>NZ_PJMV01000001.1:3085000-3095995 GCF_002846595.1 Polaribacter sp. Hel1_33_96 | reverse complement strand
AGTATCTTTCTCAATATCAGCTAAACATATCTTCTGATATCTTTTGCATTCTAACCTCAGTATAACGCATCGCTGCTGGACTATCTCCATCTACAGAACCAAAGTTACCTTGCCCATCAACCATCATGTAACGTACACTCCAGTTTTGCGCCATTCTCACCATGGAATCATACACAGAGGTATCTCCATGTGGATGGTACTTTCCTAAAACTTCCCCAACAATTCTTGCTGATTTTTTATACGACCCAGTTGCTTTAATTCCTAATTCATGCATACCAAACAAAACCCTTCTATGAACTGGTTTCAAACCATCTCTTACATCGGGCAGTGCTCTTGAAACAATTACTGACATCGAGTAATCGATGTATGCGGCTTTCATCTGATCCTCAATGTTAATCGGAATTAACTTTTCTCCGTCTGACATATATATATTTTGATTAAAATTAATTCATTTTTTTAAGACAAGGCAAGATAGTATTTCTACGCCTTTTCACAAAGGTTTTAGTAGCTGTAATTCGGCAGAGTTATCAACATTTTTTAATATTTTTTAACAGTATTTTATTTGTTTGATTTCTAATAGTTTTATACCTTGTTACAATAGTCAAAATGTCAGTTTTTTTGCATTGGCATATTTTTTGTAATTGCTAAAACATAAAGGACTAATTTTACTACAAATTAATAAAGAGAGAAAGAAATATGGACGATAATTTTTCACCAAAAGTCAGAGATGTAATTACTTTCAGTAAAGAAGAAGCTTTAAGATTAGGGCATGAGTTTATTGGAACAGAGCATCTTGTATTAGGTTTAATTAGAAAAGGAGAAGGAAAAGCAATAGAAATCTTAACAACATTTGATGTTGATTTAGTTTTATTGCGTAAAAAACTTGAACAATTAAACCCATCAAACCCAACATTTTCTGACAATAAAGACAAGCCTAGTTTACGTTTAACGAGACAAGCCGAAAAGGCGCTTAAAACTACTTTTTTAGAAGCTAAGTTGTATCAAAGTGAATCTATAGACACTGCGCATTTGTTATTATGTATCTTAAGAAATGAAAATGACCCAACTACAAAGTTGATTCAAAAATATCATGTGAACTATGATGATGTTAAAACATTATACAAGCAATTGCATGTAGATGATCTTGATGTTGATTTACCTTCAAATCCAATTGCAGAAACACCTTCTGATGACGAGTACGCCTCAGAGAAACCAAATCCTTTTGATCAATCTCAAAAAAGTAAAACCGCTAAAAAATCGAAACACCCTGTATTAGATAATTTTGGTAGAGATTTAACTGATTTAGCTGAGAAAGGTAAATTAGACCCTGTTGTGGGTAGACAAAAAGAAATTGAGCGTGTTTCGCAAATTTTAAGTAGAAGAAAGAAAAATAATCCAATGTTAATTGGTGAACCTGGAGTTGGAAAATCTGCGATTGCAGAGGTTTGGCTTTGAGAATTATAGAACGTAAAGTTTCTAGAATTTTATTTGACAAACGTATTGTTTCTTAGATTTAGCAAGCCTAGTGGCGGGTACGAAATATAGAGGTCAATTCGAGGAACGTATGAAAGCTTTAATGAATGAGCTCGAAAAAAATGAAGATATTATTTTTATTCATCGATGAAATTCATACCATTGTTGGTGCTGGTGGTGCAACCGGTTCTTTAGACGCATCAAACATGTTAAAGCCAGCTTTAGCAAGAGGAGAATACAATGTATAGGAGCTACAACTTTAGATGAGTTTAGGACAAACATCGAAAAAGATGGCGCTCTAGAACGTCGTTTTCAAAAGGTAATTGTAGATCCTACCTCCGTAAAAGAAACCATTCAAATTTTACAAAATATTAAGAGTAAATACGAAGAACATCATCATGTTAATTATACAGATGCTGCTATTGAAGCTTGTGTGCAATTAACCAACAGATACATGACTGACAGATATCTTCCAGACAAAGCAATTGATGCTTTAGATGAAGCCGGATCTAGAATTCATATTACAAATATTATAGTTCCTCAGCAAGTTTTAGAGTTAGAATCACAATTAGAAATTATTAGGAATCATAAAACAAAAGCCGTTAATAGTCAGAAATATGAAGAAGCTGCCAAATTAAGGGATGATGAAAAGAACATGGAAGCGGCTTTGAACTCTGCTCAAAAACAATGGGAAGATGACTCTAAATTAAACAGAGAAATTGTTACAGAAGACAACGTTGCAGAAGTTGTTTCCATGATGACTGGTATTCCTGTAAATAGAGTCGCAGAAGCAGAAACGCATAGATTACATGAACTACCAGAGTTAATTAAAGGAAAAATAATAGGACAAAATGAAGCTGTTACTAAAGTTGTAAAAGCAATTCAGCGAAATAGAGTTGGCTTAAAAGACCCAAACAAACCCATTGGTTCTTTTATTTTCCTAGGACAAACTGGTGTTGGAAAAAACACAATTAGCGAAAGTATTAGCACGTGAATTATTTTGACTCTGATGATTCTTTAATTAGAATTGATATGAGTGAATACATGGAGAAATTTGCTATATCTCGTTTAATTGGTGCACCTCCAGGTTATGTTGGATACGAAGAAGGAGGACAGTTAACTGAAAAAGTAAGAAGAAAACCGTATTCAGTTATTTTATTAGATGAAATTGAAAAAGCACATCCAGATGTATTTAATATGTTACTTCAGATTTTAGATGATGGATATATTACGGATAGTCTTGGACGTAAAATCGATTTTAGAAACACCATAATTATTATGACTTCTAATATTGGTGCGCGTCAATTAAAAGACTTTGGTGGTGGTGTAGGTTTTGGAACTTCATCGAAAAAAGAACAAGCAGATGCACATGCAAAATCTGTAATTGAAGGAGCTTTAAAGAAATCTTTTGCTCCTGAATTTTTAAACAGAATAGATGATGTAATTGTATTTAATGCTTTAGAAAGAGGAGACATTCATTCTATTATAGATATTGAGTTAGATAAATTACTGCATAGAATATCCGATTTGGGCTATACTTTAAAGTTAAGCGAAAAAGCAAAAGATTATATAGCAGATAAAGGTTTTGACAAAAAGTATGGAGCAAGGCCACTTAAGAGAGCTATTCAGAAATATATAGAAGATGCTTTAGCTGAAGAAATCGTAAATTCTAAATTATCTGAAGGAGACACCATTACTATGGATTTTGATGATGATAAAAACAAACTCACCATCAAAATTAAAAAAGGTAAAAAGAAGCCTGAAACTAGAACAGAAACGGAATCTTAAAAACAGGAAAATCCCGAACTTTCGTTCGGGATTTTTTATAAAAAAACCCTCTTACTAATTGATTTTTGACTTGAATAATATTAATTCGCTATTAAACTATTTATCCTATTTTTAAAATTTACCGAGAGGAAAAATATCATGTGTCTAAAAAAATTAAATTTTTTTTGGGTTACATCTGAAGAAGTATTCAGGCAGTTTATAATCGATATGACAAACAAATTAAAAGTATTAAATCCAAAATAGAAAAAACATATAACTACCCAAACAATTCTAGACTGTCAATTTCTAAAGAATTAATAAACTCGGAAGCATTTACAATATCATCATGTAAAACCCGGTCTTCTTCTACAATCGTAACTTCTTGTCTAAAGAGACTCATTATACTTTCTAAAAAAGGAGAACTTTTTCCATTTCCAAAACTTAATGCCTGTGAAGCTGTAAACAATTCAATAGCAAAAATAGACTGTAAATTATCCACTATCTTTTTACATTTTGTCGCCGCATTTGCCCCCATCGAAACATGATCTTCTTGTCCGTTACTAGACTCAATAGAATCTACACTTGCTGGAGTTGCATATTGTTTATTCTGAACTAACAATACTTGCTGGCGGTATATTGCGGAATCATAAATCCTGAATTTAATCCTGGGTTTGAAATTAAAAAAGGAGGCAGGTGCCTGTGCCCGGAAACTAATGATAGGTTCTTCTTTCCGATATATTTCCTAACTCTGCTAGAGCAATCGCTAAAAAATCTAATCCTAACGCTAAAGGTTGTCCCATGAAAATTTCCTCCTGAAATAATTTCAATCTTCATCTACAAAAATATTCAGGGTTGTCTGTTACAGAATTAATTTCTGTCAAAAAGGTTTTGGTTACAAACCTAATCGTATCTTTTGTTGCCCCATGAACTTGCGGCATACATCGAAAAGAATAAGGATCTTGTACATGCTGTTTTTCTTGCACAATCAATCACTTTCTTCCAAAAAATCTTTAATTCTTTGCGCTGTTTTTATCTGACCATTATGTGGTCTTGCAAAATGAATAACTCGTTAAAAGGTTCTATGCGTCCGTCAAAACCCTCTAAAGAAATAGTAACCAATTAAATCTGCTAAATAAGATAATTTATGTGCTTTTAAACAAACAATGAATTCCCGTAAGCCGACATAAATTGTGTTCCGTTTTAACAGCGCCAAACCCTCCTTTGATTGTAAACTTATTTTATCCCAAGAAAATACTTTTAATAATTCTTCCGATGAAATTATCTCACCCTTATAATATACCTTTCCTAATCCAATTAAAGGCAAAGACAAATGTGCTAAAGGTGATAAATCTCCTGAGGCTCCAAGAGAACCTTGCGTGTAAATGACAGGAATAATATCATTGTTATAGAAATCTATTAATCTATTTACAGTAGCCAATTGCACTCCTGAATGTCCATAACTGAGAGCTTGCAACTTTAAATAAATCATCAATTTTACAATTTCTTTTGGCACTCATCTCCTGTTCCACAAGCATGACTCATTACCAAATTTTCTTGTAATTTCTGTAAATTATTGTCTTTTATCTTTACATTATACAAAGCTTCCAAAACCTGTATTAATGCCATAAATTGGTTTCGAAAATCGATTTCGTTTTTACATCCAAAAAAGACCTACATTTTTTAATTTTTTGAATAGCAGTTTCTGATAATGCTAACTTTACATCCAAAGAAATTATTTCTTGAATTTTAGATAAATCCAAGGGTGTTGAGTTTTATATAATGGAATGGAAATCATATTTTGATTGATTGAAATTCAAAAGTGCAAATTCATAGTTGCATATGCAAGCGATTTTAACTATTTTTCATTGAATTAATATTTTATATTTGTGGCATCTTTAAATTTTCAAAATGAAAAACATTTATATACTTCTCTTTGGTTTATTAATTATGAGTTCTTGTATTCCAGAACAGCCTCAAAATCATCTTACTTTATCCGGTAAACTTGAAAATACTCAAGATTCATTCTTAACAATTTCAAACAGGCAAGGAATTATAAAAGAAATAAATATAAACTCAGGAGGTGTTTTTAAAGACACATTAAAAGTTGAGGAAGGTGCAATTTATACAATGGAAGCTAGTAATAACAGAGCTCCAATTTATTTAAAAAATGGATACAATATTTCCCTTGTCGGAGATGCTCAAAATTTTATGAAAAGTTTAAAATTTTCTGGCAAAGGTTCTGATAACAGTAATTTTATTATTGCTCAAGTAGAAAAAAATAAAAGTGTCCAAAATCCTCAAATAAATTTAAATTTAGAAGAGGATGATTTCAAGAAAAAAAATTAATCAAATAAAATTTGAGTATGATAGTATTTTAAATTCTTACAATCATCTAGATAGTACCCTTTACAATTCTTTTCTTGACCAAAACAATCAATTAGTTATTAATTTTAGCAATGCATATAACCAAAACAGAGTCACTGGAAAAGGAAGACCTTCTCCTAAATTTGAAAATTATGTAGATTTTAAAGGAGGTAAAAAGTCATTAGACTCCTTTAGAGGAAAATATGTTTATATAGATGTTTGGGCTACTTGGTGCCGTCCTTGCATACAACAAATACCCTATTTACAAACTTTAGAGAAAGAATATCATAATAAAAATATTGAGTTTGTTAGTATTTCTACAGATGAATCGCGAAGAAGTGGAGGTTCTTGGGAAGCCGCAGAAAAAAAAATGGAGGGCTTTTGTAAAGAAAAAAAATATGACTGGAGTTCAACTTTGGTCTGGACAAGATTTTTCTTTTCAACAAGCGTATCAAATAAATTCAATACCTAGATTTATTTTAATTGATCCAGAAGGTCAAATTATAGATTCAAACGTGTCTAGGCCCTCTGACCCTAGATTAAAATCTTTACTAAATTCGTTGGACATTTAATTGAAGATCTAAAAATAAATCAAAATAAAAGCGAAATTCAAAGTTGAATTTCGCTTTTATTTTTCTTTGACTTTAAAATATTTATTCTTTATAAACACCCATCTCTGAATATTTCTCCATTCTTTTAATTATTAAATCTGTATCAGATAAATCTTTTAACTCATTAAAAGCATTTAAAATTTGTGCTTCAACAGCTTTAAAAGCTCCTTCTCTATTGGTATGCGCACCCCCAATTGGTTCCTTAATAATAGCGTCAATTAATTTTAACCTTTTCATATCAGTTCCTGTTAATTTTAATGCCGCTGCCGCTTGCTCCTTATATTCCCAACTCCTCCATAAAATTGAAGAACAAGATTCAGGAGAAATAACGGTGTACCAAGTATTTTCCATCATATAAACTCGGTCTCCTACCCCTATACCTAATGCTCCTCCAGAGGCTCCTTCACCAATAACCACGGTAATAATTGGTGTTTTTAAACGAGTCATTTCTAAAATATTTCTGGCAATAGCCTCTCCCTGTCCACGTTCTTCTGCTTCTAAACCAGGATATGCTCCAGGTGTATCCAATAATGTGACTACAGGAATTCTAAATTTTTCTGCCATCTTCATTAAACGTAACGCTTTTCTGTACCCTTCTGGATTCGCCATTCCAAAGTTTCTGTACTGACGCGTTTTTGTATTGTATCCTTTTTGTTGACCAATAAACATAAAAGATTGGTCTCCAATTTTCCCTAAACCACCAATCATAGCTTTGTCATCTTTAACATTTCTGTCTCCATGAAGTTCCATAAAAGTATCTCCACAAATTGCTTTGATATAATCTAAAGTATAAGGTCTATTTGGGTGTCTGGATAATTGAACTCTTTGCCAAGGAGTTATATTTTTATATATACTCTTTCTCGCTTCTGCTAATTTTTTTTCTATTTTTTTACAGGTTGCTGTAACATCTACATCACTTTCTTTACCAATAATTTGACACTTTTGTAGCTGATCTTCCAGCTCTTTTATCGGCATTTCAAAATCTAAATATTCCATTTATAGTTATTTTGATTTAGTTATTTGGATTAACAAACATACTATAAAATTTACTTTTTTAGGCAAGTTGATTTATTTTTTTACCTTTTGTAAAATCTTCTGTTTTATTAATGATTTATTCTTAATAATTCCATTAATTAGAACAACTCCTAAAACAATACAGGCACCTAAATAAAATTCTGGTTTCATTTTTTCTTTGTCTCCAAAAACAAACAGCGCTAAAATAATAGCATAAACTGGCTCTAAATTTATGGTCAGCATAACCGTATATGGAGATAAATATTTCATCACTTTTACGGATGCAATAAATGCATAAGCAGTGCAAATACTGCTCAATATCAGCAAATAAATCCAATCAGATTTATGTAAACTAAAAAAAGAGATTGAAAAACTATTATTTAAAAATAAATAGAATGTAACAAAAAGAGTTCCAAATAATAGTTGATATAATGATATAGAACTTGCACTATACTTTTTAATAAAAAGACCATTTAAAACAGCGAATAAGGACCCTAAAAAAGAAGAGAGTAAAGCGTACCCAATTCCTAATTTATATTGACTTTCGAAATTAAAAATAATATATAAACCTACTATCACTAATAATCCAAGAATGATTTCTAGTAATTTCAACTTCCTTTTAAAAAAAATAGGTTCTATTAAAGAGGTGAAAAATGCACCTGTACTCATGGTTACTAAAGCGACAGAAACATTTGAAACTTTTATGGCTTTGAAAAAGAAAATCCAATGAAGTGCAATAGTAATTCCTGTTATTAAAAACTTGAGCAATCCTTTTTTTATCCACATAAAAACTTTTTCTTTTGAAAAGAAAATAAATTGTAATAAAAATAACTGCTAAACCCATTCTAAAGAAAACTAAGGGAATCGCATCAATAGTAATTAATGCACCTAATATTGCTGTAAATCCCCAGATAAAAACAATGAGATGAAGTAATAAATAATTTTTGAACCTATTTTTTAGCATAGTAATACAGATATATAGCTAAACTACCAAAAAAGAAATTTGGCATCCAGACATATAATAACGAATTTACACCTGCTACAGCTCCTAAGACTTCTGAAATTTTCATTAGAAAAACGTAGATAAACATAATAGCCACTCCTATTGCCAAATTGATTCCTGTTCCACCTCTTTTTTTCCTAAATGCCAGCGCTACAGCAATAATTGTAAGTATGTAACTAGCGATTGGGAGACTTGTTCTTTTATGAAATTCAACCAAATACGCATTCAAATTTTTAACACCTCTTTTCTTTGAAATACGAATAAATTTCATCAATTCATCAGAAGGCATTTCTTGGGATAGCGCAGATTTGTAAATTAAATCCTTAGGCGTAAAACTAAAAACAGTATCTAGTTTATTTCCAGAAAAAATGCTGTCTCTATCCTTATATATTTGACGTTTTCTCCAATTTTGAAGTGTAAAAACAGAGTCTTTTGTATTGAATTTTATATTATCTCCTACTAATTTTGATTTTAATTTTAAACCATTATACACTTCCGAAGTAAAATCATAACCAGAATTTGATTGTGTATTAAAACTTCTTATAAATATGTAAGTACTATCTGTTAATTGCAGACTGAAATCATTTATATATTTTAACTCATTTTTTTGCTTTCTACTATTTATATATTCTTTCTCAAACTTTTTTCTAGTTTTACTGCTACTAGGTACAACAAAATGATTCATTAATAGTGAAACCATTGTAATTAAAGTGGCACCTAAAAAATACGGATATAGAAATCTTGTAAACGAAACTTTAGCATTCGTAATTGCAATAATCTCTGTATTATTAGAAAGTTTTGAAGTGAATAAAATTACAGCAATAAACAATGCCAAGGGCATAAATGTATTTGCATAATAAATGATAAAATTTTTATAATACTCATCTACAACTTGATAAAATCCTAAATCTGCATGTTCTAAAAAAATTATCAATTTTTTCAGAGATATCTATAGCAACAGCAATAGGAATCAAAATTAGTAAAGTAAACAAAAAGGTTACCAAAAATCGTTTTAATATGTACCAATCTATAATCTTCAAAAGCTAAACTTATATTTAGAAATTCATGTTTTAAAAAATTTACAAACGTTTATCCATTTGTTTTACCATTTTATCTTTCCATACTCTAAAATCGCCCGCTAAAATATGTTTTCTAGCCTCACGAGTTAACCATACATAAAATCCTAGATTGTGAATAGAAGCAATCTGTTTTCCTAACATTTCTTTAGCAGCAAATAAATGACGTAAATAGGCTTTAGAATATAACGTATCTACATAAGTAATATCCATTTCATCAATGGGAGAAAAATCATTTTCCCATTTTTTGTTTTTAATATTAATAGTTCCATGAGCAGTAAATAACATTCCATTTCTGGCATTCCTAGTTGGCATTACACAATCGAACATATCAATACCTAAAGCGATATTCTCTAATATATTTATTGGAGTACCTACACCCATTAAATATCTTGGTTTATCTTCTGGGAGTATTTCAGCAACAACCTCGGTCATTGCATACATTTCTTCAGCAGGTTCTCCAACCGATAATCCACCAATTGCATTTCCTTGAGCGCCTGCATTCGCAATATACTCAGCAGATTGCCTTCTTAAATCTTTATACGTACTTCCCTGAACAATAGGAAAAAAAGTTTGTTCATAACCATATTTATAAGGTAAGTTTTCAAGATGATTTATACATCTGTCCAACCATCTATGCGTCATATGCATAGAACGTTTCGCATAATTATAGTCGCATGGATAAGGTGTACATTCATCGAAAGCCATAATAATATCGGCTCCAATAGTTCGTTGAACCTCCATCACATTTTCCGGAGTAAAAAAATGCATAGACCCATCAATATGGCTTTTAAATTTAACACCTTCTTCTTCTATTTTTCTCCTTCCTGAAAGCGAATATACTTGATAGCCTCCAGAGTCTGTTAAAATATTTCTATCCCAATTCATAAACTTATGTATACCACCTGCCTGCTCTAAAATATTAGTTTTTGGTCGTAAATATAAATGATAGGTGTTGGCTAAAATTATATCGGGTTTTACCTCCGTTTTTAGTTCTGTCTGGTGGACACCTTTTACAGTGCCAACAGTACCTACGGGCATAAAAATTGGGGTTTCAATCACTCCATGATCAGTCGTTATAACTCCTGCTCTCGCCTTACTCTTTGGGTCCGTTATTTTTAAGTCAAAATTCATTGATGGCAAATATAAGACTATTTAAGAACTCAAAAATAAAATGGACTATTATAAAAATGAAAAAGATACTTTTCATGAAGAATGCAGTTAGAAATTGTATAAATAACTATATGAGTATGTATATCAAACTATAACTAAGTCAAAATAGCCAATATAACTCTAGAGTAATCACACTATAGATAAGCTCTTTGCCTCATAAAATAATAAAATATATAATTTACTGTTGGGAAGCCCAAATATTCTGAATTTTCTAGATTTTATTCTTTACCCCAATATATACAAATATCCATTTTCCGACTAATACATGAATATCAAAGAAAAAACGAATAGTAAAAACAATTATATAATCTACCACAGAATATTTCCATAAACAAGCAATTATGTTTGATATTTTATCATTTTGTGTAATAAAAAAACCTCATATCGTTAGATATGAGGTTTATAGATCTTGTTTATCACAAGATAAAGAAAGGCGGCGACCTACTCTCCCACATAAATGCAGTACCATCGGCGCTATTGGGCTTAACTTCTCTGTTCGGTATGGGAAGAGGTG
>NZ_PJMV01000001.1:2140000-3080000 GCF_002846595.1 Polaribacter sp. Hel1_33_96 | reverse complement strand
GATCAAACTCTTCATTGTATATTTTAAATAATATGAATGAATAAGTTTCAAAAGAATTTGTCTAAATTTAATTAAACATGGTTATTCTACTCTTTGTTTACGCTGTCAATTTCAATATTTTCAATGAACTTCTAGAATAATAATCTCATGCATTTAAAACAATCATTATAAATCCTATCTTGTAGAAATACTAGAATCGAACTAGTAGACTTTTTATCAAAATCCTTACCAAAATCTCTGTAATCCTTTTTGCCGTATTTGTTAGCGGGTGCAAATATATAAACTATTTCTATTCCAACAAGAAAAAAAAATACTTTTTTTTAAACCCCTTTAAAACTAAAAAAAACTGAACGTAACTGCCGAAAATTTCGGACTGCAAACATACAACGTTTTTTAATCATAAACCAAATAAAAATAAACCTTATTTTTAATAAAATCTAAACAACCTTATCAAACTTAAAACCCAATCTAATCCCACAATACAACAACTCAATGAACATCACCAACAAAACAAAAATCCCCGTTAGCGGGTGCAAATATAAACCCTGTTTCTAATCTCACAACTATTTATTAATACTTTATCTATTACTTTAGGTTTATAGGTAGGCTATCTGCTCAATCCTACGTAACATATCATGTAGTATTAAATGCTTTTAAATGGTCTAATATAGCTTATTGACGTTCGATTAATGTCATAGATACGTAGTATTTCAATTCAATGAATTTAACGACATTCCAATCACTTAAAATAGTTGAAAAGGTATTTAGATAAAATCAAGTTATCCATCTGAAAAATTTAGAAAAATATCGAAACTATTAAGTATAAAAAAAGGGATGCTAACCCCTAGTAGGCACCCCCTAATAAAAAAAAATGATTTAATCACAAATCGATGATTCAAAAATATATATAAGTTTTTACAATTTTTTTAAGCATTTTGCGTATTTTGAATATAATTTGCAGAAAAATCCAAAAGTATTAAACATAAAAAAAGAGAGTGTTTATACCCTCTCACAATCATTCTGCTATAAAATGAATTGAAAACCACCCATTGGATGGAAAAAAATTAAATATAGAAAATATCTGAATAGGTTATTGATTATATTTCAATTTGAAGGTAACTATTGGGGTTATTTAATAGCTATTATGAAAGTGTAATTGCACCTATTAACACTGCTATCAATTGAATCACGATTATAGTGGCTATCAAACTCGTATTCTTTCTATTCCTTTCTAATAATAACAAGGTGTTATATGCTATTGTATCTGATGTTGAAAGTTCTCCTTTAGAGTATGCTTTCTTAATGTCGTTATTTTTATCAAATTTTGCATAAGAATTTTCTTTAGCTATTTGTCTTTCTGACTTTGGTTTTGTGTTTGATATTTCTTCTTTAGTCATAATTCTATTTTTTTTTAGTTCAATTTATTTCAAGCAAACATAAAAGTTATAGGATAGAATTATATTGATTTATGTCATATTATACTTTTAGATAAGTAGATGTAAAACCACTACCAAAAGGAGTCTATGTAATTAGTATTAAAAATGGTTTACAAGAAGTAAGAAAGAAGTTTATTAAAAACTAAACTAATGCCATATCTAACAATTGATTTCTAATGATTAATCAAGATTAATTAATTGATTTTTATTTAATCGTTAGATTCTATTAACTATATGGTGAACTAATTTAAAAAAGATTGAATTTAATCGGTGTAATTCCTTGTTTATAGGAAGTATGTCAGAAATAAAAAAAGCTAAAAAAACAAAAAACCGTTGAAAATCAAAGGATTAACAACGGTTATTGTACTGAAGGCGGGACTTTAAACCTCGAATTTAGTCGACTTTTAAAACCCTTGTAAAACCTCGTTAATGCGTTTAAAATTAACTAATGCTATTAAAAATAAAGGTTTTAGCGTGTTAACTAAAGTTAACTAAAATTAATTAAGACTAAAAAATGGTTGGCAAACCGTTGGCAAAGATTAAAAAAGGTTGTAAATTCGTATTGTTCAAAACTCAATACTTATGGCTACTATTAAATACCAACTATTAAGCGAAAACGAAACCGCACCAATTTATTTAAGACTTTCAGTAAAACGTGGTTTAAGTCCACGTGCAAAAACAGGCTTACATATTAATCCAAAAGATTGGGGTACTAAAAGTTTTCCTAAGACAAATATAGATGCCAACAAAAAACTAAAATCTGACTTACAGAAATTAGAAACCTATATTTTAGATGAGGTTAATAATGCAAACACGAAAGGCGAAACAATAAACACGGCTTGGCTAAAGCATTATATCGATTTACATTTCGGACGTATTACAGAAACCACACAAAGCGATTTATTAACAGATGCAATACAAAGCATAATTGATGAAGCACCAACAAGAAAAAACGGTAAAGGCGGTATTGGTTTATCCAAAAGCAGAATTAATGCCTACAATTCATTAAAGAATATTCTTACAGATTATCAAAAGCAAAATTCTTTTAAGGTTAAAGACGTAAATGTAAAATTTGCAAAAGATTTTTTAAAATATCTACTCAATACAAAGAAGTACCAAAAAAGCTATGCGCTTAAAAAAATAGCAGACTTAAAAACGGTTTGTAATGATGCTTCATTTTATGGAATTGAAACCAGTACTCAATTAAAGAAAATAGATAGTACCAAAACAAAAAACGAAAATATACTTTATTTAAACCCTAAAGAATTACAGGCAATAGAAGAGGTTATTTTATTAAATGATGCACTTAAAAACGCTCGTAAATGGTTGTTATTAGGTTGTAATTTAGGACAAAGAGGTGGCGACCTTTTACAATTAGATGAAACCAATTTTAAGAACTTAAATAATTTAGAAGTTATACAACTGAAGCAACAAAAAACAGGTAAAAATGTTACCATACCAGTTTTAGAAAAAACAAAAGAAATAATAAAAAGTGGTTTACCTTATAAAATATCAATTCAGAAATTTAACCAGCATATCAAAGAGATTTGCAAACTTGCAGAAATTAACGAGCTTATAAAAGATAGTAAGATTACAGTAATAGAAAAAGGTAAGGGAAACAAGGAGAAAAGAAAAATAAGCGGGATTTATCCAAAGTGGGAGTTAATGGCTTCACACGTTTGCAGACGTTCATTTTGTACTAACTTATACGGTATTTTACCAACGCCCTTAATAATGAGTATATCGGCGCACAGTTCAGAAAAAATGCTACTAAATTATATCGGTAAGGATAGTTTAGACTTTGCCCAACAAATTGCAGATTTTTATACCTTACAAGCCTTAAAGAATAAAAAAGAACCTCAACTTAATGTAATTAAAAACGCATCAAATCAAAATTAGAAAAATATGGATTTTGAGAAAAGAAATGAATTAATCGATAAAAATGATTTAATAAAGGGTTTATGTAATTCAATGACAGAAGTTTTTTTTGCCCTAAAAGGAGGGGAATTGGACAAGGGTATCTTTTTTTCAGATAATTTCAATGATGAATTTGGAATACAAGTTTGTAAACAAGATTTTAAATTTTATAAAGTTTTCTTTAAAAAAATAAGAAAGGAATATATTCCTTTTGAATTTGTTTTTGCTTTAAATTCAATAAAAGAAAGATTAAGTTTTTTAATAGAAAGTTTAAATAAATATGATGCTAAAAAAGAATATTATAAAAAGAATAATTTTGATTATCAAATTGTAATAAGTTTTATTGATAGATATCTATCTTTTTTTAAACACTATAATTCTGAATTATTATATCAATACTGTTTTGATTTACAAAAAGGTTTGTTTTATATCAATAATAGATACGTTGAACAGCGACTAAGTATTATTGAGGAAACTCTAGAAACCATTTATTTCAATGAAAAATATGGAGGAAAAGAAGTTGGTTTTGATTTAGGTAGCTCAGATTACGGTATTATTTATTTTATAAGACAAAAAGATGCTAAACATTTTTTTGAAAAAGAAATAGATAAGAACGAATATAAGAAGCTAAAAGGAAATTTACAGGGAAATGGAAACCCAACTCTAATAGAAAACAAACACCCTGATATTTTTAAAGATAACGGTTTTGAAATATTCTTAAAATGGAATGAATTAAGTAAGGATGAGCCAATAAAAAAATTTAGTTTTATTTTTCAAAAGTTAAAAAGTTCGGAAATCAACAAAATAAGAAATTCAAAATTTAAGATATTGATTTTATGGCTTAAAGATAATAACTTTATAGATGAAGAAATACATAAAAATTTATTTGAACGTGGTTATTTCGATAGTCCTAAAAAGATTTTAACGTATGCAAGAAATGATTTATACAATTCAATTACTACTGATTAATAAAGCGATGATTTTCGTCGATAAGTACCCATAAAACGCCGTTAACATAGGCGCAAATTTGTATCACATTAATCTTAAAACATTAAAAAGATGCAAACAGTACAGTTACAATTACCCACAGAATTTAAAACCGAACTTAATCTAATAAGAGCGGAATTAGAAAACCTTAAACTTCATTTCCAGCCAAAGCAACCTAAAACATATTTAAGTAGAGCAGAGGTTTCTAAATTACTTAATGTTAGCCTTGTTACTCTTAACAAATGGAACAAAAACGGAACACTTAAAGCCTTTGGTTTGGGTGGTCGTGTTTTGTATCGACAAGAAGATATTGATAATAAAATAGTTGAATTGTAAAAGGCTGAATGATGAGGACTAACAAATCAAACAGCCGTGAGTCTTTTGAGAAAGGACAAGGCGAAGTTAATAAAATTAAGAACCAAAAGAAAACCATATTTCAATATTTACAAAATCATATTGCTACTGGTTCAATGATTTCTGAAGCGACTGGAATACCTCAAAAATCTATTTGCAGATATAAAAGAGATTTAGAATTACGAGGCTTACTTTATGAAGTAGAAAAAAAATATTGTAAAATAACAGGTTTTAAAGCTTGGTATTTAACCACTAATAAAGATTTGTTTCCACAGTCGAATCAATATAATTTATTTACTTAATAATGCCAGTTGATTTTACTACCTTAAGACTAAGGGAGTATGATGCAAGTAAAATTCTTAATAATATGACTTTAGATTTCCCCCCTAATGTGGATAATAAAACGGGGGTTATTTTTGATAATAAGAGAGTTGCACAGCATCATTTTTGTAAGGTTATTATTTATGATACTGGAGCGGTTTATTTTAAAGGTAGCTTACATAAAATGTATAATTCATTAAAAGGGATTTATGCGCCTAACTACAATAAGAAAAAACCTTATAATGGATTTAATGGTAATAGTTTTAATTATGAAAATCTTTGTTTTGTTATCAAATATTTAGAATCATTATTTGGAGTAGATAGTAGTTGTTTTGTTTTACAAAAAATAGAAATTGGCTTAAATCTTCAAATTTCAGTTAATCCTAAAAATATTATATCAAATTTATTAGAATCTGGAGGCAAAAAATTTGAACTCAAATATGAAGAAAATTTTGCTCAATTAGTTAAGGAGGAGTATGTTTTAAAAGTTTATAACAAAGGGAATCAATATGGAATGAATGGAAATATTTTAAGAGTGGAAATAAAGTCTAAACGAATGAGAGAATTCCAAACTGCGGGTTTTAAAACATTAAAAGACTTAACTATTGAAGCTTTAAATAAAGCTATTTTAAGACTTCTTAAGCGTTGGAATGATGTTTTATTCTATGATTACACAATTAACAAAAACAAGCTTAACAAAAGGCAAAATATCGAATTAGAAAATAAATTTCAACATACTAAATATTGGTTATCAATTAAGGCTAACAACAAAGACAAGCCTAGAAAAAAATATTTAAAAATAGTTGAAGATTTTTCAACTAATCTACATAAAGAAATATCTATAAAAATAGAAAATACTAATATTTCACACTTCAATTAGATTGTGAAATATTACTCTAAAAAAAATAAAATGAGTAAAACAAAAAGTTTACAAAAGTTGACAGATTACGAGAACTTAAATTCTGTATCTGAATTAAAAGAATATTTAACTCTCAATCCTGAAAACAAATATGAAGTTGATAAAAATTTAAGATTAAGAGTCGAACAAGCTTACAATGATAAAGAAAGTAATGAGTTTGATTTAATTGAAATGCTTCTTTATATTACTGATGATGAAGATATAAAAGCAGACATTAGAAATACTACCTATGAAACGAATCATTCAATCATAACTAGTTATATTCATAATTATGTTATTGAATTTAGACAGTTTCCAACAATGTCAACAATTGCAAATAATATAAAATTGTCAAGGCAAACCGTTTACAATCATTTTAATAATGGTTTAATCACAACAAACAATCGTTTAGTAAAAGGTAGAAATGAAGCTATGATATTTAAGGCATTGGAAAAACTGTATTTAATAGGAATTGAAGACAACAACCCAACAGCCTTAAAACACTTTATACAGCTTTCAGGTTTAACAGCAAATAACAATGCAATGCAAGTAAACAATTATATTCAGATTAATAATTTAAAAATATCAAATGATGATATTCAGAAATTGCCTTTTGAAGACATTTTACAAATTGAAAATATTGTTTCAAAGACATTGTTAATAGAATAAATTGTAAATTAGCAATAAAAAAAATAATTATGAAAAAGCTTTTACCTTATGTTTTGATAGTGTTTTGCGGTACATTATTTGGACAAACATTAGAAAAAACTTATACTTCTAATCATTATGATAAAATAAACTATGCGTTCTTTATAAATGATGAAATAAATTTTTACACAATTGACAGAACTACGAACGAGGTCAGATTTTACGATTCCACTCATAATTTATTTAAAACAGTTACAATCCAATTGAAAAATGACTGGGATTTTTTGTCTATCTATACAATAACAGATAAGCTTTTTAATTCTGATTCAAAAATTGAATTTATTGTAAGGTCAAGAAATCCAAGTATTCCTTATACTAATCTTACAGTTTTCAATGAAGATGGAGTTGAAATATTTGAATTTGAACTTGTCGATGATTTTAAATTAATAAAAACCCCTGAAAATACATTTAAACTCATAACTACGGGTTTTTATAATAACAATAAATTAGACTATAAAGTTTATAGCCTATCAGGTACACTTGATGCGAGTCAAGAAACATTATTAAATAAAAATATTATTCAGTATCCAAACCCAACTTCAAAAAACTTGCATTTAAAAAACATTGAAATTACAAATAAAGGCAGTCTTTTAGAAATATTTACAATGGATGGCAAAAGAGTTCTTAAAAAAAACATTAAAAAAAGCGAAACTAATATTGATGTATCAAATTTATCAAACGGGGTTTATTATTATAAAATAGGCATTTATAGTAGTAAATTTATTAAAGAGTAAATGCACGAAATGTAAGAAATGAAGCTTTAAAAACAACTTTATTTTTGTTTAATCAAACTTATATCAAATTATTAATAATTTTATTTAATTAATTATTGGTTTTAATTTAATAGTTAAATTCTATTATATTTTTGAATAATCAATTTTTTTTTCAAATATATTTTAACTTACTTAATGTAAATATCGTTATTGTTGAGTTTAGTAAATCAATGTCTAGAATGCAACAAATATTCAAATATGAATCATTAATTATTTTTTTTAATTCTACTTACAAACTTTAATTAATCTATTTTAATTTGTTTTACGCACGTAAAAAGAGGGTTATTTTCAAATGGTCGGCAAATGGTTGGCAAGATTAGGTGGCTAAAAACAAAAAACCGTTGAAAATCAAAAGATTAACAACGGTTATTGTACTGAAGGCGGGACTTGAACCCGCACGGCCATTACTGACCACTGGATTTTAAGTCCAGCGTGTCTACCAATTCCACCACTTCAGCATTGGTACTGTTTTGAGTTAGAGCGAAAGACGGGATTTGAACCCGCGACCCCCACCTTGGCAAGGTGATGCTCTACCCCTGAGCTACTTTCGCAGTCTTTTTTTAATGAACTTTTAAGCTTTCGCTTAACTTGCTCCCCCTCTTGGACTCGAACCAAGGACCCTCTGATTAACAGTCAGATGCTCTAACCAACTGAGCTAAGGAGGAGTTTGCTTCACATGATTTGTGTTTAGCGAGTGCAAATATATACCTTTTCCGAATATTGCCAAATACTTTTGATAAAAATTTTATTTTTTTTTATTTTGTTATTCTAAAGAAAAAAAATACCCTTTTATCTCAAAAATTGTATTTTTGTTGATTAGTACAGCTTATTAAAAAAGCAGAAACTATATTATGGATAAATTTTCGTTTTTAAACGCAGCACATACAGGCTTTATAGCTGATTTATATGATAAATATTTGGTGAATCCAGATGCAATTGAACCGAGTTGGAGAAGCTTTTTTCAAGGATATGATTTAGCAAATGAAAATTATTCATTAAAAGAGGAAGAAGATTCATTAGAAGTGCCGCTAGAAGTTCGTAAAGAATTTCTTGTTGTTGATTTAATTAATGGATACAGAACTCGTGGTCATTTGTTCACTGAAACAAATCCAGTAAGAGAAAGAAGACAATACCAACCGACTTTAGATCTCGAAAATTTTGGTTTATCCGCAAACGATTTAGACAAAGAGTTTTCTGCAGGTGAAATTTTAGGACTCGGTAAAACTAAACTTTCTGCAATCATTGGGCACTTAAAACGTATTTATTGCGATTCTATTGGAGTAGAATATATGTATATGCGTAATCCAGAAAAATTAAAATGGTGGCAAGATCGCTTTAATAAAAATGACAACCACCCTAATTATTCTGTAGAAGCCAAAAAATACATTTTAGGTAAATTAAACCAGGCAGTAACATTCGAAAGTTTTTTACAAACCAAATACGTAGGGCAAAAACGTTTTTCTTTAGAAGGCGGTGAAGCTTTAATTCCAGGTATTAGCGTTTTGCTAAGAGATGCTGCCGAAAAATATGGTGTGAAAGAATGCGTTTTAGGAATGGCACATAGAGGTCGTTTAAATACGCTAGTAAACATCTTTAAAAAACCAGTTAGAGATTTATTTAGTGAATTTGAAGGAAAAGATTTCGAAGATGAAGATATCGATGGCGATGTAAAATATCATTTAGGTTTAACGTTAAGTAAAACCTATAGAGATGGTAATGAAATTAAAATGAATTTAGTTCCAAATCCATCTCACCTAGAAACTGTTGCTTCTGTAGCAGAAGGGATTACAAGAGCTAAAATTGATAGAAAATATAATGGTGATGCGAGCAAAATTTTGCCCATCATTATACATGGTGATGCTGCTATTGCTGGACAAGGAATTGCATATGAAATCGTTCAAATGGCTAAATTAAATGGTTATAAAACTGGAGGAACTATTCATATCGTTGTCAACAACCAAATAGGGTTTACAACCAACTACTTAGATGCACGTTCAAGCACCTATTGTACAGATGTTGCCAAAGTTACCTTGTCGCCTGTTTTACATGTAAATGCAGATGATACAGAAGCCGTTTGTCATGCAATGGAATTGGCCTTAGAATTTAGAATGCGTTTTGAATCTGATATTTTTATAGATTTATTAGGCTATAGAAAATATGGCCATAATGAAGGTGATGAGCCTCGTTTTACACAACCAAAATTATACAAAGCAATTTCTAAACATCAAAACCCAAAAGATATCTACGCGGCACAATTAATTGCTGAAGGAAGTATCGATAAAAATTATTTAACAGAAATTACAACTGAGTTTAGAGATATGTTGAATACTGAATTCGACAACTCTAAAAAGGATAAAACTTCTAAAGTAAAGGAGTTTATGAAATCTACTTGGGAAGGATTTGAGCGTCAAGATCTTGATGCCATGTTAGCAGTAACAAATACCACTTATCCTGAAGATAATTTAAAAAATATTGCCAAAATTGTTTCTACAGTTCCTGAAAAGGCAAACTTTGTTAGAAAAGCAGAAAGAATTTTACAAGGTAGAGCTAAAATGGTTTTCGAAACTAATCAATTAGATTGGGGAATGGCAGAAAACCTAGCTTATGGAAGTTTACTAGAAGAAGGGTTTAATGTTCGTATTTCTGGACAAGACGTAGAAAGAGGAACCTTTTCTCACAGGCACGCTATTTTGCGTGATGAAGTTACAGAAGAACGTATTAACCTATTAAATACAAATCCAAAGAGTAAAGGGCAAATGACGATTTACAACTCGTTATTATCTGAATATGGGGTTTTAGGATTTGATTATGGGTATGCGATGGGAAACCCGAATACATTAACCGTTTGGGAAGCTCAATTTGGAGATTTTTCTAATGGAGCTCAAATTATTTTTGACCAATATATCTCTGCTGCAGAAGATAAATGGAAAGTTCAAAACGGAATTGTAGTCTTACTTCCGCATGGATATGAAGGCCAAGGTTCTGAACATTCATCGGCAAGAATAGAGCGTTATTTGCAATTATGTGCAGAAGACAATATGACTGTTGCGAACTGTACAACACCTGCAAATTTTTATCATTTGTTGCGTAGACAAATGAAACGTGATTATAGAAAACCATTAGTTATATTTACTCCAAAAAGTTTATTACGTCATCCAAAAGCTGTCAATACAATTGAAGAATTAGCCACTGGCGAATTTCAAGAAGTAATTGATGATACCTTAAACCCAAAGGGTGTTAAGAAACTTGTTTTCTGTATGGGTAAATTCTATTATGATTTATTAACAGAACGCGAAGAATTACAGCGAGAAGATGTTGCGCTGGTAAGAATAGAGCAATTATTTCCTTTACATGTAGAGAAATTACAACAAGTAATCGATAGATATCCAAATATTGAAGAATATATTTGGGCACAAGAAGAACCAAGAAATATGGGTGCTTGGAGTTTTATGTTACAACGTTTTGAGTTGGTAAAACTAAAGGTTCGTTCTCGTAAGTATTATGCAGTACCCGCAGCGGGTTCTAGTACAAGATTTAAAAAACGACATAAAGCGGTTATAAACAGTGTTTTTAATAATGAATAACTCATTTTAAAAGTTAGCGTAGCGCGTTATAGCATAAAAAATTAAAATTAAATGCTGAAACAGGTTCAGCAATAAGAAAAATAAGAACTGATATCGTCTGTTTTATTATATATAAGAAATTGTTTGGAATTGTATGTTTATATATACAGATATAATAGAGTTAATAAATTAGGTAAAAAGTTTTTATATAAGTTTGATTTAGAAATTGAACAAATTAAAGTTTTGAATTAGTAGAAAAAGTAAGTATTTATGTCAAAAAATAATAATTTCCCCATGTGGGGTGGAAATAAATGGACTAAATCAATGTTCAAGAAATATTGGTGGTATGTATGTTTAATTATTGTTGGGTATGTTTTAATTGTAGTTACTGCAAATAGTTCTATATAAAAGATAAGATATTATGATTTTAGAAATGAAAGTTCCTTCTCCGGGAGAATCGATTACAGAAGTAGAAATTGCAACGTGGTTAGTTGAAGATGGAGATTATGTTGAAAAAGATCAACCAATTGCAGAAGTAGATTCTGATAAGGCAACTTTAGAACTGCCTGCAGAAGAAAGCGGAATTGTTACTTTAAAAGCTGAAGAAGGTGACGCTGTAGAAGTAGGTGCTGTAGTTTGTTTGATTGATACAGGTGCTGCAAAACCAGAAGGTGATGCTCCAAAAGTTGAAGTAAAAAAAGAAGAAAAGAAAATTGAAGTAAAAGAAACGCCAAAAACGGAAACGTATGCGACCGGTACTGCTTCTCCTGCTGCTAAAAAAGTACTTGCTGAAAAAGGAATTGCTACCTCTGCGGTTAAAGGATCCGGAAAAGATGGTAGAATTACGAAAGATGATGCAGTAAACGCTGTACCTTCTATGGGAACTCAGCCTGCAAACGGATCGAGGGGAACAGAGCGTAAGAAAATGTCTATGTTACGGAGAAAAGTTGCCGAACGTTTGGTTGCTGTAAAAAGCGAAACTGCCATGTTAACAACTTTTAATGAAGTAAACATGCAACCAATCTTTGATTTACGTACGCAATTTAAAGAAGCTTTTAAAGCAAAACACGGCGTTGGCTTAGGATTTATGTCTTTCTTTACCTTAGCAGTGGTAAGAGCTTTAAAATTATATCCTGATGTAAATTCTATGATTGACGGAGATTTCCAAATCAAAAATGACTTTCAAGATATTTCTATTGCCGTGTCTGGACCTAAAGGCTTAATGGTTCCTGTAATTAGAAATGCAGAAAACTTATCTTTTAGAGGTGTAGAATCTGAAGTAAAACGTTTGGCATTAAGAGCTAGAGATGGGCAAATTACCATAGATGAAATGACTGGAGGAACTTTTACAATTACCAACGGTGGTGTATTTGGTTCTATGTTATCTACGCCAATTTTGAATCCTCCACAAAGTGGAATTTTAGGAATGCACAATATTGTAAACAGACCAATGGCGGTTAATGGCGCTGTTGTAATTCAACCAATAATGTATGTTGCACTTTCTTACGATCACAGAATTGTAGATGGTAGAGAATCTGTAGGTTTTTTAGTGGCTGTTAAAGAAGCTTTAGAAAACCCAGTCGAGTTATTAATGGATAACAATCCAATAAAAGCATTAGAAATGTAAGCAACAATGTTGTTTTGTAAATATTAAAATCCTGAGCTTTTGCTTAGGATTTTTTATATATAAGAATTTTGTAAATTGCTATATCAATACTTTAATAAAATGAAAGTTACCGCTAAAAAAAATGAAAAAGTGGCTAATATGATCTTTGCATCTATATATCCACTTTACTGGAATAGATTGGAAAAACATGGTAGAACAAGAGAAGAGTTCCATCAAGTAATAGAATGGTTTACTGGTTTTAACGAAAACAAATTACAATCTCTTATTGCAGAAAAAGTAACATTTAGAACCTTTTTTGAGAAAGCAAAAATTCATGAAAATGCACATTTAATTAAAGGGATAGTTTGTGGTTATAGAATTGAAGAAATAGAAGATGAATTTGGATTGTATAAACAATGCAGACAAATGGAAAAACTCATTGATGAATTAGCAAAAGGCAGACAAATGGAAAAGATTTTAAGGTCATAATATTATTCAGATATTGTAAACTAAAACACTATTTTTACAACAAGAAAATGAGTATAGAAATCTTGTTATGATAGAGAATAAAGAATTAGAACTTGCCTTAAACTTTATAGAAAAAACAGATAGAAACCTGTTTATCACAGGAAAAGCAGGTACAGGAAAAACTACTTTTCTACATCAAATTAAAAAAGAATCTTTAAAAAGAATGGTTATTGTGGCACCTACAGGTGTTGCAGCAATCAATGCAAAAGGCGTAACGATTCATTCATTTTTTCAAATGCCTTTTGGACCAATTTTACCCAATCAAATTGCAAATACTTCTAATCAACAACGTAAGTTTTCGAAAACTAAAATTGATATTATAAAATCCTTAGATTTAGTAATTATTGATGAAATTTCTATGGTGCGAGCCGATTTATTGGATGGTATCGATCAAGTGCTGCGTCGTTATAAAAACCGAAACAAAGTATTTGGTGGCGCCCAAGTTTTAATGATTGGTGATTTACAGCAATTAGCACCTGTTGTAAAACCCAATGAGTGGAGTTTACTGCAGCAACATTACAATACCGTTTATTTTTTTAGCAGTAAAGCCTATCAAGAAGCCAATGTAGTTTCTATTGAGTTGAAGCATATTTACCGTCAGAAAAACGAAGATTTTATCACTATTTTAAATGAAATTAGAAATGATGATTTATCAGAAAAATCTGCCAAAATTTTAAATGAACGCTACAACCCTACTTTTTCTCCAAGTAAAGAAGAAGGTTATATCACCCTTACAACTCATAACAGAAGAGCCAACTTAATCAACGATTCTGAATTAAATAAACTAAAAACCAAAAGTTGTTTTTTTAAAGCCGAGGTTTCTGGTAAGTTCAATGAAAACGCTTTTCCTAATGATGAAAATTTAGCCCTAAAAATAGGATCTCAAGTGATGTTTATCAAAAATGATTCCTCCTTAGAAAAAAGATATTATAATGGTAAAATAGGAGTCATCACGGATATTTCAAAAGAAACTGTAACCGTGCAGTGTGCCAATGAAATTGACGAAATTGTTGCAGAAAAAGAACTATGGGATAATATTAATTATTCTATTAATGAAGAAACCAAAGAGTTAAAAGAAGATATTGTTGGTTCTTTTAAACAAATCCCCTTGCGTTTGGCTTGGGCAATTACCATTCATAAAAGTCAGGGTTTAACATTTGACCGAGCGGTAATTGATGCGGAAGCTTCTTTTGCGCATGGTCAAACATATGTGGCTTTAAGTAGGTGTACTTCCCTAGAAGGCTTGGTTTTAAAAACACCCATTTCTAGCAACGCCATCATCAATGATAAAACAGTTAGTACTTTTAATGAAACTGTGGAAGAGAATCATCCTGATGAAACTATTTTAAATGAATCTGAAAAAAACTTTCAACTGAATTTAATTTCAGAATTATTTGATTATCAACCACTTTTGTATCCAATATCAAGATTAATAGATATCTATTACAAGAATAGAACAAGTATTAAAGGGGATGTTATAGACCACTTACAAACTATTAAAGATGATGGAGTTGTCGCTTTAATGAAAGTTTCTAATGGATTTAAAAACCAATTAAATGCAATTTCAGAAGATTCTATTCTTCCGGAAAATAGTTCTCAAATTCAAGAACGTTTTATAAAGGCTTTAAATTATTTTGTAACTCAAACAAAAGGTAATATTCTAAATCCTTTAAATGCTATTTCATTTTCAACTGATAACAAAGCTGTTAAAAAAGATTTTACGAAGCAATTTGATTCCTTGCAAGAAAAGTTATTAGAAAAACTTTTTTCACTTCAAAAAATGACGAATGGTTTTAAAGTTCAAGAATATTTAAAAGTAAGAGCCAAAGCCGTTTTACAAAAATCAGAACCAACTAAAAAGAAAAAAGTAGTTTCTAAACGTGACCCAATTTTAGCGATAAAATTACGTGAGTTAAGAGATGGAATTTCTAAAGATTTAGGTATTCCGCACTTTCAGATTTTTACGCAAGAAACCTTATATGCAATGTGTGATGAGTTGCCAAGAACTGAAAATGCCTTATTAAAAATTGCTGGAATGGGTAAAATTCGTGTTTCTAAATACGGAGAAGAAATATTAGAAGCTATTGAAGGGTATTGTAAAGAAAACGGAATTAATAAATTCAACGAACAAAAAAAAGAAGATAAAAAACCAACGAAACAAATTACTTTTGAGTTGTTTACATCGGGTCTTTCTATAAAAGAAATTGCCAAAGAAAGAAGTTTAACTGTTGGCACCATTGAAAATCATTTAGCGAATTATATTACTTCTGGAGATATTGATGTTTTAGAATTGATTGAACTAAAACGTTACAAAAAAATACTACATGAAATTGAAGAAGCTGGTGATGTAAAAGGCTTAACTTCTCTTAAAGAAAAGGTAGACCCAAGTATTACTTATATGGAATTAAAAATGGTTTTAATGTCTATGGAAAGTTAATTTGTATAATTTTTGCACAAGTAGACCTCTAGATTTCACTATTACTAATAGTGGTTTACGCATTAAAAGACATCGAAAATTACTTTAAATCTTTCAACACCAATTGCACAGATTTATGACCATTCCATTCATTTTCGTCTAACGCGTAAACAATATCAAAATCATTTTGTACAAAGGCCATTTTATTCCCTAAGTTAAAACCAATAGCATTGTAGGTTTTTTTATTGTCCCCTTGAAAAACATTCAGTTTTAAATGTGTTTTATCTGCACCAACTTGTTTTCCAAAACCATTATCTCTAACACAGATAGATTTGAAAATAGGTTTCATGTTCAAGGGCCCAAAAGGTGCCATTTGCTCAATAATTCTAAAAAACTTAGGGGTAATTTCAGATAAATCTATTTCTGCATCTACAGAAATCTGTGGAGTTAATAATTTTTTATCAATAGTTCGTTCAACAACTTCTTCAAACTTGTTTTTGAAATTGGTGTAATTTTCTGGCAGTAAAGTTAGTCCCGCAGCATATTTATGTCCGCCAAATTGTTCTATAAATTCTTCACATTCTTGAAGTGCATTATAGACATCAAACCCTTTAACAGAACGCGCAGAAGCGGCTAATTTATCGCCACTTTTTGTAAATACCAAAGTAGGTCTGTAGTATTTTTCGATTAATCTAGAAGCTACAATTCCAATAACCCCTTTGTGCCAATCTTCTTGATAAACAACAGAAGTACATCCATTCTCTTCCTCATTGTCAATAATTTGAATTAGGGCTTGATCTGTAATTTTTTTATCCAAATCTTTTCTGTCTGCATTAAAAATTTCTATGGCAGCTGCAAATTCAATAGCAGCCTTAAAATCCATTTCAGTTAACAGCTCTACCGCATAATTCCCGTGTTTGATTCTTCCTGCAGCGTTAATTCTTGGTGCAATTATAAAAACAACATCTGTTATCGTAAGTTCAGTCTTTTTAGTCTGCTGAATGAGTGCTTTAATTCCGTTTCTTGGATGCTGATTAATCACTTGTAAACCAAAAAATGCAAGCACTCTATTTTCTCCATTCATCGGCACAATATCTGCAGCAATGGCAGTCGCGACCAAATCTAAATAAGGCACAAAATCTTCAATGGTTTGATTTCTTGAAACTCCTAAAGCCTGAATTAATTTAAAACCAACTCCACAGCCACATAATTCGTCAAAAGGATAATTACAATCTTCTCGTTTTGGATTTAAAATCGCCACAGCTTTTGGTATTTCTGTTCCTGGTTTATGATGATCGCAAATAATAAAGTCTATATTTCTTTCCGTTGCATACGCTACTTTTTCAATCGCTTTTATTCCACAATCTAAAGCAATGATAAGAGAGAAATCATTGTCATTGGCAAAATCGATTCCCGTATAAGAAATCCCATAACCTTCTGCATATCTGTCTGGAATGTAGGTTGCAATATTTGGATAAATTGTTCTTAAATAAGAGGAAACTAAAGAAACAGCGGTAGTGCCATCCACATCATAATCGCCATAAATCAAAATATTTTCATTCTTAGAAATGGCCGCTTCAATTCGCGCTACCGCAACATCCATATCCTTCATTAAAAAAGGGTTATGAATTTCATCTAAACTGGGGCGAAAGAATTTTTTTGCATCCTCAAATGTTTCAATATTTCTTTGACAAAGAATTGACGCTATAGTTGTGTCAACTTGAAGTTCTTTGGCTAAATTATGTACTTTTTCTTTTTCGGGTTGTGGCTTTAACGTCCATCTCATAGCAGTTTTTTTGGCGTTTAGTTCCGTTTTATATGTTGTGTAAATGAATTTCAATTTCTACATCAGAGAACTGTCTAAACATTTCCATAACTCCACAGTATTTTGTAACTGATAAATTTACAGCTTTTTGAATTTTTTCTGGTTGTAATTCGCTGTCTGTGAAATGATAATCTACTTTTACTTTGTTGTAAAACTTAGGATGTTCGTCTGTTAATTCTGCTGTAACCTCTATTTTAAAATCGGCAACTTCTGCACGCATTTTTTCTAACAATGAAACTACATCTAATCCAGAACAGCCAGCTAAAGAAGATAGCATTAAGGCTTTTGGCGCAAAACCAATCACATCTCCATTATCTTGAGATTTATCAAACATCGTAAATGAATGCCCACTAGGATTATCACTCTCAAACTGTGACTTTTGTGTCCATTTGGTCATAATTATATTCTTCTCCATCTTTTATGTTTTTTTTAAAATTGAATTCTTAAATTGAGCTTTCTAACAAAAATAGGAAAACACAAACGAAGAAGAGGTTAAAATGAATAAATCTCAACAAATTAAAATAAGATTGTGAATACTCATTTTTTTTGTTAATGACTTTATACTGTTTATTACGAATAGATATGACACCATCAGTTTTCACTAAAAATAAGTAAACATTTTATATAGAAAGGGCAATTAATATTGTGTCCGATTTTAAAAGATCCTAATCATGTGATACAAATATCGAAAAATTTTTATTCGATTCCCATAGTGATCTCAATAGTTCGACCAGATAAAAAATAAATTATTTAATTCAATAACTAAAAAAAACATGGCATTAGTAACACCGTTATTAGCAGAACACGATTTAGAAACAAAAAAATTAGCAGAATTTTTTAATGAAACTTTAGGCTTTTGTCCAAATTCAGTTTTAACAATGCAAAGAAGGCCGGCCATTTCTAAAGCTTTTATCAATTTGAATAAAGCTGTAATGGCAAATGAAGGACGTGTTACATCGGCTTTAAAAAGAATGATTGCTTGGGTTTCTAGCAACGCTACTGGCTGCAGATATTGCCAAGCGCATGCAATTAGAGCTGCAGAACGTTACGGAGCAGAACAAGAACAATTAGATAATATTTGGGAATACAAAACTCACAAAGCTTTTTCTGATGCAGAAAGAGCAGCTCTAGATTTCTCTTTAGCAGCCTCTATGGTTCCAAATGCTGTTAATGCAGACATCAAAAAAGAATTATATAAATATTGGAACGAAGGTGAAATTGTAGAAATCTTAGGAGTAATTTCTCTCTTTGGGTATTTAAATAGATGGAATGATTCTATGGGAACAACTCTTGAAGAAGACGCTATAGGCAGTGGAAATCAGTTTTTAGGAAAACATGGCTTTGAAGTTGGAAAACATGATGGTTCTGATTACTAAACCTAAAATTCAACGATTAAACGGCATCATTTATCCTGATTTTATTTCAGCAATTGATGCTGTTTTTTAGTTCTTTTTCTGAAGTTCTTTTATAATTACTGATGAAATAGAATCTATTAATTTTTGAGATTTTTCAATATCATTATTGATGACTTTTTCATCCGAAAATAACCCTGAAGTTGTTGTAAAAGATTTTTGATACCAATCTTTCCAAGCAGTAATAATTTCTATTTGTGTAGATAAAGAATCTCCATTATTTATGGCAATTTTACTCTGCTTAAATTCTTCATTCAAACGACTTACCGCAGCTGTTTCTAAATTTAATAAAATTGATTTCGCAACCTTTTTATCAGCATTTAACAAAGTATAAGCAGCTATTAATGCGGTTGTGCCTACATTCTTTAAAGTAGTTTTAGAAACTTTATCAATTCTATCATTATCCGTATGATAAAACTGATCTGTAAAATGCCAAAACAAAACACTAGGTATGTTTTGTCTTAAAAAAGGAACATGATCACTTCCTCCTTCAAAGGGGTTTGTACTTACAATCCAATTTGCTCTTTTACCTTGTTGTTTAAATTTATCAATTAGAAAATCATTTAAATAATGAGGTTTCATTTGCTCTAATTTCATTTTAGAACCTCCCCATTCTGTGTGCTTATCATTGCCACGAGTCCAAATTGCACTTGGATCTGGCATTTTTTCAATCAAAAATGTTCCTCCAGTTTTTTCAGTGTCTTCACCAACCATATCTAAAGAAATGCCCCATCTAATGTATTTCGCTCTAATAGAATCTTCTTGCACATATCTTTGTGTCGATATAATTTCATCGCCCCATAAAAAAGTTAAGGTTCGTTTTGGTTCATATTGTTGTTGTTTAATAAACTTTGCTGTTAATGAAGCCATTTCTAGTGCTAATCCAACACCCGTTGCATTGTCATTAGCACCAGGTTCTTGGATATGAGCGCTAAAAACTAACCGTTCTTCTGGCATTTCACTCCCTTTAATATCAGCAACAATTGTTAATTCTTCTGAAGGATAAATATTAGTTTTAACACGAACTTTTAAGGTTGTTTTCCCCTTCTCTAAAGATGCTTTTAACCGTTCTTTCGCAGCGAAAGACATTGCAATGGCCCAAGATTTATTTACAGTATCTAAAGGAATTGAACGAAACTGAATTGATGTTGTATTTTTTTCGGGTTGTAAATAAGAAGGATTATTATACGTTATAATTCCTACTGACTTACCCTCAATAATCGCAGATTTGTATATACCATAAGGACTTGTTTCTGCAAAAACTATTTTCCCTTTTACATCTAAATCTACAATTTTTTCGAGATCACGTACATAAATAACTTCAGCAGAAACTCCATCTTTTGGTGTGCTATACGAATTTAAAGCAATCATATTTCTGTTAGTGGCATGTTGCAGTAAAGTGTCATTTTTACCCTCAATTTTCACAATTGCATTTACCGACTCCCAAGTTGGATTTTTAAGCGGACGTTTTTCAATTCTGTAGGTTAAAATATCATTTTCTGTTGCATTTTCTTCTAAAACAAAACCTGTTTTTTCGAGTTCTTCAGCAATCTTATAAATGCTTTTATTAAAGCCAGTATTACCCACAACTCTCCAATATTTTTCAACAAAAGAAGCAGTGTTAAAAGCTAAATCACCGGTAAACTCATTATTGATAATATCTGCAACATTAGATGAGGATAATACTGTAAGATTAGCATTTTTGCAATTGATAGATAAGATAGATATCAATAAAAAAAGAATTAATTTTTTGAACATGACTTCGTATTTTGAGATACTAAAAATAGCTCTTTTAGCTGATAATGTTAGCTTCTGTTTTTTAATAAAATTATCTGTAAAGCTCAATCAATAAAATAATGTTTTTATTGAATATTAAAATACTACTCTTCTTGAAGCATTGCACTTAATAGTAAGTTTTTAGTAAGCTGATAAACCTACAAAATGTAATGTGATTTAATTATCTTCTGGGTATCTTAATAATCCATAAAATTAAATCCCCCATAAAAAACCTTCAGCATCAGCGCTATCTGCCATTTAATATTAACAGGTTGAAATACTGTTTTACTACCATAAAGACAACTGTCTGCATTATGGTCGTCAAAAACATTATAAAGTCGAATGAAAAATTACACAAAACATATTGGAAAGTATTAATATTTTGTAAGACTACCAATTTAAAGGAATTATAGCTTCTTTAGCAAATGAAACTTTTGAATTTAGATTATTAAGAAAAAAATAACTAGAGACGATTTAATTTTCTAATTAATTCACTTTTAAGAGATCTACTTATAGGAACAATATCTTGTTTCACCAAAACAGTGTTATCCTCAATATCAACTATTTCTGAAAAATTTATGACGAATGACCTATGCACTCTAAAAAACATATTTGAAGGAAGTTTATCCTCTATCTTTTTTAAAGTTGAGTGTACCAAGTAATTTTTTATGTTTGTTTTAATATTTATATAATCGCCTTTTGCTTCAATTAAATAAATACTAGGTATATTAATTTTTACCAATCTTTTATCTACGTTTACATAGATGTAATCTGATAGTTTTTTTGATTCTAAAGAAGCATTTTCTTCTTCAATTGAAAAGATTTTTAATTTTTCTAAAGATTTATTAAACCTTTCTTTTGATATTGGTTTCACTAAATAATCTATGACACTTTTATATTCAAAGGCTTCTAAAGCAAGGTTTTTGTCTGAAGTTGTTAAGATTATTTTGGGTGGATTTTTTAAAGTCTGAATAAAATCAAAACCAGAAAAAGTAGGCATATGAATATCTAAATAAACCAAATCTACAGTATTGCTATTTAAATATTTTATTGCATTTATAGCTGAAGAAAACTCCGCTAAAACATTAATCCACTCCGATTTTTCACAAAGCTGACTTATAATTAATCTAGCAGTTGCATCATCATCGATTATAATACAATTCATAATAATAGCAATATTATTTAAGGGTATAAAAATACATGAATTTTGTTTAAAATTTCTAAAAAACTATGATGAAGTGTAGTATTTCCAATTTTTAATGCTTTTTCAAATTCTGATGCTTTTATTAAGGCTTTTTCTAACCCTAATAGGCCTATTTTATGCTTTATTTTATGCACATTATGAGCTGCTTCTTTGTACTTTTTTAATGAGAAGTTTGTTTTAAATAAATTTACCTCTTCTCTAAATTCTGTTTTTATGATTTCCAAAATACTATTTTGAAATGCTTCATCATCTCCGGCAATTTCTATAATAAAAGATAAGTTAGGTTTCTCCATCATTAATTAGTAATTTAAACAAAAATGAATTAAAAAAATGAAATAAATATGTTTACTGGTTAAGTTGTTTCTAAAGATCTTTAAAGAGTAACTTTTTAATGGATAAATGATTTTTTATCAAATATGTATCTGCCTATCAATTTGTTGGTCTAATGAAATAAAAGTTTCGGTTCTTGAGACTCCTTTGATATTTTGAATATCTTTATTTAAAAGATGCATTAAATCTTCATTGTTCTTGCATAAAATCTTTATAAAAATTGCGTAATTACCAGTTGTATAATGACTTTCTATAACCTCTGGAATATCTTTTAATCTTTTTATTGCTGAAGAATATAAACTAGAAGAATCTAAAAAAACACCAACAAAAGCTGTTGTTGTATACCCTAATGATTTAGGGTTTAGAACCATTCTATAACCATCAATTAATTGAGATTTTTCTAACTTTCTTAAACGTTGATGAATAGCTGCTCCAGAAATACCAACTTCTCTAGCAATACTTAACACAGGTGTTCTGGCGTCTTTTACTAATCTTTTTATAATAATTTTATCAATCCCATCAATTTTCATTCTAAAAATATTTAAGGTAAAGATAAAAAAATAGAGAATACAAAAGTGTATTCTCTATTTTTAATATAGTATTGATACTAGACTCTAATCTAAGGCTTCATTAAAAAATCTTCCATAAATTTAGTCGTGTAGTTACCCGCAACATAATCTGGATGTTCCATTAATTGTCTATGGAAAGGTATTGTTGTTTTAATTCCTTCAATTACAAATTCATCTAACGCACGTTTCATTTTATTAATTGCTTCTTCTCTTGTTTGAGCCGTAACAATTAACTTGGCGATCATAGAATCGTAATTTGGCGGAATCATATAACCAGCATATACATGTGTATCCATTCTAACTCCATGACCTCCAGGAGCATGAAACGTAGTAACTTTCCCAGGGGCTGGTCTAAAATTATTATGAGGATCTTCTGCATTAATTCTGCATTCAATAGAGTGTAATTGTGGGTAGTAATTTTTCCCAGAAATAGGCACTCCAGCTGCTACTAAAATTTGTTCACGAATTAAATCGTAATTCACAACTTCTTCAGTAATAGGATGCTCTACTTGTATACGAGTATTCATCTCCATAAAGTAGAAATTTCTGTGTTTATCCACCAAAAATTCTATAGTCCCTGCACCTTCATATTTAATATATTCTGCTGCCTTTACAGCCGCATTTCCCATGCTTTCTCTCAGTTCATCTGTCATGAAAGGAGAAGGAGTTTCTTCTGTTAATTTTTGGTGACGCCTTTGTACAGAACAATCTCTTTCTGATAAATGACAAGCTTTTCCATAAGAATCTCCTACAATCTGAATCTCAATATGTCTTGGCTCCTCAATCAGCTTCTCCATGTACATATCATCATTACCAAAAGCCGCCTTACTTTCTTGTCTTGCAGAATCCCAAGCTTCCTTTAAGTCTTCAGACTTCCAAACAGCCCGCATTCCTTTACCACCACCTCCCGCAGAAGCTTTTAGCATTACCGGGTAACCTGTTTCTAAAGCTACCTTCTCACATTCTTCAAAATCAGTTATTACCCCTTCTGAACCTGGAACACAAGGCACACCTGCCTCTATCATAGTAGACTTAGCGTTCGCTTTATCTCCCATTTGATCAATCATTCTACCCGTAGCTCCAATAAACTTGATGTTATGTTCTTCACATAAATTAGAAAACTTAGCATTTTCAGATAAAAATCCATATCCTGGATGTATAGCGTCTGCATTTGTAATTTCTGCAGCGGCTATAATATTTGACATTTTTAAATAAGATTCACTACTAGGAGCTGGGCCAATACACACGGCTTCATCAGCAAATCTAACATGTAAACTTTCCTCATCTGCCTTAGAATATACAGCAACCGTTTTTATGCCCATTTCTTTACAGGTTCTAATTACACGTAATGCAATTTCACCTCTATTGGCAATTAATATTTTTTTAAACATCTTTGTTAAATTAGTTCGTTAGAAAATTTGATTGTTCGATTTTATAAAATAATAAGTATTTAAAAAAATCTAGAAATCTAAGCATCTAAATTAAGATGGATCTACTAAAAATAAAGGTTGATCATATTCTACCGGGGAAGAATCGTCAACTAAAACTTTAACAATTTTACCTGAAACTTCAGATTCAATCTCGTTAAATAATTTCATTGCTTCAATAACACAAACTGTATCACCAATATTTATATCTGTACCAACTTCAACAAAATTTTGTTTGTCTGGAGAAGGTTTTCTGTAAAAAGTTCCAATGATAGGAGATTTTACGGTAATATAATTAACTCCCTCATTCTGCGCTACTGCAGGTACAATAGGCGCTACTGCCTCTGCACTTACGGGAGCTATAGCTTGAGGTAAAGATGCTACAGGAGCAGCTTGAACAATTGTAGTTTCTGTTTTTCCAGAACCGGTTTTAATTGTAATCTTTATATCTTCCATTTCTAACTTTACCTCGCTAGCGCCAGATTTTGCTACAAATTTTATAAGATTTTGAATTTCTTTAATATCCATGTTTCTTACTGTTTAGTTATTAATTTTTACGAATTGTATGCCCATTTTAAGTAAATGGCTCCCCATGTGAAACCACCGCCGAATGCAGCAAAAATTAAATTATCTCCTTTTTTTAATTGATTTTCATAATCTGCTAATAAAAGAGGTAAAGTTGCCGATGTTGTATTTCCATATCTATGGATGTTCATCATTACTTTTTCTGAGCTAACACCTACTCTTTTTGCTGTTGCTTCAATAATTCTTTTATTAGCTTGGTGTGGCACCAACCACTGAATGTCTTCTTCTGTAAGCTTATTTCTGGTTAACATTTTCTCTGAAACATCAGCCATATTAGAAACTGCATATTTAAAAACAGTCTTTCCTTCTTGATATACAAAATGCTTTTTTCCTTTTACAGTTTCTTCTGAAGGCGGCATTATAGACCCTCCTGCTTCTATCCTTAGAAAATCTCTACCTATTCCATCACTTCTTAAATACTCATCTTGCAATCCTAAACCTTCATTATTTGGCTCAAACAAAACTGCTCCTGCTCCATCACCAAAAATAATACACGTTGCTCTATCTGTGTAATCGATAATAGAAGACATTTTATCTGCACCTATTAATAGCACTTTTTTATACCTCCCAGACTCTATATAACTAGCTGCTGTGGACATACCAAACAAAAAGCTAGAACATGCAGCTTGTAAATCATATGAGAAGGCATTTGTTGCGCCAATTTTTGAAGCTACATAAGCAGCTGTTGAGGCTACTGGTAGATCTGGAGTTGCAGTACCAACCAGAACCAAATCTATTTCCTCAGGATTTATATTTGATTTTTGAATTAAATCTTCTGCACATTTTATAGCCATGTAAGACGTCCCTAATCCTTCGCCCTTGAGAATTCTTCTTTCTTTGATTCCTGTTCTAGAAGTAATCCATTCATCGTTAGTATCTACATAAGACTCTAACTCTTTATTCGTTAAAATATATTCGGGAACATACTTCCCTACTGCTGAAATTGCTGCAGTGATTTTTTTCATAATCGTTGTTTGTTACCAAATAATTTGGAAAATCAAAAGTAGTGAAAAATATTTCACTTTTTTACGTAAAACTCATCAAAAGAGATAGTTTTTACTTAAAAAACGTAAAAAAACCCTCAAAATTGAGGGTTTTTGTGTGTTTATAGAAGATTACTTCTAAGCTTCTGCAGCAGCAGATGCAGATTCTAAAACAATTTGTCCTCTGTAATAAAGTTTTCCTTCATGCCAGTGAGCTCTGTGGTATAAGTGAGATTCTCCAGTTGTTGGATCTGTAGCTATCTGTTGATAAGATGCTTTATAATGTGTTCTCCTCTTATCTCTTCTTGTTTTGGATATCTTCCTTTTAGGATGTGCCATTTTATGTCTTTTTTTCTGTTATTAAATTCTTTAATTTATCCCACCTTGGGTCTGTATTTACTACAGTTTTTTCTTCTTTTATTGTTAGTTCTTTTAATTTATTTAATGCTTCCGATTCCATAGTGCCATCTAAAACTTTTGGATGAACTCTTTTATTCGGAACTGCTAAAACAATCATTTCATAAATAAACTGAGCAACATTAAACTCATACGCTTCATGAGGCAATATTAAAATCTCCTCACTTTCATCATTATATAATGGCCCAAATTTTACTACCAATGGTAATTCTGATGCTATTTCTTGATTATATAATTCGTTAGTTAAATCACAAGGAATTTCAATTGTCCCTGCTGCAATAAAACTAAGCTCGAATAATGTGCTTTTTTTTACAAATGTTAGAGAAACTTCTATAGATGAACTTTTATATTCATCAAAATTAAAAGCTTCAAAGAACTTATTATCAATCGTATAGTTGAACAGATGACTCCCTTCTTTTAATCCTACAAACTGTATGTTGAATTGTTTTAAGTATTTCATTATCAAACATCAATTGAGCCGGCAAAGATACAAAAAAATGTATTTCTGCAATATTTTATATCAAAAAAAAACAATCTTTACCTCTTTTTTAAATCTAAAGGAGTTTTAGTGAGCTCTAAATACTCATTTCTAGTTTTAAAAACTTGAATTGCAGTAAACAAAGCTTCTGTAAATGATGATGGATTTGCTAAATTTTTTCCCGCTATTTCATAACCGGTTCCATGATCTGGTGAGGTTCGAATATGACTTAAACCTGCTGTAAAGTTAACTCCTTTGCCAAAAGACAATGCTTTAAAGGGAGCTAAACCTTGATCATGATACGTGGCTAAGACACCATCAAATTGCTTGTAAGTTTCAGAACCAAAAAAACCATCTGCAGCATAAGGTCCAAAAACTAATTTACCTGTTTCTTTAATTTCTGAAATAGTTGGTTTTATGATTTCATCATCTTCTTTACCTATTACACCTTTATCTCCACAATGTGGATTTAACGATAAAACAGCAATTTTTGGTTTACTAATTCCAAAATCTTTAACCAAAGATTCATGCATTGTTTCCACCTTACTTTTAATTAACTCTGGAGTAATGGCTTCGGCTACTTTAGCGATTGGAATATGACCTGTAATTAGTCCAATTCGCAATGCATCAGTCATTAAAATCATTAAACTCTTGCCTTCTAAATTAGCTTCTAAATACTCCGTATGACCAGGAAAATTAAAGGTGTCAGATTGTATGTTTTCTTTATTGATTGGTGCTGTTACTAAAACATCTATCTTATTTTCTTTTAAATGTTTTACCGCAGATGCTAAAGACCTCGCTGCGTAATCCCCAGAAAATTGAGTGGTTTTACCAAGTTCTATTGCAACTTCTTCTTTCCAAATGTTTAAAACATTTATTTTAGAATGGTTTAGTTGAGACATCGATGTAATTCCATGAACAGGAGTTTCTATACCTAAAGCTTTTTTATGGTATGAAATCACTTTTGTTGCCCCAAAAAGAACAGGTGTACAAAAATCTAACATTCTTTTATCTTGGAATGTTTTTAAAATTACTTCAATTCCAATACCATTTAAATCTCCTATTGAAATTCCAACGATTATTTTATCATATTTTTCCATATAACTCTTGTAATATTAGTATTTTTGATGTGTACAAAAGTAACCAAATTTTAGGGATATGTTTACAGGAATTATAGAAACACTAGGAGTCGTAAAAAATATTGTAAAAGAGCAAGAAAATGTTCATTTAACAATACAAAGTGATATTACGAATGAACTAAAAGTGGATCAAAGTATCGCTCATAATGGAGTTTGTTTAACGGTTGTTGCTATTGATAATGATGAATATACCGTAACCGCAATTAAAGAAACTTTAGACAAAACAAATATTGGAAGACTAAAAAATACTCATATTATAAATCTAGAGCGTGCCATGAAAATGGGTGACCGATTAGATGGGCATATTGTGCAAGGGCATGTTGATGAAACAGGAATTTGTAAAAATATCAAGGATGAAAGCGGAAGTACAATGTATACTTTTCAATACAATTCTGATAAAAACAACATCACTATAGAAAAAGGTTCTATTACTGTAAATGGAGTTAGTTTAACTGTAGTGAATTCTAAGAATGATGAATTTAGTGTCGCTATTATTCCCTATACAAAAGAACACACTACTTTTAAAACTTTAGAAATTGGTGAGATTGTAAATTTAGAGTTTGATGTTATTGGAAAATATGTTGCGCGCTTAGCTGCTTATAACAACTAAAGCTTCTCTTCCTTTTTATGCAAAAAACGGGTAAGTTTCATAGAAAGATCTAATAAAATAATCTTTGCATTCCCATTTCTTTCAATATGATACATGGCATCATTTAATTCTTTTTCTATTTCTAGAATATTTCCTGAATGCACAAAAGGCGCAAATTTAGACAAATCAAAACCTGATTTTGATTCCATAAAAACCAACTGATCAGACTTGTAGTTCATCAATAGTGCTTGTCTAAAGAATTGTAAACAATAGTCTAAAAAACGTTTTTGGGTTTCTCTTCCCGTTTTTGCAATGGTATCAGACCAAGAAATTAGTTGCTGCACCACTGAAGCATTTCCTTTAGCCCTAAAAGCAGTTCTTATCCAGGCAATAAACCATTCTTCAAAAACTAAATCGGAAGAATCATTTTGTAATAAATGCAATGCTTTGTTATAATTTCCTTCTGCTTGATGTGCAATTTTTGTCGCTTGGTTGTCCGCAACTTGATTCTTTAAAATCAAAGCATTTGCGATATCTTGTTCACTCAAAGCAGGAAAATGCAATGCTTGGCAGCGCGATCTAATAGTGTTTATAATCTGTTCTTCATTTTCTGTAATCAATAAAAAAACAGTTTTTTGTGGTGGTTCTTCAATCAATTTTAATAATTTGTTGGCAGCAGCAATATTCATTTTTTCTGCCATCCAAATTATCATTACTTTAAAGCCACCTTCATAACTTTTAAGCTTTAACTTTTTAACAACAGCTTCAGATTCGTCAACTCCAATTAAACCTTGCTTATTTTCTACACCTATATGTTGTAACCAATTAAATAAGCTACCGTAAGGTTGTGTTGCAATAAAATCTCGCCAATCTTCTAAAAACAAATCACTTACAGCATGTTTTTTTACCGAATCGTTTGTAGTTACAGGAAATGCAAAATGTAAATCTGGATGTTGGAGTTTGTTGCATTTTATATTACATGCTCCTGCATCTTCAGAAAAATTACACAATAAAAATTGTGCATAGGCAATTGCCATTGGCAGCGAACCACAACCTTCTTTGCCTACAAACAGCTGTGCATGGGGAACTCTGCCATTCTCAGCAGACTTTTGCAAATGTTTCTTAATGTGTTCTTGACCTATAATTTGGTTGAAAAGCATATGCAAATATAACAGATAAATTTACGCAAACGTTATCTTAATTTTTGAGTTTTCAATTTTAGTAACCGTAAATAAAAAAGTATTTTTGTTAAAAATACATCAACAAAAATGAAAACACTAAAAGATTTTAATTTCCAAAATAAAAAAGCAATTATCCGTGTAGATTTTAATGTGCCTTTAAATAATCAATTCGAAGTTACAGATGCTACTAGAATTGAAGCTGCTAAATCTACCATTATAAAAGTTTTAGAAGATGGAGGAAGCTGCGTTTTAATGTCACATTTAGGTCGTCCAAAAGGCAAGCAAGAAGAGTTTTCTTTGAAACATATTGTTGCCAAAGTAAAAGAAATTTTAGGTGTTAACGTAAAGTTTGTTGAAGATTGTATCGGTGAAAAAGCTGAAGAAGCTGTTGCTAATTTAGAAAATGGAGAAATTTTATTACTAGAAAATCTTCGTTTTTACGATGAAGAGAAAAAAGGAGATGTTGCTTTTGCAGAAAAATTGTCTAAACTAGGAGATATTTATGTAAACGATGCCTTCGGAACTGCACACAGAGCGCATGCATCAACCACAATTATTGCACAATTTTTTGGAGATAATAAATGCTTTGGAAACTTATTAGCGAGAGAAATTGAAAGTATAGATAAAGTATTAAATAATTCAGAAAAACCAGTTTTAGCAATTCTAGGAGGGGCAAAAGTGTCTTCAAAAATTACGGTAATTGAAAATATTTTAGATAAAGTAGATCACTTGATTATTGGTGGTGGAATGAGTTTTACATTTATAAAAGCACAAGGCGGAAAAATTGGTAACTCAATTTGTGAAGATGACAAAATGGAGTTAGCACTTGACATTTTAAAACAAGCAAAAGCTAAAAATGTTCAAATTCACATTCCTGTTGATGTTGTTGCTGCTGATGATTTTAGCAATGATGCAAATACGCAAGTTTGTGATATTAACAAAATACCAGATGGCTGGGAAGGAGTTGATGCTGGACCAAAATCTAGAGAAATTTTTGATATAATTGCAAACCAATGTAAAACTATTTTATGGAACGGCCCTTTAGGTGTTTTTGAAATGGACTCTTTTGCTGCAGGTACGATTGCACTTGGTCATTCAATTGATAAAGCAACTAAAAATGGAGCATTTTCTTTAGTTGGTGGTGGAGATTCTGTTGCAGCTGTGAAACAATTTGGTTTTGCAGACAAAGTAAGTTATGTTTCTACGGGTGGTGGAGCAATGCTAGAAATGTTAGAGGGTAAATCTTTACCAGGAATTGAAGCAATTTTGAAATAAAAACGCTTAAAACATATGTTAAAAAAGTTCTCAAAAATGAGAACTTTTTTTTATGCCTATAATTAGTGTTAAATAAGCCTTATTTTTGTTATTCTAAAAAAATTAAACATCAAAATGAAATATACAACGTTACCAAACACAGAGACAAAAGTTTCTAAAATTTGTTTAGGAACCATGACTTGGGGAAACCAAAATACAGAAGCAGAAGCACATGAACAAATGGATTATGCTTTAGAAAAAGGTGTAAATTTTATAGATGCCGCCGAATTATATCCTGTACCCGCAAATGCAGAAACGTATGGCGATACTGAAAGAATTATCGGTAATTGGCTAAAAAAAACAGGAAATAGAGATAAAGTAGTTTTGGCTTCAAAAATTGCTGGAGGCGGTGATTATACAGCACATATTAGAAAAAATGGCTTTAGTAAAAAAGGCATTACTGAAGCAATTGAAAATAGCCTAAAACGTTTACAAATAGATTATATGGATTTATATCAATTGCACTGGCCTTCTAGAGGAGTAAACTGTTTTGGAGTTAGAGATTATCCTTATAAAACAGCTAGTAAAGAAGCAGAAAATCATTTAGAAATTTTAGAAACTTTAAGTGATTTTATAAAACAAGGCAAGATAAAATATATCGGTTTGTCGAACGAAACTCCATGGGGAACTATGAAATATTTACAAGCCTCAGAACAATATAATTTACCAAAACCTGTAACCATTCAGAATTCATATTCTTTAATTCACAGAGGATATGAAGTTGGCATGTCTGAAGTTTCAATGAGAGAAAACATAGGTTTATTAGCTTATTCACCTTTAGCACAAGGTGTTTTATCAGGGAAGTATATAGATGGAAATTTACCTGAAGGCGCAAGAGGAACTTTGTTCCCCAGGTTTATTGCTAGATACAGAAATAAAGGCTCAGAAGCTGCGGTTCTAAAATATTTAGAAATTGCTAAAAAGAATAATTTAACACTTACTGAATTATCTTTAGCTTATATAAATCAGCTACCATTTGTAACCAGTAATATCATTGGCGCTACAAAAATGAGTCAATTAAAAGAGAATATCAATTCTATTTATGTTGAATTATCTGATGAAACTTTAAAAGAAATTGAAGCTGTTCATGCAGCAATTCCGAATCCTGCACCTTAAAAAAAGACACTTTAAATAAAGTAGAAAACCAGATACTATTAATTGACAGTATCTGGTTTTGTAGCTTTATAATTCGAATGAGTTTAAAACACTTTTAATCTATTTTCACTTTACTTTTATAACACTATTATCCTTCAATTGATACTCTTGCCCACTTTCTTTACACGTTGCAAAACCCTGTTTATTAAATTCTAATCTATGGCCAAACTCCCCCACCCAGCCTATTTGTTTTGATGGATTCCCAACCACCAATGCATATGGTAAAATTTCTTTTGTCACAACTGCTCCCGCTCCAATAAAAGCAAATTCGCCAATATCATTACCACAAACAATGGTTGCATTTGCGCCAATACTCGCTCCTTTTTTTACAATTGTTTTTAAATATTCATTTTTTCTAATAATAGCACTTCTTGGATTTATAACATTTGTAAAAACCATGGAAGGCCCTAAAAAAACATCATCTTCACAAATAACACCCGTATAAATAGAAACGTTGTTTTGCACTTTTACATTTTTACCTAAAATAACTTCAGGAGAAACCACAACGTTTTGACCGAGATTACAAGATTCGCCAATACTACAATTAGACATAATATGACTAAAATGCCAAATTTTTGTCCCTTTCCCTATAGTACAATTATCATCTATAACTGCCGTTTCGTGTGCAAAATAATCCATAAAGTATTAATATCCTGTCTTGTGAATTTTCTCTTTAGTACAAATCTCTTTAGATGATGAAGTTCCTATTCTATCAACTCCTATAGAAATCATTTTTAATGCCGTTCCATAATCCCTCACGCCTCCTGCAGCCTTTATTTGCAATGGTTTTGCATTTTCAGAAATTAGTTTCATAGTTTCAAAAGTAGCACCATTTGGCGTGTTGTCTTGAGTTTTAAAAAATCCTGTTGATGATTTAACAAACACTTTTTTAACAGCAGCTTCATCAAAATTTTCAAGAACAACCTCCTTTATTAGTTCTGAAATTACAATAATTTCTTCTCTCGTCAAGGCAGCTACTTCTATGATCCATTTTGCAACTTTATTGTTTTCAATACAAAGTTTAGTCGCTTTTAAAACTTGCTCTTTTATCATCGCAATTTTACCTTCTTTAAAAGCGGTATAATTGACAACAAAATCCAATTCATCTGCACCTAAATCAATCGCTTTTTGGGCTTCTTTTAATTTAATTTCAGTAGATGAGTTCCCTTCCGGAAAATCGATTACAGTTCCTATTAAAAAGTCAGCTTTTGATTCTAAAAACATTTTTTTTGCTAATGAAATATATTTTGAACGAATCATTACTAATTTATAATTGTACAAAATGGCTTCATTTATTAAATCAACTACTTTTTGTTGATTCTCTTCTTCTGTAATACTTGCTTGAGTTGCTGTCTTTAAATAAGTAGCATCTAAGAATTGATTAATTTTCATACTACCAAAAATACGTAATAAAAAAAAACCAGCATAAAGTTGGGTTTAAATTTTAATCTACCCAGAAAGAAAAAGGCAATTTATATCTAACCTTTGCTAGTTTTTTACTTTGTAATCCTTGTATAACATTCTAGAAAATTTTGCTATATAGGTACTTTATTTTAAATGTTTTTCCGCCACTTTTTCTAATTCATCATACCAATTTTGCCCAAACTTTCTAACTAAAGCTTGTTTTACAAACTTGTACACTGGCACTTGAAATTCTTTGCCTAAAGAACAAGCATCATCACAAATTTCCCATTTATCATAATTTACTGCAGAAAACTCACTATAATCTTTAACTCTTATTGGATATAAATGGCAAGAAACTGGCTTCTTCCAATCAATTTCTCCTTGATTATACGCTTCTTCGATAGCGCACAAGGCTGTATTCTTTTCATCAAAAATTACATAAGCACAATCTGCCCCATTAATCAAAGGTGTTTCTAATTCTCCCCATTCACTTGTAACCCAAGCTCCTTCTTTTTCAATAACCTCAATTCCCTCTTTTCTTAAAAAAGGTTTTACTTTTGGATAAATTTCTTCTAATATTTTAGCTTCTTCTTTTTCTAATGGAGCTCCAGCGTCACCATTTACACAACAAGCACCTTTGCAGGCGGCTAAATTACACACGAAATCTTTTTCGATAATATCTTCTGAAACGATTGTTTTCCCTAGTTGAAACATGCGAACAAAAATATGATTATTTTTTTTTATTTTTTTACAAATTCATAAAGTAAGTTTTCTAATTTTGCAATAAATTAAACTTATAGATTATGAAATTTAACCTAAAAGAAATTATAACTGCATTTATGGTATTATTTGCTGTTATAGATATCATTGGTAACATTCCTATTATTATTGATTTACGAAAAAAATCAGGACATATACAGTCTGAAAAAGCATCACTTATTGCAGGTTTCATTATGATTGTATTCTTGTTTCTTGGTCAAAGCTTATTAGGTTTAATTGGAATTGATGTAAATTCTTTTGCTGTTGCTGGTGCTTTTATTTTATTTTTTATCGCTTTAGAAATGATTTTAGGCATTACTTTATATAAGGAAGATGGTAATTCTTCCTCCATAACTGCCACCGTATTCCCTCTAGCTTTTCCTTTAATTGCGGGTCCAGGAAGTTTAACAACGTTACTTTCTTTAAGGGCAGAATTTGCCATAGAAAACATTATTGTAGCTGTAATTTTAAATGTAATTTTCTTATACATCGTTTTAAAAACATCGTCTAAAATAGAACGTTTAATTGGTCCTTCAGGAATTCAGATAATTCGTAAAATTTTTGGCGTAATTCTCTTAGCTATCTCTGTAAAACTTTTTACTCAAAACATAAAAATGCTATTTATATAAAATGATTTTTGATGCATTAATAATTGGCGGAGGAGTTTCCGGAATGCAGTGTGCACTCATTTTAGGCTCTGCAAAAAACAAGCATTTTGCTGCTCATAAAAAAATAGGAATTATAATGCACCAAAGAGCTTCTCATTTAGAAAATGCCTTGTTTAATAATGTTTTAGGTCTGGCTCCAAAAACATTAGGAAAAGATATTTTAACTGAAGGTAAAGAGCAATTAACAACTTTATATCCTCATGTTTCTCATATTAATAACGAAAAAGTTTTGTCAATAAGAAAAATTGATGGCATTTATACTATAGAAACAACTAAGAACAGCTATCAATCGAAAATTATAGTCATTGCATTAAACTACTCAAAACCCTTTTCTATAAATGGTTTAAACAAATATATTATTCCTCACAAAAAAGCAAACCCAGAAAAAGATAGAATTCAATTAAATAATGAAAATCATCTCATACAAAAAGGGTTGTATTGCTGCGGTACAATCGCTGGTTTACGAAGTCAATTTGCAATTGCTGCAGGAAGTGGTGCTTCTGTAGCCACAGATATCCTTACTCTTTGGAACGATCATACACCAACAAAAGTGCATGATAAAGTATGAGGAAAATCATGTTTTAATTCTCTTTTACTGTCTAATTTTATATCTGTTAAGTGACTCTGTTTTTATTGGTTTAATTCCATTCATTTAACAATAGACTGTTATTAATAATAGTCGTTTTATATTTTTTAGAAACATTAAAGAGTTAAAAGATGCAAATTAAAAAAAACCCAAAACAACAGTTAGAAAATTATAGTAAAATTTTTATGCAAATAGGTTTAGTACTTTCGCTATTTATCACTTACGTGTCAATGGAGCATAAAACATTTGAAAAAAATAATTCATCACACTTAGGCATCGTACATATGGTTGATGAAATGAAGGAAGAAATTCCAATTATTGAAATTCAAAAAGTAGAACCTCCAAAACAAAATACACCTCCCCCTACAATAGAGAAAATCAAAATTGTCGAAGACGATTTAAAAATAGAAGAAACCATTATAGAATCTACAGAAACTGATGAAGGTGAGGCTATTGTTGTAAATACTGAGGATATTGAAGAAGTTGAAGAAGCAGAAGAGTTTATCGAAGACATTCCTTTTATTTTAATTGAAGACGTACCTGTTTTTCCTGGATGCAAAGGAAATAACAAAGAACTTAAAGCTTGTTTTACTAAAAAAGTAACAGGACACTTTGGGAGACAATTTAATTTAGATTTAGCTACTGAATTAGGCCTGCTACCGGGTAAAAAAAGATTATTTGTAGTTTTTACAATTAGTAAAACCGGAAAGGTCATCAATGTAAGATCAAGAGGACCTCACCCTGTTTTAGAGAAAGAAGTGGCTAAAGTTATTGGTTCTTTACCACAAATGAAACCAGGTAAACAAAGAGGAAATCCAGTAGGCGTAAGTTATAGTATACCGATAACATTTGAAGTTAGGTAATAAAAAAATCCAGCTTTTAAGCTGGATTTTTAATTAGATCAAAATGGTCATTATAATTTTCACTAATCTGTATAATAAGTCGCAATTATAATTTTTTAGTGAAGCCATCTTTGTGTTCATTTTATAAAGTACTCCAAAAATTGTTGTAAAGAAAAACTCTATATCCGTTATGGTATAAAAACGTCAAAACATAAACAGTCATGTATAACATGGACTGTAAAACAATACATTCTCGTATCTTTTATGACTTCATGCTTTTCTTCTTGTTTCTTTGATACCGGAAGAACCCAAAACAAGAGAGAGGTGATTTCTACGATACACGTAAAAATCACCTCTCCTATATTTTCAATTAAAGCTACTATGAGTTTACTCTACTGTCACTGACTTTGCTAAATTTCTAGGTTGATCTACGTTCTTACCTAACATTACAGCAATATGATAAGATAATAACTGAAATGGAATTGTAGTTAATAACGGTGTTAATGCCTCTTCTGTTTCAGGGATTTCAATTACATGATCTGCAATTTCTCTAACCTGTGTATCTCCTTTTGTAACTATCGCAATAATTTTTCCTGATCTAGCCTTTATTTCTTGAATATTACTTACAACTTTTTCATAATGACCCTTTTTTGTAGCAATTACAAAAGTTGGCATGTTTTCATCAATCAAAGCAATTGGTCCATGTTTCATTTCTGCTGCAGGATACCCTTCTGCATGAATATAAGAAATCTCTTTTAACTTTAAAGCGCCTTCCAAAGCAACTGGAAAATTAAAACCTCTACCTAAATACAAACAATTTGTAGCGTCTTTATAAACCGCTGCAATCGATTTTACATGCTCATCTATTTTTAATAGTTCTTGAACCTGCTTTGGTATTAATTGCATTTTATGCAGATAATTATTAAAAGCATCATCTGTTAAAGAGTTGTTTGCTTTTCCTAATTTTAATGCAATTAAAGTTAACACTGTTATTTGTGTTGTAAATGCTTTTGTTGAAGCTACTCCAATTTCTGGTCCTGCATGTGTGTAAGCTCCTGAATGCGTTTCTCTTGCAATCGAAGAACCTACAACGTTACAAACTCCATAAACAAAAGCACCTTTAGATTTTGCTAATTTAATAGCTGCCAGTGTGTCTGCAGTTTCTCCTGATTGTGAAATAGCAATTACTATATCCTTATCCGTGATTATTGGATTTCTATATCTAAACTCTGATGCATACTCAACCTCAACCGGAATTCTTGCCATATCTTCAATAAGATACTCTGCAACCAAACCTGCATGCCAGGAAGTACCACAAGCAATAATAATAATTCTGTTTGCATTTAAAAATCTATCAAGATTATCGTCTATACTAGACATCTTAATCATATTTTTATCAGCTAACAATCTTCCTCTAAACGTATCTGTAATTGCCTTAGGTTGCTCATGAATTTCCTTTAACATAAAGTGATCATACCCCCCTTTTTCAATTTGCTCTAAATTCATTTGAAGCTTTTGAATAATAGGGTCTACCTTAGAATCATCATGAATTTTATGAACTTTTACTTTTTTACCTATTTTAATGATTGCCATTTCTTCATCTTCTAAATAAATAGCATTCTTTGTATATTCTATAAATGGTGAAGCATCTGAGGCTATAAAAAATTCCTTATTATCTTCCCCTACTCCAATTGCAATAGGGCTTCCCAAACGTGCAACCACTATTTCATCTGGTTTTGTTCTATCAAAAACCGTAATTGCATACGCACCTATTACAGTATTTAAAGCCAATTGCACCGCTTGTCCCAGTTTACAGTTTTCTCTCTTTTTTACTTCTTCAATTAAGCTAACAAGGACCTCTGTATCTGTATCACTTTTAAAAATGTAACCTCTATTAATTAATTCTTTTTTAATGGTATCATAGTTTTCTATAATTCCATTGTGTACAATAACCAAGTCTCCAGATTGTGAAAAATGTGGATGAGAATTTACATCATTAGGCACTCCATGAGTTGCCCAACGCGTATGACCCATTCCAATATTTCCTTTTTTTCTTACTTCATCATTATCCGTTATAAGTTCTAAATCGGATACTTTTCCTTTAGTTTTAGAAAGTTGCATTTCCTCTCCATCGAAGATCATTATTCCAGTACTGTCATAACCTCTGTATTCTAATCTTTTTAAACCATTTATGACTATTGGATATGCTTCTCTAAAACCTATATATGCTGATATACCACACATAACAATTCTTTTTTTTAATTCTTTTTCTCTGAGTATGAAATTTTAAGTACCGCTCTTTTATCTCCATTAATGACCTCATGATTCAACAAAGTAACAGCTTTTGGATTCCAGTTATAATTTTCAAAAACAGTACTAGAAAGCGGATCATCACTACTATTATGTACTTTTAATTTTAATATCGGTAAAATATCATCCTCACCGCTAATTACATCTGAAATATAATCTGTAATTCTAAAAGTATATTTCTCTGCTCTTCCATTATCGTCTCTTTCTAAGTTACCACCAAAAGTAGTTTCACTATACGTATCTTTTATTTGACTGAAACCTGTTGGAGAACTTGAATCTGTAACAATTCTATACATGTAGAGTCTACTAGGAATTGCTGTTGTATCAACTGATTGATTAATATAAAACGTTAAAGACGCATCATTAATTAACCAATTATTATTTCTCAATTCTTCAATTTTATCTGCAATACCGTTACTATCAGCATCCTCTCCGAAAAGATCTATTGAAACCTCACTACCTGCAGCTCCTTGTAGTTTTATTTGATTGTTTACTGGATATACTTTCTCTTCCATTTTATAAATAGCAGATCTTACTCCTGAAAATAAAAATGAATCGTTTTTTTGAATTGTATCGATAACCTGACCTTTAGTCAATACTGTATTGGTGTAGTAAACTTCAATAGAAGGATTTAATGATGGAACAGTATTACTAAAATTAAAAGAAATTAAAGACCCTTCATCTCCTTTTGCTTCTAGAATTACTCCTCTAAAATAATCATTAAATGCATCTTGAGACTCAAATTCTGATAATTCATATTTATCTAAAAATATTTCTTTAAACTTATCTTCATTTAACGGAATCACAGCAAATGGCAAAGGCACTCCAGATGCAGTAGAAGTTACATATTTTATAGTGTCTTTTGAATACAATACATTACTACTTAACCTTCTTTTTACAACGATTACTGTGTCGTTTTTATTAGGTTTAAATTGATAATTAATTGGATCATTTAACTCAGTTCCTTTCTTGTCAAAAACATCGTTCGAACTGTATGAATTTAATTTTGATGGATCTGCAGGATTTAGTCTGCTTAGGTAAGTACTTGTTTCATATGCATTAAAAGTAAATGCTTTTGATTGATCTCCGATAATAGAATTTAAGGTGTAATTTGGACCTGAGGATGTATTTTCATCTAAAGTAGCAGTATACGGTAACTTTACGAAAACAGTATCTATTGTAGTGACAACAACAGTATCGAGACCATAAATATTTTCATCATCTACTACTTGTAATCCGTTTCTTATCGCTATCTGGGAAACCACAGATGCTTCTATTTTTTCATACTCTGAGCTTGCATGTACTCCCAGTAAATATTCGCTTGGTTCTCTCGTAATATTGTCTGACAATACATATTCAACTAGACTATTTTCTGCTTTAATCTCTACAGAATATGCGCTTGTGTTAAACTTTGTATTACTAATAACATTCGATCCAATGTCTGTAAAGTCCTCTTCACATGATATGATTGCTGAAAAAAATGACAACAAAACACCTATATAAACACTCTTTTTAATAATTTTTATCACTTTAAAAAACAATTAATTAGCTGATAGTAAATCAGCGTAAAAATTCAAATAAGATTCTTTTAAATTCTCTGATTCATATTCTAAAACAGGCATTCCTTTTTCTTCAATAAAGGAACTTAATTCTTCTGAAATTATTTCACTCCCGTGAATAATTGCATCAGAATTTTCTATTGCACTTTTTAAAATATTAGTATGGGTAGGTGTCTCTATAGTCGATATCTTGTCATTTTCAGATAAATCAAACTTAACTTTCACTGCTAAATCTGAATTTAATTCCCCCTCAAAACCGCTATTATATAGTGAAGTAACAATTTTACTCTCCTTAAATAATGGTTCTTCCTTGTAAAACTCTCTTAAATATAGAGGTAATAAAGAGGCCATCCATCCATGAACATGAATAATATCTGGAGCCCAGTTTAACTTTTTTACAGTTTCTACAACACCTTTTGCAAAGAAAATTGCACGCTCATCGTTATCTGAAAATAACTCATCATCTTCATCCGTAAAAACGGCTTTTCTTTTAAAATACTCTTCATTATCAATAAAATAAACCTGCATTCGTTCTTTTGGAATAGAGGCAACTTTAATTATTAATGGCATATCTAAGTCATTTACAACGAGATTCATTCCAGATAAACGTATTACTTCATGTAATTGATGTCTTCGCTCATTAATCACACCATATCTTGGCATAAAAATTCGTGTCTGAACTCCTTTAGAATGTGCGTTTTTAGCTGAATTAAAAGCTGTGGAAGACAGTTCTGTTTCGGGTAAATACGGAACCACTTCAGACGATACAAATAAAATTCTCTTGTCCTTCATTAAATCAAACTCTTTTGTGAGAAGCGCAAAAGTACAAATTATTATGCTAATATCGTGTTAAAATGGTAAGTTTGCAGACTTTACTTAATTTTTAAGAATGAAAATTTTTAACACTAAACAAGAGATAAAATCATACTTAACCACTCAAAAAGAGGAGCACAAAACTATTGGTTTTGTTCCAACAATGGGTGCATTACACCAAGGTCATTTGTCCTTGGTTAAAAAAGCTAAGAAAAAAAATGATATAGTTGTCGTAAGTATTTTTGTGAATCCTACACAATTTGACAAAAAAGAAGATTTAACAAATTACCCAAAGACGATAGAAAACGATACACAATTATTAGAAAGTATTTCTTGTGATGTTTTGTTTTTTCCTTCTGTGGAAGAAATATATGATCATCGTATTTTATCAGAAAAATTTGACTTTGATGGTTTAGAACATCAAATGGAAGGGAAATTTAGACCAGGTCATTTTGATGGTGTCGGCACCATAGTAAAAACACTTTTTAAAATTGTAGCGCCTAACAAAGCTTATTTTGGTCAGAAGGATTTTCAGCAATTGCAAATCATTAAAAAAATGGTTAGAAAAAACCGTTTAAATGTAAAAATTAAAGGATGTCCAATTTTTAGAGAAAATGATGGTTTAGCGATGAGTTCTCGGAATACACGACTATCAGAAGAACAGAGAGCGGCGGCACCTTTTATTTATAAAGTCCTTAAAAAAGTTAGAAATAAATTTGGACCAGAAAATATTATTGAGCTAAATGAATGGGTAGAAAATCAGTTTAAAAAGCATCCTTTCTTTAAATTAGAGTATTTTACAATTGCCGATGAAAAATCATTAGAAACTATAAAAAATAGAGAATCTAATAAAAAATATCGTGCTTTTATTGCCGTATTTGCAGGTAAAATTAGATTAATTGATAACATTAGATTATAATAAGATTAGTAAAAAAACAGTATTTTTACCCCTTGATAATTCAAGTTGTAAAATCTAAGCACTTAGTTTTGAATATAAAAAAGATTTTAAAAATTATACTTCCCCTCGTTTTGGGAGGTCTTTTAGTTTGGTATTCAATCTCTAAAATCTCTATTGAGATATTAATCGATTACTTTAAAGAAGCAAATTACACTTGGATTTTTCTTGGATTATTCTTTGGAGTTTTAAGCCACCTTTCTAGAGCTTATAGATGGAAATTTATGCTAGATCCTTTAGGCTTTAAACCTAAATTCACAAACAGTGTTTTGGCAGTTTTAGTGGGTTATTTAGTTAACTTAGCAGTACCAAGAGCAGGAGAAGTTTCTAGAGCTTTAGTCTTAAAGAACTATGAAGACATCCCTTTTGAAAAAGGGTTTGGGACCATTGTAGCAGAAAGAATTGCAGATTTAATTATGATGTTATGCATCATTTTAATCACACTTTTTGTTCAATTCGATTTTATTTATGAACTCTTAACCAAGAATTTTAATCCAACGAAAATAATAATTGGTTTAGCAATTCTAATAATTGCTTTTTACATTTTAACATCTATTATTAAAAAAGCAAAATCTGGGTTTTTATTAAAGATTAAAACCTTTGTTTCTGGCCTAATAGAGGGTGTTACGAGCATCTTTAAAATGAAAAAAAAATGGGCCTTTATTTTTCATACCTTATTTATTTGGGCAATGTATGTTGCTATGTTTTGGGCAACAATTCCTGCAATTGAAGGCTTAGAAGTTCCTTTAGGTGGAATTTTAATCGGCTTTATTGCTGGTGGATTTTCTATCGCTGCAACAAATGGAGGAATTGGATTGTACCCAATTGCGGTTGCTGGAGCTCTTGCTTTATTTGATATTCCTGCAGAACCAGCCACCGCTTTTGGCTGGATTATGTGGACCGCACAAACTGCAATGATTATCGTTTTTGGCGGATTGGCCTTTTTGTTTTTACCTATTTACAACAAAGACAAGTAGTTTTTTGAGGTTACCAAAAGGATGCGCTTTCATTCATCGCTTTTTGCTTGTGGTCATAAAAATCAGTATTTTAAAAAAAAGCTCAAATATACCATTCAATCACTAACGCAACTTTTTACCGACTTTAAGAAAATCTTATTTTTTATCTGTTTTTTAAAAGTTATCAACTCATAAACTTTGTAACTTTGTTACTTTGTTACTTTCAAACTTGGAAATTCTTTTTAAATGGCAAAAACCAAAACAACTTTTTTCTGTCAAAACTGTGGAACTCAACATGCAAAATGGGTTGGACAATGTGGCGCATGTAAAGAATGGAATACGATTGTAGAAGAAGTAATTCAAAAAGAAGAAAAACGTATCTGGAAACAATCTACAACAGCTAAACAGGTTATAAATAAACCTTTAAAAATTGCTGATATTCAGCTAAACCCGGAAGAAAGGGTTGTTACTAATAATAACGAACTAGACACTGTGTTAGGTGGTGGTCTGGTAAAAGGCTCTGTAACTCTTTTAGGAGGTGAGCCTGGTATTGGAAAATCCACTTTATTATTGCAAGTTGCCTTAAATATCAGTCAGAAAGTACTGTATGTCTCTGGTGAAGAAAGTCAATCTCAAATAAAAATGAGAGCAGAAAGGTTAAAAGCGAATACTTCTAATTGTTTGATTTTAACCGAAACCAACACACAACAAATTTTCAAAAGCATTGAAGAAACGGAGCCAGAAGTTTTGGTTATAGATTCTATACAAACATTGCACACAAGTGCAATAGAAGCCTCTCCTGGAAGTATCTCTCAAATTAGAGAAACGGCTGCAGAGCTCATAAAATTTGCCAAAGAAACTGCTACTCCAGTTCTATTAATTGGTCATATAAACAAAGAAGGAAACATTGCTGGACCTAAAATTTTAGAACATATGGTAGATGTTGTTTTACAATTTGAAGGCGACAGGAATCATACCTACAGAATTTTACGGTCACAAAAAAACAGATTTGGCTCTACATCAGAATTAGGAATTTACGAAATGCTTGCAACAGGTTTAAGAGAAATCTCAAATCCGTCTGAAATCTTAATTTCTAAAAAAGATGCAGATTTAAGTGGAACAGCAATTGCATCAACTTTAGAGGGCATTAGACCATTAATGATTGAGATACAAGCTCTAGTTTCTACAGCCGTTTATGGAACCCCTCAGCGCTCTACAACAGGTTACAATCTAAAACGTTTACATATGATTTTAGCTGTTCTAGAGAAAAGAGCAGGTTTTAAATTAGGAGCAAAAGATGTTTTTTTAAATATTACTGGAGGCATAAATGTAGATGACCCTGCAATAGACCTAGCTGTTGTGGCTGCTATACTATCATCAAATCAAGATATTGCCATTAACCCGAATGTTTGTTTTGCCGCGGAAGTTGGTTTAGCTGGAGAAATTAGACCTGTTTCAAAAATTGATCAGCGAATTTTAGAAGCAGAAAAATTGGGCTATAGAACCTTTGTAGCTTCAAAATATAACAAGATTTCTTCTAAAAACCATGAAATAAAATTGGTTTTAGTTGGTAAAATTGAAGAAGCTTTCGCTACCTTATTTGCATAAAAAAACCGAACTTTTCTGCTCGGTTTTTTTCTTCTATGTTTCTAAATCAACTTCAAAATATGTTATTTTTTATTCACTAATTTGATGTACTTATCTAAAGCCATCGTCATAGAGGGTGTTTCTGGGCTTGGCGCTGTAATATCACACTTTAAACCGGCTTCTGTAACAGCCTTTACTGTAGAATTACCAAAGGCAGCAATTCTAGTTTTGTTTTGTTTGAAATTGGGAAAATTCTGAAATAAAGATTCTATTCCTGAAGGACTAAAGAAAACTAGTACGTCATAAAAAACATCTTCTAAGTCAGATAAATCACTTACTACAGTTCTGTATAAATCTGCTCTTATCCAATTAACCCCTAAAGCATCTAATTCAGCTGGAATTAATGGCTTTAATTTATCTGAAGATGGTAATAAAAATTGTTCCGTCTTATGCTTCTTAATTAACTTAATTAAATCAGGAAATGTTCTGTTCCCAACATAAATTTTACGTTTTCTATAAACAACATATTTTTGCAAGTAATAAGCTACAGCTTCAGATTGGCAGAAATACTTCATACTATCTGGCACTTTAAAACGCATTTCTTCAGCAATTCTAAAAAAATGATCTACCGCATTTCTACTTGTTAAAATAATAGCGGTAGCTTTAGTTAAGTCAATTTTTTGACCTCTTACTTCTTTTACAGAAATTCCTTCGACATGAATAAAAGATCTAAAATCAATTTTTACTTTTTGTTTATCAGACAAATCAAAATAAGGGGAAGTTTCTGTCTTTGGAGGTGGTTGCGATACTAAAATCGTTTTGACTTTCATAAGCTTTCGTTTTGTAATTAAAACATCAGTTTAAATAGTATAAATAGCGGTGCTATTTCGAACATGCAAATGTACAAAATAAAATAAAACAACTTCTTAAAAATCAGGTTTTTATTACTAACCACATGAAACACAAATCTTATTAGAAACATAAAGCCTGTAAAATAGTACAAATAAGGATGTTTTAAGTTTGTATATTGACTTAAAACTATTGCCACATATAGTAAAATTGAAATTGTATTTAAGTATCTAGATTTTGAAATAATAAAAAACCTGACTTCATTTTTTATTAAAAATACTTGTATAAATAAATATTCTACTATTTTTAAAAGTAAAAAATAACAAAACAGACTAAAAAAAACTGATAAAAAAGAATAAAAGCTTGCATCACTTGTTGGCAATGTGTAGATCTTAAAATTAAAAATTAATAGCGATATTACAATTACAGAAAATATAAAAAATACCATTTGAAAAAAATCAAAAAAATTAGTTTTCTCTTCAGATTCTGTCTCGATAAAATTTATATTAAATAGACTATATATACTCCCTTTTAACCTGCTTAAATTTATTGCTTTTAATAAAACAATACCAAAGAGTAAAAACATTACGACTAATGTAATCCAATGGTTAGAAGTTGTAATTTTATCTAGTGCTTGCAAGTAACTTTCATTTAATAAGATTAACACAAAATTAGTAATTAAATAATGTATATTTGTGTTCTTACTACATGAAAATTAATTTATGTCAGACGCGTTAGTCATTATTCCTACCTATAACGAAAAAGAAAACATAGAAGTTATCATTAAAGCTACTTTTAGCCAAAAAAAAAAGTTTCATATTTTAGTTGTTGATGATAATTCTCCGGATGGAACTGCCAAACTTGTAGAGAAATTAATTTTAGAATTTCCAAATCGACTTTTTTTAGAAAAAAGGTTAGGTAAAAATGGGTTAGGAACTGCTTATATTCATGGTTTTAAATGGGCAATTGCAAAAAAATATGATTACATCATAGAAATGGATGCAGATTTTTCTCATAATCCAAAAGATTTAATTCGCCTATATAACGCTTGTAAAAAAGAAGGTGGCGCTGTTTCTGTTGGATCTAGATATGTAAACAATAAAGTTAACGTTGTTAATTGGGATATAAAAAGACTACTCCTTTCTTATTTTGCTTCAAAATATGTCCGTTTAATCACGAGAATTCCTCTTTTTGATACAACTGCAGGTTTTGTGTGTTGGAAAAGAGAAGTACTAGAAACAATACAATTAGACAAAATAAAATTTATAGGATATGCTTTTCAAATAGAAATGAAATTTAAAGCTTGGAAACATGGTTTTGACATAAGAGAAGTATCTGTAGTTTTTACCGACAGAGCACTAGGAACCTCTAAAATGAGCGGAAACATAGTTTCCGAAGCTTTATTTGGTGTGATAAAAATGAGATTAAAAGGGCTTCCAAGATAGATTAATATGAATGTAATTTCTCTCAGAAATGCTGATTTAAAAGACTTAGAAACACTCTTAGAATTTGAGCAAGGAGTAATAGAAGCCGAAAGACCTTTAGATCCTTTTTTGGCAAAAGGCGAGCTGTTTTATTACAATATACCTGAATTAATTTCTAGTCAACAAATCCATTTTATAGTTGCCATTTCTAATGAAAAACTGGTAGCTTCTGGTTATCTAAGATTAGAAAATTCTGAACACTATCATAAAAACCCAGAACATGGTTATATCGGTTTTATGTACGTAAAACCATCATTTAGAGGCCAAAGAATTAGCAATCTAATTTTAAAATCTTTAAAAGATTGGGCAAAAGCAAAAAACCTAAAGGAATTGAGATTAGATGTATATAGTAATAATACACGGGCGATAAAAGCTTATGAACGTTTTGGATTTACCAAAAGTTTAGTAAATATGAGAATAGATATTTAAAAAGAAAAATGGCAAAATCAATTTTAATAAAAAATGCAAGCATAGTAAATGAAAACAAAACTTTTTTAGGTGATGTTTTGATTGAAAACGAAATTATAAAAAAAATTTCATCAGAAATAAAAGCAACTGAAAACTTCGAAGTTATTGATGCTGAAGGTAAACTTTTAATTCCTGGTTTTATAGATGATCAAGTTCATTTTAGAGAGCCTGGCTTAACACACAAAGCAACTATCGCCTCAGAAAGTAGAGCGGCTGTTGCTGGTGGAATTACTACCTTTATTGAAATGCCCAATACCGTTCCACAAGCTACAACTCAAGATTTATTAGAAGATAAATTTACAATAGCCTCTAAAGATTCATATGCAAACTATTCTTTTATGTTTGGTGGCACGAACGATAATTTAGATGAATTACTAAAAACAGACCCTAAAAAAGTAGCAGGAATTAAATTATTTTTAGGATCCTCTACAGGAAATATGTTAGTAGATAACGAGCAAGTTTTAGAGAAAATTTTCTCGTCAACAAAAATGATTATATCCGTACATTGCGAAGACGAGGCTACTATCAAGAAAAATACACAAGAATTTATAAACAAATACGGAGACGATATTCCTCTAAAATATCACCCAATTATTAGAAGTGAAGAAGCTTGTTATTTATCCTCCTCAAAAGCAATTGAGTTGGCTAAAAAAACCGGAGCAAGACTGCATATTTTTCATGTATCAACAGCCAAGGAAACCGAACTTTTTAGAAACGACATTCCTTTAGAAGAAAAACAAATTACTGCAGAAGTTTGTATTCATCATTTATGGTTTTCTGATAAAGATTATGCAGAAAAAGGAACACATATTAAATGGAATCCTGCAGTAAAAACGGAAACTGATAGACAAGGTTTATGGAAGGCTTTGTTGGATGATAGAATTGATGTGTTAGCAACAGATCATGCACCTCATACTTTAGAGGAAAAAAACAATGTGTACACAAAAGCGCCAAGTGGCGGACCTTTAGTGCAGCATGCAATACCTGCTATTTTAGAAAAAGTAATAGAAGGTGTAATTTCAATTGAGAAAGCAGTTGAAAAGATGAGTCATAATCCTGCTAAATTATTTCAAATCGAAAAAAGAGGTTTTATAAAAGAAGGTTATTTTGCTGATTTAGTTTTGATTGATACCAACAAGCCTCAAACCGTTTCTAAAGATACTATTTTATATAAATGTGGCTGGTCTCCTTTTGAAGGGACTACTTTTTCATCAACCATAACACATACTTTTGTAAATGGTAATTTGATGTATAACCAGGGGGTTTTTAATGACAAAATTAAAGGAAAAAGAATTACTTTTAATCGGTAATATGAAAAATATAAGCTACATACTAATTTTTAGTTTCTTGATTTCCTGCACAAGTAACACCATTTTTGAGAAACCAAAAGACTTAATACCTAAAGATACAATGAGTCTTTTAATTCAAGAGATGATGATTGCTTCTTCCGCAAAACATGTTAAAAACAAGAATTTAGAAAAAAAAATTGAGTACATGTCTTTAGTGTATGACCAATTTAAAATTGATAGTACACGTTTTCAAAAGAGTAACTTGTATTATATGTCTAAAATAGATTTGTATCAAGAAATTTTTAAAGATGCTAAAGTACTTTTAGAGAAGCAAAAAGTTTTCTTTGAAGAAATAAGCAAAAGGCTCGATTCTATAAAAAAGGATTCTCTTGATATAATTAGAGCAAAAAATAAAAAGAAGATTGAAAAATTGGAAGAATCAAAGAAAAGAGTTTTGAAAATTAAACCTACTATTTAAGATACCGTTTAGAGATTCTTTGCACTGATTTTTCGAGATCTTCAAACTGATAATTTATTTTTTTTTGTATTTTTTCTGATGAATATTCAGCTACAGAATGAGCTGATCTTGCAGAATATTTGCTCAACAATGGTTCTTTTCTCGCGATTTTTGAGACGCACCAGGCAAACCTCCAAAAGAGATTAGTTTGCCAGGGTTTTATTTTTATTGACGGTCGACTTTTACCAAGAGTATCCGCAATTAGAAAGAAAATTTCTTTGAATGATTTATTTTCTGAAATCAAAATAAAACGTTCGTTTTTAACGGGTGAATTCATCAATAAAATCATAGGTTTTACAACATCTTGTACTGACACAAAACCAGTAACTCCTTCCGTATAAAAACGGAATCCGTTATTCACTTGAGAAAATAATTTTCCCGAACCAGAATTCCATAAACCACTTCCTAAAATAACTCCGGGATTTACGACAACCACATCAACTCCTTCTTGGCTAGCTCTCCAAACTTCCATTTCTGCACCAAATTTGGTGATAGAATAACCACTATTGTCCAATTCTTTATTCCATTCATTTTCTTCAGTAACTATTTTCCCTTTTAAAGAATCACCCACAGCAGCAATAGAACTTACAAAACATAATTTTTCAATTTTTGCAGCAATACAAAGATTTACAATAATCGCAGTTCCATGTATATTTACTTTGCGCATTTTTCTATAATCTTTAGGATTAAAGGAGATAAATGCAGCACAATGATATACATGCTTTACATCAGAAAAAGCAGGGATCATTTTAGGAACATCGGTAATGTCTGCTTGATACCATTCTATCTTTGAAAATAAATTTTCATCTTCTGTATAATACCTAAAAACTTTTTTTACGTTTTCTAAAGATGATTTTGTTCTATAGATAGCTCTAATTGCAACATTTTGCAAACATAAATGATACAACAAATGAGAACCAACTAAACCCGTACCTCCAGTGACTAAAATCATACAGCTAATTTATGGTTTTTTCATCGATAAGTTTATCTTTGCCTTGTTAAAAAGCATTTATTTAAACCTGTTTAAAAACGGCAGATTGAGCTTGTGGGAAGTGATAATTTAAGCTATCAAAATACAGAAACTGTGAGCAGTTTAGTTTGACATCCCAATTTTAAAATTGAATTAATTAAAATTTACAATGAATAATTTTATTGCAGAATTACAATGGAGAGGAATGTTGCACGACAGCATGCCAGGAACGGAAGAGCATTTGTTAGAAGAAATGAGAAGTGCTTATGTTGGTTTTGATCCAACAGCAGACTCTTTACATATTGGAAACTTAGTTCCTATTATGTTATTAGCACATTATCAGAGATGTGGTCATAGACCTATTGCTTTAGTTGGAGGGGCAACTGGTATGATTGGTGATCCTTCGGGGAAATCTGCTGAACGTAATTTATTGGATGAGAAAACATTACGACATAATCAAGAATGCGTAAAAGCACAATTAGGTCATTTCTTAGATTTTACTTCTGATGAAAAAAACGCTGCAATTCTGGTAAATAATTACGATTGGATGAAAGATATTTCATTCTTAGAATTTATTAGAGATATAGGTAAACATATTACCGTAAATTATATGATGGCCAAAGATTCTGTAAAAAACCGAATTAGTGCTGAATCTAAAGACGGCATGTCTTTTACAGAGTTTACCTATCAAATGGTTCAAGGGTATGATTTCCTTCATTTATTCAGAGAAAACGCTACCACGATTCAAATGGGTGGATCTGATCAATGGGGAAATATTACAACAGGAACTGAATTAATTAGAAGAATTGGCGGTGGAAAAGGGTATGCAATTACCTGCCCTTTAATCACAAAATCTGATGGTTCTAAATTCGGAAAATCTGAAGGAGGAAATGTTTGGCTAGACGCTAAAAGAACCTCAGCCTATAAATTTTATCAATATTGGTTAAATACTTCTGATGAAGATGCAGAGAAATATATTAAAATCTTTACTTTTTTAAATCAAGAAACAATCAATGCCTTAATTGAAGAGCATAAAGAAACACCTCATTTACGTGTTTTACAAAAACGTTTAGGAAAAGAAGTTACTGTCTTAGTGCATGGTGCAGTAGAATATGAAAAAGCCATTGCCGCTTCTAATATTTTATTCGGAAAATCTACAGCTTCTGATTTAAAATCTCTAGATGAACAAACATTTTTAGATGTGTTTGATGGTGTGCCTCAAGCTACAATTTCAGCTTCTGATTTTTCTGAAGGATTAGATATGATAGGAGCTCTAGCGGCAAAAACCAATTTTTTAAAATCTAATGGGGATGCAAGAAGGGCCTTAAAAGAAAATGCAATTTCAGTAAATAAGGAAAAAGTAAAAGAGGATTTTATCATTACTTCTGATGACTTAATTGCTAATAAATATGTTTTATTACAAAGAGGTAAGAAGAATTATTACTTATTGATTGTAGCATAAATTAAATTTAAAAAAGTAGCTGAAAAATTCAGCTACTTTTTTTATTTTTTTTTAGAAACCTTTCCTTTTACTGCTACTTTTTTTGCGCTAACACCTTCATCAAAAACGCATTTTGTTTTTCTAATAACTCATTGGTTTTATTCATTAACTCAATATTTTTTGGAGTTACAACAGTTGTATTTTTAGGGTCGTCTGCTTTTTTCTTAATGGAATTCATCACCTTAACAACTAAAAAAACAGTAAAAGCGATCACTAGAAAATCTACACCAGCTTCAATCAGTTTTCCATAGCCTATTGCAATTTCTTCTAGTTTTACAACACCATCAACTATACCTGCCTCCCTTAAAACGATCTTTTTATTTGCCCAATTTTTACCTTGTGTCATAAAAGATAAAGGTGGCATTAAAACCTCTTTTACCAAAACATTCACAACCTTATTAAAGGCTGCTCCTATGATTACGCCAATAGCAATATCAATCATATTTCCCTTAACCGCAAACTCTTTAAATTCTCTATATAATTTCATACTTTTAATCTTATAATACCATTAAATTACACCCTCGAATATCTGAATTATCAAACCTCCCAATAATTTCAAAAGATTTATTTTGATGCACTTTTCCTAAATCTTGAGTCGCGATAAATGAGCAAGAATTATAGTTTGCTAGATCAATTATATTGATTCCTCCTGCCTTTCCTGTTGGTAAAATACTTAATGCATCTTCTGTATCTCGGGTTAAAATTCTCATCCAAGAAGGCGTTTCAAAAACTCCTTTTCCTTTAGAATAGGCTTGACTTAAAAGTTCTGTCATTCCATATTCTGAGTGAATTTCATCTACCTTAAAGCCTTCTTGCAATAATTGATGCAACTCATTTCTAATCAATTCTTTTCTTCTTCCTTTCATTCCTCCAGTTTCCATCACTATAGTGTTATTAAGATTAAATTGATGTTTTTCAATCAAATCTAATAATGCAAAAGAAACACCAATCAACAAGATTTTTTGGCCTTTTTTGTCCAAACTAATCAGTTTATTGGCCAATTCATCAATATTATTCAGATAGAATCCACTTTCAGGATTTTTAGATTTTACGATTAAATCATCAACCATAAAAACCAAAGAAGAACCATTTCTCTCCAAATAATTTGGCAATAAAGCGAGTACAACATAGTCTTCAATATCTCCGTAAAAATGAGCAAACGCTTTTAAATAACTTTCTTTATAAAATTTAATATCCGTAACAAAGTGTTTACTTGCAATGCTACCTGTTGTTCCAGAACTTGTAAACGTTTCTTTAACTTCATCGAGTGAAGACAGTACTTTTTTTATCTTAAAAAATTGAATGGGCAAAAAAGGAATTTGCTCAACTTTTGTAACATCCGAAGGATGTACATATAACAAATCGCAAAAAGAACGGTACACTTTATTATTTTTAAACTGATGTCTAAAAACCTCTAAAGCTACTCTTGTAAAATTTTCTTCGTTTTGTATGTTAAAAATGGATTCTTGCATAAACTTTTGCAAAAATAAGATTATTAGCCACAACCTTTTTAATCTTTTTACATCTTATATTTATTTAAACAACTATGAAGTCTCTTTTGCTGTTATTTTGCTATTTTATTTTTATCTCTTTTGCCGCTGCTGGCGAAAGGTTTTCTAATTGCAATAGAAATAATAGATTAAAAAAAATAAAACTACCCGACTTAAAATCAATACTTATGAATTTAAAAAATATTTTTAGCATCCTTTTTGTAATTTTATTCTTCTCTTGTGAAATTAATGAAACTGCAATCAATTCAAATAACCTTTTATTAGGTTCTTGGATTGAACCAAAATATGATTCAGAAACCACTACCTATAAAATTAGTGACAATAAATTTAAAACTCATTTAATCGGAGGGTTCAGTACTTTATTTTTAAAAGAAAATCAGATTCGCTTATCTACTTCTTCGTTCAATAAAGAGGGAAAAGCCAATAATTTAAATAATATAAATTTTAGCGGGAATTTAGGAGTTGATTTCAATTACAGCCTTAATACAAATTGGTCTTTGCATATCAATCCAATGTTTAAAAGCCAATTAAATACTTTTAATAAAAATCCAGATAGGTTTCAACCTTATACTATTGGCATTTATACGGGAATTCATTACCAATTTTAAGAAACAAAGCTCTTATTAGAATAAATAAAACACAATTTTATAAATATCAAAGAAACCATCGTTAATTAAAATACTTCGTTTAAACGATTATTAATTCACTTCTATCGAAATTAAAATATTTTGAATGCGCATAAATATTATCTTTGGGGAAGCCCTTTCACTTAATGCTTACTATTTCCTTTTAAAAAATAATTGCTATGAAGCTAATTTTATTAAAAGAATACGAAATGAAACTTATTGAAACTACTTATAGAACTTTCAGCGGCACAAAGAAAGTTATTGAAATCCCCAATAGAAGACCAACACAATGGATTATCTATCAAGATGACAAACCTGCTTTTTATGTAGATTTATATGATTTATCTATTGAGTCAAATGCTATGATGAATAGTTTGGTGCTATGCGCTAAAAAATCTATGGAATCTGTCTTAGCAAAAATCAATAAAAAAAATAACATCAATTTATCACTAATAAAGATTTCTAAACTAGGGGTGAAAAAGAAAATAAAAACAACGAAAATAGAAATTGACCTGGGGTATTTGCCTGAAGAGTGGCTAGATTATTCTTTATAAATTTTCACAATCAATGCATCTTTATCATTCATAGAAGCCCTGTACATTCCAGCCGTATTAAACTCAAAAGACATGTTTCCATTTTTATCTAATGCAACTACACCTCCCGTGCCTCCTAGTTTTGTTAGTTTATTCTGAATCACATCTTTTGTAGCTTGTTTTAATGTTTTTTGCTGATATTCCATTTGTGCAGAAATATCATATGCAACCTGACTTCTAATAAAATATTCTCCCCAGCCTGTTGAAGAAACCCCACAAGTTTTATTATTGGCGTAGGTTCCAGAACCAATAATCGGTGCGTCACCAATTCTCCCCCAACGTTTGTTTGTCATTCCTCCAGTTGAAGTTCCAGCAGCAATATTTCCATTTTTATCTAAAGCCACACAGCCAACAGTTCCGAATTTGCTATTTTTAATGTCGGTATCATAAAAAGCAGCCTTTTTATCATCATGATCTAATTCTGTTTTCTCTCTATCTTTTATTCTTTGCAGGGATTTAAAACGTCTTTCTGTATAAAAATAACTCGGGTTAACAATTTCTAAACCCTTTTCTTCTGCAAATATAGAGGCCCCTCTCCCGGAAAGCATTACATGATCCGAATCTGTCATAATCTTAATTGCTAACTCAATAGGACTTTTTACATTTGTAACTCCTGCAACTGCACCAGCGTTTAACGTCTTTCCATCCATAAAAGACGCATCCAATTCATTCGTTTCTTCATGTGTAAAAACAGCCCCTTTTCCAGCATTAAATAATGGTGAAGCTTCCATAATTTGAATTGTTCTCATTACTGCCTCTTGGCTTGTTCCTCCGTTTTTCAATATTTTATGGCCAACCTTTACGGCTTCTTCTAACTTTGCTTTGTACTCGCCTTCTTTTTCATTAGACATATTTTTTTTTAAAATAGTACCTGCTCCGCCATGAATTATTATTGCAAAATTATTTGTTTTTTGAGTTTTCTCTTTCTCTGCCATTGATTCATCTGCTTTGCATCCGAAAAAAATCATTAGAACGGATGCCATAAAAAGTAATTTATTCATATATTTTTGTTTGATTTTAAACAAAAAATGTAATTTCTGTTTAATTTATTTATTTGTGAAATAATTCGTAAATTCGTTCCTCGAATTTAAACAACTAAAACCAAACTACAAAATGACAGATTTTGGAATTAAAGAAGCCTTGCTGGAATTAGGCGTAAAAGATATAAATCAGGGAACTTCTACTGGTTCTAATAATTTTTCTAACGGCGAAATTATTGAATCATACTCTCCAGTTGACGGGAAACTGATTGGTAAAGTAAAAGCTACTACCAAAGAAGACTTCGAAAAAGTAATGGAATCAGCTACGGAAGCTTTTCTCTCTTTTCGAAATATGCCTGCTCCGCAAAGGGGAGAAATTGTACGTCAGTTTGGAAATAAATTAAGAGAAAAAAAAGAAGCTCTTGGAAAATTGGTTTCTTATGAAATGGGAAAATCATACCAAGAAGGTTTGGGTGAGGTTCAAGAAATGATCGACATCTGTGATTTTGCTGTTGGATTGTCAAGACAATTGAACGGACAAACAATTCCTTCTGAAAGACCCGGGCATGTAATGAGGGAACAATGGCATCCAATAGGTGTTGTTGGTATTATTTCTGCATTTAATTTTCCAGTTGCAGTTTGGGCTTGGAACACAGCTTTAGCATGGATTTGTGGTGATGTGTGTGTATGGAAAGGTTCTGAAAAAGCACCTTTATGCACGGTTGCTTGTCAAAATATCATTGCAGATGTATTAAAAGAAAATAATTTATCAGAAGGAATCTCTTGTATTATTAATGGAGATTATAAAGTCGGTGAAATGATGACCACCGATACTAGAATACCGTTAGTTTCAGCAACTGGATCTACAAGAATGGGAAGAATTGTTGGTGCAACTGTTGCCCAACGTTTTGGAAAATCTTTATTAGAATTAGGCGGAAATAATGCCATTATTATAACACCAACTGCAGATTTAAAAGTAGTAGTTCCCGGAGCGGTTTTTGGCGCTGTTGGAACTTGTGGACAACGTTGCACATCTACAAGAAGATTAATTATTCACGAATCTGTATATGATAAAGTAAGAGATGCCATTGTTGGTGCGTATGGGCAATTAACAATCGGAAACCCTTTAGATGAAAGAAATCATATTGGACCATTAATCGATCATGATTCTGTAAACACCTATTTAGCTGCCATTGAAAAAGCAAAAGCTGAAGGCGGAACTATTTTAGTTGAAGGCGGTGTTCTAGAAGGAGAAGGTTACGAAAGTGGCTGTTATGTAAAACCCGCTATTATCGAGGCTGAAAATCATTTCGAAATTGTACAGCATGAAACTTTTGCGCCTATTTTATACTTAATAAAATATGCTGGCGAAGTAGAAAATGCTATCGGAAAACAAAACGGTGTTGCGCAAGGATTATCATCTGCAATTATGACCAACGAATTAAAAGAGGCTGAAAAATTCTTGTCTTATGCCGGTTCAGATTGTGGTATTGCAAACGTAAACATTGGAACTTCTGGTGCAGAAATAGGTGGCGCTTTTGGTGGTGAAAAAGAAACAGGTGGCGGCCGTGAATCAGGTTCTGATGCATGGAAGGTATATATGAGAAGACAAACAAATACCATTAACTATTCTGATGAATTACCTTTAGCACAAGGAATTAAGTTTGATCTTTAATAGATTTTAATATTTAAAAACATATAAAAGCCCAACTCAAAAGAGTTGGGCTTTTAGCTTTCTTAAACTTGACTTTCTCATAAAAAACAACTAAATTCGTTTAACTTCTGATATAAAACATTAAAACGTTCGATATCATTATATTAGACAAAATATATCAGACTTAATAGCATATGAATTTATTAAATAAAATTTATCAAATTTTTCTATCTGAGTTCGCCAAAAGGCGGATTGAAAAAACAATACTCTATGTTGCGTTATTTGGCTTTTTTATCCACTTAATTTTAATTTACTTATCAAAATTCGGTGTAGTAAATTTGTCTTTAGAATCGGAATTATTTAAAAATCCGATATCGGCAATTTACACCCCATTCTCATTTATACTTGTTTATGAAGTTTACTTATTAATCTATTACTTACCAAAGTCATTTACCACCTATATAACTAAACAGTATGAAATTATAACACTTATAATCATTCGAAAATTATTTAAAGACTTATCTGCTCTTGAACTGACATCAGATTGGTTTCAAATAAAAGGAGATTTGCAATTCACTTATGATATCTTGGCGTCAGTTATTCTTTTCTATCTGATTTTTCAGTTTCAAAAACAGGGAATGCAAAAATCAACGCAACAAAAGGACAATAAACTAAAAATTGAAAGATTCATCAGTAGAAAGAAAATAATTGCCATTGCGCTGGTTCCGATTTTTTTTATGATGGCTTTCGTTACACTTTTCAATTGGACTTCAGATGTTTCTCTTGGTTCTAATGATCTGGCTAGTTTTGAAACAATTAATAATCTATTCTTTGACGAATTTTTTACCGTTCTGATTTTAGTGGATGTTGTTCTGCTATTAATTTCCTTCTTTTACACAGATAAATTTCATAAAATAATAAGAAATTCAGGATTTGTAGTTTCAACGATTTTAATCCGTATGTCATTCGGAGTAAGCGGATTAATAAGTACAATTTTAATTGTATTAGCTGTCCTGTTTGGATTAGCAATAATAATAATCCATAATAAATTTGAAAAAAATACTTTGCCTAACAATGTATAAAATTAATTGCTGGTTTTAGCCGATTTACGAAAGTCACAGCGGATTCTCTATCTGTATGTATTTGCTAAATTTAGTGGGTTAAGACACGTCGCTCATCTTATACAAGAACGTTAAACGAACCAATTAAATATACTCTCTTTTTAATGAATTTTACTTTATAGCTCAATAATCAAATTTATGTCACAATTTATACAAGCAACACTTTTAATTTGGATTCTAGTAACCCTGCTTTGGGCATGGAGTGTTTTGATTAAAAATGTAAGCATTGTAGATATTTTCTGGGGTTTTGGTTTTGTAGTTGTCAATACTTTTTATGTGTACAATTTAGAAGAAATAAATCCAAGAAATTGGTTATTGTTAGCGCTAGTTTCTATTTGGGGTTTGCGTTTAAGTATCTATTTAGCGCTCAGAAATATTGGTAAAGGAGAAGATTTTAGATACCAACAATTCAGAAAAGATTATGGCGAAAAACGATATTGGTGGTTTAGTTATTTTCAAGTTTTTTTGCTGCAAGGCGGTTTAATTCTAATTGTTTCTTTACCTCTATTAGGTATTCACTCCAATACAACTCTTGGAGAATTCATTTGGTTAGATTACATCGCAATTTTTGTATGGGGTATTGGTTTTAGCTTTGAAGCAGGTGGCGATTATCAATTGTACCAATTCAAAAAAAATCCAAGCAATAAAGGAAAAGTTTTAAATACTGGTTTTTGGAGATATACAAGGCATCCTAATTATTTTGGAGATACTGCAGTTTGGTGGGCATATGCTTTATTTAGTGTTGCTGCAGGTGGTTATTGGCAAATTATTGGAGCGGTAATTATGACCTTATTAATTATAAAAGTTTCTGGAGTTGCCTTGCTAGAAAAAACATTAAATAACACAAAACCAAAATATAAGGAGTATATAGCAAACACGAATTCCTTTTTTCCTTGGTTTCCTAAAAAATAAAGATGATTGATTTTTTAAAAGAAAATATCTGGTTTATACTCTTCTTAATTTGGGGTTTTCCTTTAAGTATTTACAGAAGTAAATTCAGGAAAATAGTGTACCAAACAGATAGTTGGCTAATCAATATTAAACCACTTTTTATAAAAGAATTTAAAGGATTGTTGGGTAATTTATTTCCTGAAAATAAGGAATATATTAAACAACGAAATTTCTATCGATTTTACTTAGGTGTTTACACCATCCTCTTTTTACTCTATTTAAAATATACTTAATTATATTTTACTTTTCTTATTATTATTCGGAAAAAGTAGCTTTTTGTTTCCCTTTTAGGTTTTATGAATCATAGTTGCACTTGCTTGTGCTGTAGGAAAAACTACCAAATCTTCTATATTTACATGATATGGTCTTGTAATAACAAAATGAATAATATCTGCAACATCCTCTGCCTGTAATGCTTTATAGCCTTTGTAAACCGTTTCTGCTCTTTCTATATCACCTTTAAAACGAACCTCAGAAAATTCGGTTTGCACCAAACCTGGATGAATTGCAGAAACTCTAATATTGTGTTCATTCAAATCTAATCTCATAGACTTATTTAAGGCGTTCACAGCAAACTTTGATGCACAATATACATTTCCGTTCTTATAAACCTCTTTTCCTGCTGTAGATCCAATATTTACGATAAAACCATTATTGTTTTCAATCATTTGAGGAATGATCGCTTTTGAAACATACAACAACCCTTTTACATTAATATCTAACATTGCATCCCAGTCATCAACATTTCCGTCTTGTATTGTTGATAATCCATGGGCATTACCTGCATTATTTATTAAAATATCTATTTGTTTAAAGTTTTCGGGAAGTGCATTCATGGCGGCTTCAACTTCTGTTCTTTTAGAAACATCAAACTGTAAAGTAGTTACTTCTGTTAGTTTACTTAATTCATTTTGAAGTTCTTTTAGGCGCTCTGCTCTTCTACCACATAGAATTAACCTAATATTATTTTTGGCAAAAATTTCTGCAGTTGCCTTTCCAATTCCTGATGTTGCTCCTGTAATAAATGCTGTTTTATTCATAATTTATTTTAAATACTCATTAAAAAAAAGATATTTATCAATTGACTTTCCTAAAGCATGTGCGCTACCTTCTAACAAAAAACATCTTATTTTCAGCGATACCAAACCTAATATAAAAGTATAAAAACAAATTGTTTCGTTTGTTCTTTAAAATTTGAATTTTTCATCAATTATTAACAAAGAAAAAACCGCTCTTTTCAGAGCGGTTTTCCTTTCGATTGATTATTGAGAAATAACCAACCAAAAATCAACTAACCAAACTTATTTTAAACTTCTTCTAATCTTTGTCTTTCTATTTATTTTAGTACGTTTTCTGTTGTTGTTTCTTACAATTTGTTTACTATTTTTTCCAGTTTTTTCACTTTTCAAATACTGTAAAAATCCTCTTCCAGAAAAATCGTATATAGTATCTGAATTTACATGATACAAACGAATAATATTGTCATCTATAACGTTCAATTCAAATTCTTCCGTATCTCCCTCATCATAATTAAGTGTTAAAATCTTTAGATCTTCATAATCTACTACATCATACACTTCATATCCTCCAACAAAATTCCAATTAATTAAATCAATATTTGTGCCAAGAGTGTCCTGAGAACTATAAAATGTTGTTATATCTTCAGGAGTAAAGGAGAGATAATTTTCTTGATCAAAAACATTTTGAGTTCCGCCAACAGCATCTACTTTTTCCCAAGCGATATATTCTTGTAAAAAATATTCTATATTTTCATAAAATAATTTATCGTAATCAAAATTTCGAGCATTGTACCCTATTAAGTAATAGCTTACATTTTCTCTATAATTATATAGCCTTATTTCATTATTCGAAATAATAGTTACTTCAAAATCGTTTGCGCCATCTAGTACATGATTGGTTTCTAGCAATCCATTATATGTATTGTAGTTTCCTACATCAATTCCTAAACCATTGCCTGTTTTACCAATATCTACAATGTTGTTATTTGCATATACTACACCGTTTATAAATGATAATGTAAATGCTCTGGAAACATAAGGTATATCGCCACTTCCAATAGTTCTGTGATAATCTACATACCATAAATCATATTCCGAAACTACTTCTTCTAAAGTTGGCTCATACTCATAATAAGAATCCTCGAAAATGGTAGAACAAGAAGTTAGTAGCGCGCCTGCTATAATAATTGTAAAAAGTAGTTTTAGAGTCTTCATAAGCTTTGTATTTATAAGATATACTTACAAAGATTCAAAATGTGTGCCAAAAAAAATACCTATTCTAATTAGAATAGGTAAAGTACTGATTTTAGATAACTTACTGATTTTTATTTGCTCTTGGAAAAAACGCAGGTTTTGATTCCTCTATATCTTTAATTTTAAAATATTTGATTTTATCTCCTACCTTATAACTAAGAATCGCTTCGTTCTCTTCTAATTCAAAAGGAAGCTTGTTAACTTCTGGTAAGGTATTTTCTATTTCTTTGGTAGCATCTATATCTAAAATAAGATCTCTATTTTGTTTACTTGATGTACTGAAATGTCCTATTAAAAGGGTTTTGCCGGCAGCAATATTAATTTCCACTTTAGTTGATTTATTTTGAAAAAATAATGAATCAAAAACAATCGTTGAATTTTCTTTCAACGCTATTTCTATTTTAGTCCCTGAAACTCCAGGCTGTCCACCAACCCATTTATTGTAAGATGCTTTTTCTATTTTAAAAGGAGGATTATTTTCAAGTTTTAAGCTCCCACATTGTGTAAAACTAACTATAATTGCAATTATTGATAAAAGTTTCATTCTCTTCAATTTTTTATATTTAATAAATATATTTCAAACGTTGTGCCAAGATATAAAAAATCAGCAAACTAGTTTGTCTTTGTATTAATCATGTCTATAAAAATAAAAAAACGAACCACATTGGTTCGCTTTCAATATATATAACTTATAATTTCTTAATTTTTTAATGCTTCTGCACCACCAACAATTTCAAGAATTTCATTCGTAATTGCTGCTTGACGTGCTTTATTGTAAGTTAATAATAAGTCGTCTCTTAAGTCCGTTGCATTATCTGTTGCTTTGTGCATTGCAGTCATACGCGCACCATGTTCCGAAGCAAAACTGTCTCTAATAGATTTGTATAGTTGTGTCTTTAAAGATTTTGGTATTAATGCTAAAACAATCTCTTCTTTAGATGGTTCAAAAATATAATCAGAATTTACTTCTGTTGAATCTGACCCTTCAACAGGTTTGATTGGTAAAAACTGTTCTACTTGTGGTATTTGAGTTGCTGCATTTTTAAACTGATTATAAAGAACTTCTATTTTATCATAGGTTCCTTCGGCATACATACTCATTAAATTTTCTGCTATTGCCGCAACATTATCAAAAGTTAAATCATCAAAAATATCGTTTCTTGTTGCTACAATATTGAACTGTTTCGATAAAACATCACCACCTTTTTTACCGATAGCAAATAAATCTACTTCAACATTATTGTATTTATCTTTAACTGTTTTAATAACTTCTTTAGTAATTGATGAATTAAAACCACCACACAAACCTCTATTGGAAGTTATTACTACTAATAAAACTTTAGAAACTTCTCTTTGAGTTGAATATACTCCACCAGCATCACTATCTAAAGTTGCACTTAAATTCTGCAACAATTCAGTTAGTTTGGATGAATAAGGGCGCATTGCCGTTATTGCATCTTGGGCTTTTTTCAACTTTGCAGCAGAAACCATTTTCATGGCAGATGTAATTTGCATTGTTGATTTAATAGAAGTAATTCTATTCCGTATTTCTTTTAAGTTTGCCATTCTTTTGTAATTTTGAAATTCCCGATTTCGCGGGAATGACAACTATTTATTATGCAAAATGAGTAGAAATTTCTTTAGCTGCTGCTTCTAATACAGCAATTGCTTCTGGTGTTAATTTTCCAGACTTCAATACATCTAAAGTATCTCTATGCTTTGCGTTTAAGTAATCGATATAATCTTTCTCGAATTTCTTTACTTCATTTACAGGAACATCTTTTAACAAGTTCTTAGAACCTGCGTAAATGATTGCAATTTGATCTTCTACTGAAAAAGGATCGTTTTGTGCTTGCTTTAAAATTTCAACATTACGTTGTCCTTTCGAAATTACGCTCATTGTAGCTGCATCTAAATCAGAGCCAAACTTTGCAAACGCTTCTAATTCACGGTATTGAGCTTGATCTAATTTTAATGTACCCGATACTTTTTTCATCGCTTTAATCTGAGCGTTACCACCAACACGAGAAACCGAAATACCCACGTTAATTGCTGGACGAACACCAGAGTTAAATAAATCTCCATCTAAGAAAATTTGTCCATCTGTAATCGAAATTACATTTGTTGGAATGTATGCTGATACATCTCCTGCTTGTGTTTCAATAATAGGTAATGCAGTTAAAGAACCTCCACCCTTTACAATTCCTTTTAAAGAATCTGGTAAATCGTTCATTTCACTAGCAATTTTGTCATCATTAATAACTTTTGCAGAACGTTCTAATAATCTTGAGTGTAAATAAAATACATCACCAGGATATGCCTCACGCCCTGGAGGTCTTCTTAATAATAAAGAAATTTCACGGTAAGCAACAGCTTGTTTCGATAAATCATCATAAATAATTAAAGCTGGTCTTCCAGAATCTCTAAAATATTCTCCAATAGCAGCTCCAGCAAATGGTGCATAAACCTGCATTGCTGCAGGATCCGATGCATTTGCTGCAACAATAGTAGTATATGCCATTGCGCCTTTTTCTTCTAACATGTTTGCAATTGCAGCCACAGTAGAAGCCTTTTGACCAATAGCAACGTATATACAAAATACTGGCTCACCAGCATCGTAAAATTCTTTCTGATTTAAGATGGTATCAAGCGCAACCGTAGACTTACCAGTTTGACGGTCTCCAATAATTAATTCACGTTGACCTCTACCAACAGGAATCATTGCATCAATAGATTTAATACCCGTTTGTAATGGCTCAGTTACTGGTTCTCTATAAATAACTCCAGGAGCTCTTCGCTCTAAAGGCATTTCATACGTTTTTCCAGCGATAGGTCCTTTACCATCTATCGGGCTACCTAAAGTATCTACTACTCTTCCTACAATTCCTTCTCCTGCTCTTAAAGATGCAATTCTTTCAGTACGCTTTACCGTAGAACCTTCTCTAATTGAAGTAGAAGCTCCTAATAATACAACACCTGCATTATCTTCTTCTAGGTTTAATACAATACCTTCTAATCCATTATCGAATTCTACTAATTCACCATATTGAACATTTGAAAGACCGTAAACACGAGCAATTCCATCTCCTACTTGTAGAACAGTTCCTACTTCGTTTAAAGTAGCTTTTGCTTCAAAATTTGTTAACTGTTGCTTTAAAATTGCTGATACTTCAGCTGGTTTGATACTTGCCATCTTTTATAATTTGATGTATAATTAAATTTTTGGAATGTAATGACTGTTGTCAAATTCCTTTTTCAATTCGTTTAAATAATTAGAGATACTTGCGTCATATTGCACATCTCCAACACGTAAAATAAACCCTCCTAAGATTGATTCATTTATTACGTTTTCTAAATTTGCTTTCTTTCCTGTTAAAGAAACTATTTTTTCTAAAATTTTTACTTCTATTTCTTTAGTTAAAGGAACTGCTGTTGTTACTTTAGCAACCTGCATATGCTTGTCAAAAGAATAAATAATTACATATTGTTTTGCAATAGAATGCAACATTGCAATTCTTTTGTTATCTTGTAATAAGTGAAATAAGCCAAGCGTGATATTGTTTACCTTACCATCAAACAAAGCATTTAAAACTTTAATTTTATCCGAAGATTTAACAATAGGACTTCTTAACATTACTTCAAATTCATCATTGTCAGCAATAGTAGTTGATATCAATGACATATCGTCATTTACCGCCTTTTCTTCTTTAGAATCTTTAGCAAGATTTAAGATTGCTTTTGCATAACGTATTGCTGCTCTTGCGTCTTTCATGATTAACTTAGTTTAAAGTAACATCTTTTAAGATTCCTTCAACTAACTCTAGCTGATCTTTCTTAGAAGATAATTCTCTTTTAATTACTGATTCTGCAATTGAAATAGATAGCTCTGCAACATTCTTTTTCAATTCTGCAATGGCTGCTTGCTTTTCTTGAATAATCGCTGCCTGCGCATTTTCTATTAATTTTGTAGTAACTTCTTTGGCATCTTCTTTTGCTTCGGCAATTATATTATTTCTAATATCTCTTGCATCTTTCATCATTGCCTCTCTCTCTGCTCTTGCTTCTTTTACTAATCTTTCATTATCAGATTGTAAGTTTTGCATTTCTTTACGCGCATTTTCTGCTGCTGCTAAAGCATTTTCGATTCCAGACTCTCTTTCTTCCAAAGAATTTAAAATTGGTTTCCAAGCAAATTTTACCATTAATGCAATTAATGCGAGCAATAAGATTGTTGACACTGCAAATAATCCTGGTGAAAAATCGTTTAATAAAGTTTCCATTCTATAAACTAATTATTTTTTTATTTCTTTTGTTTAATTTTAAAATAGGTTCTGCAACCAACCGTTGCAGAACGCTATCTTTGTTTTTATTTGGATTATTTCCCTAAGAATAATGCTCCAAATGCTAAACCTTCTAATAATGCAGCGATAATAATCATTGCTGTTTGAATTTTTCCAGTTGCTTCTGGTTGACGAGCAATTCCTTCCATTGCTTTTCCACCAATTTGACCTAGACCAATTCCTGCTCCGATTACGATTAATCCTGCTCCAATTAAATTGTACATAATAAATGTATTTATATTAAATTAAACAAATTTGTATTAATGAGCTTCCGAGTGATCTGCCACAGCCATACCGATAAACAATGCAGAAAGCATTGTAAAGATATATGCTTGTAAAAAAGCCACTAAAACCTCAATTAATGTTATAAAAAATGATAAGACTAAAGACAATCCTGTTGCACCTACAACCCCTAAAGATTCTTTTAAAGTGAACATAATTGCAATTAAGCTCATTACCACAATATGACCTGCTGAAATGTTTGCGAACAAACGTACTAATAATGAAAACGGTTTAATGATTAATGCTCCAGCTAATTCTATAATTGCTAAAACTGGACGAATTAAAAAAGGAACTCCTGGCATCCAAATCATGTGCATCCAATAATCTTTATTTCCACTAACTGTATAAATTACTAATGTAAAAATTGCTAAACATCCTGTTACTGCTAATTGTCCCGTTACATTAAAACCTAAAGGGGTTAAACCTGCTAAATTTAAAACCCATATGAAGAAAAATACCGTTAATAAATACCCAGTAAATCTTCTATAATGTTTATCACCAATATTTGGTCTTGCTATTTCGTCACGCACATACAATACTAAAGGTTCTAAAACTCTTGCAAAACCTGTTGGTATTTGTTTCGTCTTGTATTGTTTTGCCAATCTAGAAAACCAAAACAACAGTAAGAATCCTATGAACAAAATTCCTACAACACTTTTAGTAATAGAAAAATCTAATAACTTGTGTGCATTTGTTGCATGGTGCGTTTCGTCAAAAGAAATCGTTACAGCATTGTTGTCTAATTCAAAAATTTTAGAGTGAATCTTCGCAAATTTTAATCCATCTTTTTCTACGATTACATGTCCATCATCGTTGTGATGAAATTCTGAAGACATAAAAGTTACTAGCCCTTTACTTGTCCAAAGAATTACAGGTAGAGGAAAACCAACGTGCTTTCTTTCGCCTTCATCCGAAGTATAAGACCATAAAGAAAAATCATGAGAATCTTTGATGTGATGTAAAATATAAGCCTCTACTTCTTCCTTCGTATTTACACGCCCACCATCATTTTGAATGTCTTGTTTTTTATCTGTAACAGCAGCAAATCCTGCAGCTGTAAAAAGAGCTATCATTGCTATTGTAAGAAACCTGACTGTTTTTTCTGCAATCTTCATTGTTCAAATACGCTTTCTAAATTCGGCGCAAAAATACGTAATAATTCAAAACTACAAACCCTTTTTTTAAATATTTTTTTTATTCAAAACTTTTGCTACAAAAATGGTCTCTGTTAATAAAAAAATAATTGCTGGAATAAAGAATGATAATCTTGAAATTTGAGTTAAGTTTTCTTCTGTGAAGATAGACTTGTAAAAGATTGCACAGAAAAGCACAATTTTTAAAAGAAGTGTTCCTAAATAGATAAAACCTAGTTGTTCAAAAACTTTATCAACAGTCGAAAACAATTTAAAATTGACACAAATTAACAATGAAAACCCCAAGTGAAAAAGGTATACTTTTTTTAATGAAAAAGGTAAAATAACCCCTTGTTTTTCTATCACATTTTCGTGAAAAAAAAGCCCTATAAAAAATAAAGAAAAAAATACTAAAGAGTAACCGAAAATTGCTTTAATCATTAATTTTATTGGCTTGTTTTATCAATGAATACATTGCTAAAAAAATAGCAATCAAGGTTACTGTTTCTTTTAAAAAGTTAGTTTCTAAACTTCTGTCTAACCATTTACCTAGAAGAAAACCTAGATAAATAGTAAGTCCCATTTGTAAACCTGCCCCAGAAAGTTGAAGTGCTTTATTTAAAGGTTTTTTGGGGTTGTTTTTTTGATTGTGATTGTTTTTCATCAGGTTTATTTTCTTCTTTCGCGAAACCTTTCATAACACAACTGGCATTAAAAGTAGCGCCAGGTTCAATAGAAAGTTTACCAACTACTACATCGCCAGAAATTTTAGCCATTGCTTTAACGGTAAGGGTTTTTATTACTTTTAATTGGCCGGAAGTTTCACCTTCTATATCTGCAGTTGAAGCCGATATATTTCCTTTCACTATGCCTGCTGCACCAATAATAACCTTTCCTTTAATTGTTAAATTTCCCTCTAAAGTTCCGTCGATTCTAAAATCTCCGTCAGATTTTATTTCTCCAACAATAATGGTGTTTTTACCAATAACATTTCTTTCCATATTTTTTGGCTCAGTTTTTAAACGCTATTTTTTATTTTTCTAATTGCTTTAAAATTGCCTTGGCTTTTTTACCTTCTTCTGTGCTTCCATAACTTACTGCTACAAAATCTAATGCAATCTTATAAGCCTGAGGGTCTTGATATTTACCAATTGCAAATGCTTTCAAAAGCTCGAATTTCGGAACTAAGGTTGAACCTGGTACTTTGGCGACATACTTACTAATTTTAGAGATTACCTCTTCAAATTTGTTTGCTTTATATAAATAATACACTTCTTTATAAACTTTTTCTACCTCGTCAACAGCAACTTCTTCAATTATTTTTTCCTCTGGATTTAATATTACTTTTGCAAATTTTGTACCCGCAAATTGGGTAAGAATTACATTCTTATATTTTTCAGTCATTTCGGCATCCTCTAAGCTGTTATAAATCTGATACAAATGCCAATTTATTGGTAGAATTAATGCTTCTTTTGGTTGTAACCTAGTCAATCTCTCTAATCTTAGTTTTGCTAAATTTTGATTTTTAAATTGCTCTTTATAAATCAAACCTAATTCATATAATGCCTGATTTCTTTCTGTTTGTAAACTGTCTATTTTTTCTTTTTTAACGGGAATACTACTTAAGTAAGCATCTAAATCATATTTTAAATTTACCTTATTTACTGGAGTAGAATCTTTTTCTGAAGCACCTCCAATTGTTGCTTTTTCAGACCATCTCCAATCATCTTCTAGTTTTCTGCTTCCCCAAATCTTTTGAAATTCCGTTTTACCAAAACTTAAAGATTGACTGTTGTAGAAATACCATTTTCCTTTGTTAGAAGATTGCAAACCATCGCCTGAATCCCCGAATGCAAGCTGATTCAATCTTAATTGAGCAGCTTCCTCATCTGCTTTCTTTAACTTTTCTATATAACTTTCAAAAAATAATTTTTGTTCGTCTTTCGATAAAGCAGCAATTCTTACAATACTATCATTTGTAGCTACAACTTCTTCAAACTTAATTAAGGATGCTAAATTTCTATACTTTCTTTTAACACGTCTAATTCTAATATCTAAAGTATCTGTAGAGACTTGCAAAACACTATCATAATAAGCACTTGCAAATTGATATTCAGCATCTTTAAAATAAAGATTTCCTAATTTTTCAAACGTAAAAGTTTTCTGCTGATCACTACCATTTTTAGCTCTTAATGAATTATTGTAATTGCTTAAGGCCAATTGAATGCTGTCCTTATTTTGATGCAAAACCGCTACTTGATAATACAACTCATCTAAATAAGGTCTATTATCTCTATTTTTAATCAGTTTTTGTATTCTTTCTAATATGGTTGTTGATATTGAATCTTTAGAGAAATTTTTCGCAAGTTCTATGTTTGCATGAATCTTGTATTTGTAGGGTGCTTTTTTAAAATTGGATAACTTTTCAAAAACATAAAAAGCAGAATCTTTTTTATTTTCATTACTATATATTTGCCCCAAAACAAATAGGTTTCTTGCTCCTTGGTCTCTATTTTTTAAAGTTCTAGTTGCCAATTGCAAATGCTTTTTAGCCTTTTGCATACTATCACTTTTTACATAGGCCATCGCCAAAGCTGTGTGCGCTTGCTCTTTAATTTTATCGGGCAAGCTAGTTTCTAAACTGTCTCTAACAACCAATAATAATTTCATTGCTTCTATAGCAATTTCTTCATTATCATTTCTAGTATTTGCCTTTGCCCTCCAAATTTTTGTTTCTGCAATTAAATCTGCTTGTGGGTAATTTGCAATCACATAATTAAACGCTTCAATTGCAGGAATAAAACGTTGTGTATAATAACGAGACTTGCCTAACAACAAATAGGCATCATCTATTTGTCTGTTGCGTTCAATTCCGTCGATATTCATACCATGCCTTTGAATCGCTTTTACTGCTTTTTCTTCTGCTTTCTCAAAGGTCGTTAGCTCTTTTTTCTCTTCATCTTCATTGCTCCCAAAACCTGCTCCTGGACCATTGTTATTAAAGGAAGATAAAACTATTTTATCTTCTTCAAACTCAATTGGCTCAATTGGCAAACGCTGAAACCAATCGTCTTTATAATTGTTGTTGATGTCTTCAATTCCTTTTTTAAAGGCCTCTTTACCATTAAATAAGACATTGTATTTGGTAGTTATCGCATGAAAATTTCTGCTGACAACAGTATCTTTTTTTGTGCTACAGGCAAATGCAGCAACAAAAAGAACAAGAAAGGCTATTATTTTTTGGGTGTTTTTCACACAGGTAAATCTAAATTAAAAATTTGTTTTAAAAAAACTAGAAACTCTTATTTAAAACTAAAATCTTTAGAAAATAGTATAAATCAGCGTGTAAAAATAGTAATAAATTAAGAATAGCCTATTTAAACTGAAAAATAGCTTTCTAATTCTTTTAAAGTTTCCGTCGATGTTTGAATATCTTTTACCACATTTCCTTTATCTAGAACTACAATCCGCTCACAAACCTCTGTTACATGTGTTAAATCGTGACTGGAAATTAAAACGGTAACTTCTTTATTTTTAATCAATTCTTTAATCAATATTTTTAATCTAATTTGTGTTGTTGGGTCTAAATTAGCAAAAGGCTCATCTAAAATAACCACTTTTGGATTCCCCATCATTGAAGCAACAATCCCTACCTTTTTCTGATTTCCTTTACTTAAATCTCTTAAATACTTTTTCTTACCTAAAATTTCTTCATTAAAAAACTCATTAAACTGAGCTAAAAAAGTTGTCACATCGCCTTTGTTCATTCCTCTTAAATCTCCAATAAATTCGAAATATTCTTCTGGTGTTAAATAGCCAATTAAAAAAGATTCGTCTATAAAAGATCCTGTAAATTTTTTCCACTCTTCACTCGTATTCACAACGATATCATTCGTTGTAATTGATCCTGTTGTTGGTCTAATTAAATCTAATAAAATATTAAATAAGGTGGTTTTTCCTGCCCCATTATTTCCCACCAAGCCAAAACTTTCGCCTGTTGGAATTTCTATTGATGGAACATTTAACACTTCTGCTTTTCCATATTTCTTTGAAATCGTATCTAATGTAATCATTGTCTTTTTTTAATTTAAATTATGCTTCTTTTCCGAAAGCGTTAATCATAGCATATTTGTCTTTAATGTATTTCTTTTCAATGAAATTCATCGCGTAATTTTTCAATAATAAACTAATTAACCCAATGCTTGCCACGATTATAAAACCTGAATTATATCCTACATACGTATTGAAAACCCAAAATAATAACATTGGAAATAACATTAGTGGAATTACAACGAGAAACTGTGTTGCACTTGTTCCCTGTGTGTTTCCAAAACCACCTTTGGTTAAATCTATTCTTTTTCTATTAAACGAACCTGCATATAATAAAAAGAGTGAATTAAAGCCAATATTAAAAATTGCACCTGCAGTGATCATTAAAAAGATATCTATCCCAAAATACAAATAAGGGAAACTTAAAAAATACAGAATAGTAGTCATTGAGACCATTAAAACCCATTTCGACTCTAAAAATTTTCTGTACCTAAAACTTTGGCTCATTAGCATTTTGTAATGTGCGCTATCCCAAGCAGGTATAAATTGTCCGTAATTTAACGTAAAACCTCCAGTCACAAATAAGGACGCAAACATCAACATTGGCAGCGAGTCTTTATAAGCGTCCATAGTATAAAAAATTAAACCATAAAAAAGGAATAAAAAAGACATTAAAAACACCGTCTTCGTTCTTTTATTTCTCCAGATTAAACGAATATCATTTTTTATAAATGGGGCAACATCGCCCAATTTATCTGCCCAAGACAAATCAGAGGTGTTTGCTTCTTCTACTTTAGCTGCAACTGCTTCGTCTAAATACACTTGGTTTCGTAATTGCTTATAATTTAACCAATATAACACCAACAGCAGAACAACGCTAATTAAAGAAAAGATTGGATTTACATAAATAGCATCAAATATTTGACCTCCAAAACTAACAACATCAACAATTTTGAATTTTTGCAAACCAATTAAAATCACAAATAGTCCAACAATAAAAACCAAAGCAACATTATTTTTATTAATTAAGAAATTTATGAAATTTGCAGATTGAATAATTAAAATCATGGTTAATAACCATCCTAAAACACCTGCCGTTTGATATCCTTCTTTTATTAAAACGATTGCAAAAGGAATGTAAAAAAACAATCCTAAAATATTAAAAAATGAAAAAGATGATTTTCCTAAAACAAAGTGCACTAACTTACTTTTCTTGATAGGTAAAGTAAGCATTGGCTTTATATTCATAATTGGTAATGTTTGCATTAAATACCTCAAAATTAAATCTCCAAGAATGGCAAAAAGTAAATAAGAATTTACTAATTGCAATGGGTCAGACGCTGGAAATTCTTTCTTTAAGATAAAGTAACCTCCAATGCCGATTGCCAAAAAAGAAACCAAAAAATATAATGCAAAAAAGCCCATAATTATTTTTAAGGCAATACTTTTCCCAAAGGAAGCAGAACGAACAAATTGTTTCCATTCTAATTTTAAAAAGCGTAAAGTCATAGTTTTAGTTCGTTTGGTCTTATAATAAGTATTCGTTTTAAGTGTATTGTTACAAACTTTTTGCAAGTTTATATTCTGGGTAGGTTTCTTGCAATAATTCTTGACATTTATTAGGAATCACATAAGAAGTAACGTAAAACATGATCATTACAACAGTGGTACAAAATGCGATTAAAAGGAGCCAATGCGTTTCTAAAGAACTGAATTCAACTTTAGTTAAATGAATAAAATTGAAAATGTTTACAAAAGCAATACTTACAAAACCACCTTTCGTTTGCCCAATCATTGCTTCTAATAAGAATATCTTTTCTTTTTTTTCGGTTTTTTTCTTTTGAGCCTGCCTGTCTTTGTATAAATATACAGACTCAAAAATAATCGCTAATAACAGGCTTCCTAAAATAATAAATTTTGAATACTGAACTTGAAGCACTAAATAAATACCTGAAAACATGAGTATTGTAGTAAGAAGCTTAGGCATCGTAAACCACTCTTTTACAAATCTTAATAGAATTTTCCAATACCGTTTATTCATTTGTTTTTGTTTGGCCTCTATAACATCCATAAAACCAAAAACTCCGAATTTTTTAAACGATTTGTCTCTTGCTTGTTCAAAAGATAAGTTTGGTGTTTCTTGCCAAATACTTTCTATATCATTGGCCAAATGATCTACCAACTCCGATTGTACATCATAATGATACACATAGTGTTTGCGTGTAAATTTAAAAAGATTATCTATTTGAGATGCTGTAAGTTTCATCAATAAAAAATTTAAACAAGTTTATATTGTGGATACATTTCTTGCAATAATTGTTGTGCTTTTTTAGGGACTACCACCAGAGTAATATAACCTAAAAGTACTACAAAAGTGATTAAAAAAGCGGATAAAAACTTCCTAAACTCTCCCATTAACAAAAAGTCACCACTCGTTCTAAAAGGAAAATCAAATACATAAAAAATTAGTAATGCTGTATTTCCTAATCCATTAATAGAAATAATATCTTCAAACATCCATTTTTTGCCCGATTCTAGATATTTTTTATTGAGTTTTCTTGAGTTTATAAAAACACCAATAAGTTGAGCACTAATTACTATAAAGAAAATAATTAAATAAATTGTATACGAAGATTCAACATTTTGTAATTTGTAAAAGCCATAAATCATGGCTAAAGTCAATACTATTTTTGGTAAACGAAACCACTCTTTTGCAAACTTGAAAATTATTTTATAGTACTTTTTTGTCATTTGAGATTGTTTCTTTTCAACCACATCCATAAAGCCAAAAATGCCGAATTTCTTAAACGATTTATCTCTTGCTTGTTCAAATGATAAATTGGGTGTTTCTTGCCAAATATTTTCTATATCATTAGCCAGATGATCTACCAATTCAGATTGTACATCATAATGATACACATAGTGCTTTCTGGTAAATTTGTAAAGTTCATCAATTTGATTTTTAGTTAATTCCATAGCTTATTATATTTTATATTTTTGAACTTCTTCTATATGTTTTTTATAAAAGTAATGACAGATATAAACGACTGCATAGCCACCGCATACAAAACCTGTAAAAACTGGATTTAGCAAACCATCTTCATTAAAAACACCTACTGATACGCCCATAATTAATAAAATGAGTCCAAAATATTGCGTGCTCAAAATAAAACGATAAGTTGTTTTTATTTTAGACATTCTTGTTTTTATGTAGATAAAGCATACATATGCTATCATTACAATAGAAAAAGAATGTAAAAACCCGTTTATAAAATCTACAGTACTTGCAGAGAAACTTATAGGAAATAATTTAAAAAAAGCAGCAGGCAATATATACGCTAATAGATATAAAAAATAGAAAGGCTTAAATAGCTTAACCGCTTTTTTTACAACAATTTTAGAGTTAGAATACATCATCCCAAAAAAGAAACTAGAGGTTTCCTTAAAATGTTTATTCCATTTTAAAACTGTCATTTTAAATGCATTTTCAAAAGAAAAACTTTTGCTCATTTTCATTTCTATATCAGAAATAATGTGATCCAAAACTTCAATTTTTAAATCTACAAAATCAAAGTTTTTATGCTTTAAGTACTGTTCTACTTTATGTATTTGATTTTTTGTTAATTCCATAGCTAAAAATTACTCCAAACTAAATTTAGGGTTTACCAAATGCTGCATCGTTTTTAAAAACTCTTGCATTTCTTCTAGTTTATTGGCCGTTTCTTTGGTTCCGTTTTCTGTAAGTTTATAGTACTTGCGCAAACGGTTCCCAACTTTTGCAACCTCAACATCTAACAAACCGTCTGCCTCTAATTTGTGCAACGCAGGATATAGAGCTCCTTCAGTAATCTGTAATTCGCCTTTGGTGAGTTCTTTTACTTTTTGAGTAATTTCATATCCATACATTTTATCATTACTTTCTAATAACTTTAAAATAATGGTTTGCAAAGAACCTTTATATAGTTTCTGATTTCCCATGGAGTAAATATATACATAATATTTTAATGCATCTAAATCTTATGTATTGTTTTTTTGATATAAAAAATCCTGAAAAAATTAATTATCAGGATTTTTTAAATATGTTCTTGCTTAATTATGAAGCAAATTCCTTCCTTCCTCGCAATGATGTCTTTTTATTTTGTTATTTTTAAAACATCCGCCATAATACGTTCTAACTCTGCTTTTGGTAACGCTCCATTTGCCATTTCTGGTTGCCCTTCCATCGGACAAAATAACATCGAAGGAATACTTCTAATGCCGAAAGCCGCCGCTAACTCTTGCTCTGCTTCTGTATCTATTTTATAAATATCAACCTTACCCTCGTACTCATCCGATAATTGCTCTAAAATTGGCGCTAACGTTTTACAAGGGCCACACCAATCTGCGTAAAAATCGATTAAAACAGGTTTATTTCCTTCAAATTTCCACTCTTTGTTTTCTTCAAAATTAAAGACCTTTTTTAAAAAGGTTTCTTTCGTTAAGTTTTCTGTCATTCTAAATTCTTTTTTTATACAAAAGTAGTCGTTTTTATACTGCTCTCATTACAAAGTAGTCAGTCTCTGAAACCTCAAACGTTAAAAAATGTTAAATAACTAACAATCTGTTCAATAACTTCTAATTTTGATAAGATGTCAAATTTTAGAACTTATGAAGAATAAATTAATCATTCCCATATTGTTTGCAAGTGCAATTTTTGTTTCTTGCAAAGAAGAAGTTAAACAAAGAAATATAGAGGTGAACTACCCAGAAACAATTAAAAAGGCCATTATAGACACTATTTTTGATACAAAAGTAGTTGATAATTACAGATGGTTAGAAGATGATCGAAGCAAGGAAACAGAAGCTTGGGTAAAAGCAGAAAATGCGGTTACTTTTAATTATTTAAATAAAATTCCGTATCGAGAACAACTTAAATCTCGGTTAACAGCATTATGGAATTACGAAAAAGTAGGAACCCCTTTTAAAGAAGGTGATTACGTCTATTTTTATAAAAATAATGGTTTACAAAATCAATACGTAGTGTATAGAAAAAAAGACGACAAAGAAGAGGTTTTTTTAGATCCCAATACTTTTTCAGAAGACGCTACAACTTCTTTAGGTGCTTTAAGTTTTTCTAAAGATGGAAAAACGGTTGCATATTCTATTTCTGAAGGTGGTTCTGATTGGCGTAAAATAATTATTATGGATACTGACTCTAAAATAATTAAAGAAGACACGATTGTTGATGTAAAATTCTCTGGAATTTCTTGGTATAAAAACGAAGGTTTCTATTATTCTAGTTATGATAAACCGAAAGGAAGTGAGCTTTCTGCAAAAACAGATCAGCACAAATTATATTATCATAAATTAGGAACCTCACAAAAAAATGATGTCGTTATATTTGGAGAAAAAGCTTCTGAAAAATACCGGTATGTGAGTGGTTACTTAACTGAAGATCATACCTATTTAATTATTTCGGCTTCCACATCAACCTCTGGGAACAAATTATTTATAAAAGATTTATCTGCAGAAAATTCTGAGTTAATAACGGTTATCGATAATTTTGATAGTGATACTTCTGTGATAGAAAATAACCAAAGTAAGTTATACTTGGTCACTAATTTAAATGCCGCCAATAAAAAAGTTGTCACCGTAGATGCAAAAAACCCATCGCAAGAGCATTGGAAAGATTTTATTCCAGAAACAGAAAATGTTTTAAACTTAACTTCTGGTGCAGGTTATTTCTTCGCAGAATATATGGTAGATGCCGTTTCTAAAGTGATACAATATGACTTTGACGGAAATTTAATTCGAGAAATAAAACTACCTGGAGTGGGTTCTGCGGGTGGTTTTAGCGGCAAAAAAGAGGCAGCCGAATTATATTTTTCTTTTACCAATTACAACACGCCAAACTCCTCTTATAAATTTAATCCAAAAGAAGGTACATATACGTCTTACTGGAAACCGTCCATCGATTTTAATGCTGACCATTATGAAAGTCATCAAGTGTTTTACATCTCAAAAGACGGAACCAAAGTTCCTATGATTATCACTCATAAAAAAGGCCTAGAATTGAATGGTAAAAACCCAACGGTTTTATACGGTTACGGAGGTTTTAACATCAGCTTAACGCCAAGTTTTAGTATTGCAAATGCCGTTTGGATGGAGCAAGGAGGTATTTATGCTGTTCCTAATTTAAGAGGCGGTGGCGAATATGGTAAAAAATGGCACGATGCCGGAACGCAACTAAAAAAACAAAATGTATTTGATGATTTTATTGCTGCTGCAGAATATTTAATTGCCGAAAAATATACTTCATCAGAATATTTAGCAATTCGTGGAGGTTCAAATGGAGGATTATTAGTAGGGGCAACCATGACACAAAGACCAGAATTAATGAAAGTTGCGCTACCCGCGGTTGGCGTTTTAGACATGTTGCGTTATCACACATTTACTGCGGGTGCAGGATGGGCTTATGATTACGGAACAGCAGAACAAAGCAAAGAAATGTTTAACTATTTAAAGGGATATTCTCCTGTACATAATGTAAAAGAGGGAACATCTTATCCTGCCACATTAGTTACCACCGGAGATCATGATGATCGAGTTGTACCAGCACACAGTTTTAAATTTGCTGCAGAATTACAAGAAAAACAAGCTGGAGAAAGTCCTGTTTTAATTAGAATAGAAACCAATGCTGGTCATGGAGCAGGCACACCTGTTACAAAAACTATCGAACAATATGCCGATATTTTCGGATTTACTTTGTTTAATATGGGATTTGACCAATTAACAAATCCACCAAAAAATAAAATTAAAAGTTAATACCTTTACTTATTATATTTATTTAATGGGACGAAAGTATCATCTTTAAAAAAATTCACAACAACCTTAACTAAAAATCAATAAAGGAAAATATAATACACAAATGAAATTTAAAATCCCATTTCTAATATTTATTACTTTCATTGTGATAAACTGCGACAATGATAACAACAACTTAAGAAATTCTTTGGAGAATTCTGATAGAATTCGAGTAGAGGACGATTTATTTTCAAATGCACCTAATGATGACTTCGAAATAATTATGGCCTCAATAGCTGATAACAATCTAAATATAACCATTGGATATGGAGGCGGATGCGGCACTATATATTATGATTTAGTAACTGGGACTGATTATTTGGAAACCAATCCTACTCAGAAAAATATTAGGTTGGCATTTGATGATAAAGATAATTGTGAAGCTGGAATAGAACTTAAACTATCATTTAATTTAACGCAAATACAGATTTCAAGCACCAATAGAATAATTATTAACCTTAATAAATGGGAAGACCCAATTGAGTATAATTACTAAGATTGTTTGTTTCAAGAATATCTTGAAAAGAAACTTTCAATTTAAAACCTGGACTGACAAAGTTGTAACTAACAATTATTTAGGTTCGGATTTATTTCCGAGATAGCGGTAATAAGATTGTCTGCATTCTCCATTACAAAACCTATGTCCTATCGCTATTGGGTTTTTACATTTTTTACAACAATTAATGCCGCTATGAATTAATAAATCAATTACTTGCTTTAGTGCTGCTTTAACATCTATTCTATTTTGATTTGTTTCTTCTAGAATTTTTAATAAATCGTCTTTCATAGGCGCTAACCTAAATAAATTTACAATTCTAAATGAGCGGAATCCCGCAGTTTAAATTGCGGGATTCCGCAGAATTACAGTCTACAAAAAATTTATTTTTATAGAACAAATAAATCAAATGTTTCTCAAATCTTCTACCAGCTTTAAGAAAAAAAGTTGGGGTATTGGCTTAAATCACTAGACATTAAAAGCCTTGTGAATAGCCTATAAGAGAGAATTATACTTTTTCAAAAAAAACAGAAAGGGAATTACATTTATAAGAGATAAAATGCAAATTTTATGTAAATAAAAAAAGGACCTGAAGCTGAAATGCTGCAAACCCTTTGTTTTAATGTGGTCCCACGAGGACTCGAACCTCGGACCACCTGATTATGAGTCAGGTGCTCTAACCAACTGAGCTATAGGACCTATAATTTAGGGTGCAAATGTAACATTAATTTTAAATTATTTGCAAATAAAATTAAATAATAATTACACGGTTCTATTCATTAGCCACAAACCAAAGTTCTTAAGGTTTTCTTTGTTTTCTTGGCTAATAGACATTTTTGATAAGGTATTAAATGCCTTTTCTGTATAATTTTCTATTTTATCTTTGATTAAAACGGGCATATCATTTAACTCGAAAATTCGAGTTACTTCTGCAATTTTAATAGAATTATCTTCTAATTTCTGCTGATAAAAAAACAACAGTTTTTGTTTATCTTCTTTATTAGCCACTTCTAATGCTTTGAGGTATAGATATGTTTTTTTATTCTCAATAATATCACCTCCTATTTGCTTTCCAAAAGTTGCTGCATCTCCAAAAGTATCTAAATAATCATCTTGTAACTGAAAAGCCAAGCCTAAATTCAATCCAAAATCATAAATTAAATTAGCATCTAGTTCATTTGTTTCTGCTACAATTGCACCCATTTTTAATGCAGCAGCAACCAAAACTGATGTTTTTAAACGAATCATATTTATATATTCATCAATAGTAACATCTTTTCTTGTTTCAAAATCAACATCTAATTGCTGTCCATCACAAACCTCTAATGCAGTTTTACTAAATAACTTTGCTAATTTCTGAAAAATTATAGGCTCATAATTTTCAAAATATTGATATGCTAAAATAAGCATTGCATCACCAGAGAGTATTCCTGTGCTAATATCCCATTTTTCATGAACGGTTGCTTTTCCTCTTCTAAGAGGCGCATCATCCATAATATCGTCATGTACCAAAGTAAAATTATGAAATACCTCGACTGCCAAAGCTGCGGGTAGTGCTTTTTTATAATTAGAAGAAAAAATATCTGCAGCCATTAAGGTTAAAATAGGGCGCATTCTTTTACCGCCTAAATGCAAAATATAATCTATTGGCTCGTATAAATTTTTAGGATCTTTAATCCATTTTTTAGATTGTAAGTAGTTTAAAAATTCTTGTTGATAATGTAAAATGTCCAAGTCTAAAGTTTTTTGTAAAAATACTGTAAAGAAATTTCTTTTTAATCTAAATGTTAAAAAATCATTAAAACTATGGAAACTATTTTTGTACTCACAGTTTCCATGGCTATATTTGCATCTAATTTATGAGAAACAAAATATTAGAAAAATCAAATGAACTATTCTTAAACCTTGGCTTTAAGAGTGTTACAATGGATGAAATTGCAAGTTCTCTTGGTGTTTCTAAAAAGACGCTTTACAAGTATTTTAGCAATAAAACGGCTTTAATTGATGCAGTTACCGAATATATGTTTAACACTATTTGTTGTAGTATAGATACTATATGTGCTCAAGAATTAAACCCGATTGACGAATTGTTTCATATTAAACGTGTGGTAACAGAACATTTAAAGGACGAAAAATCATCACCTTTATATCAACTTCAAAAATATTATCCAGAAATATATACCTCTTTAAAACAAAAACAACTTCTAATAATGCGAACCACTATTCAGGATAATTTAGAAAGAGGGGTACAATTGGGCTTATTTAGAAGCTCTATTGATGTTGATTTTATTAGTAGAATTTATTTTAGTGGAATACTTGGTATTAAAGATCAACAGATATTTCCATTAAAAAAATATTCTATGAATACGTTAACCAGTCTTTATTTAGAATACCATTTAAGAGGAATTATTACAGACAAAGGAGTTAAAATACTAGAAAATCAATTAAAACTGAAATAAAACAGAATGAAAAAATTAATTTTAATATGCTTAAGTACTTGTTTTTTCTTAGCAACCAGCGCACAAGAAAAAACGATGCAACTATCTCTACAAGAAGCTATTAATTTTGCTCTTAAAAATAGTTACAATGCAAAAGCAGCAAAAAACGACATTAAATCTGCTAAAGAAATTGTTTGGGAAACAACGGCTATTGGTTTACCGCAGATCAATGCAAAAGTAGATTACCAAAACTTTTTAAAACAACCCGTTTCTTTATTACCCGCTGCTGCATTTGATAACAGAGAGTCCGTAGTAGAAACTGTAGAAGATTTCTTTGATATTACGAGACAAACCAGTCCAGAAGCCCCTGATGGGTTTATACCTGTCGTTTTTGGCACAAAACAAAACTTGAATGCCTCCGTTACTTTAACGCAATTAATCTTTGATGGGTCTTACTTAGTAGGCTTGCAAGCTTCAAGAACATTTTTAAAAGTTTCTAAACAAGCCAATGAAAAAACAGCTCTTCTTACAAGAGAGGCTGTTGTTAATGCATACGGAAATGTATTAGTGACCGAAAACAGTATTTCTATTTTAGAAAGTAACATTAAAATTCTTCAAAAAAATTATGAAGATGCTAAAAAAATATATGAAAACGGATTTAATGAAGAAGAAGACGTAGAGCAATTAGAAATTACTTTAGGGAATATAAAAAGTCAGCTGAATAGTGTCAAAAGGATGAAAGACATCGCTTATCAAATGTTAAACCTTTCTTTAGGAAGTCCTATAAACACAAAACTAATTTTAACTGATTCTTTAGATGGTTTAGCAGAAAATAATATCAATTTAGATTTAATTAATTCAGAATTTAACTTCTCTAATCACATAGATTTTAAAATTTCTGAGAATGACAGAGAAACAAAAAGATTAATGATGAAGTTAGAACAAAGCAAAGCTTTACCAAGTTTAAGTGCCTTTGTTAATTACGGTAGACAAGCATTTTCAGATTCTTTTTCATTTTTCAATAATAATCAGCAATGGTTCGGCTCCTCTCTTTTAGGTGTAAGTTTAAATATTCCTGTTTTTAGCAGTTTCTCACGAAAATCTAAAACAGCACAAGCAAAAATTGCATTAGAAAATTCTGATATTCGATTAAAAGAGACAAAGCAACGTTTAAGTTTAATGGCAGAAAAAGCAAAAAGTGAATATCAACTAAGTATAGAAAATTATAACACTTCAAAGAGAAATGTTGGTTTAGCAGAAAGAATAGAGAAGAAACAACGTATTAAATTCTTTGAAGGAATATCGTCTAGTTTCGATTTGTTACAAGCACAAAACCAATTATACAATCAACAACAAACCTACATACAATCTATGTTGGATGTAATTGCTAAAAAAGCAACATTAGAAAACGCATTAAACTTACCAATTAAATAATTATCAGGCAATGAGAAAAGTATATTCATTATTAATAATAACAGTTTTTTTAATCTCTTGTGGGGAGAAAAAAATAATCTCTATAGAGAGTTTAGTTTCTTCAGGAACTTTAACCGAGCTAAAAGAAAAAAAGAAAGAAATAGCATCTAATTTAGAGACTATAAATAAAGATTTAGAAGCTATAAATAGAGCAATTTCTAAAAAAGATACGGTTAAAAAACTTCCTTTAATAACAACTTTTACTACAAAAACCGAAGTTTTTAACCACTATTTAGAAATACAAGGAAACGTTAAAACAAAACAGAATATTTTGGTGTATCCAGAAATACCTGGAATTTTACGAAAAATATTAGTAAAAGAAGGTCAAAGGGTTTCTAAAGGACAATTGCTAGCAGTGATTGATGATGGTGGATTAAGCAATCAGGTTGCACAATTAGAGGCAACGACGCAATTAGCAAAAACAACTTTCGAGCGTCAAAAGCGTTTGTGGGAAGAAAAAATTGGTTCTGAAATTCAGTTTTTACAAACAAAAACAAATTACGAGGCTCAAAGAAACTCTCTACAACAACTAAAAAGTCAGCAATCGAAAGCATCGATAAGGGCACCTTTTTCTGGAGTGATTGATGATGTTTTAAAAGAACCAGGAACCGTTATCGCTCCAGGTCAAGGCTCTGAAGTTTTTAGAATTGTGAATCTCAAAAACATGTATGTTGAAGCTGAAGTGCCTGAAAAATACATTGCTAGCATCACTAAAAATAAAGAGGTTAAAGTAGCATTTCCTGTTTTAGGAGAAACACTCATTAGTCAAATAAAACAAGTAGGTAGTTTTATCAATCCTAATAATAGGTCATTTAAAATTGAAGTTAGCGTTGCAAATAAAAGTGGAAATGTAAAACCAAACTTGACGGCAAAACTTCAAATTAATGACTATACAAAAATGAAAGCTATATTAATTCCGCAAAGCATAATTTCAGAAAACGCAAAAGGAGAGCAATTTATTTATGTTCTAAAGGATAAAAAACCGAACAATGAAGCTGTTGCAGCAAGACTAATTATTGAAACAGGAAAAACACAAGGAGACATGATTGAAGTTACTAAAAATCTTTCCGAAAATGCAGAGGTTATCATGGAAGGTGCAAGAAGCGTAAATAATGGTCAAGTTGTAAAAGTGATTAATAAATAGTAAAAAAATGGCTAAAAAAAACAAACAAGTAGATAAAGAATTTAAACTTTCTTCTTGGGCAATAAATAATAAAACTACTATTTATGTTCTGATGTTTCTGATTCTTTATTTAGGAATTTCCGCGTATTTTACAATGCCTAGAGAAAATTTTCCTGAAATAAATGAAACTAAGATTTACATCAGTTCTGTATACCCGGGAAATACTGCAGAAGATATTGAAAAACTAATTACCAACCCTTTAGAGGACAAGCTAAAATCTATTAGTAATGTTGTAAAGATTACCTCAACCTCTCAAGAAGATTACTCTATAATTACCGTAGAATTTGATGAAAAAATTGCTGGAGACAAAGCAAAACAGAAAGTAAAAGATGAAATAGACGAAGAGACTGCCGGCGAAGATTGGCCAACATTTAACGGTGCAAAGGTAACCCCAAATGTTTTCGAACTGAGCATTTCTGAAGAAGTGCCAATTCTAAACATTAATATTTCTGGTAACTATCCGGTTGCAAAATTGAAAGAATTTGGAGAAATCTTACAAAATGAAATTGAAGATTTAGCAGAAATTAAGAAAGTAGATATTCGTGGAGCACAAGATAAAGAAGTAGAAGTTGCTGTAGATATTTTCAAAATGATGGCAGCAAAAGTTAGTTTCGATGATATTACAAATGCTATCAATCGTGGAAATGTAACCATGTCTGCTGGTAACTTTATTACAAGTCAGCAAAGAAGAACAATCCGAATTATTGGTGAAATAGAGACACCATCAGATTTAGGGGATTTTGTTATTAAAGCAGAAAAGGGAAACCCAATTTATTTAAAAGATGTTGCAGAAATTTTCTTTAAAGATAAAGATAAAACAACATACGCCAGAGAAAATGGTGATGCTGTTGTTATGTTAGATGTAAAGAAGAGATCTGGTGAAAATATGGTTGCTGCCGCAGATAAAATTGGCAAGATTGTAAAAGAAACTAAAAAGAATACTTTCCCTTCAGATTTAAAAGTAACGATTGCAAATGATCAATCTCCTAAAACAATTGGTCAAGTAGATGATCTGGTAAACAATATTATTTTCGGAGTCATTTTAGTAGTGATTGTTTTAATGTTTTTCCTCGGATTTAAAAATGCAATTTTTGTTGGTTTCGCCATTCCAATGTCAATGTTTATGTCTTTAATGATTTTGGGTGCATTAGGTTACACTTTAAATACCATGGTTCTTTTTGGTTTAATTATGGGACTTGGGATGCTCGTTGATAATGGAATTGTAGTAGTTGAAAACGTATATCGTTTAATGGATGAAGAAGGAATGACTAGAATTGAAGCTGCTAAAAAAGGAATTGGAGAAATTGCATTCCCTATTATTATTTCAACAGCAACAACGGTAGCAGCATTTATTCCATTAGGTCTTTGGCCAGGAATTATGGGCCAGTTTATGGTAATTTTACCAATTACGTTGTCTATTGTTTTAGGCTCTTCTTTATTCGTTGCTATCTTCTTTAACTCGGTATTGGTTTCTCAGTTTATGAGTATTGAGGATAACGATATGCCACTTAAAAACATTATCAAGTTAACTAGTATTATGTTAGTTATTGGTTTGTTAATTTTCTTCTTTGGTGGCGAATATAATGCTCTAGGAAGCTTAATTATATTCACCGCAATTATGTTTTGGGTGTACAGATTAATTTTGAGAAAAGCAGCAAATTATTTCCAAAAAAATACTTTAGTGTCATTAGAAAACTGGTATGGAAAACAACTAAAAAAAGCTCTATCTGGCCGAACACCTTACGTTTTAGTTACGGGAACCTTTATTTTATTATTTTTTGCTTTTGCTGGTTTTGGATGGTCTATCGGAGAGCAAAGAACTAAAATTGAGTTTTTTCCGGACAACAAACCTAATCAGATTATTGTATATATCGAGTATCCTCAGGGAACAGATATTGAGAAAACAAATCAAATAACCAAAGAGATAGAACAAAAAGTAGATGGTGTTTTAAATCAAAAAATGTACACAGATAATGGGTATAATTTCATGGTAGAAAGTACTGTTTCTCAAGTTGGTGAAGGCGCTGGGAATCCACAAACAGATGGCGGTTCTTCTGCAGAAATGCCTCACAAAGGAAAAATTACTGCTTCCATGCGCGAGTATAAATATAGACGAGGAGAAGACAGTGAAGTTTTACGCCAAAAAGTTCAAGCGGCTTTGGTTGGTATTTATCCAGGAGTTTTAATTTCAGTTGAAAAAGATGCAAATGGGCCACCAGCAGGATCGCCAATCAACATCGAATTAAATGGTGAAAATTATGAAGAATTAATTTTTACAGCAGAGAGAATGCGTGATTATTTGAATACGCAAAGTATTTCCGGAGTTGATGAATTAAAGATCGATGTAAATAAATCGAAACCTGGAATGCAAGTTTTAGTTGATAGAAAAAAAGCGGGAGAATTAGGTGTTAGCACGGGGCAAGTTGGACAACAATTAAGAGCCTCTATTTTTGGAAATAAAGCTGGAGTATATAAAGAAAACGGTGAAGATTATGATATTTATGTCCGATTTAATAAAGAGGATCGATACAATAAGAGTGCTGTTTTCAATCAAAAAATAACGTTTAGAGATCAAGCTTCTGGTAAAATTAAAGAAATTCCCGTTTCTGCAGTTGCTTCTCAAACTAACAGCTCTAGTTTTAGTGCTATAAAACACAAAAACGTGAAAAGAGTTGTGACTGTTTATTCTGCCCTTTCACCAGGAGAAACAGATGCTGGTGCAGTTGTCGCTAGAATTCAAAATTCAATGAAAAGTTTTAAAGATTTACCGAAAGGAATTAAAATTGATTATACAGGTCAAATTGAAGAGCAAAATAAACAAATGACTTTCTTAATGGGTGCTTTCTTTACTGGTTTACTATTGATTTTCTTTATCCTGATTTTCCAATTTAATTCCGTTTCAAAACCAGGGATTATTATGTTGGCCATATTTTTAAGTTTCATTGGGGTTTTTGGTGGGTTAGTAATTACAGGTGCACCATTTGTAATTATGATGACCATGGTTGGTATTATTTCTCTAGCCGGAATTGTAGTAAATAACGGAGTAGTATTGCTAGATTATGCACAGCTATTAATTGACAGAAGAAAAATACAAGACGGTATTTCTGATGCTGACTATTTACCGCTAGAAAGCTTATTTGAAACGGTTGTAAAGGCGGGAAAAGCTCGTTTACGGCCGGTTTTATTGACAGCAATTACCACTATTTTAGGATTAATTCCATTAGCAATTGGTTTAAATGTTAACTTCTTTACCCTGTTTAGTGATTTTGATGCCAATATTTACATGGGAGGAGATAACGTTGTGTTTTGGGGCCCGTTAGCAAAGACAGTTATTTATGGTTTGTTCATTGCCACGTTCCTAACGCTAATTGTAGTTCCAATTTTATTCTTTTTAATTACGAAGTTAAAAATGAGAGTTAAAGGACAATTAAAAACTAATGATCGACTTTCTTTGAAATTGGATGAACAAATTCAGTAAGCAAAACAAATTAAGTCTATAATAAAAAGGGTTGAAATCTTAATAATTTCAACCCTTTTTGTATTTTCGAAATAATGTTTAAAAAAGAGAAAAAATACTTTACAGTTGATGAAATAAAGCGAAAGCTAGAACATTACTGCGCTTATCAAGATCGATGTCACAAAGAAGTGGAGCAAAAAATGTGGGAATTTAATTTAATTCCAGAAGCTAAAGAACTCATCTTATTAAGTTTAATGAAAGATGATTTTTTAAATGAAGAACGCTTTTCTAAAAGTTATGCTCGCGGAAAATTCAGAATAAAAAACTGGGGAAAACAACGGATTGTTAGAGAATTAAAATTTAGAGATATTTCTGCTTACAATATCAAAACAGCTCTTAAAGAAATTGATGAAACAGAATACTTAAAAACATTATACAGCATTACCGAAAACAGAAATGAAGTGATTTCTGAGCCAAATGTTTACAAGAGAAAGAAAAAATTAATAGATTTTTTAATGAGAAAAGGTTTTGAAAATGATTTAATTTTCAAAACTGTAAATGAGATTCTTTCTTAATTAAACTTCTTTAAAAATATAGAATCATTTTTTTTCTTAATCGTAATCACCCTATTAATATCCTCATTTGGTATTGAAACTGATAAAACATAATGTTTAATTTTCCAGCTATTTTCTATTTTTTCTAAAACACCTGAACCTCTGCAAGTTCCCATCCAAGTCCTTAAAAGTTCATCAAACCAAACAAATTCCCCAGAAGAATTTACATAGATATTGCGTTCTAAAGTTTCAAAATCCCATGCTTTTCCTTTATCAAAATAAGGTTTACTAAAAGCTTGAAATTTGTTTTTATTCCAGTTTTCTGAAGCATCCGTCCCTATAAATACAGAAACACTATCCATTAAACCAAAATAACCTTCAAAATTAGCTTCTGCGGCAGCTTTATGCCAACTATTTACTATTTTATTTGTTTCTTTTTTTATTGAATCGAGTTCTAAATTAGAAATTTGTTTTGATTCATTTTGACATGAAACAGAAATTAAAACTATCAATAATAATACTATTATATTTTTCATTTTAGTCTTTTTACTAATTGATTTTGTAAGTTCTCTTTTAATTTTAAATTAATGGCTTTTTTAGAAATACTATCAATTTTTGTGGAATCTAAACCAATAAAATTTACATCGACATCAATTGCGTCTTCAAAACGTTTTTTTGACAAAATTGTATTCACTTTAGAATTTACTCCAGAAAAAGCGCTAATAATTTTCTCTGTTTGTAAATTCACTTCTGCGGCATTAATTGCAGGAATAAATGTCATATCTGACAGTCTTAAAGTTTCATTATGTAAAATATGAACCCTTACAATAAAAGAAGGCACATCAAATAATACTGGTTTTACGCTATCTTTTAAAGACTTTACCAAACCTTCTAATTCAAGAGCATTGCTTAAAACCTCATTTGGTGAAACTTTTTTAAACCTTAATAAAAAATTATCAACTGCTTTTAATTCTGCCCAATCTTCCACCTCTTTTAGAAATAGTGTATCTACTTTTTCGGCAACACCATATTCTTTAACAACACTTAAAAGGGGTTTTACATCTTGTTTCTGCAGATTCTGTTTTTTCTTTCCATTACAAGAAAAAAAGACAACAAACATTAAAAAAAATAAAAAATATTTCAAATTGTAAAAAATTAATCTTGTAAAAATACGTAATTTAATGGGTAGAATAAATTTTAGAATTAGTTAAAAATAATACCGTGTAAGTTTTATTTTTTTTCCCGTCTAATTTAGAGATTTTAGTTTAAAAGTTATGAAGAAAATCGTTGAAAAAAGTTTAGAAAATGCTATTTCTTACAAAGAATATAAAGATTTAGTAAAAAATTTATTAGCAGAAAATAAATCTACAGGACCAAATCAATCGGAAGATTTAACAAACTATAGTTTGTTAAACGATAGAAGGATGAAACGTTTAGATAAAACGATTAAAATTGCTGAGGAAATTATTGAAGAAATTCAAAAAGTAAAAGAGCCCCAAACTTGGTTAGTTATTACTGAAGGTTGGTGCGGAGATGCGGCTCAGAATTTACCCGTAATCAATAAAATGGCTGAGTTAAATGATCAGATTGATTTAAAATTGGTTTTACGTGATGAAAACTTAGCGTTAATGAATTTATTTTTAACAAATGGTGGTAGCGCAATCCCTAAATTAATTGTTTTAGATAAAGAGAGTAATGTCATAAATACTTGGGGGCCAAGACCAACTGTGGCAACAAATATGGTAGCAGCCTATAAAGCTGAACACGGAAGTTTAGATGCTGATTTTAAGCAAGATTTACAAGTTTGGTATAATAAAAATAAAGGGAAAAGCACCCAGGAAGATTTTGTGAATTTACTTAAAAACACGTTGGCAAAAGAGTTGTGAAATTTTAAAAATACTTTTTAAAACTGCAAATTTGATTTCAAGTTTGCGGTTTTTCTTTCTGTATATTTGCACAACTAAAAGTTGTAATATGTTTGTAGATTATACATCAATTTCTAATGATGCTAAAGTTTGGGTTTATCCTTCTGATAGAAAATTTTACTCCACAGAAATTGATGAAATAGAAAAGAAAATAAAAAAATTTGCAGAAAACTGGAAATTAGAGGATGAAAACTTCAAAGTTTCTTACCGCTTTTTATACAATAGATTCATCATTTTAGTTGCAGATGATTCGGAAACAACTTTAACAAATGCAGATATTGATACTTCTGTTTCTTTTATTTTACAACTTCAAGAAACGTACAAAGTTAATCTTTTAGACAAAATGAACGTTTGCTTTAAACAGGGTGAATATGTACAATACAAAGAATTAAAAGACTTTAAGAAGCTAGTTAAAAACAAAGCTGTTACTGCAAAAACCATCATTTTTGACAATTTGATAAACAACAAAGAAGACTTAGAAAATTACTGGGAAATTGCCATTGAAGATAGTTGGTATAACCGTTACTTATAAACATCTATGCTTGTCGTAAACAACATCTCTTTTGGGTACTCAAAAAATAAAATTGTTTTAAAAAAGTTTAGCTTCACCTTAAAAGAAGGAGAACATCTTTGTGTAATGGGTGAAAGTGGTTGCGGAAAATCTACTCTTTTAAAAGCAATTTATGGTTTATTAAATTTAAACAGTGGGAATATCTTTTGGAAAGAAAATGAAGTTTTAGGCCCTAAATTTCATTTGGTTCCAGGAATGAATTTCTTTAAATATGTTGCACAAGATTTTGATTTGATGCCTTACATTTCTGTCTCTGAAAATATAAAAAAATTCTTATCTCGTTTTTATCCTGAAGAAAGTGAAAAACGTACGCAAGAATTGCTAGAAGTAATAGAAATGAAAGCTTTTGAAAATACCAAAGTAAAAAACTTAAGTGGTGGTCAAAAACAAAGAGTCGCGATTGCTAGGGCCTTAGCAAAAGAGCCTGAATTATTATTATTAGATGAACCTTTTGGACAAATAGACAACTTTAAAAAAAACTCTTTACGAAGAAATTTATTTTCCTATTTAAAAAATAAAAACATTACCTGTATTGTTGCTACTCATGATAAAAATGATGCACTTTCCTTTGCTGATAAATTAATCATTATCAGAAACAATAAAATACTTGTGAATAACCATCCTTTAGAGATCTATAAAGATCCAAAAGAAAAATATGTTGCCGCTCTATTTGATGACGTTAATGAAGTTACTGTTGGTCGTCAAAGTGTTTTACGATATCCACATCAAATAAAAATAGTTGAAAAATCTGAAAAAAAAGCAACCGTTATAAATTCATATTTTAAAGGTTCTTACTGGTTGATTGAAGCTGAATTTGAAAATCAAAAAGTGTTTCTAAATTATTTCTCAAAGATAAAAACTGGTAAAAAAATTTGTTTGCTCATTGAGTAAAACTGGTAATATAATTTCGCAATAAGAAAAGTTGTCTTAAAAAATTTTTAAAATATTCTGGTCCACACCGTTAAAAGAAATCAGTTCATTTTCACTTTTTCCTAACAGTAGTTTTCCTATTGGTGAAGAAACGGAAACTGCAAAATATTTTTGACGATCAACTATTATTTGTCCAGCAGAAATACTCAAAAAATAATTGGCTTTCTCTGTAAAAATAAGACTCCCTAAATGTGCCTTTTTTGATTCTTCTGAGAAGTCAATTTTAGATAAAATTTCATTCATTTGAGAAATACCTTCTAACTGTTGACTGGCTTTTTCCATTTCTAACTGCAACATTGCTCTTCCCGTTTCGTGCTTATCTCCTGCCGAACTCTTCGTTTCTGAATGCAATGCTTTTTGGTTAGATGAAATGATTTCTTCAACTGTTTGTGCACGCTTATTCACAAACGATTTACAATGTTTAAAAAGTTCATGTTTTATGTCCATTGGTTTTTTAAAATTACAAACCCTCCAAAATTTCCGTGATGAGATGTTGAAAGAGAAACAGGGATTTTTCTTTGTTGATTATATAAGAACGGAATTCCAAATTTATCTTTTTGAACAGTATCTGCTCCAGAAAAAAAGGCTAGTATACTATTGTTTAAAAATGTTGTTTGATCGGTTTTATGATCAAAGGTGATGAAGCTAAAATCAAAACTAACTTCTTTCCTTTCCGACGCAATTGTATGTATATAGTTTTCTGTAATTATTGTCGTTGAAAAGTAAACTTCTCGATCAATTGAAATATATCCTAAAGTTTTTGAAATCATTTTACAAATGAATTTTTTAGGCGCAAAAAATCGTTTTTTATACCGTTGAGTATAACATTTATAAGCAGCCTCCTTCATGCTCCAAAACAACCAAACTTGAGAAAATGGATCATTAGAGTTCAAGATAGTTTTTTGCTCTTCTTCAGTAAACTGTTTTTCTAAAAATCCTTTACGTTGCCAATTACTTTGATTTTTTGCTAATTTTAGATCAACAATATCATTACCAATCATTACGCTGACAACTTTTGTTCTATAATTTCTATAGCCGCTTTTACAGAAAGCATTTTCTCCATAGAATCATTATCTATTTCTATATTAAATTCATCTTCTACATCTAAAACAACATCTACCAAATTAGCTGAATTTATTTTTAAATCACTAATAAAATCTGTTTCCTCTGTTAAGTTTTTAAAAGCTTCTTCTTCTTGAATATAGGGTTTTACAATCGCTTTTAATTTTATAATTAATTCTTCCTTTATCATTTTTTCTAAATATATTTTTTAAAGATAACACAAGCATTTACATCACCAAAACCAAAACTTGCTTTTGCAACAATATGAATATCTTTTTCTATCATTTTCATCGGAATCTTTTGAGCGTCGATCAATTCAGATATTTCAGAATGAATGTCTTCACAATTAATATTTGGAAATATAAACTGTTCTTTAATCTGCAAAACAGAAGCGACAGATTCAATAGCTCCTGCACCTGCCAAACAATGACCAACCATTGACTTTAAGGAATTTATATAAGGAAAATCCGATCCTTTTCTTTGTAGCGCATTACTCCAGTTTTCTATTTCTAAGGCATCTTTTGATGTAGCGGTTAAATGACCGTTTATCACATCTATTTCTGTTGAAGATATTCCTGAGTCGAGCAATGCATCTGTAATGCATTTCTGAACAGCTTCTGAATTTGGGGCCGTTAACGTTCCGCCTTTTCTTTGTCCCCCAGAATTGATATTTCCTCCTAAAACTTCTGCATAAATAGTGGCTTTTCTTTCTAAAGCACTTTCTAAAGACTCTAAGACTAGAGCTCCTGCCCCACTTCCGGGTACAAATCCTGATGCTGTTTCGCTCATAGGCCTAGAACCTTTCTCAGGAGTTTCATTGTGCTTATACGTCGTTACCCGCATCGCATCAAAACCACCCCAAGTGTATAAACTACTGTCACTAGAGCTACCCACTAACATTCGTTTCGCTTTCCCATTTTTTATGCGTTCAAAACCCAATAATAACGCTTCTGTTCCGGTTGTACAGGCTGATGAATTTGTAGTCACCTGATTGCCAAAACCTAAAATTCCGCCTAAATAGGCTGAAATCCCACTAGCCATGGTTTGCACGACAGATGTACTTCCTAAGCGCCTCACTTTTTGCTCATCAATTTTATAGATCGATTCTCTAAACTTCTCGATTCCTGAGGTTCCTGTACCAAAAATTAATCCTGAATCGTAATCTAAAATTGAGTTTTCATCTATTGAAAAACCAGCATCTTTCCAGGCATCAATCCCAGCCATACAGCCATATAAAATACTGGTACTATTAAAACCTCTTAACTGCAAAGGTGTTAAATATTCTAACTTTTTTTCTTCTGACACTTCCGGAATTCCACCAATACAGCAGGAAAAACCTTTGTCTTTTAATTCTTGATGAAACGAAATTCCAGAGGTTCCAGATTTTATGGCTTTTGTAAACGCTTCTATACCAACTCCATTCGGAGCGACAACTCCTAAACCCGAAATAACAACTCTATTTTTCTTTTGCGCTGAATTCATTTCAGTATCTTTTTATGAATTTACTTGAGTATTTCTTTTGCTACAACCATTCCTGAAATAGTTCCTCTACAAACCAATTCGTCCTTTTCATTGTACATTTTAACTACACATTTTAATTTATTAAATCTAAAATATTCTTTTTCTGAAACAACCTTTACTTTTTCATTGGGGTATACAGGTAAAAAGAAATCAATTTGATTTGAAGTTAATGCTATTTGAGGTTTTACCTCTAATGAAATCTCCTCTTTTAATAAAAAAACACCTAAACACACTAAACCAATTTGCGCCATCGTCTCTGTTAAAATTACACCTGGTGTTACTGGGTTGTGTTTAAAATGACCTTCGTAAAAAAACTCTTTTTCTTTAAATGTGTAATTTCCGGAAACTCCATTTTCTGAAACATGCATAATTTCATCGACAAACAAAAAAGGCTTCGTATAAGGTAAATACTGTATAATCTTTTTTTTGTCCATTTCTAATTTAAACTTTCCCCTCCATCAACTTTTATAATCGTTCCATTAATCCACGAAGCTTCGTCTTTACTTAATAAATATACCACATTTGCAACATCTTCCGGGGTTGTTCGTTTCCGAAAAGGATTTCTTTTCAATGTGTGCTGTTTTATCGTTTCGCTATTAGGTATCATATTTAAAGAAGCTGTATCTGTTACGCCAGCTTGAATACAATTTGCTCTAACTCCGAATTGAGCAAATTCTATAGCAATATTTCTAGATATAGCTTCTAACGTAACTTTTGCCGCAGAAACTGCTGCATAATTTTTCCAAGGTTTCGAATTTCCTTCGCTCGTAAAGCTGATAATCCTTGCGTCATCTGCAAATAATTTTTTATCAAATATTGCCTGAAACCAATCATACAAACTAATAGCCATTGCATTAATAGTAATTTGGAAATCGTCATTTTTTAAAACCTGTTTTTCTTCAGAAAACATAGGTTTTAAGTTGCCTTTTGCAATAGAGTGAACCAGGGTTTTTATTGTGCCCTTTCCTCTTAATTTTTCTATAAATTCTAGTATAAATCCCTCTCTTTTTTCAACATTTAAAGCGTCAAAATTGTGAGAAATAAATTCAATATTTTCACTTCGAATTTCATTAAAATGTTTTTCAATCTCTTGTTTTTGAGCTCTTGAGTTTCTATGGATAACACAAATATTCATACCGTGTTTGGCTAACTTTTTTGCAGTTGCCAGACCCAAGCCACTTGATCCACCTAAAATTAGTGCCCAATAATTTTTATTTTGAAATTCTCTTACCATTCTAACAAAATTCTTTGTGCAGAAAAACCTGGACCAAAGCTCAACATTAAACCTCTTTCTCCTTTTGCTGGATCTCTATCCATAAACCGCTCTAAAACATACAAAACAGTTGCGCTAGACATGTTTCCATACAAACGAAGCACTTCTTTTGTGTCATCTATATTTTTACCTAGAACTCCAAATAAGTCTTCTACGGTTTGCACTATTTTTTTCCCTCCAGGGTGAAAAATCAAATGATTGATATTCTCAATTGTTAGGTTATTTCTTTCTAAAAAAGGGTGCACAATGGCCGGGAAGTGATCTGATATTTTCTGTGGAACCTCCTTATCTAAAATCATCTGCAAACCGGTATTTACAAGATTAAAACCCATCATTTCTGTAGCATCGTAAAAATGATACATAGCTTCGTCTATTATTTCTGGCCCTTTATCCTCTTCATATGAAGACAAAATCACACTAGAAGCGCCATCACCAAAAATGGCAGCACTTACAATATTTGTCATTGAATAATCGTCTAATTGAAACGTTGCCGTTGGTGCTTCAACCGCAACAACAACGGCTCTTTTATTTGGGTTTGATTTTAAAAAATTCTTTGCATAAATAATGCCAGAGACCCCTGCTGCACAACCCATTTCTGTGACTGGTAAACGCACAATATCTTGCTTCATTTCTAAGGAATTTATTAAATATGCATCCATCGAAGGAATCATAATCCCCGTGCAACTTACTGTAATAATAAAATCCAAATCAATAGCTTTTAAGTTTGCTTTTTCCAATGCTTTTTTTAACGATTGTTCTCCTAATTTTACAACCTCTCGTGCATAAATATTGTTTTTTTCCTCAAAAGAAGTTGCTATAAAAACTTCTTCAGGATCCATAATTGAATAGCGCTTATCAACGCCAGCTCCTTCAAAAAGTTTAATTACTTTTCGCTGAAAACGAGTCTCTTGATTTTGCATCCAGTGTTTTACAAACGGAATGATATCTTTTGTTTCTCTAAAATATTTTGGCAGCTGTAATGCAACTGATGTTATTTTTACTTTCATATTATTTTTTTGTCACAATTATTTTCTCCTTTGAAATTCAAAAGTTTTAATCTTTTTTAAATGTCTAAATCAAAACTTTGTTCTTATTAGTGTCCACTGATAACGGAAAGCCCATTTCCATGAAATTTGTGGTTTTATACTTAATTGTTCAGAAATTTTAACCAAATCTTTTCGCTTAAATCCTCTTAAAACAGAGGTTAAACCGTCTTCAATAATCATTTTATTTTTAATAAAAAGGGATAATATCATAAATAGATAATACGCTAATTTATGTCTGTGTAAATCGTTAACTACAATTCCTATTTTCGTTTGTTTTAATGTGTTTCCCAAAAAAGAAAACAGCTCCTCTTCTTTAAAATGATGCAGAAATAGTGTTGCTAAAACAACATCAAATTTCCTTTTTTTAAATTCCATAGAAAAAATATCTTCGGTTGTAAAGCTTAATTCATGAAATTCGGTCGATAATTCATCTGCATATTCTATCGCAGTTGGGTTTGCATCGATTCCTAACAACTTCATATTGTAACCATTTTTTCTGCCAAACTTAGCTACGTCTCGCAAAATATCTCCATGACCACAACCAATATCTACAATTTTTAACTCCTGTTCTTTTGGATGGTTTTTTAAAATTTTCTTCAATGAATTTAAGGTTACTAGATTACCGCCTAACCAACGGTTTATATTTTCTAATTTATCTAATGTATCTCTTAACAAATCTCCACCGATAGAAAAATCATCCATTAACTCCTCTTTATCTGTTCTGTATTTTGTATTTATAAAGAAATCCATTAAATTTTCATTAATTTTCCGTGTGTCTGTTTTATAATTATTGGCAACAAAAAAGGTAATTTCTTTAAAACTTGTAGCAAAACAGCTGCAATCTTATCTTTTCTAAACAACATTGCAATAAAATGACCTGTTTTTAAACGAAAACTAAATTTTCTGTTCCAATCTCTAATATATTGCTTTTCAAGTTCATTTCTCGAATTCAACTCCCCATTAAAGTAATTTAGAATCAATTTAGACGCCATTTGCGCAGATTGAATTGCCATGCTCATTCCGTTTCCACACAAAGGGTGAATCATTCCTGCAGAATCACCACACATTAAAATATGATTTTCTACTGGATTTTTAGTTACAAAAGAAATCTGACTTATCGTTAATGGTTTTTCAAAAATAGCTTCAGAGCCATTGAATATCTCTTTTAAAAAATGATTTTGAAAAACAACTTTTTGTTGGAAATCATCAATGTTTTTATATTTTTTAAACGATAAAAAGTTGGTGATATAACACAAATTAATCGCGTTATTTTCTACTTTAGAAACACCACAATATCCTCCTTTAAAATTATGAAGCGCTACTAAATCTTCTGGAAAATTTCCTTTTACATGAATTTTCACCCCTAAATAAGGTGATTTTTTTTGAATAAAATTACGGTTCATTTTTACATCTAAGACACTTCTTTTACCGAATGCTCCAATTGTAATTTTTGATGTATATTTTTTATTTTCTTTCGTTTGTACTAGAAAAGAATCATTGGAGAAATCAACATTAAGAACAATGTCTTTTAATATGGTTACGCCATTTTTTATTGCTTTTTTTGACAACTCGAAATCGAGCTTGTAACGAGAAATTCCGAAGCCTCCCAGAGGTAATTTTGCTGAAATCAAATTACCTTTAGTTGTCGAAAGCTCGAACCTATCAATCTTTACCGCACCGAAATTAAAAGGATTAATATCAAGAAACTCTAAATATGGCAAGACTTCATTAGAAATGTATTCACCACATACTTTATGTTTTGGATAGTTGTTTTTCTCAATTAATAGCACTTTTTTATCAAATTTAGATAAGTGAATTGCGTTGCACAAACCCGCCAAACCGCCTCCAATTATAATAATATCAAAATTTTTGAGGTTTTCTTTCATATCTCTAATTCAGTAAATCCGCCAACTCTTTGCCAACTAAACTACCAATTGCGATGCCCATTCCCCCTAGACGAACTCCACAAAAAACGTTCTCAGAAAGCTGTTTAACAATTGCTTTTTTCTGATTTCCAACACCCATAATTCCACTCCATTTGTGTTCAATTTCAAAGTCTGTATTTGGTAAAATTGTTTCTTTTAATATCTTTTCTAATTGGTTTTGAATGATCTCTGTCTGACCGAATGCAGTCGTTTCTTCCGTTTTAAAATCGAGATTTCTACCTCCTCCAAAGAGCACTCTATTATCTATATTCCTAAAGTAATAATACCCTTTTTCTAAATGAAAAGTTCCTTTTATATGTAAGTTTTTAATTGGCTTTGTAATTAGAACTTGTGCTCTTGCTGGCTGTACGTTTTCTTTCAAAATTTTCGAAGTAAAACCATTCGTTGCAATAAATATTTTTTTAGTGTAAAAATCTAACCTGTTGGTTTTTACGTGTATTTTACTTTGATTTTCTATAAACTGCTCAACACTAATATTATTTAAAATTTTAACACCTAAATTTTGAACCTTATGCAGCAATTCAAACGCCATTTTACCTGTATCAATTTGACCTTCAAAATTATTTACAATATATTGCTGATGCACTTTTTTAAAACCAAAAGTGTTTTCAGAAACTGAAAAAACATCGGTCTTAAAAATCGGTTTTAATAACGCATTAATTTGATTTTTACGAGAAATACATTCCGTAAAAAAAGCTTGATCTTCACACAGTTCAAATCCTTTATTTTGCTGAAAATCGATATTGCTATCCCCTAAGTTTTTACGCAATAACTGTAACCCTTTCCAGCGCTTATCCACTAAGTTAAAAACATCTTCTTCCGTATGAGAGTTTAAATCGTCTATTAATTCCGATAAACTCCCAAAACAAGCAAAGCCAGCATTTTTAGTACTTGCGCCTTGTGGCAACATCCCTTTTTCTAGAATTAGAATTTTCGCTTTAGGATGCTTTTTTTTCAGTCCTAAAGCGCAATTTAAACCTACAATTCCACTACCAACAATAGTAAAATCAATGTTTGTAAACCACTCTTTTAATTCCCAGTAACTGTAATTCATTTATAGTCGTTTTTTAAAACAAATGCTATTTTCCATATTTTTATATTGCCCATAATTTGGAATGATTTTATAATTACACTTTTTATAAAACTTCACAGCACCTACCTGTCTTACTCCTGTTTCTAAAATACATTCTTGATATCCTAATTCTTTTGCCCACGTTTCTAATTCTTGAAGTATTTTTTGTGCAATACCCGAACCTCTATTTTCTGATGAAACAAACATTCTTTTTAATTCAACAGAAGTATCATCAAATTTTTTAATGGCTCCGCAACCTACTGCGATGTCATTAAAATAAATTACCACAATATCTTTTAAAACATCAATATGATTAAACTGATTGTAAAAATCATGTTCATCTCCATCAGTAGTTTTTAGATATGCATCTAATTTTTTTACTAATTTAATGAAATCTTCATTTTTAGAATTTGTTCTTACTTTTTTTATTTTCATTTACTCTTTTTTGTCATGGTAAAATCTACAGTAAGGTTAATTAACCAAAGGCTTCTTCGTTCTTTATCGTAATAAGATTGTGTGTTAAAATTCAAACTGTAATTGCACCCAAACCGGATCTTTTTTTATGGTGTTTAAATTTCCGAAAGAAATTCCTAATAAACGAACTGAATTCTTTAATTTTTCTTGATATAATAATTCTTTTACAACTGGCAAAAATTCCTTTTTAGTCTGCATAAAAGATGCTTTCGTTTTACTTCTTGTTTGTTGTGTAAAATCAGAATACTTAATCTTTAGAGTAATCGTTTTCCCTTTTGTGTCTGATTTTTTCATTCGTCTTTCGAGTTCCTCTGCAATAATCTGCAGTCTTTCTAACATAAATATTTCTGAAGAAATATTCTCATTAAAAGTCCTTTCAGCTGCTATGGATTTACGAATTCTATTTGGTTTTACTCGGCTGTTATGAATTCCGCGAACAATATTATAATAATGAGTTCCCGCTTTACCAAAAAGTTTCACCAACTCTTCTAATGATTTTTTCTTTAAATCATTTCCAACAAAAATTCCTAAATTATACATTTTTGCAGCTGTCACTTTACCAACTCCATAAAATTTATTGACCGCTAACGCTTCTAAAAAAGGAATAACCTCCTCGGGATGAACCGTTTTCTGTCCATTTGGTTTATTGATATCTGAAGCTACTTTAGCAATAAATTTATTAATTGAAATTCCGGCAGAAGCTCGCAAACCTGTTTCTTCAAAAATACGCTGTCTAATTTCTCGTGCAATTGCATTCGCAGACGGATTTCCTTTCTTGTTTTCGGTAACATCTAGATACGCTTCGTCTAAAGAAAGCGGCTCAACCAAGTCTGTATATTCGTAAAAAATTTGTCGGATTTTGGCGGAGATTTCTTTATAACGTTCAAAATCTGTTTTTACAAAAATTAAATTTGGACATTTTTGTTTTGCTAAAACACCACTCATGGCCGATTTTACACCGTATTTTCTTGCTTCGTAACTCGCAGCAGAAATGACACCTCTGATTCCTCCTCCCCCAACCGCAATTGCTTTCCCCTTTAATTCAGGGTTATCCAATTGTGCTACAGATGCATAATATGCATCCATATCTACATGAATAATTTTTCGAAAAGGAGGTTCTAAATCCATCTTTCGAAAATACGGAATTTCAACGTGCTTTTATTTCAAAAAATCAATACAAATCTGAGTGGTGCTTTTTAATTCTTCAGAAAGTGAATTTTCTTTCCAAGGGTGAAAAACATTAAAGACATGGTTTGCATTATCAATAATTCGAAATTCACTATCTGGATTCCATTTTTTTAGATTTTTTGCTTCTTCAATCAAAACAGAAGTATCTTTATTTCCATGAATTATTAAATACGGAATCTCTAAGTTTTCAGTCGCTTTTTTAATATCTAATCGTTCTTTATTTTGGATGAAATTTTCGTAAAACTGATAAAAGTGAGGCATATTTTGCTTTGTTCTTCCGTTTACAACATATTTAACACCTTCCTTTTTCCACTCCTTTAAATCTCCAATTGTTGCTGTTCTTTTCTCAAAATCACAAACACTAGCCAATGTGATTACCTGTTTTACGCGAGCATCTTCTTTCGATTTTAAAATCACAATTCCGCCACCTCTACTATGACCAATTAAAGAAATATCTTCTTTTTTTGCTTCATTTCTAAAATCAGTATTATTGGAAATCCAATTAATTACAGATTCTAAATCGTCTAGTTCTTTTGTGTAATTATTATTACCAAAAGCTTCTAAATCCGGAAAATCTATCGGTTGTTCAGCAGTTCCTCCATTATGTGAAAAATTAAACTTCACAAAAAAGAATCCTGCTTTCGCAAAAACTTCTGCCATTAAGTGCCAGGCTCCCCAATCTTTAAAACCCTTGTAACCATGACAAAAAATAATGATTGGTTTTGGTTGCTTGGTTTCCTTAAAAAAAACATCTATTAAAATTGGCTTATTATGGTTTCCTTGAATTTTTAGGTTCTTTATATTTTTCATTTCTTCTTTAAAAAAAGAGTTTTATTACTGCAAAAACAGCAACTAATCCGGTTAAAATAGATAAAATTATATTAATGTCTTTTGTTAATTTTCCTGTTTTTTTCTGAATAAATTTCGCAAAAGCGCCATATAAAAAGAGGATGAAAAAAGTGCCTATTACAGACCCTAAAGTAAAAAATAAAACAGGAATGAAATTAAAACTAAAAAGATTAAAAGTTTCTAAAGTTATTATTGTTCCACTAAAAAAAGGAATTGCAAACATGTTTAAAATAGAAAGAGTAAGACCTGTTAATAATGGATTCTCACTTTTTGCTTTATTTGTTTCAATATGAATTTTACTTTTTTTAGATTCTTTATAAAAATAATACGATAACAAGAGAAAAATAATAATTCCTGCTTTTTCTAAGGTTTCTATAACCGCTGGGTTTTCTGCAATATATTCGGTTAAAAGAACCGCAATATAAACCTGTAAAATAACAACTATTGAAACCCCTATTGCATATTTATTCGTTGCTGTCTTACCTTTCTCTAGCCTGATTTTTAAGGCGGTTATATTTAACATACTTGGTGTTATAGAGCCTACAAAAGAGAAAAAAAATCCAAAAAGAAAATTAGAGAACATGATCATATATGCAAAATTTCTAATCGTAAAGATTAGTTTTTAAACTAAGTTGTACAAAAAAACGCATCAAATAAATTGATGCGTCTTTTGGATTTAAATTTACTACAATATTTTTATACGACCCCTTGTGCTAACATTGCATCTGCAACTTTAACAAAACCAGCAATATTTGCTCCTTTTATATAGTCTATGGAACCATCTTCATTTTCTCCATATTGCACACATGAATCATGAATATCTTCCATAATAACTTGTAATTTATCGTCAACCTCTTTACGGGTCCAGCTTAAACGCAATGAATTCTGGCTCATTTCTAAACCAGAAGTAGCTACACCTCCTGCATTACTTGCTTTTCCGGGAGCAAATAATATTTTAGCTTTTTGAAACTCATGAATTGCTTCTGGAGTTGAAGGCATATTTGCACCTTCAGAAACACACATACATCCATTTTTAACCAGTTCTTTTGCTTCTTCTCCATCTAACTCATTCTGAGTGGCACAAGGCAAAGCAATATCACAAGCAACAGACCAAGGTCTTTTTCCTGCAATAAATTTGGCGTTTGGATATTTTTCTAAATACTCACTTATTCTTCCACGTTTTTCGTTTTTAAGAAACATTACGTGTTTTAATTTTTCTATATTTATTCCGTCTTCATCATGAATATATCCCGCAGAATCCGAAAGAGTAACTACTTTTGCACCTAATTCTATTGCCTTTTCAGCAGCATACTGTGCTACATTTCCAGAACCAGAAATAACTACTTTTTTCCCCTCAAACGAATCAGATCGTCGCAATAACATATTTTGTGCAAAATATACAGTACCGTACCCAGTTGCTTCTGGTCTGATTAAGGACCCTCCCCAAGAAGCACCTTTACCAGTAAGAACTCCAGTAAATGTATTATTTAATTTTTTATACATTCCAAACATATAGCCAATTTCTCTTGCTCCAACGCCAATATCTCCTGCAGGAACATCTGTATTATGACCAATATGCCTATACAGTTCTGTCATAAAAGAATGACAAAAACGCATAATTTCATTATCAGATTTTCCTTTTGGATCAAAATCAGAACCTCCTTTTCCTCCACCCATAGGTAAAGTTGTTAAAGAATTTTTAAACACTTGTTCAAAAGCTAAAAACTTTAAAATACTTGCATTTACCGTTGGGTGAAAACGCAAACCTCCTTTATATGGCCCTATTGCAGAATTCATTTGAACCCTATACCCTCTATTCACTTGAATCTCTCCACTATCATCTACCCAAGAAACTCGAAACGAGATTAATCTTTCTGGTTCCACCATTCTTAAAAGAATGTTCTTACCAAGATAAATATCATGATTAATGATATAAGGAATTACCGTTTCTGCAACTTCCTGTACAGCTTGTAAAAATTCTGGCTCATGGTTATTTCTCTTCATAACCAACTCCATGAATCCATCAATTTTAGATTTGATATTTTTATCCATGTTTTTTTGTAATATTAATAAAAATTTAACTGCGCAAATATAGGTAATTTTCAATATCTCATAATTAAATTAATTAAAATAATTTTTGTGAATACCCTTATTTCAATCGATTTCGTTTACAGTTACTGTTTTCTCAATAAATACAATCTAAAACTATTTAAAAAAGATTAAATTTGCATTCTAATTAAGTTTAAAATGTTAGATAAAGTAAAAGAACTTATTGGTGATGTAAAATCATTTAATGCAACGACTAAAGAAGAAGTTGAAGCCTTCAGAATTAAATACCTAGGAAGCAAAGGTTTGCTAAAAGATTTATTTTCTGAATTTAAAAATGTGGATGCTGAATTGCGTAAAGATTTTGGGCAAGCATTAAATAGCTTGAAAAAGTCGGCAGAAGTAAAAGTTGCTGAATTAAATGATGCGTTAGAAACTGCTGGGGAACAAAAAGGTGTTTATGGAGATTTAACGCGTCCTTCAGAACCTATTGAGTTAGGCTCACGTCATCCTATTTCTTTGGTAAAGAATCAAATTATTGAGGTTTTTAATAGAATTGGCTTTACCGTTTCTGAAGGTCCAGAAATTGAAGATGACTGGCACAACTTTACAGCCTTAAACCTTCCAGAATATCATCCTGCAAGAGACATGCAAGACACTTTTTTTATTGATAAAAATCCTGATACTTTATTAAGAACACACACTTCTTCTGTACAAGTCCGTTACATGGAAGAAAATCAACCGCCTATTCGAACAATTTCTCCAGGTAGAGTTTTTAGAAACGAAGACATTTCCGCAAGAGCCCATTGTATTTTTCACCAAGTGGAAGGATTATATATAGATACTGATGTTTCTTTTGCTGATTTAAAACAAACACTTTTATACTTTACAAAAGAGATGTTTGGAAAGTCTAAAATACGTTTACGCCCCTCCTATTTTCCATTTACAGAACCAAGTGCAGAAGTAGATATTTATTGGGGGTTAGAAACTGAAACAGATTATAGAATTACAAAAGGTACTGGCTGGTTAGAAATTATGGGTTGTGGTATGGTCGATCCTAATGTCCTAAAAAATGCAAATATAGATCCTGCAAAGTATTCTGGTTATGCTTTTGGAATGGGCATAGAACGTATTGCCATGTTGCTATACCAAATTCCGGATATTAGAATGTTTTATGAAAACGATAAGCGTTTCTTAGAGCAATTTAAATCTGTGATATAATGAACTATTTTTCACAGTTTTGGGATGAAAATAGGGAGGATGAATATGCAAGCTGGGGAACTTCCACTTGGCTTTTTGAAACGAATGAGTCTGACGTAATTCTTAAACAAATCACTGTTTACAGTAACGAAAAAATTTTAAAATATAGCACCGAAAAACTTAGCGACAAATTTGGTAGTTTAAGTGATCAGAAACTCACTATTGACGACTGTGATGGTGAAGTCATCTCTAAAGAAGGTTTCTATAAAGTTTGGTAATTATATAGACCCCGAAATCAATTCAAAACACATGAAAAAAGATATACATATTCCTGTTGTTTCAGATATAGAAGTTGCAGTCGTTTATGAATACAATGATATTTATAAAACAGATGATTGGAATGTATATATCATCAATAATAAAAATATTGCTGTAGAAATGATGGTGATTGTTTCTCAAGGTTTTTCTGAGACAAAAACCACTTCTTTATTACGTAAAAAACTAGACAAACTTCCTGCAAATTCTTTTGCTAAAATTGAATTAATACAGCCTGACTTATTTAAACTCAACAATCGTTTTCAGGTTACATTCTTCGAAGGAAATACCTTGTATGAAAAGACCTTCCTTTTTAAAGAAAATACAATTAAAGAAGGCACGCTACGTATGATTCCTGAAATTAAAAAACGGGGTATTTTAGCGGTTTAATATTAACTCCTAATTCTTCTTTGGAATGACAGTATATCTATCACCCAAAAAAACCAATAATCAAATACAAAATTGTAGTAATTATTCCACCGATTAAGGCATAAGGTAATTGTGTTTTTACATGGTCTATATGATCACTTGCAGAAGCCATAGAAGAGATTATAGAAGTATCCGAAATTGGTGAACAATGGTCTCCAAAAATTCCTCCTCCTAAAGTGGCTGCAACCACAATTGTTGCATCTGCTCCGTGAATATTTGCCATCGGAATTGAGATTGCTAACATAATTGCAAATGTTCCCCAAGATGTTCCTGTAGAAAATGCAATAAACGAACTAATTATAAAAACAACTGCTGGTAATAATTCTGGCGACAACCATTCTTTTGTAGCGTTGGCAACATAAATACCTGTCTCTAATTCTTTACAAGCATCACCAATTGCAAATGCCAACAACATTAATAAAGCTAATGGCATTAACTCGCTAATTCCTTTTAAAGTTAAATTTACAGCTTCTTTTGGTCTCATAATTCCCTGTATAAAATACATAATCATAGCTACCAAAAGGGATGTGATTACTGCGTATAAAACAGATGAGGAACCAGAGCCTTCTCCAATTGCAAGTGACGCATGATCTAAAAATGAAGTAGCTGTTTTTACAGCATCCCAACCTGTATATATTAAGTTGATTGGCATCATCAAGACCATTACTAAGAGCGGAACAATCATGTTATACGCTTTTGCCTCTATTCCTTCTTTTGGCGGAAATGAAGTAACGGTATCAGAAACCATTGGCTTAGAGTTTGCATTCATCAATTCACCTGTTTCTTTAGTTCTTTTCTCGGCTTTTTTCATTGGCCCCCAATCTTTCTTTGTAAGGATTACAATAAAAACAGTTGTAATTGCTAAAAGAGGATAAAAGTTATATTTAATAGAAGCCATCATCACTGAAAATGGTTTTTCTATTCCTTGTGTTAATAGAAGTCCCATAATAAAAGCTCCCCAAGCATTAAAAGGAATTAAAATAGACGAAGGCGCAGAGCTTGAATCTGCTATATATGCCAACTTTTCTCTTGGTATTTTAAGCTTGTCAAAAATTGGTCTGTATAAAGTTCCTACCGTTAAAGAGCTAATACTTGTTTCAACAAACAATAACAACCCTGTTACGGTTGCTAATACTTGAACCATTACTCTACTATAACCTGTTTTTTTACCTTCTAACTTTACTAGTTGCCTGTTTAAAATATTGATAAACCCTTCTACTCCTCTAGAGTATTGAATAAAAATTAACAAAGCACCTACTAAGGCACTAAACATAATTGTTCTTGTGTTTCCTTCAGATTGAAAGACATTTACCATGCCTTCAATCATTGCTAAACTTCCTGTTAATGGGTTCCAGTTTTCAATAATCAACCAAGAAAACCAAATTCCAAATAACAAAGCAATATAAACTTGTTTGGTTCTTAGTGCTAAAATAATAGCCAGAATTGGTGGTATTACCGACAAAAATCCATATTCCATAAAAAGAGTTTTTATTTTGTTAAAGGTAATAATTTATATACATGTTATTTCGTAAATTGTAAATCCTATTTTTAATTATCGATGTCCAAAAAATATATTTTAGCGTTAGATCAAGGAACTACAAGTTCACGCTCAGTAATTGTTGATGAAAAAGGAACTATTATCGCTATGAGCCAACAAGAGTTTCCTCAAATATTTCCAAAATCGGGTTGGGTAGAACACGATGCTTTAGTCATTCTAGAAACGCAGTTATCCACCTTAAAAAAGGTAATACAAAAAGCGAATATTAATCCTATAGATATTGTTGGATTAGGGATTACAAACCAAAGAGAAACTACCCTTGTCTGGGATAAAAATACAGGAAAACCTATTTATAATGCCATTGTTTGGCAAGATAAAAGAACCGCAGGTATTTGTGAGGATTTAAAGAAAAAAGGATTAGAAAATCATATAAAACAAACAACAGGTTTGGTTGTTGATGCTTATTTTTCTGGAACAAAAATTCATTGGATATTAGAAAATGTAGAAAATGCTAGAGAAGAAGCAGAGAAAGGAAACCTCCTTTTTGGAACTATAGATTCTTGGTTGTTGTGGAATTTAACGGATAAAAAAGTCCACGCAACAGATTATAGCAATGCATCAAGAACCTTAATTTTTGATATCAAGAATTTATGTTGGGATGAAAAATTATTATCAGCACTAAATATTCCAAAATCGATGTTACCGGAAGTAAAACCATCTTCTTTTCATTTTGGAGATTTTATTTTAGATGGTCATACAATTCCTATTGCAGGAATTGCTGGAGATCAACAAGCTGCTCTTTTTGGACAAGCGTGTTTCAATAAAGGTGAAGCAAAAAACACATACGGAACTGGTTGCTTTTTATTAATGAACACAGGAACTGAACTACAATTTTCTAAAAATGGTTTGCTCACCACAATTGCTTGGGGAATTGATGGTAAAGTATATTATGCTTTAGAGGGAAGTGTTTTTGTTGCGGGTGCCGCAATTCAATGGTTAAGAGACGGATTAGAAATTATAAATTCCGCAGAAGAAAGTGAGTTATTTGCGCAAGAAGTTGAAGAAGAAAACCCCGTTATTGTTGTTCCTGCTTTTGCTGGTTTAGGAGCTCCTTATTGGGATATGTATGCACGAGGAGCTATTTTTGGTTTAACACGTGATACAGGAAAAAATCACTTAATAAAAGCAACTTTACAGTCTCTAGCGTATCAAACTAAAGATTTGCTAATTGCCATGCAAAATGATGCAGAAACTCCGTTAACTTCTTTAAAGGTAGATGGTGGCGCTTGCGCAAATAATTTATTAATGCAATTTCAAGCTGATATTTTAAATACTGTTGTAGAGCGTCCAAAAAATACTGAAACCACAATAATGGGAGCCGTTTATTTAGCAGGAATTTGTGTGGGTTTATGGAGCCAGCAAGATATTGAAACAGACAAGAAAGTAGATAAAAAATTTACTCCAAATATGTCTCCTGAAAAAAGAGAGCGTTTATATAAAAAATGGCTAAAAGCAATTGAGCGCTCTAAAAATTGGATAGATTAACATCAAAACTAACTTTCATCGAGAAAAAAATAGTATTTATCTAAATTCTTTTTAAAAGATTTGAATCTATACTTCATTTGTATCAAATAATTTTAAATTTGATAATCATGAAAATTAGAAACACAATTTTAGTCATTGCAGGTATTCTTTTATTAAGTTCTTGTGTCGTAAAGTCTTTAAATCCTTTTTACACTAAAAAATCGATTTCTTTTGATAAGCGTTTTATTGGTAAATGGACAGATTCGAAAAAAGGTGTTTGGACTGTAATTCCATTTAAAGATGAAATCACGAAAGACAACCCAATTGAAAAGATGAAAATGGAAGATTTACAATTGTACAAAGAATATAAAAACAGTTATTATATTCAACGAGAGTTCAAAGGTGAAGAAGCTTTATTTATAGCAACTCCTTTTAATGTAAACAATCAAACATTTTTAGACTTTTACCCATTAGAATATCAAGACGATATTAACAATCTTCTACAAAAACATTTAATATATACGCATAGTCTAGTGAAATATGATGTTTCTCAAAGCGGAGAAATAGAGATAAAATGGTTAGACGAGAAAAAAGTTGAATCTCTTTTTAAAAATAAGAAAATAAAAATTGAACACAAAAAGATTGGTGTTTTAAAAGAAAATTTTTTACTAACTGCGTCTTCTAAAGAATTAAATAAATTTATAGAAAAATACACAAAATCTAAAGATGATAATAAATGGGATACCTCAACAAAATACACTTTAACGAAAACAAGTGATGCTGAATAAATCAAGCTTAGAAAGAACACACTCTCATAATAAAGTAGTTTTTAATACTATATTATGGGTTTGTTCCTTTATCATACTATTATTCTTATTTTCTGGAAGAATAACTCCAGAGAAAATTGATTATATCTATACCATTTGCTTTGTAATTACTCTAATAATCCCTGTTTCTATCAACCTCTATTTTTTAATTCCAACCTATCTCAAAAAAGAAAAAAACATTACTTTCTCTGTATTTTTTATACTTAATCTAATCGTTTTTTCAGAATTAAATCCGTTATTTTTCGAATTAATAGTAAATACTTTTTTTAAAGATTATTATTTTATCAGTTATCATAATACAGTTGAAATCTATTTCATCTTTTTTATCTTTTTCACACTTTCTAGCTTATCAAAATTAGCAGAAGAATGGGTTTATCTAAATCAGGTTGAAAACAAGGCTTTGAAAGCCCAAAAGCAAGAAATTGAAAATCAATTGTATTATTTAAAAGGACAAATAAACCCGCATTTTTTATTCAATTCCTTAAATGTATTGTACTCTTTAGCCATCGATAAAAAAGAAGAAATCACCAATGCTATTTTACAATTATCAGATATTTTAAGATATGTTATATATGATGTTGAAACCGACAAAATTCCTCTAAACAAGGAAATTGATTTGATTAAAAACTACATTGCTTTTGAAAAAAACAGACATATAAAAAACTCTAAAATCAGTTTTACATACAACGTAAATGAACAATTAGAAGTTTACCCAATGTTATTGTTACCAATAATTGAAAACAGTTTTAAGCATGGTTTAAAAAGCGGGGTAAAAAACCCTTTTATTAATATTGATTTACATGAAAACAATAATCGACTAACATTTAAATTATCAAATAATTTTAAGCAAAAGAACACTTTAGAAAACGGAAACTACAATGGTATTGGCTTAAAAAATATTCAGGAAAATTTAACTTTAATATATCCTAATAATCATACATTTAAAACTGAGATTAATGATGGTGTTTTTAGTGTAAAACTAACTCTAGAATTAAAAAAATGAAAATAAGTTGTATCATAATTGATGATGAACCATCTTCTCAAAACGTCTTAATATCTTTTATCAATAAAATTGATTACCTAGAGTTAAAACAAGTTTGTAATGATGCGTTAGAAGCCTTAGAATATTTAAAAAACCATGCGATTGATTTGATTTTTTTAGATATTAATATGCCTCAACTTTCAGGCATCTCTTTTTATAAGTCATTGCAAAAGCCGCCTAACGTAATTTTTACAACTGCCTATTCTGAATATGCAATAGAAGGTTTTGACTTAGATGCTTTAGATTATTTATTAAAACCTTTTTCTTTTGACAGGTTTGTTAAAGCTGTGTCAAAAACCAAAGACCTAAAAGCTAATTTTAAAGAAAGTATTGTTATAAAATCAAATAAAAAATTACATCAGGTTAAAATTGAAGATATACTGTACTTAGAAAGTATTGGAGATTATATAAAAGTTCATATAAATAATAGTTATTTAATAACCTATAAAACCTTAAAAGGTATGTTTGAAAAACTTCCGAAATCTAATTTTAAACAAGTGCATAAATCATTTGTTATCAACAAAAAAAAGTTGGATTATATTGAAGGAAATACTGTAATAATAAATTCAAATAAAATACCTTTAGGTCAGAAATTTAAAAAAGATTTTTTAGATAATTTTACTTCATAATTATGTCTAAATTTTATACTAAAATTACATCACGTCTTCAAAAATTTATTGAAGCACAAAAGATTTTCTTTATAGCCACAGCGCCTAATTCTGGTAGAATAAATTTATCTCCAAAAGGGATGGACTCTTTTAGGGTGATTAATGAAAATCGAGTTTTGTGGTTAAATGTTACTGGAAGTGGTAATGAAACAGCAGCACATTTAAATGAAAATAAAAGAATTACTATTATGTTTTGTTCTTTTGAAAAAGTGCCAAATATTTTACGTTTGTATGGGAAAGGAAAAGAGATTAAACCAAATGATGCAACTTGGAATAAAGTAATTTCTTTGTTTTCAGAAACTCCAGGAACACGTCAAATATTTGATATCACTATAGAATCTGCACAAACTTCTTGTGGCATGTCGATTCCGTTTTATGAATTTAAAGGAGAGCGAAACGATTTAAATAATTGGGCAGAAAACCAAGGAGAAGAAAATATAAAACAATATTGGGAAGACAAAAACCAAACAAGCATTGATGGTTTACCAACAAACATTTTAGAATAAAAAACATGAAAAAATTTTCATTTTTTAATAGAGAACGTATCACCAACGATTTACAAGCTGCAGAATTTGATTTACTAATAATTGGTGGTGGAATTACAGGTAGTGGAATTGCTTTAGACGCTGCTTCCAGAGGGATGAAGGTCGCTTTGATTGAAAAAAACGATTTTGCTTCTGGAACTTCGAGTAAATCAACAAAACTAATTCATGGTGGTTTACGCTATTTAAAACAATTTGACTTTTGGTTGGTAAAAGAAGTTGGCACAGAACGTGCAATTGTGCACAAATTAGCACCACATTTAGTGATCCCAGAAAAAATGATTTTACCTTTAATTGATGGCGGAACTTATGGGTCTTGGCTTACCTCAGTAGGTTTAAAAGTATATGACATTCTAGCTTCTGTAGAAGGAGAAGACAAACGAAAAATGCTCACTAAAAAAGAGGCCTTAGAAAAAGAACCTTTGTTACCAAAAAATATTTTAAATGGTGCAGGTTATTACGCAGAATACAGAACTGATGATGCTCGTTTAACCATAGAAGTCTTAAAAACAGCCTTAGATTATAACGCAAAAATCATCAACTATACAGTAGCTAAAGAATTTATCTATGAAGATAATAGAGTTGTTGGCGCAAAAGTAAAAGACACTCTTTCTGGTAACGAATTTAATATAAAAGCCAAATATGTAGTAAATGCCTGTGGTCCTTGGGTTGACGAATTACGTCAGATAAATCACTCTAAAATTGGGAAACGTTTGCACCTTACAAAAGGAGTTCATTTGGTTGTTGCTCATGATAAATTGCCTGTAAAACAATCTGTTTATTTTGATGTTCCTGATGGAAGAATGATGTTTGCAATTCCGCGAGGAAAAGTCACTTATTTTGGCACTACAGATACTAATTATCAGAAAGATAAAAACCATGTAAACACAACTTTAGTAGATGCAATGTATTTAATTTCAGCAGTTAATAATATGTTTCCTGAAATTAATTTAAGTCTTGAAGATGTACAATCTTCTTGGGCGGGTTTGCGACCTTTAATTCATGAAGAAGGAAAATCAGCTTCAGAATTATCTAGAAAAGATGAAATTTTTGTTTCTGATACTGAATTAATTTCTATTGCTGGCGGAAAATTAACAGGCTACAGAAAAATGGCGGAACGTATTGTGGATTTGGTTACAAAAAAACACAAACGCCGTTTTGAGAAAGAATTTGATGATATTAAAACAGAAGAAATTGTACTTTCTGGAGGAGCTTTTAAAGATTCTAGCGAAGTAAAAAGCTATACAGATGCAATTTATAATAGAATTGCAGAAGTAGATTTCTCTGAAAAAGATGCTGAATATCTAGTTTACCATTATGGAAAACAAACAGATTTAATCTTAAAGAAATTCGATGAATTAACTGATGAAAATCAGCAAGAAAAAATGATAAAAGCTGAGGTTTGGTTCACTGTAAATTACGAGATGGCTTGCACACCAACTGATTTTTTTATGCGAAGAACAGGTAGATTATTTTTTGATAAACCTTCTGTAGATTTATATAAAAACTTGGTGATGACAGCTTTTATAAGTCATTTTAAATGGGGTGAAAAAACTGCAGCAAAACACTTAAATGAATTGGATGAAAAAATTAGTTTAGCTTCATCATTTAATTAAAAAAATAAATTACATTTGATATAACAATTATTAATTTTAAGGCTTATGAAAATATAGTTCGTTATTACCTCAACAAAAAAGCATCTTCTTTTTTGGAAAAAGAAATGCTACTATATTTAGTAAAAAAATAACTTTAAAATTAAAAATTATGAAAACATTATATTCTTTAACAGCATTCGTGCTATTTATTTCTGCATCCCTATCTTTTACTTCAAAAATTAATGTAAAAGAGAACACTTTAACAGCAACCTTTAAAGGTCTTACAATTGATGATTATTTTAAATTTGAAGATGATAACAATAAGATATTTCTTTTTTATGATATTAAAGAAGATATAGATATCAATTTATACGATGATGAGTTAATTGATAAAAAATTTACACTTACTTGGTCTGAAATAGAAATAGAGTTAACTGATGAAAATGGAGATTTAACTGGAGAAAAAAAGAAAGGAAAATATATAATTGAACTTACTTTAGCTAAATAATAACATTTAAAAAACCGTTTTTCCATAATAGAAAAACGGTTTTTTTTAATTAAATTTTTATCTCAACGTTTAAAGTATTAGACTAACAAACTTAAATTTTCTTAACATTAATAGGTCTCGTATTAAAAAACTCTAAAACATTTAAACTATAAAAACCATTTGAAGGAAATTTTCTAAATTCTTCTACTTGAAAACCTCCAATAAGATAGATTTGTTCATTTAGAAAATGCATGCCCAAATCTTCTAAATTTAAATCTATTTTGTATTCTTTAAGGACTCTTTTTTTAGGATTAAAGGTTATAAATTTTCCATCTTCATATAGATAAATAAATTCTTCATCTTTTGTAATCGCAGGTTTTTTCATCCCTCTAAAAAGGTCTCCTTCTTTTTTCCACTTTCCGGTTTTTAAATTAAATGATTCAATTTCTGTTAAATTTTTTCTATTGTAACCACCAAACAGGTATAATTTATGATCGAAAACAATACCTGTAACTTCTTTTCCTTTAGACATTTTAGATAGTAAATACCAATAACCAGTTTTTAAATCGTAAAAATGTATATCATCTGAAAGCTTAACTTTTCCGTTTTCATATTGCTTAATAGAGCCTCCAAAAACTAATACTTTATCATCATAAAGTACTGAACCAAAATCTACCGCTTGATGAGGGTTTACTTCATCTTTCTTTATCGATAAATCTTTTAAAGAAAGGTGTTCTATTTGATTTGCAAGTAATTCTCTTGTCTTATTTTTAGACATTTTTTTGCCTCCAATTATAAGAACAGTATCCTTGTAACAAATTACGTTATGGTAAGCTCTTTTTATCGTTTTGGCTTTTTTAATTTGCCATTCTTTTGTATTAATATCATACAACTGGATGTCTCCTGAATAATTATGAAAACTAATAGGCTTTGGCTTTGTTAAGAATTTCATTATTTCTGCTTCATCACTGAACTGAATCTGACTCAATCCCTCTTTGTTTTTTTCGTAAAGACTTGAAGCATCTCCTCCAAAAATATAAATTTTAAAATCGATTATAATAGATCCAAAAGAATAAACGGCCCTCGGTAAATCTTGTAATTTGCTAAAATGGATTGTGTTTTTAAGTTTCCTGTTTACATTAATTTTTATACCCGCCAAGGTTTCTTGTTTTTCCCTTAGAAAAATTATTAAAGTCGGACTGTTTTTGTTATAAACAATTTCTTTTGTTTCATATTTGAGATGAGAAACAGAAAAGGTAATGCTCTTTTTTTTATTTAGTTGTATAGAGAACTCCCCTTTTTCGTTTGTATATGTCGTTTTATTTGCAAAAAAAACATGAGCTCTCTCAATAGCTGTATTTGTGTCAACATCTAAAACTTTTAATTTAATTTTTTGTGAAAAACTGACTGATGAACAAATTAAAAAAAAAAGGGTGCAAATTTTTTTCATGAAATATTTTATTCTCTATGCATCAAAATTTGAAGATTACTCTTCTTTTTCATGTTTTTTAATATCTTCCGTTAAATCTAAGTTTCTTATCGTTGGACTTAGGGCTCCAGTAGCAATTACCGTAATTAAAGTCATGGATCCGCCAAAAACTACTGCTAAAACAGGGCCTAATATTTTAGCAGCTAAACCACTTTCAAAGGCACCTAATTCATTAGAAGAACCAACAAACATTGAATTTACAGAAGAAACTCTACCCCTCATTTCATCAGGCGTTTTTAATTGTAGAATCGTTTGACGAATTACCATAGAAATTCCGTCTGCTGCACCACTTATAAATAGCGCTAAAATACTTACCCAAAAAATAGATGACAATCCAAAGGCAATAATACTTACTCCAAAAATGAAAACAGAAATCAGCATCTTTTTCCCTGTATTTCTATTAATTGGAATGTAAGTTGTTAAAAACATAGTAAGGATACTTCCCATAGAAATGGATGCATTTAAAACACCGAAACCTTCAGGGCCAACTTTTAAAATATCTTGAGCAAATACTGATAAAATTGCAACAGTTCCTCCAAATAAAACAGCAATCATATCTAACGATAAAGTTCCTAAAATTGCTTTATTTTGAAATACAAATTGCACGCCAACTTTTAAGCTTTGCATAATTGGCTCACCAATTTTTGTGTTTAAAATAGGCTGCTTTTTAATTTGAAAAAGAATAATAAGTGATAAAATTACAAGAATAAAAACTAAACATAGGGTCTTGTCAACACCTATCCAACTAATTAAAAAACCACCAAAAAGCGCTCCTGAAACTGAGGCTGTTTTCCATGTACTTGTACTCCATGTTGCTGCATTATGGTATATTTTTTTAGGCACAATTAAAGCCACTAAAGAGAAAATTGTAGGCCCAAAAAATGAACGTAAAAAGCCACCAAAGAAAACAAAACCATAAATTGAATAAAGAATTGAATTTGTAGACCAACTACCAACAATGTTCTTAGAGGTTAATAAAAATAACCCTAGACTAATTAATGAAAAAGCACCAGTACAAATTGCTAACAAATTTCTTTTTTCTTTTTGATCTACAATGTGACCTGCAAATAACGCCATAGAAAAAGCAGGAATAATTTCCATTAAACCTATGATACCTAGTGATAATGGGTCTTTTGTGAGGCTATAAACTTGCCATTCGATTACAATAAATTGCATAGACCAACCAAATACTAATAGAAATCTCACCAATAAAAAAATATTAAATTCCTTTATTCTTAAGGCTGCATACGGATCGTTTTTAGCCATTTTTTAATTTAATTTCATATCCATTAAAATAGCAAAGGTTTGATTGATATCTTTTTCTTTTACAACAATTGTCATTTCATTTGTAGTAGAAATAATTTCTTGTAACGGAATATCTGCCCAAGCTAATTGCTTTAAAATAAAGTAGTAAATACCTGATTGTTCTAAATTTTCTTTTGGCAACTTTATCGTAATTGATGCTAGTTCTAAAACACTGTTTATTAAATATTCTTGCTCAAATATTTCTTCAACAAAAGGTCTTAAGTTTTTACTAGTAACAATATTTGTTTCAAAAATTCCCTGAGAGACAGTTAAAAAATAATCAGAATTTTCTGCACATTTTGTTAATATTTTAGCAATTTCACGCAATAACGAAGGAGTATTCTTAAAAGTGAAATCACACAAATCAGAACGGACAATTACATCGCCTAGATCTAAAGCTAACTTTTTAATATTTTTTCTAATACGTAATTCACTTGCCGGTGAAAGCCTATTGATAGCCATCATTACCGCTCCAACTTTAACGTCTTTTTTTAAAGTTTGTGAAACTTCTGGTAAAATAATTCTTGCTAAAGAAGAGACATTAATCAACTTTTCATTTAGAGCTTCTTCAATAAATGGTGTTTTTCTAATGGTACTTTCTACAACCTCTTGTATTGTTTTCATAGTAAAAGTTTAAAAACATAATTAATTGTTCAAAATTAAACAATTAATCCAACTTATTTGTCAACTTTTTAAATTCTTTTTTAGGATCTCTTTCGGCATATAAAACATTATAAACCGCATCTATAATTGGTGTTTTTGTTCCTTTCTCTTCTTTAATATTAAAAGCGCTTTTAGTTGCATAATAGCCCTCAGCAATCATACTCATTTCTAATTGAGCAGATTTAACCGTGTATCCTTTACCAATCATATTTCCAAACTGTCTATTTCTGCTAAATGTTGAATACCCAGTTACTAATAAATCACCTAAATAAGCAGAATCATTAATGTTACGTTTCATTTTATGTACTTTTTTTATAAAGCGTTTCATTTCACGAATTGCATTGCTAATTAAGACGGCTTGGAAATTATCTCCATAACCTAAGCCATGAGCAATACCAGCAGCAATTGCATAAATATTTTTTAACACTGCAGCGTATTCTGTACCAATAATATCATCAGAAATCTTGGTGTTTATATACCAACTATTTAAAGAGTCTGCCATTATTTTGGCTTTATTTTCATCTTGACACGCAATTGTTAAGTATGATAAACGCTCCATTGCAACCTCTTCTGCATGACAAGGACCTGTAATTACACCAATATTTTCTAGAGGAATATTGTGTTTTTTATGAAAGTGCTCACCAACAATTAAACCTGTTTCCGGAACGATGCCTTTAATTGCAGAAAAAATAGTTTTGTTTTCTAAAGATTCGTTTAATTTATCTAATTCACTTATTAAAAAAGCGGAAGGAATTGCAAAAATTAAAACACTATAATTAGTAATCATATAATTAATGTCGTTAGATAAATCTAAGTGTTTTGGATCTAACTCGGCAGAACGTAAATATTTTGGATTGTGATGATTTTCTTTAATATAAGCTATTGCCGGGGCGCTTCTCATATACCACCCAACAGTTTCTGTATTTTCTATCAACATTTTAACAATTGCTGTTGCCCAACTTCCTCCACCTAATACTGCAATCTTATGATGTTCACTCATTTCTTAAAATTTAAATTTCAAATGTAAGAAAACAATTAACTTATAAAGAAACCTTAACTGATTTATTATATTTGTATCAAATACAATCCTATTTTAAGTATTTTTTAAAAAATATCTAGCAATTTATTCATACATGAACGTACAAATTATAAATAAATCTAAACACGCAACTCCTATTTATGAAACTGATGGGGCCGCTGGAATGGATTTAAGAGCGAATATTAGTGAGTCTATTCTTCTTAAACCTTTAGAAAGAACCATTGTAAAAACAGGTTTATTTATAGCTTTACCTGCTGGTTTTGAAGCACAAGTAAGACCTAGAAGTGGTTTGGCCGCTAAAAAAGGAATTACTGTTTTAAATTCTCCAGGAACTGTAGATGCTGATTACAGAGGTGAAATTGGGGTAATTCTAGTTAATTTATCAAATGAAGAATTTGAAGTTAATGATGGCGAAAGAGTTGCACAATTAGTGATTGCAAAACATGAACGTGTAACTTGGAAAGAAGTTGAGGTTTTAAATGAAACTGAACGTGGTTCTGGAGGTTTTGGAAGTACCGGTGTTTAAATTACTTTATACAATTGATTCATTTTTCTAACTGCTTCATGTAATAAATCAAAAGGTAAAAAAATATGAGAATGATATTTATAACCTAGTTTTTTATAAAACTGAAAAGATTGTTGTTGCTCATTCATTGCGTCTAACCAAATAATTTCATAACTTTTTTGTTTTGCTTTATTTTCTAACCAAGCCATAAGTTTTTTACCAATTCCTTTTCCTTGTGTTTTTTGGTGTAGATATACTCTGTGCAATTTTACTTGTTTTTCATGGGTTAAACCAGTTAGTTTCTCATCCCATATTATTCTAAAATTTCCAATAATACTGTCCTTAAAAATAATAAAATAATTATCTGAGTTTTCTTCTAATAACTCTCTTAAAATATTTTCTTTAGCGTAGTGAGTGTTTATGTACCAATCTCCTTTATCAATCCAAAAATGACTGTAAGCTGGAGGGTAAATTTCCTTCATCAATTTAAAAAGAGTCTCAGCATCTGAATTCAAAACTTTCTTTAATTGTATGTTTTCTGTTACTTTAATCATAATTTAAATTTAAAAAGCTGCTATAGATTGATTATTTCTATAGCAGCTTTAAATGATAATTAGAACTTTTAAAACTTAATCTTGATTATCAATAGCTTCTTTTATTTTTCCTTCTAATTCTTCTGCTAGTTCTGGATTGTCTTTAATCAATCCCTTTACAGCATCTCTACCTTGGCCTAATTTCGTTTCACCATAACTAAACCAAGAGCCACTTTTCTTTACGATACCTAATTCTACACCAATATCTAAAATCTCTCCAACTTTAGAAATTCCTTGTCCATACATAATATCAAATTCTGTAATTTGGAAAGGTGGTGCAACTTTATTTTTAACAATTTTAACTTTCGTACTGTTTCCAATAACTCTGTCTCCATCTTTAATTTGTGTTCTCCTTCTTATATCTAAACGCACAGAAGCATAAAATTTTAATGCATTTCCACCGGTTGTAGTCTCTGGGTTCCCAAACATTACTCCTATTTTTTCTCTTAATTGATTGATAAAAATAACAGTACACTTTGTTTTGGAGATAGTACCTGTTAATTTACGCAATGCTTGCGACATTAAACGTGCGTGAAGACCCATTTTAGAATCTCCCATTTCACCTTCAATTTCGGCTTTTGGCGTTAAAGCTGCCACAGAATCTATTACAACGATATCTATTGCACCAGAACGAATTAAGTTTTCTGCAATTTCTAAAGCTTGCTCACCGTGATCTGGTTGAGAAATAATTAAATTATCTATATCTACACCTAAATTTTGTGCGTAAAATTTATCAAATGCATGTTCTGCATCAATAAAAGCAGCAATTCCGCCTGCTTTTTGAGCTTCTGCAATTGCATGTAATGTTAATGTAGTTTTACCAGAAGATTCTGGACCGTAAATTTCGATAACCCTTCCTCTTGGATAACCACCAACTCCTAATGCTAAATCTAAACCTAAAGAGCCAGATGAAATTGCATCTATATCTTCAGTAACTACGTCACCAAGCTTCATTACAGCACCTTTTCCGTAAGTTTTATCTAACTTATCTAAGGTAAGTTGTAATGCTTTTAGTTTTGCTAGTTTTTCTTTATCTGCTGCCATAAATCTTCCTAATTTTGTTTTTAAATAAGTGTCACAAGTTACGAAAATATAAATCCTTTTTCCTAAAAAATAAATTACATTTTTATCCTATTTTTACTGGAAATTTATAAAATAATGATTTCTAAAGTTTTCTTAAAAAACAAAAACAGTGAAGTTATAATTGATTCGGGTGAGCTAGTAAGTTTTCAAAAAGAAAATCAAGAATACATTCATCAAAAAGGAAATAAGGGTTGGCGAAATTCTGACGATGAAATGTTTCCTATTATTGGGCCAACTTCTAAAAATAATTTTAGGGTTCATACCAAAAAAGGTGATGCAATTCAAGATCAACATGGTTTATTACGTGAACTCGATTATACTTTAATAGCTAGTAATAAAAACAGTGCTAATTTCATTAAAAAGTATAAAAAAAATACACCTATTAAAAATAGTAAATTTCCAATAAAATCTTCTGAAGAAAATTTACATTGGCCTTTTGACTTTTCTTTTGAAAAGAATTTTAGGTTGGAAAATAATATTTTAAAAATTGATTTTATAATCAATTCTGAAAAAGGAATGCCTTTTATGTTAGGGTACCATCCCGCTTTTTTACTCTCTAACTCTGGAAAAGAAACTTTAGAATCTAAAGATTTAGAAATTACATTAAAGGATATTTTTAAGGCGGGTTCAAATGCTTTTCCAGTAATAAATTCTGATAAAATTGTATTAAAAAATAAAAATAAAAAGGATTTAGAAATTTCTACCCAAGGTTTTGATAATTTTATGCTTTGGACAGAGGTTAACAACATGCTTTGTATTGAACCAATTACACAATATACTTCTTATACAGATCAAAAATTCTCGGAAGAAAATATGAGTTTATCCGAAGGAAAAAATAAATTTTCTATAGAAATTAAAGTCTTATAAGTTGATAAAAAAACACCGCCATTTTATAATTCACAAACCTTGGGGAATGATTTCTCAATTTGTAAATCCCGCAAAGCGGAAGAAAAAATTATTAGGAGAATTATATGATTTTCCTATAAAAACTATGGCTATTGGTCGTTTAGATGTTGCATCAGAAGGACTACTTTTTTTAACTACGGATGGTAAAGTTTCCGAAGAAATTAGAAGTAGTAAATATGAAAAAGAATATTACGTACAAGTTGATGGGCTTATAAATCAAGAAGCTATAGAGAAACTAAAAACTGGTGTAGAAATTGGTTTTGATGGAAAAAAATATATGACAAAACCGGGTAAGGCTTCTATAATTAAGAATCCAAAATTTCCGTTAAGAAGTCAAAAAATTAGAGATGCAAGACATGGACCTACTAGCTGGGTTGCTATTATCATTAGAGAAGGAAAATTTAGACAAGTTCGAAAAATGACTGCTGCTGTTGGTTTTCCAACATTACGTTTAATTCGTGTTAGAATTGATAAAATAAAATTAGATGACCTAGCAGTAGGCGGAGTTCTTGAGGTTGACTATTTTATCTAACCTTCATAAGGAATAAAAATTAATTTCTATCCATTCTTATATGCGGAATGCCGTCCTCTAAATACTCCTCTCCTATTTGAATAAAGTTATGAGATTCATAAAAAAAATTTAAATATTTTTGAGCAGAAATAGTGATTTTATCAACATTAAAATGAGTTTTTATAGCATTTATAGAAGCTTTTATAACATCATGACCGTAACCAAATTTACGTTCAGTATCAGCAACGACTACTCTACCGATACTTGCATTATCAAAATAGTCCCCCGGTTTAAAAATTCTTGTATAGGCAATAATGTTATCATTTTTAAAACCAAAAACATGTAAAGATTTTTGATCTTTAAAATCTAAATCCTGATACACACAATCTTGCTCAACTACAAAAACTTCAGAACGTAATTGAAGAATTTTATAGAGTTCTGTTGTTGTTAATTCTGAAAAGGATTTTGTAACGAAATTCATTTTTAAAATTTATTAAAAGTACCCGAATTCAGGTTTGATTTATATTTATATTACAATTAAAGATACTTATTTAAGAATAGTGAATTTAACCAGCACAAGAAATTTTATTAACTCTTGTTCCGTGTCTTCCACCTTCAAATTCTGTTGAAAGAAAAATATCCACAAAACCAATAGCTTGTTGTAAAGAAACAAAACGAGCAGGAATTGTTAGAACATTTGCATTATTATGTTGTCTTGTTAATGCAACTAATTCGTTGTTCCAACAAAGTGCAGCTCTTATTCCTTGGTGTTTGTTTGCTGTCATTTGCGCACCGTTTCCGCTTCCGCAAAGAATAATACCTAATTTAGCTTTACCAGTTTCTACAGCATCTGCAGTTGGATGAATCGCATCTGGATAATCCATAGAATCATTTGTATCCGTTCCAAAATTTAAAACTTTATACCCTTTTTCTTCTAAATGTTTTATAATTTCGAATTTATATAAAGTTCCTGCGTGGTCGTTACCAATGGCAATTGTCATAATAGATTGATTTTAATTTAGTTGTCTTTACAAAAATACAGAAACTAACACTAATCAACAGTTATAAACAATCAAAAAAATAGGTTTTTTAATAACTATTTAATTTTTAACTCTTTAGCTATGTTATCTAAATGTTAAGAAGTATATGCAAAGTTTTATAAGTTTTTTAGGTAGATTGAAAATAAATTACAATACAAGGAGTAGATGCATATACACAACTTTTTTTATGAGTTTTTCATAAAAGGTTATCAACATAAATTTTACAATTTATTTACATAGATTAGTTTATTAAATATTAAGAATTTTAGGTTAATTACTGTTTATAACTATTGTTAATAACTCTAAATTTTAATTGATTTTTAAGCTTTTAAGTACCTTATAAAATGTAGATGGTTTTTAATAAGTGATATATTAAAATAAAAAACTAAAATTTTATAGTAGCTATTCACAGACTATTATAAACATCATTGTTTTTTAAAAATTTATAAAAGAAAAATGATTATTCTATAGAATGTTGATAACTGTTGGTAACAGTAAAATTTTAAGTTTTTTTTAAATTAAAGTAATCGTTAGATTTAAGAAAAGAAATAAAAATACTTTAGTAAAGTAAGAAGTAACTAAACTGTTTTCTTTTCTACTTTTTAAAGGTAAATAGTGTCCTTTTAAAGCTCTACAGTTTCATTTGTAATTTCGCTTTTATTTAAAGAAGTGTTTTTAGTAATTACAGTAATTAAAATACCTGTAAGGAATATAAAAGCGAACAAAGCTATAATTTTACGTAGATGTTTCATCTTAATAATTAGGTGTTCTTATTATAAAGACGTATTAATTCTGTATTATTTGCTTTATTTTTTACAATTCCAGAAATAGTTCTTTCTGTTTGACTGTAAGATACAAGTGAAAAAAAGAGTGGGAAGTATAAAAGGTTTTTTTTAAACATTTATGTGTCATAAAATCTTAAGAGTGTCCAAAAAAAGAAATTAAATATTCTGCAATTTAATTACACTTTTTTAATTTCTTGCTATGAAAATAAATAAATAAAGGCGTTATTTTGAATAAATCACGAAATTTATTGCTCTTGAAATAATTTGAAAAGAAACTTTACCAGTTCCAATTAATTCCCCATCTGCTTGAATATAAGCTTTTGAAGTTTTCGGAATTACAGTTATTAGTTTGGTTTTATAAGTTTCTATTTTTTTATGATACACAATATGTCCGTTATATAATTTTTTAATATTACAGATTAAGTCAAAAATATTTAAATTTTTAGCAATCGTAATATCAAACAAACCATCAGTAGTATTTACATCTTTTGTAAATTGCATTCCGCCTCCAGAAAATTTACAAATTCCAATCAAAGCCATTAAACAATTAGTTTCTATTGATTTATTATTAAAAGTAATTTTAAATACAGTTTTTTTATAAAAAAATAAACCCGCCAATCCGCTTAATAAATAAGCAATAGAGCCAAAATGTTTTAGTGTTTTTAGTTTATGAACAATGTATCCGTCATAACCTAAACCCGCAACATTATTAAAGTAAGTTTTACTTTTATTTTTGGTTTTTATAACACCAATATCTTGTAGAATTGTTTTCTTATGATGTATGATTTCTATCGCTTTCTCTACATCGTTAGGTATGTTATACGTTTTAATCCAATCGTTTCCAGTTCCTAAAGGAATCACTCCAATAGTTATATCAGAAGTTTTTACGTATCTTTGCAGCATTATTCCGTTAACTACATGATGTAGCGTTCCATCTCCACCAACCGAAATAATATTTCTAAAACCTTGTTGAATAGCGTTTTGTGCCAATTCAATTTCGTGTTTAGAAAACTGTGTAAAAGCAAAAGAATAGTCTATATTCTTGTTGTTAAGTAATTGCTGAATTTCCTTCCACTGTATAGAAAATTTCCGATTTCCTGCAATAGGGTTCGCAATGATAAACCAAGGATTAGACATAAATAATAATTTATAAAAAGCCAAAATACAATAATAGATTGATAACTGTTTTTTAATATATAATCACAGTAAATAATTGTATTTTAGTAACACATAATAAGAAGTAAGAATTAATGACAAAAAAGAATAAAAGAATATTTAAAAAGAAAGGTAATGTCGTAAAAGATTTGACTAGAAATATATTTAAAGTTTTAAATGAAGACAGCGAAAAGTTTTACAACCATAAACAAATTGCTGCAAAATTAAAAATTTCTGATACTGATGGGAAAAATCAGATAATCAAGAAATTAGCAGAATTAGCTGCGACAAAGCAAATAAAAGAAGTAGAAAGAGGTAAATTTCAAGTAAACGTGGATAGAAAATATTCTATTGGCACACTAGATGTAACTTCAAATGGAAATGGGTATTTTGTAACAGATGATTATGAAGATGATATTTTTATCCCAAATATTAACCTTGGAAAGGGTTTACACCAAGATACAGTGAAAGCATTTATCTATAAGAGACGAAGTGGAAAGAAATTAGAAGGAGAGGTTGTTGAAATTTTAGAACGTGCAAAAACTGAATTTGTAGGCGTTTTACAAAAGAATAAAAATAAAAATTTTGGTTTTGTAATTCCAGACAATCATAAAATGTACGCAGATATTTTTATATCAGAAAATAAAATGAATGGTGCAGAAGACGGTGATAAAGTACAAGCAACAATTTCTGATTGGCCTAAGAATTCTAAAAATCCGTTTGGTAAAATAACAAAAGTCTTAGGAAAACCTGGTGATCACAATACAGAAATGCATTCTATTTTGTTGGAATATGATTTACCTTTTGAATTTGAACCTGAAGTAGAAAAGGAAGCAGAAAATTTATCGATAGAAATTACAAAACAAGAGATCTCTAAACGTAGAGACATGCGTAAAGATTTAACCTTTACAATAGACCCTAAAGATGCAAAAGATTTTGATGATGCATTGTCATTTACAAAATTAGAAAATGGCAATTATGAAATAGGAATTCATATTGCAGATGTTTCACATTATTTAGAACCTAAAACTATTTTAGATGATGAGGCTTATAAAAGAGCAACATCTGTTTATTTAGTGGATAGAGTGGTACCTATGTTACCAGAAATGTTAAGTAACGGGGTTTGTTCTTTACGACCAAACGAAGAAAAATTAACTTTTTCTGCTGTGTTTGAAGTAAATGAAAAAGCACAAATTATAAACGAATGGTTTGGAAGAACAGTAACCTATTCAGACCAACGTTTTGCTTATGAGGAAGCACAATCTATTATAGAGAACTGCAAATTATCTGACACTATTCAGTCGTATACTATGCCTTCTGATATTTCTATTATTGATAAAGAATATGAAGTTACTCCAGAAATTGTAGAAGCTACTTTAAAGTTGGATGAATTAGCTAAAATTCTTCGTAAAAAAAGAATGAAAGAAGGGGCTATTTCTTTTGATAGGGTAGAGGTAAAGTTTAATTTAGATGAAGAAGCTAATCCTGTTGGCGTCTTCTTTAAAGAGTCTAAAGATGCTAATAAATTAATTGAAGAATTTATGTTATTGGCAAATAGAAAAGTTGCTGAGTTTATTGGTTTTTCTAAGGGAAAAGCAACGAACAAAACTTTTATTTATAGAGTTCATGACGAGCCTGACGTTGAAAAATTAGCTTCTTTACAAAATATGATTCGTAAATTTGGTTATAAAATTAATACAGATACAAAAGAAACTACTTCAGACTCTTTAAATCAGTTGTTAAGTGATGTTCACGGTAAAGCAGAATCTAACATGATTGAAACCTTAACTATTAGAACAATGTCTAAAGCTGTCTACACCACTCAAAATATTGGGCACTACGGTTTAGCTTTTGATTATTACAGCCACTTTACATCACCAATAAGACGTTATCCAGATGTTATGACACATCGATTATTACAACACTATTTAAACGGCGGAGATGCGCCAAAAGCGAATTCGTACGAAGAAAAGTGTAAACATTCATCAAATAGAGAGGAATTAGCTTCGAAAGCAGAAAGATCATCTATTAAGTATATGCAAGTAAAATACATGCAAGATCATAAAGACGAAGTTTTTGAAGGTGTAATTACAGGTGTTACAGAATGGGGAATTTATGTAGAAATTAAATCTAATAAATGTGAAGGAATGGTTAGAATTAGAGATATAAAAAGCGATTATTATATTTTTGATGAAAAACAATATGCAATTGTTGGTCAATCTACCAAACACCTTTATCAATTGGGAGATGATGTTAAAATAAAAGTAAAACATACAGATTTAGAACGGAAACATTTAGACTTTAATTTGATTGAAGATTAATAACTTTATTATTTTTGCCACAATAAAAGATTAAAAAAATCTTTATAGTGATATGCTTATTAATTTAAGTAGTATAATCAAATTTTAAAATGATGAAGAAAACAATTTATATATGTGTATTATTATTTAGTTTTAATGCTTTAGCACAAAAAGTAATTACTAAAAAATTAGGAGACTATTCTACGTTAAAAGTATATAACGGTATAGAAGTAGAGTTGATAAAGTCTAAAGAACACAAATTAGAAATTGCAGGTGAAAAGTCTGAAATAGTTAAAGTTAAGAATGTAAATAACACCTTAAAGTTATCATTACCCTTTTCTTTGAAACCAGAAAATAATGCTGCAGGAGGTAAGGTTTTAATAAGGTTATATCACAATAATAATATTACTGTCATTGATGCAAACGAGGGTTCTACCATTACGGGAAAAGAAATTTCTCAGGATAATTTAGAGGTAAACTCTCAAGAAAGAGCTTTTATAAATTTAGTTGTAAAAGTAGAATATTTGGAGGTGAGAGCTTCTTCTGGAGGTGTTATTAAGTTAACAGGGACTGCAAAAAATCAGAATGTTGATGTAGATTTATATGGTGTTTACAATGGATTTGCTTTAAACTCTAAAGTAAATTCTATGGTTAAAGCGGGTACAGGTGCAAAAGCCGAGGTTTTAGCTGGCGAAATATTAAATGCAAAAGTTAGTTTTGGTGGTTCGATTTTTTATAAAGGAAATCCAAAAGTTGTAAAGGATAAAAAAGTTATTGGAGGTATTATTCAAAAAAGAGATTAATAAAATCCTTTTTGTATCTTTGTATCATTAAAATTTAAAACTTATGATTAGTTTATCAATATATTTAGGGATGGTTGGACCTTGGCAAATAGCAATTATTGTTGCGTTGGTTTTGTTAATGTTTGGAGGTAAAAAAATACCAGAACTGATGAAAGGTTTAGGTGGCGGAATTAAAGAGTTTAAGAAGGCTACTAAAGAAGAGTCTGAAGAAAAGTTAGAAGAAAAAAAATAATTTTTTCATAAAATAAAAAGCTCAATTTACATTGTAAATTGAGCTTTTTTAGTTTAAACTTATTTTTAATTACAAATGTAAAACCTATTTTTTCTCTTTAGGTTTTTGGTTTTTCATTGCTTCACCAATTTGATTACTTGCAGTAAAACTTGCAACCATGTCATTTAACATTGTACTACCCGCCTGAGGTGAGTTAGGTAATAAGATTAAATTACTATTTGTTTGTTGACCAATAGACTGTAAAGTGTCATAATGTTGCGTAACTACAATTAAAGCAGAGGCTTCTTGACTATTGATACCTACTTTATTTAAAACCTCTACAGACTCTTCTAAACCACGTGCAATTTCACGTCTTTGGTCGGCAATACCTTGTCCTTGTAGGCGCTTACTTTCTGCTTCTGCTTTTGCACGCTCCACAATTAAGATACGTTGAGCATCTCCTTCATATTGGGCAGCAACTTTTTCTCTTTCAGAAGCATTAATTCTGTTCATTGCTTCTTTTACCTGACCATCTGGATCAATATCGGTTACTAAGGTTTTAATAATATCGTAACCATAGGTCATCATTGCTTCATTTAACTCTGATTTTACAGCAATTGCAATATCATCTTTCTTTACAAAAACATCATCTAATTTCATTTTTGGAACTTCAGCTCTTACAACATCAAAAACATAAGAAGTTATTTGATCATGTGGGTAATCTAACTTATAAAAGGCATCATATACTTTTTCATAAATTACTTTATATTGCACAGAAACTTTTAGTTTTACAAAAACATCATCCAAAGTTTTAGTCTCAATGATTACATCTAATTGTTGAATTTTTAAACTCAATTTTCCTGCAATTCGATCTACAAAAGGAATTTTTAAACGTAAACCAGATTGTCTAATAGCGTTAAATCTACCAAAGCGTTCTATAATAGCGGCTGTTTGTTGTTTAACCGTAAAAAAAGATGCAAAAATAATAAGTACAAGGAGTGCAATAATAATAGGTGTCATAGGTAACATAATTGATTATTTAGAAATTAATAATTGATTTACGTAAAGATACTGAACTTTAGCTGTTACTTATTAGACGTATTTTTCTAAAAATGTTACATTTTTTATAAAAAAAACCTCTAAAATCTAAATTTTAAAGGTTTTATTTGATGCTATTTTAAAGGCTATTCTTCTTTTTCTTTAGGAAAAACCTTGTATTTTTTTTTGTTGTACTTAATCCACTTTTTATATTGTTTTTCAGAAAGTAAAACGGTCATTTTTTTATCCAATTTTTTGTCCTCTTCCTTGATTGCATTCCCAATTGGTTTTAAACTTTCGTTCATTTGTTTTTGAATCTTAACTTGGTTTGAAAAATCACCGCTTTTCATAGCTTTTTTTTGATAATTTTCAACCATCTCTTTTGTGTTTCGGAGTAAAAAACTATTAATTCTTTTAATATCCTTAATATCTTTATTGTATTTCGTTAATATTTTTGAAAATTCTTTTCCTTCTTTAGAGGATAATTTTATGCTTGATTTTTTTGCTGCTTTTTTGACGTCATAAACTACAATTCCAATATATTTTTCTACTTTAAAATTGGGTTTTGGAGCTTTTTGAGCAGATGGTGTCATTGGTCCTTGACGCTGCTGTCTTTGTCCATTTCTTTGTCCGTTTCCAAATTGAGCATTAGCTGTAAATGCAAAACTTAAAATTAAAAGTAATACTATTTTTTTTATCATAATTATAATTTTAAAATTGCGTTTTCTAATCTTTTTATAGTTGCTTCTTTACCAATCATTTCTATGATGTCAAACAAGTGAGGCCCTTTTAAAGCGCCTACTAGAGATAATCTTAAAGGTTGCATTACTTTACCAAAGCCAATACCTTTTTGGGTAATCCATTCTTTAATTTTTGTCTCCGTATTTTTTGATGAAAAATCTTGAATGTTATTAAGAACTTCGATTAACTCATTCATTAACTCAGGTGTTCCTTCCTTCCAATTTTTCTTTGAAGCTTTTGCGTCATATTCTTTCGGAGCTTCAAAAAAGAATGAAGATAAATCCCAAAAATCAGTCACAAAAATTGCTCTTTCCTTAATTGAAGAGACTACTTTTTTAACGAAATATTTGTCCTTATAAATTCCTTTTTCTTCAAGAATTGCACAATATGTATCCGCTATTTCTGAATCTTCTTTAGCTTGCATATATTGTTGTTGAAACCAATTTGTTTTATCAGGATTAAACTTTGCTCCAGACTTGCTAACTCTATTTAAATCAAATGATTGCACTAATTCTTCTAAAGAGAATATTTCTTGTTCTGTTCCGGGATTCCATCCTAATAAAGCTAACATATTTATAAAACCGTCTGCAAAATAACCATCTTCTTTATAGCCACGAGAGACATCATTAGAACCCTCATTTGTGTATGCTAAAGGAAACACCGGAAATCCTAATTTGTCGCCATCTCTTTTGCTTAGTTTCCCTTTTCCAACGGGTTTTAAAATCAATGGTAAATGAGCAAATTTTGGAGAATTCCAACCAAAAGCGCGGTATAATAAAATATGTAAAGGCATTGACGGCAACCACTCTTCACCACGAATTACATGACTAATTTCCATTAAATGATCATCAACAATATTAGCTAAATGATAGGTTGGCATTCCATCACTTTTAAATAAAATTTTATCATCTAAAGTATTGGTGTCGATGGTAATATTTCCACGAATTTCATCTTCCATTCGTAAAATTTCATCTTGGGGAGTTTTAAAACGGATTACATAATTTTCTCCAGCAGTTATCTTCGCTTTTACCTCAGCATCTGTTAAAACTAAAGAATTAACTAAACGTCCTTTTTCTCTGTTATGCCAATTATAGATAAAGGTTTTTCCTTTTGTTTCATGTCCTTTTCTGTGCGCGTCTAATTCTTCTGAAGTATCAAAAGCATAATATGCCCAACCAGAATTTAATAAAATATCGGCATATTTTTTATATAATTCTTTGCGTTCAGATTGCCTGTAAGGACCAAATTTTTCATTTTTTCCTGGACCTTCATCAAATGGGATTTTACACCATTCTAAGGAGTCTATAATATATTGTTCTGCATTTGCTACATAACGTGTTTGGTCTGTGTCTTCTATTCTTAAGACGAAAGTTCCATTGTGTTTTTTAGCAAATAAATAATTGTATAAAGCTGTTCTTACACCACCAATATGTAAAGGCCCTGTGGGACTTGGTGCAAAGCGAACACGAACATTAGATTCCATTTTTTATTGATTTTAAAGTTGCAAAGATACTTTTCTAAAAGCATAAAAAAAAGGCTTTAATAAAAGGCTTTTGAGTAATTAGTTGCAATCAGGTTTCTTCAGAATTTATGATAAAATCCAAAAGAAAAAGCGATTTGTTGTGCAACATTATTTCCAAAAAATGCAGCAGGTAAACTTGCCGTCATTCCAAAGTTATTAGAAAATTCTCCAATTGCTTTAACACCAAATACACCATATTCTTGATTATTTACATACAACCCTGTAGCTCTATTTGAAGGAGGTAAAACAATACTACCATTTTTAAAAGATTTTTCAATATCTAAAAAACCAATTAACCAAATATTTTTAGTCACTTTACCTCCATATTCGCCACCAATTTTAAAGTTAGAACTATAGTTATTTGTTCGGATTCTAGTTCCAACGAAAGTTTGTAAATAAGATTTTCTGAAGCTTTTTCCGGCTAAGAAAAGCGGCGTAAAAGTAAAGGCATCATAACCAGTTCTTATTCCTGAAGCAACCTCAAAAGCACCTGTATTTGCCTCCACAGAAAATTGGCCAGAAATAATCCACTTTTTTTTAGAAAAGTTGTGTTTAATGCCAATTTCTACATTACCCAAAGCGAATGTATTATCGTCTTTAGAACAATCTCCGATACAATCTATAGCAGGGTTTAAATAATTATTTAGAGTAATATATTTATAAGGTAAGTTTAGTATTAAAGTAGTAGTGTTAGATAAACCATATTCACCATAAAATTGAATAGTATTATCAGATATTTCTCCATTTAGAGTATTATCAGGATTTCCAAATAAAGTATTATAATTAGGTATTGTTGTAAACGAAAGTTGTGTATAAAACTCTCCTTTTTCTTTGGTCCAAGGACTTTGAGAAAAAGCAGTAAGACTAATAAAGATTATCCAAATATTAATAAAATTTTTCATGAAATTGATCTTATAAACTTTTAGTTGTTTTAAATTGAAAATACTTACAATTCGATTTAACAAATATTTTACTGCAAGTTACTGCAAAAACCTTATTTTTATTAGTTAATTATGAATGGATACAAAAATATTGCCTTAAAATTAAATCAATTTACCAGGAAATATTACATCAATGAATTAATAAAAGGGACTATTTTCTTTCTTTCGTTAGGGTTTTTATATCTTTTTTTCATTTTGTTTTTAGAGTATTTTTTGTGGTTAAAACCTGGGGCAAGAACTGTTTTGTTCTGGTTATTTGTTTGTGTTGAAGTTTTTCTATTGATTAAATTTATAGTTTTTCCAGTTTCTAAATTAATTGGTTTTAGAAAAGGTATTTCGTTGCAAGAATCATCTAAAATTATTGGAAATCATTTTCCTGAGGTACAAGACAAGTTGTTAAACGTTTTACAGTTAAATGAAAATTCCGGTGAGTCGGATTTAATCTTGGGAAGTATCAACCAAAAATCGAAAGAATTAGCACCAATATCGTTTGTAAAAGCCATTGACTTTAAACAAAATAAAAAATATTTAAAACTCGCAATTATTCCTTTTTTGATTTGGGTAATTAGTTTATTCACAGGGGTTAATGAATCACTTACACAGAGTTTAAATCGTGTTGTGCATCATAGAACATCGTATATTCCACCTGCACCTTTTTCTTTTTTTTTAGTGAATTCTGATTTGCAAGTCATACAAGGAAAGCCTATTAGAATATCGGTAAAAACAGTAGGAAATACAGTACCTAATGAAGCTAAAATTATTTTTAAAAACCAACAGTATTATTTAGAAAATAAAGGAAATAGCACTTTTTCTTACCTGTTTTCGGATGTACAAGAACCTATAAACTTCTACATAGAAGCCAATGGAGTTCAGTCTCAAAATTATCAAATTAACGTTATTGGAACTCCGACAATACAAAATATTTCTTTAAAAATAAAGTATCCTAATTATCTGGGTAGAGGAAATGAAATTATTAAAAATTCTGGAAATTTGACCGTACCAGAAGGTACTTTAATTACCTGGCGAGTACAAACAATACAAACAGATTCATTAGCTTTTAGCAACGATCAAAAAAGAGTTTATTTTAAAAACACTTCTAACGGTAATTTTGAGTACACAAAAAAAATCAAAACTGCATTGAATTATCAAATTTCGTCATCTAATAAAAATTTATATGATTATGAAAAATTACAGTTTAGCGTGGATGTTATAAAGGACGAATATCCATTAATTTCTGTGAATTCAAATATTGACAGTATTTCACGAGGAACAGCGCAATTTGCTGGTCAGATCTCTGATGATTATGGGTTGAAAAAACTACAGTTGATTTATTATGATGAAGAAAATTCGGAACAAACACAGATTTTTGACATTCCAATAACAAAAGAAAGTATTCAAACATTTTTTTATCAACTTCCTGATGGATTAAACTTGCAAAAAGGATTGAACTATGAAATGTATTTTCAGGTGTTTGATAATGATGCAGTAAATGGAAATAAGAGTGCGAAAAGCAATGTTTTTAAGTATAGGAAAAAAACAGAGAAAGAAGTCGAGGAGGAGCTGTTGAAAGAGCAAAAATATACGATTAATGATTTAGAGAATTCTATTCAAAAACAAAAAAAGGAGCAAGTTCAGTTAGAAACTATTCAACAAGATTTACAGAATAAAAAGAGCATAAATTGGAACGATAAAAAGAAAATAGAAAATTTTATTAAACGCCAACAACAATACAAAAAAATGATGCAGCGTCAGACTGATAAGCTGCAAGAAAATCTTGACGAAAAGAAAGAAGAAAATGATAATTTACAGGAGAAAAAAGAGGATTTAAGGGAGCGTATAAAAGAATTAAAAAAACTAGAAAAACAACAGAAGTTGTTAGATGAAATTCAAAAGATAGCGGAAAAATTAAATAAAGAAGATTTAGTTAAGAAAGCAAAGGAATTAGCACAACAAAACAAACAACAACAGCGTAGTTTAGAAAAAATGTTAGAGTTGGTAAAACGTTTTTATGTAGAACAAAAAACCATGCAGATTGCCAGTAAGATTGAAGAATTATCGAAAGAGCAAGAAGTTTTGGAAAAGAGAGTAAAAAACACTTTAGAAGCTCAGAAGGAAATTAAAAATAAGTTTAATGAAATTAAAAAAGAGTTAGAGGAGCTTGGTAAAGACAATGATAAGCTAAAAGAACCTATGGAATTGCCAGATGTTGAAGACGAGGAGGATGAAATTGATAAGGAGTTAAAGAAATCGGAAGAAGAATTACAAAATCAAAAACAATCTGAAGCTAAGAAAAGTCAGAAGCAATCCTCTAAAAAAATGAAAGAGATGAGCGCTAAAATGCAAAAAGCAATGCTTGAGATGGAGGGAGAGTCTATGGAGGAAAACATGGATGATTTGCGTAAGTTGCTAGAAAACTTGGTTGTTTTTTCTTTTGAACAAGAGCAGTTAATGACAAAGTTTAATGAAACTTCTACTTCTCATCCAGATTTTGGAAAAGATCTAAAAAAGCAAAATCGAATTAAAACATACTTTGAGCATATAGATGATAGTTTGTATGTGCTTTCTATGCGTCTTCCAAAAATATCGACTAAAATTCAAGATGACTTATCGTCTGTTCATTATAATTTAAATCAATCTCTAGAAAATTTTTCTGAGAACAGGTTTTCTCAAGGAGTATCTAATCAACGCTATGTGTTGACTGCGACTAATAATTTAGCAGATTATTTAAGTAATATTCTAAATAGTATGCAAAATAGCACGTCTATGAAAATGGGGAAAGGTAAAAAGAGTAATAGCCAAGGTTTTAGTTTACCAGATTTGATAAAGAAGCAGGGTGATTTGTCAAAAAAAATGCAAGAGGGCGTGAAAAAAGGACAAAAAAAGGGAAAAGGGAAAGAAGGAGAAAACCCTGAGAATAATGGTAAACCAGGAAAAAAAGGAGAGAAAGGCAAAGAGGGCCAAGGCGGTAAATCTGGAGAGGGAGGAAAGAAACAAGGTGAAGGTAAAGGTAATTCGAATGAAGACTTGGATGGTGAATTGTATGAAATTTTCAAGCAGCAAGCTCAGTTAAGACAGGAGCTTCAAGATGCATTAAAAGAGGGTGAAGAAGGAAAGTCTGGAGAAAATACAGCTAATAAAAAGGTACTAAAAACCATGGAAGATTTAGAAAATCAGATTTTAGAAAAAGGCTTTAATGCAGGCACACTTCAAAAAATGCAACAATTGAATTACGAGTTACTTAAGTTAGATAAAGCTGCTCTAGAACAAGGAAAAGATAAAAAGCGAAAATCTACGGGCAATAAGAAGGAATATGAAAAGAATAAAATTAAAGCACTTGAGTTTAAAAAGCTGTTTTATAATCAAACTGAAATATTAAATAGACAATCATTACCTTTGCAGCAAAATTATAAAAAGAAAGTTCGAGCTTATTTTTCTGACACAAAAAAAGAATAATATGATTGCATTTAATTACGAAACTGAGTTTCAATTAAAAGATGAAAATCTTTCAGAAAAGTGGATCGAAAAAGTGGTTTTAGAAAAAGGCTTTGAAATAGGAGAAATTAATTATATTTTTTGTGATGATGCATATCTTCATCGATTAAATGTAGAGTTTTTACAGCACGATACTTTAACAGATGTTATAAGTTTCGATAATACCTTAGGAAAATTAATTTCTGGGGATATTTTTATTTCTGTGGAAAGAGTAATGGAAAATGCGGCTGATTTTAAAGTTTCGTCCGAAGAAGAAATACATCGGGTAATGATTCATGGAGTTTTGCATTATATAGGCTTTAAAGATAAGTCTGAAGAAGATAAAAAAGAAATGAGGAGTGCTGAAAATAGAGCTTTATCTATTTTAAGTGTTTGATAATCAGATAAATAAAATAAAAGTTTCACGTGGAACTATAGAAAAATGAGTTTATTTTCAACAACATACGATGTGATTGTAGTGGGTGGAGGCCACGCAGGAAGTGAAGCCGCTGCCGCTGCGGCAAACATGGGAGCACATACCTTATTAATTACAATGAATTTGCAAAATATCGCTCAGATGAGTTGTAATCCGGCAATGGGCGGGATTGCAAAGGGTCAAATTGTGAGAGAGATTGACGCTTTAGGAGGATATAGTGGTATTGTAACAGACAAGACAGCAATACAGTTTAAGATGCTTAACAAGTCGAAAGGTCCTGCTATGTGGAGTCCAAGAGTACAGTCTGACAGAATGCAGTTTGCGGAGTGTTGGAGAACCATGCTAGAGGAAACAGAAAATGTGGATTTTTATCAGGACTCTGTAAACGGTTTGTTGTTTGATGGCAATAAAATAATTGGTGTAAAAACTTCTTTGGGATTAAAGATTAAATCAAAAACTGTTATTATAACAGCCGGAACATTTTTAAATGGATTAATTCATATTGGTGATAAAAGTTTTGGAGGAGGAAGAGCAGGTGAAGGGGCTTCTACAGGAATTACGGAAGAGTTGGTTGCTAAAGGTTTTGAGGCAGGTAGGATGAAGACAGGAACACCCCCAAGAGTGGATGGTAGGTCTTTAGATTATTCTAAAATGACAGAACAGCCTGGAGACGAAATTACAGAAAAATTTTCTTATTTACCAACCACAAGCTCTTTACAAAAACAACGTTCTTGCTGGTTGACGTATACAAATCCGAAGGTGCATGATTTGTTACGAGAAGGGTTTGATAGATCGCCAATGTTTAATGGTAGAATACAGTCTACGGGACCGAGGTATTGTCCTTCTGTTGAAGATAAAGTAGATCGTTTTGCAGCCAAAGAAAGACACCAAATCTTTGTAGAGCCAGAAGGTTGGACAACGGTAGAAATGTATGTAAATGGATTTTCAACTTCCTTACCTGAAGATATTCAAGATAAAGCAATTCGCGCTGTAGAAGGTTTTGAGAACGTAAAGTTTTTGCGCTACGGTTACGCTATAGAATATGACTTTTTTCAACCAACACAACTAACCCATTCGCTAGAAACAAAGCTCATTGAAAATTTGTTTTTTGCTGGACAAATTAATGGAACAACCGGTTATGAAGAGGCGGCGGCACAAGGATTAATGGCTGGTGTAAATGCAGCCTTAAAAGTACAAGGAAAAGAACCTTTTGTGTTAAAAAGAAATGAAGCTTATATTGCTGTTTTAATTGATGATTTAATTACAAAAGGGACAGAAGAGCCTTACAGAATGTTTACTTCAAGAGCGGAATATAGAACGCTTTTGAGGCAAGATAATGCGGATTTAAGATTAACGCCAATAGGTTATGAACTAGGTTTGGCGTCAAAAGAAAGAATGGATAGGGTTCTTGAAAAGCAACGAAAAACGGATTTGTTGGTTAAGTTTTTAAACGAAACAAGTGTAAAGCAGAAAGAGATAAATCCGATTTTAGAAGCAAAGAAGTTGGCGCTTATTAATCAGTCTATGAAGTTGTTTAAGATTGCTTCAAGACCACAATTAAATTTTTCTGATTTTAAGAATATTCAGAAGTTAAGTGTATTTTTAGAAGAGAATGACATTGACAAAGAAATCATAGAACAGGCTGAAATTCACTTAAAATATTCTGGTTATATTGATAAAGAAAAAAATAATGCTGATAAATTAAATAGGTTGGAAAATGTCAAAATACCATCTAGTTTTAATTATCAAAAGCTACAATCTTTATCTTTTGAAGCTAGAGAAAAATTAAGTAAAATTCAGCCAACTTCTATTTCTCAAGCAAGCAGAATAAGCGGAGTTTCACCAAGTGATATTTCTGTTCTACTAGTTTATATGGGACGTTAAGTTTCAACAATTTTTTAAGATGTTCCTCGTGGAACAATTCAGTTTTTTATGTCAAAAGATATCGATTTTTATAATAATCTTCAACCTTTTTTAGAATGCAAAGACCATACAGTTTCAGCTGAAGTTTACCAGCTAATGCTAAATGATGAGTATGATATGTTGGTTACAAAACCTATCCCAGAAAATATAGAAAAATACTACAAAAGTGAAGATTATATATCGCACACTGATTCTAAAAAATCATTGTTTGATAAAGTGTATCAATTTGTAAAAAACATCACCTTAAAAAGGAAGCTAAAATTAATAAGTAAATGTCTTCTTCATCAAGATAGTTTATCTAGGCCTGAAAAAAACATTTTAGATGTTGGAGCAGGAACAGGCGATTTTTTAAAAGTTTGTAAAAGCAATTCATGGAATGTTTTTGGAACAGAACCAGATGCTGGTGCAAGAAATATTGCAGCTAAAAAAGGAATTGTACTTCAAAAAGATTTATCAAAACTTATAGGTCATAAGTTTGAAATAATAACCCTTTGGCATGTTTTAGAGCATGTCGAAAATTTATCAGAGTACATTTCAATTTTAAAGAACATGCTTGCTGATCATGGAAAACTAATAATTGCAGTGCCTAACTTTAAAAGTGATGATGCCAATTATTACAAAGAGTTTTGGGCCGCTTTTGATGTACCAAGACACTTGTGGCATTTCTCTCAAGAATCTATTGCTAAATTATTTTCTGCAGTTAATATGATGGTTGAAAAAACACTTCCAATGAAATTTGATGCATATTATGTTTCTCTTTTAAGTGAGAAATATAAATCTGGAAAAATGAATCCTATAAAATCTTTTTACAGAGGCTTTGTTTCAAATTTAAAAGCAAAAAGAACAACAGAGTATTCATCTTTGATTTATATACTTAAAAAGTAGTAAAAAACGATTTTAAAAAGGGTAGGTTTTAAGCATTGCTTAATAACAACAGAATACCTTAAAAAAAAAAGAAAACTTCTTAAAACAACTATTTTAAGAGGTTTTCTTATAGAATATATTTATAGATGATGTAGTAAATAATAAGTTTTAACTATTTAGTAAATAAACACCCAATAGTGTAATGATAAAATAGACTGCTAAACTCATTGCTCCTGCATAATCTTTTGCTAGACGTTGTCCTATTAACAAAAAAATTAAAGTGACGGCACAAAGCTCTATTCCCAATAAAGCAATTTCTTTTAATCCAGAAGTGTATAACTGATAAACACCGAATAGCATTAAAAACCCAGCAACTATTTCTAAAATTAAAATAATGGCGAGCAATAAGGGAACACCATTTTTTAATGGTGAATTTTTGAAGTGCCCTGTGATAAAAGAAATATTTCCTTTCCAATCTAGTAATTTGTCAATTCCAGATTGTAAAAAAGTTACTATTAAAAATAGAAGTATTAAAACCTCTGTAGGGTAGTTAGAAAGTAGTTTCATTAATTTAAAGTTTTTATTTGTTTCTTTTCGTTTGTTAAATGTTTATTATGGTAATTCTATCTGCTCAACAATTTTTGAAATAAGGGATTTGATTTTTTCTTAGTTAGAATTATAATTCCCTGTTTTTATTTAAAAACTGAATCGATAGGTTCCCAAAGTTCAATTTTGTTTCCTTCGTTGTCTAAAACCCAACCGAATTTACCATATTCAAGCTCTTGTATTTCTCCTATAATGGTAACACCTTCTTTTTTAAGTTCGACTAATAAATCAACTAAGTTTTTAACCCTATAATTAAACATAAAGTCTTTTTTTGAAGGTTCAAAATAATCCGTTTTTTCTTCAAAAGGACTCCATTGTGTTGCGCAATCATTTCCAGCTACATCTTTTGACCAAAAAGTACAACCATAATCATCTGTATTAAAGCCTAAATGTTTTTGGTACCATTCTTTGGATGCTTTAGGGTTTTCACTCTTAAAAAATAAACCACCAATTCCTGTAACTCCATTTTTCATAAGGTATTATTTTTTAATTGCACTATTATATGTGTTAATCCATTCATTTACAGTCATTTTACTGGCGAGTTCCCCAATTAGGTCAAAAGGAATATCATCCATTTTTTTAAAACGAATGCAACTTTTTCCCATATCTAATTTGTATTTACAATACTTTGTATATTCTTTTACAAACCAATCTAAAAGTTCTTTTTTCGCGTAAATTCCCATATGATATAAATTTACAGAATTTTTTTGTGAAGCTAGATTTATAAAGGGTAATGGTAATTTTGGATCACAATGATATCCTTCAGGAAATTTAGAATGAGGAACATAAAAACCTAACATTTTATAATTGATACCTTCTTCAAAACCTTTTGGAAGATTTTTTTTGATGACTGCCCTAATCTTTTGAACGGCCTGTTTTCTGTTTTCTGGTAATTGTTCAATATATTCTTCAGGTGTATTTGCTTCGTAAGTCATCTTTTCTGATTTTTATGGATGATTTAAAGCCAACAAGTTAATAAAATTTTGCTTTAATTTTATCCACAATAGTTTGTGCCAATTTTTCTTTGCTTTCAATAGTCCAACCTGCAACATGCGGAGACAATATTACATTTTGTGAATTGATTAAATATTTAAAAGCCTCAGGCACATTATTAACAGTAAAAAGGTTTTCAAAAGATGCTTTTTCATATTCTAAAACATCTAAACCAGCACCTAATATTTTACCTGATTTTAAAGCTTCAACGAGATCTTTAGTAACTACCGATGCTCCACGTGCAGTATTTATCAGCCAAAAATTCTTTTTAAAATCATTGATAAAACCAATATTAACCATGTTTGTGGTGAGTTTGTTTTGTGGGGTATGTAAACTTAAAACATCTACTTTTTCCTGCAACTCTGGCAAGGAAACCTGCTTGCAGTTCTCATCTCCAACATATGGTTTTATATCATAACAGATTACTTCAACATCAAAACCACGGAGTTTTTTTGCGAATGATTTACCCATATTTCCGTAACCAATTAAGCCAACGGTTTTTCCATTCAGTTCAATTCCTCTATTCTCTTCCCGCAACCATTTTCCGATTCTAACTTCTTTGTCTGCTTTATTGAGTTTGTTAAAAAGGGACAACAACATTCCTAAACAATGTTCACCAACTGCGTTTCTATTTCCTTCTGGAGCAGCGATTAATTGGATGTTTTTAGTGGCTGCATAATTACATTGTATATTTTCTAAACCGGCACCAACTCGACCAATAAATTTTAAGTTTGTTGCTTTGTCTAAGAAGGCTTTATCAATAGAAAACCGGCTTCTTATAATCAAACCTTCATACAAATGAATTTTAGCTTCAATTTCCTTTTTTGAAGAGGTATAATCTTCATCATTTATAAACCCTAAATCATTAAGTTGATTTAATAAAAGAGAATGGTTTTTGTCGACGTGTAGAATTTTCATAAGTGAAAAATTACGTGCTTAGTGTTTCTTTAACTTTATAATTGCAACAATTGATATAAAAAATAAATCTGTGATAGCTGCAAATTTTATAAATTCAGTTATTTTTTCGTTAATTTTCAAAAATGATATTTACTAAAATTTAGTATTGCTCTTTATCACTCGGGAAATCTTTGCTTTTTACATCTGTAACATATTGCTCAAATGCTCCTGTCATATCAACGAATAAATCTAGATATCTTCTTAAAAAACGTGGATTGAATTCGTGGGTCATTCCCAACATATCATGGGTTACTAAAACTTGGCCGTCAACTCCATTTCCCGCCCCAATTCCGATGACAGGAATAGATATAGCTTCTGCAACTTTTTTTGCTAAATCAGCAGGGACTTTTTCTAAAACGATTGCAAAACAACCAATCCTTTCTAGCATTAAAGCGTCTTCCATTAATTGCTCTGCCTCTTCTTCTTCTTTTGCTCTAACGGTGTATGTTCCGAATTTATAGATAGATTGTGGAGTTAAACCTAAATGACCCATTACTGGAATTCCTGCATTTAAAATACGTTTAATAGATTCTTTAACCTCTCTTCCTCCTTCTAATTTTATAGAATGACCGCCAGATTCTTTCATTATTCTAATGGCAGAACGTAAAGCTTCTTTTGGGTCAGATTGATAACTCCCAAACGGCAAATCTACCACAACTAAACAGCGCTCAATTGCTCTAACAACCGAGCTTGCATGATAAATCATTTGATCTAAGGTAATAGGTAAAGTAGTTTCATGTCCGGCCATAACATTTGATGCTGAATCACCTACTAAAAGTACATCTAAACCAGCTTTGTCTAAAATTTTTGCCATCGTATAATCGTAAGCAGTTAACATGGATATTTTCTCTCCATTCGCTTTCATTTCTACCAAAGATTTTACGGTAATTCTTTTGTACTGTTTTTTTGCTACAGACATATTTTAATTTATTGAGTGTGGTAAAAGTAAGAAATATCAATAGATATTTTACTAGTTAATATTTCGTCAAGTTAATTGGATTCTTTTTGAGGATGATTTTTTGATGTTATGTTTTTAAAATTACACAATGTTTTCGAGAATTATCATATTTTTAGTTGCTTTAGGAATTTACATTAGGCTGTCTATTTTAACGATACCTCCACAAAACATTATAATAAAGTGTTTGAAGCTTTTTTAATGTTTTAATATTAGAAGACTAGTAGGTAATTATATATTTAGAAATGTGAGAAGAGGAGGTAATTGTAAAGCGTTAAAAGATAAAAAATAGTTTTATATTTGATTTCTAAATTAGAAAATGCTTCAAGAAAAAATCACTTTAAATTCTGATAAATGGATAGATAATTACGCAGATTACTTGTTTAATTATGCTGTTGTGCGTGTTAATGATGGAGACTTAGCCAAGGATTTAGTGCAAGAAACGTTTTTTGCAGGCCTAAAATCTGCTAAAAATTTTCAAGGAAAATCTACAGAAAGAACTTGGTTGGTATCTATTTTAAAAAGAAAGGTAATAGATCATTACAGGAAAATTAATTCTAAAAAAGGACAAGCAGAAGTTAGAATGAATTTTTATGATAATGGAGAAAATGAAGGAAGTTGGATTGAAGAACGTGTGCCACAAAGTTGGGATAATGCCTCTGAAAAAGCAATAGAAAACCAAGAGTTAAAAACTCAATTAGAAATTTGTATAGATAATTTGCCCGAGAAATATGGTTTGGTTTTTAGAATGAAAACCATTCAAGAGTTTGAAACTGAAGAAATTTGTAAGGAGTTGAATATTACAACGTCAAATTTATGGGTTATAATACATAGAGCTAGAACTCAGCTAAGAAAATGCATGGAAGAGAATTGGTTTAATAATTAAGAGATGTTTAAAAAACTACACATAACTTGCAATGAAGCAACAACCATTTGTGACAGAAGTCAGTACAAAGAAGCTTCTTTTTTTGAAAAAATTAAGTTAAACCTACATTTTTTAAGTTGTAAAATTTGTAGACTTTATACAAAACAAAATAAAAGAATGTCAGGTTTATTTAAAATACAAGCTCTAGATTGCAAAGGTAAAATGAACAACCTTTCTCAAGCAAATAAAGAAGTCTTAAAAAAACAATTACAAGAGTTTGAGGTATAATTTGTTTTTTCGGTTTTCTCAAAACCGTGTTTTTGATTTTTTGTTAGATTGAAACGGAATTTATAGAAATATAGATTCCGTTTTTTGTATTTTTGAAATACAGGTTAATAAATAATTTTAAATCTTTAAAAAGATGCATTTTTTACCAGAGCTAATAGATAATTACGTTGTAAATCATTCACAGCAAGAACCTAAGATTCTACAAGAATTAAGCAAAGAGACTTGGCAAAAAGTATTGAACCCTAGAATGTTAAGTGGCGCTTTTCAAGGCAGGGTTTTATCTATGATTTCTAAGTTAATTCAACCTAAAACTATATTAGAAATTGGCACTTATACTGGTTATTCCGCGCTTTGTTTAGCAGAAGGATTACCTTCTACAGGAAAAATTATAACGATTGATAAAAACGAAGAACTAGAGACTTTACAAAATAAATATTTTGAAAAATCTGGTTTTAGAAATCAAATTGAGCAAAAGGTTGGTAATGCTCTAGAAATTATTCCAAAAATTGACAAAAAATTTGATTTAGTATTTATTGATGCAGACAAATCTAACTACGTAAATTACTTTTACTTAATGATTCATAAAATGAATCCTGGAGGAATTATATTGTCTGATAATGTGCTTTGGAGCGGCAAAGTGGTGGAAGAATTAAGTCCTAAAGATATAGATACAAAGGCACTTTTAGAATACAATAAATTATTAAATTCTGATGATAGAATTGAAACCGTTCTACTTCCCATAAGAGATGGATTAACAATTAGTAGAGTAAAATAAGTTATAAATTTTAAGATTTTAACTTTTTCGCTTAAAGAGTGTAGTCTGTACTTTATTTAAATAAATAAAATATAAATTTTTATCAGAGTCTTTTAATTGGACCTGTTAAATCATCAATATGATCTTTAACTTTATTTATTTCTTTATGAATGTCTTTGCTAATATTTGTATCTAAATCTGGAGACTCTGCACTATCATTAATCTCTTTTTTAATATCATTTGTAGCATCTTTTACTTGACGCATTCCTTTTCCTAAGCCTCTTGCGATTTCAGGAATCTTATCTGCACCAAAAACCATAACGACAATTAACATAATTACCATAATTTCTGGACCACTAATAAATAAAAAAATTGAGTTCATACTTTTACAAAGGTAAATATTATATGTGATAAAAACTTGTCAATTTTATTTTTTTGTAAATTGTAAACTAGAACTTTAAAAACATTTTACCACTAAAAAAACACTATTTACTCTTGGTTAATTATCCTATTTTTTATCTGATATAAATCTTTGTCAGTCAAAATAGCAATTTACAGGAATTCATATTTTTGATTTACACCCAATTCTACTGTGTGCGTTTTAATAAAAATGTACAAAGGGAATCATAAACTCTCAAAAGTTCGGTTTCTAGAAAAATGTTAGTATTTAGGCTTGTGAATAATCATTTTAAGGCATCTAACATTGAAATAAAAGAGTAAATGCAGGCTGTTTTGGAGTTAATCAGAAATGTTCATCAAAACCTTTTTTAACCAGTTTTCTGTTTTAGAAATATTTGAATCGACGTTTGAGGGTGTGTGGATATGTTAGGCATCTGCTTAAAAAGGAGGTTCATTATAAAAAATTTTATTTTTTAAAAACCTAATATTCAGCTATTTATTTTTTTTATATCCCTATAAACATGGAGGTACTTCCTTGTTTATAAGGAGGTGAAAATTTCATGGTTCTTGAGGATTGACAAGTATTCATTAATTATATAATTTAGGAAAAATAGTTTTAATTTTGTTGCAATGAATCCCCTAAAAAAAATAACAGTATTATTTGTCTTATTATTAACTCTTTTTTCTTTTGTTAAAAAAGAAATCAATTCGGCAGATATTAAATCAAATTTAGAAGAAATAAATGTAATTAATATTCTTTCTAAGCAGAAATACGAATGCAGGCCATCTTCAAAATATATGTTTTATGTAGAAGCTAATCTTGTAAAAAAGGTTAGGGGAGCTAATAATATTAATGCGAAAATATTTTTTTTGGATAAAGTATCAGGGATAAAGAATTTATTAGCTTCTGAAAACATTCAGATTAACAAGTTTAAAGGTGCTATTGCTATCCAACAAAATACATCTGAAAAAGCTTTTCAAACTTTTGTGTTAAAAAATGGGGACAAAATTATTGGAGACTCAGAAAATGCACCTTATAGCTTTAAGGAATTAATTTCATTTGAATCTATTTACAATAGTTATGTATATGCTACCAACAATTTATTAGAAATGAAAAGATCTATTTAAAAAATAAATAAAAAACATTTTTAAAACTCCAAAAGCGACATTAGCTTTTGGAGTTTTTTTTACCAAATTGTTTCATTTAACGATGCAATTCAAAATCTAGAAGATTGAATTATATAAATAAATCTAGTCTAAATCAATTCGTAATCCGACAGAGATATTATTTTGTTTTTTAGATTGTTTTTTAAAAACTGGAGATAAATCATACTTTATATATAAAGCGCTAGAACCCACACCAAGATATCCACTTATACCATACACTAAATCACTTACTTCAAAGTCTCTGTGTTTTTTGTCTTTTATTTTATTGCCATCCTCCTTGTATTTTAATTTTTGCATGCTGCCTATATTAAAACCCGCATAAGCACCTATGCCTACTCTTAACTTTTTATAGTTGGAGTATCTGAAGAACTTTTTCTTATCAATCTTCTTAGAAGGTCCAAATTCTATATGGAAAGGGAATACCAAGTTTGTGGTTCTAAATTTTGCTTTGTCTAATTCTACAGGAAATTCTTCTAGAGAAATCATACCGTCTGTATTTACTAGAAATTTGTTGTCTTTAAGATCAAATTTGTTCCATTGAAATGAAAAACCATATTTTAATCTCCAAAAGTTAGAATCTTTAAAAATTCTTCTTTTCCAGTCATAACCCAATTCAATAAAGCCTGAACCACCTATCTTATAGGGTGAATTATCTAAACTCTGGCCTTCTATTAATGCATTGTTAAAACCAAAAGCAAAAACAAGATCGTTGTACGTCCGTTTATCATACTTTTTTTTGGCATCCTTAGATTCTTTTCCAATAAAAATTAACTTATCACCAGAATTTTCTTTGGATCCGGACCCTATTCTTATCATCTTACGATCTCCTTCACTTCTAATATCTAATTGATAAAATTTATCATTACGATTCCACAAAGCAATTTCATTGTCGATAATTGCTATGTGATTTTCTATATTTAAAGCTCTTTTTTTAGCAGCTTCCTTTTTTAAATTATTTGCTCGAGATAAAGTTATTTCACCGGTATTTAAACGAGTATTAATAGCGGTAATGTCTTGCTTTAAAAATTCGCGTTCCTTTAATTCAACAGTTTTTTTACTTTTTATTAATTTTTTAATTTCTAACTCTTTGTAATTTGTTCTCACAGAATCTAATTGCTTTTCTTGAGCTTGTGTAACGGTAAAAAGAAAGCATAAGACTATTATTGATAGGTATTTTGTAATTGTTTTCATAAGTGTTTTTTTAATTTATTGTTCATTCTTTCGTTTTATAAAGGCGACGGTTACAGATTCATATCCTGATTTAATGGCGCTAAAAAATTTATCTTTTAAAGACGGATTTAAATTATTTTCAACGGACCACAGCAAAGCATCGGCATCCACAGTTTTTATTGACGCATCCATTGTTTTTTGCATTGCAATTGTTTTTTTTGCTGCCTCTAGTAGTATTGTAATTTCTTCATTTGTAACCGCTGTTTTTTCAATTGTAGGCTGTTTAAGTTGCGCTATGCCTTCATTTGTTTTTTGTGCCTGAAAACTCGCATCTTCATAACTCTTTTCAGCTATTTTATTTTCTAATATTTTTGAATTTAAGTGTGTTTCATTCAACGAAATAACTTCTCTAATCTTTTTTCTTATTGGAGCTTTTTTTGGTGAACTAATTTCTTTTCTAATGGGCTTTTCTAACGCTATTAAAACTTCTTCTTCTAGATTATTTTTCAGTATCGGTTCCTCAAGTTTAATTGCTGGTTGTTCTTTTACATCAACAATTACAGGCGCTACTATATTAGATTCTGAAGTAAAAACAAAGGATAAAGAAAATATTGCCCCAATAAATATTGCTGCAATAGCTTGCCACCACAAACGATTATTTTTTTGTTTTTCTTGATTAGCATCTAGCCTATCAGTAAGCTTGTTCCATGCATCAGAACTTGGTTGAATTCTCCTTTGCTCCAGCTTATTCTTTGCTTGTTTTTCAAATTTAATTAGTTCCATAACTGGTTTTATTTAATTGTTTAATCTGTTTTTGCAAAAGCTTTCTAGCTTTAAATAATTGTGATTTTGAGGTGCTTTCAGAAATACCGAGTAATGTTGAAATTTCACGATGTTTATACCCTTCTACAGCATGCATTATAAAGATTATTCGATAGCCTTTAGGAAGATTATTTATTAATAATTGAATTTTTTCGAGATCTAATTCTGTAGTATCAGAATTAATTGGTTTATCATATAGCTCCATGTCATCCGCTGAAAATTCAAGCTGCTTTTTCTTTCTAAGAAGAGAAATAGATTCATGTACCATAATTTGTCGTATCCAACCCTCAAAGCTCCCTTGAGATTTAAAACTCTTTATCTGCTTAAAAACTTTAAAAAAACCATTTAAAAGTGCCTCCTCAGCTTGTTGTGTATCTTTTATGTAGTAACTACAAACACTCAGCATTTTGGGAGCATGAGCTTTATACAAAGCATGCTGCGCATCACGATGGTTTTTAGACGCTTTATAAATAAGCTGTGCTTCGTTATTATATAATTTTAAAACTTTCAAAAAATGGATTTTTAATGCCTTCTATTTATAAAGACGCAAAAGTTGTGCAAAAGGTTGCCTGAGGATAAAAAATATTTCTTTTGTTCTATTTATGTTAAATAATAATGGTCGAAGTATCGTAATTTTTGCCAGAAAAGGTTGTTTAAATAGTTTCGGAGTCCATAAAACTTTATCTGTGCATTGTTTATTCTGTGCATATTTGCAAGACCTAATTGATTCTTCTTTGATTCATTTTAATTTATGAACTTAGACCTTAGTCAAAATGAGAATCTATTAATAAAAACTTTACTTTTTAATCAACATCCTCTTAATCTCATTCAATTTCATGAGCGCTTCAATAGGTGTTAATGTATCAATATTAGTAGCTAAAATTTCTTCCTTAATATTTTCTAGTAAAGGATCATCTAATTGAAAAAAGCTGAGTTGCATTTCTTCATGTTGTGCTTGTTTTAAAACCTCTTTAGTTTCTGAACTTTTATTATTTTTCTCTAATTGCGCTAAAATTTTATTCGCTCTATGAATGACCATATTGGGCATCCCTGCAAGTTTTGCTACATGGATACCAAAGCTGTGATTAGACCCACCAGAAACCAGTTTACGAAGAAAAATAATGGTGTTTTCCAATTCTTTAACAGAGACGTTAAAGTTTTTAATCCGTTTAAAAGTAGCGGTCATTTCATTTAACTCATGATAATGAGTAGCAAACAATGTTTTTGCTTTTGATGGATGCTCATGTAAAAACTCTGAAATTGCCCAAGCGATTGAAATTCCGTCGTAAGTGGAAGTTCCACGACCAATTTCATCTAAAAGCACCAAACTACGTTCAGAAAGATTATTTAAAATAGAAGCTGTTTCGTTCATTTCTACCATAAAAGTAGATTCACCCATAGAAATATTATCACTTGCACCAACTCTAGTAAAAATCTTATCGACAATACCAATTCTTGCATTTTGAGCGGGTACATAGCTTCCCATTTGAGCGAGTAAAACAATCAATGCAGTTTGTCGTAAAATAGCAGATTTACCAGACATATTTGGCCCTGTAATCATAATTATTTGTTGCTGATTTCTATTCAATACAACGTCATTTGCAATATATTCTTCGCTAATTGGTAATTGCTTTTCTATAACAGGATGTCTTCCGTTTTTAATTTCTAGAACAGTACTTTCATCCATTTGCGGGCGGACATAATTGTTCTCGATCGCTAAAACCGAAAAAGACAATAAACAGTCAATTTTGGCGATAATTTGCGCATTTTCTTGCACAATTGGTACAAATTGAATGATATATTCCAATAATTTAGAAAAAATTTCTTGCTCTAATTTCTGTATTTTCTCTTCAGCACCCAAAATTTTAGTTTCATATTCTTTCAGTTCTTCAGTAATATAGCGTTCTGCACTTACTAGGGTTTGTTTACGAATCCATTCTTCAGGAACTTTGTCTTTATGGGTATTTCGAACCTCTATGTAGTAGCCAAAAACATTATTGAACGAAATTTTTAAACTTGAGATGCCTGTTCTTTCTGTTTCACGCGCCAACATATCATCTAAATACTGTTTTCCAGTAGATGAAATGGCCCGTAAATCATCTAACTCTTGATGAACACACGCTGCAATGGCATTTCCTTTATTGATGTTTACCGGAGCATTGTCAAATAAAGTTTCAGAAATTTTAGTGATTAAATCAGTACAAGTATACAGTTGATTTCCAAGTTCTTTGACTGTTTTATTGGCACTCTTTTCAGCGGCGGTTTTTATGGGTAAAATTGCTTTTAAAGAGTCTTTTAACAAAACAATTTCTCTTGGAGAAGCTTTACCGGTAGCAACTTTAGAAATTAATCTTTCTAAGTCTGATATTTGTTTTAATTGATATGTTACGATCTGCGAAAAATCATCAGAATCTATAAAAAACTTCACCAATTCGTGGCGGTTTTTAATTTCATCTATATTTTTTAAAGGAAGAGCCAGCCAACGCTTTAGTAACCTTCCACCCATTGGTGATATGGTTTTATCAATAACATCTAAAAGTGTGACGGCATTTATAGAATTCGGGTTGTATAACTCTAAATTTCGAACTGTAAAACGATCCATCCAAACATAATTATCTTCTGCAATTCTGCTTATAGATTGAATGTGTTTTAATTGCTTGTGTTGTGTTTCCGACAAATAATACATTACGGCACCAGCAGCAATAATTCCGTTTTTAAGATCTTGAATTCCAAAACCTTTTAAGTTTTTGACTTCAAAATGATTTTGTAAAGTTTCTTTTGCATATTCAGGTTGAAAAACCCAATCATCTAAATAAAAGGTATAATACCTGTTTTCAAAAAGCTCTAAAAACTGCTGCTTATTTTGCTTTTGAACCAGTACTTCACTCGGGTTAAAATTCTGCAATAATTTATCAATGTATTCTGAATTTCCCTGTGCTACCAAATATTCACCAGTAGAAACATCAAGAAATGAAATTCCAAGTTGTTTTTTATTAAAATGAACGGCTGCTAAAAAGTTATTGGTTTTGCTTTGTAAAACTTCATCATTTAAAGAAACTCCAGGAGTAATTAATTCTGTTACACCACGTTTTACAATTGTTTTGGTCATTTTAGGGTCTTCTAACTGATCACAAATAGCAACACGCATTCCTGCTTTTACCAATTTAGGTAAATACGTGTTTAGAGAATGATGAGGAAAACCTGCCAAAGCGGTTTCTGTTTCACTTCCTGCACCACGTTTCGTTAGTGTAATCCCTAAAACTCCAGCCGCTTTTTTAGCATCTTCACCAAAAGTTTCATAAAAATCTCCGACACGAAAAAGTAACATTGCATCAGGATATTTTGTCTTGATAGCATTGTATTGCTTCATTAAAGGAGTTACCTTTTTAGGGTTAGATTTTGCCAAGTTTTTGGAAATTTTCAATTAGTTTTGCTAAGATAGAAAAAAGTGATTAGTTGTTCATTTTTAGTTGTTAGTGAATTATCCACAAATTATGAGAAAACTTAAAAATAACGAGTTAGGCAGAATTACAGTTGACGCCTTTAAAACTATGAAAAAAACGCCATTAATTGTCGTTTTAGATAATATTAGAAGTTTAAATAATATTGGTTCTGTTTTCAGAACTTCGGATGCTTTTTTGATAGAAAAAATATACCTATGTGGTATTTGTGCAACACCACCAAACAAAGATATTCATAAAACAGCTTTAGGAGCAACAGAATCTGTAGCCTGGGAATATGTTGAAGACACCTTAACATTGATTGAAAAATTAAAGAAAGATAAGGTGAAGATTTTAGCTATTGAACAAGCAGAAAACAGCACAAAACTGCATACTTTTTTTCCTGAGGAAAACGAGAAATATGCAGTTGTGATGGGAAATGAAGTAAAAGGAGTTCAGCAAGAAGTAGTTGATGCTGCTGATTGGTGTATTGAAATTCCGCAATTAGGCACAAAACACTCACTAAACATCTCTGTAACCACAGGGATTGTTTTATGGGATTTATTTCAGAAAATGTAACAAAAAAACGGGTTTTTAATTCTATTTTTTTATTTTTATGCAAAAAAAGCTATTTAAATGAAATTAGAAAAAGACATTTTAATAATAAGTTATAATTTTTTTAAGATGATGAGCAACCATAAATTCAACATCAAAACTAATTATTTATTTTACGGACAAATAAAGCTTCTCTTTTTATTCTTCTTAGTAAGTTTTTCTGTTTTTTCTCAAGAGAAAGACTTTGACAATAGGATTGACTCTCTTACTTTCTTATTAAATCAATATAAGAAAACGAAACAACCTCATTTACCTCAAAAAGCATTTTTATTAGCGGAAAAAATTAAAGGAGATTCTTTATTGAAGAGGACATATAGCTCTTTTGCTGTTAAAAGCTTTCTTAATAAAGATCTTGCGAATTTATCTTTAAGTGAAAGAAAATTGCATGAATTTTATATTAGAACGAGAGATTCTTCCGCTTTAGCTCAACAGTATTATTGCAAAGGTCTTTTTTTTAAGGTCAAATTAAAACAAGATAGTGCTTTTTATTATTACAATAAATCTAAAAATATTTCTACTCAATTAAAAGATTCTCTTGAAGTAACAAAAAGATTGCTTTCTATGGCGGCTATTCAGTATGATGAGAGAGATTATTTGGGTAGTGAAATTTCTATTATTGAAGGATTACGTTTTGTGGAGCCTCTTAAAGAGGTTTTTTATACGGGTTTTTTATATGAAAGATTGGGGAATGCCCTAAATAGGAGCGGAAGGCAAAAAGAAGCTAGAAAAAAATTTTTAATATTTTTTGAACTTCAAAAGAGAAGTTCTTTAGAAAAACTTGAACTTCAAAAGGCGCGAGGATATGCTAATTTTGCAGACACAAAAATTAAATATCAAAAGGCTAGATTATACAATCATTTAGCAGACACCTATACATCTGAGGGAAATTACACAAGGGCATTAGAATATTATAAGAAAAGTTTGTCTACTGACAGTATTATGTTGAATAGTATTCAAAGGTATGAAGTAGCTTTAGGAGGGATCGCGTTTAATCATCTTATGTTGGGAAATATTAAACTAGCGATCAAAGAATATTCAGAAGTTTTAAAATCTAGACAAAATAGAAAGTATGAAAGAGGTTTAGTGGTTACTCATTCGGGTTTAGCGGATGCCTATACCGCTAATAATGAGACTAAAAAAGCAATATTTCACAGTAATATTGGCTTAGAAAAGGCAAAAAAAATGCAGTACAATTTTTATATTTTAGAAAACCTTCTTTTGTTGTCTAAATTAGAAAAGGGAGAAAAAGGAAGGTTATTGCTACAAGAACATTTTATATTAAGCGATAGTCTTTTTAAAAGAGAAAGATCTTTAAAAAATCAGTTTGCGAATGTGCAATATGAAGCTGAAAAAAAAGATAGAGAAAACGCTAGTTTAAAGCAAGAAAACTCCAAAAGAGAATTAGAATTAGTAACAGAGAAGCAACATAAAATAATTGGGTGGTTAATTGCTGGGATTAGTATTTTGTTTATAGGTTTTGGAGGAAGTCTTGTGTTAAGTAGAAGAAAGAAAATGCTTTTTGAAGCCCAATTAAAACAAGTAGAAGTTAGAGAAACAGAACGACAACAAATTGCAAAATCTTTACATGATGAAGTTGCTGGGGATATTAGAATGTTGCATTTAAAATTGTCCAAAACCAATCAATTAGAAGACGCAAAAAGTTTAGATATTATTAATGAAAATGTACGAAATTTATCACATCAAATAAGTAGTGAAAGCTTTAATGAAGTTTCTTTTAAAGATCAAATAATTAATCTAATCTCAGAATATTTTGAAGTTAGTTTTAGAATTAAAGTAGAAGAAATTGACACTATTGAATGGAAAACTATTAATAATTCAATTAAAAGAACCCTATTTTTAACCATAAGAGAAATTATTCAAAATGCTAAAAAACATGCAGAAGCTTCGGTTTTAATTTTAAGCTTTAAGGAAACTAAAAAATCAATTGTTTTAATTATTTCCGATAACGGAAAGGGTTTTGAGGTTAACGCTAAGAAGAACGGAATCGGTTTAAAGAATTTAAAGGAAAGAATAGAAGAAATTAGTGGCGTTTTTACTGTAGAAAGTGAAATTGAAAAAGGAACGAAAATAACAATTGAAATCTCTAAAAATGGAAAATAAAATAAGAATTTTAATTGCAGATGATCATCAATTAGTATTAGAAGGGTTTTTAAATTCTTTAAAAGAAGTAGGAGATTTTGATGTGGTTACAACCACGAATTGCGATGCTGCTTTTGATTTGATAAAAACACATATAAATAGTAATCCTTTTCAACTTTTATTTACTGATTTAAGTTTTGATAATATTACAGAGGAATCTGATTTAGATGGAGGTGAAGAATTGATTAAAGCGATTAGAAATAATGAATTCGATATTAAAATTGGAGTAATTACTGGTCACACAGAAACGAATAGAATATATAACGTAATTAGCAATTTAAATCCAAATTCATACTTATTAAAAAGTAAGTCTAGTGCTACAGAAATAGGTTTTGCTGTTCAAAAAATGTTAGCTAACGAATATTATTATACCCACGAAATTCATCAAAAAATATTGCGTAGAAATGTTGTTCAGATACAAATGGATGATGTTGCTATACAGATATTAAAAGAGCTCCCTAATCATTCTAAAATTAGTAATTTAGAGGGAGTTATTAAAAAAAATAACGGAACTGCAATTAAACTTCGTTCTATCGAAACAAAATTAGCAAATTTAAGAACAGATTTAAATGCTAATAATAATACAGATTTAATTTTAAAGGTAAAAGAACTCGGAATTATAGATTAATACTCGTTTTGCGGAAATCCGCACTTTTAATTGCGGTTTTTTACATAATTATTCTCTTTAATCCAAGTATTTTTGCAGCATAGGGTTTTGAATTAGACTCTATAAAATTGGGAATAATTGCGGAAATGAGTTAGGGGCTTATTTATTATGTGAAAAGAAGAAGACCTTTCTGTTAATTCAGAAAGGTTTTTTTATATCCCTAAAATTAATTTCGCGATCAAAAAGTAGATTAAAATTCCAAAAATATCATTGCTTGTAGTTATAAATGGACCCGTTGCAATTGCTGGGTCAATACCTCTTTTATTTAAAAATAAGGGAACAAACGTACCTATTAAACCTGCAATAATAATAACAACCACAAGGGAGGCAGAAATAGCCAAAGCAAGATCTATTTTGCCTTCATAAATCCAAACAAAAAGGAATAAAAAGAGCGCCAAAATAACACCATTTAAAGCTGCTAAAAGCATTTCTTTAAAAAGTCTACTATTTATACTACCTTTTACATCATCATTTGCTAACCCCTGCACAATAATCGCAGAAGATTGTACGCCAACATTTCCTGCCATTGCAGCAATTAAAGGTGTAAAAAAGAATAAAGTTGCGTATTTAGTAAATACACTTTGAAAACCTTCCATAATTATAAAAGCACCTACTCCACCAACTAAACCTAAGAAAAGCCATGGTAAACGGGCTCTTGTTAAATCTAAGATGCTATCATCAGAATCGACATCTTGCGTTAAACCAGCTGCTAATTGATAATCTTTATCCGCTTCTTCTTTTAAAAGATCTACAATGTCATCAATTGTAATTCTACCTAATAAAACATTGGCATCATCTACAACAGGTATTGCTTCCAAATCATATTTTACCATAATTTTTGCAACCTCTTCATCGTCTTCATTTACATTTACAGAATCTACCTTATTAATATAAATTTCTGATATTTTTTGTTCATTTTTAGCAACAATTAAATCTTTTAAAGAAAGACGACCAATTAATTTTTCTTGTTTATCTACAACATATATAGAATGCACTCTACTTACCTCTTTAGCTTGGGCTCTAATTCTACGCAAACAACCAGCAACTGTCCATGTTTCATAAACTTTTACCAATTCTTTTGCCATTAAAGAACCTGCAGAGTCATCGTTATAAGAAAGTAATTCTTTGATATCTGCAGCAAGCTCATCATCTTCTATAGCATTTATTACACGGTTTTGTCGCTCTTCAGAAAGTTCGCCAATAATATCTGCAGCATCATCAGAATCCATTTCTTCAATTTCTTCTGCTATTTCTTTTGCTGATAAGTTTTCAAGAATTTTTTCACGAGTATCTTCATCTAACTCTGTAAGAATTTCTGATGTTTTTTCGCTATCTAAAAGCTTAATGATGTAAATAGCTTCATCAAAACTTACTTCGTCTAAAACTTCAGCGATATCTGCGTAATGAACCTCTGAAAATAAATTTTTAATTTTAGAATCGTTGTTTTCGTATATAAAACCAACTAATTTTTCTAAAAACTGATTTGTAATCTCAAATGCCATGAGCTGCTATTTTTTGCGTGAGTAAAATAAAGGCCGTAACCGACAATTGTTCTGGTCTTTTCGTAAATATAGGGTCTGCTTTTAAAGTATCTGAAAGGTTAAAGGATTTTAGACTAGATCGCAACATTTTTCTTCGCTGATTAAAGGCAGTTTTTACCACTCTAAAAAATAATTTTTCATCAACGGGTAACGTGTAATTTTCTTTTCTAGTAAATCGTATTACTCCAGAATCTACTTTTGGAGGTGGGTCAAAAACTGCTGGAGGTACTGTAAATAAATATTCTACATCAAAAAAAGCTTGCGTTAAAACAGAAAGAATTCCGTAAACTTTGCTGCCTTCTTTTTCTGCGATTCTTTTTGCTACTTCCTTTTGAAACATACCAGCAAATTCAGGTACAAATTCTCTATTTTCGATAGCTTTAAAAACAATTTGAGTAGAAATATTATACGGGAAATTACCAATAATTGCAACCTGCTCTTTGTTGAAAACTTCTTGAATATTTTTCTTTAAAAAATCACCTTCAATAATTTCAAAATGCTTCTTTGTTGTGTCGAGTTTAATGTGTTCTAAAGGAAAGGTTTCATGCAAATATGCCACCGATTCTCTGTCTAATTCCATAACAGTAAGCTTAGATTTTTTCTGCAATAAGTATTTAGTTAAAACACCCATTCCTGGTCCAATTTCTAAAACATGCTCGTATCCATTTCCTTTTAAAGCATCTGCAATGTTTTTGGCAATACTTTCATCTATCAAAAAATGTTGACCTAAATGTTTTTTTGCTTTTACTGACATAATTTAGTTTTAATCCAAATAACTTCACAAATGTACAGTTAAAAATCGGCATTATTTTTGGATTGTGAGAGGTTTAAATTAAATAAAATATCTAAAAAATTACTGCTAAATATCCTATCAAAATGGATTAATTTTAGGAGTTTTTATTTATTGGGTAAAACTCTTTTATCAATTTTAATTCTGTTCTAAAAGCTAACATTTTATCTCCAAATTTTTTAAGACTCTCTGAGCGCAGTCTATCAGCATCTTCTTTGTAATAATCGTCTAAATTTTCTCTTGTGTTTGCGCTGTATTGTATGGAGTACGTTTTGCCTCCCATTTCTTCTTCAACCAAAACTTCCGTAAGCTTTGCGGAGGTAAATTTACCCGTATTTAACACGTCAAGAATATGAGTTTCCACCCAAGCTAACCAATCATTATAAACAAGGTTATCAATATTTATAGTTACGTTGTATATATACATATTATTCAATAAATTAAGGTAAAAATGAATTAATGTAACAATATTATTGTCACATTTTTAAATGATTGCACTGGTTAATTAACAGTATCTCCTCTTAAATTTCTGTATTTTTTTCGGGCTTCCACTAAATAAATACTGGAAGAATGATCAAAAATAATCTTTTGGTAATACTCTTTGGCTTTTTCTGTATTATTTAAATTGTAATTATATAATTCTGCCATTTGATAATAAACATCATCTGTTAAAAAACCTTGATTATCAGCAGCAATGATTTTTTCTAAACTGAAAATAGCCTCTTCATATTTTTTTTGTTTGATGAATAACTTTGCTTGAAAAAATAGCACATCATCATAAATTACTTCTCCGGGGACCAGACCATTGGCAAGAATATTTTTCGAAGTAAATAAGTTTTCTAATTCGATTAAAGCTTCCACATTTTTATTCTGATAAGATAATAGTTCTGCTTTGGCCAGTTGTTTTAACCCAGAAGGAATAGAATCTACAGGCTCATTATCTGTGATTTTTAAAAATAAAGCGACAGCATCATTTGCAATGAGTTGCGTTGTTGCTCCTTTTAGCACTTTTAGTTGTGCTTTAGCCCAGGTGAAATCGCCTTTAAAATAACTTGTTTGTGCCACTTTAAAGCGGGCTTGTTGCGCCAGTTCATGATTTTTTAATTGTGTTTGAATTTGAGAAAAATAGATCAATGCCTTGTTAAATTTCCCCCTAAAAACTAATACATCTCCTAGCTTTAGCTTAATTCTTGCTTTGTCGAATTTTGTTTTAGAAAAAGTCAATGCTTTTTCTAAAACATTAATAGCTTCTTGTGGTTTGTTTTTACTAAAAGTTAAAAAATCGGCATATTCAACTTGCACCTTTATTGTACTTGTATTAATTCCAAATTCATTGAATAATGATTCAAATAACTCGGTTGTTTTTGGGTTTTTTGTAGCAACAGCAATCTTTAAAAGGTATAAATTAGCATCAATTTTTTCTTCTTTTAAAAATGATTTTTTGTTGATAAAATCAAAACACAATGCAGCTACCTTAAAATCATTATGGTCAAATGCAATTCTTCCTAAATCAAAAATTGCAGATAAATCTGACACGTTTCTTTGATACAGTGCTTTTTCTTGTATCAGTGCTTTTGTGTACTCTTTTTGTTGCGCAAATAACCAGCTTAATAAAATATTCCACTCGTTTTTAGGATTGCTTACAGACTTTCTTAAAAGTGTTTTTCTAAATAAAATATTGGTTGCATTTTCTGAATCATCAGTAATATATTTACTTGCATATCTTTGGATTAAGTTCAAATAATTTGCATTTTTATCAACCAAATTTATATACGATTCAAACATTTTTTTGAACTCACCTTGTTCCCCATAAATCTGAGCTATTTGAAAATTATAATTTACATTTGAGTTTTTTTGCATTCCTTTTTCATAGGCTAAGATTGCATAGTCTAGTATATTGTACTCTTTAAAAAGGCGCCCAATGCTTCCTCCATAAGCTGCATTTTTATCTAAAGAATTAATTGCCATTTGATAATTAGTATTTGCAAATTCTTGCTTTTGTTGACGCTCATAATTGTATCCTAAGAATACATACAAATAAGCTTGAGATGTATTTTTTTTAATTCTTTTTTGAAGTAAATTTTCTGCAGTTTTAAAGCTGTCTATTTGCTGATAGCAAGAAATTAATCGTTTTAAAAAAGTGGTGTTAAATTCACTTTTATCATATAATTTCTTATAAATTTGAGTTGCTTTTTCATAAGACCCTTGTCTAAAATAGCTTTCAGCTAGGGAAAAATCGTTTTGAACAGATTCTTGGGCAACTAAAAAGTTGCTCATCAAAAGAATAATAAGAACAAAAAGATGCTTCATAATTTCAAAGATAATCAACCTAAATGTTAAAACTTTATTAAAGCAATCTATTTTTGAAAGTTCTGTTGTAACATTTTGGCACAGAAGTTGTCTAAATTGTAAAATAACCAATCAAAAAAAGATTATGAGAGATTTAACCAACAAGTACGAAAACGCAAAAGGAAACTCCATTGAGTTTATGAAAAATGGTCAAATTAGTGCTTATTTCAATGCACTTTTAGAAATGAATAAATATAAAAGATTAATGATTGCTATTGTAGCAAACTAGGTTGACTGCAGATATTCATTAATTGACTAGATACATCGAACTTAATTACTTTTATATGATTGTTTATTTAATAAAATTAAATCCACAATAAGGAACCAGTGCATCTGGTATTTTAATTCCTTCAGCAGTTTGATAGTTCTCTAAAATACCGGCTAGAACGCGCGGTAAAGCTAAAGAACTTCCATTTAATGTATGTGCTAATTCACTTTTTCCTTGCTTATTTTTAAAACGAAGTTTCAATCTATTTGCCTGAAAAGTTTCAAAGTTTGATGCAGAACTAATTTCTAACCATCTGTTTTGAGCTGTAGAAAATAATTCAAAATCGAAAGTTAAAGCCGATGTAAAGCCAGTGTCTCCGCCGCACAAACGTAATATTCTATACGGTAATTTTAATTCACGTAAAATACCTTTAATATGTTCTACCATTCCGTCTAAAGCTTGGTAAGAATTCTCGGGATGTTCTATACGAACAATTTCAACTTTATCAAATTGATGCAATCTGTTTAAACCACGAACATGCGCTCCATAACTTCCAGCTTCACGTCTAAAACAAGGCGTGTAACCTGTCATCTTAATTGGAAAATTTGATTCTTGTACTAAATTTCCACGAAACATATTTGTAATTGGCACTTCTGCAGTAGGAATCAAATATAAGTCATCTACCTTTGCATGATACATTTGCCCTTCTTTGTCTGGTAATTGTCCTGTTGCAATTCCAGAAGCTTCATTTACAAGGTGTGGAACTTGAACTTCGGTATAACCAGCTTGTGTGTTTTTATCTAAAAAATAATTGATTAAAGCACGTTGCAATCTTGCACCTTTACCTTTGTAAACAGGAAAACCAGCACCCGCAATTTTAGTACCTAATTCAAAATCGATAATATCGTATTTCTTAGCTAATTCCCAATGAGGAAGTGAGTTTTCTCCTAAATCAGGAATTGTCCCTTCACTAAAAACATTCTCATTATCTTCTTCTGATTTCCCAGACTTTACAGAAGCATGAGGAACATTTGGAATCTGATACAAAAGCCCCTGTAATTCTTCAGCAAAAGCATTTGATCTTTCAGAAAGTTCTTTCGTTTTTTCTTTTAACAGGCCTGTTTTTTCTTTTAAAAGATTCGCTTTTTGTACTTCTCCAGATTTGAAAAATGTTCCAATTTCTTTTGATATTTTATTAGATTCTGCTAAAGTATTGTCTAATTCAACTTGCGTTTTTCTGCGATTTTCATCAGCAGTTAAAACTTGCTCTATAATGGTTTCAGCATTTGCAAAGTTACGTTTTGCTAACCCGGCTAAAACAGTTTCTTTGTTTTCTCTAATAAAGTGTACTTGTAACATTTTTTCATGTTTTGTAAGCAACAAAGATACAGCAAGATTAAGACTTTAGCAATTTAGGTTTAGAGATTGTTTTTGATATAATTTCTTGCAATTTCTTCGTCTTTTTTAAGCTGATGAACTAAAAATTCAATAGTGTCAAATTTTTGTTCATCTCTCAAAAAATAAAGAAGTTCAATGGTTAAATTTTTATGATACAAATCTTTATTAAAATCGAAAAAATGAATTTCTATAGTTTGATGATTTCCATTTATAGTCGGTCTATTTCCAATGTTCATCATTCCAAAAACAGTTTTTCTACCAATAGAAGACTTTACAACGTAAACCCCAGTTTTAGGAATTAATTTATAGGTTTCTTTAACATCTATATTCGCTGTTGGGTATCCAATTTTCCCACCTAATTTTTTACCGTTAACAACAGTACCAGTAAGCATAAAATTATATCCTAAATAATGGTTGGCTGTTTTTAAGTTTCCAGCTGCTAAAGCACGTCTAACTTTTGTAGAGCTTACAGAAACACTATCTATATCCTGTGCCGGAATTTCTTCAACTTTAAAACCATATAAATGACTGTACTCTGAAAGTTGTGTAATATTTCCTTCTCTGTTTTTTCCAAAGTGATGGTCATAACCAATAATTAACTTAGAAATATTTAGTTGTTTCACTAAAATATCTCTCACAAATTCTAGCGCGGACATTCTTGAAAAATCTTTGCTAAACGGGTGAATAATTAAATAATCTAAATCTGTTTTTTCGAGTAAAGTTGCTCTTTCTTCAATTGTATTAAGTAGTTTTAAAGAAGCATCTTTTTGCAACACCATTCTTGGGTGGGGAAAAAAAGTTAACACCACAGATTTTTTATTCGCTTTTTTAGCTTCCTTAACTAATTTTTCAATGATTTTTTGATGCCCAAAATGCACACCGTCAAAAGTGCCAATGGTCACGTAAGTTTCATCTTTAACAGAAAAATTAGAAGTGTTTTGTACTATTTTCAAAAAAAGAAAATTTTTAAGGAACAAATGTACAATAACTGAGAGGGAAAACTAAAATAAATGCATTTGGTTTTAAGTGTATATTCAAAAAATTAAAGATTAATTTTTATTAAAACGATAAATTTACCCCTCATATATTTATAAATTCAAAAAAAATTGTACTTTGCATCTAAGTTAACAAATAATTCAAATTATGATAAAAAATTTTTTACTTGTTGCATTTATAGCTTTTGGTAGCTTAGCAATGGTAGCGCAGACTACCGTTTCTGGTACCGTTACAGATGCAAAAACAGGAGAGACACTGCCTGGAGCCAGCATCAAAATTTCCAGAAAGGCAGTTGGAACGAACACCGATTTTGATGGAAACTTTGTTTTAAAAGTAACAGACAAACCACCTTTTACAATTGAAATTTCCATGTTAGGGTTTCAAACAGAAAAGGTTGAAATCACAAAAAATAATCAAAAAGTTGAGGTAAACTTAACAGAAAACGAAACTTCTTTAGATGAAATTGTTGTTTCAGCATCTAGAACTCCAGAACGTATCATGGAGTCTCCAGTTACTGTTGAAAGGATGGACTCTAGAGCTATTAAAAACACATCTGCACCTACTTTTTACGATGGTTTAGAGAATTTAAAAGGGGTAGATATTAATACAAATAGTTTAACTTTTAAATCTGTTAACACGCGTGGTTTTGCAACTTTTGCGAACACTCGTTTTATGCAATTAGTAGATGGTATGGATAATTCATCTCCAGCTTTAAATTTTGCATTGGGTAATTTATTAGGAATGTCTGAACTGGATGTAAAAACAGTAGAGTTATTGCCAGGAGCATCATCTGCGCTGTATGGTGCAAATGCTTTTAATGGTATTATGTTTATGACCAGTAAAAGTCCTTTTGATGATCAAGGGATTAGTTTTTCTTTAAAAGGAGGTATCACTAGTCAAGAAGCAGCTGGGGACAATGAATATACGGATTTCAACATTAGAATGGCGCATGCGTTTTCTGATAAGTTTGCAGTAAAAGCAACCATGTCTTATTTAGATGGTACAGAATGGTACGCTACAGATTATAGAAATACAAATGGTAGTACTTATATTTCTGGAGATAGAGATTCTGACAGAAATTATGATGGTGTTAATGTGTATGGTGATGAAGTTAGTACAAATATAAGAGGGGTTGCTCAAACATTAGAAGGTTTAGGTATAATTCCTAATGGCGCATCAGCTCTAGTGCCAAGTGAGAATATTAGTAGAACAGGATATGATGAAAGAGATTTAATGACGTATGATGCGAAAAGTGTAAAGTTTGGTGCCTCTTTAAATTATCGTCCTTTTGGAAATGATCGTTTAGAAATTATTTGGAATTCCAAATATGGAACCGGTAACACCATCTATCAAGGAACAAATAGATACAACATCAAAAACTTCTTTATGGAACAGCATAAACTAGAGTTTAAAGGTAAAAACTTCTTTGTTAGAGGGTATTTAACTAGTGAAGATGCAGGTAATTCTTATGACACTCGTTTTGCAGCTATTAATATTAATCGATCTTGGAAGGACGATAATACTTGGTTCGGAGAATACACAGGAGCATATTTATCAGGAACTCTAGGTGGTTTAAATTCTGATCAAGCCCATGCACTAGCAAGACAAACAGCAGAAACAGGTAGATTATTACCAGGAACAGCTGGTTTTCAAGAAGCGTTTGATAGAATAACTACAGACCCGGATTTAGTAACAGGTTCTAAGTTTCAAGATAAGACTAAATATTACCATGCAGATGCTAATTATAATTTTCAAGATGTTACAGATTGGGCAGAAATTCAAGTGGGAGCGTCTTACAGATTATACTCATTAAATTCTAATGGAAGTATATTTACTGATTATGATGGACCTATTGAATACAATGAATATGGTGTTTATACCCAATTACAAAAGAAATTCTTAGAAGATGATCGTTTAAAATTTACGGCATCTGTGCGTTACGATAAAGCACAAAACTTCAACGGAAACTATTCTCCAAGAATATCTTTAGCATATGCTGCTGGGGAAAATAAAAACCAAAATTTTAGAGCATCTTTTCAAACAGGTTTTAGAAACCCAACAACACAAGATCAATATATTGGTTTAAATGCTGGTAGAGCATTTTTAGTAGGTTCAGCACCAGATAATTTAGACAGATATACAACAACACCTTTATCGGTTAGTGGATTAGGTCAAAATTTTACAGGCTCACCTACAGTATCAGTTTCAGGTAGATCTGCATATGAGAATTCTTTTTCTGCATCTTCAGTAATCGCAGGAAACCCAACAAAAGCAAGTATTGATTTGGTAAAACCAGAGAAAGTTACAGCTTATGAAATAGGATATAGAGGGTTAATACCAACCGGAGGCTCAAGAATATCAGTAGATTTAAGTGTGTATTATAATTCTTATGAAGATTTTATTGCAGGACAAAATGTTTTAGTACCTTTTTACGGTGATGCTGCACTTACTCAAACTGCACCTGTTGGTCCAGGAGGGGCTCAAGTACCGTTAGCGTTAGTGGCTTTAAGTGGTGGAGATTATACTGCTTTTCAAGGATATACAAACTCGAAAGCTGACATTAATTCTTACGGAGCTACAATTGGATTAAATACTAAAATATTAGATGGTTTTAGTCTAGGATTGAATTATACATATGCTAAATTTGATTTCGATGAAGCTTCAGACCCAGATTTTGAGGCAGGCTTTAATACACCAGAGCATAAAGTAAAACTTCAATTTGGTAAAACAGATTTATTTAAAAACTTTGGGTTTAATGTAAATGCAAGATGGCAAGATGAGTATAGATGGGAATCTACTTTCTTAGATGCAACTATAGGATCAAGAACAGTTATAGACGCTCAAGTAAATTATAGTGTTCCGGAATGGAAGTCTGTATTTAAATTGGGAGGAGCTAACTTAATGGGGCAAGAATATTTAAGTGCACCAGGTGTTGGAGCTATCGGTTCTCAGTATTACCTTTCTTGGACAATTAATAACTAATAAAAAACGTCATATTTTATGAAAAATTATAAATATATAGCATTGTTTCTTTTATCATTGGGAGTTATTTCTTGTGATGTAAATAATGAGCTGGATGCAATACCAGCAGAGGCAGTTGAAAATGTAGCTTTAAATACAAACGGATTAGATTTCTCTAAATATGTTTCTGTAGGAGCTTCTTTTACAGCGGGCTATACGGATGGAGCTATGTTTATTGCGGCGCAAGAAAATTCTTTTCCAAATATTTTGGCAGGAATTTTTGGAACTGAATTTAAACAACCTTTAATGAATGATAATATTGGAGGTTTAGTTTATGGCGGAGCAGCAGTTCAGCCACCAAGATTTTATTTTGATGGTGCAGGACCAGCAAGATTACCTGCAACGCCAACTACAGAATTAACAGCGGTTCTTTCAGGACCTTTTAATAATTTTGGCGCTCCAGGAGCAAAAAGTTTTCATTTAGGAGTCCCTGGTTACGGACAATTAAATCCTTATTTTGGAAGAATGGCTTCTAGCCCAACAGCAACAGTTTTGGGAGATGCTTTAGCACAAAACCCAACTTTCTTTACATTGTCAGAAATTGGAGGAAATGATGTTTTAGGCTATGCCCTTTCAGGAGGGTCAGGAGTAGATAGAAGCCCAAATACGGCAGAAAATTTAAATCCTGCAAATTACGGAGGAAATGACATTACAAACCCGAATGTTTTTGCACAAGTATTTAGCGATATGGTTACCGCTTTAACAGCAAACGGAGCAAAAGGAGTAGTAGCTAATGTACCTTATATTACAGATTTAGCTAATTTTATTACAATACCTTATAATCCAATTCCTATGGATGCTGCAACTGCTGGAGCAGTAAGTTCAGCGTATGCTCAATATAATGGTGGTATACAACAAGCTTTTGCTTATTTAGTTGCTGTAACACCTATGACACAAGAAATGGCAGATGCAGAAATCGCTAAAAGAACAATATCTTTTACAGCAGGACAAAATGCAGTTGTTATTATGGATGAAGATTTAACAGATTTAACAGCAATAAACCCAGGTTTAATAAGTATGAGACAGGCAACTTCTGACGATTTATTAGTATTGGCAAGTTCAGCAATAATTGGTACGTTAGCAGATCCTAGTAATCCTGCAAGTGTAAATGGCGTTGGTGTTCCTTTAGCGGATCAATGGGCGCTTACACCGCAAGAACAGGCTTCTATAAGAACGGCAACAGATGCCTACAATACAACTATCGCTACAGTTGCTGCTTCTAATCCTAACGTTGCATTGGTAGACTTTAAAGGAGTTTTGACCGAAGCATCTACAGGAATTATGTTTGATAATTATACCATGACCACAAGCTTAGTTACGGGAGGGTTAGTAAGTCTAGATGGTGTTCATTTAACGGCAAGAGGATATGCTTTAATGGCAAACAAAATTTTAGCATCAATTGATGTTGAATTTGGTTCTAACTTTACCACGGCAACAAATGGTTTAGCAAAGGCAGGAGATTACCCAACAAATTACTCTCCTTTGTTGAGATAAATTAAAACATATTTAAAATAAAAAAAGGTTGAGAATTAATTCTCAACCTTTTTTTATTTTAAATACTTCTGCAGTATATTATATAACTCTTGCAACTCTTTAGGAGGGTTTCCATGGTCAAAATTTGATGAAGTATAACTTGTATCATTTTTTAGGATGATAAAACTACCAGTCAATGCGGCATCTCTATATCTCTCATTACTTGGCGCTATTAAAGCACCTATTTCCGAGAGTTTAATCTTGGAAACAATATTGTAGATATTAATTACTTCTGCGTTGCTTAAAACGACAGATTTGTCAGCAGAAGTCGATTTCAAAACAAGGCTGCTGTCTTTAAAGTGAATGATTATAAAACTTCCTCTTGTTTCTGCTTTGTAGGATATTTTGAACACCTCTTTTTTATTCTTTTCTTGCGCAGAGCAACTCAAGAATATTATAAATATAAATGGAACAGTAATTTTAAGTAGAAAATTCATATTCTAAGATGTTTTTAGAGTTTTAAAGATATAAAAAAAGACGCCTATGAAGGCGTCTTTTAATTGATATTGTAGGATTCTAACTACCTGACATTAAAAATCTTGCTCCTCCAGGAGCAAAAAGAGCCCTCATTCTATTTCTTTGACCATCTGTAAACATATACATACAATTGTCGTAAGTATAGTCCATGTAATTCATAGTCATATCGGCAGTTTTACAACTTACAGAAGGGAATGTAGGACATCCACCATTTGAAGAATCTGAAGATGGTGTATCGGCTACGAAATCATCTTGACGACATCTTCCGTCGCCCCAAATATGACGTAAATTGAAATAGTGACCAACCTCGTGCGTTGCCGTTCTACCAGCACCATAAACACCACCAGTAACACCAAAATATTCTCCACCTAAAACAACACCATCAGTTGATGCAGCGCCACCAGGAAATTGAGCATATCCTAAAATACCACCACCAATATTACATACCCAAATATTTAAATGAGTTTCTGGAGTGATAGGCGGATACGCCGCTTTTACTGAATTATTAGTTCCCCAAGAAGCTTTAGGGTCATCATATCTGAAGGTACCTGCTAAAGAAAAACTAAAACCAGCATTCGTTGCATCGTTAGCAAAAGTAGTGCCAGAAGGCAATTGACTAACATTAGTATTTGTAAAATCAGCATTTAAGACATTCATTTGAGACGATACTTGGGCATTAGAAATACTATTAGCATTCGGATAAACAATATGAATATAGACAGGAATGTTAATAACTCCTAAATTATCAGGCACAATAGCAACATCTACGTCAGAGTCTCCTCCTCCAGATCCACCACCACCTGTACCAGTCGGTTTACCTTTAGCACCAATAAATTTTCTGGTATTATATTCTACATCATACATTTTTTTATACAATCCAGAATTTTCTTTTAATTGTCTATTTAAAACGTTCATGGAATGACATTCTCTACTTTCTTTTGTATTAGAGTCTCCTTTTGATCCGTATTCATCTGTAAAAACGTAAAAATCGCTCATGTCGACTTTTGACTGCAGTTCATTTGTCATGTCGGATGAATTTTCTTGACATCCAATTAAAGTTCCAGCTACAATTAGTAGCCCAAAAATTACTTTTTTCATTTTGTAAATTGATTTAGGGGTTAAATAATTAAGTTAATTTTTGTTAAAAAATTACAAATAACACACTGATTAGGGTTTATTTTAATGATAGTATGTGTTTTTGTTAAAAAATTTTAACTTTACGAAGATACATTTTTTTTTAATACTCGCAAGAAAACCTCTTTTTTTTAACCTAAAAAGCACTTTCATAATATTATAAAAGCACTTTTTAAACAGTTTTCTTTAAGTTTAAGAAAGCATCATTTGTGCTTTTTTAACTCCTTTAATAAGGATGTCTATTTCTTCTTTGGTATTATAAAAAGAAAAGGAAGCTCTTATCGTCCCTGGTATTTTATAAAAATCCATGATTGGCTGTGCACAATGATGTCCTGTTCTTACTGCAATACCTAACTTGTCTAAAATTGCACCAATATCATAAGGATGAATGCCTCCTACGTTAAAAGAAATTACAGCTGTTTTTTCAGCAGTAGTTCCATAGATTTTTAAACCTTCGATTTTTAATAGTTCAGAAGTTCCATATTGTAAGAGTTCATCTTCATATTTTGCAATCGTTTCAAAACCTATTGTATTCATATAATCTAATGCTGTTCCAAAAGCGATTCCTCCACAAATATTTGGTGTTCCTGCTTCAAATTTATGCGGCAAACCAGCATAGGTAGTTTTTTCAAAAGAAACGGTGTTAATCATTTCTCCACCACCTTGATACGGGGGTAATTTTTCTAACCACTCTTGTTTTCCATATAATAAACCAACGCCAGTTGGTCCACATAATTTATGAGCAGAAGCAACATAAAAATCTACATTTAATTTTTGTACATCAGGTTTTATATGAGGAGTTGCTTGCGCTCCATCAATTAAAACTGCAGCATTAAATTGGTGAGCGGTTTCAATAATTTCTTCAATAGGGTTTACAGTTCCCAAAGCATTTGAGACATGATTACAAAAAACTAATTTTGTTTTCTCATTTACTAAAGTATGATACGTCTCCATATCTAAAGAGCCATTTTCAAACATGGGTATTACCTTTAAAATAGCACCAGTTTTTTCACATAACATTTGCCAAGGCACAATGTTAGAATGATGTTCTAAAGCAGAAACGATCACTTCATCATCTTTTTGTATTAGTGATGCAAAACCAGCAGCAATAATGTTTATTGAATGAGTTGTGCCAGATGTTAGAATAATTTCGTAGGCTTCTTTCGCATTAAAATGTTGTTGAATTTTTCTACGAGCATCTTCATATTTATCTGTTGCTTCTTGACTTAAGGTATGCACACCTCTGTGGATATTTGAATTATAATTACTGTAATAATCTACAATTGCGTCAATAACAATCTGTGGTGTTTGTGAAGTGGCAGCATTATCAAAATAGACCAAAGGTTTTCCATGAACTGTTCTTTTTAGAATAGGAAAATCTTCTCGAATTTTATCAACATTAAACATAAAAATGATTTTAAGGTACAAAGATAAACCTTGCATTTTTAAAGTTGTAAAAAAAGTCAATATGAATTTCCTATTTTTACAGAACTAAACATCCAATTTAATGAAAATTTTAAAAAAAATTCTGCTAATCCTCCTCCTTATGATGATAGCTGCAGTAATTTATAATTACCCAAAACTGAATATCATAGCAGGTTATTCTGCGAAAAGTACAGCTTCTTCTATTTTTGTAGCCAATAGAACATTGGAGTTTACGGATAAAACAGATACCAATTTTTCTCCAATAAATTTAGCGGATGATAAAGTTAATATTTCTGAGAAATCTGCTCAGTCAGGTGCTTTTGGTTTGTTAACTAGAAAAGCATTTTACAGAGAAGGTTTAGGAAGTGTTTTGGCTTTGGAAGAGCAGGATTTAAATAAAAACTATTTGACGCCAAAAAGAGCATTAGCTGATCAAACAACTCCTTTTCCTTATGGAAATGCAGCACAAAAAGATACCGTTTTTAACAATGTAGACTATGCGAAATTAAGCCAAACTTTAGATGTTTTGTTTGATTCTGTTAATCAAACAAGAGCAGCAGTGGTAGTCTACAAAAATCAAATTATTGCAGAACGTTATGCGGATAGATTTAACCAAAACTCAAAACTATTAGGTTGGTCTATGACCAAAAGTATTTTAAGCACCTTATTTGGGGTTTTAGAGCATCAAGAAGAAATAGATGTATTTGAGAAAGATTTATTTGATGAATGGAGAAAGGATGAAAGAAAAGAGATTTCTATTCATAATTTATTACAAATGAATTCTGGATTAGAGTGGGATGAAGACTACAATAGCATTTCTGATGTTTCCAAAATGTTGTTTTTAGAGAGAGATATGACGAAAATTCAAATTGAGAAACCTTTGGTAGGTATGCCAAACGAAACTTGGAATTATTCATCAGGAACTACAAATTTGTTGTCAGGTATTTTACGTCGGCAATTTAAAACACACCAAGAATATTTAGATTTTTGGTATGCGGCTTTAATTGATAAAATTGGAATGAATTCTATGATTGTAGAAACAGACTTGGCTGGTAATTATGTTGGTTCTTCTTATGCTTGGGCAACTGCGAGAGATTGGTCTAAATTAGGTTTGTTGTATTTGCAGAATGGAACTTGGAACGGAGAAGAATTGTTTAACGAGAAATGGGTAAAATACGCGACAAAACCAACGCCAACTTCTGATGGCTGGTATGGTGCACAAATTTGGTTAAATTCCGGAAAAAGATACCCTAATGCGCCAAAAAACATGTATTTTTTTAGTGGATACCAAGGTCAGAATGTGTTTGTTTTTCCAGATCAAGATTTAGTAGTTGTTAGAATGGGATTAACTAAAAATGCAGACATTGATGCGCTTTTGAGCGGAATTGTTAAAAGTATTAAGTAATTATTTTTTCTTCTCTTTTAACAGGCTTAAAATAAGGCTTAAAAAACCAGATGCAATAATTATATAGGATGCTTGATTACCCTGTTCTTTAGCTGGGTTTAAAATATAAATACCGCAGGCTAACAAGATTATTCCAACGAGTAATAATGTAGTTTTAATTGTTTTATTCATCACTTTAATTTTTATTAAAGTTACAAAAAAACCACGCAATTTGCGTGGTTTGTATTTTATAAAAAATGGATTTACCCATTTTACAAATCAAAACCAATATCTACACCAAGTTTATTGGCTATTATTTTTGTGATTCTAGATTTAACTTCTGGTATTTTTACACTTTCTAAAACAGTATTCGCAAAAGCATACATCAATAAAGCTTTTCCTTCTTTTTCTGGAATTCCACGTTGTTGCATGTAAAATAATGCATCATCATCTAATTGACCAATGGTACAACCATGAGAGCATTTTACATCATCAGCAAAAATTTCTAGTTGAGGTTTTGCATTAATAGTCGCCTTGTCACTTACTAAAACATTGTTGTTTTTTTGATAGGCATTCGTTTTTTGAGCTTCTTTATTTACAATTACTTTTCCGTTAAAAACACCTGTTGAGCGTTCATCATAAATTCCTTTGTAATCTTGATGACTTTCACAATTCGGTTCTATGTGGTGCACTAAAGTATGATGATCTATATGCTGTTTTCCTTCAATAATTGTAATTCCTTTTAAAATAGAGTCAATGTGCTCTCCCCTTTGATAAAAGTTTAAATTGTTTCTAGTAATATTTCCTCCGAAAGAAAAAGTATGCACAGAAACAATACTATTCGATTTTTGTTCTATGAAGCAATTATCTACTAAGGAAGCATTTTCAACATCATTCTGAATCTTGTAAATATCTACAGTAGCATCTTTGGCAGCAAAAACTTCAGTAACCGCGTTTGTTAAAACAGGATTTGACGTTAAACTTTGATGACGTTCTATGATTTGAACATGTGCATTTTGCTCTACAACAATTAAGTTTCTTGGTTGCAACATCGTTGCCGCTTCAGAACCTGTTGTAAAATTAATGATTTGTATCGGTTTTTCTACCTCAGTATTTCTAGGTATATGGATGTATACACCCTCTGTTGCAAAAGCAGTATTTAAGGATGTTAAATTGTCTTGTTTTGCAACTTTGTTAAAGTAATTTTCTACAATTATTTTGTATTTAGACTTTGTAAGTGCCGCTGACATTAGGCAAACATCTATACCGTCATGCGTAGTTTCTGACAAAAACGAACTGTATTTACCATCAATAAAAACAACCTTATAGCTATCTATATCATGAATAAAATATTTTTTGACATCAGCCAAATCTACCGTAACTTCTTTATCTGGGAAGATGCTAAAATCGTTCTTTAAAACTGCGTTTAAAGAAGTATATTTCCAAGCTTCTAATTTCTTGGAAGGGAAACCTAACTTTTCAAAATTTTCCAAAGCTTCTGTTCTAATTTCATGAACATCAGTATTGATGTCAATTCCATTCTCAAAAGCTACGTATGATGCTAGTATTTTTTCTTTTAATTCCATTTTCTTAGTTTTCAGTTTTCAGATTCAATAAACAGTTTTAGAACTGCTCATTGTTACTGTAAACTAATTTTAAACAAGTTCTTGCTTAATCCAATCATACCCTTTTGCCTCTAACTCTAAAGCCAAAGAAGCATCACCAGATTTTACGATTTTTCCATCATGTAAAACGTGCACAAAATCAGGAATAATGTAATCTAATAAACGTTGATAATGCGTTATTACAATAACTGCGTTGTCTTCAGATTTTAATTTGTTTACACCGTTTGCAACAATTCTCAAAGCATCAATATCTAAACCAGAATCCGTTTCATCTAAGATGGCTAATTTTGGCTCTAACATGGCCATTTGAAAGATTTCATTACGTTTTTTTTCTCCACCAGAAAACCCTTCATTTAAAGAACGAGACAAAAATTTACGATCTATTTCTAATAATTCTGATTTCTCACGAATCATTTTTAACATGTCTTTTGCAGGCATGTCTTCTAAACCTTTTGCTTTACGAGTTTCGTTAATAGCAGTTTTTATAAAGTTTGTTACAGAAACTCCAGGAATTTCTACAGGGTATTGAAATGATAAAAACACCCCTTTGTGTGCTCTTTCTTCTGGCGCAAGCTCACTAATATCTTCACCATTTAACTCTATAATTCCATCGGTAACCTCATACTCTTCTTTACCTGCAATGATATTGGCTAAGGTGCTCTTTCCTGCTCCATTTGGGCCCATTATTGCATGGACTTCACCAGCTTTAACTTCTAAATTTAATCCCTTTAAAATAGACTTATCTTCTATTGAGGCGTGTAAATTGTTGATTTTTAACATGATATAAATATCTTATTTTTTTAAAACTTTTTATTTGTTTATTCGAGCAACTATTATGTAATTCCACAATTACAATTCACAGAATTTTAACCTACTGACCCTTCTAAACTAATTTCTAATAATTTTTGAGCTTCTACAGCAAATTCCATTGGAAGTTTATTTAAAACTTCTTTACTAAATCCGTTTACAATTAAAGCGATTGCTTTTTCAGTGTCAATTCCACGTTGATTGCAATAAAATAACTGCTCTTCTCCAATTTTACTGGTAGTTGCTTCATGCTCTATTTGTGCGGATTTATTTTTAACTTCAATGTATGGAAAAGTGTGTGCTCCACATTCATTTCCCATTAACAAAGAATCACATTGTGAAAAGTTACGAGCGTTTTCTGCTCTTGCATTTATTTGCACTAACCCTCTATATGAATTTTGTGATTTACCTGCAGATATTCCTTTAGAAATAATAGTTGATTTGGTGTTTTTTCCCAAATGAATCATTTTGGTTCCTGTATCTGCTTGTTGATGATTATTTGTTACTGCAATCGAATAAAATTCTCCAATAGAATTGTTTCCTTTTAAAATACAACTTGGGTATTTCCAAGTTATTGCAGAGCCTGTCTCCACTTGTGTCCAAGAAATTTTAGCATTTGTTTCACACAAACCTCTTTTGGTTACGAAATTATAAACACCACCTTTTCCCTCTTTGTTTCCAGGATACCAGTTTTGCACAGTAGAATATTTAATTTCTGCGTCGTCCATAGCTATGAGTTCTACAACCGCTGCGTGTAGTTGGTTTTCATCTCTACTTGGCGCTGTACAGCCTTCTAAATAAGAAACATAACTACCTTTATCTGCAACTACAAGCGTTCTTTCAAACTGGCCTGTTCCTCCTTCATTAATTCTAAAATAGGTTGATAATTCCATCGGACAACGAACTCCTTTTGGAATGTAACAGAAAGAACCATCAGAAAAAACTGCTGAATTTAATGCTGCATAAAAGTTGTCAGTGGTCGGTACAACAGTGCCTAAATATTTTTTTACTAATTCTGGATGTTCTTGAATGGCCTCAGAAATAGGCATAAAAATAATCCCTTTTTCGCCGAGTGTTTTCTTAAAAGTAGTTGCAACAGAAACAGAATCCATTACAATATCTACAGCAACATTTGCTAGTTTTTTTTGTTCATCTAAAGAAATCCCTAAACGTTTAAAAGTATCTAGTAATTCTGGATCTACTTCATCTAAACTATTTAATTTTGGTTTTTCTTTGGGCGCAGAATAGTAAGCAATATCTTGAAATTTTGGTTTCGTGTACTGCACATTTGCCCATTCTGGCTCTTCCATTTGTTCCCAAACTCTGTAAGCTTCTAGGCGCCATTCAGTCATCCATCCTGGTTCGTTTTTCTTTTTAGAAATGGCACGAACTACATCTTCATTTAAACCCTTGGCAAAAGTCTCACTCTCTATATCTGTATAAAAACCATATTCATATTCTTTGGTTTTTAATTCTTCTTTTAAATCGTCTTCCGTATACTTACTCATAATTTTTCTTTTTACTCCCTTCCTTTTGGGAAGTTGAAATGGATGTCTTTAAAGTGAAAAACTTTCTCCACAACCACAAGTTCTATTTGCGTTTGGATTATTAAAAACAAAACCTTTTCCGTTTAAACCTCCAGAAAATTCTAGAGTAGTCCCAACTAAATATAAAAAACTCTTTTTGTCAACGACGATTTTTATATCATTTTCTTCAAAAACTTTATCGTTTTCTTGTTGATTTTTATCAAAAGTTAAATCGTAGGATAGGCCTGAGCAACCACCACTTTTTACGCCAACTCTTACAAAATCGGTTTCTGAGTTAAAGCCATCGTCAGTCATTAATTCTACGACCTTCTTCTTTGCTGTGTCTGAAACTTTTATCATATGTTTAAATAGATTAAATCTAAATTGAGTGCAAATATACGATATAAGTCGAAGAAAAACGAAGAACTTTCATTCCGATATCCAATAACTTGATTGGTTTTATTGATTACCTCTGAAACGTGGGGTTCTTTATAAAATTATAATCAGAAAGTGTTTGTAAAAAGGCTTTTAAGTTAGATTTATCTTGGGTTGATAAGTGGACACCGCCTTCATCGACCTTTTTCATAAGTGGGTCTATTGTAGGGGATCTTTTCAACCCTTCGGAATAATGATTGATTACTTCTTCTAAAGTTGCAAACCTTCCATCATGCATATAAGGCGCGGTGAAGGCTAAATTTCTAATGGAAGGTGATTTGAATTTGCCATTATCCTTTGGGTCTCCTGTAATTTTTCCAAGACCTAGGTCTACAAAAACATTGTCTAAACCATTATTATGAAACTTATTATCCGACCAGATAGGATTATTATCACTGCCGTGACAATGAAAACAATCTCCTTTTGATTCGTCCATAAAAACATCAAATCCGTTTTGTTCTTCTGGAGTTAAATTTATTTCACCACGCAAGTATTTGTCGAATTTAGAGTTGCCCGAAATCAGTGTTCTTTCAAACTGAGCAATGGCTTTAGTAACTAGTGTAGAATCGATTATGGAGGTGCCAAATGCTCTTAAAAACAGGTCTTTATATTCTAAATTATTTTGTAATTTTTTAGTAATATTTTCCCAATTTCCATGCATTTCTATAGGATTAGAAACAGGTTCTAAAGCCTGTTTTTCTAAACTAAATTCTTTTCCATCCCAAGCAAAGCGTTCGTCAAAATTCCATGCTAAATTAAATAAAGGCATTGCGTTTCTTGTTCCTAAATTATCGTTAACTCCATTGCTAAGTCGTTGTTGGTCGGTAAATGATTTCTTTGGATCGTGGCAAGAGGCACAAGATTGTGTCTCGTCTCCAGATAATATGGTGTCAAAGAATAATTTCTTACCCAAAGCAACGCCTTCTTGCGTTAAAGGATTGTCCGCAGGAATTATAGGCGCAATTAATTTGTCTGCAAAAAGGACGGGAATTTCTAAACTGTAAGGAATCGGAGTGTAGATTTCTTCTTCTTTTGATGCGCAGTTCATCAAAAGAAATAAGGAAATAAGAAATAGATATCGTTTTTTCATTTTTACTTGACTATCATTCCGAGAAATGGGGCAATCTCTTTATTGTTGGATAGATTATATTTTTATGAATTATTAGGAATGATAGATTTTTATTGATTTACTTTCCCCAAACTAAATACGGATTTTCCATTCATACTCATCATTTGTTGAGCTTCAAAATTCGGCATTAAAACGGTGTTCAATTCGTTTAAATTCCAAGTATATGGATTTTTAAACCATTCTGCAAGATTCATTTTAATTGTAATCTCTGCATTATTTGTAATTTCTACCGTTCCTAAACTTACTTCAAAAGAGGTGTCTTCAAATTTTAAATTAGTTGGGTCATTTCTATCCACAGCTCTAATGGCGTGGTAATTAAAACCAGCTTCTTGATCGTTATTATCTTCATATTTTCCATCAAATTGCATATAATGATAACCACCACCCAACATACCCGGAACATTAAAACTTACAGTGTTTAAATCAGGATAGATACCGTCTTTGTTATCTTCATCTGAAAAACCAAACCTAAATGAGAGGTCGTAAACGCCGTCAGTAAAGTCCGTAATTGAGATGGAAGTTCCAGAATTTTCAGTAAAATCTATCAAATGATAGTTTTTTGAGCCTGCCAAACTAATATTTGAAATGAGGTAACGTAATCTTTCAATACTTACTTTGTTGCCATTTGCATTTATAAATTTTAGTTGGTTAAAATCTTGATTGGTAATTATTGTTCCATCCCAATGATGAGAAAAATTTAAGGTTATTGTTCTATTTTCTTCCTCTTCTGTACAAGAAGAAAAAGCGACTAGTAAGATACATAGAAAAGTAATGATATTTTTCATTTCTTATTTCATTTGAATTATTAACGCATCTGTAAAACCTTTGTTTTCCGTAATATCTTTGTCTGAGCTACTACTCTCACCAACAGCGATAATTGCCTTATTATTCAACTCAGTAATCCCATACAAAAAGTCGATTTGTGACCCACCAATTGTTTTTTGCCATAAAAGGCTTCCGTTGCTGTCAATTTTTAAAATGAGCGCATCATTTTGTCCATTATTTTCAAAATCATTATCTAAACTTCGAGAGCTTCCTGCGATTAAAAAGCCGTTGTCTTGCGTTTTATAGATAGCTCTTGCAGTATCAAAACTTGTTCCTCCAATCGTTTTTTCCCAAATCAAACTTCCTTCTGTAGAAAATTTTACAATCCAAACATCTGCGGCACCTTTATTTTCAGAAACATCTATATCTGAACTTCTAGTATCGCCAACCACCATAAAATTACCGTCACTTGAGGTTGTAATTGCTCTGGCTTCGTCAATTTCAGACCCGCCAAAACTTTTTTCCCAAATTAAACTTCCTGTGGGGGCTATTTTTATGATCCAAAAATCATAGGTTCCTAGATTATTTGAAATATTAAAGTCATCACTGTCTGATGAGCCCGCTATTATAAAATTATGATCGTCAGTTTCGACAATTCCTAGTGGTATTTCTGTAAATGAGCCGCCAAAAAACCGGCTCCATTCTAAATTGCCAGTAAGGTCTGTTTTTATCACCCAATAATCTCCACCAGAATGGTTTACTGCAGTTGACTTTGCGTTTCCTTGACCGCCAGAACTAGAGACATCTAAGACACCAGTTATAAGAAACCCACCGTCTTTTGTCGCTAACAAAGCGGTACCGAAATCTGTCCCAGAAAACCCAAATGTTTTTTCCCAAAGAAGGCTTCCTAAAGAAGAAATTTTTAACAACCAAAAATCTTGAGCACCTGCATTCTCTGAAACATTTATATCTGAACTTTTACTGTACCCTAAAACAGCAAAACCACCATCTAAAGTTTGAACAATATCTGCGGCTCTATCATCATCTGAACCACCAAAAGTTTTTTGCCACTCTAAGGTGTTATCGAAAGAAAATTTTGAAACTAAAAAATCAAAAGATTCGTTTGTTTTTGAATCGATATCAAAGTCGTTACTCTGCGTAAATCCGGCAACAATATAACCTCCGTCTGCCGTTTTTTTTACGGAAGAAAGTGCATCATTTTTAGAGCCTCCTAGAGTTTGAATAAAGTCTATTTCATTGGTTGTTTCAGTTATCTCAGTGATATTAAATACCTCTTTTTTAGAGCAGTTGAAAAGAACAATGAGACAAAGAACGGGCCAATATTTAATCATTTTTTTATGGGTTACTTTTTTTAATTACAAAAAACCGTTATCAATAATAATAAAATTTCCACTATGAAAATAAGGATATACATTCCAAACACCCTTAAATGCTAACTTGTTACTACTTTCGTAGGTATCAAAAAATCCTACTTCAGTAAAATGTTTGTTTTCTACATTCGAGAAATCAATCATTCTTGCACCGGCTGTATAATTTGCTTGAGAATAAATATTGTCTTTTTACACACTCATTATGATTTATGGCAGTTGTATTGCCAGAATAATCCGAATGATGCGCCGGATTGTCTAAATCTGAAAAATCAAAAATGATTGAAAAAATTAAAAAAAAGAATATTATTTTAACAGTATATTTTAATTGATAATCAGTTTTTTGGTTAAAGAATTATTGATTTTTACAAAATAAACTCCTTTATGTAAACTAAATGTATTTAAAACGTATTTTGGTTCATTAATATTATCCTTAACTAGTACCTTTTGTCCTAAGATTGAAAAAACTTCAATAGTATTAATAACTTCATTATTAGAAGTAGTAATTGTTGTTTTTTGAGATGATGGATTCGGAAACATATCAAAAGAACTCTTTAAGTTCTGATTTTCTATACCTAAAGTGCCGCTTTTTCTTACAATGAAAAGGCCTCTTTCAATATCATTAATAATTATATTTCCACTTGCAAAATATGGATATACACTCCAAACGCCATTAAAAGCAGTATTATTGTTTACTGGATATGTGTCAAAATAACCAACTTCTGACATAGAATTTGTTGCTGCACTAATATTTGTAATGTCCATTACTCTTACACCAGCTGTATAATTTGCCATATAAAATAGGTTGCCTTTTACATAGCCATTATGGTCTATGGCAGCAGAAGCACCTGAATAAGTAGATGACAAAACTGGACTGTCTAGATCTGAAAAATCTAAAACTAATGTTCTTGTATTCATTCCAAAATCTCGTTCATCAGTTTCATCACCTAAAATAAAATATCGTTGATCTTCTGTAAACCAACCTTGGTGTGTATACCCAGTTTGAGGGTAGTTAATTTCTGATATTTTTATAACATTATTTTTATCTGTTACATCTAAAATTACAACTTCATTTTGATTACTTCCTACATAAATTTCTTTTCCATTATGTTCTGTATCTGGACCATTGTATGTTATTACTTGTGCATCATGAGAGTATCCTTCACCTGCATAATGGTTTATTTTTGTTGGAATTTTAGGATTAGAAACATCTACAAAGATAGGTCCGCCTCCAAAAATTCTTTGATTTATACCGTTTTTACAACCTACTAAATATGCAACACCTTTATCTTCATTAATAATAATATTATGGCAGCTGCCTAAACCATCTTCACTATAATTTGCGTCTTGCGTAAAGTTTTGAGGAGAAGTAAGACCTCTTAATTTAGTTAAATCAAATACCTGCATGCCATGAGCGCCAACATTATCTGCAACAATAAAAGCATGGTCTTTATAAACTTTAACATCTCTCCAATAATTATTGCCCGCACTCGAATCTAATCTTCCTAAAAAAACAGGATTTAAAGGATCTGAAATATCTACAAAAGCAGTACTATTCGTCATGGCTGCAATGGCATATTCTTTGCCAGTTGTGCTATCTGTCCATCCCCAAATATCACTTCCTTCTGGATTTCCATTAGAGTTTGCTAAAACAGTAACAGGAATGTGAGACATTAAATCGTAATCTAGACAAGGATATTCGCCAGCAAAACCATTACTACAAGGTGTTTGAGCATTTATAATAAAAGGTAAAATCAAAAGTAAAAAAGTAAATTTTTTCATCAGTTAAATTAAAATTTACTCAAAAATACCATTTATTGTTTAAATTTATTTAATAAGAGTCTTAAAGTATTTAAAAATTCTTTTAGAATCTAGTTATCTTTGCGGCATGTTAGAAGACAAAAACACACAAAAAACATCGTTAGCTGAACTTGGTGAGTTTGGTTTAATTAATCATATTACAAAATATTTTAAGGTTGAAAATTCATCAACGATAAAAGCGGTTGGCGATGACGCAGCTGTTTTAGAGGCATCAGAAAAACAAACTTTAGTTACCACAGATTTGTTGATAGAAGGTGTGCATTTCGATTTAAGTTATATGCCATTAAAACATTTAGGTTACAAAGCGGTAATGGTAAATTTATCTGATGTGTATGCAATGAACGGAGTTGCAGAGCAAATAACAGTATCTATTGCTGTTTCTAATCGATTTCCTTTAGAAGCAATTGAAGAGTTGTATGCAGGAATTCAGTTGGCTTGCGAAACGTATAAAGTAGATTTAGTTGGCGGAGATACAACATCATCAACCAAAGGAATTTTAATTTCTGTGACTGCCATTGGTAAAGCAAACAAAGAAGATGTTGTGTATAGAAACACCGCAAAAGAAACCGATCTAATTGTGGTTACTGGTGATTTAGGTGCCGCTTATTTAGGGCTACAAGTTTTAGAAAGAGAGAAGCAAGTTTTTAAAGTAGACCCGAACAATCAGCCAGATTTAGATAATTATACCTATTTAATTGAACGTCAATTAAAACCTGAAGCACGAAATGATGTTGCGGGTTTTTTAAAAGAATTGGATATAAAACCTACTTCTATGATTGATATTTCTGACGGACTGTCTTCAGAACTTTTTCATATTTGTACACAAAGTAAAGTAGGCTGTAAAATCTACGAAGATAAATTGCCTTTAGACCCGCAAGTAATTTCTACCTGTGAAGAATTTGAATTAGATTCTACGATGGTTGCTTTAAGCGGTGGTGAAGATTATGAATTGCTATTTACCGTGCAAATTGCTGATTTTGACAATATAAAAGGGAACCCTAACTTTTCTATTATAGGGCATGTTACTGCTGAAAATCAGGGTTTAAACTTAATTACAAGAGCTGGTCAAGAAATTGAATTAAAGGCGCAAGGTTGGAATGGCTTAAAGAAAGAGTAGGTTTTTTTTTGGATATTTCGGTGAGCTTGTCTAGCATTAGGTTCGTTAATTATTGTTATGATAGTTTCTGAATGACCAAAATACTGGGGCATTCAGAGGGAAGTATGATCAAAGTAATTTCATGAAGTAAAACTAAAAAAAAACAGATTACCAAGTCGTTTCTCTTAGCAATGATACAACCGACTGTTACTCAATTTATAGAAGCGTTAATTTGATTTTCGATCGAAGTAATGAAGCCCAAACAATGATACATGAGCGTTTAATATTTTATATCAAAACTAATTGAACGTTTTTTACGTAAGGTTTTGCCATACATTTCTATTGATTTCGTAGCAAATACATTTTTGGTGTTTTGGATATTTTTTTAATTTTGGATGATTAAACTCACCAACTTTTTGCATCCCTATTTTTTTCATAACGCTTTCTGATTTGCTGTTTTGTTGCGTACAAACTGAAATTATTCTATCTAAATGTAGTGAACTGAACGCAAATTCAAGACATTTTTTTGCACCTTCGGTTGCATATCCATTTCCCCAACTATTTTTTTTCAATCGCCATCCAATATCAGTTGCAGGTGTAAAATCAGTTTTATATTCTTGGTATGCTAAACCAATAAATCCGATGAACTCTCCTGTTTTTAAAATTTCAGTTGCAAAGTAGGTATATCCATTTTCTTGATAATGGTTTTGCAGTCTTACAATGTATTCTGATGTTTCTTTATGCGTTAGCGATTTTGGGAAATGTTCCATCACCGCCATATCAGCATTAATTTCCGTAAATTCAGTGAGGTCCTTTTCATTCCAATTCCGAAATCCGAGTCTTTCAGATTTAAAGAGGTATTCTTTTTTCAATTTGAAGCTATTTTTTTAAACGTGTGGTAAAATAATTATATAGAATATTTTATATCAAACCGTTAAGGTAGTTGATTGTTTGTTAAAAAGTTAAGCACGCATTATTTTTTGATGGGGTATTTATTTACTCAAAAACCACATCATCTAAGAAAATATCTTGTGCGGTGCCATTCGCAGAAGAAAAGAGTACCAGTCCAGATCTAATGTAAGAAAGATCTAATTTTTCGGTTTTAATCGTATACTTTTTCCATTTGGTAGAAAGTTTAATTTCAATGGCTTTTTTTGAAGAATCAGGAAAAGGTTTGTCTTTGCCAATTAATCCAAAACCAATGGTAACTTTCACCTTTTTTTTACTTGCTTTTGCCCAAAAACTAAATGTTGTAGCTCCAGAAATATCGAAGCCACCCAACTTATCTCCCCAATTATTTGGCGGATCTACAAAACCTAAACCATACCAATTATATACTTCTTTATACCGAATTCTTAAGGATGCTTTTCCAGAATGCACCCCTTCTGTGTGCTGTAAATCTACCTCAATATCTTTGTAATTCCCCATATAAGCAGTTGGACTAAAAGGGTTTTTCTCCCCATCTTTATAGACATAAAAAGGCAACGTTGCTTTGGCTACCAAGAATTTTTTATGTTTAGCGATTTCGTCTTCAATGAGAATCGAAGTGGATGCAATGCCCATATTGTTATGGGTGTCTTTTACGGTTACATATACTTTAATACCGCCATGCTCTTTTGGTAATTTAAGCTGAAAGCCATTGGTATAATTTCCTCTAAAATTGAGTTTGTTCAATTGATCTCTGCGCTTGCGGCTTCCTGTTCTTTGATTGTAAAAGAAACTAAAACGTAAAGCTTCATTTTCAATGTCAGAAACTTTTAAAGAAACAGGTACCCAAGTTTCACTTTTAAAAGAGCCTTCGGGCAACGTAAATTCTTGAATTTCAGGAACATTATTTATCGGCTTTTTTTCGGTAAATGCTTCTCTAATTGCCCAATATTGTGGACGATAATTACCTTGGTAATGTGTAAATAACCAAGGAGCAATAAAATCTTTTCCGTCAGCAAAACTAAATACATACACTCCTAAGCAATTAGGTTTACTTTGAATCCAATTAACATATCCCTTTGCAATAGCATCATATTTTTGTGCATCAGAAGGTTCTTTTTTAACGCCGTTTTTTTCTTGTTTAATGTCCCATTCACCCGTAACTCCAAACTCAGTAATTATATAAGGTTTATCAATCTTTCTTTTTTCGAGTTCTGAAGTTAGAAAACCAGCTCCAGCGCCATAACTATTCAACCCATAAATGTCAATTGAAGGCACATATTTTTGCCACCAATCTAATCCAAAGGTCCAGGCTTCTACTGAGGTAATAAGGTGGTTTTTATCAAGTTCTTTTATCTTTTTACAAATGGTTTCTAATAGTTTAGAATACACTTTTTTTTCAGGGTCAGTAGCCATGTTTAAGTAGACCTCATTTCCTACTCCCCAAGTTAAAATTGCAGGATGGTTTTTATACGTTTCAACAACTTTAATGGCCTCGTCATAAAGCTCTTTTTTTCCTTTTTCATTCTCTAAATAATCAAAAGAATCATCTGCTTCCATACCGGGTCTTCCATGGCGCATCCAAATACCTAACATAACTTTTATTTGGTGTTTATGAGCAGCATCTAATAACTTTTTGGTGTTTTTTCCGGAACCCCAAGTTCTAATGGTATTGACTCCTAAAAAATTTAAATCTTTAAAATGTTTGTCATAATTTGCTACATCATTTTCATAGCCAAAAGTAACTCCTTTCACTTCAAAAGGATTTTCATCCACCAATAAAACCCAGGCATCATTCTCTTTTTTGATGGATGTTTGAGCGGAAATAGTGTTCACAAGGAAGCAGGCACAGAACAGGAATGTGCAAAGCATTTTTTTTGTCATGGAATAAAATGATTTGAGCTTTAAAAATATTAAATATTTAGCAACTTTTTATAAATTTTTTTAAGGTTGCAATCAATTCTAATGTATTCTCAATATGACTCATATGTCCATCAGGATAAACCACAAAATTAGAATTCGTTTTTTTAGCTTCTTCTAGCGATGTTTGATAGTCTAAAACAGGATCTTTCTCACCAATAATTAGTAACTTTTTAAAATTGCTTTCTAATAAAATATGATTGGTGTTTTCCCTATTTTTCATCCCTTCATTGGCAGCAATATAACCTTGAATAGAAGTTTTTAAAGCTTCCTTTTTTACGGCTTCAATTTCGTCTTTAAATTTTAACAAGTTTTTGATATGAAATAAATTTGAAATTGACATTTTTACCATGCTTTCAAAATTATTTTTTGCCATTTTATTAGCTCTAGTTCTTAGTTTTTTTCGTTCTTCAGGGTCTTCATTAGAAGTCGAATTTACCAAACATAGCCCTTTTATTTGCAAAGGGTTTGTTTTAGCGAGCGCTAAAGAAATATAGCCACCTAAAGAATGGCCAACCAAAATATACTTTCTAATTTTTAAATGTTTTATTACTGCTTTGATGGTTTCTGCAAACAATTCCATAGAATGCACATACCCTAAACAATCAGAATTTCCATGACCCAATAAATCAACTGTAATTACTCTGTTTCTTTTGCTAAGTTCTGGAGCAATATCATTCCACATGCTAGCATTCTCTAAAAACCCATGAATCAAAATTATAGCGGTACCTTTTCCTTGATCTGTATAATAAATATCTACATTTTTATAAGCTAAAACCATAGAAACAAAGATACTATTTGATTCGTTTTTAGAAACTTAAAACATGATAAACTATTTACTATATTTGAGGCGAATTCAATACAACCAGTCTTATGCTTTTCAAAAAAGTATCACTTCTTGTCTTACTTATAGTTTCCTTATCTATAAATGCACAAATTGATTCTGAAAATCTTGATAATTTGGTAAAAGAGACCTTACAAACTTTTGACGTTCCTGGAATTTCTGTCGGAATTATAAAAGACGGGAAAATTGTTTACGCAAAAGGTCATGGCGTTCGTTCTTTAACCAACAAAAAAGAGATGAACGAAAACACTTTAGTTGGTGTTGCTTCTAACAGCAAAGGGTTTACCTGTTTTGCTTTGGCGATGCTGGTTGATGCAGGAAAGCTAAATTGGGATGATAAAGTAAGAAAACACATTCCGGAATTTCAGTTGTATGATGCTTGGGTAACCGAGCAATTTACTGTGAGAGATTTGGTAACGCATAGAAGCGGAATGAGCTTAGGAGCAGGAGATTTGATGTTTTTTCCTGAAGGAAATGATTTTACATCTAAAGATGTTATTAAGAATGTAAAATATTTAAAACCTGTGAGTTCATTTAGAAGTGAGTTTACGTATAATAACAATATGTTTATTATTGCAGGGGAAGTTTTAAAACGGGTAAGTGGTCTTTCTTGGGAAGAATTTATTGAAACTAAAATAATGAACCCTGTTGGAATGAAGCATAGTAAGGCATCTTATAATAGAGTTACAGATAGAACAAATATTATTGACGGACACACAAGAGCAGAAGGAAAAGTAATTCAAATTCCGCATGATTGGAGTGCAATTGCAAATCCTGCTGGAGGTATTATGAGTAATGTACATGACATGCTTACCTGGGCAAATTTTTTAATGAATGGTGCCGTTACCAAAGATGGAAAACGATTATTGAGCGCGAAACAATTTCATGAATTATGGCAATTACAGACTCCTTTAAAAGTTAGAAAAAACGACAGTTATAGTGCTAATTTTAGAGGGTATGGTTTAGGTTGGTTTTTAACGGATGTAAAAGGAGGATACAAGCAAGTTTATCATACAGGAGGGCTTTTGGGCACTGTAACTCAGTTTACTATGATTCCTGATTTAGGTTTAGCAATTGTGGTATTAACCAATCAAATGAATGGAAGCGCTTTTAATACGATTACAAATACGATAAAAGACACGTATTTAGGCTATGAAGATAGAAATTGGTTAAACAACTATGGAACTAAAAACACCAATTATTTAAAGTATAATGATAGCATAAAAGCAGCAGTTTTTACGAAATCAGCAATTGCTAAAACAAATAAAAATTTACCAAAAGCATCCCAAATTGTAGGTACTTATAAAGATGATTGGTTTGGAAATGTTATAATTTCTAATGATGGAAAAAAGTATAGTATAAAATGTGAACGTTCTTTGAACTTAGTTGGTGAATTATTGCCCTACAATCAAACAACCTTTGTTGCTAAATGGAAGAATAGAAGCTATGATGCAGATGTATTTGTACAATTTTCTTTTGATGAAAAAGGAAATACAACGAGTGCAAAAATGAAATACATTGCACCAATAACAGATTTTAGTTTCGATTTTCATGACTTAAATCTTAAAAAAGTTAAATAATTTTGAATAAGAAAAAAGAAATTTGGATTGCAGGTTTTGCATTATTTTCGCTCTTTTTTGGCGCAGGAAATTTAATTTTACCGCCAACTTTAGGCGTAAAATCGGGCTTAGATTGGTGGATTGTTGTTATTGGTTTTGTACTAACCGCCGTAACAATTCCTATTTTGGCAATTTTTGCACACGCAAAATTACAAGGGACTTTATACGACTTCGGGAAGAAAGTTTCTCCGTTTTTTAGCACTGTTTATTGTTTACTCATTTATACAATTGCAATTGCAATTCCTTCACCAAGAACAGCTTCTGTAACACATGAGATGGCAATTCATCCTTTTTTTGGAACAAGCTCTTTGCTAACAAGTAGTATTTACTTTTTATTGGTCTTTATTTTTGCGGTAAATCGTTCTAAAATCATCAGTTTAATTGGTAAGTTTTTAACCCCAATTATTGTTTTAATTCTATTGGTAATTATTGTAATTGCCATTTTCACTTCTTCAGGAATCGTAAATCCATCAACATTTACAACCCCTTTTGTAGACGGAATTTTAGAAGGTTATCAAACTTTTGATGCCATTGGAGGTGTCGTTGTTGGTGCAGTAATTATAATCTCTTTAAACTTAAGAGGACATACTTCTTTTGAAGCAAAAAAAGAGCTGATAACGAAAGCAGGATTCATTGCGGGAACAGGTTTGTTTTTAGTCTATGGAGGTTTAATTTTAAGCGGATCTTTATTCAGTGCAACATTTGCAGAAAACGCCACAAGAATTGAAGTTTTATCAGGATTAGGTACAAAAACGTTGGGTAATTTTGGAGCCGCTTTTTTAAGTATTTCTGTAGCTTTAGCATGTTTTACAACTGCAGTTGGTATTGTAACAGGAACAGCAGATTATATTAAAGGAATTTTTAAAGGTTCTAAAACAGCCTACATTGCTACAGCTGCAATTGCTTCTGTAATCGGAATTATTGTAGGTAGTTATCAAGTAGATTTTATCATCACATTAGCCGTACCCGCATTAATGTTTTTATATCCAATTACAATTGTGTTGATTTTACTAAATATTGTCCCAAACAAATACGGTACAAAACTCGTTTTTAGAGGGGTGGTTTTGGTAACCTTTATCTTTAGTATTACAGATTTTTTAGGATTCATCATACCCAGAGAAAACTTAACAGGAATTAAAAGTATAATTCCCTTAGCTGAATTTAGTTTGGGTTGGGTAATTCCTGCTTTTCTGGTTTTTGCTGGGTTGAATTTGATACAGAAAAAGTAACTTTTTTTATTGCTCATAAAACTCTACTTTCAGTTTATTGCTGCTTAAACCTACCTAAATTTGAGTTTATAAAAAATAAAACAGCAAAAAAAAAGCTATCAAACTAGAGTTAAAATAAACAAGACAAACATTTCGGATGGTCTTTTTATTTTTTAAAACTTCTCTGGTACAAAAGTTTGATAATCCATTGGAGGCCTTACATAACCTTTACCATCATCTGGCAAAGGAGGAAGTTCTATAGGTTTTACATCTAATTTTTTATACGGAATTTTGCTTAAAACATGACTAATACAGTTTAATCTTGCTTTCTTTTTATTATCAGAATTTACCACAAACCAAGGAACTTGTTTCGTATCTGTATGTGCAAACATTTGATCTTTAGCTTTAGAATATTCTAACCATCTAGCGCGCGATTCTAAATCCATAGGACTAAATTTCCAGCGTTTTAAAGGATTAGAAATTCGATTTTTAAAACGTCTTTCTTGTTCTTCATCACTCACCGAAAACCAGTATTTTAAAACGATTATTCCAGACCTAACTAACATGCGTTCAAATTCGGGACAAGAACGTAAAAACTCATCATATTCATCATTTGTACAAAACCCCATTACTTTTTCTACACCTGCTCTATTGTACCAACTTCTATCAAAAAGTGCAATTTCCCCAGCAGCTGGTAAATATTGCACATACCTTTGAAAATACCATTGTGTTTTCTCTCTCTCTGTAGGCACGCCCAAAGCAACCACTTTACAGATTCTAGGGTTTAAAGGCTCTGTAAAACGTTTAATTGTGCCACCTTTTCCAGAAGCATCCCTACCTTCGAAAATAACAACCACTTTTAAACCTTCTTTTTTTACCCATTCTTGCATGTGTACTAGTTCTATGTGTAATTTTTCAAGTTCTTTTTCGTAATTAAATTTCATTTTTTTACTTTTTTCAGAATTAGATTTTATTCTGTAGGTAATTTACGAAAAATTGAAAAAAAGGAGAATAGGTTTCTTATTTTAAATTAATTAACCTTCAAATTGGTGTTTAAGTCTTTATAAAATTAAAAGCCTTATTTTTGTAAAGATTAATTACAAAATTAGACAAAAGGCACTTGTTAAATTACTATTCTTATTCTCATAAAACATCCACAAAGTGGGTAACTTTTGTTCACGGAGCAGGAGGCAGTAGTTCTATTTGGTACAAACAGGTGCGCGATTTTAAAAAACATTTTAATGTTTTAATCTTAGATTTACGAGGTCACGGAAATAGCAAGCCAAAGCTAAAAGATACCTTTAAAACAAAGTATACCTTTGATTCTATTACTTCAGATATTGTTGAGGTTATTGACCATATTAAAATAGAAAAATCTCATTTTATTGGAATCTCTTTGGGCACAATTTTGATTCGGAATTTAGCTGAGAAAAGACCTGATTTGGTGCAAAGTATGATTATGGGTGGTGCCATTATAAAGATGAATTTTCGCTCTCAAGTTTTAATGAAAGTGGGTAATATTTTTAAATCGGTGGTTCCTTATATGCTTTTATATAAACTCTTTGCATTTATTATTATGCCTAAGAGAAATCATAAAAAGTCGAGATTATTGTTTGTAAATGAAGCGAAGAAATTATATCAAAAAGAATTTTTACGATGGTTTAAATTGACTTCAGAAATTAATCCGTTGCTGCGATTTTTTAGAACAAAAGATATTAAGATTCCCACATTATATGTTATGGGGGCAGAGGATCACTTGTTTTTACCCTCAATAAAAAATATTGTTTCTAAACATGTTACCTCATCCCTTTTTGTAATTGATAATTGTGGTCATGTTGTAAACGTAGAGCAACCAGAAACTTTTAATACCAAAACGATTGGTTTTATAAATTCGTTAGCATAAAAAAAACGAGTTGTATAACTCGTTTTTTAAGTATGTATATTTCAAGTTTAACCTTGCATAATGTCTTCAATTTCAGCTGCTTCAATAGGAATATTACCCATTAAATTAAAAGGTTCCCCTTTTTCTTGAATTACAACATCATCTTCTAAACGAATTCCAAAACCTTCTTTAGGTATATAAATTCCAGGCTCTACAGTAAACACATTATTTGCTTGCATTGGTTCGTGTAATAAGCCATAATCATGGGTGTCTAAACCAATGTGGTGGGAAGTTCCGTGCATGAAATATTTTTTATAAGCAGGCCAATCTTTATCTTCATTTTGAACATCAGCTTTGTCTAATAAACCTAATTTAAGTAATTCTGAGGTCATTATTTTGCCAACTTCTACATGATATTCTTTCCATAAAGTTCCTGGAAGCAGCATTTTTGTAGCTTCTTTTTTTACGTGATTTACAGCATTGTAAACTGCTTTTTGTCTGTCAGAAAATTTACCAGAAACAGGCACTGTTCTCGTTAAATCACTTTTGTAAGTCGCATATTCTGCGGCAACATCCAATAAGATTAAATCATCAGCCTTACATTGCTGATTATTTTCTATATAGTGTAATACATTTGCGTTATTCCCTGAAGCAATAATTGGCGTGTAAGCAAATCCTTTTGAACGGTTTCTTACAAATTCATGCAATAATTCTGCTTCAATTTCATATTCCCAAACAGCAGGTTTTATAAATTTTAAAATTCTACGAAACCCTTTCTCTGTTATATTACAAGCCTGTTGCATTAAGTCTAATTCAATTGGATCTTTTACAGCGCGCAGACGTTGCAAAATAGGATTACTTTTTGCTACAGAATGTGCAGGATATTTTGCTAGCAACCATTTTGTAAAACGATCTTCACGCGTTTCTGTTTCTACATTGGCTCTATAGTGTTCATTGGTATTGATGTAAAAAGTATCACAGTAACAAGACATTTCGAAAAACACTTTCTCTAAATCTTGCAACCAGTAAACTGTTTTAATACCGGATGTTTCAAAAGCCGCTTCTTTTGTTAATTTTTCACCCTCCCAAACAGCAATATGATCATTGGTTTCTCTTACAAATAAAATTTCTCGCAGGTTTTCATTAGGACAATCAGGAAACAATACCAGAACACTTTCCTCTTGATTTACGCCACTTAAATATAAGATATCTGTATGCTGTTCAAAAGGAATAGTACTATCTGCACTTATTGGATAAATATCATTAGAATTAAAAACCGCTAAACTATTTGGCTTCATTGCTGAAGCAAAGTTTTTGCGATTTTTTATAAATAATTGTGAGTTAATTTTATCGTATTTCATACAGCTGTATTTATGTTGAAATACAAAGGTAGTAATATTTCTATTGCTATTAACTTTGAAATTACGCTGGCCTAAACTGTTTTTTAACCTTGCAGTATTTTTTTAGTAACGTTTCTTTTTAGGCGCTCCAGTTCTTCCTCTTCCCGTAGTAGTATCAGCCGATTTGTTCTCTCTAAAATGTGCTTTACTTTTTGTTTTATTTGCTTTCGGTGAATTTGAATTTCTTGATTTATTTTTCTTTCCAAAAGAACCTTTGCTCTGTGAAGCTGCTCTTTTAGGAGGAGCTGTATCTGTTGGTTCAAAACCTTCTACAATCGTAGATTTTAATTTCTCTTTTAGTAATTTTTCTATTTCACTTTGGTATTCACTTTCTTCACTACACACCAAAGAAATTGCTTCTCCTGCCGCTCCTGCTCTTCCTGTTCTACCAATTCTATGAACGTAATCTTCTGGTACATTTGGTAGCTCAAAATTAATAACGTGAGGTAATAAAGGAATATCTAAACCACGTGCTGCAATATCTGTGGCAACTAAAATTTTAATAGTATTATCCTTAAAATTCTTTAAGGCTTTTGTTCTAGCACCTTGACTTTTATTCCCGTGAATTGCGGCAGCAGAAATTCCAGCTTTTACTAGTTTTTCAGTTAATTTATTAGCACCATGTTTTGTTCTTGTAAAGATTAAAACTTGGTTCCAATTTCCGTCTTTTATTAACTTAATAGTAAACGCTGTTTTTTTGCTTTTATCAACCTTATAAACCTTGTGTGTTACTTTTTTTGCTGTTGAATTTTGTGGAGCCGTTTCTACAGAAACAGGATTTCTTAAAATTCCTGAAGCTAACTTTTTGATATCATTAGAAAAAGTGGCAGAGAATAGTAAGTTCTGGCGCTTTGTAGGCATAAAGCTAATGATTTTGTTAATATCTCTAACAAAACCCATATCTAACATTCTATCTGCCTCGTCGAGAATTAAAACCTCAACACGCTTAAATGAAACTGCTTTTTGATCGTGTAAGTCCAATAACCTACCCGGAGTTGCTACCAAGATATCTACACCACTTCTTAAGGTTGCAATTTGAGGTTTTGCTTTTACACCACCAAAAACAACAGCAGATCTTATGTCTACATATTTACTGTATTCTCTAATATTATCATGTACTTGTGCGGCCAATTCTCTTGTTGGGGTTAAAACGAGTGCACGTAAAGGTCTATATTTTGAGTGCTTTGTTGCTACTAAATGCTGCAAAACAGGTAAAGTAAAACCTGCAGTTTTTCCTGTTCCTGTTTGTGCAGAAGCTAATATATCTTTTCCTTCTAAAATATGAGGAATTGCTTTTTGTTGAATTGGAGAAGGAACTGTGTATCCTTTTTCGTGAACTGCTTTCACTAAAGCATCCGATAAACCTAGGTCTTTAAATGACATTTATAATATTTAAGAAATTCTTTCTGTTCTGTATAGAAATGCAAATGTACATTGATTAATTGTTAAGAGTCTGTAATATGCACTTTATATTATTTCATGAAATTTACCATCAAAAAATAAGATGCCCTTCAGCATCTTTTAATTTTTTTAGTTCGCTTAAATTAACGATTTCTTCTTCCTCTTTTTCTTCCTCCCCTAATAACCCCAAGAATAAATAAAATAATAATAGCGCCAACAGCACCAATAATAATCTGATTTAGAATAGTATGGCCAACATTAATGGTCAATCCTAATTGAGCAAAAGCCCAACCTCCAATATAACTACCAGCAATACCTATGATAATATTTATGACTAAACCATAGCCATTGTTTTTCATAAGAGCATCAGCGATATATCCACAAATAGCACCAATAATTATTGTATATACGATTCCCATTTCCCCAAAAAATTTAATTGATTAATTATTGCTAATTTAGTGAAAAAAAATAAAATATTTTTTTTATCACTTAGGCCCATTAGAGAAGTATTCTAATCCTTTTGATAAACTTATTAATTCAATAAACAAAACATGAAAAAAATTATACAGTATTTACTTTTTTTATTCAGCGGTATTTTAATTGCGCAACAAACAGCTACAAGTGCTGTTTTAATTGAAAAGGCTCTTAAAGAGAAAGAAATTTTAGAAAAAACGTCTCTAGTAAAAAACGTCAACTTTACAAATATAGGTCCAACTATAATGAGTGGACGTGTTGCAGATATTGATGTAAACCCAAATAATACCATGGAATTTTATGTGGGTTATGCCTCTGGAGGCTTGTGGTATACAAAGAATAATGGAACAACTTTTACACCAGTTTTAGATAGTTCGGCAACACAAAACGTAGGAGATATCGCTATAGATTGGAGCTCCGGAACAATTTGGGTTGGTACTGGTGAAAAAAATTCTTCTCGCTCGTCTTATGCAGGAATAGGTGTTTTAAAATCTATAGATAAAGGTAAAACTTGGAACAATGTAGGTTTGTTAGATTCTCACCACATTAGTAGAATTCTTATTAATCCAAAAAATACAGATGAAGTAGTAATTGGAGTTATTGGTCATTTATATTCTTCGAATAAAGAAAGAGGAATTTTCAAAACTACGGATGGAGGAGAAACATGGACTAAAACTTTGTTTATTGATGAAAATACAGGTATAATTGACGTACAGCCCGCCCCAAATAACTTTGAGACTCTTTATGCTGCTTCTTGGGAAAGAAATCGTAAAGCATGGAATTTTCATGGAAATGGAAGCAAATCGGCCATTTATAAAAGTACAGATGCTGGAGATTCTTGGGTAAAAGTTTCAGATAAAAGTGGTTTTCCAATGGGAGATGGAGTTGGTAGAATTGGGTTGGCTGTTTTTAATGAAAATATTGTTTATGCTTTGCATGATAGCCAGTTTAGAAGAAAGGGAAATACAAACAAAAAACCTTCAAGTACTTTAACGAAAGAAGATTTTAAAACAATGTCTGTTGGAACATTCTTAAATCTTACAGATAAAAAGTTAAACTCATATTTAAAAAACAACGGATTTCAGGAAAAATACAGAGCAGAGAATGTAAAACAAATGGTGAGAGTTGGTTCTGTAAAGCCAATAGATTTAGCCAAATATTTAGAAGACGCAAATTCTTTGTTATTTGACACCCCTGTTGTTGGAGCAGAAGTTTTTAAAACTATAGATGGAGGAGCGTCTTGGAAAAAAACGCATGAAGATTATTTAGATGGTTTGTATTATTCTTATGGATATTATTTTGGTGAAATTAGAGTAGATCATCAAGATGAAAATGGAATTTATGTAATGGGAGTTCCAATTTTAAAATCGAAAAATGGAGGAAAAGCATTTAAATTAATTAGTAGAGAAAATGTACATTCAGATCATCAAGCTTTATGGGTAAACCCAAAGAAATCTGGACATATTTTAAATGGAAATGATGGAGGTTTAAACATGTCTTATGATGATGGGGACAGTTGGATAAAATTAAATAGTCCTGCTGTTGGACAATTTTATTCTGTGTATGCAGATAATCAGAAAAATTATAAGGTATATGGAGGATTGCAAGACAACGGTGTTTGGACAGCATCACATGATGCTAAAATCAACAAACGTTGGCATCAAACAGGCCAAAATCCCTATGAATCTATTATGGGAGGTGATGGAATGCAAGTGCAAGTAGATGATAGAAATCCAAATATTGTGTATACAGGATATCAATTTGGAAATTATTTTCGAATTGATAGAGCATCAGGAAAAAGAACATATATTCAGCCCAAACATTCCTTAGGAGAAGCCCCGTATAGATTTAATTGGCAAACACCCATTCATTTATCAAAACACAATCAAGATATTTTATATTTAGGAGGTAATAAATTACACAGAAGTTTAAATCAAGGAGATACTTGGGAAACTATTTCGGGAGATTTATCATCTGGCGGGAAAAAAGGGAATGTAGCCTATGGAACCTTAACTACTATTTCTGAAAGTCCGTTTCAATTTGGATTATTATATGCAGGCTCAGATGATGGATTAGTGCATATTTCTAAAAACGGTGGAGGTTCTTGGTCAAAGATTTCAAATTCATTTCCAAAAGATTTATGGGTTTCTAGAATTGCAGCCTCATCACATAAAAAAGAACGCGTTTATGTAAGTTTAAACGGTTACAGATTTGATGATTTTACACCATATATTTTTATGTCTGATGATTTTGGACAAACTTGGAAAAATATTGGAAATGCAATTCCAATAGCTTCAGTAAATGTAATTAAGGAAGACCCTGTAAACAAAAACATGTTGTATGTTGGCACAGATAATGGGCTGTATGTTTCTTTTAATAAAGGAAATTCTTGGGAAGTTTTTTCAAGGAATTTACCGAATGTGGCTGTGCATGATTTAGTGATTCAGCCTACAGCAAAACATTTAATTATTGGCACTCATGGACGAAGTTTATACAAAGCAAACATTGCTCCTTTACAATTGCTTACGGATGATTTAGCCGAAAAATCAGCACATTTTTTTGCAATTAATTCGATAAGAAAAAGCAACAATTGGGGAAGCTCTAGAGGTAACTGGTCTCCTCCGAATATTCCCGAAATAAATATTTCTTTCTACTCAAATGAAACGAAAAAAGTTATTGTTGATGTTTTTTCTAACAATATAAAAGTAAATTCAATCTCTGTGGACGCAGATAAAGGTTTTAATGAAGTTTTATATGATGTTTCTTTCTCTAAAAAAGGTAGAAAAGCTTTTGTTAGTAAATACAAAGAGAGTACTTTAAAAAATGCTAAAAACGGAAAGTATTATTTGCCAAAAGGAGTATATACTGTAAAACTGGAATCAGCTACAGGAAGGTTTGAGATATATTAGATTTTTAATCGCTCTATACTTCTAAAGTATTAAAACCTATAGCCTATTCCGGTGTGTATGCCTATTACAAAAGGTGCTGTTTTGTCGCTATATCTATTATAAGTTTGGTAATGTTTTTTAAACATTATAGCCGTATTAAAAACAAATCGTCTAGATAAATTATAATCAATATCTAATCCGATATTAAAACTAACACTGTAAGTTGATAAATTATTTGCTGTCGCAATTTTTTTAGTAAATAAATCTGTTTTTGCAAGAATTTCGTTTTTGTTTAAGTATAATAAACTTAAACCCCCAATAAAATTAGTTCTGAATTTTGATTTGTTATAGAGTCTGTATTTAATTTCAATTGGCAATTCTAAGTATCCAATTGTTTGGATTAAATCTGATTTTTGAGCCTCAGGTTCACCAGGGAGGTTTCGGTTGTTGTTTGAAAACCTAATAAGAACGTCAGGATCATAATTTACATTTAATAAACTATTATTTCCTTTAATTCCCTTAAGAAATAATTCCTTTGTAATGAAGCTAAGCTCTTTTGATATAATTCCTGTTTGTAAATAAACCTTATCTGATAGTTTAAATCCAATTTTATATCCAAACAATTTTGAAATTAAGCCAGATGATGGATTATCATCAAAACGACTATCGATCACTGAGCTGTTTTTTGTAAATCGACCTGAATTTGAAAAGCCAAAAACTGGTGTAATAATCCATTTTTTTTCATTTTTAACAGGTAACGAATCTTTTTTACGCTTTTGTGCTAAAGAATCAATTTTATTTATTTTTTTCTTAACCGAAATACTTTTTTTATCTTTTTGAAAACTATCATCTTTTAGAATTTCTTCTGTTTTATTGTAATCATATGCTTTTTTATGGCGATTAGCTTCTAATTTATTATTATCCTTTGTTTTTATTGTTTTATAGTTTTGGCTATTTGATAATTCAGATCTCTTTTCCACTGAAATATTTGAAACTGAGGAAAATATTTTCTTGGTTTTTTTATTTTTTAAGTCTGTTCCTAAGTTGCTTTTCTTTTTAGTTTTAACTTGTTCATCCTTCAATTCTTTTAAATTTGTGTTCTTGTGAAAATTTATTGGTAACTCTTTTTTAGGAGGATAAAATACTAATATAGAAATTATTAATATTACAAAACTGATTCCAAAAACTGACCAAAAAATACGCACTCGTCTTCTTTTTCTTAACTTAGTCTCAATAGCAATCCAAACTTCAGAAGGTAGATTAACTTCAGAAGTTTGTATTTTTTTTTGGAATAATTTGTCTAAGCTAATCTGCATAATTTATTTATTTCAGATTCATCATTTATTTTTTTTTGTAATATTTTTCGCGCTCTATAAAGATTAGATTTTGATGTACCTATAGATATTTTGAGTAGCTCAGAAATTTCTTGATGAGAATATCCATCTAAAACATATAGGTTAAAAACTATTTGATATTTAGGAGGCAGTTCTTTAATTAAAGATAATAGATAATCAAGATTTATATTTTTTTCATCAATATTTACAAAGACATCTTCTTCAGGTATTTGAAAATTTTCTATTGAGTCAAATTGCAATATAGATTGATTTCTGAATTTTTGAAGAGCTACATTTACAGTAACTCTTTTTAACCATCCTTCAAAAGAACCTTTGTTTTTAAATTTTGAAATATCTTTAAATATCATTATAAAACTATCTTGCAGTGTGTCTTGTGCATCTTGCTGATTTTTAGAATATTTTAGGCATACTCTGAAGAGTTTATCAGCAAACAAGCTATAAATTTTGGTTTGTGCACTTAAATTTTGACGGCAACATTTTTGTATGAGAACTTCTATATCTATAACTGATTTTTATTAAGATTAATAAGTGGTTTACTTAATTTAGTATCAATTATTTGAAATAAATAGAAGTTCTCTTCAAAAAAAATACAACTCTCTTTCATGTGTTGTTTTGTGCATATTTATTTTAAACTTGCTGTTAGAATTGACCATTCAGATTGTACATTTTGGCCATTACCTGGACTGCCAAATAAAATATTTATTTTATCGTCTTTCACCATCATTTGATGAATGGCTTTTAGGCCTCCTTCGGAATCTAAATTAGTTTCAATTTCTTTAAAAATATTTGTACTAGGGTCAAATGTACCAATAAAAGAAGTTTTATCATCCGCATAAAGCCCTTTATGTCCAGCTATTAATATGATCTCTCCATATTTATGAACATAAGTAACATCTGCTGCTACGGTCATACTAAGTTCTTCATAATTTAATGAATTATCTAAAGGATAAATATAAATTTTATTTGTTGCCTGAAAATCTTCATACAAAGCACCTCCAAAGACATATATTTTTTCATTTACTACTGCAGCACTGGCTCCAATCATAGTTTCAGGAGTGTCAATAATTTGTTCAAATAGTTCTTCAGAATTAATATTTAGTTTGTAAATTTTTTTATTTTCTTTCGTTGAGGTATCAGGTCGATACCCTCCTATTATGTAGGTGTTTCCATTGTCCGTTGCAATTCCGAACTTACTTAGAGTGAAATATGGGTTTTTTGCATCTATACCAAAGTAACTTCTACTTGAAGGTTCATCAACGATGTTTAAGTCGTAGGTTTTTAATTCGGTGCCGCCAATTGATACAAGTTGATTGTTACTAATGGTTAATTGTTTTGTAATAAATCCACCAGGAGAGGTGTTTTTTCTAGTTAGTTGATTTGTGTCTAGGTTTAATTTAAAAATCTCTTCTTCAGTTGTATTCCCTGAGGACTCATTTTCTCTACATGAAATATATAAGCTATTTTCTGATGTTGAACTCGTCATTCCAATATGAGGTCCTCCTAAAAGATTTGCCTCAAAAGTGTAGGCCTCTTCAAATGAAAGATTTGTTATTGGGTTTGGGTCTTCAATTATAGGGTTTGTTGTCTCATTTATAGCATTGGATTCGCAGTTGTAAAAAGATATTGAGGCAATTAATAATATTAGGGGTAAGATTATTTTTTTCATTTTAAACTATTTTTTTGATAATTATATGTATTAGGTGCAAATACTTTTAAAAGGTTGCGTTAAGATTTTATTTTTTTACTTTTGTTTTGAAACATGTAATTAGTAGAATAATTAATTTTTAACTGGATGAAAAATTTCAATAGCGCTTTTGGTCTTATTTTAATGCCATCTTACTTCAGGATTTTCATTAAATATTTTATCTATCTTGAATCAAGAGAATTTTAACGAAAAATCTTATTTTAAATACGTGAAAAAATATTTCTTTTTTATTTTTTATTTAAGTGTAATTTCAACAAACGCTCAAACCAATTTTAAAAGTTTTTTTGACCTTTCACGGCCAAAAAAAACTTGGGTTTTGTTTCATCCTTTTAAAGCAATAAAATCATTAGAAATTTCGAAAGAAGCCAAACGGATCGCAGATTCAATTAAAAAAACTAATTTGTTAGATGGGGATGCTTCTGGGGGTCAGGTAGATGCTTTTAGACATGCCTATTGGATGGCTCGCTTAAGACAAGAGATTGGTGAAAAAGCAGCTCGATCTCTTGGGAAATCTCATGAAAAAGAAAACTATTTATCATATAAAAAAAGTAAATTAGAAGACGGAATTGTACCTGACAAAAAATCTTCAGAGATGGATTTATGGAATAATAATGAAGGCTTAAAATTGATTTCTAGAGGGAGCAAGGTTTCCAAAAAAGGACTAATTTATAGAGTAATAAATGCTATCCATCAAGGTAAAATGAAAATTATAAAAAAGGATAAAAAAGGTCGTTTTTTAACATTTGAAGGAAAGCTTATTTCTGAAGAATATTTAATTGGAGTATGGGATAATGATAAATGTTTGGTAAAATCTAATTCCAGAAATTAACCCAAACTTTTTTTAAAAACCCTTTTTTTTTAAAATGGTCTTATTTATTATTTAAAATTATTCTAAATATTTGCGAAAACGATATAAAATCTTTGTATCGAGACCTCTTTAACCGTATTTTTGTGGTTACAATTTTAACTAAATTATACAATGGGCGGATTTTTTAAATCTTCAATTGGAAGAAAAGTGGCAATGGCGCTCTCAGCGTTTTTCTTAATGTTCTTCTTACTTCAGCATTTAGCAATAAATATTTTATCAGTAATTAGTCCAGAGACTTTTAACGAAGTATCTCATTTTATGGGAACAAATCCATTAGTGCAGTTTGCATTGCAACCTGTCTTAATCTTTGCAGTTGTTTTTCACTTTGTTATGGGGTTTATCCTAGAACTAAAAAACAGAAAAGCGAATGGTGTAAATTATGCGAAAAATAACGGAGCTGCAAATTCAACTTGGATTAGTAGAAACATGATTTGGAGTGGACTGGCAATTTTAGCTTTTGTTCTATTGCACTTTATTGATTTTTGGTTTCCAGAAATTAACACAAAATTCATTCAAGGCGATTGGTCGGGAATGATGGAAGGCTTAGAAGGTTTGCGTTATCATGAAGAATTAGTGCACAAGTTTGTAGATCCAATTAGAGTTGCTGCGTATGTGGTTGCATTTGTATTTTTAGGATTGCATTTAGCACACGGTTTTACATCCGCATTTCAGTCAATGGGTGGCACAGCAGGAAGAAAGAAAACATTACAAACTATTGGTAAAGCATATTCAATTATAGTTCCTTTAGGATTTATTTTTATTGCATTATTTCATCACCTTAACCATTAATCTTATAAAGTTATGGCTTTAGATTCAAAAGTACCTCAAGGTCCAATTAAAGATAAATGGACAGATTATAAAAATAAAATAGATTTGGTAAATCCTGCAAATAAGCGTCATATAGATGTTATTGTTGTTGGTACAGGTTTGGCAGGTGGTTCTGCTGCTGCTACATTAGCAGAGTTGGGCTATAATGTAAAAGCATTTGCTTACCAAGATTCTCCAAGAAGAGCCCATTCAATAGCCGCTCAAGGAGGAATCAACGCGGCAAAAAATTATCAGGGAGACGGAGATTCTACGTATCGTTTATTTTATGATACCGTAAAAGGAGGAGATTATCGTTCGCGTGAAGCAAACGTTTATAGATTAGCCGAAGTTTCTGCAAATATTATAGATCAATGTGTGGCACAAGGAGTTCCTTTTGCTCGCGATTATGGTGGTTTGTTAGACAATCGTTCTTTTGGAGGTGTTTTAGTTTCTAGAACTTTTTATGCGAAAGGACAAACAGGGCAGCAACTATTATTAGGAGCCTATTCTGCAATGAATAGACAAATTGCTCGTGGTAAAATAGAAATGTTTAACAGGCATGAAATGTTAGATGTTGTTATTGTTGATGGAAAAGCTAGGGGGATTATTGCAAGAAACTTAGTTACAGGAGAAATAGAGCGTCATTCAGCACATGCAGTTGTAATTGCTTCAGGAGGATATGGAAATGTATACTTCTTGTCTACCAATGCAATGGGATCTAATGTAACTGCTGGTTGGAAAGTACATAAAAAAGGAGCTTATTTTGCAAATCCTTGTTACACACAAATTCATCCAACTTGTATTCCACGATCGGGAGACTATCAGTCTAAATTAACTTTGATGTCTGAGTCTTTAAGAAATGATGGTAGAATTTGGGTTCCAAAGAATTTAGAGGATGTAAAAGCAATTAAAGAAGGAAGTAAGCGACCTACTGAATTAACAGAAGAGCAAAGAGATTATTTCTTAGAAAGACGCTATCCTGCATTTGGAAATTTAGTGCCACGTGATGTAGCATCAAGAGCAGCAAAAGAACGTTGTGATGCAGGTTACGGGGTAAATGCAACTGGTGAAGCTGTATATTTAGATTTTTCAGCATCTTTTGAACGTTACGGAAAAGAGCAAGCGAAGATTCAAAATATATCAAATCCATCTGAAGCTAAAATCAAAGAATTAGGGCAAGGAATTGTGAAGGCTAAATATGGAAACTTATTTCAGATGTATGAGAAAATCATTGATGAAAATCCATATGAAACTCCAATGATGATTTATCCAGCAGTTCACTATACTATGGGAGGTGTTTGGGTTGATTACAACTTAATGACTACAATTCCCGGATGTTACTGTATTGGTGAAGCAAATTTTTCTGATCACGGGGCAAATAGATTAGGAGCATCTGCACTGATGCAAGGTTTAGCAGATGGTTATTTTGTATTGCCGTATACTATTGGAGATTATTTATCGGATGATATAAGGACAGGAAAAATATCAACACAAACCCCAGAATTTGAAGCTGCAGAAAAAGACGTTACCGACAGAATAGCATTCTTTATCAATAATAAAGGAACTCGCTCTGTAGATTATTACCATAAAATATTAGGAAAAATTATGTGGGATAAGTGTGGAATGTCGAGAAACGAGGCAGGCTTAAAAGAAGCTATTGAAGAAATTTCTGCATTAAGAAAAGACTTTTGGCAAAATGTAAATGTTCCTGGAACAGAAACAGAGTATAATGAGCAATTAGCAAAAGCAGGTAGAGTTGCAGATTTCCTTGAGTTAGGGGAATTGTTTGCAAAAGATGCTTTAGTAAGAGAAGAATCAGCTGGAGGACATTTTAGAGAAGAACATCAAACAGAAGACGGAGAAGCAAAGAGAATTAAAGAGTTCCAATTTGTCTCTGCTTGGGAATACAAAGGAGAACCAAAAGACGCAGTTTTACATAAAGAGGAGTTGGTTTACGAGAACATAGAAGTTAAAGAAAGAAGTTATAAATAAGATAGACATTATGAATTTAACACTAAAAATTTGGAGACAGAAAGACTCAAGTTCAAAGGGTCAGATGGTAGACTACAAAGTTACTGAGATTTCAGAACATATGTCCTTTTTAGAAATGATGGATGTTCTAAATGAACAGTTAGTAAACTCTGGAGAACAGCCAGTAGCTTTCGATCACGATTGTAGAGAAGGAATCTGTGGAATGTGCTCTATGTATATTAATGGTGAAGCACATGGACCGGATAGGGGTATAACAACTTGTCAATTACACATGAGAATGTTTAAAGACGGAGATACAATTACTATAGAACCTTTTAGAGCTGCAGCATTCCCTGTAATAAAAGATTTGGTTGTAGACAGAACCGCTTTTGATAGAATTCAGCATGCTGGTGGATATATTTCTGTGAATACATCTGGAAATACACAAGACGCAAATTCAATTCCGATTTCTAAACACGCAGCAGACGAAGCTATGGATGCAGCAACTTGCATAGGTTGTGGGGCTTGTGTAGCAACATGTAAGAATAGCTCTGCAATGCTATTTGTGGGCGCAAAAGTATCTCAGTATGCTTTATTACCACAAGGACAAGTAGAGGCTTCAGATCGTGTGCAGAACATGGTTGCGCAAATGGATTTAGAAGGTTTTGGAAACTGTACAAATACAGGCGCTTGTGAGGTTGAATGTCCTAAGGGAATTTCTTTAGACAACATTGCAAGAATGAACAGAGAGTTAATGAAAGCTTCTATTTAATTGTTGCTCAGCATTGTGAGTTTTTACGAAGCAATCTCATAAAGGTAAACAGATAACGTTTATAATTATAAAATAAATCCCAAAACTATTTTTTAGTTTTGGGATTTATTATTTGATGCTAATCTTATAAAAAAATAAATAGTGTTTGGTCTTCTAAAATTATATTATAGAACCTGATTAAAACCCCTTTTAAACAAAGTAACTTTTTAGTAATAACTCTTTTTTATTTCCTGCCAAAATCTGCAGGAATTTCTCCCCAAGCTTTGGTTTCCCATTTCAAAATTGGGTTGTTATAGGTGTTTTCTTCCAACCATTTTTCAGCTCTTTTTATAAGGTCTAATAAATCTTTGTTAGAAGCATCAAAAACAAGATTAGTTCTACATTGTTTCTTTTTTACCCAACTCATGGCAATTCTAGAATCAGAATAAATAGGAATGTTTGCTTTGTTTTTACTTTTTAATAAAGCAATTCCGTGTACTAAAGCTAAAAATTCACCAATGTTATTCGTCCCTTTTTTAAAAGGCCCTTTTATGAAAAGTTGTTTTTTGTTATGGGTAAGAACCCCTCTATACTCCATTTTTCCTGGATTCCCAGAACAAGCAGCATCTACAGAAATGCTTTCTAGAATAGGATTTCCAAATTTTGCTTTTTCAAAGGAGGATAAAGATGGTTTTTTAGTGTTTTTGCCTTTATAGTCTTCGTAGTTTTTAGCAAAAGCAGTTTCAGCTTCATCTAAATTGGCAAAAGATTTGTATAGTGCGCCTTCAAAACCATCAATTTGCTTTTTGCAGACACCCCAAGAAGAAAAAATGCCTTTTTTTCTTCCATTCCAAACGACATAAAACTTTTTTTTACTCATTTATATTTAAAATTACGTCTTCTATTATTTTTGGGAAGAAACGTTGTTCTAAGATATGGATTTTTTCGGCAATAATTTCAGGAGTATCTTCTTCTAAAAGAGTAGTTTTTGCCTGAAAAATGATAGCACCCTCATCATAATTTTCATTTACATAGTGAATTGTGATGCCTGTTTCTGTTTCTTTATTTTCCTTTACAGCTCTGTGAATGTTTATTCCGTACATCCCTTTTCCACCATACTTTGGCAATAAAGCAGGATGAATATTAATGATTTTATTAGGGAAAGCGGCCACAATATTTTCAGGAATCTTCCATAAAAAACCAGCTAAAACAATATAGTCTGCGGTTTCTTTTAAAAGATTTAAGATAGTGTCTTTTTTTAAAAAATCATTTTTATTAAAACATAAGCAACTAATTTTTAACAACTTACATCTATCAATAACTTTTGCGTGCTCATTGTTACAAAGTACTTGAGTAACTTTAGCAGTTTTGTTTTGATTAAAAAATCGGATAATATTTTCTGCGTTCGTTCCAGAACCAGAAGCAAAAATAACGATACGCTTCATTTCTATAAATCTAGACTACAAAAAAAGGAATAATTATTAACAAACCGATCTTTTTAAAAGGAGATTAAAGATTTTATTTATCTTTTAGTATCATTTTTCGAGCAAAAGTTAGTTAGAATTAATAAGATTCGTATTTTTGCCCCGATTTAAATTTTAAAAAACAGAAAATTATGTCAGACATTGCATCAAGAGTAAAAGCTATTATCGTAGACAAATTAGGAGTAGACGACAATGAAGTAACAACAGAAGCTAGCTTCACAAACGATTTAGGAGCAGATTCTTTAGATACTGTTGAGTTAATTATGGAATTCGAAAAAGAATTCGATATTCAAATTCCAGACGACCAAGCTGAGAACATCGGTACCGTTGGTCAGGCAGTTAGCTATATTGAAGAAGCAAAAAAGTAATTTATATGCAGTTAAAACGAGTTGTAGTCACTGGGCTTGGCGCATTAACGCCAATTGGTAATAATATTGAAGAATATTGGAATGCATTAACTAACGGAGTTAGTGGTGCTGCTCCTATCACTTACTTTGATGCTGCCAAGTTCAAAACTCGTTTTGCATGTGAATTAAAAAACTTTAACGTGAACGACTTTATCAATAGAAAAGACGCACGTAAAATGGATAGATTTACGCAATATGCAATGGTAGCCTCAGATGAAGCAATTGCAGATTCAAATCTAGACCTAGAAAAGATTAACAAATTACGCGTTGGTGTAATTTGGGGAGCAGGAATTGGAGGCTTAGAAACTTTTCAAAATGAAGCTTTAAATTTTGGAGCTGGAGATGGTACTCCAAGGTTCAATCCGTTCTTTATCCCAAAAATGATTGCAGACATCGCTCCAGGAAATATTTCCATTAAGAATGGATTTATGGGGCCAAATTATACAACAGTTTCTGCATGTGCATCTTCAGCGAATGCTATGATAGATGCTTTAAACTATATCCGCTTAGGTACTTGTGATATTATAGTAACGGGTGGCTCTGAAGCCGCTGTTGCAATCGCGGGTGTTGGTGGTTTTAATGCCATGCACGCCTTATCAACAAGAAATGAAACCCCAGAGACAGCTTCTAGACCTTTTGATGGTGAAAGAGATGGTTTTGTATTGGGTGAAGGAGCAGGCGCTATTGTACTTGAAGAATATGAGCACGCGAAAGCGAGGGGAGCAAAAATTTATGCTGAGGTTATCGGTGGAGGAATGTCTTCTGATGCATATCATATGACAGCGCCACATCCAGAAGGAGTTGGAGTTATCGCAGTAATGAAAAATTGCCTAGAAAATTCAGGAATTAAACCAGAAGATGTAGACCATATTAATACACACGGGACTTCTACACCTTTAGGAGATGTTGCAGAATTAAAAGCCATCTCTCAAGTTTTTGGCAGTCATGCAAAAACCATAAATATTAATTCTACAAAATCTATGACAGGGCACTTATTGGGCGCTGCAGGGGCTATAGAGTCTATTGCTGTTATTTTAGCAATGAAACATGGTATCGTACCACCAACTATAAATCATACGAAAGTAGACGAAAACATTAATCCAGAATTAAACCTTACGCTAAATAAACCTCAGAAAAGAGATATTAAAATAGCAATGAGCAATACATTTGGTTTTGGAGGTCATAATGCTTGTGTTGCCTTTAAGAAATTAGAGGAATAACCGATGAATTTTATTCGTAAAATAGTTAAATCCCATTCTCAAGAGGATCAACAATTATTTATAGAATTAAAAAAAGTACTCAATTTTTCCCCAAAAAATATCAATAAATATAAAAAAGCATTTACGCATAGATCTGTGCAAATGTTGGATAAAAAAGGGATTCCTATTAATTACGAACGATTAGAGTTTTTAGGCGACTCTATTTTAGGATCTGTTATTGCTTCCTACTTGTATAAAAAAGTTCCAACGGGATCAGAGGGATACCTTACTCAAATGCGTTCTAAAATAGTTAGTAGAAAGCATTTAAACGAGTTAGGCAAAGATTTAAACTTAATTCGTTTTGTAAAAAGTAATATAGATCAATCAAACGTTGGAGATAATATTCATGGCAATATTTTCGAAGCTTTAATAGGTGCTATTTATTTAGACAGAGGGTATAATTTTTGTCAGAAATTTATACACGAACATGTAATTGTGCCTTATGTTGATATCGAAAAACTAGAAGGTAAAATAACTAGTTACAAAGGTTTGATTATAGAATGGTGTCAAAAAAAGAAGAAGAAATATAAATTTGATACTTATGAGGATTCTGGAAATGAGTCCATCAAACACTTCAGCGTTAAGTTAAGTATAAATGGAGAGCAAGTTGCTAAAGGAAGAGCAACCTCTAAAAAAAAGGCTGAAGAACAAGCTTCTAAAAGAGTCTACTATGCTTTTCAAAGTGAAATTTCTTTAGGTTAAGTACGATAACGTTTTCGTTAAAATCCCAGAAAAACTCATAAACAATTAGTAAATTAGCATCTTGAAGATGAATTAAAACTAGTTATTAATTATGCAAATTCACTCATTAGGTTTAGAAGATTTCTGTGAGGATGAATACTCATTAATTGGTATTCATACAGCATTAGAAGATTTCAAATTAGCCTATTTGTTGAATAAAAATTTAGGTACGAGTTTTTATAAATCTAGAGAAGATTTAAATTTTGAAAATCAGCAAAAAAAAGCATCCTTTTCAATTTTTAATTATGCCAGTACAAAGTACGATTTTGATTGGTTCTTAATTGCAAACAGCTCTAAAAGAGAAAATCAAACAGAATTGAATGAACTTCTACTAACATCAGAAACAAAGACATATTTAATACCTGAAAAGAAAAAAGTAGATTTCTTTATAAAGATTTCGGGAGATTTAGCGTATAGTTTTGTTTTGGAAACCGTAGGTAAAATAAAAAAAATAGATCAAGTAATCACTTCTTATTCAATAGATAAGAATACATTAAAGTCTAAAGACTTTTTAATATTTTAAAAAAAACATGTTACACAATAAAAAAACAAAAATAGTTGCCACTTTAGGACCAGCAACAGATACAAAAGAAATTTTAACAGAATTAGCTAGAAATGGTGTAAATGTTTTTCGAATTAACTTTTCTCATGCAGATTATGAAGACGTAAAAAGAAAAGTAAAAATTATTAGAGAAATAAATGCTGAAAATGATTTTAATATTGCAATTCTTGGGGATTTACAAGGTCCAAAATTGCGTGTTGGAGTTATGGAAGAAGAGGTTGTTTTAGAAGATGGCGATACTTTTACATTCACTACAGAAAAATGTATTGGAACCAAAGAGAAGGCTTTTATGACGTATCAACGCTTTCCGAAAGACGTAAAAGTTGGAGAACATATTTTAGTTGACGATGGTAAGTTAATGTTTGAAGTTATGTCAACTAACAAAGAAACAGAAGTTATTGTTAAAGTAATTGTTGGTGGCGCTTTGAAGTCTAAAAAAGGTGTAAACTTACCAAATACAGCTATTTCTTTACCTGCATTAACAGAGAAAGATATGGCAGATGCAGTTTTTGCAATTGAACAGCACGTAGACTGGATGGCATTATCTTTTGTTAGAACTCCTGAGGATTTAAGAATGTTGCGTGATTTAATTGCACAGCACTCTGAATATAGAATTCCTATCATTGCTAAAATAGAGAAACCAGAAGCGGTTGCAAATATAGATTCATTAATTCCTTATTGTGATGGATTAATGGTTGCTCGTGGAGATTTAGGTGTAGAAATACCAATGCAAGATGTTCCTTTAATTCAAAAGAAATTAGTTAGAAGAGCAAAAAGAGCAAGAATTCCTGTAATTATTGCGACTCAAATGATGGAAACAATGATAGATAACCCTGTGCCAACAAGAGCAGAGGTTAATGATGTTGCTAATTCTATTATGGATGGTGCGGACGCTGTAATGCTTTCTGGAGAAACTTCTGTAGGTAAACACCCAATAAAAGTAATTCAAAAAATGTCTGAAATCATTAAAAGTGTAGAAAACTCTAGAATGATTAAAGTACCACATGAAGCTCCTCATATTAGAACGAATAGATTTGTTACAAAATCTATCTGTCATCATGCAGCTTTAATGGCAAATAATACAGATGCAGCAGCAATATCAACATTAACAAATAGTGGTTATACCGCATTTCAAATTTCTGCTTGGAGACCAAGAACACCTGTGTTAGCTTTTTCAACAGATAAAAGAATTTTAGGAAAATTAAGTCTTCTTTGGGGTGTAAAAGCATACTACTATAATAAAAACCTAACAACAGATGATACGGTAGTAGATATTAATAATATTGCAAAAGAAAAAGGTTTTGTAAAACCTGGTGATTTAATTATCAACCTTGCATCAATGCCTGCTGAGGCTAGAGGAATGGTAAACACCTTACGTGTTTCTGAAATTGAATAAAAGGGTCTTTCATCTTTATAAAAAAAGCGTTCTAAATATTTAGAACGCTTTTTTTGTGGAATATAAATTAACGATTAAATTTTTAACTTTTTACTGATGATTATTGCATCATTCGTAACAAAGGGCATAGGCATCATTTCTTCTGATCTTGGGTTTATAGAAAAGTTCTGATTCTCTAATAAATCATAAGATATTTCGTTTAGAATTATATTTAATTCGTCGTCTTTATATATACTAAAAGAAATTGTTACACTTTTATCAGAATTTGCCATATAATAGATTAAAAAAGTCCCTTTTTCTACAGTATATTTTTTTCCATTATTTACAAGAGCATCATTTACTTTAAATTGATTTAAAGTTAGTTTGTTGTCTGTAATGAATTCAAATTTGTTTATTTTTCTATTGGGTACTATTTCTAATTCTAACAAGCGTTTATTCCCTATAATAGTATCAAAATCTATATTGATAGTTGATGAAGGAATATCTTTGTAATCTGTTTTTTTATGATAGGCAAAACGTGTGTTGTATTTGCTTTTGGTTTCAGCACTATTAATACCTCCTTTAATAGCACTTTTATCAAAAATTTGCTTTGTATACTTATCTAAAGTTGTGTCATATGTGCCAAAATACGCAGTTTTATTATCAGAATTTTGAATGTAAACAATACTATTTGGTTTTTTGTTATCTGTAGAAAACCCACTATTATAAGTTGCTATAGCAAAGAAAATAATGGTTAGAAGGCTACTTAATTTTAGCATCCAAGAAGCTTTTTTCTGATTAAAAGTAAAGATCATCAACCCAAAAACTAAAGCAATCAAAACACCACTTATAAATACATTTTTTAACGCTAAACCTACAGGAAACATTTTTACTAATGGAGCAAAAATATAGATTGTTGGTATAGATAATAGGGTAAATAAAATACGTTTTGAGCGTTCTTCGATATTCATAAAAATAGCAATCATCAAAATCAATAAAGCACAAAAAACAGGAATGATAAAAAAGCCTGCTCCTTTTAAATAAGAGCTGATGAAAAAGTTAATTACCAACCAAATAAAAATGGGCGCTATTAATAAATTTGCTGTTTTTTCTTCTTGAGAAAAATATTTATAAATTTTTAGTAAAATTGAAAGATTTAAGAAAACAAAAGCGATGATATAAAGATATCCATTATAAGTAAAACCGTGCAAAATGTCATTGTATTGGGGGTGAAGGAGAAGGATTAATTTCCATAATCCAAAAGAAACTAAACCACATAATATTATGGATGTTAAAAATGGAAGAAAACCTTTTAAAACATTTTTTAAAGAGATTTTGTTGAGTGAAAACCCAAAGAAAATTAAAATCATAAATAATATGATGGCAATAATCAATAAGGGAGTTACCCAAGAAAAAGAATACGTAAGTAGTTTTGAAAAAGGAAAATTTAGATAGACAAAATCTTCTTTAGAATCTAGATTTTCTAAATCAGAAAAAGCAAAATAATTTAAAGTGGTAGTTAAATAATCTGCTTGTTGCAAAAGCGTTTCTCTGTCTAAGCGTTCATAAGAATCTTGTGCTGTATGATAGTCAAAATGATCGCCGATAAAAGCAAAATTGAAACCATTTATATTTCCGCTTTCTCTAAAAACGGTTAAATCAGTATCATTCGGTAGCTTTTTATAGATGCTATACATTAAAGAATTTGCTGCCGGAAAGTTTGGCTTTGCAGCTAAAAACTCTGAAAGTAGTTTACTGTTTTTCCCATTAGTTTCCATTAACATATAACTTGGACCACCACTGCCTCTAGCTTCAAAATTTAAAACCAAGCCAATTTCTTTTGCCCAGGGATGAAGATCAACAAAAGCTTGAGCACCTAATAAACCCAATTCTTCAGCATCAGAAATTAGAATAATAATATCGTTTTTTGGTGTTTTATTTTTTGATAAGAATGCTCTTACTCCTTCTAAAATAGTTGCAACACCAGAGCCAGCATCACTTGCACCTAAAGAAGAATGCGGATTAGAATCATAATGAGAAAGTAGCATTAAAGCTTTTCCGTTTTCTGAGCCTTTTATTTTTGCAATAATATTTTGTACGGTTGTAGCAGCAAACCATTTTTTATTTACCGCAGTTTGAACTTGAATTTCTGTTTCTAAGCCCATTTTATTCAGTTCTTCAGCTATATATTTTTGAACATTTTTATGCTCTTTAGAGCCTACGTAATGTTGTTTTAAGCTAATGTTTTTTACATGCTCAAGCGCATTGATAGTAGAAAAACCTTCTTTAGTTAAAGATTTTTCTTTTTGTAATGAAGGTTTTAAATCAGAAAAACTCCAAGAGATAACACCTAAAATTATGAGTACCGATAAGACAGAAGATATTTTTTTCATTTGAACTAAAAGTTTTTATAAATGTATGAAATAAAAAAACTTAATTTAAATTGTTGTTTGAAAGAGAAAATACTGTAAATTTAAAAACAACTTAAAAATATTGAAGTATGGGGATTAAAAGCTTTCAAGGAAAAAGAGACGAATCTCAAGGGAAAAATGAAGAACAAATTTTAGTTTCTGATTATATGACAAAAAAACTCATCACCTTTAAAGCTGATGATTCATTAGACCATGTTATAAACTTATTAATTAAACATAAGATTTCAGGAGGACCAGTTGTTAATGATAAAAACGATTTAATTGGTATTATTTCTGAAACAGATTGTATTAAACACATTTCTGAAAGTAAGTACTATAACATGCCTTCTGACACGAATAATACTGTTGGAAAATATATGGTTACAGATGTGGATACAATTGATCAAAACATGAATATTTTTGATGCTGCTTTTAAATTTATAAGCTCACGCAGAAGAAGGTTTCCTGTTGTAAAAAATGGAAAGTTGATAGGTCAATTAAGTCAGAAAGATGTCTTAAAAGCTGCGATTAAAGTAAAAGGGAATACTTGGAATAGTTAACGTATTTTTTAGATTTTAACTTTGGTAAATGTATTATGATTAATTTTCATAAAATCTAAATTAGCGTTCTTTTTTTATCAATAAAAATAGTTCGTTTTCTAAAGGCAAATATCCTTCATCATAGATATAGAAATAAGTGTTTCCTGTTTTGGTTTTATAGATAGAAGTAAAAAAATTAAAGTCGAAACCTTTATCATATAATTTGGTTCTTGTTACTTTTGTTTTGCCTGAAATATTTAATTCTGATAAGATTTTATAATTTTTTCTGAGGCGATTATTAATATTTCTGATAAGGTTTTTACTGTCTTTGTTTACCCGATTGTTATACGCATTTCTGCAATAATCAGAACAGAATTTCTTATCTACTCTACCTTTTAATACTTCTTCGCATTCTAAACACTTTTTATCCTCCATTAGATAAATATACAATAAATTATCCGTTTACAAACGACTACAAGTAATTACAACCGAAAGTAATTGTTTTTTAACCGAATAAAATTTTTGTTGTGTCGCAACTTTGCAGAGTCAAAACGAATTGACAAATACTAATAATAATTTAAAAACTTATCTTATGAGTACGTTAAGAAACAAAGTACAGTTAATTGGAAACTTAGGAAACAGTCCAGAAATCATCACTTTAGACAGTGGAAAAAAATTAGCAAAGTTTTCTATTGCTACAAATGAAAGTTATAAAAATTCTCAAGGAGAAAAAGTAACGGATACACAGTGGCATAATATTATTGCCTGGAATAAAACAGCGGATATTATAGAAAAATACTTAGAAAAAGGAAATGAAGTTGCTATTGAAGGAAAACTTACTTCTAGAAGTTATGAGACTAAAGAAGGAGAAAAAAGATATGTAACAGAAGTTGTTTGCAACGAGTTACTGATGCTCGGAAATAAGTAAGATCGCAGAAACCATGCGAAGGCTAGCTTATTTTTATTTAAAAGCTGTTTTGAAGATTCTAAAGATGAAAAAATAATTATCAGATCATATTTGAGCTTTGGATAATTTAAACTTTTCTTTTTCGGATTAAGATATGATTTAAATTTTAACTAAGAAAAAGCGGTTTTTAAAAATACACTCAAAAAGGACACTAATTTAGTGTCCTTTTTTTTACGTTTTTAATAACCCAATTTTAAAAGGGCCTAAATGATAAATATCATAGTAAAAAGAATTTAATTCAAATAGATTTACGAGATAAAACCTAAAAGTCATGAAAAATTTAATATTCATTTTAGCAATAATAATTTTTACAGGTTGCTCATCTATTAAAATAGTAGATAGTTGGAGAAGTAAAGAATACACTGACTTTAAACCTAAAAAATTATTAATTGTTGGAATTACGGAAAACTTAACCGCTAGAAAAATATTTGAAGAACAATTAAAAGAAAAACTAAAACAGAATGGTGTTGATTCAGCAGAAAGTTATGACCTATTTACATTAAAATTTACTACTGAAAAGCAAACTGAAGAAAATATCAAAGAAGAAGTAGAAAAAATCACTAAAAATGGTTTTGATGCTATATTAATTTCAGCAGTGAAAGGAGTGGATGAAGAAGTAATGTACAATACTAATTACTATAACAACTACTATTATAGGAGACACCCTTTTAGACGCTATTATTATCTGCATCAAGATGTATATTTTGATGGAGGATACTATAATAAGTATAAAATTTATCACGTTGAAACTTCATTATATAAACTAAAAGAGAATAATGATAAATCTTTAATTTGGGTTGCTTCAAACAAAATCATTGAACCTAACGCTATCAGTACTACCGTTAATGAATATGTAGCTGTTATTATCAAATCATTAAAAAGAGAGGGTATAATTTCTTCTAGTAAGTAGTTAAACATGAAAACACTTGTATACAGCACTAAAGATTATGAAATTCCTTATTTAGAAAAAGCGAATTGCAGAAAACATGAATTAACCTTAATAAAAGAAGCTTTATCTTCTGAATCTGCAATGAAAGCGATAGGGTATGCTGCTATTTCAATTTCTTCAGCGGATAAAGTTTCCTCAATTATAATAGAAAAACTTAGTGATTTTGGTGTTAAATATATTACCCTGCGTTCTGTAGGACATGATAATGTAAGTTTACACAGCGCCCTTGAGTTCAATATTAAAGTTGCAAATACACCAGCATATTCACCATATGCTATAGCGGAGCATGCAGTAAGCTTATTATTAGCCTTAAATAGAAAACTTATAGAATCTAATCAGAGAGTGAAATCATTTAACTTTGATTTAAATCATCTTATCGGTTTTGATTTAAACAACAAGACAGTGGGTATAATTGGAACCGGTAGAATAGGTTCTATTATGACTAAAATAATGCATGGTTTTGGGTGTGAATTATTAGGTTTTGATCTTGTTGAAAACAAAGAGTTAATTCAAAAATATAACTTGATCTATCATTCCTTAGAAGATTTATGTAAAAATTCAGATATTATCTCGCTTCATATCCCTTTAAATAGTGATACACATCACTTAATAAACAAAAAATTAATTGCACAAATGAAACCAGGTGTTGTCATCATAAACACTGCAAGAGGAGCCATTTTAAAAACTGAAGATATTATTAGTGGCTTAAGAAATGAAACAATTGGATTTTTAGGAATTGATGTTTATGAAAATGAAAAAGAAATCTTTTTTAGGGATCATTCTAATGATATTGTTAAAGATGAACTGCTCATTAAATTAAATTCAATGCCCAATGTGTTAATTACAGGACATCACGCTCTATTAACGGAGGAAGCTTTAACAAATATTGCAGCTACAACAATTTATAATTTAGATTGCTGGAGTGAAAATAGAGAAACAGAAAACGAATTAACGAACACCCTTATCAATAGGGACTAACTATTTTTTCTTGTTATATCCATATATATCTTTTAAAGATATAGTATTTCCGTTTACTGAATCTTTGACTCTTAAATCATACCTAATGGTTATTTTAGTATTAATAGGTGCATAATAATAAATTATCCATGCATGCCCTTCTTTAGAGCCAATACAGCCATTAGAATAAGCCTTTCCTAAGGTGTTTGGATTCGTGGTTGGGTGTATTAATTGACCATAGCGTAATCCATTAATTTCAGTTTCTATAAAAGGAATTTGAGGTAATTTTGTAACCTTGTTGTCATCTCTTTTTGTGACATAATATCGATGTCCACTAGCAGGATTATAGAAATCTGGAAAACGTTCGTATTTTACAATTTTACCTTTTCCTGTTTTTGTTTTTAAGTCTAAAACTCTTCCAGCCATTTTAAGATATTTTTTTTCATCTCTTCCAACTCTGATTGGAAATTTAAAAAGCTCTTTTGAGTTTTCAAAAATTCGAAGTTTAAACTCAGGGATATTTACATCTATTTTTGTGTTTTTAAAAGAGCTAAGAATTTTATTCGCTAATTTAGAGTTGGGTACAATTAGTTTATCACCTTTTCTTAAAATTATCATTTTTTTCTGATTATAAACAAAAGAATCTTTTTCTTTCATTACATAATAATCAGTATTTTTTAATCTGTTAATTATCCATTGATTTGCTCTTACTAAAAGATGTTCTGTTAATTTGTAGGGTGTCAAAGAATCGTGTTTTGTAACAATAGAATCTAAAAATTGAAAGTAGTTTTCCACGGTAATATCTTTTTCAATCTTTATTTTTTTTGAAGAGATATTACTAAATAAAATATTTTTTATTTGAAGAGGGGCAAGTGAATATGTATAGCCAATATTAAAACATGCCATCAGAAAAATAATTACAATAAGGATAATTTTATTTTTCATTCTTTTAAGAATTAGAAACGCTCTAGCGCTAAGTTAAGTTTAGAAAAGAAGAAATGAAATGATAATTATCAGCTTCATTTAAATATGACTAATATCATTTCGTTTTGATAGATTTTTAATTTCTTTTACAGAAGAAATTAAGAAATATTATTATGAAAGTAGAACATTTAGAAGAGCATGTTAATGATTACAGAGAATCTATTAAAACAGTTGTTGATAAAAAAATTCAATGGAAAAGTAGTGCTAAAAAACGAATAATAAGAGTTTTAAAAAGTATTGCTAAAAGTTATAATATAGGTTGGAAGGTGCAAGAACTTAATTGGATTTACAATAATGAAGCAGTTAATATTACATTCAATTCTTTTCCTTCAGATCTTATTGATTGTACCAATAAGGTTCCTACTTATCAATTTATTCAAGGAGGAGCTTTAGTTTTTTCTCAATCTTACAGCGGAGACGTCTATGTTATTGTCCTTTTCCCATTTGTAGAGCAATTACAAATGGAAAATAGTAGTATAGAGTTGGGGTTTTACAATCCAGCAGAAATTACAGAGAAACTTATTATTGAAAAAGTAGATGAGTTTTTAAAAGAAATGATAAAATGGGAAGTTCCATCTTATAAAACTACGTTAGGATTTCATCATAAAGAAATCTAATTTTTTTGTCGCTAAGTTTGAAGCTTACCGCTCTTTTTTCTCTGAATAAATTCTTTTTTTTCCTGTTATCTCAACAACACTTATTTTAAAAATAATTGAAGGATTATTTGTGTATATTTTACTAGAAAAATGACCAATTGAACTTAAACTTCTTTCCTCTTTTCTTAAGATAAGCTCTTTAATTCCCAATGCAAACTCATGTAAATATTTTTTTGCATCAGAACCAGAGATTTCTTGATAAATTCCATGAGCCAAAACTGAGCTCCAGTTATTAATGTTTTTTATTTCTGAAATTTGAAGAGATACTCTACTGTTTTTTCTCATCGCCATTGTTTTATGCCCTTCGTCAGAATAACCGACAATAATATTTTTCTTATCAAAATAATAGGTAATTGGAACAATAAAAGGTCTGTCTTTATAAATATAAGCGAGTTGACCAATATAATTCTCTGCAAGTATATTCATACACTCTTTTTCGTTCAAACTAGTTATCATAATGCGGGTTTTAAATATAACAGGTAGCTAAATTAATTGAAATGGAATGGAAAAAAAATGATATGTATCAGTTGAGAAAATTTATTTTTTGAATAATTTAAACAATGTAATTTCTGGTCTCATGCCCAGTCTTCCAGGAAAACCAACCCAACCTAAACCACGATTAACATATAAATATTTTTCATTTTCATTATACAAACCAGCCCAATGTTTGTATTTGTATTTTATGGGGCTCCATTTCATTTTTTTGTATTGAAAACCAACCTGCATTCCATGTGTGTGTCCAGAAAGCGTTAAGGAAATACCTGTTTTTTTTATGACTTCTTCGCGCCAATGTGTTGGATCGTGAGATAATAGTATTTTAAAAGGAATTTCAGAAACATTTTTAAGTGCTTCTTGCAAATTTCCATATTGTTTAAAAGGTGCTTTTCCCCAGTTCTCTACTCCAATTATTGCTAATTTACCCTTCTTTTTTTCAATTATTTCTGATTGATTTAACAAAAGTTTAAAATCAATAGTTTTGTAAAATTCTTTTATTTTCTCAAAATTATCTTGCTTTTCTTGAGCTGAGTTCCATTCACTATAATCACCATAATCATGATTTCCTAAGATGGCATACTTACCTTTTTTAGCAATTAATTTTTTGAAAACTTTTTCCCACCCAATTAATTCCCAGGCATAATTATTAACTAAATCTCCTGTAAAAAAAATAAAATCTGACTGTGCATCATTAATCACTTTTATGGCTTTATCTAAAATGTGATATTTATAATTAAAGCTTCCTAAATGAATATCAGAAATTTGAATAATTTTTAAACCATTAAAAGGCTTAGGTAATTTTTTGTGTTTCACAGTAACATGATGTACTTTAAATCTATATAAAGCTCTGAAAAAGCCATACAAGATTACAAAAAAGGGAAGAAATCCAGAACATAAACCAATTAAGGGAATAATAATTAATGATTCTTTTTCAGAAAAAACAAAATTGGAAAAAAATAGTATTGAAATAATGACAACAAAAATTAATTTAGGAATAAAAGAAGAAATAGTTAATCCAGATAAAGAAGAAACTAGTAAGTGCTTTCTTCTGGGGTTAATATCTTCTAAAGTAACTTTTAGAAGTAGTATTAAAATAACTAAGCCTGCTGTAAAAATCCAGAAAATAATATTTATTGCTGTTTTTAAACTTTCTGAGTTGATAAGTTGCGTAATAGATTGCAACCAATAAAAAGCTAAAATATCTACGGCTAAAATTGCTAAACATAAAAGGAAAATAGTAAATAATGAATAGCTTTTCACAAGAAGTTATTTTTTGTTTTTAATGTTTTTAATTCTGCGCTCATCTTTTAATGCCCAAAAAATACTTTTTACATCAGAAACCCAATCATCATACATAAAGATTAAAGAAACTTCTTCTATAGTCTCTAAAATCCCAACAATAATCATTAAATAAAACAATGAATATTCAGCGTTAAAAAATAACGACCATAGTATAAAAAAACTCTGTACTACTGCAGATATTTTTGCTAAATAGGTATGAAAAGCAGTTGCCTTTCCATATTTGTAAAATGCAAGTAACATTTGAATTATATAAGGAATAAATGCAATTAATATGATCGTTAGATTTGTTTTTATGAATTCATTTTCAAAATAAAACAAACCAATTAATCCAATAATTAAAGTTATTTGATCTCCAAAAGAATCTAGTTGAGAGCCTCTTGCGGTGGTGATTTTTAATTTTCTAGCTAAAAAACCATCAATTGCATCTGTTAAATAACTAATTAATAAAAACCATGTAAAAATTAATTGAATATCAAGCCAAATTAAAAGAAGTAAAAAGGGTGCAGCAAAAATTCTATAAAAAGAAAACCAATCTGCAATATTATAATTTTTGAAAGTTAACATTTTTCAGAGTTCATTTTATTCATTTAAATCAATATATTTTTCTGGAATTTGAACCATTTATTTTGGTTTAGAAGCTAAAGTTACCTTTTATTTAGTTTCTCGTTTTTTTATAATATAATTGGTTAAAGCAGGTTTTGTAGGTCTTCTTTGTTATAATTATAGATTTTTAAAATGTCCGTAAAAAAGGAGTTTATTTTGCAAATCAGTTATTTCTTTTTTCAAAGAATTTACTTGGTTTAATAAATTATAAATTACATCAACACCTTCTAAATTTATATTCAAATCATAATGTAATCGAATCATTTTTTCTACCTCGTTTATATGAGTTATTTTAATGTAATCTTGATTTTCTGCAACAATGACCTCTATTAATTGGTACTCTTTTAATTCGTTCATAAAATGAATAGGAATGCAATAATGTTCACAAAATCGCTCTATAGATATTAAGTTTTGAGCTTCCATAATTAGCGTTGTTTTTGTAATTCTTTAATTAGTTCTTTTTCTTTTTCGTTTAACTTGGTAGGAATTTTAAGTTCATAGGTTATATATAAATTACCAAATTGTCCTTCTTTTTTGTAAATTGGAAATCCTTTTCCTTTGAGTTTTACTTTAGTATTGTTTTGTGTTTCTGGTTTAATAGTAAGTTTTACTTTTCCATCAAAAGTATCAACCATTAACTCGCCACCTAATAAGGCAGTGTATAAATCCAAAGCTACAGTTAAGTATAAGTTGTTATGATTTCTTTTAAACTTTGTATTGTTTATTATTGAAAACTGAAGATATAAATCTCCATTTGGTCCGTTATTAACCCCTTTACCTCCATGCCCTTTTATTTTAATAATTTGCCCATTTTCTACGCCGGCAGGAATCGTAATTCTTATATTTTTTCCATTTACAGTTATTACCTGTTTTTGAGTTTTATAAACATCTTTTAAATTTAATTTTAACTCAGAATTATAATCTTGACCTCTAAATTTGGAACTGGTGCTTCTGCCAGAAGAGGCTCCACCAAACATGTTTTCAAAAATATCAGAAAAATCTTCTTGAGAATACCCACCAGAAGTACCTTGTGAACTTCTTTCATATTGTCGCTGTCGCTGTTTTTTTTGCTCATAAGCTTCTGCATTTTGCCAATGCTCTCCATATGCATCGTATTTCTTACGATTTTCTAAATTGCTTAAAACTTCATTTGCTTCGTTAATTTCTTTGAATTTTTTTTCTGCAACTTTATCATTTGGGTTTAAATCTGGATGATATTTTCGCGCCAATTTTCTATACGCCTTTTTAATGTCAGCTTCAGAAGCATTTTTGGGAATTCCTAAAATTTTATAATAATCTACAGACGCCATTGCAGGTGTTTTTTAAGTGTTTAAACAACACGCTATAAAAGTATTGGAATTAGATTTTAGATAAAATGAGAATTATCAGTTTACAATAAATTTTTTATGTAATAATTTTACCGTCTTCCATAGTAATTATTCTATCTGTTCTTTTTGCAAAATCTTCATTATGCGTAACAACCAGAAGTGATAAATTTTGTTCATTACTCAGTTGTTTAAAAATATTAAAAACATTATCTGAATTATGGCTATCTAAATTCCCTGTAGGTTCATCTCCCATAATTATAGAAGGGTTATTTATTAAAGCTCTAGCAATGGCAACTCTTTGTTTTTCGCCCCCAGATATTTGTGAAGCTTTTTTATGAAGTAAATGCTCTATGTTCAGCATTTTCAATTTTAGTATTGCATCATGTTCTATTTCTTGAAAAGATTTTTCTCCTAATTTTTTAGCAGGAAGCATTATGTTTTCTAGTACAGAAAATTCTGATAGTAAGTAATGAAACTGAAAAACAAAACCAATATGTTTATTTCTTAAATATGACAAACTATCTTTACTATCTCCAGAAATTAATTTGTTATCTAAATACAATTCGCCGTCATAATCGGTATCCATAGTTGATAAAATATACAATAAAGTCGATTTCCCACAACCCGACTTCCCCATAATAGAAGCAAATTCGCCCTTTTTAATTTTAAAATTAATATTCTTAAGCACATGAAAAAGTAGAGGCTTTTTAAAATATTTATTAATATGTTTTGCTTCTAATACACTATTCATTTTACTGACCTCTTATAATTTTAACTGGATCTATTTTCTTTGCTTTTTGTGAAGGCAGATAACCTGCAAAAAAAGTTGATATGATGGCAAAAACAATCCCAATAAAATAAAACCATGGATTAAAATTTATTGGATACGTTTCTATTGTAGGTAGCGCTTCTGTTTTAAAAGGAATTGTATTAATAATATTTGTAAAAATAAGACCTGTAAGTAAACCAAGAAATCCACCTACAATTCCAATAATCATGGCTTGACTCATAAAGATCATTTGTACATCTTTACCCGAGAAACCGATTGCTTTTAAAATAGCAATATCATTCATTTTTTCATAGATAAGCATATTTAGAATGTTATAAATACCAAAGCCTGCTACTACTAGTAAAGTAAAAGAAACTGCATATGTTATTAGGTTTCTAATAGATGTACCTGTATCAAATTGTGCATTTGCCGTTTTAATATCTACTGCCGTGAGGTTAAATTGTTGCTCAATTTTTTTTGCGAAAGGTAAAGCACTATCTATGTTGTAAAGTTTTACATTAATATCGGTAATATAATTTTTATTTTCTCCTAAAATAGTTTGTGCAGTTTTAATATTTGTAAAGCTTTGAATAGCATCTAAATCTGCTATTCCACTTTGATAAATTCCAACAATTTTAAGCGGAAATATATTTCCTTTTATCGTACTTATTTGAACTCTATCACCCACTGACAAAGACATTTTTTTTGCAACTCCAGAACCAATTAATACCCCGTTTTCTGTGTTTTTTAAATCTTCAGGAGATCCTTTAATTACATAATCTTTAAAATTAAAAAGTCTAGATTCTTCTAATGGGTTTATGCCTGTTATGTTTCCTCCAAGCTCTATAGATCCTGCAATGTAAAAGATGCTTGCTTTTATTTGAGGAATTGCTCCTTTAACATTTTTATCATTATTTAAATAATTAATAATTGGTAATGCATTATGTATTTTTTTTTGACTTAATTTTGGTTTAATAGAGTGTACTATATTAAAACTGTTTTTATAGGTTTCATATAAAGAAATAGGTTGTTTTTTTGAGGGTTCAATTTCATTATAGACATGTATATGTGGTGTTTGGTTTAGAATTAAATCATCTAACATGCTATTTAAACCGGTCATAAAACTAACCAAAGTAATATAAGCTGCAATACCAAAAGTAACTCCTAATGCAGCAACTGCAGTTTGCTTTATTTTAGTTAACAAATGTATCTTAGCGATGTTTAATATGATAATCCAGTTTACCATTATTTTGGTTTGTAAATTGTTGTAGTTTTTGAGATTCCAGAGAGAACTTCTAAAAATTCCATGTTTTGTAATCCAATTGAAACTTCAACAACACCCTTATCAGTTTTTACTTTGCTCAAGTCAATAAGATATTCTTTTGGTATTGTTAAGGCAGAATCTTTCATAGAGATAATAATATTAGCTTCTCCAGATAAACCTGGATATAATTTTTTTGGAGCTTTATCGAACAAAGCTTCTACTTTAAAAGTTTGATTTCTGGCATCTTTTACAGGATATATTTTAGATACTTTTCCGCTAAAAATATCTCCTCTATAAGCATCTAAACTAATAATTACCTCTTGATTTTTGGTTATTTTTACAATGTCAACTTCGTCTACCAACATTTCTATAATAAAATTTGTTGCACTGCCAATGGTGGCTAAAGATTCCATAATAGATACAATTTCTCCAGGTTCTTTATGAAGCGCATATACTTTACCATTAATTTTACTTTTTACAGTAAAATCTTTGGTATTTATTAACGAGGATTTATAATTGTTTTCAGCTTGCTTCAGAACTGTAAGTAGTTGTTTTTCTGTTCTGTAATAGTTGCTTTTTATGAATTGTAAATTATTTGATGATAACTCATAATTTAACTTTTTTGAATCGTATTCTACCTGGGATCCAATTTTTTGCTTCCATAGATTACGCTGTCTAATAAAATTTATTGAATCGTTTTTAAGTTTAATTTTAGCAGCGATAATTTCATCTTTAATGCTATTTAAAACAGCAGCATTTCCGTTAAAGTCAGCTTTAGCTTGTTGCAAAGATAGTTTTGCATTTTTGGTATTTAATTTTGGGGTGTTATTAACAACTTGTAGGATAGAGCTTCCGTTAAAAACTAAATGATCTTCTTCCACTAAATTTTTTTCTAGAATTCCAGCGACAGAAGCGTAAACCTGATATAAACTGTCTGGCTGAATAATAACTGAAGTGTAAACAGACTCAGTGATGCTTCTATATTCAGGTAAAATTTTCTCTTTTTTAGGAGAACAATTAATACAAAGAATTACAAAAAATAAAGGCCAATGATTCATAATGCCAGAAACCGTTTCTAAATTTACATTAGCTTTCATTGTTTAAGAATTTATTGCTATTTGGTATCTTTTATTTATTCTTTAATTTTTTTAATTATTATTTTATTGTCTTTTCCTAAGGCAGAAAATAAATTTTCTGCAATAATCTTACTGGATATTTTTGGGGGTTTATTTATGTAATTCCTTGAAAGGGCAAGACCTTTTGGTTCTGTTAATTTGCGGATAATTATTCCGGATTTATTAATTATAACTTCTGTAGATTCATATCTTACTGTTTGTTTATTCAATATATTATTTTTACCTAAAATCTCTTTATAAAGTTCAATGGCAATGGCAAATTCTTCATCAAAATTAGTAGCATTTAAAAATTGAGGTTCAATTATAGTTGTACCAGATGTATCAATATATCCAAAATAAGAGATTCCATCTTTTTTTTCTGAAATTAAACATCTTTCATTTATGAAAACGGGATACTTTTTATTGTTAGTTTCTGTTAAAACTAAATTATCTCTAAAGTCTATGACAATATTTCCTTTCAGATTGATAAAGGCCCATTGATTTCCTTTTTTTACTGCGGAAAAGCCTTCGTTATAAGGAGAAATATAATCAAGTTTATCTGGTATTTGAGAAAATCCTAAAAATGGGATTAAAATAAATAATATTATTATTTTTTTCATTGCGACTATATTTTACAGTTTAGAACATAAAATTACTTAAGAAAAACAGGTAATAAAATGATATTCATCATGTTAAAACAAAAAAAGTGGTCTTTTTTATTCCGCTATAAGTATGTTAAAATTTAGATGTTTCCTAAATTTAGGATCATGTTTTTTAATTTATCGCTTACTTTTTTAGCAATATTTTCCAGGTTATTATTTTTAACAGATTGCATAGAAATTAGCGGGTTAATTGCTGCGACTTCAATTTTATTTTCATCAATTTCTTGCACAATAATATTGCATGGGAGCATTGTTCCAATTTTATCTTCAGCTTGCAAAGCTTTGTATGCAAGAGCAGGATTACAAGCACCTAATATTTTATATTTTTTAAAATCGACATTCAGTTTTTTCTTTAATGTTTGTTGTATGTCAATTTCAGTTAAAACCCCAAAACCTTCTTCTTTTAATAATGCTATTACTTTTTTAATAACAGTATTAAAATTTCCAAAAACTATTTTATGATGATAGTAACTCATTATGTTGTTTTTTTAAGTTCTAGACTAAGTTTTGCAACCAACATTAATTCTGATTTGTTTAAACCAGAAACAGAGGAAGCTATTCTACTCGCAGTTTTTAAAATAAGGCTATTAATAGCTCCGGTAAATAAAGAAGGATGCTCTTTTTTAAAATCTAAAAACTCTGTGTAACAGGTTTTAGAATCAGAAAAACCTTCATTATTTAGCCAATCAAATACAGTTTCTATTTGATAAGCTGCATCCGTGTGAAAATCATCATCAACAGGATCAACTTTAGTCCATTTATTTTTTACAGTTTCTTTTAAAGCATTGAATTCTGCCTCATCTACATGATTGTCTGCAGCAGCAATTGCGTAAAACAATTTACCAAGGTTTTGGTAGAAATCCATTATTGTTTCTTGTGAAGGTTTCATATCAAACTATTTATAAGTTGTTATAAAATTAAAGTACTGTATGTTCTTAAATTATGATAAAAATCAGTATTCATATTAATATTTGTTTAAAAAGTACTATTTTTATTGAGTCATTAGAACTTCTAAAATTGCTAAAACTTCTAAAGAGATGCTAAATAAAGAGCAGGATATTTTTAACGTACTTTTTGAAGCTGTTTCAGAAGGTGTTATAGTTGTTGACGATCAGCAAAAAATAGTTTCTATTAATTCTTCTATCGAAAAAATGTTTGGGTATGAAAAAGATGAGCTTGTTCATGAAAAACTGAACATTTTAATACCTAAAAATTATCACGCAGGTCATGGTGATCATTTTAAGAGCTTTTTGAACAAGAAAGAGAAAAGGCAAATGGGTAAAGGGCGCCATTTGTATGGCGCTAGAAAGAATGGGGATATTTTTCCTTTAGAAGCAGGTTTAAATCCATTTAAAATTTATGGAAAAACTTTTATAATGGCCTTAATTATAGATGTTTCTGAGAGAAAAAAGGCAGAAGAAGAATTGATTCATTGGGCAAATATTTTTAATGAATCTTTAAACGAGATTTATATCATTGATGCTGATACACTCAAGTTTATTAACGCCAATCAGGGTGCGCAAAAAAATATTGGTTATAACTTATCCGAATTAAAAAACATGACTCCTGTGGATATCATGGCAGAAAAATTAGGGGCTAAATTAGCAAAAATACTCAACCCTTTGCGAGAGGGGAAAAAAAAGAGAGTTGTTTTTGAAGATATGCATGAACGAAAAAATGGCACCAAATATCCTGTAGAAGTCCACTTACAGTTATCTTCTCTTCACACTAAAGTAGTTTTGGTTGCAATAATTATAGATATTACTGTTAGAAAAAAGGCAGAACAAGAATTGACTCATTGGGCAAATATTTTTAATGAATCTTTAAATGAAATCTATATTTTTAATTCTGACACATACAAATTTATTAATGTCAATCTTGGTGCACAAAAAAATATTGGTTACGATTTAACCGAATTAAAAAGTTTGACTCCTTTGGATATCAAGCCAGATTATACAGAAGCTCAATTTAGAAAAAAGGTACAACCTTTGCTAGAGAAAAAAGAAGATAAACTTATTTTTGAAACTGTACATCTGCGTAAAAATGGCACAAAATATCCCGTAGAAATACATCTGCAGTTGTCTACTTTTAAAGGAAAAGAAGTTTTTGTTGCTATAATTTTAGATATTACAGAAAGAAAAAATTATACGAAAAAATTAGAGAACACCGTTGATCAACGAACTATAGAGCTTAAAAAAGCACTTGCTAAAGAGCAAGAATTGAATGAACTAAAAACAAAATTTTTATCATTAGTTTCTCATGAGTTTAAAACGCCTTTAAGTGGTATTTTAACATCTACAATATTATTAGGCAAATATAAATTAACAGAACAGCAAGAAAAAAGGGAAAAACATTTAGAAACGATTACCAATAAAGTTCATTATTTAAATAATATTTTAAATGACTTTCTATCCGTTGAAAAACTAGAAACGGGTAAAATAAAATATAAATATGATAATTTTAAATTAAGCAAAGTTGTAGATGAAGTTATTTACAATGCAAACATGCTTCTAAAAGTAGGTCAAAAAATTAAGTATCCAGAAAATATTGATGAAATTTCATTAATACAAGATGAAAAAACTATTGAATTATCACTTTCTAATTTAGTAAACAATGCTATCAAATATTCTCCAGAAAATTCGGTAATCGAAATTGGTATTAAACAAGATGCATTTCACACTACCTTCAATATAAAAGATAACGGAATGGGGATTCCTGAAGCAGATCAAAAAAACATATTTAATCGTTATTTTAGAGCAGAAAATGCTTTGTTAACGCAAGGAACTGGAATCGGATTAAACATTATAAAAAGCCATTTAGAAAATATAGGTGGAACCATAACTTTTGAAAGTAAAGAGAATATTGGGTCCACTTTTGTTATGAAAATTATTAATGAAGTATTACTATGAAAAAAATATTATTAATAGAAGATGATGTAGTTTTAAGAGAAAATACTGCAGAACTTTTAGAGTTATCAAACTATGAAGTTATAACCGCAGCTAATGGAAAAATAGGAGTAGAAATTGCTGATATTAATTTGCCAGATCTTATTGTTTGTGATATTATGATGCCAGAATTAGATGGTTATGGAGTGCTTGAAGCACTATCAAAAAATAATAAAACAAAACATACATCTTTTATTTTTTTATCTGCAAAAACAGAAAGAAAGGATGTTAGAAAAGGAATGAATTTAGGAGCTGATGACTATATAACGAAGCCTTTTTCGGAGGATGAACTTATTAGTGCTATCGAAAGCAGATTAGCAAAAGCATCTATTTTAAAAGATATTAGAGAGTATAAAGAAGAAATAAAAGAAGAAAGAGACGAACTAAGAAGCCTTAATGATTTAAAGAATTATTTTGATGATAATGGTGAAACTTTTCATTTTTCTAAAGATAAAGCCATCTATCAAGAAGGAAACAACTCTAATTATATTTATTTAATAATTAGCGGACTCGTAAAGTGTCATAAACTAGATGAACAAGGAAAACAACTTACAACTGCTTTATATCAGGAAGATAATTTGTTTGGGTATACTTCTTTTACCCAAAATTTAGCCTACCAAGAATCTGCGACTGCGATTAAAGAAACAGTATTAGTAGGTTTGTCTAAAAATGTATTAACGAGTGTTTTAAACAAAAACCATAAAGTAACTCTAGAATTAATAGAGTTATTGACGGAGGATTTAGCAGGAGTAAAAAATCAACTGTTACAAATGGCTTATAGTTCTGTAGGTAAAAAAACAGCGAAAACAATTTTAAAATTTGCAGAAAAATTAAATCATAAACCTGAGGATCAAATTAAAATTTCTAGAAACGATCTAGCCAGTGTGGCAGGCATTGCAACAGAAACATTAATAAGAACAATGTCTAACTTTAAAAAACAAGGCCTTATAGAAATTGATGGAAGAACTATTAGAATTTTAGATTTAGAAAAGCTACAAGAAATCTGCTAGATACTCATAGAACACAAGCTAGATTATGATTAATATCATATTTTAGAATATAATCATACTGTAAATTTGTCTTTATATTAAGATGAATTTTATGAAAACGATTTTATTGCCAACAGATTTTTCTGATAACTCGTGGAATGCTATTGAGTATGCTCTTAATTTAAATAAGGATACTGATTGTAATTTTTATTTATTACATGTTAGTAAATTGAGTAATATTATAACTAACGATTATCCATACATTCCTGATCAGGATGTGATTGAAGATGTGTTTGTGAAACCAGCAAAAACACGGTTAAAGACACTTTTAAAAAAAATAGTAAAAAAATTCCCAAATAATAAAAAACATAATTTTTACACCTTAACAGATTATAATTTCTTTATCGAGTCTCTTAGAAAACATATTAAAGAGAAAAAAGTAGATATGATTATTATGGGAACCAAAGGCGCTTCTGGCCTCAGTAAATATATTATTGGCAGTAATGCAGGAGATGTAATTACAAAAGTAAAATGTACAACTTTAGTTGTGCCAGAAAATGCAAAGTTTAAAAAGATAGAAGAAGTTACTTTTCCAACAGATTTTTCGCTTTCTAATAATTTACAAATATTAGAACCTATTTCTAAAATTTCAGAAAAAAATAATGCAATGATAAGTATATTAAATATTGGTAAAAAACCACCAATATTAAATGCCGATCAGCAAAAAAACAAAGAATTATTAGAAGATTATTTTTATGATCGCAAACACAATTTTTATTTTTTAACGAATAAAAAAGTAGAAGACGCAGTGCAATGTTTTGTAGAAAGTAGACATGTAGATATTATTGCAATGGTTGCAAAAAATCTCAATTATTTTGAACAAATATTATTTCATACTAAGGTAGAGGAAATAAGTTATCATACAGATATACCTTTTTTAGTGCTTCATGAATAAAAACTTACATTATGGATAGTTCAATTTTTTTAGCAAAGTTTTGGGGTTATTTTTTACTTATATTTTTTATTATTTTAAGTTTTAACCCAAAAAGGATTCGGCAAATATTTGCCGATCTAAAAGATGAAAAGTTTCTTATTATTTTGTCTTTTTTATCAATAATTGCAGGGTTGCTAAATATTTTAGTTCATAATATTTGGGAATCTAATTGGAAACTAATAATTACATTAATAGGTTGGTCTTCATTATTTATAGGCTTAGCACTTTTTATTTTTCCAAAAAGAACAACAGATTGGTTAACGTTTTTAAACATAAAACTAATTCAAGTAATTTACACACTGCTTTTTCTGGTAGGTTTATTTCTCTTAAATATAGCTTACTCAATAATACCTTTCTAACCTTAAGAATTGATTTATAAATTTAAAACCATAAGAAAATGACAATAAATATTCAATTTGTTAATATGTCAACAAGTGAAACTATGGAGGCGTATACTATGAAAAAATTAAAACCTTTATCAAAAAAATATGATTCGATAATAAAAGCCACTGTGTTTTTTAAAAAAGAGAACAGTCATAAAGAAAAAGAAATCATTTGCGAAATAGCAATAAGTGCAGCAGGACCAAGATTGTTTGCATCTTCGAATGAAAAAAATTATGAACTTGCTATAAAAAACACAATAAAAGATTTAGAAATTCAACTTAAGAAGAGAAAGGGAATTGTAAAACCATATATGTAGTTAAAAAACACAAAGCTTTTTTTAAGCTGATATTTGTCATTGTTTGTTCTCGTGCTCAAATGTAACTTTGAGTATATCTTTAATAAGCTCACAATGAAAAAAATATTAATTCCTATTGATTTTTCTGAAAATGCAATAAATGCAATTAATTATGCTTTGGCATTGTTTAAAGATGAATTTTGCAAGTTTTATATTTTACATGCATATCAAGAAGATATTTATTTAAGTAATGTTCCAATTACTAGAGAAATCATCAAAGAGGTTATTAGAACGGTTGGAAAAGATTCTCAATTACAACTAAAAAATACACTAAAGCAAATTAAAAAGCTTTCACAAAACTCTAAGCATATATTTAAAATTATATCGGCCAATAACATTCTTGTAGATGAGGCAGATAGAGTTGTCGAAGAAAAAAATATAGATCTTATTGTTATGGGAACTCGCGGCAAAACAAATAACAAAAAATTAACCTTTGGAAGCCATACACTTCAAGTTTTAAAATATGTTAAATGTCCAGTTTTGGTTATTCCAGAAAGTTTTACTTATAAAGAACCAGATCATATTCTTTTTGCTACAGATTATAGTATACCCTATCAACAAAGAGAGTTAGAACTTTTAGGTGAAATAGCATCTGATAATAATTCAATAGTAGATTTATTATACATTTCAGAAGGTAATCATTTATCTCTTAGACAAGAAAGTAACCAGTCTTTTATTAAAGAAAACCTCAGAAATACAAAGGTTCATTTTAAAATAACAAAAGATAAAAATATTTCGAATGAAATTTATAAATACATAAAAGATTACGAAACTGATCTTTTAGTTATGATAAATAGAAGACATTCTTTTTTAGAAAATATTCTATTTCAAGATAATGTAGATAAAATAGGTTTATCCGTAAATATTCCTTTTTTGGCCCTACAAAATATGAGACGTAATTAATAAGATACTAAAAACAGCTACTATGAAAAATATTCTTTTACCGACAGATTTTTCAGATAATTCATGGAATGCCATTCAATATGCAGTTGAATTATTTAAAGATGAAAAATGTAATTTCTTTCTATTGAACACATATACTCCTATTATTTATAATGTAGAGTTCATGGAAGTAAATACTGCAAAGTTTGGTTTAATTGATGCCATGAGAGAAACATCAAAAAATAACCTAAATAAAGTTCAGCAGAAAATTGAAAATAAGTTTAACAATCCAAACCATAGTTTTAGTAAAATTTCTTCATTTAACACTTTAACTAATGAGATACAAGAACTGCACGAGGGTAATGTAATGGATCTTATTGTTATGGGAACTAAAGGAGCATCTGGTTTAAAAGAAGTCTTATTTGGATCTAATACAGTGCATGTAATTAAAAATGCAAAATGCCCAGTTTTAGCGGTACCTAGTGAGTTTGTTTTTGAATCTCCTCGCGAAATATTATTTCCATCAGATTATGAAGTTTCTTTTAATGAAAAACTACTAAAGCAAATTTTAGATATTACGAATTTGTATAATTCAAGAGTTCATATTTTAAATGCTTCATATGGTTATGATTTATCTGAAAAGCAAGAAAAAAATAAAGAAAAATTAGAGGGATTATTTAAAAAAGTTGCCCATTTATTTCATAGTGTGAGTAATCAAAATGTAACAGAAGCAATTTCTAATTTTCAATTAAAAGTCCGGATTAACCTATTAGTTTTGATTAATAACAAACATTCTTTTTTTGAAAATCTTTTTTTTAAATCAACAATTAATCAAATAGGTTTTCACTTAAATATTCCTCTCCTAGTAATACCCTCTAAATTATAGATTTACTTGGTTTTGAAACTGATTAATATCCTGGTTTAAAAGAGTATTCAAACTTAATTTTAAGGTTTAACTTTTAAAATAGATTCTATGCAAAAGAAAATATTGTTGTCTACAGATTTTTCTGATAATGCATGGAATTCTATTATTTATGGATTAAAACTCTTTAGTAGTGAAACATGTAAATTTTATATACTTCATGCTATTCAGATAAAAAGTCCAACCATGTCAAGTTTTTCTAATAGGTTTTCAAAAACAGTGCGTGAAACTGCTATGAATGATTTATTGGATTTAAAACAAATGATAGAAAGAGTTAATGCAAATGCAAACCATAGTTTTGAAATAATTTTAAGCACTCAAGAATTAAAAACAGCTATCGAGTCAGCGGTTAAAAAGCATCAAATAGAAATGGTTGTCATGGGGACCAAGGGAGCAATTGGAGCAAAACAAGTCTTTTTTGGTAGCAATATTGTTAGTGTTATTAGCAAAATGAGACTTTGTCCAATTTTAACAGTTCCAGATAATTTTGAGTTTGTAGCTCCAAAACAAATAGTTTTCCCTACGGATTTTAATCGGTTTTTTGACGAGAAAGAACTGAAACCATTAATAGATATTGCAAATTTATACAATTCAAAAATAAGTATTCTTCATATTAACAATGAAGAATATTTAAATGAAGTTCAAAAGTACAATTCTAAAATACTCAAAAGTTATTTAAAAGAATATGAGCATAACCTTTATTTGATTCCGCATTACACAAAAAAAACAGAAGAAGTTAATAATTTTATAAAGGACCTAAAAATAAATCTGCTTGTTTTGGTAAATTATAAACACAGTCTTATAGAAAATATCACAAAAGAACCGATTATAAAAAAAATCGGTTTTCATCCGATCGTTCCTTTTCTGGTCATTCCAGAATAACTGATATATATCATTGTTAAGCTAATAATACTTCTTTAGCTTTAGATTAATAAATTTAAAAAATATTTTGATGAGATATAAAATATTATTACCAACAGATTTCTCAAAAAATTCTTTACATGCTATAAAATATGCTTTAGAACTCTATAAAAATGATAATTGTGATTTTTATATTTTAAATGTTTTTTATGCCACTGGAAATATAGCAGAAAGTCTAACGCATCTAGAACCAGGAAGTGAGTTACATGAAATGGCAAAAATAGAATCCGAAAATGGTTTAAAAAACATTGTTGATAGGCTGAACACTCAAGGATATAAAAATAAAAAGCATCAGTTTAAAACAATTTCGACTTTTAACAACCCATTAGAAGCAATTAAAAATATTGTTGAAAAAAAAGATATCGAAATGATCGTAATGGGTACTAAAGGAATAACTAACTCTAAACTCCTGGCCTATGGTAATACAGCAATTTATGTGATGGAAAAGGTAAGAAATTGTCCAGTAATTGTTGTTCCTGAAAAAGCAAAACAGCATTTACCAAAGGAAATCGTATTTCCAACAAGTTATAAAACACATTATAAGCGGCGCGAATTAAATTATCTAATAGATATTGCTAAAAAATGTGAAGCTAAAATTGCTGTTTTACATATTTTAGAAGAGGAGAATTTAGATGAAAATCAAAAAGAAAAACAGCAAATGCTTAAAGAGATTTTTGAAGGTGTAAACTATTCTTTTCACGAATTAGGCAATAATTCGATAGAATCTGCAATAAATATTTTTATAGAGAGTAGAGATAGTGATATGGTAGCATTTATAAATAAAAAGCATACTTTCTTCGGCAGTATTTTAAGACAACCTTTAGTAAAAGAGATGGGATTTAATTCTAAAGTTCCAATACTAGTGATGCACGATTTAAGAAACTAAAAACAGACAAGATGATAAATACAGGAATTTGGCTAGATAAAAACAAGGCACTTATTGTTTCACTAACAGAAGAAACAGAAGTCTTTAAAACAATTATATCAAACGTAGAAAATTTTCATATTCATGGAGGATCCGGAACACGTTTTAAAGGAGGTCCGCAAGATGTTGTGCAAGACAGCAAATATTTAGAAAGAGAAAAACATCAATTTAAAGTTTATTTTAAAGAGATAGCATCAGAAATAGAAGGTTCAGATGGAATACTAATTTTTGGACCAGCAGAAGTAAAAGATAAATTTAAAAAAGAATTAGAAAGCTCATATGAAGAAATTAATGTAAAAGTTAAAGATGTTCAAACGGCTGATAGTATGACAGATAATCAGGTAAAAGCTTGGGCAAGAGACTACTTTAAAACTTAGTTTTTTAATTCATTTTTTTTGTTTTCAATATGAATGATAAAGACATAAATATCATAAAGTATTCTGGGAAAAAAGTAAAATTTTCTAGCAACAAGCTATATACTTCATTAAAACGAACTGGAGCAGAAGACGCTATTGTAAATCAAATTATAAATAGGGTAATAAGCGAGTTATATGAGGGTATTTCAACAAAAGAAATTTATAACAGAGCATTTGCATTACTTAAAAAAAAGGAAAGTCATTTAGCCTCTAAATATAAATTGAAAAAAGCAATTTATGAATTAGGTCCAACAGGTTTTCCTTTCGAAAGGTTTGTTGCTGCTATTTTAAAATATTCTGGGTTTACTATTGAAGTAGGAAAAACTCTAAATGGTAAATGCGTTACACACGAAATAGATGTTATTGCAAACAAAAACAATGAAACCACAATTATAGAATGTAAGTTTCATGGTGAGCAAGGTTTAAACTGTAATGTTAAAATTCCTTTATACATTAACTCTCGTTATACGGATGTTAAAACGCATTGGGAAAAAAACAATAAAATAAGGAATATATTAGCAAAAGGTTGGGTTGTGACAAATACAAGATTTACAGCAGATGCAATAAAATATGGAAATTGTTGTGGACTGTATTTGTTAAGTTGGGATTATCCAAAGAATAATGCCTTAAAAGATAGAATAGATCGTTTAGGATTGTACCCCATAACTGTCTCTACATTGCTTACGAAAAGAGAAAAACAATTTTTGTTAAATAGAAATGTAATTTTATGCAGAGATTTAATAGATGACGTTTTTTACTTTGATCATTTAGGGATTTCTAACATAAGAAAAGAAAAAATTCTAAATGAAATTAAGCAATTGTGTACTAATAAAAATCATTAAACAATGGAACATTTTGCGAAAGTCAAATTTTTGGGAGCTTCTGGGGTTGTAACAGGCTCTAAATTTCTTATTGAAACTTCAGAGAAAAACATACTTATAGATTGTGGGATGTTTCAAGGATTAAAAGAACTAAGGGAGCTTAATTGGAAAGATTTGTCTGTTAATGTTAGAGATATAGATGTTGTACTTTTAACACATGGCCATTTAGATCATGTTGGTTATTTACCAAGATTAGTAAAACAAGGATATATAGGGAAAATTATAGGCACAGCGCCAACATTGGCAATTGCACAAATCATATTGAATGATAGTGCTAAAATTCATGAAGAAGAAGCAGAAAAAGCAAATAGAGAGCATTATTCTTCGCATAAAATTGCTTTACCTTTTTACACACTTAAAGAAGCAGAGAAGACCATTAATCAATTTGAAGTAGAAATAGAAAATAAGTGGATTGTTTTATCTGAAAACATTTCATATCGTTTTCAATATAATGGACATATTATTGGTGCAACTTTTATAGAATTAGATATTAAAGGAAAGCGTTTTGTATTTTCTGGAGATATTGGTAGAAGTAATGATTATCTTTTAGAAAATCCAAAAACACCAGAATGGGCAGATTTTTTATTTATTGAAAGTACTTATGGAAATAGATTGCATCCAAAAGAAGATGTTGAAGATAGACTTTCAACAATAATTATAGATACTATTTTTAATAAAGGAAATCTTATTATTCCAAGTTTTGCTGTTGAACGTTTGCAAACACTTATGTATATTTTATGGAAATTGTACAAGAAAAACAAGATTCCAAATATTCCAATTTTTGTTGATAGTCCCATGGGAAATAGAGTTTTAGATGTTTTTAACCGTTTCCCAAAATGGCATAAATTACCTCAAGAAGAATATAATGAAATGTGTAATCACATAAATATTATTCAATCATATAAAGAAACATGGGAAACAATTGATGATAAAAGATCTAAAATTATAATTGCTGGAAGCGGAATGGTAACAGGAGGTAGAGTACTTACGTATCTGCAGCAACTTATAGGCGAGCCCTCAACAACAGTTTTGTTAGTTGGTTTTCAGGCAGAAGGCACTCGTGGAAGACAACTTTTGGAAGGCGCACATGAAATTCGTTTTTATGGTAAATATTATCCTGTAAAAGCCGCCGTAAAAAACTTAGGAAGTTTGTCTGCTCATGCAGATCAGCAAGAACTATTAAACTGGATGAAAGACATTAAAAATATTCCAGAAAAAGTTTTTTTAATTCATGGAGAGCCAACAGCTATAGACGCTTTTCGAGTAAAAATAAAAGACACCTATAATTGGGATGCAACGATTCCAAAATTAGAAAGTGTTGAAGAACTTGTAATCTAAGTAATATATAATAAAATGGAAACAAAAAATATTTTTAAAAGCTTTAATGAAAACAAATCGATTGAAGAATTAAAGTATAATATGCTTCAATTTAAAACAAGATTAGAAGAATTAATTATTGAATGTAAATTTTTTAAGAACCTTATAGAAGCATCAATTTATAAGTCAAATTCAATTAATTTATTTGAAAACTTAGAGAAGTTTAAAAAAGATATGAAATGTTTAGAAAAAGAAACTTTAGAGTTATTAAAAGATATTAATTCGCATTCAAACTCAATTACAAATAAAATTGAATGTGAAGACTTGGTTTGTGATAATTTTTTCATTGGAAGTCACGATAGATTGGAGGAAAAAATTCAGAAGTTATTTATTAAATCTATGAATTTAAAATTCAAATGGTTTCAATATTTAGAAAGTGTATTCAAAGTTAAATTTTAAATTATTCTTTCAAACTGATAAAGATCATTTTGTTAAACGGTATTCCTTTATAATTTAGTGAGGGAAAAAATGAAGGCTCTAAACATAAAGAATTTGGCAGTAATTCTTTTAATCTTTTCAAATGCTATTGATAGAAAAGAAATGTTAAAAGCTGCCGATAAAAATGGTGTTTTAAACTTGAATCTTCGACAAAATAAAGTAGAAAATGAACAACCAAAAAAATTATTGAGGTTGTTTAAGTACTATTTGTTTGGTAGTTAAGATTTTAGTACAGTTTTTAACTAGGTAATAAATTTAAAAATAATATTATGAAAGCAACACGGACACACACAAATTTCGTAAAATGGTTGAGTGCAGAGGATATGCACAATGATTCTAAAGAATGGGTTTTAGAACTTGAATTTTTAAATGATGAATATCTTTTTTTTGAAGATTTAATGAGATCTTATACACTTCAGCTAATTGATTTGCAAGATTATTCTAAAAATAAAAAAATTATTGAGGCAATTGGTAATTCTAGAAAGGAGAATGACAATTTAAAAGAGTTAATAAGAGAGCATGAAAATAAACTTGAAATTTTAATTGATGGAGTTGACCAGCCAAATGAAGAGGAAGCATACAAAAATGGACATAAATCACTTTTAATTTCGTTTAAAAATCATTTAAAAGAACATAAAGAACTGAAGTATAGTTTATTTGGCATAATAAAAGAAATTAAGAAAAAAGAAAAACAAAAAAGGTTAATAAATGTTGAATAAAAACACAAAGGATGAAAAGTTTTCTTTTTTTATTATTTACATTATTAACGAGCTGCAGTTCTATAGAACTTATAGAGATGTGGAAAAATCCAAAAATAGATTCACTTTCTGTATCTAAAGTTTTAATTGTTGGTATGACTTCAAATATGGAAGCTAGAAAACAATTTGAAGAAAAGTTAAAAAAAGAATTCGAATCTAGAGATATTGAAGCTGTAATGAGTTTAGATTTATTTGAACCAACATTTACCGCTGAAAAAAAATCTAAACAAGAGTTAAGAATTGTGGAACAAATTTTAGCAACTAGTTATTTTGATGCTATTTTATTTACAAAAATTAAAGGAATAGAAAACAAAATAGTTTATTCAGAAACATTTAAGCAAAAGGATTATTTAGATATAAAGTTTAAAGATGATTATTATTTAAATCAAGAAATTTTTTACAATCCAGAGTATTATAGAAAGTTTAATATTTACCATGCAGAAACCTCATTATATTGTATTTGTCCCATAAAAGAGCGCGAATTAATTTGGAAAGGATATATAGATATTGTTCATCCAATTTCGATTCAAGAAACAGTAAATGATTATATAAACCTACTAGTATTTGTTTTGGAAGAAGAAAACCTTTTAAAGAAAAAAGACATAGAATAAAGATTTTTAAAAAACACCTGTAGAAAAATTGTTAAGAAAAATAAGAATCCGTCCATTTGTGGACGGATTCTTTTACGTTTTGAGAATCTACTGCCGATTGTATCCATAAATAGATATTTTTAAAGGGAAAGCTATTTTAGGATGGACTATAAATAGTTTAAAAAAGGACAATGCTAAATAATCGTCTTTTTTATTCTAAAGAAAATTCATAGTTTCGAAACTTCATTCCATTATTTCTAATTTAAAAATGTCAATAAGCTATGAAAATAAAATTTACTCAAAGGTTATTTCTAATTATTGTAATCTCATGTTTTTATGTCACCTATGCAAGCGCTCAACATAAAGAAGTAGATATTCAATTAACAGCTACGAAATTAACTTCAATAGCACTAGATGCTAAAATCGATAGTATTATAAAAATACTGACGTTAGAAGAGAAAATAGCAATGACACATGCGCAATCTAAATTTAGTACAAAAGGTGTTGCGAGATTGGGCATACCAGAAATTTGGATGTCAGATGGTCCCCATGGAGTGAGAGAAGAAATTAGTTGGGATTCTTGGAGTCACGCAGAATGGACAAATGATTCAATTACAGCCTTTCCTGCATTAACAGCCTTGGCGGCGACATTTAACCCAGAATTATCTGCGAACTATGGTTCTAGTATTGGTGAAGAAGCTAGATATAGAAAGAAAGATGTGCTTTTAGGTCCGGGGATAAATATATACCGAACACCAATGAATGGTAGAAATTTTGAATATTTGGGGGAAGATCCTTATTTGGCTGCAACCATGGTTGTTCCTTACATAAAGGGAGTTCAAAAAAATGGTGTTGCTGCTTGTGTAAAGCATTTTGCATTAAATAATCAAGAACATTGGAGAGACAAAATTAATGTAGAATTAAGTGATAGAGCACTATATGAAATTTATTTACCCGCTTTTAAGGCAGCAGTTAAAGAAGCAAAAGTGTGGTCTATAATGGGCGCATACAATAAGATTAGAGGGCAATATGCCTGCCATAATGAATTACTATTAAATAAAATTTTAAAAACGGATTGGAATTTTGATGGGGTTGTAATTAGTGATTGGAGCGGAGCGCATACAACAGAAGAGTCTGCAAAATACGGTTTAGATATAGAAATGGGAACAGGAACAGATGGTTTAGGGACTTCAACCGCAAACCACTATGATAATTATTATTTAGCAAAACCATTTTTAAAAGCAATTAAAAAAGGAGTTTTAAGCGAAGATTTATTGGATGATAAAGTTCGAAGAATTTTACGATTAATGTACAGAACCAATTTAAGTTTTAATAGGCCTTTAGGGAAACTTAATAATAAAGAACACCATGAAGTTGCATTAAATGTTGCAACTGAAGGAATTGTATTATTAAAAAATGAAGATGATTTTTTCCCAATTAAAGATGATAAAACAATTACAATAGCAGTAATTGGTGAAAACGCAACGAGAGTTATGGCTCCCGGCGGGGATCATCAGAATTAAAACCTCAGTTTGAAATTTCTCCTTTAGAAGGGATTAAAAAAAGGTTTAAGAATGCAAAAATTATTCATACGATGGGGTATTCTTCTGGTCCATCTGTTTATGATGAAGTAATTCCAACTAAATTAAATCAAGATTCATTGTACGTGAAAGCTATTAAAATTGCTAAAAAAGCTGATGTTGTTCTTTTTATTGGGGGTTTAAATAAAAATCATTTACAAGATTGTGAAGGAGACGATAGAGAAATATTTCAACTTCCTTATCAACAAGAAAAACTAATTAACGGAATGTACGAAGTAAATAAAAATATAGGTTTTCTTTTATTAACTGGTAATGCAGTAGAAATGTCTTGGTTACCTAAAACGAAAGGGGTTTTACAAACTTGGTATTTAGGAAGTATGGCGGGAGAAGCAATTGCTCAAATTATTTCTGGTGATAAAAATCCTTCAGGAAAATTACCTTTTTCATTTCCTAAAAAATTAAAAGATAATGCCGCGCATTTTTATGGAGAAACTTCTTATCCAGGAGTAAATATGACTCAACATTATAAAGAAGATATTTTAGTAGGATACAGATGGTTTGATACTAAAAAAATAGCACCTCAATATGCTTTTGGATATGGATTGTCTTATACAAATTTTAAATTTTCTGATATTAAAACAGATAAAAATGTGTATTCTTTAACAGATAAAATTACCGTTCATTGCACTGTTACAAATAACGGAAATAGACAAGGGGCTGAGGTTATACAAGTATATATTGGCAAATTAAATTCTGACGTAAAAAGAGCCTCAAAAGAATTAAAAGGATTTAAAAAAGTATTCTTAAAAAGTTATAAAAAGGAGACTGCAAAAATAGAAATCAATGTTTCAGATTTAGCTTTTTATAATGAGAAAATTTCAGACTGGGCAGTTGAAAAAGGGACTTATTCCATCTATGTAGGAAATGCATCAGACAGCATATCAGAAACAATAAAAGTAACAATAAAATAAAACACGGTATTTAATTTTAGTCAAGTTATTATAAATTCAAACTACTTGTAGGCTAGAATAAAGAAGAAATAAATTTTGTAACTTTCAACATCAATATAAAATTACTCTCTATGCCTAACTACACGATACATGTCAACGGAAAAGAACGCTTTGTAACGGCAGATGCAGATACACCTCTGTTATGGGTTTTAAGAGATGAACTTAACTTAGTAGGTACTAAATTTGGTTGTGGAATTGCACAATGTGGTGCTTGCACTGTTCATTTAGATGGAGTTGCCACAAGAAGTTGCCAAATGCAAGTTTCTATCATAGAGGATGCAAAAATTACTACAATCGAAGGTTTGTCTGATGATGGTAAACACCCCGTACAAGAAGCTTGGAAAGAACTTGACGTGCCACAATGTGGTTATTGCCAAGCAGGACAAATTATGACGGCAACAGCATTCTTGAAGGAGAATAAAAATCCTTCAGAAGAAGAAATTAGAGTAGCAATGCATGGAAATATTTGTAGATGTGCGTCTTATAATAGAATTGAAAGAGCGGTTAAAGTTGCTGCAGAAAAAATGTCTTAATTAACGAAACTACTCAAAAATGAAATCTCAAAAAATAGATAATTTTAGCAGAAGAAATTTCTTAAAAACTTCGATTTTAGCAAGTGGTGGAATGTTAATTGGTTTTAATTTGCTCAAAGCATGCAAGCCAGAGGCAGTAATGCCTGTAGATATTGAAAGTTTAAATTTCAATGATTTTAATGCTTTTATAAAAATTTCTAATGATGGTTATATCACTGTTTTTTCTCCAAATCCAGAAATTGGTCAAGGTGTAAAAACATCAATGCCAATGATTATTGCAGAAGAATTAGATGTGGAATGGAGCAAAGTTAATGTAATTCAAGGGGTATTAGATACCAAAAATTTTAAAAGACAAATCGCAGGAGGAAGTCAATCAATACGTTCAAGTTGGGATGCTTTTAGACAAACGGGAGCAACTGCCAAACAAATGTTAGTAAATGCTGCTGCCATAAAATGGAATGTAGATGCATCAACTTGCAAAGCATCAAAAGGAATTATAACAAATGCAAATGGTGATAAACTTGGTTATGGCGAGGTTGTAAAAGAAGCAGCGTTATTGGAAGTTCCTGAAGACGTAAAACTAAAAGAAATTAAAGATTATACTATAATTGGGCAAGAAATTGTTAATGTAGATATGGATAAAATTATTTTGGGGAAACCACTTTTTGGCTTGGATTATAAGGCAGAAGGCATGGTATATGCTTCTGTTTTAAGACCACCAATTTTTGGACAAAAATTAGAAAGTTTTGATGCTTCTGAAGCAAAGAAAATTAATGGTGTTTTAGATGTTATAACAATTGGCGAAAAAGTAAGAAAGTATATCCAATTGGGTAAGAAGAACTGGACATTTAAATTGTCTGAAACAGATAAAGTTGTTGTAATTGCAGAAAATACTTGGGCGGCAATTAAGGGTAAAAAAGTACTTTCCGCAATTTGGTTAGATGATACTAAATTAGAATCAACAGAAGATCACGATAATATTTTAACAAAAATTCTAGACACTAAAAAATCGAATATTAGACGTGAGGATGGTAATGTTGAAAAAGCATTTTCAACTGCGGATAAAGTTGTTGAAAAAACGTATCACTCGCCTTTTTTACCTCACAATTGTATGGAACCAATGAATTTTTATGCAGATGTCACTGCAGATAAAATTCATTTAGTTGGCTCTGTTCAAACACCCGAATATGCAGCAGCGGTTGTAGCAGATATGTTGGGTTATGATGTAAATAATGTTCATTTAGAAATGACTAGAATGGGCGGTGGTTTTGGTAGAAGGTTATATGGAGATTTTGTGTATGAAGCTGCAGAAATATCAGCTGTAATTAAAAAACCGGTTAAATTAATCTCTACAAGAGAAGATGATATGACGACAGGTATTTACAAACCTTCTGTAAAATATAGAATAAAAGCTGCTTTAAAAGATGGAAAAGTTACTAGTTATCATTTAAAAGAAGCGGCTATTGGTAGCAATATGTATGGCTCAATACCTAATTTTTTTCCTGCAGGATGCATTCCTAATTACAAAGTTGAAACAGGTAATTATAAAAGTAATATTACAACAGGAGCATGGAGAGCGCCATATACAAATTTCTTGGCATTTGCAGAACAAAGTTTCTTTGATGAATTAGCAATAGAATTAAATGTAGATCCAATTCAATTACGGATAGATTTATTACAAAATGTAAAAGAGACTGATGATAAAAGAATAGAATATTCTGGTCAAAGGATGGAAGATACCATTAAATTAGTAAGAGAAAAAGCAAACTGGGGTGAAACACCTGAAGGAGTTTATCAAGGTTTTGCAGCCTATTATAGTCATAATACACATGTTGCAGAAATTGCAGAAATCGAATTAAAAAATGGTTTGCCAATTATTAAAAAAGTCACAGTCGCTGTGGATTGCGGGGTTGTCGTAAATCCATCAGGCGCAAGAAACCAAGTTGAAGGAGGAGTTTTAGATGGAATAGGACATGCAATGTATGCTGATTTCTCTTTTAAAAATGGAAAACCCGAACACGAAAATTTTGATTCATATAGATTAATTAGAATGAATGAAACTCCTCAAGTTGAGGTTCATTTTGTGAAAAATAATTTATCGCCCACCGGTCTAGGAGAGCCTGGGTTACCGCCTGCAGGAGGTGCAGTTTCCAATGCGATTAATGCAGCTTTAGGAAAAAGAATGTATAAGCAGCCTTTTGTAAAAGAATTAAAAAAGAGGAATGTTCTAGGTTAAATTAAAAATAAATTTCTTGTGCTAACCTAAAAGTATTAGCGTGCGCATTTACAATAATATTTATATCTTTAGAGTAACCTCCGCCCATAGAACACATCACCGGAATTTTTAAATCGAAAGACGTTTGTAAAACGAATTTGTCTCGCTCTTTACAGCCTGCGATGGTTAGCCCTAATTTACCTAATTTATCAGTTTCAATAACATCAACACCACATAAATAATAGATGAAATCTGGTTTTTCTTGATTGATGAGCTTTGGAAGGGTTTCTTTTAAAATGGATAAATATTCGTTGTCTTTTGTGTCATTTTCTAAAGCAATATCTAAATCACTCGTTTCTTTTATAAAAGGATAATTACTTTTTCCGTGCATAGAAAAGGTAAAAACGGAAGTGTCATTTTTAAAAATTTCTGCAGTTCCGTTTCCTTGATGTACATCTAAATCTACAATTAGAATCTTCTTGACTAATCCTTTTTGTTGCAAGTATCTTGCACCAATTGCTTGGTCGTTTAACATACAAAAAGCTTCTCCACGATTTGAAAATGCATGATGGGTTCCGCCAGCAATATTCATTGCAATTCCGTTTTTTAGTGCAAATTCAGAGGCTTTTATTGTTCCATCTGCAATAATCATTTCTCTTGCGACGAGCACTTCAGAAAGCGGAAACCCAATTTTTCTAGCTGCTTTTTGTGAGAGTGTAATATTTAATAAATCGAAAAAATATTCTGGGTCATGAACAGTAAAGAAATGTTTGTTATTCGGAATTTTAGGCTCGAAGAAATTTTCTTCTACACAGGTTCCTTCATAAATTAATTGCTGTGGCAACAGATCATACTTTTCCATCGGAAAACGATGACCTACTGGCAGCTCGTGTTTGTAAATTGGATGGAATGCTATTTTTAGCATTAACTAACTTCTTGTCCGTTTTTAACTGCCTTGTCCGGCTCAACAAAAGCTAATTTTCCATCTGGTGTATCTGTCATTAAAATCATTCCTTGGCTTTCTACCCCTCTAATTTTTCTTGGCGCTAAGTTTACGAGTACAGACACTTGTTGACCAATAATATCTTCTGGTGAGAAACTTTCGGCAATTCCAGAAACAATGGTTCTTGTATCAATACCAACATCAACCTTTAATTTTAAGAGCTTCTTTGTTTTTACTACTTTTTCGGCTTCTAAAATCGTTCCAATTCTAATATCTAGTTTGGTGAAATCTTCAAAATCGATGGTTTCTTTTTGCGGTTCTATAACCTTATTCTCTTGTTCGTTGGCAATTTTAGTTGCTTGCAATTTTTCGACTTGCGCTTCAATAGCTTTGTCTTCAATTTTAGAAAATAATAATTCAGCTTTGTTTATTTGATGACCTGCTGGCAATAAAATAGCTATTTCAGTAACGTTTTTCCAAGACAGTTTTTTATCAATATTTAAAATATTTTTTAATTTTGTTGAGGTAAAGGGTAGAAATGGCTCGGACAATATTGCTAGTGCTGAAGAGATCTGTAGAGCAATAAACATAATTGTTTTTACGCGTTCTTCATCTAATTTTATCACTTTCCAAGGTTCTTCATCCGCCAAATATTTATTTCCAAGTCTTGCCAAGTTCATTAATTCTTGAGAGGCTTCTCTAAAACGATACCTTTCAATTGATTTTCCAATGATATTAGGAAATTCTTTTACAGCCGCTAAAACGTCTTCATCTACCTCTGTGAAATCATTTGGAGCTGGAACAATTCCATTGTAATATTTATTTGTTAGAACAACCACTCGGTTAATAAAATTACCAAAAATAGCAACTAATTCGTTGTTGTTTTTTGCTTGAAAATCTTTCCAAGTAAAATCGTTGTCTTTACTCTCTGGTGCATTTGCAGTTAAGGTATACCGCAACACATCTTGTTGATTTGGAAATTCTTCTAAATATTCGTGCAACCAAACGGCCCAATTTTTAGAAGTTGATAATTTATTTCCTTCTAAATTTAAGAACTCATTTGCAGGCACATTTTCAGGTAAAATATAATCTCCGTGCGCTTTTAGCATCGATGGAAAAATAATACAGTGAAAAACAATATTGTCTTTCCCTATAAAGTGCACTAATTTAGTATCGTCTTTTTTCCAATAGTCTTCCCAGTTTTTTCCTTCTCGTGCAGCCCATTCTTTGGTGGATGAGATATACCCGATAGGAGCATCAAACCAAACATAGAGTACTTTTCCTTCTGCGCCTTCTAAAGGAACAGGAATTCCCCAATCTAAATCGCGAGTTACAGCTCTTGGTCTTAAACCATCTTCTAACCAAGATTTTACCTGTCCGTAAACATTTGGTTTCCAGTCTTTTTTATGACCTTCTAAAATCCATTTTCTTAAAAATGCTTCATGTTTATCTAAAGGTAAAAACCAATGTTTTGTTTCTTTCACAGTAGGTGCGTTTCCGGTAATAGCAGATTTTGGATTGATTAAATCTGTTGCATTATGACTGGTTCCGCAGTTTTCGCATTGATCTCCATAACTTTCTTCAAAGCCACATTTAGGGCAAGTTCCCACCACAAAGCGATCTGCTAAAAACTGATTCGCTTCTGCATCATATAGTTGTGCAGAAGTTTCCTCAATAAAATCGCCATTCTTATAAAGCTTTGTAAAAAATTCAGAGGCAGTTTCATGATGAATTTTAGAAGAAGTTCTTGAATAATTATCAAAGGAAATTCCAAAATCAGAGAAAGATTGCTTGATTATTCCGTGATATTTATCAATAATATCTTGAGGAGAAACACCTTCTTTTTTAGCTCTCATAGGTATTGCGACACCATGTTCATCAGAGCCACAGATGTAGGCAACATCTTTACCTGTTAAGCGCAAGTAACGTGCGTAAATATCTGCAGGAACGTAAACGCCCGCTAAATGACCAATATGAATTGGACCATTAGTGTAAGGTAAAGCTGCGGTAATTGTATATCTTTTTGGAGTATTCATCGAATTTTCCTTGATTTAATTTGTGGTTTGATTGTTGCAGGACAAAAGTACAAAAAACCGAGTTTTAAAACCGATTGAAATTTGATACATTTACAATAGTTAGAATTTTACATTGTTAGAACTAAGAAGCAAGATTTATTTTGAAGAAACCTATTCTATTTATGACCATATTATTGATGACCTTTTCATCAATAATCGCGCAAGAAAAATTAAAAACTCCTCCATATTTGCAAGTAGGAGATACAATCGCAATTGTTGCGCCTGCAGGAATTTTAAAAGACAAGCAAGAGATTATTGAAAAAGCGAAACAATTGGCAGAAAGTTGGGGTTTAAAAGTGGTTTTAGGTAAAAATTTATTTAATCAGAATAATCATTTTTCAGGGACAGATTATGAACGTTGTATTGACATTCAAGATGCTTTAGATAACAAAAACATTAAAGCAATTTGGGCAGCAAGAGGAGGTTATGGCTCTGTAAGAATTCTGGATAAATTAGACTTTACTAAGTTTAAAAGAAATCCAAAATGGATAATAGGTTATTCAGATATTACTGCTTTCCACAATCACATTCACACGCTAGGTGTAGAATCTATTCATGGGATGATGGGTACAAGTTTAAGTGATGAACTTGAAGATATCATTGAAACGGTTTCATCTTTGAAAAAAGCAATTTTTGGAGACGATCTTTCATATACAATTGCTTCATCAACTTACAATAGAAGTGTTTATTCGCGAAGTCCAGTCAACGCAGTAGAGGGGCAAGTTATTGGAGGGAATTTGGCGATTCTGTCATCAATGTTAGGTTCTCAAAGTCAGTTAAATACTGAGGGTAAAATATTATTTATTGAGGAAATTGGTGAGTATAAATATGCTATTGATAGAATGTTACAAAGTTTAAAAAGAGCTAAATATTTTACACAAGTAAAAGCTGTTATTGTTGGAGATATGACAAAAGTGAAGAAGAATACTACTGCTTGGGGAAGTTCCATTGAACAATTAATTTTGGATGTTTTACCAAAAGATATTCCTGTTTTATTTGATTTTCCTGCAGGTCATGAATTAGATAATAGAGCCTTGATTTTTGGCAGGAAGATTGAGCTAACAGTAAAGAGTGATGGCCAACAATCTTCAATTATTTTTAAAAAATAAAATGGCAGACCATAATGAATTAGGCAAGAAAGGAGAACAACTAGCAATAGCTTTTTTAGTTAAAAACGAGTACAAAATCCTAGAAAAAAATTATCGCTTTCAAAAGGCAGAAGTGGATATTATTGCTCAAAAAAAAGATGTTTTAGCCGTTGTTGAGGTAAAAACAAGAAGTACAACTTATTTTGGAAATCCACAAGATTTTGTAAATCCTAAGAAAATAAAGTTATTGCTTTCTGCTATTGACAATTATGTGGTTGAAAAGGATTTAGATGTTGAAGTGCGTTTTGATATCATTGCAATCATTCATCAAAAAAAGGAAACAAAAATTGAGCATTTAAAGGATGCTTTTCTTCATTTTTGATAATTATTTTTTATTAAAAAATGCTTTTACATCTTTTATTTCATTTGGCTTTGCAATAATTTTTTTATTCTTATCTAAAACAAAATAACTTGGTGTAGAAGAAACTTGATAGGTTCTTGAAATTTTATTTTGCCATTTATTTAAACCTAACACATTATGCCACCCTAAAAGATTTGTTTTAGAGTAATTTTCCCAAACAAAAGAGTCATCTTCTAAGGCAAAAGCAATTACTTTTATATTCTTTTTGTTTTCCATGTAAGAATGCAATAAAGGGATTTCACGTAAACAATGAGAACAACTTGTACTCCAAAAAACCAACACATAATTTTCCGCATCATTTAAAGTAGAAAGGTTGAAGGTCTTATCATTTTCTTTCCAAGAAAAATCAGGAGCAATTCTGCCAACTTCTGTTATAAATAAAGCTACTTTTTCAGATTTAAACTTTTTATCTTGTAAATTTTCTGGAAGCTTATTGTATTGATTATCAAATAGATAATCTATGATTTCTAAATTTTTAGAAGCTTCAAATTCTTCTATTAAAAACTCAATTACATCTTTTTTATAAGGTTGACTGTCAATCTTAGAAAGTACCGTTTCTAGAGATTGTTTAAATAATTTTTGCTGGGTTTTTTTGTCATCAGAAAAATTGATGTAAAATACATATTCTAAAATTTTATTCGTTAAAAAAGAAGAATTCATTAACGTCTTATTAGAAAAATCTAAAGCATTAAAGTAGGAGTTTTTTAAGTTGGACATATAATCATTTACAGAGGTCAAAACTCCTTTTGGATTGCTACGTAAATTAGCTTTTATAAAGGGAGCAACATATTTTTTTTTAGAAATATCTATAAATTTGTTTTGAATAGAATCTACGTTTTTCTTTGCTTTTTTGTAATGACTTTTTAAATCTAAATTTGGGTTTTGTAATACGGCGACTTGGATAGAGTCTACCTGCTGTTGTGCTATAGAAATAGTTTCTATATACTCATTAAACAACTTGTTTTCTGATGATTCTAAAAAATCAATAGATTGTTCTGGATAATCAGGGTTAAAAACAAAGGAAACATCTTCTTTGTTGTAAAAAAAATCTACAAAACTTGCTCCCTCTAATCTGTAATTTATTCTATATGCACCGGATTTGGCAGATGAAGGAATTTTTAATTCGAAATTACCAGCAAATTCTTTTTTACCATTTATATCTATAGAATCACCTTTTATCGAAGTATTGTTTACAAATATTTGTTTTGTCCCTTCAAGTTTATATAAAATAATCCAATCACTTTTTTCAATTTTAGGACTCATAATTCCTTTAACTGTATATTGTGCATTAGCAATTGAGGATATTAAAAGCAGAAAAGTAAAAATATTTTTCATGATTATTTTATGTTGGTTTTATTCTTGATATATCAATTTTTAAGAAGTACACCAAAAGTACTATTTCTGCATTAAAATAGGTATATTGTAATGTTAAAAATGAAATCATGAACTTTTCTGATAAAATAATTTGGATTACTGGTGCTTCTTCTGGGATTGGAAAAGCCTTGGCTCTAGAACTCTCAAATCAAAATGCAAAAATCATTTTGTCATCAAGGAAAATAGAAGATTTAGAATTAGTTAAAAGTGCTTGTAAAGATCCTTCAAAAGTAAAAATTATTGTTTTAGATTTAGAAGATTATAATAATTTACAACCGAAGGTTGATGAAGCGCTGGCGGCTTTTGGCGAAATCGATATTTTAGTTAATAATGGGGGAGTTAGTCAAAGATCCTTTGTAAAAGACACTCAAATTGAAGTTGATAAAAGAATTATGGATATTAATTATTTAGGAACTGTAGCTTTATCAAAGGCAGTTTTACCGTATTTCATCAAAAATAAAACCGGTCATTTTGTAGTAACTACAAGTATTGTTGGTAAAATAGGAACTCCTTTGCGTTCCAGCTATGCCGCAAGTAAACATGCTTTACATGGGTTTTTTGATAGCTTACGAGCAGAACATCATCAAGATAATATTGCAGTAACTTTAGTTTGTCCAGGTTTTGTAAATACGAATATTTCTAAAAATGCATTAACAGGAAATGGAACTCCACAACAAAAAATGGATGTGGCGACGGCCAATGGAATTGACCCTAAACATTTTGCTAAATTGATGGCAAAAGCGATTGAAAACAAAAAAGAAGAAGTTTATATTGCTGGTGCAAAAGAAAAATTAGGAGTGTATGCGAAACGTTTTTATCCGAAATTCTTTTCTACAATGATAAGAAAACTGAGTGTTACTTAATCTTTAAAATATTCTAAAACTTCAAAATAAGATATAATTGCTTCTTTCATTAATACGGTTTGTTCACCGGCTTTTAAATTGGGTAACTCAGTAAGTGATTTGTAGTGTGGCCAACCATCATCATCAAAAAAATCGAATTCATAATATCCATACGATTCTAATAATTTACAGATGGCAATGTGCATAAGGTTCATTTTTTCGTCTTTTTTAAAAGCTCTATGACCTTGGCCTAATTCCTGTACACCAATTAAATAGAGGATTCCGTCTAAATTTAATTCATCTCCTTCAGAGAAATCGTTGGTTAGTTTTGCTACTAAAAAATCCCACTTTTCTTTTAAATTACCCACTTTAGCCATAAAAAACGTTTAAAGAGCAAAGATACAATGCACATTTTTAAATTGTAAAAAAAAGATGTAGGTTTGAAGAAATTATTTTGAATGAATATTTTTGATATCATTATAGCTGCTTTGCTACTTTTTGCATTTGTAAGAGGACTTATGAAAGGACTTTTTGCTGAAGTTGCTTCTTTAATAGCAATTATTGCTGGTGTTTATGTGGCAATACATTATGCCTTCCATTTAGAGGCGTATTTAGTGAACTCTAGTAATTTAAATTGGTCTGATGAAACCAACAGAATTGTGGCTTTTGCGGTTACTTTTTTGTTAGTAGTTATCGCAATCATTTTTATCGGAAAAATTTTAACAAAACTTGCAGACATTACAGCATTAGGAATGTTGAATAAACTTTTAGGAGGCGTTTTTGCTATTTTAAAAATAGCATTAATTTTAAGTGTAATTTTCACTTTCTTTGGAAGAGTAAATAATACAATTCCGTTTCTGAAACAAGAAACCTTAGATGAATCTCTCCTTTATAAGCCGGTAAAGCAGATTGCACCAGCTTTATTTCCATCGATTATAAAAGAAGATGAAAATGGTGAAACATCTATAGACCTCCTAAAGTAAAAAATTTTACAAATTTCATTTTTACAACATATTTACTTTACCGGTTTGTAAGGAATAAACTCCACCAACAATTTTAATTTTATCATTATTTTCTAATTCGCGTAAAATTTCGCTTTTATCACGAATTCTATCAATAGTTAAAAGCACATTATTTTCCACAGTTTTTGCAACAAAATCATTGTTTGACGAGTTTTTTTCTCCCTCTATTTCTTCGGAAGATTTTTTTACTGCAGGCATAATATTATCTAACATACTGGTAATATTGCCAAGTTTTACGCCATCACAAGCAGCTTTTACTGCACCACAACTTTCATGACCTAATACAAACACCAACTTACTACCAGCAACAGCGCATGAATACTCTAAACTTCCTAAAATATCGGTATTTTCAAAATTTCCTGCCACTCTTGTTACAAAAACATCACCAACAGCTTGATCAAAAACTTGTTCTACAGGCACTCTAGAGTCAATACAAGAGAGCACAACGGCCTTCGGATATTGCCCAGAAATAGTTTGTTTTACTAAATCTAAATGTGCAACTTTCTCTAAGTCATTATTTATAAAACGAAGATTACCTTCTAATAAATCTTGTAAAACATCTTTTGGTGATAAACTTAATTGTACCTCTTTATTTATTGCTGTATTTCTCATTTTATTATTTTTTTAAAGATTATTTTTTATATTTTTTTTGATCCAATTTGTGCATTCGTCAAAAGATTTAAAAATGTGCTCTTTTGGTATAAAATCGGGTATGATGTCTATACGTTCCATCATATATCTTGGTTGCTTTAATAAGTTTACAAAAAGCACTTCAATATTTTTAGTTTTTAAATCTTGCAACATGTCCTCCATAGCATATAAGCCAGATTGATCCATATATTGCATTCTTCCTAAACGCATTATTACCGTTTTTGCAGTGTCTGGTATTTGTTGCGCTAATGCTTGAAAATCACTTGTAGAGCCAAAGAATAAAGGGCCTTTTATGTGTTTGATAAATACTTTTTCTGCGAAAGCTTTCGGGAAGTCTTTTTCATCTGCCCATGATTTTTCTTTTAGTGTTTTCACATCTGATCTTTCAGCAGTTAAATCCCCAATCTTTTTCATAAACATTAAAGATGCAATTATCAAACCAATACCGACAGCGTACACTAAGTTCCAAAATGTTGAAAGTAGTAACACTACAATCATTATTAAGACTTCCGAACTTAATTTTAAGGGTCCAAATTTAATGTCTCTAGGAAGACTTGGTATTGCTTTTAAACCTTTATAATCCATTACTCCAATGCCCACAGTAATTAAAATACCAGCTAAAACTGCAGCAGGTATTTTAGATGCAACAGGCCCTAAACCTAACATAATTATTAAAAGCATTATACCAGCAATCATTCCAGAAAGTTTGGTTTTACCTCCAGCATTTATATTTACTACAGTTCTTATTGTTGCACCAGCTCCAGGAATTCCGCCAAACAAAGCAGCAATACTATTTCCTATTCCCTGACCAACTAATTCTTTATTAGGTTTATGTTTTGTCTTCGTCATATTATCTGCGACGACACTCGTTAACAGCGAGTCAATTGCCCCCAAAAGCGATAGCGTTAAAGCTGTAAAAATATACGGAGTAATATTACTGAGAGAAAATCCTGAAAATATTTCCCATTTAATTTGAGGAATTCCACTTGGAATTTCTTGAATAGTTCTATATTCTAAGCCAAAACCAACTGCAATCCCAGACATAACAATTAAGGAAACAAGGGTACTAGGAATTTTAGTGGTAATCCGTTTAAAACCATAAATAATAAAAATAGTTCCAAGCGATAAAAGTAATTCTAACCAATTAATGTTTTGTATGGCTCTAGGAAATGCTTTTATAGCCCCTAAAGCTCCAGAAGTTTCTTTCGCAGCCAAAGTTTGTGATTCTTTTAAAATATTTTCGGGCGTAATTTTACTTCCTCTTTCTATTGTTTTACTAAAGTCTTCTAAAACTAAAATACCTTCTTTTGCTTCTTCTTTTAAGATGTTTTCGAGTATTACTTCTTCTGCTAATGGTTTAAAGTTGGACACAAACTCTACATCTTCTTTTGGATAGTATCCTAACGAAGGTAAAACTTGAGTTAATAAAATTATCACTCCAATTGCAGTCATAAAACCAGAAACCACAGGGTAAGGAATGTATCGTATATATTTTCCTAAACCGATTAAACCCAAGCCAACTTGAAATAACCCAGCCAATAAAAATACCGTTAAAATAGCAGGTAAAGCTTTAGTAATATCACCGTCATTTGCAGCAACTATTCCTGCAATAACTACCATGCTTACCGCAGTCATAGGTGCTGTTGGGCCTGAAATCTGTGTATTAGTTCCGCCAAAAAGTGCTGCAAAAAAACTGATAAAAATAGCACCATACAAACCTGCACTTGGTCCTAGTCCACTAGAAACACCAAAAGCTAAAGCTAGAGGTAAAGCTACTATACCTGCCGTAATACCTCCAAAAGCATCACCTTTTATATTTGAAAATAAAGTTTTCATAATCTCTTGAATTTTGATGTTACAATGTAGTCTTATTAATCCAAAAAAAAAATCAATCTTGTATTAAGATTGATTTTTTTAAGATTGATTTTTTATTTTTTTAAATTAAAACATACTTTTACTAGTCAAAAAAAGTTACAGAGCCATTTTTAATATCATACATAGCTCCAACAATTTTAATCGCTCCTTCATCTTCCATTTCTTTTAAAACGGGACTTTGAGCTCGAATATTATCAATAGTCATATGTACATTTTTCTCTGCAACAGTATTTACAAAATCAATATTGCTAGAATTTCTTAAACTAGTATCTATTGGATTTGTAACAGCTTCAACAGCAGGTTTTATTTTACTTAACAACGCGCTTAAATTTCCTAATTTTGCGTTATCACAAGCCCCTTTTACTGCTCCACAAGCAGTATGCCCTAAAACTAAGACAACTTTAGTTCCTGCTAATTTACAAGCGAACTCCATACTTCCTAAAATATCTTCGTTAACAAAGTTTCCTGCTACTCTGGCGCTAAAAATATCTCCAATCCCTTGATCAAAAATCAGCTCTGAGGATACTCTTGAATCAATACAGCTTAAAATTGTTGCAAAAGGAAATTGACCTATACTTGTATCCTTAACTTGGTCTAATAAATCTCTACTTATTGTTTTATTTTCTATGAAACGGTTGTTACCTTCTTTTAAAAGGTGAACTGCTTTTTCTGGTGAAATTGACATCTGTGTTTCTTTTGTATGAGCTTTCATATTGTTTAGTTTGTTAGTATAAGAGAGCAATTAAAATTATTGATAGCCTCTTTTAAAGTATAATTATTTTGATTTTTATTTCTATCAAGCAACACTAAATTTGTTTTGCTTTTCGCTGAATAATTTGCAATATTTTGCAAAGCATTAGCTCCTTTTTCAAAAACATACTCAATAGGTTTTGTAGAAAAATAGGAACTATTTTTTTCTAAATTACTGTCTTCAGATATTTTAAAAACTTTTGGTGGAGTTTTAGATACAGAAATTAAACTTTCTATAAAATCTTTGCTTTTTGATTGTTTCGATTCGTTCAGAATTCCTATGGATAATTGATCAGAAATAGTTAATTCATTTTTCTCGGATACAATCATAACAATCCCATCAAATATTTTTAGAATAAAGTCAGTAATATTATCACCGAGTATGCCTAATATTTTTGATTTTCTCTTTCCTAAAACAATGACATCTGGCTCGTGAATTGATATATAATTGCGAATTTCATTTTTAAGATTCCCAAATGTATGATTATACTTTATGGCTAAATTATAAGTTTCAGAAATAGGTTTTACAATCTTTTCAATTTCTTTACCAGTAATATTATATTTTTGGTTTATGGTTCTTATTGCTGATAATTGATTTTCTTTTTCAACAATATCTGTTGGTTTTTTTACACAGAAAAACTCAACATTTCCATCTATCATTTTAGCTAAACTCGCACTACTTCTTAACGTAGAAGTGGCAGATTTCGTTAAATCTGATAGCACTAATATTTTGTATTGGCTCTTTTCCATCATATTTATATTTTAGGCAGTTTTAGGTCTTAATTCGAAAAACTCAATATAACTTGATGGATTTTCTGTAATACCCCTTTCAGAAACTAATTTAATATCGATGTCTCTTTCTTTAGCTTTAAAAGCAAAGTCTTCAAGAATTTCAATGATATCATTATCTAAATACCTTGTTTTTCTTACATCTAATTCTAAATAGGTTTCTCTCGGAAGGCTATCTAATTCTTTTAAAATAGCTCCTTTGTTAAAGAAAGTAACTTCTTCTGCTAGAGTCATTTTTATTTTATGTTTGCCATTGCTCTTATCCTCGATATGTAAAAAATGAGAGTTTTGAAAACTTTTTATAAGAATTACTACAATTCCTACTGCTAACCCCATACCTATACCGATTAATAAATCTGTAAAAACAATACCGAAAACCGTTACCGTAAAAGGAAGAAATTGTTTCCATCCCACTTTGTACATTTGTACAAATAAAGCAGGTTTTGCCAAGTTATAGCCCACAATAAGTAAAATAGCAGCTAGTACAGAAAGGGGAATCTTATTTAATAATGTAGGAATTAAAATAACAGAAATTAACAGAAGAAATCCGTGTATAATTGCAGACATTTTTGTTCTTCCTCCCGATTGAATATTGGCTGAACTTCTAACGATTACCTGTGTAATAGGCAATCCGCCGATAAGGCCAGAAATAATGTTTCCTGTCCCTTGTGCAAGCAATTCTCTGTTTGTAGGTGTTACATTTTTGTGAGGGTCTAATTTGTCTGTTGCCTCAGTACATAACAATGTTTCTAAACTTGCGACCAAAGCAATGGTAAAAGCTACAACCCAAATTTCTGGATTTGTAATTGCATTGAAGTTAGGGAAACTAAATTGACCTATAAATGAATCTAAATTATCAGGGACAGGAACACTAACCAAATTAGAGGGACTAATTCCATATTTAGAGTTTTGATCTGTAACAAAATAATATATAATTCCTGCAACAACTGCAACTAAAGGACCTTGAATTAATTGAAATATTTTACCTTTTTTTGATAAAACAGCACTCCATAGTAATAATAAACCTAAACCAATAAAGCCAACAATCGTAGAGCCTAAACTAATATTATTAATGGTTTTAAAAATTTCTGAAAATGTATTTTCACCATCCATTTGAAAGAAGGCGAAATCTCCTTCAGGATTTGTGTTATACCCAAAAAAGTGTGGTATTTGTTTTAAAATAATAATAATTCCAATTCCAGTTAACATTCCTTTTATGACGGATGAAGGAAAATAATATCCAATAATTCCTGCTTTTAGGAAACCAAAAATTAGTTGAATAATACCACCTAATACAACTGCTACTAAAAAGTTCTCATAACCTCCTAAAGAACCAATTGCTGTTAGTACAATTGCGGCTAAACCTGCTGCAGGTCCACTTACTCCTATTTTAGACCCACTTAAAGAACCTACTAAAATACCTCCAATAATTCCAGCAATTAATCCTGAAAATAATGGAGCTCCACTTGCTAAGGCAATACCTAAGCACAATGGTAATGCCACGAAAAACACTACAATACTTGCAGGTAAATCGTTTTTAATATATTTAAACATATGCGTAATGATTTTACTCTAAATAAATAATCTAGAGTTTATTGTTTTAAAAATAGTAATTGATTTGTCTTAGTAAACGATATTTAAACTAAGAATTCTGGCGGTGGGGTTGTAATCTTTGGGTATTCTGAAATATAGTTTTTAGATGTAAAACTTATATTTTTCTTTTTTTGAATTCCTTTTAAAAACAGAGAGCTACAGTTGTCGGAAGGGTAAATTTTAATTTTTAAATCCTTAGCAGCTTCTTTACCTTTATTTTCTTCTTCTTCATTTATTTCAAGAAAAAAAGCAACATTTTTGTTAGCATCTACAAAACTAAGGATTGTAGGCGCAACTATTAGAATGCTAAATAATATAATGAAAAAAAATGCAATTTTTGTTTTCAAAGTAATTTTTGTGTTAGAATATAAAAGGCAAAAATAATAAAGGTTTATGAAATAATTGTTAAAGAAAATTTAAAAATCACTCAACATTTTTATTTCATCTGCAATAATCCAGCCTAATTTCCCATCTTTTAATTTAATTTTTTTCCAGTCGTCTACTAAATCTAAAACCAAAACCTTTGTGCCTTCGTGTAAGGTGAAAACTACCTCAGAATTTAAAGTTGGTGAATTTCTTACCTCTGTTTTTTCCACAAAAACAATAGCTTCTTTATTATTTATAGTATATGAATATTGCTGATAGGTAATTAAAAAAGAAATAATCAGGAGCATAAAACTTAATGAACTTATGGAGAAATAAAAGCGTTTTTGAGCAGGAGTTATGGCAAAATAAAAAAGTAAAAAGAACACACTAGCTAAGAAAGAAAAAAGAACAACTATAATTGCCCACTGATTATAAGAAAGCTTTTGTAAATAATTTTTATTAAACTTTTGAAAGACTGTTTTTGGTAATTCTTCAATATTATCTAATGCTAATCTTTTAGCAAAGACCAAATTATTTTTTACGTCCTCATTTAAAGGATTTAACTTTAAAGCTTTTTCATAATAATAAATTGAGGGTCCTACTTTGTTAATTTTGTAATAAGAATTCCCTAAATTATAATACAATTCAGATGAAACAAAACCTTGTAATTCTATTTTTTTATATAAAGTTATAGCTTGTTCAAATTTTTCATTTTTATATAAATTATTTGCCGAAGCAAAAGATTCACTGGTAGTTTGACTAGCGATTGTATTAGTAATTATCAATAATAAAAATAGGATTTTCTTCATCTTACAACTGCTTATCTAATTGGACGATTACTAGTTTTGCTCTTTCAAATTCTTGCTTCATTTCTGTATTAGTTATTGGAGAGTAACGTGCAAAGTCCGAATGTTCTAAAACCGCTATAAATTCTTTAGTAGTATCCTTATCAACATTTCTTTGTTGTAAAATTTGAGCTATTTTTTCTTTGCTAATATCAGCGATTTCAATTCCTAACTTTGCCTTTAAATAATTATGCAAAGCACGTTCTAAAGATTCGTAAAAAGCTTCTTTTTTACCCAACTGTTTATGTGCTTCAGATAAATATTTTTTAGCTAATCTTTCTGCTCTTCTTTGTTTTCTGCCAATGACATCTCGGTTACGTTTTTCATTGTTTTTAGCAATAACAATACCTATTGGAATACTTATTAAAGGGAGTAATAAGAATAAATAGAATACATTCGATTTGAAAAAATCTGCACTATCTTTAGTCATAAACTCACTTTTTGTTTGAATGTATCTAAAGTTTTTTCCGGTAGAAATTACGGTCTTTTTTTGTATTAAAGAGTTGTTGTTAGTCACCAATTCTTTGCCTTCTAATACATCAACAAATAAATCTTCAGTAGCAATTGTTTGGTATTTTTTTTCGTTAGGATTAAAATATGAAAAAGCAATATTTGGTATTTTGTACTTTCCTTTATACTGCGGCACTACAGTATAAGTGTCAGTTACTGATCCGGTAATTCCATCAGCAGCAACTCTTACTCTTTCTTTTCTTTCTGGTTGATATTTTTCTAATTCAGCAGGAGTTTCTACAGTTGGTAATTCAAATAATTTTAAATTTCCTTTACCAGATACCGTTAGTTTAATTTGAGAAGATTCATTTGCTTTTAAAGCATTTTTACTTAACGAAACATCAAATTTAAACTTTCCAACAGCGCCTGTGAAGTTTTCTGGTTTATTTTCTAAAGGAAGACTTTTAGGTCTAATAATTTTTTTGGTAGAAGCGAATTCCTTTTTGAGGTTTTTTGTAATCACATTTCCAAAAAAGTCTACTCTTCCTGTTGGTACACCAATGACAATATCCATTTTCATAGGATCAATGGTAAGTTTTCCAGTTTTTGTAGGAATTAGTAGCGCTTTTTGCAGTACAATATATCTGTAGTTTTCACCATTGTATTTTCCCATTTTTACAGGGAAACCATTTATTTTAATTTCTTGATTCCAAAAGCCATTATATTGCGGAGCTTCTGTTACAGAAGTATCGAAAACACTCACGTTTTCGCTAACATACAACCTGTATTCAACATAAATTCCTTCTCCAACAAAAGGTCTAGATTTAGAGGTTTCTGCAACTAAATGTATGTTTTGTTGTGCTATGTAATTTGGGTCATTAGGATTGTCAGGTATTTCCACTGGATTCAAAACAACGATTTTCATCATTTTCGAATTCAAAGTTTTTCCTCTGTATTTAATGTTTGCAGGACTTATAATAAGCTCACCTCTTCTCTTTGGTTTTAGTATATAAGAGTATGATTGAGAGAAACTAACCTTTCCATTTATCCAAGATTGACTTACAGATTGACTTGGTCCTTGAATGACTCTAAAGTCTTTAAAGTCTGGAGGCGTAAAATTATCTGCACCTTGCTTGTTAACAGAAAAGTCTATTCGTAAACGTTGGTTTAAACCTAGTTTATTTTTACTCACTTTCACTTTTAATTCTGCCTCTTGTGCTAGAATTGAAAGTGATAATAAGCTTATAAATATTGATATGTAAAATTTCATCTTCATCTTAAAGCAACAAACTTACCAATCTTTTTCCTGTTTTACTTTTTTACCTTTTGCTTTTTTAGCATTCATTTTCTTTTGGGTCTTTTTTTCCTCATTATTTAAGCTTTCTAATAGCTGCTTAATTTGTTGAGGAGACATTTTTCCTTGTTGAGGTTTGGGTTTCTCCTTCTGTTCTTTTTTATCGTCCTTTTTAGGATCCTGTTTTTTATCTTTCTTCTTATCTCCTTTTTCGTCTTTATCTTTGTCATCATCATCACCATCTTTTTTCTCTTTGTCATCATCACCTTCCTTCTTATCTTTGTCCTTGTTTTTTTCGTCTTTATCTTTTTTATCTTTGTCTTTATTGTCTTTATTGTCTTTATTGTCTTTATTGTCTTTATTTTGTTGTTTTTCTTTTTCAAGGAATTCTTGAGCAACCGCTAAATTATAACGAGTTTCATCATCATTAGGATTATTTCGTAAGGAGTTTTTATAAGCATCTACAGCACCTTGATAGTTTTTAGTTTCCATCATAGAATTACCTAAATTATGGTAAGCTTCTGCTTTCGTATATTTATCTGAAGCAGTTTTTGCACTCAATTCATATTGAGGTGTAGCTTCTTTAAAGTTCTTGTTTTCATACAAAGCATTACCTAAATTATAACTTGCTTTATCATAATAGGAGCTTTTGTCTAGAGCCTTTCTGTAAGCAACAGACGCCTCTGTGTATTGTTTTTTTTGATATAATTCGTTGCCTTGTCTTACCATTTTTCTAGCTTTGCGTTGCAAAGCAATAGAATCTTTTTGTGCAAGAATTGTTGTTGATGAAAACAGCATCAAAAATAAAATAAGGATATTTTGTAAAAGGTTCATTTTTTATTTTTTTATTTTTTCTTCATTAAATAAATCTACCTTTTTTAACCATTTTGTTTTCTTTTCTAACAAGAAACCATCTAAGAGTAAAAATAAAATTCCTATCGCTAAAAACCATTGAAATTGATCTTTGTAATCAGAAAATTGCTTCGTTTCAAATTCGCTTTTTTGGGCATTTGCAATAATGTCTGAAATCTGTTTTACAGGATTTTCAGTTACATTACCATCTATATATTCTCCGTCAGAGGCATCTGCAATTCCGTTTAAAACATCGGGCATACGTTTGGTAATAACTGTTTCTCCTTTGTTATCTTTTTTATAACCAATCATAGCTCCATTTAAACGTATAGGAATTGGTCCGCCTTTTTCTGTACCAACACCAATAGTGTAAATCTGTACGCCATCATTAGCCAAATTAAGAGCTACTTGTTTGGTTTCTTCTTGGTGGTCTTCTCCATCAGAGATAATGACTAAAAACCTGTTGGTTTGCTCGTCATTATTATAATAAGTTTTTGCTAATTCTAAAGCTTCATTAATTGCTGTACCTTGACTAGAAACCATATCGGGATTGGCATTTTGCAAAAACATATTTGCTGCTGCATGGTCTGTTGTTATGGGTAAAAGAGGATAAGAGTTACCCGCGTAAATGATAATACCAACTCGATCACTTCCTAATTTATCTATAATTTTTGCAATGATTTGTTTTGCTTTTTCTAGCCTAGTAGGGGCAATATCTTCTGCCAGCATACTTCTAGAAACATCTAGAGCGAAAACGACATCTACTCCTTCTCTTTTTACCGTTTTCAGTTTAGAGCCCATTTTAGGGTTTACTAAAGAAATCACTAAAAAGGCAATTCCTAATAACAACATTATTAGTTTTAGTATTGATTTAAATGTTGATGAGTTCGGAGCTAATTTTTTCAGTAAATCAGGATTTGAGAATTTACGCTGCATTCTTTTTTTCCACCATAAAACCAATAGAAAAACAACAATCATTACAGGAATAATTGCTAATAAATAAAAATAAATTGGTTCTTCTAATTTGTACATTTTTATATAAAACTCTTAAATAATGTATTTCTTAATAAGAATTCTAGTAGCAATAGACCTAGAGCTAATAGTACTAAAGACCTGTACATTTCTTGATAATTGTAATACTTGAATTCTTCTATTTTTGTTTTTTCGAGTTTGTCAATTTCATTATAAATTTCTTTTAATGATGTATTGTCTGTTGCTCTAAAATATTTTCCTTTTGTTTCTGATGCAATTTCTTTTAGTAAATCTTCATCAATTTCTACTTGTTGTTTTCTAAAGTTTAATTGGCCAGTTCTTGGGTCTTTACTCCAGGGGAAATCTGCCATTCCATTGGTTCCTATTCCTATTGTATAGACTTTAATACCCAATTCTTTAGCTAGTTCTGTTGCCGTTCTTGGGTCTATGTTTCCTGAGTTGTTTACTCCATCCGTTAGTAAAATAATAACCTTACTTTTTGCTTTACTTTCTTTAAGTCTATTTACCCCAGAGCCTAAACCCATTCCTATTGCGGTTCCACCTTCTAATTGCCCCCATTTTAATTCAGAAATGGTTCGTTTTACAATCGCTTTGTCACTTGTAATAGGCGTTTGGGTAAAACTTTCGCCTGCATACACTACAATTCCAATTCTGTCATTGGGTCTTCTATCAACAAAATTTACAGCTACTTTTTTTAAAGCTTCTAATCTATTCGGTTTTAAATCTCTAGCCAACATACTTGCAGAAACATCAATGGCCATTACAATGTCGATACCTCTATTTGTTTTTGTTTTTTTGCTCACAGACACGTTTCTTGGCCTTGCTAAAGCAATAACAATTGCTGCCAAAGCCAACAATCGTAAAACATATAAAATAGGTTTTAATTTTGATAAGATGGATGCTTTTACTTTAAACCCTTTAACACTTGGCATGGTTAAAATTGCAGTATCTTTTTTACGCATAAAAAAATACCAAATTGCCAATAATATAACTAAAATTAGCAGCCACAAAAATTCTGGATTTAAAAACTCAAAATTATTCCAATTCATCATCTTCTATAATTGGTTTAGGTTTTAAATTATCAATTACTAATTTTGCATCTTTTCTATCTTCTTCAATTTCTATCGCTAAAGGTTTCGATTTTGCAAACTTTACTAAATCTGCTTCTTGCAATAATGCTTTAAGTTTGTCAATGGTTTCTTTGGATGTCGATATCGTTTCAGCCTCATTAAAATCTTTTAGTGTTTCTATAATTTCATCTGTAGTTTTCTCTAATGCAGGTACTTTCAATTCGCGCTCAATATAACCTCTTACAATCTCTGTTAACTCACTATAATATTCTTTAACTTTATTATTTTGCCAAAGTAGTTTTTCATCTAACTCATTTAGCTTATAAATAGCTTCATCATAAGGAGGTAAAGCTCTAAAAGTTGGTTCTTCTATTTCCATTTTTCGCTTTCTTATCACAAACCAATAAATCCAGAAACCTATAATTACTAATGCCGCTAAAAGAATATATACATAGATTTTAAAATCATCAAAAGTATATGGTTCTGCTTTAATTGCTTTGATAGGAAATTTCTTAATTTTAGTGGTGTCTATTGCTACTGTAGCGACATTTACTAGTAATGAATCTGTTAAATAGGCTTGATTTTTAACAAAAACTTGTTGCTGAGGAATATAGTACGCTCCGCTGTCAAAACCGGTTATAATATATTTTTGAACTAGCATATTGCCTAGAGTATCTATCATAGCTGAATCGATAACTTCTAATCCTTTTAATTCCAGCTTAGGTAGAATTACATTCTCAATTTCATTGACAGAAATCCTTAAATTGAATTGCTCACCTATTCTAATTTGTGAAGTTTCAATTTGGGCCTTTACCATCGGGTTTTGACCAAAAGCAATTATTGAAATTAATAGAAAAATATGTAAAATGTATTTTTTCATTTCTGCTTATCTTCCTTTGTGTTTAAAATATCCTAATAACTTTTTCACGTAACCTTCATCAACTCTCGTATTGATAGTTCCTGCACCACTTCTTTTAAACGTACTTATATAATAATCAGTTAATCGTAATGCATTTGCTTTATAGTTTCTTCGAGTAGTTTTTGACGAGGTGTTTACTAGTTGAATAGCACCTGATTCAGCATCTATCATTGGCACCATTCCTAAATTCGGAATTTCTTCATCATGTTTATCATATACTCTAATGCCTGTTAAATCGTGTTTTTTTCCTGCAATTTTTAAAGTTTTTTCATAATCATCATCCATAAAATCTGATAACATAAAAACTATGGCTCTTTTTTTCATCACACTTGATAAAAATTTTAAAGCTACAGAAATATCAGTCTTTTTGCTTTTTGGCTTAAACTCTATTAATTCTCTAATAATTCTTAAAACGTGACTTTTTCCCTTTTTTGGGGGAATGAATAGTTCGATATCATCAGAAAAAAGAATTAATCCTACTTTGTCATTATTTTGAGTAGCAGAAAAAGCTAGGGTTGCAGCAATTTCTGTAACGGTATCTTTTTTAAATTGTGTAGCAGTTCCAAATGATTCCGAACCAGAAACATCAACCATTAACATCATGGTTAGTTCCCGTTCTTCTTCAAAAACCTTTATAAAAGGTTCGTTGTAACGCGCAGTAACATTCCAATCAATGGCTCTAACATCATCACCAAATTGGTATTGTCTTACTTCAGAAAAAGTCATACCACGCCCTTTGAAGGATGAATGGTATTCACCGCCAAAAATATGATCAGACAATCGTCTTGTCTTAATCTCAATTTTTCGAACTTTTTTAAGGATTTCCTTTGTTTCCATCTTTTAAGTATGCAATTTTCAGTTACGATTTAAAAAAAATCAGATTTAAGCAAGCAATTACTTCCTAATACTGATTTACTGAAAACTCCTTTTATGGCACTTCTACTTCATTAATAATTGAGTTGATAATTTCAACAGAAGTTACATTTTCTGCCTCCGCTTCATATGTAATACCAATCCTGTGGCGTAAAACATCAAAAACTACCGCCCTAACATCTTCAGGAATTACATAACCTCTTCTTTTAATAAAAGCATAACATTTAGCTGCTTTTGCTAAATTGATACTTCCACGGGTGAAGCACCAAAACTAATTAAATCTTTTAATTGTGGTAAGTTGTATTTTTCTGGATAACGAGTTGCAAAAATGATATCAAGAATATATTTCTCAATTTTTTCATCCATGTAAACTTCATTAGCAACTTCTCTTGCTTTTAAAATTTGTTCTACAGAAACTACAGGGTTAACTTTTGAGAAACCACCAGATAAATTCTGACGCATAATAATTTGCTCATCCTGTAATTTTGGGTAATCTATAACTACTTTTAACATGAACCTATCTACTTGCGCTTCAGGTAAAGGATAAGTTCCTTCTTGTTCCACGGGGTTTTGAGTTGCCATAACTAAAAAAGGTTCGTCTAAGTTAAAAGTAGTGTCACCAATAGTAATTTGACGCTCTTGCATTGCTTCTAGTAAAGCAGATTGCACTTTGGCAGGTGCTCTGTTAATCTCATCGGCTAACACAAAATTTGCAAAAATTGGTCCTTTTTTTATCATGAAATCATTCTCTTTCATGTTATAAATCATCGTTCCAACAACATCTGCAGGTAACAAATCTGGTGTAAATTGAACTCTACTAAAACTTGCCTGAACTGCCTTAGATAAAGTATTAATTGCTAATGTTTTTGCCAATCCAGGAACTCCTTCTAGTAAAATATGACCATTTCCAATTAATCCAATTAACAAACTTTCTATCATTTGCTTTTGCCCAACAATTACCTTATTCATTTCTAAAGTAAGAATGTCTATAAAGGCACTTTCTCTTTCTATTTTCTCATTAATAGCTCTTACATCTACATCCATGATACTCTTATATTATCTGTTAAATTTTACGAAAAACAAAGCTACAATATTCAATAATTTTTAATTGTTAAAAGTTGGTTAAAGATGTTTTTTTTGATTTTAATAACAATACTTCTTATTTAACAATAATGGTTAATGACGATAATGCTTTAAGTGAAGTTGTTATTACTGGTACTCGTTCAAAACCAAGAACAGTTCTACAGTCCGCTGTTCCAATTGATAATATTGGGGTAAAAGCGATTGAAAGACAAAATAACGGTGATATAGTACAAACATTAAAAGCTTTAATACCTTCATACACGTCTACACCACTTACTGGCGATGGATCAGCATTTGTTAAACCAACATCTTTAAGAGGTTTACCACCAGATGAAGTACTAATACTTATGAACTCTAAAAGACGCCATAGATCTTCTTTGATAGCGCATTTTGGTGCAGCAATGAATGCAGGATCTCATGCAGCAGATGTAGGTCATATTCCTAGTATTGCGTTAAAAAATATAGAGGTTTTGCGTGATGGTGCGGCCGCACAATATGGTTCAGATGCAATTGCAGGGGTTATGAACTTTATATTAAAAGATGTCTCAAGTGGAGCAGAAGTTCAAACACAAGTTGGTAAATGGTATGGAAGAAATTATGGAAGTGAAACTGATTATAAAGTAGGAATGAATTTCGGTTTTCCATTAACTGAAAATGGATTTATTAACATAAGGGCAGAATATGCTTTTAATCCAAAATTAGCTAGAGGTAATCAACATGCAGCAGCTCAAGCAGTTATAGATTCTGGGATTGAAGGGGTAGCAAATCCAGCTATGAATTGGGTTAGCATATAATTATAATCAGACAAAAGTTTTGTCCCAAAATCAGGTTAGTGGAGTGAATCCTGTTAACGAAAGTGGAATTTTTAACTTAGAGAATAATTTACCTAAAAATAGAGCTAGTTTATCTTTAGAACGTAATTTTGGCAAATTTGATGCTTCAGTTCGAGCTAATTATTTCGAAACTACTTTTGATGAAAGATCTCAAAGAGAAGAAATAGAAGCAAGAACTTTAATAGATTTAGACTTTAGCTATCAAGCTTCAGAAACTGTTCAATTAATTTTAGGAGCACTTAATGTTTTTGATACATATCCAAACGAAGTTGAAACTCGTGCATCTCAAGGGATGCCTTTTCCAAGACGTACACCAATTGGTTATAGTGGAGGTCAGGTTTATTTTAAAGCAATTTATAAATTGTAATTTCAATAATATTAAATATTATTATATTTAGGCCATTATTAATTTAGTGGCCTTTTTTAATTTTCGCTCTCAAGGTATCTTCTGATTTCTGGAATTAGTATATAAATCAGTCTTTTTTCGTAGATTTATATTTATGAAGGCTAAAAGTATTTTCATCAAACTGTCCATAGGTGAAATATTGAATCCAATCGCCTAAGTTTATATAGGTACTGTTTTCTTGTAGTTCTATTTCTAAAGGTAAATGTCTATGGCCAAAAACAAAATAATCATAGTGTTGTTGAGTGAGTTTTCTTTTACAGTATTGCACTAGCCATTCATTTTCTTCGCCTAAAAATTTTGCATCTTCCTCTCCAGAAATCATCTTATTTTTAATAGACATATATTGCCCCAACTTTACACCTAAATCCGGATGCAACCATCTAAAAAACCATTTAAACAAAGGAAATGTAAATACCTTTTTCATGCGTTTATACCCTTTGTCATGCGGTCCTAAACCATCTCCATGACCCATTAAGATCTTTTTATTGTTAATGAGAAACTCTTGAGGACTATAAAATACAGGAATGTTTAATTCCGTTTCAAAGTAATCATGCATCCATAAATCATGATTACCAACAAAGAAATAAACAGGAATTCCAGAGTCTTTAATTTCTGCTAATTTTCCTAAAACTCTCACAAATCCCATAGGAACAACGGTTTTATATTCGAACCAAAAATCGAATAAATCACCCAATAAAAAAATAGCTTCTGCATCTTTCTTAACTTCATCTAACCAAGCAACAAACTTTTTTTCTCTAGGAAAACTTGCTGCTGCTGTTGGTGCTCCTAGATGTTGATCTGAAGCAAAATAGACTTTTTTATTTCCTGAAGTGGTTATTGTAATCATTGGTGCAAAGAAAAGCTATTCCTGCTTACTTTCCAACTCTAAAACCTTTTGCAACATTTTATCATCTTTATGAATAATTCGGTAAAAACCAACATCACCAAAAAGCATATTTGCAATAAAAGCTTTTAAATATTTTTTAATGCTTTCCATTGTTTTAAATGACGGATTTGATTGGTATTTGGTTTTAGAAAAGTAATTGTTTAAAACAGTTTCATCTTTGTCAAAATCTAGTACAAAACTGTCTACAGTCCATTTTGACAACTCTTTTCGTTTGTTATCTACATACTCAAAAGCAAAATTATTTATAGAATTCAAATAGAAATTAGATATGTAAGAAGTGGTGTCAATAGGAACGAAAACATCAGGAATGATACCTCCTCCACCGTAGACTATTTTTCCTTTTGGCGTTTTAAACAGAAGAGAATCAACTACTTTAATGCTGTCTTTATTTAACAATTCTCCGTTTATAACTCTTTTTTGATAATCTTTATAATAGTTTCCTTTTTCTCCATTTGAATATGGTTTTTGAATAGAACGCCCGGTAGGAGTGTAATATCTTGCGGTGGTTAAACGAACGGCAGAACCATCACCTAAATCCATTTCTATTTGCACCAAACCTTTTCCAAAAGAACGTCTTCCAATAATGGTTCCTTTGTCATTGTCTTGCAAAGCACCCGCAACAATTTCGGATGCTGATGCTGAATTTTCGTCAATTAAAACATACAAACCTCCTTTTTCGAAAGAACCCATTTTGGTTGCAAAGAATTCTTCAATTTGTGCTTTATTATTTTTAGTGAAAACCATCAGTTTATCATCTTCTAAAAATTCATCAATGATTCTGTTCGAAATGTCTATAAAACCACCTCCATTGCCACGTAAATCTAGAACTAGATCTGTCATCCCATTAGCAATTAAAGAATTTATGGAAGATTTGAATTCCTTGTACGTATTTCTCGCGAAACGATCTATTTTTATATAACCAATAGAATCGTTAATCATGTAAGCTAAGTCTACACTTTTAATATTTACTTCACCCCGAGTAATGTCAACAATAAATAAAGAATCGTTACTTTTTCTATAGATTTGAAGTGCAACTTTTGTCTCTGGTTTTCCTTTTAAATATTTAGGAATACTGCCACTTCTAAATTCTTTGCCATATAACGTGTCTTTGTTGGCCATTAAAATTCTATCACCAGCCTTAAGTCCTGCTTTAATACTAGGGCCTTTTTTTATAGTTTGAACAACGGCAATAGAATCTTTTATCATTCTAAACTGAACACCAATTCCTACAAAATTACCTTGCATACTTTCTGTAATTGCTTGCAAATTCTCTTTGGGAATATAAACAGAATGTGGATCTAATTTGCCTAGTATTTGTGTTATTGCTCCATCTAATAATTTGTCTGTGTTGACATTATCTACATAATCTTTCTCAATAAAATTGATCAGTTTTTTTATTTTTTGCTCTTTAGAAGGGTTTTTTGAAAGTAAAAATAAATTGTTAGAATTACCACTAAAGAAAACACCAATTATAATTCCGAGAACAACAGCAATTGCAAAATATATAGGCAAGTTATTCTTATTCATAAGGTAAATATTTAATTTCTACACCTGCTTTTTCTAAAAACTTTAGACCAGAAGAATCTCTATAATCTTTGGCGTATACAACACGTTTTATTCCTGCTTGATGAATAAGTTTACTGCATTCTGTACAAGGTGATAATGTAATATATAAAGTGGCACCTTCTGCAGATTGTGTTGAGGAGGCAACTTTTAAAATAGCATTCGCTTCTGCATGTAAAACTTCCCATTTTGTCACGCCTTCTGAATCTTCGCAGCAATTATCAAAGCCAGAAGGGGTTCCATTAAAACCATCAGAAATAATCATTCTTCCTTTGACAATTAAAGCACCAACTTGTTTGCGTTTACAATGTGATAGTTTTGCCCATTCCCTTGCCATTTTTAAATAAGCAATATCATATTTTAATTGTTTCTTCTCAGTCATGAAGCGAAAATAGAAAGATTTGAATAATTATCATGTTAATAAGTTACCAAAAAATACGCTCAATCATTATCGGACAAGAAAAACCAATAACAATAGAGGAACAAACTAAAATCCAGTCTCTTCTTGATACTCTAAATAGATTTTGAAGTGTCGTTCCTAAGATTAATATCCCAAAAACAATAATTATTTGTGATGCTTCAATTCCTAAAGCGAATTCTACTAAAGGGATAAGTTTATCTTCTTCTTTTCCAACCATCATTTTAAAATAATTAGAAAATCCTAATCCGTGAATTAGCCCAAAGATTAGTGCAAAGACTAAGTTGATGTTTTCTTTGCCTGTTGGTGATTTTTTTGCTATTAAGATATTAATGATAGCTGTAATAATGATGGTCAACGGAATTAAGAATTCAATCAAATCCATTCTAATTTTTAATACTTCATAAGCAGATAAAGCTAGTGTGATTGAATGTCCAATTGTAAAAAGTGTTACTAGCCACATAACTTTTTTCCACTGCTTAAAGTTGAATACAACGGCTAAGACAATTAAAAATAAAATATGATCATAGGCAGAAAAGTCTAACACATGTTTCAGACCCATTTTAAAATAAAGCACAAAATCATTCATAGAAAACATTAATTTACAGAGTGTCAAAGATATGAAAAGCTATAATTTTTTTAGAATTGAAATGCACTATTAATAATTCTAATTGATATATTTTAAATAATATTAAAATTATAAGTATTCATTTTTTTAAATCGATAATAATTTGATAAATACGTAATTATTTAAATTTTGAATATACAAAATTAAGTACAAATACTTAATTTTGTATTAAAATACGTAGTTATGCAAACGGTTATTGTTGTAGGAAATGGAATGGTTGGTTACAAGTTTTGCGAGAAATTTGCAGCAAAATGTAGAAGTAAGGATTTTAAAATCATTGTTTTTGGAGAGGAGCCTAGACCTGCCTATGATAGAGTTCATTTAAGTGAGTTTTTTGAGAATCAAGATGCAAAAGCATTAGAAATGGCTCCTGCAGAATGGTATTTGACAAACGGAATTGATTTAATTGTTGATGAAAAAGTTTCTGAAATTCACAGAGCATCTAAAACAATAATTACTGCAAAAAATAGAGCTGTAAGTTACGATTATTTGGTCTTAGCTACAGGTTCTTCTGCTTTTGTTCCTCCTATAAAAGGAGTTGAAAAGGAAGGCGTTTTTGTCTATAGAACAATTGAAGATTTAGAGGGAATGTTAGGGTATGCAGCAAAATTAAAAGCTGAAAACCCTGATGCTAAAGCAGCAGTTTTAGGTGGAGGTCTTTTGGGTTTAGAAGCAGGAAAAGCAGTTATGGATATGGGTCTAGAACCTCATATTGTAGAATTTGCTTCTAAATTAATGCCGAGACAATTAGATGCTAGAAGTAGCCAAGTATTACAATTAAAGTTAGAGTCATTAGGTTTAAACATACATTTAAGAAAAACCACAAATCAAATTTTAGGAAATGGATCTATTGTTGGAATGGAGTTTGGGGTAGGTGATTTATTAAATGTAGATATGTTAGTAATTTCTGCTGGAATTAGACCAAGAGACGAATTAGGAAAAAATGCTGGTTTAGAAATGGGAGTGCGTGGAGGAATTGTTGTAAACAATAAAATGCAAACTTCAGATGAAAATATTTTTGCAATTGGCGAAGTGGCGCTGTACAATCAAATGATATATGGTTTGGTTGCTCCGGGTTATGATATGGCTGGAGTAGCTGTTCATCAGATTATAGGAAAAACAGAAAGTATAATGCCAGAAGAGATCGATATGTCTACCAAATTAAAATTGATAGGCGTGGATGTTGCAAGTTTTGGAGAGCCTTTTATGCCAGCTTCAAAAGGACATTCTATTATTTTTGAAAATAAAACACAACATTTATATAAGAGAATTAATGTTAGTCATGATGGTAAAAAACTGTTAGGAGGAATTCTAGTTGGTGATGCCTCTGATTATAATATGTTGCATCAGGTTTATTTAAACGGAATGGCAATTCCTGAAGATCCATCGCAATTAATTTTACCGGCAAGTGAAGGAGGTTCTTCTTTTGGAAGTGTTTTAGATCTGCCAGATACTGCACAGGTTTGTTCTTGTGAAAGTATCAGTAAAGGTGATATTTGTTGCTCAATTACCGAAGAAGATTGTAATAATTTAGCGGATGTAATTTCTAAAACTAAAGCAACAACGGGTTGTGGTGGTTGCAAGCCTATGGTATCAGATTTGGTAAATGAAACTTTAAAATCTCTTGGAAAAGAAGTAAAAGAAACTATTTGCGAACATTTTGATTATAACAGACAAGAGTTATACGATTTAGTAAAAGTGAGTAAAGTTTCTGATTATCAAGAAACCTTGAATGCCTTTGGAAAGGGCCACGGATGTGAAATTTGTAAGCCTTTAGTTGCATCAATTTTTGCAACTGTAACGATGGAGACTCCAAATCGTCAACCCACAATTCAGGATACAAATGACCGGTTTTTGGCAAATATCCAGAGAAACGGAACCTATTCTGTAGTTCCAAGAGTTGCTGCTGGAGAAATTACTCCAGATCAATTAATTGTAATCGGAGAAGTTGCAAAAAAATACGATTTATATACTAAAATTACGGGAGGCCAAAGAATAGATTTGTTTGGTGCACAAGTTCATGAATTACCACTGATTTGGAAAGAGCTAATTGCCGCCGGATTTGAAAGCGGTCATGCTTACGGAAAATCACTAAGAACCGTAAAAAGTTGTGTGGGTTCTACTTGGTGCAGGTATGGTATGCATGAAAGTGTCACTTTTGCCATTGAAATAGAAAATAGATACAGAGGCTTGCGTTCTCCTCATAAATTAAAAGGAGGTGTTTCAGGTTGTATTAGAGAATGTGCAGAGGCCAGAGGTAAAGATTTTGGATTAATTGCTGTAGATGGTGGTTGGAATTTATACGTCTGTGGAAACGGTGGGGCAACACCAAAACATGCAGTTTTATTGGCAGAACAACTAGATGATGAAACAGTCGTAAAATACTTAGATCGTTTTTTAATGTTTTATATCAGAACTGCTGGTCCTTTAGTTAGAACGGCTCCTTGGTTAGATAAATTAGATGGCGGAATAGATTATTTAAAACAAGTTGTTATTGAAAATTCTATAGGAATTGCTGAAGATTTGGAAACTGAAATGCAAGGGCTTGTAAATAGATATGAATGCGAATGGAAACAGGCAATAGAAAACGAGGAAGTAATGAAGCGTTTTAAACATTTTATAAATTCTGATGATACAGATGACAACATCAAATTTGTAAAAATGAGAGGACAAAAAAAACCAGAAGCTTGGGTTTAAATAAGTAACAAACAATAACAATATGCAAGAAGTATTAGAAAAATATAAAACAGTTTCAGAATCAAATGTAAGTGAATGGTTTAAGGTTGGTAAAACGACAGACTTTCCAGAAGATAGTGGTGCTTGTGTAAAACATAACACCAAGCAAATTGCAGTATATAATTTTACAAGAACAGGTAAGTGGTATGCCACTCAAAATTTATGTCCGCATAAAATGGAAATGGTTTTATCTTTAGGTATGATTGGTGATAAGGCGGGGATTCCAAAAGTAGCTTGCCCAATGCATAAAAAGAATTTTTCTTTAGAAGATGGATCAAATTTAGCCGGTGAAGATTTAAAAATTGCCATCTACCCTGTAAAGATTAAAGATGGAAATGTGTATATTGGCTTTTTAGATTAAATTCAAAAAATGAGGCCTACAAGATTTGAAACTGCAATTGCATTAATAGATAAAAAAAACGCTGAAGATGAGAATACTTATCAAGTTGCAGGATTAGAATATCCTAAAGAATTATTGTATTCTCAAAGAATGACAAGAAAATTGTTAATGTTTGAGCCTAATGCATCAAAACCGCTTCAAATTGCAGCACGTGCGCAGCACATTTGTCGTTGGAAAATTCAAAGAAATGAATATCCAATGGATAGAGTCGGCTATTTTAAATGGCGTGAAACACTAAAAAAATTACATGCTGATATTACTGGTGAAATTTTGCAACAAGTTGATTATGATGAAAAGTTTGTAGATAGAGTTCAGAAAATTATCCTTAAAAAATTGATTAAGAAAAATGAAGAATCTCAAACTTTAGAAGACACTATTTGTTTGGTTTTTTTAGATTATTATTTTGATGAATTTGCAGCTAAACATACTGATGAAAAAGTAATAGATATTCTAAAAAAAACTTGGATTAAAATGTCTGCAAAAGGTCATGAAGCTGCTTTAAAACTTACTTTTTCTGAAAAAGGTTTAGCTTTAGTGAAACAAGCGATTTCTTAAACACACATACACACATGACAAAAAACGGCAATTCATTAGACAAAAAAACGTTTGATAAATTAAGTCGTTTATATATTATTGCTTTAAGCACAATCGCACTCTCTGTAATTATTAGTCAGATTTTAGTTCGTAATCATTTAGACACGCAAAAAAGTGACTCTACAGTTATAAATATTGCTGGAAGACAAAGAATGCTGAGTCAAAAATTAACAAAAGAAATTGTTTCTCTTACTGTTTCATTTGATGAAAATAAGAGAAATCTTCTTAAAAAAGATATCAAAGAGACCCTTGTTTTATGGAATTTATCTCATACTTCTCTGCAAAAAGGGAATGATAGTTTAGGACTTCCTAAAAAAAACAGCGTTAAAATAAAACAACAATTTGAAGCAATTAATCCTGTTTTTGACACTATTCAGAAAGCATCAAAATCTATTGTTAAAAATTTAGAAATAAACCCTTTAACATCTATTGATGAGCTAGCTTTAGATATTAAGAAAATCATTAATAATGAAGGTGAATTTTTATTCATTATGGATAAAATTGTGAATCAATATGATTTAGAAGCTGATGAAAAAGTAGTTTGGTTAAGAAAGTTAGAATTTTCGCTAATGGTTTTGACTTTGTTAATTCTTTTGGGTGAATTTTTATTCATTTTTTGGCCCACAGCCAAATCAGTTAAGGCAACATTATCAGATTTATTATCAGCAGAAAAGAAAGCTAAAAAAATGGCTTTTGATGCAGATAAATTAAGTATTTCTAAAGAAAAATCAATTAAGGAATTACGTGCTTTAAGTCATGCAATGGATGAAACTTTGTTGTTTGCTAGAATTTCATCAAAAGGGAATTTAATTCATATGGGAAAAAAGTTTTCTCGCTTATTTAAACTTTCTAAATTTAAAAAAGAAGTATTGTTTTGGAATGTTTTAACCAGTAATGAAAATGAACAGGCATTCATTGAAGATTTAATTAGTCAACATAAAAAAACAGGTTGGCAGGGTGAAGTAAAATCAACCACGAAAGAAGGTCTAGATATTTGGTTAGAAATGTCTATCATTCCTTATCGCCTAACGGAAGATAAATCAGAATTGTTAATAATAGCATCAGAAATTACTGAAAGAAAAGCTGCACAGTTAGAAATTGAAAGATTAACTACAGTGAGTTTTGAAGAGAAGATGAGTCAGCAAAAAATCATTTCTAGTAAGATTATTGAGAATCAAGAAAAAGAACAAAATAGAATTGCCAAAGATGTTCATGATGGTATTGGGCAAATGCTTACAGGATTAAAATACAATTTAGAAAGTATTAATATTAATGATATTGAGCGTACAGCTATTAAAATTCAACATTTAAAAGAGTTAACTACCAATATTATTAAAGGAGTAAGAACTGCAACTTTTAATTTAACTCCACCAGAATTATCCGATCATGGAATTGTGCCTGCGATTGCAAAATTGGCGAAAGAATTAGGAAAGTTAACAGGAAAAGAAATTTTGTTTTTTAATAAAACCGATTTTAATAATCGATTAGATTCTTTAACTGAAATTAATATTTATAGAATTACCCAAGAAGCAATTAATAACGCTATTAAATATGCTGATTCTTCTCATATTGTAGTTTCACTTTCTCACAGTAAAAGTTTACTAAGCCTTGTAATTGATGATGATGGCAAAGGATTTGTGCCCTCTGAAGTAAAGAAGGTAAATAATGGAGATGGAGGAATGGGAATGACCTTTATGAAAGAACGAATTAAATATATTGATGGAAGATTATTTTTGAATTCTGAATTAGGAAAAGGGACAAGAGTTACTTTAAATATACCCATTTAACAAATACCTAGTTTTACTTAAAAAATGGTACTTTTGTGCGTATAACTTTAGTTTTTATAATTATGATTAATGTAATTTTAGCAGACGACCATGTTCTGGTAAGAGATGGAATCAAAGCTCTTCTAGAAGATCAAACAGGAATCAACGTTATAGATGAAGCTTCTAATGGAAAAGAAGCTTTAGAAGTGGTCTCAAAAAATAAACCTCACATACTTATTGTTGATATTCGCATGCCAGAAATGAACGGAATTGAAGTAGTCGCTGAAATTAATAAACATCATAAAGATGTAAAAACACTAGTTCTTTCTATGCACGATTCAGAAGAGTATGTTGTAAGATCTATTCAAGCGGGCGCAGATGGTTATTTGTTAAAAGGAGCAAGTAAAGAAGAGTTTTTGAAAGCATTAAATAAAGTGGCTTCTGGTGGTAAGTATTTTACAGGTGATGTTTCTTCAATTATAATGAACAACTTTGTAAACGGCAATATTAGTAAAACTGCGGCGACACAAAAAGAAATAAAAGAGCTTCCTTTTAAATTAACTAAAAGAGAGAAACAAATATTGATTTTAGTTTTAGAACTAAAAAATAATAAAGACATTGCTGAAGAACTGCAAATCAGCAAACGCACTGCAGAAGTGCATCGTTTTAATTTGATGAAGAAATTAGAGGCCAAAAACTTAATGGAATTAAATAGTAAATCAAAAGAATATCAATTAATATAAGAATTTTATTTCTTCTTGTTTTTTATTTTGGTTATTTTTTAACGTCAATTTTACCAAATCCTTAATATCACTATTACGTAATTATTAATGTAGTAATAATTTATAAATACGTATTTTTTAATTAAAAAATTAAGTATTTATACTTAATTTTGAAATTGCTAATACATCAATTTGCAATGTTTATTTTGCCGATATAAAAATTCTTAACACTTTTTTTTAGCGTATTCTGAATAATGAATTCAAACTTTGGTTAGTAAAATTTTAATGTCGTATTTAGTATAAAACCTTGGTTTCAATGATTAAAAAAAAGGAAATTAAAACAACTTGTTCTTATTGCGGAGTTGGTTGTGGAATTATCATAAAAAAAGACATTAACAACAAGGTTTTTGTTGAAGGCGATAAAGAGCATCCAGTAAATAAAGGAATGTTATGTTCTAAAGGGATGAACTTGCATTATGTTGCTAATGATACTTCAGACAGGGTTTTATATCCAGAGATGAGATGGAGTCGTTCACATCCTCGTGAGCGTGTAAGTTGGGATACTGCTTTAGATAGAGCAGCTAGTGTTTTTAAGTCTATTATAAAAAAACATGGTCCAGATTCTGTTGCTTTTTATGTTTCAGGCCAAAGTTTAACAGAAGAATATTACATCGCAAATAAGTTGACAAAAGGCTTTTTAGGAACCAATAATATAGATACCAACTCACGTTTGTGCATGAGTTCTGCTGTGGTTGGTTATAAAAAAACTTTTGGAGAAGATAGCGTGCCAATTTCTTACGCAGATATTGAATTAGCAGACACTTTTTTAATTACAGGAGCAAACCCCGCTTGGTGTCATCCAATTTTATTTAGAAGGATTGAAAAACACAAAGAGCAAAACCCAAATGTGAAAATAATTGTAATTGATCCTCGTAAAACAGATTCTGCAAATTTTGCAGATTTACACTTGCAACTAACGCCAGGTACAGATGTTATTTTATACAATGCCATTGGTAGATATTTGTATAAAAGTGGTTTAATTAATGAAGATTTTATAAATAATTATACAGAAGGTTTTGATGCTTACAAGAAAATTATTTTTGAAACAAGCTTAAAGCAAGCTTCTAAAATCTGTGGCGTTTCTCAAGATAACATTAAAAAAGCAGCAGAAATAATAGGTCTTTCTAAAGGATTCATTAGCATGTGGGCTATGGGTTTAAATCAAAGTGTTATTGGTACAGATAAAAATACATCACTTTTAAATTTATCTTTAATTACAGGTCAAGTTGGTAAACCTGGTTCAGGGCCTTTCTCTTTAACAGGTCAGCCAAATGCAATGGGTGGCCGCGAAGTTGGTGGTATGGCGAACTTATTAGCTGTACATAAAGATTTACAAAACGAAGAACATAGGAGGGAAGTTGCACAATTTTGGGGAGTGGATAAAATTTCACCAAAACCAGGTTTAACAGCTACAGAAATGTTTGATGCTTTAGAAAGCGGAAAATTAAAAGCAGTTTGGATTGCTTGTACAAATCCTTTAGTGAGTATGCCAAATTCGCATCAGATAGAAAAAGCAATGGCAAATTCTAAGTTTGTTGTGGTGCAAGAAATATCTCATAAATCAGATACTTTACAATATGCAGATTTGGTTTTGCCAGCAGCTGCTTGGTTAGAGAAAGAAGGGACAATGACAAATTCTGAACGTAGAATTTCTTATTTACCAAAAGAAATAGATGCTCCGGGAGAAGCAAGACCAGATGTAGAAATTTTTTGTGATTTTGCACAAAGAATGGGGTTTAGAGGCTTTAATTATAATAGTGCTTCAGAAATTTACGACGAGTATGCCTCTATGACAAAAGGAACAAATATTGATGTTTCTTTTTTGAATTATGATCGCTTAAAAACAGAAGGAACTTTTCAATGGCCAGTAAATGAATATCGCCATAAAGGAACCCCGCGTCTTTTTGAAGATAAGAACTTTTATACTGCATCACAAAAAGCAATTTTCAATATTCCATCAACCATAGAAAATACTTCAGTAAAAACAAATGACGAATTTCCATTGATTTTAACAACAGGTCGTGTTAGAGATCAATGGCATACCATGACTAAAACAGGAAAAGTTTCTAGATTAAAAACACATTATCCAAAACCTGTTTTAGAAATAAATCCGGTTGATGCTTATTTAAATAAGGTTTCAGATGGCGATATTACAGAAATAAAAAGTTCAAATGGTGTAGTTAGGGTTCGTGCTAAAATTACAGATGCCATTAAAGAAGGTGTTGTTTTCTTGCCAATGCACTGGGGAAAAGTGTTACAAAGTAATTTAAATAGGGCTAATAATTTAACAAATACGCTTGTTGATCCGGTTTCTAAAGAACCCGATTTTAAATTTACATCCGTATCTGTTTCTAAATACAAAAAGGCAAAAGAAAAAATTGTGATTGCCGGCGCAGGAGCAGCAGCTTTTCGGTTTTTACAAAATTATAGAGATTATAATGACGTGGATGAAATCCATGTTTTTTCTAAAGAAACGAACTTGTTTTACAATCGAGTTTTATTACCAGAATATATTACAGAAGAGCTTTCTTGGGAACAGTTATTAAAGATTAAAAACGCGGAATTAAGCAATTTAGAGATTAAAATTCATCCAGAAACTTTTATTGATAAGATTGATAAAGACAACAAAATAGTTACAGATTCTAATGGTGTAACACATAAATTTGATAAGCTGATTTTGGCAACAGGAAGTCGCGCTTTTATACCAAAAGATGTACAGATTGATTTACCTGGTAGATTTACCATGCGAAATAAAACAGATGCAGATAATTTTAAAAAATATTTGGAGAACACAGGTCTGCCGCCAGAAGAACAGCATGTTGTTATTGTTGGTGGAGGTTTATTGGGTTTAGAACTGGCAGCAGCTATGAAGCACAAAAATGTAAAAATTACAATTGTGCAAAGGGCTTCTAGACTAATGGAGCGTCAATTAGATAAAACATCAAGTAAACTATTGTCTTTAGACGTGCAGGAAAGAGGTATTCAAATTTATTTTGACAACGAAGTTAGCACTGTTTTTGATGATGAAGATACAGGTGAATTAACCATTAATCTAAAAAGTGGAAAATACATAACTGCCAATGCAATTGTCTATGCAATTGGTTCAAGACCAAACATAGAAATTGCAAAAGATAACGGAATTATTTGCGGAAGAGGTGTTAGGGTGAACCAACACTTACAATCTTCACATCCAGACATTTTTGCTATTGGAGAAATAGCAGAATTCAATAATAAATTATTCGGAATTACTTCAGCAGCGGAAGAACAAGCAGGTGTTTTAGCCAATTTTATTGCAGGTGATATTAGTGAGTCTTATAAAGGTTCTGTGTTGATGAATATTTTGAAATTTAATGATTTAAACCTCTGTAGTATTGGTGAAATTATTGTTCCAGAAAATGATTCTAGTTACGAAGAAATCATTTTTACTGATATTTCTAAACGCTATTATAAGAAGTGTATTGTAAAAGATGACTTGTTAATTGGTGCAGTTTTAATGGGGGATAAAAACGAATTTGCAGAATTCAAAACAATGATTGAAAGCAAAATCGAAATGTCTGATAAGCGAAACACGCTATTAAGAGGTACATCAAATAATACCCCAATGTTAGGAGAATTGATTTGTTCATGCAGTCAAGTTGGTTCCGGGAACATTGAAGAAGAAATAGCAAAAGGATGCACAAATTTTACAGAATTATGTAACAAAACTGGTGCCGGTTTAGGGTGTGGAAGTTGCAAAACTGAAGTTAGAGAAATTTTGAATAATGCAAAAGTAGGAGTATGAGCAAACAGTTAAATAGATTAATCATAAAAGGAGGCGTTTTATCTCCTGGAGAACTAAAATATATTTGCGATTCTGTCGAAAGTTTAGGGTTAAAAACGATTTCTTTTGGATCTAGACAAGATATTTTATTGCCTAAAAAAGTACAACGAGATGATCTTACTCAATTTGATAAACTAAAAATTGTAGAAATTGATGAAACTGGTGTAGAAAATATTGTTTCCTCTTATGTTTGTGCAGATATTTTTCCAAGTACTTCTTGGTTAACAGGAGATAGATACTTGTATATTTTAGAGCAATTTCGTTCTAAATCAAAATTGAAAATCAATATTACAGATCCAAAACAACGTTTAGTTCCATTGTTTACAGGACATATTAATTTTATTGCTTCAGAACACGAAGATTATTGGTATTTGTATGTGAGACTTCCAGATTGGAAAAAAACAAAAATGTATCCTGCATTAATTTATAGTTGGGATTTAGATAAAATTGAAGCTGCAATTGAAGATATTCTTCAGGAAGAACCAGAAACTATAGAAACTATTTTTGAGTTGGTAAGTGATGCAGTTGATACCAATAATAGAACCGTAGATAAACCTTTAGAAGTGCCTTTTTACCCTTTTCCATATTTTGAAGGAATGAATAAAATTGGAATGGATAAATATTGGTTGGGTTTGTATTGGAGAAATAACAAATATGACATCTCTTTTTTAAAGGAAATGTGCGAATTATGTTCAGAAAATAAGATTGGTAAAATTTCTATAACTCCATGGAAATCATTTGTAGTAAAAGGAATACCGAAAGAATCTAAATTAATATGGGAGAAATTTTTAGGTAAAAGAGGTATTAATGTTAGGCACTCAATGTTAGAATTAAACTGGCATTTGCCAGTTTCTAATAAAGATGCGTTAAATCTTAAGAAATATTTGGTTTCTAATTTCGATCAAAATGATATTAGTACATATGGTTTAACCTTTGGAATTACAGATTACAGCAAGTCTTTTTATTATTTTACATCTATTGTTGTTGAAAAAAATAAACAACCAGAAATGATTGGTAATTTTAAAACAAGAGATACCTATAATTTGTTGTATGCAAAAAATTTTGATCCAAATACGAGAGATTATATCTTACATGTACAAGATGTAGATAAGGTAGAATTACCAGGTTTATTAATGGAGTTAAGTCAACTTTATTTTGATCAGTTAGGAAATGAAAAAGAAGAAGAAATAGTAATTAAAGTAAAGAAAAAAACTACAAAATTAGAAGTCTATCAATGTCAAGATTGCTTAACAATTTATGATGACAGTTTTGGAGATATTACTCAGAATATACCACCAAAAACTATGTTTTCTGAATTGCCAGTATCTTATGAGTGTTCTCTATGTGAAGCTTCTAAAAACTATTTTAAGAAAATAGTATTAGTGAAATAAACAAAAAAAAAATAACTTTAATTATAACAGAATAAGAATTGATGTTACATCAAAATATAGTGTCAAATAATACAAGAAAAGTGGTTACAGACTTCTCTTGCGCTTCTTGTGTTAATGCTAATTGTCTGATAAATAAAAATTTAAATTATCTTTCCAATTCAGCTTTTGTTAAAAACAAGAAAACCTTAAAATGTAAGAAAGGGCAGCAATTTATTATGGAAGGAGCTTCTGTAAATGGATTGTTTTTTATTATTAAAGGAACTGTAAAGGTTTTTAGAACAGGTATTAATGGTAGAGAACAGATTGTGCGTTTTGCTAAAGAAGGAGAAATTATTGGGCACAGAGGTTTTGGTACAGAAGAATATTATTCTATAGGAGCTATTGCTTTACAAGATGTAATATTATGTTATTTCTCTAAAGATTATTTACAAGAAGCTCTGTTAGAAAATCCTAAATTTTCTTATGATATGATGCTTTTTTATGCTAATGAACTAAACAAAAGCGAATCTAAAGTAAAGTCTATTTCTCAAATGACGGTTCGCGAACGTGTTATCGACACCTTATTATACATCAACAGAAAGTTTGGTAATTTAGGTGTTTTTTTAAACTTACCTCTTAGTAGAAAAGAATATGCAGATTATGCAGGAACTACGGAAGAGCAGGTTATCAGAATATTTTCTGTACTTAAAAAAGAAGATCTTATTACGGCAAAAGGAAAAAAAATTGGCATTAATAACCTTCAAGCTTTAAAGAACGAAATTAGTGAACATAACTACTATTTAGATTCATAAATAATATATTCTTGTTATTTCCGTGAAAACGAGAGCCCAAAATAAGTTTACAAAAAGACCTTTCAGTATTTATTAATTAGAAAGGTTTTTTTGCGCATAGAAATAATCTAAAAAAATAACTAAGTATAAAATATAAGTAGTTTTATTTTATTTTAAATATTTGTATATCAAAAACTTAATATATAAATATGTTTTTTAATAGTTTTTAATATGTTTTAAAAAGAGGTTTGTTTATGGTTAATCCCATAAGTTAAAACTATGTCTGGGTATATATTTGTCAAAAAATAAGTATTAATACTTAGATTAATAAAAACTTACTAAAAATGAAATCTCTATTTAAAAAATCAACTTTCATTTTACCTGCAGCAATGTTACTATTTGCTTGTGGAGGTAAAGAAACTAAAAAGACAACAGCAGCTGTTGAAGCAAAAACATCAAAAACAAAAACATTAGAAATTGAAAAACCACAATTAACTTTTGGTTTTATCAAATTAACAGATATGGCTCCTTTGGCAATTGCTAAAGAAAAAGGTTTTTTCGAAGACGAAGGGTTGTTTGTTTCTGTCGAAGCACAATCTAACTGGAAAAATATTTTAGACCGTGTTATTGATGGTCAATTAGATGGTTCGCATATGTTAGCAGGTCAGCCAATTGCTGCAGGAGCAGGTTTTGGTCGTCAAGCAAAATTAGTTACTACTTTTTCTATGGATTTAAATGGAAATGCAATTACAGTTTCTAATGATGTTTGGTCTAAAATGAAATCTCATGTGCCAAAAGATAAAGATGGTAAGCCAGTTCATCCAATAAAAGCAGAAGCTTTAAAACCAGTTATTACTGAGTATAAAAATTCTGGAAAAGCATTTAAAATGGGGATGGTTTTTCCTGTATCAACTCATAATTATGAAATTAGATATTGGTTAGCAGCAGCAGGAATCAATCCTGGAATGTACACAAAAGAAAATGTACAAGGACAAATTGATGCTGAGGTTTTATTATCTGTAACCCCTCCGCCACAAATGCCAGCAACGTTAGAAGCAGGTACCATTCATGGATATTGTGTTGGTGAACCTTGGAATCAACAAGCTGTTTTTAAAGGGATTGGAGTTCCGGTTGTGACAAATTATGATATCTGGAAAAACAACCCAGAGAAAGTATTTGTAATGACTCAGAAATTTATTGATGAAAATCCAAATACAGCAATTGCAGTTACTAAAGCTTTAATTAGAGCTGGTAAGTGGTTAGATGAACCAACAAACAGAAAAGAAGCGGTAAAAATCTTATCAATGTCACAATATGTTGGTGCGCCAGAAGCAGTTTTAGCAAATTCTATGACAGGTACTTTTGAGTTTGAGAAAGGAGATAAACGTGATATGCCAGACTTTAATGTATTCTATAAATACAATGCAACATATCCTTTTTATTCTGATGGAATTTGGTTTTTAACACAAATGAGAAGATGGGGACAGATACCTGATGCAAAAACTGCAGATTGGTATGCAAGTACAATTAAAGATATTTACAGACCAGATATCTGGAAAAAAGCAGCAGCTCTTTTAGTAGCTGAAGGAAACATACCTGCTACAGATATTCCTATGACCGATGGTTATAAGCCAGCAACAGCAGATTTTATTGACGGAACAATTTACGATGCAAAAGATCCTTTAGGATACATCAATAGTTTCAAAATAGGAAATAAAGACAAAAAATAACAATACCCCAGAAAATAATATTATGAAAGCAAGTTTAACACTAGGGAAGGTTTCTAATTTTATAGGATTAGGTTTTTTTACAACATTAAAAGATCTGTTTATAGGAAAACTAGAAAAAGAAGAATTTAAAAACTTTTTACGCAAGACTATAGTGCCACTTGCTTCCATTTTATTATTTATTGGTTTGTGGCATTTAGGAGCAAAGTCTTTATACAATATTGAGGCAGAATTTAAAATAGAAAAGGCTTTAGCAGATCAAGGTCAAGTTGCAGCAGATGCTTTAAAAGTTTGTATTGCTTCCGGTGAATCTAGTTGTGAACCAAATACATTGCCGTCTCCTGTTCAAGTTTGGAAATCGTTTCAATCTTTGTTAAGAGATCATAATATTATTACTGCAGATAAAGCTGCTTTTATAGAAAAGACAACAGTTTTAAATGCCAAAAGAGTCGCTGAAGGTAAAAATGCAATTACCTATACGGGAAGGCCTTCTTTTGTAGATCAAATTTTTAGAAGTTTACAAACAGTATTTGCTGGTTTTTTATTGGCGTTATTAATCGCTGTTCCCTTAGGAATTTTTATAGGATTGAGTCCAACATTAAAAAGTTCATTTAACTGGTTTATTCAAATTTTTAAACCAGTATCACCAGTTGTTTGGTATTTGTTAGTTTTTATGATTGTAAAAACATTGTTGATTGATTCTAATGAAGACAGTTCATTTACAATCTCATTTATAAGTGTTGGTTTATGCTCTATGTGGGCTACTTTGGTCAATACAGCAATGGGCGTTTCTTCTGTAGATAAAGATTATATAAACGTTGCAAAAGTTTTGAAATTAGGCACTTTTCAGAAAATTTTTAAAGTAGTATTACCCTCTTCCTTGCCATTAATTTTTACCGGATTAAAAATAACATTATCAGTGGCTTGGATGGTTTTAATTGCGATTGAACTTTTGGCACAGAGTCCTGGTTTAGGACTATTTGTATGGGAGGAATTCCAAAATGGAGCAAACGATTCTAATGCAAAAATTATTGTTGCCATGTTTGTCATTGGGATTATTGGTTTTTTATTAGATCGATTAATGTTAACGATACAAAATTGGGTGTCTTTTGATAAAACAAATGCAATATAAATGTGTAATTCTATAAAGATTAAATTGTAAAATAAAAAAATTCAATATAAAAAAATTCAATAATTAAATATTATAAAATGGCATATTTAGAATTAAATAATATTTACAAAACCTATGGTCAAGGGGATAGGGAAACAGAAATATTATCTAACATAAACTTGAAAATAGAAGAGGGAGAATTTGTCGCTATTGTTGGTTTTACCGGAAGTGGAAAAACAACTTTAGTAAACCTAATAAATGGTTTGTTAGCGCCTACAAGTGGTGAAGTTTTATTTAAAGGAGAGTCCGTGATTGGTACAAGTCATGAACGGGGAGTTATCTTTCAAAATTATTCCTTACTGCCTTGGTTAACAGTTGAACAAAATGTCTTTATGGCTGTAAAAGAAGCTTTTCCACAGAAATCTAAATTGGAGTTAAAAACGATTGTTTCTGACTATGTAGAAATGGTGAGTTTAACACCAGCTATGCATAAAAGACCAAAAGAATTATCTGGAGGAATGCGTCAAAGGGTTGCCGTTGCAAGAGCTTTGGCAATGAAACCAGAGATGATAATTATGGATGAACCTTTAGGAGCTTTAGATGCTTTAACTCGCGGGAATTTACAAGATGAAATCTTAAATATTTGGGGTAAAGACAAAAGAACAGCGCTATTAATTACCAATGATGTAGATGAAGGAATTTATATGGCGGATAGAATTATTCCTCTTCGCCCAGGTCCAAGAGCAACTTTAGGACCAGAATTTAAAATTGATTTAGATCGTCCAAGAGATAAAACGGAAATGAACGATAATCCTAATTTTAAGAAAACAAGAAATGCTATTATTGAGTATTTGATGGATATTGGGAATGAGAGAAAATCTGAAGCTAAGGAAGAATTTATATTGCCAGATTTGCGTCCGAAAGATTTTGTTAATCAGTTTAAATATGGAATGATATGAGCACTATATTAGAACAAAAAAAAGCTAAAATCATTACTAATAATAGACTGTTTCATTCGAATGAAGTTATGCTGGATTTAAAAAATCTAAAAAAAGTGTATCCTACTCCGAAAGGTGATTATGTAGTTTTAGAGGATTTAAATCTTCAGATAAAAAAAGAAGAATTCGTGACTATAATTGGTCATTCAGGTTGCGGTAAAACAACAATGCTCTCAATGATTGCAGGGTTAAACCCAATTTCAGGAGGAAATATTTCTGTATTAGGAAAACATATACGCGGACCAGGACCAGATAGGGGTGTTATTTTTCAATCACCTAGTTTAATGCCTTGGATGACCTCATTACAAAATGTATTGTTGGGTGTAAATAAAGTGTTTCCTCACGGAACAAAAGCGCAACGAAATGATATTGCGAAATACTATTTACAAAAAGTAGGTTTAGAAGATTCTTTTCATAAAAAAGCAAGCGAATTATCTCAAGGAATGCAACAAAGGGTGGGTATTGCAAGAGCATTTGCGATTAAACCAAAAGTACTTTTATTAGATGAGCCTTTTGGAATGTTAGATTCTTTAACGAGAGGAGAATTGCAAGATATCTTAATTGAGATATGGAATAAAGAGAAAATTACTGCTGTTATGATTACGCACGATGTTGATGAAGCTATTTTTTTAGCAGACAGAGTTGTGATGATGACAAGCGGTCCCAAAGCAAAAATTGGTGATATTCTAGACATCAATTTTGAAAGACCAAGAACTAGAAAATCAGTTTTAGAACACGACGATTATTATACATATAGAAAGCACTTAATAGATTTTTTAGAGCACTAGATTTATTTGTCAGTTTTATTATGAGATTTATCATAATATAGGTGTGGAACTGGTCTTACCTTTGAAAGGTCAATTTTAAGTAATTAAAAACGAAATACTATTAAATTAAAATAAGAAAATAATGAAGAAACAATACGTAATTTTAGGATTAATGCTTTTATGCTTCCAATTTGCAAAAGCACAATTTACATTAGATGGCGAGTTTAGACCAAGAACAGAATATCGTCATGGATTTGGAAGTTTAATTCCAGATGCTGCTGAGGCTGGTTTTGGAATTTCTACTAGAGTAAGACTAAATACTAGTTATATGACTGACAATTATTGGGTATATGTTAGTTTGCAAGATATCATGGTTTGGGGAGAAAATAGACAGATTTTACCTTACGATCAGAACAATTCTTTTGCGGTTTTTCAAGCTTGGGCTGAAATTAAGTTAGGAGAAAATACATCAACAAAAATAGGGCGTCAAGTTCTTTCTTACGACGATCAAAGAATTTTAGGAGGCTTAGATTGGGCACAGCAAGGACGTAATCATGATGCCGCTTTACTCAAATATAAAAAGGACAATTTTATGTTAGATGTAGCATTGGCTTTTAACCAAGATTATTCGCACCCAACGGGTTTTGTTTCTGCAGGAACAGGCTACAATACCAAAGGTTTTTTCTCATATAAAACTATGCAAATGTTATATATGAAGAAGAGTTGGGATAAATTTTCTAGTAGTTTATTGTTAATGAATAATGGATTTCAAGAATTTGACGCAGACAATAATGCAGATGGCGTAAGTAACTTACAGACATTAGGAACGCATTTAAATTATAAAAACGGAAGCTTTGGATTCGCCGCAAATGCCTATTTACAGACTGGACAACGTCAAGGAGCATTAGATGCAAAAGGGGCTTATTTATTAGGAATAGACTTTAGTTACAAAGCAACGCCAAAAGTTAATTTAGGAGCGGGTCTAGAAATTATTAGTGGTAATGACGGTGATGCAGGAGAAACAGGGGCATTCTTTCCATTATATGGGACAAATCATAAGTTTAATGGATTTATGGATTATTTTTATGTGGGCAACCATGCAAATTCTATTGGTTTAGTAGATTTTCATGTAAGCGCAAACTTTACTTTAAATAAATCTTCTAGTTTAATGGTGAAAGCATTAAACTTTAGAGGAGAACAAGCCTTAGCTAGTGGAGAAAAATCATTAGGAACAGAAATAGATTTGGTATACAAAAAGAAATTTAAAGGGTATGCTTTGCTACTTGGATATTCTCAAATGTTTGCAAACGAGGGAATGTATGAGTTAAAAGGAATTACTGAATCCGCAGCTGCAGGATCTCAAAACTGGGCTTGGGCAATGTTAGTTATAAAGCCTAAATTTTTAGGCGGTAAATAATTGATTGTAATATTTTTTGAACAGAAAAAGGAGATAATTAAAAACAATCTCCTTTTTTTTGTTATAAATTTTTATTCTTCGGTTTATAAAAAAAGAAATTAATTCAAAGAATTAAAACTAGAAAAATAAATTATTTTTTGCCATCAACAATAATAACAATCTCTCCTTTTGGTGGTTTGTTTGTATAATGCGCTAAAACTTCAGTGGCGGTTCCTCTAATTGTTTCTTCAAACATTTTTGTAAGTTCTCTAGAAACAGAGACCTGTCTGTCAGCACCAAAATATTCTACAAAATGTGCTAAGGTTTTTACTAGTTTATGGGGAGATTCATAAAAAATCATAGTTCTTTTTTCTTCCGCTAATAATAAAAATCGAGTTTGTCTTCCTTTCTTAACGGGCAAAAAACCTTCAAAAACAAACTTGTCATTTGGTAAGCCAGAATTTACCAAGGCTGGCACAAAAGCAGTCGCACCAGGCAAACAGTCTACTTCTATATTATTTTCTACACATGCTCTTGTGAGTAAAAATCCAGGATCTGAAATGGCAGGTGTTCCAGCATCAGAGATTAAAGCACAGGTTTCTCCATTTTTTATCCGGTTGATAATTCCAATGATAGATTTGTGCTCATTATGCATATGATGACTGTGCATTTGTGTATCAATCTCAAAATGTTTTAAAAGTTTTCCGCTGGTTCGAGTATCTTCTGCTAAAATAAAATCGACTTCTTTTAAAACACGAATTGCTCTAAAGGTTATGTCTTCTAAATTACCTATTGGCGTAGGAACTAAATATAGTTTACTCATAATTAAATGCTTTCGTAAGTTTCAACAGTGATATCTGCAACAATATCTCCCGTATGTTTAATAGAAAGAGGTTCAAACAGAACAATATGAACTTCTTCTTTTGCAATTGGTTTGTGTTCAACTCCTTTTGGAACAATGTAAAATTCGCCTTCGCTTAAAGAAATTGTTTTGTCTCTTAGTTCAATGTCTAAAGAACCTTTTATCACCATAAAACATTCATCTTCATTATCGTGTTTATGAAACAAAAACTCACCTTTTAATTTTGCTAATAATATTTGTTGCCCATTTAATTCACCTACTTTTTTTGGTGACCAATGGTCAGAAAATAGCTTGAACTTCTCTTGTATATTGATGACACTCATAAAGCAAATTTACAAAGAATTGAATGGATTCTGCGTTACTGATTGCAGCAATTGTTTGAGCTCTTTTTTGTTTAAAAAAAGCGAGTGCGAAAAGCGGGGTATTTCTCTTTAGAAATGAACGCCCAAAAAAGGCATATTTAATAGAAAATGTTTAGTTTTGTGGTTCATTAAAAGAAAAGAAATGTATAGAAGTCATTCTTGTGGCGAGTTAAGAGCATCGCATATCAATACAGAAGTAACCTTGGCGGGTTGGGTCCAGAAATCGCGTGATAAAGGGTTTATGGTTTGGGTCGATTTACGAGACAGGTATGGAATTACGCAATTAATTTTTGATGAAGAGCGCACTCCAAAAGACATGATGGAAAAAGCAAAATCTTTAGGTAGAGAATTTGTGATTCAAATTACAGGAACTGTAATCGAAAGAGAATCTAAGAATTCTAAAATGTCTTCAGGAGATATTGAAGTATTGGTTTCTAAGCTAGAGATTTTAAATGCATCTATTACGCCGCCTTTTACAATTGAAGATAAAACAGATGGTGGTGAAGACATTAGGATGAAATACAGGTATTTAGATATTAGGAGAAATCCGGTAAAAGACAGTTTAATATTTCGTCATAAAGTTTCGATGGAAGTTCGTAAATACTTGTCTGATCAAGAATTTATTGAAGTTGAAACGCCTTATTTAATTAAGTCTACTCCAGAGGGAGCAAGAGATTTTGTAGTTCCTTCTCGTATGAATGAAGGTCAGTTTTACGCATTACCGCAAAGTCCTCAAACATTCAAACAATTATTAATGGTTGGCGGAATGGACAAATATTTTCAAATTGTAAAATGCTTTAGAGATGAAGATTTGCGAGCAGACAGACAGCCAGAATTTACACAGATTGACTGTGAAATGGCGTTTGTGGAACAAGAAGATATTTTAGCTGTTTTTGAAGGACTAACACGTCATTTGTTAAAAGAAATTAATGGAGTTGAGGTCGCAGAATTTCCAAGAATGCTCTATGATGATGCAATGAAATTGTATGGAAATGACAAACCAGATATTCGTTTTGGAATGAAATTTGGAGAGTTAAATGAAGTTACACAACATAAAGATTTTGGTGTTTTTAACAGTGCAGAATTAGTTGTTGGTTTTGCAGTGCCGGGAGGAAATACCTATACTAGAAAAGAAATAGACAATATTATAAAATGGGTTAAAAGGCCACAAGTTGGTGCTTTAGGAATGATTTATTGTCGTTTAAACGAAGATGGAACATTTAAATCTTCTGTAGATAAGTTTTACGACCAAGAAGACTTGGCTAAATGGGCAGTAATTACAGGGGCAAAACCTGGAGATTTAATCTGTGTTTTATCCGGAGAAACAAATAAAGTAAGAGCACAATTATCTGCGTTAAGAATGGAATTAGCAGAACGTTTAGGATTGAGAGATTCAAAAGTATTTGCGCCACTTTGGGTTATAGATTTTCCTTTGTTAGAATTAGATGAAGAAACGGGTCATTACCATGCAATGCACCATCCATTTACGTCACCAAAACCTGGGCAACTGGAATTGTTAGATACAGATCCAGGAGCTGTTAAAGCAAATGCGTATGATTTGGTTTTAAACGGGAATGAAATTGGGGGAGGTTCTATTAGAATACATGATAAACAAATGCAAGCAACAATGTTGAAGCATTTAGGTTTTTCTGAAGAAGATGCCAAAGCACAATTTGGCTTCTTAATGGATGCATTTGAATATGGTGCACCACCTCATGGAGGTTTGGCTTTTGGTTTAGACAGATTGGTTGCTATTTTAGGAGGACAAGAAACGATTCGTGATTTTATTGCCTTCCCAAAAAATAATTCAGGAAGAGATGTAATGATCGATGCGCCAGCATTTATAGATGATGATCAACTAAAAGAATTAAGTTTAAAACTCGATATTCAATCATAAAATTTTAAATCCTGCTTTTGCGGGATTTTTTATTAATTTAAACACATGAAAAAAACGACCACTCTTTTACTACTACTTATTTCAATTACTTCATTTTCTCAAAAAATTACAGGCAATGAGTTATTAGAAAAAGCGATTCAATTTCATGACCCAAAGGGAAATTGGGAAACTTTTAAAGGAGAACTTTTTGTGACGATGGAAACGCCAAAGAATGCTTCAAGAAAAAGTACTATTAAAATAAATCTTCCCGAAGAATATTTTTTAGTGAAAGCTATTAGAGATACAATTGTTACAGAATATATCATTCAAAAAGACGATTGTAGTATGTCAATTAATGGAAACATAAATCCGTCTGAAGAGTTAAAAAATAGGTATAATCTAAATTGTGAACGTGCAAATATGTATAAGAATTATTATACTTATTTGTATGGTTTACCAATGAAACTGAAAGATGATGGGACCATTATTCATCCAAAAGTTGAACGTAAAAAGTTCCAAGGAAAAGAGTATTTGGTTTTAAAAGCGACTTACAATAAACAGGTTGGTAAAGATACTTGGTACTTTTATTTCAATCCAAAAACGTATGCGATGGAAGTATATCAGTTTTTTAAAGAGAAAAAAGACAGTGGAGAGTATATTTTATTATCAGGATTAGAAATTATAAACGATATAAAAATGCCAAAAAATAGAGCTTGGTATTATAATAAAAATGACGGTTATTTAGGTACCGATATTTTGATTTCAAAGTAAGAATGCCAACAACAAAAAAAATATATAGAAAAATTCTAATTTGGAGATATAGATATATTTCTGAGCGACAATTTATTTATATTTTAAGTGTATTAGTAGGTTTCTTGGCAGGTATAGGAACTTTTATTTTAAAAGATTTAACCTTCTTAATAGAAGAGGGTTTGCAAGGTAATTTAATTAAGGAATATCATTATGCATTTTATTTTATTTTCCCGATTATAGGTTTATTTTTAGTTTTTGGGATTAAGAAATTTATAGTAAAAAGAAATATTGGTCATGGAATTTCGACCACTTTGCATGCTATTTCTAGAAGAAACGGAATTATAAAGAGGTATCAAATATTTGCGTCTTTAATTACAGCGCCAATTACGGTTGGTTTTGGTGGTTCTGCAGGGCTTCAAGGACCTGCTGTAAGTTCTGGAGCCGCTTTGGGTTCTAATGTTGCACAATTGTTTCATATGAACTCTAAAACAAGAATGTTATTAATCGGTTGTGCAACAGCTGGGGCAATGTCTTCTATGTTTCAAGCGCCAATTGCAGCCATTATTTTTGCGGTAGAAATTTTTAGTTTAGACTTGGCTTTTGCATCTTTGGTTCCTTTGTTGTTGGCATCAGTTTCCGCAGTCATTACGACCTATTTTTTTGTAGGAACCGATGTGCTATTTAGATTTAAATTGGTAGATGTTTTTGAAGTAAAAGATATTCCTTTTTATGCTGCCTTAGCTTTTTTAACAGGAATTGCATCTGTCTATTTTTCTAAAATGTATTTTAAAATAATCAACTTTTTTGAACAGTTTAATAGTCCGTTTAAAAGATTGTTAATTGGTGGAATTGCAATCGGAATTATGCTGTATTTAATTCCGCCTTTATATGGTGAGGGATATGGGTTAATTAATAATTTATTAAAAGGAAATACAGCAGTAGCGCTTAAAGACATTCCTTATAATCTAGATTTAGAAAATGTATATGTCGTTGTTTTAATGTTGCTATTAATTGCCATTTTTAAAGCAATTGCAATGACAACTACTTTTGCTGCCGGTGGGGTTGGAGGAATCTTTATTCCGACACTTTTTATGGGAAGTGCTTTAGGAAATGCTATTGCAAAAGTGATTAATCACCTTGGTTTTTTTGTGTCTGAATCTAATTTTACTTTAATTGGGATGACAGGTTTAATGGCCGGTGTGCTCCATGCGCCATTAACTGCTATTTTCTTGATTGCAGAAATAACAGGTGGGTACGAGTTATTTGTTCCATTAATGTTGGTTTCAGCCATCTCTTTTGCTTTTACAAAATATTTTGTATCCAACTCAATTTACACGGTAGAATTGGCAAAGAAAGGGCAATTAATTACGCATAATAAAGATAAAAACGTAATAATGTTGATGAGGATTGATAACCTTATTGAGCGGAATTTTAAATCAATTACACGGGAAATGACGCTTGGTGAAATGCTTAAAAATTCGGTTGCAAAATCAAAAAGAAATATTTTTCCTGTTTTAGATGAAAAGAAACATTTTTTAGGAATTGTGTTATTAGATGATATTAGGCCTATGATGTTTGATCAATCTCAGTATCACAAGACCTACGTTTCAGATTTCATGAAATTGGCTCCTGCCATTATTTTTCATGATGATGCTGTTGAAGATGTAATGAAAAAATTTAAAGAAAGTGGTGCTTGGAATTTACCTGTAGTAGAAAATGAAAAGTATGTTGGTTTTATTTCAAAATCGAAATTACTTACTGCGTATAGAAATAAATTAATAGAAGTAACTGCTTAATTACAATAAATATTAAAAATGAGAACAAATAGTTTTACCCAAAAAATGAGTAAAAAATCTAATACAGAATTAGAGCAGATTATTCAAGAAAAAAAGAACTATACGCAAGAAGCATTACAAGCAGTAATTTGGGAACTTGAAAATAGAAGACTAATTAAGAAAGGTGAAATTAAATTAGAAGAAACTTCGCAAAACCAAGATGTTCAAATTTTTGAAAAATTTAATGAAAATAAAGAAAGTTCTATTGAAGAACTTGAATTACCAATTTTGTATTCAAAAAAAGCAATACAAGGTTTTACCATTTTCTTTAGTACTCTTTTTGGAGCTGTACTTTTAATGTCTAATTTAAAGGCTGTAAATAATTACAAGGCTAGATTTCAGGTACTTGTTTTTGGAATTGGATATACTTTACTTTCAGCCGTAGTTTTACATTATCTCCCAAAATCTTTTTTTACTACTTTGATTTTTAATCTTATTGGATATGTGATCTTAACTGAATTTTTTTGGAATACAAAGTTGGGTAAAGATGCTCAATACAAAAATAAAAAAATAAAAAAACCCCTCACTATCTCATTATTAATTTTATTATTTCTAATACTTCTTCAATTTTTGCCTTTAATTTTGGTAGAATAAAAAACACTTAAACTAATTCCAAGGCTCTTTAATAGTTTCTAATTGTTTTTGACTTATCATAACTGTTTTTGCCTTTTGATCAGTTTCACCAATTAGTAAACTAGTATATAAAAGAAAAACCATTTTAATATCTTTCTCATCAGAAACTAACAATTGTATAAATTTTTCATCAGAAAGAGATTCATCAAATTCAGCTATTTTTTTATTGTTTTTATAAACTGATTTCTTCTTTTTGTAATGAATTTTAATTTCATAAATAGTTGAATCAATTTCAATTTTATAAATAGTATTTCTTTTATTTTGAGAGATTAATATTAAGTCTTTTTCATTATTATCTTTAATCAGATAAACCATTCTCCATTTCCAAAATTGAAACTTTTTTGTGATGAAATAAATCAATTCTTCTGCTGAATTTTGAACTTCGGCACAAGTTTTTCCAAATTCCATAAACCAAAAAGAGCTATAGATTATTTCTTTGTTATCAGCTTTAAAAACTTTTAGTTCGTTATTAAAATGAGATAGTTTATAAATAATTTTATTCATGTTTATTTTTTTTTAAAAAAGCAACTACCAAATCAGGGAAGTCTGTAAAAGCACCATCAATATTTGCATCGATTAAAAGCGTTTGCATCATTTCTTCAAAGTTAGAAAATTCACTTAAAGTATCTGCTCTAAATGTATATGGGTGGACTTTTAATCCCAATTTATGAGCATCAGAAACTAAAGAAGTAAAGGTGAATTTCCCATTAATTTTTTCTGATAAAATTTGTTTGTACCAAGGTCCAATTCCATCTGCATACGTTGCAAAATGTTTCAGTTGTTTTGTTTGTTCAGGTAATTCTATTAACTGAACTAAAAATAATTCAGACTTCAATTCTTTTCTAATTTTCTCTAACGCATTAGCATCGAAACATTGTAAGATACAATGGTCTAATTTGCTATTATAGCCATAATGTGATAGTACTTTTAGAACAATTTTGGGTAAGTCTTTACCTTCCTTTTGATGAAAACTAGGTTTTTTAATTTCAGGGTAAATTCCAATGTTCTTTCCTGTTGATTTATTTAGCCCTTGAATTAATTCTATTTCTTCTTGCAAAGAATTGAGTTTAAAATTTCCTTTTCCTTTTGGAAAACGATTTTTATAAACTTGCTCTCCCGTTTTTGTGTCAATACGTTCAGTAACACACAAAGTTTTTAACTCATCAAAGTTAAAATCGATGACATAAAAACGATTGTCTTTTCTTTTTCTAGTTGGAAATTTTGTGACAACATCGCTTATGTCATCCAAATAAATATCATGAATAACCATAGGAATATCATCTTTGCTCAACACTAAATCTTGCTCAATAAAATCTGCGTTCATTGCGTGTGCCATAACTTTTGCTTCTAAGGTATGTTCTGGTAAATACCCACAAGCACCTCTGTGTGCAATGACAATTTTTTGATTCATGGGTTCATATATTTTTAGCTGTTTTTAAGTCAAATATAATTATTAGTAAAAGAATGCTTTTCTTTATTCTCTAAAAATTTAACTTTTGTAAATTTACAAGATGAAATTAGCGTTAAAAATAATGTTTGTTATCTTTTTAGTATGGATGACAATTGGGTTTTATCTGATAAACATAGAGCATCAAAAAGCACAAGTTGTAATGGGTTTAGGTGTTTTTTACTTTTCTTTTTTGTTAATGCCACTTTTTATTTATTACAGATATAGAGATGGTAAATACAAGAAATATATTTTAAATGATGAAAAGTTGATGAAAGCTTTTAAAAATCAAGAAAAAGATTGATTCTTCTTTTGGAGGCAAAATTATCATCAATATCAAATAAATTTTCTAGCGTATAAAACGCAATAATTGTTATTTTTTTTCTTTTATTGAAGCTATTGACGGAATCATAAATGTGATTTGGTATTAAAAAGAGTTGAAAGTTATAGTAATTTCATAACCTTAAATACATGTTTTATTAACATTAAGACTTGCTAAATTTATTTTTAGAAAACTACTTTTGTCAAGTGTAAAGGCGGAGTGGGAAAATCACTATTAAAAAGAGAAAGTATAATACAATAGATAGTAAAATTTGAATTAATTAGTTAAGACCTCAATTTCTATTGAAGTTTTTTCTGTTTATAAAACAAGATTTGTTTGTACTTTTGCAATGTATGATAGATCAAAAAGAAGCCATTTCTGAGAAAGCCGTTTTAATAGGGGTAATTACGCAGCAGCAAGATGAATCTCAATCTCAAGAGTATTTAGATGAGTTAGAATTTTTAACATTAACTGCTGGCGGTGTTACTATAAAACGTTTTGTTCAAAAAATGGAAAAACCAAACCCTAAAACTTTTTTAGGAGTTGGTAAATTAGAGGAGGTAAGAGATTATATTGAGTCTAATGGTATTGGAACTGCAATTTTTGATGACGAATTATCGCCAGCCCAAATAAGAAATATAGAAAAAGTTTTAGATTGTAAAATCTTAGATCGAACTAATTTAATCTTAGATATTTTTGCGCAAAGGGCACAAACCAGTTCTGCAAAAACACAAGTAGAATTGGCGCAATGTCAATATTTATTGCCGCGTTTAACAAGACTTTGGACGCACCTTGATAAACAAAAAGGTGGTATTGGGATGCGTGGACCTGGAGAAACTGAAATTGAAACAGATAGACGTATAATTCGTGATAAAATTACAATACTAAAAAAGAAATTACTGACCATTGATAAACAAATGGCTGTTCAGCGTAAAAATCGTGGAAAAATGGTACGTGTTGCTCTAGTAGGTTACACTAATGTTGGAAAATCTACTTTAATGAACGTAATTAGTAAAAGTGATGTTTTTGCTGAGAACAAATTGTTTGCAACTTTAGATACTACGGTTAGAAAAGTGGTGATTAAAAACATTCCTTTTTTATTGACAGATACAGTTGGTTTTATTAGAAAATTGCCAACACAATTAGTTGAGTCTTTTAAATCTACTTTAGACGAAGTGCGTGAAGCGGATTTGTTGTTGCATGTGGTTGATATTTCTCATCCAAATTTTGAAGACCATATTGCTTCGGTAAACACCATTTTAGATGATATAAAATGTGGAGACAAACCAACTTTAATGGTATTCAATAAGATTGATGCGTTTGCACATGAAACAATTGAGGAAGATGATATCGTAACAGAGAAAGGAAAAGAGCACTACACTTTAGAGGATTGGGAAAAAACATGGATGAATGATTTAGAAATAGAATCGATTTTTATTTCTGCATTAAATAAAGATAATCTAGAGAATTTTAAAGAGAAAACCTACCAGGAGGTAAAGAAAATTCATATTCAACGCTTCCCTTATAATGATTTTTTATATCATGAATATAAAGTGGAAGAGTAATACCTTTAAGAATAATATTAAGTAATTAAAAAACTCATTATGTTTTTTTACAATACAGAATTCAAGGTCTAGCTTCATTAGAAAATTGGAGTATGTTTATTCGTCCTTTTTATTTTCAATAATTCCCATTCTTTTGGCTCTATCTTTCCACGATTTTCTTGCATAAGATTGTAAATCTGCAACAGAGTCAGTTTCATCCATAATTTCTAATCCAAGCAAGGTTTCAATGACATCTTCTTGAGAAACAATTCCGCTAACAGAACCATATTCATCAACAACCAAGGCAATATGTTCTTTTTCTTTAATAAGTTTATCGAATAAATCAGGAATCGATTGTTCTCTGTTAGTAATTAAAATATTCCTTTTTATTGTAGCTAATTTTTCTGCACCCTTACCATTAATTATAGATTCTAATAAACTTCCTTTTAAAAAATATCCAGTTATTTCATCATGGTTTTCTTTAAAAACAGGAATTCTAGAAAAACGTAAATTTTTGTGTTCTCGATAAAAAGATTCGATAGTTTGGCTTTCGTCAGCTATTTCTAAAACCGTTCTTGGTGTCATTACATCATTTACCTTTATCTCTTTAAAACCCAATAAATTTCTAATAACCTTACTTTCATTTTTTTGAAAAACACCATCCTTTTCAGCCATATCTGTCATCACCAAAAAACCTTCTCTACTTAAAATACTACCATGACCTTTTCCGCCAATCAATTTTGTTGTTAATTGTAGTATCCATAAAATTCCTGTGTATTTAAGCGGAAAAATCATCACTTTTAAGGCCTTAGATGTGAATTTTGACAACTGTTTCCAATAGGTTGCACCTATTGTCTTTGGAATAATCTCTGAAGCTACTAATATCAAAATAGTCATAATTGTTGAGACAATACCCACCATTACATCTTCAGTTATTTGAATTCCAAAAATGGTTCTTACTTTAGTTCCATAGACTTCTATATAGGCAACTTTTGCTTGAACACCTACTAAGATTGCTCCTACTGTATGTGCAATCGTATTAATTGTTAGAATGGCAATTAAAGGCTTATCTACATCTTTTTTTAATGTTTCTAATTCATTAGCAAACTCAAAACCTTCACTTTTTTTAAGATTTATAAAAGTTGGAGTTATGCTTAGTAAAACAGCTTCTAGAATTGAGCATAAGAAAGAAAAGAAAATAGAAACTGTTGCGTAAATTATTAATAATGTCATTACATAAATTTAGAATACAAAAGTAGGAAATACCAATTTAACCTTAAAATTCAAGAAAATAAAAACCTCAAGAATTTCTTGAGGTTTTTTACATAATATTTTTAGCTTCTAGAGAGAATAACTTAATCCAAATAACCAATACGATTGTAATTTGTTATCTGCATCTGCTAAATCAACTTTTTGAAAATTTGCAGCTTCTTGTCTATTATTACGCAAACCAAACTCAAAACCTAAACCAATACCTTTCCAAATTGTGTAACCAAAAGAGTTGGTAAATGTCCAGTTAGATAAATCTCCATCTTTATAGCTTTGAAACATCGATAAATTAGATTTTACACTTAAACCACCATATTTATTGGTATAATCTGCAACAACTTTTGCTCCTAAAGAAGAGTTAAAAACCGTATCTCCACTACTAAAAACAAAATTGTAGTTTCCTGGATGCATTACTACAACTAAATGGGTAGTTGGTGTCCAAGTTAAACCAGCACCAATATCTAAATAACCAGGATCATTAAAGTTGTCTAATAAAGTAGTTCGGTATTCACCTAGAGCTGAAAGCGCCCATTTTGTATTGATTCTTCTACCATATAAAGATGAAATTGTAAAAACATCTGATGCAGTTTCAAAAGCATCGCTATCTGTATCATCGTCTCTGTTGTCTATTTTTACCCAACCAAGGTTTACAGCTCCAGAGTTTCTCCAGAAAAATTTATCTTCAATTAAGTTTGCATACCCATTTACAGTAATACCTATATTACCGGCAGATGTATTTGGAGCTGCTCTGGCATACCAATTATTAAAGCCAGATAAGCTCGCACCAATAGTTCCAAAAGCACCTTTTCTCCAACCTGGAAGAGCATTTATTTTACCTTGAATTGCTTTTGCTTTAGTTTGTAGTTTTGAGATAGAGTCTTTTTTAGAAGCTAACTCTTTTTTTAATTCTTCAGCTGTTTGAGCTTTGGTTGAAAAGCTAATAAAGAACACCAGTAATAAGATAGATAATTTTTTCATTTTTTTTCATTTTCTAAACATAAAAATACGATTTTTTTTTTTGTGTAAAAATAATGGCATCAAAAAGTTACTTTTTCATGAAATCGATAATTCACGCCCAAACCAAATAATTGTCTAAATTGAATTCTGCTTGAAGCGTTATCATCAATAATTGTATGAAAAGTCATATGCATTTTAATATGCTTATTTATTTTAAAACGGATGTTGGTTTGATAATCAAGATCAACATTCCCAATATTTGCTAAATAATCTGAATACATAGTTAAAATGTTTTCCATTTCAACATTTTCCATCAAAGTTGTTTTATAATAACCAGATAAGTTAAACCCCAAACTAAATGCCGTATTTCTGCCTTCTTCGACACCAAACTGACCAGAAAAGAAATCATTTACCAAGGTATATCTAGTTGTTGCAGGCGCAATATTTAGGCTTAAATCATCAGATTTCTTCCATAACATCCCTGGTCCAAAAGTTAAATAAGCAGGTGATAAAAATTCCGAAACTAAAATTTTAGGATCTTTTTTGTAATCAAAACCTTTCGTGTATTGTGTTTTAAAGTTACCAATAAAAGAAAAAAACCAATATTTTGAGGTTTTAAAACCATATAAGGTGTTAAATTCAAAACGATCATCTGTTTTGCGAAACCCTTTTTCGCTAATATGATTGATACCATAACCGCTCATAATTCGACTATCCCAGTTTACATTTCCTTTTTTGTAATTAAAATCGTAGTTGATGTTAAAGTTCCCAGCTATTGTATTTTGACCACCAGATGCCCAATTAGAAAATGAAGATTGATTAAAAATGAATGCAAATCTCCCTTGAATTTTCCATTTAGGAATAGGAAGCGTATCCTTTTTTTGTGCGGAAAGATTAACAGAAAATAAGAGAAATAAAAGGATTGTAATTTTCTTCAAGTGTATTTTTTGGAAAAGTAAAAATAACAATATCTCTTAAAAGTTAAAATTATTTTTTGGATTTATAAAGAGGGACTGTAGAACAAGCTTCACCAAAAAGAATAGATTTTGCTATTGGTTGTAGTTTTGCTATTAAAAAAGCAAAAGCAGAATTTGGTATTGGTTTATCTGCACAACCTTTTATAATAACGGGTTTGTCTGCAAAATCTTTAAAATCTAAAAAGCTTATTAACTCTTGATAAATTACAGTTTCTAACAATTCTAAATTACCGATTACAACTTTGTTTGCAAAAGGCGTTAATTCTGATGAGACCAACATAAAAGCCCAAGAGGGAATAATCGCATCTACAGAGCAAGTAACAGCTACAAAAGAATTTTTATACTGAGACCAATCATGATTACTAATTGCTTCTCTAAAATCTTTTTCTTTTAAAATGATTTCTTGAAACAACCAATCTTTAATATCAAAAAGAGTTCTTTTTCCTTCTGGATAAATTTCTTCAAGATCAAATGTTTTGAGTTTACTATTCGCAACTCTATTTAAGATTTCTTCTGGCATTTTTTATAGTCGTTTCAACGTTTTTTTATCCAAAGCTTTTAAAGCATTCCTAACTCTAGCTTAGCTTCTTCACTCATCATTTCTTGTGTCCACGTAGGGTCAAATGTAATTTCAACTTCACAGTTGTTAATCTCTTTTAAAGTTTTCACTTTATCTTCAACCTCTCGAGGCAATGATTCTGCAACAGGACAATTCGGTGATGTTAACGTCATTAATATCTTTGCATTGTTTTCTTCTGAGACAAAAACATCATAAATTAACCCCAGTTCGTAAATATCTACCGGAATCTCGGGGTCATAAATAGTTTTTACAACTTTTATTATTTTATCACCAACTTCCTCTAATTCTTTATCTGTCATTTTATTTAAATCTTAATTATGCAATTTTGTTTGTTGCGCAATTGCATACATTTTTATTTGTTTTACCATAGAAACTAAGCCATTTGCTCTTGTCGGAGAAAGGTGTTCTTTCAATCCAATTTGATCAATAAAATTAGTTTCAGCAGTTAGAATATCTGCAGGTTTTTGGCCTGAGTAAACACGTAATAACAAGGCTACAATTCCTTTTGTAAGTATTGCATCACTATCAGCGGTGTACTTTATAGTATCATTTTCTAGCTCAGAATACAACCACACTTTAGATTGACAGCCATTAATTAAATTTTCATCTAATTTATATTGAGCGTCGATTATAGGTAAAGATTTACCAAGATCTATAATATATTCATAGCGTTCCATCCAATCATCAAACATAGAAAACTCATCAATAATTTCTTCTTGTATTTCTTTGATAGTCATTTTTTAAACTTATTTTTGTGGAATCTAAGATGCCTTTTGTAAAAGGCAAAAATACGATAAAAAAGCATTAAAAATGCTTGATACATAGAAAGTAAATAGATTATTAATTTTGTTAGTTAGTATCAATACATATTAATTAACGTATTAAATTCCTTCCCTTTGGGAAGTTGAGATAAGCACATGAGTAAATTATTAGCAGTAGGTACTGTAGCATTTGATGCAATTGAAACTCCTTTTGGTAAAACCGATAAAATTCTTGGAGGTTCTGGAACTTTTGTGGGTTTAGCAGCAAGTCAATTTGGTGTAGAAACAGGAGTTGTTTCCGTTGTTGGTGGAGATTTTCCAGCATCATATTTAAAAATGATGAATAACAAAGGAATCAATACAGACGGTATTGAAATCATCAAAGAAGGTAAAACATTTTTTTGGAGTGGTAAATATCATAACGATATGAACTCTAGAGATACATTAATTACGGAATTAAATGTTTTAGAAAATTTTGAACCTGTTGTGCCAGAGAATTTTAAAGATGCAGGTATTTTAATGTTGGGTAATTTACACCCCCTGGTGCAAGCAGGAGTTTTAGATCAAATGACCGAGCAACCAAAATTGATTGTTTTAGATACAATGAATTTTTGGATGGATATTGCCCTCGCGGATTTGCATACTGTTTTAAAAAGAGTAGATGTAATTACCATTAATGATGAAGAAGCTCGTCAGCTTTCTGGAGAATATTCTCTGGTAAATGCTGCAAAGAAAATTCATGAAATGGGGCCAAAATATGTGGTTATTAAAAAAGGAGAACACGGTGCTTTGTTATTTAATGAAGGCAGTATGTTTTATGCGCCAGCATTGCCTTTAGCAGAGGTTTTTGACCCTACAGGGGCAGGTGATACTTTTGCAGGTGGCTTTTGTGGATATTTAGCAAAAACAGAAGATATTTCTTTTGAGAATATGAAGAACGCCATTATTTACGGTTCTAATTTAGCTTCATTCTGTGTTGAGAAATTTGGCACAGAACGTATGCAAGAGTTGACAAGTGATGAAGTGAAAGAGCGCTTGCAAGCCTTTAAAGAGTTAACACAATTTGATATAGAATTATCATAAATAAGAATCCGCGTTTAAAAATGCGGATTTTTTTATACATAAAATACAACTAAATAACCGACTAAATGAGTGATGCTATTAAACACGAATGTGGAATTGCGCTGGTTAGATTAAAAAAACCATTACAATTCTATAAAGATAAATACGGTTCCGCTTTTTACGGAATTAATAAAATGTATTTATTGATGGAGAAACAGCACAATCGTGGACAAGATGGAGCTGGTTTTGCAAGTGTAAAATTTAATGTGGAACCAGGTACAAGATACATTAGTAGAGTTCGTTCAAACAAGCCAACACCAATACAAGATATTTTTGCTCAAATTAACGGTCGTTTAAACGGTGTTTTAGAGGAAAATCCTGACAAAAAGGATGATGTAAGATGGCAAGAAGAGAATATGCCATATGTTGGAAACTTATTTTTAGGACATGTACGTTATGGTACTTTTGGTAAAAATTCTATAGAAAGTGTGCATCCTTTTTTACGTCAAAGTAATTGGAAACATCAAAATTTAATTGTTGCTGGAAACTTTAATATGACGAATTCTAAACAAATGTTAGAAGAGTTAGTATCTTTAGGTCAGCACCCAAAAGAGTTTACTGACACCGTTACAGTGATGGAGAAAATTGGACATTTTTTAGAAGATGAAGTGTCTAAATTATATCAGCAAGCAAAGAAAAAAGGATTTAATAAGAGAAACGCATCACCTTATATAGAAGAGAATTTAAGTCTAAAAAAAGTACTAAAAAGATCTTCTAAAAATTGGGATGGTGGTTATGCGATGGCTGGTTTAGTTGGTCATGGAGATGCTTTTGTATTAAGAGATCCTAATGGAATTAGGCCTACTTTTTTTTATGAAGATGAAGAGGTTGTAGTGGTTGCTTCAGAAAGACCAGTTATACAAACGGTGTTTAATGTTAAGATTGAAGAGGTCCAAGAATTGGAAAGAGGTCATGCATTAATTATAAAAAGAAGTGGTAAAGTTTCTGTCAAAAAAGTCTTAGAGCCCAGAGAAAATAAAGCTTGTTCTTTTGAGCGTATTTATTTTTCACGAGGAAGTGATGCAGGAATCTATGAAGAACGCAAAAATTTAGGAAAATATGTGTTTCCAAAGATTTTAAAATCAATAAATTCTGATATTTCTAATACGGTTTTTTCTTATATTCCAAATACAGCAGAAACTTCTTTTTACGGAATGACCGAAGCCGCTGAAGATTTATTGAATCAACAAAAAACCGCAAAAATATTAGCAGGGGGAAAAAATTTATCTGCAGAAAAAGTAACTGAAATTTTATCTGAAAGAGCACGTTTTGAAAAAATTGCGATTAAAGACGCAAAATTAAGAACTTTTATTGCTGATGATAATTCTAGAGATGATTTGGTAGAACACGTTTATGATATTACTTATGGTGTTGTAAAACCTACTGATAATCTTGTTATTATTGACGATAGTATTGTTCGTGGAACAACTTTGAAGAAAAGTATTATTAAAATTTTAGACAGATTAAGTCCTAAAAAAATAGTGGTTGTTTCTTCTGCGCCACAAATTCGCTATCCAGATTGTTATGGAATTGATATGGCAAGAATTGAAGCCTTTATTGCTTTTAAAGCTGCTCTGGAGTTATTGAAAGATCATAATAAATATGATATTGTAGAAGCTGTTTATGAAAAATGTAAAGCACAACTGTCTAAAAGTGATGAAGAAATTGTAAATCATGTAAAGGATATATATAGCCCATTTACCCCTGAAGAAATATCGGCCAAAATTGCCGAAATGTTAAAAACCGAAGATATTAAAGCAGATGTTGAGGTTATTTATCAATCTATTGAAGGTTTGCATAAAGCATGTCCTGATAATTTAGGAGACTGGTATTTTACGGGAGATTATCCAACACCTGGAGGTAATAGAGTTGTAAACCAGGCGTTCATAAACTTTTACGAAGGCAGTGATAAAAGATCTTACTAGCTTTTAAATAGTAAATGAAAAAGCATCCAAAATATTGGATGCTTTTTTATTTATATTAGAATTTTAATAGAATCACTTTTTTACATTCGAGTGAGATATTAAAACTAATTATACTAATTATTTTGCTTCTGCGTAACGTTTTTCAACTTCATTCCAATTAATTACTTTAAAGAAAGCATCAATATAATCTGGTCTTCTATTTTGATAGTTTAAATAGTAAGCGTGCTCCCAAACATCTAATCCTAAAATAGGGGTTCCGCCACAAGTTACACCTGGCATTAATGGGTTGTCTTGATTTGGTGTTGAACAAACTTCTACTTTTCCTCCTGGAAGTACACATAACCAAGCCCAACCTGAACCAAATTGTGTTGCTGCAGCTTTAGAGAAAGCTTCCATAAAAGCATCTTTAGTGCCAAATGCAGCCTCAATAGCCCCTTTTAATTCTCCTGATAAGTATCCTTTCCCTTCAGGGTTCATAACTGACCAGAATAAAGAGTGATTGTAAAATCCACCTCCATTATTTCTAACAGCACCATTGCTCATGTCTAAATTCGCAAGAATATCTTCAATAGATTTTCCTTCTAAATCAGTTCCTGCAACTGCTCCATTTAATTTTGTTGTATATCCATTATGATGTTTTGTATGGTGTATTTCCATAGTTCTAGCATCAATATGTGGTTCTAATGCATCATAAGCATACCCTAAATCTGGTAATTGAAAAGCCATAATTTTTTTATATTTAAATTGATTAAATTAATTTTTATTGACAAATTTAAACATTAAAAAATAGTTTTACAAGAAGATCTAGTTTTGATAATTGATAGTGATATAAAGATGGCTTATTTTGATATATAAAAAGAGTAAACAAAGGCGTTAAAAAACCAATCTAAATCATCCTTTTAAAGTTGATTATTATAGAAAGGTTCCAATATTTTTTTGTATTTAATTGTTGATTTGTTTTACTTCACAACTATTTATTCTCCATGGGCGCGCATAAACTCTTCTACTTTTTCAACCATGTTCTTGCTTCCGCAAACAAAAGGAACTCTTTGATGTAATTCTGTTGGGATAACATCCATAGTTCTTATATAGCCATCAGAAGATTTTCCATTGGCTTGTTCTGCAATAAAAGCCATGGGATTGCATTCGTATAATAAACGGAGTTTCCCATTAGGGTTTCTAGATCCTTTCGGATACATATAAATTCCACCTTTAATCATATTTCTATGAAAATCAGAAACCAAAGAACCAATATACCTACTTGTGTAAGGTCTTTCTCCTTCTTCCTCCTGACAGTATTTAATATATTTTTTTATCCCTAAGGGAAAGTCTAAATAATTCCCTTCATTTACAGAATAAATATTACCATCTTCTGGAAACTGCATGTTTGGGTGGGATAAATAAAAAGAACCAATAGCTGGATTTAATGTAAAACCATTGACTCCATGACCAGTGGTGTAAACTAACATAGTAGAGGTGCCATAAACTACATACCCAGCAGCAACTTGCTCACTTCCTTTCTGTAAAAAATCTTCTAGCTGTACCGGTGTTCCTACAGGAGTTACTCTTCTGTATATAGAAAAAATAGTTCCTACAGAAACGTTTACATCAATATTTGAAGATCCATCTAAAGGATCAATTAAAACAACATATTTATTTTGATGTTTTTCATCTTGACTGTTTATGCTTATAAAACTGTCTTCTTCTTCACTTGCAATTCCACAAACAATATTTCTCTTTGTTAGAGTTTGAATGAATTTTTCATTGGCGTATACATCCAACTTTTGTTGGTCTTCACCTTGAATATTTGTATCGCCAGCAGTACCAAGAATATCTACTAAACCAGCTTTATTAACTTCGTGATTTACTACTTTTGCAGCTAATCTTATAGAATTGATAAGTCTAGAAAGTTCTCCCGAACTAAATTGAAAAGAAGATTGATTTTTAATAATAAACTCTCCTAAAGTTTCTTTTTGTCTAGTCATTTTTTTTTGAGATAAATTGATTTTACAAAGATGCTGATTTTTTACTAAATCGATTTCGTAAAAATGGGTTTTCTTTTTTAAAAAAAGTTAATTTTTAACAAATCAAAAATAAATGTTCAAAAACATGAGATATTTTACCGTGATTTCAAAACGACTATCTTTGACAAAATTTTTATAAGATGAGTTTTATTATAAGAGAAGGGCAAGAAAAAGATGTACAAGCTGTTTTAGATTTAATTATTGAGCTAGCAGTTTTTGAAAAAGAGCCAGATGCTGTAGAAATTACTGTTGATGATTTACTAAGAGACGGTTTTTCTAAAGAACCAAAGTTTAAACTTTTTGTTGCTATAGAAAGTGGCTTAGTTATAGGTATTGCCTTATTTTATGAACGGTATTCAACTTGGAAAGGAAAAACAATTCATTTAGAAGATTTAATGGTTACTAAAAGCAAACGAAAGATAGGTGCTGGGAAAGCCTTATATACAGCAGTTTTAAAATATGCTCATCAACATCATTTTAATAGAGTTGCATGGGAAGTAATTGATTGGAATGTAAATGCAATTAATTTTTACAAAAGTACAGGGGCTATCTATTTAAAGGATTGGTCTGTGGTACAAATGAACAAAGAGGGTTTAGAGAAATTTATTCAAAACAATTAAAATGAAGATTTTTAAGTTTGGAGGTGCTTCGATAAAAGATGCAGAAAGTGTAAAAAATGTTGCCAACATTATTAGAACCGAAGTAGCAAAAGATACTTTAGTTGTTATTTCTGCCATGGGAAAAATGACAAATGCGTTTGAAGATGTTGTAGAAGCTTATTATAATAAAACAGAAAATTTACCCAAGAAGCTTAATTTTATAGAGGATTTTCATAAAAATATTATGAATTCTCTTTTTGATAAAGAGGATACAGTTTATAAAGATGTAGCTATTCTTTTTGGCGAACTTGGCTGGTTTTTAGCAAGAAACACTTCACAAAGATCTAATTATGTGTATGATCAAATTATTTGTTTTGGTGAGTTGTTATCTACTAGAATTGTAAGTGCATATTTATCTAAAATAGGAATAGATAATTGTTGGTTTGATGTGCGAAATTATATAAAAACAGACAGTAATTATCGCGATGCTAAAGTAGATTGGCAACTTACAGAGGAGATTATTTCTAAAAAAGTTGATACTTCTAAACTAAATATTACCCAAGGTTTTATTGCGGCGAATGATACTGAAAATTCCACTACGTTGGGTAGAGAGGGTTCGGATTATACAGCAGCTATTTTTGCCTATTGTTTGCATGCAGAAAGTGTTACCATTTGGAAAGATGTTGATGGTGTTTTAAATGCAGACCCAAGAGTTTTTGCAGAGACTACTTTGTTAAAACAAATTTCTTATGAAGAAGCTATTGAAATGGCTTTTTATGGGGCTTCTGTAATTCACCCTAAAACATTGCAACCTTTAGAGAGGAAAGAAATTCCTTTATTGGTTCGCTCTTTTTTAAATCCAAAACAAACTGGTACTAAAGTTTCTAAAGGAAGCAGTTTAAGGCCTTACATTCCTTGTTTCATTGTGAAGAAAGATCAGATTTTACTATCAATTTCGGCATTAGACTTTTCTTTTATGGTAGAAAATAATATCAGTTATATTTTTCAAAAATTACATGATTATCAATTAAAAGTAAATTTAATTCAAAATTCAGCAATTAGTTTTTCTGTTTGTATAGATAATAAATTTAACAAATTTGATGTCTTTTATAACGAGTTAAAAAAACAGTTTAAAATGGATGTTCAAAAGGAAGTTGATTTGTATACCGTTCGCCATTTTGATGACAAGGCTATAGCAGTTATAGAAGCAAAAGGGAAGTCATTACTTACGCAAATAAACAAAGAAACTTTTCAAATAGTTTTAGAACCGAATTAAAAAAGATTGCTTTATTTTTTTTACTATTTTTGCAGATAGGTCTAATTTTCACACATGGCATTAGTAACATCTAAAGAAATTGCACAAGTTATTGGTCTCGAGAAGCTTGGTTTTCTCGGTACATTTACAGGTTGGTTACTTATAAAAATTTTGAGGATTTCTGTAATAAACAGCATCTATAATAAGAATAAAGATAAACCTGTTTTAGATTTTTTAGACGGTGTTATTGACGAGTTACAAATTGAATTTGAAGTACCTGAAGAAGATCTTAAGAGAATACCAAAAGACGGTCCTTTTATTTCGGTTTCGAATCACCCACTGGGTGGAGTAGATGGAATTTTAATCTTGAAATTGTTATTAGAACATCGTTCTGATTATAAAACTCTTTCTAATTTTTTGATTCACAGAATTGAACCATTAAAGCCTCATACAATTACTGTAAACCCCTTTGAGGATCATAAAGATGCTAAATCTAGTATTGGAGGAATTAAACAAGCTTTAGGTCATATAAAAGCAGGGAATTCGTTAGGTATTTTTCCCGCTGGAGAAGTTTCCACTTTTAAAGAAGGTAAGTTAATGGTCGATAAGCCTTGGGAAGAAGGTGCTGTAAGATTAATAAAAAAAGCTGAAGTACCTATTATTCCAATTTATTTTCATGCCAAAAACAGTAAGTTTTTCTACATGTTAAATAAAATTAGTGGAACTTTAAGAACGGCAAAATTACCATCCGAATTGCTTAATCAAAAAAATAAGATTATAAAAATAAGAATTGGTAAACCAATTTCTGTAAAGGATCAGAAAGAATTTGAAAACATTAACGCTTTTTCTGATTTTATAAGAAGGAAGACATATATGTTGGCCAATCCGTTTGAAAAAAAGAATAAGATTTTATCTACAGAAAAAATAAAAATAAAAAAATCTTCGAAAGAAATTACGCCTCAAAAAAGTATCGATTCCTTTGCAAAAGAAGTAGATGTTTTAAGAGAAAATAATGGAAGATTATTAGAAAGTAAAAATTATGAAGTTTTTTTTGCCAAGGCAAAACAAATTCCCAATTTACTGCATGAGATAGGAAGGTTGCGTGAAATTACTTTTAGAGATGTTGGTGAAGGAACAAAAAAATCTATTGATTTAGATAAGTATGATCGGTATTATTATCATATGTTTTTATGGGATAGAAAAACTAATTGTTTGGCTGGATCTTATAGAATGGGTCTAGGAAAAGAGATTTACAAAAAGTATGGCATTAATGGTTTTTATGTGCAAACTTTATTTAGAATTGAGCCAGAATTGCATCAAATGATGGAAAACACCATAGAAATGGGACGCGCTTTTATCATAAAAGAATATCAACAAAAGCCAATGCCTTTATTTTTGCTTTGGAAAGGGATTGTGCATGTAACTCTGCGTTATCCAGAACATAAGTATCTCATGGGCGGTGTTTCTATAAGCAATCAGTTTTCAGACTTTTCAAAATCGTTGATGATTGAGTTTATGAAATCTCATTATTACGATCCATATATAGCTCAATATATTTACCCAAAGAAAGAATTTAAAGTAAAATTAAAGGATGATGACAAAGATTTTGTGTTTGACGCGACCAAAGCAGATATGCAAAAGTTTGATAAAATTATTGATGAGATTGAGCCCGGAGCACTAAGGATTCCTGTTTTAATTAAAAAATATGTGAAGCAAAATGCACGTTTAGTTGCTTTTAATGTAGATCCAAAATTCAATAATGCAGTTGATGGATTAATGTATATTAAAGTTGCAGATATACCCGAAAGTACCGTAAAACCCGTAATGGAAGAGTTTCAGGCAGAACTAGAACGTAAAGCTGCTGACCTCCAAAAGGCATAGTTGTATTTATTTTAGTTTAGAGGAAAAATGGCTTGTTTTTAGTAAGTCTGCCAAAAAAGCAGCTGTTATATTTGGTATAATTTTAGCTTTATAGATTTTATATTATTATTATTTCTATGCAGATAGGAATTTAACTTAAATATTATGAAAACCTTTTTAAAAATTTTATTAACGGCTTTAGCAGTGATTGTTTTAGCTAATATTTTACCAGGAGTAACAGTAACAAGTTATGTAACTGCAATTATTGTTGCAGTTGTAATTTCGTTATTAAATATGTTTGTAAGACCGCTTTTGGTATTTTTTACATTACCAGCAACCATTGTAACTTTAGGCCTATTTTTATTTGTAATAAACGCAATTATTATTTTATTAGCAGATAAGTTAATAGATGGTTTTGCTGTTTCAGGATTTTTTACAGCCTTCTTTTTTAGTATTTTACTGTCAATTTTTAGGTCAGCTTTGTTCTCACTATTAAAAGAAGATAAGCCTAATTATTAATGAAATGCCGCTCTTTGTAAACGATCATTAACAGATTTCCCTAAACCAGTATCTGGTAATCTTTCTGCAATAATAACATCTAAATTCAAATGATCTAATTCATGCAAAGCATCATATAATTTTGCTCCAGCTTCATGTAAATCTTTATTTTTAGATAAGATAATTTCATAAGAAATAGCATCACTTTTAAAAGAAGTATTAAAAGTTAAAATTCCGATTTTTTTATTTGGATATTTTTTAATTTCCTTAGTAATTGAAGAAGTTAAGATTGTTCGTGTTAGTGGAGAATAATGTTTGTCTAACATTCCTGGAGCATCAGGATTTTCTTCCTTTTTATTTTTTATTCGAACAGCACCAATTACGGCTTCAATATCCTCCAAAGCTAAAGCTCCTAATCTGTAAATAATTGGTTCATCATCCTCAAAACCTATAATGGTAGATTCAATTCCATTTTTACAACTACCGCCATCTAAAACCATTTTTATATCATTTTTAAAATAACGTTCTACATGAGCTGGTTTTGTTGGGCTAATGTTGTTAAAAGGATTTGCACTTGGAGCCGCTAAAGGAAATGGCAATTGGTTTAAAAGGGTTATCGTTACAGGATGATTTGGTACACGCACGGCAACCGTATCTTTGCCCGCAGTAATAATATCAGGAATATCTTTGTGCTTTTTTAAGACCAAGGTCATAGCGCCTGGCCAAAAATGTTTTGCTAAGATTTTTGCTTTCTTAGGAACTTCAGAAACAATCGTTTCTAAAACATCAACAGAGGAAATATGAACAATTAAAGGATTAAAAAAAGGGCGCTTTTTAGTTTTAAAAATACATTTAATCGCTTTCTCACTAAAGATATTTCCTGCTAAACCGTAAACGGTTTCAGTAGGTATGGCAACCAGTTCTTCGTTGGTTAATAGTGTGATTGCTTTTTGTATGTCTTTAGAAATAATGCTCATAATTCATTTGCAAAATTACGGATTAAATTGATTTATTTTTTAAAAATCAGCAGCAACAGTAAAACTCATTTTTTTATTTGTGAATGGATGCATAAATTCAATAAATTCAGCATGAAGGTGTAATCTATTTGTCTTTTTTCCATACAAATCATCACCAATAATTGGAGTATTTAAGCCGTCTTTATGTGCGGCATGTACTCTTAATTGATGCGTTCTACCTGTTATAGGGTAAAAATAAACACGCGTTTTTCCATTTTCTCTTTGGATGACTTCCCAATTTGTTTTCGCATTTTTTCCATATTCGAAATCTACTAGCTGTTTAGGTCTATCTTCTAAATCAACACGTAAAGGCAATTTTATTGTTCCTTTATTTTCCGATAAATTTCCATCTAATAAAGCCACATAGCGTTTTTTAATGGTTCTATTTATAAACTGACCTTGTAAAATTTTATTAGCTTCTTTTGTTTTGGTCAATAATAAAATTCCAGAGGTAGACATGTCTAAACGATGCACAATTAAAGGACCTTTTGCAGCAGGGTATTTTTCTTTAATTCTGCTATAAACAGAGTCATTTATTTCTTTACCAGGGACAGACAATAATTCTGTGGGTTTATGAACAACAATTAAAACATCATCTTCATAAATAATTTTTAGTTCTTTTTTATCGGCTAGATTTTCTAATAATAAATTATCATCCATGACTACCCCATTGAGCATGTGCGATAAAATAGGTTTACATCGACTCTGGCAAGCAGGATAATAGTTTTTATGTTTTCTTATGGCTAAATTTGGTGAAATACCCCACCAAAATTCTGCCATTACAATCGGCTTTAAATCGCTAGCAAAAGCATAATTTAATAATTTTGGGGCGGAACACTCTCCTGACCCTGCGGGAGGTTTTATTGCTGGATTAGCAAAAATATCTAACAAATTTTTATGCTCTTTTTGTTGATTTAAAAACGAGTATTTACTAAATAATGTCTGTTGTAAATAGTTAGATTTTTCTTTTCGTTCTTTTCTAAGAGCAGTAATTTTATCTTCAAAAATGATTAGTTTTTTGCTGTTTTTTTCAAGTTTAACATCATAATATTCTTGCAGTTCTTTATATAAAAATTGATCATTATAACTTTCTTGCATTAATTTTTTTGTCAGAGCTTTAAACTCTAAATCACCTAAAATTAAAATTGCATTTTTCTTATGAAGTTTTCTGCTAGATTTAGAAAGCTTCATTTTCTTTCTCTGATTTTCTAAACTTTCAGCAATCCTTTTCTTAAGTTTTGTTTGCGTTTTTTTTAAAGCTAAATAAGCTTTATTACTTTCCAGAATAGTTAATTGATTATTAATTTCATCAATTTCTATTTCCCCTTTTATATAAAAACTACCTTCTGTTCTCATGTTAAAAACAGGAGGAACAAATTTTTTCGGCAAACTTTTATCTGCTAATTTTCCAGAAAAAGCTGCGAGATACCCAATTTCATTTTGTTGGTTTTGAACAACTAATACTCCAAACATTTTTCCAATTGGTAAATCAGTTTGAGATGCATCTAATCCAAAGTTATGGGTAAAATCAGTTTGAGATTCTAAATAATCTTGTAATTCTTTTACTGCAATTTTTGCAAGTAAATGTGGTTCATAATAAAACGGAAAGGTAAACTTTTTTGGAGTTTTTATTCCTGCTATAGAAGTGGTGAAATTTTGAAAATATGTCGAATCCAAAAAACAATGATTTTTTTATAAGTCAAAGGTAAAGTAAAAGGCGGAATTAAAAATCGATAAACTTATAGTGTTTTCAAAACATGAATTGTTAGAAAGAAATCCTCATTCTGTTTAATCTTTGACTGTTACTCTAAACTTTAAGTACAATAATTTTTCATGCTTTTTTATCAACTAGCATAGGGAGAAAATAGCAAATCTGTAGGGTTATCAATATCGTATAAATATGTATATCCTTTTGACTCCTTCTTACAAAAAGGTTCTAAAAAATTTATCATTTTTATAAAGCCTTCAATAGTTAAAATGCAGAAAAACGTTTCTTTATCTTTTGTTAATATGCCTTCGTCAGATTTGAATAATCCAAAAATTAGATTGTAGTTAGTGGTGTTTATAAAATCTATTTGCGATAAATCTAGTTTTTGTTTTTTTTCAATTATCATTTCTTTTAATAGATCTCTAAATAGAATTGCTTCGGCCTTGTTAAAGTCGAAGAGACGAACAATGTTTTCGCCTAGACCATTTACATTTTCAATATAATCTAATTCCATTTTTATTTTTTAATGAGCCTCCAACCAATTTTCTCCTATTCCCATTTCAACATCTAATGGAACACTCATTTTAAAAGCATTTTCCATTTCGTATTTTATAATTGGTTGTATGATTTCTAACTCGTCTTTATGTGCATCAAAAACCAATTCATCATGCACTTGCAATAACATTTTTGATTTAAAGTTTTCTTTCTTAAAACGATTATGAATATTAATCATTGCTAGCTTTATAATATCTGCAGCAGAACCCTGGATAGGTGCATTTACAGCATTTCTTTCCGCACCACTTCTAACCATAGCATTTCTAGAATTGATATCTTTTAAATACCTGCGCCTGTTTAAAACCGTTTCTACATATCCGTGCTCTCTGGCAAAATCTACTTGTGCAGACATGTATGCTTTTAATTTTGGATAGGTTTCATAATAGGTTTCAATTAGCTCTTTAGCCTCACTTCTAGACAAATCGGTTTGGTTGCTCAATCCGAATGCTGAAACGCCATAAACAATTCCGAAATTAACAGTTTTTGCATTACTTCTTTGTTCACGAGTTACTTCATTTAAAGGAACATTAAATACTTTAGCAGCGGTGGAAGCGTGAATATCCTCACCATTTTTAAAAGCATTGATCATATTTTCTTCTTCACTTAAAGAAGCAATAATTCGCAATTCAATTTGAGAATAGTCTGCCGCTAATAAAACATAATTTTCATCTCTTGGGATAAAAGCTTTACGCACTTCACGTCCGCGTTCTGTTCTAATAGGTATATTCTGCAAATTAGGGTTGTTAGAACTTAAGCGCCCAGTTGCAGCAACAGCTTGCATATATTGCGTATGAATCCTTCCAGTTTTTGGGTTTACTTCATTTGGCAATGCATCTACATAGGTACTTTGTAATTTTTTATATTGACGGTATTCTTGAATATCTCTTATAATTTGATGGTCTTTTGCCAAGAAGGATAAGATGTCTTCACCGGTTTTGTATTGCCCAGTTTTTGTCTTTTTTGGTTTGGCCACCAATTGCATATTCTCAAATAAAACAATTCCTAATTGTTTAGGCGAAGCAATATTAAATTCTTCTCCTGCTTGCTCGTAAATACTCTTTTCTAATCGGTTTATATCATCAGTCAATGCAACGGATAATTCTTTTAAGAAATCAGAATTCAGATTTATTCCTTCAATTTCCATTGCTGTTAGAACAGAAACTAGCGGCAATTCAATTTGATTAAATAGCTTGGTCACATTTCCGCTTTCTAATTCTTTGGTAAAATGTTCTTTTAATTGAAGCGTAATATCTGCATCTTCAACAGCATATTCTGTTTGCTCTTTAATAGAGACTACTCTCATAGAAAGTTGGTTTTTCCCTTTTTTACCAATCAATTCTGTAATTGATACTGGTTGATAATTTAAATAGGTTTCTGCCAGCATATCCATAGTATGGCGCATATCTGGATTTATTAGATAATGGGCAATCATGGTATCAAACAATTTCCCTTTTACTGGCATATTATAGTTTGATAAAACTTTGATGTCATATTTTAAATTATGACCAATTTTTTCAATTTCTGATTCAAAAAACGGTCTAAATTCTTCTAGAATCGTTTTCGTTTCTTCCTGATTCTCTGGGAATGCAACATAATACCCTTTCCCAATTTCAAAAGAAAAAGCGATTCCAATTAATTCAACTTCTAAGGCTTTTAAACCAGTCGTTTCTGTGTCAAAACAAACTGAATTTTGTTGCATTAATTTGCTAATTAATAATTTTCTAGAGAATGGAGAGTCTATATGTTGATAAAAATGACTCGTATTTTTTATGGTTTTAAATCCGGATGCAACTTCGGCTTCAGAAATACTTCCGGTTCCGGGAGCTGCAAATAAATCAAATTGTCCTTCCGGACTTGAAACTGCTTTTTTAGGGGAAACGTTTGTTTTTTCTTTTGTAGAACTTTCTACTGAATTTGTTTTTACTGCATTTTCAATAGCAAAAGTTCTGGTGAAGTTCGTTAATAAATTTCGAAACTCTAATTCGTTAAAAAGCTCAGTAACTTTCTCAATATTTGGCTGATCTAATTCAAAATCTTTGGCATGAAAAGATACAGGAACATCTAACATAATGGTTGCTAGTTGTTTCGAAAGTAAGCCCAATTCTTTAGCGCCTTCTACTTTTTCTTTCATTTTTCCTTTTAGCTCATGCGTGTTCGCGAACAAGTTCTCCATAGAACCATAAGTGGCTAAAAATTTCTTTGCAGTTTTTTCTCCAACGCCAGGTAAACCTGGGATATTATCTGCAGAATCGCCCATCATTCCTAAAAAATCAATAACTTGTTCTGGTCTTTCTACTCCAAATTTTTCTTGTATTTCTGGTACTCCCCAAATATCGTAACCACCTCCAAAACGAGGCTTATACATAAAAATATTTTCTGAAACTAGCTGTGCAAAATCTTTATCTGGAGTAACCATAAAGGTTTTGTACCCCTCTTTTTCAGCTTGCTTAGAGAGGGTTCCAATAACATCATCAGCCTCAAAACCTTCTTTTACCATAATAGGTATGTGCATGGCTTTTAGAATCTCTTGAATGTATGGCACTGCAATTTTAATTGCTTCTGGAGTTTCGTCTCTGTTGGCTTTGTAGGCTTCAAACATTTCTACCCTATCTACACTTCCGCCTTTGTCAAAACAAACTGCTAAATGATCAGGTCTTTCTCGTTTTATTACATCTAAAAGAGAGTTCATAAAACCCATAATGGCAGAAGTATCTAATCCTTTGGAATTAATTCTCGGATTTTTTATAAATGCGTAATATCCTCTAAAAATTAATGCAAAAGCATCTACTAAAAAAACTCTTTTTTGATCTGACATTGTATGTTAAATTGTGGAATATAAAACTACGAAACTTAATTTGGCTGATAAAATAGTATTCGTGATTTTATGAATCAAAAAAAATAAATAATTTAAGCAAAGAAAAAGTATGATATATATGCTTGGATGATTTGATAAAAGATGAATATATATATAAAAGACCAAAGAAATTAAAAAAAACTAAAGCTCTGAGGCTAAATCATAAGGGAAGCTCAATTTAATTATAAACTTAAACTCATAAATTTTCGGCATTTATTGTTAAACTCTTCTAAAAACTAAATTAGTAAACCATTAAAGAATTAAATTTGTAAAAACTTTTTTTATGTCTCGTTGGATTTTCCCATTAATTATTGTAACGATATTAATTATTGTAGTTGAAATTTATACATTTCAAGCATTTAAAATAGTTTTAAAAAGTAAAATTGTACGTTATTCCTTTTTATTAGCTAGTGTTGCGGTATATATCAATTTTTTTAGTTTAGTATTAACCTATTCAAGAAGCGATGGACAAACACCTCAATTTCAAATGGCCATGGGCTTGTTGTTAACCGCTTCTATTCCTAAATTAGTGATTATCATACTTCTTTTTGGAGAAGACATTTATCGATGGATTTTAAAGCTAATTTCTGCAATTTCAAATGGAGAAACTAAATCCTTAGAAGGAAGAAGAAAATTTATTTCGCAATTAGCCTTAGTGCTTGCTGCATTGCCGTTTTCTGCTTTCGCTTATGGTATCATTCAAGGAAAATATAATTATAAAGTAATAAAACATCAGCTATCTTTTGACGACTTACCGGAGGCTTTCGATGGCTATACAATTACACAAATTTCTGATATTCATTCAGGTAGTTTTACCAACAAAGAAAAAATACAGTATGGTGTTGATTTAATCAACGAACAAAAATCTGATTTAATGTTATTTACAGGAGACATTGTAAATAATACAGCAGATGAAATGACTGATTGGATAGATGTTTTTTCTCAGCTAAAAGCGAAAGAAGGAAAATATTCTATCCTAGGAAATCATGATTATGGAGATTATATGGATTGGGGATCCCCTGCAGATAAAATTAAAAATTTTCAAGAGGTAAAAAACATACACAAAAAAATTGGTTTTGATTTGTTGTTAGATGAGCATCGTTATTTAGAAAAAGGCGGACAAAAAATTGCGCTTTTGGGAGTAGAAAATTGGGGGAAAGGATTTAACCAAGCAGGAGATTTGGAGAGAGCGTCAGCAAATATTAAAAAAGAAGATTTTAAGATTTTAATGAGTCATGATCCCAGTCATTGGGAATACAAAGTAAAACAAGACAAGTTTAATTATCAATTAACTCTAAGTGGGCATACGCATGGTTTGCAAATGGGTATTGAAATTCCTGGTTGGTTTAAATGGAGCCCATCGAAATATGTTTACAAACAATGGGCCGGATTGTATCAAGAATTCGGTAGATATATTAATGTAAATAGAGGTTTTGGATACCATGCATTTCCTGGAAGGGTTGGTATTTGGCCAGAAATTACAGTCATAGAACTGAAAAAAGCCTGATAATCAGCTTATTCAATAAGATTTATTATATTTGTGGATTAAAATTGAATAGTTTAGTGATTTTAATTTCATTAAAAATTTTATGTTATGACAAAATTTGGAGAATTAATTAGTGTCGATAAACCTGTTTTAATTGATTTTTATGCAGATTGGGATGAGGTTGAAAATAGTATTGATACCTTAAGGGACGTTGCTGCAGCTTTAGGAGATAGAGCAAAAGTGATAAAAATTGATATTAAAGAAAATGAAACACTAGCAGATGCTCTGCGGGTTAAAGGAAATCCTACTTTTATGATTTATAAAAATGGAAAAATGAAATGGCGCCAAACAGGTTTTCAAGATGCTAATACTTTAATTGGTTTGGTACAACAGTACGTTTAAAATTTAGTTTCTAAATATATAAATTAAAAAAAGCCCAATTCTAAAGACATTAATATGTTTTGAATTGGGCTTTTTTATACTTTTTCTTAATTATTCTTCTTCTGGCATAATATGACTAAACAAACTAATTGTTTTGTTAAAATCTTCTTGCAGCTCTGTTGTAAAAGCCTCATCCGTGTCATATTTAGTAACTTGATCTATGATTCCTCGATATAAATATCTAAAAGTCATATCAAACTCATCAAAAATCATGTCAAATTCTTCTGCAGAAAAAGTACTAAACCATACTAATTTATCTTTAAACAGGGTGATTAAAGTCTTTGCAGTTGCTCTTGCTTTTTCTTTTTGTCCCAGTTTATAATACATTTCTGGGTATTCCATGGATAAGCTGTAGTGATCAAAATCTTTAATTGGTAATTTCTCAATCGATAAATCTAATACTTCTAAAGCATTTAAAGTATCGCCTTCTTTTGCAAAAGCAGCAGATAAACGCATTAAGCTATTTCTTAAAGAAATTGCATTTCTTTTAGTTTGCTCGTCTAAATAAATTTTACCATCATTAATATTTCTCCAATTCCATTTTTGTACATTTTTGTACATTTTTTGGGCATCTATTCTGCCAATATCAAATAAGCTTAATTCTCTTTGTAATTCTCCTTTTTGATTATATGTTTTTGTAGGTGTTTTTATTGGTACAAATTTAAAAGCAACACCATCGAGTTGTAAATAATCTTTTAACCAAATATATTCACTATCCGTATTAGAACCACCAGTAAAATAAATTGGACGTTCCCAATTAAAATTATTTAGAATATCTAGCATTAAAAGGGTGTTCTTAGCCAAAGCTCTGTCCACAGTAATATCAATATAAGGGACAATTTTATCTGCATCTTTTTGAGCTACAATTCCGTATTTTAAAACATTTTCTTTGTTAACAGGAATTCTTATTTTATTAGTTGGAAGCATTTTTTCAGGATTTCCATCTTCATCTAAATCATAAAAAGTTTTCTTACTATCACTTCTAACCCATTTCATATAGGTCTTTAAATCGATAACAGAATCTTTTAGATTCGGAAATAATTCTTGAAAATAATAAGCAACATCTAATGTTCCATACTTATATTCATCATGTGTTAATTGCGATGGAATAGGAGGTGCGTTATAAGTTGCGCGTTTCATTTGATCTATATACCAATCGGTTTGAAAAAGACTTGTATTGACCAATTTTACATCTGTTCTAATGCCTTCTACTTCTTGCATATACCACAGAGGAAACGTATCATTATCGCCTATGGTAAACAAGATTGCATTTGGGTCACAACTTTCTAAATATGCTTGAGCATTTAAATGAGTTGTGTATCTATTTGAGCGATCGTGATCATCCCAGTTTTCAAAAGCCATTAATGATGGAACTGCTAAAAAAGAAATAAATGTTACTGCAATAGCTATTAATTTTTGAGGACCAAAACTTTTCAAATAGTCATACAAAGCAAGCACGCCAAAGCCAATCCAAATGGCAAAAATGTAGAAACTTCCTACAATTGCATAATCGCGTTCTCTTGGCTCAAAAGGTTTTGGATTTGTGTAAAAAATGATCGCAAAACCAGTAAAAGCAAAAAACAAAAAGAGAGCAAAAAAGTTTTCTTTATCCCATTTTATTTGATACAATAAACCTATGATTCCTAGAAGCAGTGGTAAAAAATAATATTTATTTCGACCTTTATTTTCTAAAACTTGAGGAGGAAGTTTCTCTTGAGACCCTAATCTAACTTCATCAATAAAGTCAATTCCACTTAACCAATTACCATTAAAAATATCTAAATTACCTTGAATATCATTTTGACGCCCAACAAAGTTCCACATAAAATATCGGCCATACATATAACCAAACTGAAAACTCATCATAAACTTAATGTTCTCGGCAAAAGTTGGCCTACGTTTGCTGTTTTCAGGAATACCAGCAATGGCTTTGTACATTTTTTCTGAAGCAGGGTTTACCATTCTTGGAATAAAACCTTTGTGTTTATCCGACCAATTAGGAAGTACATCTTTATAAACATTTACAATAACATACTTACCATCTTTTTTTTCATACTTAGGTTTATCATCCTTTGTAGGGTTTGTAGCGTCTTGCTCTCTGCTATACGTATTTGAGTAGTATGTATCGTAAAAAACATTTGCATCTCCATATTGTTCTCGTTCATAATACGCTAGTAATTCACGAGCACTTGATGGATTGTTTTCGTTAATAGTAGTATTTGCATTGGCTCTTATGGGCAACATCATCCAAGAAGAAAAACCTACCATAATAAATAATAGAGAAAGTAGTAATGTATTTGCAGTTACTTTTCCTGTTTTTCTGGTGTATTTCAATCCAAAATAGAACAATGCAACTAAAATAATTGCAGCAATTATAGATCCTGAATTGTAAGGCAAACCAATCGAATTAACGAAAAATAATTCTGAAGCGCTAAAGAATTTTAAAGTGAACGGAAATATAAACTTAAATACAAGTAACAAAACGAATACAGAAACAAAAGTAGCAATGGCCGTTGTTTTTAGGTTAATAGTTTTATAGGTTTTAAAGAAATACAACATGACAATGGCAGGAATTACTAGGAGAGAAAGTATATGAACTCCAAAAGATAATCCGACAACAAAACTTATTAAAATCAACCATTTATTCCCCCTTGGGTGATGCAATTCGCTTTCCCACTTTAAGCCTAGCCAAAATAATAAAGCCATTAAAAATGAGGACATTGCATACACTTCTCCCTCAACAGCACTAAACCAAAAACTATCAGAAAATGTATAAGTTAAAGAACCAACTAAACTACTGCCAAGAATGGCGATATATTTTCCGTCTAAGATTTCACCTGTTTTTGAAGCCAATTTTTTTGCTAAATTGGTAATTGTCCAAAACATAAATAGAATGGTAAAAGCACTTGCTAATGCAGACATAAAGTTGACCATTTTTGCAATTTCAGTAACTTCAGAAGTAAACATAGCAAAAAAGGCTCCTAACATTTGAAAAAGAGGTGCTCCTGGAGGATGCCCAACTTCTAATTTAACAGAAGTCGATATGTATTCTCCACAATCCCAAGCACTAACAGTTGGCTCTATAGTTAGTGTATAGGTAATTAATGCAATGGCAAATGCAACCCATCCTAAAATGATATTCCATTTTTTAAATTTTTCTGATGTCATAATTTACTAAATAATCTATGGCGAATTTACTAATAAATATGTTTAAAAGAAGGTTCTACAAACTTTTCTAAATACAGAATACCTCATAAAAATATGTTAAACTTAAAAATAATAAAAAAATGTTTGTAAAATTAAAAGATTAGATTAGATTTGCACCCGCAGAAAAGCATTGGCCTATGGTGTAATTGGTAACACACCGGTTTTTGGTACCGACATTCAAGGTTCGAGTCCTTGTAGGCCAACAAAAAGACCCTAATAAATTAAATTTATTAGGGTCTTATTTTTCTAATAGTTTTTGATTAGATTATTTCATTAAAAAATCTTTCAAGTCTTGATAGCTAGCTGCTTTTATTGAAACTTTTTCCTTATTGATTATTTTCTGAATTTGCTGTGGTATTTCAACTTTAACAGGCAGTGTTGCTTCAACAATATCTAAAAATTTCACAGGATGTGCAGTTTCAAGAAAAACACCAAATTCGTTTTTTTTTAATCCGTGTTTTTTTAAACCTAAATAACCAATTGCTCCATGGGGCTCTGCAACATATCCAGATTTTGTATAAATTTCTTTCATTATAGCTTTAGTTTTATCATCCTTAAAACTGTATGAAGAAAAGGTGTTTTTAAGAGCTTCTATGTCGTTATTAAATAATTCTTGTATCCTAATAAAGTTACTTGGGTTTCCAACATCCATAGCATTAGAAATTGTTGCTTTTGATGGTTTAGGGTTGTAAACGCCCTCTTTTAAATAATTAGGAACTGTATCATTTACATTCGTAGAGGCCACAAAATGTTTGATCGGTAGGCCCAATTTTTGAGCCATAACCCCTGCACAAATATTTCCGAAATTTCCGCTAGGAACTGAAAATACGAGATCTTTATGTTTTTTATGTAATTCTTTATAGGCAAAGAAAAAGTAAAACATTTGTGGTAACCAGCGTGCAACATTTATAGAATTTGCAGAGGTTAGTGCTTTTTTAATTTCTTGATCTAAAAAAGCAGTTTTTACCATTTCTTGACAGTCATCAAAAACTCCATCTACCTCTAAGGCTGTAATATTTTGACCTAAAGTAGTTAATTGTTTTTCTTGGATATCACTTACTTTTCCTGAAGGGTATAAAATAACAACTTTAACACCTTTTGCACCTAAAAAACCATTGGCAACAGCACCACCTGTGTCTCCAGAAGTAGCTACCAGTACTGTAACTTCATCGTCATTGTCTTTATTAAAGTACTCTAAACATTGAGACATAAATTTTGCCCCGACATCTTTAAATGCCATTGTTGGTCCGTGAAACAATTCTAAAGAAGCTATGTTGTCATCAACCTTAACTAGAGGAAAATCAAATGAAACCGTTTTTGCAACAATTTCTTTTAGTTTTTTAGTAGGAATCTCATCACCGACAAACTGTTTAATTACTTCGTAGGCAATTTCATGATTTGTAAAATCAGAAATATTATTAATAAAGTCTTCAGAAAGTTTAGTGATGTTATCTGGGAAATAAATTCCTCTGTCTTTTGCTAAACCTTGAATAACAGCGTTTTTAAAACTTGTTTTTGGTGATGTATGATGCAAACTGTAATAGTTCATTTATTGTTTGTTAGTAATTTCGATAGAAACGAATATCTTTTTATTCAGTGAGATTTCTCTAGTTACGCTTCCTTCGTAATGATGGTTAATTTATTATTTTTATTCCTTCTTGATTTACTTTTGAAATAAACATTTCAAAATCAATTTCGGTATTTTTATAACTTTCTTGGACGCTATTATACACCTTTTGTGCAACTTCATCGCCTTTACATAGGGCAAAAATTGTTGGTCCAGAACCACTAATTCCCGCACCTAAGGCTCCTGCCGAAATCGCACTGCTTTTTACTTCATCAAAAAACGGAATTAATTTTTTGCGAGCAGGCTCTGCAACAACGTCTATTAATGAATTACTTATTAAATTGTAATTATCGGTATATAAACCGCTAATTAAACCTCCAACATTTGCCCATTGAGTCACTGCGTCTTTTAATGAGATTTTCTCTGGCAAAACTGCTCTAGCATCTTTTGTTTTTATCGCTATTTGTGGATGAATGGCAACAACTCTCAATGCAGTTGGAACCGGTAATTTTATAATTTCTAAAGGATCATAACTTCTTACCAAAACAAAACCTCCGTATATAGCGGCAGCAACATTATCTGCAATTGGGGTTCCACAAGCAACTTTTTCCCCAAACATTGCAAATTTTGTGAGTTCTAGTTTAGGAAAAATATTTCCTAATAATTGATTTGCACCAAAAGCAGCACCCGCAGCACTTGCAGCACTGCTTCCTAACCCACTTCCTGGTGAGAAGCCTTTATGAATTGTGAGCTCAATTCCAAAATCAGCGTTTACTTCACTTAACATTTTTTTCACAACGGTACTTGCTGCATTTTCGTCAACATTATAGGTTAAATCTGCACCAGTAATATTGGTTATCTTAACTCCTTTTTTATCTGTTTTTGTAAATGTCATCTCATCTCCAATAGCATCCACAGCAAAACCCAACGAATCAAATCCACAAGAAACATTAGCAACAGTCGCAGGGGCAAATATTTTTAAATAATCCATGTTTTTATTGATTTGAAATTCTAATTACATCTGCAAAGATACCAGAAGCAGTAACATCTGCACCTGCACCGGCCCCTTTTATTAATAATGGATTTTCAGGATATCTATCCGTAAAAAATAAAACAATGTTATCACTTCCCTCTAAATTATAAAAAGGATGATCTACAGCAATATGTTGCAGACCAACATTTGCTTTTCCATCAATAAATTCTGCAACATATTTTAAACGACAGTTTTTATCATTTGCTTCTTTAAAAATTTGCTGAAAATGAGCTTCATTTTTTGTTAGTGAATTATAAAAATCTTGATTGTTTGTAGTTTTTAAGCTTTCGTCTGGTAAAAAAGCATTATTAGAGATGTCTTCTAATTCTAATTGATACCCACTTTCTCTTGCTAAAATTAAAATTTTTCTAGCAACATCAATTCCGCTTAAATCAATTCTTGGATCAGGTTCTGTAAAACCTTCTTTTTGTGCTTGAGCAACCACATCATGAAATGTTGAGTCCTCATTAAAATTATTAAAAACAAAGTTTAAACTTCCAGATAAAACAGCCTGAATTTTATGAACTCTATCTCCAGAATTAATTAAGTTTTTAAGTGTATCTATAATTGGTAAACCCGCGCCAACATTCGTCTCAAACAAGAAAGATGCATTGTATTTTTTAGAAACACGTTTTAACGTTTTGTAATTGTCAAAACTAGATGCACACGCAATTTTGTTACAAGTTACCACCGAAATACTTTCACGCAAATACTTTTCATACACTTCAGAAACTTGCTGATTTGCGGTATTATCTATAAAAACACTATTTCTGTGATTGCTTTCTTTTACTTTTTTATAAAAGCTATCTAAGGTCGCTGGCTCTCCGTTTTCTAAGTTTTCTTTCCAGTTACCTAAGTTAATGCCGCTATTATCAAAAAACATTTTTCTAGAATTAGCAATTCCGATTATTCTAATATTTAATTTTAAGTTGTCTTTTAAAAATTTCTTTTGTTGTTGCAATTGGGCTAATAATCGTTCTCCAACATTACCTACACCCGTTATAAATAAGTTTAGTTGTTTCGTTTTTTCTTCAAAAAACTGCTCATGTAAAGTATTTAAAGCTTTTTTTGCGTCATATTTGTTGATCACAGCAGAGATGTTTTTTTCTGATGAACCTTGCGCAATTGCTCGAACATTTACATTGTTCCTTCCTAAGGCACTAAACATTTGTCCGCTTAAACCTTGGTAGTTTTTCATACTTTCGCCAACAACAGCAATTATTGCTAGATCATTTTCTATTATAATTGGCTTTATTTTTTTTCTTTCTATTTCTACATTAAAAGTTTCGTCTAAAAGATCTTTTGCTTTTGAAGCATCATTTTCATACACCCCAACACAAATTGAATGTTCTGATGAAGCTTGTGTTATAAAAACAACATTTATTTTTTGTTGAGAAAGTGTTTCAAACAACCGTTTAGAAAAACCAGGAATTCCAATCATTCCACCACCCTCTAAGGTAATTAAGCTAATGTCTTCGATATGTGAAATTCCTTTAACTTCATTGCTGTTTTTTGGGTCTTTACAAATTAAGGTTCCAGAACTTTTTGGATCAAAAGTGTTTTTAATTCGAATCGGAATTTCTTTACGTAAAGCTGGTTGGATTGTTGGCGGGTATAAAACTTTTGCCCCAAAATGCGACAGTTCCATAGCCTCTTCATAAGAGATTTCTGAAATTGGAAATGCTTGTTTTACAACTCTTGGGTTTGCAGTAAACATACCGCTAACGTCTGTCCATATTTGTAATTCATCAGCATTTAAAGCAGCGGCATAAATGGAGGCAGAAAAATCTGATCCACCTCTTCCTAGTGTCGTTGTCTCTCCTTCAATATTTGATGAAATAAAGCCGCCCAAAACAGTAACTTGATGCTCATTTTCTTCAAAAAAGGATGTAATATTAGTATTGGTAATTTTAAAATTTACTTGGGCATGTAAGAAGTCATTATTCGTAATTACTAATTGACTACTTTTTTTGTGAGTGGCATCAAACAGCTCCTTGGCAGCATTTGCAATGATGTATGAAGAGAGTTTTTCTCCAAAGCTAGAAACTTTTGCAAGTGTTTTGTCGGACAATTCTTGTAGTAAAAAAACACCTTCATAGATCGATAATAACCGATTAAATAGAGCAGTAACTTCTTTGCTTACCTCTTTATTATTTGTAGAAATTAAATCATCAATAACCTGATAATGTAATTCCTTAATCGTTTCTAAAATTTCAATAGCGCCTGTAATATCCTTTAAAGCTTCATTCGCTCCAGCTAACAAATTGTCTGTAGTTTTTCCGAATGCAGAGACAACCACTGCGACTTTGCTGCTTTTTGATGTGTTAAAGACGATGTCTAAAACTTTTTTTATGTTTTCTGAGTTGGCTACAGACGAGCCTCCAAATTTTAATACTTTCATCTTTTATGATAGATAGATTGTGTAATTATTTTTATAATTGTTTTTTTTGTTTTTGCAAAACAATAAATAACCTAAGCGATATAAATATAGAATAACCCCTAAAGGGTTGTGGTTGTGGTAGTTGTGCGAATATAAGCGTGCGTAGAAACACAAAATAAGGCCGTAGTTTTAGAAGCGTTTATATTTATTTTATAATAATTCACAGTACAAAAATAGAGGTATTATTTATTTTGATTGGTTTTAGTGGATATTTTTTTAGATTTCTCTTGAATTAATGTGATTTTCGCAAAAAAAACAATGCCAAAATCAAAAATTATTATTGTTTAAGTTTATTTTTTATTTTTTCTTTAATTATAATGGCAATAGGTTTGTTTTGTATTTTACTCTCTAACCATGATAAAATATCTAAGTATAAAAAAGCTCTTTTTTCATAAGGATGCTCTTCGTACTTTTTTAATTTAGTATGAATTTTCTTGAATTCATTTTTTATTTCATGCGGAAAAACATCACTTAAATCTCGAATAGAAGTTAGAAAAACTTTTTGTACTTCTTGTAGGTTTTCCATTTTGAGTAAAAACTTATAAGTGTCTACAAACTGTCTTTCTAAATCATAATCTAAACCACATTCATAATGTGCAATCAAATTTAAAACCCTTGCAAAGCACTGTAAATCTTCTGCGGAACCTAAATTTTTAGACTTTATGATTTTTTGTAAATATGCTATACAAAGTTCATTTTTGCCCATTCCAAAATACAAACAAGCAATCTTATAATATAGCATAACTATGTAATGATTGTCGAGTCTGTTTCCGTAATTTTCAATTTTGTTGTTAATAATCTCAACTAAATATTCACCCTCAGAAAAAGTGGCTTCTAAGAAGTGTAGGTGCAACTTATTGGCGTATAAATATTCAAATATTAAAAGTTCTGTATTTGTGTTTATCGGAATGATTTTTTGCTCAACTTCTTCTTCAAAAGAAGCCAATTCTTTTTTGAAAGTAGCTCTTTTTTGCACAAAAAAGGAAGCCTCTAATAAGTAGTTTTTGCCTTTTAAGTAAAAAACAGGATGTAAGGAAATATATTTTTTATCTTCCTTAAATAAATCTACCCATTTTCTAGCATATTTATAGCTATGTAAAAAATCTTGACATAGAAAACTAAACCATAAATGAGATTTGTATAGCCATAATTTCTCTCTAAAACCAAAGGTTTCAAAATCATATTTTGGAAGTTTACTATAAAAATAGTTCTTTATAAACTCTAATTCTTTATTGTTTTTTACATATCCATTTTGTAATAAATAACTGTATAGTTGTAACGATAAATTAGACAATTTACTTGCAATTACATTTTGCTGACTTAACGTTTTCGCTTGAATTGAAAGCAGGTCTGCTCTATTGCTTAAACTTCTGGTAATGTATTGTGTTTCAATTACTTTCTCCAGTTCTACAATTTCGTAAGCAATGTTTTTTTCTTCATTTTCTAAAGCTAAATTTTTAGCTTTATCCAATAGCTTTAAACTTTGCTTATACAGTCCTTTTTGATATAACACAGTTGCAAAATCTAATTGCTCTCTAATTTGAATTCTAATATTTTTATGAGCAGGATTCAAACGCAGACTGATTAATATCTGCTTGTATAAATGAGCTTTTAAATTAGAAAGTTGTTGCTTCGTAACAATACCACTATTGATAATTACTTTTTCATCATATACTTTTAATTTTTCTAAAAATTTAAAAAGCGAAAAAAACTTTGCATCTACATTACCCTCTAATCTACCAACATAAAGGTTAAACTGTCTTTTTTCAGACTTTGTTAAAGATTTAATTAGGACAAAAAGAGCATCATTTTGATGATTGGCTAATGTAACAATTTTACTCATAAATTACTGATAATTAAATAGTTGTATTTTCAATAATTGCATTAGAAATCGTACAAGTTAGTATGTGAAAATATCTATTGAGATTGCAATATATACATTTGATTAAATATAAAGATAATCTTTACAAAGTTATGCAGGATAATAAGGTACACATTTTTGATACAACACTAAGAGACGGGGAGCAAGTTCCTGGTTGTAAGTTGGATACGAAACAAAAATTGGTAATAGCAGAAAGATTAGATTTACTTGGTGTAAATGTTATAGAAGCAGGTTTTCCAGTTTCAAGTCCAGGAGATTTCAATTCTGTTGCTGAAATTGCTAAAATTGTAAAAAATGCTACAGTTTGTGGTTTAACAAGAGCTGTTGAAAATGATATAAAAGTAGCTGCAGAAGCATTAAAATACGCAAAATATCCTCGAATACATACCGGTATCGGAACCAGTGATTCTCATATACAATTCAAATTTAATTCTACCAGAGAAAAAGTAATTGAAAGGGCGGTGAAAGCAGTTTCATATTCAAAATCTTTTGTTGATGATGTAGAGTTTTATGCAGAAGATGCAGGAAGAACAGATAATGAGTTTTTGGCAGAAGTTTGTGAAGAAGTAATTAAAGCAGGTGCTACCGTTTTGAATATTCCTGATACAACAGGTTATTGTTTGCCCGAAGAATACGGAGCAAAAATGAAATATCTACGTGAAAATGTGAAGGGCATTGAAAACGTAATTCTCTCTTGTCATTGTCATAATGATTTAGGAATGGCGACAGCAAATTCTATTGCAGGGGTTATTAACGGAGCGCGTCAAATCGAATGTACCATCAATGGAATTGGAGAACGTGCAGGAAATACAGCATTAGAAGAAGTGGTAATGGTGTTAAAACAGCATCCATATTTAAACTTAGAAACAAGTATTAATTCAAGATTGCTGTATGATACAAGTATCATGGTTCGCGAAAGCATGGGAATGCCGGTACAACCAAATAAAGCAATCGTAGGGGCTAATGCATTTGCTCATAGTTCTGGAATTCATCAAGATGGCGTTATAAAAAACAGGGAGACTTATGAAATTATGGACCCTGAAGATGTTGGTGTTACAGAAAGTGCCATTGTTTTAACCGCGAGAAGTGGAAGAGCAGCTTTAGCGTATAGAGCTAAAAAAATAGGATATGAATTAACTAAAATTCAGCTAGACATCGCTTATAAATCTTTTTTAGAAACTGCGGACAGACAGAAAGAAGTAAAAGACGAAGATATGCATGTAATTATGAAAGAGGTTAATAAAATTTCTAAAATTGCAATGCTGTAAAATAAGGAATTAAACTAGGCTGATTCTTCAAAAGAAGTTATACGAGTTCGAACTTTTTATCCATTTATTATTTTTAATTACCTTTGATAAAGTGAATTTTTTTAAAGATTAGAAAAGTAAAATGAAATTAACAATTGCTTTAATTCCAGGAGACGGAATAGGTCCAGAAGTAACTGCTCAAGCGAAGAAAGCATTGGAAGCAGTTGCAGAAGTATACAACCATATTTTTTTATATACAGAAGCTCAGATGGGAGCCTGTGCTATTGAAGCAACAGGGAATCCTTTGCCAGATGAGACGATAAAAATTTGTAAAAAGGCAGATGCTATTTTATTTGGTGCAATTGGAGATCCAAAATATGATAATGATCCAACCGCAAAAGTAAGACCAGAACAAGGCTTATTGCGTTTGCGGCAAGAGTTAGGTTTGTATTGTAACGTGAGGCCAGTAAGGGCTTACGAGAAGTTAATTAAAAATTCTCCTTTAAAAAGAGAGGTAATTCTAGGTACAGACATCGCAATATACAGAGAGCTAAGTGGTGGAATTTATTCAGGAAACAAAGAATTAAGTCAAGATAAACAATCCGCTTTTGATGTTTGCTCGTATACCGTTGAAGAAATTTCTAGAGTAGCACATTTGGCTTTTAAAGCAGCACAAAATAGAAAGAAGAAAGTAACTTTGGTAGACAAATCAAATGTGTTAGAAACCTCTCGTTTGTGGAGAAAAACAGTTACAGAGATTGCTAAAAAGTATGAAAATGTTGAGTTGGATTTTATGTTTATTGACAACGCAGTCATGCAAATTATCTTAAATCCTAAACAATTTGATGTAATTCTTTCCGAAAATTTATTTGGTGATATTCTTTCAGATGAGGCCAGTGTAATTGCTGGTTCAATCGGTTTATTGGCGTCTTCTTCAATTGGAGAAAAAACAGCGCTGTTCGAGCCAATTCATGGTTCTTATTCTCAAGCAAAAGGAAAAGACATTGCAAATCCTCTGGCATCAATTTTATCCGCAGCAATGCTATTGGAACATGTAGGTTTGCATGAGGAAGCAGATGCAATTCAAAGAGGCGTTGAAAAATCGTTGGCTTTGGGTATAACTACAGAAGATATAAAGGGTAAAAATCAATATTCAGCATCTACATCAAAAGTAGGTCATTTCATTGCTGATTATATTGCAAATCAAGAAGACAGTAATATGAATTTTCAAAATATTCATATGGGGCAAAGTACTATTATTTAGTCCTTTTTTTAGACGCTATTTCCAGTTTTCATTACTTGTTTTTTTGAAAAGACAAAAAAATTTCAAACAGACCATTAGATCATAGTTAGACTAGTTTATCAATTTTAGTCAATAAAAAGATTGAATTAGTTATGTCCTTAAATAAAAATTTATAATTTTTGATAAATGAAAAAACAGATTATAAATATTATTTCTATTATCATAGTCATCGTAATTAGTGCGACATGATCAGGAAGTGATATTTATATCCTAACATTAAATAGAACCTTCTTGTAAAAAAGAAGGTTTTTTTATGAATTTATTTTTATGATTGAGTGTCATAATTAATTATATCTAAGTATTTGATTTAAAGTTAATTATGTAGTTAATTTAACACCTGAATTTAAAGAGTTTTATTGAATGTTGTAAGTTTAAAAGAGGGAAACTTAGTAATTTAGACAACAAATTGAAGAATACAGTAAATGAATCTAAACAAACATAGTAGCAGATTAACGCAAGATGAATCTCAACCTGCCTCACAAGCAATGTTATATGCCGTTGGTTTAACAGATGAAGATATGCAAAAGGCACAAGTTGGTATTGCAAGTACAGGTTATGACGGTAACCCTTGTAATATGCATTTAAATAATTTGGCTGCAGAGGTAAAAATTGAAAGCAAAATTGCTGGTTTAGTCGGTTTAGGATTTAATACGATTGGAGTTTCAGACGGAATTTCTATGGGGACTTCTGGCATGAATTACTCATTAGCTTCAAGAGATATTATTGCAGATTCGATTGAAACAGTGATGAATGCGCAGAGTTATGACGCATTAATATCTGTGGTGGGTTGCGATAAAAATATGCCTGGAGCTGTAATTGCAATGTTGCGTTTAAACCGCCCATCCATAATGATGTATGGAGGTACAATTGCATCAGGGAATTACAAAGGAAGAAAACTTAATATTGTTTCTGCTTTTGAGGCTTTAGGTCAAAAAGTCGCCGGAGAAATTGAAGAGGAAGAGTATAGAGAAATTATAAAAAGAGCAATTCCAGGAGCCGGTGCTTGTGGAGGAATGTATACAGCAAATACAATGGCTTCTGCCATAGAATGTATGGGCTTTGCATTACCTTATAATTCATCAATTCCCGCAGAAAATCCGAATAAATTATCTGAAGCAGAAAGAACTGCTTTGGCAATAAAAAACTTATTAGAATTAGATTTAAAACCTTTGGATATTATCTCTAAAAAATCTTTAGAGAACGCTATTGCTATTGTAAATGCTTTAGGGGGGTCTACAAATGCCGTATTACACTTTTTAGCGATTGCACATGCTGCTGATATTGAGTTTACGTTAGAAGATTTTCAAAGAGTAAGTGACCGAACACCATTAATTGCAGATTTAAAACCATCAGGAAAGTACTTAATGGAAGATGTTCATGGGGTTGGTGGAACGCCTGCAATTATGAAGTATTTATTAGATAATGGGTATTTACATGGTGATTGTTTAACAGTAACTGGTAAAACATTAGCGGAGAATTTAGCAAGTGTTGAAGCAATGGAATTTGATGAGCAAGATGTAATTTATCCAAAAGATAAAGCGTTAAAATCATCAGGAAATATTCAAATAATCTATGGAAACCTTGCGTTAGAAGGAGCCGTTGCAAAAATTTCAGGAAACGAGGGATTATTATTTGAAGGAAAAGCCGTTGTGTATGATGGTGAGCAAGCTGCAAATACTGGAATTTCAAACGGAGAAGTAGAAAAAGGAGATGTAGTTGTTATTAGATATGTAGGCCCAAAAGGAGGTCCTGGAATGCCAGAAATGTTAAAACCAACTTCGTTAATTATGGGAGCAGGTTTAGGAAAATCGGTAGCTTTAATTACAGATGGACGTTTTTCTGGAGGAACCCATGGTTTTGTAGTTGGTCACATAACACCAGAGGCACAATCAGGAGGAGCAATTGGAATTTTAAAAACGGGAGACATCATTAGAATTAGTGCGGAAGACAACTCTATAAATGTTTTAATTTCTGATGAAGAATTGGCAGCAAGAAAAGCAAATTGGGTGGCACCGGCATTAAAGCATACTAAAGGAATTTTATACAAATACTCAAAATCAGTAGCATCAGCGTCTAAAGGATGCGTTACAGACTTATAAAAAAAGATCGATATTCTTAAATACGCAGGAATTTAAAATAAATAAATATGGAAACACAAACCATACTAAATAAAAATACTTCAACAAACGTTACAGAAAGAATTTCTGGTAGCGAAGCAATCGTAAGATGTTTAATAGAAGAAGAGGTGAAAATAATTTATGGATATCCTGGAGGAGCAATCATGCCAGTCTACGATGAATTATACAAATATCAAGATAAAATTCATCACGTATTAACACGTCATGAGCAAGGAGCAACGCATTCAGCACAAGGGTTTGCACGAATTTCTGGAAAAGTAGGTGTTGCAATTGCAACTTCAGGTCCAGGAGCAACCAATTTAATTACAGGCATTGCAGATGCGCAAATTGATTCTACTCCAATGGTGTGTATTACTGGTCAAGTTCCTTCTCATTTATTAGGTTCTGATGCGTTTCAAGAAACTGATATTGTTGGTATTTCTACGCCAGTTACAAAATGGAATTGTCAAGTAACAAAAGCTTCACAAATTCCTGGAGCAATTGCCAAGGCATTTTATATTGCAAAAAGTGGTAGACCAGGACCAGTTTTGGTTGATATCACGAAAGATGCTCAATTTGAAGAATTTGATTTTTCATATGAAAAATGTACGAAAGTAAGAAGTTATATGCCAGTTCCAAAAACGGCACAAAGTTCTTTGGAAGCGGCTGCTAAAATTATCAATGAAGCAAAAAAGCCATTGATTGTTTGGGGACAAGGTGTAATTTTAAGTGAAGCTGAACAGCAGTTTAAAGACTTTGTTGAGAAAGCGGGTATTCCAGCTGCTTGGACAATTTTAGGAGCTTCTGCACTGCCAACTTCCCATCCTTTAAATGTTGGTATGTTGGGCATGCATGGTAATTATGCACCTAATAAATTAACAAATGAATGTGATGTTTTAATTGCAATCGGAATGCGTTTTGATGATCGAGTTACAGGTAGTTTAGATACGTATGCGAAGCAGGCAAAAGTAATTCACTTTGAAATTGACCCGGCAGAAATAGATAAAAATGTAAAAACAGATGTTGCCGTTTTAGGGGATGCAAAAACAAGTTTAGAAGCTATTCTCGCTCTAATAAATGATAACTCTCATACTGCTTGGCATCAAGAGTTTAAAGATTTATATAAAATTGAATATGAAAAGGTAATTAAAGGTGACATTCATCCAACGAAAGAAGGATTAACAATGGGAGAAGTTATCAATCAAATTAATATTCAGAGTAAAGGAGATGCTGCAATTGTTACAGATGTTGGTCAACATCAAATGATTGCTTGTAGATATGCAGATTTCAACAAAACAAAAAGTAATATTACTTCTGGAGGATTAGGCACTATGGGTTTTGGATTACCGGCAGCAATTGGAGCAAAAATGGCAGCTCCAGAACGTGAAGTGGTTTCAATTTCTGGTGATGGAGGTTACCAGATGACCATTCAAGAATTAGGTACTATTTTTCAGCAAAAGGCAGCTGTAAAAGTAGTGGTTCTAAATAATGATTTTTTAGGAATGGTAAGACAATGGCAACAGTTATTTTTTGATAAGCGATATGCTTCTACAGAAATGGTAAATCCAAATTTTGTTGCTATCGCAGAAGGCTATTATCTGAAAGCTAGAAAAGTTACAAAAAGAGAAGATTTAGCAGAAGCGGTAAAAGAAATGATGGAAAGTAAAGAAGCTTACTTTTTAGAAGTTTGTGTAGAAAAAGAAGGGAATGTATTTCCAATGGTTCCTTCAGGAGCATGTGTTTCAGATATAAGATTAGAATAATATGAGTGGAGAAAAGCAGCAATATACGGTATCAATATATACAGAAAATAATATTGGATTGTTGAATAGAATTTCAGCAATTTTCCAAAGAAGGCATATAAATATTGAGAGTTTAAATACCTCTCCATCAGAAATTGAAGGTGTTTCTAAATTTACGATTGTTGTGAACATGACAGAAGTAAATATTAAGAAAATCTTAGGTCAAATAGAAAAGCAAGTAGAGGTTATTAAAGCGTATTTTCATAATGAAGAAGATACTATTTATCAGATTTCGGGCTTATTTAAAATTAAGTCTGAATTGTTGTTTGAAGAGCGCCAAATTCAAAATATTATCAAAGAAAGTAACGCTAGAATTGTTACAGTAAATACAGATTTTTTTGTCCTTGAAAAATCAGGAAGGAAAGAAGAATTGGTTCAGTTACACAAAAAATTAAGTGTTTTTGGTATTATGCAATATACGCGTTCAGGACGTATTGCAGTTACCAAAGAAGAAATGAAAATATCAACATTGTTAGAAACATACAACAACTAAATAAATAAAAATGTCAAATTATTTTAACACATTAACATTAAGAGAGAAATTAGAGCAGTTAGGAAAATGCAGGTTTATGGACGCCTCGGAATTTGAAGATGGCGTAGATGCATTGAAGGGAAAGAAAATTGTTATTGTAGGTTGTGGAGCGCAAGGCTTAAATCAAGGTTTAAACATGAGAGAATCAGGTTTAGATATTTCTTACACCTTAAGACAAGCTGCTATCGATCAAAAAAGAGAGTCTTATATCAACGCAACTTCAAATAATTTTGAAGTAGGCACGTACGAAGAGTTAATTCCTACTGCAGATTTAGTGTTGAATTTAACACCAGATAAACAGCATACAAATGTAGTTCATACGATAATGCCTTTAATGAAAAAAGGAGCAACCTTATCGTATTCTCATGGTTTTAATATTGTTGAAGAAGGAATGAAAATTCGTGAAGATTTAACGGTTATTATGGTAGCGCCAAAATGCCCTGGATCCGAAGTTCGTGAAGAATATAAAAGAGGGTTCGGAGTGCCAACCTTAACGGCAGTGCATCCAGAAAATGACCCAGAAGGAAAAGGTTGGGCACAAGCGAAAGCGTATGCAGTTGCAACGGGAGGAAACAGAGCGGGAGTTTTAGAATCTTCTTTTGTTGCTGAAGTAAAGTCAGATTTAATGGGAGAGCAAACTATTTTATGTGGTTTGTTGCAAACAGGAGCAATTTTATCTTTTGATAAAATGGTTGAAGAAGGAATTGAAGCAAGTTATGCGGCTAAATTGATTCAATATGGTTGGGAAACTGTAACTGAAGCTTTAAAACATGGTGGTATCACAAATATGATGGACAGATTGTCTAATCCTGCTAAAATAAAAGCTTTTGAAATTTCTGAAGAATTAAAAGACATTATGCGTCCGTTGTTTCAAAAACATATGGATGATATTATGACGGGTCATTTCTCTAAAACCATGATGGAAGATTGGGCAAATGATGATAAAAACTTATTAACTTGGAGAGCTGCAACTGGTGATACTGCTTTTGAAAAACAACAAGTTACAGAGCAAGAGATACCAGAACAAGAGTATTTTGATCACGGAACATTATTAGTTGCTTTTGTAAGAGCTGGTGTAGAATTAGCTTTTGAAGCAATGACAGAGTCTGGTATTATAGATGCTTCTGCTTATTATGAATCTTTGCACGAGACGCCATTAATAGCAAATACAATTGCCCGTAAAAAATTATATGAAATGAACCGTGTAATTTCTGACACTGCAGAATACGGTTGTTATTTATTCGATCATGCTTGTAAGCCTTTATTAACTGATTTTATGAAAATGGTTAGTACAGATCTTATTGGTAAGAAATTTACAGATTCAAATGATGTTGATAATCAAGAATTAATTAGAGTAAACGCTATTATTAGAAGTCATCCTGTTGAAAAAGTAGGAGCAAAATTAAGAGCTTCTATGACGGCAATGAAAGTGATAAAATCAGCATAGTTAAATAAAGATTTTAAATTTTATAAATACCTGTCAGATCTAAATACCTGACAGGTATTCTTATTACCTTTTAATAATGGAAACTAAACAAACCTATTTCCCTAGCTTAGATAATGTAAAGGCAGCTTCTGAAAATTTAAAAGGGGTTGCTTCCATTACTCCTTTAAGTAAAAACTTCAATCTTTCAAAAGAATTAGAAGCAACTATTTTGTTTAAAAGAGAAGATTTACAAGTGGTAAGGTCTTATAAAATAAGAGGAGCATATAATAAAATGTCTTCTTTAAGTGTTGCTAAAAAAAAGCGCGGAATTGTTTGTGCAAGTGCAGGAAATCATGCGCAAGGCGTTGCTTTGTCGTGTAAGTTATTGCAAATAAAGGGTACTATATATATGCCTTCTCCAACACCAAATCAAAAAATTAATCAGGTAAAAATGTTTGGTGAAGATTTTATTGAAGTCGTTATTGAAGGCGATACTTTTGATGATGCTTTTAATGCCGCAAAAATCGAATGTGATTCAACAAATAAAACCTTTATCCATCCTTTTAATGATAAAAAAGTAATTGAAGGGCAGGCAACAGTGGGTTTAGAAATTTTAAATCAAACTGATAAAAAAATAGACTATGTTTTTGTCGCTATTGGCGGTGGTGGTTTGTCATCTGGCTTATCCTCTATGTTTAAATGCCTATCATCAAAAACCAAAATTATTGGCGTAGAACCAGCAGGAGCTCCCTCTATGTTAACATCTATCAGAAACAAAAAAAATACAACTTTAGAAAAAATAGACTCTTTTGTTGATGGAGCGGCTGTTAAGCGGGTTGGGGATTTAAATTTTGCAATTTGTCAGCAAAATTTACATGATATAATTACAGTTCCAGAAGGTAAAATCTGTCAGACTATTTTAGATTTGTACAATAAAGATGCCATTGTAGTAGAACCTGCAGGCGCATTAAGTATTGCGGCTCTAGATTTTTTTGCTGATGAAATTAAAGGCAAAAATGTAGTTTGTATTGTAAGTGGTAGCAATAATGATATTACAAGAACGGCAGAAATTAAAGAACGCGCATTATTATACGCAAATTTAAAACATTATTTTATAGTAAAATTTCCTCAAAGAGCCGGAGCATTAAAAGAATTTGTAGCGGAAATTTTAGGGCCAAATGATGATATTACTCATTTTGAATATACCAAAAAGAATAATAGGACAAATGGTGCTGCTGTGGTTGGTTTAGAGTTAAAATCTTCTCGAGATTTACAACCTTTAATCCATAGAATGAAAGAAAGCAATTTCTTTGGTGATTACCTAAATGACAAGCCTGATTTACTTCAGGTTTTAGTGTAGTGTGTATTTAATATTTCCATCAAAATAACCAAAATTTCGAAATGCTTTTCGTTAATAAATGAACATTTAATTGAAATTATGAAGGTAATTCTCTCTTATTTTTCGTTAATTTGGTACTAGAGATCTCAATAGAATTAATTAGGGTTTTGATTTAAAAGCAATTTATGAGCAAACAATTTACAGAAATTCCAGAGGCATATAAAATCACGTCACTTTTGCATCAAAAAACATATTTAGTTAATGGTGAATTAAAAGAGTGGAAGGGCGCATTTACGGAGGTTTATTCCACAATTTCATCAACCAAAGAATACCAACCAACTTTACTAGGAACGGTTCCAAATTTAACAGGAGAGGAAGGTTTAGAGGCTTTAGATTCTGCTTATAAGGCCTATGATAAAGGGCAAGGTTTGTGGCCAACAATGAGGGTTATAGATAGAATTGAATGTATGGAGGAATTTGCAGAGCAAATGAAAACCAAACGAGATGAAGTTGTAAAACTATTAATGTGGGAAATTGGAAAATCGTTACCAGATTCTGAAAAAGAATTTGATAGAACCATAGAATATATTTTCGATACAATTGAAGATTATAAGAAAATGGACAGAAATTCTGCTAAGTTTGAAAAACATAGCGGAGTGCATGCACATATTAGACGGGGTCCTTTAGGGGTGGTTTTTTGTTTAGGGCCGTATAATTATCCTTTAAATGAAACGTTTGCATTATTGATTCCTGCTTTAATTATGGGGAATACAGCTGTTTTTAAACCTGCAAAACATGGCGTTTTATTATTGTCTCCGCTTATGGAAGCTTTTCAGAATAGTTTTCCAGAAGGCGTTGTGAACGTAATTTATGGTAGAGGTAGGGTTTTGGCTACGCCTATTATGAAAACAGGTAAAGTAGATGTGTTAGCCTTAATAGGGAACAGTAAATCTGCAAACGCGATACAGGCAAACCATCCTTTTAAAAACAGGTTACGTTTAGTGTTAGGTTTAGAGGCTAAAAATCCTGCAATTGTATTACCAGATGCAGATTTAGATTTGGCCATTGATGAGTGTATTTCTGGAGCAACATCTTTTAACGGACAGCGATGTACTGCATTAAAAATAATATATGTGCACGAGCATATTGTTACTAAATTTAACAAACGATTTGTAGAAAGAATAGATGCTTTAAAGTTTGGAAACCCATGGGAAAATGGGGTAAAATTAACACCATTGCCAGAACCAGGAAAACCTTCTTACATTCAAGAGTTAATTGATGACGCTACTGCAAAAGGAGCAGAGGTGATTAATAAAAAAGGAGGGGAAGCCACGGAAAATTATATTTTCCCAGCAGTTTTATATCCGGTTTCTAAAGACATGAGAGTGTTTCAAGAAGAACAATTCGGACCCGTAACGCCTATTGTCTCTTTTAAAAACATTCAAGAACCTTTAAATGATATGGCAGAGTCTAATTATGGCCAGCAAGTAAGTGTTTTTGGTAGCGAAGTAAAAACATTAGCACCATTAATTGATGCGTTAGTAAACTTGGTGTGCAGAGTAAACTTAAATAGTGCTGCTCAACGTGGACCAGACGTGTATCCTTTTACGGGAAGAAAAGACTCAGCAGTAGCAACTTTAAGTGTGCACGATGCATTGCGTTCTTTTTCTATTAGAACGTTTGTAGCTTCAAAAGACACGCCGTACAATAATGCAATTTTACAAGAATTGTTAGACAAGAAAAACTCTAATTTTATCAATACAGATTACCTTTTGTAATAAATTTTGAAATTAAAAAAACCTCTTTAAACTGAAATTATTTCAGTCTTTTGAGGTTTTTTTTTGATACCACAAATAAGGTCTCTGCGAATTAATTTTTAGACTAAACTTTAATTGTTAGCATTGGTTTTAAAGCTTTTTTAGATAAATTTTTGGTGACACTTGGCGAAAACAAATGCGATAAACCACTTCTGCCATGCGTGCACAGAGCAATTAAATCGGAGTTAATGTCTTTCGAGAAATTTAAAATTCCTTTTTCTACAGAGGTATCATTGTAAATATTTATCGAGTGTTTAGGTAAACTATAATCTTTAATAAAATCCAATACTTTTTCTTTAGCCTCCCTCGTGCTCTCAAAATTTGATGGTGTATTAACTTTTAATAAATGAATTTTACTATTAAACTGCTCAGCAAAATCGATAAACTTATTAAAAACAGCTTTATCTTCTTTTTTAAAATTAGAAGCAAAAACTAAGTTTTTTAATTTAAATTTTTTAGCATCTCTTTTTACAATAAGTACAGGTATGGTAGAGGTTCTTGCCACTTTTTCGGTGTTAGAGCCAATCATAATTTCTTCAAACTCAGAATGTCCTTTAGAGCCCATTACAATTAGATCTGCATCAATTTTCTCAGCATATTTTTTTATCCCTTCAAACGGATTATTTTTTTTGATAAAATATTCGACCTTAATATCTTCAGAAAAAAAATTCTCTTTATATTCTAATACTTTTTCTTTTGTTTTTCTAAGATATAACATACTTTCAGGGATGCTAAATTTACTGTTTGAACCCATGTCTATAACGCCAGAAGGAAGTTCAATCATATGTATAAGATATACTGTAGCGCTGGTTTTTTTAGCAATTTTAGCGGCCATTTTTGCAGCATATTCTGATGGTTTAGAAAAGTCGATTGGGACTAGAATTTTTTTCATAAGTCAGCATTTTAAGTAGAAATAATTACTATACATAAAGTTACAAAAAAATAATGAATTAGAGTTGGTTTGGTAAATCATAAACAATTCGTATATTTGCACCGAAAATTATATTAGATGAAGAGGGAAGGGGACTTAAAAGTCCCCTCTTTTTATACTTCATTTTAAGGTTTAGGATGATTCAAACAGCGGTAAAAGACTTAGTAGACGAAGCATTGGCACTTAATGAGTCACTGTACTTAATAGATTTATCGATATCTGAAAACAACAAAGTTCAAGTTGTTGTAGATGGTGATACGGGTGTTCCATTAAGTGAATGTATAAGAATAAGTAGAAACATAAATGATAATTTAGATAGGGAAGAAGAAGATTTTTCTTTGGAGGTTACTACGCCGGATATCGCACATCCATTAAAAGTAAAAAGACAATATATTAAGAATTTAAATAGAATTCTTAAAGTAAAAAATGCGGAAGAAGAGTTTGAAGGAACTTTGGTAGCCGCTGATGAAGATAAAATTGTTTTAAACTGGAAAGCAAGAGAGCCAAAACTGATAGGGAAAGGAAAAGTTACCGTTCAAAAATCGGTGACTATAGAGTATAAAGATATTATAGAAGCAAAAGTGAAGATTGTATTTTAAGCAAAAATGTAATGGAAAATATAGCGTTAATTGATTCGTTTTCAGAATTTAAAGATAATAAAAGTATAGACAGAGTAACATTAATGTCTATTTTAGAAGAAGTATTTAGAGCGACCTTAAAACGTAAGTTTGGTTCTGATGATAATTTTGATATTATTATCAATCCAGATAAGGGAGATTTAGAAATTTGGAGAAATAGAGTGGTAGTTGCAGACGGTTTTTCTGAAGATGATAATGAAGAAATAGAATTAGCTGAAGCACGATTAATTGAGCCGGATTTTGAAATTGGTGAAGATGTATCTGAGGAGGTTAAATTAGTGGATCTAGGAAGAAGAGCCATTTTAGCATTGCGTCAAAACTTAATTTCTAAGATTTATGAACACGATAGCACAAATATTTTTAAGCATTTTAAAGACTTAGAAGGCGAGTTGTATACTGCAGAGGTGCATCACATACGTCACAATGCAATTATTTTGTTAGATGATGATGGTAATGAAATTGTCTTACCGAAAAGCGAGCAAATCCGTTCAGACTTCTTTAGAAAAGGTGATTCTGTAAGAGGCGTTATAAAAACAGTAGAATTAAGAGGGAATAAACCAGCAATTATATTATCTAGAACCGCACCAGCATTTTTAAATAAATTGTTTGAACAAGAAATTCCTGAAGTTTTTGATGGTTTAATTACTGTTGAAGGTGTAGCAAGAATTCCTGGAGAAAAAGCAAAGGTAGCGGTAGATTCTTATGATGATAGAATTGATCCGGTTGGAGCTTGTGTTGGGGTTAAAGGGTCCAGAATTCATGGTATTGTTCGTGAATTAGGTAATGAGAACATAGATGTTATCAACTATACCAAAAACGAACAATTATTTATTTCTAGAGCATTGAGTCCAGCAAAAGTAACCTCTATGGAAATAGAATTGTTCGACGAAGAAAAGAATGGTAAAAAAGGACGTGTAAGTGTACTTTTAAAACCAGAGGAGGTTTCGAAAGCAATCGGTAGAGGTGGTGTAAATATCCGTTTAGCTAGTGAGTTAACGGGTTATGAGATAGATGTTAAGAGAGAAGGACTTGAGGAGGAAGATGTAGAGTTAACCGAGTTTACAGATGAAATTGAAGACTGGGTGATTATAGAATTGAAAAAGATTGGTTTGGATACTGCAAGAAGTGTCTTGGAAACTAGTGTTGCTGAATTGGTGAAAAGAACCGATTTAGAAGAAGAAACTATTTTAGATGTTCAAAGAATTTTGAAAGAAGAATTCGAAGAATAATCAACAATATAAAATTAAAGTAAAAAGTATAATTTTACAGAATTAAAGGCTAAAAAATAATATATGTCTGAAGGCAAAACAATGAGGCTTAATAAAGTTCTAAGAGAATTAAATATTTCTCTTGATAGAGCAGTAGAATATTTAGCAAAAAATGGTCATGATATAGATGCAAGACCTACAACTAAAATTTCTAGTGATATCTACCAAGTTTTACAAGATGGCTTTGAAACAGATGCAAATAAAAAAGCTGCATCCAAAGAAGTTGGCGAAGAAAAACGTAAAGAGAAAGAGGCAATTCGTTTAGAGATAGAAGCTAAGTTAGAAAAGAAAAGAGCAGAAGAAGCTAAGAAAGAAGAAGTCTTAAAAGCCAAAGCAGATAAATTAGAGTTTAAAACTGTAGGTAAAATAGATATTGACAACGTTGGTAAAAAATCAGTTGTTAAAAAAGAAGAAGAAGTTATCGTTGATCCGATAGCAAAAGAAGAAGCTGTGGTTATTGAACCTAAAATAGAACAGCCTGTTGTTGAGCCAAAAGCGAAAGAGGAAGTTTTTGTTGAGCCGAAAATAGTGCAGCCTGTTTCTGAAACAGAAAAAGTTAAAAAGCCTGTTTCTGAAATAGAAAAAGAAGCTTCTAAGGTTGAAGAAAAAACGCCTTCTAAAAAAGAAATTTCTAAGACAGAGGAAAAAGCAGAAGAGGTTACGGCAGAAAATGCAGAAGCGATTAAAACACAGTATAAAAAGTTAGATGGACCTAATTTTACAGGTAAGAAAATTGATTTAAAACAATTTGACAGACCAAAAAAGAAAAAACCTGAAGTTAAAAAAGATGCAAATGCAGACGCTAAAAAGAAGCGTAAGCGTATCAGTAAACCAGGTGCGCCGGGTACTGCTAATACGAGAACAGCTCCAGGCAGAGGGACTCCAAGTAGAGGCGGTTCAGGAACTGGTAGACCTGCATTTAGGCCAAGAGGAGCTCAAAGGCCAGTAGTAAAAAAGGTTGAGCCAACAGAAGCAGATATTCAAAAGCAAGTTAGAGAAACCCTAGAAAAGCTTCAAGGAAAATCGAGTAGAGGAAAAGGAGCAAAATACAGAAGAAATAAAAGAGATGCCCGTAGAGAGCATTCAGATGCTGAATTAGAAGCACAAGCATTAGATAATAAAATATTAAAAGTAACAGAGTTTGTTACGGTAAGTGAAGTGGCAACAATGATGGATGTTCCTGTAACAAATATCATTTCGGCATGTATGTCTTTAGGAATGATGGTAACTATGAATCAGCGTCTAGATGCGGAGACATTAGTGATCGTTGCAGAAGAATTTAACCATAAAGTAGAGTTTGTAGGTGCAGAGGTAGAAGAATCTATAGAAGAAGTAGAAGACAAGCCAGAAGATTTAGAAACGCGTGCGCCAATTATTACAGTAATGGGTCACGTAGATCATGGTAAAACTTCTTTACTAGATTATATCAGAAAAGCGAATGTAATAGAAGGCGAAAGTGGTGGAATTACTCAGCATATTGGAGCTTATTCAGTAAAAGTTGGCGATCAAAATATTGCATTTTTAGATACTCCGGGTCACGAGGCTTTTACAGCAATGCGCGCGCGTGGAGCACAAGTAACGGATTTAGTTATTATTGTGGTTGCAGCAGATGATGATGTAATGCCACAAACCAAAGAAGCAATCTCTCATGCGCAAGCTGCGGGTGTGCCAATTATATTTGCAATCAATAAGATTGATAAACCGAATGCAAATCCAGATAATGTAAAAACACAATTATCTTCAATGAATTTGTTGATTGAAGAATGGGGTGGAAACATTCAGTCTCAAGATATTTCTGCTAAAACGGGAGAAGGAATTCCTGAATTATTAGAAAAAGTTTTATTGGAAGCAGAAATTTTAGAATTAAAAGCAAATCCTAATAAAAATGCAGTTGGAGCAGTTGTTGAAGCGTTATTAGATAAAGGTAGAGGATATGTTTCTACCATATTAGTACAAGCAGGAACTTTAAAAATTGGAGATTACTTGTTAGCAGGTAAACACAGTGGTAAGGTAAGAGCAATGTTTGACGATAAAGGAAACAACTTAAAAGAAGCTGGACCATCTGTGCCAGTATCTATTTTAGGTTTAGATGGAGCGCCACAAGCAGGAGATAAATTTGTTGTTTTTGATGATGAAAGAGAAGCGAAACAAATTGCTTCAAAACGTTCTCAATTGCAACGAGAGCAATCTGTAAGAACACAAAAAACTCTTACTTTAGCTGAAATTGGACGTAGAATTGCACTTGGAGACTTTAAAGAATTAAACATTATCTTAAAAGGTGATGTAGATGGTTCTGTAGAAGCTTTGACCGATTCGTTCCAGAAATTATCAACAGAAGAAATTCAAGTTAATATTTTACATAAAGGAGTTGGAGCCATTACAGAAAGTGATGTGTTATTAGCAACAGCCTCAGACGCTATTATTGTTGGGTTTAATGTTCGTCCGCAAGGAAATGCAAGAATGATTGCAGATAGAGAAGAAGTTGATATTAGAACATATTCTATTATTTATGATGCTATTAACGACTTAAAAGACGCGATGGAGGGTATGTTGTCTCCAGAGATGAAAGAAGAAGTAACAGGTAATGTAGAGATTAGAGAGGTGTATAAAATTTCTAAAGTTGGTAACATTGCTGGTTGTATGGTGATGTCTGGTAAAATATTCAGAGATTCTCAAATTAGAATTATTAGACAAGGTATTGTTGTTCATGAAGGAGTATTGTCATCTTTAAAACGTTTTAAAGACGATGTTAGAGAAGTAGCCAAGGGTTATGATTGTGGTCTTCAACTTAAAAATTACAATGATATTGTAGAAGGAGATGTTATTGAGGCATACAAAGAAGTAGCCGTTAAAAAGAAGTTGAAATAAACGTCCTTTATAAGAAAAGTAAAAACGCCAAAATCATTTTTGATTTTGGCGTTTTTTGTGCACTATTTTTAAGCTTATTTGCCCAAAGGAATCACAATTAATCCTGAAAATTTTTCTGAAAATCCAACCATGGCTTTATCTGCCTCTAATTTTGTTTTATAATTTCCAACTTGTACTTTCCAATATGGTTGTTCATAATCAAGCTTTGTGAATACTTTAGGGTAATTTAGTCTAAATTTACTTTGTAAGCTTCTTGCATTAGTTTCATTACCGTAATATATCTGAACCCTAAAACCATACCCATACTTTTTGTTAAAAGCTCTTTTTTGGGCGATCAAGTTTTTAATTTGTTTACTAGTATTTGTCTTGTTTTGAGCAGAAAAAGAGAAACAACCTGCAATTAATACAAAGATAAATACGTTTACATAAGATTTATTTTTCATTCTAAAATTCGTTTCTACAAAAGTAACGAGTTGTCTTAGAATAAATTTGATAAATTATTATTTAGAATTATTATAAATTAATAGTTAACGTTCCTTTAACTTTTCAAAATGTAGGAAGAAGTAGTACTTTTGACGGACTGTTCAAAAATCGTTTTGGGCCATTTTATACACAATACTAAAATTATAGTTTGTAAATATGAAAAGTGTAGCATTTCAGAGTAGACTAATGTCAGTATTTCTAAAAAGTCTTACATTACTTTTAATTTTTGGGTTTAGCATTTCTTCGTATTCCCAAGAGATGGATGAAGCTCGTCAGAAAGAGGGTAGAAAATTATTTAGATCTTTATGTGCATCTTGTCATAAATTGGATAAGAAACTAGTAGGTCCTGCTTTAGGAGCAGTTGAGGAGCGTAGAGAAAATGATTGGTTAAAAGCCTGGATAAAAAATAATGCAGAGTTTCAAAAAGTAAATGCTGAAGCCTACGAAGCAGCTCAATACAGCGCAACAGCTATGAATGCTTTTCCTCAGTTAACAGATAAAAATATAGATGATATTTTATACTATACAACTGTTGGTGAAATTAAAAATGCGCCAGCAGCGGGTGAAGTTTTAGTAGGGGGACAAGTGTTAGAGAAAAGTGGTGCTCCAGATTGGTTAATTTATATTTTAGCAGCTGCTATTGTAGTTGCGTTTTTAATGATTGCCAGTTTGCTAAAGCAAGTAAGTGAGTTAAAAGGGAATAAAAAACCAGCAATACAATCGAATTTAAGAAGAGATTTACAAGAGCTTTGGGTAGGTGTTAAAAACAATACCTTCTTAAAAGTATTATCTACAATATTTTTATTATTGATAGGAGCCTATATTGTATTTGGAATGTTGTTCAGTGTTGGTGTAGATCAAGGGTATCAGCCAATTCAACCTATTGCATTTTCTCATAAGATTCATGCTGGAGATAATAAAATTGATTGTCAATATTGCCATTCATCAGCAAAGCATAGCAAGCATTCAGGGATACCTTCTGTAAATGTATGTATGAATTGTCACAAAGCTATTGCCGAAGTTGCAGAAGGAACTGAGATTCAATGGAACGGTCAAACATACGGTAAAACACAATTAGATCAAGAAATTGCAAAAGTTTACAAGGCCGCAGGTTGGGATCCAGAAGAATTAGAATATACAGGAAAAGAAAGACCGATAAAATGGATTCGCCTTCACAATCTTCCAGATTTTGTCTATTATAATCATGCACAACACGTAACGGTTGCAGGTTTGAAATGTCAGAAATGTCATGGCCCTGTGGAGGAGATGGATGAAATGTACCAGTATTCCTCATTGACAATGGGTTGGTGTATCAATTGTCACAGAGAGACAAACGTAGATTTAAAAGGAAATGAATATTACGCTAAGATTCACGACGAATTGGCAAAGAAATACGGAGTAGAAAAAGTTACTATATCTCAGTTAGGTGGATTAGAGTGTGGTAAGTGTCATTACTAAAGGAAGAAATAAAAAATTCAAAAATTAAAAAATCTCGAGAATTTTTTCTCAATTTTTTAAATCATTAAATAAAAAAGTATAAATGGCTTCAAACAAAAAATACTGGAAAAGTGTTGAAGAACTAAAAGATAGTTCTGTTGTTGAAACGCTGAGTAAAAATGAGTTTGTAGAAAATATTCCTACAGATGATTTTTTAGGTGATAAAGAAACACTTGAGAATTCTTCTACTTCACGTAGAGATTTCTTAAAGTATATTGGTTTTACAACAGCTGCAGCATCATTAGCGGCATGTGAAGGACCAGTTGTAAAATCTATTCCTTACGTAGTAAAACCAGACGATATTATTGCGGGTGTTGCAGATTGGTACGCAACGTCTATGGCTGATGGGTATGATTTTGCAAGTGTGTTGGTTAAGACACGTGAAGGTCGTCCAATTCAAATAATGCCAAATAAAGAAGCAAACGGAACAACAAGTGCTAGAGTTCAAGCAGCAGTTCTTTCTTTATACGATGAGAAGTTACGTTTAAAAGAACCAACTAAAAATGGTGATGCTATTTCTTGGGCGGAAGCTGACTCGGAAATAGGACAAAAATTAACTGTCTTTAAAAAAGAAGGGAAGCAAGTTGTTTTATTAACTGGAACAATGGCAAGCCCGTCAACAGATAAAGTTGTTGGTGAATTTTTAGCGAGTTATCCAAATGCAAAACATGTTATTTATGATGCAGTTTCTGAAGCGCCCTCAGCAGACGCGTTTGAAACAATGTATGGTAGAAGAGCTTTGCCAAATTATAAATTAGAAAACGCAGAAACAATTGTTTCTTTTGGTGCTGATTTTTTAGGCGATTTTCATGGAGGTTTTGAAAAAGCGTATGTTGCTGGTAGAAAACCAGAATCAGGTAAAATGTCTTACCATGTTCAGATAGAAAGTAACATGTCTCTTACAGGAGCCAATGCAGACAAACGTATAGTTGCAAAACCATCGGATGTTGTTTTTGCCTTACTGAACTTATATAATGAAATTACAGGTAATTCTTTAGTATCGAACGCTACAACTATTGATAGTGAAATTAAGGAATTAGCAAAATCACTTAAAAAAGCCGGTTCTAAAGGTGTTGTAATGACGGGTATTAATGATGTGAATGCACAATTAATATCTTTAGCAATTAACAATGCTTTAAATAGTGAAGTTTTAGATAGTAAGAACTCATTAAACATTCGTCAAGGAAGTTTTAACCAAGTTCAAGAGGTGATTTCAGATATGAAATCTGGAAAGGTTAGTGGTATTTTTACGGTGAATGTGGATCCTTCTTATTCATTACCAAATGCAGCTGAATTTACAGAAGCATTAAAGAAAGTAGATTTAAAAGTAGCATTGTCTATAGAGAATAATGAGACTGTAGATGCAATGGAATATGCTTTACCAACGCCACATTTCTTAGAGTCTTGGGGAGATACTCAGTTCTCTGAAGGGAATTATGGTTTAATTCAACCTACAATTCAACCATTATTCAAAACACGTCAAATACAAGACACATTATTAAAATGGTCTGGAAGTTCAACTTCATATTATGACTATTTAAAATCTTTCTGGTCTGCAGAAGTTTTGGATGGATCTTCTTGGAATAAAGCTTTACATAATGGTTTTTACAATAAAGTTGTTTCTTTAGGAACAGAAACTCCAAGAGATATTTCAATTGCAGAAGTTGCAAAATTATTAAAGAAAAGTACATTAACTTCTGGGATGGAGTTGAATTTATATATTAAAACTGGTTTAGGAGACGGTAAACAAGCAAACAATCCTTGGTTGCAAGAATTTCCAGATCCAATTACAAGAACATCTTGGGATAATTATTTAACCATGTCTATGGCAGATGCTAGAGATTTAGGTTTTTCTAATCCTGTTAAAGATAATGGTGCTATTGATGGCGATTATGCCAAAGTATCTTTAAATGGCGTTGAAGTTGTTGTTCCAGTTATGGTGCAACCAGGCCAAGCAAAAGGTTCTGTAGGATTGGCTTTAGGTTTTGGAAAAACCTTCGGTTTAAAAGAAGAAATGCAAGTAGGTGTTAATGCATATCCTTTATACAAAGGGGGTAATAACATTCAATATAATGTTGCTATTGAGAAAGTGGATGGAACGCATCAATTTGCTTGTACACAAGTACAAAAAACAATTGCAGGTCGTCATGACATCCTAAAAGTAGCATCATTAAAAGAATATAATACAGTAGCGCCTAAAGACCACCATCACGGTTGGAACAAACCTGCATATGTATCATACGATCATAAAGAAGTTGAGGCAAAAACAATTGATTTATGGGATGAGCACAATAGAGAAATTGGTCATCACTTTAATTTATCAATAGACTTAACCTCTTGCACAGGTTGTGGTGCTTGTGTTGTTGCATGTCATGCAGAGAATAATGTACCTGTTGTAGGTAAAAATGAAGTTAGAGTTGGTAGAGACATGCATTGGTTGCGTATTGATAGATACTACTCTTCAGAAGTTGAAACTCGAGAAGAAGCTAAAGAAATGGGCTTAAGTGGTGGAGACTTATATAAAGCTTTAGAAACTGAAGCAGAGAATCCTGAAGTTAGTTTTCAGCCAATGATGTGTCAGCACTGTAACCATGCTCCATGTGAGACGGTTTGTCCAGTAGCAGCAACATCACATGGCCGTCAAGGTCAAAACCAAATGGCGTATAACAGGTGCGTAGGTACAAGATATTGTGCAAACAACTGTCCATATAGAGTTCGTAGATTTAACTGGTTTAATTATTCAAATAATAACGAGTTTGATTTTAACATGAACAACGAATATGGTAAAATGGTATTGAATCCAGATGTTGTTGTTCGTTCTAGAGGAGTTATGGAAAAGTGTTCTATGTGTATTCAAATGACACAGGCAACAATTCTAAAAGCTAAGAAAGAAGGTAGAACTGTAAATACCGATGAGTTTGAAACAGCTTGTTCGTCTGCATGTACAACAGGAGCTATGGTTTTTGGAGATGTTAATAAAAAAGAAGATAAAGTAGCTGCATTAGCAGCGGATAAGAGAGCTTATAACGTGTTAGATTATTTACAGACAAAACCAAATGTAATCTATCAAGTGAAAGTTAAGAATACAAACGAAGCGTAATTAAAAACTAAGATATAAAAATATGTCTCATTACGAAGCACCCATAAGGGAACCTTTAGTATTAGGTGATAAAAGTTACCACGATATTACCGAAGACATTGCAAGACCTATAGAAGGTGCTGCAAATAAGAATTGGTATATAGCATTTTATATTTCTTTAGCAGCAATGCTATGGGGATTTGGATGTATCTTCTACACAGTAGGAACTGGTATTGGAGTTTGGGGATTAAACAAGAACATTGGATGGGCTTGGGATATTACGAACTTTGTATGGTGGGTAGGTATTGGTCATGCGGGAACTTTAATTTCTGCAGTACTTTTATTATTCCGTCAAAAGTGGAGAATGGCAATTAACCGTTCTGCAGAAGCAATGACAATTTTTGCGGTTTTTCAAGCAGGATTGTTTCCAATTATTCACATGGGACGTCCATGGAATGCATATTGGGTGTTACCGCTTCCAAATCAATTCGGATCGTTGTGGGTGAATTTTAATTCTCCATTATTGTGGGATGTTTTTGCAATCTCAACGTATTTATCGGTATCACTAGTTTTTTGGTGGACAGGTTTATTACCAGATTTTGCAATGATTCGTGATAGAGCTGTGAAGCCTTTTCAAAAGAAAATTTACGCATTATTATCATTCGGTTGGTCTGGTAGAGCAAAAGATTGGCAACGTTTCGAAGAAGTATCTTTAGTGCTTGCAGGTTTAGCAACACCATTAGTTCTTTCTGTGCATACAATTGTATCTATGGATTTTGCTACTTCAATAAACCCTGGATGGCACTCAACTATTTTTCCTCCATACTTCGTAGCAGGAGCAATCTTTTCCGGATTTGCAATGGTTCAAACGTTATTAGGAATTATGAGAAAGGTGACAAACATGGAAGATTATATTACTCGTATGCACATTGAATATATGAATATTGTAATTATTCTTACAGGTGGAATTGTAGCGGTAGCGTATGCAACTGAATTCTTCATCGCATGGTACACAGGTTCTCCTTACGAAAACTATACGTATTTATCTGTAGGGGCTGCAACGGGTCCTTATAAATGGGCATTCTGGTCGTTAATTATATTTAATATTATTACGCCTCAACTATTATGGATAAAGAAATTTAGAAGAAGTTTTATCATCACTTTTATTATTTCTATAGCTATTAATATTGGAATGTGGTTTGAGCGTTTCGACATTATTGCAATTGTATTAAGTAAAGGTCATTTGCCATCAACTTGGTGGCGTTTTGAGCCTACATTTGTTGATGTGGGTATCTTTATTGGAACCATAGGTTTCTTCTTCGTATTGTTTTTATTATATGCAAGAACGTTCCCTGTAATCGCGCAAGCGGAAGTAAAAACAATACTAAAATCTTCTGGTGAGTTTTACAAGAAGAGAAGTGAACAAGGAATTCCTACTAAACCAGCAATTGTTGTTTTAAAGTCAAGGAATAAAAAGAAGGATTCTGATAACAATTTAAACGGATAATTATGGAAGCATCAAAAGTTATTCACGCATTTTATACCGATGACGAAGTATTGTTGGATGCGGTTAAAGCTGTAAAAGCAGAACACCATCATATCGAAGAAGTATTTTGTCCATTTCCAGTGCATGGACTAGACAAAGCAATGGGTTTAGCTCCAACAAAATTAGCAATTACGGCTTTCATGTACGGAATTACGGGTTTAGCTTTTGCAATTTGGATGACAAATTACATTATGATTGAGGATTGGCCACAAGATATTGGTGGTAAACCAAGTTTTTCATGGTTTGAAAATATGCCAGCATTCGTGCCAATTATGTTCGAATTAACAGTATTTTTTGCAGCCCATTTAATGGTAATCACTTTTTATATGAGAAGTAGAATTTGGCCGTTTAAAGATGCTGAAAATCCAGATCCTAGAACTACAGATGATCATTTTTTAATGGAAATTCCAATTCACAATAATGAAGAAGCATTAACTTCTTTGTTATCGAAAACTGGAGCTGTAGAAATTAATATCGTAGATAAGCACTAATAAATAGATAATGAAGAATTTTAAATTAATTATCGCCTTAGTAGTTTTTGCAAGTATTATTTCTTGTAATGACAAAACAACAAGACAGTCACAATACATGCCAGACATGTATGAATCTGTTCCTTATAATGCGGATGGTGCAGAAGGATTAGGAGGAGAACCTGTAAATAGTAAACCAGTAACTGGTACTATTGCAAGAGGAGGAACTCCTGCTTATGATATTCCAGATACTATGGAAGGTTATGAAGAAGCTAAAACAGCTTTAAAATCACCTTTAGAAGTAAATGAAAAGAATTTAACTAATGGGAAGAAAATGTACACAATTTATTGTGTCTCTTGTCATGGTAAAAAAGGGGATGGTAACGGTTATTTATCAACTTCAGAAAAATTTTCTGGAATTCCAAACTATAAAGACAGAGACATCACAGAGGGAAGTATTTATCATGTATTAATCCATGGTAAAAACTTAATGGGTTCGCATTCCTCTCAACTAACATACAAAGAACGTTGGCAAATTGTTCAACACGTAGAAGTATTACGTGCTGATTTGTTAAAATAGAATACAAAAAGATAGAATACGAAAGATATGTATCAATTCTCAGGTAAATTAAAAACATTCTCATTAGCACTAATTATTTTTGGTGTTGTAGGAATTGCATTCAGTTTTTATAGTGGTTCTCAAAAAACTATAGAAGATGCAAAACATGCAATAGAAGCTTCTAACAGTGATGCTCATGGTGGCGCACATGGTGAAACAGCTGCCCCACATGGAGAAGCTGTCAACCATGATACGCATGCTGAAAAAACAGATAAAGAAGCACATGCTTCAATGATTGAAGCACACAGTGAAGTTGCTGCTGCACATGAAAATTCACATGATAATGAACATGCAGAACACGTTTTACATCAACTACAAAATAGACCTTGGTCAGCATTTTATGTAGCTTTATTTTTCTCTTTAGGAATAACATTATTAGTTTTAGCTTTCTATGCGATTCAAAGAGTTGCACAAGTTGGTTGGTCCGTTGTTATTTTAAGAGTAATGGAAGCTATTACAGCAAATCTATTACCAGTCTCGATTATAATGGCAATAGTTGTTGTTGCTTCGGTAATGCATTTGAATCATCTATTTCCATGGATGGCAGAAGGTACTGTTGATCCTACAAGTGATAATTATGATCCAATTGTAGATGGCAAATCTTGGTGGATGAATTCTACAGGTTTTCTATTAAGAAGCATTGCGTATCTTTTAATATGGAATGCTTATAGATTCTTTATTAGAAGGAGCTCTATTAAAGAAGATACTGCAAATGATGGGAATAAAACATACAAGAAAAATTATAACGCATCCGTTATTTTCTTGTTCTTATTTATGATCACAGAATCGATGATGTCTTGGGATTGGATTATGGGGCTAGATCCTCATTGGTTTTCAACATTATTTGGTTGGTACGTATTAGCTTCTTTATTAGTAAGCGCATTAACTGTAATTGCATTTTTTACAATTTATTTGCGTGCTAAAGGTGCTTTACCTCACGTAAACGATAGTCATATTCACGATTTAGCTAAATTTATGTTTGGTTTCTCTGTGTTCTGGACGTATTTATGGTTTTCTCAATTTATGTTAATTTGGTATGCAGATATTCCTGAAGAGACTACTTATTTTGTTGCAAGATTTACGGAGTATAAGTTACCTTTTTTAGGAATGGTTGTGATGAATTTTGTTTTTCCAATACTATTATTATTAAATAGTGATTTTAAAAGCAAGCCTTGGTTTGTGTTTATCGGAGGATTTGTAATTTTAGCAGGTCATTATATGGATGTATTTATTATGGTTATGCCCTCTACAGTAGGTGCACAATGGTATATTGGTATTCCAGAGATAAGTGCTTTATGTTTCTTTATTGGATTATTAATTTACACCACTTTAAATGCATTTTCAAAAGTGAGTCCAATACCAAAAGGAAATCCTTTTTTAGAAGAAAGTAAACACTTTCATTACTACAATATTGAGCATTCAGGAGAAGAATCAGGAGATCATTAATAAATAATTGAATTAAAATAATTAAGACGATAAATATATGTTAGCGCTATTTTATATTTTTATAGGCATTGCAATCGGAGTTAGTTTCTGGCAAATTACCAGAATCATGAACCTGAGAGATGTTATTGCTACTGACGAGGATAATAGAAAACAAGGAAAGTATTCGCTATGGTTTATGGCATTTTTCTATGCAATGATGATTTATTGTTTAATCTTCATGAATGTAATAATGTTACCAGAATCTGCTTCTATTGAAGGGGAACACGATGACATCTTATTTAATATTACCTTTTGGTTAATTGGGATTGTACAATTTATCATGCAATTTTTAATTTTTTACTTTACATTTAAGTACAGAGGAAGTAAAGAAAGAAAAGCAAAATTTTATGCAGATAGTCATAAATTAGAAATGATTTGGACTATAATTCCAGCGGTAGTTCTAGTAGTTTTAGTATCATATGGTTTATGGCAATGGAATAACGTAATGGATTTATCGGATGCCGAAGATCCAATTGTTATAGAAGTTTACTCTCAACAATTTAGATGGGATGCGCGTTATGCAGGTGAAGATAATACTTTAGGCCTAGGAAACGTAAATTATATCAAGGGTATAAATACAATGGGTGTGGATATGTCTGACAAAAACGCATCAGATGACAAGCAGGTTACTGAATTGTATTTGCCCAAGGGAAGAAAGATTCATTTCAAGTTCCGGTCTCAAGATGTTTTACACTCGGCTTATATGCCACACTTTAGAGCTCAAATGAATTGTGTACCAGGAATGGTGACCGAGTTTGGTTTTACGCCAAAGTTTACCACAGAAGAAATGAGACAGAATCCTGAGGTTATTGCAAAAACTATCGGAATCAATAAAATTAGAAAGTCCAAAGGAGAAGAAGAACTTTATGAGTTTAATTACTTGTTATTATGTAATAAAATTTGTGGGGCTTCACACTACAACATGCAAATGAAGATTACGGTTGTAGAGCAAGAAGATTATGACGAGTGGATTGCAGAACAACCAACTTTAGCATCAATTATTAAATAATAAATTTAAAGACACTACAAATTAAAAGATTATGTCAGAACATCATCATAAAGAAACATTTGTAACCAAATATATTTTTAGTCAAGATCATAAAATGATTTCTAAACAATTCTTGGTTACAGGAATGTTTATGGGAATGATAGCCGTTTTTATGTCTATGTTATTTCGTTTACAGATAGCTTGGCCAGAAACATCGTTTACAATCATTGAAGCATTCTTAGGTTCTCATCAAACCAATGGGGTTATGGATCCAGATTTTTACCTTGCTTTAGTAACAATTCATGGTACTATTATGGTATTCTTTGTTTTAACGGCAGGCTTGAGTGGAACATTCTCAAATTTATTAATCCCATTGCAGATTGGAGCTAGAGATATGGCTTCTGGATTTTTAAATATGATTTCATATTGGTTATTCTTTGTATCGAGTGTAATCATGGTAATTTCATTATTTGTTGAAGCAGGACCGGCGTCTGCAGGTTGGACAATTTACCCTCCTTTAAGTGCTTTACCACAAGCTATTCCAGGATCTGGAGCAGGTATGACATTGTGGTTAGTGTCTATGGCTATTTTCGTTGCATCTTCGCTAATTGGAGCCTTGAATTATATTGTTACAATATTCAATTTAAGAACAAAAGGAATGAAAATGACAAGGTTGCCATTAACAATGTGGGCATTTTTTATCACTGCAATTATTGGTGTAGTTTCTTTCCCTGTTTTATTATCGGCAGCTTTATTGTTGATTTTTGATAGAAGTTTTGGAACATCATTTTATTTATCAGATATTTTTATTTCTGGAGAAGTATTGCATTATCAAGGAGGATCGCCAGTATTATTTGAACACTTGTTTTGGTTCCTAGGTCACCCAGAAGTATACATTGTATTGTTGCCAGCATTAGGAATAACATCAGAGATTATTTCAACAAATTCTAGAAAACCAATTTTTGGATATAGAGCAATGATTATGTCTATTATGGCAATTGCATTTTTATCGACGATTGTTTGGGGGCATCACATGTTTATTTCAGGAATGAATCCTTTCTTAGGATCAGTATTTACATTTACAACGCTATTAATTGCAATTCCATCAGCGGTAAAAGCGTTTAATTATATTACAACTTTGTGGAAAGGTAATTTGCAGTTAAATCCTGCAATGTTATTCTCTATCGGATTAGTTTCAACATTCGTAACAGGTGGTTTAACGGGTCTTGTTTTAGGAGATTCTGCGCTAGATATTAATATTCACGATACCTATTTTGTGGTTGCTCACTTTCACCTGGTGATGGGTGTTTCTGCAATTTTTGGAATGTATGCTGGTATTTATCATTGGTTTCCAAAAATGTATGGTAGAATGATGAATAAAACATTGGGGTATTGGCACTTTTGGATTACAATTATTTGTGCTTATGGAGTTTTCTGGCCAATGCATTTTATTGGATTAGCAGGTTTACCGAGAAGATATTATTCTAATACTGCATTTCCAATGTTTGACGATTTACTTCAGATAAATGTAGTTATTACACTTTTTGCTTTAGTAGGTGGTATTGCTCAAATAATCTTTATTGCGAACTTTTTTATCTCAATGTATAGAGGAGCGAAGGCAACTCAAAATCCTTGGAAATCTAATACCTTGGAATGGACTACACCAGTAGAACATATTCACGGAAATTGGCCAGGTAAAATACCAGAAGTTCATAGATGGGCTTATGATTATAGTAAAAGAGTAGATGCAAATGATGATGATAGCGATTATTTACATGGTCAAGATTTTGTGCTACAAACTACACCTTTATTAGAAGGAGAAGAACAATCTTAAAGTTCTGATTTTATCCGTTTAATAAACGGTATCTTATCATAAAAATTTAAAAACCTTTCCTATTTGGAAAGGTTTTCTCATTCTCTGGTAAAAGGTATATTTAACCTGATTCAAAATCTCTTATATTTGTAAGTATGAATGAAAACTTAAATCCTGATAACAGTCATTTAACAAATGAAGATATAGACGTAGAAAAAAAATTACGCCCACTATCTTTTGATGATTTTACAGGACAAGACCAAGCTTTAGAAAATCTGAAAATATTTGTTGAGGCGGCCAATCAAAGAGATGAAGCTTTAGACCACACCTTGTTTCATGGCCCTCCAGGTTTAGGGAAAACTACGTTGGCACATATTTTAGCAAACGAATTACAGGTAGGTATTAAAGTTACTTCTGGTCCAGTTTTAGATAAACCGGGTGATTTAGCCGGACTGCTCACAAATCTTGATGAACGAGATGTTTTATTTATTGATGAAATTCACAGATTAAGTCCAATTGTAGAAGAGTATTTGTATTCAGCAATGGAAGATTATAAAATTGATATTATGATCGAATCTGGCCCTAATGCTAGAACTGTTCAAATCAATTTAGAACCCTTTACTTTAATTGGGGCTACAACACGATCAGGATTGTTGACTGCTCCAATGAGAGCTCGTTTTGGAATAAGTACAAGACTACATTACTATTCAACAGAACTGCTAACAACAATTATTCAAAGAAGTGCACATATTTTAAAAGTGCCAATTTCTATGGAGTCAGCAATTGAAATTGCAGGAAGAAGCAGAGGTACTCCAAGAATTGCGAATTCTTTGCTGCGTAGGGTAAGAGATTTTGCTCAGATAAAAGGAGATGGATCTATCACCATTGCAATAGCAAAATATGCATTAAAAGCATTAAATGTTGATGCTCACGGCTTAGATGAAATGGATAATAAGATTTTGGAGGTGATCATTGATAAATTCAAAGGAGGACCCGTAGGAATTAGTACTATCGCAACTGCGGTTTCCGAAAATACAGAGACTATTGAAGAAGTATATGAACCTTTTTTAATTCAGCAAGGTTTTATTATGAGAACTCCAAGAGGGAGAGAAGTTACAGAATTAGCCTATCAGCATTTGGGTAGGACGAAGGGCAGAGATCAAGGAAAATTGTTTTAAAAGGCTAATTATGATTCAATAATTCGTTCTTAACAAAAAGTTCACAGGCAAAGTCTAAGAATTCATGAATATCAAAAAAGTTATACCAATTTTAGAGTGGTTACCAAACTACAATAGATCTCTTTTTAAAGGAGATTTAGTTGCAGGAATTATTGTGGGTATCATTTTAATTCCACAAGGAATTGCGTATGCATTAATTGCTGGTTTGCCACCAATTTATGGGCTGTATTGCGCATTAGTTCCGCAGGTTATGTATGCTATCTTTGGATCTTCAAGACAGGTAGCTATTGGTCCTGTTGCAATGGATTCCTTAATTGTTGCAACGGGTGTATCGACCTTAGCATTAGCAGGTTCAGAAAGCTACATTGCCATCGCTATTCTGTTAGGTTTAATGGTAGGGACTATTCAATTTATACTAGGAGTTTTTAGTCTAGGGTTTATTGTAAATTTTTTATCAAAACCAGTAATTACTGGATTTACCTCTGCTGTTGCCCTCATAATTGGGCTGAATCAATTCAGAAATTTATTGGGTGTAGATTTTATTCAAAGTGACCAAATTCAATATGTTTTAGAAGATATTTGGTTTCAAATGGCAACCTTTAAGAAACCCACAACAATAATTGGATTGATATCGGTTATTACTATAATTATTTTCAGAAAGATAAATAAAAAAATTCCGAATGCCTTAATCGTTGTAATTCTTGGGATTGTAATTATGAAATATTTTGGAAAAAGTTTTAACGATGTTTCAATCGTAAAAGATATTCCGTCAGGATTGCCAGTTTTCGGGATTCCTGAATTTGATTTAGATCTTATAAGAGAGTTGTTTCCAATTGCATTAACTTTAGTCATGGTGGGTTATTTAGAAACTATTTCTATTGGTAAGTCTTTGGAGGCAAAACAAGACGAATATAGAATAAGACCTAACCAAGAATTAATTGCTTTAGGGTTAAGTAATATGGTTGGTTCTTTTTTTAAATCTTATCCAACAACCTCAAGTTTTTCTAGGTCAGCAATCAATCAAGAAAGTGGTGGAAAAACAGGAATGGCAGCACTCATCTCTGTTGTCATGGTTATCATTACATTATTATTTTTAACCCCATTATTTTATCATTTACCAAAAACAGTATTGGCTGCAATTATTATTGTTGCCGTTTTTGGATTGATAAATTTCAAAGAAGCTATTTTTTTATGGAAGGCTAATAATTTAGATTTTTGGTTGATGTTATCCACTTTTTTAGCAACCTTGTTATTAGGAATTGAATACGGAATTATAGTCGGTGTTGGTTTGTCTTTGGTTGTTCTAATTTACAGAACATCAAGACCTTATGTAACTGAATTAGGAAAGGTTCCAAACTCAAATTTTTACAGAAATAAAAATCGTTTTGAAGAAGTAATTATTGAGGATGACATTTTAGTTTTTAGGTTTGATGCTCAGATATTTTATGCAAATTCAAGTTATTTTAGAGATAATTTAGACGAAATGGCAGCCCAAAAAGGAAAGGCATTAAAATTGATAGTATTGGATGCAGAGAGTATTAATAGAGTAGATAGTACGGGAGTAGAAATGTTGAAAGAACGCATTAAGTATTATCAGAAAAAAGGGGTGGTTTTTTATTTTGCAGGTGTTAAAGGCCCCGTAAGAGATGATTTTTTTAGAAGTGGTATTTTAGAGATTATAGATATCAATCATTTTTTTATGAAAGCAAATCAAGCGGTAAAGTTTTATAAAACTGGCAATAGAAAACAGCAAGAGAAGTATTCAAAGTATATACATCAAGCATACAAATAGGTTATAATTTGGATGATAAATATCATTTAAAATAGTTAAACTTAAATGTAATTTTACCGGTTAAAAATCGCGGTAGTTAAGAATTATGATAATAGAACAAATTTATACAGGCTGTTTAGCACAAGGGGCTTATTATATAGAAAGTAAGGGAGAAGTAGCAATTATAGATCCATTAAGAGAAGTGCAAGATTATGTAGATAAAGCAGCTATAAATAATGCAAAAATTAAATATATTTTTGAAACCCACTTTCATGCGGATTTTGTTAGTGGTCATGTTACATTAGCAGAAAAGACAGGAGCAGCAATTGTTTTTGGACCATCAGCAAAAACCAATTTTGAGGCAATTATTGCAAAAGATGATCAGGTTTTTAAAGTTGGAGATATTACTATAACTGTATTACACACTCCAGGTCATACAATGGAAAGTTCATGTTTTTTATTGAAAGATAAATATGGCAAGGATCATGCACTTTTTAGCGGAGATACATTGTTTTTAGGTGATGTTGGTAGGCCCGATTTGGCTCAAAAAGGAGAGCTTACAGAAAAAGATTTAGCAGGTTTTTTATTTGATAGTTTGCGTAATAAAGTAATGCCTTTGGCAGATGAAGTTATTGTATATCCTGCGCATGGAGCAGGTTCTGCTTGCGGTAAAAATTTAAGCAAAGAAACGATTGGTACAATTGGGAATCAAAAAGAAACCAATTACGCATTAAGAGCAAATATGACCAAAGAAGAATTCGTCAAAGAAGTTACTGATGGATTATTACCTCCTCCTGCCTATTTCCCTCTAAATGTGAAGTTAAATAAAGAGGGATATAAAAATATTGATGATATCATCAAAACTTCTGCGAAACCTTTATCAGTGAAAGATTTTGAACTGATTGCAAACGAAACGGATGCTATAATTTTAGATGTTAGGCATCAATCAGAATTTATAAAGGGATTTATTCCTCAATCAATTTTTATAGGAATTGATGGTGGTTTTGCGCCTTGGGTGGGTGCTTTAATAAAAGACATACAGCAACCAATTTTATTGGTAACACCTCAAGGAAAAGAAGCAGATACAATTATACGTTTGTCCAGAGTTGGTTTTGATAATGTATTAGGGTATTTAGACGGAAGTTTTGCTTCTTGGCAAAAATCGGAGAAAGAAATTGACACTTTATCATCTGTTTCAGTTGAAGTTTTAGAGCAAAAAATAAATGAAAACGCACTCGTTTTTGATGTAAGAAAACCAGGAGAATTTGCAAGTGAACATATTAAGATAGCAGAAAGTACCCCGTTAGATTTTCTAAATAAGCATATTTCGGAATTCCCAAAAAAGGAAGAATTTTATGTGCATTGTGCGGGTGGTTATCGATCTGTAATTGCAGCTTCAATTTTAAAAGCTCGCGGTTTTCATAATGTCATTGATGTTGCAGGGGGTTATGCAGCTGTCAGAAATACAACTATAGAAAGAACAGCAGCCGTTTGTCCGTCAACTTTAAAATAAATAAAATGAAAAATTTTTTAATCTTTTTTTTGATGAGTTTCTTTTTTATCAATTGTAGTGCACAAGAAGAAATAAAATCAATTTCTACGATAGAATTAAAAGTCTTACTCAAAAAAGGAAACACTCAGTTATTGGATGTTAGAGCACCAAAAGAAATAGAACAAGGATTTATAAAGACCGCAAAATTTGCTAATTTTTTTGATGCTAATTTTTACACAAAAGCGGTTAAACAGTTAGATAAAAGTAAACCAGTTTATTTGTATTGCAGAAGTGGCAATAGAAGCGGAAAATCAGCAAAAATACTCAAAAAGGAAGGTTATGAGGTTTATAATATTTTAGGTGGATACAATCAATGGAAACAAGAAAATTAAGAATGATGACAGCAGCAATTCAAATAGAAAATTTAAAATGTGGTGGTTGTGCAACAACTATTAAAAAAGGATTATTAAGTTTGAACGCTGTAAAAGAGGTAACAGTGGATGTTGAGAATTCAATAGTTTCAATAATTTCAGAAAATGACGATTTTGAAACTATCAAAGAAAAATTAGCTAAATTAGGGTATCCAGAAGTTGGTGATAAAAATACAGTTTTACATAAGGCAAAGTCTTTTGTGAGTTGTGCGGTAGGTAGAATAGATCGATAAAAACGAATGATTTTAACCTGTTTATAAGTAATTCACTAATACCTTTCTAATGAAAAGTCAATTACAAAAAGCATTGGTAATGATAAAATCCCAAGTGTAAACTTGGGATTTTATTTGTTTTATAGAAAAGTTACTTTCTAAAACTTAAAAGTAACTCCAACTAAGAAGTTTCTAGTTGCTTGCGGATAATAACCAGCACCATCTAAAGTAGTAGTTTGATTTGCGGCAGACCAAGTATCATCGTAAGTGTAATAGTAACCCCTATCTACATATTCTGTATTAAAAAGGTTATTTATCAAAGCAGAAAACACTACGGATTTAAATATTTTAGCAGGTTTAATTTCATAAACAACATTTAAATCAGAAGTAAAAAAGCTATCTAAAACATCGTTACTAGAAACGGTACTTCTAAAATTACTCATAAACTGTTTGCCAACAAATTTAGATAAGAATGAAATTTGTAAGTTTTCTAAAGGATTGTACAAAAATATATTTCCAACAACGATATCAGGAGAAAAAGACAAATTTGTATTTCCTAAATTTTCTAGTTTCCCATCTATTTGAGCAATAAGATTTTTGTTTTTATTTGAGCTAAAAGCGACATTTGGTTTCATAGAGAATTTATCAGATAATGTAAGATCAGCATCAATCTCTAAACCAAGTCTGTAACTATTACCAGAAGTTGTTCTTATGGGTGCACCAACATCATCGATAGCGCCAGTTAATACCAACTGATTTTTATAATCCATGTAATAGATATTGGTGTTTAATTTGATGTTTTCTTTTTTCAAACGCCACCCAAATTCTAAATCATTTAACGTTTCAGGAGTTGTAACTCCACTTTCAAAATCATTTCTTTTGGGCTCTCTATTGGCAACTGCAAAAGAGGTATATAAATTATTGTAATCGTTAATTTTATAAGTCAATCCAAACTTAGGGTTAAAAAAGTTAAAGCTAGCATCAACATTAATATTTGCCAAGTCAGAAGTAATTCCTTCTGTTTGATAGTTTACAAATCTTCCTTGCACATCTGCATAACCAGAAAGTCTCGTATTAATTTTAAACGTTGCTTTTGCAAAAATTGAGAAGTCTGTTTTTTTAGCGTCAGAAAAGTAGTAACGATCTCTAATATTAGTGTTTTCAGCTAAACGTTCTCCCCAAATAACTTCACCAAAATGATCTCCAGTATAACGAGAATAGGATATTCCGGAAATGAAATTCAGTTTATCCGTTTTATAATTTGTGTTGAAATTTACCACATAAAAATCGTTGTCTAACCAACGTCTTACAATAACATCTGTGCCATCAACGATTAAATTATTAAAATCACTAGCAGCTTCCTCTTCTTTAAATTGCTCAAAAAATCCGGAACCTTTTGTGTAGTTCAAGGCTAAATTTGTAGACCAACTTTTATTCAATTTTTCATTCCAATGCAATTGATAATGATTTTGTTGATAGTCATCAACTTCATTTTCATAGGTGTATGGGTTTTGTTTTCTGTCTGTTTCTAGTTGAGTCGCATCTAAGCCAGCCCATGCTTGGTATGTTATTTCTTTTCCACCAAAAGTAACCGCTTTTATTAACGTATTTTCATCCGTATAGCTTCCTTGTAAATAGTAGGATTTTAAATCTGCAAAAGCCCTGTCGATGTAGCCATCAGAGTAAATATTAGATAAGCGTCCAGCAATTTCTATGTGGTCATTAAGCTTACCAGTGCTAAATTTTACGGTATGTTTTCGTGTTCCGAAAGAGCCAAAAGAATTAGAAATTTCTCCAAAAGCCTCTTTAGAAAGAGCATCCGTTAAAATATTTAAACTTGCACCAAAAGCACCAGAACCGTTTGTCGAGGTTCCTACTCCACGTTGTAATTGTAAATTCTCTGTTGAAGAAGCAAAATCGCTTAAGTTCACCCAAAAAGTTCCATGGCTCTCTGGGTCATTGTATGGAATTCCGTTTATAGTAACATTAATTTTTTCTCCATTAGAACCACGCACACTCATGTAGGTGTAACCAATTCCTGCACCAGCATCAGAAGAAGAAACGACAGAAGGCATGTAATTTAGTAAAATAGGAATATCCTGTCCTAAATTACGTTTTGCAATTTCCCGTTTTGAGAGGTTAGAAAATGTAACCGGAACATCTGCACTTGCGCGAACTGCAGAAACCAATACTTCTTCAAGTACAGTAGAATTTGGCAATAAATTAAAATTAATTTCATCACTTTTAGTCAGGAAGATTTCTTTAAAAACCGTTTTGTAACCAATAAATGAAACTTGAATGGTATAATTTCCTTTAGGAAGATTTACACTGAACTTTCCGTCAAAATCTGTGGAAGTTCCTTTCTTGGGCTCTTTTACCAAGATAGTTGCTCCTGATAAAGATTCATTGTTTTCATCTACAACTTTTCCTTTAAGTGTAAATGTCTGGGCGTTTGCAAGCATGCCTGCAAACAAGAATAAAAAAAAGGTAATTTTTTTCATTTTAAAAAAATTTAAAACGAATAAAAAGAGGTAATTATTCTTGTAATTAATATTGAATAATTCTTGTGTGAAGTACTGCTTCACTTTTTTGCACTCGTTCAAAAAGATTTATAAATCTGTTTGAACGCTTGCTTCCTAAACAGCATTACCTGTTCTAGGTTCAATGGGTATGATCTCAGCCTTTAAAAGTTGAAAAGTAAGAAAGTTAAAAGCTGTAAAGTCTATGAAGACTAAAAACTGATGACTAAAAATTACCAACTAAAATTAGCACCCCTTTATGAGAACGGTGTAAATGTAAAATGGAAAGTTGGAATAAAAAATAATAAATGTATTTTTTTGTAGCTTTGGTTTCAATTAAATAGACAAGATGGCTTTAAAAGGATTAGATACTTGGCACGATTTTGTGCTACAGAAAAAGCATGAAAATTTAGGTGATTTTATAGATAGGAAAGCTGTGTTGTATTCTCCAGTAGTTTTTAAACCCATAGAAGGTAGTTTTATGGTTGAGATGTATTTAAAAGCAGCAGCAGAAATTATTGCAAATACTAATTTTAAATATGTTAGAGAAGTTTGTGATGATGAAAATGCCATGCTAGAATTTATTACAGAGATTAATGGTATTACGGTGGAAGGAATCGACATGATTAAATTTACTAAAGAAGGGAAGTTAAAAGAAATTAAAGTAATGATCCGACCGTTAAAAGCTCTTAATATAGTGCACCAAGAGATGGGTGCATACTTAGCAAAAATGAATTCTTAATCTAATTTTGGCTTTTTTCTCAAAACCTTTTTTACAGAAATTCTTTTTTTATTCTCTGCTTTTCTTTTAATTGATGCTTTGCTAGGTTTTGTTGCTTTTCTCTTTTTAGGGCGAATTAAATTGGTCTTTAATAATTCTAAAAAACGTTGAATAGCAATGTTCTTATTTCTATGCTGAGAGCGCGTTTCTTGACAAGATAAAATTAATAAATTTTCTTTTGTTAATCTGGATGCAAGCTTGACTTTTAAAAGTTCTTTTTCTTTATCAGACAAAGAATTAGAGTTTTCTAGATCAAAAGTTAGTTCAATTTGAGAAGATGTTTTATTTACATGCTGTCCGCCAGCACCAGAACTTCTAATGGCTTTAAAATGGAGTTCTTTTATAATTTTTACCGCATTCATTTAGTAATCTATAGATGTTCCAAAATCTGTATTTTGATGCAAAAAGTGCATGTCAATATCGATTAAGGAATCAGAGAAAGAATACAGTTCTTCTTTATTTTCAATAATTTTATCAATAGCTTCGGTTGCTTTTTTTAAACGAGTTTCTTTGTCTCCTTTTAAAAGAACATAAGGTCGGTTATGTTTTCTCAAAGCATTCTCAAAAGCCTTGAACATTTCTAAACGCTGCTCAGGCCTGTCTCGTAGATCATCTTCTTCCCAAGGTGTATCAATATAGGTCAGTAGGTATAAATCATACTGATTTTCATTAGCTGATTTATCTAAGTCACTATCTACAAACCCCCCATAAAACTCCTCTGAATAGACCTTAGTTTCTAATAGATCTGTGTCACAAATAAGCACTTTATCTGCTTTTTTAGCTAGCTTATTTTCTAGTTTCATTTGCCCAATTGCAATCGGAATTAAATCCTCTGCCTCACAAGTTTTTCGTTCATTATTCCATTTTTCTTGAAGGTACTCACGTGCAAATTCTGGCGCCCAGACAGTATTATAATAACGAGCTAATTGACGAGAAAGTGTTGTTTTTCCCGAAGATTCAGGGCCAAATAAAACAACTTTTACAAGATTAATGGGTTTTTGTCTAAGTTTTTTTTCCATGCTAAATAACCAAATATTGCTATAAAAGTAAATCCTAAGTATTGAAAACTCGTAAAGGTAAAACCTTTATAAAAATACAAAGGTACAGAAATGATGTTTCCTGCAATCCAAAATAACCAATTTTCTATTTTACGTTTTGCCATTAACCACATGCCTACAAAGAAAATTGCAGTTGTAATGGTGTCTGCATACGCAACCCAAGAAGTCCATTTGTCAAAGACTTTGTATACAATAAATACAAAAACTAAGGTGAAAAAAAAGATATAAATGGATGTTTTTTTCTCTATTTGTGTGGTTCTTGAAATTGGTGTAACATGTGTATCATCAACTTTACGTGTCCAAATATACCAACCATAAACGCTCATCATAAAATAATATCCGTTAATCATCATATCACCTAAAAGCTCCCATTTTAAGAGCAAGTAAACGAATATTGATGTGCTAATCATCCCTGTCGGAAACACCCATATTTTATTTTTTTTCGAAAACCAAACAGATAAAAAACCAAAGATAACCGCTATAATTTCTAGAGTGGTTTCTGTTGTTGAGTAGGTTTTGTATTGGCTAAAAAGTAAATCAAAAATTTCTGTCATGCAGCGTTATAATGGTTTGAAAGCAGAAATCAAAAGTAATAAGTTCTTGTAAGATTTTATGATATTTTTTGATATTTAAGAAAATTTCTTTCAAAGTTAATTTTAGATTTTTTGAAATGGCGATATGTTAAAATGTTGCAATTTTTTTTAATATGCAAACACGCAAGTAAATCCCTCAAACTCTAAAAACTCGATTTTATAAGAAGCCTCTTCACCATTAAAACGGATTTCTCCTTTGGTTTTTTTGTCTTCAAACTTAAAATCATCAACAAATATATGATGTAAAAATAGTAATTTTTTCTTTCCGTAAATTTTATATAAACTCTCTTTAGCTCCCCAAACAATGGTTAGTTTGCTTATTAAAGCATCAACATTGGCAATGGTTTTATATTCTTCAAATGGTGTGAACTTATGAGCGATTTTTAAAATTTTTTCTCGCTGTTTTTCAACATCAATACCTACAGGAAGGTTGTCTGAAAAAATAATAGCAGTAAATGTAAAAGAATGAGAAATAGAAATATATCTTCCAGCGTCTAAATGTGGTTTTCCATAAGCATCGTAGTCTAAATCAGCATCTGTTAAACCTACTTCTTTTAATAAATGGCGAATACTTAAAAACCCTTTTTGATGTATATCAGATTTCATCCCATCTAATCTTGCCGTATTCTTTTCTGTTAAAGAGATTCCATTCTTCAATTCTTCTGTAGATTCTTCAATCTTCCAAATGAGGACTTTAGTAGTAGGGCTAACCGTTAATGTTTTGTAAAGAGCCATATTTTTTAAAATGGATGTCGTAACTTTGCAGCTCGAAAAAAATTAGAATATAAATATACATAATATGAGTACAAAAACCGCTTACGTGCCAAATAAAGTTAAAGATATTTCTTTGGCTGCTTGGGGTAGAAAAGAAATTGAATTAGCAGAAGCTGAAATGCCAGGCTTAATGTCTTTGAGAGAAGAATACAAAAATAGTCAACCATTAAAAGGTGCGAGAATTGCAGGGTGTTTGCATATGACAATTCAAACTGCGGTTTTAATTGAAACTTTACAAGCTTTAGGGGCGGAAGTTACTTGGAGTTCTTGTAATATTTTTTCTACACAAGATCAAGCTGCTGCTGCAATTGCTGCTGCCGGAACAGCTGTGTATGCTTGGAAAGATATGACAGAAGAAGAGTTTGACTGGTGTATAGAGCAAACCTTATTTTTTGGAGAAGACAAAAAACCATTAAACTTAATTTTAGATGATGGTGGAGATTTAACAAATATGGTTTTGGATCGTTATCCAGAATTGGCTGCGGGAATCAATGGTTTATCAGAAGAAACGACAACAGGCGTTCATAGATTGTATGACAGGGTAAAAGCAGGAACGTTGCCAATGCCAGCAATTAACGTAAATGATTCTGTTACGAAGTCTAAATTTGATAATAAATATGGATGTAAAGAGTCTGCAGTAGATGCAATTAGAAGAGCAACAGACATTATGTTAGCCGGGAAACGTGTAACGGTTTGTGGTTATGGTGATGTAGGTAAAGGAACAGCAGCTTCTTTTAAAGGAGCAGGTTCTATTGTAACGGTTACAGAAATCGATCCTATTTGTGCTTTGCAAGCTGCAATGGACGGTTTTGAAGTAAAGCGTTTAGAAACTGTTATTGCAAATTCTGATATCATTATTACCACTACCGGAAATAAAGACATTATACAAGGGCGTCATTTTGAAGCAATGAAAGATAAAGTGATTGTTTGTAATATTGGCCATTTTGATAACGAAATTGACATGGCTTGGTTAAACAAAAACCATGGAAATACTAAAGATACCATCAAACCACAGGTTGACAAATATAACATCGCTGGTAAAGATATTATCATTTTAGCGGAAGGACGTTTGGTAAACTTAGGTTGTGCAACTGGGCATCCAAGTTTTGTAATGTCTAACTCATTTACAAATCAGACTTTGGCTCAAATAGAATTGTGGACAAATAGAGATGCTTATGAAAACGAAGTGTATATGTTACCAAAACATTTAGATGAAAAAGTAGCGTATTTACACTTGGCGAAAATAGGAGTAGAGTTAACAGAATTGCGCAAAGACCAAGCAGAATATATTGGTGTTACACAACAAGGACCTTATAAACCAAAACATTATAGATACTAGTGCTTATTTGATCGAAAGCGCAAACAATATTCATAGAAGTACAAAACCCTTGCAGCAAATTGTAAGGGTTTTTCTTTTTTGGGCGTTTTAACAGGCTATCCACTATATCTTTTTTTCGTTCCTCAAAAAAGGATGCCATTGCTATCCTTAACGCAATACTTTTAGATGATTAATGAAGTTTCTGCGACAGCTAGTAAAATTTATTTTTTAATCAAAAACGAATGTAGATGTTTTTCAAAGGTTTCTTTTTAGTATTTTGCAGACGCTTAATCAAACTACAATGCAACCCACAAAAAAAATAGGACTATTTTTAGGGCCAATTATATTTTTTCTTATTCAGTTTTTACCCATAACGGTTGTTTCAGAAAAAGCAGATGCAGTAATTGCGGTAGCCATTTGGATGGTTATTTGGTGGATTACAGAAACCGTAAACATTGCAGTTACAGCTTTGTTGCCACTTATTTTATTTCCGCTTTTAAAAGTGATGGAAATTGCAGACGTTGGGGCAAATTACGGAAGTCCAATTATCTTTTTATTCTTTGGTGGTTTTGTATTAGCATTAGCTTTAGAGAAGGTAAAGCTGCATAAAAGAATTGCCTTAAATATTATAAAATTTACAGGAACAACGCCTAATAAAGTTGTGCTGGGTTTTATGATTGCTACTGCTTTTATGAGCATGTGGATTAGTAATACAGCATCAACAGTAGTAATGTTGCCAATTGCAATATCAGTCATCAAACTATTAATAGATGACAGCGACGGCTTTACAAAAGGCGATAAAAATTTTGCGCTAAGTATAATGCTAGGAATCGCTTTTGCGGCAAATGCTGGCGGAATTGCAACGGTTATAGGCACACCACCAAATTCGGTTTTAATAGGTTTGTTAGAAAATCAATATAACATCCAAATTTCTTTTTTAACTTGGATGAGTTTTGGCTTACCTTTTTCTATCATAATGGTGGTTGCGGTTTATTTTGTTTTGGTAAAATGGATGTTTCCTTGTAAAGATATTTTGTTTACGGCATCCGCAAATTTAATTTCTGAGGAAGTTAAAAAACTTGGAAAAGTATCAAAAGAAGAAAAACGTGTTTTGATCATTTTTGCAATCACTGTTTTTTTATGGATAACGAGAACAATTGTGAATACACTTTTTCCAGGGTTAAAATTATCGGATACTGTTATTAGTTTAATTGGTGCAGTTTCTTTATTTGCGATCCCTATGAATTTAAAAAAGGGAAACTTTATCCTTCAGTGGAAAGACACCGAAAAATTGGCTTGGGGAATTTTAATTCTATTCGGAGGAGGTTTGGCACTCGCAAAAGGAATGGCTTCCAGCGGTTTAGTTGCATTGATTACAGATACAATTGCTGCAGGAAATCTTAATGTTTTAGCAACTGTTGCATTGCTAATTGTACTCATGTTATTTATGACCGAGTTAATGAGTAATGTTGCGTTAGTCGCTGTTTTGGCGCCTGTGGTTGCAGGAATTGCAATTGGGTTAAATATTCCTATATTAAATTTATTAATTCCGGTTACAATGGCAAGTAGTTGTGCTTTTATGTTGCCAATGGCAACGCCACCAAATGCTATTGTGTTTGCAAGTGGTTATGTAAAAGTGAATGAAATGGTCAAAGCAGGTATTGTATTAAATGCCATAGCTGTTGGTCTGTTGATTTTGTATTATCAGTTTGTGATTCCCTTGTTTTTTTAATGAAAGTTTCTAAGGGATTTAAAAACCAATTAAGCGCAATTTCAGAAGATGCTAAGTAAACGAAGTACTCATTAGTAGCATTTTTTATCGTTCAGGCATCCACTCCCTTGTAATGGCTTTTTGGTGTTTTAGATTATTCCCAAAGTAAAAAGGACAGTGGCGTTTCAAAAAACAATTGTTACACTATACAAAAGAACGGTATTTTATATCAATAATTTCTCCTAATTTTAACCAAAACGTTTTAATTGCCTTTGTAGTTTCTCCAGTTTTTATTCACTTAAAGTTGTAAGTAGTACGTTTTTTGATTTTATTGTACTCATTAATGAGGTTATTTAACCTCATTAATGAGTAGTTGTTTTTATTTTTTTTCTTAGATATTGCATTAATGTAATGTTTAACGTTTGTTAGACCAATTAAACCCCTAATTATGAATAAAAAAATTAACTTCGTTTTTCTTGATGATTTATTAAATAAACACCTATTAAGCGTCCTTTTTGTAACCTTACTTTCGCTTAAGTCTTTTACTCAAACAAATACTGTTACTTATTTTGAAGATTTTGATTCAATAGGTATTCCAACAGATTTACCTGCTAATGGATATTGGACGTTTCATAATGAAATTGATCCCACCCAAACTTCTTGGGAGGACTTTATTCCAGGTGACGGATTTGCATATATAACTGTGGATGCAAATACGTCCAATGATAATGATCCAAATGGTATTTATCCATTTCAAACTCTGGAATTTGGAGGGGTTGGTGAAAATCATCGTCTCGAAGTAAGAATGAAAGGGGCGGTTGTTGATGGTGGTTTAGTTTCATTCCTTTTTACCTACAAACAAGAAGGTTCAATATTTAATGAAGTAGATCTTGAATTAGTCGCAGATGATGCTGCTACAGCTTCGCATAATACCTTACCTTCAGATGGAGGGTGGACAGAGGCAAGGTTTAATACATGGAGAAATGCTGATGAAAATACAAGTGTTCCTTTTACAGGAACTAAAAAGGCTGTTGTAAATCAACAAAACGAAAAAATATCTCTTATTGATGGGAAATTTCATACTTATGCAATAGATTGGAGATCAGATAGAATAGATTTTTTTATAGATGATATTTTACAAGAATCAATTAATACAGATGTTGCTACAGGAGTAGCAGAAGTTATTATTGGTTTTAGAGATCTACCTTGGGCAGGTGATTTTAATTGGATTGGCACACATACCTTGGAGGTTGATTATCTAAAAATAGAGCCTTTAGAACCTGCAACAGTAGCACAAAATGATTCTTTTACAGTGAATGAAGATACAGAATCAGATTTTGATGTGTTAGCTAATGATGTAGCAAGTGCGACGATAAATTCTTATGATGCATTAAGTTCAGAAGGATTTCCAATTTCCCAAACAGCTTCAATATTAACTTATATTCCATCAGGAGGATTTGTAGGAACAGATAGTTTTATGTACACAATTGAGGATGAAAATGGAGTTACATCTACAGCAACTGTAACAGTAACAATTGAACCGGTAGAATCAGTAAATGGAGTACCATATGCAAAAGCAGATGCAATAACAGTTGCTCAAAATACTACCACTATTTTAGACGTATTAGCAGATAATGGATCTGAAGCGGATTACTTTGGAACAGATGGTGCGTTTGATAATGGATTAACCTTATTTGATGGAACACTATCAGGAGTTAGCGAGCAAGGAACTATTACCGTAGATACTAAAAGCACAGACAGTCCATTAGATGATAGAATTATTTACACACCTAATAATGGTTTTATAGGAGTAGATCACTTTTATTACAGTATTACGGATGCAAGCGGAGATACTGCAATCGCTCAAGTAACAATTACGGTAACAGAAATAAATACACCAACAGCACAGGATGATGCTGCAACCGTAGCAAGAGGTGTAACAATACCAATAGACGTTTTATCCAATGATAGTTTTGGGTTAGATGGTCAGGCAACAAATGATGCATTAACAATTAATGTAGCTACTAATATAAATGGAGCAACCATCGGTGTAAATGCTGGTAAAATAGACTATACTCCGGCAAGTAACTATATTGGAATAGACATATTTACGTATATAATTACAGATGGAAGTGGTGATACAACAACAGCAGATGTAACAATAACGGTAACCGGAACAGCTGTAGTTGACGAACCTAATGTATTGTCAGCAAAACGTGATGAAGTAAGCGTAGCACAAAATAGTACAGATAATGAAATAGCTGTTTTATTAGACAACGGATTTGACATAGATAGCTTTGGATTAGATGGAGCAATAGATAATGGCTTAACATTTTTAGATGGAACGCTAACCGGCCTAAGTGAACAAGGAACAATAATTGTAGACACTAAAGGCACAACCACTCCATTAGATGATGTAATTGTTTACACACCAAATACAGGTTTTGTAGGAGTAGATCATTTTTATTATATGATTACAGATACAACAGGAGCTTCTTCTATAGCACAAGTAGCAATCACGGTAACAGAAATAGATGCACCAACAGCGGCAGATGATGCTATAGAGATATTAGAAGGTAGTGTTGCAGCAGTAACTATTGATGTATTAGATAATGACAGTTTTGGATCGAATGGAGCAGCTTTATCAAATTCACTTGAAATAATTCCTACTACTACGACAGCAGTAGTAGTAAATGGAACTTCAATAGAATATACACCTACAGGAACTCAAACAGGAACTGATACTTTTACATATCGTATTAAAGATGCTGATGGTGAGACATCAGACGCAACAGTAACAGTAACATTCACTACGGTAATTGCAAGTGACGCGCCAAAAGCACAGGATGACGCAGTTATATTTGCACAAGATAGTTCAGAGAATATTATCAATATTTTAGATGATAATGGATCTGGAGCAGATAATTACGGATCAGGCGCTGCACATCCAAGCCATCCAATATCACTTGTAGCATTTTATTCAGAAGAGGGAGGGTCGTTAGAATTAGACGAAACAACTGTAAAATATACACCAAGAACAGGTTATGTTGGAGAAGATACTTTTGATTATTTGATTACAGACGAAAATGGAGTTTCTGACAGAGCTACTGTAACAATTACGGTAACAGAAATAAATACACCAACAGCACAGGATGATGCTGCAACCGTAGCACAAGGTGTAACAATACCAATAGACGTTTTATCCAATGATAGTTTTGGGTTAGATGGTCAGGCAACAAATGATGCATTAACAATTAATGTAGCTACTAATATAAATGGAGCAACCATCGGTGTAAATGCTGGTAAAATAGACTACACTCCCGCAAGTAACTATATTGGAATAGACATATTTACGTATATAATTACAGATGGAAGTGGTGATACAACAACAGCAGATGTAACAATAACGATAACCGGAACAGCTGTAGTTGACGAACCTAATGTATTGTCAGCAAAACGTGATGAAGTAAGCGTAGCACAAAATAGTACAGATAATGAAATAGCTGTTTTATTAGACAACGGATTTGACATAGATAGCTTTGGATTAGATGGAGCAATAGATAATGGCTTAACATTTTTAGATGGAACGCTAACCGGCCTAAGTGAACAAGGAACAATAATTGTAGACACTAAAGGCACAACCACTCCATTAGATGATGTAATTGTTTACACACCAAATACAGGTTTTGTAGGAGTAGATCATTTTTATTATATGATTACAGATACAACAGGAGCTTCTTCTATAGCACAAGTAGCAATCACGGTAACAGAAATAGATGCACCAACAGCGGCAGATGATGCTATAGAGATATTAGAAGGTAGTGTTGCAGCAGTAACTATTGATGTATTAGATAATGACAGTTTTGGATCGAATGGAGCAGCTTTATCAAATTCACTTGAAATAATTCCTACTACTACGACAGCAGTAGTAGTAAATGGAACTTCAATAGAATATACACCTACAGGAACTCAAACAGGAACTGATACTTTTACATATCGTATTAAAGATGCTGATGGTGAGACATCAGACGCAACAGTAACAGTAACATTCACTACGGTAATTGCAAGTGACGCGCCAAAAGCACAGGATGACGCAGTTATATTTGCACAAGATAGTTCAGAGAATATTATCAATATTTTAGATGATAATGGATCTGGAGCAGATAATTACGGATCAGGCGCTGCACATCCAAGCCATCCAATATCACTTGTAGCATTTTATTCAGAAGAGGGAGGGTCGTTAGAATTAGACGGAACAACTGTAAAATATACACCAAGAACAGGTTATTTTGGAGAAGATACTTTTGATTATTTGATTACAGACGAAAATGGAGTTTCTGACAGAGCTACTGTAACAATTACGGTAACTGGTTCAGTAGCAAATGGTCTTACAGCAGTAGCTGATGAAGTAGCAGCTGTAGAAGGTGTTACAAGAACTATAAATGTATTAGCAAATGATGTTTTCGAAACAGGAACTTTAGAAGCGGTAGTGATTAGTAATGAATCTAATGAAGTAACCATCACGGTAAATTCTGATAATACTTTAGAATATACATATACAGTTGCACCAGGAGCAACTTTTACAGGAACAACAGATACTTTTAACTACACTATTAAGGAGGCCGGTACTACTAATGAATCAACAGCTACCGTAACGGTAACGATTCAAGCAGCAGATGCAGTAAATGGCGTACCAGAAGCAAAAGGGGATACATTTTCAGTAGTTCAAGGAATAATAATGAGTTCATTAGCTGTATTAGCTGATAATGGATCAGGAGTAGATAATTTTGGTTCAGATGGAGAAAATACAACAAACCCATTAAGGCTTTTTAATGGAACAACAGAAGGTAAAAGTGTTAAACAAATAGAAAGAGAAGCTCAGGGAAGCAGTGCATTTAACAATCTTGTAGTTAATTCAGGTAAGATTGAGTACACACCGGTAGCAGCTTTTATAGGAGAAGATAGTTTTTATTATAAGATTGTAGATGCAAGTGGAGACGAATCAATAGCACAAGTAACCATTAATGTTACTTCTTCAAAGTCTTCAGGGATTGTAACTACTGACGCAGTAATCAAAGACCTTCAAGTATATCCTAATCCGTCAAAAGGTGCTTTTAAAGTATTAGTTTATAGTGAAAAGGCAGAACAAGCTTCTGTACTATTATTTGATGTTACTGGTAAAGTGGTGTATAACAAGAAACAATTACTTTCTGCAGGGAACAATACAATGAACTTACATGTAAATGTGCAAACAGGTATTTTGTTTTTAAAGGTGTATACAGATAACACCAACTTTGGAACTAAAAAGATTTTATTTGAATAGGTTAATAATAGTTGTAAATAAAAAAAAGAGGAACTGAAAAGTTCCTCTTTTTTTGTGAAAAAAATCCATTTAAGAATGGGCATATTTCGATACAAACTTTTATTCAAGTTATAGAGGATTCTTAAAAAATTAAAGAAAGACAAGGTTTTTTAAAAAAATGATGCACTATGTAAAGAAATAATTAGTAATACACTTCTTAAAATTAAATAGAAAAAGGAAAAAATACAGCTAGAATGCGTGTACGAGATAATTTTAATCATAGTTGGGTGGACCTTTACTATTTGTATAAATAATATAGAAAGCAAATATCTACCCCAACCAACCTTCCCTGTCTAAACTTCTGTATTGTATAGCTTCTGCAATATGATTTGGAGAAATATCTTTTTCATTTGCCAAATCTGCAATAGTTCTAGAAACTTTTAAAATTCGGTCATAGGCTCTTGCAGAAAGATTTAATTTTTCCATCGCCGTTTTCAAAAGGGTTAAACTTTCTGACGATAATTTACAATACTCACGAATTTGTTTTACACTCATTTGCGCATTATAATGTACATTTTCAAAATCTTTAAAACGTTCAGATTGAAGTTCTCTTGAGGCAGTTACTCGTTTTCTGATGGCTACACTAGATTCTCCTTTTCTTTCTTCTGATAATTTAGCAAAAGGAACAGGAGTAACTTCAATATGAATATCGATTCTGTCTAATAAAGGTCCAGAGATTTTACTTAAATATCGCTGCATTTCTTGTGGGGAAGAAGTCATTGGCGAATTTGGATCGTTAAAATAGCCTGATGGACTGGGATTCATGCTTGCTACCAGCATAAAGCTACATGGATAGGTTACTGTAAATTTTGCTCTAGAAATAGTCACATCCCTGTCCTCTAAAGGTTGACGCATTACTTCTAAAACATCTCTTTTAAATTCTGGTAATTCATCCAAAAATAATACACCGTTGTGTGAAAGTGAAATTTCTCCTGGTTTTGGGTATTGACCACCACCAACAAGGGCAACATTTGATATAGTGTGGTGTGGGCTTCTAAACGGTCTTTGAAACATTAAGCCATTATTCTTTGTTTTACCAACTACAGAATGAATTTTTGTGGTTTCTAGTGCTTCATGCAAAGTCATTGGCGGTAAAATGGATGGTAATCTTTTTGCTAACATTGTTTTTCCTGATCCTGGAGGCCCAATTAAAATAATATTATGCCCGCCAGCTGCAGCGATTTCCATACATCGTTTTATAGATTCTTGTCCTTTTACGTCAGAAAAATCAAATTCAGGAAAATCAATATTTTTATAGAATTCTGCTCTCGTATCTACAATAGTAGGTTCAATTTTTTTATCACCGTTAAAATGGTTGATTACTTCTAAGATATTTTCTACGCCTAAAATTATTAGATTATCTACGATTGCCGCTTCTTTGGCATTTTCTTTAGGAAGAATTAAATATTTAAATCCTTCTTCTCGGGCTTTAATAGCGATTGGTAAAGCACCTCTTATAGGCTGTAAACTTCCGTCTAAAGAAAGTTCGCCCATAATAATGTAGTCGTTAATATTGTTAAATTTTATTTGATTTGAGGCAGCAAGAATTCCAATAGCAAGTGTTAAATCATAAGAAGCACCTTCTTTTCTGATATCGGCAGGCGCCATATTTATAATAATTTTCTTACCAGGAAGTTTGTAGTCATTATTACTTAGAGCAGCAGAAATTCTATAAGAACTCTCACGGACAGCATTGTCTGGCAGACCAACTAAATGATATCCTATTCCTTTGTCGATATTTACTTCAACCGTAATTGTGGTGGCTTCAATACCAAATACGGCAGAGCCATAGACTTTAACTAGCATTCTTTTTTTTCTTTAAAAATAGAGAAAAAAAGAATGCTATTAAAATTTAATTTTAAGCAGAGTTTCTACTTGCATTAATATTACCAAATAAAGAACGCATCACCATTTTTTCATAAACTTCTATTTCTTTGATGTTTCCATCCGTTTTTTGTAAATCTTGAATTTGCTTTAAGGCATATTGTTGTATTGTTAATAATGGTAATACAATGTTTTCTCTCATTTCTATAGACGCTTTACCTATTGGAAAATTTTCCATTAATTCTTGATCTCCAGTAAGTTTTAAAAATAACCTTTTGGTAGTCTCATATTCTTTAAAAATTAATTTCCAGAATTCACCAAAAACTGAATCATCGGCCATATAAGCAGTTAAGCCAAAGAATGATTTTGTTAAACTCATCATACTGTTTTCTAACAGTGTTTTAAAGAAATCTGAAGCATTATAGAATTCAATAATTTCATCAAATCGATCTGCTTCTTCATATTTTTTTAATGCTGTTCCAACCCCAAAAAATCCAGGTACATTTTGTTTTAATTGACTCCAACTTCCAACAAAAGGAATCGCTCTTAATGCTGAGAAATCTAAAGTGTCAGAATTTGAACGTTTACTGGGCCTGCTGCCAATATTAGTTTTTGCATAATATTTTAACGTACTCATTTTTTCTAAATACGGTAAAAATTGTGGATGATTTTTAAAGTTTACATACGTTTTATAACTAGTATCCGCTAAATCTTCTATGATTTCTCGGTGTTTATCATTTAATTGATCTTTCGTAAATACTTCGTTTTTTATACCAGAACTTATTAATTGTTCTAAGTTAAATTGAGATGAGTTTAAGGTTCCAAAATTAGAACTAATTGTTTGACCTTGAATGGTTAATTGAATTTCTTTGTCTTCGATAGTAGGTCCTAAAGAAGCATAAAATTGATGTGTTTTTCCTCCACCTCTTGCAGGTGGTCCTCCACGTCCGTCAAAGAAAATTACTTCAATATCAAATTCTCTAGAGATTTTAGTAAGTGCTTCTTTTGCCTTAAAAATCCCCCAATTTGCCATTAAATACCCCCCATCTTTGGTTCCGTCAGAAAAACCTAACATTATAGTTTGTTTGTTTTTTCTTTTCGTCAAATGATATCTATAAGCTTGGTTAGAATATAAGGTACGCATAACATCACTAGAGTTTTCTAAATCATCTACAGTTTCAAAAAGCGGAATTACATCTACAGGTAATTCGTTTTCAAAGCCACATAAATTTAACATCGCAAAAGTTTGCATGACATTTAATGCTGATTGGTTGTTGCTAATAATGTACCTATTTGCACCACGTTCACCATTTCTTGCTTGTATGGTTTTTAGCGCATAAATAGACTCAATAGTTTTTACAGACATTTCATCAGATAAAATTTTAGGATCGATATTTCCTTTCACCAATGATAAAATTAAAATCTGTTCATCTTCAGATAAATGATGATAGTTTTTAGGGAAGGTTGTGTCTCCATCAGCAGCTAAATCATCTACAATTTGTGTAAATGCCTTGTGATGCACTCTACTATCTTGTCGGATATCTAAGGTTGCAAAATGGAACCCAAAAATTCTTACTTTATTAATAAAATCATTTAATTCTTCGATAAATAAAGAATTATGCTTTGTTTTTACAATTTCTCTTGCTGCTTCTAATTCTGATAACAATATTTTTTGCGAAAAATTAACTTTCTTGTAACTTCTAACAACGTGTTTGTACAAGCGTTTTTCCACTTTTGCTAAAATTTCTTGAACACCATCAAAAGTAAAACGTCTTTTTAAACGCTTAACATCTCCATAGTAACTTCTCAAAATTGATTGGCGCAATCTTTCTGCAACATCTAAAGTGATATTTGTTGTTACAAACGGATTTCCATCTCTATCTCCACCTGGCCAAAAGCCAAGGTCAATAATTTCATTTTCTAAAGGTTCTCCATCATAAATATGTTGTTGAACATAGTTGTATATTTTACTTATAGAATGATAAAATACATTTTCTAGATACCAAATTAAACTTATCGCTTCGTCATAAGGAGTCGGTTTTGCCTTCTTATAAAAAGGCGTCTTTCCTAACTGAGCTAATAATTTTTTGATGAGTAATAAATCATCATTCTGTATGGCTTTATCTAAATCTGTAATAATACCTAATACAGAACCTGGATAAAATTGAGTTGGATGCGCTGTTAAAACGATACGTACTTTAAAATCTTCTAAATGCTTTTTTAATTCTTCTTTTTTTTCACTTAAAATTGCAATTTCTTTAGAATTACGAAGCGTACCAATACCGTCCATATTATTCACAATAGGAAAAGCAGCGTCTTCAATAGCATCAAATAAAACAACTTGACGTTCAATGTATTGTATAAAGAGAAAAAGTAAATCTTTTTTATTTTGGTCTGAAGGATTTTCTTGATATTTCTGAAAGAACAGGTCTACAATTTCTGTAGGATTATTTCCATTATCAAAACCGTTTTTACATATTTCATGAAAAAGAGGTAATAAGACACCGGTATTGCTTATCGTGTCAAATGGAAGTGTCATAAAAATGCTGTTGTAAATTTGATATTTAGACAACACATTATCATTAAATCTAGTTAGTTTTGGTAATCTAGCCATTTTTTTCAAAAGTTTAAGTTGTGAAATTACAAAAAACCAAAAATAAAGAACCTAGGTTTTTGCTAATAATGTCATTAAAAATTACGAAAACGATGGAAATTTGATTAGATTTTTTTCAATTGTTTATTTTTTTGTTTTTTTAAGAAATAAGGTTGAATTCTATTTTCAATACGATGCAAATTCCATTGCGAAGGGTCATTCTTGTAATTAATTTCTCTTGCTAGTCTATTGTTTTGATATCTTTTAAGATCATCTAATTTATAGATTGTTGGTTTCTTTTTCATGCCTTTAAATTCAAAAATACGGTGCACGCTTGGAACAGAAAAACTCTGGGACATTGGGAATTCTGCCGAGGGAAGTATTGTTACGAAAAATTTGAAAGCTGAAAAACCTAATCTCTTTTTTAATGCATCATAAGTATTTAAATCCTTGTTATCAAAATTGAGAGTATAAATGCTTTGAGATGTATTTACATTCATTTCGGTCTTTTGTTGCGCACTCATAGTGATGCTAAATAGCAAAATTATAAGTAAATAGAAGTATTTTGTCTGCATAACTCTTAGATCATTATTTTAGGTAAATATAAAATTATTTTTCATAAAAGGTTGTTAGTCCTTCTTTTAGCCAATTATAATATGTATCTCTATCCGTATATTGTTGAGTGTTATTTAATATTTCTAAATCAGGACTTAATAGAACATAATAAGGTTGGGATGCATTCTTAAAATTAATTACCTGAAAAGTAGACCATTTATCACCAACAGTTTTTATCTTCTTAACTTTTCCATTTTTCTTCAAATAATCGAATTGCTGTTCTTTAGGCAACTGTTTTTCATTATCATCTACATATAACGAAATCAATATATATTCATCTTTTAAGATTTCATAAATATCTGGTTCACTCCATACATTCTCTTCCATTTTTCTACAGTTTACGCAGGCCCAACCAGTGAAGTCTAACAAAATTGGTTTATTACTTTCTTTAGCAGCAACTATACCTTCATCAAAATCTTTATAACAGTTTAAACCTAAAGGGCAATCGCTCTCTTGTTCGTAAATACTATAAAATTGTGGAGGTGGAAAGCCGCTTAACAAACTTAAATTCCAAGTAGGATTTTTTAAAACACCAGGAGAAATATAAATAATAAACGAAATTATTAAAATGCCAAAAGATATTCTTGAGAAGGATAATTTTTTGATAGGGGAATCATGAGGAAATTTAATTTTAGCAAATAAATAGAGCGCTAATCCAACAAAAATCACAATCCAAATTGCTATAAAAACTTCTCGCTTCAGTAGATCCCAATGTGCTACTAAATCGGCATTGGATAAGAATTTAAATGCCAAAGCCAATTCTAAAAATCCTAAGACCACTTTTGTGGTATTCAACCATCCACCAGATTTTGGTAAAGAATTTAACCAACTTGGGAATAGTGCGAATAAAGCAAAAGGTAAGGCTAATGCCAATCCAAATCCTGTCATACCAGCCGTTAACTGTGTTGCTCCTCCATCAGAAGTTAAAGAGCTCGCCAATAAAGAACCTAAAATAGGGCCGGTACAAGAAAAGGAAACAATTGCCAAAGTTAACGCCATAAAGAAAATTCCAATAATTCCGCCAATAGAAGAAGCAGAATCCATTTTATTTCCCCAAGAACTTGGTAGTGTAATTTCGTAAAACCCGAAGAAAGAAAAAGCAAAAAATACTAACACCACAAAAAAGAAAATATTTAACCAAACATTGGTAGAAATTGTGTTAAGTATTTCTGGATCTAAATTGTCTAAAAAATGAAATGGAAGGCTTAATAAAATATAAATAAATACAATAAAAATCCCGTACAATATCGCATTAAAAACACCCTTCTTATTGTTTATTGATTGTTTAGTGAAAAACGATACTGTTAAAGGAATCATGGGGAAAACACAAGGAGTTAACAATGCTAATAAACCGCCAACAAAACCTAATAAAAAGATACTAAATAAACCATTTGAACTTTCTGTACCTGAATCTGTAGAATTCTTTAAAAGTGATGTGTTCTTTAAATTAAGCTTTAATTTTTTTGTAAGATTTGTGCTTTTTTCGTCAATTGAAATTTCTTCTTTTGAAATGTTTCCGGTTAAGGAAAAGGTAAAGTTTTCATCGACATTGATACAAGCAGTTTCACAAACTTGACCAAAGAAATTTAGTCTTATTTCTGAAATATTTTTATTGGTAAGTTGAATTCTTTGGGTAATAATTGCCTTGTCTTTAAAAACAATTTCTTCTTTTTCCCATGTTTCAGAATATTTTTTAAAAGTGTCTTGTTCATCGGCTTTACCAACTAGTTTATAACCAGATTCACCTTCAAGGATTGTAATTTCTAAAGGTAAAGAAGCTTCATCAGGATTGTATTGTGAATATAAATACCAACCTTTAAAAAGTGTTGCGGTAAAAATAAGGTTATACTCGGTTTCTGATATTTTTTGAATAGACGTTTCTATTTTTATTGGCTCGTTTGCAGTTTGTGCTTTTAAAAATAAAGAGGATAAAAGGATAAAAACGGTGATGAATTTCTTCATTATTTTGAGGTTATTTTTAAGATGTTTTTAGAGGATTTTTTAACCGATAAGCGTCTGTCTTGTCTATGGTTAATGATCCAAATAATTTCATTGTTCGCATTGCAAAGTAACCAAGTATTTTCTTTTTGAAGAAGAGAAAACTTCTCGTCTTTAAAATATTTACTCAACTTCTTTTTCCCTTGCATTCCACTGGGATAAAAATAGTCGCCATTTTGCCATTTTCTTACTATTAATGGATATTTTAATAAATCTTTATCCACGTAAATGTGCTGTTTGTCTTCTATTGCTATTTGCTGAACAATATTAAAGCTTAAAGAGATAGGATTTGTAATCTCTTTGTGATTTTCATCATCATCTATTTTACTCAACATTAAAAACGCTCTGTCTTTTAATAGTCGATGCGTTTTAGAGTAAACCTGTTTTCCTGATTGCGCAGAAAGTAGGCTGTAAACATCATTCCACTCCGTAAAATTGTACTCTTTTAACAGTTGATACAAATATGCTTTGGAGTTCGACAGTTGACGTATTTTATCAATGTCAATTTTTAAAATTGAGTTTTCAGATGTGATAATTTTTGCTGAAATATTAGCAATTCTATCTTCAATAATTTGTTTGCTTTGTTGTAAATGTTCTGATGTTTTTGAAAACGTTTCTAGTACATTTGGATTTATTTCTTTTAAAACAGGAACAATTTGATGTCTAATTTTATTTCTAATATATTTTGTTGAAGCGTTACTTGCATCTTCTCTCCATTTAATATTGTTGGCTTTTGCGTAGGCTAATATTTCTTCTCTAGAAAAAGCTAAAAGCGGACGAACAATATTTCCGTTAATTTTTGGAATTCCTGTAAATCCATCAAGACCTGATCCTCTTGTCAAATTAATGAGAAATGTTTCTAAATTATCGTCTGCGTGATGAGCCGTTAAAACAAAGTCAAAATTATGTTGTGCAATCAATTCTTGAAACCAATGATAACGTAATTCTCGGGCAGCAATTTGAGTCGAAAGTTTCTTTTCTTTTGCAAACTCTTCAGTAGTAAATTTTTTTGTAAAAATCTGATTAGACGTTTTTTGTGAAAATAATTTGACGAATTCCTCGTCTAAATCACTTTCTTTTGCTCGAAGTTGAAAATTACAATGTGCTAAAGAAGTAGTGAAATTTAACTCAAATAAGAGATGAGCTAAAACCACAGAATCTAAACCACCAGAAATAGCAATTAATAGTTTTTTGTCCTTTAAAAAAGGAAAATTTATATGGATATGTTCTTTGAATTTTTGCAGCATTTATGCTTCAAAAATACGGAAATTAAAGTTGAGAATTTAGCCAGTTTACAACATCTTCTAGCATTTCTTCTTTACACAAATCGTTTTGTAATTCATGATAACCATTTTCATACAGTTTTAGAGTTGCTTTATCAGAATTATTCGCAAATTCCTGCGTTCCTCTATAATCAATAATTTTATCACCTGTTCCATGTAATAAAAATATTGGAGTCTCCAGTTTACTTGCGTTTTCAATGGCCCATTTTCCGGAGTCAATAAAAGTTAAAGAGAAGTTAGGACTAATTTTAGCATGCACTAAAGGGTCGTTTATATACTTGTCAACTTCTATTTTTTCTCTAGAAATATCATTAGCATCTAACTCATTTCCCATGGTTATAGATGGCGCAATTTTTTGCAACAATTTGCCAACAGCTAGTTTAATCTTTGGTGGTTCAAAAGCCAATTTTAAAAACGGACTTGTAGCAATAATTCCTTTTAAGTCATGCTTTTTTTTGAGGGCATAATTGATAACAGTATTTCCACCCATCGAGTGGCCGTATAAGAAAATTGGTGCATCAGGAAATAATGCCTTTGCTTTTTCAATGGTCTTAGAAACGCTTTCTAAAACAGCTTCAAAGCTCGGATTATGACCACGCTTTCCAGTTGTTTTTCCATGTCCAAAATGATCGAAAGCGACAACAGAAAAATCATTTTCATTTAATTTTTTGGCCACATGTTTATAGCGTCCAGAGTGTTCGCCCATTCCATGCACCAAAACGATAACAGCTTTTGTGTTTTTTGCTTGCCAATATTGCCCGTAAAAATTGGTTTGATAAATATGAAAATTGAATTCTTTGTGCATCATAATTAGTGTCTTTTTAACCAAACTCTAATTTCTTTTCTTAAAGATTGTTCTGGTTTTGGTAGCGGAATTGTTTTTCCAAATTGCTTACTTCTATTAAACTTCGAAAAAGTTACTTTAAGTTGTTTCCATTCTGCAGGATACATTTCAAGAAACTTGTTAAACATACTTTGTTCAGTTTGTTTTTCTTTGAGTTTATCAAAAATCAGTTGAAATTTTTCTTCTTGGTTGATAATCATTGAGTAAATATAGTTAAAAAAGATTTCTATTTTTCTTGAAATAAGTTCAGTAGAATTAAAAGGAATAATTGAATTTAAAATTAATAATTTTACTTGGAGTTTAGCAATACATATTTCATCGCTTTTGCTTTTAATAAGCACTCTTCATATTCTTTTTCAGGAATAGATTTAGCGGTAATTGCGCCACCAACAGAATAAGAAATGTATTTCTGTTCTTCATTGTACAGAATACTTCTTATAACAACATTAAAATCGAAATTCCCATTAGGGGTAAAGTAACCAACCGTTCCTGAGTACAAGCCACGTTTTGTTTCTTCTAAATCTTCAATTATTTTCATTGCAGAAATTTTTGGAGCTCCTGTCATACTTCCCATAGGGAACGTGTCTTTAATGACGTCTATGGGATGCGTCTTCTCTTCAATTTCTGAAACTACGGTAGAAATTAATTGATGCACTTGTTTAAAAGAATATACTTTACATAACTCTTCAACTTTTACAGTTCCTTTTTTTGCGGATTTAGACAAATCATTTCTAACCAAATCTACAATCATTACATTTTCTGAACGTTCTTTTTCATCTCTATGCAAATCGACTGCAATTTGTGCATCATCAAACGCACTAATTAATCTTTTTGCAGTTCCTTTTATCGGTTGAGAAATTATTTTTGTTCCTTCTTTTCTAAGATATCTTTCTGGAGTTGCTGATAATAAATATTGATGGTCCATTTTAAAAAAAACGGCAAATGGAGGTTCTGAAATTTTGTTTAAATCATTAAAAACTTCTAAAGGATTTATAGTGCTATTTTCCGCATAAAATTCTTGACAAAAATTGGCTTCATAGATATTTCCTTTTTTAATATGGTCTAAAATTTTGTTTACTTTATTGTAATATTCATCTTTGTGAATTCGGAGTTTTATTTTGATGTCATTTTCCAAATTTTCAGAGGTAGTGTTTTGACTTTGGGAAACAGCAGCTTGGTCGGTATCTACATTTTTGTGGTACTTTTTTATAGTTTCAAAATCATTTTCAATTTCATCATCTACCATCTTTAGGTAGTGAAATTCTATAGTATTTCCTTTAATGAAAATTAATTTTTGTGGTTGAAAAAAGTACAAGTCCGCAAAATCTAAACCATCAAAATTATTCGAAGAAAGTAGTTCAACATCATTTTTTACATCATAAGAAATGTATCCAAAAATATAATCTTTAGTTAGGGTTTGATATTCTTTTAATTTCTCAAATGCATTTTGATAATCTGTTTTAATCGCGGTAAACTCCTCGACTGCTAAAACACAGTCAAAACTTGAGTACTGTTGTTTATAATTATTAGAATCTAACCAAATTGCAGTTTCAAATTGTTGAGACCAAGAAAGTAAATTTGTTTTAAATTTAGCTAGTTTGTCAGCAGAAAATGTACGAATCGTTCTTTGCATATGTTTGGTAAAAATACTCGAAAGTTTTAGAAACAAAAAAACCTCACAAGTAGTGAGGTTTCTAATTGGTATTTATATTTTATGCATTTAAAGGTTTTCCATCCCAGGCAGCTTTTGCAGCTTCTTTTACAGCTTCAGAATAGGTTGGGTGACCATGACAAATTCTTGCTAAATCTTCAGCAGAAGCTCTAAACTCCATGGCAACGGCAGCTTCCATAATTAAATCTGCAACACGTGCGCCAACCATGTGAACTCCTAAAATTTCATCTGTTTTTTTATCAGCTAAAACTTTAACAAAACCATCAATATCTCCACTTGCACGAGACCTTCCTAAAGCTCTCATAGAAAATTTACCCGCTTTATAATCAATTTTTGCTTCTTTTAATTCGTCTTCAGTCTTACCAACTGCAGCAGCTTCTGGCCAAGTGTACACAATACCAGGAATTAAATTATAATTAATATGAGGTTTCTCACCCGCTAAATATTCTGCGACAACAACACCTTCTTCCTCTGCTTTGTGCGCCAGCATAGCACCTTTAACAACATCGCCAATTGCATAGATAGAATCAATATTAGTTTGCAAATGGTCGTTTACAGAAACTTGACCACGTTCATTTACTTCAACGCCAATTTTTTCTAAACCTAAACCTTCTGTATATGCTTTTCTTCCTACAGAAACCAAACAATAATCACCAGAAAATTCAATTTCTCTATCTTTTTTATCAGTAGCTTTTACAACAACAGTATTTCCGCTTCTTTTTACAGAGGTTACTTTATGACTGGTCGCAAATTTAATCCCTTGTTTTTTAAATACTTTTTGCAATTCTTTAGAAACATCTGTATCCATTCCTGGTACAATTTTGTCCATATATTCAATTACGGTAACATCTGCTCCCAAACGTTTGTATACAGAACCTAATTCTAAACCAATAACACCTCCGCCAATAACAATTAAATGCTTCGGTACTTCCGGCAGTTTTAACGCTTCAGTAGAGGTAATTATACGTTCTTTGTCAAGAGAGATAAAAGGTAAAGTTGATGGTTTTGAACCTGTTGCAATAATGATATTTGTTCCTTCAATTATTACTGAAGTGCCATCATTTTTTGAAATCTTTACATGCGTAGCATCTTGGAAAGAACCTAAACCTTCATAAACATCAATCTTATTTTTGTCCATTAGATACTTAATTCCACCAGTTGTAGTTTCTACAACTTTCGCTTTTCTTTCCACCATTTTGCCAAAATCGAAAGAGGGATTTTGAACAGAAATACCATGCTCTTCAAAATGATGAACAGCATCGTAATAATGGTGTGAAGAATCTAGTAAAGCTTTAGAAGGAATACAACCTACATTTAAACATGTACCACCTAAAGTTGAATATTTTTCAATAATTGCTACTTTTTTACCTAATTGAGATGCTCTAACTGCAGAAATGTATCCTCCAGGACCAGAACCAATTACAATAATATCGTATTTCATGAGTGCGTTTATTTTGTGTAATCTTTGACCTTACGGTTTGGTTTTCAATAATAGTTGACAAAAATACGGATATTTTCACAAAATAAAGTGAGAATTTAGTAGTTTTACTATCTTATACATCTTAAAATTTATCCGATGAAAATACTTAAAAAATTAGGTTACTTTTTGTTATTCGTTTTCATTATTGCTCAGTTTTTTAGACCTGAAAAAAATGAAGGAGATTTGGCTTCTGTAGATAGTTTTATTGCAGAAACAAATCCGCCAGAAAATGTAAAAAATATTTTTGAAACTACTTGTTACGACTGTCATTCAAGTAAAACAGCATATCCTTGGTACAATAATATTACGCCTGTAAATTATTGGCTAGCAAGCCATGTTAAAGATGGTAAAAAGCATTTGAACTTTTCTAAATGGAACGAATATTCTTTAAAAAAGAAAGAGCATAAAATGGATGAGTTGTATGAAGAGGTTGCAGAAGGAGAAATGCCTTTAAATTCTTATACTTGGACGCATTCGGAAGCTAATTTGTCACAAGAGCAAGTTGATGCAGTAGTTACTTGGGGTAAAAAAGTACAAGCAGATTACAAGCGACAAATGAATACTAAGTAATCGATTTTGCAGCAGGTTTTAATTATTGGATATGTTTGGGTAGAACCCAATTCTTCTGCTGCAGGAAGTAGAATGCTGCAACTTATTGAGCAGTTTTTAAAACAAAACTGGAAAGTAACTTTTGCTTCTCCAGCCCAAAAGAGTGAGAAGGCAGCAAGTTTAGGTTCTTTAGGAATTGATGAAGTTTCTATTGAATTAAATAATACTTCTTTTGATGATTTTATAAAAGATTTACAACCAACTATTGTATTATTCGATCGTTTTATGATGGAAGAACAATTTGGCTGGCGAGTTGCAGAAAATTGTCCAAATGCATTGCGAATTTTAGATACTGAAGATTTGCATTTTTTGCGAAAAACAAGACAGCAACAATTAAAAAAAGGACAAGAATTTACAACGGAAGCGTTGTTGAAATCAGAGGATACTAAAAGAGAGATTGCATCCATATTAAGATGTGATGTATCTTTAATCATTTCAATGTTTGAAATGGATTTATTAAAATCTATTTTTAAGGTTGATGAAAAAATTCTCTGTTATTTACCATTTTTACTAGATAAGATTGATACACATCAAATTAAAAATTGGGTACCTTTTGAAGAAAGAGAGCATTTTATTTTTATTGGTAATTTTTTCCATAAACCAAATGTTGATGCGGTATTAACTATCAAAAATGAAATTTGGAATGAAATTAAGGAGAGCCTCCCAGAAGCTCAAGTTCATATTTATGGTGCGTATATAACTCAACAAATTCAAGAATTGCATAATAAAAAAGATGGGTTTATTATAAAAGGTTTTGCAGAAGATGCAAAAGAGGTTGTTGGTAATGCAAAAGTTGTTTTAGCTCCGTTACGTTTTGGAGCAGGAATAAAAGGAAAACTTACGGAAGCAATGATTTGTGGAACGCCAAGTGTAACCACAACAATTGGTGCAGAAGGTATGTGTAACAATTTATCTTGGAATGGATTTATAAATGATGATTATTATGAATTTTCGAAAAAAGCAATTCAGTTATTTTCTGATGAAAAAATATGGAAGCAATCTCAGCAAAATGGAATTGAAATCATCAATCAAATTTACGATAAAGAAAAGTTAAGTGCTCCTTTTATCAACCAAATAGAAGAAATTCAAGATAATTTGGAAACTCATAGAACTCATAATTTCATGGGAAGTTTGTTGCAACATCACACGCTTCAAGCTACAAAATATATGAGTAAATGGATTGAAGCTAAAAATAGTAAGCAGTAGGCAGTTTTCAGTGGACAGTGTCTTGCTGACTGAGAACTGCCTACTGAAGAATGCAAACTATATTAACCCTGTTCTTTTTAATAACGCATCTGGTTTTGGTTTATGGCCTCTAAAACGTTTGTGTAAAATCATCACTTTTTATTAGTACTGCTTTAAGATCGTAATCTTTTTATATCATAGAGGTTGTTGCAAAAGTTATCTTTTTCTAAAAGGTTTTAAAAAAAACAGTTTTAGTGTAAAATTACTATGACAACTAGCTTTTAGTTGAATCTTTTTCATGTTTTTTTTCTAAAATATTAGCATAAATTACTGGGAATCTTAGGTTTATAACAATTTTATTTTCATAAACATCTAGAAATGCAGTATCTATGAAAAAGGATTAGAAAAATCACCCCTAATTATTCTTTGAAATTCAATATAATTTTTAACCTTTGACATATTATTTTAATTAGAAACTAATCACTCAACCATGAAAAAAGCATTCCTTTCTTTAATATTACTTTTTATTACATTAAACTTTTTTGCACAAGCCTCTTTTACAGCAACTGGCATTGCTGTGCAGGGTATTGCAAGAGATGCAAACAATTCTTCATATAAAAATCAAAATATTACATTAGATTTTGAATTTTTTAGTAAAACTGATGCTGGAGCAGAAAATGCAACTTTTTCTGTAGTTTCTAAACAAGTAGTTACAGATAATTTTGGAGTTTTTTCTACTATAATAGACCCAACTTTTGAGAATAATGCTGTTTTTGCCAACCAAAAAGTTTGGTTACGTATTACAAATAAAGAAGATTCCAATATTATTCAAGAATCTCAACTAATGCATGTACCTTATGCCATTTCTGCAAATAATGGAGTGCCTACTGGTGCTATTATGCCTTTTATTGGTGATGAAAACTCTGTACCTGAAGGATGGTTATTATGTGATGGAGCTAGCATACCTACTAATACTGCCACTGAGAAATTAAGAGCTTTATTAGGGGATACAAATACACCTAATTTAAAAGGTAGATTTTTAAAAGGTTCAGGTACATCTTCAGAATCAAATGTAGATGCTATTGGTGTAAAAGGATATCAAAACCAATCTACTAGAACAAAGAACCATGAACATTCCGATGATTTGAGTGTAGATTGGAATCACGCTTTATCAAACTGGAGCAAACAAGTTCCTGTGTCTTCATCATGGAGAGATGTTGTAAATTACAATGGTGAAACTGATGGTGATCCAGAAGGGTTTCCAAGAAGACATTCTAATGAAGCTGTATTAGGCGACAATACTAATCATAAGCATAATATGTCTGGTAGTGTTAATGGAATTACTAACACTGACAACTCTGAAGTTAGACCAAGTAGTTTTGGTGTAAATTATATTATTAAATTATAACAGGTTATAATATGAAAAAAATAATTATAACCATAAGTTTCTGCCTTATGGCATTAAACTTATTAGCCCAAGTAAGTGATGGGGCACAAATTGTAACTACATCCCAGCGTTCTCCTGACCCTGAAGATATTAAAGTTCTTACAATTAATGGAAATTCAGCAACTATTCAATTACAAGTAGGTGTAATATTTCAACGAGGAATTGTGGATCAAAATAATACAACCCCAACTTATAATGCAATTTTTAGGTTCCCTTGGGATATACTATACATTTATGATACTTTTAGTGAAGAAAATGCTTCCTTTGATATTTCGAAAGGTTTTTTTGGTGATAAAGTTTTGATTTCTTGGGAGCTAAAAAATAATTATGATGACATTAAACTGTTAAAAATTTACAGAAGAAAATATACCATTGATAATTCTGAAAATTGGATTTTTCAAAGTAATGTCTCTAAAGATGAAAACAGTTATGAAGATTTATATGTTGATGGAGGTGTACTTTACGAATACAAAGTTGAAGCTGATGGATTAGATGGTAATGACTATTTACAAAAATACATTACAGGTATTGGGTTTAGAAGCCCAACAGCAATTGTAACAGGTAATGTTAGTTTTGATGGGGGTAGTGGTGTACCAGATGTAACTGTTTCTGCAACTACAAATACTAATAACGAAAGTTCTGGAAACTCTTTATTAATTAATTATAACTCATTTATAGATATTAAAAGAATAAACAAACCCATTGATAAAGTTGCTACTTTGCAAACTTGGGTAAAACCTTTTGAACGACCAAATAACCCAGCACCAATTAGGCTTTTTAATTTAAATGACACAAATAAAAACATTGATATTACTGTAAGAGTAGATCAACCAAATTTTGGTGGTTTGGTCTTTGAAGTAGGTAACTCACAGTTTATTCTACGAAATTTTTTTCCAACTGGGAATACAAATAATAGAGGAGATGATATAATGCTACCTATAGATTCTTTTTTCGATGTTTTCACTCATTTTTCAGTGGTATTAAATGATAATGAAAAACCTAAATTATTTATAAACGGAAGAGAAATTAATCAAACTTATATAGAAAAAATACAAGAACTTGAAATTACAGAAAATGATAAAAAAATAAACCCTTATAAAGATATTAACTTTCAAATTTTTAATAAAATTATAGATTTGTCAACTACTCATGAAGGTTCTTGGAATGATATAAAAATTGGTGGAACAACTAAAGCTATTTTTGATGAAATAAGAATTTGGAATTCTGAATTATCTGAAAACGAAATAAGAACAGATTTTAAAAGATATATCAGTGGAAATGACAAAAGATTAATCAGCTATCTAGGAATTAATGAAGGCCTTGGTATACATATATATGATAATTCTAGAGATGGATTTAACTACAATAAAAACCATGCAGAATTTCGTACCATAGGAATTTATAATAAACACGAAATTACTTGGTTAGAAGGCGTAAACAATACTGCTAGTACTTCTAAAATTAATAATGATGTTAGTGGACCCTACCAACTGGGAGTTTTAGGTGTTACTGATGAAAATGGTAATTATGAAATTTCTGCTATTCCATATTCTGGTACTGGAGAATCTTTTAAGATTACTCCCTCTATTGGTTTGCATCAATTTGAACCGGGCCAAAAATTGGTTTATTTAGGACAAGGCTCTACAGTAGTAAATGATGTTAATTTTATAGATAAATCTTCTTTTCAATTTAAAGGACAGGTGCTGTATGATTCTAGGGGTGTATTCCAACCTTTTGCTGACCCTGTAGCAAGTGGTGCTGGAATAACTGAAGATGGTTATAATGCCTACCAAGATCTTAATGGAGTACCATATGCTAAAGGACAACATTGGTTAAATCCTGGTGAAGATTTAAATAGTAAAACAGATGATACTTTAGAGGAGTATGCAAAAATTACTATTGAAGGTGCAAATATTTACATAGATGGTGAAATAGTTTTAGACTCAAATAATTTTCCTGTTATAACTGATACTGAAGGGAAGTTTACAATAAATGTACCCATAGGTAACCATTATATTACTGTTAAAAAAAATGGTCATGAATTTGAATTTGATGGTAGATATCCAAAAACCTCAAGTGACCCAAAAGATAATTTTGAAGAGTTTTTTGAAAACAGAGAAGATATTGTAACCTTTGTTGACAAAACTAGAGTAACTGTTGTTGGACGAATTGTTGGAGGTGCAGTGCAAGCTGAAAAAGAAATTGGTTTTGGATTAGATGCTACATTAGATGAAGATAACAATGAAATAGGGGGTGTTTTTAAGAAAACCTATATTGATACAGAAGGTAAAGAAGTTGATGAAATCATTAGTTCTATAAATAATATTGGCCAAGCTAAAGTTGTATTTAATTATCCAGACCATGATAAAGTTCAACCAGAAACCCAATTCACTTTTAAAACAAATAAAGAAACAGGGGAGTTTAGAATCGCAATTTTACCAATAATTTACAAGTATAAAAAAGAAGATATAACTATAATTACTCAACCATCACTTCCTATAGGTTCAACTTCAGCAATAGAGTTAGATTTCTCAAAAATACCGGATAAAATAACACCTACATATGAGTCAGAAAACATAGAAAAAACAGAAGGTAATCCTTATCATTACAAACAATCTTTTAACTATAGAGCTACTCCTGTTCTAAATGTAATTAATCAAGAATCTGAAAATAATGTAACTATAAATGGAGAAAGTTTTAGCACAGATGGATTTGCATACCCAATATACGATCAGAAAAATAAGGAGGGTTATAGTATTTATTTACAGACATTTGAAAAATATACAAATTATGATAATACAATACCAACAGATGATATTGTTCCTGTTATAGATGGTGAATTGGTTATTAACAATGAATTAGCACTTGAAGGAACTGAGAGACTTACTTCTGATAAAAACTCAAGTTTTTCTAAATATTCTTTTAATGCTGGGGTTCCATCATTTGCTGCAAATTCAGAATTTTTAAAACCAATAAGTCTTAAGTTTAAGTTGGATGGTGAATTTTATAACCCAGTTGGAGATTTTAAAAATAAAGGTATAATTATAGGAGGAGCTTCTGATGGCACTAAAACTTTTACAACTAATGCCCCAGATATTCCTGACATTATTTTAAGAGACCCACCAGGATCAAATAGTTTTGCGTCTATTGAAAAGGGACAAAGTATAAGTTTTAATACTTCAGCCTCATTCGCAGATAGCGAAGGAGGTTCAGAAACCTTAGAGTTTGATTTTGGAGTAGAAATGAATATTTCTAAAGGAGTTGCTCCAGGTCCAATAGATAAAATAGAAGTAGAAGATGGACTTGATTTAAGTACGAGTCTTAATTATAAATCTACTAATGGAAATAGTGTTACAAAAACGTATACCTTTAATCAAACCATATCTACAAGTGATGACCCAGACTGGGTAGGTGCAGATGCAGATTTATATATTGGTAATTCAGTGAACTTATTTTATAGTTCTTTTAACAAATTAACACTTACTAAAGCAATTGTCGGTGATGTCGCTAACAACGTTGAACTTACCAATAGTTTTGGAGAAAAAGTGTATTTAAATCTAAAATCAGATTTTGCAATGTCCCCTGACCCTTCAGATACCTTTTTTGTATATTCTCAAAGGTATATTTTAAACGATTTAATACCTCAATATATATCTTTTATAGCTGCAATAAATGCGGTAGACTCTGAAATAACAGAAGGTGAAGATGGCTGGTTAACAGTAGATGAATATAAACAACAAATAAGACTTTGGCGTGAAATTATTTTAAAAAACGAATTAGATAAATTCATTGCTGTTACTCCAAGTTTAAAAGCTAAAAAGAAAGAGATTTTAAAATATATAACAAATACATTTAATAAAGATCTTAAAGACATAATTGATAGTAGTGACGATCCTTTAGGAGAAATAAATCTTAATAGTAAATTAGATAATTCAAAAAAAATTGCTGAATTATTAGATCAATATTATGAAGAAAATGTTTCTTTTGATGCTGGTGTAGGTGAAATAACTAGAAGTATAGAAACAACAACTATTCTCGATAACAACGTAGAATACAATATTACTATTGATGAAAGTGTAGCTGCAAGAATAGGTAAGAGTTTTAATAAATTTGGTTTAAACACTAATACTTCTGGATTTTTTCAACAAGATATTAATACTACATTATCTGAAGAAGAACAAAAAACAACAATTTTTAGTTATACTATAAAAGATAATGATAAAGCCAACTTATTAAGTTTGGATATTATAAATGTATTTGGAGATTTTGGTCCCATTTTTATAACTCAAGGTGGGAGGACATCTTGTCCATATGAAGGTGGTGAAGTATCTAAACTATTAACAAAACAAAAATTTAAAAATTATTTTTCAGTAATACATCCTGCTCAATCAAGTTTAGAAAATAAAAAAGCTGAATTCAAAAGAATAAATTATAAAATTAATCATACTCTTTATTCAGACCAGGAAGAATATAATACTGATAAAGCAAATTTAGATTTAATTGATAAAGAAATAAAAATATTTCAGAAAGTAATTAAAGACAATTACAAAAGCCTAGTAGAGAATTTTGAGTCATTAGATAATTTAGAGTCAACTGATAATGCAGTACTTTCGTTTGGAACACAAAGAGTTGAGGTACCATTATTAGAAGTTTTAGATGCAGATGTTGTTAATATACCTGAAGATAAAAATGGAGAGTACACTTTAAGATTAGGAAATAATAGTGCATCAGGCAGTGATGCCACTTTTGTTTTAAAAGTAGATAATAATACCACTAACAATGAGATAACAACAAATATAGAAGCTAATGGCACAATTGTTAATGTACCTTATGGTAAAACAGTAGATTTCTTATTAACTATTGGCAAATTAAGATCAGACAAATATGATTATCAAGGAATTAGGGTAATTTTAGAATCTTTGTGTGATGGAGAAGATGTAAGCGCGGATGTTATTGTTAATGCTTCTTTTGTACCTACATGTACAGATGTAGTTGTAGATTTACCAGCAGATAATTGGGTTTATAATAGAAGCACTGCTTTTAATTCTGATGGCACAACAAAACCATTAAATATTAATTTAAATAGCTTTAATGCATCTTTTAATAGCTTTCAAAAAATTGAGTTACAATATAGATTGGCAACTTCACCAAACTGGAACCTTTTGCAAACCTATTACGCTTCGCAAACTCTTTATGATGAAGCTATAGTTAATGGATTAATCGCATCACAAATTTCTCTCATTAATAGTAGTGATTTATTATTTCCTTTTAATATCGCTGATAAAAACCTATCAAATGGAGAATACGAAATTAGAGCCATAAGTTATTGTACAGGTGGAGGACCAGATGGAACACAAACAATCTCAGAAATTATTAAAGGAACTGTAGATTTAAATGCACCTGAAAAATTTGGAACGCCATTGCCTATAGATGGTATTCTTGGTGTTGGAGAAGATTTAAGAGTGCGTTTTAATGAAAATATAACTTATAATCCAAGTATAAGTAAAATTGAAATTTTAGGAGTAACCAACCAAGAACCTATAGATAATAGTGTTTCTCTATACTTTAATGGAATCAATAATAATGTTACTATAGAAAAACCAAGAATTGTAAATGGAGATTTTTCATTAGAATTTTGGATGCTAAATCAAACTACTGCCTCTTCTGCAACAATCTTTAATCAAGAAGATGGCTTAAATATTAGTATACAAAATGGTAACCTAACTGCAACTATTGGGAGCAATACTATATCAGAAGTAATAAATAATGACAATTCATTTCATCATTATACAATTTCTTATGAAAGTGAAACTGGTACATTATATCTATATGAAGATAGTACTGTTTTAAAATTAATTAACGGAGAAGCAAATACTTCTTTTACAAATAACAAAACACTTAAAATTGGTGGAAGTAATTTTATTGGAAATATTCATGACTTAAGAATTTGGAGTAAATTTATAAGTATAGATGATGCCATAGCAAATTTATCTACTAAATACATAGGTAATGAAAGTGATTTATTAGGCTATTACCCAATGAATGAAGGAAGAGGAGAGTTAGCAAACGATTTGGCTTTCTTTAAACATGGTATCGTAAATACTAATTGGGATATAAAACCAAAAGGAACTTCTTATGAATTTTCTAATAGACAATATTTAGAATTAGACCAACTCTCTAAAGTTATCCTTACAGAAAACATGGATGCAACCATTTCTTTTTGGTTAAAAACTGGTGCATCCCAAGATGCGACTATTTTCTCTAATGGAAGAGGTAATGATACAGACCCAAAAAACACTAATGGCTTTTCAGAAAAATGGGCTATTAATATAAATAACAATGGTTTGTTAAGTTTTGAAAGCGAAGAACAATCTTATCCGATAACTTCAGAAAGTATTGTAGATAATAAATGGCATCATATAGCATTAGTTTTAAACAGAAAAGGTGCTTTAAATACATTTATAGATGCTGAACAAGTATCAAGTAATGCTGTAAATGAGATTAATGGTTTTTCTGAAACTAAAGCTTGGTTAGGAGCAAGAGGTCATAAAGATGCAGTTGGTTTAGAAACCATAGATAGAGTTTTTTCTGGTAAAATAGATGAATTTAGACTTTGGAATTCAGCTAGAACCATAGAACAAATTAGTAGAGATCGTTTTAATGAAGTAGATAACCAAAGTTTAGGTTTAATGTTATACTTAAGATTTAATGAACCTAAACCTTCTACAGGGAATGGCCCTAGATATTGGCATACTTCTACTGGAAATGATAACATCCCAAATAATTCAATATTTAATACTGGAGATGCAAATTATAGTGATGATGTTCCTGCCATAAAACCAGCAAGAAAGTTAACAAAGTTTGGTGTTAACCATGTAATAAATGGAGATGAATTAATAATAGAACCAGCAGTTTCAGATTGGGCTGTTTTAGAAGGACAAGTTTTAGACATTACTGTTCACAGAATGTTCGATAGCGCTTATAACAGACAAGAATCTCCCATAACATGGACTGCTTATGTGCAAAAAAATGAAGTAGATTGGTTTGTAGAAGATCATATTCATGTAGTAGATATTATTAAATATAAAGACGAAGATAAAACCTTCGAAATTACATTAGTAAATAATGGAGGAACTACAGAACAGTTTTCTATATTAAACAGTCCTAATTGGCTACATTTAGATGTTAGCTCTGGTATAATATCTCCAGATAGCAAAAGGATTATAACTGCAACTATAGATAAAGAGTTAGGAGCTAATGTTTATAATGAAATCTTATATCTAGAAACAGATTTTGGACATAATCAAACGTTACCACTAAATTTAAGAGTTTTAGAACAAGAACCTGATTGGGCAGTAAATCCTAATAATTTTACATCTAGTAGTAATATTATTGGTAGAATTAAAGTAGATGGTATTTTCTCTGCTGACCAATATGATAGAATTGGCGTATTTTATAATGATGAAGTACGTGGTGTAGCTAATTTACAATATGACGATTCTTACAAGCAGTATTATGTTTACCTAACCATTTATAGTAATGCAGGGAAAGTTGATGACACTGATGGGAGTGAAACAGAAAATTTAACATTTAAAATTTGGGATGCTTCGCAAGGAAAAGTATTAGAATCTACTATAGATAATATTCTAACAATACCTTATCAGCTTAACGATGTTATGGGTAATTTAGTAAACCCTAAACTTTTTGAAAATACTAGTTCTATAGAACAAGAAATATCTTTTAATGAGGGTTGGACTTGGGTATCTTTTAATGTAAATGATGATAATTTCATTAACTTAAACGAGTTAACGAAAAACATGGCATTAGCTACTAATGATAGAATGGTTTCTACTGCTCCTGTTAAATCAGAGACCTATACAGAAAATTTTGGATGGGATGGAACGATCTCTAATTCTGGAGGTATAAGTGCAGACAACATGTATAAGATTTATTTATCGAATGAACAATCTTTAAAAATTAAAGGATCTATAGTAAACATTAACAATTGGTCATTCCCTATTGTTAAAGATTGGAATTGGCTGCCATTTACCTTACCATCTAATGTACTTTTAAATGATGCATTGGCTAACTATCAGGCAACTACAAATGATGTAATTAAATCTCAAAATTTATTTGCAATTTATGATCAGAATAATGGTTGGATTGGTTCTTTACATTATTTAGAAGATGGAAAAGGTTATATGTTAGAATCTGCTATTGAGCAAAATTTTAATTATCCAATTTCTTATGCAAAAACATCTTTAAAAGGTAATTCTCAAGAAAATATTTCACAGGAATTTTCAAAGTATTCTAATTCTATGAATGCTATAGTTTTATTACCAAAAGAATATGATGAGTTATTAGTTTTAAATTCCAAAAATGAAATAAGAGGACAGTCAAAAACAAAACTGTATGGTGGTAAACTACTATCTTTTATTACTATTTATGGAGAAAATATAGATGATTTAGAGTTTTACCTTAAAAATGAAAATACTTTAAAACCTTCAACTAAAAAGTTTAGTTTTAATAGAAATACGCTTTTAGGAACATTTAAAGAGCCAATAGATTTAAGAGAGCACAAATTTAATTTTAGTGTTTCACCTAACCCATTTAAGAATGAACTTTCAATTAAAGTAAATGCAGACAAAGATGAAACTTCTAGAATTATTTTATTCTCAATTACCGGTCAACAAGTTTTTGAAAAAGAATTCAAAATAAACAAAGGGAATAACTCCTTAACAGTAAACCCTGAAATTAGTAATGGAGTTTACCTCCTCCATTATATAAGTAATAACGAAACAATTATTAAAAAAATAATTAAAGATTAATGAAAAGGAAATTGTTTTTTATTGTAGTACTATTCCTTTTGAAATTGAATTTATTTAGCCAATCTCCAAATTGGCAGGTTAATGAAAATCAGTTTCAATATACAATGACTACAGTAGCATTTCTAAATATAAATGGCACTACTTTATCGAGTACAGAAGATAAAGTAGCTGCCTTTGTAGATGGAGAATTGAGAGGAACAACAAATTTAATTTATGTATCTAGTACAGATCGATATTTAGCATATTTAGTTATTTTTTCCAATTCAACTAATGAAACTGTTAATTTTAAAATTTACAATTCTAATACAGACGAAATTATAGATTTACCTAAAACTTTAAATTTTGCCATAAATCAACATTATGGAAATGTGTTTCAAGCCTATAGTTTAGCAAGTCCTGTCCTAAGTAAAGAAGCAAAAATATTAGATTACAATTTTGAAGGTACTAATATCAACAAAGATTTTAGCACAAATAAAATTACTATTGAAAGTAATGTTTTTGTCGCTGATAATATTGGAAATTTAAATTCTAATTTTGTTATAAGTGATGGTGCTAAATTATTTGAAGATACAAATCAGATTGTTTCAGGTAATAATTCTCTTGATTATTCATCAATTAAAACTCTGAATGTTCTGTCTGAAGATGAATCTATTTTTGAAGAATGGATTATTGAAATTATTAATGTTGATAAAGATAATGATGGTGCTTTTTCTGATACTGATTGTGACGATAATGAACCTTTGGCATACCCAGGAAATACAGAGGTATTAAATGATGGGATAGATAATGATTGTGATCCAAATACTCTTGATAATGGAACTTTAAACTTAAAATTACAAACTAAAAATCTTTTTACAATTTTCCCAAATCCAACAAGAGGAATTATTGAAGTAAAACATTTAAATTCTTATTCTGAATCCTTTCTCTGTGGCATTTTTGATATTAATGGAAGAGAAATAAAGAGATTCAAATATATTACTACCGATTTCAAAATTGATCTTAGTAAATTTCAAAAAGGCGTTTATTTTATTAAATTATCTAATAAAACCAGCAAACAAATTATAAAAATAATTAATAATTGAAATTATTGGTTTACTTTTTCCAATAACTCATCTTTATTTTTAACATCAAACTTTACAAGCTACAAAATATATGGGTAAATGGATTGAAGCTAAAAACAGTCCTCAGTAATACAGTCTTCACTTGGCAGTTGCAGTCTTCGGTGAGCTAATAACTGAAAACTGCAACTGAAAACTGAATACTACAACAACCCAGCTCTTTTTAAAAGTGCATTAGGTTTAGGTTCTTTACCTCTAAAGCGTTTATATAATTCCATTGGCTTTTCTGTTCCGCCTTTAGAAAGTACGTTGTCTTTAAATTTTGTTGCGACTTCTTTGTGGAAAATTCCTTTTTCTAAAAAATATTCAAAAGCATCTGCATCTAAAACTTCTGCCCATTTATAAGAATAATATCCGGCAGAATAACCTCCCTGAAAAATATGAGAAAAAGCTGTACTCATGCAGTTTTCTATAACATCCGGATATAATTTTGTATCTGTAAAAGCTTCATTTTCAAACTCTTTTACTGATGTTATTTCTGATGGATTTTGACCATGCCACTGCATGTCTAAAAGTCCAAAACTTAATTGACGTAAAGTTTGCATTCCTTCATGAAAGCTTGCAGATTCTTTGATTTTTGCTACATATTTCATAGGGATAACTTCACCGGTCTCGAAATGTTTTGCAAATAATGCTAAAGCTTCTTTTTCAAAACACCAATTTTCTAAAATTTGACTTGGTAATTCTACAAAATCCCAAGAGACAGATGTTCCAGATAAGCTATTGTATGTTGTGTTTGCTAACATACCATGCAATGCATGGCCAAACTCATGAAACAAGGTTGTGACTTCGTTAAAAGTTAACAAAGAGGGTTTTGTTTCCGTTGGTTTTGTGAAATTACAAACAATAGAAATTTGTGGGCGTTCGTTGATTCCGTTTTTAATTTGTTGTGATTTATAGGATGTCATCCATGCACCGTTTCTTTTCCCTTTTCTTGGATGAAAATCTGCATAAAAGACAGCAACAAAGTTTCCATTTGTATCCGTTACATTATACGTTTTTACATCTTTATGATAGGTGTCTATATTAAAAACTTCTTCAAATTTTAGGTCATACAACTTACTTGCAATTGTGAAAACACCACCAATTACATTTTCTAATTCAAAATAAGGTTTTAGTAACTCTTGATCTAAATCAAACAACTCTTTCTTTAATTTTTCTGAATAATAAGCGCCATCCCATTTTTGGAGTTGGTCAATTCCGTCTAATTTTTTAGCGTAATTTTCTAAATTTTTAAACTCTTTTAGGGCTGCAGGTTTCGCTTTTTCTAGTAAGTTGTTCGAAAACTCAATTACTTTTTCTGGTGTTTCGGCCATTCTTTCTTCCAAAACAAAATGAGCATGTGTTTTATAGCCCAGTAAATTTGCTCTTTGATATCGAAGGTTTACAATTTCTAAAACTATTGCTTCATTATTAAATTCATTTTTTTGAAAAGCTTTTTTACCTGCAGCGATTGCCATTTTTTTGCGTAATTCTCTATTGTCTGCATAGGTTAAAAAAGGAATATAGCTTGGGTAGTCTAGCGTAAAAATCCAACCTTCTTTTTCTTTAGATTTAGCCATTTCTTTCGCTGCTTCTTTTGCGCTTTCGGGCAGGCCAGATAGATCTTTTTCGTTTGTTAAATGCATTTCAAAAGTATTGGTTTCTGCCAATACATTTTCTCCAAATTTTAGAGAAAAAGTAGAAAGTTGTGCATCAATTTTACGAAGTTTATTTTTGTCAAACTCATTTAAATTAGCACCATTTCTTGCAAAACTTTTATATTGCTTATCCAGAAGCATTGCTTGTTCTGCAGTTAAACCTAAAGTTTCTTTTTGATCAAAAACAGCTTTTACTCTTTTAAATAAATCTTCATTTAAAGTAATGTCATTTCCAAACGCTGTTAACCGAGGAGATACTTCTTGTGCAATTTTCTGAATTTCATCATTTGTTTCTGCAGAGTTTAGGTTAAAAAAAATACTGGTAATTCTATTTAATTTTTCACCTGTAAAATCTAAAGTAACTGTTGTATTTTCAAAACTTGGTTTTTCAGAATTATTTATAATTTCATCAATTTCTGCTTTTGCAATTTCTATTGCTTTTTTAATAGCCGGTTGAAAATGGCTATTAGAAATTTTGGAAAAAGGAGCGGTAGTAAAGTCTTGTAAAAGTGGATTCATATTTTCAATGAATTGATTTTAAAATTTGTTGATTAAAATAATACTCGTTGTGTGTAAAACTATTTTTTAACGCGCTTAGAAGCTTGTTCAACTTTTAATTTTAATCCTTCTTTATAAGTAATAATTTTATCTAAAACACATGTATCTGAAGCGCCAATAATTTGTGCAGCTAAAATCCCTGCATTTTTAGCACCATCCAAAGCTACGGTCGCTACAGGTACACCTCCAGGCATTTGTAAAATTGATAAAATAGAATCCCAACCATCAATAGAATTTCTGCTTTTTACAGGAACACCAATTACAGGCAAGGGGCTCATACTTGCTACCATTCCAGGTAAATGAGCTGCGCCTCCTGCACCCGCAATAATTACTTTAACGCCTCTTAGATGAGCATTTTTAGAATACTCAAATAATTTTTCTGGAGTTCTGTGGGCAGACACAATATCTACTTCTATTTGTATATCAAAACTCTCTAAAATATCTATTGCTTCTTGCATGATTGGAAGATCAGAATCACTTCCCATTATTATTCCTACCATAATTATTTGCTTATCACTCTAATCGTTTCTTTTACTTTTTGTGCTATTTCTCTAGCTTTATCAATATCCGTATTTACAATCGTTACATGACCCATTTTACGAAAAGGACGTGTTTCTTTTTTACCGTAAATATGCGGTGTTACGCCATTAATTTTTAAAATTTCTTCTATATTCTCATAAATTACATCACCAGAAAAGCCTTCTTCACCAACTAAATTTACCATAATTCCGGCAACTTTACTGTCGGTATTCCCTAAAGGAAGATTTAATATAGATCTTAAATGTTGTTCAAATTGATTGGTGTAGCTTGCTTCAATTGAATAATGCCCAGAATTGTGTGGTCTTGGAGCCACTTCATTGACCAAAATTTCATTTGTTTCTGTTTGAAACATTTCTACGGCTAACAAGCCAATAAAATCTAGTTTGTTCACAACATTTAAAGCAACTTCTTGTGCTTTTTTCACGACAGATTCTTCAATTCTTGCGGGACAAATCACATATTCTACTTGGTTAGCTTCTGGATGAAATTCCATTTCAACAACAGGATATGTTTTTGTTTCACCATCAGCATTTCTTGCAACAATGACCGCTAATTCATTTTTAAACGGAATCAATTGTTCTGTAATACACTCAACGCTAGGTAACGATTCTAAATCAGCAAAATTTCTTACAATTTTAACGCCATTTCCGTCGTACCCAAAACGTGCAGCTTTCCAAACAAAAGGGAATTTGATGATATCATTTTCTAAACAATGCACTAATTCCTCTAAAAAAGCAAAATGAGAAAATGGTGCCGTAGGTATTTGATGATCAAAATAAAAATGTTTTTGCCTCGCCTTACTTTGAATAATTCTTAAATCTTTTGGTTTTGGATAAATGGTTAACCCTTCTTCTTGTAATTTGTCTAAAGCATCAATATTTACATTTTCAATTTCTATTGTAAGAAGATCGACAGTTTTACCAAAGTTATATACAGCATTAAAATCCAGTAAATCTCCAACCTCAAAATGGTTGCAAATTTCTGCACATGGTGCGTTTTTATTAGCATCTAAAATTGAAGTGTAAATATCAAATTTTTGTGTTTCGGCAAGAAGCATTCTTCCTAATTGCCCACCCCCTAAAATGCCTAATCTAAAAGTAGAAGAAAAATAATTTTTCACGTTTAATAGTGTTGTGTTTGAGCAAAAATAAACATCTATTTGATAGTAAACTACTAAAAATTGCTGATTCGAATTGTAGTTCCGATTTTGGTAACCCTATATTCAATTGCTGGACATTCAAAACCTTCCGTTTGCGGTGCGCCACCAAAATCTACACTATACTCACTCTCATCACAACTACAGTGTAAAAGCCTGTTTTTAAAAGTCATGGCAGATGTACAGTCGTTATTTGGGCAAAGTTTATCGAAAGCTACAAAATCAGTTCCATTTTTATTAAATAATAGAATGCCTTTTCTGCCTCCAGAAAGTTCTGCAACTCCTCCAGGAGTTTGTGCGTTTATCATCTCTGGATTGTTTAAATCAGAAACTACACTTGATATTGGTAATATGCGTATGCAATTTGCTAACTTGGTTGTGTCAGAACAATTTACAAACAAATAACAGCTCAATAAAAATAATATTTTTTTAAACATTTGGCATTTGAGTTTCAAACTAAAACGATGACAAGTTACAAATATTTTGTACATTTGTAGGCCAATCTCATACCTGTTTAGGTAATGGGATTTTTAAATTTAAAATACTATGAGTGACATATCTTATTATTCAGAAGAAGGATTAAAGAAATTGAAGGATGAACTGCTGCAGTTAGAGCAGTTTGAACGTCCAAGAGTAACCCAAGAAATTGCAGACGCAAGAGATAAAGGAGATTTGAGTGAGAATGCAGAATATCATGCAGCTAAAGAAGAGCAATCTCATTTAGAATTTAAGATTGCAAAGTTAAAAAATGTAGTTTCAAATGCTAGAATTATTGATGAATCTCAGCTAGATACTTCCAAAATATTGATCCATTCAATAGTAAAAATTAAAAATATGACTAATGGAATGGAGTTTTCGTATACCTTAGTTGCAGATTCTGAAACAGATGTTAGAAACGGAAAATTATCTGTAAACTCACCAATAGGGAAAGGTTTATTGGGAAAGGAAGTAGGGGATGTTGCAGAAATTAAAGTTCCAAACGGAATCATGAAATTTGAGATTTTAGAGATCACGAGGTAATATTTTTTTTGACACTAACATTTATCGGACTTTATCATAAATTCGGGTTTTAGCGATGCTAAAATTCGAATTCTTATATTTAAACGGATTAAGAACTAAACACTAAAAAATGAGCATATTCACAAAAATAATCACAGGAGAAATACCAAGTTACAAAGTTGCTGAAGATGAAAATTTTATAGCTTTTTTAGACATCAATCCGAATGCAAAGGGACATACTTTGGTCGTTCCTAAAATAGAAGAAAATAAAATTTTTGATTTATCAAAAGAGGAATACAACGACTTAATGAATTTTTCTTACAGAGTTGCGAAAGCCCTTGAAGAAGCAGTGCCTTGTAAAAGAGTTGGAATGAGTGTTATCGGTTTAGAAGTGCCGCATGTGCATGTGCATTTAATACCAATAAATGCTATGGTGGATATGCAATTTACAGAAAAGGTAAAGTTGACGAGTGATGAATTCGTTTCTTTAGCTGAAAGTATTTCAGGTAAATTTGAGTAATTATATTTTATCTAACAAAATTTGAAAAGAAGTTCCTTTTCCAAGTTCAGATTTTTTTACGAATATCTTTCCATTATGATAATCTTCTACAATTCTTTTTGAGAGTGATAATCCTAACCCCCAACCTCGTTTTTTTGTTGTAAAACCTGGCTTGAATATTTGTTTAAATAGTTTTTTAGGGATGCCTTTTCCGGTGTCAGAAACTGTAATTTTTACTTTTTTAGGAGTATTTTCAATCGTTAAAATTAATTCTCCTTTTCTTAACATTGCATCAATGGCGTTTTTAATTAAGTTTTCAATGACCCAACCAAATAGTTCTTCATTTACTTTTGTATAAATATTATTATCAGAACTATAAAAAGAAAATGCAATTTGTTTAGAACTTCTAGATTCCAAATAATCAAAAGCTTGTTTTGTAATTTCTACAATATTTTCTTTTTTCAATTCTGGTGTTGAACCAATCTTAGAAAAACGATTTGCAATGGTGTTTAACCGATGAACATCTTTTTCAATTTCATGAATATAAGTTTCATCAACTTTTTCCATTTTTAAAATAGCAATCCATCCTAAAAGAGAAGATAAAGGCGTGCCAATTTGATGCGCCGTTTCTTTAGCCATACCTGTCCAAAGTTTATTGGTTTCAGCAGCTTTATTTGAACTGAAAAACAAATAAATTACGCCTAAAAACAAGATTAAAATTAAAATTAAAGCTAAAGGGTAATAGGTTAATTTATTTAGTAAATCAGAATTTTTGTAATAGATAAATTGTTTGTTTTTTCCATTATAAATTATTTCTATTGGCTGGTTTTGTACTTTCATTATAGCCAGCTGTTTTTGCAAATACCTTGGGTTTAAAGATTTAATGGAATCTAAGTTATTGGCATAAATTATTTGACCTTTATCATCTACAAGAATTAGAGGAATACTTTTGTTTGTGGTAATAATTTTATCTGGTAATGCAATGTTTGAGTTTAAATTTGCATTCGATAATTCCTTTTGAGCTTCCCCAAGAATTTCCATCCTTATTCTTTCCTCGTATTTAAATTTTTGAAAAATAGTAAAGGTATTCCAAAGAATTAAAGTTACTATTACAAATGATACAAGAATGGTGATTCGTTTAAACAAGAAAGTGTTTGATAAAATTTTCATTAAAACAAATATAAAGGTTTCTTGTATATAACTCATTTCAAGATTTGATAGTATCTTTACGTAACTAAATTTTTGAAAATGTTATCTATCAACCCAAAAGAAATTTCTACTGGCAAATTACATGGTTATTTATTAGGCGCAATTGCACCAAGGCCAATTGCGTTTGCAAGTACTATTGATGCTGATGGGAATCCTAATTTATCACCTTTTAGTTTTTTTAATGTGTTCGGTTCTAATCCACCTGTTTTAATATTTTCACCAGCAAGAAGAGTTAGAGATAATACAACAAAACATACTTTAGAAAATTCTTTAGCCACAAAAGAAGTTGTTATAAATATCGTAAATTATGATATTGTGCAGCAAATGTCTTTAAGCAGTACAGAATATCCAGAAGGTGTAAATGAATTTGAAAAAGCAGGATTTACTATGTTGCCTTCTGACGAAATTAAGCCTTTTAGAGTAGCAGAATCTCCTGTGCAATTTGAATGCAAGGTAAAAGATGTTATTTTTACTGGTAACGAAGGAGGTGCAGGTAATTTAATAGTGTGTGAAGTTGTAAAAATTCATATTTCAGAAGATGTTTTAGCAGATGATGGAAGCATTGATCAACATAAAATTGATTTGGTAGCGAGAGCAGGAGGTAGTTATTATACAAGAGCAAGAGATGGTTTTTTCGAAATTCCGAAACCAATTGCTACTTTAGGAATTGGAGTAGACGCAATTCCATTAGAAATTAGAAACAGTCCAATTTTAACAGGGAATAATTTAGGGATGTTAGGTAATGTAGAGCAACTCCCAACAGAAGATACTGTTAATAACTTTGGAAAAGAACATTCCAAACTTATTGGGTTGGAAATGGTAAAAAAACATACATTTGCTCAAGAGTATTTAAGTAAAAACGATGTGGAAAGTGCTTGGAAAGTACTTTTATTAAAATAGAAATTATGGAAGTTATTGGTAAAGTAAAAATCATTGGAGACGTTCAGACTTTTGGTGCTAACGGATTTCAAAAAAGAGAATTAGTAGTTACAACGGATGATCAATATCCTCAAATGATAATGATCGAGTTTGTACAGGACAAATGTGATTTGTTAAACAACTATAAAGTTGGGCAAGATGTAAAGGTATCTATTAACTTAAGAGGTAGAGAGTGGATTAATCCGCAAGGAGAAGCTAAATATTTCAACTCTATTCAAGGATGGAGAATAGAGAGTTTATCTCAAGCTGCACCAAGTAATTTGCCTCCAGTAGATCAGTTTCAACCTGCATCTAATGTTTCTAACGAAGAGCCAGATGATTTACCTTTCTAAAACTATTAGAAATTTAAATCTTTAGAGATACAAAAAAAGAGTGCTAATTTTAATTAGCACTCTTTTTTTGTATCTGGATTAAAATAATTAACAAATCCGATAACCTATTTTTTCTTTTCTTCTTTTTTAGGCATTGGTCCTCGCAGATGAATTACCAATCCATTTAAAAAATTACGTAAAATTTGATCTCCACATTCTACATACTTTGGATGTTCTTCATTTCTAAATAAAGCACCTAGTTCTCCTTTACTTACTTTAAAATCTACTAAAGCGCAAATTTCTACAATATCTGTATCGCGCAGTTTATGAGCTACACGTAGTTTTTTTAAAATGTCGTTATTCGATAATCCCATAATGCAAAGGTAAGTGAATTAATTTACTACTTTAAAAATTGCCCATGCATAAATTGCAAATCTTACAAATCTAAATAATCCAAAAAATACAACATTTTTAAAAGGGTATTTAATCATACCTGCAGCGATGCAAGCAATAGAAAATGGCAACGGCAATAAAGCTCCAACTAAAATTAAAATACCTCCCCATTTACGCGTGTTTTTTAAATTTTCCCGCATTTTAACTTCTAAATACTCTTTTAAAGATTTTATTTTTAAAGTTGTTTTTCCTAGAAAATAAGATATCAAACCACCACAGTAAGACAGTGTTGCTAAAATTGCTAAATTTAATATTGGTTCATTTGTTTTTTTAGACCAGGCAATAAAAATTTCAGGAGGAATTAATCCTAAAAAGGTTTCAGAAATAAAGAAAGTGATTAAAATAGCAAATCTTGAAAAGGTTTCTGTAAAATGATGCAAACCATCATTGATATTATATAGATATTTATTAAATAGAAAAATAGCTAAAATAACACCAGTAATTGGTAGGATTGCTTTCTTTAAATTTTTCCAAACAAATAGATAAAATCCAGTTCTTGCATAATAGTGATGCACTAACTTGGCTGTTTCTTTTTTAGTTTTTTTTCTTTTTAGCTTTGGCATTTTTCGGGTTTTAATAAAATTAAAACGGCTTACAAAAATAGTGACAAAATCTTTATAAATTTCAGTTTAATTAATATTAACATTTTTTTTAAGAATTGACTAAATTCGCTAAAATGAATTAGTTAATAATGATGTGGCTCACAGATATAATCGTTTTTCCTGATTATAAATTTACAACTAAAGATGGTATTATAGCTTTAGGTGGCGATTTGTCTGAAGAAAGATTAATTTACGCATACAAAAATGGCATTTTTCCTTGGTTTTCAGAGGGAGATCCCATTGTTTGGTATTGTCCTCATGAAAGAATGGTTTTGTTTCCCAATGAAATAAAAGTGTCAAAATCGATGCAAAAAATCATCCATAAAAATAAGTTTGTAATTACGGAAAACAAAGCTTTTAAGGAAGTGATTTATAATTGTAAAAACATTGATAGGGGTGATGGTTTTGGAACTTGGATTACAGATGATATGGAACAAGCGTACATTAATTTATACAAAAGAGGAATAGCGAAATCTATAGAGATTTGGTTGAATAATGAATTAGTAGGTGGTTTATATGGAGTAGAGGCTCATAATATTTTTTGTGGAGAAAGTATGTTTAGTAAAGTCTCTAATGCCTCAAAATTAGCCTTTATTCATTTGGTTAAAAGTAATAACTACGAACTTATAGATTGCCAAGTTTATAATGCTCATTTAGCCAGTTTAGGGGCTAGAGAAATTGATAGAAAGACATTCTTAAGTATTTTAAAAAGTTAAAAGCTTTAAGTTTTAAAACCGCCAACCAATATTGAAGCCAACTCTAGGAACTAAAACAGGAGAATTAGAACCAAATAAATTCCGTCCGACTCCACCATATAAATCAATTACTAAACCACCACTTGCAACATATTTTGTGCCTACGGCAACACCTAAAGCGCCATCTGTATATTTTTCATCATAATTTCCAGAATCTTCAACAGTTTCCTTTTTTCCTGAATTGATACCCAAAAAACCTTCACCAAAAAAATTCCATTGTTTATCTGTTGTAAAATAATGACGATAAAAAGGAGTAATCATCATATTTTCATTGTATCTAAAATTTGTAGATTGTTTTGCTAAATTAAATAGAGCAGAAATTCCAAAAGAAGATTCATCGGTTAAATAACTTTCATAAGAGAACTCTAAGCTTCTAATTACTAACGCATCAGCAATGTCTAATTTAATTTCTTGCTGAGCGTAACTTAAAGAACCTATAAATAATGTAAAAAGTAAAACTAATTTTTTCATGGATTTTTATTTTTTATTAGTGTAATTTAAATAGATTAAAACCGATATCCTAAAGAGATTCCACCCCTTGAAATAATATTTGTTTCAAAAATGTTAGTTTTCTCATTAAGAAGGTTTCTTCCAATTCCTAAATACACTTCTGCAACAAAGTTTTTTCTGGTAATAAATTTGCCGCCAACAGAAATACCAAGAGCGAAATCAGTTACATTCGTATTGTTTGAGTTGTAAACGTAAGTTCCGTTTGAATCATAGTAACCATCATTATCTCGATTCTTTCTGGTATTTAACATACCGAAAGCTTCCACAAAAAAACCTCTAGCGGCAAACTTTTCAGAAAAAAACCATCTATAATAAGGTGTTAAAGAAAATTTTTTAGGAAACTCTGAATTTTCATTCATGTTAACAGTTAAAAATAAGTCTACCCCAAAAGAAGAATCATTATTAATTAAGTATTCATAACTAACATTAAAAGAGGAGAGTGCAATTAAGCTAAATGCATTCAACTTTAATTCATGGTGTTTATTATTGTCTTGCGGAAATCTGTCTTTATTCTCTTGAGAAAGAGATATTGTCGACACAAATAATAGAATAAGGAAAATAATTTTTTTCATTGGAGTCTTCTTTAATGCAACAAAAATAACTAAAAAGTGTACCAAGAATATTAAAAAATAGCTTTTAATTGCACATTCCCGGTATGAATAGTTTTTGAGTTCTCGCTTTTTCTGCCTAAGTAATTTAGGTTTAGGTTTAAATAAGAATTCAACTTTTTGTTAAACAGCAAGCTCCAAGTGAAATTTTTCCCTGCCTGCAAACCTTCTAACATTTGATAGGCAACAGGTGTATTCGTATCTCCAGTAAAATCATTTATAAACATATTTATATTTGCAGAAATCTGATTTTTAGTTTTGCTGATATAATAATAGTCAACACCTATTTTTTGTTGCTGTAAAGTTTCAAAATTCTCTAACCTATTTTTCTTGTTTTTGTAATGATAGAAAACAGAAAAACGATTGTTATCATTATATAAAAAACTAATTTTTGGTTCAACTTCTGCAGCATTAATTTTATAATTTCTACTGATAAAATTGTCTGTTTCTAAGGTATTGTTGGATGTTTTTCCCATTAAATCAATCAGCCAAAAAGTTCTGAATTTATGAGCATAATCTATTTGATGAATTTTGATTTTATTTTCCTGATTTCCAATAAAATATTGTTGTTTAATTTTAGAATCTCCATACGTAAAAGTGATGCTGTTTTTTTGTAAATCTTTATTGAAATAGAAACTGTTTCTAAAGTTTAAATTTAAGCCAATTAAAGAGCTTTTATTAAGGTCAAAAGGATTTAATTGAAACGAATTTCCTGTTCTTTCCTGTTCGTTTTCAACAGATAAAAAACTCTGATTGTAAAAGTGAGAAATTAGTTTTTTATAACCAGTTTTAGAAGACCAATTTCTTGGGTTTAAAGTCAGGTTTTGCTGCCACTTCGCTCTTTGTGTAGAAAGATAACTTAAGTTTGGTTTTGGCACTCTTAAATAGTTTGCTTGGTCTTTAAATTGTGCAATTTCAAATTCGTTAAAATCTTTAACGCCATCATTATTGTAATCAATCCAAGTATAAAACCCAAAGCCCGGTTCTGTTTTTACATAAATATAATCTTGTCGCGCAACGTTGCCGGAAGAAGTTTCGTAGATAGTGCTTAAATTAATGAAATTGTTAAATATTTTCTGATTGAAAACAATTCTAGAATTTAGTGCTTTTTCATCCTCATAAAAATTATTTGTTGTGATTCTGTAATTGGCAAACACATTTAAATTCGTGTTTTTATTTTTTACTAGTTTACTTTGAATATAAAGTGTTTTTCGGTTATTAATTTCAGTAAATTGATTTAATTTTATGCTGTCATTATTTCTGTAATTAAATCCGATTTTTGCAAATATTTTTGTAGAATCTCCAATACCAACATAGCCTTCGTATTCTTTAAAACGATGACTTGTATTGACGAATTGTTTAGTATTTATATCTTTTCGGTTATTCGTTTCAAAGTTAATGAAGGCTCCAAGCCAAACTTTTTTAAGACTATGTTCTGCTTTTACTTTCGCCTTAAAAAAAGAATTATTTTCTAAGATTGATGTGTTTTCAAGCAAACTTCCATTCATAAAAAATGAAGTATTTTTAATATTCAATTTAGATTGAAGTTCGTGTTTTATTCCTTTAAATATATCAGTATAATTTAAGCTGTTGAATCGGTACAAAACAAAATCATCTGTTTTATTTTGTAAACTTAATTCGGATTGAAAAAAGTTTTTCGTAGCGTTATTGGTTAATAAATTCCAATCTCGGTTAAACTCTACAGGTTCCCAACCTTGCTCTGATTGAAAGTTTTGTTGCACAAACTCATGATTAATATTACTTTTTAATTGCCATTTTTTATCAATTAAAATTTGTTGCCAGCTAACTTTTGCGGCTACTGCTTTATTTTGATTATCATCTAAATTTGAAAACAAATTTGCATCATTATTACTAATAGCAATTTCTGAATTAATCTCTGTTTTTTTGGTAGGATTATAATCAGATTGAACTACAAAAATTTGACTTTTTGTAGGCGGAATTAAATTTATAACGGGCTGATAATCTCCTTGATTAATGCCTACAAAGACAAATATATTTCCAATAGCAATGGTTCTATCTAAAATATAATCGCCATTATTTGCACCACGATTTGTAAATGTTACATTGTACAATTCATCTGTTTTAGCGGTAGAATACTCAAAAGTTTCTACCGCCCCATTTGTAACTTTTTTATAGAGTATTTTGTTCTCATTAAATGTATCTAAAAAAGCACTTTCTGCAATCATGGCAGCAGAATTATTGCCTGCATTTGCAAGGATTTGTTTTTGTTCAGTAGATAAAATTTGTTGTAGAGGTTGGTTTTTTGCATCGTTTTCAGAATAGAAATAAGCAGCAATATTCATTTTTTCACTGTCATAAGATACTTCGTTATACGATATAAATCGTGTGTAATTTCTATCTGAATATTGAAACTCAATCCAGATTCTCATATCATTTGTAATCGGGAAAGTAGTATTAAATGAAATTTCACTTAAATTATAGTTAATGGTATAATCTGCATTTTCTCCACGGTTAATTTGAACTCCATTCACGTAAACACTCTCACTGCCTTCAATCATTAAAATAGCGGCTTCATTATTAGCACCATAAATTTTGTAAGGTCCTTGATTTCCTTCGGAGGCTGTAAAATTAAACGTATTAAATTTACCTCTAACAACAGCCCCAGAGGCAGCGACTTTTAAATTGTCATTTATAGTTGCTGCTGCCTCTAAACCAGCAACTTGTTTTGTAAAAGTTAAAAAGTAGCTTTTGTTGTTTTTTAATGAAATATCGCCTGCTTTTACACGCCAATTATCACTAAACATTTCAATAAATATTCTATCAAAATCTGTTATATTTTGAGAATATCCATTTTCTTGAATCGGAATATTGGTATCAAAAATATTAGCTCTTAATGTAACATCTTTAGATAATTTTCCTGAAATTTCTAAATCCAAAGCAGAATTGGTAACTGCATTTTGATTGTTTCCAGTGGTAATTCCTCTGCTAATAAAACCGCGTGTTTGCAACCCTTCAAAAAGTTTGACATCCGATGCTTTTTTGTTGGTGGTTAAACTGTATAAAACGCCATTGTTTGTGTTGTTATTTATAATGAGATTTTCATTAAAAGGGGTATATATTTTGGTTATAAAATCGGGAAATCTAAAATATTCAATGGTAATATTTTTATATTTATTAGAATCGATTATTAGCACTGCTTTGCTAAAGTCTACTTTAAATTCGGTTGAAGAAATACGTTTTTTTGAAATATCAAAAATTTTAAATTCTTGTGAATTAATAGCAACAGAATCTAATTGAATGGTATCTTTTTTTACTTCAATAATTTTTGACCTAAAATCTTTAGATATTATTTGAGATTGGATTGAATATCCAACGAAAAGCAATATTAAAAAAAGGGTATTTTTATGCATATGTACGATATGTAAAGAACGCTAAAATTGTTTTTTTAATATACTTTATTATAATACTAGAAGAGAGATTGCTGTTTTAAAGGGTTTTCATGAGCCAATAACCATTTTTTACGCCATATTCCGCCTGCATAGCCCGTTAAAGAGCCGTCAGAACCAATTACTCTGTGACAAGGAATAATAATCCAAAGTGGGTTTTTCCCATTCGCTGAAGCAACAGCTCTTATTGCTTTTACATCGCCTAAAGCCTTGCTTTGTTCTAAATAAGTTCTTGTTTTACCATATGGAATTTTAAGTAATTTTTTCCATACTTTTATTTGAAATGGTGTTCCTTTTGGATTTACAGTTAGGTTAAAGCTTTCCCTTTTTCCCTGAAAGTATTCTTCTAATTGTACTACACAATCTTGCAGGCAATATGGAGTTTTTGAGGATGTTTCTAGATCATCATCCAAGATAGAAACAGCTTGTATTCCGTTTTTATCTCCAACAATTTTGGCAGTTCCTATGGGTGTTTTGTAATATGTAGTTTCGGTTGAGTACATTATATTCTAAAAATATCTTTCGAGTTTTGAGTGGTAATTTTTGCGATTTCTTCAAACGAAACGCCATAAATATCTACTAATTTATCAATAACATTCGTAATATATGAACTTTCATTTCTTTTTCCTCTGTAAGGTACAGGAGCTAGGTAGGGAGCATCTGTTTCTAAAACAATGTGCTGTAAACCTATTTCATTTAAAAAAGTATCAATCTTACCATTTTTAAAAGTTGCAACACCACCAATTCCTAATTTCATATTGTAAGAAATAGCTTGTTTAGCTTGTTCTAAAGTACCCGTAAAACAATGAAAAACGCCTCTTAAATCATCACTTTTTTCAGTTTCTAATATTTCAAAAATTTCATCAAAAGCATTTCTGCAATGAATAACAATTGGTAATTTTTTTTCTTTGGCCCAGCGAATTTGAGTTTTAAAAGTCTCTTGTTGTTGTGCTAAAAAACTCTTATCCCAAAATAAGTCAATACCAATTTCACCGATTGCGTAAAAATTTCTTTTATCAATCCAGTTTTTAACATGTGCTAATTCTTCTAAATAATTTTCTTTGACAGAAGTTGGGTGTAAACCCATCATTAAAAATACATCATTTGGGTTTTCCTTTTCCAGGTCTAACATGCTTTTTGTGTAAGAAGAATCAATAGCAGGTATAAAAAATCGTGAAACCCCAGCATCTTTTGCTCTTTGAATCATGGCTTCTCTATCTTCATTAAACTGCTCGGAATAAAGGTGTGTATGTGTATCTGTAATCATTTGATGTAAAAATTTCAAACACAAAATTACTAAATATTCCTTCTGTAAACTGTTATTGCTTCTCGTTTTATAAAATGTACCTTTGCCAAAAATTAAAAGACATGACTTTTAAAGAATTAGATTTATCAAATCAGCTGCAATACGCAATTGATGATTTGGGTTTTGAGAATCCAACTCCAATTCAAGAGCAAGCATTTTCTGTAGTTAGATCGGGTAAAGATATAGTTGGAATAGCACAAACTGGAACAGGGAAAACGTTTGCCTATATGTTACCAATTCTTAGAGATTTAAAATTTTCTAAACAACAACATCCTCGTATTTTAGTTTTGGTGCCAACTCGTGAATTGGTTTTACAGGTTGTTGAACAGATTGAGCAATTATCAAAATATATCAATACACGTGTTTTAGGTGTTTATGGTGGTACAAATATCAACACCCAAAGACAAGCTATTCTGCAGGGTCAGGATATTATTGTAGCAACTCCAGGGCGTTTGTATGATTTGGTTTTAAGCAATTCTTTAAAGATGAAGTCTATTCAGAAATTGGTAATAGATGAGGTAGATGTAATGTTAGATTTAGGATTCCGATTTCAGTTGATGAATATTTTTGATGTCATTCCAGAAAGAAGACAAAATGTTTTGTTTTCCGCAACCATGACTGAAGATGTTGATAAATTAATTTATGATTTTTTTAAAAATCCGGAAAAAATTTCGGTGGCAGTTAGCGGAACTCCACTGGACAATATTGAACAAGTTTCTTATAATATTCCTAACTTTTTTACGAAAGTAAATTTGTTAAACCACCTTTTAAGGGACCAAGAAACGTTCAATAAAGTTTTAATTTTTGTTGGTTTTAAAAGAACTGCAGATTTGTTATTTAAACATTTAGAAGAAGTTTTTAATGACGAAATGTGCGTAATACATTCGAATAAAACTCAGAATTACAGAATTCGTTCGATACGACAATTCGATGAAGGAAAGAATCGAATTTTGTTAGCTACAGATGTTATGGCGCGTGGTTTAGACTTTGATAAAGTTTCTCATGTTATCAATTTTGACACGCCAGATTTCCCTGAAAATTATATGCACAGAATTGGTAGAACTGGACGTGCTGAGAAAGCTGGAAAAACAATGTTATTTTCAACCGAAAAAGAGCAAGAAGCTAAAAAGGGTATCGAAGCATTGATGAATTATGAAATTCCGGTTCTAGAACTTCCTGAGGAAGTAGAAATTGCTACAATGTTAACGGAAGATGAACGTCCAAGAGAAGATCAAGGGATTTCTAAAAATAGAACTTCACTAGAATATGTTCCTGGTCCAGCTTTTCATGAAAAGAGCGAAAAAAATAGTCAAGTTAATCGAGGAGGGTCTTATAGAAGGGAGATTGCGAAGAAATATAAGAAGCCAAAAACTAGGGGAGATAAAAACTACAACAAACATAATAAGAAAAAGTAATGCAGATTTTAACGGAACAAGAATTGCATAATTTGGCAATGAACATTGTTGGGAAAAAGTTGCAGAAAATGGGATATGAATTTCAGGCAATAAATAGCCAATTAAAAAGACATCCACAGTATGTCTTGTTCAAAAAAGGAGAACCGACTATTTTTGTATTGGTAAAGGCATCAAAAAATTTACAGAATCCAAATGATTATGATGTTGTTTGGATGGAAACTTTTATAAACCATGCGAAAAAACAAAATGCTAAAGTTTGGTTTGCAGGAGTTGGAATTGCAAACGCAGAAAGTGTGGAAAATCCTGTTTTTAAAAACCAACCTTATTATGTGGCTTTTGAAGATTTTATTGAGGTTTTAGAGTAGTTTGTATAACTTTGATGTATTGAAAAGCTAAGTGTTTTAAGTTCCTAATTTAGCAAATAAAATCCAAATAGAATATTCGCGAGTATTTTTGTTAGCAACCCAAAACTAGCCTTTTTTTTCATTCGTTATGTTTTCAAATCTTTTAGGAATTGGGTAACGTGTTTAATATGAAATTCCTTCAGACAAATTTTTTAGTAATTCAATTTCAGGGTTAGTGGATTCTAATGGTTTTAGTTAAAATACTATTATTTATTTCCTTATCTCAAATTTCACTTGCATCAAAAAGTTCATTTGCATACTGAATCCGTTCTATGGGATGACCTAATTGTTCCTGTTTTTTGGTAGTGTTTTTCATTTTTCAAATTATATTTCACGTAGTCTCTTATAGGTGTTTTTTTTAATGTTTTATAAAGGAATTTAAAGGAATTTAGTCCTTTTTTCAAGATAGATAAGTTTATAAAAACAAAAAAATAAACTCTTTTTTAGTTGGTTTTAAATAGTTATTAAACGCAAATACTGGTTTTTAGCAACTATAATTTATCTTAATTATTTTGGTATTTGATTGTACTTGGGTCTTAGTATTCGTAATTAAGAATATTACCTATTGATACACAGAGTATCACTAAATATATTTGTAGGGTAGTATTTATTAAATATGCTTAGACAAAAAATTTATTCAAAGTCTATAAATAAATGAGTATTACTTTTAATAATATTAACTTATTATCCCCCCCATAATATGTCAAAAAATATATTTAAAAAAATAGTATTACTTGCAGTTACTTCGATTGGATTATACTTTTCTGGTCATGGTTTAATAACAATGCTATCCAGATTAGCTACTATAAAATCTTTTTCAGAAGCGTTAACTGTTATGACTTTTTTCTCTTGTTTATTTCCTTTCTTATTTTTGTCATTAAGTTTATTTAGAGGAGCTTTTAGAAACGCTTATATTTTTGTTGAAAGTCACATCTCAAATGATTCTAACGGAAATATATTAAAAAACTAATTTATTTATTAATACTAATAACCTCTATAAAGTCTGAAGATATTTATTGTTTTTTTTCTTTAGATATTAGCTTGTTTGTTTATATCTCTTGCTAGTAGCTTTAAAAATCATATAGCGGCTTTAAAATGTTTAATTAATTTTTCAATGCTAATCACATAGAAAACAATTAATTTATGCGTCTAAATTTTTATTGATAAACGAAATGGGATTTATTTTTAGATTATAAATTAAGGAAATCACCTATTGAATAAGATGGCATTATAAAATATCTTTATTGAGTTAGGTTCTATAAATAAGAAAAATTATTAATGACCTAAAATAAAAGTATTGTTGTTTTTTGTATAATGTATATTTCCCCCGTATATCCCTCATTATATCCCTCCAAAAAATTAGTTGAAAAAGCTAAACAACCCCGCGCATGTTTGGCTTTTTTTTTACCGAATTCCCAAAAAAATTAATACCCTTTAAGTTGTTTAAATAAATTATTTGAAAGTTATTCTTATTTCAAAAAAAGTTTATTGATTTAAAAGAAATGTATGTAATTTTAATAGAGGTAAAATACCTTATGTATTATTTTCTATTAAACAAAATAGGAAATATTAACTATTAAATTTCTAAGGTAGTTAAACCATTCTGAATCGCATATTTTGTTAATTCAGATATGGTAAATAAATCTACTTTTTTCATAATATTATTTCTATGAACATCAATAGTCTTTGAACTTAAAAACAATATTTCTCCTATTTTTTTTGATGATTTACCTTCTGCAATCAATTGTAAAACTTCTTTTTCTCTAGAACTCAAATATGTTTTTTCTAAAAGTTTTCCTTTTTTAAGTAAAGAAAGAAACTCTTGATTGATGTCTTTTGAGAGGTATTTTTTATTTTGAACTACAGTGGTAATCGCTGTAATTAATTCATCTGAATCTCCATCTTTTAACAAGTACCCATAAGCACCTGCCTTAAACATGCCTTGTATAAATTGTTTTCCAGAATGCATAGAAAGGCCTATAATTTTTATATTTGGATGATTTTTATGTATTTGTTGTGCAGCTTCTATACCATTCATGCCAGGCATTGCTAAGTCTATAACGATAACATCTGGCAATAATTTAGAAGCTACTTTTATAGCTTCTCTGCCATCTGAAGCTTCTCCAATTATATGCATGTTTGATCTTTGTTCAATAATGTTTCTTAAACCATCTCTTAGTAATTTATGGTCGTCTACTAATAGTATTTTAATTTCTTTTATGGTATTCATAGAGATAGGGGTATAAAAAATGTAACAGTTGTTCCTGAATTTATTATTGATGATATAGTAAATTTTCCTTTTATATTTTGAAGACGTTCTCTAATAGTGAACAACCCAAAACCAGATCCTGAGTGGTTATGATAATTGTTTAATACATTCGTGTTAAATCCATTACCATTATCTGTTACAATAATAGTAAGCCCAAGATTGGTTTTATTAAGATCAACAGTAATCAAAGTTGCATTGGCATATTTTATGGTGTTATTTATCACTTCTTGTATGCTTCGATACAATAAAATAGACTTTACATCATCTAATTTAATACTAGCTATATTACTATTAATAGTACATGCAATATTATGCGTAACTTCTACATCTTCAAAGAGCCATTCTAATGCATCTATAATCCCTAATTGATACAATACTGGAGGAGAAAGATCGTACGTAATTTTACGGCTATTTTTTAAAGCTTCAGATATGTTTTTTTCAATAAAGAGTAAATCTTTATCAATTATTTTTAGTTCTGGGTTTCTTTTCAATTCATCAATTCTCATTTTTGAAATTACTAAAGATTGACTTAAGTGATCATGAATGTTAGATGCTATATTTTGTTTTTGTTTTTCTTCTATCAAGGTAATTTCAGTTGTTAATCCCTGAAGTGATGTTTGATATTCTTGAATCTCTTTTTTTGCTAATACCCAACTTGTAATATCTCTAGCGTAAGAAACAAAATGGCTAATTTTATTGTCCTTATAAACTCTTGATAACAAAAATTTTAGCCAAATAAAATGTCCGTTTTTGTGAAGAACTCTGCATTGAAAAGGATCGATATTTGTATCATTTTGCAATCCTTCTTTTAATTCATTTTTTAGTTTTTCAAAATCATCATGATGTAATATACTAAAAATTTTTTTATTTAGAAGCTCTTCTTGCTCATACCCTATTATATATTTCATGGAAGGACTAATGTATTTGAAAGTACCGTCTGGTTCATGCATGCAAATTAAGTCATTAGAATGATCGGTTAGTATGCGATACATCTCTTCTGCTTCTGCAACTTTATTCCTCACTAGTTTTTGTTCTGTAATATCTTGTAGGACACCTCTTCTTCCAACAATTTTATTTTGCTTATTGTACACAGGCTGAACTACAATTCTGGTCCAAACTTCTTCTTTTCTAAGGTTAATAATTTTCAACTCTAAATCAAAAGGAATTCCTTTGGAGTCAAGATTTGAAGTAGCTTTTGCCATTTTTTGTTGAGATTCAAGATCATAAAGCATAGCAATTTCCTTACGAGAAGGTACTGGTTTTTTTGGGTCAAATCCAAAAATTTGGTAAAGATGCTCAGACCATTTAAAAGTATCAGTAGCAATATCATCTTCTAAATAGCCTATTTTGGCCATTTTACTAGCCTCACTCATAGAGTATTCTTTTTTTTCTAAAAGATTTAGAGAGTTTTGAATTTTTAGTTTAGACAGTTCTAATTCAAATTGTGCTTCTTTTGTGTCTGTAATATCCTGAAAAAGCCCTCTCCTGCCAATTATTTCATTTTCATTATTATATACAGGTTGCGCTACATTTCGTATCCAAAGTTCTTCTTTTCTTAGGTTCGTTAATTTTAATTCTAGATCATAAGGTATACCGTTAGAGGTAAGGTTTTGGGTAGCTTGTTCTAACTTTTCTTGAGATTTTTCATCAAAAAGAGCTACAAATTTTTTTCTCGATATTGGATTTTTGCTTGGGTCTGCTGCTATAATATGATACAGATACTGAGACCATGTAACAGAAGCATTTACACTATCATATTCCCAATACCCAATTTTAGCCATTCTACTTGACTCTTTTAAAGAGAATTCTTTTTTTTCTAAAAGATCTAAAGAGGTTTCAATTTTTTGTTTTGCCAACATTCTTTGCGTAATATCTCTAGCAGAGATAACAAAATAGCTAATTTTTTCCTCTTCATAAACGGGAGAAGTTAAAAATTCAAACCATAAATAATGATTTTTTTTATGACGAACTCTGCATGAAAAAGCACCATTAACAGCACCACTACACATGTTTTGTTCTATAGCATTTTTTAGCGCTTTAAGATCATCTCTATGGATTATGCCAAATACTTGTTTGCCTAAAAAATCTGTTTGTTCATATCCTAATAATGTTTTTACAGAAGGACTAACGTATTTAAAAGTGTTGTCTAGTTCGATTAAACAAATTAAATCGTTAGAATTATTAGCCAATAGACGATACATCTCTTCGGCTTTTTCAATTTTATTACTAGTTAATTTTTGCTCTGTAATATCTTGGGAAACACCCCTTCTACCAATAATTTCATTTTTACTATTATATAAGGGTTCTCCTATGTTTCGTATCCAACGTTCTTCGTTTTTTAAATTGGTCAACTTTAATTCAAGGTCAAAAGGAACCTCGCTAGTGTTAAGAGTAATTTCAGCTTCGGTAAGTTTATTTCTTGATTTTTCATCAAAAAAAGCATAAATTACATCAATTTCGGGCACCTCTTTTTCAGGGTCAGTGCCGTAAATTTCATGAATAGTTTCTGACCAAATAAGTGTATCTGTTTGATTAATGTATCTCCAATAGCCAATTTTTGCCATTCTACCGGCTTCTTTTAGAGAGTATTCGTTTTCCTCTACGAGCTCATCTATATTGTCTTGAATTACTTGTTGCTTTTTTAATTTACGTTTTACAACTTTTATTAATTCCTCTGTATTTAAAGGTTTTATTAAATAATCATCTGCGCCCATATTCATACCTTTCCTTAAATCTGGCAATTCAGTTTTGCCGGAAAGAAAAATAAAAGGAATTGCTTCTGTAGTGCTAGATTTTTGAAGTTCTTTTAAAAACTGGTACCCATTTAATTTAGGCATAGAAACATCTGAAATAATTAAATTAGGCAACGTTACTTTTGCTTTTTTTAATCCTTTTGCACCATTTTCTGCACAAATTACTTTAAAACCCTCGAATTCAAGGATTTCACAAATTTCTTCGCGTATGATTTTTGAGTCTTCAACTACTAAAATTTTAGAAATCATCAGTTGTTTTTGGAAGATTTAAATAAAATGTTCTTTCTTTATTAGAAATACTTTCTAAATATACATCTCCATTGTAATAAGAAATAATTTTTTTAACAATGCTTAACCCAATTCCTGCAGATGTTGTAGATTTTATAGTTTCAAACATTTTGAATATTTTTCTATGGTATTTTTCATGAATACTAATACCATTATCTTTAATTGAAAAAATATACTCTTTTTTAGTTGTTTTACAGCCTAATTCAATAACACCATTTTTGTGATCAATATGTTTGATAGCATTTTGTATTAAAACTTCAAATACTTTTTGTAACATATTTTCATCTGCAAATAGTGTAGGTAATTGATTCTTTATTTTAATTGTAATATGTGGTGATTCAGGTATTTCATCTATTACGCGTTGCACTATTGTATGAATGTTAATGTCTTTATTTTTAAAAGAAGTATGTGCTATGTTTTTGTATTGTTCTAGTTGTACCAATAAATTTTCCATTTTTTCTACCTTTTCTTCCATAAGTTGAAGATGATTAGACCCATTAAAATTATCTGTTTCTTTTGCATCTTCTTGAGTCCAGGTTAATAAGTCTGAAACATTTCTTATACATGACTTTAACTCATGTGAAACTAAATGCGCATAATTGTCTAGTTCATTTTCTTGGTTTTTTAGAATATTTGATAACTTCAATGTTTTATCGATAATATTTTGATCTATAAACAATTTCTTTTGAATTTTATTTTCGACGGCACTCATCAAATCATCAATATTTACCGGTTTTGTTAAATAATCTTCGGCTCCAAGATTCATACCAATTCTAATATCCCTTTTTTCGCCTTTTGCAGAAAGAAAAATTAATGGAATACTTTTTGTTTTCTTCTCTTTATGCAGTTTTTCAAACATTTCAAAACCGTTCATTTCTGGCATGAGTATATCAGAAATAATAAGATCTGGCTTTTCTTTTAAAGCCATTTCAAAACCAATTTCTCCGTTTTCAGCCTGAAAAACGGTGTATCCCTCCATTGTTAGAATATCAAAAACTTCTTCTCTAATGGATAATGTATCTTCAACTATTAAAATTTTATGCATAATATGTGTTTGGCTTTTTTGGGATTTTTACAATAAAGGAAGTTCCATTTCCAATATTTCTTTGAACAATTATTTTTCCATCAATAAGATCTACGGCATCTTTTACAATCGATAATCCAAGACCGGATCCTTGAATTAAATCTACGCTTTTTCCTCTAACAAAAGGTTTAAATATATCTGAGAGCTCTGCTTTAGGAATTCCAATACCAAAATCGGTAACTGAAATAATGATATAATTGTCTTCAGAAGAAAATTCAATAGTAACGGTATCTGCCTTCGGAGAAAATTTTACGGCATTACTAAGTAGGTTTATAAAAATATTTCTTCCTAATTTTTCATCAATAAAAATAGTTGCGTTTTTTAATTCTTCGGGATCAATTAATATTAATTTGTGCGAGTTTTTTATAGAATTACTTACTTCATCAACTATTTCAGACATAAATTCCCCTAGATTAATCTCTAATGGGTTGTATATATTTTTACTAGCTTCAGTCTGTCCAACAATTAAAATATCATCTAACAATTTAGTCATATGTAATACTTGATCTTCTATTCTCTTCAGTTTTTGTTTTATTTTACTTGGTTCCATCTTTCTCCAATATTTTTTAATAGAGCCGGCAGCAAAGTTAATAGCAGATAAGGGCGTTCTAAATTCATGAGATGTTGTTGAAATAAATCTTGATTTTAATTTGTTTAATTCTTTTTGTTTTTCTAGAGATTTTTTTAACCTTAAGGTTCTTCGTTTCACTTTTAGCTCTAATTCATTTCTATAACCAACTAATTCTGTAATATTTTGTCCTACAATTAATACGCCTACAATTTTTCCATCTGTATCTATACGTGCATTTGTGTTTAATAAAATCATTACCTGTTCTTTCACTTTGGTAAATAAAGGAACCTCAAAATTGGCTGTTTCTATGCCTTTCAAGGTTTTTTCTAATAATTTTCTAGCAATTTTTTTATACCCTTTAGCGATATAGGTTTCCACAAAATTTTTCCCTAATACTTCTTGTTTTGTATACCCAGTAATTTTTTCAGAAGTTAAATTCCATTCATTAACCAACCCTTTATTATCAATACCAATAATTGGTGTGTTTGCAGTTTTAAAAAACTGTTTCATTTCTTCGTTAACTGACTTAGATACTGATAGTAAAAACAAACGTTCTCGCTGATGTTTTAATTCGTTTATAAAATAAAACGATGCAAAATAAAAGATTAAGAATGGTGCTCCGATATTCATAAGATAAAATAGTATACGTGCAGTTTCTGTAACTTTTATTCCGTTGTTAGAAAAAGTTGGTGAAAAAATGACAGTAATTCCAACAACTAAAAAGAATGCAAGCATCCATATTTTTGCATATTTCTCTTTAAAAAACAGTAATGCAACAAGAGGGCTTAAAAAACACCAACCGATCACAAAACCAGAATTATGAATAGAGCCTAAACTCCACTGAATTAAAGTTGGTACTAATGAAATACAGATTATTTGTGCGTATACTAATAGCTTATAATTCGAGAGAAAGTGCGCAATGAAAATAGCTGGAATAACGATAATTACGAAAATTAAAGGAAGCATTGTTGTTAACCCAAACCCCAAGAACCAGTAATAAATAATACTCCATGCCACTCCACAAAGACTACAACTAACAGCAATGATTAGAATTAAGGATTTAGCAACTCTTATTTCCTTGGTGTCTGAGGCATTGTAGTCGTATTTTAACATAAGTGCTTTCAGTTTTTTTAAATGAAAGTACCGTAATATTTTCTTAATAATCATTTAGAATTTTTTGGAATTTTAACGACAAAAGAGGTTCCTTTGCCAATTTTACTGTTCACAATGATTTTTCCTCCTAAAACATCTACAGCTTCTTTTACAATAGATAATCCTAGACCTGTTCCTTGAATTAAATCTACGTTTTCTCCTCTAATAAAAGGGTTAAATATATTTGAAAGCTCTGCTTTAGGAATTCCAATACCAAAATCGATAACGGATATAACGGTGTAATTTTTCTCTGTTGAAAATTCAACAGTAACGGTATCTGCATCTGGAGAAAATTTTACAGCGTTACTTATTATATTGATAAAAATATTTCTTCCTAATTTTTCATCAATAAAAATAGAGGTGTTTTTTAATTTTTCATCATCAATTAGTAATATTTTATGTCGTTTGTTATGAGAATTACCTACCTCTTCAATTATTTCATAAATAAAGTCTCCAAGATTAAGATGTATAGGGTTGTACATTATTTTACCGGCTTCAGCTTGACCAACAATTAAAATATCATCTAATAATTTTGTCATGTGCATAACTTGATCTTCAATTTTATGAAGTTTTTTTTCTATCACATTAGGTTCCATTTTAGACCAGTATTTTTTAATAGATCCTGCAGCAAAATTTATTGAAGATAAAGGAGTTCTAAATTCATGAGATGCTGTTGAAACAAATTTTGATTTTAATTCCCTTAATTCTTTTTCCTTTTTTAATGCTTCATTTAATTTTAAAGTTCTTTGATTTACTTTTAACTCTAATTGATTACGATAACCAACTAATTCTGTAATATCTTGTCCTACTCCTAATACACCCGTAACGTCTCCATTTGCATTTTTACGTGTACTAGAGTTTAATAAAACCATAACCCGTTCTTTGTTTTTGGTAAATAATGGGAATTCAAAATTTGCTGTTTCTAAACCAACTAACGCATTGTCTAATACTTTTTTTACTGCTTCTTGGTCGTCTGGTCTAATATAGGTTTGTACTAAATCTTTTCCTAATACTTCTTGTTTTGTAAAACCAGTAATTTTTTCTGAAGTCTGATTCCATTCATTAACCAGTCCTTGGCTATCAATACCAAAAATTGGTGCGTTTGCGGTTTCGATAAACTGGCGTAATTCATTCGCAATAGCAGTAACTTTATACCTAGTTGTCACCATTTCTGAGATGTCGTTGGCTATTTTTATTACCTTATAATAATTTCCATTAACATCTTTAACTGGCGTATAAGTTGCGTGAATCCATATAGTAGAACCATCTTTTTTTATACGCTTAAATTCCCCTTTTTGTTTTTTACCATTTGCTAGGTCTTTCCAAAAACGTTCATAACTATCAGAATTTTCATAAGAGGGGTCATAAAATATTTTGTGATGCTTTCCTATGAATTCCTTTTTTGAAGAATATCCAAAATCAGTAACAAAATTATAATTTGCTCTCAAAATAATTCCCTCCATTGTAAATTCAGCTGATGACCAACCTAAATCTACAGCAGATTTCATAGCTCTTGAATCTAATCCAACTTTTAAAACTTTCTTTTCTTGATTAACCTGTTCTGTTATGTCTTGGTTTGTTCCTTTTAAATTAACAATATTACCATTGGCATCTCTAACTGGGTTACAAACAGATCTTAATGTTTTTTCAGGTCTATTAGGAATACAAATTCTAAATTTAATATCAAACGGGATGCCCATTGTACTAACTATTTTAACAGAATTCATAACGAATTCGAAATCATCGGGGTGAATTAAATTAATAATGGTATCATATTTGGGAATATTTTTATTGAAATCGAAACCCCAAATATGATAGCTTTCCTCTGACCATTCCACTTTTTTATTTTTAGGATTTAATAGCCAGCTACCAATTTGTCCTAATTTTTGAGCTTCAAATAATTCGGTTTTAGTTTTTTCTAATTTTAATAAAGACTTTTCTTTTTCTTTTTCTAGCTGTTTTTTTTCGGTAATATCTTTAATTAAACCATAAATAGTATTTTCAGGACTTTTTTCAGCAGACATTAAAGTTAAGTGTCTAATTTCACCAGATGGGCGTTTTATTCTAAACTCAAGAGGAGAAAACATTTCATCAGCGAATAATAACTCAATATTTTGATTAACTTTTTTCAAGTCTTTTCGCAAAATTAGGCTCATAATATTTTGGTGAGAAGGATGAAACGTTTCCTTTGATTGGCCATAAATTTTATACATTTCCTCTGACCATTCCACTTTTTTATTTTTAGGATTTAATAGCCAGCTACCAATTTGTCCTAATTCTTGAGCTTTATTTAATTCGTTTTTAGTTTTTTCTAATTTTAATAAAAAATTTTCTTTTTCTTTTTCTCTCTCTTTTTCTCTGGTAATATCTTTAATTAAACCAAAAGTAATGTCTCCAGATTTTTTTTCAGCAGACATTGAAAGCAAGTGTCTAATTTTACCAGATGGCCGTTTTATTCTAAACTCAAAAGGATAAAATATTTCATCAGTGTATAATAACGCCATATTTTGACGAAATGTTTTCAAGTCTTCTCGCAAAATTACGCTCATAACATTTTTGCAAGAAGGATAAAAAGTTTCCTTTGATTGGCCATAAATTTTATACATTTCTTCAGACCATTCTGCTTCGCCTGTTTTTAAATTCCATTGCCAGTTACCAATACTACTTAATTTTTGAGTCAGATTTTCTACTTTTTTCTTTGCAGTAATGTTCCTTGCAAAACCTAAAACCCCAATAACACTATTATCTTTAGAAATAACTGGTACTTTAGTAGTTTCTAGCAGCTCACCGTGATTGTCATTTGCAAAGATTGCATAATCTTCACTTACATTTGCAACTCCACTAGAAATTGCTTCCTTATCCTTTTCTATGTAGAAGTCTGCAACTTCTTTATCCACAAATTCGTAATCTGTTTTTCCAACAATATCCTGTTCTTTTGCACCAAAAAAATCTTCGAAGCGATTATTTACAAATAAATATCTTCCGTCTTCTGATTTGAGCCAAATTAAATCTGGTATGGTATTCATTAAAGTACGAAGATTTATTTCGCTTTTTTCAATTGTATTTTTTGCGTTACTTAATTTTTTATTCGATATTTTGAGCTCTTGATTTAGTTTACGGTATGCTTTATTTGATGCTTTCAAAGTTTTTTCTGCTTTTCTTTCTGCAGTAATGTCCCTTCCAATACCTAAAACCCCAACAATACTATTATCATTGGAAATAACTGGTACTTTAGTAGTTTCCAATAGCTCAATGTGTTTGTCATTTGCAAAGACTACAGTTTCTTCATTTACAGATGAAATTCCATTATAAATTGCTCTCTTATCATTCATTCTGAACAAGTCTGCAAGTTCTTTATCCACAAAGTCATAATCTGTTTTTCCAACAATATCCTGTTCTTTTGCACCAAAAAAATCTTCGAAGCGATTATTTACAAATAAATATCTTCCGTCTTCTGATTTTAACCAAATTAAATCTGGTATGGTATTCATTAGAGTACGAAGATTGATTTCACTTTTTTCAAGTATTTCTTTAGCAGAGGTTAATTTTTTATTAGAATTATGAAGCTCTTTGTTTAGTTCATGAAACGCTTTATTTGATGCTTTTAATTCTTTTGCACTTCCAAGAAGGGCAATGTTTTGATTTTCAACTTCTTGCTGAGCAATTTTACGTTGATGAATGTCTTTACATACTTTAACAATTTCTATTACTTCTCCTTTAGCATTTTTAAAAGGGTAGATGTATTCTGAAAACCATTTTCTTTCTCCTAACCAATCTAATAAAACTTCTATAGTTACACTTTCGCCAGTTTTATTTACTTTTTTAAATGCAGACATAATTCTTTTGGAAACATCTTTATTGAAAATATCTTCGGGCATTTTACCAACAATTTCTTTAGGTGAAATTGCATAGCATGTTGGGCCATTATAATAAAGGTATTTACCATCAGGTTGGTGTACTGTAATCATATCATCAGATGCTTTTGAAAGCATATTGAAACGGTCGTTACTTTGTAGTATTTCGTTTTCTGATTTTAACTTAATAATTTCTTTTTCTAAATCTTGATATGTTGGCTTTTTATATGACATACATTTAATAATAGACTGTATCTAGTTCTTTTAGTTATTGTAATAAAGGCGACTTTTGTCTTAAATAATTATACTTAAAAATTATTTGTAATAACAGTCTTTAAAGTTAATCTTTTAAATTTAAAGTATGTTATTCCTTGAATTACAAAAAGTTGATTGAATATTTAAGTTATATTTTTAAATAAAAATATAACCAACAAATTAAGTTTTTTCCAAAGACATTCAACTAAGCAAAATGCTTAGTTGAATGTCTTTGGAATTACAGTAACTTTTTTTAAAATAATTTAGATAAGATCAAACTATTTTTAACTATTTAAGTTATTGATAACATAAATTTTATATCCTTAATCGATGAAGATGTTTTTAATATAACGATAACACTTAATAGATGTATGATTATTTTACAAAAAAAAACCAACTCTTTTTGAGTTGGTTTTAAATTGGTTAAAAAGTGCTAAAATTATTTAGAAGCATCTTGCTCTAACAAATCAAAGAATTGATTTAATTTAGGCATGATGATAATTTTTGTTCTTCTATTTTTTGATTTATTTTCAGCAGTATCATTTGGTGCTAAAGGGATATATTGACTTCTACCAGCAGCAATTAATCTTTCTGGTTTTACACCATATTTGTATTGCAGAATTCTAGTAATAGAAGTTGCTCTTAAAGCAGATAAATCCCAATTGTCTTGTAGGATATTTCTTTTAATAGGAGTAGAGTCCGTATGTCCTTCTATCATCACTTCCATCTTAGGTTGATTGTTAATTACTTTAGCAATTTTTTCTAAAACAGTGTAAGCCTTGTCTGTTACATTATAGCTTCCGCTTTTAAATAATAATTTGTCAGAAATAGAGATAAATACAACAGTCTTTTCAACATTTACTTCAATATCCTTATCCTGTATGCCGTCTGTTAAATTTTTAGTTAAATGAAATTTAATAGCAAGATTTAAAGAATCTTTTTTAGTCATCGCTTCTCTAACACCATTTATATATTTATCTTTTTCACTTAATTGAGAAATTACATTCTTAATATTATCAGAAGAAGATTGTGTTAAAACTGTTAAATTTTCAACTTGCTTTAAAGCAGTCTTTTTATCTTCTTTTAAGTATTTAACTTGCTCTGCAAGAGCAAATACTTTAGAAGATTCTTTCTCATTTTTAATTAAACACTTTTGTAAATTAGCTTTTACATCTACCAATTCTGTTTTTGTTTGATCGTGTTTTGATTGTAAATTAACAAATTCTTTTTTTGAAACACAAGAACTTATAATTACAGCCGTTACTAATAATATTACTATTTTTTTCATTGTATACAAATTAAATTGAGTAGACAAATTTAACAAATAGAATACATAAAAAGTATGATTAACAAGATTTTGTGAAAAATTTATGTACTATTTTTGTAAAAAAAAACTTCAATTCATGAAACTCCAGAATATTATTACTTTTATTACAGTTTTGGTAATGTTATTGGCCTGCACTCAGGAAAAGAAGAATAGAGATTACACTTTAGAAGGCCCTATTTTTGGTACATCGTATAAAATCAAATATTATAATACGAATATTAACTTTCAAAAATCTTTAGATAGTTTGTTTTTATTGGTGAATACATCTACATCCACTTATAGTTCTGAATCGGATATTTCTAAAATAAATAATGGAGATTCAACAATTATTGTAGATGCAATCTTTTCTGAAGTATTTGAAAAATCGAAGAGAATTTATAAAGAAACTGATGGCTTTTTTGATCCAACTGTAGGGAACTTAGTAAATGCTTATGGTTTTGGACCTAAAAATGAGAAAAAAGACCTTACAGATGCAGAAATAAAAGAGCAAATGAAGTTTGTAGGTCTAGAGAAAATAACTTTAAAAAATAGTAAAGTTTTAAAGGAAGATCCAAAGGTATATCTAGATTTTAATTCAATAGCCAAAGGTTTTGCCATTGATGTTATTGCTCGTTTTTTTGATCAAAAAAAAATAGAAAATTATTTAATTGAAATAGGTGGAGAAATACGAGCAAAAGGTTTTAAAAAAAATAATAAACCTTGGCTAATTAGAATAGTTAATCCTGTAAATTCTTATGATAATAATGGGTTTAAAACTATTAATCTCTCAAATAAGGCCATGGCTACTTCAGGTAATTATAGAAAATTTAGAATTTCTAGTGAAGGAAAAAAATATGTGCACACTATAAATCCAAAGACGGGCTATGCAACAGAAAGTAATTTGTTAAGTGCCTCGGTAATATCGAATAAAGATTGTGCAGATTTAGATGCCTATGCTACAGCATTTATGGCAATGGGTTTAGAAAAAACTAAAGAGTTTTTAATTAAAAATCCAAGTATAAAAGTAATATTATTATTTTCTTCTAAAAGCGGTATTATTGAAGAATATGCAACATATAATTACAATTAGGGATTTATTTTACTGTAGTAATTTCTTTTCTATATGATGTTGATGAGAGATTAATACACACACAATTTCGAATTTTAAATTACAGTTTTGTTTACAATAATCAATTACTCTTTATAGCATACAGGAAGAATTTCATTTTTCATTAAGCAAAATCGTTCTAGTTTTTCTGTAGTAATTTTTTTTGTGTAATCAATTTCATCCACTTTAAAACCTACTGAGCGCAGTTTGTTAAAATAATCTTTACCATAAACTCGCACATGATCATATTGACCAAATATTTCAGTACGTTCTTTTTTGTCGATAATTGAATTATCTTCAAAAGTTTTCTCTCTTGACATATCTTGCGGAATTTGAAAAATTCCAAAACCGCCTTTTTTCATGACCCTAAACAATTCTTGCATGGCCTTTTTATCATCTGTAATGTGTTCTAAAACATGATTGCAAAAAACGACATCAAAGGAATTATCTTTAAATGGTAAATCACAAATATCGGCTTTTACATCAGCGATTGGAGACTCTAAATCAGAGGTTGTATACGTTAAATTTTGTTGTTTTTTAAAAATGTCTAGAAAACATTGTTCAGGTGCAATATGTAAAACTTTTAGCTTAGTTTTTGAGGTAAAAAAGGTGGTGTCATTTTTTAAAAAAAGCCACATTAACCGATGTCTTTCTAATGATAAGGTAGATGGGGAGAGAGCGTTTTTACGCTGTTTACCATAGCCATAGGGTAAAAATTTACGAAAACTTTTTTCATCTATAGGATCTGTATATGTATTACCTTTTAACCAAAAAGCAATTAGTGGTCTAACGGTATAACTAACTTTTATTAGCCAAGGTCTTGGTATTGTGTTTAATATGGATTTGAATATTTTCATAGCTGTACACTAAATTTTCAAAGAGTTATTCCGCTGAGAATTTCTGTGTTTTATCTAGCTTCGAAATTCGTTCTCTACATCAGTTACAATTCCTAAAGCTTCATTTACATATTTAAAGGTTGATAGTAATTCTGGCTTACCATTAACAATAGCAACATCATGCTCAAAATGAGCAGACGGTTTGTTGTCTAAAGTTGTAATTGTCCATCCGTCAGAATGCTGCCTTATTTTATGAGTTCCCAAATTTGTCATGGGTTCAATGGCAACAACCATTCCCTCAGCAAATTTCTTTCCTCTTCCTCTTTTTCCGTAATTTGGCATTTCTGGATCTTCATGCATTTCGCGCCCCAAACCATGACCTACGAGTTCTCGAACAACACCATAACCATGCTTTTCAGTAAAATTTTGAATAGCAAAACCCACATCACCAACTCTATTACCAGCCTTAAATTCTCTGATGCCAACGTACAAACTTTCTTTAGTAACGTCTAGTAATTTTTTGATTTCATCGTCAATTTCACCAATAGCAAAAGTGTAGGCGTGGTCTCCATAAAAGCCATTTTTTAAAGCGCCACAATCTATAGAAATAATATCACCTTCTTGTAAAGGATTTTTATTCGGTATTCCATGCACAACTTGTGAGTTAGGACTCATACAAAGTGTATTTGGGAAATCGTATAAGCCTAAAAAACCAGGAATCGCTCCTTGTTCTCGAATAAAATCTTCAGCAAGTTTGTCTAAAAATAAAGTAGAAACACCCGGTTTTACCTCTTTTGCAAGCATCCCTAATGTTTTGGAAACTACTAAGGCACTTTCGCGCATAATTTCTATTTCTTCTATGGTTTTAATTTTAATCATTTTAAAAAATTGAACCGCAAAGTTACTATATTTATTAGGATTTATTATTTAATAAAGTATCACTACTTGCTTTTATCGTAAGAGTGTTTATAAGGTTGCCTTGAAACAATCTTTAAAATATCTTTTTCTATAGTTTCCCTCGGATACTCTACATAACGTCCAACTTCTTTACCTTCTTTATAAAAAATAAAAGTTGGTACTCTTATAATATTAAATCCTTCTTGAAGATTATTTGGTGTTTTTTTACTTCTATTTACAGTGATTAATTCAAAATTATTTTCATCAAAATCAGTTTGCTCTAAAATTTTATAAAAACGAGGAGTTTCTCTTTTGCTATCTCCACACCAAGTGCCCATAAAACCTATTATTGTATAGCCTTTTAAGGCATTTGTTAATTCGTTAATGGTTTTTTCATCCGGTGTGTACTCAAAGAATCTGCTGTTAAACCATTCTTTAAAAGAGGCATCTTGAAATGATTCTTTATTTGCAATGCCAATTAGATAACCATTTTTATCTTTTTTTGCTGTTATTTCTCTGGCAATTTTTTGAATCGGTTCTTTCTTTTCAACTAATTTTTTTTCTACTTTCTTACTTTCTTTGGATTGCGTTTCTATGATTTTTTTATTTGAACTACAGGCAAAAATAAAGGTGGTCAAGAAAATAAGTATACTATTTTTTGTCATTATAAGAGGGATTTTTGAGTCATTTCTTTTGGTTGTTCAACACCCATTAATTCTAAAATTGTTGGAGCTATATCACCCAAGATACCGCTTTTTATTGATTTGATTTCTTCATCAATTAAAATAAAAGGAACAGGATTTGTGGTGTGTGCAGTATGTGGTGAACCGTCAGGATTCATCATGGTTTCACAGTTACCATGATCGGCAATTAATAAAATTGAATAGCCATTTGCTAAGCCTGTTTCTATGACTGCTTTTGCACATTCATCTACAGCTTCACAAGCTTTAATTGCTGCTTCCATAATTCCGGTATGGCCAACCATATCTCCATTTGCAAAGTTTAAACAAACAAAATCTGCTTCGCCTTTTTCTAAATCTTCACAAAGTGCATCTTTCAATTCATAAGCAGACATTTCTGGTTTTAAATCATACGTGGCAACTTTTGGAGAGTTTCTTAAAATTCGAGATTCACCTTCAAAGGGTGCTTCTTGACCTCCAGAAAAGAAGAAAGTCACATGCGGATATTTTTCTGTTTCTGCAATTCTTATTTGTTTTTTGCCTGCCACAGATAAAACTTCACCTAACGTGTTTTTAATATTATCAGTATTATAAATAACATTAATTCCTTTAAAAGAGGCATCATATAAAGTCATTGTCGTGTAATACAAATTTAACTTCCTCATTCCAAATTCAGGAAAATCATTTTGAGATAAAGCATTTGTTAATTCTCTCCCTCTATCGGTTCTATAATTGAAGAAAATAATGGCATCACCTTCTTTTATTTGTGCTTTTGGAGATCCATCTTCATTGGTAAGAATAATCGGTTTATGAAATTCATCGGTTAAACCTTTTTCATAATTTTTGTTGATTGTCCCTAAAATATCTCTAGTTTTTAGACCGACAGCATTTACAATTCCATCATAGGCCGTTTTAACACGGTCCCATCTATTATCTCTATCCATTGCGTAATAACGTCCAGTAACAGTTGCTAATTCGCCAGTACTTTCTTTCATGTATTCTTGCACTTCGTTGATGAAATAGGTGCCAGATTTTGGATCACAATCTCTACCATCTGTAAATGCATGCAAAAATATATTCTCAACTTCATTTTCTTTTGCAACGTCTAAAATTCCTTTTAAATGGTCAATGTGTGCGTGGATTCCTCCATTAGAAACTAATCCTAATAAATGAACATTTTTATTATTTTCTTTAGCATATTTAAAAGTATCAATTAATACTTTTTCTTGCCCTAATGTCTTTTCTTTTACAGCTTTGTTTATTCTAGCTAAATTTTGATAAACAATTCTTCCAGCACCAAGGTTCATGTGTCCAACTTCAGAATTCCCCATTTGCCCTTCAGGCAAACCAACATGTTCTCCATCGGTTCTTAATTCAGCATTAGGGTATTTATTATATAAACCGTTTATAAAAGGTGTTTTAGCATTGTAAATAGCGGATACTTTTGGGTCTTGCGTAATACCCCATCCATCCAAAATCATTAGTATAATTTTCTTGTTCATTGTCTTAATTTAATCAGTAAAAATAAGAAAGATTTTAATGGTTTTATGAAATTTTCACGAAACCGATAACTTAAATTATTAGAATAATTGAATTCGTAAATCTGCCATCATTTTTTATCTGTTTCTATTTATTCCCCTTTTGAAGTTTTTATTTATATTTTTAATATTTCAAAATTTATTTTAGTGTTTTCAATATCAATTTATAACTTCTTATCTTACTTTTAACAAGAAAAAAGGAGTGCGCTTATTACAAAATTCGTAATTTTACGGGGTAAATTTTATGAAATATTGAATGAAAGCACATTTTGAAATGAACGAAGTAACTAAAAAGTTACCTAAACACTTGCATAAGTTTGTGGTTAAACAACCTTATGATGAATATACTGCTCAAAATCAGGCTGTTTGGAGATATGTTATGAGGATGAATATTGCTTATCTCAGTAAAGTTGCTCATAAATCTTATTTAACGGGACTTGAAAAAACGGGAATTTCTATTGAAAATATTCCTCGTATGGAGGGAATGAATAGAATTTTAAAAGGAATTGGTTGGGCGGCAGTCTCTGTAGATGGTTTTATTCCTCCAAATGCTTTTATGGAGTTTCAAGCATATAATGTTTTAGTTATTGCTTCAGATATGCGAACAATTAATCATATTGAATATACGCCTGCACCAGATATTATTCATGAAGCAGCAGGTCATGCACCTATCATTTCAAATCCAGAATATTCAGAATATTTAAGACGTTTTGGAGAAATAGGAAGTAAAGCAATCTCATCCTCTAAAGATTATGAAATGTATGAAGCTATTCGGCTTTTGTCCATTTTAAAAGAAGACCCAAATTCACTGCAAAATGAAATTGATGATGCTCAAGAAAAAGTTGAGTGGTTGCAAAATAATATGGGTGAATTGTCAGAAATGGCACAAATTAGAAATTTACATTGGTGGACTGTAGAATATGGTTTAATAGGTACTTTAGAAAATCCCAAGATTTATGGTGCAGGATTATTGTCTTCTATTGGAGAGAGTGATTGGTGTATGAAGAAGGAGGTTAAAAAACTTTCTTATTCAATTGAAGCAGCAAACCTCAATTTTGATATTACAAAACCGCAACCTCAATTATTTGTAACCCCAGATTTTGCCTATTTAAGTTTAGTTTTAAATGAATTCGCCAATACAATGGCTTTAAGAACTGGAGGTTTAAAAGGTATTCAAAAGTTGATGCATTCAAAAAATTTAGGAACAATAGAATTAACAACTGGAATTCAAATTTCTGGAGTTTTTACAAAAGTAATTAAACATAAAAACAACAAAGTTGCCTATTTTCAAACAACAGGGGAAACCGCATTGGCCAACAGAGATAAAGAATTAATTGGTCATGGAATTACAAGCCATCCAGGAGGTTTTGGAAGTCCGGTTGGCAAATTAAAAGGAATTAATTTACCAATTGAAAATATGAGCCCTAGAGATTTAAAGGCTTACGGAATCTATGAGGGTGAAGTGATGACTTTAGAGTTTGAAAGTGGAGTTATTGTGAAAGGAAAAGCAATTACTGGAACAAGAGATTTAAGAGGTCGAATTTTAATCATCTCTTTAGATGAATGCACAGTAACTTATAAAGGTGAAATTCTATTTCAACCAGAATGGGGAATTTACGATATGGCAATAGGTAAAGAAGTTATTTCTGCCTATGCTGGTGCTGCTGACGTAGATTCATTTAAAGATAATAGTAGAGTTTCTGAGGTTAAAACTCATAAAATTAATTACACAGAATCTGAAAAAGAATTATACTCTTTATACGACCAAGTAAAAAAAATGCGCGAAACAGGTTCTGCGTCAGAAGAAAAAATAACAGAAATATTTAATCAGTTAAAAACAAATTTTTCTCAAGATTGGTTATTGAATATAGAAATCTATGAACTAGCTTTGCAAAACAATTACAAATTAAAATCTTTAATCTTAGAAAGATTAGAGGAGTTAAAATGTAACAAAAGCTACACAAAACTAATTGAAAATGGATTAGTTTTGTGTAAAAATTAATAATAGAGCATGGGTTTATTTAACTTATTTAAAAGAAAAAATATGGGTCAAGAAATTAAAGAATATTTAGAAAAAGGAGCAGTCGTTTTAGACGTAAGAACAAAAGCAGAATGGGATGAAGGGCATGTAGAAGGTTCAAAACATATTGTTTTAACAATAATTCCTTTAGAAATTGAGCAAATAAAATCTTGGAATAAACCTGTGATTGCTGTTTGTAGAAGTGGTGCTAGAAGTGGTCAAGCAGCCCAGTTTTTAGCGCAAAACGGAATTGATGTTATTAATGGAGGCCCTTGGCAAAATGTTGCTAACATTTAGAACGATAAAAATCTAAAGTATTAAAATACAATAACTAAATTTTCTAAAAACTGGTATACAGAAATATCATTTAGTCAGAAAAAATCTCTTTGTAGCCTTGGAGATAAAATATTTTTTAGGACAAGGCAGATGAATTTGTAGAGATTTTTAAAACCAGAATTATTCTTTTATTATGAAAGTACTAGTATTATTAATTTTTAAAAGATAAACACCAGAAGTTAAAGATGCTGGTAGTTTTATTCGAGTTTCTTTTTTATGATCATTAAAGATTTTTTGAAAAGAAGATATTTCTCTTCCAGTAATATCGAATAGTTTAAAAGTATCTTCAAAATTAGTATTAGTTACATATAATTCTCTGTTTTTTACTGGATTTGGGAATACGCTGTTTACAACCGAATATTTAGAAGTATGAGCCGTTTTTCCTTCAAAATAAGCTACTGCGAAATTAAATGCATCTATGCCTAATTTTTGACCAATTTTTCTACCTGGAATATCATCAGCAGGAGGATGAATACCACCCCAAATCCTAGATAAACTGCATTGATCTGAAGCATCTCTATAAGTAGCCCATTGCAAAGTAACATCTTGAGAAGGTCCTTCTTCAAAAACTAAAAACTCATTTTTCTTAGCAATAAATTCACCTAGACCACCAGGAAAATATTCATCACCAGTGATTAATGTTAAAACTTCTGCAGCTGCTCGTGAAAATGTGGAATGCCCCGATACGAAACCAGCAAATGGTGGAGTCACAAATGAAGGACGTTGATAAGGCCACCAGTTTTCCGCTAATATCCAACCAACACCAGCTTGATCTGTTTCTACATTTTGAATATTATCATGTCCTTTCCATGTATATACTTTTATTTTTCCTAAATGCTGCGAGCTATTGCCAACCAGTGGATCATTTTCTTTTACGATCTCTATATAATTGTCTATTAATTTAATTCCTTCTGGATGAAAGTTTGGCGCTGCAGGATCTGAACTTTGTCCTTTGTCGGTCATATATCGAATTGCAGAAATTGGACGAATGTAATCGTACCAGCCTTTTATACTCCAAGCAGAAATTGCAGCATCGTGCATCGCTCCGCCAAGTATAAAATAAGATTTTACATCCCATTCAAGAGCCTCAAGTACTTCTCCATCACCTTCAAATTTTTTGGTTGTTAAAGGATTGTCATTTACATAATTAAGAATCGAGAACCAATGCCCTGGTGGTGTTTCAGAATCTGGGCCATCTGCCCAAAACTCTGCTAGTACTCTGGTATAATCTCCTCTTGGAACAAGTTGCGTTTCATAACTTGTATTTGTTTTTGGGTTTATTGGCCTACCTTCACTCATATCTCCACCTTCAAACAGCTTGTAAAAATCTGAGTAATTTCGGAAGTCATCTGGAAAAGATGTACTAGAAATATTACCAATAGATTTTGGAGAGATGTCCCAAATAACACCATCATTAGCATCTAGGTGAGACCCCCAAATGGATACTAAAGAAAATCCCCATTTATAGGCATCACTTGATGAAGCATTATTCACTGCATGAATATATGGAGGGTCTGAAGGATCATTATAAACTAAAAAATTATTACTATCTCTTTGATATGTTACAACATCATCATTTGTAAGCGCAAAAGGAGAAACATTGCCCCATTCTGGGTTTAAAAATTGAGCAGCACCGCCATCTATGAGGTTACCGCTTTGGTCTATAAAAGAACTAAGACTTAGAGGTTGCCACCTATTCGGATCTTGAATTGAACTATTTCCTGAAAAAATTGGTAATAAAGGATCATTGAAGGGCGTATAATATGCATTATCATAATTTGTTTGTTCTCTCGAACCATCAATTTTGCCATATTTAATAATTTCATCAGCAATATAATTTCCAAGTGCGGCAGCATTTCCAGAGGTATAATCTAATGAAGTATAATTTATATCAAATCCTAATTGATTCATAATTAAGTCGAATCTTATTTTTGAGGAATCGAATCCAGGAGAGTTTTTAAAACGTTGGCTAAGCAAACGATATGCAGCATAGCTTATTGTTTTTTTTATTGATATTTCAATACTTTCTTTAGGTACAAATTCCAAAAGTTCACTACTGAAGTTATGCACATCATTACCAATTAAATAAGGCTTTGCCATTTCATTATATATTGCCCATGTATCATACAAGGCAACACTAATATGAAAAAGATTTCTAGCATGCACGGTGGGTCTGGCGAAATCATTTCTAATAGCTTGTAAAAGCACTTCATTCCAAATTCTAGCAATAGATTTGTCTAATGATATCGCATTAATATTTAATTGGACTTCTAAATTTACGGGAGCACTTGCACAATTTGGGGTAACTTCTTTAACCGAAATGATGCCTTTTTCTTCAACTCCCCATTTTACTTTAACGGCATTAGTTCCTTGTCCTTCTATAATTTCTCCACCAATTATCGACCATGCTGAAGTTGAATTCGTCGGCAAAGGATAGGTGTAAATTTCTTCTTTTAAAAACCCTGAATTTGTATTTCCAGTAATTTCTGCTATTTGTAAATATTCGCATGAACCATCATCTATGTAAGCTCTAGGGTTGTACGTGCATGAGTTAGGGTCTGTACATCCAGAAACCTTAATACTGGGCTCAATATCTAAAACCTTATATCCGTTGCCTTCTGTAGCTTTAATAGTCGTGTTCGTATTTATATTTTGATAGGTTTCTATTAATCCTGATGGCCAATGAATAGATAATTCTAAAACCTCAGAATCATTATTTAATCCAAAATGAACAGGTGCTAAACTTTGATTTAAAAACCCAACACCATTGTAATATCTTTTTATAGTTCTATTCGAAGTAGTTAAGGTTAAGGTTGCACCAATGGCATCTCTATTTGAATTTGTACCTTGTAATTTAACTTTAAACCATTTTAGATTATTCGTTTCGTTAAAATTGAGCGTTTTGTTTTCATAAAAATAAGAAGATCTATCACTGTTTGTAACAAAAAGATCTAAATCACCATCGTTGTCAAAATCAAAAGGTTGCGCACTAACACTTGTTGTTAAATCTTTTAAATTTATATCTTCCGAGATATCAACAAAAGTTTCCTGACCTTCGTTTAATAAGTTTTTATAATACGCATTAAATTCTTCATCTGTAAACGCAAAATCGTATCCATTTACTACAAATAAATCTTCATCACCATCCAGATCGAAATCTGCAAGTTTAGCATCCCAAGACCATCCGACATCTTTTACATTTTTTTCTGAGGCGACATCTGTAAAAGTATTATCTCCATTACTTTTAAGTAAAAAGTTTTCATTAATATTAGTTACGTATAAATCAAAATGGCCATCCCCATTATAATCTCCAATTGCAATACCCATGTCATTACCATTATTTTGAACTTTATAAGTAGTGGCGTCATCAATTAGATTATTAGAGTTTTGATTTATAAGTAGCGGATTGGAGTTAAATAAATCATTGGTAATATACAAATCCATCAAGCCATCTTTGTTAAAATCAAACGGAAAAGCTTGGTAATAATATGCATTACCAGTTACTTGTATTTTATTCGAAACGTCAACAAAAGTTCCATCTTTATTGTTTTCATAAAGTTGCGCACTCTCGCAGTCCCCCCATGTAGTTATATAAAGATCTAAATAACTGTCATTATTGTAGTCAAACCAAGTAGCACTTGGGGTAATGCAGTTATTAAACCCTTGAATTCCCGCACTGTCGGTTACATCTTCAAATGTACCATCTCTTTTATTTAAGTATAGTTGAATTTTTAATGAATATGTTAATATGATATCGGGAAAACCGTCGTTATTAAAATCGCCCCAAGAAGCACCATATTTAAATCCATCTAATGCACTGTTGTCTAAAGTAACTTCTTCCGATGTTAATATGCCTAAAAGTCCGGATTCTTTGGTAACATCTTCAAAGGTTCCATCGTTGTTATTTCTGAATAGTTTACTGTGTGTTTTTTCAATTCCTGCTTTATCAATACTTTTTGCTACTACAAAAATGTCTAAATCGTTATCATTATCATAATCGGCAACAGATGCCCCATTATTTTCTTCAAGGATTCCTAATCCTGCTACTTTTTCAATACGATTAAAGGTTTGTGCTGAGATAAGATTATTGAAAAGAAGAGAAAAAAATAAACAAATGAAAGAGTGGGATAAAACTTTTCTAGACATTTTATTTTTTTTGTGTAAAGATACTAATTTGGACTAAAATTTTATAAATGGAAACTGAGATTTTATTTTTTCTTTTCTCTTCACTATTTTTTCTAAAAAATGTTGATGTTGTTCGGATTTTTCATGAAAAGGTCTATGTAAGATTCCTTTTTGAATGGCTTCAATTTCTTTCATGGTTGGCAAGGATTCTTCAGAAAACCGAGTATCTACAAATTTCTCCCAAATGTAATTTATAGCTGTTTTATTTGGATGAATCATGTCTTCTGCATAAAAACGATAATCACGTAATTCGTCCATCATAATTTCATAAGAAGGAAAATAAGAGACATTCGTATCCACAAGTATAGTATGAATTGCTGAAATTAAATTTGATTTACTTTGGGTGTTTTCTACAAAGCCATCTTTTAAATGTCTTATTGGAGAAACGGTAAAAGTGATATGTATATTTTTATTTATAGATTTTAAAAGTACTAATATCGTTGACAAACTTTTGGTAATTTCATCAACAGTTAATAATTCTTTCAAAAATTTTTTCTGCGGAATTTTATGACAATTGGCAACAATAGTGTCTGTTTCTATAAATCTGTAAACCCAAGAGGTTCCTAAAGTAATAATAATATGAGAGGCTTCTTTTAACTTTTTATTAGTTACTGAGATTGCAGAATTTATTTTTTTTAAAAGTGATTTGTCGTTTTCAGAACTTAAACTAGAATGCACATCAAAAGAATGCCAAACTTCATTTTGGAGAAAAACATCTTCACTGGAATATACTTTTTGATTGACTGCATTTGTAATTAAGGTCTCTATTGCTTTTGGATGAAAAAGTATGCCAAATGGATTTTGAATTGATTGAAATTTAAAGTGGTTTAATTTGTTTCCAATATTTTCTGAAAAGCAAGAGCCTAGCAAAAAAATATTAGAATCATAATTTATTAGATTTTTAGTTTCTTTTTTTAGCGGAATTTGAGTTTGGAGCTTCATGAGTGCATATTAACTGGAGCGAAATTAGCTTAAAAATTAATACTTCAATATTTTTTTTGTTTTAGAAAATCCTTTTGATTGATAATACACAAAGTAATTGCCTTTCGCTAAGTTTTTTATATCTATACTTAAGGTGTGTTTAAAAGCAGTATATTTTTTATTTGTAATTTCTTTTACAACGGCACCAGTTGTATTGTACAAAGTAAATTTTACTTGTTCGTTATTTCCAATAAATTCGATGTTTATGAAATCCATTGTTGGATTTGGAAATAGGTTAATTTTAAGTTTTTCTAATGAAAAATTTTCTGAAGAGAGTGCTGCTGAGCATCCTTGTTTAAAAATGGGCAAAGAATCAAATTCGTCAAACAAGATTGTATTAGACTCAGCTTTTGTTGCTCCTAGCCAATCTGTTAAAATAGTACTGTAAATATTTCTAAAATCGAATTGCATTTGCACGCCTTCTTTTTCATCAACTTGTGCATCAATTTCAGGAGTATCCCCTAAAATTTAGAAAAAGGTTTAATTTAAACCAAATAATCTTTTGCTCTTTCTAAAGCTTTAGAAATTCCACCAGGATTTTTACCACCTGCAGTTGCAAAGAAATTTTGACCGCCACCACCGCCATGAATTAATTTACCCAATTCTCTTACAACTGTTCCTGCATTATATCCGCGTTCGTTTGCTAATTCTTTAGAAATGTAGCATGTTAGCATCGCTTTGTCTTTTTTCTCTGAAGTTGCAAAGAGCAAGAATAAATTTTTATATTCTTTTCCAATAGCAAATGCTAAGTTTTTAATACCATTTTGATCTAAATCTACTTTTGTAGCTAAGAATTGAACGCCATTAATTTCTTGCAATTGATTTTTAATTTCGCCCGTTAAATTTTGAGCTTTATCTTTTAATAATTGTTCAATTTGTTTTTGCAAAGAAGTATTTTCTTCCTGTAATTTCTTTACTGCTTTCACAGGTTCTTTTGTGTTATTTAACAAGTCTTTAATTTCAAATAAAGCTCTGTTATTTTCGAAATAAAAATCTTTTACGGCATCATTGGTAATCGCTTCAATTCTTCTAATTCCTGCGGCAACTGCCCCTTCAGATTTTATTTTGAAATGCCAAATATCACCTGTGTTTTTTACGTGAGTTCCACCACAGAGTTCTATCGATTTTCCGAATTTTATAGTCCGAACGGTGTCTCCATATTTTTCACCAAACAAGGCCATTGCTCCCTCCTCAATTGCTTGTTGCATTGGAATGTTTCTTTTTTCTTCTAAAGGAAGTTTACCTGCAATTCTTCTATTTACAAAATTCTCAACTTCTCTTAATTCATCAACGGACATTTTAGAAAAATGAGAAAAGTCGAAACGTAAATGTTTTGAGTGAACAGCCGAGCCTTTTTGTTCTACATGTTTTCCTAAAACTTCTCTTAATGCTTGATGTAATAAATGAGTAGCTGTGTGATTGCATTCCGTTACGTAACGTTGTTTTGCATCTACAACCGCTTTAAAAGTCTCGTTAATGTGTTTTGGAAGGTTTTTAGTAAAATGAATAATAACATTGTTTTCTTTCTTGGTGTCTAAAATGTAAACAACATCGCCATGGGCCGTTTCTAAATATCCTTTATCACCAACTTGACCGCCACCTTCTGGATAAAAAGGAGTTAAATTAAAAACTAATTGATACATTTCACCATCTTTTTTAGAGGTAACTTTTCTGTGTCTCGTAATTTTTACATTCGTTTCTAATGCATCGTAACCAATAAATTCTTCAACAGCGTCATCATTCAAAATAGTCCAATCATCTGTAGATATTTCGCTAGCAGCTCTAGATCTATTTTTTTGTTTTTGAAGTTCAATTTCAAATCCTTTTTCATCTAAAGTATATCCTTTTTCAGATAAAATTAAAGCAGTTAAATCGATAGGAAAGCCATAAGTATCATACAATTCAAAAGCTTTATCGCCAGAAATTTCTTTCGTTTCTGCTGAAGATACAATACCGTCTAATAAAATTAAACCTTGATCTAAAGCCCTTAAAAAAGAGGTCTCTTCTTCTTTAATTACATTTTCAATCAATTGTTTTTGAGCTTTTAATTCAGGGAAAGCAGCTCCCATTTTCTCACTTAAAACAGCAACTAATTTGTAAATAAAAGGTTCTTTTTTATTGAGGAAGGTAAAACCATACCTTACAGCTCTTCTTAAAATTCTACGTATTACGTAACCTGATCCTGTATTACTTGGTAACTGACCATCAGCAATTGAAAAAGCAACAGCTCTTACATGATCAGAAATTACACGAGTTGCAATATCTTGTTTTTCATTAGTACCATATTTTGTATCCGTAATGGTTTCTATTTCTTTAATTATGGGTGTAAAAACATCCGTATCATAGTTAGATTGAACCCCTTGCAAAACCATACAAAGACGCTCGAAGCCCATGCCTGTATCTATATGTTTGTTTGGTAAATTCTCTAAATCGCCTGAAGCTCTCCGATTGTATTGCATAAAAACTAAATTCCAAATTTCTACAACATGAGGATGGTCTTCATTGATTAAAGTTCTACCATCAACTTTTGCTTTTTCTTCTGCAGAACGTATATCAACATGAATTTCAGAACATGGTCCACAAGGTCCTTGTTCACCCATTTCCCAAAAATTATCTTTTTTGTTTCCCTTTAAAATCCGGTCTTCAGAAATATGTTGTTTCCATAAATCATATGCTTCTGTATCCATATTAAGATTATCAGCATCATTACTTCCCTCAAAAACAGTTACATATAAAATTTCTTTATCTATTTTGTAGACTTCAGTCAGTAACTCCCAAGCCCAAGAAATTGCTTCCTTCTTAAAATAATCTCCAAAAGACCAATTTCCTAACATTTCAAATAATGTATGGTGGTAGGTATCATAGCCAACTTCCTCTAAATCGTTATGTTTTCCTGAAACACGTAAACATTTTTGAGAGTCAGTAATTCTATTCTTTTTTGGTTTTCCATTTCCTAAAAAATATTCTTTAAAAGGCGCCATTCCAGAATTCACAAACATTAATGTTGGATCATCTTTAGTAACCATGGGAGCAGAAGGAACTACCAAATGCGATTTTTCTTGAAAAAAATTTAAAAAAGTGGAACGAATATCTTGAGATTTCATAAAAAAGGAGCTTCCAACTTTGTTGGGTTATGTTAATTTATTTTTAAAAATAACCACCTAAAAAAAGCAGTTGTAAAACATTTTGTAAATTTGTTTGTTGTTATAAAGAGGTTTCTATAGTTAAAAACCATTTATAACGACAAAAATAGTACATTTAGCAATATGGCAAAAGTAAAATATTATTATGATGAGGATACGCTTTCTTACAGAAAAATTACTGTAGATAAGAGTAGCTATTATAGAAGAATACTTTTTATATTTTTAGGTGTCAACCTAATTGCTTTTTTTGGTTTTATTGGCTTTAGTCAAATTATTATGTCTCCATCAGAAAGAATTCAAAAAAGAGAGTTTGAAAATTTAAAATTACACTACGAATTGTTGGGTAAGAGAATGGGTGAAAACGCTCTAATTTTATCACAATTGCAGGAAAGAGATAATAATATTTATAGAAGTTATTTTGAAGCAAACCCGATTTCTGAAGAACAGCGTAAAGCTGGTTTTGGTGGTATAAATAGATATAAAAATTTAGAGGGTTTTGATAATTCTAATTTGATTAAAAAACTTACAAAAGAAGTAGATGTTTTGTCTAAGCAAATGGTGGTACAATCTAAATCTTTAGATGAAATTGTTTCTTTAGCAAAAGAAAAAGAAGACATGTTAGCCTCTATTCCTGCGATATTACCAATTGAAAAAGGCGATTTTTATGTAGCTTCTGGCTATAAAATGAGAATGCATCCTATTTTAAAAATTAAGAAGTTTCACAAAGGAATGGATTTTACGGCAGCAACAGGAACTCCAATTTATGCTTCCGGAAATGGAAAAGTAAGCAGAGCTCAAAGAAGCAGCACTTTTGGTAAGGTTGTTTACATAGAGCATGGATATGGTTACAAAACTATTTATGCACACATGAGTAAAATGAAGGTAAAAAGAGGGCAAGAAGTAAAAAGAGGGGATTTAATTGGTTTTGTTGGTAACACTGGTTTGTCTGTTTCTCCGCATTTGCATTATGAAGTTCATAAAAATGGTAGACCTTTAAATCCTATAAATTTTTATTACGGAAATTTAACGTTGGATGAATTCGCAGCCCTACAAAAAACGTCAGAAGAAAGTCAATCTTTAGATTAATTATGCACGTAAATTTACCTGAAAAAAGATATTACAAAATAGGGGAAGTTGCCAAGGCTTTTCAAGTAAACACCTCCTTAGTTCGTTTTTGGGAAAAGGAATTTGATATTATCAAGCCCAAGAAAAATGCAAAAGGCAACAGGCTTTTTACGCAAGAAGATATTAAAAATTTTAAATTAATCTTCAACTTAGTCAAAGAGAGAGGTTTTACATTAGATGGGGCTAAACAAAAGCTCAAGAAAAATCCAGAAGGTATTTTTAATAATCACGAAATTATTACCAGACTAGAAACCGTAAAAGCAGAACTTCAAAAAATTAAAAATCAACTTTAAAGATTAAAAAATCACTTTTTTTAGAAGTGGAAACACTTTATGATTCCTATTGATTGAATTTTTAATCTATAAAGTGTATCTAGTTTTCGGAATTTACTATGCATGCATAATAATTTTTATTATATTTGGAGATGTGAAAGCTGATACACCAGAATAGATTAGCAATTAAAAACAACTATAAAATATCAATATTATGCCAAAAAAGTATGTAGACCTCGAAACACTTAAATACATACTTTATGATATTCACAAATTAGAAGATTTATTATCAAGAGAAAGATTTCAAGAACACGATTTGGAATCTTTAGATTTATTTATTGATTCTGTAAAGGAATTTTCTGATAGAGAGTTGTTCCCCTATTTCAAAGAAATGGATGAAACTCCTGCATATCATAAAGATGGAACCGTAATTGTTCATAAACAGGTTCAAAAGGTAATGCATCAATCTGGAGAAATGGGCATAATCGCCGCTTCTTTTGATTACAAAGACGGTGGTTTACAAATTCCGTTTACAGCATTGCAAGCAGCAGTATATGTCATGGATGCTGCTAATAATCATCTACCAGGGTATCCTAGTTTAACGCAAGGAGCAGCGGAATTAATTTTAGAGTTTGGGAACGAAATTTTAAAAGAGACGTATGTGCCGAATATGCTTGCTGGAATTTGGGGAGGAACGATGTGTTTAACGGAGCCGCAAGCAGGAAGTTCTTTATCGGATATCGTTACAAAAGCTACACCAACAAAAGAAGGTTATTTCAAAATTTCTGGGCAAAAAATATTTATCTCTGGTGGAGATCATCAATTTGCAGAAAATATTGTGCATTTAGTATTGGCAAGAATTGAAGGCGCTCCAAAAGGAACAAAAGGAATTTCTCTTTTTGTCGTTCCTAAAAACAGATTAAAAGAAGATGGAACTTTAGAGTACAATGATGTAATGACGGTTGCCGATTTTCAAAAAATGGGACAGCGTGGATATTGCACAACACACCTAGGTTTTGGAGATTCCGATGATTGTAGAGGTTGGCTTGTGGGTGAAGAACACAAAGGTTTAGCACAAATGTTTTTAATGATGAATGGTGCAAGAATAGCCGTAGGTAGAGGTGCTGCAGCAATTTCAATGGCTGCTTACAGGGCTTCTTTACAATACGCAAACGAAAGACCTCAAGGAAGAAAACTAAGGAGCACAGGAAAGAAAAACCCTTCCGAAAAACAGAGTTTAATTATAGAGCATCCAGATGTTAGAAGGATGTTATTATTGCAAAAATCGATTGTAGAAGGTTCTTTAAGTTTGGTGTTTTTGGCATCAAAATATCATGATATTGTAACAACAGCAACTTCCAAAGAAGAAAAAGAAAAATATCATTTGTTGTTAGAAATGATCATTCCTATTGTAAAAACATATCCATCAGAGGCGGGTGCTGAATCTGTAGATAATGGATTGCAAGTTCTAGGAGGTTACGGTTTTTGTGCAGATTTCAGCTTACAACAATATTATAGAGATATTAGAATTTCTTCATTATATGAGGGAACAACAGGAATTCAATCGCAAGATTTATTAGGTAGAAAAGTACCTATGCAAAATGGTAAAGCTTTAGAATTATTGGTTAGTGAAATTACGAAAACAATTTTAGCGGCATCGAAAGATGAGGATTTAAAACAATATGCTATTATTTTAGGCGATAAATTAAAACAGTCACAAAAAGTATTAAGTCATTTAATGCCTTTTGCCATGAAAGGAAATTATGAACGCTATTTGGCAGACGCTAATCTCTTTATGGAATATATGAGTATTGTAGTTTTAGGCTGGTTATGGCTAGAAATGGCGGTAGACGCTAAAAAAGAATTAACAAATACGAATAGAAAATATTCAGAAATTTTTTATGAAAGTAAAATTCATACGATGAAATTTTACTTTAAATATGAAGTGCCAAAAACAAATTCATTAGTAGAATCGTTAATGAATGATGAGACTCTAACAATTAAAAAAGATAAAGAACATATTATATAATGGCACATATTTCAGAACAATTTAATTTAGAAAATAAGGTTGCAATTGTAACAGGTTCAAGTAAAGGAATCGGAAAAGCTATTGCAAAAGGTTTAGCACAAAATGGAGCACAAGTTGTAATTTCTAGTAGAAATCAAGAAGCTTGTGATGAAGTTGTACAAGAGTTTATAGCAGAGGGTTTAAAAGCAGTTGGAATTGCTTGTCACATAGGAAAAGAAGCACAACGCAAAAATTTGATTGATAAAACAATGGAAATTTTTGGACGAATTGATGTATTGGTGAATAATGCTGCCATCAATCCAGTTTATGGGGCAATTGAAGATGTTGACCCAACTATTTTTGATAAAATAATGGATATAAATGTCAAAGCACCTTGGTCTTTATCTAATTTGGTACTGCCACATTTTCAAACAAATAAAAAAGGAAGTATTATAAACATAGCTTCAGTGGAAGCATTAACGCCTGGATTTGGTTTAGGTATTTATAGTACAAGCAAAGCAGCTATTTTAATGTTGACAAAAAATCAAGCAAAAGAATGGGGAAGACATGGTGTAAAAGCCAATGCAATTTGCCCTGGCTTAATTAAAACAAAATTTAGTGCTGCTTTATGGCAAAACGAAAAAATGTTAAATAAGCTAGAAAAAACAATTCCTTCAGGAAGGATGGGAATGCCAGAAGAAATGGTTGGTTTAGCCTGTTTACTAGCTTCGGATGCAGGAAATTATATGACTGGCGGCGTTTATACTGCTGATGGAGGCTATATGATTGCAGGTTGATATAAAAATATTTCCTCGATATTAGTCGAGAAGTTATCTACTATATAATTTAAAAATGGTCTTGTTTGCGCTTGACCAAACAAATGAACTTTACTAATGAACTTTGAATATTCAGAAAAATCAAAAGAATTACAGCATAAATTATCTGCTTTCATAGAAGAGTATATCGTTCCTGTAGAGCAAGAATATATTGCATATCAAAGTGATCCTAATAACCTTTGGAAGCGCTGGCCTAAAACAGAAGAACTCAAACAAAAAGCGAAAGATATCGGATTATGGAATCTCTTTTTACCGAAAGATTATGGAAACTTAAGTCCAGGATTAACAAATCTAGAATATGCTTCTTTGGCAGAAATTATGGGAAAAAAAATCTGGATTTCAGAAATTTTTAATTGTTCTGCGCCAGACACAGGTAACATGGAAGTATTAGCAAAATATGGAAATGATACTCAAAAAGAACAATGGTTAACACCTTTAATGAAGGGTGATATACGTTCTGCTTTTTTAATGACAGAGCCTCAAGTAGCGTCTTCAGACGCAACAAATATTGAAACCTCCATTATTTTAGAAGGTGATGAATATGTAATCAACGGCAGAAAATGGTGGTCTTCAGGTGCTATGGATCCTCATTGTAAAGTTGCCATTGTTATGGGTAAAACAGATGCTTCAAAACCGAGACATCAGCAACAAAGTATGGTATTAGTTCCTATGAATACGAAAGGGTTGAAAATTGTAAGACCACTTTCAGTTTTAGGCTATTTAGATTCGCCAGAAGGGCATGCCGAGATTATTTTAGAAAATGTCAGAGTACCAAAAGAAAATTTAATTTTAGGTGAAGGAAGAGGTTTTGAAATTGCTCAAGGAAGATTAGGTCCTGGTCGAATTCATCATTGTATGCGTTTAGTAGGGATGGCTCAATATGCCTTAGAGCTTATGTCTAAAAGAACTTTAGAAAGAGAAACGTTCGGGAAAAAATTTTATGAGTACAGTAGTATTCGGCATGAAATAGCAAAATCGCAATGTGAAATAGAGCAAGCGCGTTTACTTACACTTTCAGCTGCTGATAAAATGGATAAATTAGGAAACAAGGAAGCAAAAGATATCATAGCAATGATTAAAATTGTCGCTCCAAATATGGCGCAAAAAGTAATAGATAGAGCGATGCAAATTTTAGGAGGAAAAGGCGTTGGACCAGACACCTATTTACCACATTATTTTGCAATTTCAAGAATGTTACGTTTAGCAGACGGTCCAGACGAAGTACATATGTATCAGCTAGGTAAAAGTTGTATTAAAAAATACGGAAGTAAATAATGGGGATTCAAAAAGTAAGAAAAGGAGAAGAATTAAATGAAGTTTTATTGAAGAAGTACCTTCAAGAAAATGGATTAATTAACTCTGTGGTAAGTGAATTATCCATACAACAATTCACACATGGATATTCTAATCTAACCTATTTGCTTGAGATTGAAAATAAAGAATTTGTATTAAGAAAACCACCAATTGGAGCGATTAAAAGAGGACATGATATGCGTCGCGAATTCAAGGTGCAAAGTGCTTTGTATAAAGCGTTTTCTAAAGTTCCAAAGATGTATGGGTTTTCTGATGATGAAGCTATCTTAGGCAGTGATTTTTACATAATGGAAAAAGTAGAAGGAGTCATCTTAAATTACAAAGAAGCACAAAACAGAAATATTCCAGAGGCAGACTATAAAACCATCGCAAATTCTTGGTTAGATACGCTAGTAGAATTGCATAATGTAGATTATAAGAATGTTGGTTTAGGCGATTTAGGTAAGCCAGAAGGCTATGTAGAAAGACAAGTTTCTAATTGGGGAAAACAGTATTTAAAAGCAAAGACAGACGATTTTCCAGAGGCAGAAATAATCATGAAATGGATGAAAGTACATCAACCAACTGCATATGACCATTGCTTAATACACAATGATTTTAAGTATGATAATGTAGTTTTTAAAGATGATTCTTGGCAGGGAATTTCGGCAGTTTTAGATTGGGAAATGGCCACTTTAGGAGATCCATTAATGGATTTAGGAACCTCTCTAGGATATTGGACAGTGGCATCTGATCATAATTTTATAAAACAAGGAATTCCCTCTCCAACTGTTTTTGTAGGAAATCCTATCAGAAGTGAGATTGCAAAAATGTATGCCAAAAAATCAGGAAGAAATGTAGATAATTTGATTTTTTACTATGTTTTTGGATTGTTCAAAATAGCTGTAATTGCACAGCAAATATATTTTAGATATTCTAAAGGATGGACAACAGATCCACGTTTTTCGAAGTTAAATAAAGCTGCAGAATTATGTTGTAAGCTTGCTTTAAAGGCAATTAAAACAAAATCAGTTGATTAATTATACCACAATCATCTTAATTTAAATATTGAATATCCAGCAGAATCGAGGGCAATAGCATTATCAAATTCACGTTTAATTTTTTGTAAATAATATGGAAGTAAAAAATAAAATAGTAATCATTACAGGGGCAGGTTCAGGAATAGGAAAAGCAACAGCAATTCATTTTGCAAAATATGGTGCAATCGTAGTAGTTTCTGATATCGATTTAGAAAGTGCAAAAAAAGTTGCGGAAGAAATTGTAACAAATGGAGGCACATCTCGTCCTATAAAAGCAAATGTCGCAAAGTTTGAAGAAGTTGAAAATTTAATCAATGAAACTGTTGAAGAATTTGGGCGATTGGATGTAATTGTAAATAACGCTGGTATTGGACCAAATTTATTAAGGACACATGAATCCTCTTTAAAAGATTGGGATAGGGTGATTGCTGTAAATCAAACAGGTGTTTTTTATTGTATGAAGTTGGCATTGGTGCAATTTTTAAAACAAGGAGCAGGTAATATTGTAAATATTGCTTCTTTAGCAGGTTTAAAGGCATCTCCAAACAATATAAGTTATAGCGCGAGTAAATTTGCAGTAGTAGGAATGACAAAATCTGCTGCGATGGAGTATGCGACTAAAAATATTAGAGTGAATGCAGTGTGTCCTGGGTATACAGAATCTGCTTTATTAGACCAACTAATAGCAGCAAAACCTGAAATGGATGCAATTTTGAGAAGTGTAATCCCTATGAAACGCTATGGGAAAGCAGAAGAAATTGCTGAAGCTGCAGTTTGGTTAGCATCAGATAATACAAAATTTATGACAGGACAAACGATTACTTTAGATGGAGGAACATCCCTTTAAGGACTAAAGATTATTGACTAAATTTGTAAAAAATAGAACATCAACATAAAAATTAAAATTTAGAAATTATGAAAAAATGGTTAATTCCAGTAATTGTTATCGCTGTCATTGTTTTTGGGGTATACAATTGGGCTAAAGGATTCAATAACAAAGCTGTTGTTTTGCAGGAAGATGCAAAAACAACTTGGTCTAATGTAGAAAGTGCTTATCAGCGAAGAAATGATTTAATAGGAAATTTAGTAAAAACAGTTCAAGGAGCAGCAGATTTTGAAAAAGAGACATTAACACAAGTTATTGAAGCTCGTTCTAAAGCAACATCAACAACTATTAATGCAAACAATTTAACCCCTGAAAAGATGGCTCAATTTCAACAAGCTCAGGCAGGATTAAGTGGCGCTTTATCAAAATTATTATTGGTTGTAGAGCGGTATCCTGATTTAAAAGCGAATTCGAATTTTTTAGAATTACAAAGTCAATTAGAAGGTACAGAAAACAGAATTAATGTAGCTAGAGATCGTTTTAATGCTGGCGTAAATAACTATAATAAACATATTAAAATATTTCCTAATTCTTTGTTAGCAGGTATGTTTAATTTTGATGAAATGGATAGATATCAAGCCAATGTAGGTTCAGAAAATGCTCCAAATATAAACTTCGATTTTAAGAATAAAAAAGAATAAAAATGTCTAAAGTAGAAGCATTTCTTACTCATGAAGAAGAACAAGAAATTATTTCTGCTATCAGAATTGCAGAGAAAAATACTTCTGGTGAAATACGTGTTCACATTGAAGCTTCATCAGAAAAAGAGCATTATGAACGTTCATTAGAAGTATTTCATCTGTTAAAAATGGACAACACAAAAGATGCCAATGCAGTCTTAATTTATGTGGCTGTAAATGATAAAAAGTTTGTGATTTATGGTGATAAAGGTATTGATAAAGTTGTGCCAAAAGAGTTTTGGAATTCTACCAAAGATGTAATGCAAAATCATTTTAAAAATGGTGATTTTAAACATGGAATTGTGGATGGAGTTTTAAAAGCTGGAGAAGAATTACAAGAACACTTCCCATGGAAAGCTGACGATGAAAATGAACTTTCTAATGATATTTCTAAAGGATGAAAAATTTAGCTATAGGTTGTCAGTTGTCAGTTATTGCTAGGAGAATATTCACCTTTATAATCTTTACGTGTGCTCTAAACCTTTTTTCCCAAGGATTTGAAATTCCTGAAAAGCCAGAGTTTCAAACGAGTGTTTATGATTATATAAATTTATTATCAACTTCACAGAAATCTAATCTTGAGAGTAAGCTTGTTCGCTATTCGGATAGTACTTCTACCCAAATAGTAATTGCTATAGTTTCATCTACGGAAGGAGAAAATATTAATTATTTAGCCGCAAATTGGGGAGAAAAATGGGGGATTGGAGATGCACAAAAAGATAATGGAATTTTAGTTCTATTGGCAAAAGAGGATAGAAAAATTGCAATCCAAAATGGAAAAGGAGTTGAATATTTGATGACTGATTTTCAGAGCAAAAGAATTATTGAAAGAATAATTATACCTGAGTTTAAGAAAGAAGATTATTATAGGGGTTTGGATAAAGGGGCGGACTATATTTTTAAGACTTTAAATGGAGAATTTAAAGGAACAAGAAAGCAAGAGTCTGAGTTTGATCCAGGGATTATTATTTTTGTCATCATTGTCATTGTTATTTTAATTTTACTTTCTAGAGGAAATAAAAATAATGGAAAAGGAGGAAAACGTTTTAGAAGAGGTTCTCTTGCAGATATTATTTTTGATACAATTATTTTAAGTAACGCGGGTAGAGGAGGCGGTTTTGGAGGTTCTTCAGGTGGAGGTTCATCGGGCGGTTTTGGCGGCGGTTTTGGCGGTGGAAGCTTTGGTGGTGGTGGTGCTTCAGGCGGTTGGTAAAGAATTTAATTTAAAATATAACAAGCCAATAGCGTATTCATGTTTATAGATTTCCTTTTATGTTAAAAAAAATCTTTTCTTTTTTTACTTTTCTATTCTTAATTAGTTGTCAAAATTTTGGGCAATTAAGTTTTTTAGCAGATTTGCCCAAGGATCTAAAAGAAGTTTCTGGAAATGAAACAATAAGGAATTCAAATCTTATTTGGATGCTTAACGATGGGGGGAATGAGTCAAAAATTTATGCCGTTTCTGAGCAAGGTAAAATAAAAAGAGAAGTTTATATAAAAAATAAAAATCATGATTGGGAAGATTTAACTTCAGATGAAAAAGGAAATATTTACATTGGTGATTTTGGTAATAACCTAAGTAAAAGAAAGAATTTAACAATTCTAAAAATTGAAGAAAAGTATTTAAAAAAGAAGAATACTGAAGCTATAAGAATAGAATTTACATATGAAAATCAGCATAAATTTCCACCAAAAAAGAAAGGTTTGTATTTTGATGCAGAAGCCTTTTTTTACTTCAAAGGTTACATGTATATTTTCACAAAAAGTAGAGTACATAATAAATATGGAAAAACCTTTTTGTATAAGCTTCCTGCAAAAAAAGGAAAACACATTGCTAAATTAATTGGTGAATTTGAAAATTGTAACGATTTAGAATGTTGGATTACTTCAGCGGATATTTCTGCTGATGGTAAAAAAGTGGCATTATTGTCACAAAAAAATATTCTTATTTTTTCTGACTATAAAGAGGATAATTTTTTATCAGGTAATGTGAAGAAAATTGAATTAGAACACAGAACTCAAAAAGAGGGTCTATGTTTTAAAGATAACTATACATTATTAATCACTGATGAAAAAGCACATGGAGTAGGGGGTAATTTATACGAATTGAAAGTTAATTAAACTACAAATTTATAAAGCATAAGCAGCCAACCTAACACAAGAAACAAACCTCCTAAAGGTGTAATTGGTCCTAAGAATTTTACTTTTTTATTTTTTGCAGATGAAATTACCAATCCATAAATAGAGAAAGAAAACAGTATAATGCCAATGATAAATGCAGTAATTATATAGCTATCAATGTTCTTCTTTGTATCTAAATTAAAACCTAAAACAAGTAATACAATGGCATGATACATTTGGTATTTTACACCCGTTTCGAAACTTTGTAATTTATCTAGCGTTAGTTTTTTCTTTAATAAATGTGCGCCAAAAGCGCCAAAAATTACAGCCGTAAATCCAAATAAAGAACCAAAAATTAATGCTATCTGTGCCATATGAAATTTTAAAATGCAAATCCGAATGTAAGTGCGATTCTTAGTCCATCATTACTATTAAAAGCGGAAATATTCCCAGACATCATGTTTGCAGCGTTAAAGAATACTCCTCCTCCTAGGGAAGTATTAAATTTCGTGCTTTTAACTAGGTCGTCTTGTTGCCCCCAAACAGTTCCATAATCAAATCCACCAAATATACCAATGTTTAAAGGTAATAAACTCGTTTTAAATCGCCTTAAATTTAAACGAATATCAGAATTGTGATAAAATGAATTTTTGCCTGTAAAACGCTGATTTCTATATCCTCTTAAGCCATCATTACCGCCAATGTTTGCTGCTTGATAAAATTCATAAGAATCACCAAAGGTAAAATGACTTTTCAATTTTGTTGCGAACACTAATTGCCCGCTAGAAATTAATTTGTAATCAAAAGAAATTGAAGGAATAAGGTATCCAAAATTGTTGTTATTATTTAAGTTTGATGTATATCCAGCTACTAATTCAGTTTTCATACCCATTGTTGGAAAAGCAATATTATCTAAATTCTCATAACGATAACTTGCTTCGGTATTTATAAACTCTTGCTTTTCGAAAATATCATTATTTGCAGTAAAATCAGTATTTATAAACCGGTTAATTGTATTGTCTATTTTAATTTGTTGATATTTAACACCAAGTTTAATTTTTGCATCTAAATCGCCCTTCCAATGAATAAAAGTACCCGTAAAGAATTTACTAATTTTCACTCGGTTATAATCTTCTTCTTTTAAATCATTGGCTTCAAGATTAATAGAGTTGTTGCCTAACCCAAAATAATTAATGGAGTAATTAGGACTGGTAAAAGTAGCATTTATACCAAGGTTCCAGTGGCTAAATACGTTTGCAATTTCAGAGGAGTAATTAAGCTCAAAACCATTTGTCGCAAAATAGTAAGCACCTGAAATTAAGTGTTGCGAAGTGAAAGGATTTCTTTCAAAACCATAAGCTGTATAAATGTTTGCAAATCCAATTTTTACGCCATCATCAGGATTAAAACCAACTGTTGGTGTAAATACGTTTTGGCTATTCTTTAACTTTTTATAATCGTACACATTTATATTATAATCATCCGTTAATTTCTTTTTTCCATTTTTAGTTTGAAAGCTGTTTTTCTTCGATTTATAATCATACATAATTACATTTTTTCCATTTAAGATTTTGTATGTATCATTATTTTGGCCGCCTATAATTCTTACTTTAATAGGGTCTTTTTCTTCACCTTTTACTATGAAATTATCTTCGCCGTCTAAACCATAAATCCAAATTTCTTTCGTTTCAGATGTATTATAAATTCGCTGATGAAACATCCTATGTTTAGCACCTTTTTTTATGGTGTAGACTGTAATTTTTGTTTTTCCATTTTCCAATCTCTCAATATCAAACCAATCATTTTTTTGAGTACCTCTAATAATTTGAAATTTGTTTATATGTTTAAAATAAGAGTCAGAAATTTTCTGTAAATTACTTCTTCTCCCTTGTAATTTTCTTTTTATTTCTAATATAGTTTCATCCTTAACTTCTTCAGGAAAATTAGTAAAAGCATCCTCTATAACAGCATCTGAGATATTATTTTGAATTAATTTCACTTGGTTATTCCAAATATTTTTATCGGATTTTGAAATTAAAACCATGTCTAAAGGATAAGGTTCTAAATTAAACCATTTAGGGCTTTTTAATTCATCTGAATAAGACTGCATTAAACGCAATGCAGGCACTATTTTAGTCACTGTATTTAACAAAGCACCATCACCAAAAATAGAAAATGCTTGATCTCTATCTCTAGGAATCGGTCTATAAATAGTTTTCTTTTTTTCTTTAAATACGGCCCATCTCCATTGATCTTCATGTCTATCCCAATCTCCAATTAACATGTCAAATAAGCGGGCTTTTATATAGGCTTCTTCATCTAAAATATGAGTATCGTTTTTGTTTATTTTTTTTAATAAATCATCTGTACTAATTACTTTGTTCGCAAAACCAAAACTAGCTTTGTCTCCATGACCAGAAGCAGCACGTTCTTCAATCATGTACAATTCATCACCAAATTCATCATTAAAATGTCCTAAACTATTTTGTTTTGGTATGTAATATAAAACAGGATTTGTGTGATAAACACCTACTGCGTCAGACAGTTTTCCGATGGTAAAGGGTGCATAAGGATGTGAGCCTGTAAAAACATCAGATAATAAATTTTCAGTGGCGGTGCCATCAAATTGTCCCTCAATATATTGATCTTTAAAAGCGACAGCTTGCAAATATTGTACAGCATTCTTTCGTAAGGCACGCATCACATATTCGCGTCCTTTTTTGTCTTTTAATCTTAATGATTTAGATTGATGTCCTCCACCTTTTCTAACAGGTTTTAACCCACCAAAAAGCGTATCTAAATTTACTGTTGGGGCTTTTACTTCTGTTCCAAAATATTTTCGATAACGTTCACCCCATAAAAAACGATATGTTTTGCTCTTTGTGATTTCTTCTTTAGTATAAATAGATGCTTTTTTTTCTGTAATTCTATTTTTTGGGAACGTTGTAAAAGTCTTTTTTTCATTGGCTGAGAGTACTTGAGTTTTGTACACAATTTTACTATCATTTATAGCATAAAAACTTACTTCTGATGCCCCATTCTTGTAAATGTCTAACTTTGCAAAACCTTGAGCCGCATATGTAAATTTTGCTCCTTTAGACAATTTTGTAGCCATTGTTTTTGAGCCAGAACCACTTACAATTTGAGGAATATTATCTTGGACTATGTATTGTAAATTGTGGTCATGACCAGAAACAAAAATGGTTTTGTCATTTTCTTGAGAGAGTGTTACGATACGTTTTTTAAGTGCATTGTATTTTTTATTTTGGATGTCTGCATTTGAAATCCCAGAGGTTTCTCGAATTAAATTTTTGATAGTTCCTAAAATCGGTAAAGGACTCATATGGCTTGAAAAAGAGTGTTTGCCTCCATGAGAACCATTTGTAAACATCGGATGATGCATTGCTACAATGGTTGTTTTACCCCTTGCTTTTTTTATTAAACCTTCAAATTCATCAAAAAATTTTGTTCTAGTTTTAATTTCACATTTATCATTTATTGTTGGATGATTGTCCCAGTTTGTTAGATACCAATGTGTATCGATAATAATTAAAACTATATCTTTAGAAATTTCAACTTTTGCTAAAGGACATCCATTTTGAGGAAAAAAAGAATTTTTACCCAATACATTTTCAACTAATTTTTCTTCTCGTTTTAAACCTTTTAAACCATTATACCAATCATGGTTTCCTGGAATAAAAATTGATTTTCCTTTAAATTTTTCAGCAACTTCAGTCTGCGCTGTAATTCTTCTTTGCGCTAAAGGATATTTTTTAGAACTTTTCTTCGGAATTCCACTTTCATACACATTGTCTCCTAAAAAAAGAAGTGTTGACTTTTTAGGGGCTCCTTTAATTTTTTCTTTTAAATAACGTAAAGCAGGAGCGTCTTTAGTTAAAGTTGAATTGCCAGCATCACCAATTAAGTAAAACGAGTGGATCAATTTAGAACTATCTTTTTTATATTCTAGGTTTTGGTTTTCTGCAACCTGCATTTTCATTGATGCACAGGCAGAAATCATTAGAACTATTATAAGAAAGAATAAATTTTTGATTAGTTTCATAGGCGCGAAATTAACTATTTAAAATTGATTTTTTAAAGAGCTGCAAGTCTTCTTTTGTATCTATATCAAAGAAGTTTGTGGTTGATTTTGGACAAAGAACTTCACTTTTCCTTTTATTGATAAAAATTTTAGCTCCTTGATCTCCTTTTATCAATAGTAAATCGTTAAAATATTTCTCTGGAATAATAGCAGGAACACCCAGTTTTACTCCATAATTTGATGCAATAATTAGGTTTTTATTTTCTTGAAATAAATTCAGCATAGCTTCTAAATACCAGAGTTTAATTGCAGGTTGATCCGCCAACAAAATAAAAACACCATCGAAATTTAATTGTTGTTTTCTAAAATATTGAATTCCAGAAATGATGCTTGAACTCAAGCCATCTTCAAAGTTGTTGTTTTCAATAAGCTCAATATTTTCTATCGTGATACCTTGTTTTATTTGATCAGAATTGGCGCCTAAAACACAGAAAGTAGCAGTAGGAGAAATCCTTTTTGCTTTCTCTAAAGTAATGTCTAAAAGCGTTTTGTTATTGATTTTTTCTAACTGTTTTATGCTGTGCATTCTTGATGATTTTCCAGCAGCTAATATTAAAACAGCAATATTTTTCATCCGTTAACTATGAATTTTCCCATTTAATTCTCTTAATGAAAACGGTTCTTTTTTTCTAATGACAGAGAGTATTTCTGCAACAATAGAAAGTGCAATTTCTTCTGGAGTTTGGGCACCAATATGCAAACCAGCGGGTGTGTAAATAGTTTCCAAAAATTCATCACAAATATCAGGTACAAACTCAAAAAGTTCATTAAATAAACGTTCTCTTCTTTTTGGTGCCCCTAAAATTCCAATATATTTTGGTAAATATTTAGAAAGTTTTACAGCATATTTTAAATCTTGCACATAACTATGATTCATAATTACAATAGCAGTATTTTCTTCAATGTTAGAAAACTCTATAGTTTCAGGAGTATTACCAATTAAGGTATTCGCACCAGGAAAATCTTTGATTTGTTTACTGTCTTTTATTGAGGTGATTACGTCAATTTGCCATCCTAAATTGGAAGCAATTTTACATAGTTTTACAGCATCATGCTCACCTCCAATAATTATTAATTTAAAGTTTGGTTGTAAGGTTTGAGTGAAAATGTTAATATTCTTTTTAGTTTTAAAATCAAAAGTATCTGAAAACACAAATTGCTCGTTATTTTTAAAAGTTATTAGAGAGCCAAAATTACCAAAAGCTTCATCTTTTTTTGAAAAATAACTTTCTATTTTTAAGGATTCTCTATTTGCAGATGCATCAGAAAAAGTGTTTATAAAAGCATTAGAAATAAAGAAGGGTTCAAGTAAAACATATAAAATGCCTTCGCAACCTAATTTATATCGACCATCGTAGGTAATTATTTTTGATTGATTATTTAAAAAAACACTGCTCGCTCTGTGAATAATTTCTTTTTCTACACAGCCACCACTTACAGCTCCTACAGTATTTAAATCCTCAGAAATGAGCATTCTAACTCCTGGTTTTCGATAAGAAGAACCCTTTAAATAAACAACAGTAGCCAAGACATTTTTCAATCCCTTTTGCTGATTGGCTAATGCTTGATTAATAATTTCTTTAAGTTCGTGAATCATTTAGAATAATGAAAATTGAGCTTTAAATATAGAACTTTTAAAGTTATTATGTATAGCTTATCTCGCAAGTTTCACATTTGTAAGTATCTTCATTGATACTAATTCCACTTACATTTTTTTCTACTATTTTATTGATGAAATTGTTGTAAGTCTGATCATAGCCCACCAATTTATTTCTTTTGTTTAATGTATAAAACTCACCTTCCCATTCTTGTTTTCCCCAACAATTTGGACAAATTCCAACAGGTGCTTTTTCTGATGTATTTTCTTCAGCTTTAGAAGTGAAATAATTTTTAATGTTTTGTAGTATGCTCATAATTGTCTGATTTATGATATAGTCGGATTAATATGATTTACTTTACGCTGATCAATGTTTTTTGAAAATTTTTGCATTATTAACTTCAATTTTGGATGTATATGTGTTTTACAAAATGGTTTTTCAGGATTAGATTCATAATAATTTTGAAACTCTTCTGATGAGGGTTTGAAATTTTTAAATTCTAATACTTTAGTAATAATTTTATTTTCAAAATTTGATTGTAATACTTTAATTATATGTGCACTTTCTTCTTTTTGATGATTAGAAAAGTAATAAACTGCAGAGCGATATTTATTTCTCATAGAATGATTACTCGTGCTTTTATGGGTCAATAAATGAATTTCTATCAATGTTTTTAAATCAATTTTTCGATCATCAAATTGAACAATAACAGCTTCTGAAAAAGTGTTATTTTCATTTATTGAAGCAACCCAGCCTTGGTTTACTTGTGATACTCCTTTTAAAGTTTGAAAAACAGCTTCTGTGCACCAATGACAACCACCTCCAAAACCGATTTTTGTTAATTCCATTGTAATTTCTTTCTTTCTGCCCAATAAAATTTTGAGCTTACTTTTAAAGAATCTAACAGTTTAATTTCGTCCGGAGAAAGAGAAAAAGAAGTCAATTTTAAATTTTCTTTTAGTTGTCCAATATCACTGGCCCCGCTTAAAACAATACTTTCGGGAATTGTTTGTGTGCAATATTTTAAAGAAATTGCATCTATACCAACGGTGTGTTTTTTTGATAAACTTTCTAAAACAGCATACATTTCATCATAATGCTTATAGTGCTGGTTTCTAAAAACTCGACCATTTGCTAATGCTTCTTTGATAACAATCGATTTATTTTGTTGCATTAAATCCTTAAAAATCTCCAGTAAACTTTGATCTAAAAAATTATACGTCACTTGAAACATGTCAAATAATTGTTCTCCATTAACCAAAACATCTAATGCTTTTTTAATGATTTCAACTTGATTTGTTCCTGTGGTTGTTAAACCTATTTTTAGATTATATTCTTTCTTTAAAAAAGCCAGTTGTTTTAAAACCTCTTTATTTTCTAATACTCCTGTTTCTATAGTTGCAGAATGAATTTGATATACTTTTAAGTAGGGAAGTAGTTGTTTAGAGAAATTCCATTGTTCATTTAATTTAGAGAAACTGTGTTCTTTTACTTCGTGTATAGTTGCGTTTACATCGAAATTTGCGGTGTAGGTATATCCCCATTTTGTGGCAATTTCAATAGAGTCGTCGTTTTTAGTTTGCAACCATTCTAAAACTAATTTTTCTGCTAAACCATAGCCTGGAGCTGTGTCAAAATATCGCACACCTAGTTTATAGGCTTCTTCCAAAACTGAAAAACTATGTTTTCTGAAAGCTTCCAAATCAGAATTATTACTGTTCCCCGCACGAACATTAATATATTGTGGCCTTCCTAAAGCGGCTGTTCCTAATCCTAATTTCATATGTATTTTTTTTAAGAACTGCAAGATAACATTGAACAGCCCACTTTATTTCTTGCCCATTCAGGTCTTTTTGCAAACCATTTTTCATTTGCTGGTTGCTCAGAATAAGGGCTTTTTAATAGTTGATATAATACATCAATTAAAGAATAATCACCCTCATCTGCTTTGTCAATTGCTAATTGAGACATATAATTGCGCAAAACATATTTAGGGTTTACAGCATTCATTTTTTCTTTTCTTTGCGCATGAGAAAGTGATTCTAGTTGCAATCTTCTATTGTAATTTTTAAACCATAAATTCCATTGATTTTTTACATCACCAGAAATATTATCTAAATCATAAAACGCTTTTTTAATCAATTCAAAAGCTGTTTTTTCATTAGAAAAATTACTTAAACTTCTAAAGAAAATGGTCATGTCTGTTTCAACGAATTGCAAATTATCTTCTAAAGTTTGAATCAAGTTTAAATCATTTTCATGATCAGAAAATAATCCTAATTTAGATTTCATCATTTGAAAAGATTTCTCTTGAAAGTCAACTTTATATTGATTTAGAATTTCTTCTAAAGGCGCTACATCTTCAATAATTGGATACAAAGCATTTGCGAGTTGATACAAATTCCATAAACCAATATTAGGCTGATTTCCATACCTGTATCGTTTATGTTGGTTATCTGTGGTGTTTGGTGTCCAACCATAATCAAAGCCCTCTAGCCAACCATAAGGCCCAAAATCTATGGTTAAACCTAAAATAGACATATTATCTGTATTCATTACGCCATGTACAAAACCAACTCTTTGCCAATGAATGATCATGTCTAAAGTGCGCACGGAAACTTCTTTGAAGAATTGGATATAACTTTCTTTAGATGGAGCTCCTAAATGCGAAAAATGATGTTTGATGGTATAATTAACTAGTGACTTTAAGTTTTTAATATCTTTTCTGGCTGCAAAAATTTCATAACTTCCAAAGCGTAAAAAACTTGGCGAAATTCTGGAAACAATTGCCCCTTTTTCATAGGCAGGGTTTCCATCATATAAAATATCGCGCAAAACATGATCACCAGACAAACATAAGGACAAGGCGCGGGTTGTTGGCACCCCCAAATGAAACATCGCTTCACTACATAAATATTCTCTAACCGATGAGCGTAACACAGCTAAACCATCTGCGGTTCTTGAGTATGGTGTTTCGCCTGCGCCTTTTAATTGTACTTTCCAGTTTTTGTTATGGTGTTCAACTTCAAATAAATTTATGGCTCTACCATCACCCAATTGTCCTGCCCAATTGCCAAATTGATGACCTCCATAACACATGGCGTAAGGTTTTGTCTTTGGATAAATAGTATTTCCAGTAAAAATATTTTTAAAGATATCTGAATTTGTTTCTTGTGCAGAAATACCCAATTCAGTCGCCATTTGTTGAGAAACATGAATAACTTGTGGTGCTTCCGTTTTTTTTGGATTAACATATGAAAAAACGGCTTCAGTAACTTGTCTTCTAGAGTTTTTTAAAACGGTATCTGAGGGATTTTCTTGGGTGAAGGTATCTGTTATATGTAGTTTCATCATAATTTTTTAATCCATTTTTGAAGGTCTTTATCCGAAGGAGTTCTTAGCTTTTTAGTGATAAACGTAATTATTGGTGCGCTCATCTTTCTATGCACGTACAAGTTACGTATTTCTTCTGCATTTTAATGGTTATTTGATGATTACAATAGATGACAATTCTAGTGTTACATTCAAAAAAAATGTAAAGATCTGATAGGTAAGATACGTGCTTTAAAAGATAGCGGTTTCTGAATACTGAAAGATTAATACGTGCTTGAAAATAAACAAAGATTTGCACTTATATAAGCAGCTGTAATGGAATAAAGTACACAACAATCAGCACTATTCGTACTAGCGCCGATAGAAAAAATTTAAATTGATAAATAGTAGATATGATTTTACTTCAAAACTTACTAAGGTCAATAATAGTTACTCCATTCCTGGTTGCTTGATATTTGATGGCCACTTTTTTAGAGCATTTTTGATTGCAGTAGTCACTTCAGGATCATCTTTTATAGCCCAATTTAAATCTTTATTATAAGTAAGAGTTTTATCACTTGCATAATGAAAAAATAAAATTGTGTTTACAAAAGGATATTTAGTGTTAAAATTTTCAAAAGCATCTCCAAACCATTTCGCTCTACTTCCACCTATTTTTAAGCTACCAAATTCTGCAATCATTATTGGTTTGTAAAAAGAAGCTAATTGGTCATAATATTTACCAAAAGTCTCTTCAAAAGTCCACCAGTCACTAAAGTTTGCACTGGTTCCATAATTCAAAGCTCCTGTTGCAATAATATCTACATAGTCATTTCCTGGGTAATATTCCGGAAACTTCCCTTTAGCTATATGTGGACTCCAAACCCATATAATATCTGTCGCTCCAACGGAATCAAATACATCTTTTACATGTTTAAATGCAGCAACAAACTCTGAAGGATCATTATTCATTGCCCCCATTTATATCGATATGAGTCATTCATTTCATGTCCTACTCTCAAATAAATAGGATGACCTACTTTTGCTGCATCTGTTGCCCATTCTTTTATATAAACATCATAATCACCATTGGCAACAGAAGACAGTCCATGATTGTCTCTTTGCTCCATATCTTTAATTTTTGGAAAATTTTCTTTTGAAAATGTTGTCAACCAAGGTTCCCAAGTAATCATTGGTACAGACCCAATCCTAATAATTGCATCAACTTCATTTTTAGGAAATTTATGTTCTTTACTTTCTCCCCAAGCTCTGTAAATTTGAATAATAGGAAATGTTATTGCTAACGAGTCTTCTAAATTGATAATATTTTCATAAGATTTTCCATTATTATCATCTGCGGCTCCAAAAAGAATACTTTTGCTTTTTAGAAGGGCGAACTTATTGTTTCTTTGATCATTAAACCATTCTAATTTTTTTCCTCTATTTTTTTCTCTTTTTTCTAATATATTATCTTGCTCAAAGTTTTTAACCATATTGCTTAAGTTTTCTAGAAATCCTCCTATTGGGCCTTTAGAGCTTTTACTTACAGATGCTAAACCGTAAATTATAAAATAACCTAGCACTACGGCCAGCAATACATTAAAAATTCTTTTAAATGATGTCATATTTTTTTTTGATGTTGATCGATTGTAAAGCCTTATTCAATGCTAATTCTGGCCTCGAAACCTTTATTTTTTTATTGTTATCTATAAATTGTCAAAACACATTATTTCTAGAGGGAATTGCTCCTTAAATAATATTAGTTTTTGTATTCATAGATGTGTTTTTCAATCTCCTTAATTATTTTATATTTGGTGCTACTTTTACTATATTTTTTATATTCTTACTATGCGAATCGGCTTTTTTCTACTAAAAAAAATTAGCGCATATTTTTGTTATTTGACTTTAAATTTTTTATCTGCTGTTATTACTACTCTGCTCCAAGCATTTTCTGCTTTGAGATATAAAGATTTATAGGCAGCTACTATGCCTCCTAAAAATTGGATAAAAGCAATCATTGCAAATCCTATCATCCCCCAAGTTTTTTCGGCAGAAAGAATCAATTCACTTGTATTAAGCATATATCTTCTTTCAATATAAACTCCTACTAGGACAAATATAAATACAATACAGTATAAAATTAGTGGTTTTACAAAAGGACTCATAAAACCTTTTACGGCTACTTTTGCTGTTGGGATATAAGGAACTTTTTTATTAATGATGGCTAAACAAAAAGCATACGTATATACAGGCCAACAAGAATACTTTAAAACCATACCTCTCCAATGAATCCCCTTTTCTGTTTTCTTATCGCACAAAAAACTTTGAGCGTGGGCATATATCAATATTGCAACTAATACAATAGGGGCTCCTAGTTGAATAAATTCAGTAAAATCCATACTAGCAGGACTTATTTTTGTTGTAAAAAATAACAAAGGAACAAAAATAAAGAAGGCAGTCATTGGTCCAACTAAATAGTAGGTCCCTATGGATAAATACGATAATTTTTGCCAAAAAGTTAATGTTTTTGAGGCTTTTGGCATTTCATCAAACAGCATTTCAAAAACCCCTCTTGCCCATTTTAATTGTTGCTTACAAAATGAAGTAAAGTCTTCAGGAACTAAACCACGACTTACAATTACAGGATTGTATATCGATTTCCATCCTTTTGAATGAATTCTAATTGATGTATTTAAATCTTCTGATAAACCCTTAGCATGCCCCCCAATACTTTCTAATGCGTCTCTTCTAAAAGTACAATTTGCACCAATGGCTACAGCACCACCATAACCAAACAGACCCATTTGTGTAGGTCCGTAAAAGACATAGGTTTGTTCTGCTGCTGCTTGCGCAGTAAAAGAACGAAACATATTGTAATAACCTTGACTTACTTGAACAAAGCCTACTTTTTCATCTTGAAAAAATCCTAGTGTTTGATCTAAAAAATTAGGAAAGACAATATGATCTGGGTCTAGAACTAAAATAAAATCTTCTTTTGTTATTTTTAAAGCTTCATTAATTTTACCTGCTTTAGCTCCTGGTATATTTGGTAAATCTAACCATACCACCCCATATTTTTCTGCTAGCTCTTTAAAGGCTACATCTCCTGTGTCATCTAGTAAATAAGATGTGTGAGGGTAGTTTAAGTTTTTTAGGGCTTTAAAAGTATTTTCGAACATCGATAAAGGCTCTCCAGGAGAAGAGGTTGTAAAAACAGCAACACTTAAGTTTTTTTCTGGAACAGGTACTTCTTTTGGTTTTTGAATGCGTAAATAATTAATCCAGATTAGAGCTATCCTAATATTTCCGTAGCCAAAAAATAAACTTAAAATAATAAATAAAAAAAAATTATCAATATGTTCTGCTCTAAACCACCATTCCATTAAATTAAACATGCTTATTAATCCCGCAAGTGTTAATCCTAAGAAGATAGCTTTGTCTAGGCTAGTTACTCTTTTAGCCTCCTTAAATTTCCATAAATCGTTCCGTAATTTTGAATTCATTAAATATTAAAATTTAATCCTAGGTTAAAATTTTCTCTTGTGTAGAAAAATGTTTCTTGGTTTATATATGTGATTTTTGCTCCGAAACGATTTGATAAATTGTAACTAATACTTCCTGTATATTCTACAGGAGTAAAAGTCTCATCATAGAAACCATCAACTTCAATATTATTTATAGAGTAAGGATTTCTTATGGTAGCATTAAAACCATAATTCACTTTTGCTTCAACTAATAATTTTTTTGTTGGTTTATAATTTACGATGAATAAGCCAGAGTGAATTTGTTGTTTCTTTGGTGTAAAGTAAGGGTCATAAGCACCTACACCTTCATTGTCATAAAAAAATAAAACATCTTTTGCATCTGTATAGCTGTAACTATACCCCAATTGAAAATTAAATTTTCTAATACTTATAGGTTGAGTTAAAACCCAAGTTCCAATTGACTGTATTTCATTGTCTTTTAATTTTCTTTCATTATCCTCTTCAAAAAATTGTTGATTGTATCCGGCATAAAATAGTAACCATTTATTTTCGTAATCTATTTCTCCAAAAACATTTTGAGACGTTAAGTTAAAAGCAGTGCTTGCTATTGTACCTAGCTCATGTTTTTTAGAAAATCCTAGATTTAATGATAGGTTTTGGATTAATTTTTTACTAAAATTAAGACTACCAACCCAATCTGCTTTTCCGGAAAGATTTTTATAAACCCCTCCAGTCAGATTTGCTATAAGTTTTAATCTGTTAAAGTGAAATTTATTGCTGGCTTTAACAATGATCGCTAATTCTTTTTGAGGTGAAAAATGATAGCTAGATATTTCTAATTTAGGATTTAAAAATCTAGATTTATATTGTTCTAGATTTATATGTTGAGCAAAAAAGTTTAAAGGTTGCGAGTCCGATTGGTATTCAAAATTGGTTTTTAGATAAACCGCAGATAATTCGTTTATTTGCTGTGCTAAACTATTCGTAATTTTTGAATTGGGATAGATTTCTTGAATTCTATCAATTTTCTTTCGTGCATTGTTTAAATTACCTTTCCAAAAGCTAATATTAGCTTGCATTAATAATAATTCAGCATTTTTAGATTCAGAGTCCATAAATTTAGATAAAATAGACGCTACTTTATCAATTTTCCCCATATCATAAAGAAACCTAGCATAATCTATTTGAAGGTTTTTATTATCAGGAGAAATAGAAATTGCTTTTATGTATTTAGCTTCTGCCTGTTTTTTATCGCCATTCATAGAAAGGGCATAGCCGTAAATCCAATTTACCCTTAAATTGTTAGAAAAATTACTGTAGTGCTGTGATAAAAAAAAGGTTGCTTTGTTATATTCTTTTCTTGTAATTAAGTCGTTTGTTGTTTTCATCAAATCATCTTCGTTCATATCAGTGTACAAAGATTGTTTTTTTGTTTGGGATGATAGAGGTTTGTCTTGAGAGAAAACGGTAACATTAACAAGAAACAAAAAACAGATACAATTTTTTTTTAAACACAAGAGAAAAGTTTTTGATATCATTAATCTCATCATTTTTAATTTTTTTTTTAAAGTTTTTTGCAATTTATTTAAATGATGACATAGTTTAACAACCACATTTTTTTTAAATAGCTGCAAATATATTATTTTTTTTACAATAGTAATTCAATTTGAGAAGAGTTTTTGATTCCTTTAAACATTGTAAACCTTTTGTTTAACTAAAATTATATTACTTTTCAGAAACTCTAAATAATGCTATTTTTCACATTTTTAATATCTTAATGAATAGAATTGTATTTTTACATTTATTAGTTATTTTTTAATTTAATATTATAATTTTATCTTATCGAGTATATTTTTTTAATTGAGAAATGTTTACAAAATTTAGAAAATAAACTTCCTCTTCGTTATTTGTAAAAACACATAAGGTTGTTACTCATTCATCTCTTATACAATTTTAATGATATTCTATTTTAAATCTTAGGGATATATCAATAGCTGTTTTTTATCACTATATAAATATGATTGCTAAATAATGAAGACTTAGAGGAAGCGAAAAAGTAAATATTAAAAAAGGACTAATTATAATAGCATTTTATGAAACAAGTATAGATTAACTTTTTATCATATTCATTTTTTTTATTTGATACTTTTAAAATAAATCCTTCAAAATTAAGATTAATAAAAAAGGTGGTGTAAAAATAATTTTTATACCACCTTTTTTAAATTATTATTTTGTTCAATACTTAACTAAGTATATGTTATAATCCAGTTATTGTGCCAAAATCTTGCCAAACATCAGCAGCCTTATAAGTTGAAGTTGAATTAGAAGGCACTTTTAAAGTTACATCATTCAAAGAAATAAAATCAAAAACATTCGCATCTATGTCTAAAGGCGTTACCAAATTTATAGATACATTTTTCAGTCCATTGCAATTATAAAAAGCTTCACTTTCAATACTGGTTATACTGTTAGGGATAATAACATCCGTTAAACTTGTACACTGATAAAAAGTTCGTGGTAAAATCTTTGTGACTGTGTTTGGAACTTCAAAACTTGTAAGACTGTAACAATTACCAAAAGCAAATTGACCTATTTCTGTTAAATTATCGGGAAAAACAATTGTAGTTAAGCTAGTACAATTATAAAACCCTTGCTCAGGTATAGCCGTTACACCATCCGGAATCGTTATTTCTTTGAGGCTTGCACAACCAGCAAAAGCATTTTTTTTAATGCTTGTTACACCGCTAGGAATATTAATTTCAGTTAAACTAGCACAGTCATAAAAAATACCCGCCTCTAATGTTGTTAAGTTACTTGGTAAATCAAAATTCATTAAATCATCACACTTTCCAAAAGCATTCTCTCCAATACTTGTTATGCTGTTAGGTAAACTAATATTTTCTAAAGTAAGACATTCATAAAAAACACCATTTCCTAGTCTAGTAAGATTGCTTGGTATGTTAACATCTTTTAGACTTTCACATTTGTAAAACAAATTGTCTGGCAATATTGTTAAATTATTTGGAATTTCTGCTTTCCTTAAATTAATGCATAAACCAAAGGCAGCTGAACCAATAGAAGTTACAGTTTCTGGTATAATAATTTCTTCTAAAACGGAGCATGCATAAAAAGCATTTGAACTTATTGTGGTTATATTACTTGGTATCGTATAGCTCTCTAGATTATTACAAGCGTAAAAAGTAGATTCTGGAATTATTGTAAAAGCAGTTGGAAAAGTTACATTGGTTAAACCGTTGCAGTAACCAAAGACTGCAGCGCCCATATTTTCATTAACCACACTATCTGGTATTGTAACATTATTTAAGCTGTTGCAGTTGTAAAAAGTAGAATTGCCTATGCTGGTTATGGAAGATGGTATGGTAATATCTGATAAACTTGCACATCCAAAAAACAGATTATCTGCTAAATGAGCAGTTCCGGTTGGAATGTTTATGTTAGTCAAACTTTTACATTCACCAAAAGCATTCTCTCCCATAATTGATACAGTATCTGCAATAGTAATATCTGTTATTAAAGAAGAATCGTAAAAAGCAAGGTTTCCAATGCTTGTATAGCTTTCTGGAATATTAACACTTGTTATATCATAACAATATGCGAAACCCTCCTCTGCTATGCTAGTTACTGCGAAAGTTATACCGTCATTTTCTACGGTTTCAGGAAGGTTTAATGCGCCAGAAGGCCCTTTCAATGTAGCTTTTTTAATGGATACCTCTTGGTTATTTGCACCAGTTACTGTAAATACATAAACACCATCAGTAAATCCGGGATTAATTGTATCCTGAACAGTCACAGTCACACTCGCTGTAGAGCTATTTCCATTACTATCTGTTATCGAATATTCGAAAGTATCATCACCAATAAATTTAGATGGCGAAGTGTAATCTATAGAATCATCTGTAGGGTCATAAAACGTTCCTCCATCGTTTACTACTAAAGTACCGCCGTTAGCGGATGTCTCAGAGGGAAGAGAGATTGGCTCTGAATTTGGGCCATCGAGTCCAAAGTCATCGTTAATTAAAACAGTTATATTAGTTAGCAAGTCTGAACCTGCAAAACCAACGTCGTCAACAGCTGTGGGAGCGTAATTATATTCTTTTGATGTTGGGTCTCCGCAGGATGTAAAAACTAAAGAAAGAACAATGAGGGGATAAAATAAATTTTTCATTTTCATTTTTTTTAATAGCCTCAAATATACTTAAAAATATTTATAAGTTATTTTTTTAAAATTAATTATTTCTCCGCAAAGACAAATAAACGTTAGCTATTTGTTTCTTTCGCCTATTTAGTTTTAGGTGAAAGTTTGATAAAATTATTATTGAAGTAAAGTATTTAAAAACAAAATTTTTTTGTTTTTATTTAGTTAAATTTTCTCTTATAATAATTTGTCAATCCATTTTTGAAGGTCTTTTTCAGAAGGGTTTCTAAGCTTCTTGTCATGAACAGTAATTGTTGGGAAATTCAATTTTCTATTTTTATATAAATTACGTAATTCTATTTCATTTTCTTCATTATTTTCTACATCGAAAAATGCGTAATTTAAATTACGCATCTCCAAAAATTTTTTATAATACTTCGTTTTATGGCAGCTTTTTTTTCCGAAAAGTTTTATCATTTTATTTTAAAATAGATCCCTGTTTCTAAAGGAAAGTATGAGTTATTTCAATTTATTAGCATGTAGCTTTCTTAATTTTGCTAATTTTGGTTCAATTACATAACTACAATATCCTTGTTTTGTGTTTTCTCTATAATAATTCTGGTGTTCCTGTTCGGCTTCGTAAAAAGTAGGTAAAGGACTTAGTTCTGTTGTAATTGTATCGTTATAATAATTTTGTATTTGTTCCAATACTTCCTTCGCAATTTTTTGCTGCGTTTCATTGTGATAATAAATTACCGAACGATATTGAGTGCCTCTATCTGCACCTTGCCTATTTAAGGTGGTTGGATCGTGAGTAGTCATAAAAATGACTAAAATATCTTCATATGAAATAACACTTTGATCAAAAGTAATTCGAACTACTTCAGCAAAGCCTGACAAGCCAGAGCATATTTCGCGATATGTTGGTCTTCCAGGAGCATTGCCACCAGCATAGCCAGAAACAACTTTTTCTACGCCTTTTACTTCTTGAAACACAGCTTCTGTGCACCAAAAACACCCACCACCTAGAGTGGCAATTTGTAAACTTTTACTCATTTTTTATTTTTATTATTACCAATAAGCAACACATCAAGGAATCTTTTTTGCATCAAATAGATTGTTTCGGTTTGTTGGCAATGATGCTTTTTTAATTATTTTTTATCTAAAATCATAGATTCAGAATTAATACAATAACGCAATCCACTGGGTGCTGGTCCGTCTGGGAAAATGTGACCTAAATGCGCGTCACAAGTATTACAGAGTACTTCAACTCTAATCATACCAAAAGAAATATCTTTATAATATTTTATGGCATTTTCTTTAATTGGCTGCGTAAAACTTGGCCAACCAGAACTAGAATCAAACTTAATTGTAGAATCAAATAATGGAGCATTACAACAAATACAATTATATTGCCCTTCATCATAAATACTGCATAAATCGCCAGTATATGGTCTCTCCGTTCCTTTTTTTCTAGTAATTCTAAACTGTTCTGGAGTTAATAGATGCTCCCATTCTTTTTCAGTTTTTTCAACTCTTTTATCTGGAGTTGGATTTCCTTTTGTAGTGAAGCTCATCACTTCTTTCCATGTTAGCATAAAATATTTTTTTCTTTATTTATTTAAAGCATTATTTCGAGGAGATAGTCTAAAAATAAACCATAAACTTACAAAATAATATGAGTGAATTTTCGTTAAACCAATGTATAAATTTACAACAATATAGCAAGGAAGAAAAACAAGTTTTAAATCCTTATTTTTGTTGTTAAATATTTTTTTAAAATGGCAACATTATTAATTGATGCAGAAAAATACGTTAGTAATTTATTAAATAATAAGTTAGCAACAAACTATGTTTATCACAATTTGGTGCATACACAAGGGGTGGTAAAAAGTATTGAAAAATTTATTGAAAAATTAGCAATACCTGAAATTGATGCTGAAAATTTACAAGTTGCTGCTTGGTTTCATGATACAGGTTTTATAAAAGGAGCTGAAAACCATGAAGAAGAAAGTGTGAAAATTCTGACTTTATTTTTAACGAAAAAGAATGTTGAGGTAAAAAGAATTGAGACAATTTCTAATCTAATTTTGGCAACTAAAATAGGGCATGAGGCAACCAATGATTTAGAAAAAATAATTACAGATGCAGATTGTGCGCATTTAGGAAATAAAAGTTTTGAAGATAAAACAGCGTTGCTCAGAAAAGAATGGGAAGCTACAGAAAATAAAAAATATTCTGATGCTGAATGGGGTGCTGTCAATATTGATTTTTTAACCAAAGTACATAAGTATCGTACAGATTATGCTTTAAAAAATTGGAGCAAAGGAAAAGAAAAAAATTTAGCAAAATTGTTGAAAAATAAAAATAAGTTAACAGAAGATTTAAAGAAATATGAGCAAAAGAAAGAAGCATTAGATATCAAAAAAAATAAAAGCGATGTTCCAGAAAGAGGTGTGGAAACAATGTTCAGAGTGGCTTTAAAAAATCATATGACGTTAAGTAATATTGCAGATACAAAAGCTAATATTTTACTTTCTGTAAACGCAATTATTGTTTCTTTAGCATTGTCTAATTTATTACCGAAATTAGATAACCCTTCGAATGATTATTTGATCATACCAACACTTATATTTATCATTTTTACAGTGGCATCTATTATTTTGTCAATTTTGGCAACAAGACCAAATGTTACCCAGGGTAAGTTTACAAAAGAAGATGTGGCTAATAAAAAGGTAAACTTATTATTTTTTGGTAATTTTCATAAAATGAAGTTGCCTGATTTTGAATGGGGTATAACTGAAATGATGCAAGATCGAGATTATTTATATGGTTCCTTAACTAAAGATTTGTATTTTCTTGGTCTGGTTTTAGATAGAAAATATAAAATATTAAGACTCACTTACACTGTTTTTATGATTGGGATTATTGTTAGTGTTGGATCTTTTGCAATTTCTTTTTATTTGCAAGGGAGATAGCTTTTTTTTAGGCTTCTTAAGCTTTAATTTCTTTAATTAAATCATTAAAAGGGATAGTGCTTTTTGCATCAAAATCTTTTTGATAAATTACTTCAACTCTTAGCGCTTTTAAACCAGAAACACCCTGTAAATCTTCTAGTTCTAGAAACTCAATTTTACCTAATTGATTTTTAGATTGTAAAAAATTAATGTATTTAATGTATTCCAAAGCATCTTTATCTTGAGAATAAACAATGGCGAGTTTACCAGGCGTTGTTAAGCGTTCAGAAGTTCCTTTTAAATTAGCCTTATCAATTCTTTTCTTAATAATCTCATATCTAATGTTGTATGCGCCATCAACATCAAATTGTTTTTCATCCATTCTGAATTTTATAGCCATAGGGTTGCTGTGTACCAAGATAAGCGATGCCACTCTTAGTTCTTGCTCCATGTTTTCTATTTCATGGTAGGCTATATTTTCCATTTCACACATGGTTTGTAATTGCCATAAGCGTAAATTATATAAATAGATAAGATCAAAAGTATCTTCTTTTGTAATCGACTGGCCGATATACATATTAAACTCTACCCCATCGGTTTTATATCTTTCAAAATAATGTGGATACATTTTTTGGGCTTCTTTCTGTTTGTTGTCTATATATCTAGAAAGTTTGTCATTTAATTGATTTACACTTTTTTCGTATTCTTTCCTTTTTTCGTAAACAACACCTAATCCGACATCTAGACTATTTAAATAGATGTTAACTTTGTTTTTAAGTTCTTCGTTAATTTCTTTAATATGATTAAAAATGGGATAAATTTCACGCTTTAAGAAATCTAAAATATTTATTTCATCACCAGCATTTAGTCCCTTTTTTATATCATTTAAAAAGGTAGAAACCCTAAATTTTAATTCGTTGTAAATAGGTAAAGATTCTTTTTCACAAGCATATATTAAAACATTTATTGCCAACGTTAGTTGAGTCGTTAAATCTTCTTGAATGGCATTATTTCTAGCGTCTGAAGAGCCTTTAATATCGCTTTGGCCAAATAAAGGATATACATCTTCAAAAATAATTTCATCTAATTTAGCAATTGTGTTTGACTGCGACTCCACATAATACTTTTCTGCCGCTTCATAAAAACGCCATTTTACAGCACTATGAATTGATGTGTAATTTTCTTGTATAGTTGCCTCTAAAATATTTTGATGTTCTTCTGAAGTTCTTTTTACAGCCGCGGCAAAAACCGGGATAATATCTTTTAATTTATTTATGTTTACAGAGTTTAAATCGTAAGCCTTAGAGGATCCAATTTCTAAAAGTGCTAAACTTCCGCTTCCAAATGCATTAAAGGGTATTAAAATTATACACTTTAAACCTAACTTAGATAAATTCTGATAAAATTGATTTTTACCTACTTTTAGCCCATACTCCTCTAAATCCGAAATAATAAAAGTTTCATGTTTTACAAAAACTTTTTCAAGTACTCCATTACAAAAATAAGATTTTTCGCAATCAATTTTTTCAATACCATTAAGTGCTAAACTATTCGAAATTTGTAATATTTTTTCACATATTTTAGATTTAGAATTATTGAAAACAGAGTATCCTAAACGCAAATCTTTAAGGCTATAAAAATCTTTTAAATTGTTTTCAATGTTATTGATTAAGTTTTCGTCATCTTTTAATAAATTCGCTTTAATTGATGAAATCATTTCCTCTGCAGTAACATCAAATAAATGCATGATTCCAAAACCTTTAAAAATATAACTATTAGGTGGAAATTTCTCTTTCCAAAGAGCTATATTGTCAAAATTATTAAGCAATTCCTTAAAATCTTTTTCTGTTATTTTTGGGGCACTATCTGTAGGAATAACTTCAGAAAAATCTCCATTAAAGGCAGCTCTATAATATTTTACAGTACCTGTTGTTTTGTCAGGAATATCAAAATGGAAAGGTCTTTTGGTATCTATATTATAATTATATACATAGCCTAAAATAAAAGTACATGCCATCATGTACATGCTATCTTCTTCAAAATTTCGAACTGCCAATTCAAAATCATCACCAGCATTCAATAAAATATCTTCAAAACGTGTGGTAAATTTAAAAGAGGTAAATGAAAAAGGAACGGTAGCAGCTTTAATTTCATTTTTTAGCAATGATTCAGGAAATAGAGGGTCTAATAAAATATTTATTTGTGACTCATATTTTTTTAATAAAGAAGGGTCAGAAAATCCAGTAAGAAGTTCAGGGTATTTCTGGAGTTCTTTCGTTAAATCTGTTGCTGCCTTATGAAAGGGATGTGTATGATAAGCAGGATGTGCAAACTTTTCAAAAACATCAAAAACTTTTCTAAACGAGATGTTTAGTTGTATAGGCAACTCTACTTCCGAAAAGATACTTGATTCTGAGATTTTCATTTTAAGTTAATTTATTTAAATATAATGCTTTAATATTCATAAACTAAATTCCTGATTAGCTTAAAATAATCAAGAAAACGGCAAAAAAATTGGAGTTATTTCATTGTTTTTTGACGTTATCGTTATAGCTAATAGTTTAATTGTAAATATATAAAAATTAGGAAACGGACTTTATTTAATTCTAAAAATAAATTTTCAGTACTTAATAAGCTCTATTTTTGCCTAAAGTAGATGGTAATGGGCACTCCAGAAAAATCATAGATCTCTCTTAACTTATTCTCTAAAAAACGTTTGTATGGATCTCTAACATATTGCGGTAAGTTACAGAAAAATGCAAACTGAGGTGTTTTAGTTGGCAATTGCATACAATATTTAATTTTTACAAACTTTCCTTTTGTTGCAGGCGGTGGGTAGCTTTTAACAATGTCTAGCATTACATCATTTAGTTTGCTAGTTGCTATTTTCTTTTTTCTTTTTTCAAAAACTTCTACCGCAGTTTCTATTGCTTTAAATAAACGCTGTTTTGTTAATGCAGAAATAAATACAATAGGTACATCTGTAAAAGGCTCAATCTGTTTTCTAACCATGGCTTCAAAATCACGCATGGTATTGGTTTCTTTTTCAATTAAATCCCATTTATTTATTAAGATAATTACGCCCTTTCTATTTTTTTCTGCCAACCAAAAAATGTTTTGATCTTGACCTTCAAAACCACGAGTGGCATCGACAACTAAAATAATAACATCAGAATATTCAATAGAACGAACAGCTCGCATTACAGAATAAAACTCTAAATCTTCTTTTACACGAGATTTTTTACGGATTCCGGCAGTATCAACTAAATTAAAATCAAAACCAAATCTATTATATTTTGTATCTATAGAATCTCTTGTAGTTCCTGCAATATTGGTAACAATATTTCTTTCTTCACCAATTAAAGCGTTAATGAAAGATGATTTACCAGCATTAGGTCTTCCTACAACTGCAAATCTTGGTAATTCTTCTTTTTCTAAATCTATGGCTTCTGGTTCTGGCATTTTCTCTGCTAAAGCATCCAATAAATCACCAGTTCCGCTTCCATTAATAGAGGCTATTGTAAAATAGTCTCCCAAACCTAGATTGTAAAATTCTACAGCATCTGGCTCGCGCAATGCATTATCAACTTTATTCACTACCGTAAATATTGGCTTTTTTACCTTACGTAAAAGTTTGGCAACCTCAGCGTCCATGGGTGTAATACCATCTTCCACATTCACCACAAAAACAATTAAATCTGCTTCCTCAATAGCAAGGTTTACTTGCTTTCTAATTTCTTCTTCAAAAATATCATCAGAGCCAATGGCATAACCACCAGTATCAATTACAGAAAACTCTTTTCCATTCCAATCAGATTTCCCATAATGTCGGTCTCTTGTTACTCCGCTAACGGAGTCAACAATTGCTTCTCTACGCTGAACTAATCTGTTAAAAAGTGTTGACTTTCCTACATTTGGTCTTCCTACAATGGCAACAATGCTATTCATTTTGAGTGATAATTTTTTGCAAAGATACAATTTACTCTATGATAAATAATTGTAAATTTAGAGAGTTATAAAAAGGACCTTTATGAAGGATAAATCGAATATTTTAGTTGAAAAAAGAAACAGTGAGGTCTTTTTAAGGCCAAGGTTTACAATTGATTTAGACAAAAGCACTGGTCAAATACTTGAAAATTTTTCAAAGGAATTAAAAAAGGAGGACTGTCAATTTTTAGGAAATATTTTTGATGGACACGTTTTTATAAGTGTTTCTAAAAAAGAGGAACATTTTTGGTCTCCGCAACTACATTTAGAAATTTTAGAAAAAACAGCACAAAAATCTGTTTTAAAAGGATTGTTTGGACCTAAGCCTCAAGTTTGGACGCTTTTTATGTTTGTGCACTTTGTTACAGGTATTTCTTTTCTAGGTTTTGTGGTCATGCTCTTTGCAAGAATATCTTTAAATGAACCTGTCTTTTTTCCAGTTATCATGATGGTTTTTTTATCACTAATATGGCTTGTTTTGTATCTCTTGGGTAAAATAGGAAAAGATACCGGTAAAAAGCAAATGAGCGATCTGCATGATTTTATGATAAAAGTAATTGGAGATTAAAAAAAATTTATGTGAGATTTTACTGAAGATTGTGATAGTATCATGTATCATATTTTTTTTTCTAAATAAAATATTTTTTCATCTAAAAGTCAGGTTTTTAGGTGCTTTAAAATATAATTTTAAAAAATTCATCTTTGAAATATTTTAATTAGTCTTTTATTTTTCTTAATATTGGAAAAATAAATATCTTAAAATCAGCTTTGTAAGCTTATCATTTTTTAATTTATTTTTTTTTAATAAAAAAAAAATTATTTATGAAAGCTACTCTCCTTGCAGCAATTTGCATTTTAATGTCATGTTTATTCTATGGTCAAGAAGTTATTCCTGTATCAGGCGGTAATGCAATGGGGGCCGGATCTGTAAGTTATACAGTGGGTCAGTTAATGGTAGCTACAAATACTGCAAACAATGGTTCAGTGGCACAGGGTATACAGCAGAGTATAGAGTTGTTTACGCTAGTAAATCCAACATTAAAAACCCTTACCCTAAAAGCGGTTATGTTTCCTAATCCTACAAAAGACAAGATTATATTATCACTTACAGACAATACTTTAACAGCATTGTCTTATAAAATATATGATGTTGGTGGTAGAGTAGTTAAAAAAGGAAAAGTAAATCAAGAAAACACCTCCATTGCTATGAAATATGTAGCTTCTGGAGTGTATATCTTAAAAGTTGCTCAAAATAACAAACAATTAAAAGTCTTTAAAATAATAAAAAATTAAGCATGAAAAAGATATTTATAATTTTAGCGTTGGTGATAACCACTGTTTCTTTAGCGCAAACTCCAGAGAAAATGAGTTATCAAGCCATAGTAAGAGATGCTGATGGTAATTTGTTAAGTAATACATCGGTTGGAATGCAAATAAGCATTTTGCGAAGTACAGCTGAGGGTTTGGCAGTATATGTAGAAACACATTCGCCAACGACCAATATAAATGGACTAATTACAATAAAGATAGGAAGTGGTTCTAAAGCTACTGGTATTTTTTCTGAAATAGATTGGAGTTCAGATACGTATTTTATAAAAACAGAAACAGATCTTTTAGGAGGAAGCAGTTATACAATTTCAGGAACCAGTCAATTATTAAGTGTTCCATATGCATTACATGCAAAAAAGGCGGATAATGTTCCCAGTTATAAAATAGGGGATTTTGCACATGGAGGTATTGTTTTTTGGGTAGATGAAACAGGGCAGCATGGTTTGGTTTGTGCGAACGAAAATCAAAGCAATGAAACAAAATGGTTTGCGGGTACATTTGGCAATACACAGGCAAAAGGAAATGGTATTTATGCTGGTAAGACAAATACTAGCATTATAATTTCCTCTCATGTAATTATTGGTGATGATAATGACATGTATGCAGCAAGATTATGCAATGAATTAGAAGTGATAGCAAACAATGTTTCATATGGCGATTGGTATTTGCCAAGTATTTTCGAGTTAAAATTAATTAACCTTAATATCGTAACCATCAACACTGCAATAGCAGCAATTGGAGGAGATTCCTTTTTAGGGGATAGTTTTTATTGGAGTTCTGTAGAAGAAACAGAAAGCAATGCAGGGATCGTTAATATTAATAATGGTCAAAGTTCTGCTGTGTTAAAAGGGAGTTTAAATTCTGTACGTGCCATCAGATCATTTTAAAAAGAACACTAATCGTAAAACTATTTCTCAATATAAATGACTGAAATTAAAACAGTTTTAATAGACTCTGATCAACCATCTTTAATTAGGCTTCAAGAGCTGTTAGCAAAATTTAATGGTATAGAAATTCTAGGGACTTTTGAAAACTCAAATGAAGGCCTAGACTTTATACTAGAAAACGAACCTGATATAGTCTTTATTCAAATAGAAATGCCAAATCTGTCTGGGTTAGATGTGGCAGACGAAATTAGTAAGCGAGAAACAGATATAAAAATAATATTGGTTTCAAATCATTCTCATTATGCTATCAAAGCATTAAGGATATCTGTTTTTGACTATTTAGTTGAACCGATTGATATAGATGAATTAAAAATTAGTTTGCATCGATTTAAAACTAAGTATATGATAAACTTAAACAGTAGAGAGCTGCAAATTATTAGAGAAATGTCTAATGGACTAAGCAGTCAAAATATTGGTGAAAAATTATTTATTAGCCGGCATACAGTAGATACTTACAGAAGAATCATTTTAGAAAAATCTGCTTGCCAGAATACCGCACAGTTAATTAAGTTTGCTTTAAAAAGTGGTTTAATTTAACTTTTATATCCTTAAAGGGTGCTTTTTGCGTTCAAGCACTTATTGATGAGGTTTAACTTAACTATTAATGTGTTTTTTGTGGGTAAGTACTTATTAGTGAGGTCCAAATTTCTTATTATTGGTAATTTCTGAGTACTTTTTTGCGTTTAAGACCTCATTAATGAGGTCTAACTTCATTGTTAATGAGTAGTTAGTTAGTTTTTATCTTCATATTTTTAATCATCTGATTATCAGTATTTTTTAGATGGATTAAAAGCCGAATTTATGAAATCAAAAATTATTCAGATTTTTTTTACCGCAATAGCTAAATCCTATTTATTAGGCGTGTTTTTTCTTGTATCTACATCTTTTCAATCTTTTAGTCAAGGATATGCTTTATATTTTAATAAATTGTTTAAATGAAAAGTGTTCTTGTAGTGCTTAAAATCTATTTTTTTTGAGTAAAAACATAAAAACCTATTATAAACATCATTAAGATCGGTAAAATAATTTTGTATGCAATGTTATAAAAAAAATGTTTTACTGTATTAAAACTACATAGGTAGAAGCCTTTTTTTGTCTAAAAATTATATAATTCAATTTTTAGGAATCAGTTTTAAAATAAGAAGGTGCTATTTAAATGTTGTAAACTAAATTTAAATAACTTTTGATGCTTATTAAAAAAGTAGTTCAGATAAAAAGCAGAAAATATTTTTAAACAAACATTGTTTTCTTCTTTATTTTTTAATCGAAGTAGTATTTCAGTTTACCAATCAAATTATCTGGTTGTATTTTTTAGTGTATCTCCCTGCCTTAATTTAATTCCCCTTTTTATGGTAAGAATTAAATTTATTTACAACATAAAAGAAGAAGAATTATACGTTTTTCTATTTTCAATTAAGTGCATAGAATACTTTTAAATTCTCATAATAAAGTTTTGAAAAAAAACGCATTTAAAGTACAAGTAATCATCTTATGGATGAAGTTAGCTAGTATATAGTAGTAGAACCATTAAAATAATAGCGCTAAGGAAAATTTTAATTACTGTATGTGCACAGAAAAAGAAATCTTAATTCAAAATGAGCATAGCACCTTTCGTTTATAAAAATTGTATTTAAAGAATATTGAGCTTTTTTATCAAATGGTAGATTATTTACCTTTCCCTATTTACATTAACCGCAGAGATACTTTAGAGCACTAGTTTATTAGCAATTCCTTTTATAATTATGGAGAAGAAATTAAGCAATTATCTGAAAAACGAATATCTTATTGAACCACTATATCAGTGCCTCTCTTATGGCAGACTGCAAAAGACAAAGAAGCAAAATTGAGTGAGGCTAACAATCACGATGCTATTTGTTCTTATCTGCAATGCCTTTCATTAAATAAAGAAATGACCAGTTTTTTCACCAACAAGTGTTTGCTCGATAATGAACTAACCATAACACTAATATTTTTCCTAGTAATCAAATGCTTTTACCAAACTTTTTGATAGTATTTTAACAGAATCCGAAAACAACTTACAGTTTTGGCAACGATTTTAAAGTTTAACCAAAACGTTTTAACCGATTTTTATCACTTTTCCACTTTTCATCTACTTTTAAGATGATGAATAGTACTATTTTATCGATTAATTACTCATTAATGGGGGTAAAGTGTCTCATTAATGAGTAGTGGTTTTGTCTTTATTTATTAGATATTTGTCGTTCTCTAGGGATTAATCCCTTTTAGAGAGCTTTAAAAAATAAAATTTATTTTAAAAAAAAGCGCAAATAGATATTAAAATTACCAAACTATGATTAAAAAAATAACCTTTTTAAGTGTTCTTTGTTTTTTTACGATTACCGCAACATTCAGTAATAATGACGTAGAAAAAGCAAATTCTTCAAACACAGAAAACAACCCAAATTTTACATTAGATGCAAACGGTGTTACTTGTAATTGTGATAACGCTGCCAATCTTGAGACAGGTGATTTAACCATTAATGGAGTTACAAAAACGTTTACCAAAAGAACAGAGGCTCAATTACGAGCTTTAATTGCTGCAGACCAGAATGACCCAGAAATAGGTTTAACCTGTACTAGTGGTATTACAAATATGAGTCTTTTATTTATTAATAAAATTACTTTTAATGAAGATATCAGTTCTTGGGATGTGTCTAGTGTAACTAATATGCGGGGCGTGTTCTATGAATCATTAGAATTTAACCAACCGATTGGAAATTGGGACGTTTCTAGTGTAACTGACATGTATTTAATATTCTATAAGGCAGTAAAATTTAACCAACCGATTGGAAATTGGGATGTGTCTAAAGTAACTAAAATGGATGGTGCGTTCTACAGGGCAAGTAACTTTAACCAACCGATTGGAGATTGGGACGTTTCTAGTGTAACTTCCATGTATCTTATGTTCAGAGAGGCAGCAGCATTTAACCAAGATATTGGAAATTGGGATGTGTCTAAAGTAACTAATATGGGTTATATGTTCGAAAATGCAGCAGCATTTAACCAAGACTTAACAGGTTGGTGTGTTACAAACGTAAACACAATAAATCTTTATAATTTTTCATTTGGAGCTACCAATTTCGTTTCAACTAACCTCCCTGTTTGGGGTACTTGTCCTAACACCACCCCAACAGACATAACATTAAGCGCAAGTGCAATAGATGAAAATGCAGCTACAGCAACTACCGTAGGGGCCTTTAGCACAACAGATGCAGACAGTGCAGATACACATACCTACAGCTTAGTTGCAGGTTCAGGAGATACCAATAATGGGAGCTTTACCATTACTGGGGCAGACCTTAAAACCAATGCGGCTATAGATTATGAAATCAACCCAACTTTAAGCATACGTGTACAAACCAATGATGGTACAGATACTTTTGAAAAAGTAATCACCATAACCGTTAATGATTTAGATGAAATAGCACCAGTAATCGCTTTAAATACACCAACGATACAAACAATAGAAGTAGGTGCAGCTTATAGTGAGTTAGGAGCAACAGCAACAGATAATGTAGATGCTGGTAATACTTTAATAGTAATACCAACAGTAAATAATGAGAATACAGCAGTTGTTGGTAGTTTTACTGTAGATTATAATGTTTCAGATGCAGCAGGAAATGCAGCAACAGAGGTAACAAGAACCGTAAATGTAGTAGATACAACTGCGCCAACCGTTGTAACCAAAGACATTACAGTTCAATTAGATGCAAATGGAAATGCGAGTATTACGGCAGGTGATATTGACAATGGGTCTTCAGACAACTCAGGCAATGTTACTCTCTCCCTTGGATCCTCTAGTTTACAAGCTGGTTTCAATAATACAGCCTTAGATAGCGGTTTTGAATTAGTGAATGGTGCCGATTGGGTTTCAGGTATTTCAGGTTCCGGTAATTTAAATGGAGCGTTTGTTGCGAAGAAGACCTCATCGGGTAGAAATTATTTAAGAACGGTCGCATCCGATTTTATCAATTCTGATTTTGAAGTCATCTTCACTTATGATGATAGCAATGTTGCATACGGTGGCGACATTTTAACCTTCCTAGGCATAGGAGACCCTTCTGTTACTGAAGGATTATTTCCTGAACCTGACTTGGGTATTTATTTAAGAGATCATTCCAACCAAAACAATTCAGCCGATCATATAACGAGTAGACTTTCCGGTGTCGCCTCGTATACTTCAAACTCTTATATTCCTGAAGGAAAAAAAAGAGTCAAGATGGTTAAATCTGGTAATCAGATTACTTTCTTCATAGATTCAGGAAATGCAGGTACTTTTCCAATCAATGGGCAAGGTTTTGATTTGACTAGTGCTGGTTCTAATTTCTTAAATGATACAAATTCATACATCTTCTTTGGAAGTGGTTCAACAAATGTGCAACTGGATGAGATTTCTATTACATCTACAAGTCAACCAGGTGTATATGATTGTGCTAGTTTAGGGCAAAATGCTGTTAATTTGGTCGTTACCGATGTTAATGGCAATACTGCAACTGCAGCGGCTACTGTAACGGTAGAAGATAACATGGCTCCAACCATTGCATTATTAGGAGATGCTAGTGTAACACACGAGGCTTTAACGGCATACACAGACTTAGGTGCTACTACTGCAGACAACTGTTCTGCAACACTTACAGTTACTGATGATATAAATGTAAATACTATAGGTATTTACACTGTAACTTATACTGCAACAGACTCAAGTGGTAACGTAACTACAGCCACTAGAACTGTAAATGTTGTAGATACCACAAAGCCAGTAATTACCTTAATAGGAGATAACCCACAAATAGTAACTCTTAATACTGCATATGAAGAATTAGGAGCAACAGCTGCAGATAATTATAATGGAGATATAACAACAAGTATTGGAATAAATACTTTAGCGATAGATTTAGCAACTGTCAATTGTTATCCTGTAACCTATAATGTTTCAGATGCATCAGGAAATAATGCAGTACAATTAACAAGAATCGTATTTGTTTTAGAATATGGTAAACCATTAGCTAAAAGTGATACTAAAACAGTAGCTCAGGATAGTAAAGACAATCTTTTTACAATTATTGGAAATGATAGTTATGGATTAGATGGAGCGCATGCAGACCACCCAATCGCACTTTCAGGAACGTATACAGATAATGGAGGAAAGTTAGATTTAGTTGGAGATGAAGTAAAATATACACCACGAGCAGGCTTTTTTGGAGATGATAAATTTAGTTATACCATTACAGATGAAAACGGAGATGCATCAACAGCAGAAGTAACAATTACGGTAACTGAAGGTTCAGTAGCTAACAATCTTACAGCAGTAGCTGATGAAAAAACAGTTATAAGAGGTGGTACAACAACTATAGTTGTGCTATCAAATGATCTTTTAGGAACAGCAACAGCAGCAGATTTAGATGCGATAACAATTAGTAATAATATAAATGGCGCAGTAATTACAGTAAATTCTGACAATTCAATAGAATATGAATCAGTATCAACTTTTTCAGGATCAGAAGATACTTTTGAGTACACGATTAAAGAGACTGGCACTGATAATTTATCAACAGCTATAGTAAGAGTAATTATAGAAGATTCTGCGGTTACAGACAGTGTATTGTCAGCAAAAAATGATGAAGTAAGTGTAGCACAAAATAGTACAGATAATGAAATAGCTGTTTTATTAGACAACGGATTTGACATAGATAGCTTTGGATTAGATGGAGCAATAGATAATGGCTTAACATTTTTAGATGGAACGCTAACCGGCCTAAGTGAACAAGGAACAATCATTGTAGATACTAAAGGCACAACCACTCCATTAGATGATGTAATTGTTTACACACCAAATACAGGTTTTGTAGGAGTAGATCATTTTTATTATATGATTACAGATACAACAGGAGCTTCTTCCATAGCACAAGTAGCAATCACGGTAACAGAAATAGATACACCAACAGCGGCAGATGATGCTATAGAGATATTAGAAGGTAGTGTTGCAGCAGTAACTATTGATGTATTAGATAATGACAGTTTTGGATCGAATGGAGCAGCTTCACCAGATTCACTTGAAATAATTTCTTCTGGTACGGGAACAGCAGTAGTAGTAAATGGAACTTCAATAGAATATACACCTACCGGAACTCAAACAGGAACTGATACTTTTACATATAGTATTAAAGATGCTTTTGGTAAGACATCAGACGCAACAGTAACAGTAACATTCACTACGGTAATTGCAAGTGACGCGCCAAAAGCACAGGATGACGCAGTTATATTTGCACAAGATAGTTCAGAGAATATTATCAATATTTTAGATGATAATGGATCTGGAGCAGATAATTACGGATCAGGTGCTGAACATCCAAGCCATCCAATATCACTTGTAGCATTTTATTCAGAAGAGGGAGGGGCGTTAGAATTAGACGGAACAACTGTAAAATATACACCAAGAACAGGTTATTTTGGAGAAGATACTTTTGATTATTTGATTACAGACGAAAATGGAGTTTCTGACAGAGCTACTGTAACAATTACGGTAACTGAAGGTTCGGTAGCTAACAATCTTACAGCAGTAGCTGATGAAAAAACAGTTATAAGAGGTGGTACAACAACTATAGTTGTGCTATCAAATGATCTTTTAGGAACAGCAACAGCAGCAGATTTAGATGCGATAACAATTAGTAATAATATAAATGGCGCAGTAATTACAGTAAATTCTGACAATTCAATAGAATATGAATCAGTATCAACTTTTTCAGGATCAGAAGATACTTTTGAGTACACGATTAAAGAGACTGGCACTGATAATTTATCAACAGCTATAGTAAGAGTAATTATAGAAGATTCTGCGGTTACAGACAGTGTATTGTCAGCAAAACGTGATGAAGTAAGCGTAGCACAAAATAGTACAGATAATGAAATAGCTGTTTTATTAGACAACGGATTTGACATAGATAGCTTTGGATTAGATGGAGCAATAGATAATGGCTTAACATTTTTAGATGGAACGCTAACCGGCCTAAGTGAACAAGGAACAATCATTGTAGATACTAAAGGCACAACCACTCCATTAGATGATGTAATTGTTTACACACCAAATACAGGTTTTGTAGGAGTAGATCATTTTTATTATATGATTACAGATACAACAGGAGCTTCTTCTATAGCACAAGTAGCAATCACGGTAACAGAAATAGATGCACCAACAGCGGCAGATGATGCTATAGAGATATTAGAAGGTAGTGTTGCAGCAGTAACTATTGATGTATTAGATAATGACAGTTTTGGATCGAATGGAGCAGCTTTATCAAATTCACTTGAAATAATTCCTACTACTACGACAGCAGTAGTAGTAAATGGAACTTCAATAGAATATACACCTACAGGAACTCAAACAGGAACTGATACTTTTACATATCGTATTAAAGATGCTGATGGTGAGACATCAGACGCAACAGTAACAGTAACATTCACTACGGTAATTGCAAGTGACGCGCCAAAAGCACAGGATGACGCAGTTATATTTGCACAAGATAGTTCAGAGAATATTATCAATATTTTAGATGATAATGGATCTGGAGCAGATAATTACGGATCAGGCGCTGCACATCCAAGCCATCCAATATCACTTGTAGCATTTTATTCAGAAGAGGGAGGGTCGTTAGAATTAGACGGAACAACTGTAAAATATACACCAAGAACAGGTTATGTTGGAGAAGATACTTTTGATTATTTGATTACAGACGAAAATGGAGTTTCTGACAGAGCTACTGTAACAATTACGGTAACTGGTTCAGTAGCAAATGGTCTTACAGCAGTAGCTGATGAAGTAGCAGCTGTAGAAGGTGTTACAAGAACTATAAATGTATTAGCAAATGATGTTTTCGAAACAGGAACTTTAGAAGCGGTAGTGATTAGTAATGAATCTGGTGAAGTAACCATCACTGTAAATTCTGATAATACTTTAGAATATACATATACAGTTGCACCAGGAGCAACTTTTACAGGAACAACAGATACTTTTAACTACACTATTAAGGAGGCCGGTACTGCTAATGAATCAACAGCTACCGTAACGGTAACGATTCAAGCAGCAGATGCAGTAAATGGCGTACCAGAAGCAAAAGGGGATACATTTTCAGTAGTTCAAGGAATAATGAGTTCATTAGCTGTATTAGCTGATAATGGATCAGGAGTAGATAATTTTGGTTCAGATGGAGAAAATACAACAAACCCATTAAGGCTTTTTAATGGAACAACAGAAGGTAAAAGTGTTAAACAAATAGAAAGAGAAGCTCAGGGAAGCAGTGCATTTAACAATCTTGTAGTTAATTCAGGTAAGATTGAGTACACACCGGTAGCAGCTTTTATAGGAGAAGATAGTTTTTATTATAAGATTGTAGATGCAAGTGGAGACGAATCAATAGCACAAGTAACCATTAATGTTACTTCTTCAAAGTCTTCAGGGATTGTAACTACTGACGCAGTAATCAAAGACCTTCAAGTATATCCTAATCCGTCAAAAGGTGCTTTTAAAGTATTAGTTTATAGTGAAAAGGCAGAACAAGCTTCTGTACTATTATTTGATGTTACTGGTAAAGTGGTGTATAACAAGAAACAATTACTTTCTGCAGGGAACAATACAATGAACTTACATGTAAATGTGCAAACAGGTATTTTGTTTTTAAAGGTGTATACAGATAACACCAACTTTGGAACTAAAAAGATTTTATTTGAATAGGTTAATAATAGTTGTAAATAAAAAAAAGAGGAACTGAAAAGTTCCTCTTTTTTTGTGATGGTATTTTAAAAGAAATAATTAACTCTGATTATAACCAAAACGTTTTAATTGATTTTTATCGCTTCTCCAGTTTTTATTGACTTTTACATATAATTCGATAAACACTTTCTTTTCGAAAAATTTTTCTAAATCTTTTCTAGCTTCTGCACCTACACGCTTAATCGCAGACCCTTTATGGCCGATTATAATTCCTTTTTGGGTTTCACGTTCAACCATAATTACAGAACGAATACGCACAATATGTTCTTCTTCAGTAAACTCTTCTGTCTCTACTTCTACAGAATACGGAATTTCTTTCTTATAGTGAATTAATATTTTTTCCCTAATTTTTTCATTGACAAAAAAACGTTCTGGTTTGTCCGTTAATTGGTCTTTTGGATAGTATGGCGGCCCTTCTGGAAGCAGCTCTTTTATTTTGTCAAAAACAGCAGTGATATTAAATTTCTCTAAGGCAGAAATCACAAAGACAGAAGCGTTTGGTACTTTTTCTGTCCAATACGTCACTTTTTCTTCTACTTCATCTTGTGTAGATTTATCTATTTTATTTAATAACAAAATTACAGGAATTTCACTATGAATGATTCTTTTAAAGAAAGCTTCGTTTTTTAACTCCTTTTCGCCAACCTCTACCATGTAAATTAAAACATCGGCATCATCTAATGCCGATTTTACGAAATCCATCATTGAAGACTGCAACTCATAAGCGGGTTGTATAATTCCTGGAGTATCAGAAAACACTATTTGATAGTCTTCTTCGTTTACAATTCCTAAAATACGATGTCTAGTCGTTTGCGCTTTTGGTGTGATAATAGATAATTTTTCACCCACCAAGGCATTCATCAATGTTGATTTACCTACGTTCGGATTTCCTATAATATTTACAAAACCAGCTTTATGTGTCATGAGGCAAAGATAATTAGTTTTTATAGGTGATTAGGGTTTAGGGTATTAAAAAATAATTAAAATAAAGTTTGGTTATGAATGTAATTGTATTGTATATTTGCAATCCAAATCGCGGGATAGAGCAGTAGGTAGCTCGTCGGGCTCATAACACTCCTCACCACCTAAATTCACATATTTTTATCGGTTCATTTTCAAGAAGTTACAAAAATATAATCCTATTTGTGTTATACGTGCTACATTCTTGTGTTAGATAAAATACGAATTATCCAAAGACTTTAACCTTAATTAATTTCTCTTCTTCAATGTTCAATAAAAGTGGATTGATATAGTGGTTCTCTAATACCTTCATTGAAGTGTGAGATGACAATAATCTGGTGTCACTACCCATTGTATGAAATACCCATGTGAGGTATGTTTTTCTCAGATGTTTTAGAGTAAATGGAGTTTCAATACCTGCAGCTTTTCTAAAATGGGTGAACGATCGAGAAACTTTCTCCATAATAGTATTAATTTTATATGTATTCTCAGGATCTATAAGTTTGACATTTTTACCTTTCATTTGATCATACCCCATTTCTTTTAAAAGTGTCATCAGATCCGCGTTAATAGGGGAGAGTTTTTTACTTACATTTTTACTCCCTAATCTTTCAACCTTTAGATTTTTAAATTGAAAAAACAACACTCCGTTATTGCCTTGTATAATATCACTCCATTTAAGACTGAGTACTTCCTCTCTTCGTCCACCAATAAGGAGAAAGAGTTTAAATGCATTAACCATCCAAGTTGCATACACGTAATCTCTTCTTCCATTGGTTCTTGTTTGTTGAAACGATGACTTTGATTCTACCGCTGCTATAATTTTCTCAAACTCATCTTTTGTTAAAATTAGATTATCACCTTTAATCACTTGTTTTCGAATACAATTTTTAAAAGGATTCTTGATGTCTAACTCTTCGATTTCGATCAAGAACTTATAGAAAGAAGTTATACTCGTTAAAACCTTGTTGAAGGTTTTGGGGTGAGGGTATTTAATCTCCAATTGTCTGTAGAAAATAGAAACATCATTATTTCTGACATCCCCCGGTTTCATCTTCCTGAGATTGTGGTTATTTTTCAAAGATTTAGCAAAAAGCGTACAATACTTAATTAACTCCTTACGATGTTTATCTGATACCTCCTTTTTTAAATGTGCATATTGTGTATCTCCCTTTAGATATTGATCAAAATAAACGAGTGCTTCAGCAATATTCATTTTAAGTCGATCAGGAACCGTTTCCTCCAGACCATTTTCTATTCTCCTTCTAAATTCAATACCCTCAACTACAGCATCAGCGTATACTTTTGATTTTAGAAGTTTACTTCTGTGTTTACCAGTAACTCGATCAATAAAACACATCCGGAACACCTGGTGGTCGTTGTGACGACAACCCGTGTTATTTTTTCTACATCTTTTACAGTAGATTTTGATTCCAGAATGTGAATTATTTGGTAATTTCATTATTGATAAAGTTCTTGAAAGATGGATTCGTGCTCCTTATTAGAGCTAATGTCCAGATTAAATTGGTAAGGCACAAATCCAGTATCGAATTCCAAACAATCATGGTAAAGAAGTTGATATAGTTCTTTCTGATCACCATAGATTGATTCTAAACGTGGTTGCCATGAATTTGGATATCTTTTCACTAAATCTTCGGCAAATGGTCTCCAGACTTCTTGTTCGACATGTAAACGAAAAACATATTCCCTTCCATCTTTGTGGATAGGAATCTGATGATCCCTAAGCCACTTTTTGATGGAACGGTTGTCCTTTCTATTTATGTATTGACCTACTTCGGACAATGAAATATGTGATGATTGTTTCATTTAAAAAGTCCTATTTAATTGAGACCAAGTATTTTGATCATGATTTTTTTTTAAATTTCCATTTTGACTTATCCTGATAAAATAATTCAAGAAAATCCAAAAAAGGTATTTCTTTATTACTTTCTGCATTAAGATGCATGCCACAGCTTGATTCAATATAAAGGTCAACTATTGGATTTAATGATTTGCCATCATCACTCTTAATTATTAATCCATATTTTTCATCAAATAAATCAATATTGGGAATAATTCTTTCAAAGTCACATGGTAATATGACTTCTTTATTGCTAATTCTATCTGAAAGCCTTGGTAATATTTTTAATATTACTGATGCTTTTAAAATTTCAGGTTTTAATTTGAAATCACTCCTGATTTCATAAACATTGTCAAACTCATTAAATATTGCCTCAATCGTATGCAACAAGAAATTGAAATCTTGAAATACTTCATTTGTCAATTCTTCACCTTTAAAATCTATTATTTTAAGTTCTAACGTATAATCGGTATATTTAGACTTAATATGTTGGATATTCTTCAAAATGAATTTTAAGCTATTTTTATTATTCATAATTTAATTTTTATTTATTGTGAAACTTAACATTAACTCCGTAATAAAATACTGGAATATTATTTACTATAGAATTAGCAGCTACTTTAATAAAATTAGTAACTGGTACAAATTCTCCATTGGTTAAAAATATATGTCCATTACCAGGTATTACTCTGAATTCACTAATCATTGTAATATCAATAAAACCATGGTGATCTACTATTTCTCCTTTTGTTAATCCTTTCTCATAATATTTGTTGAAAATTTCATCTCCCAAAACTTCTTTATTTTTTGTGTCACCTAAAGTAATATTAGAATTAAAATGTATAGCATTTGATTTTTTGTTATTTCCATTTTTAATAGATGATAAAACTTCAATTTTAAAAGGAGTTAATGGACAAAACTCCCATGGATTTAAACTCATTTTTTTTAATTTTTTTAATTCTATTTTATGAGCTCTTTCTAAAAATTTTCTTTTCATGATTAAAATATTAAAGTGTTAATAGTAAAAATTGGGGGTATGATATCAGCATCATCTTCTTTTAACAATCCCTTTTGGTCATCATTTAAAATGTCAAATTGCTCATCATAAGCAATAGCCCATTCATCTGAAAACTGATCCAAATTATAAGTGTCAGCATCTTCATAACTCCACTTCTCATCAATTAGTAGATGAGAATCATAGACTACTGCTGAAGTGTTTAAATCAAACCCAATAATGCAAGAATCATACGATTCATCTAATATTAAGGTTTGAGGAGATTTTTTTTCAATCTCGGTTCTGTTTAAATCAACTAAATTAAATTGATTTTCAAGTCCCCTATAAAGCTGGGGTAGCATAAAACGTATGTTCATTTTTAATGAAATTTAGTGCACCTGCTGGTGCGTTAGTAATTACTTAGTCTTTGTTTTTTTGAGACCAAGTATTTTGAATTTAAAAAAAGTCTACACAAAATAGGTTGACTTATATTTTGACCATAACTCTAATGATACTGCAGTACTCATAAAGTCACTCTTATTACGTTTAATTTCTACAACCCATTTTGCTCCATTGATTGTTACAATCAAATCTGGCATGTAACGATTACTAAACTTTGAGTTATTAATTTCCACACCATCTACCTCGATATTCTTCATGATCAACTTCTTCACAACTTCTTCACTATCTGAATAGTCTTTACGTCCAAAAACTCTTTTTATGGTTCTTTCAGTATAACCCTCGTCATTCATATAGTATATTCTTGATACTTCATACGGTATTTGTATAGTTCTATCCTCCTTTTTAAGGTAAAGATTGGTTGTGTTAATTGTAAAATCGTAAGTTGGATTTATTGAATCCAAGAAGCGACTAATTCTAATTTGAAGTTTAGTAATTACATCATAAATATCAAATTGAGAACTCTTAATTTTAGTAGTAGAAACATCCGTGATTTTATCTACTTCACGTATTAAAAATTTTCTTTCATTCTCTAACTCATCCTTGAATTGAGTGAAAATACCCCAACTATTACTAAATTTTAAATATTCGAATACCTCATTCGAAGGCAGCTTTTCAATTTCACTTTGAGGTGCAGAATATATCCCTTTAGGTGACTTCAAATCTAAATTTTTAAGAGATTCTTGTCTTTTTTTAAGTCCGTTTGGAGTCAAATTATAAATTATTTTTTTTGCCATTTCGATTAAAATATCAATGCAAAGATATAAAATAATTCTACATGGTTCCAAATAATTTGAGACTTTTTTAAATAAATGATATTTCTTTCCAAATTTGACTTTGTCAATTCTATTTACTATATTTTAATAATACTTAATTCGATTTATATCTTTTAAGATCGTGTGGTTATCGTTGGTGGATGATAATTATAATACACATAAAGCATGTTTATCCTCCTTAAAGTAGATGCCACCACATCGAAATTTGGGGGATTATTATTTTAATGTTCAGCTACTTTGAAAAAGGAATTACTAATCTAATCCCCAGCAAAACTATTGATTTATCACAATTAGTTAAATTAATTAAAAACAACCCTAAAAAATCTCTGATAAATGAGATCAGGGAACTAAGATTAAAGGGGGACCAGACCTATAAGGAAAAGAAAATATTTCTAAACTACATTACTCCAAACTGCAGTGTTAAAAAGCGTAGTTTAAAAGAAGATGAGAATTATACAAAAAATTTCATTGCACCATCTTCTTATATATATTTTGATTTTGATGGAGTCGTTAACGCACAAGAATACAAACATTACTTTATTGAAAAATATGGTCATCTTGTATCTTTAGTATGTATCTCAAGTGGTGCTGGTGGAATAGCAGTATTTTTTAAATTAACTAATGCAGTTGACAATAAGAACTTTCTTGATATATGGAATACTATAACAGAAACCATTCTAAAAGAAGAACAAGTTGATGTAATATGTAAAGACCTTGGCAGGCCAATGTATCTATCATACGATACTGAACCATTCGTTAATTATGAGAATGAAATTACAGTTGATATTCCTTTAAGTAAAGAAAAAAACACTTCTAAAAAACAGCTCAATCAATCTATATTGAATAAAAAATATAATAATACATTGATTGAGCCACTTTCCAATATTGAATTCGAAGAATTTATGGATAAAATTGTAACAAAAACACCTGTAGTGGTTAATAATCCAATTGTTGAATTATTTGCATCAGAAAAAATGGATGTTACTTTTCCTCGCGAGATAAGAGATACCAAAAAACATAGTATTTACACAATTATGATTCATAAACTTATATACTTAAACCCACAGTTACCATCAAGTTATTTGTTTTCTTACCTTAATTTCATTAATAATTATTTTGGAAAACCACCAATGGAATATAAGAAACTCATAGATCTATTTACTTTCGTTTATTCCAGCATTAAAAATGATGAAAACTATGAATTTAAGAACAAAAAGTACAAGTATGTGCATTTCAACAATAACTCTAAATTATCAGGCGAAGAAAAAAGAAATTTAGCATGTAAAATAAATGGAAAAAGAAGAAGTAATACATCAATCGAAAAGATAATTACTGCAAAAAAAGAGTTAAAATCTCAAGGGTTAAAAATCACTCAGAAAGCACTTGCAGAAAAAACAGAGTTATCCATTAGCACAATTAAAAGACATATAAATTCTGAACCAGCAGATTTAGAAAAATTGGTTACAGATGTTAATGAAACTTATACAAGTAGAGACGATATAGTACTTGGTGATGACATCTTTTTACCAAATGGATGTCATGTACTAACTGATAATATTATTGACTCTGAGGGTCCCAAATGGATTGATAATTGGCATATAAAAATAAGAGATTCTTTAAATGATTTATGGGGGTAAAACTCAACTACACCCCTCTACAAAAAATAATTTATGACTCCATGTCTTTTTCAGTTGTATGACATATTTATAGAAAAACACAGTTATGAAAGAGAAAAAAACAAGACGGGTAATTGTCAGACTAACGGAGAATCAGTTCAAGAATTTGATGGATTCAGTTATAACTGAAAATCAAAATAGATACACAACTTCAGATCTAATTCGCGAGGCCGTAGTCGATAAATTAAATAAAATAAAAGAAGATGCTAACAGGAAGAAATAATTTAGATTATGAATATTTCAATCGATATTTAAAGAATTGTGGATATAACGACATAAGCGAAATGGAGTTATTAAATGATTTTTTTAAAGAACGATTAAATTTTCCTCAAGAACATGAATTAGACCCTGAAAAGGTAATTTTCTTGAATGAATTGGTAAGTTTTTGTCGTAAAAAATAATCAAGTTAAAAACCTTAAAATACCAACTGGCGCAGAAAACAATTCTCGATTTCATCTGTTGAATCCCTGATTTTGATCAATGTATTACATTAAATTATTATCGGTACGATTGGTTGGAATATTGAGCCATTTGTGAAATAAGGACCGTTTTTATTTATTTTTCAAATACAGTTTTGTAAGTGTTTCCCCCATGGTATTGCAAAGAATTTCTTGCGGGTGATGCGCCAATGAGAATTGTTCCAATTGATCATGGTAGAGTTTAGATTTAGATTCTGATGTAATTAGGTAATAATGGAAGTACTCATGGATAACCGTATTGATTAGTTCCCTATGTAATACATTGTTATCACTATAAATTGTAATTGTGTTGCTGTAGAAACAATACTCCCCCGCTAAATGAGATTTACCGTCAACTAAAGTCAGTAGTGGTTTTTGTTTACGAATTGGATATAGATAGAGGCACCAGTTCAATACATCATTTGAGAGTTCTCTTTGCCAATCGTCGACATCACCTTTCAAAAATATAATCAGTTTATAAATTAATTTCAAAAAGAGTAGCACCCCAACAACAATGAAGTAGATCGTGAAAAAGGTATCCATTAAAAATGACGTTTGATCTTTGTTATGGTGTTTACATGAAGACCAGTAATCTTAGCGACTTCAATATTTTTGTAGCCATTTTTCAAAAGTTCAAGGGCTTGTTTATTTTTCTTTTTAGTTAGGAATTTGATTGGGTCCTCCACAGAGCCAGGTTTTCTCCCCAAGTATTTATTTGGATCCATTTTCGCTAACTCTATCCCCTGTTTTTGATTTTCTAATATCTGTATTCTGGTCATCTCGGCGACTACCCCAAGAATTGATATGACCATTTTTGCTATTGGATTCTCGTTCCCATTCTCGTCCAATGTGATTAGTCCTTGGGAAATGAATTTTACAGGTATCTTTCTCTCTGCAGTATAGTGGATGAAATTAATGATATCACGAAGGTCCCTCCCGCAACGATCGATCTGCCAAACATATATCGAATCAATTAGTTTTCGATCTATCATCAATTTTAACTTTGAGCCTTCAGGTCTTTCAAAAATTGGAATTTTTCCCGAACATTTATCTTCAATTACTTTATCAAATTCATGTTCTTTGACTCTTTGCCGATCAGTTTTTTGATCTAAACTTGAAACGCGGGTATACAGAACTGATTTACTCATAATTTTAGGATTATATGTGTTAGACCCTAAAATTATAGCAGCAACACCCCTCATGCAGCACAAAACCTATACTTTATCGCTATGTAAACTCTCACAAAAAAAAGTATACGCTATTATTGTGATAATTTAATTCACAGATAAATAAGGAGTCAATAACGCTGAAGTTAATTGGTGATTATAATAAATTTAATTAGTGATTCCTGTATCAGTTTATTTGTTGATATAATTTACTTGTGCGGATAACAATTAGCGAAGGATCACCGTCACTGGTTGATCATAATCATTGTTATCGGCACATTGGTAAAAGAATGATGGGGACCCCCCGGCCGAACTCCTTGCGGGACATCCTGCCTTAATATATAAATATATATGAATCAAAACACCCTCTCAGAGTCGTCTGAAAATTTTGCCAAAAATTGATATAAAATTGAGAAAAGTCTAAAAGTTGGATTTAAAAATTTTTTCAATTTTTTGAAAGAAAATCAGTTTTACACGTTTAGTAGTTTCTCAAGAATTTTGACCATTGCATAGGTATCCAACTCACAATATTCTAATAGTTGTCTCCTTGTTTTATGCACATCACCTTCAAAGGTTTCATTAACCATCGAAAGAAAAGTATTAGATGCTGTACCTCCTTCTTTAATATCAAGATCATTGTATGAGAGTTCAGGAACCAGTGCAGGTAGAACGTACTTTATTGAATAACTTCCTTTCATTTCGGGGGTATAGTACCATTTCTGTTGGAACGGAATCATTAGATCTTTCAGACGATTTACAAACCCTAACAACTCATTAGAATACTCAGGGAATACATCGATTAGATCATTTAGTTTCCCTCTCTCAAAACCAATATTGTAGACTAATATGTCTCCACTGGTACCACAGTCCTGAATCAGTTGTTCTATAAATCCAATTCTTGGATCTTTGGTTGGATCTGCGAGGTATTCCCTATGTTCTATTACTGAGGTTAAAGTCTCTTGAATGTGAAGTGAATACTGAAATACTAATTGTTGATAGGGTCTACTACCATTATATTTTGGAACCGCAGGACCAATTGTTTCAAAGTCCAAAAAGTATAAAGGATAACTTAATCCATTAGTGAATTTTCTAATTTCTTCAACATCAATATGAGTTGTTCCATTCACTTCAGATTGTACCTGAAGAACCTGATTCGGATTCAGGTATGTTTGACTAAGATCAATATCATCCAATGTGATTACTCCCTGATTATATAAATCAAACTTCTTGTCTTTGTTTAGTCTTGATATATTAAAAACTGAATAGTCAGGAATGTGTTTCCAACACGTTCCTTTAAAATCACAGTCATAAGGATCAGAACAATGATTTCCGATATCTACATTTGGTACTTCAGGACTCTCAATTACATTTTTAAGTCTTAGAACCTCATTTGGTATTTGTGGGAGAAACTCTAAAACTTGATCATACACAGATTCGATGGTAAACAATTGATGAATGTCTAATTCTCCATCTTTTGTGTATTGATTATTAATATGGACGATCGATATATCTTTTAAATCAACTCCAGAATTTGTAATTGTATAATATTGGATGGCAGCATCTTTAATATAGGTTTCTGATACTTTGGTTGAACTTTTTACTTCATACGCTTTCCATCCTTCATCATCTTGTACTAAAATGTCTAAAGCAGCAAGAACATTGTTGTATTGGAAAGTAGCCTCATATATTATAGTTTCTCCTTGAGAAATAAAATTTAGTGTTTTTCCCACCGATTCAACCATTTTAAAATGATTTTCGGGAGAAGCATCAGCACCATTAGGAAATAGTTTTTGTGCCAATAAACCAATATTGGTTCCTTGGTCAAATACCGCTTGTAGTGATGAAGGTGTAGGATCTTTTAATCTATAATGGTGCTTATAAAGATAGAGTGACTTTTCACACTGAAGTCCACGAATAAATGTTGATTTGGAGAGTCTACTTTTTGACATTATTTATATTAGAGATAACAAATTATAAAGTCTTAAAAACTCCTCCCATTCTTGTTTATTAATATTTTCGGGATTATAAATCTTAAATGACACAGACGGTTCTAAATCTTTCATTCTAACCATTACTCGTGACTTATACAATTCTGTAGATGTGGTTACTCCAGAAAACATAAAAGTATCAGGTGATGGTTTAACACTTGAGTCAAAACTAAAATTATCGTCATGGGAATGAAATTTATCAGTTAAATCCTTAGGAATAAGATTCTTCCCTGGTTCCTCTTGGAATAAAGAAAAATAATATCCAATAGATTGTTTTGGGTTTTCTGAGTTACTTAGAACCCAAAGTAACCTTTCAATTGAGTTTTGACAATCAGAAATGTTTTTATTTACCTCTTTTGAAGAAGGTAATTGATCGATAAGTCTTTGGGTCTGTTTGAATTTCTTCTTATCAAAATATAAGTTGTCTTGTTCACCCTTTTCGAACAATACAACATCTGTCCACGAAAGTGACCAATGTCTAATATTCGGCGTTTTACCTATAGATTCTCTAATATCAATATCGTCATGAAATCTTAAATGTTCTTTTGACGCATGATAGGTGTAACCATCTAAGTAAATAGACATGTCTTTGAAGGACATTAATTCATCTATATCCGTTATTGTCTGACCATTTCGTGTTAATCCAATACATTTAAAAAGGAAATCTGTCCTTGTTGATATTTCTACCCCGTCTCTTTCTCCTAAACTTACTTGTGGTCTTAATAAATAAGTTACTTCTCCATCCTTAATTGGTAAAGTTAATATGTATACTTGAATTCCATCTTCTTTTGTCTCTTTGAACTTCATGTTCTTCTGAGGATGAATTTCTATATAATTCTTTAAAGAATAAACAAACTTAGATTCAAGTTCACTCTCTTCTATCATACCTGTTTTGGTCAACGATGAGATACCTTGATTTACTTCCTCCCAATCTTTGGACGATCGTACTATTTTACCAAAGAGATGTTCCGCATGTTCTCTGCTCAGTTCATCTCTTATATATTGATTTGAATAGGAAAGGATACATTTGTAACATCCATCTTTTCCCTCATTTTTACAAGAACAATCTCTAATTGATTCATAGGACTTGGTTAAGAGTTTTGTGAACTCTTCTGGGTTAAATAACTTCTGAAGGTAACCTGTTCCCCCTGGTACTTTATCAAAAAGTACTAAGTATCTATCAAACCTTTGAGTTGACTTATTGTGTTCAGAATAGAATTCAAATCCAATATGAGATGGGTTTCCTTTATAGTATTTCTTCAAACCAAGTTCAAGACCTGATTTAAACATCAACTGAGTTGATTCATTTTGAAACTCTTGAACAGGGAGTAATATTTTTAAAGATTCGGTCTTAATCTTTCTATATAAATAGACCTCTTTGAAGATTTCATTTGGTACTCCTGTATAATTGGTCTCTTTATGTTTACAGTATCCGTAATGGAATTTCTTTTTTTCAAAATTCATAACCTCTCGAGGTTTAGAAGTTGATTTACCACAGTAGATACATGTAACAAAACCATGTCGAGGGACTTCTTCCTTTTGATTTATTGTAATATGGTTGGAGTCTAAAACATTAGATCCTAAGTTGATTTTAGTAATCTCTACATCTTTAACAAACTCAATTCCAAAAGGAATTTTTTTCATTCCCCAAGTACCTTCAATAGACTTGGTGTCAAAGTTAAAGTGAGTTGAAATATTGTAATACTCATTCAATCTATCATCTTTTGAATCATTTAAGACAGATTCATTTCTTGTATTTACAGATTTGACAGATTTTAAAATAGCAAAGTCATGAACATTAGATTCAGAAAAGAAAGAATCATGTTCACATTTAGGACAACCCTTAGATCGATCTCTTGTTTTTGACAATACATCTTCTTCAATAAAATCACAGTTGGAACAGAATCTAATTTTGGATAGTGTAGATCTCTCTCCACTCCAATCAAATGTGTTTAATCCTGAGATATTAAGTTTGTTTCCTTGTGAGTAGAATGCGTTATCAGGCGCAAATTCACTGAGTGCTGCGGTAGAAGATCTTACGATCTCATATTCCTTTCTAATAGGTTCTCTTTCTCCACCTTCAGGTTTAAATCCGTACACTTGTGCTTTTAGAGTTACCCCTGTCTCAGGGAACGCATAGTTTGGTAGGATTCCTTCATTTGTCAAATACTCGAGGGTAAGTTTATTTTCAATTGATTTTCTGAATGATCGTAATGATTTTTGTTCTGAAACCAATTCAATTCTCTCTTGGTCGTCCTTTCCAAGATTATTCTCTTTAATATAGTTGTCAATGTCTTGTTCCTTGTTTCTAATAAAGTGAAGTTCTTGTTTTAACTCTTCAAAGACTCTGACCATTTTTTGTTGGAAACTACCTTGACGAACCGATGTTTTTATCTCTTCAAATATTTTGTCTTCAACTCTCCCGTCATATATTTTAATAAAATTATCAAATAAGTTTTTTTGATAATCAAATACAAAATCTAATAGTTGATTTACAAAGAAATCAAGACTGGTCAACTTTGTTCCGTAGAGATTAAGATTTTTAATGAACCCTGGTATATGGTGTTTTTCAGGATCTTGTTTAGTCCAACTATCGATACAAAATGCAGTGAAATGTCTATATAGAATATCTTTTGCGTTCAAGAAACATCCAGGTGTATTAATATCCCCATCCATCATCTCCATGGGGTCCTCGAAGTAGTAAAGGTCATGTTCTTTCCCTTGACTAAAATTTGTAATAAGTGCTGATCCTGATGATCGTCCTGCTCGACCAACTCTTTGTAAGAAGTTTGATGTCAAAGGTGGTATGCTCGTGTTAATAGCACTATCTAATGAACCAACGTCAATCCCCATTTCAAGAGTTGATGTTGCAACAAGTGAATTGAGTGAATTAAACTTTGGTCTTTCCTTAAAATCTATTTCAATATTTTCACGAACCTTTCTTTCAAGAACCCCTGTATGTTCAGAGGAGTATATTCGAGGTGAATTTGATCTATTGTATACTAAATTATAATAATTGAAGTTAGTTCTCTCAAAAGACTTATACTTTCCTGAACATCTGTAATTCAAACAAGACGCTCCTTCAAATGATTCGTTAGTATCATGAATATGAAGAGTAGATGAACATTCTGAACATCCATAATTGATAATTGAAGTTGAAACAAACAACTGTTTTGGATTAATTCCAAAGTTAGATCCGTCTTTAGATTGTTTGTTACTCAATAAGTCAATTGAAACAAGATTTTCAAATAGTAATGTAAAAAATTCATTGAACATTTCTGAATTTTCAGGAACCTGTTGAAATGATTTCCTTAAATAAGTGTGAAACCAGTTGGTTGTTCTTGCGTGGGTTGTATCAAGTACTCCCCTTGTTTGTGGTATAGTACACACCAATTTTGGAATTCTTGACTTTGGATGATACTTTCTATTGAGGAAGTGTCTACCATCTTTCATCCAATTAAGATCCCAAAGTTTTAAATCGCTGGTTCTAAATTTTGTCAGGTATTCATGATCAACACCACCTCTGAGTCTTATTCTGTGTAAAATCCCAACAACAAATTTGACAAATTCCTCTTGACCAACTGTATCCATTAAATTGGATTTCATCCAATCAGACATTTGATCATAAACAGATTGTATTAAATCTGAATTGAACCCTACTACTGAAGAACCAGTCTTTTCAAGTGTACGACCAATCATTCCGTTATAACCAAATTCTGAGACTACTTCCCAAGAAATTCGAGTATCGAACTCCTCTTCAAATCTTTTTGATATTTGATTAGTAGTAATATTTCTGTAGTCTTCAATCTCCGCTTTACCCATGTAGTCAGAAGGGAAGAATCTGTAGAAATAACCCTCTCTGTGATCATTCCCTGAAGGATCTGAATTAGACTTCCAATATTCAATAAACTTGTTTGTCAAGTCATCTATTGATATAGGACCTGACTGTTGGTTTATTACTTTTTGTAATGAAGTTCTAAAAGTAAAACGATAGTTTCTTGCCTCTATAAATCCTGATTGATGAGCAGCATCCTGAACTCCATTAGTAAACGCAAGGACCTTTCTATATTTCTCTTCTCTTTCGTCTAAATCCGAGGAAAGAATTTGACTTGTAGTAATAGAGTTTAACGTTGAAACTCGAGTACCAATAATACTCATACTGTTTTGAGTATTACACTCAGGACAGACGTGTTGTCCTTTTTTCTCTTTTACTTTTCTATACGCAACAACATGCACTCTTTGATCTGAATCTTGGTCTTCAAATTTCAGGTCAGACTCATGGACATAGGGAGTAATTGAGGTTTCAGGTTCATATTCATCTATACAAAAGTGTTTGTCATCATAAGTGTTTACAAAGTATATATTTTTATGATTAGTAAAGTAATGTTCGTAGACTTCAAGTGGATCAACTTCAAATTGATTTCTATTATCATGTTTAATTGCCAACCATCCACTTGAACCACATTCTCTACAGTAATATGGTGGAAGTGCAGCGGGATCTTCTTTTGGAGATATTTTATCTCTCCATGTAAACTCAGGTTGATCAGAAACTACTCTTACTAATCCACTCAATTCTCGAATCCAAATCTGAATTTGAAGAAATAAGAATGGAAATCTCTCATTTGGGTCAGACTTTGCCTCTGCGATAAGTGCAAGAATTGAAGTGATAATTTCTTCTTTTGGGGAAAACTGTCCTTCTTCGAAGTAATCAGGAAGTTGACTATATGGTACATTTCTCTCTGACAATCCTTCAGTTAAGGTTTTTAATGACACGATTGTATCAGAACAAACAGATGAAATATCCTTAACGATTTTTAGTTTTTTTAACTCCTGTGAGAGTTCGAACTTTGAAGTAGAATCAGGAATTTGCCATAATCTCTTTTGGCGAAGAATGTAATCTAAGTAATTCTCATTAACACCCAATCTACTTTGTTGAATACCCACTAATCTTGGAATGTATCCATCCAATTGATCCTCTTTGATGGTAAAAAACTCCTCTGGAGATAGTCGGTGTTCTGTAATTACGCTTTCAGGTCCAAAATCTTCTCCAAAAACATCAGAAGCAAACTCAGTTAGAAGTTTTACTGAATCTTCTCCTTTACCAATAGTTGCTGATGTTCCTACAGGACATAAATGTCCTTTAGAGAGGTTTAGTTTTAGTTTTAGTCTACGAATTAGATTAGCAACATCCGTCCCTTGTGCTCCATCGTAGGTGTGTAATTCATCAAGAACTAAAAACTGGAGGAGTTCAGGATTTTCAAAGTTGTAACTCCACAGATTATGAAATTGATGCCTCATTAATCCATAATCTAACATCTTAAAGTTAGTAAGAAGAATGTCAGGAGGATTAGAGATGATCTCTTCTCTATCTTCAATGATATTGACTTCCCCCATCTTTTTTGGGAACTTCCCTTTGTTCTTACCTTCACCAATGAAAAGTCCTGCTGTTACAGATCCATTCAATCTCGAGTCTTGAAATATGGTTTCTGCGAGACGTTTTGCTTGATCCGTTGCTAACGCGTTCATAGGATAAAGGATAATCACCTTAATACCTTGTTGATCTCTCTTCTGATAACAATAATCCAATACAGGATAAAGGAATGATTCTGTTTTTCCCGACCCAGTACCTGTTGTTAAAAGAGTAGATTTTGGTTTATGTCCGTTGATGGAAGAAAGTCTCTTAAAACTCTCAAATTGGTGTTTGTAAGGAGGGAAGTTAGGCTTTATGTCTAATGGTGTGGATTCACTCTCATCATTTGTCTTAAAAGGTAATTTCAAAGACACATAAGGTCCTTTAAACATCCCGTGTTCTTCATCTTGTATGAAACCATAAAAGGAATCTGAAGTCTCTTTTTCTTTGAAACTAAAGGTTGCCTTGAGGTACTCAAGTATAGATTGTTTTACTTCAAATGATTGTTGTAATGGTAACATTAATTAATTTTGATTAAATATTTATTCAAAGTGTGCCCACGCAACTTTGTAGTCTTCAACTCTGTCACACTTCTCGAAAGGAGCGTAATAAGTTACCTTTTCACCGTAGTATAATTCACTTTTTTCAATAGTGTGATCATAGGTTTCACCATCTTTTAAATCTTTAATACTATCCCATATAGGACGATCCACTCCAACGCCTGTCAATCCTTTGGAACAAGTAAATACAATATTTCCTCTTTGGTCATACCAAGTATCTTCCTCATTTTGATATAAGACAGGGAATTGAATTTTATAAATAAGGATTAACTCTTCAATTGTCAAACCAATAGACATAGATACCAGCACATCAATTTCAATTAAAGCCAGTCTTCTTTCAAAATAAGTTCTTAGGGGAATTGTGACATTCCATTTAGATTCTACAGGAGATAAGGACTTTAATAAAGGTCTTTCAATAGACCAAGAGTCCTTCTCAAAATCGGGTGTCCATAGACTTTTCCACAATTCTCTGAAATGTATATTCACACAATTTAATCTCAAAGTCCTCAGTAAAAGACGATTTTTAAATTTCTCCTTTATTTCAAATGGAATCTTTAAAGCAGTTGATTTGTGAATCCTTGGATTTCCTGTGGATTTAATTAAAAAGTCGTATGGTAAAGAGGAAAAGGCCGATGTAAGTAAAACGGAATCCGTTGTATCAAAAAAATAAAAAGACGTTATCGAATCAATATGTGTTGAATTTGGAAGGGACAAAGAACATTGAAGTGTTCTCTCTCCCATTTGATTCACTCTACCACTAATAAGAACTTTATTGTTTTTTAACCAAGATTTCTTCTCGTTAGTGTTATACTCTTCTTCGAAATTAGTAGAAGAAATGAAATTCGACCTTGGAATATACTTTTCATCTATTGTTAGTATATCAACAACATCATAGTCCGCTTTTCCAATGCAATTTTCTCTTGGTGTTTTATAGATTGGATTAGAAATGAAAAAATGAGGTCCGGAATAAATAAAACATTCTGAAGAAAGGTCGACATACCTTGTTTCGTTTGCTATGATTTCTTTTTTCTGACTTTGACTTTCCTCTAACCCTGTTGTTACGGTTACATTATAGTCCTCCACAGTCGAGGATATTGAGTTAAACTTCCCTAAAACACTTATTAATTTTTTACTGTGTATTGTTGAAAGTTTGGATGAATAATAAAGATCATTGTTTTCAAAAAGTTTTGACAACACTTGAAGTTCAGTCTTAGTATATTTTAGAATACGATCTTGGTGCGGCTTAATATTCCATATAAAATCTCCATCACTGTTTTCTGTTTTTAATCCCTCCAAAGGATCAGTTGACTTAATGTTGTAACTTGAATCAATAGTAGAGGGAGTGAATAGATTATTGATATTGTCAAATTCTATTTCTTTATTCTTATGAGAATAAATATTGATACTGAATTTAAATCTGTGACCAACATCTTGAAAAAGATTAAACTGATTTTGGAATTGGAAATGATATTTTAGTCTCAGATATACTTCCGTTCTAAATTTCTGACCATTGCTGTCATCATAAATTCCTTCGGGGTGAAGTAACCCAATAAATGACGATTTAGATTTAATTAAATTAAAACATGAATCGATAATCGATTTATATAAATTGGGAGATTGACCATGTAGTCGAAAATGGTTTTGAACTGATTTAATAAAGTTTGAGGTTGAATCAATTTGAATGTTTTCGTTATAGAATTCATCAAAGTATGTTAGAAGAAACTGTTTTTTGTAAATGTTTGACTTAAGCGACGTCAGTTTTCTTATTAAAATTTCAGGATAAGACTCACTTATAATGTCTTTCTCATCAAATGAGATTTTGACCCATGGAGGATTACCCACTATCACATCAAACCCTCCTCTTTCAAGGAATACTTCGATAAATTCTAATTGAGAATGAAAGAACCTGTTTTGAATTGACAGATCTTTTACTAAGGACAACCTTTCTTTTTCATCAAACAAATTAGACTGTTCCGTCTTTTTAATAATCTGAGATTGAGCAACACCTAAAGTAGACTCCTCCAAACCAAATACTAATTGATCTGAATTGTCTGATGATAGATTTACATTAAGGATAGAAGAAATGTCATTTAAATATTGTTGTCTCGATGGAAGGAACTCTGCATTTCTCATATCCCAAAACCACAAACTACACCAGTAGTCCATCACCATCTTTAATTTGTAGTAGGGTGCAGATTGTCTATTACGTTGGTCGTTGAGTTGTTCTTTCTCGTCATAAGATCTTAGGTTCATGGTAACCTGTTCATCACTATTCACACCCTCCCAAACATCAAGTTTGTTTTTGGTTTGAAGGTTGAGTCGTTTTTGAAATTCAAAGTATTCTAAAACCATAGAATCAACAGACTCACAAATCTTTTGTAGTTGTTGTATTTCGGTTTCAGTAATGGGTTTACACACCTCTTTCTTCCAATCTGAAACTCGTTTGTATCGATCAGGATTTTCATTTTTCAAAAGTTTGATTCCAGCACTTGGAACCATGTTCTTGTCAGGGATTAAGAAGTGATATATCTGATTTTTAGATCTATTGATCTTTCCATTTTCAAATGAAATCATTTGAGGTTCACATTCCCACCATTTCTTTTTTAGTTCTTTAGTAGTAAAGGTCTTAAACCACGCACCAACTACCGCATTTCCTACCGTCAGTCGATTTGCAAAGAATGGAGTTTCCATATCCTTATGAATCACATTCAACCACAGAGATAACTTCCCTAACTCTATCGCAGTAGGATTAAGATCGACCCCATAAGTATTATTTGTAGCGATGTACGCTTTTACTCTCTGAAGTTCTTCCCTGTACTTCTCAGGAGAGATCTTTTTCTTAACCTCTTTCTGTCTGAAATTTAAATACGCTTCGGACAATTGATTAATAAGTTCGTTATGGAAGGCAGCCGCTCCCATTGCGGGTTCAAGAAGTTTAAGATCTAAAAGTTCAAGAGAAGACATTTCTCCCTTCTCTACTTTTTCCAATATTGATTTGAGGGTGTACTTAACAGTGCATTGAGTTAGCACCTCAGGAGTATAATAAGACGCAGACTTTTGTCGGTCACGTCCACTTAGTCGATAGACAAATCTTCCTTTTTGAATAATAACTTCATTATCATTTTCATCGGTAAGTACTTCATCTCGATGAAAGTCATCTCTTCTTGATCGAGGTACTAAGTAAGTTCCATCTTGAGGTTTCTTCTTAGCATGAACTTCTATATAATCTTCTTCAGCATAGAAACCTCTGTAAGCAAGTAAACTCTCATAAACACTTCCTAATTGATTGATACCAAGGTTTGCGTAGGAGATTCTTCCTCTTGCCTTTCTTTTTTGTTTTTTTGACAATGAAAGTTGACAAATTACATCTTGCCAAACAAAATTTCTGAATTTGACTTCTCCGAGATGATTTAGTTTTTTGTTGTCAAACAGAGGAGAGTCTATATGACGAATTTTAAAACTCTTATTTCTTCCATTTTCATCTTCTCTGTACCCTGAACTCATCAGTTCAAATAATTTTGAGAGTGATTCATGAAAGAAATATCCATTTCTACTGTGATCTGTGATTAATTGAGTTTGTTCTAAATCACGCAACATCTCTAAAGAGTACCCTCTTTGATACACTTGATCAGATATTGGTAGTATATCTAAATCAGGTCTTGATTCTGCATAGAAGACAAATAGGAGTCTGTAAATGATGTTAAGACAGTCATCCTTTACCTCTTGTTCAAAGGTGTCGTCAGACTCATCAAACTCTTGTAGAAGTACTTCTTTTTGGTAATGAAGAGATTCGTTTGCCAGTAACTCAACTGCATTAATGATACCTTCTTTTAGGTCTTTGGTTACCTCATACGCACTCTTATGTGAATCTTCATCCAACTGGTCCATAAGTACCAGCTCACTATCAGGAGATAACATCTCTTTTGAAAGTAAAAGATAGAAAAGTGAATAGTATCTTCTGTCAACAGTTGATTCAAAGAATAATTCTTCAATATCAAAACTGAGATAAGACCCTCTGAACCATTTTTCAACCTCAATAAGGTAAATCATGTTACCCCCAAGAACCATGATATAATGTGGTCTCTCACTTTGATCTATAAGGGAAAGTTCAGATATACACTTGTTGATGATTGCGGGAGAAATCTTTAGTTCCTTTGAAATTTCGAATACTCTCGACCATTGAGATCTGTGATATCTTTGTTCTGAGGTAGTATCTCCATCTTCATTATAACGTTGTTCAAACAACCCATCAGGTTCTTCATCCCCTTCTTTGATAAGAGGTTGAATCTCCATAATCATCAAATGGGGTTTTTCTCCTTTATACAGGATATGTCTTATCGGAATAACCTCCTTTTCTGATAAATGGAATGGAGAATCATAGTTATTTCTTTCACCTTCATACCCAAGTGAATTAAGAAGTTGGGTGTGAAATTGATGAGTTTCAAAGATTTTATCCTTGGTTCTCAATCTACCTTCAATGACAGATTGTTTGTACTTGAAATATTTATCTTTTAATGGAGAAATCCTCTTTTGGAGACCTTTATAATCTTCAGATGAATATCCCGATTTGTCATGAACCTTCTTAACAAAGTCCTCATCAAAGTAGTTTGATGAAAAGAAATCTCCTATATTTTCAATGAACTTTATCATAGGTTATAAAATGCTGATATTACTTTAATGTATGCGTCCTGTTCTAAACCAAACAAATCCTGAACATATTGACTGGATGAATCTGCAATCGTATTCACCTCATTTAACTCTTTCTCTTTACTCTTTATCGTAAAATTGGTTTCGGATCTTTCTTGAAACTTTATTTCAATCTGACTCAGAGAACTCTCTTTCCACTTCTTTAATTTGGATTCAAATACATCTAATTTCTCCCACATTTTAGATTCCAACTCTTTTTGAAGTGGTTTCATGTGGTTTTCCTGAGAAAATGATACGATCTGTTTTAGATCTCTCTCAAGAATTGAATTATCTGTATCTGGTATAGTTTTAGTGTAAAGCGTCCCACTTATTTTATATTGATCCAAAAAGTTTCTTAGTGATAATGATGTCATGTCACCAGAATGAGACTTGCGTACTACGAAAAAGTCAGATATAATGGGTTGACCTAAATTATTAGATACCTGTCCGTGAAGAACATAGTTTACTTCTCCCTTTGGAATTTGATCCAACTTTACTGAAAGTGCTTCGTTCTTTGGGACACTTGCTTCAAGTTTGGTAATATAATACTTGATGAGAGGGTGGTTCTCATATAAAATTTGGAATTCTGCCCAATCTCCTTTTCTCTTTCTCGCTTTCTCAATTGATTCTTGAACCAATTCTTTGTCGGTCGTTAACTTAAACAGTTCTCCAACATCTGGTTTTGATTCAGGAGGAAGATCATACAGAACCTCGTTTAGTTCCTTGGTATTGATTATTTCTAAGTATGAATCTTCCTTGTTAAATTCGTAATCATTCTTTGAGATGAGTCCTTTTGACTCTAATTGATGGAATAGTTCATCATAGAAATTAGACTCTTTTTCGTAAATACTAATTGGTTCAACAATCGGGTTGTCAACTATTATTGACTCAGTTGAGTCATCACCTCCAAAAAGGTTTAAATAAAAATCATCAGTAGAAGTATCAAGGTAACTTTCATCTTGATTTATAAGTGCTTCTTCGACTTTTTTCTCTTCTTGTTTAGAATCATATAAATTCATTACTTGTCCTACATCTCCAAGAGATCTATGAACTTCTTCTTCCTTTTCCGTTAATCTATTAATAATATGTAAGTCCGTCTTCAGTCCGTCAATATTTGATGTTGACAGGAGGTAATAGATAAATGGAGTGTTCTTTTGTCCATATCGATCTATACGTCCGTTACGTTGTTCTAATGTGATTAGAGACCAAGGAATATCATAATTAAACATTCTATTACAAAAGAAGTGAAGATTCACACCTTGTGATCCTGCATCAGAACATAATAATATTCTGATTTTACTATCTTTTTTTCCAAAATCTTCAATGATCTGTTGTTGTTCAATATCACTTTGAGACCCACTAAAAGAAATGATAGAATCTTCATCCAGATCAAAATCTTCAGTTAACCTTCTTTTCAAATATTCAAGTGTTGCTATCCTTTCAGAAAACAATACATAACGATCATCTTTTCTTTTACCAGACCATTTAAGTTCTTTAAGTTGATCTTTAAATCTATTATACTTGGAATCTGAATCATTATGTAAAATTCTTTCTAACAGTAACTTGCAGTCTTTTAAAATGGAAATATTTTCTTCCATGGAGTCACTTATAACCCCTAATGAATTAACTCTATCAATCCTATTGTTAATAGATGATAGTGCCGCTGAGGGAGATGACATAAAAGATTTAAAAATCATGATAGAGAATAAGAAATCTCTTTTCTCCTTACCTTGTTTTAAACTATTAAGACCTTGAAGTTTTAAATTTTGTTGAAACTCAAGAAAAGAGATTTCTTCATCAGACAACCCTGTATCTACTCTTACAATTTCTCTTTCTTGAAAATTATCTCTAACCGAAGACTCTGTGATGTCATTTTTAAATCTTCTTACATAATAGGGGAGGATATCTTCTTTGGTGTACTCACCGTTTTTTGGAATTGCAATTGGATCAATCATATTAATCAAGTTTGCAAAACTTTCTTTTTTACCATTATGTGGTGTTGCGGATGTTAATATTAAAGATTCACATTTGGTAGATAGATAGTTTGCCAAATCACCCCTTTGACTTGAAATATTAGATACTGTATGACATTCATCTATAACAATAATATCCCAATGTGACTTTTCAATATAATGTTTGAATTTTGCATTATTCTTTAATGTGTCTATTGAAATAATTGTCTTGTCATAATAGTCAAATGGGTTTTTATTCGCAGGTAATTCAGTTTTAATTTTTGATATCCCTTCACTATCTAATCTTACAAGTGGAATCGCAAATCGATTCCAAATCTCCTGTTGAAATTGTCCAAGAATAGATTTAAGAGCAAGAACCATTATTCTCTTTCCCTTACCTCGTTTAATCATCTCAGATAAGAAAATACCAACTTCAATTGTTTTTCCCAATCCAACAGCATCAGCAATTAATAATCTTGGACGTGGTAATTGGAGTGCTTTGAGTGTGGGTTCCAGTTGATATTCTGATTGATTGAACGCTCCTTTTGTTGCAATAGTAATTTTATCTGAAAAAACTGTTGAATTGCGAATCTGAGATTCTATATATAGTTTGGTTTCTCTGTAGTTAGGCGATGTGTCTCCAACGAACCTTGTGTTTGTAGGGTCGACAGGTTTAATGTCAGTATCAATAGATGTGTCAAAGGTAAATCTCTTTCCCTTTACTAAATCATTAATCCCTTCTACATCAAGTAAAAAGGATCCATCATGGTTAGTGAAGATATTTGTGATAAGAAAATCTTCACCTCTTGTTGATATTCGTTGTCCTATGGTTAGGTTCATTTAATCAAATCTTTCAAATTAACATCTAATATTTTTGCAATTTCACCTAATATCTCTAAGCGCGGCTGCTGACGGTTTTGTACATAACTGTTCACTGTATTGAAACTTTTACCAAGTTTCTCTGCTAACCAGATTTGTTTTATTCCCTTTTCTTCTAAGACCTCTTTAATACGGTTCATTATTTAGAATTTGATTAAAATCAAATTTAATATATTTGTGATTAATACACAATTTTTTGTTATGTTTATGACAATATAAAGTTTATGTGCGATCTAAACGGACCTTTTCGACTTTGTACCTGTAGTGATGATGTAGACTACACAAAACCTCATTGGATATTACGAATGAATAGTATTAATGATGACGTGGAGACAATGGTCACTATCGGGATGATGATGCCACTAAATCTCATCAACAAGATTGAAAGACGCAAAATTTTAAGGCGACTCAATACAGTTAATGTATTTGACTTTGAATATGCACCATCTGAGAATGATCAATTGGAATTGAATTTAGTGGATGATAATGGATATACGTTCAATTTTAAAAAAGGGAAGTGGGTTTTTGAAGAATGGTATGGTGAACATCAAGAATTTGAATATAAAAATCAGAAAGAAGGGATTATTGAGTCACTTCCTTCAAAATTAAAGAAAGTTTACAAACGTTACCTGAATGTTCTTAATGAAGGAGAAATGGACATAGTTGATTGCGGCTGGTCAAACTATAGAATGTCTGAAAAGAAATTGATAGAATTATTGGAGAAAAGAATTAGAGGTTAAAAAATAGAATTAAAATTTTAAAAATTTATGCTTAATCAACAGTTAAAACAAATGTCTGAGACATTAAAAAAATTAAAATCTAAAAAAGTAATTTCTAAGGATGATGAAATAAAAATTAAAAGTTTAGAAAGATTCTTTAATAACTATCTTGACGAGGAATAATAACATATTTAAACCATATTACTCAAGTTTTAAGATGAGTGGATCGTCTAAAGATGAAATTATGCTGCAACTTTGAATAATAGGGGGAGCAACTTATAATGATAAAACGGTTATACTTTTATAGTGTAACCGTTTTTTAATTAAAAGACTTCGGTCAAACATCCTCAAAGATTAAGAGAAGATCTCCCAGTGATTATAATACCAGTCCAAAATAGTATTGAAAAAAGTCTAATGCATCTTTATAGTATATTTCATTATATTTGAATTAAAATGATAAACGAGAACAAAAGTTCCTGTTATCCGGAACCAGAGACCTATAAACAGGAGATTTATTCCACATATAAGGAGTTACCCACAAGCTGAAAACCAACTGCATATTTTAGCACTTTCGGTTTTTGCCGACGCACAAATCCAACGCTGTAAAAACCAAAAGAGCTAAAATTTCCCAACGCTTGAAAATTACGTATTTAAGTATTTGCTTAAATAATAAATAATTGTAAATTTGTGTTATGGAAAATAAATCTTGCATAAGACAACAAGCCGATATTGAACAAATAAATCGTTGCAAAGACACAGTTTCTGTATTAAGCGAATCGTTCGACTATTTGGCGAACGGACTTTCATTAGTCGGAAATAGCGTTCGACTGAAAATACTTTACCTACTCTTTGAGGAAAAAAGACTTTGCGTTTGTGATTTAAGCGATATTCTTGGAATGAATATTTCTGCAATCTCTCAACATTTGAGGAAAATGAAAGACCGAAATTTAATAGAAACGGAAAGAGAAGCTCAAACAATATTTTACTCATTGACAGCGGAATACGAAAAAATGTTAAATCCGTTCTTTGAGCTACTTGATAAAAACAAAATCTTGGAAACGATATGAAAAGCGAAAACAAATTAATTGGTGCAGGTTTGTTAACGGCAATTACAGCTTCATTATGTTGTATTACGCCTGTTTTGGCTCTTATCGCAGGAACAAGCGGAATTGCTTCAACATTTTCTTGGATAGAACCTTTTAGACCTTATTTAATCGGGCTGACAATTTTAGTTCTTGGCTTTGCTTGGTATCAAAAACTTAAACCTCAAAAAGAAATCGACTGTGATTGTGAGACGGACGAAAAACCAAAATTTATTCAATCAAGGAAATTTTTAGGAATTGTAACTGTTTTTGCAATTGTAATGTTGGCTTTCCCATACTATTCTGGGATTTTTTACCCAAATACAGAAAAGCAAATAATCGTAGTTGACAAATCGGACATTAAAACAACGGAATTTAAAATAAGCGGAATGACTTGTGCGAGTTGCGAAGAACACGTCAATCACGAAGTGAACAAACTCAACGGAATTGTAAACTCAATGGCGTCTTACGAAAATGGAAATGCAATCGTTGAATTTGACAAGACCAAAACCAATGAAACGGAAATTGAGAAAGCAATTAATTCAACAGGCTATAAAGTAACGGACAAAAAAGAAAATTAATGGAAACTATATTAAAATCTGAAATCACTTGTCCAAACTGCGGACATAAAAAAGTAGAAGATATGCCAACAAACGCTTGTCAATTTTTCTACGAATGTGAGAATTGCAAAACGGTTTTGAAACCTAAAGAGGGAGATTGTTGTGTTTATTGTTCTTATGGTACAGTAGCTTGTCCACCAATTCAAGAAAATAAAAGTTGTTGTTAAAAAGCCAACGCTAAAAGCCATACACATTTGTAATTCGCATCAGCCGACACACAAGCCAAAAATTACAAAAGAGTATGTCTTTGCCAACGCTGCAAACCAAGCTGAACGGAATAAAGCCAGTGGGTAACAACGTATATAAAAAATAGCGGTTTAAGTGCTAAATCGAAATGGATTTTATAAATTTAAGGCCTGTGTTTAACCGAAAAGTTAGTGCAAAAAATCCGCTACTTTTCATATACAAGACCGTTGTAAGCAATTAAATAAAAAATAAAATGATAAAAAAAACAACTATTACTCTAATTGGGATTCTATTTTTTCATTTAGGAAATGCCCAAAACGCATTGATTATTCCAGACACTTTATCTGGGGCAAACATCAATTTAACCCTACAAAATGGGACAAAACAATTTTTAAGTGGATCGTCAACCAACACAATGGGTGCAAACGGCAATATTCTGGGGCCAACATTAATACTTAATCAAGGTGATTTTGTGAATTTTAATGTTACAAACCAATTGGCAGATACAACTACTATTCATTGGCACGGTATGCACGTATCAGCAGAAAATGATGGGGGTCCTCATACTACAATACCACAAAATACAACTTGGTCGCCAAGTTTCACAATTTTAGATAAAGCAGCAACTTATTGGTATCATCCACATTTGCATCACTTTACAGATAAACACGTTTCAAAAGGGATTGCTGGAATGATAATAGTAAAAGATAACGCAGAAGCGGCTCTTGCTCTACCAAGAACTTATGGTGTTGATGATTTCCCATTAGTAATTCAAACAAAAGATTTTGACAGTAGTAACCAAATCGTAGTACACTCAAATTCAGATGATATTGTAATGGTCAACGCAACAATAGACCCTTTCTTAGATGTGCCGTCTCAGGTAGTACGGTGTAGAGTTTTAAATGGTTCATCACAAAGAGCTTTTAATCTTGGATTGAGTAATAATCAAACTTTTCATCAAATAGCTTCTGATGGTGGATTGTTGTCAGCACCTGTTCAATTAACAAGACTATTATTAGCACCAGGAGAAAGAGCAGAATTACTTATAGATTTTTCAAGTATGAACGGACAAACGGCATTTTTAAAAAGTTATGCTTCTGAATTGCCAAATGGAATATACGGTGCGACAAATCCAGGTATGGGAGCTGGAATGACAATGACTGGTTATAATCCGAACCCATTGAATGGTGCTGACTTTGATGTTCTTCAATTTAACGTAGGAGTACAGACAGTTAATCCCATATCATCAATCCCATCTGGTTTGGTAACTGTTACTCCTATTCCTGAAATTAATTCAAATATTACAAGAACACTGACTTTTTCACCAGTTACAATGGGACCAAATCAGCTTAATGGTGAATTCTTGATAAATGGAGCAACAATGGATTTAAATGTCATTAATTACACAATACCACTTGATAATACTGAAATTTGGGAACTGACTAACCAATCAGGAATTTCGCACCCATTTCATATACACGATGTACAGTTCTATATTTTAACAAGAAATGGAGTTGCTCCCGCAATTAATGAGCAAGGAAGAAAGGATGTAGTTCTGGTTAGACCGCAAGAAACTGTTCGGTTCATAACCAAGTTTGAAACATTTTCAAATGATTCTGTACCCTATATGTACCATTGTCATATGCTGACTCACGAAGATGGTGGAATGATGGGACAATTTGTTGTTTCCAACCCTTTGTCAGTTGCAGACAACCTAATTAACGATTTAGGAATAAGTATTTTTCCGAACCCATCCATTGGAAAAATTACCATTAATTTTAGTGAACACCCATCAAGTATAATCGTATATGATGTATTGGGAAGAGAGCGAATGACAATCAAAGAATTTGATAATTCACAACTAACAATAGAAGAAATGCCTAAAGGGATTAATCTCATAATGTTCGAATATGGCAATGATCGATTTGTTAAAAAAATAATCGTGAATTAAAACTGCTTACAACAATATGTATAGTGCATAGCACCCTGCGGGATGCTACGACACCATACACGGAACGTTATGCATAATGCAGAAACCGAATTAAGAAAAAACTTTGCAATACCATTGCATTAAAATTATCTATCTTTGTGATAATGAAATTTACTACTATCATATTATCATTATTAATACTTGCTTTGTCAATGAAACCTTGTTCTGACGGAAATAATGCCGAAGACAAACACCAAGACGAAATAAGTGCTAATCATAATCACCAAAATGATAGTGATGATACTTGTCCTGTAACTTGTATTTGCAATTGTTGCGGAACATCTATTACTTATCAAGTAATTAAAACTCTTGATTTGGGATTAAAAAACCGAATTTCTACAGAAATATTATTTGTTTATCAATCAACATACAGATTTGATTTTCACTCAAATATTTGGCAACCGCCACAATTGATTAGTTAAATTTTAGACTCAAAGTCAAAAAAATTAAATTAATCAATTTTTACATTTTCAATGAATAAATATATATTGAGCATAATGCTCACAGTTATTACCTGCTTTTCAATAAAAGCACAAACATCTTATTTAAAAATAAAAGTAATTTCAGAATCCGAAAACGAGCCTTTATTTGGCGCAACAGTTTATTTTGAGGAGTTAGAAAAAGGAGCAGTAACCGACTTTGATGGAATTGTAACTTTTACCAAAATTCCAAACGGAAAACATATCGCAATAATTTCTTATTTAGGTTTTGAAACTCTCAAAACAACTATTCAAGCACCAATAAATTCAACTTTAATTTTCAAATTAAAAAATAGTGGAAACCAATTAGACGAAATTGTGTTACAATCTTCACGAAGCACAAGAACAGTTAAGAAAATTCCCACAAGAATAGAGTTTATTGGCACAGAAGAATTGGGAGAAAAAGCAATTATGAACCCAACAAACATTTCGATGGTTCTTCGTGAAAGTACAGGAATACAAATGCAACAAACTTCTTTAAGTAGTGGAAATACAAATATCAGAATTCAAGGACTTGACGGACGCTATACGCAACTTTTAAGAGATGGATTTCCACTTTATGGCGGTTTTTCAAGTGGCTTGAGCATATTACAAATTCCACCATTAGATTTACAACAATTTGAAATTATTAAAGGAAGTTCATCAACACTTTATGGTGGTGGAGCAATTGCAGGTTTAATAAATATGGTTTCAAAAACACCAGATGAAGAACCAGCTTTGGATATTATGCTAACACAAACCCAAGCATTAGGAAGTACAGCAAATGTATTCTACAGCAAACGAAATGAGAAATTTGGTGTTTCACTTTACGCTTCTGGTCATTCTCAAAAAGTTTACGACCCAGAAAATGATGGTTTTAGTAATTTACCAAAAACTACATCAATTTCATTCAACCCAAAATTCTTTTATTATCCATCAGAAAAAACAACGTTTTGGTTTGGTTTAAATGGAACTTACGATGACAGAATTGGTGGAGATGTAACAAAAATTGAAAGCGGAGAAAATGGAATTCATCAATATACAGAAGAAAACATATCAAAAAGAGTAAGCAGTCAAGCAGTTTATAAAACGCAAATAGATTCAATAAGCTCATTAAATATAAAAAATAGTATTTCATTTTTCGATAGAAATCTTACTATTCCAGGTTTTAGTTTTGATGGTAAACAATTCAATACGTTTACAGAAGTTACCTATAAAAAAACTTCTTTAAAAACAGATTGGATTTTTGGAGCAAACTTATACACTTCAAACTTTGATGAAAATAATAATGCAACTTTACAACGTGACCAAACAGATATAACTTATGGAATGTTTGCAAACAGCATTCTTGATATTTCAGATAATTGGATTTTAGAAACTGGATTGCGAGCAGATTACAATACTGATTTCGGTATTTTTCCACTTCCAAAAATTTCTTTGCTTTATAAAAATGATAGCGGATTTTCATGCAGAATTGGTGGTGGTTTAGGCTACAAAATTCCAGATATTTTTACAGAAGAGGCTGAATTTATCAATTTTGAAAATGTAATTGGCATTGATAAATCTTCATTAAAAGCAGAACGTTCTTATGGTGTAAATCTTGATTTCAATTATCAAACACGTTTATTTGAAACCATTGGTTTTTCCATTAATCAACTTTTTTATGTTACAGCGATTAATAACGGATTGTTATTAAATAGTACAAATAACGGTTTGTTTGCATTTGAAAATGCAACTGACGAAATTTTAAGCAAAGGAGCAGAAACAAATATTAAGTTTACTTATAAAGATTTTAGATGGTTTTTAAATTATGCACTTATAGACACGAAACTGAACTATTTGGCAGGAAATCCACAAAAACCATTGACAGCAAAACATAACGCAGGAAGTGTATTAATGTACGAATCTGATAAATGGCGAATTGGTTACGAGACATTTTATACAGGAAAGCAGTTTTTATCAAACGGAACTGAAACGACAGATTTTGTCACAATGGGATTATTGTTAATGCGAAACTTTAAATTTGGTAGTGCTTTTGTGAATTTTGAAAATTTCACAGACAGACGACAAAGTAGGTTTTCGCCTTTGGTTTTACCACCACACGAAAATCCAGAATTTCCAGAAATTTATGCACCAACAGACGGCTTTATTTTTAGCGTAGGAATTATTATTAAACCATTTGGTAACGAAGAACATTAAAAATTATGCAAAAAATAGAACAATTTTTAGACTCAAAAAATATTAGAGTTACAGCAATGCGATTATTGATTTATAAGTTTCTTGCCGAAAAACAAGTTGCTGTAACATTAAGCGATATAGAAAATGCTTTCGAAAAAGCAGTCTAACTTACACTCGTTACTTAAGTATTTTAAAGGAAGGAGAATTGTATATCGTCCAAGTTAAGTGGATCGTCAAAAGAAGAAATTGAGCTGCAACTTCTGTCAATAGGGGGAGGGGAAATCAAAATTCAAACATCTCAACCTCCTTATTTTAATTTCTTAATTTTGACTCATGTCAAGCACTAATTCAAAAGATAAAGACAAACCTTCAAAAAGAATTGAATACCGAGGGAAAAATGTCCGAGTTTCAAGAACAGGAGGTGTTTCTGCAACGAAAACATTTAAGGGTGATGGAATTGGTGCTACCATAAACACCAAACACGGACTTCGTCTTCACAAACGATTATTTAAGGGTGCAAGAATGGGTTTCCAAAACGGTAACTTTCAGTTTATTGGGAGGTATAAAAGTGGCCCATTCAATTTCAATGTCTCAAAAAACGGATTAAGTACATCCTTAAAAAATAAACGAGGTTCCTATAACATCTTCAAACCCAATTATTCCAGTTTCAAATTAGGTGGTGTTCAAGTAAGAGGAAAAAACGCTGCTACTTTTCAAATGATCTACATGGTGATCATTCTCTTTGTTAATTTCATTAAAGTATTTTGGCACATTTTCATCTCTTTTTTGTGGTTTGGTTTTTTATCCATTAAATGGATTGTAGACTTTACAATTGGATTTTTCAAAGGTTTTAAAGAAATTGATTCTTAATAATTCAGAAATATTAATGATAACAAGTTTGATTGAAATTTACAAAAATAAATCTCGAGTCTGTGTTAGATTTTTGTGCTACAAAATCCTATGAATTACCATCAAATGCAGGTTTTGTGTTAGAACTAAAAACACCTTCCTTTTTTTAATTTATATTCAAATAAACCTTGTAGAACTTAAAAACTGTTGTATATTTGCACTCGAAATCGCGGGATAGAGCAGTAGGTAGCTCGTCGGGCTCATAACCCGAAGGTCATTGGTTCGAGTCCAATTCCCGCTACAAAGAAAACCTCTTGAGAAATCAAGAGGTTTTTTTGTGCTTTTAAAAGTGAAACGGTTTTCAACTTTTAGGGAAGTACAAAAAATACCCGAAAGCGTTGTGCGATTTTTATTTTCTTTGCCTCAGTGCGGAACAACGTGCAGAAACAAATCCAATTCTCACTGCTAGAGATGACAAGGTTCTCATTAAAATGTAAGCCTATTTTTTGTTTTTATGTAAAACAAATTAAAATTTAAAACTATACTAAAATCGTTGTTCCTTTAGATGTTTTATTGTTCTGCGCATCAAAATAAAAATCAATCCTACCTAAATTTATACCATAAGCTCCAACTTGATTTACCAACATGTTTTTACCAGCTATGTTTTTTACAATGGTTGGTTTTGGTAAAAATGTATGCGTGTGTCCGCCAATAATTAAGTCAATATTTTTAGTGATTTTTGCTAAATTTAAATCAGAAACCTTATTTGGATTGTTTTTGTAATAATATCCTAAATGCGATAAGCAGATAATTAAATCACATTTTTCTTCATCTTTTAACTTACTTGTAATATCCTGAGTTATTTCTATAGGATTTAAGTATAAAGTTTCTTTATACATTTTTTTATTTACTAATCCTTCTAATTCAATACCTAAACCAAATATGCCAATTTTAATATCATCTTTGATGATGATTTTATAAGGTTTGATATGGGTATCTAAAATCGTATTTTTAAAATTGTAGTTGGCGGAAACAAAATCGAATTTTGCATTTGGTAATTGCTTAAATAAGCCCTCTATAGAGTTGTCGAAATCGTGATTACCAATTGTTGCTACATCATATTTTAATATACTCATCAGCTTAAATTCAAGTTCGCCTTCAAAATAGTTGAAATAAGGTGTTCCTTGAAAAATATCACCAGCATCTAATAATAGCGTATTCTGATTTTCTTTCCGAATTTGTTCAATCAAAGTGGCCCTTCTAGGAATTCCTCCTCTGTTCGCATTTCTGCGATGATTTGCTTTAAAAGGCTCTATATGACTGTGAGTGTCATTGGTATGTAAAATAGTGATATGACGTTTTTGCTTGTCAGTAAAAGATGGTAATGTTAATCCGCCAACCATGGCAAGTGCTGATGCTCCTCCTAATTGTTTTATAAAATTTCTTCTTTCCATTACTTGATTGTTACACGTTTGTCTATTGTGGTTTTTAAAGTATCTACTTTTTCCAAATAAGAGATAATAGCATCCCTTACTTTATAGTCTAATTTTGTCAGCTTTTTTGGATTTTTAAAGAAATTCATTTTATCACCTCCGCTTTGTAAAAAATCGGATGTTAGTACATTATAGGTTTTGTTATTGTCGAATTCTTTGTCATTAATTTTTAAAGCATAATTATTTTCCTTAATGATGATTAGTGCTATATTTTTTGATAAAGGATGTGCTTCTTTATTTTTAATAAAATAATTGACTAATTCTGCTACTTTATCACCTGTAATATTTACAACAACTAATTCATTTTCAAAAGGCATTAGTTTAAAAGCATGTTCCTTTGTTACTTTTCCAGCAGGTATTATGGCTCGTAATCCCCCATAATTAAACATAGCAAAATCAATAGAAGCTTTTGTCTTTTCTTTAAACATAGGATTTGCCATTTTAAAACACATATCTGCCATTAAATTTCCCAAAGTACTTTGCATCTCAATACTTATTTTTGTAAGATCTTTTGGTGTATAGCTCAACACCTTTTCCATTTCGTTTATCAATTTTTCTTTATAAGGAGCTATAATACTATCTATTTTTACAGAAGATTGTATGGTACTATCGATAGCAATTGTTTTTGCAGTTATTTTTGTGAGGTCTCTATTTGTTTTTTTGCAAGAAGCAAATAAAAGAAATAAGTAAATTAAATGTAAAGCTCTCATTTAAGTGATATTTTTTGAGTGTTTTAAAAACATAAAATTAGTTTATTTAATTAATATTCCATTAGATTTAGTGAGAATGTAATTAAAATGTTCTACATCATCTTGGTTTAGTTTTAGAATGCCAGTTACAGATATAATATCATCTGTGTTAAAAATTAATGAAGTATTTTCAAGTAAAGTTCAATTGCTGTTTCTGGTCCACCTATTCCGCAAAAATAACAAGATGACATTGGTCCTTTAGATAATATATAAATTTTCCCCTCAGGATCTAAATTTAAAAAATGCAATAGCTAGTCCTTCATAAATTACCATTTTCATCAATTGAAAATTACTGGCTCCATAGGTTCTTAAAATTGCCAAATCAAAAGCACGTTCTTTTACCATTTTGTACATACTTATAAAAATAATAATACAAGAAATTATAAGAATTATATAGGCTATCCAAGCAATCGTTTGAAAGCCAATACTTGTATATTCATATAGTTTATGTAACTCGTATTTAGGTAATGCAGCTTGTAGGTTGTTATGCTCATTAATTTTCCTAAGAAACGTTAAAAGTGCTTTAGGACTTTTAAGATTTATTAATAATGATGTTATTTAACTTTCTTCCTGATGCGCTTTTTGATGATCTTCTGTATGACTTTCATCTTCATCTTTACCTTCATGATTGTGTAGTTTCCAAAAACTCTCCAAATTAGTAATTATTAAACGATCAATTACTTTTTGTGTAGGTTTTAAAATACCTACTACAGTAAATTTATCAGAATGTACATCTATATCGTTTTCTACGTATCCATGAGAACTTAAAAATGTATCACCTATTTTAAGATTTAATTGTTTTGAAACAGTATTGCCTAAAACTACTTCCATAACTTTTTTAACCTTTCGACCATTCTCTAATTCAGCGTTATAAAAAGAAGTATATTCAGTGGTTGTTCCTATAATTCTATATCCTTTATAATTATCACCATAAGAAATAGGGACAGACAATTTAACCAAGGAATTTTTGCTTATATTTTTTGCTTCATCATAAGAGATATTTCCTGTTGGATTATCTAAATGCAATACAGAGGCCAAAACTAATTGCAGTGGGCTTCCTTTTGCTCCAATAACTAAATCTATTTTACCTAAATTAGAGTCAATTTGGTTTTTGAAAGAGGTTTTTAATTGATGAACTCCTAAAAGAAGTGCAATACTCAAGGATAAAACAAATATGCTTAAAAAAGTAGATATTGGTTTAGATTTTAGGTTGAGTATGCTAATCTTCCAAATATTCATAGGGTAATTGAATTGTGAAAGAAAGGTTTTATTCTTTGGTCATGCGTTATGACGATTAAATTGGCATTGGTCTGTTTTGCCTGATGTTTTAGTAACTCAATAACAATTTTACAATTTTCATCATCTAAACTGGAAGTGGGTTCATCAGCTAAAATAACTTGCGGATTATGTATTACAGATAGAGCAATACATAATCTTTGCAATTGTCCTTCACTTAATTTACGAATGTTACTTTTTTTTAATTCAGCAATATTTAATTGTGTTAGTAAAATTTCTATTTTTTTTTACTAAAAAAAGACGTGCTTTTAAATTTTCCATTACATTGAAAGATTTAATCGGATGTTTTTTTTGAAAAACAAGTCCAATATTTCGGCCTCTAAATTCATCCAATTTATTTTTGGTTAAAGAATTAAATTCAATTTTATTAATTATTATTTTTCCGCTAATTGGTTTTAATAAACCTGCTAAAAGATATAAAAAGGTGGTTTTTCCTACCCCAGATTTTCCTAAAATTAGGAAATCTTCTCTTTTCCCTAAATCTATATTAGGGAATTTAAAAATGTGTGCTGTATTTCTATATTTTTTGATTATTAATTATGTTTAAAAATTCCTCACGATATATTTTTTCTTCAAAACTGCCATCATATTCTATAGTGGTAGTAAAACTATCTTTATCTTTTATTCCTCTTGAAGATACACATAGGTGCTTTGCACAAATCATTACAATGACATCTTTTGTTTCTAAAATATTTTGTAAATCTTTAAGGATTTGTAATGATAATCTTTCTTGTACCTGTGGACGATGCGCATAATAATCTACTAACCGATTTATTTTTGAAAGGCCTATTACTTTTTCTTTAGGAATGTATGCAATATGCGCATGTCCTATTATTGGTAAAAAATGATGTTCGCAAGAAGAGTCTATTGTGATATTTTGTTCTACGAGCATTTTTTTATATCCGTATTTGTTGTCAAACACAGACATTTTTGGTTTGTTTTTGGGGTTTAACCCATAATACAGTTCCTTTACATACATTTTTGCAAAACGATACGGTGTACCAGACAAACTATCATCTGATAAATCGAGTCCAAGTGTTTCCATTATTTTTCCAAAATGGTGCTGGATAGTTTTAATTTTTTCATCATCTGACGTGTTAAACGCATTGGAAAGCATTGGTGTTTCAACACTTGATGAAATATGATTATCTCCAATTATTTCAATATCTTGTTTATTCATTTGTACAGCATTTAGTGGTGTTACATCGGCAATATTTTTTATTGTAGAGATGCAAAACGATTAATGCTATTGCTGGAAAATATATAAAGTATTCCTTCAAAGGGAATAATGACATTTTTTCATTGATTATAATAAAAAATAATAGAAACCAACTTCCCCATAAGGCCAGTTTTATCCAGTTTTTAGCAGTTGTTTGCGTGGAGCGACAAATAGCCAGGAAAGAAATAATTAAAAATAAATAGTCCATAGATTTCCACCAATTAGGTGTTGCATTACAACACATTAATGAAGAACTTTGTACTATAAAAATAAATGGAGTAGCAATGCAATGTATTAAACAAAGTGTACTTGCTGCGACTCCTATAGAATCTGATTTTTGTTTTATTAATATCATTTAGAATTTATTAATACAACTGAGTTGCAAATATAAATATAATAGTTGTTAATGCAACATAGTTGCGTTATATTTGTTGTATGGGTATTTTAAGAAAAACAAAATCTGTTCAGATATTACTTAGTCAATTCAAAAATCAAACGAACGCAATTTCGGTTATTTCTTTAGTGAGTCGACTTACTTCTAAAATGAATAAAACAACAGTATATCGCGTTTTAGATAAACTCGAAGACGATGGTGTTTTACATTCATTTCTTGCTAAAGATGGATTAAAATGGTATGCTAAATGTAGTAACTGTTCTTCAAATAAACATAGTGATGTTCATCCTCATTTTCAATGTTTAGATTGTGGAAAGGTCGATTGTTTAGCAGTTAGTTTTTCAATTCCAAAAATACCTAATAGGAAAATTGAGGTTTCTCAATTATTGATACAAGGAAAATGTGAAGCTTGTTTTGGTTAAATTAATAAGTGATGCATCATGAAAACTAAATAGTGTTTCTCATAACCCAAAGTTACTGGTTCGAGTACAGTTCCCGCTACTAAAACAATAAAACGGTTATACTATTATAGTGTAATCGTTTTTTATTATAAATACAAAATCTTTATTGTTTGTAATTAGAATCATGACTATCCGTTATTTGCTTTGCTATTTCGTGCAAGTCTGTATTGAATCCTGTTTCATAAGTATTGGTACTTAAATCTATATCATAGAGGCTATTTAACCACACAAGACCACCTGTTTGTTTAACAATCTCTCCTTGATGTCCTTTTGGATCTACGAATATTGACGTTTCAACTGCTCCTGACATTTCAATCTCATCCAATAATAAGTTATCGAGATTCATTTGCGCTAAATTGATACAAGCCCATCCGGTAGGAATGGTAAAAATAAGGGTAGACGTAAATTCAGCACGTAGCTCATCTACAAGAGAATTATGAATATTTTCCTTCACAAAATCTGTGTACACCTCTTGTATGTTACTAAAGCCCCTTTCTTCGGCCAACTGAGGCCAATTTGAAGGGTAATCAGGTGGCGGTATTGATAAAAAAACAGTAATGTCAGGATTATTTTGTAAGGCATATTCGATCCATTCTCTAAAACCATCTGTTGGATTATCTGGTAACTTTCCAGCTGTCATTCCAAAAAAGTCTATATTACCCTGGTCAAGAGTCATCTTTATTTGATTATGTGCTTCACTTGAAGTGTCGTTCCAAAAATTAAGGGGTCTTCCATTATCTCCTCCACGAAAAACCACAGTTGCATTATGATTTTCAAAACCAGCGTCAACAGCCATAGCATTAAGTTTCTGTGCATAGGGTTTAAAAAAGCTATTCCCAATAAGTAGCATATCGTATCCTCTTGTTTCTATAGGTTCTGGAGTTTCTTCGTTTACATTGCATGATAGAAATACGAACACTATAGCAGTTATTAAAATTTTCAATTTTCTCAAGTTATCTGCTCTTTATTTTATTAAACTTATTTATTTTTAAATGGTTTAGATAATTCTACCAATCAACATTCAACACATAATTCATTGGTTTCTATATATCTTTTTATTTTTGCTTTTTGTTTATCATGCAGCCAAATGTGAAGTTCAATTAATGAAAACCATTCTCTCGTATTAATATCACCAAACATATAATGATATTGCTTATGCTCTTTACCACTCTTTTCTAAAATATCTTGTAGCTCATTTACTTCTTTGATGAAGGATAAGAAATCATTGATTAAATCATTTTTAACTCTTTTGGAAGGAGTGAAGGCTTCAACTAACGGCTTTGGAAATTCTTCCATTTTAATATGTACATTTTTCCTGTAACCTAAATTAAAAATTGCAATTCCATATTTGTTTTTACTTTTTTTTCTTTTAGCTGATTCTGTAATACTTTCTTTCAAGTTAGGAATTTGATAGCTTCGTGCTACTCTCATAACATGGTCGTATACCTCTGAAATTGACCACGATTTTTCAGTTGGTTTGATTTGAATGATCTCTTCATCCATCATTCTTAAATCAACTAACCATTCATTTGCTTTTCTGTTAAATTTATTAAGCATTTTTTTTGCATCCATCATGTTTTATTTATAAAATTATCTAAAGAAACTTTAGTTGAAATTTCTACTTCTTTTTAAGTTTTTTACTGCTTTTAGACTCTCGCTCCATGCAGATTTTAAATCAGTCAGTACTTCCTCAACTGAGGGAAGGTTGTCTTCAATTATTTTCTCTACATACAATACTATCGAAACTCTTTTCTAATTGATCCGCAAACCAAGTTTGCTTGATACTTTTGTCTTCTAAAACAGTTTTAATCCGTTAAATACGAAAAGTATTTTTACAATTATAGCAAATTAAAAGATAGTTCGCAATAAAAAAATAGGTTTAACCAACCGTTGCAGAAATTTTCAAAGAGTACTTAATTCCACTGGCAGATCGAATGGAAGTGGAGGTCGATTGGGGATACTTGACAATTCTCTGCAACCAGAGATAGATGATGACCTACCTTATTTCGATTTGTTTAATTTATAATTTTATCGATTAAAAAAGAAGTTTCAATAAAACTCTTCCGAGAGAATTCGAAGTTCGATATTTCAATAGAGTTATCTACTAAAACAATAAAACGGTTATACTATTATATAGTGTAACCGTTTTTTTATTTATACACAATAATAAAAAGAAGTCGTCGTTTTAAAAAAAAATAGAATCCGATGAAAAAATCAATTTTACTATTTACTTTCTTACTAACGATTCTTAGTAGTTGTGAAAAAGATGATAATAAAAATCCAGAGGAATGTTACTCAAATAATAATGCACAGTCCATAGTTCACGATGGTATCAATAGAGAATATGTTTTATACATACCTAATTCATATGATGGAACATCTTCTGTTCCACTAATGCTTAATTTTCATGGGTTTGGTGGTAGTGCAAGTGATTATATGCAAGAAGCAGATATGCGCTCATTGTCAGAAGCTGACACTTTTATTTTAATCTATCCTCAAGGTATCTGTTTAGATGGTTTATCTCATTGGAACGGTTGTCCATCAGGAGGAGACAATAAAAGTGATGCTGATGATTTTGGTTTTGTTGAATCCATGATAACTGAGATCTCATCTCAGTATAATGTAGATATGGAGAGAATTTATGCTGCAGGATACTCAAACGGTGGCATGATGGCATATGGGCTCGCAAATTATAAAAGCGACTTAATTGCTGCGGTAGCATCTGTTTCTGGAGTAATGTTAGATTGTACGGGATCTACAAATCATCCTATGCCGGTAGTACATCTTCACGGAACATCTGATGGAGTACTACCATATAATGGGAACAATGACTGGAACTCTGCACAAAGTACATTAGACCACTGGATTAATTTCAACAATACAGTTTTAACCCCTACTATAACAAGTGACAATAATATTGAACGTTATGTCTATGACCAAGGAGAGAGCTCAGTTTCTGTTGAGCATTATAAATTCATAGGAGGAGATCATGTTTGGTTTAGCGCCACTTACCAAGGTCAGAGCACATCTGAATTGGTTTGGAATTTTGTATCGAGATATGATATTAATGGATTGAGATAAAGAATAAAGGTCACACTAATGGATGTAAATTCTTGTCTTTTGATATGGTCCTTGTTATTAAAATTGTTTCTAAAAAATCTCTTGGTGTAAAACTTAAGTTGAACTTTTCACAATAAGAGTCATTATATGATGAGTGTCAATCAATTCTCTTGGAGTAAAACTTAAGTTCGATATTTCAATAGAGTTATCTACTAAAAAGCTCCTTGAGAAATTAAGGGGTATTTCTTTTGGCAACAATCGAAATTCATTTCGAAATTGGGACTAAATAAAAATATTTTCAGGAGTAAATGTGAAATTTAAATGCTCTTTATGGTCACGTTTTCTATGATATCCTTGTAGGTTTGATTACTTCTTGTGTTGCTCCAAGAACACTTCCTCATTTTTCTAAAGGCAACGATAAGTTTTTATGAATCTTCAAGCAGTTTATAAATTTATTTGATAAGAATTATATTTTTAATTTTGGATTCTTCGCTAGCAGGGCTTCTACTTTGCGAATAATTTTATCAGAATATTCTTCAGCATCTTTTAAATTGGATTCACCCGTCAATGCATCTACACCATCCATTTTGAAGCTGCCTTCGCCAGAAGTGGTCAGTACTACAATTTTATTTTTCACTGCTTCATTTTGTTTTATAAACCGCTTTACTTTTATTGGAGGCTTTCCATACTCCCAAGTGTGAACCACTATAATGGCATCAAATTCTTTGGGGAGTATGTCCGCTAGCAATTTAGTATCTATCACTTTTATAAATACAGATTGAGGTTTGTAATATTCAATAAGACTAAGTGTTACTTTATCCTTAAAAACGCTCCCTTGGGTAGCGATAAGAATTTTACGCGCTAGATTAGCGTCGTTTATTTCCATAGAATTGGCCTCTTTCATTGAGAATTCATACTTGTACCAAGTTCCTAATATGATTAGCAAACCAAGAATTATGAGCAATGCAATACCAATTTTTTTATAAACGTTCATGAGCATTGATTTGATGAACCACAAAAGTAAGACGTATCGGTTTCTTATAAAATGACTTAGGTCAATCTAGACGCCATAGAATAGCGAAGCTTTAGATCTTTTTTACAATAAACTTTATAGGAATGGTTGACTGGATGGCAATAATTGTAAATGATTTATAAAGGTGAGCAAACTGACGAGGGTCATTTCTTTTTATCGAACAATAGGATAAGTTGTGGCAACCTTAAAAATTATAAAAAATGAAAAAACTGAAAGATAAAGTTGCCATTATTACTGGTGGTGCTGGTGGTATTGGAAAAGCTACCGCAAAATTATTTTTAAAAGAAGGGGCTAAAGTGATGTTAATAGGAAGAACTGAAAGCAGGCTCATAGCTGCTACTAAAGAGCTCGATGATTCCAATGTTTCCTATTGTGTTGCAGATGTTTCAAATGCCACCGAAACAGCGGCATATGTATCTAAAACAGTATCTAAGTTTGGGAAAATAGATATTTTTTTTAATAATGCTGGCATAGAGGGGAAATCTTCACAAATAACAGCGTATCCTGATGAGGTTTTTGATCAAGTAATTGCAATAAATTTGAAGGGCGTTTGGTTAGGATGTAAGCACGTGATACCTGAAATGAATGATGGCGGTAGTGTCATAATTTCTTCTTCAGTGGCGGGTCTTAAGGGTTTTAGTGGATTAGGAGCTTATGTTGCAAGTAAACATGGAATTGTCGGAATTATGAGAACTGCCGCATTAGAATTTGCAGCAAGGAATATCCGGGTAAATTCTGTGCACCCTGGACCAGTGAACACACGTATGATGCGCGATATTGAAAAAGATATTTCGCCACAAGCACCCAATGAAGTTAAAAAGGGATTTGAGGAAGGCATCCCTTTTGGACGCTATGCAGAATCTATAGAAATTGCCCAACTGGTGGTTTTCTTGGCTTCGGAAGACAGCAAATACATAACAGGAACCACCCAAGTAATCGATGGAGGTATGTCTATTGCATAATGATGCGATTTTGATCATGAAAGAACTTCTTTTTCTTCAAAAGGGTAGCATAATTTGATACGCTATATAAGGTACATACTGATCTGCATCATTGTTTTGTGATATTTTACATCGTTTCTTTATCTAAAAATAAGAGATGCTTATTATACTTGTATTATCCGTCTTTGTGCTACTAATAGGGTTTTTATTATTTATGCCTATTCTTATCTGTATCGACACAGACAAAGCGCTCTATTATATCAAATTAAAGGGGTTGGTTACAATTGGTATTGAAGCAGATAAAGCGGAAATATTACAAATAAAAGTACATGTTTTTTTCAAAGATTTTTATTTCTATCCACTACGGCAAAAGAAACATGATAAAAAAAAGCCGCAAAAGTTAAAGTCCAAACAGAAAAAGAGTCCTGGTTTAACAAAAGTACTTCGGGTGGTACAGTCTTTTAAGGTAACTAGCTTTTATGTAGACATGGACACTGGTGACTGTTTAATGAATGCAAAACTATATCCTCTTTTTGCTTTACTAAAGTATAAGTATGGAGCTTTCAATATCAACTTCGACGGGCGTGTTAAGCTATTAGTACACATAGAAAATAAGCCCATTAGAATACTTAGATCATTTATTAATTATTAAAACTTAGAATTATGGAATTACATTTTGAAGAATTATTAGGAAAAATTACAGACTTCATTAAAACGGAAGCTAAAACAGAAACGGTTGTTGGGCAGCAGTTCGACTTAGGCGAATTTAAGTGCGTACCAGTTATTAAGGTAGGGATGGGATTTGGTTCTGGAGGCGGCGAAGGTACAGAGCGCAAAGGAAGTAAAGGAGAAGGTATGGGCGCTGGTGCCGGTGTAGGTATAGAACCTATAGGTTTTTTAGTAAGCAAAGGAGACGAAATTTCGTTCTTGTCTGCTGGTAAATCACAAGGGCTCGCTGCGGTATTTGAAAAATTACCAGATCTTATCGAAAAATTTGCTCAAAATAGAAATGTAAAAGAAGAAGCTACGGCATAGGCCTTGAAGAGAACAGCTATCTAGTATCTAAATTATATATTGGAAAATGGATGGCTGTTCTTTTTATGCGATAATAAAAGCATACTTCTAAAACTCATATACAGATGAAAACAAGAAATAAAAAGCATCCTACTTGCCTCTAAAATTTTAGCAAAGAACGCTTGAGGATTCATGGGATATGTATCACACTTAATTTATTTAAAATGATCTAGATCATTTTATTCCTTTAAAGGCATTAGTACATTTACTTCCTAGAATTTATAGGATGAATGATTTCAGAAACAGACCAAAAGACAATTATATTCAGAAAGCTGATTGGCAAAAATTATATATACTAACAGAACATTGGAAATCAGATCTTTCCTTTTACAAAGACGATTTAAGATTTTTACATCATCTGATCGATAAGTATTTTCTATGGATTTCAAAAAAGGAAAATATTGATATGATGCAGAATATTGAAATTAATTTGCTTAAAGTTGATAAAAAATGTTCTTCCTTGTTAGCAAGAACAAATAAGCATTTACATCATTTAGCCGAGTTGATAGAGGATCCTTTTAAATACGATTCACATCAATTTAGAACGGAACACGAAACTCTTGAAGATGAGTTTGTTCAGTTTTTAAAAGACTTTAGAAAAAACAGAAAAGAAGTCTTTACAATTACAGAACATATAGTTGCTGGAGAAGAATTGGTACGACAGCTAAATTTAGTGCCTAAATAACATCTTTAAATCCAATTTTACGAATCGCAGAGAACATAGCATATTACGCCTATTTCACTGCGATTTTTTTCATTCCAAAACTGATCAATGTCATAAGAAGAATCAATACAATTACATAATTTTACTACTATAAATTGGCATAAAATGAAAAAATATAGAGGGTTCATAATTCTGATTCTTATAGTTGCGGTAATAGGCTATTTTTATGTAAAACCTAAATTGCAGTCTAAAAAGTTAGACTATACTTTCACTTCTTTACAAAAAGGAAATATTGAGGCAGATGTGTCTAGTACAGGTACTGTAGAAGCTATAAATACTGTAGAGATAGGAACACAATTATCGGGTACTATCGAAAAAATTTATGTGGATTATAATGACCAAGTTACAGCAGGTCAAATTCTTGCAGAAATGGATTTAAAATTATTAAAGACAAATTTAAATAGTGCAGAAGCTAATTTAGGCGTGAGTGAGGCACAAGTATATCAAGCCAAAGATGAATTTGATCGAAATAAAAAGCTCTATGAAAAAGGGGTTATTTCAACAAAAGAATATAATATCTCCAAATATGCTTATATACAAACGGTAAGTGCTAAAAAAGCTGCCGTAGCAAGAATAAGTAATATAAAAGTAAGTATGGGGTATGGTCATATTACTTCTCCTATTAAGGGTACTGTTATTGAGCGCAGTGTAGAAGAAGGCCAAACAGTAGCAGCATCCTTTTCAACACCTACCATGTTTGTGATCGCAGAAGACCTCTCAAAAATGCAAATTTTGGCAGATATGGACGAAAGTGATATTGGATATATTAAAGATAGTATGCGCGTTCGTTTTGAGGTACAAACATATCCCGAAAAAAAATTTCACGGATTGGTAAGCCAAATTAGACTGCAGCCCATAAAGATAAATAATGTGGTGAACTATCAAGTAGTAGTTGATGTTGATAATCAAAAGGGCTTGTTGTTGCCTGGAATGACTGCGAATCTTGAGTTTATAACAAATGCTGCTAAAGATGTACTATTAGTCAATAATTCGGCATTACGATTTAGACCCAATGAAGACATGCTACAGAAAATCAAACCGATTTTGAAGCAAAAAGCCACAGAAATACTCCCGGACTCGTTGCAGGTAAAATTTAATGAAACCATTAATAATGAAGAGCTTTATACGCCTGCTAATTTTAAGAGAAATTTACCTAAGAACATCGATGGATTCTTTTATAAAAACGAGCAAGGAAAGTTAGATTTTAAGTTCATAGAAATAGGAATCAAAACAGGACTACAATCAGAAATTAAAAGATTTCTTGATGGTTCAGATTTATTGGAGAAAAGTAAAGCAATCAATGGAATTAAATATAAAAAATAAAAGGAATGCCTTCAAAGAAAGTCATTGAAACTAAAAAATTGAGCCGTATTTTTAAAAACGGAGAGATTGAAGTGCGTGCACTTACCGATGTAGATATGATTATAAATGAAGGTGAATTTGTTGCTATTATGGGGGCATCTGGCTCAGGGAAATCTACATTATTACATATTATTGGTTGTTTAGATAGTCCTACTTCAGGGGAATATGATTTAGATAGTGTGCGAGTAAATGAATTAAACAAAAATCAATTGGCAGATGTTCGAAATCAAAAAATAGGTTTCATTTTTCAAAGTTATAATCTACTGTCTAGAACCACCGCTTTAGAAAATGTAGAACTGCCTTTAATCTATAATAGAACAGGGCAATTTTCAAATTCTAAGGAACTTGCTAAAAAAGCATTGGAACAAGTTGGTTTGTCAGATCGGATGCATCACAAGACCAATGAACTTTCTGGAGGACAACAGCAACGGGTAGCTATTGCCAGAGCTTTAGTGAATAATCCGGCTCTAATTCTTGCAGATGAACCCACAGGAAATTTAGATAGTAAGTCTAGTTTTGATATTGCAGATCTTTTTGTACAGCTAAATAATAAAGGAAAGACCATCGTTATGATTACCCACGAACCTGAGATTGCTCAGTTTGCAAAACGGATGATTTACCTAAGAGATGGGCGAATAATTTCTGATAAAATGATAGAAAACAGAAGTACCAAAGAATTTGCAATCAAGGAATTAGAAAAACCTGTAACAGTATAAAAGAATAAGAATGAGAAGGTTTTTAAAAATAGTTAAAGTGTCCTTTCAGTCCATCAATAAGAATCGGACTCGTAGCTTGTTGACCATGCTCGGTATTATTATTGGTGTTGGTGCTGTAATTATGACAATTTCTGCAGGAGAGGGCGCAACATTGCAAGTTCAAAACCAAATATCTGGTTTAGGAACAAATCTATTGATGATTCAAACCAAGACTGAGCATAAAGCGGGTATCAACGTAAGAATGGGAAGACGAATAGATAAGAAGGACTTTGATATGTTACAAAAGAATTCTGTTTGGATGCCACAATTATCTCCTTTGATGGCTCTGGGAGCTCAAGCTATTGGAGCTAATGGATATATGTCTACAACTGTCTATGGAGTTTCATATGATTATTTTATGATTACAAGCAGAGAGATAGAACTTGGAAGTTTTTTTTCGGAAGAAGACGTAAGAACAGCCAAAAAATATTGCATTATCGGCGAAACAATACGAGAAGAATTATTTCCAGGACAAGATCCTGTTGGGAGACAGATTCGAATAAATAAAGTGCCTTTTATCGTGGTGGGTTTATTAAAAGAGGAAGGATCGGGTGGGATGGGTCAAGATATGGATGATATCATAGTTGCTCCGTATACCACGATTCAAAACAGATTATTTGGTCATCAAAGAGGTTATAATATGATATTGGCCAGTGCGCTGAGCGAAGATCATATTACCAATGCAGAAATAGAAGCAACAGAATTGTTGCGAGAATCACATAAGATTAAGGATGAGGATGAAGATGATTTTGAAATTACCACCCAAATTGAACTTCAGGAAATTACGGGTAATATTACCGGAATTTTGACAATCCTATTGGGAGCTGTTGCGAGTATTTCACTAATCGTTGGAGGTATTGGTATTATGAATATAATGTTGGTCTCCGTGACCGAGCGAACACGGGAAATAGGTACGCGATTGGCAATAGGCGCAAGAGAAAGCGATATTTTGACACAATTTTTAATCGAAGCGATTGTATTGAGTTTGGTGGGTGGTTTATTAGGTATTGTATTTGGAATTGTTGGGAATCAAATTATTTATAAAGTAACTAGTTTTTATATTCCTACAGCTTTCTATTCAATAGCAATCGGTTTTGGTTTTTCTGCCCTTATAGGGGTTACTTTTGGTTATTTCCCTGCGCGGAAGGCAGCAAAACTGAATCCAATAGATGCCTTACGCTATGAATAACATAAAAAATATAAAGATGAAAAATTTACAGAGCATCCTGAAAGAGATTTCAGAAATTACAACGGACATTGAAACGAATTATCCAGAACTCTATCGTTCTTTAGATGAAAATCCAATGACCCTTGCAACCACTAATCACCCGCATGTTGATAAGATTGCCATGAAGGAATATTTAGAAAGTCTAAAGGAATTACTGAAGCATCATTCTGAAGGTAAATCAGCATAAATTAAATATTATGGGGGAGATTGCTGTATCGGATAGACAAATAACATTGTTTTATAGCTCAAAGTCTTCGAGAGCAAAACAAACTTTGGCATATGCTAAGGCAGAAGGATTGCCAATTCAAGAAATTGATATTTTAAAAACAAAACTTACGGGAACTCAAATAGTAGAACTTGCGGAGAGATTGAATCTGTTAGTTGCTGATCTTATAAACCAAAAGCATCCGACCTATACATCAAATTTTGAACATCATAATTTCTCGACAACAGACTGGATAAAAATGATACAGCATAAACCAGGGATTATGAAACAACCCATTGCTTTAAGGGGAGATACAACGATCTTAGTAGAAACTCCCACGGACATCGTTAAAATATAGCTAGCATGTTTGTCCTATAAACCAAATAGTAAGGTCATTTATATCACCATAAAATTGAGTAACCGAATCAAGTAGTAAACTAATTTCTCCTTCCCATTGTTTTAGGGGTTCTGCTCGCTCTAGGACTGCTAGGGTAGTTTTCTCTGTGGTATGTTTTTATTTTATCTTCTCTAAAACCTTTAACTCGCACAAATTTACTCCTCTTTAAATTAATACTTTGATATTTAGGAGGAAGCACGGTTACTCGTCTCCAAATATTATTCTCTAGGTACAGGTAATTTCTTGCAGATAGATCATAATAGATAACGTAGTTTGGAAAATAAACATAACGCACAGTTTCTATTCTACCGGGATAAAACCATACTGGTGGAGGTGATTGCGGTAATGGCGATATAATAATTGGACCACAGCTTTTTAAAAGTGGCGCACTCGTTATCAAAATTATTATTGATAAAAAAACATACTTTCTCATAATTTGTGATTTAGATTACAAAGAAACCGTGATAATAATAGAGTTGAAATGATCCAAGTCATTTTAAAGACCATGTATTTAGAATAATTTTGGAGTTATAACAAACGCTTTCTTTTACCAAACTATAAAGTATTATGAAAAACTACATCAAAAAATATGAAGATATTTTAACACGCATGGAGAAACTAGGAGGAAAAATACCAACAACCATGAGTGGTTTTGGCGCACTTCATAAGGCTAGCATGGCGAGCGGAGTAATATCCGCCAAAGCAAAAGAACTAATTGCCTTGGGTATCTCCATCGCTGCAAACTGTGAAGGTTGTATTGCTTTTCATGTGCACGATGCTTTGGAGAATGGTGCAACATCAGAAGAAATTTTAGAAACTATTGGAGTCGCTATTTGTATGGGAGGAGGTCCAGCACTCGTATATGGATGCGAGGCAATGGAGGCTCTTGAACAATTTAAGGCAGTTAATAATTAATGAATCAAGAAAAAAGAAAATTACCGAAGCATACCAAACGTCCAATGAGGATAAATCCTTACTGGTTGTATGTTTTTTTTCTTTTTTTAATCTTTTCTCCTTTTTTATTTGATTCACTTTTTAAAACACAAGAAATAAGTTGGCTCACTTTTGAAACAAAAATGTTGGTTTCACAGGATGTTGAAAAAATTGTTATTGTAAACAAAGAGTTTGCTGAAATTTACATAAAAGAAGATCGCCTTGTAGACGCCAAATATCAAGCCGCAAACAAAAATAAGTTGGCCACTGCATCGGGTCCTCATTATGCAATGCAGATTGGATCTTTAGAGAGCTTTGAGCATAAACTGGAAAAAGCACAGGAAGGTTTTTTGAAAAGCAATCGTATTGAAATATTATATATAAGTCGTACGAATCTTAGCAATATATTTTCTTGGATGTTTCCAGTCTTTTTGATTGTGCTATTCTGGATGTTCCTACTCAGAAGACAGGGTAAAGGTAGATTTGGTACTGGTACGATTATGAATTTCGGTAAATCTACAGCAAAACTAGCAAGTAAAGATGTAAGAAGCAAGGTAACCTTTGATGATGTTGCTGGTCTTGAAGAAGCCAAAATTGAAATCATGGAGATTGTTGATTTTTTAAAGAACCCCGAAACATACACTAAGCTAGGAGCTAAAATTCCTAAAGGGGTACTGCTTGTTGGGCCTCCTGGAACAGGTAAAACATTATTAGCAAAGGCGGTAGCAGGAGAAGCACAAGTGCCCTTCTTTTCATTATCGGGGTCTGAATTTGTTGAAATGTTTGTTGGTATTGGAGCATCAAGAGTGCGTGATCTATTCAAACAAGCCAAAGCGAAAGCACCCAGCATTATTTTTATTGATGAAATAGATGCTATTGGACGGGCAAGGGGAAAAGCAAATTCTTTTAGTAGCAACGATGAGCGAGAGAATACATTGAATCAGTTACTTACGGAACTAGATGGTTTTGGCACAAACACAGGAGTTATTGTACTCTCTGCAACCAATAGAGCTGATATATTAGATAAAGCGCTGTTGCGACCAGGTCGTTTTGATCGGCATATTTATTTAGAACTTCCAACAAAACAAGAACGAGAGGCTATTTTTAAAGTACACTCAAAGCCGGTGGTGAAAGGCAATGATGTAGATATTTCTCTTTTAGCTTCTTTAAGCCCTGGTTTTTCAGGAGCTGATATAGCTAACATGTGCAATGAAGCTGCGCTAATTGCAGCACGAAAAGCGGAGAAGAAAGTAAGTCAAGAAGATTTTATTGAGGCTAGAGACCGAATTGTGGGAGGTCTGGAACGTAAAGGCAAACTAATCTCACCAAAAGAAAAACAAATTGTGGCACATCATGAAGCAGGGCATGCTGTAGTGAGTTGGTATCTAGAGAATGTAGAATCTTTGGTTAAAGTTTCTATCATTCCAAGAGGAAAATCTTTAGGAGCTGCCTGGTATCTTCCAGAAGAAAATCAAATTATAACAAAAACTCAATTTACAGATCGAATCTGTGCCGCTTTAGGGGGTAGAGCTGCAGAAGAAGTCATTTTTAATGAAATATCATCTGGAGCTATCGACGATCTCGAAAAGGTAACAAAACAGGCCTATAGTATGGTGGCATATTACGGACTAAATAAAGAGATTGGCCCTTTAAGTTTTTATGATTCTACGGGGCAAAATGAACGATTTCTTGCAAAACCATATAGTGAATATTTAGGGAAACGTATCGATCAAGAGGTTATAAAACTGATAACTTCAGAATATGAGAGAGCAAAAGAGTTACTGACAAAGCATAGAGTTCAACTTGAAGAATTGGCGCAATTATTATTAACGAAAGAGGTAGCGCATAAGAAAGATTTAGAGCTTATTTTAGGAGAACGTGATGATATAAATAATATTAAAGTACTAGCTAAGACATAAAGCATTCAGATATCTAGAGGTTTCAAAGAAAGGTTTTTATGTTTTGTGCTTTTTCGCGAAACATTCATAAAAACAACAAATTATAAACTAAAATTAAAAAGTTATGGAAATACAAAAGGAAGTTTTATACAATAGTAACATGCATTTTGAGCATCAACAATGGAATAGAGAACTTGCATTTTGGCAAGATGAATTAAAATCCTTCAACAACAGGTTGAGCGAACTTGTAACGCGTTGGACCGATAAGTATGTACTGGCCCAATTAGAACATTATCAAAACGAGTTTGTCCTGCACGGCGGTGTCATAGAAGATTTGCTGGAAGCTATTGAAAAACATGAAATAAGTATTGCCAGCCAAACTAAAACGGGTATAGAAGTATTGAATAGTTCATTGGCTAAAAATCACATTGAGTTTAGAAACCGCCTAGACAGTCAAAGACATATATATGCAGAACTTAAAACAGAATTTTTTAGATTTTTGTCTAAGTATATGTAATAGAAACCATTTTCAATATTTATGAATTTATTGAGGGACTAAAGCTCTGTTTTTTTTACACTAAGAGCGATTTAGAGTTTTCTCTTACAATCATGCTAGCAGCAATTTGGAAGGTCGTAAAGCGTATTATTAGTTAACAATAAAAGAAGCGATAAGCTACTGAGATCGCTAGACAATAATGAGAAAATAAATTAATAATAAGTTTAAATATTTCTCATATTAGAAGAGACCTTTTGTTTTTTGGTGATTTCTTTAAATAGTCTAACGAAAGGCATAAGTTTTTTTGAGTAAAACGCATAAAAATGAGGATTGCATTGCGCTGATGATTTTTAAATGTAGTGCACTTGCATAAAAATATAACACTTATTCGTGCTATATCCATAATAGATTTTTTCAATTATGAATCTAAATGAAGAAACTGTTTTAAAACATCTACTTGAAAATCTCCTACAATAGATAGGTTTGGGTTCGCATTCATCAATACCAATCCGTATCCCAAATTGGAGAGCTTACAATCTTTAATTATTTCTTGTTTAATGCCACTATAAACTGGCATAAAATGCTTGTGCGCTTCAACACCTGAAGAATTCGCTACTTTAATGGCTGTTGCTACAGCATCTGTAATTTGGCTAGGAGATAATCCTTTGGTTAATAAATCACTAGCTAAGTATTTCATATGCAGACTGTAATAGAAGTCCATAAAATTATGAATCGCATCAGACTCATCATACTGCTTTGAATATATTAATAATTCCATAGTTTGCGTTTTAATAATTAACTCCTTTAACAATCGATGATCAATAGTGTTTTTCTTTAAAATATTTTTACCTAATCAAAAAAAACGTTGGCTCCCTATAGCGCTATGCTCTTTTAAATGTACTTTAATTTCAAAGTATAAAACGCTAGTCTAGCAATTCACAAAAACTGCATTTTTTGGATAGATATTGCCATAGGTATTTTATGATTCATCTATAAAAAGAGTTTCTGAATCGAAAGTATATCTATTAAATAGGCTGATTTTTAGTGATTTTCTAGCATCATTTAAAAGTTGCTGCGCTTTTACAATACTTATATTTCTTATTTCTGCAATTTCTGCTAGAGTAAGATGCTGTTTTGTAAAGAGCTCAAAAACATTTTGCATGGGCAATGGTAAATTATGAAGTACGATTTGAATGTGCTTGTCCACCTCTTCTTCGTGCAAGATTTCATCTATTTCTGCTTCAAGATAATCTTCAGTATTTTCAATAAATATATCTTTAAGTGTATATGCCTCTTTATAATAAGATATATCGTTTAGGTCTTCTTTCATGATAAGATCGCCATCATATTCAGCTGTAAATTTTTCTCGCATTTGATCCCATTCTTGTTTTGAATAGTCATCTATATTTTTTAGAAATAGATCATCAAATGTTTCTTCAGTAATAGCATCATCTAGTAATTCGTTGGTTTTTTTATAAATCCATACATAGAACTCATATTCATTAGAGAATTGTTCAATTTGATCATAGATTTCAATAAATAACTGATCTATAAAATCATCTACTTTGTATTTGTTCTTCGGAAAGTGCTCTTGTTGTATTGCAGTTCTCATTCTTTTGACAATATATTTCTCCATATCGGGAACTAATTCTAGCAGTAATTTATTGAATTTTATTTTATTTTCTTCCCTCTTTAATTTAAGTAGATTGGGAAGTGTTTGTTTTATAGAGCTGCGAAGTTGTTGACCTTTAGTATATGAGAAAGTCTGATTTGTCATGAGTCTAATTTTTAGCTGGATTACATGTATAAAGATGCAAATAGATTAGATAAAATAAAATGACCTGGGTCAGTAATTAAAAAATATGAAACTGACCTGTATCATTTTAAAACATAATAAAGTACGCTAGTTTTGTTTAGTTATTAATATTAATATTTAAAAATAAAAATGATGAAATCAGATTCAGAAATTAAAGAGGATGTTCTAGATGAACTAGTTTGGCAACCAAATATCGATGAAACTCAAATTGGAGTGATCGTAAAAAACGGAGTTGTGACCTTAAGTGGTGTGGTAGACAGTTACTCAAAAAAGCTTGCTGCAGAGAAGGCTGTTAAAAGTGTCTCCGGCGTAAGAGCAGTAGCGGAAGATATAGCGGTTAAATATGGAAACAGTTATAAAAAAACAGATGGGGAAATTGCGAGAGCAACGGCAGATGCTTTAAAATGGAATTCTTCTGTGCCAGAAAATGAAATTAAAGTGAAAGTTGAAAACGGTTGGGTGTACTTATCTGGAGAGGTGAAATGGGATTACCAAAAATCGGCAGCTAAGAGATCCGTTCAAGATTTATTGGGTGTGCACGGAGTGAGTAATACAATCGCCATAAAACAAGCCGTAAAACCATTTGAAATCAAAGAGAAAATTAAAAAAGCTTTTCAGCGTATGGCAGATGTTGATGCAAAAAATATTACTGTAGATGTTGAAGGGCATACTGTAAAGTTACGCGGTAAAGTGCATTCAATTTCAGAAAAAAATGAAGCAAGAAAAACTGCTTATTTCGCTCCTGGAGTATATGAAGTAGAGAATGAGTTGGAAGTAGTTTTATAATAAGTTAAAATTAATTTTATTACGAACATTGCTAGATGAGTCCTGATTTGCTTTTTGTAAATCAGGATTCATTTTTGTTAAGCAAAATCTAAAAGCACTGAATAAAAACATTAAGGTATAAATTTAGAATAGCTAATCGAGATAAAAAAAAACAAGATTTCATTGCGCTCAAATCCCAAAAATGGGGGTAATCTTCTATCTAAATAAAATTACAGCTTACATATTTGTTTACTTAAAGAATGAGACTTCATCCTGCAACACTTTTCTAAAGCAGAGTTATAAATGGGTTTTTGTCAAAAAAACAGCTTCCAAAATTTTCTGAATTGGATAAAAATGGAAGACTCTAGAAAGATTAAAGGTTGGCTATGTCACTTTTTTTGTAATTCAAAAGAAATTTTACTTTCTCCGCTTAAAATCAAATATATATCGAAAGTCAGCTGACTAAGGTCATTTGTGTTGGCATGTAAAACGGCTATATTCACTTCGTTAATCTTTAAAGCAATTCAGTATGGCAGCACATATTATAAAATATGAGGATATCGGCATAAATGACCTAGCTCTAGTAGGTGGAAAGAATGCGTCTTTAGGTGAAATGTATAATAATTTAACTTCAAAAGGGGTATTGGTGCCTAATGGTTTTGCTACAACCTCTGCAGCTTTTTGGGAGTTTTTACAAGAGAACAAAATTCAAACTCCATTAGAAGATGTATTGACCAAACTTGATAGAGCACAGTATTCTAATTTACAGACTATCGGTAAACAGGCACGTGATATTATTTTGGCAGGAGAATTGTCAAGTAGTTTTGTGTCAAAAATAACGAAAGCGTATAATGAGCTTTGTGCCGGAAAATTATGTGCAACAGCTGTGCGAAGTAGTGCAACAGCAGAAGACCTTCCTAATGCTAGTTTTGCAGGTCAGCACGATACGTTTTTAAATGTCAATGGAGAAAAACAGCTAATAGAAGCTATTAAAAAGTGTTTTGCATCCTTATTTACAAATCGGGCTATAAAGTATAGAGAAGACAAGGGTTTTTTACATTTAAATATTGCAATTTCTGTTGGAGTGCAGTTAATGGTTCGTTCAGATAAAGGGTGCTCGGGAGTAGGTTTTACGATAGAACCAGAGTCTGGTTTTGACAATGTAATTGTTTTATCTGGTGTCTGGGGACTGGGAGAAAACATTGTACAAGGAACTGTTAATCCAGACGAATTCTACGTTTTTAAACCAACGTTGAATCAAAATAAAAACCCAATTATTCAGAAGAAATTAGGGGATAAGAAATTAACCATGATCTATTCAGACGCTCCAGGTGATTTGGGAATCAAAAATATAACAACGCTTGAGCTAAAACAGCAGCAATAAGTGTTGTCAGATAAGGAAATTATCACATTGGCAAAATGGGCTAAAATCATAGAAGAACATTATAACAAACCCATGGATATTGAATGGGCAAAGGATGGAATATCTAATGAACTGTTCATTACACAAGCCAGGCCTGAAACGGTGCATTCTACAAGAAATAAAAGCATATATACGGCATATAAATTATTAGAGAATGGAGAAACCTTATGCCAAGGAAATGCGATAGGAACTAAAATTGGTACTGGCATTGCTCGATTGTTAAAATCGCCAAGAGATATCAAAAAATTAGACTCTAATACCATTATTGTCACAGATACCATAACACCAGATTGGGACCCTTTATTAAAACAGGTAAAAGGAATTATTACAAATAAAGGAGGAAGAACCAGTCACGCCGCAATTGTCTCAAGAGAACTTGGGGTGCCCGCTATTGTGGGGTGCGGAAATGCAACACAAGTTATAAAAGATCACTCAGAAATTTCAATATCCTGTGCACAAGGAAGAATAGGATACGTCTATCAAGGAAAATGCAAATTTGAAGCTGAAGAAATCGATTTTTCTACCATTAAATTGCCTGTAACTGAAGCAAAGATGATTCTTGCAGATCCGGAGAATGCATTTCAGTTATCTTTCTATCCAAATAATGGGGTTGGACTATTGCGTATGGAATTTATGATTACGCATATAGTAAAAGTACATCCAATGGCTTTGATAAATTTCAATAATTTAAACGATAATAAGGCTAAAAAGGAGATTGCTAAAATTACAAGGACATACAGAAATAAAGAGGATTATTTTATAGACAAGCTTTCACAAGGTATCGCCACCATTGCTGCTGCTTTCTATCCGAAGGAGGTCATCTTGCGATTAAGTGATTTTAAAACCAACGAATATGCAAATCTTATTGGTGGCGTTCAGTTTGAACCAAAAGAGGAAAACCCAATGCTCGGTTTTAGGGGAGCATCTAGATATTATAGTCCTTTGTATAAAGAAGGGTTTGCTTTGGAATGTAAAGCCATAAAACGAGCACGAGAAGAAATGGGATTTACCAATATTAAAGTAATGGTGCCTTTTTGTAGAACCCTTGAAGAAGGTGAAAAAGTGATTGCTATTATGGAAAAAAATGGATTAAATCGTGGAGAGAATGGGCTGGAAATCTATGTAATGGTGGAGATCCCTAGTAATGTTTTATTAGCTGAAAAATTTGCAGAATTATTTGATGGTTTTTCAATTGGTTCTAATGACTTAACCCAACTCACATTGGGTGTTGATCGAGATTCAGAACTAATGGGAGCTTTATTTAATGAAAACAATGAAGCCGTAAAACAGTTGATTGAAAGAGCTATAAAATCGGCTAGAAAAACGAACACTAAAATTGGTTTGTGTGGACAAGCACCAAGTGACTTTCTAGAGTTTTCGACCTTTCTTATAAAGGCAGGTATTGATAGTATTTCCTTTAATTCGGATGCAATTATAAAAGGGATAGCAAATATGAATACATCAGAAAAGGAAATTAATTTGGTTGAAACCATTTGATAATTAAACAAAACAAAAAAGGGGTTTGATGACCCACATCATTTGAATTTAATAGAACTATACGTTTCTTTAACATGAATTTATTTCTCATTTTAAATGAGATTCAAGATTATAAATTATGTTTAAGGATAGAAAAGATGCAGGAATACAATTAGCTAAAAAATTAATTGGCTACAAAAACAAGAATGTTGTTGTCTTGGCTATCCCAAGAGGAGGACTTCCTTTAGGAGCAATAGTTGCAGAAGCGCTTAACGCTCCTTTAGATATTGTTTTAACAAAGAAAATTGGTCATCCACTTAATAAAGAGTTTGCCATTGGGGCGGTAAGTCTTCAGGGTAAATATGTAGCAGACTCGGCGGAAGCAACACATAGTTATATAGAAGAAGAAACACGACGTATTCGTAAAATATTACGACAACGACAGGATCAATATTATAAAAATTTTGCCCCTAAGATTCTTAAAGATAAAATTGTTATTGTTGTTGATGATGGGGTTGCGACTGGAAGTACAATACTGGCAACGGTATCATTAATAAAGGAAGAAGAACCTTCAAAGATTGTGGTGGCGTTTCCCGTTGGGTCATCTTCGGCTATTAATAGACTTTATAATTCACCTTTTATAGATGAGGTTGTTTGCATAGAAGTTCCCAAACATTTTAATGCAGTGGGTCAGTTTTACAGGAATTTTAATCCAGTATTAGATAAAAAAGCAATGCAAATCCTTAAAGAATCAAACAAACATTTTATAGTATCTAAATATGAATAATTATGGCACTTAATTTTAATCAATATGCAGCAGAAGGAAATACTTTTCTTAAACAATATGCTAAAGAGCTTGGTCTTTCAGAGAACCCAGAAAGAGCAGGTCGTGTGTTGATGTCTATTTTACATGGTTTACGTTATATTATTTCTACCGAAGAGTCATTGCAGTTTATTGCGCAACTTCCTATGTTTTTAAAGGCTGTTTATGTGAACGGGTGGTCTAGTAAAATGAAGAAAGAAAAGGTGAAAAACATCGAGGGTTTTATTGACCTCATCAGATCGTTCAATGGTAAAACCGCTATGTCTGATTTTGAATTAGACGAAATTGCTGAAGATTATATTGATAAGACGTTTTTAATGTTAAAGCGATATGTTTCACCAGGAGAGATAGAGGATATTAGAGGAGAAGTGCCTAAGGCATTAAAAAGAATTATTTTTAATCATATTTTCATATAGCGCTATGTTCTTATGGAATAATATAATAGTTCAGTATTAAAAATGAATTATCCTTTTGCTTTAGCAATGTTACTGTTAATGTTTGAAATTGAATATTTTAAGTCACAACTGTTTAAAACAATATATTATAAATAATTAAAGTTAAAAAAGATGAAAACCATAACCTTAATAAGCGTGACAATGCTGTTTTTATTGACCGCTTGTGTGAGTCAAAAAAAATACTCAGAACTTCAAAACAGCGCAGAACTTTGCGAAACTAATCTCAAAAATATTTCTAATGAACGTCTAATATTAGAAAATAATTTAGCAAATGAAAAGAGTAAATCCAAAGCGCTCGAGCAGCAAATAAAGTATTTTAAAAGTACAAATACAAATCTTTTAGACAGGCTTTCAGACCTTTCGGTAGTAAGTAAGTCGGGAGCCGAGAGTATTAAAAAATCTTTAGAAGCTTTGGGTGCACAGAACTCCTATATAAAAGATTTAACGAGCTCTATGCAAAGAAAGGATTCACTTAATCTGACTTTGGTAATGAATTTGAAACGATCTTTAGACTATTTCGATGACGAGGATATAAATATTGAGATAAAAAAGGGAGTTGTTTATGTTTCTATTTCGGATAAAATGCTTTTTAGATCGGGAAGTTTTAGTATAAACGATTCAGCAAAAGAGGTTATTGGAAAAATAGCAAGTATTGTGAATGATCATAATGAGTTAGATATTTTGATTGAGGGCCACACAGATACAGTTCCTATTAAAACATTCTGTATCGAAGATAATTGGGATTTAAGTACTAAAAGAGCAACGGCTATTGTACGCTTAATGCAAACCGATTTTAATGTACAACCCGAACGAATGAGTGCTGGTGGACGCTCAGAATACGTGCCAAAAGCAACAAATGAAACTTCTGAAGGTAGAGCAGCTAATCGTAGAACGGAGATTATCATCCTTCCTAAATTAGATCAGTTTTTTAATTTGTTAACGCCTCCAGCAGCGACATCTGTAGATTAAGTTTTTTATAAAAATTCTTTTAGGAATCGATGTTGTGTTAACAGCAATAAGGTTTTAAAAGTAAATGAGTCGAATAATACAATGGCTTACTATGTTTTTCAAGACTTTGAAAATAGGAAAGAAAGAGGATAACAATCCTTTGTACAGGGAAAAATATTGGAGTTCAAAAAGGTGATTTCAGACTTTTTTTTTAGAGATAATTTAAGAAAGATACTCAAACTGACCTAGGTCATTTTTCACCTTTAAAAGTTGCTTTACATTAGCAGTATATTTAAAGTAATAAGTTCTTTGGTAATATTAAAATATAGATTTTAGGGATAGCAGTATCCTCAAAATCTTGGAGTTATCCAAAAGTGTTTTAAGTCTTGTGTTGCAGAGTTTTCTAGCATTAGTTACTCAAGATTGCAAGTAGCCTTAAACTACATTTGATATCTTCAAGGGAATCGAGATATTTCGGTGTCTCGATTTCCTTATAAAGAATTGACTTTTGTCTTCCGAAAGGTAAGCAAAGTCATTATGACGCGATTGACATTGCATTAGGACGACCATATGTTGTTTTAGAGTTTTAGAAATAAAACTTTTTAATGTGTTGAACAGGATTAAGTAATACTAGTTGCATCATAAGAAACTGGAAGCTTCGGCTTCCAGTTTCATTTTTTTATAATATATAATCATTTTTTTAATCTAAATATTAGGAAACTGATATAAGTCATTTTTCATCTTTAGAAGTTGCTTTACATTAGCAGTATAATTAAAGTAATAAGTTCTTTGGTAATATTAAAATATAGATTTTAGGGATAGCAGTATCCTCAAAATCTTGGAGTTATCCAAACGTGTTTTAAGTCTAGCGTTGCAGAGTTTTCTTGTATTAGTTACTCAAGATTGCAAGTAGCCTTAAACTACATTTGATATCTTCAAGGGAATCGAGATATTTCGGTGTCTCGATTTCCTTATAAAGAATTGACTTTTGTCTTCCGAAAGGTAAGCAAAGTCATTATGACGCGATTGACATTGCATTAGGACGACCATATGTTGTTTTAGAGTTTTAGAAATAAAACTTTTTAATGCGTTGAACAGGATTAAGTAATACTAGTTGCATCATAAGAAACTGGAAGCCGAAGCTTCCAGTTTCATTTTTTTATAATATATAATCATTTTTTTAATCTAAATATTAGGAAACTGATATAAGTCATTTTTCATCTTTAGAAGTTGCTTTACATTAGCAGTATAATTAAAGTAATAAGTTCTTTGGTAATATTAAAATATAGATTTTAGGGATAGCAGTATCCTCAAAATCTTGGAGTTATCCAAACGTGTTTTAAGTCTAGCGTTGCAGAGTTTTCTTGTATTAGTTACTCAAGATTGCAAGTAGCCTTAAACTACATTTGATATCTTCAAGGGAATCGAGATATTTCGGTGTCTCGATTTCCTTATAAAGAATTGACTTTTGTCTTCCGAAAGGTAAGCAAAGTCATTATGACGCGATTGACATTGCATTAGGACGACCATATGTTGTTTTAGAGTTTTAGAAATAAAACTTTTTAATGTGTTGAACAGGATTAAGTAATACTAGTTGCATCATAAGAAACTGGAAGCTTCGGCTTCCAGTTTCATTTTTATAATTAAGTGCTAAAGATAAAATAGAAATAATTTCAAGAATTTATCAATTGGGGGATTGATTTGATTTGGGTCTTGTATAAATAAACTAATTTTTATACTGATCCAGAAACTGGAAAAACATGTTTTTTCCAGTTTTTTTTATGTGTTTAAGTTACCGTTTTTTTGAAATAAGTAAGGAGGCCATTCAGCTCGTTAATCATTAGATTGTAATTAGTAAAAAGTGTTTATTTTGATGATATTTAATTTATAAACGGCCAGTATTTCCTTAATAGGAAAACTTTTATTGATGGTTATAAATCATAATTATTTTCAAATTACTTCCGTTCAGTATTCGCTCAAAACGAACACTTTTTGGTTAACGACCATCTCGTCTATTTTGGCAACCAAGTATAGTGCTATTTTCAATGTATAGATCCTCTAGTAGTTGGCTGCGACCCGCTAAGTTCTATCTTGTAGTTTTTTACCCAAATTGAGCAATCTCGTCTATGTTTTTTTTGTCTATAATTATGATCTCTCTGTGTGGACCAATAATCACTAATCCTTCATCTTTAAAATCTGTAAGCATTCTAATAGCGGTCTCGTTGGCAGTGCCAATAAGACCCGCTAAATCTTCTCTTGAAATATGGATTCCTTTAGTTTCGGGACTAGTATGTGGCTCATTAGAATGCAACTGTAATAGTACTTTTGCTAATCGTTGTTTCACTGAAGCAAAAGCCATACTTACCAATTTTTCTTGAAGTTCAATAAGATCGTTGGATATCATAGTAATAAATTTATTCGAAATTAACTTGTCACCATATAATAACGTTGTAAAATCTGTCTTAGGAATTTCAATGATCTCTGCATCTTCTATAACTGATGCAGTATCTCTATAGATACCTTTATCAGCAATCAATGATAATTGACCAATAAATTGATCAGGTCCACTTATACCTGTAACCAGGCATTTACCTGATTCCGTGGTTTTATAGGTTTTTATAGCGCCACTTTGCACAAAATAAAGTTTATGGGCTGGGTAACCTTCCATAAAAATAAAGTCTTTTCGTTTATATAATCTTACATTACGGTCCTTGGAAAGCTCCTTCATTCCCTGGTAAGATGATACTTCATCAAAAAATTGATTGACCCCTTTAAGATCTTTTGAGAATTCTTTTTTTAAAAGCTGATGTTTTTTAAGTCTAGTAGCAATAGCATCTAACAATTCGTTTTCTTCAAAGGGTTTGGTAAGGTAATCATCAGCACCTAGGTTCATTCCTTTTCTAACATCTATTTTTTCAGTCTTCGCGGTAAGAAATATAAAAGGAGTACTTGCTGTTTGTTGGTTTTTATGTAAGTTTTCTAAGACGTCATATCCGTTAAGTTCTGGCATCATAATATCACAGATAATAATATCGGGTTTTTCTAGCTTAGCTATTTGGACTCCTTTTTTTCCATTTTCAGCGGTGCAAACTTTGTAGTTTGCCAACTCTAAAATATCTGCAGTATTCTCTCGAACATCTAAGTTGTCTTCTATGATTAGTATCTTTTTCATTAGTTTATTTTTCATTAGGTTTTGGCCACTTCACTTTAAAAGTACTGCCGTTGTTCATCTGGCTCTTAAAATCAATAGTGCCATTCATAAGTTCTACATATTGCTTTACGATATTAAGACCAATCCCCGTACCTTCAATATTGTATGTGTTTCTAGCTCTAAAAAAACGTTCGAATAATTGTTTTTGTTCCTCCTTTGGAATGCCAATACCTTGATCTTTTATTTCTATAGAAACATGCGTGCTATTTTCTTTAATTTTAAAATTAATCTGACTATTTTCTGGGGAATATTTAATTGAATTAGACAATAAATTTAGCAGGATATGGCGAACTAGTTTTGGGTCAAGTTTAATGAATACTTTACTTTCTAGGGATGAAAAAATAATATTTTGACCTACTTTTGTTGTAATTTTTATTTCTTCAATTAGTTTTTTAGAAAAGTCAATTAAATCAAATAATTCTCCATGGACTGTAATATTTCCTTCTTCCAATTTACTAAGTGATAAGAAGTCATTTAAAATAACTACCAGGTTTTTTACATTTTTCTTGATTTTTCCAACATATTTTTCGCGTTTTTCTTCCTTGCCAGGTTCGTTTTGTTTATCAATAAGAATTGCAGAGGTATTTATAGCACTTAGTGGAGTTCTAAATTCGTGCGACGCCATGGAAATGAAACGTGATTTCAGCTCATTAAGTTGTTGTTCTTTCTTTAAGGCATTTTGGACTTTAAGTTCAATTTTCTTTTGAAAAGTAATATCATTGTATACAAATAACGCGCTTGAAATAGTATCATTTTCATCCAATAAAGGCTTTGTATTCACAGAGAAATGTTTTTTTTTGTATTTTATTTCGAAGCGAAGGTGTTTACCATTTATGGTCTCTCTGATTTGGACTTTAATCTTTTTCTTTTGTTTTTCGGAAACGATACTAACGTCATCGACAAACATACCTTCAGAAATGAATTTATTTAATTTTAATTGAGATATAGCTTCCCCTTCTTTCAGTAGTATTTCCGAGTTTATACTGAATACGATAATAAATCCATTAGGAAAGTTCTTGGCAATAGCTGTAGATAAGGATTTACTAACAAGTGCAATTTTTTCAGCTACTTGTGTTTCTTGTATCTGATCTTTTAGGTTTAAATTTGAAGTAACAATTTGTTCTTTGGCAACCTTTATCTCTTTTGAACTCTTTTGTACTTTTTTCTCTAATATTTCGGAGTAAATTTTTAGTTTTCGCTTACTCTCTTCCAGTTCTTTTTCATTTTTTTTTTCTACGGTAACATCTCTTATTATGGTAAGCAATTTTTTTGCATTCATGGGCACTATGCGCGCCTCATAAAAGATTGTCCTCTCAAGCTCTTCAATTGTGTATTCAACCATTTCTACTTGCTTCTTTTTTAGAACGCGCAATTGCGCTTGATGAAAGAGTTTATGCACCTTTGCTGGGAGAATTTCTTTCATGTTATTTCCAATAACTTTATTTTTAGAAGTTAATAGCTTTGTAGGATCTGGTGCGTGGAAATCTAAAAATGTTCCCTCATTATCCTGAACAAATATCATATCTGGAATAGCACGGAGTAAGGCAGCATTCTTATCAATTTGTTCTTTTAATTTTTTTTGATTGTAAGTTTGCTCCGTAATATCTATTCCGGAACTAACAATACTTATAATATTTTTGTTAGCATCCCTTAAAATTCCGTTTCGCCATTGAATGAGCCTTTCTTCATTTTCAACCAAGATTATATTTTCATAGGTGTCTGGAGGCACAGTTTCGCCCTTTATTACTTGGTCAAATAATGTTGATAATTGCTTTCTGTTGTGTTTTGGTATAAAACTATTAAACCAGTCTTTACCAATGATTTCTGAATCTAAAACTTTTAACACTTCACGCGCTTTCCGATTAGCAAATTCAATTTTATGATTTGCATTGATAACTAAAAAAATTGAAGATGCAGTATCCATATAATTAAAGAGTAAATTTTTCTCCTTTTTTATAGTAATCTCAGCTTTCTTAATTTCGGTAATATCTTTTACTGTTCCAGAAATTTGTATGGGTTTACTTGCACTATCAAATTCCATTTTGCCTTTCGCTCTTATGAATCTTATGGTGCCATCTGGCCTTAAAATTCTGTTTTCATAGAGGTAAGGTGTTTTATTTTCAATAGCATAGTTCATAGTTTTTCTGGCGAGTTCCCTATCATCTGGGTGAAGAAATAATACTGCTGTTCGAGCGTTTAGGTTATTATCTCCAGGAGATAGTCCGCAAATTTTGTATAACTCATCAGACCAGTGTTGCTCATCTGTATCAAAAATCCAGTGCCAAGTGCCTATATTACCATCACTTTCTATATTCAATAAATTGTTTCGGTTTATTTTATGAGTCGATTGAAATATCAAATTATCTGCAATGTTTGTAATATAAAAAGCAGCTTCAGCAATATCATTATCATGTATAGTTTGCACCCGAAGGTCAACTAAAGCTTTTAAGCCATTTTTTTTATGAATCCAAATACCCTTATAATTTCCTTCTTTATAATTTATAGCAGGAAATAAAGCATCTAATTTTAGGCCAATTAATGCTGCTTTTTCAAAAGCGAAAAAATCGCAAGCCACTTTATTTACTTGTATAATAGTTTTGTATTTATCGATTACAAGTATCGCTTGAGAGGAAGCGTCAAAAATTTGTTGAAGTAGTGCTGTATGTTTTTGATGTTTGTTCATACTTGTATTTAGCTTTCAATGCAATTAGTAGTATTAAATAGAAAGAAAAACGAATATGATTTAACTTCATAGATATACATTTCCAAAAATACAAAGGTGAGCTAGCTTTAAAAATGATATTTCTCATAAAAGCTTCGGTTAAAAACAAATGATTTGACTCATGCAAAGGAGTCTTAAAATTCAACAAATATCAAATAGAGATGATGTAGTTCTTATATTTTTTATTTCACTAGAAATACAATTGATTTTTAATTGCGCTCCACTAGAAAAGGGGTTAGTGCATTTGGTAACATAGTTGGTTTATCAGCATGAATTTGCTAGATAAGACAAACGAATAAATTCTATTATTGAAGAAATTAGCGAGAAATTTAATTGCAATTTGTAAGCTAGTAATCCAAGGCTATTATGATTGAATTAAGTAAGATGATACAGATCATTTTATATGTTTCAGCTGCTTGTTAATTTTGAGTATTATTAATTCTTAACAATCATATTATGAAAAATTTATTCCTTATTTTATTCCTTTTTGGATTAACAGTACCCATATTTTCTCAAATAATCGAACTAGACGAAGTCATTATTCATCCTGTTAAATACAAATATCTTTTTGCAGTTGTAGACGAAGATTCTGATTCCAATGTAAAGAAACTAGAAGTTGAAGTTTCAAATTTTGATGTTACAAAGCAAGAGTATTACAGCGATGAATATGATGGCTATAATGTGTCTTTTTACATCCCTGAAGGTTATGCGGTAGCTGTCTATGACAAAGACGGAAATATACTTAAAACCATTGAGCGTTATAAAAATGTAAAATTACCTATTTCAGTGAGTAGAGCTTTAGTAAAAAGATTTCCTCGATGGAAAGTAGAAAAAGATATTTATACGGTAAATTTTAACCAAAAGAAATGGGATGCCAAGAAAATATATAAATTAAAATTAACGAATGGTGAAAAGACAATTAGAGTAAAATCAGATGAAAAAGGTAATTTCTTGTAGCAGTTTAATAATTTATACAAAACGATTATAGAAGGCTGTTTAAAAACAATATTTAATAAATTAAGGGTTTTAAGGTGTTGACTTTAAAACCCTTAATTTCTATTTTTAAGAGAAGTTAATTAGCTAAGTAAAACGTTAAAAAGTACCACCATTTCTTTTAATTATTTGTGCTAAAGCTAACGATCCAAATGCAAAGACCAATACCCATCCCAATTGATCCCAAGATAAACTAGTAAGGAAAAGAGCCTCGGCAATCGCCGGAATGCGATATGCACCTGCGGTAATAACTAATGATATTGCAATAGAACCCCATACCCAAGGGTTTTTAATAACTTCATTATTAAAGAAGGCTACTTTGTTTTTAGCCATGTTTAATACATTAAACAATTGAGCCAGTACCAAGGTGTAAAAGGCCATATTGTTTATTTTAATGGGTGATAATTGTAATGTAAAATGCGCATAGGCTGTAATTCCTACTACAGCCGCGGTAATACATAATCCGTAAACAATAGTGGAAGACCAAAGCTGAGGTGTCATAATAGGCTCATTAGGTTTTCTAGGCGCACGTTTCATAATATCAACTTCTCCTTTGCCCATGCCCAATGCTAATGCAGGAAATATATCTGTAACAAGATTCAAAAATAAAATTTGTAATGGCAGTAAAGGTGCTGGTAAAGCAAGTAATGCCGCAATACCCACGGACACTACCTCTGCAAGATTACAAGATAATAGGTAAACTACAAATTGACGAATATGATCAAAAATGGCGCGCCCTTGCTTTATGGCTAATTCCATAGCGGTGAACTTATCATTTTTTAAAATGATATCTGCGGCTTCTCTGGCAGCTTGTGTTCCTCTAATACCCATGGCAATGCCAATATCTGCTTTTCGTAACGCAGGTATATCATTTATACCATCTCCAAACATACTTACCGTATTCGCGTTTTCCTGATAAAATTGTACTAATTTCAATTTTTGTTCTGGTGATACTCTGGCAAAAACAGCAGCATTTAATACTTTTTCTTTCATATTAGCATCAAGTCCTTCTTCAAATTTTAAGTCTCGTCCGTGAATAACCCCGTTAGTTTCTAAGTGATTAGTAAATAAACCTACATCTTCAGCTATTTTTCTTGCGGTACCAGCATGATCTCCAGTCATCATAACAACCTTAATTCCGGCATTCTTATAAACTTGTATTGTAGCCTTTATATCATCTCTAGCGGCATCTAAAAACCCAATAATTCCTACAAAGGTGAGTTTAGATGACAACGCTTCTTTTTTTGGTTTTACGGCAAGGTCTTTATATGCAAACGCCAAAACCCTTAGACCCTGCGAGGCTAATTTATCAACACGATGAAACCAAGCCTCTTTATTTTCAAATTTCTTTTGTTCATTTCCAAGCAAGATTTTATCACAATACGGTAGTATGCTTTCAAAGGCTCCTTTAACAAAGACATTAAAACGTTTGTTGCCATTTTTATTCAGCGTAACCATGAATTTTCTTTGGGCATCAAAAGGAATCTCCATGGCCTCAGGATACTTTTCTTTAATGGATTTTATATCAAATTTTAATTTTTCAGCAAACTGAATTAGGGCTACTTCAACACTATCTCCTCGCATTTGCTCTGAATCTACGTGTACATTGTTACATAAAATACTTACCATCATCATTTTATTGAATGCATATTGATCTCGTAAATTATCAAAGTATAGATTGTTTTTGTTGTGAACAGCCGATATGGTTTCATCTTCAAAGGCTAGTGTATGCACTTGCATTTTATCTTCGGTGAGCGTTCCTGTTTTGTCTGTACAAATAATATTTGTTGCACCCAGCGTTTCAACAGCCTCCATCTTTTTAATAATTACTTGTCTTTTTGATAATTTTAGCATCCCTCTAGCTAAGGCAATTGTTGCAACTATTGGCAGGCCTTCTGGTATCGCCGCAACGGCCAACGCTATAGCTGTTTTAAGAATGATAAGCAGCGCTATACCTCTAAGGTATCCTGTAAGAATGATAAGAATTGCAAAGATTAATGTAAGCCAAATTAGCCATTTGCTTAAGGCGTTTAATTTTTTTTCTAAAGGTGTGCGTTGCTCATCAATGTCAAGCCCCATTTTTTGAATTTTACCGAGCTGCGTTTCAAATCCAGTATGTACAACAATTGCTTTGGCACTGCCTTGAACCATTGATGTTCCTTTAAAGAGCATATTAGTTCTTTCGGGTAGTATGGTGTTTTTGGGTAAGCGCTTTATTTCTTTTTGAATAGCATTGCTTTCTCCTGTTAGGGATGCTTCTTTTATTAATAAATTATCGCTGGTGATTAATCGAGCATCTGCTGTGATAACATCACCTTTTTCTATTAAAATGATATCTCCCGGGACTAGGAATGTAGATTTTATGGTTTTTATTTTTCCATCGCGCAGCACATTACAATCTGTGGAAGCCATTTTTTGAAGTGCTTCTAGAGAGCGTATTCCTTTTAACTCCATTACAAAACCTATGATAATGGTAGTGAAGATAACCGCGAGTATCGCAATACACTCTGGCCAATCGTCTGTAAATAAAAAAGTAAAAAGAGCAGCAAGTGATAAAATTAAAATAATTGGATCAATAAATTGATCAAGTAGAATGTGCCAAGTTGGTTTTTTATTCGAGACAGTAATATCATTTTTTCCAAATTCATTTATAAGAAACCCCGCATTCTCTTGTGTTAAACCTTTGTCAATAGAACTTTTTAGCCTTTTTACCAGGGTTTTTAGGTCTAAAGCAAAAGGATGTGCAATTATTTCTGGCATCGTAGTTTGTTTAAAGATGTGAAAATAAACAACCCTCTTACCCTATCTTTTGAATTTGAAAATAAGGGTAAGAGGGCTGTTATGGTTGAAATACTGCGGAAGCTTGCCGCTACATAACTTCAATTAATTTTGGTTCTTGAGCTTTGGCTTCTTCTTTTTTAGCAAGTTTGAAGCTAAGGATACCATCTTTATACCTTGCTTTTATACCTTCATCTATTACAGAATCTGGCAATTGCAATCTTTTTTCAAAAGAATTATAGCTAAACTCTTTACGAGTATAGTTTTCTTCTTTTTCTTCTTTTGAATCTGATTTTTCTGCTGAAATATTTAAGCAGTCATCATCAATAGTAACTTCAAAGTCTTTCTTTGCGAAGCCTGGCGCTGCCAGTTCAACTTCAAAGGCTTCATCCGTTTCCTTAACATTCAAAGCGGGCTCATCCATTTTCTTTTTCCATAAACGGTTTTCAAAAAAATCGTCAGTATCAAAAAAGTCTGATGTAATTAAATTCCCCCAAGGTTTTCTTTTAAATTTTACGAGTGACATAGTTTTGTGGTATTAAGTTAAACAATATTTGCAAGGCTAAAGTAGTAAGAAGGTGCTTACATTAAAATGACCTATGTCAGTGTAAAATTTTAATTTCGAATAAAGTATACCTCTATTTGAAAGTGTTTATTCCAATACATAAAAACCAACACAACTTTAAAAAGGTTGCGTTGGTTTTAAGGCGTGTATTGGCGCGAATATATTTGCTAGATAGTATAAATAAGTTTCGTGTTTTTATTAATAGCTCTTTAAAATTAAATGTTTGCCACAAAATCTAAAAAGACTTTTTTATGGAGTTCAAGATTTATTTTGGGAGATAGAGATGCACGGACAATATAATCTTTGTCGCCTTCTTTGGTGGTGCCTTGCGTAGAGGTAGCAGGTATGGTCCAATAACACCCTTTTAACTGTCCATAACTCACACAGAACTTACTTTCGTTGGGTATTTCTGTAATCATTAAATTGATTAAAGTAAGATTTAATGCTCTTTTGTAGACTTCTCTTTCTTCATCTGTAGTTCCTTTAGTAGGCAGATCTAATGAAAATACAGATGGGGTAAAGCCCTCTGCAGCTAACTCTTCAGACACAAAATTTATTTTTGCAGTTGGCAAATTATCCTTAATAAAGTTTACAAAGTCTCGTGTATTTATATAGGCATCTTTTATGCGTTGGTTCATAGAAGGCAATTGTTTTGCCAGGATTTTATATTGTAGTTCGGTAGCCTCGTTGTCACAAAGTGTTAGATGGTTGGCTATTTTATTCATCATAGATCCTGTTTTTTTATTTCCCACACAATAGCCAGCAGTGCACTGCCCGCCACTTGGAAATTTAGACCCACTAGCATACGAAATAGCACTAACGGTTGAGAGTAGTTCACCTTCACCTAAAAAGTGAACATTCGGACAAAATGTTTGATCTAAAATAAAAACAGGATCCATTGCAATTTTACCAGTTTTAGTTGTTCGTTCTTTACCTAAAACTTCTTTTAATTGTATCAGGTTTGGTACCTCAACTCTTGGGTTTGTAGGAATTTCTGCAATAATATAAGGAACAGCATCTTCGATAGCAATTTTAGCCAAAATGGTATCAATACTTTGCACCATATCATTGTCGCCATCAACTGGTAAATCTACCACTTCAACATTCTCAATACAAGCAGCAACGCGTCTTGCCTGGTCATTTGTACCTCCATAACAATTTGGCGGAACAATAAATTTAATAGCCTTTCCGGGATGATTTTCTTGGGCATCATCAATAAGCCCCATCATAATAGCATATTGTATGGAGAGGCCACTAGAACCCACTAATGGTTTTGTATCAGCACCAGTAATGCTTGTAATTGTATCTAAAACAATTTTTTTGTTGGTCTCTAGATCGTTTGTTGGAATATTAAGAGGAGATTTGTTAACTAAAGACTGCAATGCAGTAAGAGAATTGGCTGGCGTCATGGCAATCGTTTCTCTTCTTCTTACATGCTGAATTTCTGAAATATAACGTTCATTTTGTTCACCGTTTACTAGTAAAACACTTCCAAGGTGCTCATATATGTTGATAAAAAAGTCAATATTTGAGTTGAGGTCATTCGCATTAATTGTAGTTTCTTGTGAAACAAAAATGGTGCTGCCATTAAACTCAGAAATATCTGCGACTTTTTTAATATGTTTTAGTTCAAATTGATACCCATAAATATTCCTTAATAATTCAGCATCAAAAAAAGTTGGTAATTCACCTGTATAGACAATTTGGGTATTTTTATGATCTAATAAGTTTTTTCTTAGAATGGCTAGAATAGGAATTGTCTTTGAAGAAAAACTAATTACATTTTCTGGTTTTATATTATTTAAGTGAGCAATTGCCCACTCGAGTATACAAGATAATGGATGTCCTAATCGAATATAGTCATAAGCAGTTTGCAATTCATGGAGCGCAGTGACATCAGAATTATTGGTGTTACATAAGGTTTCAAACTGTTCTAAGAATTCAGTTTTAGCCAAATTTTCATCATAAATATCTAGTCGATGTGTTGTTAGATTCAGCCAATCAGTTGGCATATTTTCTAATACATCTTTAACATAATTGAGCATCTTAGTATCTTCCATAATTTTCACCTTTAGATAGGCCAGCAAGATACATCAAATAGATTTTTTTAAAGTGTTACTTCGTATTTTGTTAAATTGTAGTTGGTCATTTTTTCGGAAACATACTGTAACTGATATTATTGCCCTATTCTATTGATCAGAAGCATCGATTTTTGCAGGCTCATTGATTTGAGAATCTTTAAATTCTTTGTTCTTAATTCATAAATAAGTATCTTTCGAGCATCTTAATAAGAGTAATATAATTGCAAATTAGAATGAAAAAAATTTTATTTTATTTTTTGTTTTTCCCTATCTTTCTTTCTGCCCAAATCAACGAAAGTGATACGTTAAAGGTAAAGGCAAATCTTTCTTTAACCGGCTTTTGGCAAGGAGGAAATGTGGAAACCTTAATTTTTAGAGCAAAATCAGATTTGAGTTTAAAACTTCATGAGAAATGGGTTTTCAAAACCAAAAATTCTTACGTTTATCAGGAGTTTGGAAAGGACAAGGCAGATGAAGATATTTTAAGTCTTAATTTTTTATATTTTAATCCAGATCGAAAAATATATCCGTTGGTATTGGGTTTTGTAAGCACCAATTTTAGGAGGGAAATCGAATTACGATCTTTGGTGGGCGCAGGAGTTACCTACCAAATTTTGAATCATAAAGAGCATTGGCTTAAATTTTCGATTTCTAGTGAATATGAACAGACAAAATTTGCTAAAACAAGATTTAACCTTTCTGAGTATAATGGAAGACAATCAATCAATACATTTCGGAGTACTTTTTGGGTAAATGGTGCCTATAAATTGTTCGAGAAAAAAGTAATTGTAAATCATGAACTTTATTTTCAGCCTTCTCTTGGGCATAGTAATAATTTTCGTTGGCAAGCAGATATTGGATTAGAACTGCCGCTCTGGAAGTTTTTAAACTTTAAAATAAATTATCTGCATTCACGCGAGAGTATTGTTATAGAAAATCAAAAACAAGAAGATAGTATGTTGTCTTTTGGTTTTACCCTTAAAAGTTATTGATTAAAGAAACGCAGCCAATCTTAAAACATCTGCATGAAATTTAAAAAGATTTGATATTTGTGGTGGCGCTATTTTTTATAATTTAAGTTTTTATTATCTAAAGAGTTGATGCCTAAAAAAATAAATAATATTTTTGATGTAAATTTACTTTAATTATAATTTTAATAATTGGTAAGAAAAGTAAGGGGCTTGGAAAACAACATTTTATTTAAACACTTTAAAAGAACAAAATTATTTTTGCTTTCTATATTGTTTTTGTTTTTTTTTAAGAATACCCATAGTCAAATAAACGACCAATTTGGAAATCCTTTTATTAAAAATTTTTCAAAAAAACAGGTTAAAATAGATTTAAGAACTTTTGATATTTCTCAAAATAAGAATGGAGAAATGTATTTTGCTACCTCAGGATCTTTATTAGAATTTGATGGTTTTAGATGGGTGAATTATTCTTTAAAAGAAGAAACAGATCTTCGATCAGTTTTATATGCAGACGATCAGCACATTTACACTTCTGGTCATGGTGGTTTTGGATACTGGTCTAAAAATAAGAAAGGTATTCTAGACTATTCAAGTTTATTTTTTAAACATCCAAGTAAAACGGCACCTTTATTGCCTGTTTTTTCAAATATAGTGGCGGTAGATGGAAAGATTTTATTTCAATCTTTTCAGCAAATACATAGTTACAATCCTCTTACTAAAAAAATAAATATAATAACTGCAACTAAAGGGTTTAGTGCTCTTTTCTCTTCAAATAACAGAGCATTTGTTCAAGATGTTTCTATTGGCTTATTTGAAATAATAAACTCAGAACAAAGAATAATTAAAGGTACTGAAGATACTTCTTTAGACATTATTGAGGTATTTGAAGAGGATAAAAAAGGATTGCTAATAGCCACAAAAAATAATGGCTTTTGGCATGCTAAAGACGGAATTCTGCGAAAAAAAGAATGGAAGATTAACAAGGAAGTTGAAAATTATATCATTACCGATGTTAAAAAATATACGGAAGGTAATTTTATTGTAGGAACTTTAAGAAATGGGTTTTATATTATTTCTAAGGATGGCAAGAAAGTAGCTCATTTTAATAAAAACAATGGAATCGAGAACAATGCTATTCGTAATGTATTTAAAGATAACAACAACAACATTTGGTTGGCTACAGAATCTGGTATTTGCTATGCTGAAGTAAAGAGTGAGACAAAATATTTATTAGATACAAAAAGTAATTTTGGGACGGTCTATACAAGTTTTTTAAATGATTCAATATTGTATTTAGGCACCAACCAAGGATTATTCTATAAAAACATCAACAAAGCGAATTCAGAACCAAAGTTAATTGATCAAAGTGCAGAGCAAATTTGGGAAATTGATAAAATTGATAACCAGATTTTAGTGGGCAGTAACAAAGGAATTTCCTTGTTAGAAAATAATTCTCTGAAAACGATTCATGTTGAAGGTGGAGGATGGGTTTTTAAAACACACCCAAAGATTAATAACCTATTGTATGTAGGTTTTTATTCTGGAATAGCTGTTTTTCAGAAAAAAAATAAGCAATGGAAATTTCTAAAGAAGTTTGATGATTTTGGAGAATCATCACGGTTTATAGAGTTTGACCAATATGGGCAAATTTGGGTTGCACATCCTTCAAAAGGATATTATAGATTAAGATTGTCTCAAAATGGATTAACAATTAACGAGGTAGAGTTTTATGGAGTAGAAAATTCAAACATCGAAGCATACGCATACATTTGTAAGATTGATGGAAACTTAGTTTTTTACAATCCAAAAGGGTTCTTTTATTATGATGCCATAGATAATTCGTTTTCAAAAGCAAAATATCCTTCAGAAATATTTAAAGGCTTAAAAAATATAAATTATGTGCACCAAAATGAAAACGTGTTCTGGTATGCTACAGCTAATTTTTTAGGCTATATTTTAAGAGATGGAAACGATTTTCAGAAATACCAAGAACCTTTTTTTACCGTTTGGGACAAACACTTAAAAGACTTTAATAAAGTTGAGAAAATTAACAATGCTAATTATGCTATTGGTATAGATAATGGTATCGTTTTTCATAGTATTAGTGCTAAAACAGGAGCTTCTTTAAAAAATGCACCTACCGTTAAATTAATGGAATTTATAAGTTCAACGGATACTATAAATGCTCCAATTGATATTAACAATGAATTAAAAGTTCCACATAATAATAATTTCTTAAAAATTAAAGTTGCTTTACCAAATGTTCCTTTAAGTAATTCTAGACAGTATCAATACAGGTTAAATGGTTTAGATAATGAATGGTCATCTTGGGTTTTTGAACCCGAAATTAAATTTCCAGGGTTAACCTCTGGAAGTTATGTTTTAGAATTAAGAACAAAAAGAGAGGTAGATAGTGAGTTTAAGATGGTAGAAATTCCATTTTACATGGAATATCCTTGGTATATAAATAATACGGCAAAAACAATTTATTTAGTATCCTTCCTGCTTTTTTTTATTGGGTATAGAACTTATTTAAAAAAGAAAAATGAAAAATATGTAATTCGATTAAAACAGTTAGAAAAACAAAAAAGAGTGCGCCAAAAAGAAAGGTTTGAATTACAAAAAATGGCAGCAGATAAGGAGCTATTTATTTTAAAAGAAGAGAATTTAAATCTTGAAATCAAAAAGAAAAACTCAGCATTAGCCTCTTCTACCTTAAATAACATTAAGAAAAATGAATTGCTAACCGATTTGATAAATGATCTTAAAAAAATTGACAAAGAGATAGTAAATAGCGCATTACATTACTCCTTAAAAAAAGTAATTAAAAAAATTAATAATCAATTAATAGATAAAGAAGATTGGTTATCCTTTCAGCTTCACTTTCGTAATTCTCATTCTCAATTTTTTCAAAATTTAAGAGAAGCACATCCAGATTTATCTTCCAATGAAATTAAGTTATGTGCTTATTTAAAACTAAATCTTTCTTCAAAAGAAATTGCTTCTTTAATGAATGTAGCAATTAGAAGTATAGAACAAAGTCGTTATAGACTTCGTAAAAAATTTAATTTAGGTAAAGATGTAAATCTTGTAAACTACATTCAAAAAATTTAAATAAAAATTTTATCTCTAATAATCAATTACTTATATTTTTTAACAAAGGTTTTGTAGAGGTGTATTTTTACTTTTATTAACTTTTGTAGAGGTTAAAAAATTGTTAAATAAGGAATTTTACTTCAAATTTGTTATCAACTAAAATTATAATTGTTTTTTCTAGTACTGCAATTTTTATATAAAATTAAGAATTTGTTACAAATCAAACAACCTTATAATTGACTAGTTTCTATGTTATTTTAACTTAATTAATCATTTATTATGAAACAAAAATTACTCTTACTTTTATTAGTAACTTTTAGTGCTATAAACGCTCAAGAAGTCACTCATGTTGATTTTGACACAAACAACGAAAACATTGTTTTTAACAGCTGGAATACTTCTTCCACTTTTACTAAAATAACGAACCCAGCACCAGATGCTTTAAACGGATCTTCTTTTGTAGGTCAGTTTACAGTTGGTGATGATAATGAGATTGGAATTGGAGTTATAGATGCAAAAACGGTATTTGCATCACCTTTTAATTTAGAATCTAATTCAGTTTTTAAAATGAAGGTATTTTCTACCGAAGAAATTGATGTTATTTTTCATTTAGAGAATGATCCTGACTGGGGAAATAATATTGAAGTTGCTGCATTTATTGGAGCTGCTGATGTAAACAAATGGACAGAGTTAACTTTCGATTTTAGCAGTGCATCATCTAATATTTATATGAACAATATTGTTATTAAAATTGGTGGTGCAAATACATCACAAGGAGATATCTATTTCTTTGATGAAATTACAGGACCAGCTTTATATGCAAGTCCTGCACAGCAATACAACCCTGCAAATAGTGTAACAGATGTTTCTATTGCAACAAATTTAGAAATTACTTCTAATGGTACGTTTAGAAATTTAGACGATTCTGAGATTACAGATTTAACGGCTAAAGTTGCCTTAAAAGTAGGCGATTCAAATGGTGCGGATGTTGCCTTTACGGCATCGATTAATGGTGATAAAAATAAAATTATAATAGACCCAATAAATGATTTAGAGAATTCTGCAACCTATTGGTATGGTGTCGTAGATAATTCTATAGAATATTCAACTGGTGTTGCTGTAACTGAAGTTTCTGCAAGCTTTGAAACAAAAGCAGCAGTGACAGGCGATATTAACGAAGTTTTATTCGATTTTGATACTACCAATGAAGATGTTGGGTTTGAATCTTGGGGTGGTGTTGGTTTTGCAAAAATTGATAACCCTGACAAGACTGGAATTAATGTTTCAGATAATGTAGCTCAATATACCTATAATGGTAATGATGCTGGTTTAGAGAATTCCTTAGTAAATGGAGCAACTCCATTAGTTCCATTTGATTTTTCTGAAACACCTTTTATTAAAGTAAAAGTATGGGTAAATAAGCCTGTCGCAGTTTCTATTAAAGCTCAAAATTATCCTGATTGGGGACAGGGACAGGAGCAAAAAATAGAAGTTACAGAAACCAATAAATGGGTAGAATTGGTCTTTAATTACGGAGCTATTACCGCAACAAATTACGATAGAGTTCAAATTTATTTTGATAAAGATGGAGCGGGAAATTCTTCAGTAGGAGACCTATATTATTTTGATGACTACTTAAAAAGTAATGTTGCGCCGGCTATAGAAAATACGCTTACACCTGAAAACGGAGCTACAGATGTTTCTCAATTTGAAAAACCAACTATTTCGTCAAATTTTCAATTTAGAAATTTAGACGATACTACGATAACCGATATTTCCAGTTTTGTAGAGTTAAGAGAAAATGATGCATCGGGTACTGTCGTTTCTATGAATGCTCTTTTAAGTGATGATAAATCTACGATTGTCATAAGTCCTTCAGATATATTAAATGTAAATACCACATATTGGTACGGAATTAAAGATAATACGATTGAGTATAAAGAAAATGATACCGCTATTACCGGAGTTTCTGCAACATTTACCACGACGGCTATAGCTACAACAATGGTCACTTATAACGATTTTGACGGTACATCTTTAACTACGGTTTCAGAAACGATGGGAGATCCAGCAGGGTCTTACACTGCAGTTGCAGATCCAGCAGGAGGAAGCAATATGGTTGCCAAATGGGATAAAGGAAACTCATGGGGAGGCTGGGAAAGAATTCACTTTCAATTAAATGGACCTTTTGATGCGTCTAAAGATGATATATTCTCTTTTAGAGTCTATTCTTCAATAAAAACAGGTATAAGATTTAAGTTAGCAGATGCAAAAGAGGATGGAGATATTACCGCTCAATTTGAAACTGATGAAGAAGTTATTGTAGAAAATCAGTGGCAAACAGTGTATTTAAATACATCTGAATTAGCAGATAATGTAAGTTTTGATCATTTATTTATTTTCTTAGGCAGGGGAGATACAACAGATACTACATTTTATATAGATGATGTAAAAGGACCTCAATTACAAGGTACAGCTTCTACAAATGATTTTGATAAAACTAGTTTTCAGTTTTTCCCAAATCCTACAAAAGATTTGATAACCTTTATTAATATAGACGGGAAAAAAGAAATTAGAATTTTTGATGTGAATTCTAAACAAGTTCTTAAAAGGACTATTGAAAATAACGAGTTGTCTATTGGTAGTTTAAAACGAGGGTTTTATTTTTTAGAAATTAACGGTCAATTTAGAAAGCTAATTAAAGAATAATATTTATCTAAGCGTAACAGAGGATTTTTCTTCTGTTATGCTTTTTACAAAAAATAAGCATGAACAAACTAACGGCATTATTTTTAAAATTAATACTTATTATTACCCTTTTTTGTCCTACTATCTCTTTCTCTCAAACCACAATAGTATCAGGAGAAGTTATAGATAGCTTTGGAAATCTCCTCCCTGGAGTTTCAGTATTAGTAGAAGGAACGACTAATGGAACTACAACAGATTTTGATGGTAAATATGTTCTTAATATAAAGACTCCAAATGCAACGCTATTATTTGCCTATTTAGGATTTGAAAAACAAAAGATAAAGGTTTTAACAAATAAGATAATCAATGTAATCTTAAAAGAAAGTTTAGATCAATTAGATGAAATTCAGGTTGTTGCATTTTCAAAACAAAAGAAAAACAGTGTTATTGGTTCCATTACTACATTAAAAGCTGCAGAATTAAAACAACCAACTTCTAATATAACAAATGCATTGGCAGGTAAAATATCTGGTTTAATTTCTTATCAAAGATCTGGAGAGCCAGGAGCTGATAACGCCGCTTTTTTTATTAGAGGTGTAACGACATTTGGGTTTAATAATAGTCCTTTAATTTTATTAGATGGACTGCAAATAACTGCCTCAGATTTAGCACGTTTAGAACCCGATAATATTGCCTCTTTTTCAATTATGAAAGATGCAACAGCTACGTCCTTGTATGGAGCAAGAGGTGCAAATGGTGTCGTTTTAGTAACTACAAAGGAAGGAAAAAAGGGAAAGGCGAAAGTATCTGTGCGGTATGAAAGTTCATTATCAAGTCCTTCTAAAATAAATAGTTTTTTAGGAGCTGTAGATTATATGGAGTTGTATAACAGAGCGCAGAGATCTAGAGATCAGTCTGCAACCTTATTATATTCAAAGCAAAAAATAGAAGGAACAAGAAATGGTCTTAATCCAAATATTTATCCGGATGTAGATTGGTATAATGAATTATTTAAAGATTTTGCCCTCAATAAAAGATTGAATGTAAATATCAATGGAGGTGGAGAAGTTGCTCAATATTATTTATCGGTTACAAGTGCAAATGAAACAGGGTTGTTAAAAGTAGACCCTCTAAATAATTTTAATAATAATATTGATATTAATAGATCTAATTTAAGAGCGAATATTAATATCAATTTAACTAAAACAACGAAAGTTTCTGCTAAATTTTATTCATTATTCGAGCGCTATAACGGACCTATTATAGGTGCTTCAGATATTTTTTATCAAGTAGCACAAGCAAATCCAGCGAATTTCCCAAAAGCTTATGAACCAGATGAAGCAACTGCGAACTTCAACCATATTCTTTTTGGAAATAAAGGTAATGGTAGTTTTGCAAACCCATATGCAGAAAGTGTAAGAGGTTATAAAGATCGTTTTGCAAATACAACATTAGCTCAATTTCAAATTAAACAGGATTTAAGTTTTATTACAGAGGGCTTAAAGTTAAGAGCTATGGCTTCTGTAAGAACATTTACAGAGAATCAAAACGAACGTAGTTTTACACCTTTTTACTATGGCGCGAATGAAACGCTAACGCCACAAGGAGTTGTAAATGAACTTTATCAAATTCAAGAAGGTACAGAGTTTTTAAATAACCCTACAGTGAATAACTACGGTAATAGTAATTTTTATTATGAAGCTGTTTTAGAATACAACAGCACCATCAAAGAGAAACATGAAGTAGGTGGTTTATTGGTAAGTTATTTTCAGGAAGCTTTAAATACAATAGGCGGTAATACTGCTTTTTCCACATTACCATCCAGAAATATGGGTATATCCGGAAGAACTTCTTATAGTTATGATAGTCGATATTTTGGTGAATTTAATTTTGGATATAATGGATCAGAAAAATTTGCCGAAAAGAATAGATTTGGGTTTTTCCCTTCTGTAGGATTAGGTTGGATAGTTTCTAATGAAGCTTATTTTGAGAAAAATATTCCATCTATTAATTTATTAAAATTAAAATATACGTATGGTTTAGTTGGTAATGATGGTATTTCAGGCCCAAGTGATCGTTTTTTTTATCTATCTGACGTAAATCTCAATAATGGAGGAACGGGATATTCTTTTGGCTCAAATTATAACAACTATTATAATGGATATATTATTAATAGGTATGCAAATGAAAGTGTTACTTGGGAGGTTGCCACAAAATCTAATATAGGTTTAGAATTAGGGCTATTTAATAAATTAAATTTACAAGCAGATTATTTTACAGAACATCGTAAAGATATCTATATGGAACGTCAGTATATTCCAGAAACTGCTGGTTTAACAACCACAATTAGCAGTAATATAGGAGAAGTTAAAACAAAAGGAGTTGATTTATCTATTGATTATAATCATGCTTTTAACAGTGATTTTTATATAACTGCTAGAGGTAATTTTACGTATTCAACAAACGAGATACTAGTAAATGGAGAGCCAGAATTTCAAAATGAAAACTTGAGTAGAATTGGACATCCTGTTAATCAACAATGGGGTTACATCGCCGAACGGTTGTTTGTAGACGAGGAAGATATCAATAATTCTCCTGAGCAATTTAATGGATTTTCAACCACAAACTCTTATCTGCCTGGAGACATAAAATATACAGATATAAATCAAGATGGGGTTGTAAACGAATTAGATCAAGCACCTATAGGTAAGCCAAATGTACCTGAAATTGTTTATGGATTTGGGGTATCTGCGGTCTATAAGAATTTCGATCTTTCAATATTTATGCAAGGTTCTGCAAGATCGTCGTTTTTTATAAATCCTAATGATATTTCTCCTTTTGTAAATGAAAGAAACGCATTGAGTATTATTGCTGACAATCACTGGTCAGAAAACAATCCTGACCCCAATGCTTTTTGGCCTCGATTATCAACTTATGAGATAGAAAACAATCAAAAACCATCTACTTGGTGGCTAAGAGATGGTGATTTTTTAAGATTAAAAAGTGTAGAATTTGGTTTTACAATCCCAGAAACTACAGGAAAAATTTTCGCAAATGCCAAAACAAGAATCTATATTACAGGGTTAAATTTACTGCATTTCTCAAAATTCGATTTATGGGATCCAGAATCGGCAGGAAATGGTTTAGGGTATCCACCTCAAAGAGTTATTAATATTGGGGCTCAAGTAAAATTTTAAAAAGTAAAAAATGAATTTAAAAAACAAATTTTTAGCAATTATTTTATGTAGTGCATCACTATTTATAAGCTGCGAAGATTATTTAGATATTGTGCCAGATGGAACGCAAGAGTTAAGTTTACTTTTTAATAGAAAAGAAACAGCTTATAATGCTTTAGCAAATTGTTATAGTTATTTACCGCAAAATGATGGTACATATGCAAGTTATGTTTTACTAAGTGATGAATTAGCAGTGCCAATTCCTAAAGAACCGAACGCTATTAAATTAATGAAAGGCCAACAAAATGTTTCTTCACCAATAATGGGTTATTGGTCTGGTTTTTCTGCAATAGGAAGAGGGCAAGGTTCTTTGTGGGAAGGAATACGAAGTTGTAACACGCTAGTTGAAAATATCGATTTAGTGGTTGACATGACTCAGGAAGAGAAAAATCAGTGGAAAGCTGAAGTGATATTTTTGAAGGCGTATTATCATTTTTTATTAGTTAGTAATTACGGACCAATTCCAATTGTTGATGAGAATTTGCCAATTTCTGCTTCAGACGAAGCTGTGCGATTAGATAGAAAAACGGTTGATGAATGTTTTAGTTATATAATTGAAACAATTGACGCTGCTATTGTTGATTTACCTGAGAGAATTATTGGAAATAATGATATCGGAAGAATAGATCAGGTAATTGCTAAATCTATTAAAGCAAAAGCGTTGTTGTATAGTGCAAGTCCATTATTTAATGGTAATACTTCTTTATATGGAAGTTTTGTAAATGTGAATGGAGAGCATTTTTTCAATCAAAATAAAGATGATTCTAAATGGGAATTAGCAGCTGAATCAGCAAAAGAAGCTTTAGATGCTGCAATTACTCAAGGTGCTAGTATGTATTATTATACAGAAACACCTCCACTTTTTGATACGAATAATTTTCAATTTGAGTTGGTAAGAGATCAGTATAATAATCGTTTTGCAATTACAGATCCTTGGAATTCTGAATTAATTTGGGGAAATTCTAGTCCTGTAACAAACGGACAATATTGGCAGATTCAGTCACCAGCATTAATGAAAGACCCAACATCTTCTTCTGTAGAAGCTTCTTGGCAATGGCTAGCGCCAAGTTTAAGAATGGTAGAAACCTATTACACTAAAAATGGATTGCCGATTAACGAAGATTTATCTTTTGAATATGTTGATCGATACAACACAACCACCATAGCTTTTAATCAACGTTTTTATGCCCAATTTGCAAATAGAACTGCAAAACTAAACTTAAATAGAGAGCCTCGTTTTTATGCATCTTTAGGATTTGATAGAGGATTGAACAGAACCTGGGGAAGTCTTTGGAATCTTAAAATGCGCGAAGGAGAGCTGCATGGCAGAGTTGCAAACACAGGAGACTATTTAGTAACAGGGTATGCACTTAAAAAGCTAGTGCATCAAGATTCTGAAGGAGATGCATATAATAAAGCAATTACGTATCCTTGGCCAATGATGCGATTAAGTGAGTTGTATTTAAATTATGCAGAAGCTTTAAATGAATTTAGTGGACCTTCTATGGAAGTCTATGAAGCTTTAAATAAAATTAGAGAACGCGCAGGAATACCAACGGTGCAAGATGCTTGGAGCAATGCAACTTTTGCCGCAACACCAAATAAGCACACGAGTAAAGAAGGTTTAAGAGAAATTATTCAACAAGAAAGAATGATAGAGTTGGCTTTTGAAGGTCACAGATATTACGATGTTAGAAGATGGAAATTAGCAGAAAAGTATTTTACAACCCCAATTAAAGGATGGTCTGTAGATGAAGAAACAGAGGCTAATTATTATCAAATTAAGGATGTAAGTCAACGATCCTTTAATTCACCTAGAGATTATTTACAACCTATAAGTTTTACAGAGTTGTCTAGGAACCCTAATTTAATCCAAAATCCAGGTTGGTAAAAAAATATATCATTATGAAAAAACAAATAAACAAAGTACTGCTTTTTTCAATCTTTATTTTAGCTACACTTATTGCTTGCTCTAATAATGAGGATTTTGACACAACACCTCCAGGAATACTATCTAATATTTCTGTAACGCCAACAAATGGCGGAGGAATCATAAATTATTCACTTCCTTCTGATGACGATATATTGTATGTGAAAGCGGTATATTTTAATTCACAAGATGAAGAGGTTTTTAGAGTTTCTAGCAAGTATAATACTTTTTTAGAGGTAAACGGATTAAACCAAACTTCGGCTGTTAAAGTGAAATTATATGTGGTAGATGAAAGTGAAAATAGATCAGAGACTGTTGAAATTGATTTCATCCCACTAAAGTCCTTTATTTTTTTAGTGCAAGAGAGTATCGCAATAAATCCAGATTTAGGAGGTGTAAAAATTACTTGGGATAACATTGCTTCAAAAACAGTTTTTGTTTACGTGCATATTTTGGATGGAGCAAATGAAACCATTAGAATATTATCATCAAACAACGCACAAGAAAGTATTTTTATCAGAGGTTTAGCCTCTTCAGAACTGGCATTTTCTACGAAAGTTGAAGATTTTGATGGTAACATCACGGAACTAGAAGAAAAAGGAAAATACACTCCTTTATTTGAAGAGAAAATTGATAAGTCGACTTGGACTTTAGTAAGTGGACAATCTATAAATGGAGATGCTTATGAAGGAAGAACCGTAAACTTTTGGGATGATGTTGTAGATACTGTTGAAACGGATGCAGATAATAGCTATTTTATTGCTACCAGAGAGAATAATGGAGGAAGTTTAAATTTTCCTTTAGACATTGTTATCGATTTTAATAAGAATGTTAAAATTCAACGGTTTAAAGTTTGGCAAAGAGCTTTTTGGTATAATGGAGGTGGTATTACATATCATTATCAAGAAGAAAATATAAAGTCTTTTAATCTATATGCTAGTTCAGATTCTCAAACTTGGAATTTACTTGGTCAATTTGATATTGGTGATCCAAGAGATGCTTCAGGAAATATACCAACAGCAGCTTTTCAAGAAGCAATAGATGGTCACGAATTTAGTTTAGCAAATACGTCAGAAGAATTTAGATACCTCAAATTCGAGATTACGTCTAATTATGGGAGCACTCAAATAACGGTAGGCTCAGAAATAACATTATTCGGTTTAGATAATCTATAATACAAGTAATAAATGAATTTTATAAAAAAGTATTGTTTTTATGTACTTCTGATTTTTACAGTTTCTGCAAGTTCACAAGGTTTAAGAGCTCTTGGGAAAAAGATAGTAAACTCCAATGGTGATGAGGTGCTGTTAAAAGGAGTTGGGTTAGGTGGTTGGATGTTGCAAGAAGGGTATATGATGAATTCTTCTGGAGTAGTAGATACTCAACATGAGTTTATAGAAAAACTAACAAGATTAATTGGAGCGCAGAAAACAGCAGAATTTTACACGAATTGGAGAAAGAACTTTGTTACAAAACAAGATGTGGATTCTATAGCAAAATGGGGATATAATAGTATACGATTGCCAATGCATTACAACTTATTTACCTTGCCTATAGAACAGGAATCTGTAGAAGGAGAAAATACTTGGCTAAATACTGGTTTTGACATGGTAGATGAGCTTTTAACTTGGTGCGAATCCAATCAAATTTATTTGATTTTAGATTTACATGCAGCGCCTGGAGGACAAGGAAAAGATGCAGCAATCTCAGATTATGACGATACAAAACCATCTCTATGGGAAAGCGAATTCAACAAAAGTAAAACAGTTGCTTTGTGGAGAAAATTGGCAGAACGTTATAAAGATAAAGAATGGATTGGCGGTTATGATTTATTAAACGAAGTGAATTGGCCTTTAGGAACAAATGTACTTCGTGATTTATATATAAGAATTACAAATGAAATTAGAGCAGTAGATTCTTATCATATCCTTTTTATTGAAGGAAATGGATTTGCCAATGATTTTAGTGGTTTAACGCCTCCTTGGGATTCAAATTTGGTATATAGTCCGCATAAATATTGGACTTTTAATGACACCGCTTCCATTCAATGGGTGCTTGATCTTAGAGCACAGCATAATGTGCCTCTTTGGCTTGGGGAATCTGGTGAAAATTCTAATGTTTGGTTTACAGAAGCTATAAACTTGCTAGAAGATAATGATATTGGTTGGGCTTGGTGGCCTTGGAAAAGAATTTCTACGATTGTATGTCCATACTCAATAAATTCCAATGCCAATTACGAAGCGATTATTAAATATTGGAAAAATGAAGGTGCACAACCATCTGTTGCTGACGCTGTGGAGGGTTTAAGCCAATTAACCACAGATTTATTGTTAGAGAATAATGTGTATTTTAAAGATGTTGTAGATGCAGTTTTAAGACAGCCTCAAGATGAGACACATATTCCATATGCCAATCATACCTTACCAGGAATTGTTTATTTGTCTGATTATGATTTGGGAACTAATGGTATTGCTTATTATGATGTTGATTATGCAAACTACACGTTGTCTACAGGTGAAGATTATCAGCCATGGAATTCTGGTTGGAACTATAGAAATGATGGTGTAGACATTCAAACAAATTCAGATAATATAAACAGCAATGGTTATCATATTGGGTATACGAAAAATAAAGAATGGTTAAAATATACCCTTGAAGTAACAGAAACGGGCTTCTATAATATGAATTTTAGATATGCAACTGAGCAATCTGGGGCTAAAGTAAATTTTTTTATTAACGAGGTTGATATTTCTGGTAATGTGAATTTAGGAAATAGCGGAGGTTGGAGCAATTTTGTAAATCATTCTATAAAAAATTCATATTTAGAAGCTGGTAAACATGTTTTAAAAGTGCAGATTAATGGGAATTCAGAATTTAATATGAGTAGTATTGAGTTTCTAAAATCATCAGATGCAATTCCAATATTTGATGTATTAAGTGCGAGTACAAATGAGGATGAAAAATCTATAAAAATTGTTTTAAACCATCCAGCCAGCCAATCTACCTTCACAAATGATTTGTTTGAAGTAAAAGTAAACAATACTTTGAGAACCATAGAATCAGCAGAAATAGATGCTTCTAATACCAGAATAATTACTATAAAGTTGGTAGATTATGTATTCTATCAAGATCAAATTAAAGTAAGTTATAACGGTACTATTATCACATCAATATACAACTCAAATTTAGATGTATTTGAAAATCTAACTGTCAACAATAATTTAATAGCTAGACTATTAGTGCCAGGAAAAATACAAGCCGAAGAGTTCACCAATCAAGTTGGACTGCAAACAGAAAATACAACGGATATTGGAACAGGACAAAATATTGGTTATACAGATATTGGTGATTATGCAGAGTATTTAATTTATATTTCTGACAGGGGTAATTATAATCTAAATGTGCGAACAGCCGCGCAATCTAATGCAGGAAAAATTGAATTTAAATTAATTAATAATGTAACAACTAAAAGTATCTCTCAAATAGATTTGCCAGTTACAGGTGGTTGGCAATCTTGGCAAACAACATCTACAAAAACCGTTTTAGACGCAGGGGTTTATACTTTAAAAATGGAGGTTTTAAAAGCTGGTTTTAATATGAACTGGTTTGAATTCGAATTTGTAAATAGTTTAAGTCTTGATAGAGCAAAAAATAATAAGGTAGTAGTTTTTCCAAATCCTATTTCAGCGAGGTTTTATGTAAAATTAAATAACCAACAAAATATTAAGAAGCTAAAGATTATTGATGTGAATGGACGTTTGGTGCAAAAGTTAAAACCTAATTTAATAAACAATGTTTATAATTTATCTAATTTAAATTCTGGGATTTATTTTCTAATTTTAGAGACGGATCAAGGAAGTTTTCAAAAGAAACTAATAAAAAATTAAACAGACAATTACTGGAAGAAAATACCTAATTCTTTTACCATTCTGTATTTAAGTTTATCACTTCCTTTTGAGATATCTAAAAGAATCAGCAGAGTATAGAGGAGGATACAGTTTTTTTAGGACAACATAAATCAAAATATTTAAAATAATTCAATTAAACAGATCAAATGAAAAATAGATATTTCTACTACATACTAAGTTTCTTTGCAATAGGGATTCTTACAATATCTTGTAAAATAAAAGATAAAAAAGACCCAATAAAAATAGTAGGGTCTAATGTTTGGGAATTAGATTTCTTGGATAATTTTGATGTTTTTAATACCGAAAATTGGCAAGACCAGCGTATTTGGGTAAATAACGAAACACATTGTTATGTTCCTGATAATGAATTCGGAACTAGAGAAGTTAGTGATGGCTCCTTAAAGTTAAAGGTTATAAATATTGGCACAAAACGTCCTTGTGATAATTTTGACAAACATGGAAAACAACATCCAGAAACCCAATATGTGGCGGGTAGAGTAGTATCAAAAAATAAAAAAGAATTTATAAAGGGAAAATGGACAGCAAGATTAAAGCTTGAGAGCAATGGAGAACCAAGTATGTTTCCTGCTTGGTGGATTCTTGGTGCGCAGAATAACGAATCCCCAGTTCAAGAAGCTGATGAAAACATTTGCTGGCCTTTAACCGGTTCTGGTGAGATCGATATTTTTGAACATCATGGAGATCATCAGAAAAATCATTTCACAGCCGGAGCTATTAAAAATTTAGGAGAATGTGATAAAGGTGATTGGTGGAGTTTACGCAAAGGATTTGATGTTACTTTAAATGATTATCACGAATATTCTGTAGAGTGGGAGGTTAGTGATCTCGTTTATAGAGTTGATGATACAGAAATATACCGAAATATTGGAGAGGGGGATACTTACCCCGAAAAGATGTTTGCTATCTTAAACTTCGCCAAAATCACAGATGCACCCATGAAAGGGGAATGGGTTTTAGAAGTTGATTGGGTAAAACATGAATTTCGAAAATTATTAGATTAATCTTATTTAAATATTATATTTGAAAAATCATCTATCTCTAATTTTTATAAACATGACCTTAAAAAATTGCAGCATACTATTTTTTTTACTAGTAATTGTATCTTGTTCAGATTCAGAAATTAAAGAAGTAAATAAAACTGAAAACTTGGCCACTTCTTCTATAGAAAATTACAAGAATAAAACGCTGAGAGTGTATACAACAGCAAAAGATACAGAGCTAAGACTAACAAAAACAAGTGAACAAACTTTTAAAAATAAGGTACAGCCGTTAGAAACCGAAGTGGCTATTTTTGTGAACCCAAAAAAGACTTTTCAGAAATATTTAGGCATTGGTGGCGCTATTACAGATGCTTCGGCTGAAGTTTTTTCAACGTTAAATGATGTGCAGCAAAATAAATTATTGCAATCCTTATATGGTAAAGAAGGTATTGGTTATAATATTATTAGAACGAGTATTCATAGTAGTGATTTTGGTTTAGGAAGTCATACCTATATTGAAGAGGGTGATGCAGCATTAAAGACTTTTTCAATTGAAAAAGACAAACAGAAACGAATTCCGTTTATAAAAAGAGCGATTGAACTAATTAAGGATGATGTCGTTTTTTATGCAAGTCCATGGAGTCCGCCAGCTTTTATGAAAAGCAATAAAAATATGTTACGAGGAGGTAAGTTACTTCCAGAATTTCGTCAATCTTGGGCAGATTATTATGTGAAGTTTATTAAAGCGTATGAGAAAGAAGGGATTCCTGTTTGGGGTTTAACCATACAAAATGAACCGATGGCTGTTCAAAGATGGGAGTCTTGTATTTATACGGCTACCGAAGAACGTGATTTCTTAAAAAATTATTTAGGACCTACACTTGAAAAAGAAGGTTTAGGAGATAAAAAAATTGTTGTTTGGGATCATAATAGAGATTTAATTTCTGAAAGAGCAAATACTATTTTTGAAGATCCAGAGGCGTCAAGATATGCTTGGGGTATCGGTTTTCATTGGTATGAAACTTGGACTGGAGGTTTGCCAAAATATGATAATCTAAAAAACATAAATGAATCTTTTCCATCTAAGAATATGCTATTTACAGAAGGTTGTGCAGAAGGATTTAATTCGGAAAAATTACAATTTTGGCCAAATGCAGAACGGTACGGAAATTCTATGATAAACGATTTTAATAGCGGTGTTGTTGGTTGGACAGATTGGAATATTTTACTAGATGAAAGAGGTGGTCCAAATCATGTTCAGAATTTTTGCTTTGCACCAATTCATGCAGATACAAAAACAGGAGAATTGACATTTACACCAACCTATTATTATATTGGTCACTTTTCAAAATTCATAAATCCAGGAGCTTTGCGAGTAAGCACAACAACAAGCAGAACCACTATTGAAAGTACGTCTTTTAAAAATAAAAACGGGGAAATTGTAACCGTAGTGATGAATAAAACAGATACTAAAATAGGGTATAAACTTATTGTTGGTGAAAGTGAAACTGTATTAGAAATAGCACCACGTGCAATGCAAACAATAATTTACTAAATTTACTTTTTTAAAATTCAAAATGAATTATGAATAATAAGGCATACACCATTTTTATAAGTTTTATAGTTGCATTAGGCGGATTCCTTTTTGGTTTTGATGCCGGCATTATTTCCGGAGTCATGTCTTTTGCGGGGCCAGAATTTGATTTAAGCGAAATTCAATCTGGATGGGTGGTAAGTGCCCCTTCATTTGCGGCCATGTTTGCGATGTTATTTTCAGGAAGGTTGAGTGATGTTATTGGAAGAAAAAAAACATTGATTTTTGTAGCTTTTTTATATGCTATTTCTGCTGTTTTATCTGCCATGGCATCATCTTATGAAATGCTATATGTTGCAAGAATTATTGGCGGTATCGCTTTTGGTGCAGCGTTGGTTTTAGCACCGATCTATATTGCAGAGATTTCAACAGCAGAAAATAGAGGAAAGTTAGTTTCTTTGCAGCAACTAAACATTGTTTTTGGTTTTTTTGCGGCATTTTTAAGTAATTATTTTTTTAATAAATATAATACATCAGAAAGTACTTTTTTAACCGATGAAAACGTTTGGAGATGGATGTTAGGGGTCGAGTTTATTCCTGCAGTAGGTTATTTTATTTTCTTGTTTTTTATCCCTAAAAGTCCACGTTGGTTATATTTAAAAGGGAATTTCGAGGAAGCGAAAATAGTTTTGAATAAAATTCATGGTACTGAAAGAGGAGAGGAAGAAATTGCTGCTATCGAAAAAAATATACATGCTGAGAAAAACAAAGAAGCATTAAAAATTAAAGATATATTAAAATCATCATTACGCTTTATTTTAGTTGTTGGTTTAATTGTTGGAGTTTTGCAACAAATTACAGGTATAAATGCAGTGTATTTCTATGCAACATCTATTTTTAAACAAACAGGAATAGGAACAGATGCTGCTTTTTCATCCGGAGTTTTATTAAGTTCGATTTCAGTTATATTTACTTTTGTTGCTATTTATTTAATTGATAGAACAGGCAGAAGGCCTTTATTGTTGTTCGGTACGGCGGGAATTGCAGTTAGTTTATTATTGTGTGCTTATGGTTTTAACCAGGCAACATATCAATTATCAGCAGAAAAAATTAATCAATTAGAATTTTCTGAATCCCAAAAATTACTACCTTTTGTAGATAAAGTATATGATAATGATATTGATTTTAAGAACGATGTAAAAGCGATTTTAGGGAATAAAATATATAGTAAGAATGATGGCGCTATTTTGGAAGCAGCAACTACGATTAATGCTACTTTAATATTAATCGGAATTTTAGGTTTTATAGCCTGTTTTGCATTTTCACTGGGTCCAGTTATGTGGGTATTATTGTCAGAATTATATCCATTAAAATATAGAGGATTAGCAATTGGTATTATTGCTTTTATAAATTCGTTAATAAGTTCTTTAGTGCAGTTAGTTTTTCCTTGGGAGTTATCTAATTTAGGAAATGCACTTACCTTTTTTATCTTTGGAATAATTGCGTTAGTAGGATTCTTTGTTTTGGTGAAAATATTACCTGAAACGAAAGGAAAATCTTTAGAAGAGTTAGAATTAGAGTTGGTTAAAAGCTAATTTAGGGTTTCAAATTAAGGATACTGTATAGGTGCAAACATGTAAAAATTAAAAATCATTGATTATTAATATTGCAATAGATTTTTCTTTTTTTAGTTTAATTATAGTGTTAAAACTTCAGGTGATAAGTATTTGTTCTTGTAAAATGAATATATTTGATAACTTAAATTAATCAGTGTTTGAATGAAGTTTTTATACTTTAGATTTTGCGTACTATTTTTATGCTTTTTTTCATTAAAAATTAATTCGCAAGAGACGTTGCCGATATACCAAGATTATCTTTCTGATAATGTATATTTAGTGCACCCATCGGCTGCAGGTATTGGTAATTCTAGTAAATTAAGATTTACTGCAAGACAACAATGGGCGGGAATACCCAATGCACCAGCTTTACAAACTTTGAGTTTTCATACCAAAATTAGTGAAGAATCTAATGCCGGTTATGGATTTGTTTTATTCAATGATAAAAACGGTTTCCATTCTCAAAAAGGAATACAAGGTTCTTATGCATATCATTTGCCAATGTCCGATGGGAGACTGTTTAATCAACTTTCTTTTGGATTGGCTTTTACCTTTGTTCAAAATCAATCAGACCAAAGAACTTTTACCGGAGATAGAGCAATTGCTGCTGTTGTAGAAAGTACAAGCTATTATAACGCAGATTTTAGTGTTGCTTATCATTTGGGAGGTTTTTCTTCCTATTTTACAGTAAAAAATTTATTATTAACGGCTAAGAATAATTTAAATGTTCAGGAACCTTTAGATTTAAGAAATTATATTTTTTCTACTGGATATTATTTTGGCCAAGATCTTTTTGTTCAATTTGAACCATCTTTGATGCTCCAAATTAGAGAGAGTACAGGAGAACGAATTGCAGATTTTAATATGAAAGTGTACAAGGATTTTTCAAAATTACAACTTTGGGCGGCACTTTCATATCGAAAAAGTTTTGATGTTAACGCTATCGAAAACGCACAATTTGTATCTCCAATTATTGGTTTAAATTATGATAACTTAATGTTTTCTTATACATACACAAACCAAATGAATGAGACTGTTTTAACAACATCTGGATTTCATCAAATTTCTGTGGGTATAAATTTATGGACTAGAGAACAAAGAGCTGCTGCTTGTCCAAACATTAATTCCTCTGTTAGACGATTTTAAAACTCCCTTTCATCAATTTTCACTAGCTCATTATTGTCATTAGAAATGAGCATTTTTAAAACTTGTTTGTTTTTATTGATGTAAAACTGATGCTTTCCTTTTCTTGCATTATTATTTAAAAGATGATGTTTTTCTAAGATCGCTTTGGTTTGTTTTGCAACTGCTTCTCCAGAATCTATAATCTGAATCTTCTCTCCAGTGATTTCTCTAATTTGAGGGATTAAATAGGGGTAGTGTGTACATCCTAAAACCAAACAGTCAATATCCTCCTCTAGCATTGGTGTGATATAAGAAGAAAGTAATTCATTCATTTCTGAAGAATTTATTTTCCCGTTTTCAATCAATTCAACTAAGCCTTTTCCTATTGTTTCTATAGTTGTTATTTTTTTAGTAATAGTGTTTGTCGTTTTTTCAAATAACGCGCTGTTCAAGGTTCCTTTGGTGGCCAGTATTCCAATATTATTTGTTTTAGTTTGAATCGCTGCAGGTTTTATAGCAGGCTCAATACCAATAAAAGGAATAGCATACTTTTTTCTTAATATTTTTATGGCATTTGTGGTCGCAGTGTTGCACGCTACAACAATTAGTTTACAATCTTTTTGAAGTAAATATTCTGTATTTTTTATAGATAAATCAATAATCTCTTGTTTGCTTTTTTCTCCATAAGGAGCATTTTTGCTGTCAGAAAGATAAATGGTGTTTTCATTTGGTAAAAGTGTCTTAATCTCTTTCCAAATAGAAGTGCCACCAACTCCAGAATCAAAAATACCAATTGGAAAACTAGTTAATTTCATATATATGTAAAAATAAAAAAACCTACTTAAAAAAGTAGGTTTTAGAATCTTATTTAAAAGTTTGTTTTTAGAAGCCTAATTTCGTTTTTACAGCTGCAAAAATATCTTCACCTTTTTTAACTAGTAAGCCTTTACCGACAGAAGCGTCTAAAATGTATAAAATACCTTTAGAAGCTGCTACTTCTTCAATAGCTTTCTGCGCTTTTTCTATAATTGGGTTTAAGCCTTCTGCCTGTTTTTTCTGCATTTCTTGTAACGCAGTTTGTCTTAATTGTTCGTATCTAGCTCTCTCTTGTTGTACTTCTTGAGCTCTAGACTCGTTTATTTCTCTTGTCTGTGCATTTTGTTCTGCAGTATACTTTTTCATTTTACTGTCTAATTTCTGCGCCATTCCCTCAATCTCATCTTGATAAGTTTTACTTAACTTTTCAATATCTAATTTCAACTGTTTTGTTTGAGGCATTTCAGCTACTAACTTTTCAAAGTCTATATGACCCGTCTTTTGTGCATTCGCAACACCACCTACTCCTAAAGTAAACACAGCAATTAATAGTAACGTTTTTAAATTTTTCATTCTTGTTTTAATTTAATTATTATTCTTGACTTTATTTAATTATTTTCTTTCTTCTTTCGTTCTTCCTCTTTTTTCTTTCTGAGGGCTTCTTTCTTTTCTCTTAAAACTTTTCTTTGTTCTTCTCGTTTTTTAATAAGAGCGGCTCTTTTTTCTGCAATTGCTTTTTTCTTCGCTTCTTTATCTGCTACTTTTTTAGCAACTGCCTGCACTTTTTTATTCTTCGCTTCTGCTAGCTTTAATTCTTTATCTGCAGTTTTTTTAGCAATAACTTCTTTTTGTGCTTCCGTTAACTCTTTGCCAGGAGCATTCGCTTTTTTTCTTTTTTGCTCCTTTTTTTCGCTTGCTAATCTTGTTCTATCTATTGTAGATAAAACAAGTTCGCTAATATCGTATTTTTTATTTGAATACAACATAATCAAATCACTAGATTTTTCAAATACAAAATCGTACTTCTTTCTTTTTGCAATCCCTTGTATCGCATTAAAAACTTGATCTTGAATAGGCTTTACCAATTGTTTTCTTACCAAAAACATATCTCCTTTAGGACCAAAGTATAAAGATTCTAAACGTCTTAATTCAAATTGTTTTAAAGTAATTTCCTCTTCTTTTTCTTCGATTAAATCTTTCGTTAAAATTACTTTTTCGTTCGCTAAGTCAGATTTTAGCACTTCTATATGACGTGCTTGCTTGTCTAATTTTTTTCTCCATTTTCCAATTTTAGCATCTAATGTATTTTGCGCTTGCATATATTCTGGAACATTTTCTAGAATGTACTCCATATCTATATATGCAATAATTTGATTTCTTTGGGACCAAAAGTTTGTGGCTGTAAATAACAGAAAAACTAATAAAAATATTTTTTTCATTTGTATAATGTATTTAGAAAAAACCGTGCCAAAAAAACCCATTGACATTACAAATGTACAGTTTTTCTAGAATTGTCTTCCAATAATAAAATGTGTTTGCCAGCCAGATTTTTCCCTTAATCCAGGTAAAGGGTCAAAGCCATGTGCAAAGTCTATACCTAATAAACCAAAGGCCGGCATAAAAATTCTTACACCTAATCCTGCTGAACGTTTTAATTCAAACGGATTAAATGTTTCAAAATTGTCATAAGAATTACCCGCTTCTAAAAATCCTAGTGTATATATAGAGGCAGAAGGAGAATCTGTTATAGAAAATCTTAATTCCATTTGAAACTTATTAAAAATTGTTCCTCCTTCAGCAGATGATAATCTATTATTTTCATATCCTCTTAATCCAACTGTTTCTCTACCATCTAACTGAAATTGTGCAATTCCATCTCCTCCAACAAAATATCTTTCAAATGGATTTTGACCTAATTCTGAATTATAAAATCCTAAATAACCCATTTCTGCGTTGGTCATCAATACTAATTTATCTGTAAATGAAGTATACCATTTACCTTTTGCTGTTATTTTATAGTATTCTAACCATTTGTATTTTTCTTGAGTGTCTAAATTTGCGTAATCTTTATCACTGAATAGAGAGTAAGGCAAAGTTGCTTTTACGGCAAGAGAAAATTCAGAACCATAAGTAGGAAAAATTAAACTTGGTCCTGCAGAGTTTCTGCTAATAACTGCGTTATACGACAAGTTATTTAAAGTTCCATTATTTAAAATATCACTACCAACTCTAAATCCATAGTTATTTAAATTAAAACTTTGATAAGAAATAGTTTGCGATAATTGAAAGAAATCATCTGGCCATTTTAAACGTTGACCTAAACCTAAAGAGGCACCAATAATACCTAAACTTTGATTTCTATCTACATCTCCTGTTTGAAAGTTAAATTGATACTGATTTGATGAGTAAATAGAAAACGATAAAGATTGTGGTTTTCTGCCTCCCAACCAAGGTTCTGTAAATGAAAAACTATAAGTATTAAATGTTCTACTCGTTTGTAGACGTAAAGATAGTTTTTGACCATCTCCCATTGGTAAAGGATTGTACGATTCTTTATTGAATAAATTTCGAATAGAGAAATTATTAAAAGATAAACCAAGAGTACCTATAAAAGAACCACCTCCATAACCCCCTTGCAGTTCTATCTGACTTCCACCTTTTTCTACTACTGTAAAGTCTATATCAGCTGTTTTATTTTGATAATTTGGCACAACATCTGGTGATACATTTTGATCAAAGAAACCCAATTGACCTATTTCTCTAATAGACCTAATAATAGCACTTCTACTAAATAAATCTCCCGGTTTAACACGTAATTCTCTAAAAATAACATGGTCATTTGTTTTATCATTACCCGTTACTGTAACTTTTTTAATACGTGCTTTTTCATCTTCTCTAATTCTAATTTCAACGGTAATAGAGTCATTTTTCACCCTTGTTTCAATAGCATTTACTTGAGAGAATAAGAAACCATTATCTTGGTATAAGGTAGAAATATCTTCAGAATTAGGAGATCCATCACCTTTTACGCGCTCTTTAAGCACAGCGCCGTTATAAACATCACCTTTATCAATTCTTAACACTGCTCTTAATTCATCATCGGTGTATTCTTTATTTCCAACAAATAAAATATCAGCAAATTTGTACTGTTTTCCTTCTTCTAATGTTATATTTAGATTAATTGTATTGTCGTCATTCCAAGAAATTTTATCACTTAAAATACGAGCATCTCTAAAGCCTAATCGGCTGTATTTATCTAAAATATTTTCTAAATCTTCTTGATAATCTTCTTCTATATATTTTGATGCTTTCCAGAAACGACCAACAAACTTACTTTTGGTGTTAGACATTGCCTTTTTCAGCTTTTTATCTGTAAATTTTTTATTTCCAGTAAAAACAATTTCTTTAATTTTTATTCGAACACCTTTATCTACAAAGACATTTATATTCACCGTATTTAGGTCTGCAGTGTCTTTTTTTACAACTAGGTTTACTTTTGTTTTCAGATATCCTTTGTCTGTGTATTTCTTTGTAATATAATTTTTTGTGGTTACAATTAAATTATCGGTAAGCATTGCCCCAGAATTTAATTCAGCCTCTTTAACAAGTTCTTTTGCTTTAGATTTTTTAACACCAGTAATTTTTACTTGATTTAATTGTGGTAATTCTTGCACATCAAATTGTAGGTAAACGGTGTTGCTATCTACTTTTGCTAGGTATACATCTACATTACTAAATTGCTTGCTTTCATATAATTTTTTTATAGCACTTGTAAGCTTGTCTCCAGGTAGTTTTATAGCTTGTCCATTTCTTAAACCAGTAAAAATTTTTACAGTTTCTTCGCTAAATTTTTTTAAACCAGTAACAGAAATTCCACCCAAAATATATTCTTTTCCTTTTTCGAAGGAAGTATTTTTGTTGGTGGTAATAGTGTCTTTTTTTATTTGAGCTATCGTGCTAAAATTAAAAAAAAGTGCAAAAAGCACTAAAGTTGTAGAAAGAAATTTCATAGAAATTTTATTCTGTAAGTTGTTCGCTTGTTTTTCCAAATCGTCTTTCTCTATTCTGGTAATCTATGATTGCATCATAGAAATGTTCTTGTCTAAAATCTGGCCAAAGAATATCTGTAAAATATAACTCGGCATACGCCATTTGCCATAATAAGAAATTACTAATGCGTTGTTCTCCACTAGTTCTTATAATTAAATCAACGTTGGGCAAATTAAACGTATATAAATGGTTATTTATAGTATTTTCATCAATTTTTTCTAAATCAAGCTCTTTATTAACAACTTTTTTAGATATGTTTTTGATTGCATTAACAATTTCTTCTCTAGAACCATAACTTAAAGCAAAAGTTAAAGTGATTTCAGTGTTAGTTCTTGTCTGAAAAATAACATCCGTTAATACTTTTTGTGCGTTTTTCGGCAGACTTTCTACGTCTCCAATAGCGTTTACTTTTACGCCATTCTTTTGAAAGTCAGGAAGTTCTTTTTTGAGTGAGTTTATTAATAGACTCATTAAAGCATCTACTTCTAACTTAGGCCTGTTCCAGTTTTCTGTAGAAAAAGCATATAAAGTAATAGCTTCTACATTTATTTGAGATGCTGCTTTTACAGATTCTCTAACTGCTGTTAATGCATTTCTATGGCCAAAAATCCTACTCATTCCTTTACCTTTTGCCCATCTACCATTACCATCCATAATAATGGCAACGTGTTTTGGAACTTTCTGTAAATCGATGCGTAGTTTTTTATCCATGTTATAATCCTTTTCTGTAGCAAGCGGGTCTTCCAAAAGTGTAAATTAAAGAAAAACCTGTAAACATGTACCAATCATTACTTGTACCTCCAAAATTAAGTTTGGCAACTTTATCCGTATTATAATCTAAATCATCTTCAAAAGTATATCTGAATTTTGCTTCTAAAGAAAACGCTAAAGGACCTGCTAATTTTGATTTAAATCCAACGCCAAAAGGAATTGCAAGTGAGTTTTTAGAATTGTATTGATATTGATTGGGTTGCGGCTCAGAAACCACATATTTGTAATTAAAACTGGCTAATTCTAATAAAATATATGGAGTCCACGTTTTATCATCAGATGATATATCGTACTCATAAAAATTATATTCCAAACCTACTGCCAATTCGTTTATTGTATTAGAAAAATTCAACCCTCTATATCTTCTAAGATCTGTGTCTGCATCTAAATCACTTGCTTCAATAGGCAAATAACTATAAGTTGCTCTTAGTGCCATTCTAGGATTTAAATTATATTTAAAAAAAGCTGCACCTGCAATTTTGTTGGGGTATATATAGTTGGTTCTTCCTATATCTCCAACGTAATTAGAGCCTCCAATAGATATTCCCACTTCATACATTTGCCCTAATAAAACACCAGAAATGCCTGTAAAAATAATTAATAATATACTTTTTTTCATCCTAAAAATAGCGTGCAAATATAGGTATTTCAATTTGCTTTGTAAAGTTAATATTCAGTCTTTTTTGAATAACTACTATTTTAGTCATTTATTGTAAAAATATTGTTAAAGGTTTGTCTCGTTTCTAGTATCTTCTCCCCACAATAACTTACTTCGTAAAGTTTGTAAAAAAGATTGATTATTTGGGATGATACTTTTAATCGTAAATGACGCTTTTTCTATAAAAACTTCAGTGTTTTTTGGAACAGAAGTAATTCTTGAATCTAAAGAAATTAAAAAATCTTTTTCTCTTGAATCTATAGTTAACGCGATGTTAGTTTCATCTGAAATAACCATCGATCTTGCGCTTAAATTATGAGGTGCAATAGGAGTAATTACTAGGTTTTTAGAATCTGGCGAAATTACGGGTCCATTGCAGCTTAAAGAATAACCTGTAGAGCCTGTAGGTGTTGCAATTATTAAACCATCTGCCCAATAGTTAGTTAAATACTCATTATTTAAACTAGTTCTAACACCTATCATAGAAGTAGTGTTTTTTCGGGCGATGGTAACTTCATTTAAAGCAAAGTTAAGTTCTGAGAATTCATCAGTTTTTGGTGATGTTTTTATTGATAATAGTGTTCTTTCCTGAATTGTGTATTTCCCTTTTAAAATGAGTTCAACACTATCTTTAATGTTTTTTTTGTTGATGGTTGCTAAAAATCCCAATCTCCCGGTATTAATCCCCAAAATAGGGACTCCTAAATCTCTTATATAGGTAACAGCTCTTAAGATAGTACCATCTCCTCCCAAAGTAAATAAGGCGTCAAAAGAAGTATCTAAATCAGAGAAATGAGAAAAAGTTGGATATTTTTTTTCTAAAATATTTCCTTCATTCAATAAGTCATAAAAATGTTTTTCTATAAAACAGATAATTTTATTTTCTTGGAGGACACTCAATAAAACTTGAATTTCTTTTTCCGCAGAAATTGAATAAGACTGACCGTAAATTGCTACTTTCTTCATTTTTTTAATTCATTATCTTAGAACACACACAAAAACTTAATTTTCTATAAAACCATCTTTGATGGCTACATCTCTAGATATTTTTGTAAATATTCAGATCTATATTTTAAATCCTCTAAATACTTATCATTTTCATGTGAAGAGATGATTTTATAATTATACCTTCTGAAAGCTTGTGTAATTTCATTTATATCCTCGGTGATGATCTTTAGGGTAACTTGCACAAAATTGTTGTGTTTTTCAGAAATATAAATTCCTAGTAATTTGCCCCCATTGGCTTCTGCAATTTGACTTGCCTCACTCATAGAATAGTCATTTTCTAATTTTTCTACGATTACGGTTTCACTTTCTTCAAGCATAAAAGGACTCGTGGAAAAAGCATCTAAAACGTCGCGTAAGTCATAATAACCTATGTAATGTTTATCAGTATTTACAACAGGAATTATGTTTGTGTCATTCTCAGAGAAAGTTTTTAACAACTCTAAGACTGTTGCTTTTTCATCAGAAAAAAAATAATTCACTAAATGAGTATAGCGCTCTAAAACAGCCTCTTTATTTTCAATAGTGTGCATGTCGTCTTCTGAAAAAGAGCCTAATAATCTGCCTTTTTCTACTAATGGAAAATGTGTTATTGGATAGTTTTTGAATAGCTTTTGCGCACTTTTTACATTGTCTTGTAAGCGAAGTGGCTTAATATCTTTTAATATGTAATCATTCATGTTCATTCTTTACGAATATAGGATAAAATGATTTAATGAGTTACATTTGCAACCTAATTTTATACAATGACAAAGTTAAGCGTAAATATTAATAAAATTGCAACTTTACGTAATTCTCGAGGTGGTAATGTGCCTAATTTATTGAAAGTTGCTGCTGATATTGAAGCCTTTGGGGCAGAAGGGATTACCATTCATCCAAGACCAGATGAAAGACATATAAGGTATCAAGATGCAAGGGATTTAAAAACTATTGTTACCACAGAATACAATATAGAAGGAAACCCTATTACATCTTTTATGGATTTGGTTTTAGAAGTAAAACCAACGCAAGTTACTCTAGTGCCAGATGAATTAAATGCAATCACATCAAATGCAGGATGGGACACCATTAAACATCAATCCTTTTTAAAAGAAGTTATTTCGGAATTTAAAAAAAATGGCATTAGAACTTCAATTTTTATTGATACTGATTTAAAGTTGATTGAAGCTGCTGCAAAAACAGGTACAGATAGAATAGAATTGTATACTGAAGAATTTGCAACTCAATTTGATTTAGGAAATAAAAGAGCTATAAAACCATATACAGAAGCTGCAATCTTAGCACATAAATTAGGATTAGGAATTAATGCTGGTCATGATTTAAGTTTAGAAAACATCCAATTTTTTAAAGAGAACATTCCTAATTTAGCTGAAGTTTCTATCGGGCATGCACTTATTACCGAAAGTTTGTATTTAGGTTTAGAAAATGTGGTGAGCATGTATTTGCATAGGTTGCAAAGTACAAAGTAAGACCCTTAAAATTGATCATTTCTAATCTAGCTTTTGAAGCGAATGAGTACTCTAAAAAAATCAGAAATTTAAATGTCTAAAAATCCAATACTTCACGCAACGATAAAAGGAGAAGGGGAGCCATTACTAATTTTACATGGTTATTTTGGAATGGGTGATAATTGGAAGTCATTAGGAAATCAATTTGCTAAAAAGTATCAAGTTCATCTAATAGATCAAAGAAATCATGGACGAAGTTTTCATGCAGATGAATTTTCTTATAAATTATTAGTGGATGATTTACACAACTATTTACTGCATCATCAATTAGAAAAAGTGAATTTAATTGGTCATTCTATGGGGGGTAAAACGGCGATGCTGTTTGCTGTTACATATCCAGAGTTATTGAATAAATTGGTAATTGTAGATATTTCTCCAAGAAACTATAAACCTCATCATAATGCAATTTTAGCAGGTCTAAATTCGATTGATTTTTCTTTACAAAATTCTAGAAATTTGGTCGATGAAAAATTATCAAAATATATTCCTGATTTTGGAGTTAGACAGTTTTTGATGAAGAATATTTATTGGAAAGAAAAAGGACAATTAGGATATAGATTCAATCTACAATCTTTAACAGAAAATAATCCAGAAGTTGGTGCACCCTTAACTTCTTTTGCAGTTTTTGAAAAGGATACGTTATTTTTAAAAGGAGAAAAATCAGACTATATTACTGAAAATGAAAGGCCCATTATAGAAGCTCATTTTCCAAACTCAAAAATTATAAAAATTGCAAATGCTGGCCATTGGTTGCATGCCGAGAATCCGAAAGATTTTTATAGAGAAGTTGCTGAGTTTTTGGGTTAATCTTTTGACCGATTTGTAACATAATTGGTTTCCTTTTTTTAAATTAACTTCTAATATTAGAATCAGAGAATGAAGTCAATAAACTTTATCTTTACTACATATTATTTCTAATTATGAAAAAAATATTATTATTACTTTTTTTGTTAAGTTGTTTTGGGAAAACGTTTAGCCAAATTCAAAAAATTTCTCTAAATTTAAATACAAATAAAAATTTATGGCAAAATTTTACCTATGATTTAGGTAATATGGCTGGCGGAATGGGGTATGCTTACAGCAGACCTTTATACTGGAAAAAGAAACAATTTACTCATTTTGGATATATTGCTGCGGGTACAACGTCACTATATTTTATAGATGATAATGTTGATAGGTGGGCAGATGGTTGGAGAGGTGATGTGCCACGTTGGTTGGTAAACTATGGAAACGATGTTGGGAGTCCAAATAATAACTTCATGTTAACAGGAGCAGTCTATTTAGCAGGTTTGTTTACTGAAAATCCAAAATTAAGAAGAACTGGAGTTTTGTTAATCTCCTCAGCTTCTGCGGCTGGGTTGATGCAACAAATAACAAAAAGAATTATTGGTAGAGCTAGACCTAAAGCTAACGTTGGTAAAGATGTTTTTGATCCTTTGCATTTCGATAGAGTTTATGATTACGACTCTTTTCCTTCTGGTCATGTAATGCTTGGCTTTACAAATGCGTATGCAATTGCGAAACAATTTAAAAGTCCATGGGTAAAAGCGGGTCTATATACAATAGGTTCTATACCTGGATTAAGTAGAATTATTGATCGTTTTCATTGGTTTTCTGATGTTGCCTTTTCTACTGCGTTAAGTATTTTTATCGTTGAAGCTGTTGATAGATTTTTGGATAATAAGTACGATCAAAAATACAACCCTATAAAAAAAGAACAAAAAGTAGTTTGGGATTTAAAAGTTACACCACAAACTTTTGGTGTGGTAATGAATTTTTGATAAACAGATTGCATACGAAACTTTATCTTTGATTTTTTAATAAATGAAATATGAACATAGAAAACGCACAGCAACAAGTAGACGATTGGATTAAAAATCATGGAGTTCGTTACTTTAATGAGCTTACAAACATGGCGCAGTTAACCGAAGAAGTTGGTGAAGTTGCTAGAATTATCGCAAGACGTTATGGAGAGCAAAGTGAAAAAGAATCTGATAAAAATAAAGATTTAGGGGAAGAGTTAGCAGATGTACTATTTGTAGTTTTGTGTTTGGCAAACCAAACAGGCATTGATTTACAAGATGCTTTTGAAAAGAAATTAGATGTTAAAACAAAACGCGATCACGATCGTCATCACAATAATAAAAAATTAAAATAATGAGTTTTATAGAGAAAATTAAAAATCCAGTTTTTTGGTCTAACTTTGTTAGAGTTGTCGTTCCCTTTTTTATCATAGTTACTTTATTTTCATTATTTATGAATAGTTGGAGAGAAATTTTTGCTGGTGATTTTACTGCAGTGGCAGAAACAAATTTTAATGATGGAAAATGGAAGAACTTTTGGGGTATAAAAATATTTATTACCGTTTTTTATGGGCTATATATTACCAATAAGAACATGAAATAAAAAAAAAGCGACTCTTAAGTCGCTTTTTTTACATACTGTTTTATGGAAATTAATCCAACTGAATTAAATCGATATTACTTTCTTTTACTTTCTGATTCAATTCTTTTAATCTAGCATCAAATAACGAATACAATTTTTTCAATTCAATATCTATATCCTTTACAATATCATTTTTAAAATCAAATGCTTGTTGCGTAGGAGCGTAGTTTCCAATTCTTGTCAACGAATTTAGATGCGCTAATTTATTATTCAATCTAATAGGAAAATTTAAAGGATCCTGACCACTTTTAGATTTTGTTTGATACAAGGTTTCCTCAATTGTTGTCATATCTTTTACGAGTGTATCTGCGTATTCTAATAACGCTTTGTGCGTTTCTTTATCTTTGATGGACTTCTTTAAAAGACCAACTTGACCTCTTACTTTTTGTACATTTTTTAAAGCTTTATGAATCTCTGTCATTTTTGTATTGATCTCGTTTATAAAATCAAACTGAGTTTTCATATCTCTTTCTGTAGCTTCAGAAGCTGGGTTTCTTATGATATTAAAACGTTGTGTTTGTTTTGTTTCATTGACCGCCAACTCCACTTTATAGTTGCCTGGCAAGGCCATTGGTCCACTTAAAGAAGCCCACCATAATATCATGCCTTTTACAGATTCTGCTCCAGAATGCATCATGTTCCAATTAAAAATATTGTTTCCATCGGCCACTTTTAGTTTTTCCTCCTTTTTTTCTTTATCCGGTTTAGTCGTATATTTTTTAATAAGATGGTCATTTGAGTCAAAAAAGGAAATTGAAACCACATCTTTTTCAGCCACTTTTTTAATATAATAATTTACAGAAACGCCACCTGAATGATTTGTACCAGCAGTTCTAGAAGTTCGTCCATTTCCGCCAGATAAATTATAAGCATTTTTAGGTTTGTATAAAACGATCTCTTTCTTTAAGGTAGATTCGTTTAATTGATGTAAAGGCGTTAAATCGTCAATAATCCAAAGAGAACGCCCTTGGGTTGCAGCTATTAAATTATCGTCTTTAATCGTTAAATCAGTAATGGGAACAATAGGTAGATTTTGTTTGAAAGATTGCCAGTTTTTACCATCATCAAAAGAAATATACATTCCTCTTTCTGTTCCGGCATATAACAACCCTTTTCTTTTTGGATCTGCTCTTAGAGCTCTTGTAAAATCTTCATCAGAAATTCCCTCCACAATTAATTTCCAAGATTTTCCATAATTTTCTGTTTTGTAGATGTAAGGCTTGTAATCTCCAGATTTATATTTTGTACCTACGATATAAGCGCCACCTTTTGTAAACGGATCAATCTCAATACAATTGATCATCATCCATTCTGGCATCTTTTTAGGAGTTACATTGTTCCAAGTTTCACCATTATTTTTAGAAATATGCACTAAACCATCGTCAGAACCTGTCCAAATTAAACCAGGTTCAAAAGTAGATTCTGTCGCTGCGAAAATAGTTCCATAATATTCTACACCTGTATTATCTTGTGTAATTGGTCCGCCGGAAGATTTCAAAGTTTTAGGATCATTTCTAGTTAAATCAGGACTAATGATTTTCCAAGATTGCCCTTCATTTTCTGTAACATGTAAATGATTAGAAGCAGCATATAATTTTTTTTCATTATTGGGTGAAAAGAAAATTGGAAAGTTCCATTGAAAACGATATTTAAAATCTTCAGCACCGTGACCCATTGGGTCATCTGGCCAGACATTTATAGCGCGAGTTTCATTTGTTTTATGATTTTTTCTAGTTAATAAACCACCATAACTTCCTCCATAAACAATATCATCATTTAAAGGGTCTACGGCAATATGTGCACTTTCTCCACCAGCAGTTGAGGTCCAATCAGATTCGGTTATAAATCTTCCTGAAGTTCTATGTGAAATTCTTACTGTAGAATTATCTTGTTGCGCTGCCAAAATTCGATATGGAAAATAATTGTCTGTGGTAACTCTATAAAATTGCGAAGTAGGCTGATTCATATACGTGCTCCAGTTATCGCCAGCATCAAAAGAAATTTGTGCACCACCGTCATCGCCAATAATCATTCTTTGGTTGTCTTCGGGTGCAATCCATAAATCATGATGATCTCCATGTGGTGCATTATACGTTTTGTAAGTTTTCCCACCATCTGTTGATTTATGGTAACGAACATTTAATACGTACAAAATATTTTCATCTTGTGTATCTGCATAAATACGGGTATAATACCAAGCTCTTTGACGCAATTTACGTTCAGAGTTTATGAGTTTAAAAGTCTTTCCTGCATCCGTAGATTTATAAATTCCACCTTTTTCATTCTCAATTAAAGCCCAAACAATATCAGAGTTTATTGGTGAAACTGTAACTCCAGCAATTCCCCAAATTCCAGATGGTAACCCTTTATTTGTTGAAATGTTAGTCCAAGTTTCACCTTGATCTACACTTTTCCATAAAGCAGAACCTTTTCCGCCAGAAGACAAACTGTAAGGAGTTCTGCGAACATCCCAAGTTGTTGCATATAAAATTCTTGCATTATTTGGGTCAATGATTAAATCAACAACCCCAGAATTTTCATCAGAAAATAATACGCGTTTCCAGTTTTCGCCACCATCAGCAGATTTATAAACACCTCTTTCTTGGGTCGGTTTATATAAATCGCCCATAACGCCTGCAAAAACAATATCAGCATTTTTAGGGTGAATTCTCATTCTAGGAATGTGTCTTGAGTTTTTTAAGCCCACATGCTTCCATGTTTTTCCAGCATTTTCGGTTTTCCAAATTCCATCGCCAGAAGAAACATTTCCACGAACTGTTTTTTCTCCCATTCCGGCATACATCACATTATTATCAGATTCTGAAACAGCAATTGCGCCAACAGAACCACCGAAAAATCCGTCAGAAATATTTTGCCATGTGTTACCGGCATCTGTAGTTTTCCATACGCCACCTCCAGTAGAACCCATATAAAAAAGATTTGCTTTGCCAGAAACACCTGTAACTGCGGCACTTCTACCTCCTCTAAAAGGTCCAATATTTCGCCATTTTACGGCGCTAAAATATTCGTCAGAAACTTTGGTAGATTTTTTTTGTGCATTAACTTTGACATTTGCTGATATAAACAAGCAAATTACTAGAAAATAGATTTTTTTCATGATGGTAGTTGTAAGTTTGAATGTTAAAAATAAGAATTAAAATCATTTTTGGAATGGATATACTGTTAAATCATCTAGAGAATAAAAAGATAAAAGAGAAAATTACCATTTCTGGTTCTAAAAGTGAATCTAATAGACTCTTAATTCTACAAAAATTATTTCCAGAAATTTTAATTCAAAATTTATCAGACTCTGATGATTCCGTGCACATGCAACATGCACTTTCTACCGAAGATGAGAGGGTAGATATTGGTCATGCAGGAACTGCAATGCGTTTTTTAACATCGTATTTTGCCGTTAATGATGGCAGAGATACTGTTTTAACTGGTTCTCAAAGAATGCAAAACAGACCGATCGAAATTTTAGTAAATGCATTAAATAATTTGGGTGCAAGTATTGATTATTTGGAGAAAGTTGGGTATCCACCGATAAGAATTAAAGGAACAAAAATAACAAAAGATAAAGTTCAAATAAATGGAAATGTAAGCAGTCAGTATATTTCTTCACTGCTATTAATCGCTTCAAAATTAGAGAATGGTTTAGAAATTGAATTGATTGGGAAAATCACCTCTGTTCCTTATATTAAAATGACTTTAAGTTTGCTGACCCAACTTGGAATTGAAAACAAATTTGAAGGTAATTTCATCAAGGTTTTTTCAAAGACAGAAATCCAAAAACAAACCATTGTTGTCGAATCAGATTGGTCTTCTGCAAGTTATTTTTATTCAATAGTCGCCTTGTCGAAAATTGGTTCAGAAATTACTTTATCAGCGTATAAAAAAGAAAGTTTACAAGGAGATTCTTGTTTGGCAGAAATTTACCAACATTTTGGAGTAGAAACTGTTTTTGATGAACATAGTATCATTTTAAAAAAGATAAAAGTAAGCAATAAGGAGATCTTAGAGATTGATTTAAAAAATGCTCCGGATATTGCACAAACGATTGCAGTTACTTGTTTTGCTGAAAAAATTGCGTGTAATTTATCGGGTTTACATACCTTAAAAATTAAGGAAACAGATAGATTAGAAGCTTTACACGATGAATTATCTAAATTAGGTGCTTTAATTTCTGTGACAGATAAAAGTTTACATTTAGAGAAATCATCAGAAATCAAGAAGAATATTGCCATAAAAACGTACAGTGATCATAGAATGGCAATGGCGTTTGCACCCTTAGCTTTGTTAGTTCCAATTAAAATATTAAATGCTGAAGTTGTCACAAAATCATATCAAAAATTTTGGGAGGACATGCAGCAAATAGGCATTGTAATTAACGAACTTTAAATATAAACGGTCAAACACTTGACAACGCCTATTTCGATGTCGTATATTTGCCTCCTTTACAGCAAAATAGACATATGAAATTATCACACTTTGAATTTGAATTGCCAGAAGAATTGTTAGCAATTTATCCTGCGGAACATAGAGATGAATCTCGTTTAATGGTTTTAAATAGAAAAGAGCAAACCATAGAACATAAAACGTTTAAAGATGTTATAAATTACTTTGAGGAAGGTGATGTTATGATGTTAAACAACACCAAGGTTTTTCCTGCGAGAATGTTCGGAAATAAAGAAAAAACAGGTGCTAGAATCGAAGTTTTCTTATTAAGAGAATTAAATGCTGAGAATAGACTTTGGGATGTTTTAGTAGATCCTGCAAGAAAAATTAGAATTGGAAATAAATTATTTTTTGGAGAAGACGATAGTTTAGTTGCAGAAGTTATAGATAATACAACTTCTAGGGGAAGAACTTTACGCTTTTTGTATGACGGGAGTTACGAAGCTTTTAGAGAAAAATTATTGGAATTAGGAGAAACTCCTTTGCCAAAAGCAATTAATAGAGAAGTAGAAGCTTCAGATGAAGAACGTTACCAAACTATATATGCAAAGCATGAAGGTGCAGTTGCAGCTCCATCAGCAGGTTTGCATTTTTCTAAGCACTTACTAAAACGTTTAGAAATTAAAGGAGTTGATTTTTCAGAAATGACGTTGCACGTTGGATTAGGAACTTTTAGTCCTGTAGAAGTAGAAGATTTATCTAAGCACAAAATGGATTCTGAACAAATTGTGATTTCTGCTGCTACTGCAGATAAAATTAATAAAGCCAAAAAAGCAAAAAGAAGAATTTGTGCAGTGGGTACAACTGTAATGAGAACTGTAGAATCTTCAGTTTCATCTAAACAGGAATTAAATGCTTTTGAAGGTTGGACAAATAAGTTTATTTTTCCTCCTTTTGACTTTAGTATTGCGAATAGTATGATCACAAATTTCCATGCGCCTAAATCTACCTTAATGATGCAGGCAGCCGCTTTTGCCGGGTATGATTTTTTAATGGAAGCATATAAAGTAGCAATCAAAGAGCAGTATAAATTCTCTACTTACGGAGATGCGATGTTAATAATATAATTCAATTTTTTTATTGAAAACTTAAAACCTCACAAGTTTCTTGTGAGGTTTTGTATTTTTGTACAATATGGAAGTAAAAAAGAAAGATATAAGAGCCTTAACCAAAGAACAATTGCGTGATTTTTTTGCAGAAAATGGCGATAAAGCTTTTCGTGGAAATCAAGTTTATGAATGGCTTTGGAGCAAGTCTTTGCATACTTTTGAAGCCATGACCAATATTTCTAAACAAACCAGAGAAATGTTAGAATCAAACTTTGTTATCAATCATATTAAGGTTGATTCTATGCAAAAAAGTAACGATGGAACTATTAAAAACGGTATTAGATTGCACGATGGTTTAATTGTTGAATCTGTTTTAATACCTACAGAAAAAAGAACAACAGCTTGTGTTTCTAGTCAAGTTGGTTGTAGTTTAGATTGCAAATTCTGTGCAACTTCCCGTTTAAAAAGAATGCGTAATTTAAATCCCGATGAAATTTATGATCAAGTTGTTGTTATAGACAGGCAAAGTAGATTATATTTTAATCACAAACTAACAAATATTGTTTTTATGGGAATGGGAGAACCGCTAATGAACTATAAAAACGTTTTAAAATCTATAGAAATGATTACATCTCCTGAAGGTCTGGGTATGTCGTCAAAAAGAATAACAGTTTCTACTTCTGGCGTGCCAAAAATGATAAAAAAGATGGCAGATGAAGAGGTTAAATTTAATTTAGCTGTTTCTTTACATTCGGCTATTGATGAAGTTAGAACATCAATAATGCCGTTTAATACAACTTTTCCGTTAAAAGATTTACGAGAATCTTTAGAATATTGGTACGAAAAGACAAACCGTGCAATTACCTATGAGTATATTGTTTGGGACGGAATTAACGATAGAAAGGAAGATATAAAGGCGTTAGTTGAATTTTGCAAAGCGGTGCCGTGTAAAGTTAATTTAATAGAATACAATCCTATTGATGATGGGGAGTTTCAACAAGCAAGTTCATCTGCCATAAATAATTATATTTCTAATTTAGAAATGCACGATATTACAATAAATGTAAGAAGAAGTAGAGGTAAAGATATTGATGCTGCTTGCGGGCAATTAGCAAATAAATCTTAAGTGATACAGTCTATATATTTTGCTGCAAAATCTCATTATTTTCACTACTTTTGAATTGAAATTGCCTTGATAAATGAATCCTTAATGAATCCTATCGAACAAATAAAATTGCCTATTTTATCAGAAATGGAAACTTTTGAAAAAAAGTTCAAAGATTCGATGCTTTCTAAAGTGCCTCTTTTAAACAGAATTACCTATTATATTGTCCGTAGAAAAGGAAAACAAATGCGGCCAATGTTTGTTTTTTTGGTGGCAAAAATGGTTTCTGATGGTGGTTTTGATGAACGAACTTATAGAGGGGCTTCTGTGGTAGAACTGATTCATACCGCAACTTTAGTGCATGATGATGTGGTAGATGATAGTAATAGAAGACGTGGTTTTTTCTCTATAAACGCGTTATGGAAAAATAAAATTGCAGTTTTAGTGGGGGATTTTTTACTTTCAAAAGGATTGCTTTTATCCATAGATAATCAAGATTTTGATTTACTGAAATTAATTTCTATTGCTGTTCGTGAAATGAGTGAAGGTGAATTACTGCAGATAGAAAAAGCAAGAAAATTAGACATTACAGAAGATATTTACTTTGATATAATTCGTCAGAAAACTGCCACATTAATTGCAGCTTGCTGTGGAATTGGAGCAGCTTCAGTAGGAGCTAACCAAGAAACAATTCGACAAATGCGAAAATTTGGAGAATATATTGGAATCGCGTTTCAAATTAAAGATGATTTATTTGATTACTCTGATGAAAAAATTGGAAAACCAACAGGGATAGATATTAAGGAGCAAAAAATGACCTTGCCATTAATTCATTCATTAAATACCTGTTCAAAAAAAGATAAAAATTGGATTATTAATTCTATAAAGAAACACAATAAAGATAAAAAACGGGTTAAAAAAGTAATTGCTTTTGTAAAAGAAAATGGAGGTATTGAATACACAACAAATAAAATGCTCGATTACAGAGACAGAGCTATAGCCATTCTAGAAAACTACCCAACTTCACCTTATAAAAATTCTTTGTTAGAAATGATTGACTACGTTGTAGAACGTAAAATATAGTTTCTTTAATTCACTGATATTAGTGTATATAATTTCTCTTTCTTACACTGAAATAGTATTCCCCTTTTGGCATACTTTGTATTTAAAACTTTAACACAGGCCAATAGCTATAAATTGTTGTATCCGTCGCTATAAGAACATGTTACTTTTCTAGTATTGAAAAATGAATCTAGTACAAAAATATATTGTGAAACCTGTTTTTTTATAATATCAACAATTCCTCTATGAATGCTCTTGAGTTTGATAGTCTTGGTATTTTATGTTGCCCTCCCAATTTGTCTTTACTCTTTAACCAAGTGTAAAATAAGCCCTTTTTAGCCACATGAATTATTGGCATTGCAAGTGTTAGAGAATTGTAACGCTTGGCCTCATAATCAGAATTGATAGATTTTAATGCATTGTCTAACAGTTCTGTAAAATAGTTCATATTTTCTGGAGCTTTGTTAAACTCAATGACCCATTCATGACCCCCACTTTTTTTACCTTTCATAAAAATAGGGCCCACTGTATAATCGATGATAGTTGCATTTGTTTTCTTGCAAGCTAATTTTAAAGCATCTTCGGCATTTTCAATATTTACTTCTTCACCGAAAACATTGATGTAATGTCTTGTTCTTCCCGTAATTTTAATTCTATAAGGATCTAAAGAAGTAAATCGTATTGTGTCTCCTATTAAATAGCGCCACAAACCACTATTTGTGGTAATAATTAAAGCGTAATCAATATCTTTTTTCACTTTTGATAAAGGAATTGTTTTAGAATTTTCTCCTTTATAAGAGGTCATCGGAATAAATTCATAGAAAATTCCATAATCTAACATCAACAATAATTCTTTTGAACCATTTCTGTCTTGAATAGCAAAAAAACCTTCGGAGGCGTTGTAGGTTTCATAATATTGAAAATCCTTTTTAGGAATTAATTTTTTATACTGCTCTCGATAAGGATTAAAATTAACACCTCCATGAAAATACACTTCCAAATTTGGCCAAACCTCTAAAATAGTATCTTTACCTGTGCGCTCTAAAACTCTATTTAAGAGTACGAGCATCCAACTGGGCACACCTACTAAACTAGTAATATCTTCATGTATTGTTTCGTCGATAATAGCTTCCATTTTGGTTTCCCATTCTGCCATTAAAGCCACTTCTTGACTTGGGGCAGAACTATAATCTGCCCAAAAAGGCAAGTTCTCGGTTATAATTGCCGACAAATCTCCAAAGTATGAATTGTTGTCTTTGTAAATTTCAGAACTTCCTCCTAATTTTAAACCTTTACCTGTAAACAATTGGGTTTCATCATTGTTATTGATGTATAAGCATAACATGTCTTTACCCGCTTTTAAGTGACAATATTCCAATGCTTCATCACTCACAGGAATAAATTTACTTTTAGCGTTTGTAGTTCCGCTTGATTTTGCAAACCATTTTATTGGAGTTGGCCAAAATAAATTTTGTTCACCTTTTCTGCAACGCTCAATTAATGGTTCTATGCTTTCATATTTTTGAATAGGTACGTTTTTCGTAAAATCTTCATAATTTTTGATAGATGAAAAATGATACTCTTTGCCAAGCTCAGTTCTTTTTGCAGTAGCAATTAATTTCATTAAAAGTTCTTCTTGCACATCAATAGGATATTTTAAAAATAATTCTATTTGATGCACTCTCTTTTTTAAAAACCAAGAAATTATTGAATTTACAATTGGTAAAGCCATGGATAAAGTTACGTTTTTTGTGTAAGTTTGTTATAAGCTAAAAATACTAAAATTTGGTCATGAAATATCAAGGAGTACTAAAAAAAATGAAAACTGAAAATTCATCACAAATTCAGTATTATTTGGATATGAATTCTGATTTTTTAAATATGAATCAGTTGTTAGACAAGGAGATAGTAATTAGTTTTGTGACTTATGAATGTCTAAACTGTCATTTAGAAAAAAAAGTTTTTAGACAAGGATATTGTAAATCTTGTTTTTTTGAAATACCAAATGCTGCAGATTGGATCATGAAACCAGAATTAAGCAAAGCGCATTTAAATATTGAAGATCGGGATTTAGCTTATGAAAAATCTGTACAATTAAAACCACATATTGTGTATTTAGCAAATTCTAGCAATGTTAAAGTGGGCGTTACAAGAAAGCAGCAAGTACCTACTAGATGGATCGATCAAGGAGCACACGAGGCTCTAGAAATTGTGGAAGTTCCTAACAGGTATTTAGCGGGAATTACAGAAGTCGCTTTAAAGGAATATGTTGCTGATAAAACTAATTGGCGTAAAATGCTGAAGAATGATATTGAAGATGAAAATTTAGTAGAATGGAGAGATAAGTTAAAAGTCTTTATTCCAGAAGAAGCAAAAGAGTATTTTATTGAAAACAATTCAGAAACCCACTTAAGCTTTCCTGTTTTAAAATATCCTGAGAAACCAAAAAGCTTAAATTTGATTAAAACACCAACTTTTAAAGGAAAGCTAGTTGGAATAAAAGGACAGTATTTAATCTTTGAAGATGAAACTGTTTTTAATGTAAGATCTAATGAAGGTTTGGTAGTTTCGATAGAAATATAATATCACCACCTCCTAGTCTGATGATAATAGAAGATTAATTATGAAAAATAATTTACTAAAAGTAGCCTTAGCACAAATCTCTCCTGTTTGGTTAAATAAAGAAAAAACAATTGAAAAAATTAAAAACTCAATTGAAGGGGCAGCAAAAGAAAATTGCGAATTGATTGTTTTTGGGGAGGCCCTTCTGCCAGGCTATCCGTTCTGGATTGGTTTAACGAATGGTGCAGAATGGAATTCTCAAACTCAGAAAGAAATTCATGCGCATTATGTTCGTAATTCTATAACGATAGAAAAAGGTGAGTTAGATTCCATTTGTAAATTAGCAAAAGAACATAACATTGCTATTTATTTAGGGATTATGGAGCGCGCAAAAAATAGAGGAGGACATAGTATTTATGCTTCATTAGTGTATATCAATCAAGAAGGAGAAATAAAATCTGTTCATCGCAAACTTCAACCAACCTTTGATGAGCGCTTGACCTGGGCTCCTGGAGACGGAAATGGTTTGCAAGTTCATCCTCTTAAAGAATTTACGGTTGGGGGCTTAAATTGTTGGGAAAATTGGATGCCTTTGCCAAGAACTGCTTTATATGGTTTAGGAGAAAATTTGCACATTGCTGTTTGGCCAGGGAGTGACCATAATACCAAGGATATTACCCGCTTCATTGCAAGAGAATCTCGTTCTTTTGTGATTTCTGTTTCTTGCTTAATGACTAAATCTGATTTTCCAAGCGATATTCCTCATTATGAAAAAATTATCAAAGATGCTCCAAAGGTTTTAGCAAATGGTGGCTCTTGTATTGCTTCTCCTGACGGAGAATGGTTAGTAGCGCCTATTGTTAATAAAGAAGGTTTGATTATAGAAACTTTAGATTTTAATCGTGTTTTAGAAGAAAGACAAAACTTTGATTGTGTAGGTCATTATTCGAGACCTGATGTGACTAAATTACATGTAAATAGAGAAAGGCAAAGCACCGTTTCTTATGAGGATTAAGTTCTAATTTTAAGTAACTCCTCTAAAATACGTTCAACACCAAAATCATCATTACTTTCTGTTGAAAAGTTTGCTAGTTCTGTAATATCAGCATGTGCATTTTTCATTGAAAAACTAAAATGTGCCTCTTGCATCATTTCTATGTCATTATGATAATCTCCAAAAACCATAGTAGCTCCTTTGGTAACATCTAAAAGTTTCTGAACTTCTCTTAAAGCATTTCCTTTGTTGGCTTTTTCGTCAGAGATATCTAACCAATTTTCACCAGAAATTTTTAGTAAAACCTCTTCTTTTAGGTGTTTGATTACGGGATAAATAAATTCTTCAGAAGAATCAAAATGATAGACTGCAATTTTAAACACAGGCGTTGTTTTTGGAATTTCTAACAAATCATCTACCAATTTAAAACTGTGATAATATTCTTGAAAGAGCTCAATGAAAAGTTTATCTGTGCTTTCTATAAAGGCAGCATTATTGCAACAAAGAACCATGTTTGCTCCTTTAATTTTTCTTAAAATAGGAATTAATTTTAATACTTTTTCTTGCTGTAGATAATTGGAAAGTAAAACTTCATCTCTTTTTTTGACAACTCCACCATTTTCTGCAATGATATAAATATCATCTTTTATAGTAGAAAGTTTATCAATAATACTATTGTGTTGTCTTCCACTTGCTGCGCAAAAAGTAATATTTCTTTTTTTAAGTTCTTTAAAAAGATTGAAAAATTGTGAACTAACTTGTCCCTGAGAGTTTAGTAAAGTTCCGTCCATATCAGAAACTACCAATTTTACTTTAGTGAAATCGGTCATTATAACTTAGCAGAATCTCTAATAACTAAATCAGTCTTAATTACTTTGGTAACCGTGTCATTATGTTTTTTTTCTAATTTATCAATTAATATCTGTGCAGCGGCCTCTCCCATTTGCTCTCCATGTTGACTAATTGTTGTCATTTTAGGACTTGAGTGTCTTGCTAAAATTCCATTTGAAAATGCAATTACAGATAAATTTTTAGGTATTTCAAGACCGCTTTTTAAGCCAGCTTTCATTGCAGCAATTGCAGCAGATTCGCCAGTAGCTATTACACTATCAATTTTATTATTTTTAAAGAGCGGAATCAAAATAGATTCATATTCTTTATAGTCTTGGTTTAAAATATTGACAATAAGATTTTCATTAAAAGGTAAACCTACATTTTCTAATCCTTTCTTATAACCTAAAAAGCGTTGTTCACCAATATGTAAATTGCTTAAAGTAGAAACAAAAGCAATATTTCTATGACCAGTTTTGTGTAAATATTCAACCGTATTCAAAGCACCATTAAAATCATCCGTAATAATTTTGTCACATTCTATGGTTTTTGCAACCCGATCAAACATTACAATTGGAGTACCGTTTTCTATGGTTTCTTTAAAATGATTAAATTCTTGCTTAATTTCAGTCTCTTTAGACATGGAAAGAATAAAACCATCGATACTTCCATTAGAAAGCATTTCTATAATTTCAACTTCCTTGTTGTATGACTCATTAGAAATGCAAGCAATAACTTTGTAACCTCTTTCTAAAGCAGTTTTTTCTATTCCTTTAAATACTTGTGCAAAGAAATATTTAAGCATTGTTGGAATGATTATTCCAATTGTTTTGGTGCTTCTGTTTTTTAAACTTAGTGCATTAAAGTTAGGCTTATAGTTTTTTGCTTTCGCATATTTTTGGATCTTATCTTTGGTCGCTGCACTAATTTCGTAGCTGTCATTCAGCGCTTTAGAAACGGTGGAGATAGAAACATTAAATTCTTTTGCAATATCTTTTATGGTAAGCTTCTTCATATAAACAATAATTAAGCACTAATATATAAAATTATAGGGATTCCTTTTTTAATAAATTATTAAATTATCAGTTTTTTTAAGTTTGAACTTTTTATTTCATAAATTAAAAAGGAAAATACAATCAAATATTCAAGAAGAACTAACCATAAATTTTCTTTCCAAGGAGAATTTGAATAGGCTTGATAACTTAAAATCACCACCAAACTCCAGACAACGGGGAATTTATATTTGGTAAAAACTGATAAAATTATAGGAGTGGCTAAATACCAGGGGTGCACAGTGGTTGCCATTAAATAATAAAAACACAAGCCAAATAATAATGCTGTTATTAATTGAATCATGGTATTGTTTTTCTTTAGAAATGTAAGAATTATTAAAAAAATGACAGTGAAAATAGGGGTTATTTTTCCAATAATTGCAATTTCATTCCAACCTCTAAAAAGATAGCCGATTTCTCTAAATAAGTAGTAAAAACTGGCATTAAATTCAAAATTACCAAACCATAAACCGACTGAATTTATATAGTTTTCGATTAATTCTGAAGTGTAAAATGGAAGAAATAAAATGATAGTAGTTGCTAAAACAATTGTGTAAAAACTTATTAATCTGATCATTCCTTCGAAAGTAGGAATCCATTTTTTTGTATAACTTTTCAATTTTTTCTCTTCATTAATAGACACGTTCTGCTTCATAAACCATTGATAAAAAAGAGGCAAAAATAAAAGAGGAATCAATTTTACAGAAACAGAGCAAGCAATTAAAACGGCAGCTAAAATCCATTTTTGTTCGTATAGTTTGTGCAATCCCCAAATAAGAAAGAACAGCATTACAGGTTCAAAATGTAAATTCCCTGTCATTTCTATAATGATAAAAGGATTTAAAGCATACCAAAAAATATTTTTTACAGGTAGCTGAAGTTTTTCTAAAAGCTTTTTGCCAAAATATAAGATTCCAATATCGGCAAGTATAATAAGCAATCTTAAAACGATAATAGATCCAAAAATACTTTTACTAGAAAATAATGCAGCTATTAAAAAACACAACTGATTTAGTGGTGGGTAATTTGTATAATGGCTTCCATTCATTTCACCCATTCCTTTGTATAATTCTGTTGTTTCTGCAATAGGCTGTAATCCCTGTTGAATAAAACTTTGTGGTATAGATAGATATGGATTTAGTCCCTCAAGAATCATTCTTCCATCCCAAATAAATCGATAAAAATCTTGAGATAAATTAGGTGTTGCAAATATAAATATCAACCTAAAAAGAATGGAGATTCCGATTAAATTAGAGAATGTTAGGCTTTTACTTTTTATGATTAGATAAAAACATCCAAAGAGAGAAAGCCATAAAAAAAGAAGTCTATAGAATGCAATTCTTTCTAAGAAATAAGCAAATAAGAAGAATAGAATAGCACTTATAGAAATAAATAGCGCGTCTTTATTTTTTGTAAAAAAAGACATTATGCTTTAGAAAAAATTGATTTAAAAAAGACATATGAGAAGCCTATAAAAAGCATAAAGTGAAAGGGGAATAATCCGAAATCCCCACCTTGATTTCCTACAATGAATGCACTATACATTCCAAAAATAAAGTAGATTGCTAGCAAGCCTTCTAAAACAACATGAATGGATGGTTTTTTCTTGATATATTTATTTGTTTTCCAACCATCTTTTATATTCTTAATATTGAATTTTGGTGTTCTAACAAATTCACTTTTTTTACCCAAATGCCCTTCCAAAACTGCTATCGTATTGTGCAAAGAAAAGCCCATTGCTATGGAGAAAAAAGTAAAAAATGCACCTATATATTTAAAGAAATTCTTAAATCCACTACCATAAATATTTTTGTACATATACCAATAGCAAACAAAAAATATTAAAGAACTAAGGACAAAGAAACTCATTACATAAAAGTAATTTTTTAAATGGGCATATTCATTTTTAATGTAGAGCATGGGAACACTTAAAATAGCTACTAAAAAAATACAGGTAAACATTGAACTGTTCAATAAATGCAATAAACTATGTATCTTACTCCTGAAAGGAACGTTTTTACTCGTTATTACACGTCTCATCATTTTTTGAAAATTCTCCGCACCGCCTTTATTCCATCTAAATTGTTGAGACCTTGCTGCACTAATTATTATTGGTAATTCTGCAGGAGTAACTACCTTTTCAAGGTATTTAAATTTCCATTTTTTTAACTGGGCTCTATAACTTAAATCTAAATCTTCTGTTAGAGTATCACCTTCCCAATTACCTGCATCATAAATACATTTTTTTCGCCAAATCCCTGCAGTTCCGTTAAAATTTATAAAATGACCTTTGCTATTTCTACCAACTTGTTCCAGAGTAAAATGAGCGTCTAGAGCAAATGCTTGAATTTTTGTAAGCGTCGAATAATTTCTATTGATATGTCCCCAGCGTGTTTGCACAACTCCGATTTCTGAGTTTTTAAAATAAGGAACAGTCTGGTATAACCAATCTTTTTGAGGTAGAAAATCTGCATCAAAAATAGCAATAAATTCACCTTTAGCGGTTTTTAACCCTTCCTTTAAAGCACCTGCTTTAAAACCCTTTCTATTGGTTCTCCTAATATGCTGTATATCAATTCCTTTTTCTTGAATTTTTTTAATATGTTTTGCAGTCATTTCTATAGATTCATCTGTGGAGTCATCTAAAACTTGTATTTCTAATTTATCTAAAGGATATTCTAATTTTGCGATGTTTTTTAACAAACGCTTCATTACATATAATTCATTAAATACTGGCAGTTGTATGGTTACAAAAGGGATTTCATCAGGATTTGAGAAATTAAATTTAGGAGAGTTGTCTTCTTTGTTTCTATACTTCAAATAATTAAAGAGTAGGTTTAATTGCGCTATTGCATACATGAAAATAAGCAATAAGCAAATAGTATAAACAGCTATGATGATGTATTCTAAAACCATTATTTAAAACTATATTTAAAAATCCAACCTAAAATCTTTATTCCTGCAAAGATAGAACCTTTTATGGTACCTGAAACTTTTGAAACACCAATTCTATTTCTATATTTTACAGGTATTTCTGCATAGGTCAGTTTTTGTTTTAGTGCTTTTAATTGCATTTCAACCGTCCAGCCATATGTTTTGTCTTGCATTTTTAGTGCTAATAATTTGTCATATTTTATGGCCCTAAAAGGACCTAAGTCTGTAAATTTCGCGCCAAAAAATAATTTCATTAAAAAGGTTGCTAACCAATTACCAAAAACTTGTTGCGGTGTCATAGAACCACTTTCACGCAATTTTTTTACACGAGAACCAATTACAAAATCAATATGATCATGGATAATTGGAGCAATAATTTTTGTTAATTGTTCTGGATAATCAGAATAATCTCCATCTAAAAAAACAATGATTTCTGGTTTTTTGTTTTGTTTACTGATGTACTCCATTCCTTTTAAGCAAGCATAACCATAACCCTTTTTACTTTCTTTTAAAACCGTAGCACCAGCATTTTTTGCATTGATTTCTGTATGGTCAGTAGAATTATTGCTTACAACAATTACTTCGTCAACGATTTTAGGAATGTCGTTGATAACATTTGCAATCGAGTCTTGTTCGTTATATGCAGGTATAATTACTTTTATGGTTGGTGTCATTTTATCTTAAATCTGGGACGCCGTTTTCATCTGTAAGGATGAAAAGTCTGTCCATACTTTTATTATTTTACCTTTTTTATATTTGGATGTTTTTATCAATTTTCTCCTATTGTAAATTAAGCAATATTTGTTTTTTTGATTGTTTTTTAATTGACATTTATGATGCACGCAACCTTAGGCCATCATAAAATAACCTCCAATTATTTTTAGTTTCTTTTCAAAAATGACCTTCTTTTTCTTTCTAAGAATCTTGGCTATAAAAGTACCAATAATTCGTTTCTAAATTATCTATAAAATGACCTTCTTTTTTCAGGTGCCCACTTTTGTAATAGAATCTCCAAAATGCTCTATTTTTACTAGTTATAAGCTAGTCTTTTTCCTTACGTTGTCCATTCTTATAATACTCTTTGTGATATTTTTTTGACAGAAAGAAGCAAAACTCAATGATAGTAAGAGAAAAGGAAGAATGTTTTCTGAAACATTACTTTCTATTTACGAGATCCATTAAATCTACATCATTTCCAAGTAGAATTTCTGTAGGATTTATTCTTCCATCTTCAGGACCATTTTCTAATTTTAAAACACCTCGAGGGCAAACTGCAGAACAAACTCCACAACCCACACAACTAGAACGTACAATATTTTCTCCTTTTTGTGCATACGCTCTTACATCAATTCCTTGTTCACAATAGGTAGAGCAGTTTCCACATGAGATACACTGTCCGCCATTCGTAGTAATTCTAAATCTTGATTTAAAACGTTGAATAAAACCTAAATAGGCTGCTAAAGGACAACCAAATCTACACCAAACACGGTTTCCAAAAATAGGATAGAATCCAGTACCAATAACACCCGCAAAAATAGAACCAATTAAAAAACCATAAATATCTTGAATTGTTTGTGTTTTAATACCAATTACTTGACTCTCTCCAGAGAAGAAAGTGTACAAAGCAAACCCCGTCATGACCAAAACAAAAATTAATACCGAATGAATTACAATACGTTCTACTCTCCAGGAAAGTAGCGTTTTGCTCGATAGTTGTCGGTAAGGATCTCCTAATGTTTCTGCCAATCCACCACAACCACAAACCCAAGAACAGTACCATCTTTTTCCAAAGAAATAGACCATTACAGGAACAACTACTATTGTTAAAACAACGCCCCAGACTAAAATAAATAGACCAAATGTTCCACTAGCAAGCAGCTCGTCTAAATTCCATCTAAAGAAAAAATCATAGTCTAAAGGAAACGCATTTTTAAAGTCATACCAAGGTTTATCAAAACGAACTAAAATTTCAGGAATTAAAAAAGCGAATACAATTTGAAAGAATAAAACAGATGTTGTTCTTAAAATTTGGTATTTATTATGACGGTATTTTATATACATTCTCACAGCCATAACACTCATTACTGTACAATATAAAAAACCATATAAAAACCACTGACTTGCAGGATTTCCGCTAATAGATTTACTTATCGGATCTACTAAATAGACCCAGTTAACGATTAAATCTGGGTAGAAATAGAGTAGGCTGTAAAAAGTCACTAAAAAGATAAAAGCAAACCAACCAATCCAACCACGATTTGTGGCTGCGTTTAAAAATATCCCATCGTTTTTAATTCCTGGCTTACCTAATAAAACAACATCGGGCACGATATACAACAGTGCACCAATAATACCCAAACCAAAAGTTAGAAACCACATGAAACCAGTTTTGTCAGCAGCTAAACCCTTACCCGCTTTTTTTGCAAGTGCAAAACTTGTGCTTCTTAGTTTTCCTGAGATTTTATATTGATACTGTGCTCCTTTTTTAGTCCAATTTTTTTCAGCATTGTATTTTGTAATTAAGGTATCATAATAATTATTAGATGTTTCGAAGGCAGTAATTACTTTAGTAGAAAAAGCAAAAATGTTTAAATCTTTTTTGTTGACAATTGCTCTAGAAAGTTCGTCTTTGATGACTTCGCTTTTGTACCCTTTTTCGCTAATAAAAGTATCTAATTCTTGGGGGGTTAAACTAAATGAACCTGTAAAAATAGTTCCTATAAAAAAGGCTAATCCTGTTAAAAAGACAACTAAACCTGTTTGTTTTATAAATTTCACAATAATAATTTTACGTTATAAGTTTGGATTGAAAGAGTTTTATGATTGCTAAACCCCAATTAATTGGTAAAAATTCGTTTCCAACTTTTCTTTTTTAAATTGATGTTGGTCATCTGCTCTGTATTAAATTTCGTTACAATTTCAGCTTCATGCAATTTATAAAACTCAGGATCAAAATTGGCATCCGCTAAATATTCTAAAACAAATTCTACAGATTTATTTTGGGTTAGCCACGTATCAAAAATTTCATGACGCATTCTAATTCCAAAGGTATTTATTCCTAAAAATTGGCGAGAATCGATATCATAAGAAATGGTAATACATTTATGATCTTTTGTATGTTGCCATTGAAAATAAGCTTCATTTTCTTTTTTACTTCGTTCACTAAAAACCCAACCATACGTTTGGTATTCAATGTCTAAAAATTTGGCAGAATTAAACCAATGTCCAGGTTTGTATTCCGTTTTATTACCACAAATAGTTTGCGCAAGCGTTTCTCCCATCATTCTTCCTGTATACCAAACGGCTTCAATATTTCTTCTTTGTCCGATAGCTTCATGTTGCTCTGCACAATCACCAATTGCATAAACATTTTTTATGTTTGTTTCTAAAAAGCGATTCACTTTTACACCACGTCCTAATGCGATTCCAGAATCTTTTATAAAATCAATATTTGGTGTAACACCGGCTGTTAATCCCACTACATTGCAGAAAATTTCTTCACCGGTTTCTTCAATAATTACTGATTTTACATTGCCGTTTTTATCTGCTTTGATTTCTTTTAAATTAGTGCTGAGTCTTAAATCTATGTGATGTTCTTTAATATGATTATTAATCATTTCTGATTCTTGCGTTGGTAAAACCCCATTCCAAAAACTAGCTTCACGCACTAAAAAAGTAACCGGAATTTTTCTACTTCTCAACATTTCTGCCAATTCAATTCCAATCAACCCACCACCAACAATTACAGCTCTTTTGCATTTTTCTTTATTTGGGGCAAATTTTTCTAAATTCTCTAAATCTTGTTTGTGATACATGCCCATAACACCTTTTAAATCTTGCCCTGGCCAGCCAAATTTATTAGGTTTAGAACCTGTTGCAATAATTAATTTATCGTAATAAAGTATAGAAGAATCTTTAAATTTTAATGTTTTTTTATCAGTGTTTATCTTATTAACAAAACCCTCTTTTAATTCGATTTTATTTTTATCCCAAAACCAATTTTCATAAGGTTGTGTGTGTTCAAATTTCATGTGCCCCATATAAACATACATAAGTGCAGTTCTCGAAAAAAAGTATTTAGTTTCAGCAGAAACTAGGGTAATTTTTTTATCAGAATTCTTTCTGATATGTCTTGCGGCAGTTACTCCAGAAATTCCATTACCAATAATAACAATATGCTCCATAGTTGATTGATTCTTACTTTTGAGTCGAAGACTAAGTTAAGAACTTAAACCTGAAATTTAATTTAGATTTATTATAAATAAAAAAGCATAAGTCTAAATTGTAAGCATTCGATAATTTTAATGACTTACTTCGTAATTAAACTTTTAGAAATAAAACCAACTAGAAAAATGAAAAAGAGATTTTCAAAAATTCTATTTCTTACCACATTTGTTGTCAGTTTTACCGCTTCTGCGCAAGAAAGAGAGCCTGTTAAAAGTAATATTCAAACATATACGCCATCAAAATTATTAGACAAAGGTCAATGGGATGTTAAGTTTTTTAACAATTTGTATACAGAAACCAAGGGCAGCTATAATGGGATTACATCTGATAAAGAAAGAGAAACTTATTTCACATCAACTTTAGATTTTTTTACAGGTGTTTCAGATAATAACAGATTAAACATTGGGTTGTTGTTAGAATACCGTTCAAATGTTATTAATGGAAAAAGTGCTACTGCTGCTTTTGATTTTAAGAATGATGAAAATTCAAGAAATGGATTATCTTCTTTTGCACCAGCTTTAAAATGGCAGCCGATAGAAAATATTGGAAACTTCTCGATTCAATCTGCTTTTCATATTCCTATAATTTCAAATGAATCTGATGCAAATGGTGTGTATTTAGATCAGACAGCATATACATTTCAAAACCGTTTTTTTTATGATTATACGGTCGAAAATGGAAATTGGCAATTGTTTACAGAATTAAATACGGAGTATAATTTTGGTGATTCCACTAGTTTTGCAAACAACACAATTGTGTTAGCTCCGGGTGTATTTATGAGTTATTTTCCAAGTAATACAACAACTATTTTAGGTTTCGTGCAACATTATCAGCGTTTTGGAGATTTTACACAAAATTTTACGGCATTAGGTTTTGGAGGAAAATATCAATTAAACAGTACTTTAAACTTAGAAATTTTATACAGCAAATTTGTAAGAGGGAGTGATACCGGTTTAGGACAAAGTTTTAATATTGGATTAAGAGCATTGTTTTAGTAAAAAGAACTATTTTAGAGGGAATTATGAAAACAACAAAACTCTTTTTTTTACTGCTTCTTTTTTTAGAGTTACCCTGTAACAGTCAAACCAAAAAAGTAAACGGATTAAGCTTTGTAGCTTCCAGAGATAAAATTGATATCACACACACAAATGCAGTTTTAAATGCACAAAGCAATTATGTTGCATTGATGCCTTTTGGTTTCATAAAAGAATTGTCTTCGCCAAAAATAACACACAATACAAATAGACAATGGTTTGGTGAAACCAAAAGTGGACTGTTACAATATGCAAAAGAGTTTCAAAAGAATGCTGTAAACGTTATGGTAAAACCTCAAATTTGGGTTTGGCGCGGAGAATTTACAGGGAACATAGAAATGGATTCTGAAGAAAAATGGACTATTTTAGAGAATTCCTACTCAGAATTTATTTTAACCTATGCAAAAGCGGCACAAGAAATTAATGCAGATATTCTTTGTATTGGAACAGAATTAGAAAAATTTGTAATGACTAGGCCACAATATTGGCAAAAATTAATAAAGGAAATCAGAAAAATATATAAAGGAAAGTTAACTTATGCTGCAAATTGGGATGAATTTAAAAGAGTTTCTTTTTGGGGTGAAATCGATTTTATTGGAGTTGATGCGTATTTTCCTTTGAGTGATGAAAAATCACCAACGGTACAAGAATTAGAAATTGGCTGGGAACCTCACAAAAACGAAGTTATTAAAATTCAGAAAAAATACAATAAGCCCGTTTTGTTTACAGAATTTGGATATAGAAGTGTAGATTTTAACGCCAAAAAACCTTGGGAATCGAATAGAGTAGAAGGCAATGTAAATTTGCAAGCACAAGTTAACGGTTTGCAAGCGATACACAATCAATTTTGGAAAGAAGATTGGTTTGCTGGTGGTTTTATTTGGAAATGGTTTCATAAACATGAGGAAGTTGGAGGTGAAAATAACAACAGATTTACACCCCAAAATAAACCAGCAGAGCAATTAATTAGAAAACTATATAAACAATAACATGTTTTTAAACATGATAAATATCTTGAAATAGAACATTAATTGTTTTTAAATTTGTGCTAGAATATAAAAATATTTTAGATGAAAAAAATTATTGTGCCTATAGATTTCTCAGAGCATTCAGAGTATGCGTTAAAAGCGGCAGCACTTTTGTCAAAAAAAATGGATGTTGAAATTTATGCTTTACATATGTTAGATCTTCAGGAGGTTAACTTTAGTCAAAGCTCAGAATTTAGCCAAGAAAAAGGAGTTTTCTTTTTAAAATTAGCAGAAAAAAGATTTGAAAAATTCCTACAAAAAGACTTTTTAAAAGAGGTGAAACTTGTGCCAATTATTAAGCATTATAAAGTTTTTAGCGAAGTAAATGCTATTGCGAAAGAAATAAATGCAGATTTAATAATTATGGGATCTCATGGAGCTAGTGGATTAAAAGAATTTTTTACAGGATCAAACACGGAAAAAGTTATTAGATATGCAGAGATTCCTGTTTTAATACTTAAAAATGAATTGAATGATGTAGATTTTTCTGATATCGTTTTTACAACAGATTTTTCAGAAGAAACAATACCCGCTTTCAATAAAATGTTAGATTCATTAGATTTTTTGGGTGCTAAAAAACATCTTTTATTTGTGAATTCACCAAACGAACTATTTAAAACGACGCCAGAAATGGATGCTTTAGCAAACAACTTTTTAATGAAAGCAGAGGGCCATACAAATCGGTTAGTAAATGTTAATTTTGTTTGTGCCAAATCAATAGAAGATGGTATTTTAGACTTTTCGAATGCAGTTGGTGCAGACTTAATTGCATTAATCACACATGGTAGAAAAGGATTGTCTCACGTTTTTTCAGGAAGTATTTCTGAAGATGTTTCAAACCATTCTGCTTTACCAATTATGACGTTTAAAATATAAATTGATGAATGAAACTAAAACAGTTGCTACTTTTTGTTCCTTTTTCTATTTTCTTTTTTTTATGTTCAGAAGATAATGACATTACAATTCCAAGAAATTTGCAAGATTATTTTGAAGGAAACTCTAATAGAGAGTTAAATAAAATTATTGCTTGTGCAGCAACTGCGGATGCAAATGAAAGCCTATCTTATATTTTTTATTATCCAGTTGAAGGTGCTTTGTAAGTGCTTTATTATGAAGCAGACAGTTTAAATATAGATGAAAATGATTTTACGAATTACAAAAGAATAGTTTTAGCTGAAACAGCTGTTTTTACCCAAAAATTAAGCCGATTTTCACAATTAAATTCGGAAGAATTTTGGTGTGTGGTAACCTATTTAACTCATGGAAAAATGCACAAGTCAAATCCCATTCGATTAAAAAATGAGACCAAACCTATAAATTGGACAAATGAAGTTAAAATCGAATATCCAACAACTTTAAAACCAAAATTTACATGGTCAGATTTTGATATTACAGATAATGAATTTTATTTTCAAGTAATTTCTGATAGAGATGATGATTCTATTTCTGGAACGTATAGCTATGATCATTTTTTTCAATACTATAACACAACCAATATTGTTTTAAATATAAACACTGCAACTCCAAAGGATTTGGTGGTAGACGACACCTATAATTTTACCTTAATGGCGGTAAGTGCAGATAATTGGGTAAATTTACGAATACAAAAATCTTTTGTTGCAGAATAATGAAACTTAAAATCTGGATTTTTACTTTTTTATTTTTAGGGATCTCTTTTTCTCTTTTTTCACAAGAAAGAATAATTTTAGATCTTAAAATTAAAGGAGCAAGGAAGACTAAAATTTCTTTTTTAAAGAAATTTTTAAGTACCAAGAAAGACCTTGTTTTAGATTCTATTGCCTTAGAGAAAGATATTATTGAATTGAAAAGATTGCCAGCAATAAGGCATGCGTATTATCAAGTACTAAATGCTAATACTAATTTCTGCACTGTTTTTATTACCGTTGAAGAAAATTTAACCTTGTTTCCAGAAGTTAATTTTTGGACTACTACAAATCAGCAGTTTTCATACAAACTAGGTTTGTATGATTATAATTTTTTAGGAAAAAATATTGCCTTTGGCGGATATTACCAAAACAACGGGTTCAATTCGTATGGTATTAATTTTAGAGCGCCGAATTTGTTTTCTAAAAAGTGGGGGCTATCTGTAAATCATCAAGATTGGAAGAGTGAAGAGCCTCTTTATTTTGGAGATAAAACGGCTAATTATGTTTACAATAATACTTCTTTTGAAGTTTTAGGGATTCATCAAATCAATTTTAAAAATCAAATTAATTTTGGCTTTAATTTTTTTACAGAGCAATATCAATATATTTCAGGAGCTATAGACCCCTCAATTCCAAAAAGGTTAAGCCTAAAAAAGACACTTTTTAAACTAGTATATGTTTATAATAATTTAGATTATTTTTATCAATATATAAACGGATTTAAAAGTGTACTGTATGCACAGTATGTAATTACAGAAAATGATTTCCAGAACGATTTTTGTATTTTTTGGAATGATTTTTTCTATTACACCCGAATTACTGAAAAAGGAAACTGGGCAAACAGATTAAGAATTGGTTTGTCATCAAATGAAAAAACACCCTTTGCACCCTTTGCTTTAGATAACAATATAAATTTACGTGGAGTAGGTATTTTAGTAGATAGAGGTACAGGTAGTGTTGTTTGGAACACAGAATACAGGCACACGATCTATGATAAAAATTGGTTGGCAATTCAAACAAATTTCTTTACAGATATTGGGTCTTGGAGAAACCCTGGCGGAAACTTAAATGATTTTTTGAGTAGCAAAAACATTCATATATATTCGGGTTTTGGTTTGCGTTTTATCAGTAAAAAAATATACAATGCTACTTTTAGAATCGATTATGGGTTTAGAGTAAACACTGTTAAAAACAATTCTGAAGGAGGTTTGGTTTTTGGAATTGGACAGTATTTTTAATTAAATTAAGATTCCTTTCATCTTTTTTTTATAGAAAATAGTAGTTTTGTGAAAAATAAAAGGAAGATGAGAACTTTTGCAATAGGAGATATTCATGGAGGCTTAAAAGCGTTAATTCAGGTTTTAAATAAACTAGAAATTAAAGAGGGAGATAAACTGATCTTCATGGGAGATTATGTCGATGGTTGGAGTGAATCTGCTCAAGTTGTTCAGTTTTTAATAGATGTGTCGCAGAAATTTAAGTGCGTCTTTATAAAAGGAAATCATGATGTTTGGTGTCAAGATTGGTTAAAAACAGCAACGGTAAATGCCTCTTGGTATATGCATGGTGGTAAAGAAACCATGGAAAGTTATGAGGGCTTTTCCGAAGAAGAAAAAAAACAACATTTGGTCTTTTTTGAGAAGCTACCTTTATATCATATAGATGCTGAAAATAGATTGTTTTTGCATGCCGGTTTTACTTCTTTACATGGTGTAGAAAAAGAACCCTTTAAAGAGCTTTTTTATACAGATAGATCTCTGTGGGAAATGCTTTTGGTGATGGACAACCGAATAGAAAAAGACTCGATGTATTATCCTAAAAGAATACAACATTATAAAGAAATTTATATTGGTCATACGCCCACTACAAAGTATAATGAATCTTTACCAATAAACATTGCAAATGTTTGGAATATTGATACCGGAGCTGCCTTTAAAGGAAAAGTAACCGGAATAAATATTGATACAAAAGTGTGCTCTCAAAGTGATCATTTGCCAGATTTGTACCCGGATGAAAAAGGGAGAAATAAATAAAATTGAATTAGTATTAAGTTAGTTTTTTTTATGTTTAAGTGATTTTTTCTCGTCGTTTATACTTTTCTATCTAAAAGAAATATTGAAGTTGTGTGTCATTCCTAAACTGTCAATATTGAGGTATCTAGAAAAATGTAGCACTCATTTTCTTTTTCCCTTTTCAAAAATTATTACGCTAATCAATTAGAAAGGTAAAAGTATTTTTCTCATTTGGTTAAAAATTAATAGTTAGCAACATCCACAACCATCATAATATAGAATCTGAAAATAAAAAGGTCGTCTCTTCTGAAAGTAGATAATGCAGCAGTTGTTTTATTAAAATTGCTAAGGCTCAATTATCTCTTTGTTTATGTTTTTTATCAACTTAACGGATATTAATCACTATTCATCGATATCAATTGGCTAAGCAACTTTTTTTCTTTTTTAAAATTTATTTGTTAATTATTTTTGTAAAAAAAAGATAGGAAAAGAAAATCATAAACTCATATCCAAAATAAGTTTTTGAGTATTCTTTTTTACAAATTAAGTATAAAAATGAATTCATTGAATACAAAGTACTCCAGAAAAAAGACACTTTCACTTGCAATTGCGCTATTATCAATTATTCAGTTTAATTATGGATCTAACGTAATTAATACCAATGAAATTGCAAACGCTATCTCAAAAAAAGATGCTAAGAATTCTTTTACAGAAAACTTTTTCAGTAATTATGAAGCTAACTGGAAAAATCTAGAAAATTTTAATACTGAATTCAATCAGAGTGCTTTTGCAAGTAAGCAGTTTACAGCGATAAGTGCACCTGCACCTGAAGTAGATGATTGTACAAGCGCTTTACCTGCAGTAGATGCTATCAATTTTTCTGAAAGTATGCTAGAAATTGCCATGGATAAAACTTATCAACCTGATAACAATCAAGGCTGTTGTTATAAGGAACAGCCTCAAGGTCACATGCATCCAAAGAGATTAAAACTAGAATATATAGGAAGTGGAAACCCCTGGATCGTTTTTAGATTTAAAAATTCTGGCGGAGCAGTTCATTTTCAGGGCAATGTTTCAAATGGTCAGTCCTTAATAGTTGATGGTTCGGGTATGGTAAATAAACACGGTCAAGAAGGACTCGAAACTAATACTTGGTATTCTATAGCGGGCTCTGCCGTCTCATATCACACCTCTTGTTCTACAAATTTAGATGTTGGTCATACTATTAACGGACATTTCAAAGTTTTGGCGATAGAAATGCCTTTAGTAAGTGGTATGGGTGGCGTTTCATGCACAGAAGGAAATTTTACACCTTGCAATAATGTTACAAACGCTGGTAGAACTTCTGATAGGAATAATGATTTATGTACAAGTAATGCAAGCAACCCTTTAACAATTCCTAATATTACGATGCCAGTGGCGAGTGGTGGAGAAGGCGGTGATATAGAATATCAATGGGAAATTAGATATTCTGGTAGTTCGTCTTGGCAAGATATTCCTGGAGCAAATAGTAAAGATTATAACCCGGATAATGCAGCTAATAGTTCAAATGGTTGGAGGATCGGAGAAAATTATTGGAGAAGAAAAGCTAGAAGGACATGCCAAACTAGTTGGATTTATTCTGGTTATGAATATTATTGGATTGTTGAAAATTTTCAAGATCCAGGCGAAATTTCTGGAAATGAAAGTAGATGCGGTTCTTACGATCCAAATAATATTTCAAATTCCACAGGACCTTCTGGTGGGGCTCCAAACAATGCTACAATTGAATATAGATGGGAATATAAAACAACAGGAGGTTGGATAGTAATTCCTAATGAAAATCAATGGAAATACAATCCTGGAACAATTAACCAAACAACACAATATAGAAGAGGAGCTAGAAGAACAGCTCCAGACTGTACTATAAATTACATATACTCAAATCCAGTTACAAAAACTGTTGTAAATAATAATTTAAGCTTAACCTGTGAGTATAAAATCGATAATGGCGGTTGGATTACAAATAATTGTTCGATTACTCTAACACAAGGACAAAAACTGGAGCTTTCTACAAATCCAAATTATTTGTCGTCATATTCTTGGACAGGTCCAAATAATTTTTCAGGTAGCGGAAATAATGGTGGAGATATTCTACTTTCAAATTCTGTTACTACAGCTATGTCAGGAACATACACGGTTATAGCAACAGATAGCAATGGATGCACTGGCTCAAAAAATATTACAGTTAATGTAGTATGTCCAAACCCTGCAAATAATACAACAGCAACTGCATCAATTAATGAAAATCAAACCAAAACATTAACAGGCGCTCCTTCTGGAGGTTCTTGGAGTATTGTATCAGGTGGCGGAACTATTAATGGTTCAACGTATACACCTGCTAATATAAATACAAATACTACTGTTAAGATTCGATATACAATTGCAGCAAACGGAAGTTGTCCAGCGACTTCGGATGATGTTACGTTTACAGTAACTCCTGTTTGTAGTATAACGGCAAATAATACAACTTCAACTGCTGACATTACAGGAGATCAAACGAAGTTATTAACAGGAACTCCTTCAGGAGGTGCATGGAGCATTGTATCTGGAGGTGGATCTATTACAGGAAACACATACACGCCCGCAAATACAAGTAATAACAACGTTATTTATGCTACTGCTAACGAAAATCAAAATTTAGTATTACAAGCACCCGTTGGTTCAGTAATTAATTCCATCACCTTCGCAAGTTATGGAACTCCAACTGGATCAAATGGTAATTATGCAACTTCTAATTGTCATGCAACAAATAGTCTTAGTATAGTTGAAAATTACGCAATTGGTAATAATTCAGTAACAATACCAGCAACAAATACTGTTTTTGGTGATCCATGTGGAGGTACTCCAAAGAGATTATATGTTACAGCAACATATTCTCCAAGTAATAGCAACACTAACTCTGATGTTACACTTAGGTATACAATTCCTGCTGACGGATCTTGTGCTGCTACATCTGATGATGTTACTTTTACTGTAACACCAGTTTGTACAACAGCAAATAATACGACAGCAACTGCGTCAATTAATGAAAATCAAACCAAAGCATTAACAGGTACTCCAGCAGGAGGAACTTGGTCTATCGTTTCTGGAGGCGGAAGTATTACAGGAACTACATACACGCCTGCAGATATCAATACTGATACAACAATCGTAATTAGATATACAATTGCTGCTGATGGTGATTGTGCTGCAACAACTTCAGATGTTACTTTTGATGTAACACCTGTCTGTGATGTAGTTGCTAATAATACTACTTCAACTGCTAATATTACTGAAGGACAAACGAAAACATTAACAGCTACTCCAGCAGGAGGAACTTGGTCAATCGTTTCTGGAAGTGGTTCTATTACTGGATCAACGTATACACCTGATGATATCAACACTGATACAACAATCGTAATTAGATATACAATTGCTGCTGATGGTGATTGTGCTGCAACAACTTCGGATGTTACTTTTGATGTAACACCTGTCTGTGATGTAGTTGCTAACAATACTACTTCAACTGCTAATATTACTGAAGACGAAACGAAAACATTAACAGCTACGCCAGAATCTGCACCAGATGCAACAATTTTAGTAAATGTAGATGGCAATACTTTAGGTGTTAATCCACAACCTGCAATAGTCTTACAAGCTGGTCAAGTACTAAAAATTACTGGTAATGGTTATTACACTGGTACAATAACAGTAAGAAATGGTGCACATATAATTGTTTGTGGTGCTGTAACTATTTATGGTGCTGTTGCTGTAGACAATGGAGGTCATTATTGGAAAACAAGTGCATTAGGCTTTATAGGATCGTTTACAAATAACGGAACAGTTCATGAAGGTCCTACAAGTTGTAATAGTGGATCTTGGTCTATTATTTCTGGTGGTGGATCTATCAATGGAACAACTTATACTCCTGATGATATCAACACCGATACTGATGTGACTATTAGATATACCATTGCTGCTGATAATGGTTGTGCTGCTACATCTGATGATGTTACGTTTACAGTAACTCCTGTTTGTAGTATAACGGCAAATAATACGACTTCAACTGCTGATATTACTGAAGGACAAACGAAAACATTGATAGCAACTCCTGCTGGAGGAACTTGGTCAATCGTTTCTGGAGGCGGATCTATTACAGGAACTACCTACACTCCTGCAGATATCAATACAGATACAACGGTAACGATTCGATATACAATTGCTGCTGCTGGTGATTGTGCTGCAACAACTGATGATGTTACTTTTGATGTAACTCCTGTCTGTGATGTAGTTGCAAACAATACGACTTCAACTGCTGATATTACTGAAGGACAAACGAAAACATTGATAGCAACTCCTGCTGGAGGAACTTGGTCAATCGTTTCTGGAGGCGGATCTATTACAGGAACTACCTACACTCCTGCAGATATCAATACAGATACAACGGTAACGATTCGATATACAATTGCTGCAGATGGTGATTGTGCTGCAACAACTGATGATGTTACTTTTGATGTAACTCCTGTCTGTGATGTAGTTGCTAATAATACGACTTCAACTGCTGATATTACTGAAGGACAAACGAAAACATTAACTGGTACTCCTGCTGGAGGAACTTGGTCAATCGTTTCTGGAGGCGGGTCTATTACTGGAACAACATATACGCCTGATGATATCAATACTGATACAACAATCGTAATTCGTTATACAATTGCTGCTGATGGTGATTGTGCTGCAACAACTTCAGATGTTACTTTTGATGTAACTCCTGTCTGTGATGTAGTTGCAAACAATACGACTTCAACTGCTGCTATTACTGAAGGACAAACGAAAACATTAACTGGTACTCCTGCTGGAGGAACTTGGTCAATCGTTTCTGGAGGCGGATCTATTACAGGAACTACCTACACTCCTGCAGATATCAATACAGATACAACGGTAACGATTCGATATACAATTGCTGCAGATGGTGATTGTGCTGCAACAACTGATGATGTTACTTTTGATGTAACTCCTGTCTGTGATGTAGTTGCTAATAATACGACTTCAACTGCTGATATTACTGAAGGACAAACCAAAACATTAACTGGTACTCCTGCTGGAGGAACTTGGTCAATCGTTTCTGGAGGCGGATCTATTACAGGAACTACCTACACTCCTGCAGATATCAATACAGATACAACGGTAACGATTCGATATACAAGTGCTGCTGATGGTGATTGTGCTGCAACAACTTCAGATGTTACTTTTGATGTAACTCCTGTCTGTGATGTAGTTGCTAATAATACGACTTCAACTGCTAATATTACGGAAGGACAAACTAAAACATTGATAGCAACTCCTACAGGAGGAACTTGGTCAATCGTTTCTGGAAGTGGAAGTATTACAGGAACTACCTACACTCCTGCAGATATCAATACTGATACAACAATCGTAATTCGTTATACAATTGCTGCTGATGGTGATTGTGCTGCAACAACTTCGGATGTTACTTTTGATGTAACACCTGTCTGTGATGTAGTTGCTAATAATACGACTTCAACTGCTGATATTACTGAAGGACAAACCAAAACATTAACTGGTACTCCTGCTGGAGGAACTTGGTCAATCGTTTCTGGAAGTGGTTCTATTACTGGATCAACGTATACGCCTGATGATATCAATACTGATACAACAATCGTAATTCGTTATACAATTGCTGCTGATGGAGACTGTGCTGCAACAACTTCAGATGTTACTTTTGATGTAACTCCTGTCTGTGATGTAGTTGCTAATAATACTACTTCAACTGCTGATATTACTGAAGGACAAACGAAAACATTAACTGGTACTCCTGCTGGAGGAACTTGGTCAATCGTTTCTGGAGGCGGATCTATTACTGGATCAACGTATACGCCTGATGATATCAATACTGATACAACAATCGTAATTAGATATACAATTGCTGCTGATGGAGACTGTGCTGCAACAACTTCAGATGTTACTTTTGATGTAACTCCTGTCTGTGATGTAGTTGCTAACAATACTACTTCAACTGCTGATATTACTGAAGGACAAACGAAAACATTAACTGGTACTCCTGCTGGAGGAACTTGGTCAATCGTTTCTGGAGGCGGATCTATTACAGGAACTACCTACACTCCTACAGATATCAATACAGATACAACGGTAACGATTCGATATACAATTGCTGCTGATGGTGATTGTGCTGCAACAACTTCAGATGTTACTTTTGATGTAACTCCTGTCTGTGATGTAGTTGCAAACAATACGACTTCAACTGCTGCTATTACTGAAGGAGAAACTAAAACATTGACAGGTGCACCTTCAGGAGGTACTTGGTCAATTGTTGCTGGAAGTGGTTCTATTACTGGATCAACATATACGCCTGATGATATCAATACTGATACAACAATCGTAATTCGTTATACAATTGCTGCTGATGGTGATTGTGCTGCTACAACTGATGATGTTACTTTTACAGTAACAACAGGTTTAGGAAGTATCGGAGATACAGTTTGGTTTGATACTGATGGAGATGCTATAAAAGATGCAAATGAAGATGGATTAGGAGGTGCAACTGTTACTTTAGACCCAGGTACACCAGGAGATCCTAGCGATGATACAACAGCGACAACCGATGTAAATGGAAACTATTTATTTAACAATTTACCACCAGGACATTACATAATAAGTGTAGATGTAAGCGCAGTAACTTCTGGAATTCCAGTGGGTAAAACACCTTCAGACTTGATACAAACATATGATTTTGATAGTGTAGGTACTCCAAATAACAGCGCGATTAATTTACCTTCAGGTCAAAACAATCTAGATCAAGATTTTGCTTATGGAGTTTCTTCAGGAAACACGGGAACAGGTAATAACGGTGGAGTTGAGTCAGAATCTTTAGGAGATGCAATTTCTAAGATTTACGTAGGTAGAAAGAAGAATTCTATGCCAACTGAATTTGTGAAATCAAGTGAGAACTTGTACAATAAAGTGAAGTTAAAATCCATACAGCCTTATCAAGGAAAAGGACAAACTTTATTAGACATGTTCCCTACCGAATTAGTAGCTGGAAATGTAGCTAATGTAACTTCACCAACTGATATTTTAGATTATACCATTGCAGATGAAGTATTATCTGTAGATTTCTCTATAAATGGAGAAACAAAAGGAGTTGTATTAGGAATTAAAACTTCAGATAAGATTTACAATCACACCAAAGCATCTTGTGATCGTTTAAGAGGTGCTGAAATATTGAATGTGCAAAAGGTTCGATTGGAAGGTTATAATTTCTTGATGCAAGGAATTAAGCAAAGAAACGGTGTTGTAGAGTATGCGATCTCATTTGCGGTTTCTAAGAACAACAATGATGATAAGTATACAATTCAGACAAACTGGTATGTAAATAACTATATCAAGTTTAACGATGCCTATAACTTCCAAGTATGGTCTACAAAGCCAGCGGATACTCAAAAATTAGTACAAGATATTTTAGATAACTTGAAATCTTATATTCCTGTACAACAAACAGAAATTCAGAAATTCCCTGAAACCTATGCTTCTAAAATTTACAGAGAAAAAGGGGAATTAGTGGTGAATTTAAGAAGTACTGAAGTTGGTAATACTGCTGAAGTTTCTATGGTAGAGTTATATTCGGAAACTGCAAATAACATCAAACACAGATACAATTCTTTAGATACTGAAATACAGCAATCGTTAAGATTAGACATTGCTGATGGATATGAGTATGATGGTCTTGTAACAGTAGAGGATGAAGTAGAAGATGCATTTTATCATGCAGATGGTAACTGGGGCTTAGATTATGATTCGGATTATACAGAGATACTAAACTACTTTGTATGGAATGATTTTGATAGAACATATCAAGATGATGAATATTCAATAAACAGAAATGTTGAGATCAAAGCAACTAGTGAGTATGATTACTTAACGGTTTACAAATCATTATTACCTGGTACATTGTCTGCTGATTACTCTAAGTACAAGTACTTATCATTTACTGCTAAAGGATCTGGTTTAATGGAATTAGGATTGATTAAATCTTCTGTTGAAAATTGGAAACAACAATACAGAGTGATGGTCGATTTATCTGAAGAAGAGCAAACGTACTATGTGCCTTTTGATATATTTTCTTCTACAGGTACAACGAATAAAATAACTGCAGATGACTTAACTACTCTAGCATTTACTTTCTTGCCTGTAGAAGCGAATACTAAAGACTTAGATTTATTTATTTCTAACGTGAAATTCACTAAAACGGCTATTGAAGATCAGATAGTAAATAAAATTGAGAAGTTTGAAAATAACTTTATGGCATACCCAAATCCTTCTAAAGGAAGTGTAAATGTTATGATATTTAGTAAAGTGGATACCAATGCAACTATCTCTTTATTTGATGTAACTGGAAAAGAAATCTATGTAGCTCCGGTGCAATTAATAAACGGTAAGAATGAAATAGACTTCAATGTAAAAGTGAAGCCTGGTGTTTTATTCTTAAAGGTGAATAGTAAAAAAGTTAATTATGGAGTTTCTAAAATTATGTTTAGATAGTATAAAATAATATCAATTGTATTTATTCAAAAAATTAAGCTGCATTTTGTAGGGAAAAGCAGCTTATGTATTCAATTGTTTTGAAGGAGAAGAGCTGTTAATTTAGCTCTTTTTTCATTTCATAAAATTAGGCTAAAATATTTTGATTTTAAATCAATTCTTGTAAATCCAGATATAATAGATGATCGTTTAAAAGTTAAAAAGAAGATAGTCTTTTGTAAAAGATCTTATGATGAAAGAGGTAAATAGGCTAAAAGTTTTATTCAATACTATAATATAGATTTTTAAAAAAATTAAATCATTTTAATAACTTCCTTAAAGAGTGTAATCAGTTTAGGTTCAGCTTTACCAGCAATTGAAATAATTTCATTAATATCGACTGGCTGTAAGTTTTTAGGGTCACATTCATCGGTTAAAACAGAAATAGCAGCACAAGGTAAATTGAGTTGTTTGGCAACGATAACTTCTGGTGTAGTGCTCATACCTACAGCGTCTGTTTCTAAAATTTGTAACATTCTGTATTCTGCTCTAGTCTCTAATTGAGGTCCTAGAACACTTGCATAAATACCTTTATGCAGCAGAATGTTTTGCTGTTTCGCGATGGCAATAATTTTAGCATTGATTTCTTGAGAGTAGGGTGCTAGCATGTCTGCAAAAATATTCCCAAAATTATTAGCGCCCTTAAATGCAAGAGGAGAGCTTCCTTGTAAATTAATGTGGTCTTCAATTAGCATTAAGTCCCCTTTATTATAGCATAAATTTATGGCCCCTGCGGCATTTGAAACTAACAAGTTTTTAATTCCTAAACCATGCATGGTCCTAATACCGTAAGTTACTTCCCAAGGATTGTATCCTTCATATAAATGAAAACGACCTGCCATCACTAGCACTTTCTTGCCTGACAATTCTCCGTAAATTAATTTGCCAGAATGAAACTCTACAGTAGCAATAGGAAAATTTGGAATCTTAGAATAGGTAATTTCTTTTGTAATTGAAATTTCATCGACTAGTTTTCCTAATCCTGTACCTAAGACAATTCCTATTTCTGGATTTGTAATTCCTTCCGATATTAAAAAATCGATTGTTTCTTTTAATTGTTGCTGTTTCATACTTATAAAAATTGCTGAAAGGAGGGATGATATTTTATATCTTCAAAGATGTCTATATCGTTCAGTTCCTCTAACAAATGTACTTTTTTATCTTTTAAATCTGTTAAAGTATCTTTTCTAACAGTCTGTGTGCCCCACTTTTTGTTTTTGAAGATTGTTGAATGCAACAAATTCATACCCAGTAAATAATAACCACCATCTTCTGCAGGTCCAAGAACTACATCATTATTATCTAATTCAGTAAACGCTTTTTCTATGTTTTCGGATGTTAAATCATAAAGGTCACTGCCTATAATCACTACTTTTTTATATCCAGCATCAAATCCATTTTTAAAAGCATTTTGCATTCTGATGCCGAGATCTTCTCCAACTTGTTGGTTTTTTTGATAGTTTTTTGAATCCCAAATATCATTAGACCTAATTTTTACGGAATAATACACTTCTCTATCGGAAGATACTTGTAACGAAATATCTCTCGTTTTTTGAAGTAAGTATTTATAGATTTCTAACGCAGTTTCGTTACCAACTGTTTTGGCTAAACGTGTTTTTACTTTTCCTAATTCAGGATTTCGGGTAAAGATTAATAACAAGTTTTTATTCATATACTTTTTCTCCTTTTGTAAGCCATTTACTCCAATCGCTATCGAAAGTATGGATTTTGTCAGTATAATTTCCCAAAGAGTCAATTACTTGAAAATTATTGTTTTTCCATTCAAAAATACCTCCATATAAATTATAAACATTGGTATAACCCTCTTTGATAAGTTGATATGCAATTGTTTCTGAACGAATACCGATAGAACAATACACTACAATTTTTATATCTTTTTCTTTAGGTAATTTTTTGAGGGTTTCTTTTAATTTAAAATCATCATAACCAACACAAATAGCCTCTTTAATATGACTTACTTCATACTCTTTTGTTTCTCTTGCGTCTAATAAAATAGCATTTGTTGTTGCAAGAGAATCAACATAAATATAAGGGACGTTGTTATTATTGAATTTATTTAATAGTTTATCTAACTTTTTTTGACCAAAAGCAGCAGAACTAATTACTAAAAAAAGTATGAAAATTTTTTCCATAATTTACGTTTTATAAAATCAATCTAAGATGGCTAGCAACATCCGCCACCATCATAATGGAAGGTAGATTCTGAAAAGAAAATATCGTCTCTTCCTAAAGCTTGTAAAGCAGCCGTTGTTTTATCACAAATTGCTAAGGGTTGATTTTTTAATAAAGTATGTCCTAAACCGTCATCAAAATAATCTTCATCACCGAAATAAATGGCCGCTCTTCCGGTGAAAATACACGGTCCGTCTGCAGGCATTGGATCTTTAATTGCAGCCACTTCTATAGATTCAATATAGATAAGCTCATCAGTTGGATAGTTCTTTGGATCTAAAATTCTGTAGGGTTTTCTGGCTCTTATTTCAATCGTTCCAAATCCAGCATCAGTTAATGCTTTTACATAATCTGCAATTGACAAACTTCCGCTTAAACATAAAGCACGCAAACGAGCGTCATTTCGCAATTCGTCATTCATAGGTTGCTCACAGGTTGGATCGCTCATCACTAGTTTTCCATGAGGTTTTAAAACTCTGTACATTTCTGCAATTGCTTTCTTTAAATCATCCGATTTAAAAATATTGAACAAACAGTTTTGAGCTGCAACATCTATAGAATTATCTTCTACAGGTAAATCCATTGCATCCCCTTTTCTTAAATCAACAAAATTACTTTTAAACCATTCATTTTGTTCTTCAGCAATTTTAAAGTTTTTATGAGAAGCTTCTAGCATTTCGTCAACAACATCTAAACCAATAACACCACCTTTATTTCTGTTGAAATACGCAAATTGCAGTAATTCCATTCCGCCACCAACACCAACATATAGCATTTTTGGATTGTTGGTTAAATCTCTTGCATGCACCGTAGAACCACAACCGTAGTTCATTTCTTGCATAATTCGTGGAATTTTTAGCCCTGGTAATTCCCAGATAGGATTGGTGGTGCAGCACAAACCAACATCTGGTGTTAAAGCAGCTTCTTTGTATACATTGTGTGTGGTTTCTAAATAACTCATATTTTTTATTCTTTGATACGAATTCATGAATGATTCGTGATTATTTTTTTACTAATAAATTAAGCAACAACTCCTTGACAGCTACTTCCAGCTCCTGCTGTGCATCCATAACAATGTTGATTAACAATAATATTTCTGTCTTGTAATATTTTTTCGTTGTAATCCGAAATGTGTTTTATTGCACTAGCGACCTTTAAATTTAACATCTGATTAAAATCGCAGTCATATAAATTTCCATCCCAACTTACAGAAAGTGTGTTCGTACACATTACATTTTCTACTGCAGAAGGATTATAAGCTTCTACCAAATTATACATATAATCTTCATAGTTTTCGGATGCGATTAAATAATCTAAAAACCTACTAATTGGTAAATTTGTAATCGCAAATAAACTATGAAAAGCGATATTAAAATCTGCTTTTAATGCTTTTTTGAAATCATTTTCTAATGCCATTTGGTTTCCAGGTAAAAATGCTCCTGAAGGATTGTACACTAAATCTAATTTCAAATCTGATCCCTCTATTCCATAACCAATAGCATTTAATTCTTGTAATGCTTTTATGGATTTATCAAAAACTCCATTGCCACGTTGTTTATCTGTTTTTCCCCTCGTCCAATGTGGCATCGAAGAAACTATGTGAACATTGTGTTTTTTGAAAAATTCTGGTAAATCATAATATTTTTTGTTGGCCCTTATAATTGTTAGGTTAGAGCGAACAATAAAATCTTTAATTCCTGCTTTGGATGCTTCTTCTACGAACCATCTAAAATTAGGATTCATTTCTGGTGCTCCACCTGTTAAATCTAAAGTATGTGCTTCTGTTTTTTTGATTACTTCTAAACATTGATGCATTGTGTCAAGTGTCATAATTTCTTTACGATCAGGACCCGCATCTACATGGCAATGTTCACAAACTTGGTTGCACATATACCCTAAGTTTATTTGTAAAACTTCTAATTTTTTAGGACGCAAAGGAAACTGATTTGTTTCTTTAATTTTAGAAGCAAAAGTGGGTAACTCTCCATTTGCAAAAATTCCTTCTGAAAGAATTTCCATTTGACGAGAAGTATTTGCAATGTCGTTATTTCTTGCTTTTAATGATTTTGTAGCCATATATTTTGTTGAGCTGAACTTTTTTCAGCTGTTGATAATTTTGAGATGATTCTGTATGATAAATTTAGAATTATATAGGAAACACTTATCTAATAAAAGTATTTTTTAAAAAGTATAAACTACTTACATTTCTAATTTATTAACTTTATTCATCATTTGAACTCCATGAACTAAAGTAGCGCCACTTTTTATTGCAGCACCAACATGAATTGCCTCCATCATTTGCTCTTTTGTAATTCCACGCTGTAAACCATCTTTTGTGTAGGCGTCTATGCAATAAGGACACTGTTCTGTATGCGCAACAGCCAATGCAATTAAAGATTTTTCGCGGGCCGTTAAAGCGCCTTCCTCAAATACTTTTCCATAATAATCAAAAAACTTGTTTCCAAGCTCTTCGCTCCATTCTGTAATTTTGCCGAATTTTCTTAAATCAGCAGCATCATAATAGTTTTTAGACATAAAATTTTATTTGAAAGGGAAAGATAATATTTATTTACCGTTTAAAGTCCAGTCATATTTTAAATAACTAATTTTTGCTTTAGGACTAATTTTTGTTTCTGAATACTTACTTAAATAACTTATTAAGGAACCTTTTTTTGTAAAATCGTCTTGAAACCAATCAAAGACAGAAGAAATCTGAATTTTCTTGTTAGAAATTTTATTTCTTGAAGAATCATTCACAAAATCTTTCATTAAACGTTCTAATTCTGCATCAATGTTATCCTCTGTAAAAGCGATATTTGATAATTTAGGACAAGAACCTGAGGCACAGTTTACTCCCGCATGAATTCTAGCATCAAATAAGGTTTTACGCAGGATTTCGTGTTCAATATGGTCTAGCGTATATGTTTTACCACCAATTTTAGCAAAAGGAATTTTCCAAGCAGTTTGTCCTTCTCGTTTAATGTCCATGATACTTTTTAGAGGATGGTTTTCTAAAATGAGTTTGATTGTATATGCGTTATACGCATTAACCCAAAAAGCTTTTTGTTGATCTTGTGACCATGATTTTTCTGGAGATGTTCTCTCTAAATAAGAGATGTAATTATCTAACTTAAGGGCGTCTTTCTTAAAAGATTTATAATCTACAATTCCCTCTTCGGTCACATGTTTATGCAGTAAATCGTTAAAAATTGATGTTTGTGCATTTACCTGTGCTACAAATAAAATGGTAACAAATAATAAGCCTATTTTTTTCATTCTTTGTTTTTTCTAAATATATAGACGAAGCCATTTTATATTAATTACAAAAATTACTCCAAAATTTCCTCTCCAATTTTTAAGTTGAATTTTTTTCTAAAAAGAAATACAGATCCATATAAAATAGGAGTATCCAAAGCTGCTATAATGACTTTAAAAAGGAAGCCACTTATTAGTAAACTTGTAAAAATGGTCCAAGGCAAAATTTTAAAAGAGCATAATAAAAAAAGAACTGTAAAAGTGTCAATAAATTGCGACGCAAAAGTAGAAAAATTATTACGCAACCATAAATGTTTACCATGCGTTAGTTTTTTCCAAAAATGGAAAATTCTAATATCTATAAATTGCGCACATAAATATGCTATCATCGAAGCAAAAACAGCCAAAGGCGATAAGCCAAAAACTTGATGAAAAATAATATCGTTAATTGGAGAATTGTCTATTGCTGGAGCAAAATCTGCAATTAAAATGATTAGCATTGAAAAGAAAGATGCGAAAATACCAGCAATAACTACTTGATTTGCTTTCTTTTTTCCGTAGATCTCTGATAAAATATCTGTGATTAGAAAAGTAATTGGATACGGCAAAATACCTACTGAAATTTCAAAGCGATATAAACCAAAAGGTTCCCAATAAAAGAATTTTTGAAAAATTAAATTAGAGGCCACTAAAGAAGCAATAAATAATGCCGCTAGAATTAAATAGATGCTATCTGCTAATTGTTTGTCTTTAATTTTCATTGAACGAATTTACTAAATATTCTATCACTTTCTAAAAAGCTCTTTGTTAATTGAAAATTTTTAAAAGCTCGAAAGGGTATTGTTTTTTGTCTTTAGTTTCAATAAAGTAATTAAAATTGACCAATTTTATTTGGAGATGAGAAGCAAAAAAGATATCATATAAAGTAGTAAATACCTTCAAATAAAAATTATTATTTTTGTCCAAAATTAAATGAATAAACAGTTACATAGATAAATACTTTATGAAAGCATATATTTTTCCAGGGCAAGGAGCACAATTTACAGGAATGGGTTTGGATTTGTACGAGAAATCTGCCTTAGCGCAAGAGTTATTTGAAAAAGCAAATAAAATTTTAGGGTTCTCAATCACTGATATTATGTTCGAAGGAACAGCAGAACAGCTAAAAGAAACAAAAGTTACACAACCTGCAGTTTTTTTACATTCAGTAATTTTAGCAAAGGTTTTAGGTGATGATTTTCAGCCTGAAATGGTTGCAGGCCATTCTTTAGGAGAATTATCTGCTTTGGTTGCAAATGGAGTTTTAACATTTGAAGATGGATTGAAATTGGTCTCTAAACGTGCTTTGGCAATGCAAAAAGCCTGTGAGGTTGTACCTTCTGCCATGGCTGCTGTTTTAGGTTTAGCAGATAATATTGTTGAAGAAACATGTGCCGAAATTGAAGGAGTAGTGGTGGCGGCAAATTACAATTGCCCTGGTCAATTAGTGATTTCTGGTGAAATTTCAGCTATTGAAAAAGCATGTGAGGTTTTAACTGAAAAAGGAGCTAGAAGAGCTTTGTTATTACCTGTTGGTGGCGCGTTTCATTCACCAATGATGGAACCTGCAAGAGAAGAATTAGCAGCGGCAATTGAAGCAACAGCATTTGGTAATCCCTCTTGTCCTGTGTATCAGAATGTCACGGCGAGTGCGGTTACAAACCCTGATGAGATCAAGAAAAATTTAATGATTCAGTTAACGGCGCCTGTTAGATGGACGCAATCTATACAAGCAATGATTGCTGACGGTGGAACTGAGTTTATTGAAGTTGGGCCAGGTAAAGTATTACAAGGTTTAATGCGTAAAATTGATAGAAGTGTTACTGCTAGTGGAGCATTTTTAGGAGCATAAATTATTTATTTTAAAAGCTTTTTTTCTTTTTTAACGCTTTTTTTTCCTTTTCAGTCATATTAATAGGTGAAGAAACTATGAATAGTTATTTATTTGGGAAGAATTAGCAAAAACTTAAAAATCAAAAATTATGAAGTCCTTAATTAAAATAGTTTTTACAATCTTCACATTATCTAGTGTATTATTTTTTTCAAGTTGTGAAGATTCATCAAACGAAATTCAAAAAGAATTAAGTATCCTAGAAAAAGTACTATTACTTGAAAGTAGTGAATGGCTTTTAAAAGGTTTTGAACATAATACTATGCATACTTTTGCAAATGGAGAACGTTTTACTTATTATGGAACAGATCATATTTTCTTTGACGAGGCAATTCCTGGAACTGTAGACTACGTAATTGACGGGAGTTTATTAACTATGGATTTTCATTTTGGTCATGTTTACACTTTTGAAATTAAAGCTTCTTGTGATTCTAATATTATAGAGTTTTATCGAGATGGAGAGTTAAATACCACACTTTATAAACGTGGTTCTAATTATGAGGAGTGTTTATAAAAAAAATATTTAAAATAATTAAAAAAGGCTTTCAAAATCAATTTGAAAGCCTTTTTTAATTTAAGGTATTTACGTTTTTCACTTCCAAACAATAAGCGTAAATTTGCACACTTTAATAAAAGAATCAAATGCAATATAATCACCTAGATATAGAAAAGAAATGGCAAAAATTTTGGTCAGAAAACCAAACTTTTAAAGCCAGTAATGAATCTGAGAAACCTAAATATTATGTTCTAGATATGTTTCCTTATCCTTCTGGAGCAGGTTTACATGTAGGACATCCTTTAGGTTATATTGCAAGTGATATTTATGCGCGTTACAAACGCCACAAAGGTTTTAATGTTTTGCATCCGCAAGGATATGATTCTTTTGGATTGCCAGCAGAACAATACGCAATTCAAACTGGGCAGCATCCAGCAAAAACAACGGAAGAAAATATTACAACCTATCGAAGACAATTAGATCAAATTGGCTTCTCTTTTGATTGGAGTAGAGAAGTACGAACTTCCAATCCTGAGTATTATAAATGGACACAATGGATTTTTATCCAACTCTTTAATTCTTGGTATAATAAAGAAACAGACAAAGCAGAAGATGTTTCTTCTTTAGAAAACATCTTTAAAAAATCAGGAAACACTTCAATAAATGCGGTTTGTGATGAAGATATTATTTCTTTTTCTGCGGATGAATGGAATGCCTTTTCAACAAAAGAACAAGAAGAAATTTTATTAAAATATCGTTTAACATTTTTGTCGGATACTGAAGTAAATTGGTGTCCTGGTTTAGGAACTGTTCTAGCAAATGATGAAATTGTAAACGGAGTTTCAGAACGTGGAGGTCATCCTGTTGTTCGTAAAAAAATGACACAATGGTCTATGCGAATTTCTGCATATGCGCAGCGTTTATTAGATGGTTTAAATACTATTGATTGGCCTCAACCTTTAAAAGATTCTCAAACTAATTGGATCGGTAGAAGTCAAGGTGCAATGGTTTCGTTTAAAGTTGCTGGAGATTTTGAAAGCACCACTTCTGAAGTGAAATTATCTTACAAAGAATTAGAAGTTTTAAAAGAATTACGTCAAAATTTATCAAAAGCAGAAATGACGCTTTGGAATGAATTGAAAAATAAAAAAGGAGTTTCAAAATTTAGAAAAAAATATACAATAGGTGCATTTTTAGTAGATTATGTGTGCTTAGCAAAAAATATAATTGTTGAGTTTTCCGGCAAAGAAGATGAAGCCGCGAGAACTATTTACTTTGCAAAAGAAGGATTTAACGTTATTCGTTTTACAAACGAAGAAGTCTCTGATAACGTGCTGAAAGTTGTTTCTAAGATTAATTCTGCAATTCAATTTCCAAAAAAAAATAAAAAGGAAATAGAAAATAAAACGGTTTCAAAAGAAGAAAATCAATATAAAATTGATGTTTTCACAACAAGACCAGATACTATTTACGGAGTAAGCTTTATGACGCTAGCTCCAGAACATGAGTTGGTGTCAAAAATAACAACAGATGCTCAAAAAGCAGAAGTTGAAGCTTACATAAAGGCAACTGCTAAAAGGTCAGAACGCGATAGAATGGCAGATGTAAAAACCATTTCTGGTGCTTTTACAGGTGCGTATGCAATTCATCCTTTTTCTGGTGAAAAAGTACAAATTTGGATTGGAGATTATGTATTAGCAAATTACGGAACAGGAGCTGTGATGGCTGTTCCTTGTGGAGATCAGCGTGATTTTGATTTCGCAAAACATTTTGACATTCCGATTCCGAATATTTTTGAAGACGTCGATATCTCTGAAGAAGCACATACAGGTAAAGACGGAACAAAAATCGCGAACTCAGATTTTTTATCAGGATTAAAATATAAGAAAGCATTAAAATTATCCATTTTTGAAATGGAGAAACGTGGTTTTGGTTATGGAAAAATAAACTACCGTTTGCGTGATGCTGTTTTTAGCAGACAACGTTATTGGGGAGAACCTTTTCCGGTGTATTATAAAGACGGAATGCCACAAATGATTGATGTAAAACATTTGCCAATTGTGTTGCCAGAAGTTGAAAAATACTTGCCAACGGAAGATGGAAAACCGCCTTTAGGAAATGCAACAGTATGGGCTTGGGATTCTCGTGGAAAGAAAGTAGTGTCTAATGAGAAGTTGAAAAACAAAACAGTTTTTCCTTTAGAATTAAATACAATGCCTGGTTGGGCAGGAAGTTCTTGGTATTTTAACAGATACATGGACGCTGCAAATTCAGGTGAATTTGCAAGTAAAGAATCTTTAGAATATTGGAAAGAAGTAGATTTATATATTGGAGGTTCAGAACATGCAACCGGGCATTTATTATATGCTCGTTTTTGGCAAAAGTTCTTGTTTGATAAAGGAATTGTTCCTGTAGATGAGTTTGCAAAAAAACTGATTAATCAGGGAATGATTTTAGGGACTTCTGCTTTTGTTTACAAAGCAACGCCGTTTATAAAATCAGATTGTTTTACGGCACACGCTAGTGAAGCAATCATGAATAAAATTCCTGCAATACTTGTTTCTAAAAACCTTTTTAATTCTGATAATGAATTTGAAACGATTGTAAAGAATCATATAATTGATAAAGGATTTTTAAATGCTAATGATGCGGATAGCATTATGATTGTAAAGTCAGCTTTGCATGCAGATGTTTCTCTAGTAAATTCCTCTGATGAACTAGATATTGAAGCGTTTAAGAACCATTCTTTGAACGCTGATCATAAAAATGCTGAATTTATTTTAGAAGATGGAGTTTATAAAACTGGACGTGAAGTAGAGAAAATGTCAAAGTCTAAATACAATGTTGTGAATCCTGACGCTATTTGTGCAGCATATGGCGCAGATGCATTGCGTTTGTTTGAAATGTTTTTAGGTCCTTTAGAACAGGCAAAACCTTGGAGTACTTCAGGTATTTCTGGAGTCTCCTCGTTCTTAAAGAAATTATGGAAACTGTATTTTAACGAAGAAACATTTGAGATTTCAGAAGAAGAGGCAACAAAAGATGAGTTAAAGGTTTTACACAAAACCATTAAGAAAGTTGAAGAGGATATCGAGAACTTCTCTTTTAATACTTCTGTTTCTACCTTTATGATCGCTGTAAACGAATTAACTGTTTTAAAATGTAATAAACGCGCAGTATTGCAACCGTTAGTAATTTTGGTTTCTCCGTATGCACCCCATATTGCAGAAGAATTATGGAGTTTGTTAGGGAATAAAGAAAGTATTTCTACTGCTGATTTTCCTCTTTTTGATGCAAAACATTTGATAGAAAGCACTAAGAATTATCCGATTTCCTTTAACGGAAAAATGCGTTTTACATTGGAGCTTTCTCTTGATTTATCGAAAGAAGAGATAGAAAAAACTGTTTTGGAAAACGAAAAAACAATTGCGCAATTAGAAGGTAGAACTCCTAAAAAAGTAATTATTGTACCAGGTAAAATTGTAAATATAGTTGGATAGCATGCTCAGAGTACATCTGTTATTCAGCTATTAGTAAAGAAAGACATATAAAGATGTTTTTTGTCATTCTTTTTGAGTTCAGAATTTATCAAAATAAACGAAAGAAAAAGTGATTGATTTTTATGAAATTATTGGTTTAGTAGCTGCCTTTATTACAACAGCATCATTTTTGCCACAAGTTTTTAAAACTTACAAAACAAAAGATACCTCAGGACTTTCTTTAACCATGTATCTCACTTTTTTTGTTGGGATTGTTTTATGGTTAATTTATGGTATTCATTTAAAAAGTTTACCAATGATTTTAGCAAATTCAATTACAGCAATTTCATCATTATTTTTGGTAATAATGAAGTTGAAGTACAAATAAATATTTATTTTTTAGAATGAAACAAGTTTGTCACATTATAATTAATTCTCTTTTTTGCGCTATAATTCTTCCTCAATTTAACATTGACATTCTTGTTATAAAAACCTATTTTTGGTAAAACTTATATTTTATGACGACTACAAGGCAAAATGGAAGTTTATATACCAGCCTTCAAAATAATATTGCAACGATAGAATTTGGGCATCCTGCCAGTAATTCTTTTCCAAGTGAATTGTTAAATAGGTTAACAAAAGAATTGAATTCAATCTCAGAAAATGATGCTATTTCAGTTGTCATTTTAAAATCTGAAGGGGAGAAAGCTTTTTGTGCAGGTGCTTCTTTCGATGAGTTAGTTGCTATTTCTAATCTACAGGAAGGAGAAAAATTCTTTACTGGTTTTGCAAATGTGATTAACGCCATGAGAACTTGTGGTAAGATTATTATTGGACGTGTTCAAGGAAAAACTGTTGGAGGAGGAGTTGGTTTGGCCTCAGCCTGCGATTATGTTTTGGCTACAGAAAATGCCGCTATTAAATTATCAGAACTCACAATTGGTATCGGTCCTTTTGTCATTGAGCCAGTAGTTAAAAGAAAAATAGGGTTAGCTGCGTTATCCGAATTAACGTTAGATGCGACCAATTGGAAAACAGCTTATTGGGCAAAAGAAAAAGGGTTGTATGCAAAAGTCTTTGAAACCGTTAAAGAATTAGATGAAGAAGTAGAAATTTTAGCATCAAAATTAGCGTCCTACAATCCATCAGCTTTGTGTGAAATGAAGAAAGTTTTATGGGGAAATACCCAAAATTGGAATGAATTATTGGCTGAAAGAGCTTTGGTTTCAGGAAAATTAGTGCTATCGGACTTCACAAAAAAGGCGTTATCTAAATTTTCTAAAAAGTAATTGAATGAAAATTGTGTCGACAAATATTGGCGAACGAAAGGAGGTTATTTGGGAAAATATACAAGTGTTCACAGGTATTTTTAAATTTCCAATGGATAAACCTGTTTTTTTAGATACTGAGGATGTGAAAGGAGATGCAATTTGTGATCGGGAAAATCATGGAGGAATCAATCAAGCAATTTATGGATATTCTTTAAAACATTATGAGTATTGGAAGCCTTTGTACCCCAATTTAGATTGGAGTTTAGGAATGTTTGGAGAGAATTTAACCATTGATAATCTCGATGAATGTAATATTCATGTTGGAGATACCTTTAAAGTAGGCGAGGCTGTTTTAGAAGTCACCCTTCAAAGAAATCCTTGTTATAAACTAGGCATTCGTTTTGAAGATATGAACATTGTAAAACAATTTTGGAATACTACTTTTTGCGGTGTATATTTTAAAGTATTACAAACGGGTTTTGTGAAAACTGGAGATGCGTTTGTTCAAATAAAAAGTTGTTCCGAAAATCCAACCATTGCAGATTTATTAGCCAGAAAGAAAATAGAAAAAAGAATGTAATTCTAAAAATACATTCTTTTTTTATACCCATGTTTATTGACTTAATGAAAGAAAAAGTATACCGAGTTTGTTAAAACTTGATTTTTTTAATTTTAGGTTGAAATAAATAATTAGTTGTATTTCAAAGACTTCGCAATTAAACAAAACGAAAAATATAAATAATTACATTAAATGTAAAAAAAATGTAATTTTTATATTTTTATATCATAAAATTATATTTACATTTGTGTGTGCTTTTTAAGTAAAGCACACTTTTTCTTTTTCATAGCAATTTTCCCACTCAATTTATTGAGTGGGTTTTTTAATTTACAAAACAATATTTTACAAATTCTATGGTAAATTGATATTTATAAAATATCTTTGCATTCAATTGGTTTAATAATGAATTCAATAGTAATTTCAGAGACAAAAACTTCAATGAATATACTTTTATCAGACTTAAAACAACTTACAAAAGTTGGCTTGTCTTTAAGTGTGGTGTTTTCTTCTGTTGCAGGATATTTGTTAGCAGTAGATGTCATAAACTTTACTACAGTTGTATTATTAGCATTAGGAGGTTTCTTTATGGTGGGTGCATCTAATGCATTTAATCAAATTATAGAGAAAGATACAGATGCTTTGATGCAAAGAACCAAAGATAGACCTCTCCCAACAAAAAGAATGTCTGTGACTTTTGCAATGATCATTGCCATTTTGTTTACAGTTTTAGGAATTTCTATTTTATATAGTATCAACCCAAAGACCGCTTTATTTGGGGCTATTTCAATTTTTTTATATACTTGTGCTTACACGCCTCTAAAATCGGTAACACCTTTAGCAGTTTTTGTGGGTGCAATTCCTGGTGCAATTCCCTTTATGTTAGGATGGGTAGCAGCAACAGACCAATTTGGAGTAGAAGCAGGGATGTTATTTATGATTCAGTTTTTTTGGCAGTTTCCACATTTTTGGGCAATTGGATGGTTGCAATTTGAAGAATACAAAAAAGCAGGGTTTAATATGTTGCCCATGAATACCAAAGATAAAGGAGCGGTAAAACAAATTATATTTTATACGGTTATCATGATTTTAGTTTCTGTAGCTCCAGTTTTAAAGTTGTCTGGAAACTTTTACATATACCCGATAACTGCAATAATCGTTGCTTTCTTAGGAGTTATTATGTTATTTTATGCACTTCAATTGCATAAATCAGAAGAAAATACAGATGCAAGAAAATTAATGTTGTCTAGTGTTTTGTATATTACTGTTGTGCAAATTATATATGTAGTTGATAAATTTTTACATTAAAAAATGATAGGAGAACAAGCTTTAAAACAAGAATATACAGTCGCTAAAAAGAAATCAGCAAAGCCAATGTTGTGGATTTCTATGATTAGCATGGTTATGTTTTTTGCAGGATTAACAAGTGCTTATGTAATAAGTATGAAGCGTGATGATTGGGTTTCTTTTGACTTACCTGATGCCTTTTACGTAAGTACGGTTCTAATAGTGGCTAGTAGTATTACACTATTTTTTTCACAAAGATTTTTAAAACAAAACAAAAGACAGTTATCATTAATAATGGTGCTTGTTACCTTATTTTTGGGAATTGGATTTATTTGGCAACAATATGCTGGATTTAATCAACTTAAAAGTATCGGATTGTTTTTTACAGGACCAGAGAGCACGGTGTCAACATCCTTTATAATCGGAATTACTTTTATCCATGTATTACACTTGTTCGCAGGGATCGCTGTGCTTTTAGTTGTTATTTATAATCATTTTAAATACAAATATAAATCGGATGATATGCTTGGTTTTGAACTAGGTGCAATCTTTTGGCATTTTGTAGATATACTTTGGATTTACCTATTTTTCTTTTTCTATTTTATTAGGTGATTAAAAATAGTTATTTTTGGCGAACTAATTAAGAAATAATTAACAGATAAGATTTATGGAAGCAAATATTGCTATACCTTCTGATAGTAAGAAAACTTGGAATGGTGGCGGAGTAAAGCCATTCGGAGCAAGTTATGGTAAAATGATGATGTGGTTTTTTATCGTTTCTGATGCATTAACCTTTTCGGGATTTTTAGCGGCTTACGGCTTAACACGTTTTAAATTTATAGATTCATGGCCAATTGCAGATGAAGTGTTTACTCACGTGCCATTTATACATGGTAATTACCCTATGTATTATGTTGCTTTTATGACATTTATACTTATTTTCTCATCAGTAACAATGGTAATGGCTGTTGATGCTGGTCATAAAATGCAAAAAAATAAGGTAGCATGGTATATGTTCGCAACAATTATTGGAGGTTTAATATTTGTAGGTTCTCAAGCATGGGAATGGAATACTTTTATTAAGGGCTCTTATGGAGCTGTGAAGACCACGGATGGTAGACTTTTACAATTTGTAAAAGACGGTCACCAAATAGCTTTGTCAGATTTTGTTGTTGGTGATCGAATGGATCATAGAGAATCTAATACCAAAAAAAATGGACTATGGTTTGAATCTGGAGAATCTGTAGGAGCTTACTCCGTTGCTCAAATAATGGCCTCTTATAAAGCAGATCCTTCAATACAAATTAGAAGTGAACAAATTGATTTAGAGAAAAAGCAAAAAATTATTTTCTCAAGAGAAAAAGGTGCTTCGGAATTAGCAAAAGGAAAACTTGTTGTAGAAGGAGCAAATTTAAAAGTAAATGAGTATGGAAATACAATTTTTGCAGATTTCTTTTTCTTCATTACAGGTTTTCACGGATTTCACGTATTCTCTGGAATCGTAATTAATATTATCATTTTCTTTAATGTTATCCTTGGTACATATGAAAAAAGAGGGCATTACGAAATGGTAGAAAAAGTAGGATTATATTGGCACTTTGTAGATTTAGTTTGGGTATTTGTTTTTACCTTCTTCTACTTGGTTTAATTATAAAATAATAGCAAAATAAAAATGGCACACGCACACGAATCTAATGTAAAAAGAATATGGATGGTATTTGGTTTACTATCCGTTGTAACTATTATAGAAGTTGCTTTAGGTATTATAAAACCAGAAGTTTTATATTTAACTAATTTTTTAGGAACAAGTCCGTTGAACTGGATTTTTATTATTCTAACACTTTATAAAGCATATTATATTACTTGGACTTTCATGCACATGGAAGGAGAAAAAAAATGGTTTAGACGTGCTGCAGTTTGGACTGCAGTTTTTCTAATCTGTTTCCTTGTAACTTTACTTTTAATTGAAGGTGGCTACTTATATGACACATTGGCGCCACTTGTAAAATGGTAATTAGAAAATTATAAAGGTGGTGTTAACCACCTTTTTTTTATATTCAAAATATGTCATCTTAAACAAGTTGATGTTTTTTAGTATTCTTAAAATTGTATTAACTATTTAGAAATGAAATTTATCACAAAAAAAAGAGTAGTACTATTTTTGCTTTTTATTTTTCCTTTAATTTGTTTTTTAATTCTTTCTACAGGAAAAAATAATTTCACAAAACTACCAATTGTAACTGAAAATATTCCTGATATTTCAAAAATTGATGGGACCAAAAAAGTTCAATTAAAAGATAATGTTTCCATTATTTGTTTTTTAGGAAATGATGTAAATACGAATAAATCTGGCCTCTTCAACTTAAATGAAAAGGTGTATAAGAAGTTTACAGATTATAAGAAATTTCAGATTGTAGCGATTTATCCTAATGGAAAAGAAACTGAAGCAGAGAAATTAAAAGGAGAAATTGGTGCTTTTACGGATATGCAAAAATGGGTTTTCATGGCAAGTTCTAAAGAAGAGATAGAAGCTTTGTATAGCAGTTTTTCTTTTGATGAGCCTCTGACAAATTTAGCTTCTTCAAAAGCATTTTTAATTGATAAAAATGTAAATTTAAGAGGAAGACTAAAAGATTCAGATAGTAAAGATGGAAAACTTTATGGGTATAATATGAATTCTGTTTCAGAATTGAATGCAAAATTAAAAGATGATGTAAAAGTACTCTATTACGAGTATTACGCTGCTTTTAAGGAAAAGAATAAAAACAAAGCAGATCGAAAAGAGGTTGGGCTATGAACAAAAAATATTCTTACATAGGTGTTTCTTTTATTATACTTTTATTCGGAATTTATGTTGTTAGAAATATAGATAGAAGGCTAAATGACAATGATTTTGTTCAAGATGATAGATTGAATAAAGTTGATAATAAATCAGGAAGTACAAATAGTTTATTTAAATTTAATAAAGTTCCAGATTTCGAATTTACAAATCAAGAAGGAAATATAATCACGAATAAAACTTACGAGGGTAAGGTGTTTGTTGTAGAATTTTTCTTTTCTACTTGTCCAACAATTTGTCCTTTAATGAATCAGAAGATGTTGAGCATCCAAGATTCATTTCTTGGAAATCCGGATTTCGGAATAGCTTCTATTTCTATTACTCCAGAAATTGATTCTCCAAAAATCTTAAAAGAGTTCGCAATAAACAAAGGAATTAAGCATAAAAATTGGCACTTGCTTACAGGTAAATCCGAAGAGATTGTGTATGCTTTGTCTAACAAAGGGTTTAAATTATATGCAGGAAAAGGAGATGAAGAGCATGGGGGATTTGAACATTCAGGTTTGTTCGCGTTGGTGGATAAAGATGGTTATATTAGATCTAGAAAAGATAAGTTTGGCAATCCTATTATGTATTACAGAGCGTTGCAAGAACAAACTTTTCCTGATCAAATAAATGAATTAAAAGAAGATATTAAATTGTTATTAAATGAGTAAGCTAGCACAAGAACGAAAGTACAGAAAAATAATCACAGGGTTGTCTATTATAATTCCAATAGCTGTTGCAGCATTATTTGGAGTTAATTTAAGAGACTTAGGTTTTGATGTAGAGCCTTTTACTTTTTTACCACCAATTTATGCATCTATAAATGGATTAACAGCTATTGTATTAATAGCAGCTGTTCTCGCTATTAAAAACGGAAATAAGAAATTACATGAACAATTAAACACTCTTGCAATTATTTGTTCTTTAGCTTTTCTGTTGATGTATATAGCGTATCATATGACATCTGATTCTACTAAATTTGGTGGTGAAGGAGCCATTAAATTCGTTTATTATTTTATTTTATTTACACACATTGTATTGTCTATAATTGTAATACCTTTTGTATTAACCACCTACTTGAGAGCGAAATTAGGTAATTTTGCACAACACAAAAAAATAGCAAAAATTACATTTCCGTTATGGCTATATGTAGCTGTAACCGGGGTAATAGTTTATATAATGATATCTCCTTATTATGCTTAAAAAAAGAATATATACCTTTTTTCTTTTAATTTTTTTTACTGTAAAATCAACTTACTCCCAGTGTGCAATGTGCAAAGCTGTTGTAGAAAATGGTGATGTTTCTATGGCAGAAGGTGTTAATAACGGAATTACTTATTTAATGGTATTTCCATACTTACTTATTGGTGTGTTGTTTTATACAATTTACAGATATAAAAAACAAGCAAAAATTTAACATTTCAATAAGAGTGAAAATCTGTAACATTTTATAGTTTTAGTCGTCTTATATGCACAATCAAAGGAATATTTTTTTGCTTTCGAAGTGTAGTGAATAAAAGTAATAAACAAACAAAAAACAAAAGACGTTGTGAAAATTAAATTTATAGTAATAGTAGCTTTTTTAACTTCAATAACTACTTTTTCACAGAAAAAGTGGGATTTAAGGGAATGTGTAGATGAAGCGTTAGTGAAAAATATTTCTATCCAACAAAACAGACTTAGTTTAGAGTTAGCAGAAAAAGATGTAGAGATTGCGAAAGGAAATTTTTTACCAAATCTAACTGGTAATACTGGAGGTAATTTGAATTTTGGTACTGGTTTTGATCCAGTTTCTCAAAATAGGGTGAACACAACTTTTTTTGGAGGCTCAATTAACGTAAATTCAGGTATTACTGTATTTAATGGGTATAGAAATACAAATACATACAAACAAGCGCAATTAGGTGTGGAAACAAGCATGTTAGATTTAAAGAAAATTGAAAATGACATTTCTTTATTTGTAGTTAATGGTTATTTGAATATTCTATTTGCTAAGGAAAATTTAAATGCAGCCAAGGTTCAGCATGAAATAAGCAAAAAACAAATTGAAGCAGCAGAAAGTAGATTTAATTCTGGAGTTATACCAAAAGGAGATTTATTAAACGCACAATCTACAGCAGCTACAAATTTACAAACAGTAATTACGCAAGAAAATGCTTTAGATTTAGCATTGTTAAATTTGGCACAGTTATTACAGGTTCCTGTTGAAGGTTTTGATATAGCTTCTATTGATGTAGGCACTCCATCTTCAAACTTGTTATATAAAAGTTCATCAATAGTATATAATAAATCCTTAGAAACAATGCCAGAAATTGCTAGAGCTAAAATAGCGATTGAAAGCGCAAGTTTAGGTATAGAAATATCTAAAGCTTCTTTTTTACCTTCAGTTACAGCTTCTGCAGGATTATCGACAAATTATGGATTTAATTTAAAGCTTCCGGAGGGACTTTCTAATCCTCGTTTGTCAAATCAATTAAATGATAATTTTGGTTATGGTGTTGGTTTTAACGTAAGTGTTCCAATTTTTAATCGTTTTCAAACTAGGAATAGAGTTGCACAATCCGTGATAAATAAAGAAGTTTTTGAAATAAGATTAGAGAGCGAGAAAGTAGCTTTAAAACAAACTATAGAACAGGCTTTTTTGGATGTGAAATCGGCTTTAAAAACATATGAAACCGCAAAAATTTCTTTAGGAGCGCAAGAAGAAGCATTTAAAAATGCACAAGAGCGCTATAATTTTGGAGCAATGACGCAGTTTGATTTTGATCAAGTAAGAACACGTTTAGTAAATGCTGAAGCTGCATTAATTCGTTCTAAATACAATTATGTTTTTAAAACTAAAGTATTGCAATTTTATTCTGGAGAATTAATTTTAGAATAATTTACTTCAAAAAATAGTTTAAACCTCATAGTGAGTAGATTACTGTGAGGTTTTCTTTTTAATTTATCTTTACAAAAAAGAATTATAGATTTTGAGCATCATTTTAAATATTGAGACTACCACTAAAAATTGTTCTGTAAGCATTGCAGAAAAAGGTGAAATTTTAGCCATCAAAGAATTAAATAATGGTAATTACTCTCATGCAGAAGTTTTGCACCCTTTTATTTTAGATGTTTTAAAAGAAGCAAATCTTACCTCTAATAGAATAGATGCTGTAGCAGTAAGTAAAGGTCCTGGGTCTTATACTGGGTTAAGAATTGGAGTTTCTGCCGCAAAAGGGCTGTGTTTTGCCCTTGATAAACCTTTAATATCTATTGATACTCTTACTTCTTTGTCTTTTTCAATTACTATTGAAGAAGGAATTATTGTGCCGATGTTAGATGCAAGAAGATTGGAAGTTTATGCATCAGTTTTTAATGAGAAGCATCAAAAAATAAGAGAAATTAAAGCTGAGATTATAGATGAAAATTCTTTTTGTGAATATTTAGAAAGGAGTAAAGTTTATTTTTTAGGTGATGGATCTCAGAAATGTAAAGAAATTATTACGCATAAAAATGCGATTTTTATAGATGCTAAGTTTCCTTCGGCACAAGAAATGGCAAAACTTTCTTATGAGAAATATAAAATAAGCGACATAGAAAATGTCGCTTATTTTGAACCTTTTTATTTAAAAGATTTTATTGTTATTCCAGAAAAGAAAAAGAAACCTACTTTTTAATTTCTACTATATGAGGATAAGGTATTTCTATTCCTGCCTCGTCTAAGGCTATTTTAGTATTTTCAGTAATATCAAAATAAACACTCCAATAATCAGCAGATGCACACCAAGGTCTCACTGCAAAATTTACTGAGCTATCGGCTAATTCAGAGACCATAACGGCTGGCGCCGGATCTTTTAATACTTTTGGATGCTGCATTAAAACATGCATTAAAACTTCTTTTGTTTTCTTGATGTCCGTATCATAAGAAACGCCAAATATTAAATCTACACGCCTTGTGCCTTCTACGGTATAATTTATAATAGTTCCATTGGACAAGCTTCCATTAGGAATAATAATTTCTTTATTTGATAAACCGGTGAGTTTTGTTGTAAAGATTTCAATTTCTTTTACAGCACCAATTTCACCCTGAGCTTCAACTAAATCACCAATTTTAAAAGGTCTAAAGATCATGATTAAAACTCCGCCAGCAAAATTAGCTAAAGAGCCTTGCAAGGCTAAACCGATAGCTAAACCGGCAGAAGCTACAATGGCAGCAAAAGATGTTGTTGCAACTCCTAATTTTGAAATTACTGTAATGAATAATAATATTTTTAAAACCCAGCTGCTAAGATTTCCTAAAAATTTTTGAAGCGTAAGATCGACACCTCTTTTAATCATTATTTTTTTAGATGATTTTATAACGATATTAATTAGAAATAAACCAACTATTAAAATGATTAAAGCAGTTATTACATTAGGGGTGTATTCAATTAAAAGTTCTTTTATTTTTTCTAGATATTTTTCCATTTTGCTTTTATTATAAATAAAAGGCAAAAGTAAGCGAATATTTAAAATCTAAGGAATAAAGATGATGGAAATAAGTTAGGTTTTAGTCTAACTGTTCATGGTTTAAAATTTTAATAAAACAATCACTGATATTAATGCAGGAATGGATTGAATATACAAGATGCTTTTTTTCTTTGTTGAGTATGCACCATAAATACCTGCAATAAAAACACATATTAGAAAGAATAAAGCTGTATTGGTATTTTTTATGACGATAGACCAGATTAAACCAGCAGCTAAAAAGCCATTATATAAACCTTGGTTCGCTGCTAATACCTTTGTTTCTTCAGCAAATTCTTTGCTTTTTAAGCCAAAAGCTTTTATCCCTTTTCGTGTGGTCCAAAGAAACATTTCTAGATAGACAATGTATGCGTGGATTACGGCCACGAGACCAATAAGTATAATTTGAATTATATTCATAATATTTGAAAAATAAAGTGATTTAATATGGTATCAAATCACTTTAACGGAGTTTGAATGGAAATTTTAGTTTACTTCAAAAGTAATTTTTAGATTCACTCTAAATTCAGTAACATTACTGCCATTAACAACAGCACTTTGTGATTGTACAAATACAGATTTAATATTTTTCACAGATTCCGCTGCATGCTTTACAGCTTTCCTCGTAGCCTCTTCCCAACTTTTTTCAGAGTTAGCTAATATTTCAATCACTTTCATTACCGCCATAATATTTTCAGTTTATTAAGTTTTATTTATTGTAAATATAATTTTTTTTGTTCAAAATAGGGTTATATACAGATTTCAATGTAAATTTAATGTTATGTAAATGTTTTTTAATGGTTACAAAATATTTATATTTGTAAAAATAATGTTAATCTTAAAAGAAATTAATATGAGAAAAATTATTGTAATATTCATATTTATGCTTGGAACTGTAGGATATTCACAAGAAAACAGACCAACTTACATGGCGGAAGGGGATTTAGTAAAAGTTACTTATTATTATGAAAATGGAGCTTTAAAAACACAAGGCTTTTTTAAAGATAAAAAATTAACTGGAGAATGGGCACGTTTTGATAAAGCAGGTAATAAAACTCAATTGGGTTATTATAGTAATGGTAAAAAAGTTGGGAAATGGTTTGTTTGGTCTAAATCGGCTTTAAAAGAGATTAATTATGTAAATAATTCTATCGCTTCAGTAAATTCTTGGAAGTCGGAATCTAATGTTGTAGTTAAAAACAAATAATAATACCTAAAATTTAATAGAAAAAACTCATTAGTATTTTAAAATTCTAATGAGTTTTTTATTGCTTATAAATTATGTTTTAATTAGTTGTTAGCAAAAAGTTTATTGTTTTATATGTGATAGTAGTTTAATTAAGCGATATTGGGCTTCGTTGGCTAATGATACAAGATTATGAATATATAATTAAAACAGCGTTATTACTGATTTATTGGAGCTAAAAAAAAGCGTTTAGAGATTCTCTGAACGCTTTTTTAAAACTTTTTGTATTTTTTTTACTCTACTATTAAAGTAAAAGGAATACTATATTTTACTCCCACTGGTTTTCCTCTTTGTCTACCTGGCTTCATTTTTGGCAATTGCTTCATTACTTTTACAACTTCAGCTTTAATTTTTGGATGTGGTGCTCTCGCTTGTATGTTGACGATATTACCTTTTTTATCAATTTTAAAACCAATAAATACTCTTTTTCTTCCTGGTGATAAACCTAACTCGTTAGGTAACTCACTATCAAATTTTCTACCAAAGTGCTTTTGTACTTTTTCACTAAAACATTTTTTTAATTCAGCCTTATTTCCTTTACAGCCAGGAAATACGGGTACATCTTCAATAATCATGAAACTTACATCTTCCTCAATTTCCTCAACTTCTTCAACTTCTTCAATTTCTTCAACTTCAACCGCTTCACTTTCATCAGTTTCTGTTGATTCTATTACAGTCTCTTCAATTTCTTTTTCATCTTCGACGATTTCAATTTTTTCTGGAGCTGGTGGTGGTGGTGTTTTAGGTTTTACCGGTTCAACTCTTTCTGTAATAGGAATTTCTTCTTCCATATCTGCGTTCATAACAGCAGAACCTAAATCTCCGTAGGTTTTATCGAATGTTTTCTTTTCTATTGCAACATAAGTTATAAAAAGGGCTAGTACAAGACCAATTTGCATAAAAATTTTGCTGAAATTTTCTAAATTTGATTTAGGACTTTTCTTAATTTCCATTTTAAAGATTTATTAATAGGTGGCTAATTTAATTAAATTATTGTTTTAAATACAAGTCTTATTGTTAATTAATCTATTTTTTTTTTGAAATTATATTAAAAATCAACAAAGCCGAGAGTGCTCCTACAGAGTTTGCAATCACATCTAAGTAATCTCCTGATCTGTATAGGGTTATTTTACTCTGTAATAGTTCAATAATTATGCCAAAAACAATGCAAAGAATTACGATCCAATATTTTTTATTAGGTTTCTTGTAATATGCTATTAACCATGAAAGCGCTAACATAAAGTATGCAAAACCATGAAAAATTTTATCAATATTAGTAAAAGTAAGCTTAATAGGCGCGTTTGGCACTCTTATAAGGCTCAAGCACACAATAATAATTGTAGTTACAAAAGCTATTATAAAACTGTTATTTCTTAATAAGGTCTTGATATTCTTTAGCATCTAGTAAATTTTCTATTTGTGAGCTGTCAGAAATCGCTATTTTAATCATCCATCCTTTTTCATAAGGGTCAGTGTTTACCAATTCTGGATCATCTTCTAGTCCTTCATTAAATTCAACTACTTCACCTGACAAAGGCATAAACAAATCTGAAACTGTTTTTACGGCTTCTACAGAACCAAAAACTTCTCCCTCTTCTACATTGTCATCTAATGTATCTACATCTACATATACAATATCTCCTAATTCTCCCTGCGCAAAATCTGTAATTCCTACAGTTGCGATGTTTCCTTCAATTTGAATCCACTCATGATCTTTGGTGTATTTTAATTCAGCTGGAATATTCATTTTATTTTTATTTTTATTGATTTGGTTTAATTTCCTCCTAAGTTATAAACTATATTAAATCCACCATTAATTGATTGTCTTGGAAAAGTGGTAGAAATAGCATATTTAGATGTTTGATGATTGTAATAAAAAGATGCTGTTAAATTACTATTCAATTTGTAATCTGCTGTAAATTTAATTGAAAATAATTTTTGTCCCCCACTAATTTGATCATTATCTTCATCAACATATCTAATTTGGGTCAAATTATCTCTTAATGATACATCTGCTCTTAAGTTAATATCACCTTTAAGGGTTGTCTTTTTACCTGTAAAACGTGTGTTCATTTTTACGTCTTTAAAGACATATCCAAAACCAAAAACATATTCAGTACCAGCAATGTCTGTTATAGTACTGTTATTAAAATTCATGGTTAAAGTTCTGTCTTTTTTAATTTCTCCTCTCAAAGAAAAGGAGTTTTTCATTTTTAAATCCACTTTTACCAAGGGTGAAAATTCATCCACAAGAGTAGCACTGGCAATTAGTCTTTCAGATTCGTAATTACCTGCTATATTTGTTTTAGTATATGCAGTGGCATCGTCGTATTGTAAGTTGTTTGTAAAGCTAGAAATGGTATATGAAGATCTATATCCATGAGAAAGTACAAAGGTTGAAAAGTTCTTTTTAAACCATTTGAATTTCATTAAACCATTATATCTCAGAGTCCAGTTTGGAATTGGAATATCTCTAAACAGTCCTGTGCTTACTTTATTTGGACTTTTACCAGAATAAGCGGCCATAAATGCCGGAAGTAAGACTTGTTGACTGTTTTGACCAAAACCATCAATTAGCGCTCCTGTTTCTGAAGATAATCTATTAGAAATAATACTTCTGTAATCTTTCATTTTCTGGAACAGAGCATCGCCATTTGTAAATGCTGTTGAAAACATAGAATGACTTGTACTAAAGTTACCAGTTTCAAAAACAGGAGTATCTTCAAATGCACTTTTGCCTTCTATTAAATCTATTTGTTGAGAAATATCTTTGGTTTGAATTTTATTTCCTCGAACATCAATATTTAAATCTTTAAAAGGCTTAACCGTAAAAGTGTAATCTAATTTGTTATAATGAGTTCTGCTGTAAGTTTTGTTAAAATATTCTCCACCATCAATTCTTGTAACTAACCAACCATTCTCTAAGGCCTTATTTCTAATATCTACTTGACTACCAAAAGCAAATGAGGTAGGTGCTCCGCCTAAAAATCCAATATTTTCTGTATAACCTTGCAAGTATTGACCATTGTTTTCTGTATAACTTATTTTACCTTGTTTTACAGAGGTAAGAATATTCCAAGTTCCTTTTAAAATTTGCTTTCCAATGGGTAATTTTTTCTTTTGTTTTATTCTAGCAGAATTTTTTCCTTTTGCGTTTTTACGTTGCGTTTTTGTTAATAAGAGCTTTTCAAAACCAACTTTCTTATACAACTTATCAAAGGAAAGAGTGGTATTTATATTATGTGTATTTGCGTTTTGAATTACATTACCAATTTGTTCTAAGATAGTATTGTCTTGCGACGACACTTGCCAATCAAAATCTGCTGTGTAAGCGTAATCTGCTTTCATAAAGCTTAGGAATGGAAACTTATCTAAAGGTAAATTATAAGTTGTATTTAGTTTTTGATGGTAATGGTTTGGTCTACCTGTATTAAAGAAATCATCAAAAATTTGTAAATCTTCTCCATTTCCAAAGGCATCATAAATATAACTATTAGTTGCGTTAAAGTTTAGTTGTATCGATTTTGTTAAATCAAAACCAACTGTATAATCCCAGTCAAATAAAAATCTACGTTGTTTTAATTCTGGTTGAGCAGTTAAACCCTCTACTAAATTTCTGGATTGTTGTTCGTTATAACTTCTATTAATTCTAGAGTTTAAAGCGAAGGTTTTTGGCACAGGATTAAAGTTTAAATCTTTTATAAACTTCCAGTATTTGCTTCTAAATTTTTCTGAATTTTTAAAGAATTCTATAGGTTTTGAATTAAAGTTGAAGTTATAAGCAGCAGAAGCTGATACATTCTCATTAATATACTTTTCTATATTGTAATCCCTATGGAATTCTTTATTATGGGAATAAGAAACTGCTAAGTTTTCTACATCATAAAACTTTGGTTTTTTCGTAGAATTTGGGTTTCTATTCTTTTTGACATTGATAAAACTGATACTTGTTCTTTTTGTGTAATCTCGAGAAAATTCACTATTTGGATTCTGCTCCAAAGCATCTTCTAATTTTACATCTTGATATTGAGGATCAAACTTTGGATCAACGAATTTTTCACCAACGCTGTAGCTCATCGGTAATTGAATACCCCATTTTTGTGGTGTTAAAACTTTACCTAAATTAATAGTTGTAGAAACATCGTATTGTTTTGTTTCGTCTAAACTACGCTGATTTACGCGATCTTCTACATTTCCAAAACCAATGGTTTTTACGCTTCCTGAAAGGGATACATTCGCAACATCAGCAAAATTTGCATCAGCATTCATAACCGCAGCCCAACCTCCTTTGTTGTCAAAACCTGATGAACGCAATTCATTAAACCAGATTTCTCCACTTTTATTTGAAGTAGTATTATTTCTTAAACCTAAAGTTATTGTTCTTAATTGCGCCAGTGTAGGATTTCCTTTTACTCGAATTTTAAATTCAGGAATATCATTTGGATTTTCAGATGGATAGATATCATTCACCAAGAATCCAGAACCATCTCTTTCTACTTTTAGTTTTCCAAAGGATTCCAAAATAGCATCTAGATTATTTGCTTCCGGCCAAATGTCGAGTGCAGAACTGCCATTTCTTGTTACTTTTAAAGGAACTTCGATTTGATAAAAATTATCATTTAAGTCTGTTCCTAATCTTATAACTGCTGAAAAATCATCATCACTTAAAGAACCTCCTCCTTCATTTTCTTGCAAATGCATAAACATTTTCAAATTTTTAAAACGTCTTAAATCTACACTTATATTTTTATAAATGGCCCTAGTTTTTTTAGTTTCTAAATCGTTAACTTTTAAGGTGACAGATTGTTCATTTTGTAATTGCACCGTGGTACTTCCTTGTAAACGTTCTCTTTCAATCCCTGGAGGTTCAATATAACTTCCATTATTTTGTTCTATACTAACAACGCCAACTTCAAAACCTTCTAATTCAGCCTGCGTTAATTCTCTGTCAGGATCTATTGCAGGATCTATCGTTTTTGTATATCGTCTCCAATCACCACGTACTAAATCGAGTTCACCAAATCTAATGACAACAGGCATTTTAAATTTTGTTAGGAACATTCTTATAAAACGAATACTGTTAAAATTAGAAATTCCATTTATTGGTGTTCCATTTCTAACGGGTACTCTAAATTGATACCATTTTGTTTGCTGTGTATTCCCGTTTTCTAAAGAAACAGAAGTTATTTTTTCGTCAACAATATAATTTCTACCTTTTACTAAATCTGCTTGATTAATAGATACCTTATACTCATAATAGCTCTCAACAGTATTCATTGTTTGATCTCTATTGATGTCCTCTACGTCGGGGTATGTTGAAGATGAAGTTGGATACGATTCTGGCGATTGATTTAATGTTGGCGAGTTGCCTTGTGTATTGTTGTAGTCTTTGTATCTTCTTACAATAGAGGCATTAATAGCGTCTAATTCTGCTCCTCTGAAAAATTGAAAATTATCAGATGAAATATCATTAGATTTTAATTTAGAGAAATTTATATTTAAGTTTAAAGAATCAGAAAGTTGCTTTAAATGTTCTTCTTCCTCAATGTCAGTTAACCCATCAAACCCTAAATCTTGATTTGTTCTTGCACCATCTTCTTCACTGAAAGCATAAATAATTGACGGGCTTCTTGGCACATCTCCCCAAGTCGTTCTATTCACATTAGAGCCATCAACCTTTAAACCATTTTCGGGCAAGCCGTTTTCAAACATCTTACGATTATCCTTAACAATGTCTTCAGATATGTTTCCTAAATTGATATATAAATCTCCAACTTGATTTGATAAATCATTCGGGTTTATGCCTTGTGGCAAACCTTCTTCATTTGTAATAGAATAATTTTGATAAGGATCCATCACCCAAAATTGAATAAATTCAACATTCGCTTGATCAAAATTATTCGTAGTTAAAGGACGCATAATTCCACCCCAGTTCTCATTAGGATTCTTAAAAGTTCCGTCATTATTAACATCGCTGTCTAAAGTGTTAAAGTTGTAAGAGCCTCTTTCTTGAGGAAAGTAGGCTAAATCTAACGTTCTAACTAAAGAATTTTGAGTAATGTCTAATTGTACATTTGGGAATAATTCTCTATAATTAATTTGTCTTGTTTCCGCTCTAGATAATTCATCAGCATCTATACTTGGCGGAGTTTGTCCAATGCCGTAAAAAATTTGATCTACATTATACCATGCTAATTTTCCTCTTTTATAATTGTATGATAAATTATTTTGATCTCCGTTAAAGCCATTAAAATATTTTGGAGTACTTGCTTCGTACCAATCTAAAGGAGATAATAAACTAATAGGTATTTGTGATGCTTCAAAATCATCTATATATGAAGTGGCAGCGCCAGCTACATCTATTCCACTTGGCGTTCCCGGTAATAAATATGCCATATCTGCTCTAACAGATAAATTGGAAGGAACATCTGTATCTACAAAGGGTAATTTGTTTGCTAATTTTGTAAAATAAGGAACCTCAGTAGAATAATCTATGTTTACACCAAACATGGTATTATCGATAGGCTCAGCACCAAAATTAACTTTAGGAGTTAAAGGTCTTTCATTTACATTTAAAATAGTTGCACCCACTACAAAATCTTCAGAAAATTTATGCTCAATATCAACGCCCATATAGGTTTTTCTTTGTTGATTAAAAACAGCATTATTTTCGGTTGATACATTTATAGGAGTTCCAGAAGCTTGTAGGCCTGGATCTATAATTTGCACTCTCCCTAATTGATAATCAACCACAAAATCAACACCTTCTACCAATTGTCTTCCGCCAGCAGAAACTTTCACAGAACCTCTTGGAACATTGAAAGCACCAATTGGAATCCCTCCAGAGTTTTCTGATTTAAAATACCCTTTTAAGAAATATTTATCTTTATTCTGAAAGTTGTTTTTGATGTTTATTTTTGTATTTAAATATAAATCTTTAAATAAATAAACGTCATCTGCAGCATTTGTTAATTTGTTAGCCAAACCATTACCAAAAGGTTCTGGATCTGGAAAAATAATATATCCATTTTGAGAGTTTACAGTAATTCCTTCTACATAATCAAAGAAGCCATCCGCAGTTCTAAACTGACTTTGGTCTAATTGGTCTAGTTTTAATACCTGAATTAATGGAGTGTTAGCAATATCTGTAGTTTGTGCATTTTGTAATACATTTGAAGGTATACCAGTCGCATCGTCTCTATACTGTATTTCAAAACGAAAGCCATCTTGGGTTAATGGATATGCACCTAATGCGTACACATTTTTCATCATTAAACGCCAAGTAGGAAAAGATTCTTCTCCACCATTTCCATTATCTCTTTTTGTAGTTAATATTTCACTACGTAACAATTTTACAGCTAGATTTTGTGGTGCTTGAATTCCGTCGTTAGAAAACTCACCCACTTTAAAAGATTTTTCAGCACTTCCATTAACAGTTCCTGCAACAGTATATTCGTAAGCAACGGCTAAAACTTCTCCATCATTTAATCTTCTATTTAAGGAAATATAACCTAATTGTGGATTTAAGGTATATTCATTTAAATCTAGTTTTCGAGCATTTTCGAGCATCGAATAATCTGTTCCTTGCTCCATTTGAAATTCACGATTTAATGTGTTTTCAACATTAGAAACATCCCTAATTCCTGCTAAAACATTCGTATCATAAATATTATTTGCATTGTTTTGAGGCAGATTTATGGTGGTTGATACATTGTTTAAATTAATATTTATGCTAACCGGGTTCGTGCTTTGCACAGTTCCATTGCTATTTACAAGATTTTTGTAAGTGTTATTAATATTGTTAGATTCTCCAATATCTGCAAAAGCAACGATACTTCTAAAATCTTCAGTGCTCGCATTTCTGTTAGTCACCCAAACTTCTATTCTTGTGATATTAACTTGACTGCTTATTAAAGGATAGTTTTTTAAAGAATTTGCATAATTATCTATAAAAAATTGTGATAAGAAAAAGTGTCTATCATTATCATAGTCTGTAGTTCTTAACTCAAAGGGTTGAATTGATGCACCTGCTTCTGCGACGATAGTCTTGCTTTCAGAGTTTTGTTGAGAAAAAACAGCTGTTATGTTTGTGTTACCAAATTTTAATTGAGTTTTTACACCAAACAAACTTTGAGCACCATTTATTAAAGAGTTTTTAATTGGCATTTCTACATTACCCGCTTCAATACCTTGCAAGATGTCATCTTCTGTTGGGGTATAATCTATCTTTACAAGATTCTGAAAATCGAAAGTAGATTGTGTGTCATAATTTGCAGTAAATTCTAAACGTTCACCAACCTTTGCACGAATACTCGCATTAATTTGTTGATCAAAATCAAAGGTAAGACTACTTCTGTTTTCTTCAGATATTTGAGGGTTATCAGTATTTTGATAGATAAAACCAAGTTTTAGATTTAAATTCCCTGTTGGTGTTACTTTTACTGTATTTCCGCCGAAGATAGATTCAAAAAATTTAGAGTCTGTGTAATAAGTTGGTAACAAGTCTTTTTGTGCAGCTGCAGCACCTTTCTTTTTACCGTCTGCAGCACTTACTTTATTTTTAAAATATTCCAACATATCTCGTTTTAAACGATATTGTTGATATTCTTTTTGAGTTAAGAAAATTGGCGTACTTGTATAAAATTCACCTATTTTCTCTAAAATAATGTACCTGTTTAATTCTTTGTCAAAAATAATTTCTTTTTCCGCTAAATCATCTAAAAAAAGGTCTCCTCTTTGTGTGTGATTAAAATTGTATTTTAACTGTAAAGTATCAATTTTTAGGTTAGTTGAATCTTTTACCTTTTTGGTTTGAGCGGAAGAAGATAAGTTTACTAAAAAAGTAAAAAGGACTAATAAAAGTATATTTTTTAATAATCTGATCAATTTATTATAAGTTTTTTAAAGCTGATTTAATAATTTGTTCCACAGAAGCTTCATGGTTTTCTTTTAAAACTGCACTCACAACTTTTTCAGATTGTTTTCTATTAAAGCCTAAAACTTCTAAAGCAGATAACGCTTCATCTTTATTAGTATTGCTTGAGTTTATAGAAATTTCGTCAATATTAAACGTTTTCATGATTTTATCTTTTAAATCTACAATTACTCTTTGGGCAGTCTTTATTCCAATTCCTTTTACAGCTTGTATTAGTGGTACATTTTCTGAAGCTATTGCATTTTGTATTTCTTCTGATGTCATTGATGACAGCATTGTTCGTGCAATACTCGGACCAACACCTGAAACAGAAATTAATAATTTAAAAATTTCTCTTTCTGTTTTATTGATAAAGCCAAAAAGCGTGTGTGCATCTTCTCTTATAGATAAATGCGTAAATAAAACCACATTTTCACTATCAGGTAAACTAGAAAAAGTATTTAAAGAAATGTGTAACAAATAACCAACACCATTGCAATCGATAACAACTTCTGTTGGGTTTTTCTCTACCAATCTACCTCTAACTTGTGTAATCATGAATTTCTTTTATCGGTCTAAAGTAATCAATTATTTATTCTTTTCTCTTTGTTGAGCGTCAACACATGCTAAAGCTGCCATATTTACCATTTCATCAACACTTGCACCTAGTTGCAAAACATGCACTGCCTTGCTTAAACCTAAAATTACTGGACCGATAGATTCTGCTCCTTGAACTTGTTTAAGTAGTTTGTAGGTGATATTTGCAGATTCTAAATTCGGAAAAATTAAAACATTTACTTTTTTACCATTCAATTTAGAAAATGGAAACTCTTTTGCTAGCATTTCAGGGTTCAATGCAAAATCTGCTTGAATTTCTCCATCAACAATTGCATCAGGGTAATGACGATGAATAAAAGTAACTGCTTCTTTAATTTTTATAGATGTTTCGGTGTTAATAGATCCAAAATTAGAAAAAGACAACATGGCAATATTTGGTTTCATACCAAACATTTTCACCAAATTTGAGGTCATTTGCGTAATCTTTACCAAATCTTTTGCTGAAGGATTGATATTGATAGTGGTATCTGCTAAAAACAAAGGACCTTGTTTAGTAAGCATTAGGTTACAAGCAGCAATTTTAGAAATGCCTTTTTCTTTTTCAATTAACTCAAGCATTGGTTTTACAACAGTGGGATAGGGTCTAGAGTAGCCAGTAATTAAGGCGTCAGCTTCATTTTCATTGACCAACATAGCTCCAAAATAATTACGCTCACGCATTAATTTTTTTGCTTCAGATAAAGTTCGTCCTTTACGCTGTCTTCTTTTCCAATAAGCTTCTCCAAATCGATCTCTACGCTCTTTTTCTTCATCAGTTTTAGGGTCAAAAATTGGTACATCGGCAGTGAAGCCAATTTCTTCCTTTAGCGCTAAAATTAATTCTTTACGTCCGAGTAAAATAGGTTTTCCGAGTTTTTCTTCATGGACTCTTTGTGCCGCTTTTAAGACATCTAAATGATCAGCCTCAGCAAAAACAATTCGTTTTAAATTGCTTTTTGCTCTATTATGAATCATTCTAATTTCTTTACTTCCAGAGCCAGATCTTTCCATTAGTTCTTCTCTGTACTTTTTCCAATCAGAAATTGGTTCTAAAGCAACTCCAGAATCCATGGCCGCTTTGGCAATTGCTGGAGGAATTTCATAAATTAATCTTGGATCAAATGGTTTTGGAATGATATATTCTCTTCCGTAAGTTAAACTTACTTCGTCATACACAATATTTACTTGTTCGGGTACAGATTGCTTCGCTAAATCAGCTAAAGCATGCACTGCAGCCATTTTCATTTCTTCATTAATTTTGGTAGCTCTTACATCTAAAGCACCTCTAAAAATAAACGGAAAACCAAGTACATTATTTACTTGATTAGGATGATCTGATCTACCAGTAGCCATTAAAATATCATCTCTAGTAGCAATTGCTAAATCATAATTGATTTCAGGAACAGGATTTGCCATTGCAAAAACAATAGGGTCTTTTGCCATCGATAATAACATTTCTGGAGAAACTATATTTCCCATAGAAAGTCCAATAAAAACATCTGCATTTTGCATTGCTTCCTCTAATGTATTTATATCTTGATTCGTTGCAAACTCTGCTTTTTGAGAAGTGAGATTTTCCCTATCTTTTCGGATAACACCTTTGCTGTCGCACATGACAATATTTTCTCTTTTTGCCCCTAATTTTAGATACAAACGTGTGCAAGAAATTGCGGCAGCACCTGCGCCATTCACAACCATTTTTATTTTAGAAATATCCTTTTCTGTAATTTCAACAGCATTTTTTAAAGCTGCTGCAGAAATAATAGCGGTTCCATGCTGGTCATCATGCATTACAGGAATATCTAATTCTTCTTTTAACCTTCTTTCGATCTCAAAAGCTTCGGGAGCTTTGATGTCCTCTAAATTTATACCTCCAAAAGTTGGTGCAATTGCTTTTACGGTTTGTATAAAAAGCTCTACATCAGTTGCGTCTACTTCAATATCAAAAACATCAATATCAGCAAATATTTTAAAAAGTAATCCCTTTCCTTCCATTACTGGTTTTGACGCTTCGGGACCGATATCACCCAAACCTAAAACCGCAGTTCCGTTAGAAATTACGGCTACTAAATTTCCTTTAGAAGTGTATTTGTAAACATTTTCTTTGTTTTTGGCAATTTCTAAACAAGGCTCTGCCACACCGGGAGAATACGCGAGCGCTAAATCGTGCTGAGTAGCATATTTTTTAGTGGGAACAACCTCGATTTTCCCTGGTTTTGGTTTTGCGTGGTACAGTAAAGCTTCGTGTCTTTTTCTAGAATCGCTCATAAATTGTTGTATACTATATTGTAGTCGACAAATATAGGCTTTTCAGTCAAAGAGCAAATGAAATTTTATTACTTTTAGAAACTAATAAATTATTATCAATATCTTTTAAGTCACTCGTTTTTAACAACATCACATAATCGAAGAAACTATTATAGGTTGTTTAACAAATTTTAAAGATTTGATTGTAACATAAACTTTATTTTTACGTCTGTTAAGTAAAATCAGCCATGAAAAAAATTATTACCTTATTTTTTCTTTTTGTTTCAGTAACTTTTATTGGGCAAGTAAAAGGGAAAATTACAGATATGAAAAACAATCCTCTTTCATTCGTGAGTGTCTATCTAGATAATACAGTTACGGGTACAACTTCTAATGATAATGGCGATTATATTTTAGATCTTATTAGGAAAGGAAAATATACTATTGTTTTTCAGTTTTTAGGTTTTAAAACGGTAAAAAAAGAAGTGGAAATTTCTTCATTTCCTTTTTATCTAAATGTTAAGTTAGAGGAAGAAAGTGTGCAGTTAAGTGAAATTTCTATTTCAACTAAAGACAATCCTGCGAATAGGATTATTAGAAATGTAATTGCGAATAAAGATAAGAACACAGATAAGTTTGCAAATTATACAGCCAAGTTTTATTCACGTGGATTGTATCGAATCAAAGATGCGCCAAAGAAATTTTTAGGTCAAACTTTGGGCGATTTTGGTGGAGGTTTAGATTCAACAAGGAGTGGTATTATTTATCTCTCTGAAACTATTTCTGACATTAAATTTCAGAAAAAACCTAAAAATTTTAAAGAGAATATTATTGCGTCTAAAGTTAGCGGACAAGACAACGGTATCAGTTTTAATAGGGCAGAAGATGCAAATATCAATTTTTATGAAAACAGTGTCGAGTTTGGTAATAATTTGGTTTCACCTCTTTCTACAAACGCTTTTAGTTACTATAAATTTAAATTAGAGGGAACTTTTTATGATAAAAACGGAAGGCTTATCAATAAAATAAAGATCCTTCCAAAACGTAAAAATGATCCTGTTTTTAATGGGTCATTATATATTGTAGAAGACGATTGGGCGCTTTATGGCGCGGATGTTTCAGTTACTGGAGCACAAGTAAATATTCCTGTGGTTGATGTTTTAAAACTAAAACAAAATTATAATTATTCTGATAAGAATGATGCTTGGGTTTTAATCAGTCAAAGTATAGATTTTAGAGTAAATGCTTTAGGCTTTAAGTTCGATGGACGCTTTTCTTCTGCTTTTTCTAATTATGATTTTATACCTAATTTTAATGAAAAAACATTTACAAATGAGGTTTTAACTTTTGAGAAAGAAGCTACTGAAAAAGATTCTTCTTATTGGATTACTTTAAGGCCTGTTCCGTTAACCACAGAAGAGGTGAAAGATTATGAAGTTAAAGATAGTTTAAAAGTAGTTCGTAAATCAAAAAAGTATTTAGACTCAGTAAATAAAAAGCAGAATAAGGTTAGTTTTCTCTCTCCAATTACCGGTTATACCTATAAGAATTCTTTCGAAAAATGGTCTTTGTCTTATGATGGCCTCATAAAAGATTTAGGATTTAATACTGTGCAGGGTTTTAATACTTCTATGGGTGTTAGTTATTCTAAAAATATTAACGACAAGGGAAATTGGTGGAGTGCAGGTGTAAATGTTAATTATGGTTTTTCAGAAAAAATAGCAAGGCCAACATTCTTTTTCAATAAAAAATGGAATAATATTTCTAGACCAAGAATGTCTATTTCTGTTGGGGTAACAACTGCCCAATTTAATGGAAGAAATCCGATTTCTAAAATGGATAATTTAGTACGCTCTTTATTAAGAAGAGAAAATTATTTGAAAATTTTTGAGAAAGAGTTTGCTAAAATTATGTATTCCGAAGAGATTAAAAATGGTATTTACTTTTCATCATCTTTAGAATATGCAAATAGAAAACCACTTTTTAACACCAATAATTATTCTTTTGCACGTCAAAGTAAAACAAAGCCTTATACTTCTAATAATCCTTTAGACCCAACAGATTATATAAATACGGTATTTACAGAGCATAGCATAGCTTCATTAAAAGTAGGTGCAACTTTTATCTTCAATCAAAAATATTTATCCTACCCTCATAGGAAATTTAATATTGGAAATACAAAATACCCATCTTTGAGTTTAACATACAGGAAAAATTTTGGAGCCTCAAATTCTGAATTAAATTCTGATGTATTTGTAGCCAACATAAGACAAAATATTGATGCTGGAAATTATGGGAAACTAGCTTACAATATTGGAGGAGGACTCTTTTTGAAAAAGAAAAACATTGCTTTCATGGATAATTTGCAAGCCAATGGAAATCAGCTGCTATTTATCACAGATAATCAATTAAGTAGTTTTGGCTTGTTAGAGTATTATAAGTTTTACACGAATGATAGATATGCAGAAGCACATCTAGAACATAATTTTAAAGGATCGGTTTTGGGTAAAATTCCTTTAATTAATAACCTAAACTTTCATTTAGTTGGAGGGGTAAAAAGTTTGTTTATGGCGGATAAAAAACCTTACTCAGAATACTCTCTTGGATTAGATAATATTGGTTTTGGTAAATGGCGATTCTTAAGAATTGATTATGTAAAATCTTTTCATGCCGGAATTAAGAATGATGGATTCTTATTAAGATTGAATATATTAAATTAATACTTTTATCTTTGTTTATGATGAAAATAAAAACACTTTTTTTTGGAATTACAACAGATCTAGTAGGTACTTCAAATTTAGACTTAGAGCTTTCCGAAGCCTCAACTGTTGAAGATTTTAAAAATTTGTTGAAGAAAGATTATCCTCAGTTAGAAAATTTGGATTCTTATGCAATTGCAGTAAATGAAAGTTATGCAACGGGTGATTTGATTCTAAATGGAAATGATACAGTTGCTGTAATTCCTCCCGTGAGCGGGGGTTAAAGCTATCTCAAATATTTCTTATCAATATAAAAAGTTCCAAAAGGTAAAATAGAAGCTAATAATACTATTGCTAAAGTTATATTTTTCCATTTCATCTGTTTCTTGAGCATAATCGCTAAAATAATATAGAGTATAAATAGAATTCCGTGAGGCATTCCAAACATTTTTACAAAACTTGGATCTTTTAAAGCGTATTTATAATATAGGCCTAAGCTCATTAATAATAAGTAAGAAACTCCTTCTAAAAAACTAACAACTCTAAAGATACTTTTCATTTTTATGAAGTATTGAAAATTAGGTTGCAAAGATACATTTTGAATCATTATTTTTGTTCATCAATGAAAAGAACTTCAATAAAAATTACAGGAAAAAAATTAGACTTACAGGAATGTTACAGTTTTGTAGAGGATGCTTCTTGTGGCGGAATATCAGCTTTTATTGGTGTAGTTAGAAATGATACACAGGGAAAAGAAGTAATACAGTTAGATTTTTCTACCTATAAACCAATGGCAATTAAGGAAATGCAAAAAATTGCAGACTTGGCTTTAGTAAAATTTGACATTCATAAAATAGCCATTCATCACGCAGAAGGCATGTTGCAAATTGGCGCTATTCCTGTTATTATCACGGCTTCAGCGAAACACAGAAAAGCGGCTTTTAGGGCTTGTGAATTCGCTATTGACACTCTAAAAGAAAGTGTGCCTATTTGGAAAAAGGAACATTTCTCTGATGGCGATGTGTGGGTAAATGCGCATCCTTAGTTTTTATCTTCTTATCGTTCATGCCTTAATAAGTTCTTGGCATTTTTTAAACTGAGCCTATTAATATTTGGCTTTATTGACCGAAGCTTATTGTTGAATATTCTTCACTGAGCGGCTCTGCAACCACAAGTAAAATTGTAAACCAAATAAAATTGCACCAGATAATAAATGTATAGCTTGTGTTCCTAGAGGAAATTCTGCATAATACATTAAAATTCCTGTAATGGTTTCAAGAAAGATTAAAAAGACAATCCAATTTACGAGCTTATAGCCTAAGTTTTTAATTTGATTCAGATAGAACATTCCAAAGTTAACCAAGACAATCGCTATCGTAAAGGATCTATGAAAGTAGAATTTAAAACTCGGATTCATTAAGCTATATTCTTTGTTTTCAAAACCAAAGAGTTTTACTTGTTCATCTATAAATTGTCTTACTTGGGTACCCATCGCAATTTGAATCAAAGAGAAAATAACAGAAAAAAGCAGTAATTTATTAAAGATAGAATTATATTTGAACACCTTTTTTTTGTCCGAAATAATAAATTTTAATTGTAGTAAAAGAGCAATTATAACTAATCCAACAACCATATGAATAGTAATAATTGTAGGTTTTAGATTGGTGTCTACAACAGTTTTTCCTAACCAAGCTTCAAACAACATTAAAAAGAAAGCCGCAAATGATAATAACGGAATTATCTTTTTTGTTTTCCAGAACTTAGCTGCTCCATAGATTAGAAATAAGAAAACAAAACCTGATAAAACAGAGGCCAATCTGTTTATATATTCTGTCCAAGTGTGATATTTATTAAACTTAGCATAATCATGCTTTGTATAGTTTTTCCAATTATTTTTATTGAATTCTGATGAAGTTTTGACATCACTTTCAGCAACAAATAGAACTTCGTCTTTAATGATGATAAAACCTTTTTTGAATTCTGTATTTGGTTTCCAACTAATTTGTTCCTCAGAAGTTGGTGGAATGTAATATCCAAAACATTTTGGCCAATCAGGGCAACCCATTCCAGAGCCAGTCATTCTAACAATAGAACCTGCTAAAAAAATTAAATACACAGAAATAATTGCAATTTGTACAATTTTCGGAAATCTACTTTTCATTAGTAATAAATATTTTCACAAAAATACTGCAAAAACAAGTCGTTTGAAATATTTTAAACGACTTGTTCTTATATAAATAAAATCTAAATAATATTAAATAGGTTTTTTAATATCTACTAGGTTTTTTTTCAATAAGTCAGATGTATAAAATAACTTTCTGTAATTTTATATTAATTTTTATAGGTTTAAAAATTTATCTTCGATTCTAAATCGTTTGGCATCGTTAAAGAGTTTACTTTTTTAGCTAGTGGTATAATTTTCAAAAACTTATATTTTCGAATAAAAAAATAAAGCAAAAAAAAAATCGTCTAAAATATTTTAGACGATTTTTTTGTAAAAATTTAAAGACAGTGATTAAAGTACTCTAACATCTACTGCATTTAAACCTTTTCTACCTTCTTTTAGGTCAAACTCTACTGTGTCGCCTTCTCTAATTTCATCAATTAATCCAGATACATGTACAAAGTACTCTGTATTTGAATCGTCTTCTGTTACAAATCCAAATCCTTTTGATTCGTTGAAGAATTTTACTGTTCCTTTTTTCAAAATAATATATTATAAGTGTTAATAATAGAGCAAAGATACAATATAATGCTGAGCAATAACATTTTTATCTATTTTGAATTAAAAATAATTTTTGATGGATAGCCTTTAAATAAATTATTAAGATTTTTTTTAAAAAAAAATAACCCAAAAAAGAAATAAAAATGAATTTTGAAAGGAAGTCAATAGAATTAGGGCTTCAGGTTTTTTTTTAATTTTAAAAATCTAAAAATCAGATAATTGAGGATATCGTAAAAAGTTCAAAAAAATCAAAAAAGAACTATATTGTTAAAAACTTTAAGGGTTTTGTGAATAAGTATAACTTTCATTTTGGAACAAAAAATTCAATCTTTGTAAGGGTCGTTTTTACGATTTAATAATATTACATAACTCTCAAATTTTTAACATAAATGTCTTCTAAAGAACCAATTTTACAACCTAATGATAATCGATTTGTAATTTTTCCAATTCAACATAATGATTTGTGGGAATGGTACAAGAAACAACAAGCCTGTTTTTGGACAGCAGAAGAAATTGATTTACAATCTGATGTGATTGATTGGACGACTAAGTTAACAGATGACGAACGTTATTTTATAAAACATATTTTAGCGTTTTTTGCTGCTTCTGATGGAATTGTTAATGAAAATTTAGCAGAGAATTTTGTAAATGAAGTTCAATATTCGGAAGCTAAGTTTTTCTATGGTTTTCAAATTATGATGGAAAATGTTCATTCAGAGACCTATTCTTTATTGATTGACACCTATGTAAAGGACGAGGTAGAAAAAGATAGATTATTTAGAGCTATTGAAGTTTTTCCTGCAATTAGGAAAAAAGCAGATTGGGCTTTAAAATGGATTGAGTCTGATTCTTTTGCAGAAAGATTAATTGCATTTGCTGCAGTAGAAGGAATCTTCTTTTCAGGAGCATTTTGTTCTATATTCTGGTTAAAGAAAAGAGGATTATTACCTGGGTTAACTTTTTCTAACGAGTTAATTTCAAGAGATGAGGGTATGCATGCTGATTTCGCAGTGCATTTGCATAATAATCATATTGTAAATAGAGTCTCTCCAGAACGTATTAGAGAAATTATAATTGATGCATTAAATATAGAACGTGAGTTTATTACAGAATCTTTACCAGTAAGTTTAATTGGTATGAATTCAAAATTAATGACACAATATTTAGAGTTTGTAGCAGACAGATTATTACTAGAGTTTGGCTGTGAAAAAGAATACGAAGCAACAAATCCTTTTGACTTTATGGAGATGATTTCTTTAGAAGGGAAGACTAATTTCTTCGAAAAAAGAGTATCTGAATACCAAAAAGCCGGAGTAAAATCTGGAGGAACAGGAAGCATTAGTTTTGATTCAGATTTTTAGATTTAATCAAATCCCCTGAATTACGAGTAAATACCGTATAAATTAAATTACCATTCTGAGTACCTCAGAATTACTAAAAATAAACTGCCAAAAAGTGGATGTTTTGGCGGCTTTAATAATAACTTTTAAATAAAACCAGTAAACCAATGTATGTAGCTAAAAGAGACGGCAAGAAAGAACCAGTGATGTTCGATAAAATCACATCAAGAGTTAAAAAAATGTGTTACGGATTGAACAAAATAGTAGATCCAGTAAAAGTTGCAATGCGTGTAATTGAAGGTTTGTATGATGGAGTAACTACTTCAGAATTAGATAACTTAGCTGCTGAAACTGCAGCTACAATGACTACAGCACATCCAGATTATGCTAAATTAGCTGCAAGAATAGCCGTTTCTAATTTACATAAAAACACTAAAAAGTCATTTTCAGATACTATGGATGATTTATATTATTATGTAAATCCACGTACAGAGAAAAAAGCACCATTATTGGCTGATGATGTGTATAAAATCATCAAAGACAATGCGGAAAAATTAGATTCTACTATTATTTACAATAGAGACTTTAATTACGATTATTTTGGTTTTAAAACTTTGGAACGTTCTTATCTGTTAAAATTGAATGGTCAAATTGCAGAACGTCCACAACATATGTTAATGCGTGTCTCTATAGGTATTCATAAGAATGATATTGATGAAGCAATAGCTACTTATGAATTAATGAGTAAAAAGTACTTTACACATGCAACACCAACATTATTCAATGCAGGTACTCCAAAACCACAAATGTCCTCTTGTTTTTTGCTACAGATGCAAGATGATAGTATTGAAGGAATTTATGATACTTTAAAACAAACAGCAAAAATTTCACAATCTGCAGGAGGTATCGGTTTGTCATTACACAACATTAGAGCAACAGGTTCTTACATTGCAGGCACTAACGGAACCTCTAATGGAATTGTACCAATGTTAAAGGTTTTTAATGACACAGCACGTTATGTAGATCAAGGAGGAGGAAAACGTAAGGGATCTTTTGCGATGTACTTAGAGCCTTGGCATGCTGATATTTTTGATTTTTTAGATTTAAAGAAAAATCACGGAAAAGAAGAAATGCGTGCAAGAGATTTATTCTATGCAATGTGGATTTCGGATCTTTTTATGGAACGTGTTCAAGAAGATGCTGATTGGACTTTAATGTGTCCTCATGAATGTCCACATTTATATGACTCTTATGGGGAAGAATTTGAACGTCTATATACAAGTTATGAAGCCGCAGGTAAAGGTAGAAAAACTATAAAAGCTCGTGAACTTTGGGAGAAAATATTAGAATCTCAAATTGAGACAGGTACTCCTTATATGTTGTATAAAGATGCTGTAAACCGTAAAACGAATCAGAAGAATTTAGGTACAATTCGTTCTTCAAACTTATGTACAGAAATTATGGAATACACTGCAAAAGACGAAGTTGCAGTTTGTAACTTAGCTTCTATTGCTTTACCAATGTTTATTTCTGAAAAAGAAAATGGAGAAAAATTCTTCAATCATAAAAAATTATTCGATGTTACTAAAAAAGTAACTCGTAATTTAGATACTGTAATCGATGCTAATTTTTATCCTGTAATTGAAGCAGAAAATTCTAACTTTAGACATAGACCAATTGGTCTAGGTATTCAAGGTTTAGCAGATGCTTTTATTATGTTGCGTTTACCTTTTACTTCGGAAGAGGCTCAAAAATTAAATCAAGAAATTTTTGAAACAATGTACTTTGCAGCTGTAACTTCTTCAATGGAAATTTCGAAAGCAAAAGGAGCGTATTCTACATTTAAAGGTTCTCCGATGTCTGAAGGAGAATTTCAATTTAATATGTGGGGAATCAAAGATGATGAATTAAGTGGAAATTGGAATTGGGGTAAATTACGTAAAGATGTAATCCAACATGGAGTTAGAAACTCTTTATTGGTGGCACCAATGCCTACTGCATCAACTTCCCAAATTTTAGGAAACAATGAAGCTTTTGAACCATACACATCTAATATTTATACAAGAAGAGTATTATCAGGAGAATTTATTGTGGTAAATAAACATTTACTTGAAGATTTAGTAGAGCTAAATTTGTGGGATAATGATATGAAAGAAAGCATTATGCGTGCAAATGGGTCTATTCAACACATTGAAGAGATTCCTGCTGAATTACGAGAATTGTATAAAACAGTTTGGGAAATGAGTATGAAAGATATTATTGATATGGCACGCCATAGAGGGTATTTTATCGATCAATCTCAGTCTTTAAACTTATTCATGAAAGATCCTGATTTTGGAAAATTAACTTCAATGCATTTTTATGGATGGAAATCTGGTTTAAAAACAGGAATGTATTACTTAAGAACAAAATCAGCAGTAAATGCAACTCAGTTTACAGTTTCTAAAGAAAAGAAAGCAGCTGTTATAGAAGAAGAGAAACCAATGAGTCCTGCGGAATTTAAAGCCATGGTAGATGCTTCTAAAAATGGAACACCAGATGATGATTGTTTGATGTGTGGTTCTTAAAATCACATATATTACTCCCTCGAAAAAGGGAATCCATTAAAATAAAAAATAGATAAAAAGAGAAGCAGAAATGCTTCTCTTTTTTATTTATAAATAATATCTTTATCTCTAAAAAATTTTATTACATGAACACTTTTTTTTGATGATTAAAAAAATATTATTTCCTACTTTCTTAGTTATACTCGCTATAATTCTATATTTCAATCCAAATTTCAAGACAATTGCAGCGGGTGTTGCAGTTTTACTTTTTGGTGTTATCTTACTTGAGGAAGGATTTAAAGTTTTTACAAAAGGGCCATTACAGTTTTTTTTAAAACAGACGACTGATAAGTTGTATAAGAGCATTACCGCTGGGGCTTTTGTAACTGCTTTTATACAGTCTAGTTCTTTAGTTTCTGTTATTACAATTTCTTTTATAAGTGCGGGCTTAATAAGTCTTTCAGGAGGTTTAGGTTTAATTTTTGGAGCAAATATTGGTACTACTGCAACCGCTTGGTTAGTGGCTGGTTTTGGTCTAAGAATTAAAATAGCTTCTTTGGCAATGCCAATGCTAATTTTTGGACTTATTTTTTCCTTTAAAAAGAATCTTATTTTTAAAGGAATTGGAAATGTTTTAGGAGGATTAGGTTTCTTTTTTTTAGGGATTTATTATATGAAAGAAGGTTTTGATGTTTTTAAAGAATTCATCGACTTATCTCAGTTTGCAGTTTCAGGATTTTTAGGTGCTATAATTTATACAGGTATAGGAATCATTATAACAACAATACTGCAATCTAGTAGTGCGGCTTTAGCATTAATATTAGCGGCTTTAGCTACAGGTCAAATAGAATACGCGAATGCTTTAGCGCTGGCAATTGGCGCAAATATAGGAACTACGATAACTGCGATTTTAGGATCCTTAGGTTCAAACATTGCAGGTAAAAGATTAGCAGTAGCACATCTAATTTTTAATGTTTCTACAGGGTTAATTGCCTTGATATTTATCTTCCCATTGGCAGATTTCGTAAATTATTTATCAGAATTTTTAAATTTTAAAGAAACAGATTACACTTTAAAATTAGCATTATTTCACACAATTTTTAATGTTTTAGGAGTCGTATTAATGATTCCTTTTATCCGTAAATTAGAAATCTTTTTATTAAGAATATTTAAAGAAATTGAAAATAAAGGAATTGATGAACCAAAATACTTAAATGAAGCTATTTTGAAATTTCCTGGAACATTAATTTCGGCAGTCCTAGAAGAATCTAAATATCTTTACAAGAATGCAATTTTTGAGATTGTTGCTCATGCCTTAAATATTCATAGAGATGACATTAAATCAGATATAAACATTAAAAAGATAATTAAACAATCTGACAAGAAAATTCCAATTGATATAGAAGATCTTTATTACAGTAAAGTTAAAAATATTTATGGTCAGATTATCAATTTTGTAACAAGAGGTCAGCAAGAATTGAAACTAACAAAACAGCAAAACAAGAGATTATCAGAATTAAAATTAGCCAATAGAAGAATGGTTGAAATTATAAAGGATACAAAAGAGTTAGAGAAAAACGTATCAGTATTTTTAGTTTCGGATAATGAAGAGATCAAAAATGAATACAATAAGTTTAGAAAAAAAGTTGTGAAGGTTTTAAGAGTGATCTATTTGTTTAGAAAAAAAGAAGATAAAGATGAATATTTTAATCAATTAATGATTTTAAAGAGAGAAGCCAAAACGGCGCTAAAAGAAGATAATAAATCTTTAGACAGATTAATAAGAAAAAATCTAATTACAACAGATATGGCATCATCTTTAGTAAACGATAATGTGACCGTGAATGATTTAATCAAGAAATTAATTCAGGTTGCAGAATTATTATATTCAGAAAAAGATGTAATTTTAGAAACGGTTATAAATAATAAAATTCAACAATGAACTGGGAACAACTCCTTTCTTTAAAACGCTATGGCGATAGACAAACGCGCACTAGAGCAGCACAAGATGAAACACGACTGGGTTTTGATGTAGATTTTGATAGAATCATATTTTCATCAGCATTTAGAAGCCTGCAAGATAAAACACAAGTAATTCCGTTATCCGAAACAGATTTTGTACACACACGCTTAACACATAGTTTAGAAGTATCTGTGGTGGGAAGAACTTTAGGGAGAAGAGTTGGTAAAGTGTTGTTAGAGCGTCATCCAAATTTAGCAGAACTTGGTTATACTTTTAATGATTTTGGCACTATAGTTGCAGCTGCCTCTGTAACACATGATATTGGAAATCCGCCTTTTGGACATTCTGGAGAAAAAGCAATTGGAGAGTATTTTAAATCTGGGAAAGGAATAAAGTATAAAGAACAGCTATCTGCAAAAGAATATCAAGATTTAATAGATTTTGAAGGAAATGCAAACGGATTTAAAATTTTAACGGAATCAAGAGAAGGGGTTTCTGGAGGGTTGAGGTTGTCTTATGCAACATTAGGTGCTTTTTTAAAATACCCTAAAGAAAGCTTGCCAAAAAAACCAACGAATCATATTATCGATAAAAAGTATGGCTTTTTTCAGTCAGAAAAAGAATCGTTTTTAGATATAGCCACAGATTTAGGTTTAAAACAAAAATCGATTTCAGGTGATATTTCTTTTTATCGTCATCCACTAGCTTATTTAGTAGAAGCAGCAGATGATATTTGCTACACAATTATCGATTTTGAAGACGGAATTAACTTGGGCTTAATTGAAGAAGAATTCGCTTTAGAATACCTAATTAAGTTAGTGAAAGATACAATTGATAGTAAAAAATATCACTCTTTACCTTATAAGAAAGACAGAGTAAGTTATTTAAGAGCTTTAGCAATTGGTGTTTTAATTAATGAAGCAGTAGACATTTTTCTAGGAAATGAAGAAGCAATTTTAAACGGAACTTTTGATAAATCTTTATTAGATAAATGCAAATACGAAGCACAGATTAACGACATTATTAAAATTAGTGTTACTAAAATTTACAAAAGCAAAGAAGTTTTAGAAAAAGAAGTTGCTGGTTATAGAATTATTGCAGATTTGTTAAATATTTTTGTAAATTCGTTAAACAATAAGTTCCATGGAATGGCCTCTAATTATGACCAGTTAGTGTTCAATTTATTGCCAGAAGAGTATCAAATAGAAAGTACTAATCTGTATAACAGAATTATGTTAATTTGCAGTTATGTTGCTGGAATGTCTGATAGTTATGCAATTAGGATACATAAAAAATTAACAGGAAACACAATTTAAATATTATTAATAATGCTTATTTTTGGTAAATAATGAAACAATTAAATTGAAAATTAATATTATGAGAAAAAAAATACTGTTTGCAATTGCAACCATTTTAACTATTGGCTTCGTATATATGTATGCATCAAAAGAGTCTGAAGTTGAGAAATTAAGAAAACAACATGCTACTTTTTTAAAAAATCATCCGTACAATAAAACTTTGGCACTTACTAAAAGCGAGAGAAAAGCACAGGGAATTCCGCCTAATAAATATTTTGAACAAGAATATTTAAATGAAATTAATCCAGCTACTGGAGTTACTCATAAAAGAGAATTACTGAAATTACAAGAACAATTAAATGCAAATCGACTAGCGAAAAAAGCCCCAGGAGATACAGACAATGCATGGGAGGAAAGAGGGCCAGATAATATTGGTGGAAGAACAAGAGTGGTTCTTTTTGATCCTAATGATACTTCTCAAGAAACGGTCTATGCTGGTGGTGTTAGTGGTGGTTTATGGAAAAACACCAAGATATCAGATCCAAATTCTGCTTGGGTTCAAGTTGGTATTTCAGAAAACTTAGCCGTATCTTCTATTGCTGTAGATCCTAATAACTCTAATATCTGGTATGTGGGTACAGGAGAATCTTATACTAGTGGCGATGCTGTTGGAAACGGACTATGGAAAACAACAAATGGAGGAGCTACATGGAGCCATGTTTTTGGTGGTGTTACAGGCGATTCAGCTCTTGACACTTCGACATCTGCAGCTTTAAAAATTAATACTCCTGCTTCTATTGCGGGAAACTATTCTTTTGTTGTTACTACTTCTTTTGGTGGTAGTTTGAATACACCCATAACAGGAAATCTTGTGTTCGCCATTGATGGAGAAGCTCCAACAGACGATGCTTGTACTGCTATTACGAATACCTCCCAAATGAATGGAAACATTGCAGTACTTAGAAGAGGTGCCTGTAGCTTTGACGATAAAGTAAAAAGAGCTCAAGATGCTGGTGCAATTGCTGTTATTGTTGTAAATAATCAGGATGGTGCTGCTGTACCTATGGGCGGTGATGGTTTAGGTTTTGGAGAAGAAGGTAATGCATTAAATATCACGATTCCTTCTGCTATGGTTTCAAAGGCTGATGGAAATACTATTATAGCAGCTCTTGGAGCCGGTGTAAACGCAACTTTAGAAGTAGGTTCAAGTTCTTCTGGATTTGCAATTGTTCCTGGAATACAGCATATTAATGATGTGGTAGTAAGAGATAACGGTGGTGTTTCTGAAGTATTTATTGCAGCAGGAGAAACCTTTTATTCAGCAGCAACACCATCTACTTTATTAGGTTATAATGAAGCAGGATTATATAAATCTACAGATGGAACAAATTTCACAAAACTAATGCTTGGAGATGATTCAGGAAATATACCTAACAATATAAAAATTGCTGTGGATAATTCTATGTATGTATCTACAACTTCAAATACTTTTGGTGCAGGTGGAGGTAGAATTCTTCAATCTACAGACGGAACAACGTTTACCCTAAAACATACGGTTCCTAATGGACGTAGAACAGAAATAGCTTGCTCTAAATCTGATGCAAATACCTTATATGTTTTGGCACAATTAAGTTCAGATCCTGTAGGAATGTATAAAACAACGAATAATTTTGCAACGGTTACTGATTTGTCATTGCCTAATGATGCAGATACAGGAATTCCGGCAAATGATTTTACAAGAGGACAAGCTGGATATGATTTGTTGCTAAGAGTAGACCCTAATGACGATACAGTAGTTTATATTGGAGGGATTGATTTGTTTAAAAGTACCGACGGAGGTACCTCTTGGGGTCAAATATCTAAATGGTCTAATAATAATAATTTACGAACTTTAGATGTGTCTTCAGTGCATGCAGATCAGCATGGAATGGCTTTTTCAGGAACTTCATCTACTAAAATGTTATTCTCAAATGATGGAGGAGTATATTTTTCAAATGATGGAGGTACTACTATAGATCCTAGAAATAAAGGATATAATACACTGCAGTTTTATACCGTTGGAGTTGCTCCAACCACTGCTTTTTCTGGAAAAGAATACTTTTTGGCAGGAGCTCAAGACAATGGAACATTAATAATACAGGATGCAGCAGCGGGGGTTAATGGTTTTGTTGAAACTTTTGGAGGAGATGGCGCGTATAGCTTCTTTGACCAAGATGGTACAGACCAATATTATATTGCAAATTATGTGTATAATAACGCTATTGTATTATTTGATTTATCAAATGGTACTTCTAGAGAGATTAATTCTGAAAGTTCAAGTAATGGTGATTTTATCAACCAAGAAGCGTTAGATTCTAATTTAGATATTTTATACTCTAATTATTCTAGCGGATCTAATTACATTGTAAGAATGTACAGAAACCTAAAATCTGGTGTGATAACTAAAACAAACCTAGCTTTTGCTTCTACGATGGATGCAGAACCTTCTGCATTAACTGTTTCACCTTATACAACCAATCAATCTAATTTATTTATTGGATTAAAGAATGGTAAAATCATTAAAATAACAGGCACAACAAATACTTTTCCAAATAATCCTGAATGGACGGATATTACAGGTTCTAATTTTGTAGGTTCTGTTTCTGACATAGAACTTGGGGTTAATGAAAACGAAATTTTTGTAACGATGCACAATTACGGCGTTAATAATATTTGGTACACGAATGATGGCGGTACTAATTGGTCTGCAAAAGAAGGAGATTTACCAGACATGCCTGTAAAAGCAATTTTACAAAACCCTTTGAGATTAGAAGAAGTAATTATAGGTACAGATTTGGGGGTTTGGAGAACCTCAAATTTTTTCGCATCGTCTCCTAATTGGGTGCAATCTTATAATGGAATGAGTAATGTTAAAGTTAATGATTTAGATTTACGAGACGATAATACTGTTTTTGCATCTACTTATGGTAGAGGTGTTTTCTCTGGTAAATTTACAGCTGAAGTTGCTTCTGTAGATGACGTTTTAGCAGGAACAAAAGCATTTACAATTTATCCAACAATATCGAATGGTAATTTTACGATGCAAGCTAAGAGCTCTGCAGGAAAAACTAATGTAAATATTTTTGATATTTCAGGAAGACAAGTTTACAAATCTAATCTAGATTTTGCTGAAAATGAAAAACATGCAGTTTCTTTGCAGGTAAGTTCAGGTATTTATATTGTAAATATTATGGATGAAAACAATAATAAATCTTCAAAAAAGATTGTGATTGAATAATTTTCAAATAAATTAATAAACATAAAAAAGACGCTAATTTTAGCGTCTTTTTTATGTTTTAGAAAAGAGTTTTGCTAAACTTTTAGCGTCTAAACCAATTTTCTCTTGCAATTGAGAGATAGAACCATGCTCTATAAATACATCCGGAATGCCTAAGGTTTTAACTTTATTTGTATAATTATGTTGACATGCAAACTCTAGAATAGCACTTCCAAGCCCGCCTTTTAAGGTTCCATCTTCAATAGTGATGATGGTTTGATAACGGTCAAAAATTTGATGCAATAATTTTTCATCCAAAGGTTTAACAAAACGCATATCGTAATGGGCAATTTTGTTTTTATTTTCTGACAGTTCCATAGCCTCAGAAACATTTTTTGCAATTGTTCCAATAGACAAAACCGCAATACTTTTTCCTTCTTTTAAACAAACTCCTTTGCCAATTTCTATGGATGTAAAAGGTTTTTGCCAATCTATAATATTTCCAAAACCTCTTGGATACCGAATTGCAATTGGGTTTTTTAACTTTAACTGAGCAGTAAATAAAATATTACGCAATTCAATTTCATTTCTTGGTGCAAAAATAACAAGGTTCGGAATACATCTTAAATACGCTAAATCAAAAACGCCGTGATGTGTAGGGCCATCTTCACCCACCAAACCAGCTCTATCTAAACAAAAAATAACAGGTAAATTTTGCAAAGCAACATCATGAATTACCTGATCATAAGCACGTTGTAAAAATGTAGAGTAAATATTGCAAAAAGGTATTAAACCTTGAGTTGCCATTCCTGCGGCCAATGTTACTGCATGTTGCTCTGCAATACCAACATCAAAAGTTCTTTTAGGAAATATTTCCATCATCAATTTAAGAGAACTTCCCGTTAGCATTGCGGGTGTAATTCCAATAATTTTATCATTTTGCTGCGCTAACTCTACAATAGTTTTTCCAAAAACATCTTGATATTTAGTATATAAACTTTCTTCTTTTTTAATTCTTTCACCAGAAAATTTATTAAATTTTCCTGGAGCATGATACGTTACTTGGTCTTCTTCAGCTTGCTGTAAACCCTTACCTTTTGTAGTAATTACGTGCAGAAATTTTGGACCCTTTACAGACTTTAATCGTTCTAATTCTGAGATTATTTTTGGTAAATTATGACCGTCAATGGGTCCAGAATAATCAAAATTTAAAGCTTTGATAATATTGTTTTGTACTGCGAGTCTTTTATCTGTTTTTACTTTCGTTAAATACTCTTTTAAAGCGCCCACAGAGGGGTCAATTCCTATTGCATTGTCATTTAAAATAATTAACAAATTAGCTTTAGAAACACCAGCGTGATTTAAAGCTTCAAAAGCCATTCCGCTTGCAATAGAGGCATCGCCAATAACAGCTATATGTTGCTTTTCTGTTTCTCCTTTTAAGTTGGATGCAATTGCCATTCCTAGCGCTGCAGAAATAGAAGTGGAAGAATGTCCAACCCCAAAAGCATCATATTCACTTTCTTTTATGGATGGAAAACCAGCAATTCCTTCGAATTGTCTATTGGTGTGAAAAACGTCTTTTCTTCCTGTTAATATTTTATGTCCATATGCCTGATGACCAACATCCCAGACTAATAAATCGGTTGGAGTATCAAATAGAAAGTGTAATGCAATTGTTAATTCTACAACCCCTAAACTTGCTCCTAAATGACCTTCTTTTGTAGCCACAATATCAATAATAAAAGCACGTAGTTCTTTTGCTAATTGCGGTAATTGTTCTGGATTTAATTTTCTTAAATCTGACGGATTTGATATGTTATCTAACAAATTTTTCATGTCTTCGCAAAAAATACAATATACATTTTTGTGTTTTTAAAACACACTGTTAAGAAATGCAAATTTATCGTAAAATAATTACTTAAATTTACATAATTAATATATTATACATGATTCAACCTTTTGATGATGCTTATTTTATGAAAAGAGCCTTACAGCAAGCGGAAACTGCTTTTGATAAAGGTGAAGTTCCAGTCGGAGCAATTATCGTATTTAAAAATCAAATTATTGCTAGAGCTCACAATTTAACGGAAACATTAAATGATGTAACTGCGCACGCCGAAATGCAAGCTTTTACAGCTGCTGCAGATTTTTTAGGCGGAAAATACTTAAAAGATTGTGAGTTGTATGTTACTTTAGAACCATGTCAAATGTGTGCAGGCGCAAGTTATTGGACACAAATTGGCAAAATAGTTTACGGTGCTTCAGAACCAGAAAGAGGATTTAGAAATTTAAAAACTACGTTACACCCTACAACCAAAGTTGTTAGTGGGATCTTAGAAAATGAATGTTCTCAGCTTTTAAAACGTTTTTTTGTTGAGAAACGAAATTTAAATTAATTTACCATGAATTTTAGAATATCTGCTGACGAACAGACAAGTGCTTCACGAATAGTAGCTATCGTTGAAAAATGGATTGCTTTTGTTTTTCTAAATTATAAGGTGGATAAATCTGCTGAGGTAATGCCAAAATTTCATCCAATTTTTTATTTTAGAATTTCCGTTTAGCAAGCATTCCATTTAAATGTACGATGATTGCCATATTTATATTGTTAAATCATTTTCTTGCTTTATTTCTTATTGTAGAACTACTTTACGATAAGCACTTTTTAGTTTTTTAATTACAGGTTCCATTTCTGATAGATCTAAATGTCCAAAACCAAAACGAACAGCACAGGTATTTTTATCCTGATACAAAACAGTCTGTGGTAGAAATAAATCATTTTTTTCGGCTTCTTCGGCCAGTTTTACTAATGATATTTTAGGTTTAAATTTTAACCAAATAGCCAACCCACCCGAGGGTATGTCCCATTCTGCAACCGCTCCAAAATATTCAGTTAAGAGCTTGCATAGACAATCGCGCCTTTGTTTATAAATTACAATGTTCTTTTTCATGAGGCGATAAATTTCACCTTCATTAATTAACTCCGACAGCATCTGTTCTTGTATTAAGTCGCCTTGTTGGTCTAGCAATTGTAGATAATTATTTGCTTCTGATATCAGATTTTCTGGAGCTACTACAAAACCTGTTTGAAAACTTGGAAATAATGATTGCCCAAGTCTTCCTAAATAAATAACCATACCGTTCGCATCTGCACTCGCTATTGGCAACATTGCAGAGCCTTCAAACTGAAAATCATAATCGTAATCATCTTCAATAATAGCAAATCCAAACTCTTTAGCAAGCTGTAACAACTGTAAGCGACGTTCTACGCTTAATTTTACTCCCGTTGGATAATCTCTATTGGCACATATATACACACACCGAATACTTTTTTTTATGAAATGTTTTTTTATATATCCAATATCCAAACCATTCGTATCCCCAGGAATTGTTTTGATGGTTGCACCTGCTTGTTGAAAAATCATGTTAGAGGCATAATTACTTAAATGACCTACTAATACTAAATCGTTTTGTTTTATTAGTAATTGAGAGACGATGTACAAACTCATTTCTGCACTACGTGTGCTAATGATGTTATCTGGTCTTATATGAAAACCGCGGGTTGCATTTAAATAATTACATAGCTGAGTTTGAAATATGGAATATGAACATTCATTGGGTCTGTTCCATTTTTTAATTAATGTTTTTCGTTTCATGCTAGCACTATACCACCTCGTAAACTGATGCACTGGGTGCAAGCGTAAATCGGGTTTACCATCGTTAATAGTATATTTTGCATTAGTTAACTGAACAGTTGATGCTAAATGAAATGATTTTTGAAAGGGAAAACCTGTTGCTTTCGCATAAGTATATGCCTGATTTATTTTTTGGAAATGAGCTTTTATTTTTGCTTTTTTTAGGGCTGGTTCTAAAACAAATGTGCCTTTATTCGGTATTATTTCTACCCAACCCTGAGAGGCCAGTTCTTCGTAGATAGCCACTGCTGTATTTCTATGAACCTTCAATAGCTCTCCTAAAACACGAGTTCCTGGTAGAATTGTGCCTTTGAGTAAATAGCCACGTTGTATGGCATTTACAATTTGTTGTGAAACTTGCAGATAAACAGGTGTGGACAAAGATTTGTCAAAAACAATTAGTTGTTTAAAAAGGGCATTAACCGGACTATTTATCATTTATATACTGGACTAGTTTAATAGTCCGGAAAGTTACTACTTTTGCATCGTTTTAAATTAAAATAATTTTTAAAAATGACACGTAATAAATTATTGATTTTATCATTTGCATTGATGCAAACGACCTTGTTTGCACAAGAGAATAAAAAAGTGCAAGAACTAGATACAATTTTAATAAAATCGACTAGAATAGACTTACCTTTTAAAGAAAATTCACGCACAATAAATGTTGTTACATCGGCAGCAATAAAAAACAGCGCAGCAACAAATGTAGCAGATCTTTTGCAACAAGTTGCAGGAGTAGATATTAGAAGAAGAGGAACTGCCGGGAGTCAATCAGACTTATATATTCGAGGAGGAGGTTTCGACCAGACATTGTTGTTGATTGATGGAATTAAAATGGATGACGCGCAGACAGGTCATCACACAATGAATGCAGCTTTGCCACTTGAAGTTATTGAAAGAATAGAAATTATAAAAGGTCCTGCAGCAAGAGTTTTTGGGCAAAATGCATATACAGGTGCAATAAATATTGTGACCAAAAAGAAATTATCAAATAAAGTTTCTATTAATTTAGAGGCTGGTTCTTTTGGACAATTAAATTATTCCGCAACGGTTGGTAAGGAATATCAAAATACATCAATTATTGCGCACGCAGGGTCACTCACCTCGGATGGTTATCGTGCGAATTCTGATTATGAAAACAACAATTATTTCTTAAAAGGAATTTTCAACAAGAAAAACCAACCAATAGAAGTACTTGCTACTTTTTTCGACAAAAAAATTGGTGCAGAAAATTTTTACACTACAAATCCTGCTTGGAATGAATATGAAGAAACTCAAAATAGTTTATTAGGAGTTTCAACTACTTTCAGAACAGAAAAGTTTAAGATTTCTCCAAGAATTTATTGGAGAAGAGGGCAAGATATATTTTTGTTGAAAAGAGACGATCCTAGTTTTTTTAGGAATTTACACATTACGAATAAAGTGGGTGTAGAAGCGAATGTTTCTTATACCTCAGAAATGGGGATTACTGGTTTTGGTATAGATATTTCTAGATTTTTTATTAGTAGTAATAATTTAGGTAATAGAAATAGAACCATGGCGAACTTATTTTTAGAGCATCGTTTTACTGTATGGGATAATGTAGATGTTACTCCAGGAGTTGCAGTTACTTATTTTTCTGATTTTAAATTTAATGCTTTTCCTGGTTTAGATGTTGGTGTGCAATTAACAGATAACTTAAAAGCATACGGAAATATTGGTTATACGTTTAGAGTGCCAACTTTTACAGATTTGTATTACAAAGATCCTGGAACTTCTGGAAACCCAAATTTAGAGCCAGAAAATGCATTTGCACAAGAATTAGGAATCAAATTTAATACTAACAATTTCTCTGGTTCTGTTGCTTTTTTTAATAGAGATTCAGATAATTTAATAGATTATATTCGACCGAATACGACCGTAAGTATTTTTACAGCAACAAATATTGCAGAGGTAAATACACAAGGATTTGAATTTGAAGGAGCTTATAGTTTCAATTTAAAGGACTATAAGCAAACAGTAACATTTGGTTACACGTACTTAAATGATGATATTTTAGATCAAAATAAAGATTTGTCTCGTTATTCTTTAAACACGCTAAAACATCAATTTATAACTCGTTTTGCAAGTAAATTGTTTAAAAACATAAAGCAAAATATTATTTATAAGCATGCAGAACGTGCGATTGGCTCAAGTTATAATGTTTGGGATGCTTCTGTAATTGTAGATGTTAATAAGTTTAGTTTTACAGTAACTGCTAATAATATTTTTGATGCAGAATATATAGAATCTGGTTTTGTGCCAATGCCGTCAAGCAATATTTTATTTGGTTTACGGTATAATTTTTAAAGAAGAAATTTATCTAAATTAAAGGAAGCCTTGATATATTTTTATCAAGGCTTCCTTTTTTAAATATTATTAAAAACAACAACAATAAGTTGGTTGTAAGTTTCTTACAATCTAAATTTGACAACATCTTCAGCCTTTTAAAAGTTTATTTCATTAGAAAAATATCAATCCTTTTCGTAAATAAAATCAAGACATAAATTAATGTAAGTTGGTTTAATGAATATATTTGTTTTCTACATATTATTCGCAGCTATGAAAAAATGTCCAAAATGTAAATCTGTTTCTAGGCACAGATTAAAAAGAAAGCCCTTCACTAAAATAATTCCAGGCACCAAAACATATGGATGCGATGTATGCAATACCCAATACACTTGGGTCTCTTGGCTTAATTCGTCTTTTAAGATCTAAAAAAAAAGTACTTAGTGAATTATAAGTGCTTTTTGTAGTTTGTGTTTGAATTTTTTACTTAAATAACCTAAAAATATCATTTCCATTGGCAAAAATCAATAAGGCAATTAGTAGAATAAAACCAACTACTTGAGCATATTCTAAAAATTTATCTCCTGGTTTTTTACCGGTAATCATTTCCCAAAGTGTAAAAACAACGTGTCCACCATCTAAAGCAGGAATTGGCAACAAGTTCATAAACCCAAGCATAATAGATAAGAAAGCTGTAATAGTCCAAAATGATTCTGCACTCCATTCGGCAGGGAAAATACTTCCAATAGAAATAAAACCGCCTAACCCTTTATAGGCCCCAGTACTTGGATTAAAAATCTTTTTTAATTGCTTTACATAGTCCGTTAAGGTTTTCCAAGATTTATTCCATCCAGCAGGAATTGCCTGGGCAAAAGAATACTCAAAACTGGCTAATTTATAATACTCAAGTTTTTCTAAATCTTTAAAAGATAATTGACCAAGACCAACACCTAATTTACCATCGTTTGTTACTTCTACAGCAATTTCTTTAATCTCATTGCCTCTTTTTACAGTAACTGTAATGTTTTCATTTTTAAATTTATCAAGTTGAGTTTTAGCTTCATCAAAATATTTAATAGCATTTCCATTGATCCCAATTACTATGTCTTTCGCTTTTAAATCTGATGTTTTATTTGGAGAACCTTCTGAAATACCTGCAATTACAAATGGGTAACGCGGTAATAAAACTGGGCCTGCATTTTTACCTCTCTCTACTAATTGAGATATAAAATCTTCAGGAATTTGTTTATCTTCAACTTGTCCGTTTCTTTCAATTTGAAACTCATTTCCGTTGACAAATCCTATGGTTAACTCAGAGAATTTTTTAATTTTTTCTCCATCAATCGTTAAAATTTTATCACCCGTTTGTATTCCTAAATTCATGGCTAAAGAGTCTTGCACCCAAACACCATCTTTTACATTTTCATTTGGCAAATATTTTTCACCATATGCCCACATTAAACAGATATAAATGAAAATTCCTAAAACAAAATTCACAAAAACTCCTCCTAGCATAATAATGAGACGTTGCCATGCAGGTTTAGAACGAAACTCCCAAGGTTGTGGAGGTAAGGCCATTTGTTCAGTATCCATGCTTTCATCGATCATTCCAGAGATTTTTACGTAACCTCCTAAAGGAATCCAACCAATACCATAAACAGTTTCACCAATTTTTTTCTTGAAAATTGAGAATTTATAATCGAAGAATAAGTAGAATTTTTCAACTCTAGTTTTAAATAATTTTGCAGGGATAAAATGCCCCAATTCGTGCAAAACAATTAGTAAAGATAAACTCAGTATAAATTGCGATGCTTTTATTAATATTTCCATTCAGCGTTAAATCATAATTTAAAAACGGTCAAATGTACGTTTTTAAAGAGAGTTTGAAAAGAACTATTCTAAGTAGATATTTATTTTAACAAAAGTTTTACATCAAATATCTTTTACTTGTCTTTTCTGTGGGTTTTTTAAGCTGTAAATTTGCACAAATATACTTTTTAATGGATTTAAATTTTTTTAAAAAAAGCAAACTAACAGTCATTTTTTTAATAGTCTTTTCCACTATTTCAATTCCTGTTTTTTATCATTTATTAAAAGTTGATAAAAAATTAAAAGTTTATAATCCTGCAGATGTAAATCCAAGTTTGGTTGATGTTTCTTTAAAACATATTACAAAAGATCATACAATTTCAAATTTCGAATTGACAAATCAAAATGGAGAAACCATTACCAATAAAAACTATAAAGATAAAATTTACGTAGCGGATTTCTTTTTTACACGTTGTACAAATATTTGTATTGCCATGGCTTATAACATGAGTGAATTACAAGAATATTATAAAAATGATAATGACATTATGTTTTTATCACATTCTGTAACTCCGGTTATTGATAGTGTTTCTGTATTAAAAACATACGCAGAAAACAAAGGTGTTATAGATGGAAAATGGAATGTAACTACAGGCTCAAAAAAACATATATATGAGTTGGCGAGAAAAAGTTATTTTGCCGTTCTTGAAGATGGTGACGGAGGTGAAAATGATTTTATTCATACAGAGCAATTTGTATTAGTTGATAAAGAAAGACGTTTACGCGGATATTACGATGGCACAGAGAAAAAAGATATGGAAAAATTAAAGAAAGATATAGCTCTTTTAAAAGAAGAATATACCAACAAATAACTTGTTTAGAATCATTCTAAATTCTTATCTTTGCTATCCAAAATTTAAACCTTTGAGTACAATTGCATCTTTACATATTGGTGAAATAGGATATATTTCTGAAGAGTCATTAGATTTTATTCCTCTAAAATTATTAGAAATGGGGTGTTTGCCCGGAGCAGAAGTTAAGCTAATTCAATTAGCACCTCTGCAAGATCCTTTATACATCTGTGTTAACGGAAGTCATTTAGCGATTCGAAAAGAAACTGCGGGTAAAATTCAAATTCTAAAAGAGAATAGTTAATGTCTAGAAAAGATATAAAAGTTGCTTTAATAGGAAATCCGAATACAGGAAAAACATCTCTTTTTAATCAGTTGACTGGTTTAAATCAAAAAGTAGGAAATTATCCAGGAGTTACGGTAGATAAAAAAGAAGGAACTAGTAAATTGTCTTCAAAACAAAATGCAATTATTACAGATTTGCCAGGAACCTACAGTATAAATCCTACTTCTATAGATGAAAGTATTGTCTTAAAAACTTTACTTAAAAAGGATATTAAAGAATCTCCGGACGTAATCTTAGTTGTTGCAGATGTAGAGAATTTGAAGAGAAATCTATTGTTGTTCTCTCAAATAAAAGATTTAGAAATTCCTACTGTTTTGGCAATTAATATGGTAGATCAAATGCATAGAAAAGGAATCTCTATTGATTTGTCTCTGTTAAAAAAGGAACTAAATACAGAAGTAATTTTAATAAGTGCCAGAAAAAACGAAGGAATAAAAGAAGTAAAAGAAGCAATTATACGCTGTCATGTAGCAGCAAAGGCATCACCTTTATGCGGTGTGAATCATAAAATTGATCCTGATTATTTTAATAAGTTAAAAGAAATAAGTCCTAATTACACTTTGTATGAATTATGGCTGATGGTTACTCAAAATAATTTTCCAGAAACCATAACTAAAGAGGAAAAAGAGAAGCTTTTAGCATTTAAACAAGATGTTTCTAAACTAAAGAAATATCAGCATAAAGAAACCATTTACCGCTACCAAGAAATCAATAAAATTTTAAAGAAAACCTATATAATAGACAAGACGAAGGCAACAGATTTGCGTGGTAGATTAGATAAAATTTTCACACACAGAATTTTTGGTTATGTATTATTTAGTTTGATTTTATTGGTAATTTTTCAATCTATTTTCGATTTGGCTTCCGTGCCAATGGATTTTATTGATGCTACTTTTGCGCAACTATCAGACTTTACAAAAAGTAATTTACCTAGTGGTGTGTTTACAGATTTATTGACAGAAGGAATTATTCCTGGAATAGGAGGAGTAATCATATTTATACCACAAATTGCCATTTTATTTTTATTTATTGCCATTCTAGAAGAAACCGGGTATATGAGCAGAGTAGTCTTTTTAATGGACAAAATAATGAGGCGTTTTGGAATGAACGGTAAAAGTGTAATTCCGTTAATTTCTGGAACAGCTTGTGCAATTCCCGCAATTATGGCAACTAGAACTATTTCTAGTTGGAAAGAAAGATTGATTACTATTTTAGTAGTTCCTTTTACAACATGCTCTGCAAGATTGCCAGTTTATGCTATTTTAATTGCATTGATAATTCCAGATGAAAAAATTTTTGGATTTTTAAACTTACAAGGATTAGTGCTACTTTCTTTATATGCTTTAGGTTTTCTGTCGGCCATATTGGCTGCGTATATTTTGCATAAAACTTTAAAGGTAGAATCAAAATCATTTTTCGTAGTAGAAATGCCAAACTATAAATTACCATCTATAAAAAATGTGTTTTTTGAGGTTGTAGAAAAAACAAAAGCTTTTGTTTTCGGAGCAGGAAAAATTATTTTAGCATTGTCAATTGTTTTATGGTTTTTGGCTTCAAATGGAGGTTCAGATTATCAAAATGCCGAAGAATCGGTTATTGAAAATAGTGACAATCAGAATTTAAATGAAGATGAAATTCAACAAAAAATAGCTTCTGTAAAATTAGAAAATTCTTATATAGGAACTCTTGGAAAAACAATAGAACCAGTTATAAGGCCTTTAGGATATGATTGGAAAATAGGAATTGCATTAATAACATCATTTGCAGCACGGGAAGTATTTATAGGTACGTTAGCAACAATATACAGTGTGGAAGCAGATGATGAAGATACAACCACTATTAAACAAAAAATGGCATCAGAAATAAATCCTGATACAGGCAAGAAGCGTTTTAATTTTCCTGTTGGCATGTCGTTAATGGTTTTTTATGCTTTTGCAATGCAATGTATGGCAACTTTTGCGATTGTAAAGCGTGAAACTAAAACATGGAAATGGCCACTAATCCAGTTATTTGGGATGGCTTTGTTGGCTTATATTTCATCATTTTTAACCTATCAAATTTTAAGTTAATGCAAGAAGTTGTTGTTTATTTTGTAGTTGCTTTAGCTATTGTTTTTTTAATAAAGAAATATGTTTTTCCTACAAAGAAAGACAAAAATTGCAATACTGATTGTGGCTGTCATTAAAACCTTAACAGAATATTAGTAATCTTTAAATGATAGGTTTTTTAACTTTGGTTCCTAATCTGAATACAAATAAAAACTTAAATATTTAGTCCCATGCAAAAAGCTATTTTATCAATTATAATTTTTACGATTACTTTAATTTCATCAACAGAATTTACAGCACAGGGATTTTCAAAAATCGATGTAAGTCCTATGGATGCTGCTGCTCATCCTAATAATTGGAGAGAAGCTAATAAACTTGTAAAAGTAGTTTATAGTAGGCCTCAATTAAAAGGCAGGTCTTTAGATAAATTGGCTCCAAATGATAAAGTTTGGAGAACAGGTGCAAATGAAGCGGCAGAAATTACATTTTATAAAGACGTAACTTTTGGAGATAAAGAAGTAAAAGCGGGTACATATACACTGTTTACGATTCCTACAGATGGAGATTGGACGGTTATTTTAAGCAACCATAAAAATATTTGGGGTTCTTATTTTTATAAACAAGAACAAGATGTAGCAAGGGTTAGTGGTAAATTCTCAAAATCAGAAAAATTAATTGAAGCATTTTCTATTGTTTTTGATGGTGAAGGAGATAGTACAACTATGTATTTAGGTTGGGGAAATACAATTGTTTCTGTTCCTGTAAAGGGTTAAAATTAGATTGTTAAAAAATTTAATACCTCAAAAGCTGAATGACTTTTGAGGTATTAAATGAATTCATTAAAAAGAATTTAAAATCTTAAACAGTTTGCTTTAGTTGCCATTTCCAAGCAGTTTCTAAAGTTTTCTCTAGGCTTATTTCTGTTTTCCAATTCAATTCTTTATTTGCAATTGCAGTATCAGCAAAAGCAACTACTACATCACCTTCACGTCTTCCAACAATTTTATAATTTAGTTTTATATTATTTACTTTTTCGAAAGTATTAATAATTTCTAAAACAGAACTTCCATTACCTGAACCAACATTAAAATATTCAAAAGATTTTTTATTTTTTTTATCGATAAGCCTTCTTAAAGCTGCAATATGTGCCCTGGCTAAATCTACAACATCGATATAATCGCGAACTGCAGTTCCATCTTTTGTAGGATAATCATTACCGAAAACAGATAATTCTTCACGCATTCCTGCTGCAGTTTGTGTGATAAATGGGATTAAATTTTGAGGAACTCCAAGAGGTAATTCTCCAATTTTTATAGATGGATGACCACCTATTGGATTAAAATAGCGCAAAGCAATTGCATTGATATTATGTGCTTTGCTTGTATCTTTAATAATTTCCTCACCAACTTGTTTTGTATTTCCATAAACAGATTCTGCTGCTTTTACTGGTGCCTCTTCTGTTATAGGTAGTTTATCTGCTTGTCCGTATACTGTGCAAGAAGAAGAGAAAATAAAATTATCTAATTTTCTGTCTCTCATTTCTTGCAATAAATAAATTAATGAGTTAAAATTATTTTCATAATATTCTAAAGGTTCGCCCATACTTTCACCAACAGCTTTATAAGCAGCAAAATGTATAATACCATCAACATGATTGTTCTTAAAAAAATCTTTTACATCGTTTTTAATCCGCAGATCTATCTGATGAAAGTCTGGCTTTGTTCCAGTAATTTCTGTAATTTGACCTAATACATCAATTGTGGTATTAGATAAATTATCTATAATTACTACTTCAAAACCTTTGTTTTGTAGTTCTACTACAGTATGAGAACCTATAAAGCCTAAGCCTCCTGTTACCAATATTTTTTTCATTTTAGGGGTGTGTTTTTTTTTTTATTTTAAGAAATTTGTAATTGTTCGTGTAATAAAACTTAGTTGTTCTTTATCTAATTCTGTATGCATAGGCAAAGAAATTACCGTTTTTATCAATTTATTGGTTACAGGAAAATCTTCTTCTTTGTACCTGTCGTCAACATAGGCTTTTTGAGAATGCAAAGCGACAGGATAATAAATGGCATTTGGAATCTCATTTTCTAATAAATGCTTGTGTAATTCATCACGTTTACCATTGGTGATTTGCAATGTGTATTGATGAAAAACGTGGCAATTACAAGTAGCACAAATTTTTCCACAAGCATTTGTTGTGGGTGTAATTATATTGGTATTGTTAGCAAAAGCTGTATTGTAAAAACGCGCAGCATTTCTTCTGGCTTCACAATAAGTATCTAATAAAGGTAGTTTGGCTTTTAAAACGCCTGCTTGAATAGAATCTAATCTAGAATTTACACCAACAACATCATGATAGTAACGTGTATACATTCCATGATTTACAATGCCTCTTAACGTGTGAGCAAGCTCATCATCATTTGTAAAAATTGCTCCACCATCTCCATAACAACCTAAGTTTTTTGATGGAAAAAAAGAGGTTGTTCCTACATGTCCTATCGTTCCAGCTTTCTGTTTTGTTCCGTTTTTAAAAGTATAATCTGCCCCAATGGCTTGTGCATTGTCTTCAATTATAAATAGATTGTGCTCTTTTGCAATTTCTAAAATAGCATCCATATTTGCAACTTGTCCAAATAAATGAACAGGAACAATTGCTTTAGTTTTTGGAGTAATCACTCTTTTTAAAGCATCAATATTAATATTGAACGTTTTTTCATCAACATCAACCAAAACAGGAGTCAGTTTTAAAAGTGCTATTACTTCTACTGTGGCTGCAAACGTGAAATCTACGGTAATAACTTCATCTCCTTGTTCTAGGCCAAGACCCATCATTGCAATTTGCAAAGCATCGGTTCCATTTGCACAAGGAATTACATGTTTTACATCTAGGTATTCTTCTAAATCTTTTTGAAACTCTTTAACTAAAGGTCCATTTATATAAGTAGATGAGTTAAGAACTTCTTGTATAGAATTGTCTACAGTTTGTTTTATTTCTTGATATTGACTTTGTAAGTCAACCATTTGAATTTTTTTCATGAGTCAGATTTCTATGAACAAAACAAAAATACGATATTATTCTTTTATCTTTGGTTATATAAAATGTTTTCAAATGAAATTTTTTAAAAAACTTCTAAAAATTATTATTGGATTATTAGTACTGTTCATAGTTGGAGTTTGGTTGTTTTCAAAAACATATCACCCAAATTATAATGATGAGATTAAAATTAAAAATTTATCTGAAGAAGTAAGTATTTATTTTGATGATATTGGTGTTCCGCATATTTATGCTAAAAATCAAAAAGATGCTTATATGGCGCTAGGATATGTGCATGCTCAGGACAGGTTGTGGCAAATGGAATTGATTAGAAGAATTGCTTCTGGACGATTGTCAGAAATTTTTGGAGAAAAATTGGTAAGGACAGACAAACTTTTTTCTGGTTTAGGAATTGAAGAAGCGTCAGAGAAAACCATCGCTAATTTGGATAAAAATTCGCCAAAATATAAATTAGCAATAGCCTATTTAGATGGGTTAAATCAATACATAGAAGAAGGGAAAACACCTTTAGAGTTTACTTTAGTTGGTGTAGAAAAAGAAAATTATACATTAAAAGATATGTATAACGTATTTGGTTATATGGCTTTTAGTTTTGCAATAGCGCACAAAACAGATCCGCTTTTAACAGAAGTGAAAGAGAAATTAGGAGAAACTTACTTTAAAGAATTAATAGGAGGAGAATCTGAAAACCTGACTATTATTAAAAATGAGAAAAATGCAGCATTAACAGGGCGTTTTGCAAAAGCTATAAATGATTTGTATGATGTTTTGCCAATATCACCTTTTATAGGAAGTAATTCTTGGGTTATTGGAGCAGACAAAACGAAGAATGGAAAGGTGATTTTTGCTAATGATCCTCATATTGGTTTTTCCCAACCATCAGTTTGGTATCAAGCGCATGTAACAACTCCGGATTATGAAATGTATGGATTTCATTTGGCACTAATTCCTTTTCCACTTTTAGGGCATAATAAAGACTACGCTTATGGTTTAACGATGTTTGAAAATGATGATGTAGATTTTTATGTGGAACAAGAAAATCCCGAAAACAGAAATCAATACAAATCAGAAAATAGATTTATAGATTATAAATTAATTGAAAAACGTATTAAAATTAAAGATAGAAAAGACAGTGTTTATAAGATAAAAGTAAGTAAGCATGGACCTGTAATGAATGGAATTATTGATCATTTAGATGATGAGCGTTCAATTGCGATGCAATGGATTTATACTAAAGGTAAAAATCAAATTTTGGATGTAGCTTATGAGATTTCTCATGCTAATAATTTATCAGAATTTAAAAAAGGAGCCAGTAAATTACATGCACCAGGTTTAAATATGATGTATGGTGATGCGGAAAATAATATTGCCTGGTTTGCTTCCGGAAAATTATATACTTATAGAGATTCTTTATACACAAAAACCTATTTAGATGGAGCTTCTGGAAAGGATGAAATTCTAGGGTATTTAGATTTTGAAGAAAATCCGCAAGCGGTAAATCCAAGGTGGAATTATGTGTATTCTGCAAACAATCAGCCAGATTCTGTTGCAGGAATGCTATATCCTGGATATTATTTAAATGAAGATAGAGGTAAAAGAATTGTCAATTTGTTAGAGTCAAAAAATGATTGGACCAAGGAAGATGTTGCAAAAATGATGTTCGATGTTACTTCTCCAAATGCACCAATTATTATTGCTGATTTTATAAAATCAATAAATCAGAGAGATTTGTCTGTGAGTGAGAAAAAAGCAATTTATTTTTTAAAAAACTGGAAAGGTAATTTTGAGATAGAAGAAGTTGGACCTGTAATTTATAATCGAATGGTATATGAGTTTCAGAAAAACACTTTTGCAGATGAAATGGGAAAATCTTACAGTCAGTTTGCGAATACGCCTTTCATAGAGAAGATATTACCAGTGCAAGCAAAAAGAGTAAATTCTATTTGGTGGGACAATATTATGACCAAGGATAAAATTGAAAATAAAGAAGATATTATCAATACATCTTTTAAAAATGCGTTTGCTTTCTTACAAAACCAATTAGGAGGGAACGTTGAAGATTGGACATGGAAAAGAGTTATTTCTGTAGAATATAAACATGCAGTTGGTGAAGTTGCAGGTTTAAGAAAATATTTTAATGTAGGTCCTTTTGTAACCGCTGGAGGAGATCAAGTAATTAATAATCAAATTTACGATATTGATTCTACGGGTGTTTATAAAGTGAAAGCGGGGCCTTCAACCAGACGGGTTGTGGATTTCTCAGATGTAGAAAATAGTTTCGCAATTGTGCCTACAGGTCAATCTGGCAGGGTCTTTAGTAAACATTATAAAGACCAAGCTCAAAAATATTTGAATGGTGAGTTTGTGAAAATGAAAATTAATCAATCTGAAATCGAAAGAAGTAAAAATTTGCTGGTTTTGAAGCCTAAAAAATGATTGATTTAATGAGAAGCTAAAGTTGTTTTAGCTTCTCATTTTTTCTATACTTCCTTATAAACTTCGTCAAAAGGAATTCTAAATCGATCACCATAAACACCTTCAGGTTTTCTAATTCCGCAAGAAACAATCATATTTACCTCTGAGGCAAATGGTAAGCCAAGTAAATTTTTTATTCGCCAAGTATCTGATCCTTCCATTGGGCAAGTATCATAACCTTCTGCCGCCATTGAGAGCATAAAGTTTTGGGCGGCTAAACCACAAGTTTTATGAGCAACAATTCTCATGTCACTTTTTCTAACCTCCCTGTAAATAGGTTTAAAAAGGCCGATAATAAGAGTCATTAAGAATTTAAAATAACCCAAAATTCCTAAAAAATCTGCATATGCAAAAGGGATTATTTTTCCATAATAATTTCTTGCTACTTTTTCTCTACTACTTTGTTTTGTTTTCGGATTATTTGCGCCAAAATTAGCATCCATAAAGCTTAAATTAGCTTTGGCTCTCTTTTTCCATAAATCTTTTCGAACAACAAAAACTACTAATTGTTGAGCTGTTTTTGCTGCATTTTGATTAAAACAAAATGGCGCAATCTTATCTATAATATCTTTGGATGTAATATGATAAAATTCCCATAATTGCATGTTGCTACTGTTCGGGGCTAAAGAAGCCTGTTCAATACATTTTTTAACAATGGTTTTATCTATTGATTTTTCATTGTCGTAAATTCTTACTGAACGTCTATAGTGTATAGCCTCAGATACTGTTTTTTCTTGGGACATAAAATTTATGAGAGTTTTTGTATTTTTTTATTCATCAACCAAAACCAAAGAGGTGGAAAGAATGAAAGTAACATCATTCCTGGGTATCCTGTTGGCATTTGGGGACTTTCTGGTACTGTTTTTAAAAGTTGATAATGTTTTGATCCATTATAATGATGGTCTGAATGACGTGATAAATTGAACAACAAAATTTGTCCAACTTGATGATCTGAATTCCAAGAATGATTTCTTTTTACTTTTTCATAACGACCATTTTCATTCTTTTTTCTGAGCAAGCCATAATGTTCTATGTAGTTCACAGTTTCAAGGAAAGCAATTCCAATAACCGCAGCAGCTATAAAATACAGTAGGACTGTTTTTCCAAAGAAAAAGTAAATCAAACTTAAAAGTACAACATTACAAATTGAATAAATAACCATTCTATTTTGATGATGAAACCAGCTTCTTTGTTCTTGAATCATTCTTTTGTTTTCTAGTTTCCATGCTTCAATGTAACTTGAGAAATGAGAGCGAATCCAGAACGTGAATAATACCTCGTTTTTTCTTGCAGTTGCAGCATCATTTGGAGTTGCAACATTATAATGATGCCCTCCATTATGGTAAGGTAAAAAATGAGTATTTAACGAAGTGAGTAATAAAATTTCACCAATAAATTGATCAATTCTATTGTTTCTGTGCCCTAATTCATGGCCCACATTTATACCAATAATTGTACACATGATTCCCATAGAAAATATACGTCCAAAAATTTCTAAATTTGTTAAATTTGCTTCTTGTATTGCGTATAAAAAAAATATTAAACAGGGCACTTGTACAAATACAGTAGCATATAAGAGATAGGTATACAATTTGTTTTCTTTTTCAATTTTTTCTTCTTCTTTGTTGAAGTTAACCTTGTTGGGTTTTATCATAAATTCTATAAGAGGGACTAAACCAAACAAAATAATAGCGGGTATATAGGTAAGCCAGCCTTTACAGGTGAAAGAGATGAATACAAAAAAAGGAACGACGAATATTGAAAAATATTTGAAAGCTTTCATTATTTAAAGAAGAATTATTTTCTAAATATACCAATTACTTGCAAGCGTTCCAAATTACTTCGTTAGGACTAGGTGCAATAACAGAAATCTCTTCTTTAGAAACAGGGTGAGTAAACACTATTTTTCTAGCATGCAAGTGTATGCTTCCGTCTTTATTACTTCTATTAAAGCCATATTTTAAATCTCCTTTAATAGGAAAGCCAATAAATGATAATTGAGCTCTAATTTGATGATGTCTTCCAGTTTCTAGATCAATTTCTATTAAGGAATAATTATCTAATTTTTTGATGACATTGTAATGTAAAATTGCTTTTTTAGAATCCGTAATTTCTTTGCTGTAAACAGAAGATTTGTTGTTCTTAGGATTCTTTTTCAGGAAATTTATTAAAGTATCTTTTTCTTTTTTTGGAGTGCCTTTTACAATAGCCCAATATGTTTTACGAATTGTTTTATCACGTAACATTTTGTTTAAACGTTCTAAAGCTTTAGATGTTCTTGCAAAAATAATAACACCAGAAGTGGGTCTGTCCAATCTATGAACAACTCCTAAAAAAACATTTCCAGCTTTGTTGTATTTGACTTTAACATATTCTTTTACAACATCGCTTAAAGGTTTATCACCCGTCTTATCGCCTTGTGTGATATCTCCAGAACGTTTGTTAACAATAATTATATGATTGTCTTCAAATAAAACGTGTAAGTTTTCTTTTGTAGAATGCATGAACGATTATTTAAAATCTTTTGCAACATCCTCATTTACGCTATCAATAAAATCTAAAAATTCTTTACGACCTAATCTAGTGGAAGAAGAAGTAAGAAATGTCATCGGTAAAGTTTCCCAAGAATTTAGTAATTTCTTTTTATAGGAAGTAATTTGTTTATTTAATTTAGAGCTACCTAGTTTATCTGCTTTGGTAAAGACAAGGCAAAAAGGAATTTGGTTTTCGCCTAAAAAGTGCATGAATTCCAAATCGATTTTTTGCGGATCATGTCTGCTATCAATCAAAACAAAGGTACAAACTAATTGTTCTCTTTCTTTAAAGTAGTTCTCTATAAAATATTGAAAAATAGTTCTTTTCTTTTTAGAGATTTGAGCATACCCATAACCTGGTAAATCTACTAAAAACCATTCATCATTTATTCTAAAATGATTGATGAGCTGAGTTTTTCCTGGTTTTCCTGATATTTTTGCTAAATCTTTTCGCTCCATTAGCATATTTATTAATGAGGATTTGCCAACATTAGAGCGTCCAATAAAAGCGTATTCAGGAATTCTGTCTTTAGGTGCCTTTGTAACATTACTGTTACTCATCACAAATTCTGCAGATTTTATTTTCATTATAAAAAGTTCTTCGCTGTTGAAATTCTTTACTGCAAAAGTTTAAATATTACCAGAAGTTAACCAATTATGGAGAATAGTATTAAACTCTTCTGGTTTTTCCATCATTGCAGCATGGCCACATTTGTCAATCCAAAACAAATCTGAATTTGGTAATAATTTATTAAAATCTTCAGCAACCTCAGGAGGTGTAACCCCGTCTTGTTTTCCCCAAATTAAACAAGCAGGTTGTTGCATATGTAGCAGGTCATTGGCCATATTGTGTCTGATGGCACTTTTGGCAATAGATAAAGTTTTTAAGGCTTTCATTCTGTCGTTTACAGTCTCATAGACGTCATCTACCAATTCTTTAGTGGCAGTTTTTGGGTCGTAAAAAACTTGCTGTGCTTTTTGTTCAATGTATTCATAATTTCCTCGTTTAGGAAAACTATCACCCATTGCTTTTTCATATAAACCAGAACTTCCAGTAAGTATAAGTGCTTTTACTTTTTCAGGATAATGTTTGGTGAAATATAAGGCTATATGACCTCCTAATGAGTTTCCTAAAAGAATGGCGTTATCTATTTCTTTATATTCTAAAAAATCTTTTAAAAATGCGGCTAAATTTTTGACATTTGTTTTTATAAGAGGCAGAGAATACAGTGGTAATTCAGGAATTAAAACTTTGAATCCATTATTGGAGAAATAATTAAGTGTTGCGCCAAAATTACTTAAAGCCCCCATTAGTCCGTGTAAAACAATGATTGTAGGTCCTTCTCCAGCTTCAGCATAGGTGAAACCACCTTCAGTTTTTAACTTATCCGTCATTGATTTATGTTTGATTTATTGTAAACGCAAAGATAGTTTTTTTTTATAATATATAATTGATTTCAATATCAGTTTACTAAGGCTTTTTACAATTTTCAAAGGAGTGTAAATATAGAGGATTTTTAATACTTATTAACAATGTGGTAAAATGTGGTAAAAAGTGGTAATTTTTATATATTTTTGATATTGATAATTTTTTTGAGTGATAAATTTAATTGGAACATATGAATGTAAGGCAGATGCCAAGGGAAGAGTGATGTTTTCATCAGCTTTCAAGAAGCAATTGTCTTCGGTGTTACAAGATGGTTTCGTTATTAAGAGAGCTGTTTTTCAGCCTTGTTTAGAATTGTATCCAATGCAAGAGTGGAATTTGATGATGGAGAAGGTTAATAAACTGAACAGATTTAAAAAGAAAAATAACGATTTTATAAGAAGGTTTACAGCAGGGGTTAGAATGGTTGAGTTAGATGCTACCGGTAGAATTTTAATTCCTAAAGATTTATGTGATTTTGCAGGAATACAAAAACAAGTAGTCATGTCATCATCAGTAAATATTGTTGAAATCTGGGATAAAGATAAATATGAAAAAGCAATTGATGCTGCAGCTTTAGATTTTGCAGATTTGGCTGAAGAGGTAATGGGAAATACGGATGAAAATGAATTATCATAATCCAGTTTTATTGCAAGAAAGTATAGATGCGCTAGCCATTAAAGAAGATGGTGTTTATGTGGATGTTACTTTTGGAGGTGGAGGACATTCAAGGGAAATTTTAAAAAGACTTGGAAATGAAGGGAAATTGTTTGCATTTGATCAAGATCCAGATGCTTTAGGAAACTTAATTGATGATGAACGTTTTGTATTGATTCCTGAAAATTTTAGATTTATCTCTCGCTTTTTAAGGTTTCATGGAATTAGAAAAGTTGATGGAGTTTTGGCAGATTTAGGTGTTTCCTCTCATCAATTTGATGAGGCCGAAAGAGGGTTTTCAACTCGTTTTGACGGAGATTTAGATATGAGAATGAATCAAAAATCTAAAACTTCAGCAAAAGAAATTATAAATAAATATTCTGAAGAGAAGTTAGCGGAGATATTGTTTTTATATGGAGAGTTAAGAAACTCCAGAAATATCGCAAAGACTATTGTCGAAGAAAGAGAGGAAGAAAAAATTGAAACTAGTTTTCAGTTGAAAAAAGTTTTGAAAAAGTATTTGCCAAATGCAAAAGAGCATAAAATTTTAGCACAAATATTTCAAGCCATTAGAATTGAAGTCAATGAAGAGTTATATGTTTTAAAAGAATTTTTAGGACAGATGCCTAACCTATTAAAAGAGGAAGGAAGGTTAAGTGTAATCTCATATCATTCTCTAGAGGATAGATTGGTAAAAAGGTTTATTAGAACAGGTTTGTTCAGTGGTGAGTTAGAGAAAGATGTTTTTGGTAATTCTAACGAACCTATGCAAAAAGTAGGAAAATTAATTGTTCCAAATGCGGCTGAAATTAAAATAAACAATAGAGCTAGAAGTGCGAAATTAAGAATAGCGACTTTGAGAAGTTATAGGTCCAAAGCAAAAAGTTAGTTATGTCAAAGGTTAAAAAAGGAGTTTATGATTTTTTTAGAGGAAGTTTCCTTACAGATGAATCAGCTTTCAAAAACTGGCGAATTATAATTTTTGTTGTAGCACTGCTGTTAATTATGATTTCGAGTGCTCATAATGCTGATAAAAAAGTGATTAAAATATCAGAATTAAATAAGAGGAAAAGAGAATTAAGAGCAGAGTATGTAGATACAGGTACCGTTTTAATGCGAATGAAAATGGAGTCTAGCATCAGAAAAAAAGCGAAGGATAGAGGTTTAAAACCATCCGAAACACCACCAAAAAAAATAAAAGTAACCTATAAAGATTAATATATTGGCAACTCACAAAAAAAGCATACTTACCAGATTCTACATAGTAGCTGGTTTTATGACGCTTTTTTTATTGGCTATTATTTTTAGGGTTGTAAATATTCAATATGCTCAAGGAGCAAAGTATAAAAAACTTGCAACAGAACTTACTATAAAGCAAGATACCATCAAAGCGAATAAAGGAAATGTGTACGCAGCTGACGGTAATTTGTTGGCGACTTCAATGTCTAAATATACAATAAGGATGGATGTTGTTGCTGTAAACAGTAATGTCTTCGAGAATAATTTTATGGCTTTATCAGAAGAATTGTTTCAGATGTTTGGCAATTCTCCAGAGTATTATCAAAACAAATTAAGAAAAGCAAAAAAACGCCGAAATAGGTATTTATTAATTGCTAGAAATGTAGGTTATAATGATTATCTAAAAATGAAAAAATTTCCAATTTTTAAATTGGGAGTTTATAGGGGAGGATTTATTGCAGAACATAAAACTGTTCGTGCGCATCCTATTGGTAAAATTGCAGAACGTACAATTGGTTATGATGATTTTAGAGGTGAAGCTGGAATAGAAGGTGCTTTTGCTGATTTTATGGAAGGTGAAAATGGTTTGCGTTGGAAACAGAAGATTGCAAAAAATCAATGGAAACCAATTTCAGATGTCAATGAAAAAGAGCCTATCGATGGTCACGATGTCATTACAACAATAGACGTAAATATTCAAGACATTACGCATCACGCCTTGTTACGTCAATTAGAATATTTTGAAGCAGATCATGGTTGTGCTGTGGTTATGGAAACTGCAACGGGCGAAATAAAAGCAATCTCTAATTTAGGGAGAACCTCAAAAGGAAAATATTTTGAAAAAAGGAATTATGCTCTTTGGGAAAGTCATGAACCGGGTTCTACTTTTAAATTAGCAAGTTTAATGGCTGCTTTAGATGATAAAGTAATTGATACATCTACAGTGGTGGATACAGAGAAAGGTAAAGTTTACATTTATAATAGAAAGGTTGAAGACTCTAAAAGAGGAGGTTATGGGAAAATTTCTGCCGCGAGAGTTTTTGAGGTTTCATCCAATGTCGGAATCGTAAAATTAATAAGGGAACATTATGACCAGAACCCAGGAAAATTTATTAGTAAACTAGAAAAATACGGATTTAAAAAACCAATTGGTTTTCAAATAAAAGGTGAGGGATTACCCTATATCCCTAACCCTAAAGATAAAAAAAGATGGAGTAAAATTTCTCTGGCATGGATGTCTTGGGGGTATGGAGTTTCTGTTACGCCTATGCAGACATTGATGTTTTATAATGCAGTTGCAAATAATGGAGTGATGGTAAAACCACGCTTTGTAAAAGAATTAAGAAGACAAGATAAAATAGAGAAAATTTTTCAAACTGAAATTGTAAATTCTAAAATTGCTTCTGATCAAACTTTAAAAAAGATTCGAAAAGTGATGGAAAATGTTGTTATTAGAGGAACTGCAAAGAATATCTATTCTTCTAATTTCTCTATGGCAGGAAAAACAGGGACTGCAAAAAAATATATTCCAAGACATAAAAATGAAAAAGGAGAGACTATTTCTGGTCATTATTCAACAAAACGTTATGTGGCCTCTTTTGCAGGTTTTTTTCCGGCGGAAGCACCTAAATATTCTTGTATTGTAGTTGTGCATGATCCCAATAAAAAGAAAGGTTATTATGGAGCTACGGTTGCAGCGCCAATCTTTAAAGAGATTGCTCAAAAAATTTACACCACAACACCTATAGATAATCAATCTGTAAAAGATAAAGTTGAATTTGAAAGTATAGTAAATCAATATAAAAAATATACTAAAGTTATTAATAAAGAACATACATATATACCAAATGTTCAAGGAATGTCTGGTATGGATGCCGTTTCTCTATTAGAAAATATTGGTTTGAAAGTAAAGATTACTGGAGTGGGAAAAGTAAAATATCAATCGATAAAAAAGGGAGAAACATTAGTGAAAGGAACCACCATTATTTTAAAATTATCGTAAACTGAAAAATTTAAAAGACATATTATATAAGGTTGCAATCAACCAAGTATTTGGGGTTACAAATATTGATGTAAATCAACTTGTTTTCGATTCTAGGAAAATTGAAAAAAATGATGTTTTTATTGCTCAAAAAGGTTTTTCTGTTGACGGTCATTTGTTTATAAATAAAGTGATTTCTTTAGGTGCAATTGCAATTATCTGTGAAGTTTTTCCTTCGGATATAAAAGAAGGAATTACGTATGTGCAAGTTGATGATGCGAATGTTGCTCTGGCGGTTATGGCTTCTAACTTTTATGAAAATCCTTCAACTAAATTTCCTTTAGTTGGAGTTACAGGGACCAATGGGAAAACAACAATTGCATCGCTATTGTATCAGTTATTTTATAAAGCTGGTTATAAAGTTGGATTGCTTTCTACTGTTAAAGTTTTAGTTGATAAAGTTGAGTTTAAAGCGACGCATACAACTCCAGATTCAGTAGCGATTAACAAGTATTTAGATATGATGCTAGATGCTGGTGTAGAATTCTGTTTTATGGAAGTGAGTTCTCATGGAATTCATCAAAAAAGAACAGAAGGCTTAAAATTTGCTGGTGGAATTTTCACAAACCTTTCTCATGATCATTTAGATTATCACGACACATTTGCCGAATATAGAAATGTGAAAAAATCATTTTTCGATTCTTTGCCAAAATCGGCTTTTGCTTTGACAAATATTGATGATAAAAATGGCAACTTTATGTTGCAAAACACCAAAGCAAAAAAGAAAACATATGCTCTAAAAACAGTAGGAGATTATAAAGTGAAAATTTTAGAAAAGCAAATTTCTGGAACTTTAATTTCTGTCGATGGAACTGAAGTTTGGACTAAATTAATTGGCGTTTTTAATATTTATAATTTAACTGCAATTATTGCAACTGCAGATTTATTAGGGTTAGAAAAATTAGAAATTCTAACTATTGTAAGTCAATTAGAAAGTGTAAGTGGTCGTTTTCAATATGTAATTTCTGAAGAAGGTAACACGGCAATTATTGATTATGCTCACACTCCTGATGCCTTGAAAAACGTATTAGAAACGATTAATGATATTAGAACAGGAAACGAAAAAGTGATCACTGTAGTCGGTTGCGGAGGTGATAGAGATGCAACAAAAAGACCAAAAATGGCGCATATTGCATCTCAATTAAGCACTCAGGCAATTTTTACTTCAGATAATCCTAGGTCCGAAAACCCTCAAACTATTTTAGATGAAATGGAAGATGGTGTTTCGCCTGAAAACTATAGAAAAACATTAACCGTCTTAGATAGAAGACAAGCAATAAAAACAGCTTGTAAACTGTCAGAAACTGGGGACATTATATTAATTGCTGGAAAAGGACATGAAAATTATCAGGAAGTGAATGGAGTTCGCTCTCATTTTGATGATTTAGAAGAAGTAACAAACTGTTTTAATCAATTAAAAAAGAACTAAAATGCTGTATTATTTATTCGAATATTTAGAAAGTCAATTTAGTTTTCCAGGTGCAAGTGTGTTTCAATTTATCACATTTAGAGCAGCAGCAGCTTTTATTTTGTCTTTATTGATTTCAGCAATTTTTGGTAAAAGAATTATTAAATTTTTGCAAAAACAACAAGTAGGAGAAACGGTTAGAGATTTAGGCTTAGAGGGGCAGAAACAAAAATCTGGAACTCCAACTATGGGAGGAATAATCATTATTCTAGCAACGTTAATTCCTGTAATTTTATTAACAAAATTAGATAATATTTACATTGTGATTTTGATAATCACTACATTTTGGATGGGTTTTATTGGTTTTTTAGATGATTATATCAAAGTGTTTAAAAAAGATAAAGATGGTTTAAAAGGGAAGTTTAAAATTTTAGGTCAGGTTGGTCTAGGGCTGATTGTAGGGTCAATGTTATATTTTAATGATGGAGTTACGATTAAAGAGCAATTACCAGTGCAGCAGCAAGTTATGCAAGAGAATGGAAGAAAAAAAGTTTTTGGTGAGGCTCACAAATCTACCAAAACTACCGTTCCGTTTTTAAAAGATAACGAATTAGATTATTCAAAAGCGTTGCGTTTTTTGGGTGAAGGTTATGAAAAATATGGATGGATCGTTTTCATTTTTATCACTGTTTTTATTGTTACAGGAGTCTCCAATGGAGCAAATTTAACGGACGGAATCGATGGTTTAGCAGCAGGTTCATCAGCAATAATTGTAATAACATTAGCTGTTTTTGCTTGGGTTTCTGGTAACATAATTTTTGCTGATTACTTAGATGTAATGTATATCCCAAATTCTGGAGAAATGACTGTTTTTATTTTGGCATTTGCAGGAGCTTTAATTGGGTTTTTGTGGTACAATACATATCCTGCTCAAGTTTTTATGGGAGATACAGGAAGTTTAACAATTGGAGGGATTATAGCGGTAATCGCAATTTCAATTCGTAAAGAGTTATTGTTGCCGATTTTAGCAGGAATTTTTGTTGTAGAAAATCTCTCAGTAATAATGCAGGTTTCTTGGTTTAAATACACAAAGAAGAAATTTGGAGTAGGTAGACGTATTTTTAAAATGGCGCCTTTACATCATCATTATCAGAAGTTGAGTTATCATGAAAGTAAGATTGTTGTTCGTTTTTGGATTGTTGGAATTCTTTTAGCGGTTTTCGCAATTGTTACTTTGAAATTGAGATAGATGAAAAGGTTAGTGATTTTAGGAGGAGGAGAAAGTGGAGTAGGGACTGCAATTTTAGGAAAACGAAAAGGGTACGAAGTTTTTGTTTCAGATAACAACAAAATATTAAATAAATATAAAAAAGTTCTTTTAAATAATGAAATTGATTTTGAGGAAAATCAGCATACAGAAAGTAAGATTTTAAATGCTGATGCAGTGGTAAAAAGTCCAGGGATTCCGGAAAAAGTTTTAATAGTTCAAAAATTGATGGAGAACTCAATAAAGGTTATTTCGGAAATTGAATTTGCAGCACAATATACAAATGCAACAATTATTGGGATTACAGGTTCAAATGGAAAAACAACCACAACATTATTAACACATCATATTTTAAAAAAAGCGGGATTAAGTGTTGGAATTGCCGGGAATATTGGAGATAGTTTTGCACAACAAGTTGCTGAGGAAACGTATGAGAATTATGTTTTAGAATTAAGTAGTTTTCAGTTAGATGGCATAGAAAATTTTAAAAGTCACATTGCAATTTTAACCAATATTACACCAGATCATTTAGATCGCTATGAGTATGATTTTGATAAATACATTGCCTCAAAATTTAGAATCACAAAGAATCAAAAAGAAACTGATTATTTAATTTATGATGCAGATGATCCTGTAATCAATAATTGGTTAAAAGAAAATAAAACAAGTGCAAAATTAGTTCCGTTTTCGCTTGAAAAAAAATTAGAATATGGAGCTTATATCAAAGATAATAATATAATCATCAACATTAATAAAGACCCAATTAACATGCCGTTATCAACTTTATCAATTAAGGGAAAACATAATACAAAAAATGCCATGGCAGCAAGTATGGCTGCGCAATTATTAAAGGCTAGAAAACAAGTTATAAAAGAAAGTTTAGAAGATTTTGAGGGTGTAGAACATCGTTTAGAAAATGTTGCAAAGGTAAAGGATGTAGAATATATAAATGATTCTAAAGCAACGAACGTAAATGCAACTTTTTATGCATTAGAATGCATGGATAAAACCACAGTTTGGATCGTTGGAGGTGTAGACAAGGGGAATGATTATAATGATTTATTGCCTTTGGTTAGAGAAAAAGTAAAGGCAATTGTTTGTTTAGGTCTTGATAATGAAAAAATTAAAAATACGTTTGGTAATGTAGTAGATATTATTGTTGAAACTGCCGGGGCCGAAGAAGCGGTAAAAGTTTCTCATAAGTTAGCAGAAAGAGGAGAAGTGGTTTTATTATCTCCTGCTTGCGCTAGTTTTGATTTATTTGATAATTATGAAGACAGAGGGCGTCAATTTAAAAGAGCAGTAAAAAGTCTTTAAAAAGGTTTAATCATCTAAACATTTAAATACTTACGTATCCGTAAACCTAAAAATGAAAACTATTTTTCAACATATAAAAGGAGATCAAACCATTTGGGCAATTGTTGCTATTTTGGCAATATTCTCTTTTATGCCTGTGTATAGTGCAAGCACAAACTTAGTATATGTTGTTGGTTCTGGTTCTACTTTAGGGTATTTACTAAAACACATGGTTTTATTAATTATGGGTTTTGGTATAATTTATGGAGTTCATAAAATCCCTTACAGATACTTCTCAGGAGGATCTGTATTAATGCTTCCCATTGTAATTGTCTTATTGGTTTTTACATTGGCGCAAGGAACTATAATTGGAGGGGCGAATGCAAGTAGATGGATTCGTATTGCAGGTATCGGTTTTCAAACATCTACTTTAGCAGGTTTAGTGTTGATGGTTTATGTAGCGCGATATTTAGCTAAAAACAAAGAAAAAGAAATCAATTTTAAAGAAAGCGTATGGCAGCTTTGGGTGCCAGTAGCTGCAGTTTTAATATTAATATTGCCTGCAAATTTCTCAACAACCGCCATCATTTTTGCTATGACTTTAATGCTGACTTTTATTGGAGGATACCCATTAAAATATTTAGGATTTATTATTGGAACAGGATTAGTAATATTATTGTTTTTTGTTTTAATAGCAAAAGCCTTTCCAGACGCAATGCCAAATAGAGTGCAAACTTGGCAAAATCGAATTGAGAATTTTTCAGATTCAGAAGATAAAGAAGCGTATCAAGTACAAAAGGCAAAAATTGCAATTGCAACAGGAGGTCCGGTAGGAGTTGGTCCTGGTAAAAGTGTTCAGAAAAACTTTTTACCACAATCTTCATCAGATTTTATTTTTGCAATTATTGTTGAAGAATATGGTTTATTAGGTGGTTTTTTAATCGTTTTTATTTACTTTTTGCTGCTCTTCAGAATTTTTGTGGTTATTAGAAAAACAACTACCATTTTTGGAACATTGTTAGTTGTTGGTGTTGGTTGTCCAATTATATTTCAAGCGACCATAAATATGGCTGTTGCTGCCAACTTGTTTCCAGTTACTGGACAAACGTTGCCATTAATTAGTAGTGGAGGTACTTCTATTTGGATGACATGTTTTGCATTAGGAATGATTCTTAGTGTAAGCGCAGCAAAAGAAGTAGAAGAAGAAGATATTTTAGATGATAACCCTTTAGATATTTTACATGAAACCATATAATATACTTATTTCTGGAGGAGGAACAGGAGGTCATATTTATCCTGCAATAGCCATTGCTAACGAATTTAAATTACGCTATCCAGATGCAAATTTTCTTTTTGTAGGTGCTAAAGATAGAATGGAAATGGAAAAAGTTCCGCAAGCTGGTTATGATATAAAAGGCTTATGGATTTCTGGAGTGCAAAGAAAACTAACCCTAGATAATTTATCCTTTCCTTTTAAATTGATTAGTAGTTTGTGGGAAGCAAGAAAAATTATCAAACAATTTAAACCTGATATAGCAATTGGCACTGGAGGTTTTGCGAGTGGGCCAACTTTAATAGTGGCAAGCAGAAAGGGTATTCCTACTTTAATACAAGAACAGAACTCTTTCCCAGGAATTACTAATAAATTGTTGAGTAAAAGAGCCAGCAAAATTTGTGTGGCCTATGATCATTTAGAACGTTTTTTTCCTTTGGATAAAATGGTAAAAACAGGAAATCCTGTTCGTCAAGATTTGTTGACGATTTATTCCAAAGAACAAGAAGCAAAAGATTTTTTTAAGTTGCATAAAACGAATAAAACAATTTTGGTTTTAGGCGGAAGTTTAGGTGCAAGAAAAATAAATCAGCTTGTTGAGGGTAATTTGGAATTCTTCAAAAACCAAGAGGTTCAAATTATTTGGCAATGCGGAAAGCTCTATTTTGACGAGTATAATAAATACAATGACTTAAGTTACGTGCAAGTGCATGAATTTGTGAATAGAATGGATCTGGCATATGCTGCTACGGATATTATTATCTCTAGAGCAGGAGCAAGCTCTGTTTCAGAGTTGTGTATCGTTGGTAAACCTGTCATTTTTATTCCGTCACCAAATGTAGCTGAGGATCATCAAACAAAAAATGCAAAGTCCATAGCAGACAAACATGGAGCTATTTTGTTAAAAGAAAGTGAGTTAGAAACGTTTCCTATTGTTTTTGAAACGCTTTTAAAAGATATAGGAAAGCAAGAGCATTTATCAGAGAATATAAAAGAATTAGCATTGCCAGGAGCAACAACAGATATTGTAAATGAAATTGAAAAACTATTAAAAAAGTGAAGTTAAAAAAGATACAGACCATTTATTTTGTTGGTATTGGAGGTATTGGAATGAGTGCAATTGCTCGTTACTTTGCATCCAATGGAAAGCTTGTGGCTGGTTATGACAAAACTCCGTCTCAAATAACTTCGAGTTTAGAAGAATTGGGTGTTGAAATTCATTTTGAAGATAGTTTAAAGAACATACCAATTTCTTTTTTAGATAAGGATAAAACCTTGGTTGTTTATACACCAGCAATTGCTGAAAATCATACAGAATTAAATTACTTCTTAAATAATAATTTTAAGGTTTTAAAAAGAGCAGAAGTTTTAGGTAAAATTACAGAAAGCACTTTTTGTCTCGCTGTTGCTGGAACGCATGGGAAAACTACAACTTCTTCTATTTTAGGCCATATTATGCATCAACAAAAAGCGACTTCTTTTTTAGGTGGAATTGCTGAAAATTACAATTCAAATTTAATTTTGGGTGAAGACAAAGTTTCGGTTGTTGAAGCAGATGAGTTTGATCGATCTTTCTTACAATTGAGTCCTAATATTGCTTGTATAACTTCTATGGATGCTGATCATTTAGATATCTATGGAGAAGCAGCAGTTTTAGAAGAATCGTTTGTAGAGTTTGCAAATAAAGTTTCAGGTACATTAATCATTGCAAAAGGATTGCCTTTAAGAGGGTTAACCTATGCTGTAAACGAAGCCGCAGATTACAGAGCCTTTAATTTAAAAATTGAAAGTGGAAAGTATATTTTTGATGTCCAAACACCATCAGAAAGTATAAAAAATATTGAATTCTATTTACCAGGTAAGCATAATGTAATGAATGCTTTAGCTGCATTTGCAATGGCAGATGTATATGGTGTTCCCGCAAAAAAAATTAAATTAAGTTTGTCAACTTTTAAAGGGGTGAAACGTAGGTTTTCTTATAAAATAAAAACTAGTGACTTTGTTTTGATTGATGATTATGCACATCATCCAACAGAAATAAATGCAGTAGAAAATTCCATAAGAGAAATGTATCCCAAAGAAAAAGTATTGGCTGTTTTTCAACCACATTTATTTTCTAGAACAAGAGATTTTATAGATGATTTTGCAACTGCATTATCAAAATTTGATGAAATCTTATTATTAGATATTTATCCAGCAAGAGAATTACCAATTGCTGGGGTAAGTTCTGAATGGTTATTTCATAAAATAGAGAATAAGCATAAAAAATTGGTTCAAAAAAATAATTTAATAAAAGATATTAAAAACTCGACAGCAAAAGTAGTTGTAATGTTAGGTGCTGGTGACATTGGAGAAATGGTAAATGAAGTAAAAATAAACTTTTATAATTCAAGAAAATGAAATTCAGAAAGGTTTTAAAATACTTGTTATTTCCAGCTTTGATGGTGGGTTTAGGGTTTTTGTACAGTTTTTCATCAACAAGAAATCTGCAAATAAAAATAGCAGAGCCTATTGTGGAATTTGAAGAAGGGGATAATAATTTTTTAACATATTCAATGGTTAATAAATTGTTAATACAAAATAAAGAAACAGTGCAAAACCAAGCGAAATCTGTGATAAATTTATACGGCTTAGAGAATAGAGTGTCCAAAAATCCATATGTAGAAAATGCAACCATTTTTTTAACGATTGATGGCAGACTAAAAACAATTATTAAACAACGGATACCTGTTGCTAGAATTGTTTTAAAAAGTGGCTCTTATTACATTGATAAACAAGGTGTAAAAGTCCCTTTGTCCAATAATTATTCTGCAAGAGTAATGTTGATTTCGGGAGTTGAAAATGTGGAAGCTGTTAACGAGATTTTACCTTTGATTTCTTTAATATTAGGGGATGAATTTTTACATAAAGAGATTGTTGGAATTGAAAAATCTGACGTTCATGAGTATAAGTTTTCTGTGAGAAGTGGTGATTATAAAATAAATTTTGGAAAATTATCTGAAATGGAAACAAAATTTAAGAAGTTGAAAGCTTTTTACAGCAAAACATTTAAAGATAAAACTATTAAAAATTACAATTTAATAAATTTAAAATATCACAACCAAGTTGTGTGCATTAAATAAATCAAAATGGAAGACAATAAAATAGCTGTTGGTTTAGATATTGGTACAACCAAGATTGTTGCCATGATTGGTCGTAAAAACGAATATGGCAAGATTGAGGTTGTTGGTATCGGAAAAGCTAAAAGCCTAGGCGTGAAACGTGGAGTTGTAAGTAATATTACACAAACGATTCAATCAATTCAACAAGCGGTAGATGAAGCACAAAGTGTTTCTGGTGTAAAGATTGAAGATGTTGTTGTTGGTATTGCTGGTCAGCATATAAGAAGCTTACATCATAGTGATTATATCACAAGAAATAATGCTGATGAAGTTATAGATGAAGATGATATTGAAGACTTAGTGAATCAAGTTCATAAGTTGGTGATGTTACCGGGAGAAGAAATTATTCACGTATTACCACAAGAATTTAAAGTAGATTCTCAAGCAGATATCAAAGAGCCAATAGGTATGTATGGTGGTCGTTTGGAAGCTAATTTTCATGTTGTTGTTGGTCAAGTTTCATCAATTAGAAATATTGGACGTTGTGTAAAAAGTGCGGGTTTAGGGTTAAGTGAAATTACATTAGAACCCTTAGCTTCGGCTTCAGCAGTATTAAGTCAGGAAGAAAAAGAAGCGGGAGTCGCTCTCATTGATATAGGAGGCGGAACTACAGATTTAGCAATTTTTAAAGACGGAATTATCAGACACACTGCTGTCATTCCTTTTGGAGGAAATGTAATTACAGATGATGTTAAAGAAGGTTGTTCTATCATTGAAAAACAAGCTGAATTATTGAAAATTAAGTTTGGTTCTGCTTGGCCAGGAGAAAATAAAGAAACAGAAATCGTTTCTATACCGGGCTTAAGAGGAAGAGAGCCAAAAGAAATTACATTAAAAAATTTATCAAAAATTATACATGCAAGAGTTCAAGAAATTATTGAGCATGTGTATTTAGAGATAAAAAATTACGGACATGAAACTGCAAAAGGAAAACTAATTGCGGGAATTGTTTTAACAGGAGGTGGTTCTCAACTAAAACATTTACGTCAGTTAGTTGAATATATAACGGGTATGGATGCCAGAATAGGATTTCCTAATGAGCATTTAGCCGGAGATTCTGATGAAGGCTTGTCAAGTCCTTCTTACGCCACAGCTGTTGGTTTGTTGATGGTCGGTTTAGAGAAAGATATTAAAGTAGAAGATATTATTGAGGAGACTGTATCTGAATCAAATGCAGAGACAGAAGAGCAAGAAGAAATTCAAGCAAAAAGTGAGGAAAAACCAAAACCTACGAAGAAATCTTTTTTCGAAAAATTTACAGAAGGTTTAAAGGATTTTTTAGACAACGCTGAGTAAAATCAGCATGATTAGTAAAATTAAAAAGAATAAAATTAATAAAAATTTAAAAAGATAAACGTTATTATGAGCTCAGAATTTGATAACATTTTATTTGACATGCCAAAAACACAATCTAATACCATAAAAGTAATTGGTGTTGGTGGTGGTGGAAGCAATGCAGTAAATCACATGTTTACCCAAAGCATAAAAGGAGTAGATTTTGTAATCTGTAATACAGATGCACAAGCTCTAGAAAACAGCCCAATTCCTAATAAAATACAGTTAGGAGCAAACTTAACATCTGGTTTAGGAGCTGGTGCAAATCCAGAAATTGGGGCACAAGCAGCTAAAGAAAGTATGCAAGAAATACAGCAAATGCTAAATACCCAAACAAAAATGGTATTTATTACTGCGGGTATGGGTGGTGGAACTGGCACTGGTGCGGCACCAATTATTGCTAAAATTGCCAAAGACATGGACATCTTAACTGTTGGTATTGTGACAATGCCATTTGCTTTCGAAGGCAAAAGACGCTCAAAACAGGCTCAATTGGGAATTGATCAATTGCGCCAAAATGTGGATTCTTTAATTGTTATTAATAATAATAAATTAAGGGAAGTTTACGGAAACCTAGGTTTTAAAGCAGGTTTTTCGAAAGCTGATGAAGTTTTATCTACTGCTTCTAAAGGAATTGCAGAAGTTATTACGCATCACTACAAACAAAATATTGACTTGCATGATGCTAAAACGGTCCTTTCTAATAGCGGTACAGCAATTATGGGCTCTGCAAAAGAAGAAGGTCAAACCAGAGCAAAAACAGCTATTGTAAAAGCATTAGATTCACCGTTATTAAATGATAATAAAATTACAGGTGCTAAAAATGTATTATTACTTATTGTATCTGGGACTAATGAAGTTACCTTAGATGAAATTGGTGAAATCAACGATTACATTCAAGATGAAGCTGGATATGACGCTAACATTATTATGGGTATTGGAGAAGATGCGGACTTGGGAGATGCAATTGCAGTAACAATTGTTGCTACTGGTTTTGCGGCAGATCAACAAAGTACAATTACAAATACAGAGGTAAAAAAAATCATTCACACTTTAGAGGATGAACAAAAAGCTACGTATAACTTTACAGAAAAAACAGTAACGAAATCACCTACTTTAAATACTCCCATTTCTAATACGGGAGCACAAAAAATTATACACGTTTTAGGAGATGAAATGGAAGATACTAAACCAAAAATGGATTTAGTGGCTACAAATCCAATTATTTCAAACATGCCAGTAACTTTTGATGAGGTTTCTAGTGATGTTGTTTCTGAAGATGATTTTATCATTACGGATGCTGCAAAAGTGGAAGAAAAAGTGGAAGAAGTATCGACGCAATTTCAAACAGATTTAATGTTTGATTTACCTTTAAATCCTGATGCAGAAATAAAGTCTGAAGACGAAATTAGATTTAATTTAAATATAGAGAAAGAATTAAATATCCATGAAATTGAGGTTTATGGAGCGCAAGAAATTAAGGCTGAAAAGAAAGAAGTTGAAAAAAGATATATTTTAGAAGATTTTGATGCTCAACCAACAATAGGTAAAAGTTCTAGTTTTGTGGAGAAAAAAGTAATTGAGGAAGAAGAATTTCAATTTGAATTAAAAACAACAAAACCGCAATCAGAAATTAATAAGATTGAAACCACGAGTGAGGAAGTTTCCCCATTGGACTTAACAATTTCTGAATTACAAAAGAGAGCAGAGGAAAGACGTAAAAAAATGAAAGGTTTTAATTATAAGTTTAATGATCAATTAGGTAAAAATATTGATGAAATAGAACGTCAACCGGCATATAAAAGAATGGGTGTGGATTTAGATAAAAACACATCCATAAGTAAAACAGAAACTTCATTAAAAAAAGATAATGATGATTTAGGTTTTAAATCTAATAACTCTTTTTTACATGATAATGTAGATTAATATTTTTTTAAATTATATATAAGATCACACCAGAAATGGTGTGATTTTTTTTGTAATTAATTTACGAAACCTATTTATTGCATTAAATTAGTTCATTTGTGATGCTTTTCTATAAACTAGCTATTTCTTAGATTTTTCTTTCTTCTTATGCATAATTCTAAAATATATTTTTATTTTTTTCTGATTGTCGTAAACCATCAATCCTGAGAGAATGAAATTTTAGTGATGATTTCATGATATTTAGCCTGTAACATATTTTTTTTTAAGTCGTCTATTTTATGTAATCAATTAAACTATACATCATGAAATATTTAAAAACGGTATCATTAGAAGAAAGAGGAATTTTAACATCTGCGTATAAACAAGAAATTAAAAAGAACATGAAGTTAGAGAAATCTAAATCAGTATCTAGAATTAAGGCTATGATTTTAAATCATCATGGAAAAATAGAAAGTCAAGTAGGAACTATTTTACAAGTTTCATTGTTTGCATTTGCTATTATTATGATCGTTTACTAAAAGGTAAAAGGATTTTGAATAGAGAAAGTAGCTTATAAATAAGTCCAGTTTAGTGATAGTAAGGATATCCTTTTAAATATCAGTTTGAGTAAATTTTGATGAAAGAACAAATCTAAAATATATAAAATAACACATTTTAGATTGTTTTAAAAACACACAACATCAAAAAAAATCCATCTAAAAAAGATGGATTTTATAATAGATATGTTTTTGCTTTTAATGTAAAGCTTTTTTTATTCTCTTAATAGCTTCACGAATTTGTAATTCAGAAGCTGCATAAGATATTCTGATGCAATTAGGAGCTCCGAAAGCATCTCCAGTTACAGTAGCAACATTGGCTTTTTCTAGGATGAACAGAGAAAAATCGCTGGCATTTTCAATTTTTATTCCGTCTATCGATTTACCAAAGTAAGCAGAAATATCTGGAAAAACATAAAAAGCGCCCTCCGGAACATTTACTTTAAATCCATCAATTTCTCTTAATAACCCAATAATGATATCTCTACGAGTTTTAAACTCATCTACCATAAATTGTATTTTAGAAACGGGTGCTAATACTGCTGTAATTGCTGCTCTTTGAGCAATACAGTTTGTGCCTGAGGTAATTTGACCTTGCATCTTTGTACATGCTTTTGCAATCCATTCTGGTGCGCCAATATAACCAATTCTCCAACCAGTCATGGCAAATGCTTTTGCCAAACCGTTTACGGTAATGGTTCTGTCATACATGCTTTCTATAGCTGCAAAACTAAACGGTTTTGAATCGTAATTGATATGTTCATAGATTTCATCTGATAATATAAAAATCTTTGGATATTTTTCTAAAACTGCTGCTAATGCTCGATATTCTGATTCACTATAAATAGTTCCGCTTGGATTATTTGGCGAGTTAAAGAAAATCATTTTAGTTTTAGGCGTAATTGCTGCTTCTAACTGAGCCGGTGTAATTTTGAAATCGTTGTCAATAGAAGAAGGAATTTCGACATAGGTTGCTTCACATAAAATAGCAATTGCAGAATAACTTACCCAATAAGGTGCTGGTAATAAAATTTCATCACCAGGGTTTAACAAAACTTGTGCAATGTTGGCGATAGATTGTTTTGCGCCCGTAGACACTACTATTTGATTTGGTTTGTAGTCTAGGCCATTATCACGTTTAAACTTCGTGCAAATAGCCTCTTTCAATTCTACATAACCATCTACAGGTGTATATGTATTGTAATTTTCATTGATCGCTTCTATTGCCGCATCTTTAATAAAATCCGGTGTATTAAAGTCCGGCTCTCCCAAACTTAAACCAATAATATCTTTTCCTTCTGCTCTTAATTCTCTAGCTTTTGCAGCCATTGCCAATGTTTGTGATGTTGGTAGGCTGTTAATTCTGTCCGATAATGGATGTGTCATTTTACTGTTAATTGTTGTTTTACTTATACTAATTCAGGGTTTTTACCTAAAACGCCTAAATGTCTAAAGTGCTCTATAATTGCTTTACGCATGGTATCATATTCATTATACGGCAAATTAAACTCTTTGGCAGTTTCTTTTACAATTTTAGCTAATTTTTCATAATGCACATGAGAAATATGTGGAAAAATATGATGTTCAACCTGATGATTTAAACCTCCTGTATAAAAGTTTACTAACCAGTTGCTAGGTGCAAAGTTAGAGGTAGTGTATAATTGATGGACTGCCCAAGTGTGTTCTAAATTTCCTTCTTTATTTGGAATTGGCATTTCTGTATTTGGAACAATATGCGCCAATTGAAAAACCAAGCTTAAAATCATACCAGCAGTATAATGCATAACAAAAAAACCTATTAATACTTTCCACCATGAAACGTCTAAAGCTAATAACGGTAAAACAATCCAAAGTGCATAATATGCAATTTTAGAGATCACCAACTTCGTCCATTCTGTTGAAGGATTTGGAAACTCACCATAAGATAGTTTTCGTTTCAAATACCGGTGCATTTGCTTAATATCTGTAGTAATTGCCCAATTAATGGTTAGCAAACCATATAAAAATATAGAATAATATTTCTGAAGTTTATGAATTTTTAACCATTTAGAATGCTTTGAGAAACGAATAATTCTACCAGCATCTATATCTTCATCATGGTCTTTTACGTTGGTAAATGTATGGTGTAAAACATTATGTTGTACTTTCCAATTATAAACGTTACCAGCAAGAATATAGATACTGCTACCCATTAGTTTATTAACCCATTTTCTTTTAGAAAATGATTCGTGATTTGCATCATGCATAACATTCATACCAACACCGGCCATACCAACACCTGTAACTACCATTAACAAAATCATTACCCACTGAGGCATAGATACCGTTAATACTAAAATAAAAGGAATTAAAAACAGCGAAAACATGATAATTGCTTTAGAATATAATTTCCAGTTTCCTGTTCTCTTAATGTTATTTTCTTTGAAATATGTATTCACTCTTTTATTTAGAGTTCTAAAGAACTTAGCTTTATCTTCTCTTGAAAAGTTTATTGCTTTCATATATATTATGTATAATAAACAAAAATAATGTTTTTGAAATATCTTTCTGTAATAAACGTAGGATTTTGTTGCTAATTGTTTGTGAACAATAACTATTTTTGTCGCTGACACTTAATTTATGGAAATTATACAAAAATATTTTAAAGACTTAACACCGACTCAAATTGAACAGTTTTCAAAACTTCAAGAGTTATATAAAGATTGGAACTTAAAAATAAATGTAGTTTCTCGTAAAGATATAGATGAGTTATACTTACGTCATGTACTACATTCATTAGGGATAGCAAAAATAATTTCTTTTAAACCAGGCTCTAAAGTAATGGATGTAGGAACAGGAGGAGGTTTTCCTGGTATTCCTTTGGCAATTTTATTTCCTGAAACCCAGTTTCACCTAGTTGATTCCATTGGGAAAAAGATCAAAGTAGTAAATGAGGTTGTTGCTGGCTTAGGATTAGTAAATGTAAAAACTACTCATGGCAGAGCAGAAGATGTAAAAGATACGTATGATTTTATTGTGAGTAGAGCAGTTGCCCAAATGGAAACTTTTGTTCGTTGGACAAAAGGTAGAATTGCTAAAAAGCAAAATCACGAATTAAAAAATGGAATTCTATATTTAAAAGGTGGAGATTTATCTGAAGAATTAAAAATATATACTTCAGCAACTATTTATGACCTACCTAATTATTTCGACGAAGCTTTTTTTGAAACAAAAAAAGTCGTTCATTTAGGTATGAAGTATAAGGGGTAATTGTTTAAGATTATTCAAATATTACAACTTTTAATAAGTACTTGGTAAAGTTGTATTTTTAAAAGGGTAGCAGCCAACTAAATGAAAATTAATCATATTATGGTCAGAAATCATGAATGTTGTAACGAATTAAAAAATAGAAGAAGCGGTTTTTGTGGTAAAGGTTTCTAAAAACAGCATGCCTTTATAAGAATTTCCTTTTTTATTCAATTTTGGACTCCAAACTGCAATACAATATTTATCGGGGTGTACCGCTACAATACCGCCACCAACCCCACTTTTCCCTGGTAAACCGACTCTAAAAGCAAACTCGCCAGATTCATCATAAAAACCACAAGTAAGTAAAATTGCATTTACTCTTTTAGCTTGACTCATTGTAAGAATTTTATTTCCTTTATGACTCGTGAAGTTATCATCCGCTAAAAAAAGAGATATTTTAGAAAGTTCTTTACAGCTCATTTCTAAAGAACAGATATGAAAGTAAAAATCTAATACTTCATCTACATCATTTTTTATGTTTCCAAAAGATTTTATAAAATTACAAAGGGCACTATTTCTGTAGCCAGATTTTTTTTCTGATTGCGCTACTTTTTCATTATAATTTAAAGAAGAATTATTACTAAGCTCTTTACAGAAGTTTAAAAAATCTTCTTTTGGATTTTTAAGATGGCTCAATAAAACATCGCAAATTACAATTGCACCAGAATTTATAAAAGGATTTCGTGGTTTTCCATAATCTGTTTCTAGTTGTAATAATGAATTAAAAGGATTTCCAGAAGGTTCAATACCAACTCTTTCCCATAATTTTGCATCCTCAAATTTGTAAGCTAGCGTCAGTGCAAAAACTTTAGAAACACTTTGAATAGAAAATTTCTTGTCAAAATCACCAATTCCAAAAGATTCATTGTCAATTGTTGTTATATGTATTCCAAAATTATGATCAGAAACATTTGCTAATTCGGGTATGTAATTGGCTATTTCGCCAGTATCATCAATGGTTTTTATTTCAAAATAAATGTCTTCGATTATTTTTTTATAATTTTCCATTGATAATTTATGGTATTGGTTATCACAAACATATTAGAAAATTTTTTAAGAAACAACATAAAGCAGCTTTCAAAAAAAAGGGAACTACATTGCTGTAATTCCGATTTTTACTATTCATTATTATGAAATTCTGAAACAAGATCAGAATTAGAAGTTATTATAAAATCTCTACAAACAAACCTTCATCGGTTTTAGACACTTTTGCAACATTTTTCTTTGTTAAACCTTTAATCGTTTTATCCCATTTTTTATTAGACAAGCCAGATTGAGTTTTTAAAGAATTTAAAGCTATTTTTTCTGCTTTTGTGATGATATCAAGTAAGTCCTTTTCCTCAACAGTGAGTTCTACATCTAAAGCGATTCGCTTCTCTGGTCGCATTTGCGGGAAGAACAGCACTTCTTGTATCGATTGATTGTTGGTTAAGAACATAATTAGTCTGTCCATTCCAATTCCCATTCCAGAGGTTGGAGGCATACCATATTCTAAAGCACGTAAGAAATCTTCGTCAATAAATTCTGTAGCTTCATCATCTCCTTTTTGCGCTAACTTTAATTGGTGCTCAAAACGCTCACGTTGATCAATTGGGTCATTTAATTCAGAATATGCATTGGCAATTTCTTTACCACAAACCATCAATTCGAAACGCTCTGTTAATTCTGGATTGTCTCTGTGTTCTTTACAAAGTGGAGACATTTCCTTCGGATAATCTGTAATAAAAGTTGGCTGAATGTAGTTTCCTTCGCATTTCTCTCCAAAAATTTCATCAATCAATTTTCCTTTTCCCATCGTTTCATCAACAGGAATATTCATTGATTTTGCAGCTTCTCTAATTTCATCTTCTGTTTTTCCAATAATATCGAAGCCCGTAAAATGTTTTATAGAGTCTGCCATCGTTACTCTTGCATAAGGCGCTTTAAAGTCAATTTTATGTTCCCCAAAAGTAGCTTCTGATGTTCCATTTACAGCAATTGCACAGTGTTCTAACAATTGCTCAGCAAAATCCATCATCCAATTGTAATCCTTGTAAGACACATAGATTTCCATGGCTGTAAACTCAGGATTATGAGTTCTATCCATTCCTTCATTTCTAAAGTTTTTGGAGAATTCATAAACCCCGTCAAAACCACCAACAATTAATCTTTTTAGATATAATTCATTGGCAATTCTCATATATAAAGGAATATCTAAAGAATTGTGATGCGTTATAAATGGCCTTGCAGCAGCACCTCCAGGAATTGGTTGCAAAACCGGTGTTTCAACTTCAAAATAACCAGCGTCGTTGAAGAACGAACGCATAGCATTAAATAGTTTTGTTCTTTTTATAAAAACTTCTTTTACATGCGGGTTTACAACTAAATCTGCATAACGTTGTCTGTAACGCATTTCTGGATCTGTAAAAGCGTCGTATGTAACACCATCTTTAACTTTTGGCATCGGTAAAGGCTTTAATGCTTTAGAAAGCATTTTAAAACTTTTTACCATGACTGTTTTCTCGCCAACTTGTGTAGTGAAGAGTGTACCTGTAATTCCAACAAAATCCCCTAAATCTAATAGTTTTTTGAAAACGTTGTTATACAAAGATTTGTCTTCTCCTTCACAAATTTCATCTCTATTAAAATAAAGTTGAATCCTACCTTCACCATCTTGCAATTGGCCAAAAGAGGCTTTTCCTTGAATATTTATAACCATTAATCGGCCTGCAATAACTACCTGTTTACCTTCAATATAGTTTTCTTTTATTTCTTTCGAATTAGAATTTATTGGAAATAAATCTGCAGGATAAGGGTTTATTCCCAAATCTCTTAATTTTGCTAGCTTTTCTCTTCGTACAACTTCTTGTTCTGATAATTGCATTTGGTGTATAAATTTTCTGGTGTTTATTTAAGGTTGCGAAGATACAATCAAATGCATTAATAGACAATTTAGATAATTGTAAAAAAGAATATATTTATTTGTGAATAGTTAAAAACAGCGTATATTTGTACACTGTTTTTTGTTAAAGCAGTATTAGTTGTGTTGTTTGGCACTTTATAAAAAGTGCCGTGGTTTTGTTAACCAATGGAAAGCTTCCCTGAAATGGGACGCTTTTTTTATTTTAGTCAGTTTTTTCCTCATTTTAGCTTAAAATAATTATAGTTTTTTTCTTCCATCATTAATTTACTTTTTATTTCATTCAATCTCATATAATTTTATTGCGGTAATTATTAGATTCTACAAATGTAGCTTCGAAATGTTCATAAATATTTTATTTACATTTGTTTCAAATCAATTGAAATTAAAGATGAAAAAAATATTTTTAGTAGGCAGTATTATTTTACTAAGTTCTTGCGCTACAGTGAAGTTTAAGGAGAAATGGTTAAAAGAAAATTCTCCAAATACTTTTAAAGCGAGATTTGAAACCACGAAAGGTAATTTTGATATCGTTGCACGAAGAGCTTGGTCGCCAAAAGGGGTAGACAGATTATATCAAATGATAAAAAATGACTATTACCAAGATGTCGCTATTTACAGAGTTGTACCAAAATTTGTTGCTCAATTTGGCATTCACAATGATAGCATCATACACGGAAGTTGGAGTAAAGGAATTGATGATGAACCTGTATTGGCTAAAAATGATTTTATGACCATTTCTTTTGCCAGAGGAGGCGTAAAGACAAGATCGAATCAAATATTTATCAACTTAAAAGAAAATCATAGATTAGATAAACTCACTTATTCAGGTGTAACAGGTTTTCCAGTAGTAGCAAAAGTAATTGCTGGTCAAGAAAATGTGTTGAAGTTCTATAACGGTTATGGAGATAAATTAGGTTACAAACAAGACTCTATTACCAAATTTGGAAATAAATTTTTAAAAGATAAATTTCCCAAGGTAGATTATATTAAAAAGGCGTACATCATAAAATAATTTATGTAGCATATTACTTTGAACTAAAAAAAACCAACAAATTAATTTGTTGGTTTTTTTTAATGATTTTAAAAATAAGCTATTATTAATCGTTAGTTGATTTTAAAAATAACTTTTCTTGCAAATTGTCTCGCTTTTGTTGTAACACTTTTATCTTCTCCACCACCTGCGTAAGATAGTCTATTAGCACTAATTCCTGCAGAAACTAAAATATCGAACACACTCTTTGCTCTGTTTTTAGACAAAATTTGATTTTGTTTTTCTTTTCCAGTTTCATCTGCATAACCAATTAATAGCGCTGAAACATTTGGATTATCTTTCATAAACTGTGTTAAGTAATTTACAGAATTTAAAGAACCTTTTTGAACAGTTTTTTTATTTACATCAAAGTAAACATTGATATAGCCATCATTTAATAATTTTCTTATCAAATCTACATTAGAACTCGTTACAACATTTGCATATCTATTAGATGCAACTTCTCCTTTTAAGGCATATCTGTTGTCTAATTCTTTGACTAATTCTACCTTGTTAATCGTTACTTTTTTAGTTTTTAAAGTAGCTATTTCCGTTTCAGCTTTATCTAAACGTTTTACAATATCGTCTATTTTGTCAGTAACTATAACTTCATCATTTTTTAAAAAATCTGCATTCTCTTTTTGTTTCCCTATAGAAATATTTACTCCTAAGGATGTATTTATAATTGCAGGGTTAATTATTCTTGGCTCTTGTATGATAGCTCCGTCAAAAGTATAATGTTGGAATTGATGAAATATAATGGATGTGTCGAAAAATAATGAAATACGATTTGATAATTTAAATTGAGGCGTCAAACCCAAAATAAAATTAGTCATAATATCAGTTTCCTGATTTATAGGTTTTATTGTGCTAGAGGTAGACATACCCACACCAGCGTGAAATAAAAGATTAAATCTTTTTGTCCAACTACTAAAATTTAAAAGATTACCCGCATTTACAATACCTTCTATATTTATTCTGTAATAATTAGCTCTAAAAGGTAAACTGTTTTCACCTTCTGCAAACTCATTATAACCTAGACCAAGCCGAAACCCAAATTTTTCATTAAGCATATATCTAAGCCCTAAACTAGCTTGACCAAAACCAAAATTACCAGAATCATAATTTGGAGAAATATTTTTTGTAATTTGGTGAACTCCTGCTCCAAAATCTACTGACCACTTATTAAACTCTTGCGCATTTACTTGCATTATAAAGCAAAAGAATAATGCTCCTAAAAATATTTTCTTCATAATTATTTGTTTTTTCATCGACAAATTTATAACTTATTTTTAAAATAAATATAATTAATTATTTTAGCTGTGTAATTATTAAGATAAAATGCTCCTTGGGATAGTTAAATTAAAAGATGTTTCTTTTATCTCTTTGAGATATTTATTAAAAATATTTTTTTATTTATGTGCTGTTTATTTTGATAACGCTGTAAAATATTTATAAAAATATGGAATTGTTTCAATCCCTTTTAAATAATTCCAAACTCCAAAATGTTCGTTAGGTGAGTGAATTGCATCTGAATCTAACCCAAAACCCATTAAAATTGTTTTGCTCTTTAATTCTTGTTCAAATAAAGCTACAATAGGAATACTACCGCCACTTCTTTGCGGAATTGGTTTTTTACCAAAACTAGTTTCATAAGCTTTACTTGCTGCTTGGTAAGCAATATTGTCTGTTGGTGTAACATAACCTTGACCTCCATGATGAGGTTTTACAACTACTTTAACAGCTTTGGGCGCGATACTTTCAAAATGATTTTTGAATAATTGGGTAATTTTTTTCCAATCTTGATTTGGTACTAAGCGCATAGAGATTTTTGCAAAAGCTTTTGAAGCAATTACTGTTTTTGCGCCTTCACCTGTGTAGCCTCCCCAAATTCCGTTTACATCTAAAGTTGGTCTAATAGCATTTCGTTCGTTGGTAGAATATCCTTTTTCCCCATAAACGGTATCAATGTCTAAAGCTTTTTGATAGTTGTCTAAAGAAAAAGGAGCTTTCGCCATTTCAGCTCTTTCTTCGGTTGACAGATCTTCTACATCATCATAAAAACCAGGTATGGTAATCCGATTATTTTCATCAAGTAAAGAAGCAATCATTTTGGTTAAAATATTAATTGGATTAGCAACTGCACCCCCATACAAACCAGAATGTAAATCTCTATTTGGCCCTGTAACTTCTACTTCAACATAACTTAAACCACGCAAACCTGTGGTAATTGACGGAATATCGTTTGCAATCATGCCAGTATCAGAAATTAAAATAACATCATTGGCTAATTTTTCTTTGTTTCTTGGCACAAACCAAGCTAAACCTTCTGAGCCAACTTCCTCTTCGCCTTCTATCATGAATTTCACATTACACGGTAGATTTCCTGTGGACGTCATATATTCCAATGCTTTTACGTGCATATACATTTGTCCTTTATCATCACAAGCACCACGCGCAAAAATTGCACCTTCTGGATGAATTGCTGTTTTTTTAATAACAGGTTCAAAAGGAGGAGAGGTCCATAAATCAATAGGATCTGCAGGTTGCACATCATAATGACCATAAACCAATACTGTTGGTAGTTTTGGATCAATAATTTTTTCACCATAAATAATTGGATATCCAGGAGTTTCGCAGATTTCTACATGCTCACAGCCTGCTTTTTTTAGACTTTCTAGTACAAAATCTGCAGTTAGTAAAACATCTTTTTTGTAAGCAGAGTCAGCACTTACAGAAGGTATTTTAAGTAACTCTATTAATTCATTTAAGAATCGTTTTTTATTATCTTTTATGTACGATTGAATGGTGTTCATTTGGTATGTTTTTTTTCTATACCAAAAATAGAAAAATAATAACGAACTACTTTGAAGTTTGCAACTATTGTTTATATTTGCACCCCGATTTAGCTGAATTGGAAAGTTGCAGGCGTGGTGGAATTGGTAGACACGCTAGACTTAGGATCTAGTGCCGCGAGGTGTGAGAGTTCGAGTCTCTCCGCCTGTACAGATACAAACCTCATCATATTGATTTTCAATAAGTTGAGGTTTTTTAATTCAAAAAAAACCCTTCCTTTTACTTAAATTAGATCAGACTTAATACTAAATTAAATAAGTAGTTGATTTTAGTTGATTAAATTATAATCTATTTTTTTTTTTGAAGCTAGCAGTATATAAAATCAATTTTATTTTTAAAATTACAAGAGTTAGAATTTATTCTTTTTTAATCCTGAGACAGACCCTCGCGATAATTTTTATTTACTGAAAGTATCTTATTTTCAATAAAAAAAACCTGGCCAATACTAGCTTCACAACAAACGAATACAAGATGTATTAGGTTTAAAATTTATTTTAAAATGAAATCATAGGTTCTTTTTTAAAAACATTCTTCTCATATTTTGTATATTAGGTTCATAATTAATAAAACAAATTAGTAAAAGATGAAAAAATTTATTTTAAAATGGTACCCAATTATTTTAGCATTCCTTTGTTTATTGTACTCTGTAGGGTACGGTATATTAGGCATGACTGCTGAGGCTCAATATTCAGCTCACTGGCCAGGTACAATACTATTATTTGCAATAGCAATTAGACAAAGACGAACAACATGAATATAGGATTTTTTATAGTAGGTGGTTTAATATTCTCTATATATATATGGGTTTAACCATATGGAATATTATTTACTCAAGTCGGAAACAAAAAGAAGAAAATTATCCAGACAATAAGAACAAATAAGGTTGTTATTATAGATAACAAGTGATGGTGATTTTATTTATTAACTATTGTTTTCTTGCAGGTTTTTAGTGCATAGATAGACTTTCGTAAAAAAGAATTTAGAAATAAGTATTTATTTTAAAGACTTATATTTGAGAAAACTTTTTTATGAAAGCCATCGTTTGCAATAAATTCGGAACTCCAGATACTTTAAGGTATCGGGAAATTGAAATTCCAAACCCAAATGAGGGTCAGGTTTTAATCGCTGTAAAAGCATGCAGTGTAAATTTTCCTGACACGCTAATTATTCAAGGAAAATATCAATTTAAGCCATCATTTCCTTTTTCACCCGGAAGTGATGTTGCGGGGTTTGTAGAAAAGGTTGGTAAAAATGTAAAACATTTAAAAGTTGGAGATGAGGTAGTTGGCTTTATTCCCTTTGGCGGTTTTGCAGAGAAAGCAATTGTAAATGCTAAAGATTGTTTTCCTAAGCCTAGAGGAATGTCCATGGTAAATGCTTCGGCTTTTTTATTAGCGTACGGCACCTCTTACCATGCGTTGAAAGATAGAGCAAATTTACAAAAAGGAGAGACTGTTTTAATTTTAGGAGCTTCAGGTGGCGTTGGTTTAACAGCTTCAGAATTGGCAAAATTAATGGGAGCAAATGTTATTGCCGCGGCATCTTCTGGAGAAAAATTAGATTTATGTAAACAATTTGGAGCAGATGAAGTCATTAATTACACAGAGGAAAATTTAAAAGACAGGGTAAAAGAATTGACAAATGGAAAAGGAGTTGATATAATTTATGATCCTGTTGGAGGGCATTTTTCTGAATTGGCCTTAAGAGCTATTGCATGGAAAGGAAGACATTTGGTCATTGGTTTTGCAAATGGTGAAATCCCTAAAATTCCTATTAATTTAACTTTATTAAAAGGGGCGAGTATTGTGGGTGTTTTTTGGGGAGCTTTTGCTCAAAAACAACCCAAAGAAAGTCTAGAGAATATTAAACAATTATTAGCATGGTTTGCAAAAGGAGATTTAAAACCACATATAGATAAAACCTATTCTTTAGAAAATGCACCAAAAGCATTGGAAGATATGATGCAAAGAAAGACAAAAGGTAAAATTGTAATTGATATGGAAATTTAACTTTTTGATTTTAAAAGAATTTCTTCAAAATTTAAAGTTTTTTCTGTGTTTAAAAAGAGATGGGCTGCTTCTTTTGGAGGAGTAGTTAGTTTTCTTTTTGTTAGATCAATCCAAGCGCCATAAACTTTTATGACCGCAGATAATTTTCCAGCTTCATTAAAAACTTCATGCACAATTTTCCACCGTTCATTATTCATTGAAAGCGCGGCAAGTTTCATGTTTACCGTTATATTTTCTCCCAAATGAATTTCTTTTCTAAAAGAGGTTTCTTCCGTAAACAAAATAGGACCAATATTGTGTTTGGTAAATTCTTCAATAGAAAAGTTTTGAGCCGCAAAATAACGGATTCTTACTTCTGCAGCATACTCATTATATGCCGTGTGACGCATGTGTCTGTTAGGGTCAAAGTCAGACCATTTTGTGGCGAAGGTTATTTGAAAACTCATAAGTAAAAATTAAAAATCCTGATGTGTAGCATACATATCAGGACTTTATTGAAATAATTTATATTTTTAATGTTGAACGATTTCTACTTTATTTTTTAGCTTTAATTCGCTTAAAACATTTAAAGCTTCAGAGATGTACATGTCTTTTGATAAGTTTTTATGCCATGCCATTCTTTTATCAGCTAAATCTTTATTGTCTTTAAATAATGATTGCTCATATTTTGGAGAAAAATAGGTAAGATTCGATTTGTAATCGAAAACAGATTTAAATTTGTCTGCTTCTTTTTCTTTTTCTTCACTTTCCTTATAAAACTTTTTATAGTTTAAAGAATAAGAATTTTCTTTTTGATTTTTTTTGAGCCATTTTGCGTATTTATTTACTAACTTAAAATTGGAATTAGAAGCAATTCTTTGTTTGCTACTATAAACAACATCTGCAAAATTAGCGTACGAATTTGTTTGAGAATACTTTGCTTGTGGCACTTTATCCCAAGCCAAAGCACCTTCTAAATCACGTTCACCTACTTTCATATAGCTATACCTGCTTGGCATTGCAATATCTGAATAAACGCCTTCTTTTTGGGTTGACCCGCCATTTACTCTATAGAATTTTTGGATAGTCATTTTTAAATATCCTAAATCCTCTTCGTAATTTGGATAGAATTGATTGATAGGTAAAATGTTTTGTACAGTTCCTTTTCCATACGTTTGATTTCCTCCTAAAATAACAGCTCTTTTATAATCTTGCATTGCAGCAGCAAAAATTTCTGAAGCGGAAGCAGAAAATTCATTCACTAAAATAACCAAAGAGCCTTCCCATTGAATTTGCGGATCTATATCATTTTTTATAATTGGATTTTCTCCTCTGTATTTTACTTGTACAATAGGGCCTTTATCAATAAATAATCCTGAAATTTCTATGGCAGTTTTTAAAGATCCACCACCATTATTTCTCAAATCAACGATTAAACCAGTAACGTTTTCCGCTTTCAACCGCTCAATTTCTTTTTCCATGTCTTTCGCTGAATCTCTAGAAGCTTGGTCTTGAAAATCAATATAAAAGCTTGGCAAATCTATGACTGCATATTTCTTACCGTTTTTCTCTACAATGCTAGATTTTACAAAGGTTTCATCTAATTGAACAACATCTCTTATAATTGATATTACCTTTATAGAACCATCTAGTTTTTTCTTGACCGTTAATCGCACTTCAGTTCCTTTTTTCCCTTTGATAAACTTTATGGCATCATCTAAACGCATGCCAACAATGTCTAGAGGTTCATTGACTCCCTGTGCAACTTTTAAAATAATATCACCGGCTTCTAAATCTCCTTGTTTCCAAGCAGGACCTCCAGAAACCAATTCAAAAATATGTGTATAAATTCCTTTTTTCTGCAAACGAGCTCCAATGCCTTCTAACTTCCCAGACATACTTTGATCAAAACGCTCCTTAGTTCTTGGAGCCATATAAGTGGTATGTGGATCAAACGCACCAACCACAGAGTTTAAGAAAGTAGAAAACCAATCTTCGTGCTCTAATTCTTCAATTCTAATGTACAATTCATCCATGTTTTTTAGAACTTCTGTTCTTGCTTCTTTTTCTAAAGTAGCAAGCGATTTCACTTTGAATTTTTTGTCTTTTTTTACTTTTTCTTTCTGAAGTTCTGCTTCTTCTTGAACTCTACCTAGTGTTTGTAATTTCAATTGTTTTCTCCAGTAATCAACTAATTCATTGTCGTTTTTTGCAAATGGAATTTCTTCATAATTTAAATCAATCGTTTCATTATTATTAAAGTTAAAAGGTTCTTCAAGTAAAGCTTCGTAATAAGATTTAGCATTCTTAATTTTAGTTAAGAATCGATTATACACCAATTTGTAAAAAGTTAAATCGTCTTGCAGTAATTGATTGTCAATTTCATATTTATATTGAGAGAATTCTTTAAGATCTTCTTGTGTAAAATAACGTTTACTAGGGTCTAAACCATCTATAAAAGAGTTGAAAACTTGTTCAGAAAAATCATCATTCATGTCTTTCACCACAAAATGACCTCGCGTTAAAATGTTTTTTAATACATAAATTAGCACCTTATCTTTTTCAGGATCAGCAACGTTATTTTTATTAGATGCATTTATTGCAAAACTGTTTACTAATAATGCCAGTGCTAAAAATACAATACTAAACTTAATTTTAATTTTCATAAATCTTTTTTCCTTTATTTTCTCTTTTATTTTTTTTTCTAGAACTAAAATAGTGCCAAATGTCTAAATTTTATTTCTTTTTTTTAAAAAAAATCTTTTGACGATTTTAAAAGCGACATTATTTTTTTATGGTTTTAAGTTTTTCTAATGCTCTCAAAAAAAAACACCTGTCGATAAATAATATACCATTACAATGTTACATAATTTTAGACCGTTCTATTCTTTACAAAATGTTAAAAAGAAAATCGTTTAAATAAATTACATTTGTATTTAAAACAACAAGGATGCAAGAAAAACCTTTAATTTTAATAACGAATGATGATGGAATTACGGCTCCTGGAATTAGAGCGCTCATCAAAATAATGAATAAAATTGGGGAAGTTGTTGTGGTTGCTCCTGACAGTCCACAAAGCGGAATGGGGCACGCAATTACGGTTGATAATGTATTAACTTGTAATCCTATTACGATTGATGACGGTCCACAGCTAGAATATACATGTTCGGGAACTCCTGCAGATTGTGTAAAAATGGCAATTAGTGAGATTCTGAATAAAAAACCAGATTTATGTGTTTCAGGCATAAACCATGGCGCAAATTCTTCTATAAATGTTATTTATTCAGGAACAATGAGTGCTGCTGTTGAAGCGGGAATAGAGGGGATTCCTGCCATTGGTTTTTCATTATTAGATTTTAAATGGCATGCAGATTTTAAACCTGCAGAAGAATTTGTTAAAAATATAACTTTAAATACCTTATTGAACGGTCTACCAGAAGGAATTGTTTTAAACGTAAACATTCCTAGTTTGCCAGCAGAGGAGATAAAAGGCACCAAAATTTGCAGGCAAGCAAATGGCGTTTGGAAAGAGAATTTTGACAAACGTAAGAGTCCATTTGGAAAAGAATATTATTGGCTTTCCGGCGAGTTTATTAATAAAGATAAAGGTCAAGATACAGACGTATATGCGTTAGAAAATGGATATGTTTCAATAGTTCCTGTTCAATTTGATATGACTGCGCATCATATGATTCAAAAATTAAACTCTTGGGAACTTTAAAAAAAAATATTCTTATTGGTTTTTTAATTTCTCTGTTTGCAACTGCAGCAGGAATTTTTTTCTACATAGAATATTTTTCCAAGTACAGTTTTAATGATACTTTAAAAATGATTGGTGAAGGAGATTTATATGGAAAAGTATTGTCGTTAGCCGCCATTCCTAATTTGTTTGTATTCTTTATTTTTATTAAAAAGAAACAAGATAGTAGAGCAAAAGGAGTTTTATTGGCGACAATTTTAATTGCGTTAACAACATTAATTTTAAAGTTTTTCTAAATGAAATATTACATTATTGCAGGGGAAGCTTCAGGAGATTTACATGGTGCTAATTTAATGAAGGCATTGTTTAAAGAAGATACAAATGCTGACATTCGGTTTTGGGGTGGTGATTTAATGCAAAAAGTTGGCGGAACTTTAGTTAGTCATTTTAAAGAAAGAGCTTTTATGGGCTTTTTCGAAGTATTAAAAAACCTCACAAAAGTACTAGGTTTTATTAAACTTTGTAAAGAAGATATTGCTCAATACCAGCCAGATGTAATTATTTTCATCGACAATTCTGGCTTTAATTTAAGGGTGGCTAAATGGGCAAAAAGGTATGGTTTTAAAACCAATTATTATATTTCACCTCAAGTATGGGCAAGCAGAGCAGGCAGAATTAAAGACATTAAAAGAGATGTTGATAAAATGTTTGTGATTCTTCCTTTTGAGCAAGCGTTTTATAAAAAACACGAGTATGAGGTGGCTTTTGTTGGGCATCCTTTAATTGATGCAATTGCTGATAGAAAGCAAGTTGATGCGCATCAATTTAGAACAGCACATAATCTAGGAGATAAGCGAATTATTGCTTTATTGCCAGGGAGTAGAAAGCAAGAAATTACAAAAATGTTGTCTGTAATGTTATCTTTAGTTACTGATTTTTCTGAATATAAATTTATAATTGCGGGTGCTCCAAGTCAAGATTTTTCTTTTTATCAGCAAATAATTGGTGATAGGAAAGTGAGTTTTATCAACAATAAAACATACGATTTATTAAGTATTGCTAACGCGGCAATAGTAGCTTCTGGCACTGCAACTTTAGAAACTGCTTTGTTTAAAGTGCCTCAAGTAGTTTGTTACAAGGGAGGAAATATTTCATATCAAATTGCAAAAAGAATTATCACATTAAAGTTTATTTCTTTGGTTAATTTAATCATGGATAGAGAAGTAGTGACGGAGTTAATCCAAAATGATTTTACAAAGGAAAATCTAAAAAGGGAGCTTTCTAAAATTTTAGACAAAGAGCATCGTGAAAAATTATTCTTATCATATTTTGAATTAGAGGAAAAACTAGGAGGAAAGGGCGCTTCAGAAAAAACAGCAAAATTGATTATTAAAAATTTAAAAGCATAATTTATCAATGAAAAAAGCGCTGTTTTTGTCAATTATTTTTGCTGTTATTTTGAGCTCTTGTTCATCATCTAAAATAGCAGGAACAAACAATAAAAAGAATGCTTCAAAAGCAGATAAAATTGTTAGAAATGCGCTGAAATTTAAAGGTGTAAAATATAAATTTGGAGGCACCACCAAGAGAGGAATGGATTGTTCTGGGGTAATTTATGTGGCTTTTGGAGACGAGAATTTTCAGTTGCCAAGAATCTCGAGAGATATAGCAAAAAGAGGCCATAAAATTTCTTTAAGTAAAACCCAAAAAGGCGATTTGTTGTTTTTTAAAACGAGCAATAGCAGAAGAAGTATTAACCATGTTGGTTTAATAATTTCTAAGAAAAAAGACCAAATTCGCTTTATTCATGCTACTAGTTCTAGAGGTGTCATTATTTCTTCATTATTAGAAAAATACTGGAAAAAAGCTTTTGTAAAAGCGACAAAAGTGCTTTAGTTTTTTCTAATAATAATTTTGTAACTTTATTTCGCTATGAAAAGGTTACTTAATTATTTACCCTTCCACTTTGTGGTACTCCTATCTTTAGGAATTTATTCGCAATTTTACGATCAATTTTGGAAAGTTGGATTTCTAAAAATAGTTATTTTAATTGCTATTCTTTTGATGTTTTTGGTGATTTTAAATCACAAGAAAATAAGTACTATTTTATCTTTTCTTTTGTTCTATTTGATAGGAGTCTCTGCGGTTTATTTTAATAACGATGTAAATTATAAAGACTACTATCAAAATTATGCAGAAAAGAATTCTATTATAGTTTTAAGAGTTGATAAAGTATTAAAATCTGGTCTTTTTAATGATAAATATGAAGTAGAAGTCATACAGATTGATAGCATAAAAACTAGAGGTAAGGTACTGTTAAATATACAAGAAGATAGTTTAGGAGAACTGCTAGATGTTGATGATTTGCTTTATGTGAAGTCAGTCTTTCAAAAAGTAAGTCCACCAATAAATCCACATCAATTTAACTACAAAGACTATTTAGCAAAACAAGGAATTCATCAACAGTTATTTTTAGAAAACAAGGAGTTTAAAAGAATCGGTTCACACGGTTTTTCTATACAAGGCCTTTCAGCAAAATTCAGAAACCATGTTCGAGAGTCACTGAATAATTATCAATTTAAATCAGATGAATTAGCGGTAATAAATGCGCTGTTGTTAGGGGAAAGAAAAGAAATTTCTAAACAATTAATTATCGATTATTCAAGAGCTGGAACCATTCATATTTTGGCAGTTTCTGGTTTGCATGTGGGTATTATTTTACTCATTTTAACGTGGTTTTTTAAACCTTTAGAAAGACTAAAAAGAGGAAAACAATTCAAAACACTTTTAGTGGTTTTATTTCTCTGGATGTTCGCCTTTGTTGCGGGGCTGTCGGCATCGGTTGTGAGAGCAGTTACTATGTTTACTTTTTTAGCAATCGGGTTGTCTTTTCAACGGAAGAATGTGGTTGAATTTTCGTTAATTTCATCCATGTTTTTCTTGTTGGTTTTAAAACCTATGTTTTTGTTTGATGTAGGTTTTCAATTAAGTTATTTGGCTGTTTTCGGTATTATTTGGGTACAACCTAAACTGTATAAAATTTACCAACCAAAACCTAAGATAGTTGATAAACTTTGGCAATTACTAACAGTTTCTTTTGCCGCTCAAGCCGGAATTTTACCATTGAGTTTGTACTATTTTCATCAATTTCCAAGTTTGTTTTGGTTGTCTAATTTAATTATAATTCCTTTTTTAGGAGGTATTTTAATTGGTGGAATTGTAATTATTTCTCTTGCATTATTTGGTTTTTTACCACAGCCTTTAGCAACTATTTACGGATTTGTAATTACTGAAATGAACAATTTTGTAAGTTGGGTTTCTCATCAAGAACAATTTTTATTGAAAGATATTTCATTTTCATTTTTGGTGATGATAGCTTCCTATCTTTTTATCATTTTTCTTATCCGTTTTCTGATTGATAAATCACCTAAAAAAATGATCTACTTTTTGATTTCAATACTTATAGTCCAAACTGTTTTTGTATTTGAAAGGCATCAAAAGAAAGTAAAATCTGAATTTATCATTTTTCAAAAAAGCAGAAGTTCTGTGATAGGAATTAGAGCAGGTGAGAAGCTTTTAGTGTATCATAATTTAGATAGTTTAGAAATTGAAAAGTCTAATTTAATGGCTTCCTATAGAATTGGACAAAATGTACAGCAGCACTTTAAAGCTTATAACTCTTCTATTTTTCAATTTGAGAAACAACATATTTTATTGGTAGATAGTTTGGGCGTTTATCAACTTAATAATTTGAAGAACCCTAGTGTAGTTTTGCAGTATTCACCTAAAATAAATATGGAAAGGTTGATAAAAACGATGCAACCGAAACTAATTATTGCTGATGGTAGCAATTATAAAAGTGATGTAAATAGATGGGAGATTATTTGTAATAAACAAAAAACTCCATTTTACTATACAGGTAAAAATGGAGCTTATGTTTTACGAATAAACAGAGATTAATCTGTTTTAAATACTGGTTTAAAAGTCTTGTAGTAAGCGTCAAATTTTTCTTGACTTTTTAATTCTTTATGCTCATCGTTTAAAAACATTTTAAGATAGAACTCTAATTGTTGTGGTCCATAAAAACCTTTTAAAGGAATTATAAAGTCACCTTCTTCATTTAAAAAAGCAATTGTAGGATACGCACTTATTCCAATATAATTTGCAAATCCGTGTGAGCTATTTCTTTTGTTGGCTTTTGTTTTATCATAATTAGGATTGCTATAAGCGTTTCCTTTATACTGTATGCTATCATTTCCTTCACCATTAAATTTAACGGCGTAATAATTTTTATTTACAAAAGCGACAACATCTTCGTTCTGGAAAGTTTTTTTGTCCAATAGCTTACAAGGGCCGCACCAATTGGTGTAAACATCCATCATTATTTTTTTAGGTTGCTTTTTCTGAAGCTCTAAAGCTTTGTTTAAAGAAATCCAATTGATTTCTTGTGCCTTTAGATGAATAGTAAAAGCGATGATTGATAGCGTAAAAATAATTTTTTTCATATTTTATTGATTGCAATTGATATGCCAAATATATAAATTATCGAATTCCATGCATTAGTTTTTTGATTAGTGGATTTAATACTAAAAAGATTAAACCGACTACTCCAGGAATAACAGTGAATATTAAAAAGAAATGAGACATCGAATATTTAGCAACTATCGTATCGATAGAACTTCCTACTAAACCAGCGATTAGGTTTCCTAAAAAGTTAACTAAATACCAAATACCAAACATCATCCCTATCTTTTTCGCTGGAACTAATTTTGATACATAAGATAACCCAACTGGCGACACACACAATTCTCCCATTGTGTGCAATAAATATGCCAAAACTAACCATATTAAACTTACAGAAGCTGTTTTAGCTCCTTGTTCAATACCACTAGATCCATAAGCTAAAGCTCCAAAACCAACTCCTAAAAGAATCATTCCAATTCCGAACTTGACAGCTGCAGAAGGATTGAATTTACTTTCCCACCATTTAGAAAATAATGGCGCTAAAAAGATGATAAATAATGAGTTTAAAATTAAAAACCAAGAAGCTTCAATTTCTGTGTTTTCTTGAGTAATAATTACATTAAGCTTCCAAATTACAATACCCCAGATACTTAAAAAACTAATTCCTAATACAATGTTTGATAAAGATATTTTTTTAAATGTTTGTCCAAATAACTTTAATAAAACCCAAGAAATAATAAGCAATGGAACTGTGGAAACTAATACATCTACAATTTTAAATATTAGCGCTGAGTTTCCGGTTAATGCCCTTTGAGTATAATCTCTTGCAAAAATATTCATAGAACCACTTGCTTGTTCAAAAGCAGCCCAAAAGAAAACTGTAAAAAAAGCCAAAATAGCAACCACAATATATCGATCTCTTTGAATATTTTCGGGAACTTGTTCTTCAGTGATTTCAGCATCAGTAATTGCATTAGAAATATCAGCTTTTTTAGAGGGAGTTACTCCAATACTTTCAAAGATTTCTCTACCAAACCAAAATTGTAAAGTTCCTAAAAACATAAAAATACCAGCTAAACCAAAGCCCCAAGAATAACTTAGGTTGCTTGCTAAAAATCCACATAAGAGAACACCTAGGAATCCACCAGCATTTACACCCATATAGAAAATAGTAAAAGCGCCGTCCTTACGTTCAGGATATTTATCATACAAACCACTAACGATAGAAGTAACATTCGGTTTAAACAATCCATTTCCTATAATTAGTAGACTTATACCAATATATAAAGTAATTTCTGTTTCTAAAGACATAGCAAGATGCCCAAATGTCATTGCCAAAGCACCTAGAGCCACAGCTTTTTGATACCCTAAGAATTTATCAGCAATAATACCCCCTATTAAAGGTGTTAAATAAACAGAACTAGTATAAATAGTTAGAAGACCAATGGCTCTTTCTCTGGTCCATTCCCAGCCACCATCAGAGAACGAAGCTGTTAAGAATAATACAAAAATGGCACGCATTCCATAATAAGAAAAACGTTCCCACATTTCTGTGAAAAACAAAACAAAAAGGGCAGGTTTATGATTTAATAAACTAAATTCTTTTGAAGTAACTGTTGTGCTCATAATAATTTTTTGAAAAAGTAAAAACCCTCATAAATTTCAATTTTTGAAGGTTTTAATGGTTTTTATTTTAGTTGTCTGCCAACTCGAAACCTTCTGTTTCGTCATGAATTATATGCTCATTGTCTTCAGCGCCATGCGTTAATTTCTCCAATCTCTTACGGAATAACATTACCACAAAACCAAAAATAACACACAAAATAGCAATTCCTGTGAAAATCACAAATTCACCTAAATTCTCAGAAGCTTCACCTAACCATCCTGCTATCTTATTACCAAAGCCTGTCATTGCAAAATAAACTCCCATCATCAAAGAGGCGTATTTTACAGGAGCTAGTTTTGTAATGTAAGATAAAGCAACTGGAGAAATACAGAGCTCACCAACTGTGTGGAACAAATACGCTAAAACTAACCAATACATAGCGGAAGCTCCATTGGTTTCATATTGTGCCGCAGCAGCCGTCATAAAAAAGAATCCTGTTCCCATGATAATTAGACCTAGTATCATTTTAAATAAGGATGTAGAAATTTTCCCCTTTAACTTTCTATTTGCCCAATATCCTGCCACTGTAGTTCCTAAAAATATAATAAACATCGCGTTTAAGGACTGAAACCAAGATGCTGGCACTTCATTCCCTATAAAAGGTAGAGAAAAAGATAAAACTCTATCAGTTTTATCTGATGCATAAAGATTCATCAAACCTCCAGCTTGTTCAAATGCTCCCCAAAATATAATAACCAATAGAAAAGAAAGTAATAAAACAACTACTCTATCTTTTTCTATTTTAGTTAAAGGTTTGTTCATTAGGTCTTTATCAGCTCTATTCTCTGATGCTCCAAGAAAGTTACCAACGCTTTTTAAGTATTTTTGTCCAAAAAGATATTGAATTAAACCTGCTGCCATTCCTATTCCGGCTAGTCCAAACCCATAATGCCACCCATAAACTTCTCCTACGGTACCAACGATTAAACTGGATAGAAATGCACCTACATTAATTCCAATATAAAAAATTGTAAAACCTTTGTCTCTTCTAATATCTCCTTGCTTGTATAACCCACCAACCATCGTAGAAATATTTGGCTTTAACAAGCCTACACCAGCAATAATTAGGCCTAATCCTGAATAAAACGCCCACATTTCTTCAATAGCCAAAACGCTATGTCCAGCAACTAAAAGTATTCCACCATAGAGTACAGATTTCTTTTGTCCAAGAAATTTATCTGCGATCCAGCCACCAGGAATAGAAGCAACATATACTAGCATAGTGTACGTTCCATATAAAGATAAGGCTTCACCATTGGTCCAGCCTAGCCCTGAGTTTTCACCTTGAGTTTTTGCTACCAAGTATAACACTAATATTGCTCGCATTCCGTAATAAGAAAAGCGTTCCCACATTTCTGTAAAAAATAAAACATATAAGCCTGCTGGATGCCCAAATAGCTCTTTTTGATGCGGTAATTTCATAGTAGTATCTGACATAAGTTTATCCTTTTATTTCTATTAATTTAGTTTACTTTTTATTTAAATTTTTTTGTATAAAATTTGTCATTTTAGTATACAAATTTAAGCGTGTGTTTTTTCCTATATATATTCCATGTGTTCTGTCTGGAACCATGAACATTTCAAATTGTTTGTTAGCTTCAATTAGAGAATTTATCATTCTATAGGAATTCTGTACATGTACATTGTCATCTCCTGTTCCATGCACTAATAAGTAATTCCCTTTTAATTTTTCGGCATAATTTACAGGCGAATTTTCATCATAACCTACCGGGTTTTCTTGAGGAGTTCTTAAAAATCGTTCTGTATAAACGGTATCATAAAAACGCCAAGAAGTTACGGGTGCAACAGCAATGGCGGTTGTAAAAATATCATTTCCTTTTAAAAGCGCATTGGTGCTCATATGACCGCCAAAACTCCAGCCCCAAATACCAATATTATTTTGATCAATGTAAGAATGTTCTGCTAATTTTTTGGCTGCAGCAATTTGATCTTCTGTTTCATATTTTACTAAATTTAAATACGTAGATTTCTTAAAGTCAGCGCCTTTAAAACCAGTTCCACGTCCGTCTACACAAACTATAATCATGCCTGTTTGTGCTAACATATTGTGCCAGTAATCATTGCTTGCATTCCATTTGTTTGCCACTTGTTGTGATCCTGGACCCGAGTATTGAAACATCAACATTGGATATTTTTTATTTTCATCAAAATTTGCAGGTTTCAACATCCACATATTCAAATCGTTTCCATTAATGTTAATCGTTGAAAACTCTTTAGGACTCATTTTATAGGCTGATAAATCTTCTTTTAATTGAGTGTTGTCCTTTATTACTTTTAACATTTCTCCTTCACCAGAAAATAAAGCATAGATTGGTGGAATTTCTGCAGATGAAAACGTATTGATAAAGTAGTTTAAGTTTTTGCTAAAAGCAGCAGTATTTTGACCATCTTTATTGCTCAATAACTTTTTCTTTTTGCCATCTATGCCAATAGCATAGACACCTCTATTTGTAGATCCATTTTCTACAGATTGATAGTAGATAGTATTTTTATTTTCGTTAAAGCCATAATACTGTGTTACCTCCCAGTTTCCTTTTGTAACTTGATTGATAAGTTTTCCTTTAAAATTATAATGATAAATATGATTAAATCCGTCTTTTTCACTTGTCCAAATAAAGCTATTGTCATTTAAAAAAGTAAGATTATTTGTGACATCGATATATGCTTTGTCAGTTTCATTGAACAACAAAGTGGCGTTCGCTTTTGAAGCGTTTACTTTGTGTAATTTTAAATTATTTTGATGACGATTTAAAGTAGTTGCAACTAAAATATTAGCATCATTAGACCATTTAATTCTTGGAATGTATTCATAATCACCCAATGCTACTTGTTTGGTGTTATTTGAAGAAACTGTATACATGTGCAACGTTACATTTGCATTTTTCTCCCCAGCTTTTGGGTATTTAAAAACTTGCTGCTTAGGATAGTTTCCGGTGCCAACCAAATCCATAGAAAAGGTAGGAACATTTGTTTCATCAAAGCGTAAATAAGCTAAATTTTTGCTGTCATTACTCCATTCAAAAGCTCTTACAAAACCAAATTCTTCTTCATAAACCCAATCAGTAATTCCGTTGATAATACTATTTATTTCACCATCTTTTGTCACTTTACTGATGGTATTTCTTTTAATATTTTTTATAAAAATATTATTATTCTTCGCAAAGGCAACTTTTTGATTGTCAGGAGAAAAAATAGGTTCTTGAATATTTTTTCCTATTAATGTGAGTTTTTTTGATCCAATATCATAAGCATAAAATGTTCCTTTAAAAGAACGTCTAAAGATTTTTTGAAAGTCAGTACCTAAGATAATTTTAGTTTCATCATTGTTAAAACTGTAAGAAGAAAAACTCTCTAAGTCTTTTAAATCATTGCTACTTACAATCGTTTCAACTTTTTCTAAAGTTTTATAGCTGTATTTATCTACAGTTGTTTCGTTTGTTTCCTTATCCGTATTTAATAAAGAATAAAAATTGCCATTCATAGAGTTTAACGCATTCATTCTTACCGGTGAAAACGTGTCATTCCAAATTTCTTCGAGTGTAATTTCTTTAGATCCTAATGTTAAATTTGAAGATTTTTCTGGAGTTTTATTACAACCTATTAAAAGTGTGATGACTGTTAAAAAGAGTATTTTTTTCATTTAAAACGTTAGATTTCATAAATGTTTGCCAAGTTTACGTAAAAATCTGCAAAAAATAGTTGTAAAAAGTAGAAATCTTGATTAATTCATATTTTTTGATTGGTTTAAATTATATTTGTTGTTGATAGTTTACAGATACATAAATGAGCAAACTTATTTCAGGATTTTCTAAGTTTAGTAAGGAAGAAAAAATAAATTGGTTAACCGAAAATTACTTTCAGAATGAAGCTGAAACAGTAAAAATTATTACCCAATATTGGAATAGTGACAAGGATTTACAGCAACTTCATGATGATTTCATAGAAAATACAATTTCTAATTTTTATATGCCTTATGGGGTTGCCCCCAATTTTATAATTAACGATAAGGAATATGCGATTCCTATGGTTGTAGAAGAAAGTTCAGTGGTAGCAGCTGCTTCGTTAGTTGCAAAATTTTGGAGTACAAGAGGAGGTTTTAAAACGACAGTTATTGGTACTGAAAAAATTGGTCAAGTACACTTTATGTTTTCTGGTGATAAAAGTGATTTAGAAAATTACTTCAATCAAAATAAAACAGAACTATTTGCCTCAACAGCTTCCATTACCAAAAATATGGAAAAGCGTGGAGGTGGAATTTTAGATATCCAATTAGTTGACAAAACAAATAAATTATCGAATTATTATCAATTGCACGTATCCTTTGAGACTAAAGATTCAATGGGAGCAAATTTTATAAATTCTTGTTTAGAAGCTATTGCAACAAAATTTGAAAAAGAGGACATAGAAATTGTAATGAGTATCCTTTCAAATTATATTCCAAAATGTTTAGTAAGAGCAGAGGTAAGTTGTAAGATTGATGATTTAGGGGGTAATAATCCTCAGAAGTTTGCAGAAAAATTTTATCAAGCAGTTAAAATTGCAGAAATAGAACCTTATCGGGCAGTGACACATAATAAAGGAATTATGAATGGAATTGACGCTGTTGTGTTAGCTACAGGTAATGATTTTAGAGCGATAGAAGCAGGTGCTCATGCATATGCTTCAAGATCTGGAGAATATACTAGCTTGTCTCATTGTGAAATTAAAAATGATATTTTTAAATTTTGGATAGAAATCCCATTAGCTATAGGAACTGTTGGTGGTTTAACGGCATTGCATCCAATGGCAAAATTATCTTTAGAAATGTTACAAAAACCATCTGCAAGAACCTTGATGCAAATTATGGCTTCAGCTGGTTTAGCGCAGAATTTTGCAGCTTTAAGAGCTTTAACAACAAAGGGAATTCAGCATGGACACATGAAAATGCATTTGCAAAATATTTTAAATCAGTTTGAAGCAAATGAAGAAGAAAAAGAAATTGTTACGGCTTATTTTGATAAAAGAACAGTTACGCATTCTGCTGTGGTCGAAAAAATAAATGCCTTAAGAAAGCCTCAAATTAATTGGGTTAATTTTTTAGATGAAGATTTTGTAAGAGTTCAATTATCAAAATTAAATAAAAATACCAAACCTATTTTTGGGAGCATGAATGCCCAACAAATGATAGAACATTTAAGTGATGTAACTCAGATTGCAAACGGAAATTGGAACGTGGATGTTTTTGTCTCAGATACAAAGGCCGCTCGTAGAAAACCATTTTTAGAGACAAAAAACGAATTGCAAATAGGTTTTAAAGCTTCTTTTTTAGCAGAAGAGCCTGATAAATTAAAATTTAGTTCTATTAAGGAATCAATTAATGATTTAATAAAGCAGATAGAAATATTTACCACCGTTTTTATGGAAGATAAAAATAGAACAGTAGTTCACCCGTTTTTTGGTGAGTTAGATTTTGAGTATTGGAAGAAGTTTCAAGTAAAACATTTTACACATCATTTTAAACAATTTAATTTGGTGTAAACTAAATTTCAAAATAAGAAAATGAAAAACTTTTATTCCAACGGGAAGCTTTTGTTAACAGGAGAATACCTCGTTTTAGACGGTGCAAAATCGTTGGCTGTCCCTACTAAATTTGGTCAAGATTTAAGTGTTGAAAAAATTAAAGAAACACAGCTAATTTGGGGAAGTTTTGCACACACAGGAGAATGTTGGTTTGAAGCTATTTTTGATTTGCAGAAGTTACGTTTAGTAAGTTGCACATTTAATTCTGATACAGAGGGAAATGCAGATTTTATAGCAGAAACACTTTTAGAAATATTAAAAGAAGCCAGAAACTTAAATCCTGAATTTTTGAATTCTGAAAGTGGATTTGTTGTAAAAACCAAACTGACTTTTCCCAGAAATTGGGGCTTAGGAAGTTCGTCAACGTTAATAAATTCGATTGCCTCTTGGGCAAAAGTAGATGCTTTTAAATTACTTTGGAATTCCTTTAATGGAAGTGGTTACGATATTGCTTGTGCTCAAAATGATATGTCAATTTTTTATGAAATAAAGGATGAAAAACCAATGGTTGAACAAGTATCGTTTAATCCAATTTTTAAAGAAAATTTGTTTTTTGTGCATCTAAATGAAAAGCAAGATTCTAAAGAAGGAATTGCGAAGTTTAGGGAAAGTAATCAGGATATTGAAAAAGAAATTAAAATGATTTCAGCTATTTCTGATGCGTTTTTAAAGGTAGAATTAATAGAAGATTTTGATAGGTTAATTATAGAGCATGAAAGAATTATCAGTTCAATTATCAAGGTAAAACCTGTAAAAGAAAAATTATTTTCGGATTATTTTGGAGAAATAAAAAGTTTAGGAGCATGGGGAGGAGATTTTGTTTTAGCAACAGGGAATTCAGCGACACCTGCTTATTTTAAAAATAAAGGATTTGAAACAATTCTTACATATTCAGAAATGGTTTTATGAGTAAAGTAATAATTATTGGAGGTGGAGCAGCAGGATATTTTACAGCAATAAATGCAAAAGAAAATAATCCCGAATTAGATATTACTATCCTAGAAAAAGGGAAAGATGTTTTACAAAAAGTAAAAATTTCTGGAGGCGGAAGATGTAATGTAACCCATGCGTGTTTTGAGCCAAAAGAATTAGTGAAATTTTATCCAAGAGGAGAAAAAGAATTACTTGGTCCTTTTCATCAATTTATGACGGGAGATACTTTTGAGTGGTTTGATGATAGAGGAGTGCCTTTAAAAATTGAAGATGATAGTCGTGTTTTTCCGGAAGCAAATACTAGTCAAGCAATTATAGATTGTTTTCAAAAAGCTGTTGATAAATTAAAGATTAAAGTGTTAACAAATCATGGAGTGAATTCTGTGTTTCAGCAAGAAAGCAAATGGATTGTTAATACGAAAGAACAAATTTTTGAAGCTGATAAATTAGTAATTGCAGCAGGAAGTTCTAAAAAAGTATGGGAGTTGTGTGAAAGCTTAGATCATGGGATTATACCACCGGTGCCTTCTTTATTTACGTTTAATATTAACGATAAGAGATTGTTAGATCTACTAGGTACTGCCGTTCCGAATGCAACCGTAAAAATTGTAAACACAAAATTAGAAGCTTCAGGTCCTTTATTAATTACCCATTGGGGAATGAGTGGTCCCGCAGTTTTAAAACTTTCAGCTTTTGGGGCAAGAATTTTAGCAGATAAAAATTATCAATACAATGTAGAAGTAAACTGGTTATCTAGACCAAAGGATAAAGTATTGAATGTTCTTCTAAATTTAAAAAAGAAAGAACCTCGTAAAACCGTAATTTTAAAGTCGCCATTTGCAGAAGTTTCTAAAAGATTGTGGGAACGTTTTGTAGTCGCATCTGGCATTAAACCAACTCAAAACTGGGCAGATTTAAATAATTCTCAATTAGAAAATTTAGCAAATCAACTTACAAAAGGTGTCTTTAATGCAAATGGAAGAACTACTTTTAAAGATGAATTTGTAACTGCTGGCGGAATTGATTTAAAAGAAATTAATTTTAAACGTTTTGAAAGCAAGAAACATGCAAACCTCTTTTTTGTGGGTGAAGTGTTAAATATTGACGCAGTTACTGGTGGTTTTAATTTTCAAAATGCTTGGACGGGTGGTTATATTTGTGCAAATGCATTGGCACAAGACTAAAAATTTAAATTAATTTTATTAACGAGGTTCCTAAAAGTTTAAAATAAATTATGGCATTAACAGCATCAAATGAGTTTCCTTTAGGAAGAAAAGCGCCAGACTTTCTTTTGTTGAATACAGTTGATAACACAGCGCTTTCTTTGAGCGAGGCAAAAGGCGAAAAAGGAACTGTTATTATGTTTATTTGTAATCATTGTCCGTTTGTAATTCATGTAAATGATGAATTGGTGAAAATGGCAAATGAGTACCAAGAAAAGGGTGTTAATTTTATTGCAATAAGTTCTAATGATATTGAAAATTATCCGGAAGATGCTCCAGATCTAATGAAGCAACTGGCTAAAGATGTAAACTATCCTTTTCCTTATTTGTATGATGAAACTCAGGAAGTAGCAAAAAAGTATGCTGCTGCTTGTACTCCAGATATCTATGTGTTTGATGAAGGTTTAAAAGCCGTTTATCACGGTCAAATAGACAATTCAAGACCTGGAAACGGAAAACCTGTTACGGGAAATGATTTACGAGATTCTTTAAATAATTTAATAGAAAATAGAGCTGTTATAGAAAATCAAAAACCAAGCATGGGTTGCGGTATAAAGTGGCGGTTATAGTTTTTGACGTTCAGGTCGACAGTAAAAACTAAAATTTTAAAGGAGAGATAAGATTTTTTTTTAATCATTAAAAAATGCACGCTAGAAATACCACTAGAGTAAAAAAACACAGATTTAGATTGCATAAAATAGTTGTAAAGTGAAGAATAGCCTTTTTTTAGGTTTAAAATTCTGTTAAACAAAAATTTCGTTTATTAAAATTTTGTAACTTTGTTTTTAGTATGAGACAAGTCTTCCGTAAAATAATGTCAATTTTAATGGCTTTTGTAGTGTTATTTTCTACAATGTCATTTACGATTAATATGCATTATTGTGGCGATACTTTGGTAGAAACTGCTATGTTTCAAAAAGCAAAAGGATGTGGTATGGAAATGCAAAAGCCTTCTACTGAAGCTTGTGCCTTTGCAAAAAAGAACTGTTGTAAAAATGAACAATTAGTTCTTGAAGGGCAAGATAAATTACAATCTCAAATTGATGTCATTTCTTTAGAACACCAGATATTTATTGCATCATTCGTGTATACTTACCATAACCTTTTCTCAGGTTTCGATAGGAATATATCGCCTTATGAAGTATACAAACCACCACTCGTCATAAGACCCCTATACAAGCTAGACGAGACCTATTTAATTTGATTTTTAAACAATAGATTATATCATCCTATAACTTGCATGTTATAAGGGTGAATTGTTGTGTTCGGTATTTTTCTAACACGAATGTGTAACTGTTTAATAATCAAAGCTAATGCTAAATAAAAGCATCAAATTTTTAATAGAAAATAAATTGGTAGCGGTGCTGCTATTCGTCCTTTTTGTGGGATGGGGAACTATTAATGCACCTTTCAATTGGGATACAGGATTTTTACCAAGCAATCCTGTAGCCGTAGATGCTATTCCAGATATTGGTGAAAACCAACAAATTATCTTCACAAAATGGGATGGTCGTTCACCACAAGATATAGAAGACCAAATTACCTATCCTCTAACGACTTCTTTACTCGGTATTCCTGGTGTAAAAACGATTCGTAGTTCTTCTATGTTTGGGTTTTCAAGTATTTATATCATTTTTGAAGAAGATAAGGAGTTTTATTGGAGTCGTAGTCGCATCCTCGAAAAACTGAATTCATTACCAAGCGGATTATTACCCGAAAATGTTAATCCTGCTTTGGGTCCAGATGCCACAGGACTAGGACAGATTTTTTGGTATACACTTGAAGGGCGTGATGAAAACGGAAACGTTACAGGTGGTTGGGACTTACAAGAGTTAAGAAGCATACAGGATTACTATGTAAAATATGCATTGTCATCTGCAAGCGGCGTTTCTGAAGTAGCCTCTATTGGCGGTTACGTAAAGGAATATCAAGTAGATGTAGATCCGGAGTTGATGCAACAATACAATATTGATTTAAGTGAAGTTGTAAAAGCAGTCAAGGAAAGTAATAAAGACATTGGTGCACAAACCTTAGAAATTAACCAAGCAGAATATTTAGTGCGTGGGTTAGGCTATGTGAAATCTATTGAGGATATAGAAAACGCAGTGGTTTCTTCTGAAGATTATACATCCATACGAATTAAAGATATAGGTAAAGTATCGTTAGGTCCTGCAGCACGCAGAGGCTTATTAGACAAAGAAGGTGCTGAAGTTGTTGGCGCCGTTGTAGTAGCCAGATATGGAGCTAATCCGATGGAAGTCATTAATAATGTAAAAGAAAAAATCAATGAGTTAAGCGCAGGATTACCTTCTAAAGTGTTAGCAGATGGTAGAACCTCTCAAGTCACGATTGTTCCTTTTTATGACAGAACAGAATTAATTCAAGAAACATTAGAAACACTAAATGAAGCATTAACCTTAGAAATTCTAATAACCATTCTTGTGATTATCATTATGGTATTTAATCTACGAGCTTCTATATTAATATCAGGTCTTTTGCCCGCTGCTGTGTTGATGGTGTTCATAGCCATGAAGCTTTTTGGTGTTGATGCTAATATTGTAGCACTTTCTGGTATTGCTATTGCTATTGGTACAATGGTCGATGTAGGCGTCATACTTTCTGAAAACATTATTAGGCACCTCGATGAAGACGATGGTAAACTACCAATAAATACGGTAGTTTATAATGCTACAGCAGAAGTCTCTGGTGCCATAGTCACAGCAGTAATGACAACGATCATTAGTTTTATTCCAGTCTTTACGATGATTGGTGCAGAAGGAAAATTATTTAGACCATTAGCGTATACAAAAACCTTTGCTTTAACCGCTTCAATTATTGTGGCTTTGTTTTTAATTCCGCCTTTTGCTGCCTTTTTATTTCGAAGAAAAAGCATAAAAAAGAATTTCAGTTACATTATAAACGCAGCTTTAATTTTGGCGGGAATATTAGGAGTTATCTATAGTTATTGGTTAGGCGTTATTTTGATAGGTTTTGGAATTACAGGCGCATTAAAACTTCAAGAAAAATTAAATGAAAAGCTTACGAATGGTATCAATATCATCATTTCCGTAGCTGCAATTGTATTTCTTCTAGCTGAATATTGGAGACCTTTAGGTGTAGATAAAAGCATCTTTTGGAATCTCATTTTTGTAAGTATTATTTGCTTTGGATTATTAAGTGTTTTTATTTTATTTCAGAGGTATTATACACGTATTTTAAGATGGTGTTTAGATAACAAGTTGTTGTTCTTGTCAGTGCCAACAGCTATTGTTATTGCTGGATTTTTTATCATGAAGAATACTGGTAAAGAATTTATGCCCTCTTTAAATGAAGGCTCATATTTATTAATGCCAACCTCAATGCCACATTCTGGTGTTGAAGAAAATAAGCGTGTTTTACAACAATTGGATATGGCGGTAGCTAGTATTCCAGAAGTTAAAACGGTAGTTGGTAAAGCAGGTAGAACCGAATCTGCTCTAGACCCAGCACCATTATCGATGTATGAAAACATTATTCAGTATAAACCTGAATATATGCTGAATGCCGAAGGGGTTCGCCAGCGCTACAAAGTTAATGATGATGGCGAATATGTATTAAAAAACGGAATGGCATTGCGAGCGGAACAACGCGAAGCTTGGCAATCTTTCAATGCAAAAGAACAACTCATTTCAGATAATGATGGTGAGTTTTATCGGAATTGGCGACCAGAAATTAAATCACCAGATGATATTTGGAATGAAATCGTAAGAGTTACCAAATTACCTGGTGTAACGTCAGCACCAAAGTTGCAGCCCATTGAAACTAGATTAGTGATGCTTCAAACAGGAATGCGAGCACCTATGGGTATAAAAGTAAAAGGGCAAGATTTAAAACAAATTGAGGCATTTGGAGTTCAATTAGAAAACATACTTAAACAAGCTGAAGGTGTCAAACAAGAAGCAGTTTTTGCAGACCGTATCGTTGGTAAACCCTATTTGCTAATCGATATTGATAGAGCCAAAATTGCGCGCTACGGCATAAGCATACAGGATGTGCAAGATGTATTAAAAGTTGCTATTGGTGGTATGGTATTAACCCAAACCGTTGAAGGTCGAGAACGCTACGGAGTTCGTGTGCGCTATCCGAGAGAATTACGTGCTAATCCAACCGATTTAAAGCAAATATATATTCCTGTTGCAAAAGGTAGTTCAGTACCATTAAGTGAATTGGCAGCCATTCGATACGAACAAGGTCCGCAAGTTATTAAAAGTGAAGACACGTTTTTAGTAGGCTATGTTTTATTCGATAAATTAGATGGTTTTGCCGAGGTGACTGTTGTTGAAAATGCACAGGTTTTAATTCAGCAAAAAATTAATTCAGGTGAATTAATAGTGCCAAAGGGCATCAACTACAAGTTCACTGGAACTTACGAAAATCAATTAAGAGCAGAAAAAACGTTATCAGTTGTAGTGCCCTTAGCTTTAGTCATTATCTTTTTGATTTTATACTTTCAATTCCGTTCTGTCACTACATCGCTTATGGTATTTACAGGAATCGCGGTAGCATTTGCAGGTGGTTTTATAATGATTTGGCTCTATGGTCAAGATTGGTTTTTAAACTTCAATTTCTTGGGGGAAAATATGCGAGATTTACTTCAAATGCACCCTATTAATTTAAGTGTAGCCGTTTGGGTTGGGTTTATAGCCTTATTTGGAATAGCAACCGACGATGGTGTAGTTATGGCGACTTATTTAAAACAAACCTTCGCCAGAAATACGCCAGAAAACAAGAAAGAAATTAGAGCATCAATAGTTGAGGCAGGAGAAAAACGTATTCGTCCGTGTTTGATGACTACAGCAACAACGATACTGGCTTTATTACCTATTTTAACATCAACAGGACGAGGAAGTGATATTATGATTCCTATGGCAATCCCAAGTTTTGGTGGCATGCTAATCGCTTTAATTACATTATTTGTTGTTCCAGTTTTGTACAGCTGGAAACAAGAATTTCAACTTAAAAGAACAGCAAAATGAAACATAACAAGTTCAATATAAAATTAGTCTTGGCTCTTGGTTTTTGTTTCTTGGGTCTTTTAGGAAATGCACAAGAATTAGAAACCTTTATTGAAGAAGCATTAGCAAATAATCCAGAAATTCAAAAGTTTGAATTGCAATACAATATTGCTTCTGAAAAAATAAATGAGGTAAATACGTTACCAAATACTGAATTTGGTATAGGTTATTTTTTAAGCGAACCAGAAACACGCACAGGTGCACAACGCTTTAAAGTTTCAGCTAAACAAATGTTGCCTTGGTTTGGCAATATTACTACAAGAGAGAATTATGTGAGTGCTTTGGCAAATGCTAAATACGAGGATATTGTTATTGCTAAGCGGAAACTAATGGCCTCAGTTTCAAAATCCTATTACAATCTCTATGCAAATAAAGCGAAACAGGCAGTATTAAAAGAAAACATCAAATTATTGGATACCTATGAAACATTGGCGTTGACTTCCGTTGAAGTTGGTAAAGCTTCAGCAGTTGATGTATTACGATTACAAATGCGTCAGAATGAAATGCAACAATCATTAGCTATTTTAAGGCAACAATTTCTTTCTGAACAAACCACTTTTAATAAACTCTTAAATCGGGACAAAGCTATTATAGTCAATGTGATATATAAATTGAATATTCCTTCAGAAGATTTTGAAATATATTTGGAAAATTTAGCATTACATCCTGAATTACTTAAATATGATAAGCTCTATCATTCAGTAGAACAATCTGAATTGTTGAACCAAAACGAAAGCAGTCCAATGGTTGGTTTTGGATTAGATTATATCAGCGTAGACAAGCGTCCTAATATGGATTTTAGAGATAATGGTAAAGACATTATTATGCCAATGGTTTCATTATCAATACCTATTTTTAACAAAAAATACAAATCGAAAAGCAAGCAAAACGACTTGCAACAGCAGGAAATTGAATTCCAAAAACAAGAACGATCGAATACGTTAGAAACCCTTTTAAATAAAGCGATTAACGATAGAGTTTCATCAAGAATACGACATGCCACCCAAACAAAAAACTTAAATCAGGCGAAAGATGCAGAAGAAATTCTCATTAAAAGCTATGAAACAGGTACGATTGATTTTAATGATGTATTAGATATTCAGGAATTACAATTGAAGTTTCAAATGAATCAAATAGAAGCGGTAAAGACCTATTATGTGCAAACCACGATTATTAATTATCTAACTCAGCAATAATGACAAATACTTATCATATACACGGAATGACTTGTAAGGGTTGTCGCAGTCATGTTGAAGAAACACTATCACAAGTAGAGGGAGTTTCAAAAGCTAGGGTTGATTTAGAAAAGGCAGAAGCCACAATTGAAATGGAATCACATATTTCATTAGAAAGTTTTCAAGAAGCCTTAAAAAATGATGGTGATAGATATAGTATTCATAATTCAGTAGAGGATCATCAACATTCTAAAGAAGAAAAAAAAGAACAACTAATAGGGAAAGGTACAGGGGTGTTTTATTGTCCAATGCATTGCGAAGTCGATAAAATCTATAATAAATCAGGCGTTTGTCTTGTATGCGGAATGGATCTGGTTGAAGAAATTAGCTTAACCTCGAAAAGCACAGAATTCACTTGCCCAAAGCACCCAGAAATCATGAAGGATGAACCAGGTTCGTGTCCCATTTGCGGCATGGATTTAGTCGCTTTGGAAGCAGATGTTTCCGAAGAAGATAAAACATATAAAAGGCTTTTAAAAAAGTTTGGGATTGCAGTCGCCTTTACTGTGCCGATATTTCTAATAGCAATGTCCGAAATGATATATAACAATCCTTTGTATGCTATTTTAGATCAAAAGCAATGGAATTGGATTCAATTTGGATTGTCTTTTCCAGTGGTTTTTTATGCCACTTCGATGTTTTTTAAACGTGCCTGGACTTCTATTAAAACAGTGAATCTAAATATGTTTACGCTTATTGGAATTGGTTCTGGTATAGCGTGGCTATTTAGTGTTTTTGCCATGTTGTTTCCTGAGGTGTTTCCGCAAGATTTTAAAACATCTGATGGTAACGTATTTGTGTATTTTGAGGCTGCTACTGTCATTCTTACATTAGTGTTATTGGGCCAGTTATTAGAAGCAAGAGCACATAGTCAAACCAGTGGTGCTATAAAAGAATTATTAAAGTTAGTGCCATCAACAGCGACCTTGGTTGCAGATGGTGTCGATAGACTAATAGCTATTGATAAAATTGAACAAGGTAATTTATTACGTGTAAAACCTGGAGAAAAAATACCCGTTGATGGCAGTATTACAGAGGGGTATAGTAGTGTTGATGAGTCCATGATTACTGGTGAGCCTATTCCTGTAGATAAAAATATTGGTGATAAAGTCAGTTCAGGAACAATTAACGGCACAAAGTCGTTTATAATGAAAGCTGAAAAAGTAGGTTCAGAAACTTTACTTTCTCAAATTATTCAGATGGTAAATACAGCAAGTCGTTCAAAGGCCCCTATTCAAAAATTGGCGGATAGAATTTCTAAATACTTCGTTCCTATAGTATTATTAGTTTCGTTAATAACCTTTACTGTTTGGGTGAATTTTGGTCCAGAACCACCTTATGTTTATGCTTTTATAAATGCAATTGCGGTATTAATTATTGCTTGTCCATGTGCGTTAGGTTTAGCGACACCAATGTCAGTAATGGTTGGAGTTGGAAGAGGTGCACAATCTGGTGTTTTGATTAAAAATGCAGAAGTATTAGAGAAAATGAATACAGTAGACATATTAATTATAGATAAAACAGGAACGATTACAGAAGGAAAGCCATCAGTTGAAAAGGTAATAGCAACTAGTGCTGTGAAAGAAACTAAGTTAGTACATTACATAGCATCCTTGAACCAATATAGTGAGCATCCTTTAGCCGAAGCAATCGTGAACTATGGTAAATCAAAAAAAGTATCAATTAGTAAAGTAAACGATTTTGAAGCTATTACAGGTAAAGGTGTTATTGGTAAAGTCGGTGATAAAAAAGTGGCTTTAGGAAATGCCAAACTATTAGAACAATTCTCTATTGTCATAACTGAAAGTTTAGCAAAAGAAGTAAAGGCTGAACAAGAACAAGGAAAAACAGTATCATACATAACAGTAGAAAATGAAGCGGTAGGTTATGTTACTATTTTCGATGCTATTAAAAAAACAAGTCAAAAGGCTATTAAAGAATTACAAAATAATGGTGTTGAAGTCATCATGTTAACTGGAGATAATAAGAATACAGCTAAAGCGGTAGCGGAACAGTTAAATTTAAAACACTATAAAGCCGAATGTCTTCCGGAAGATAAACTCAAGGAAATAAAAACACTTCAACAACAAGGCAAAATTGTTGCGATGGCAGGCGATGGTATTAATGATGCACCCGCATTAGCACAATCCGACGTCGGTATCGCTATGGGAACTGGCACAGACGTAGCCATTGAAAGTGCAACAATAACATTGGTTAAAGGCGATTTACAAGGGATTGTAAAAGCTAAAAAATTAAGTCACGGTGTGGTTAAAAATATAAAACAGAACTTATTTTTTGCATTTGTTTATAATGTGGTGGGCGTTCCAATTGCCGCAGGTGTTTTATATCCGATTTTTGGCTTATTACTCTCTCCAATGATCGCGGCATTAGCCATGAGTTTTAGTTCAGTATCAGTAATAGCCAATGCATTAAGATTGCGAAATATTAAAATATAATTATATAATCATGAAGAATTTAATAATAGTACTTGCAGTAATACTATCAGTTTTGAGTTGTAAAAATGAAACAAAACAAACCGATAAAGAGCAACATGAAAATCATGTTACCCCAGTAAAAAAAGAAGAAGCACCAAAAAAGAAAGTATTAAGTCCGCATACATCTGCTATGGCAATGATTGGGGATGCTCATATTCATATAGATTACTCATCACCGGGAGTTAGAGGTAGAATTGTTTTTGGAGGATTAGTTGGTTATGACAATGTGTGGCAAGCTGGTGCACATAATGCCACGTGGATAGAAACTAATAAAGATTTAGTTATAAATGAAGAGCTGCTACCAAAAGGAAAATATGGATTTTTTACAATTCCATCGAAAGACGATTGGACTATAATGATTAATAAAAATTGGAATCAACACGGTAAAGATGATTATGATCAGAATGATGATGTTATTCGATTTAAAGTAACACCAAATATTTCTGAAGAAATTACCGAGCATTTAGACTATAAAGTAAATAAAATTAGTGCAACAGAAGGCACTATTTCTCTAGCCTGGGAAAAGGTAACAATTAGCTTTCCTTTTAAAATTAATAACTAATTATGGTAAATAGGCATACAGCATTAAAAATTAGAAAAACACATCGTTATTTGGGTCTGTTTCTCGGGATTCAATTCTTGTTTTGGACCATTAGTGGTCTATACTTTAGTTGGACAGATATTGATGAGATTCATGGAGACCAATTTAAAAACTTGGAATATGAACCTAAGGCATTTAATGACCTTATTAGTCCATCAGAACTTAATGTTTCAAAAGGAGTTAAAACTATTGAATTGAGGGACATTAATAATTTGCCATATTATTGGATTAACAAAAAGCAGCTATATAATGCGATTGATGGGAGTTTAAAAACTAAAATCACAAAAGAAGAAGCTTTATATATAGCAAAGCTCAATCTAAAAAGTGGATTAGTAGTAGCGTCTATTGAACAGATTAATGAAACAGGCAAACACCACGAGTATAGAGAGAAACTTTTACCAGCTTATGTAATCTCGTATAAAACAGATGAAGCAATTAAGGCTTATGTATCTATTAATGATGGAAAATTTCAAACAGTAAGATATAGAGCTTGGCGTTGGTTTGATTTTTTATGGATGACACATACAATGGACTATGAAGGGAGAGATAACTTTAATACAATTATATTAAGAGCCTTTTCGCTTTTAGGACTGATCACTGTATTAAGCGGATTCTTGCTTTGGTTTACATCATCACCATCAGTTAAAAAGTTATTTAAACGAAATAAAAAATAAGAGATGAAAAAGATACTAATTTATGTTGTAATATTAGCTATTGGCTTACTTTTAGGTTGGTTCCTTTTTGGCGGTTCATCTAATAATGAAACAAATCCTAATCACGATACAATTCAAGAAACGAATAAAATGTGGACGTGCTCAATGCATCCACAGATTATGCAACAAGAAGCTGGTAATTGTCCTATTTGTGGAATGGACTTAATTCCTGCGACAAGTACTTCTGAAGGATTAAGAGTAGACCAATTTAAGCTTACTGAAAATGCAATGGCATTGGCGAACATCCAAACGTCTGTTGTCGGAAATGGTAAAATAGAAGATAACACTATTAAATTATCTGGAAAGATTGTAGAAAATGAAGAAGCTAATGCCGTTCAGGTCAGTTATTTTTCAGGGAGACTAGAGCAACTTAATGTAAGTTTCACGGGTGAAGAAGTGCAGAAAGGTCAACTACTGGCAACCATCTATTCCCCAGAATTATATGCAGCGCAGCAGGAATTAATAATAGCAGCATCGTTGAAAGAATCGCAGCCTGAATTATACAAAGCAGTGCGTAATAAACTAAAACTTTGGAAATTGTCTGAAAGTCAGATAAATAAAATTGAAGAAACGGGTAAAGTAAAAGAAAACTTCCCTGTGTATGCAAACGTTTCTGGAACCGTTTCAGAAAAATTAGTAGCACAAGGCGATTATATCAAACAAGGGCAATCGTTACTTAAAATTGCAAATCTAAGTACCGTTTGGGCAAATTTTGATGTGTATGAAAATCAAATCAACTTATTTAAAAAAGGTCAAGACATTACCATAACTACCAATACGAGCGCTAATAAAGAATTTAAAGGAAATGTAGATTTTATAGATCCTGTTTTAGATACTAGAACGAGAACCATAAAATTAAGAGTTGTACTTAACAATAAATCTGATGTATTTAAGCCAGGACAATTTGTAGAGGGAAAAATAAAAGGAATCACATCAAATAAAGGTCAAGTATTAGCAATTCCATCAACTGCGGTTTTATGGACAGGTGAACGTTCTGTGGTGTATGTAAAACCAAATCCTGACCAGCCTGTTTTTGAAATGCGTGAAATTACGCTAGGCAATCAAATTGGTGATAATTATGAGGTTTTAGAAGGTTTGAATAATGGCGACGAAATAGTAACAAACGGTGCGTTCACCGTGGATGCAGCAGCGCAATTACAAGGAAAAAAATCAATGATGAATAAAGAAGGCAAGAGAGTGATGACAGGTCATGAGGGACATCTTGGAATGGAAGAAACTGCTTCAAAAAACGTTGAGAAGTATTCCAAGGGGAGTGAACGCGTAAAAGTGTCAGTTGCCTTTCAAAACCAATTGAAAGCAGTTTTTGATGATTATATTAAGTTGAAGGATGCTTTCGTAAAAGAGGATTCAAATAATGTAATTATAGAATCAAAAAGACTATTAGATAAATTATCAAAAGTTGAGATGAAACTAGTAACAGATAAAGAAGCTCAGAAGCACTGGATGTCATTGGAAAAAGAAATAAAAATAGCAGCAACTTCAATTTTAAACACAGCTAAAATAAAACGACAAAGAAATAATTTCAAAAGTCTTTCATTAGGCTTAACGAATGCGATTGAGGTATTTGGGATTAATGAAAAGGTATATCATCAATTTTGTCCTATGGCAGATAATAATAATGGTGCATTTTGGCTGAGTAAAGAAAAAAAAGTAATTAATCCTTATTTTGGGAGTGTAATGCTAAACTGTGGAGAAGTAAAACAAGTGATAGAATAATATTAATTAAATTTTTAAATAATGAAGAAAGTAATTTTGAGTGTAGCTGTAATAATAGCGATGAGTTTGATAAGTTGCAAAAACGAAACCAAACAAAAAGAAGTAACATCAACTACCGAAGTATCTAAAGAAATAGCTATGACAGACCTGTCTTTTGGAGTGAGAGGAAACTGCGGAATGTGTAAAAATACCATCGAAAAAGCAGCCAATGGTGTTGAAGGAGTTGCGAAGGCAACTTGGAATGTTGATAAAAAGAAAATTGAGGTGTCTTTTGATGATACAAAAACAAATTCAGAGGCAATTCATAAAGCAATTGCGGCGTCTGGTTATGATACTGAAAAAGTTTTGGGAAATGCAGAAGCTTACGAAGGTTTGCCAGGTTGTTGCAAATACGACCACGAAATGGTAATGAATCAAGCTGTTGAAATGAAAGAAGATGACCATTCAAACCACAATCATTAGAAACTAAAAATTAAGAGTCCTTTTTAGGGCTCTTAATTTTTTTTTACAATCCTAAGCTTTTTTTTTAGCTATTTGCGGTTTGCAGCCTCTTTTTTTAGTAAGTGTTTTGTAATATGGAATATCTTATGATTTAAGTCTTTTTGAATGTATTCTTTAATCAATGCTGGCATATGTTTTTTGAATATGTCTTCGCAAATTCATTGAGTTCAAATATTTCAATTATTAATTCTCTTTGAGTGGTGTTTTGGGCTTAGAAATAATTAAACAATTCCATTTTCTATCAATAATGTAAAACTCATAATCTTAGTAGATTCTTAATGGCCTCATTTACATGAATTAGGAAGTTATATATCCAATATTTCAGTGGGATAGTGATTAAAAATAGACTTATTTACAAGTCAAAATTATCATTTTCGTTGGCAAAACGAAAACCTAGCTTTTCAATTCGCTTTCGTTCTTTGCTATTTTCTTGCAGTGCAGGATTTGTATGGTTAAAATGAATAAAAATAATTTTATTTTTAGTAGCTAAAGTTTCGTGTTGAAATAAGGTTGTAGTTTCTTGCACGAATGGATGAGGAACTTCAGACATAGCTCTTTTTACTTCATACTGATTTAAAAAAGTGGCATCTAAAAAAGCATAATCTATTTTTTTAACTTCTTCAATAATATTTTTATGCCATGTTTTCCATTTATCAATATCGGGTATAAACAAAGCTGTTTTTTTTGAACCTTCAATTTTGTAACCTACAGTTTCAGAAAATTCATCTCTATGTGGCACTAAAAAAGGCGTTACTTTTAGTTTCTGATTTAAAACCATGGTAGAATCGTGCTGTAAATTTTTAAGAACAATATTTTGAAGAGAAACCAACTGACTCCATGGACCGTTATTCGTTAAAAAATTTTTCATTTTTGGCATTGTAAAAACAGGAATGTTTTTTTTACCATAAGCTTCTCGTCCGAAATACATTAGGCCGGTATAATGTCCAATATGAGCATGTGTTAAAAATACGCCATCAATAATGGCTGATTTTTTAAGATGATTTTGTTCCAACTTCGCTAATTGGGTATGCATATCAGGAGTAGCTTCAAACAACCATTTTTGTTGATTCTCTAAATCAATCAAACCCAAAGAAACGACACTTTTTCTGTCTTTTTTTTCATCGTAAAAATCAGCACAACATATTTTTTGACAACCAATATGGGGGTAACCTCCATCTTGCGCAACTCCTAAAATAGTGATGTATTGTTTGAGTTCTGTTCTTTCATTGCAGGTAAATAAACTTAATGCAATGCTAAAATAAATTAGTTTTTTTATCATCCTTATTCTTAATTTAGGACAAAGACTATTATGCCTTCATGGTCAAAGGTTGTGTAATTGTTTTCTTGAATGATATTAGCTGCTTTAAACCTATTTCTAAAAACTTTCCATTCTTTAGTTTCCTTCATTTTCTTTAAAGCTTCATTAAAAGAAACAAGATAATGCAGTTCGTCCTCAATACTGAAAGCTCCAGTAGACACGAAAACAGGGTTATTTAAATTACTTGTTATTTTATGTGCGGGAAAAATTCTTCCATGATTATTGATTGTTTTTGGGTCTTCTTTATCTGACCATGTTTCTTTGTATTGCGGTATCCAATTATTGTTTTCAAATAACCCGTAATAACCAACAGACGATCCATTTCTGATAAGAAAATCGTTGGCATTTAAAAAGGTGGTGATATTTTCTCGTGCTTCATTCTTAGTATTAGCTTTGTAATCGACCCAAATTATGTTAATAGGTTCTAAAATACTTTTGCCTTTTTGTTTTATGCCTATCCAGTTTGCAATAGCATCTACTTCTAGTTTTCTTTCATTAAACATCCACATTCCAAAATCAAAGCTAATGGTTTCATTACGATTGTTAAAAACGGTAATATTGTTCCTTAAATTTATTGCTTTTTTTTGATATTCTAAATACGGTTGTTTCTTTGAACAAGAGAAAATAAACATAATTAAAAATGCAGAAAATATATTTTTCATGAAACAGTATATAATTTTTAAATCTACAAAAAAAGCATCAATTATTAAATTGATGCTTTTTAACTATTTTAATACTTTTTAAAACTACACAAAAACTCGCCATCCATAAAAATCCTTTGCTTTGTTTGTTTGTATATCTGTTATTTGTTTTTTTAGTTGCGCCGCAAAAGGATTGTCTAACTCTGGTAAGTCATAATCTTTTTCTTGATATCCAAAACCGGCTATTGGCGATATTACGGCAGCAGTTCCGGTTCCGAACATTTCTTTCAACGTTCCATTTTTAGCAGCTTCTACAACTTCTCCTACAGAAATTTTTCGAACCTCTGTGCTAATACCAGCGTCTTTTGCAATTTGCAAAATACTTTTACGAGTAATGCCATCTAAAATACGATCGCTTGTTGGGCTCGTAATTAAAGTATCATTTATTCTGATAAAAATATTCATTGCACCTGCTTCTTCTATAAATTGGTGGGTATTGTCATCGGTCCAAATTACCTGATTGTATCCTTTTTCTATTGCCAATTGAGTTGGGTAAAATTGTGCGGCGTAATTACCGCCAGCTTTGGCAAAACCAACACCACCATTTGCAGCACGTGCAAATTTTTCTTCAATTAAAACTTTTACTTTACCAGCAAAATAAGCACCAGAAGGAGCTGTACAAATTATAAATTTGTAAGCATCTGCAGGTGAAGCATGAAAACCATTACCTGAAGCAAATATAAATGGTCTTATGTATAAGGAACTTCCCTCATTTTTAGGAATCCAATCGCTATCAACCTCCAGTAGTTTCGTTAAACCTTCCATGAAAATATCTTCAGGGATTGGAGGAATAACCAAACGTTCCGCAGATTTATTTAAACGCTTACAATTTTCTAAGGGTCTAAAAAGCATCATATTTTCATCAGCATCTTTGTAGGCTTTCATCCCTTCAAAAATAGATTGTCCGTAATGAAAAATTTTGGCAGAAGGATCTAAAGTTATTGGCGAGTATGGTTTAATTACCGGAGTTTGCCATTCACCATTCTTAAAATCACATTCTAGCATGTGATCAGAATACACACTACCGAAAGGTAAATTATCAAAATCTACAGAGTCTATCTTCGATTTTTCTACACGTTGAATTTCTATCTTCGATTTCATTCTTTTTTGTTGATTAATTTCAGAAACAAATGTACATAATTTATTTATCCATTGTCTATGAGCACTTGCAATTTTCTTACATTTGTAGTAATTCTACTAAATTTGAATACGATGAAAAATTTGATTAAATTTTGTGCAGTTACTTTGTTGATTTTTACAGGGTGTAAAAATGAAAAAGTAGCCAATGAAACAAAGCAAGAGTTAGTGCAAGAAATTATAGCGTTTGATTCTTTTGGAACTAAAATAACAAAAGATGCAGCATTAAATTCAGATGAAATGTTAGCAAAGTATTACGATTTGAAAGTAGGTGATACAATTAATATGAAATTTTCTTCGACCATAAAGGAAGTTTGTTCTAAAAAAGGCTGTTGGATGAAATTACTTTTAGATGATAAGACTGAAACCATGGTGCGTTTTAAAGATTATGGTTTTTTTATGCCTTTAGATGCTAATGATAGAGAAGTTATTGTTGAAGGTAAGGCTTTTGTGCAAAAAACTTCTGTAAAAGAATTACAACATTATGCAGAAGATGCGGGTAAAACCAAAGAAGAAATTGCAAAAATTACAGCACCTAAAACTGAATTTTCTTTTGAAGCGAATGGCGTTTTAATGAAAAAAATATAAAGACTTAAAACAAATATTAACTCAATACGTATGAAAAGAGAAATATTAATTACTTCAGATGGTTCTTCAACCATCCATTTACCAGATTGGAATGAACAATATCATTCCAAAAATGGTTCCATTAATGAAACGTATCATGTTTTTATTAATAGTGGATTAAAAGAAGTTTTATCTGATGAAGTTTCCATTCTAGAAATAGGTTTTGGTACTGGTTTAAATTGTTTTATTACGTATTTAGAAAGTAAAAGATTAATTGATTATGTCGGTGTAGAAGCTTATCCTGTTATTGCTGAAGAAGTTGAAAAAATGAATTTTATAGCTGTGTTAGATGCTGAAAAAGATCGCACAGTTTTTAGTAAAATACATAATGTTTCTTGGAATGAAAAACATCAGATTACAAATGATTTTTCACTCACAAAAAGAAAACAATTTTTTGAAGATATTGATGATAAAGATACTTTCAATTTAATTTATTTTGATGCATTTGGCGCTCGTGTTCAACCACAATTATGGACTGAAGATATTTTTTTAAAAATGTATAATGCATTAAAAAATGACGGAATTTTAGTTACTTATTCAGCTAAAGGAAGTGTAAGAAGAGCCATGCAGGCTGTAGGTTTTGTCGTAGAACGTTTACCTGGTCCTCCGGGAAAAAGAGAAATGCTAAGGGCAAGAAAAGTGGTGGGCGTTTAGCAGTGTTCATTTATAAATGGCAATTTAGTTGGGTCTTTGAAGAATGACTAGATTTGCTTATTATATTAATTACAGATACAAATGGAATTTAAAAGAAAGTTTGGTAGACAGAAAGAATCAAAACCTACAAAAGGATTATTGCTTGTTTTACTATTAGTTATTGTAGTCGTTCTTTGGTTTAAGGCAGACGAAATAATGAATGCATTGTTTTAATGGTAGAAAAATTAATTTGAAATCGTGGTAGTAGAAAAAATTATTTTAGGCATTGATCCCGGAACGACCATTATGGGTTTTGGACTTATAAAAATAGTGGGTAAAAAGATGGAGTTTATTCAGATGAATGAATTACTTCTTAAAAAATATGACGACCATTACCTAAAACTAAAGCTTATTTTTGAGCGCACAATTGAATTGATAGACACTTACAATCCAGATGAAATTGCTATTGAAGCACCTTTTTTTGGAAAAAATGTGCAATCTATGTTAAAGTTAGGCAGAGCGCAAGGAGTTGCGATGGCCGCAGGCTTGTCCAGAGAAATACCAATTACAGAATATTTGCCAAAGAAAATTAAAATGGCAATTACAGGAAATGGAAATGCTAGTAAAGAACAGGTAGCTTTAATGTTAAAATCTTTATTAAATTTACAGACCCTGCCCAAAAATTTGGATGCCACAGATGGTTTAGCAGCAGCAGTTTGTCATTTTTATAATTCAGGAAAGGTAGTTGGAGGTAAAAGCTACACAGGTTGGGCGAGCTTTGTGAAACAAAATGAAAAACGAGTTAAGAAATAATATTTAAAATAAGTAAGTTCATGAGTTAGAAGATTAATAACTCCAGTGAATTGGCAGTTAAGCAACTGCAAACTTAAACTGCAAACTTAAACTGTAAACTTAAAATTATATTGGCCGGAATCTACATTCACATACCATTTTGCAAGCAAGCTTGTTTTTATTGCAACTTTCATTTTTCAACATCTCTAAAAAAGAAAGAAGAAATGATTGCTGCTTTAATTCTTGAAATCGAATTAAGAAAAGCTGAAATACAAAACGAAATCATTGAAACAATTTATTTTGGAGGTGGCACTCCTAGCGTTTTATCGGTGAATGAAATTCAATTGTTATTGGATGCTATTTATAAAAATCATGCAGTTATCGATCATCCAGAAATTACTTTAGAAGCAAATCCTGATGATTTATCAGAAGTTAAAATCATTGAATTTTCGAAATCACCGATCAATAGACTAAGTATCGGAATTCAATCTTTTTTTGAGAAAGATTTAAAATTGATGAATCGAGCGCACAACGCACAAGAAGCAAGAGAATCTTTGTCTATAGCAACGCGATATTTCGATAATATTTCGGTAGATTTAATTTATGGCGTTCCAGATTGTACAGATCAAGAATGGTGTGAAAATATAAAAATTACTTTAAGTTTCGGAGTGTCACACATTTCTAGTTATGCACTTACGGTAGAGCCTGAAACAGCTTTAGAACGTTTTATAGAGAAAGGAGTTATTAAAAATGTAGATGAGGATAAAGCAGAAGCACAATTCAATATTTTAATTGATGAATTAACCAAAGCTAATTTTATACATTACGAAACTTCTAATTTTGGAAAAGAAAATTTCTTTAGCAAAAATAATTCTTCTTATTGGTTAGGGAAAAGCTATTTGGGTATCGGACCCTCCGCGCATTCTTTTGATGGTAAGCGGAGAAGTTGGAATGTACAAAATAACACAAAATATATTAAAAGTATTGCCCAAAACGATTTGCCGATTCAAAGAGAAACGCTTTCTGTTACAGATAGATATAATGAATATGTTATGACTGGTTTACGCACAATTTGGGGAGTTTCTTTCAATAAAATTGATACAGATTTTGGAGAAAATTACACGAAATATTTAAAGATGCAATCGAAAAAATACATTGAACAAAAATTATTGTATATTGAAAATAAAGTTTTAAAAACAACCCATAAAGGAAAGTTTTTATCTGATGGAATTGCATCCGATTTATTTATGATAAACTTGATTTAAAAAAGTAATTTATACCACAAATGAAAGCAATTATTGAATACAACTCAAGAAAAATACAAATCGATGTATCAAAACCTCTAGATATTTCTATACCTATAGATACTTCAAAACAAAATGTAAATGCTTGGTATATCGAGGATCCAAAAATTGCTCCTGAAAAAATAGATGATTATGAGGTAAGTGTTGCAAATGGTGCAGTAGTTAATTTTAATACCATTCATTTTAATCCTCATGCACATGTTACACATACAGAATGTGTAGGGCATATCACTGAAAAAGTGCATTCTATTAATAAAAACTTAAAACATTATTTCTTTGTTGCTGAGGTAGTTACAATAGCTCCTTTGCATCATAATGGAGATTTTCTAATTGGAGTAAAACAATTGAGAACTGCCTTACGAAACAAGAAACGGGATGCTATCGTAATTCGTACATTGCCCAATTTAGAGGATAAAAAGAGTATGCAGTATTCAAATACAAATCCAACGTATTTATCTGAAAAAGGGGCTATCTATTTAAGAGAAAAAGGAATTAAACACTTGTTAATTGATCTCCCTTCTGTAGATAAAGAAAAAGATGAAGGAAAATTATTGGCTCATAATGCTTTTTGGAATACAGCAGGAGAAGTAAGAATGGATGCCACAATTACAGAGCTTATATACGTTCCAAATACTGTTGAAGATGGAGAGTATTTATTGAATTTAATGATTGCTCCTTTTGAAAATGATGCTACACCCAGTAAGCCCATGCTATATAAAATTATGAAGTAATTTATTATGAAAAATTTTAAAAAGAGATATATTTTCTATGCAGTTGCAGTAATAACCATAATGCTAATAAAGGGCGCTATATACTCAGATGTTTCTTTAGAAGAATTAAAAAAGGAATACACAAACGAAGCTTCTAAATTTATAGAAATTGATGGAATGCAAGTGCATTACAGAGACGAAGGGCAGGGTTTTCCGATCGTTTTAGTGCATGGTACTGCCTCTTCCTTGCATACTTGGAATGACTGGACAAAAGACCTCAAAAAAAAATATAGAGTTATTAGAATGGATTTGCCAGCATTCGGAATTACAGGTCCCAACAAAAATGCAGATTATTCCATAGAAAATTACACGTATTTTTTACAACAGTTTTTGATGAAAATAAATGTTGCTAAATTTCATTTGGCAGGTAATTCTTTAGGAGGTAATATTGCGTGGAACTATGCCGCTGAACATCCTGAACAAATAGAAAAATTGATTTTAATTGATGCAAGTGGCTTACCAACAAATAAACCACAGCCTGCTGTATTTAAGATGGCAAAAACACCTGTGTTAAGTTCCTTGTTTTTGTATGTTACACCGAAGTTTTTTATTAAAAAAAATATGGAAGAAGTATATGCAGATAATAGTAAGGTTACAGATGCTATAATTACGCGGTATCATAAAATGGCTTTGAGAGTGGGTAACAGACAAGCCTTTATAGACAGAGCAAAAACTGATTTTAAATTAGGGGCAAAAGCAAATTTAGAAAAACTAAAAAGTATACAAACTCCTTCATTATTAATTTGGGGAGCTCAAGATTCTTGGATTCCATTGGATAATGGCAAACAAATGGACCGTATGCTAACAAATTCTAAATTAGTTATTTTAGAAAATTCTGGTCATGTGCCTATGGAAGAAAATCCAGCTGAAAGTTTGGAGGCTTTGAATGGTTTTTTGGAGTATTAGGCTCTTCTTTTTTTCAAAACTAATCAACTAAAACCACTTCTTTCTTTTAAAATACCAAACAGAAATAAGGGTAATAATTACCATAGCTGCTAGTAAAATAAAGTAGCTGTATTTAAATTTAAGTTCTGGAATATTCTCAAAGTTCATTCCGTAAATTCCTGCTAAAAAAGTTAACGGAATAAAAATGACGGAAAAAATAGTCAATGTTTTCATTACTTCATTTAAACGATGACCTTGTATACTAAAAATTAAATTTATTTTGCTTTCTAACTCTTGTAATTCAAAATCAATATTAGAAATCAAGTTGGTAGTTTGTTCTTTTAATTCGCTAAAATACTTCACCTCAAAACCATCAATTTCCATTTTTTCTAATTTAGTAATGGTATCTTTTAAGCTCAAAGTTGCTTTTTTAAAATTGAATAATTCTTGCTTTCTTTTTTCTACTAAAGAAGTAAATTCTGGAGTTGGTTTGATGTGCGTAGAGTTTAGCTTATCAGCACTTAGTTCTGCATTTTCTTCATAAGTGTCCTGATAATTATCAACAATAGATTCTAACAATAAAAACAATAAATAATCAGCTTTCTTCTTTCTAACAATACCTTTGTTTCCCTCTAAACGCTCCCGAATCCAATTAAAATAATCACCCGATTTTTCTTGAATAGACCATAAAAAATCCGAAGAAACAATAAAAATCATCTGTTCAGAATCTGATTTTTGACTTTCTGTTATTAAAACACGTGTGGTAACAAATAATAAGTCATCTAGCAAGATTACCTTGTTGGGATGCTCTTCATCGCTCAATAATTTTATTAAAAAATCGTCTAATTTATTTTGATAAATAACTTTTTTATAAGCTTCTTGGTAATGAATGCCATAGGTGTTTACCCATTTTATAACTCCTTTGTTTTCTGTTAATTTAATTTCTGAAATTGCTGTAAAATCAGTTTTTTCATAAATATTATTAGAATAGCTAATTAGGGATGTATTGTCTAAAAATTCATTTTCCATCGTATAAAATAGTTGTAAATTTGATAGATAAAGATACTTTTTAAATTGGAAAAAAAAGATTTTTAAAACGAAGAGTTTATGCACATAGTATAATTTCGCAATTTTTGTATCGCAAAAAAAAAGGAGTCACAGAACATTTTCTCATAAAGTTTGTTCACGTAACTAGAATCGTTAGGTTTATATTCATTTTTTCTACTTCTAGCTTTTTAATGAGTTCTCCAGGTATCAATCCATAACGTTTTCAAATACTTTATTGAAATTGAACGGCTATTTAATCCTGTAGCATATAAACTTCACTAATAGTTTTCAATTTTGTTCATTGCCGTCTTTAATTCGTGCCCGTCCATTAGTGGCATTCATAAATCGGTTAAGATAATGTCATACTATGTTTTTTAGCAAATTTTAATGCTTGTACTCGATCAAATGCGATCGTACAGTTTAGTATTGGAGATAATAATTCTTTTAGATAACCAATCATCTATATGCTGGCATCTACAATTAATTTTAAACCTTAGCGATAAATTATCGAAATTAAAAACAGAAAGTATGTTTCATGCTTATATATCATTTCATTACTTCTTTCAGAAACGAATTCATATAAGATAAACTGAATAGAAAAGCCGTCAAGATTTTATTAAGTATGCGTTCACTAGCAATAAATCATGCAAATTGTTAAAAGCAATATTTTTGTAACTAATGCAGTATTTGTTCTTTAGGCTAGTTGTGTGCAATTAAAAAAGACATAAAGCAAAGTATAAAGGTAATGCTAATCATGGTGCTAAAAATCACACACACTTTTAGTTGTTCTTCATTGTTTCTTTTCGTTATCAGCTATCTCAAATTTTATAGCCATAATCATTACTAATAATATTTTTGCCGAAAAAAAGTACCGCAGGTAATAATATAAAAAAAGCGACTGTAGCAACAAGTGCAATTAAAATACCTCCTGCAATAGCAGCTAGAGTTTCTGTTTTGTTATTTTTGTTATTTTTCATTCCCCTGTTTATTAGATTCTCTTATTAGTTTATTTGAACAATTCTTATACTCTGCAGTAATAAAACGTTATTTTATGATTACAGTTTCAACTATCTCAGACTTGTTGCGTCAAAGATAGTTTATAATGCCACCTTGTTCATTAGGTTATTTTCTTAGTTTATAATCTAAAAATAAATCTTATTTCGTTTATCAACAAAATTTAGACGTATGCATTAATAATTTCCTATGGGATAAGCATTACAATATGAAAAACGATACTACAGCAAAAAGTGTAATTAAAATACCTCTTGCAATAACGGTTAGAGTTTTTGTTTTTTTATGTATTTCTTTTTTCATTCCCTGTTTATTAAATTCTTTTATGAATATATTTTAACAATTCTTATACTCTTCAGATGCTAAACTAAATTTTATAACTAATTAAGAATGTCACAATCATAACGATTAATAGCACAATCTTCCAAACAATTTTTGAATCTTCTGATATGTCCCTAGTATCTTCTGAAACAAAAATTTTATTAGTCGGTATTTTAAGAGGTCCAAAATTATCTAAATTCCAATTTTCTTTGAATATTTCTTGAACTATCGAGTTTTTCTCCATTTTGCCTGCTTTTATGCATCTTAATTCAAATTTGTCTTTTTGAGTATACCTATTCGAAAGCAAAATTATTATTGAATTTTATTTTTGATGACACTCACCAAATCATCAATATTTACTGGTTTTGTTAAATAATCTTCGGCTCCAAGATTCATACCAATTCTAATATCCCTTTTTTCGCCTTTTGCAGAAAGAAAAATTAATGGAATACTTTTTGTTTTCTTCTCTTTATTCAGTTTTTCAAACATTTCAAAACCGTTCATTTCTGGCATGAGTATATCAGAAATAATAAGATCTGGCTTTTCTTTTAAAGCCATTTCAAAACCAATTTCTCCGTTTTCAGCCTGAAAAACGGTGTATCCCTCCATTGTTAGAATATCAAAAATTTCTTCTCTAATGGATAATGTATCTTCAACTATTAAAATTTTATACATAATATGTGTTTGGCTTTTTTGGAATTTTTACAATAAAGAAAGTTCCATTTCCAATATTTCTATGAACAATTATTTTTCCTTCAATAAGATCTATGGCATCTTTTACAACCGATAATCCAAGACCTGAGCCTTGAATTAAATCTACGTTTTTTCCTCTAGCAAAAGGTTTACATATATCTGAAAGCTCTGCTCTAGGAATTCCAATACCAAAATCGGTAACTGAAATAATGGTATAATTGTCTTCAGAAGAAAATTTCACAGCATTACTAAGTAGGTTTATAAAAATATTTCGTCCTAATTTTTCATCAATAAAAATAGTTACGTTTTTTAATTCTTCGGGATCAATTAATATTAATTTCTGCGAGTTTTTTATAGCATTACTTACTTCATCAACTATTTCACACATAAATCCCCCTAGATTAATCTCTAATGGATTGTATTTGTTTTTACTAGCTTCAGTCTGTCCAATAATTAAAATATCATCAAACAATTTAGTCATATGTAATACTTGATTTCCTATTCTCTTCAGTTTTTGTGTTATTTTAATTGGTTACATCTTTGTCCAATATTTTTTAATAGAGCCGGCAGCAAAGTTAATAGCAGATAAGGGCGTTCTAAAGTTTCATTTTCCATTCCGGAAAGTCTATGAGTTCTTGAATTATTCCTGATCTTCCATTTAGGCCTTTGTAGCAAACAAAATCTCCAATTTTCGGTTCCATTAGATTCGAAGCGACTCTTTTAGAATTCAATTCTAAGGTTGTTAAATTAGATGTTGTATTGCTATAAACTTTAAAACCTCCTGTCCGACTCAAAATATAATATTGCCTGAATAAAATTCCGAGAAAGATTAATGCAATTCTTAGAAATTTCTTAATCTTGGTGAATAACTGCTCATGTTTAAAGTTACTTTGTTATTATGGCTTGTTCTTAGAATATCAAAAATAAGTGCTATTGGCTCGAATATTTTTTTACTTTCATGTTTATGTCATGCATTAAAAGTGTGAGGAAATTTGTTTAATTTATCATTAATTTTATGGCTGTTAAACGATAAAACTGAATAGTGAAACAATCCACTTATTTGAAAAGTGGACTGCTCACTAAATGGCTAAACTTCAAAATCATAAACCCCCACAGATTGGATTTTTACTGTTGCCAATTCTATATTTTTTTCTCCATGGGTCATGTTGGAATCCAATTATGAACTTTCATGGTAGAAAGATATCAATCCTTGTCTTAATCTTAAACAATAAAGTAAAATACGTTAAATTGTTTCAAAAGAACTTCACGCCTAGGCGTGAATATGGCCATTTTCACGCCTAGGAGTGAAAATTATTTGGTCTAAATTTATTGATAATTACTGTTTTATATACTAGCCGTTGAAGCCCTTGATTCCTACTAGTAACAATGAAAATTTTTTATACTTGGATTCTTTAAGATTAAAATACTCTCACATTCTCGGAAGAGAAGAACCAATTCCATCAATACTTTAATAAACTTTATTAGAGATTTCTTTATTGGTAAGGACGGTGCTTTAAATTAATCATGTTGTGTATTAATTTTATGATTTTATGCCCTTAGCATTATGTTTCAATAAGATTATCAGATAAAATAAAACTCCACAAACAAGATTGCTTGTAGAGTTTTATTTTGCTATAAATTATATTCAATAGAAATTACAACCATTGAGCGTTACATAAATTTCTTAAAATTGTTTTCAAAGTATTTCAGGCCTAAGGGTGAAAAGTTGCTTTGGGTAGAAATTATTTGTAATTATAGCGGTCTATGCTAGCTATTGGAGCGCTTGATTGTCTCCAGTAACAATGAAACTTTTTTATACTTCGATTCTTTGATATTAAAATACTCATACATTCTGCGAAGCGAAGAACCAACGCCATCTGCACTTAAAAAAACTTTCTGGGCAATTTCTTTATTGGTCATTACGGGCTCTACCAATAATACATTTAGCACCTTCCAATCGGTTTCATTTAATTTTCTTTTAATGGAGTGCTCAATTTTTTCTCTAACCAGTTCAAATACAGTAGTAGCAGCTACAACTTGATTTGAACTGTTTTTGAGACGCATTATTTCATCCAACATTGCAGCTCGTATTGCTTTATCTTTTTTGGTTTTAGATCTAAAATAGAAAATAACACAAAAAATGAATAGGGCACAAATTATGACTACGGCAAACGTTCTTTTAAGTTGTGTGATTTTGAGTGCTGCTTTTTCGTTTTCGCTTTTTAGTTTACTTTCAGAGATTCGATGCTCATAGTCTTGTTTTACCAATTCTCTCGTAACGGCTAAACGATCTATTTCTAAGTTTATACTATCTTTATAAACAGTAGAGCGTTCGAGCATTTCTACAGCTAACTTTGAATTATTTTGTGACTTGTAGCCTTTGTAAAGTAGGTTGTATATGTCTTTTTTAATACTATAAAATCCATCATTAGGAAGACGGTTTAAAATAGCTTTTGCTTGTTTTAATGCAGAAGGTATATCGGTTTTAAAGGTAATTTCAGCAAGTATGAATTCTGCCATATCTAAATCCATTTCGGATTTAAGTTCTTTGCTAAGTGCTAAGTTTTTTTGAGCATAATTGGTTGCTTTGTCAAGTTGGTTTAACTTTGTATGTATTATCGCTAAAAATTTAGAAGAATCTTTCATTTTATACTTTATTTCGAGCGACGTAAAATGTTTGAACGCATTTTCAAAATAAATTAGAGCGTCTTCGTATAATTCTTTTTCAAGATAAACCCTTCCAATTAGCTCTTGATTATAAGCAAAAGATTGGTCGTTTGGAAAGTTATACGTATCATGAGCTGTTTGATATTGCTGAAAATATTCTAAAGCTAGGTCATAATTACCTAAATACAGATTGATACTGCCTAAATTTTGTAATACCCAGGCTGCCTCGCTATTCATTTTTAACTCCCTAAAAATAACCAATGCTTCATTTCCACTTTGAACTGCCTCTAGATACTTATATGTTTCCTGAAATAATAGTGCTTTTCTTGAAATTATTATAGCTTCAAGATTACGTTTATTAAGCTCTTTTGCAATTACTAATGCATCATTGAATAGTCTTAAGCATTTTTCATACTCGCGCTTTGGTCCGTATATCAGTGCCGCTCTTATTAGAGATTTACAAATCTCTTCTTTATTATTGTTTTCCTCAGCAAGCTGTTTGTGGTAATTTATGGCTTTTAAAGTAGAATCTGGTTCTTTATAATAATACTTAAAAAACAAGGTGTCTAAAGCCATGAATCTCACAGAATCCGTTTGTTTTACATCTGTATAAATGATTCTAAGTGAATCACGTTGCGAATACACTTTAGAAAAGGAAATACACACTAAGCAACATAAAACTAATTTAAGTTTTATGTTTGTAATATTATATCTATTCTTATTAATATGTCTAGGATTAATCATTTTTTAAAAATTACTCGTTTTTAAGTTTGTTATGTAACAATCATGTTATTAAAAGTACTGAAATTTATTTGATTTGTTTTTTCGATTCTAATGATTTAACAGTTGATTCAGTATGAGAATTCATCAATCATTTTTATGATATGATTTTCAGGGGATTGACTAAAGCGCTGAAACTTGAATTAGATAATTTGTAATTTTTTAAAATTTAAAGGCGTCATTTTCTTAATTTCTTTAAATTTTCTATTAAAATTAGAAATGTTATTAAAACCTGTAATATAAGCAATTTCATTGATAGATATTTCTTTTTTAATCATAATTAGTTTACTAGCATTTTCAATTCGTATTTCATTTAAAAAATTGAAATACGTTTTATTTGTTCTGTTTTTAAAATATTTGCAAAAAGCATTTTTTGTCATGTTTGCTTTATTTGCGACTTCTTGCAAAGTTATTTTTTGATGATAATTTTCTAAGGTGTATTCAAAAATAGTACGCATCCGTTTTCCTTCCATATCAGAATATATTTTTTGATACACAAAACTAGAAAGTGGGGTTGTTTCTGATATAGCTAATAGTTGTAAGATTTCTAAGAAATGCATAAATCGTTTTATTTTAGAAACCTTCTTCATTTGCAAGAAAATAAAAATGATCGCATCAATATTAGATTTTAAAACAAAACCGCGAGAAGATTTCTCAAAAAAAATATCAATTTCAGCAAACTCATCTAATTCAAAAAATGTTTCACCGAAAGAAGATTTTGTGAAAAACAAACTCAACATTTTAGATTTTTGTGCAACATTTTTATCACTTTTAAAAGCATGCGGAATGTTACTTCCTATTACAAAAACACTGCCTTGAGTATAATTACAAATCTTATCGCCAATAAATAAAGTTCCGCTTCCTCTCTCTATAAAACTAATTTGAATTTCATCATGTTGATGTAGTTTATCATAAAATAAAATTTCAATATCTTCCTGATAAATCAATCCAATATTTGCTGGTTTCGGAATTTTAAATGGAAAAACTTTCATCTCTACGAAATTTGTTTCAGTATCTCATAATGAGAAGTTATATAATACAAAAATATTCAAATAAATTACATTAAGTATTAATTTAGATAATATAATATCAAATTAGAGTAATTTAAGGCTATTTTTAAAAACTTGATTTCTTTAATTTTAGCATATATAAAAAAGTATAAAAATGAAATTTAATTGGAAAGGCGTAATGCCAGCCGTAACAACACAGTTTACTTCTACTGATGAGTTAGACATGGAAATGTTTAAAATAAACATCCAAGCACAACTAGATGCTGGAGTTCACGGTATTGTTTTAGGAGGAACTTTAGGAGAAGCCAGCACATTGACAGATGAAGAAGGGAGAAGGTTAACAAAAGAAACGGTTGCCTTTGTAGATGGAAAAGTACCTGTTTTAATGAACATTGCAGAACAGACTACAAAAGCGGCAATTGCTTTGGCACAGACAGCAGCAGCAGATGGTGCAAGTGGTTTAATGATGTTACCTCCTATGCGCTACAAAGCTAGTGATGCAGAAGTGGTAACATATTTTAAAACCGTTGCCAATAGCACTTCTTTGCCCATTATGATTTATAACAACCCAGTAGATTATAAATTATTAGTAACTTTAGACATGTTTCAAGAGCTTTTAGATGCTTGTCCGAATATTCAAGCAGTCAAGGAATCTACCAGAGATACTACTAATATTACCAGAATTAAGAACAAATTTGGAGACAGATTAGCAATTATGACAGGTGTGGACACTTTGGCCTTAGAAAGTTTGGTTTTAGGTGCAGATGGCTGGGTTGCAGGCTTGGTAGACGCTTTTCCGGCAGAAACTGTGGCTATTTATGAGTTGGTCAAAGCAAACAGAATTCAAGAAGCAATTACAATTTATAGATGGTTCATGCCGCTTTTGGAGTTAGATATTCATCCAAAATTAGTGCAATATATTAAAACAGCATCGGTTCATACAGGTATTGGAAATGAATATGTTAGAGCGCCAAGATTAGTGTTGCAAGGTGAAGAAAGAGGGAGGATAGAAAAAATAATTACAGATGCTTTGGCACTAAGACCAACATTACCAGATTATAAAAATTTATAAAGAAGTAGGGTGTTACCCAAAGGTTGGGTTTTTCACTATATCTTTTTATAGTTGTCATTGCGAAGTTTACTTTTTTGTAAACTTTGGAAATCTCTGAATTAAAAGAGATTACTTCGTTCCTCGTAATGACGCTATTTCAAATAGGCTAAAAAAGGATTTCGTTTCAACACCTAACACAAATGAGCAAATCTCAAATAAAATTATGACAGGAAAAAACTATATAGGCAATTTACAATCAGCTAAAGGAGACCATACATTTAAAACCTTTAATCCAGAATTAAACAAAGAAAATGATGCTGTTTTTACAGAAGCTTCATCAGAAGAAATTAGAGAATCCGTAAATTTAGCGTCAGAAGCCTTTAAAGAATACAGTACTATTTCTGGAATAAAAAAAGCAACGTTTCTAAACACAATTGCAGATGAAATTTTAGCTTTAGATGATACATTAATACAAATGTATTGTTCAGAAACAGGCTTACCTGAGGGCAGAGCAAAAGGGGAAAGAGGAAGAACTGTTGGTCAATTAAGAAGTTTTGCAACGTTGGTTGCAGAAGGGTCTTGGGTAGAAGCAACTATAGATACAGCGCAACCAAATAGAGAACCAATGCCAAAACTAGACCTTCGTAAAATGAATATCGCTTTAGGACCCGTGGTAGTTTTTGGAGCCAGTAATTTTCCTTTAGCCTATTCCACTGCTGGTGGAGATACTGCTGCTGCGTTAGCAGCAGGTTGCCCTGTAATTGTAAAATCACATCCAATGCACGCTGGAACCGGAGAATTGGTAGCATCAGCAATTATAAAAGCTGCTGAAAAAACAGGAATGCCTAATGGTGTTTTCTCCAATTTAAATTCAAGCGGAATAGAAGTTGGTCAGGAGCTAGTGTCACATTCAAAAGTAAAAGCAGTGGGTTTTACAGGAAGTATAAAAGGAGGAAGAGCATTATTGGATATAGCAGCAAAACGAGAAGAACCAATACCTGTTTTTGCAGAAATGGGGAGCATCAATCCTGTGGTTATTTTACCAAAAGCTTTAGATAATAGAAATGAAGAAATTGCAAAAACATACGCAGGTTCTATTACTTTAGGAGCAGGGCAATTTTGTACAAATCCTGGTTTAATTTTAGGCATCAAAAGTGATTCTTTGAGTGTCTTTAGAAATCACTTATCACAAGAAATTATGGATATAAATCCTTCTTGTATGTTGCATCCAAATATTAAAAAAGGATACGATGCAAATAAAGATAAAGTAGTTGCTCAAGCTAAAGTGTCCATAACTGCAAATTATGAATCAGATGTTCAAAATAATTATGCACAACAGGCTGTTGTCTCAGTTGACGGAAAATCATTTTTAGAAAACCCAACTTTGCATTTAGAGGTTTTTGGTCCTTTTTCTATGGTGGTTGAATGCGCCAATAAGGAAGAATTAGAAACCATTATTGCAAATTTAGAAGGCCAATTAACAGGTACTATAATTTCTGATAATGATGAAATTACTAATTTTCAAAAAGTAATTGCTGCAATGCAAAATAGAGTTGGTAGAATTATTTTTAACGGAGTTCCAACAGGAGTTGAGGTTTGCGAATCTATGGTGCATGGTGGTCCATATCCTGCATCTACAGATAGTCGTTTTTCTGCAGTAGGTATTACTTCTATAAAACGTTGGGTAAGACCATTTAGCTACCAAAATTGGCCAAATAATCTATTGCCAAAAGAATTGCAAAATGAAAATCCATTAGAAATTTTTAGGTCAGTTGATGGCGCAAGAGTAAAAAATAAAATTTAGTGTATGAGAGTTTTTAAAGTGCTTTTTTTTTTAGTGGTTGTGCTATTCTGTTCCTGTAATGGTTCAGATAAAGTTTGTAATAGTTCTGTCAAAGAATTAGATATAATGATTGAATCTTATGAAGGAAGAGAATCTTATGACAAAGACGAGTATCCTTTGGGGCTATTTACAAGAGAATATTACAAAGCAGAAGCAAAATATGCAGAAGACCAAATGCAATACTTTGGTTGTATTAAAATAAATGAACTTTCTGAAACAGATCAAATTTCAGCGAAGCTGCTAAAATTCGTGTTACAAGATAAAATTGATTATTATAAATTTGAAAGGTTTCTTAATCCTTTGTTGTCGGATTCTGGTTTTCATAGTAGTTTAAATTATCAAATTAGACCTTTAAATAATTATTGGGAAGTAAAAGAATACTTGAGAAAACTAAACAGTTTAACAGAATTTGTAGAACAGCATTTCGTGAATTTAAGAGAAGGTTTAGAAAGAGGGGTTTCGCAGCCTAAAGTGATTTTTGAAGGATATGAATCTACATATAATGATCATATTGTTAATGATTTTAAAGAAAGTCCATTTTATAAACCATTTCAAAATTTGCCAGCTAGTCTGAATCAGAGTCAAAGAGATTCTGTTTTAACAGTTGCAAAAAATACTATTGAGCAAATTGTAGTTCCTGAATTTAAAAGAATCAAAACTTTTTTTGAAACTGAATATTTACCAAAAACAAGAACAACTTTAGGTGTTTCAGAAACCCTAAATGGAAAAGCTTATTATAAAAATAGAATTGATTTTTACACAACAAGTTCTCAATATTCTGCTGATGATATTCACCAAATTGGTATAAGAGAAGTCGCTAGAATAAAAGCAGAAATGCAAAAAATAATCAAGGAACTAAACTTTAAAGGAAGTTTTGCAGACTTTTTTGAATTCTTAAGAACCGACAAACAATTTTACGCAACTTCACCAAAAGAAATTTTAATGATCGCCAGGGATATGGCAAAAAGAGCAGATGCGCAATTGCCAAAATTTTTTAAAACCTTGCCAAGAAAACCGTACGGGGTTGCACCTGTGCCAGATGCAATTGCACCAAAATATACAGGAGGACGTTATGTAGGTACTTCGAAAAATAACACAGAGCCCGGTTATTATTGGGTAAATACGTATGATTTACCAAGCAGAACTTTGTATACTTTGCCTTCTTTAACCGTGCATGAAGCGGTTCCTGGTCATCATTTACAAGGAAGTTTAAATAACGAATTAGGAGATTCAATTCCCCAGTTTCGTAGAAATTTATATTTATCTGCTTATGGTGAAGGGTGGGGTTTATATTCTGAGTTTTTAGCAGATGAAATGGGAATGTACACCACTCCTTACGAACAATTTGGAAAGTATACGTATGAAATGTGGCGCGCTTGCAGATTAGTGGTAGATACAGGAATTCATGCAAAAGGATGGACTAGAGAACAAGTTGTAACGTATATGTCAGAAAACACAGCGCTTTCTTTACATGAAATTAATACAGAAACAGACAGATACATTTCTTGGCCTGGACAAGCCTTGTCTTATAAAATTGGCGAATTAAAAATTAGAGAATTGCGTACAAAAGCCGAAAAAGAATTAGGAGATAAATTTGATGTTAGAGATTTTCACGAAGTAGTTTTAGAACAAGGCACAGTTACGTTAGCAATTTTAGAAGGTAGAGTCAATAATCATATTAACAAAAGAAAAAATGAGTAAGCATACTTTTGTTTGTATAGACGCGCATACTTGTGGAAATCCTGTAAGAGTAATTAAAAGCGGAGGACCAAAACTAATTGGGGAAACAATGAACGAAAAACGTTTGCATTTTTTGAAAGAATATGATTGGATTCGTAAAGGTTTGATGTTTGAACCAAGAGGTCATGATATGATGAGTGGCTCAATTTTGTATCCACCTCACAATCCAGAAAATGATTTTGCTATTTTATTTATAGAAACTTCCGGCTGTTTACCTATGTGTGGTCATGGAACCATCGGTACCATTACTATCGCCATTGAAGAGGGGTTGTTTATTCCAAAAACTCCGGGTAAAATAAAAATGGAAGCACCTGCAGGGTTGGTAGAAATTGAATATCAGCGAACAAATGATAAAGTAGATTGGGTAAAATTAACGAATGTAAAAAGTTATTTAGCAGCAGAAAATTTAAGCGTAGAATGTCCTGAATTGGGAGAAATTACTTTTGATGTCTCTTATGGTGGAAATTATTATGCCATTGTAGATCCACAGAAAAATTTTAGTGGTATTCAAGATTTTACAGCCGCAAAAATTATTCAATATTCACAAGTTGTTAGAGATCGGATTAACGAAAAATATCCAGATAAATTTATACATCCAGATCATGAAAGCATCAAAAATGTAACACATTTATTATGGACAGGAACACCAATTGATGCAACTTCTCATGGAAGAAATGCTGTTTTTTATGGTGATAAAGCTATTGATAGAAGTCCTTGTGGAACAGGAACATCTGCAAGATTAGCACAATTGTATGCTCAAGGAAAACTAAAAATTGGTCAAGAATTTATTCATGAAAGCTTTATTGGTAGCACTTTTACAGGCGTAGTGGAAGAAGAAACACTATTAGCTGGAAAATCAGCAATTATCCCCAGTATAAAAGGTTGGGCAAAAATCTACGGGAAAAATATAATTACAATTGATACCCAAGATGATCCTTACGCTTTGGGTTTTCAGGTGATTTGATGGGTGAAATCAAATCATTATAAAGATATTTTAGAATCTATTGAGCATCTTAATTTAAAAATAAAATGGCAAAAAGTGTAATCATTATAGGTGGTGGTATTATAGGTTTATGTTCAGCCTATTATCTTCAAAGAGAAGGACATAAAGTAACTGTAGTTGATAAATCAGATTTTACATCAGGTGCATCTTATGTAAATGCAGGTTATATTACACCAAGTCATATTATTTCTTTAGCTGCACCAGGAACGATTAATAAAGGCATCAAGTGGATGTTCAATTCAGAAAGTCCGTTTTATGTAAAACCAAGATTGAATTATGATTTTCTAAAGTGGAGTTGGGCTTTTAAAAAATCGGCAACAGCCCAAAAAGTAGAGAAAGCAATTCCTGTGATAAAAGATATTAATTTATTAAGCAGAGAATTATATGAAGATTTAAAATCTTCTGGTGATTTTGATTTTTTTTATCAGCACAAAGGTTTGTTGATGTATTATCAAACAGAAAAAGCAGGCGAAGAAGAATGGAAAGTGGGCCAGAGAGCAATTCAAGAGGGTTTAAAAGTAGAAAACCTATCAAAAGAACAAGTTCAAAAAATTGAAAAAAATGTAGACTTAAATATCAAAGGTGCTGTCTATTATCATTCGGATGCGCATATGACGCCCAATGAGTTTATGCCGCAATTAAAAACCTATTTAAAAAAGAACGGAGTAAGTATATTAGGCAATGAAGAGGTGTTAGATATTATGGTTGCTAATCAGAAAATAACAGGAATTAAAACAACCAATCTTCATATAAAATCAGATGAATTTGTAATTGCTACAGGTTCTTGGTCGCAAAATTTAGCAAAGAAATTAGGCGTTGATATTCCTATTCAGGCAGGAAAAGGATACCGAGTGAACACAAAAAGTGAGACAAATATTACCATTCCAGCTATTTTAATGGAAGCAAAAGTAGCTGTAACGCCTATGAACGGATTTACACGTTTTGCAGGAACTATGGAAATTGGCGGAATAAATGATATCATAAATCCTGTTCGTGTCGATGCAATTGCCAAAGCCGCTGAATCTTATTATCCTAATTTAAGGGTTAATGAGCAGGAAAAAGAAGCGGCAAAATGTGGTTTAAGACCTTGTTCTCCTGATGGATTGCCATACATAGGCAAATCATTTAAATGTAAAAATGTAACTTTTGCAACAGGTCACGCCATGATGGGTTGGAGTTTAGGTCCAGCTACGGGTAAATTGGTTTCAGAAATTATTTCAGATAAAAAAAGATCTTTAGACTTAAGCCCTTTTCATATAGATAGAAAGTTTTGAGTTTAAAAATCGATATTAAATTTTCAATGTATTAATGATAACACATAAACACGCACACCGTCACTACCTAAAAAGCATGACCGAGGTAATCCCAAGATTAAGACTACAAATAAAAATATTGCCATGTCGTATCTCCGTGTAATAACAAATTAATGACAACTACAAGTAGGCGTTGTAAAACTATTGGTTTTCATATTTACAGGCACTCCTTGATTATAACCATCCATTTCAAAATAAAATTTGCTTCTTTTTGTCTTGTAATTTCCAATTTCATTCATGGTATTTACATCGTACAAACGTCCATTCACCATTGTGTATATTACAGAATTTGAGTTTTTAATATTCTCTAAAGGATTTTTATCCATGATAATCAAATCTGCTAATTTCCCCTTTTCTAATGAACCCAACTCATCAGCAACACCAATATAGCCAGCACCATTTATAGTAGCTGCTTTTAGGGCTTCATGATTACTCAATCCTCCTTGTTGTAACATCCATAATTCCCAATGCGCGCCTAAGCCTTGCAATTGGCCATGTGCACCTAAATTTACTTTTACACCTTCATCTGCCAAAGCAGTAACCGTTTCCGAAGTTAAAATATGTCCGTTTTGATATTCCTCTTCAGGAATCATAATTCTATGTCTAGATCTGGCATCAACCACATATCTTGGTGTATATTTTAAAAGTGTTTTGTTTTCCCAGACATTACTTTTTTGATACCATTCCATCTCTCCATTCATTCCTCCATAATTTACGATTAGAGTAGGAGTATAACCAGTTTTACTGTTTTTCCAAAGTGATAAGACATCTTTATACACTGGATTTACAGGAATATTATGCTCAATTCCGGTATGTCCATCAAAAATCATACTCATGTTTGAGTAGAAATTAGAGCCACCTTCAGGAACTACATTTACGCTTAGCTCTTTAGCAGCTTGCATAATTTGCTGACGTTGTTCTCTTCTGGGTTGATTATAACTTTTAATAGATTTCGCGCCAAAAGCTTTGGTTCTTGCAATTGCAAAACGCGCATCCTCTAAACTATTTACAACAGCTTTAAAATCGCCTTCTGCACCATATAAAATAAATCCTGTAGAAAATAGTCTCGGTCCCACTATTTGACCGCTTCTTTGCAATTCTTCTAAGGTAAAAGCAGCTGCTGTATGAACAGAAGGATCATGAGAAGTAGTAACGCCAAAAGCTAAATTTGCATAAAACTGCCAATGTTTTTGAGTGCTTAATCCGTTTCTAAAAGCACCAACATGAGCATGTACATCTACCATTCCTGGCATAATGGTTTTTCCATTCATATCAAATACTCTTGCATCTGAAGGAATAGTAATAATACTTGTTTTACCAACTTTTTCTATTTTGTTTTTGTTGATGATAATCGTTCCATCCTCAATCACTTCATTCCCATCCATCGTAATAATTCGGGCATTCTTAAAAGCAATTCTTCCCTCAGGAATGTCAGATTTCTCTTTTAAGTTAATTTTAATGCCAGTGGCTTTATCCGCCGTTAAGTTTGTTTTTGCAAAAGGATTAGTAGTATTATTTACAATAGATTTTGAGAAATATTCATCACCCAAAGTCCAGTGTATTTTTTTGTTATTTGCGGACCAATGCAAATTGATTCCTGCATTTTTAGACAAACTTTCTACTTTGAAAGATTTTGTATTTTGATCTACGTTAATTTCACTTCCATTCATCACAAAAGGAGCAACGAATAATTTATGTAAATGAATAAAAGCAACGAATTTGTTGTCTTCGCTGGGTACTAATCTATTGGCTAATTTGGATGAAAAATGACTTCTTTCTTCCTTACCATTCAAATCAACACTTTTTAATTTTTTTGTCAATCCTCCAAAAAATGAACCTCCTGTTTGAAAGAAAATTCTTTTATCATCTGAAGAAAAAGCGGGAAATTCACCATTTTTTGATATTCTTTTTGGTGACGTTCCGTCTGCGTTTGCAATGTAAATTCCTGTTTTTTTAGTATAATCAAAACCTTGGTCTCCATTTCCTGATTCTTTTCTGTACACAATTTTAGAACCAGCACTGTTAGAAGAAGGAGTTCTATAAATTCCTTTTTCTTGGGTAATTTTCTTCAAATCAGAACCATCGATGTTTACTTGGTAAATTGCACCTAAGTTTTCATCATTCCAAGTTACAAACAGCACTGATTTGCCATCTTCAGTGAAATTAGGTTCTGCCTCAAAATCAGATAAACTTGTAATTCTTGTAGGAATTCCTTCGGGTAATTCTTTTTTATAAATATGCCCTAGAGAAGTAAATATTAACGTTTTTCCATCAGCAGAAGTTTGTGCATTTTTAATCATTTTTGAAGTGAAATTTTCTTCAAAAACTTTTCTTTTTACACGATGTGTTTTAGCTAATTTTATTTCTTGATTTACTTGAAAAGGAATATTTGAAATTTGTTTTGTTTCAATATTAATTTTATTAATTTTTCCTTGTGCCCATGCAATCAAATCTTTACTATCTGGCATCCAAGCAAAATGAGGATATACCCCAAAAACAGCCCAAGCTTCACTTTGATCTTTACTTAAATGCTCATAAATAGGCCATTCTTTACCAGTTTCTAATTCATGAATATACAAAACCGACTTTGTTCTTACTCGTTTTACAAAGGCCAATAATTTACCATCTCTTGAAACTACTGGTCTTGCAGCTCCTCCGGGACCGCCCGTAATTCTTTCTGTTTTCCCTGTTTGAAAGTTATATTGATTAATGACGTAAATCTGTTTGTTTGGATCTTTGTTGTATTGGAAAAATCCTCCGGGATACATGTCTTCAGCATAATATAAAAATTTACCATCTGGAGATACAGAGGGATCATTTACATCTTGTTGGTCATTTTTTCTTTTTGTGATTTGCAACCCTGCTGATCCAGAAAGTGGATATTGCCACATCTCCCCAGCACCCACAGAGCGTGATGAGGTAAAGTGTTTTCTTGCAACCAGAGATTTTCCATCTGGTGTCCAAACAGCATTGTTTAATAATCTGAATTTTTCTTTTGTGATAGCTTTTGCGTTTTTACCATCTGCAGTCATTACCCAAATATTATTACCACCTTCAGCATCACTTGTAAAAGAAATATATTTTCCATTAGGGCTAAATCTGGGCTGAACTTCATAAGATAAACCTGAACGTAAAATGGTGCTTGTTCCGCCAGAAATAGGCATTGTATAGATATCACCTAGCAAATCAAAAACAATGGTTTTTCCATCTGGAGAAACATCTAAATTCATCCAGGTTCCTTCAGTTGTTTTTAAATTAAAAGTATTGTATTTCCAATCCTTATGAGGATTGTTTACATCCCATTTTTTGGAATTTTTAGTTTCTTTTTTTTGTGATAAAACACTCAGTGAAAATAAACATAGAACAAGTATTAAGTGAATTTTACGCATATTTATGGGTTTTGTTATTTATTTTTAAAGGTATGATTTATATTTTAATGTTTATTTTTTATGAAGTCTTCATTAAAAACTTTTTTTAAGTAAAAAAGTATCTCTTTGGCATTTTCTTTTGTAAATGTAAGTGGAGGTTTTATTTTGATGACGTTATGATCTGGACCATCAGAACTCATTAAAATTCCATGTTTTTTCATTCTATTGATAATGTAATCTGTTTGTTCTGCAAGCGGTTTTAAATGTTCATCTACCAATTCAAGGCCTAAAAATAAACCTTGACCTCTAACATCCCCAATAATTGGAAATTTTTTGGATAGTTGTTTTAATTCAGACTTTAAAAATTTACCAACATTCAAAGCATTTTCTTGCAATTTTTCTCTTTTTACTTCTTGTAAAACTTCAGTTGCAATCGCACAAGAAACAGGGTTTCCGCCAAAGGTGTTAAAAAACTCCATGCCGTTTGCAAATTTTTCAGACACTTCTTTTGTACACGCAACCGCTGCAATTGGATGCCCATTTCCTAATGGTTTTCCAATAGTTACAATATCGGGCACGACATCGTGTAACTGAAATCCCCAAAAAGTTTTTCCCATTCTTCCAATGCCAGTTTGTACTTCATCAGAAATACAAAAGCCACCCGCCTTTTTTACTTTTTTGTACGCTTGCTGCAAAAACTCTTTTGGTAATTCAATTTGTCCTCCACAAGAGATAATAGGTTCTATTATAAAACCACCAACTTTTTTGTTTTGTTGATGAATTTCATCAATTAAAAATTGCACTTCTCGTGCGTATTTATCTGCAGTATGTTCTCCTCTATATTTCCCTCTAAAAGCATCAGGAATTGGAAAAATATGGGTGTTTTTAGGTTTTCCTTTTCCGCCTTTTCCATCAAATTTATAGGAAGAAATACCTATCGTACCATTTGTGTTTCCATGATACCCATGTTCACTAGCCATAATTTCATCAGAATTTGTACACGTTTTAACCATTCTAATAGCGAGCTCATTTGCTTCACTTCCTGAATTTACAAAATGTAAAAATGACAATTCTTTGGGGAGAGTTTTGAGAATTTCTTTCGCTAGTGTATTGATGTTTTCATGTAAATAACGGGTGTTTGTATTTAATAAGGCCATTTGATTCTGACCTGCTTTTACAACTTTAAAATTTTCATGACCAACATGTGCTACATTGTTTACGGTGTCTAGATATTTGCGTCCAACAGCATCAATTAAATATTGATTAGTACCTTTTACAATGTGTAATGGCGTTTTGTATTGTAAACTCATGCCTTTGCCTAAATGCTGTTTTCTAAAAGCTAAAATTTCATTAGAAACAGGAATTAAATTTTCTTTAAAACCATCAATTTTAAATAACAAATTCGGATTAGGACATAGACTCTTCCAAACGTCAGTTTCGTTAAAGTACCCAACTCCAGGAAAGTCTGTTTTGTAATCTAATAAAGACAACATTACTTGAAAATGTAAATGAGGTGCCCAATTTCCGTTTTCAGGATAATTGGCTAAAATTGATATTTGCTCTCCTTTTCTAATGGTATCGCCAATTTGGTGTTTTAGAACACTTTTAACAGTATTATGTCCATATAAGGTGTAAAAACTAAAATTTTGTTGACGATGTTTTAAAATTACTAAACCTCCATATTCCTTATTGCCAGCATCATCAACAGCAACAACAACTTCACCATCAAAAAGCGCATGAACTGGCGTGTTCTCTGCTAGCCAAAAATCGATTCCTAAATGAATTGTTCTGCTTTGTTTGCCGTAATTACCAACCGTGTCATATTCTGTAGAGGTATATAAATTTCTTGGTTCTAAATAACCACCCGCTAAAATTTTATTTGGAACTTCTTTCTGTAATTGATCAATTTTAAATTGAAATAAATCTAAATTATTAAACTCTTGTTGATGACCGGGAAAAGTACTAGAAACACTTAAGTCTAAATGATGGATTTCATTTCTATTTATTGAAGGAAAAAGTTCTGATAATTTAAACGTATTGTTTTGTGACCATTTTTCAAATTCAGTTTCATTCGGGTGTGCAGAAAAACCACATGCAATTCTAAAACTAAAATGGGCAAAATCGTCAGAAATTTCGTGCCATTTATATAATACTTCCCAAGCTGGTTTTTCGCTAATCCATAGATAATCGTTGTCTGGTTCCTCAATTTTACTCATAGCAGCTCTGGTAACAATAATTACAAGCCGCATGGCAATGGCATTAAATAAATGAGCTAGCTCTTTTTCTAATAAAGGAAAAGAATTATGATAGCCTTTTATAAATGCAAGAGCCGCTTCTAAAGGATCATGATGACCCATTGCACCATAGGCACAGAGTATTGCTAGATCATTAATGGTTTGTGTGTGCATGGCATCTCCATAGTCTATTGCTGCCTTTGCTTTTGGTTGCAATAGGTTATTGGTAACAATAATATTATTGTCATTTGGATCATTGTGTATAATGCTTTTTCTTAAACTGGTATAGGAGGGTTGATAGGCTTCAAACTTATGTTGAAACAGCATTAATATTTCTTTTTCAGGAGCTTCAAATAAATGTAGGTGCTTTTTTGTCCAAAGAGATTGGGCAATATCCCATTCAAAATTATAATGCGCTTCTGGATGCTTAAAACCTTGCAATGCTTTTGTTAAAATACCACATTGCGTTCCAATACTGCAGCGTAAATCTGCGGATTGTGGATTTACAGCACTCCAAACTTTTCCAGAAACCCAGGTGAGTAAACGTACACAACGCGTTTTGCCGAAACGATCTTTAATTTCAGAAATTAAATTGTTATTTTTATCTGTAACCGCTTTTGGAGCAATTAATTTTTCACCACTATGCTCAATAAATTGCAATAAGTGCTGCTGGTATTCTAGGTACTTTTTGTTTTCTTCAACTCTAGAAATTTTTAGAATATAGCCTTCTTCATTCTCTATTTTAATTCTAAAATTAAAATCAACATAACCGGGTAAAGAAGATGCAGTTCCTTTGATATTAAACAAGTCAAAAAGAATTTTTTCTGCTTCTGCTATGGTTATTTTCTGTTGAGCGTAATTCATAATTTAAAAATAGGATAAAGTTGAATAAAAACCCTTTTTATTCTTTGTAAATTTGTTCTAAATATAGCAAGATTATGAATGTAAAAGGGAACATTGTAGATATTCTTAATAAAAGAATTTTTAAAGGTGAAGTGATTATAGAAAATGGAAATATTTCGGCTATCCGAGAAGTAAATCACGCAGTAGAAAATTATATTTTACCGGGTTTTGTAGATGCTCATATTCATATTGAAAGTTCCATGTTAGTGCCCTCTGAATTTGCAAAAATTGCTATTGTACACGGAACGGTAGCTACGGTTTCTGATCCGCATGAAATTGCCAATGTTTTGGGCGTAAAAGGAGTTGATTTTATGATTGAAAACGGAAAGAAAGTTCCGTTAAAATTCAATTTTGGAGCGCCAAGTTGTGTGCCTGCCACTTCTTTTGAAAGTGCTGGTGCTGTAATTAATGCTGATGATATTAAATTGATGATGGAAAACCCAAATATCAAATATTTGGCAGAAATGATGAATTACCCGGGTGTTTTGTTTGATGATACGGAAGTATTAAAAAAAATTCAACATGCAAAAAACAACAATAAACCCATCGATGGTCATGCTCCAGGCTTAAGAGGAGATGATGTTAGCAAATATATTGCTGCAGGAATTTCTACCGATCATGAGTGTTTTACCTATGAAGAGGCTTTAGAAAAATTGCAAAAAGGAATGAAGGTGCTAATTCGTGAAGGGAGTGCCGCAAAAAACTTCGAAGCTTTAATTGATTTGTTGCCAGTACATTTTGAAAATATGATGTTTTGTTCAGATGATAAACATCCTGACGATTTGTTGTTAGGGCACATTAATCAATTATGTGAACGCGCAGTTGCCAAAGGAATTGATGTTTTTAAAGTGTTACAGGCGGCTTGTGTAAATCCTGTAAAACATTATAATTTAGAGGTTGGTTTGTTGCAAAAAGGAGATGCTGCCGATTTTATTTTAGTTGATAATTTAAAAGAATTCAATGTTTTAGAAACCTACATTAACGGAGAATTAGTTGCTAAAAACGGAGAAAGTTTTGTGCAGTCTGTTCCTTTTGATGTTTTGAATAATTTTGATACTGATACAAAGAAAGTAGAAGATTTTAGATTTGCATCGTCATCCGAAAAAATTAGAGTCATTGAGGCTTTAGACGGAGAATTGGTGACGAATGAGATAGCAGCAGATTCTTTAATTATAGATGGAAATTTAGTTTCAAATGCGGCCACAGATATCTTAAAAATGACCGTTGTAAATCGATATAAAAATGATGTACCAGCAATTGCTTTCATTAAAAACTTCGGAATTAAAGAAGGTGCCATTGCAAGTTCTGTAGGGCATGATTCTCATAATATTATTGCCATTGGAGTTTCTGACGAAGCGATTTGCAAAGCTGTAAATTTAATTATCGAAAATAGGGGAGGCGTTTGCGCCGTAAATGCATCTGAAGAAAAAATTGTTTCCTTACCAGTAGCCGGAATCATGTCAGATAAATCTGCTGAAGAGATTGGAAAAGCTTATGCAGCATTAGATGCAATGGCAAAACAAATGGGAAGTACATTGCGCGCGCCTTATATGAGTTTGTCTTTTATGGCGCTTTTGGTAATACCGTCTTTAAAGTTAAGTGATAAAGGATTGTTTGATGGCACCAAATTTAAATTTACTTCTTTGGAAATAGAATAACTATTTTGACATTCCCGATATTTTACTATGTTTAGTACAAGCTTCTTGGGAACGACAAAACTAATTTAAAACACTACTTTTGCCAACATCAACATAAAAAAATATAATGAGTTTACAACAAGATTTACAAACTAGAAGTGGAAACCAGTGCGAATTGTGCGCGTCAACAAATAATTTATCAATTTACGATGTAAAACCATCAATTACGGGTGGAGGTGGAGTTGATGGAAGTTTGTTAGCGTGTGAAACTTGTAGTATCCAAATTGATAATGTTGATGATACAGATGCAAATCATTGGCGCTGTTTAAACGATTCTATGTGGAGTGAGTTCAGAGCTGTAAAAGTAGTTGCTTGGAGAATGTTGTCTCGTTTAAGAAATGAAGGTTGGCCAAAAGATTTGTTGGAGATGATGTATATGGAAGACGATGATTTACGTTTTGCAAAAGAATCTGGAGATCATTTAGATGATAGTGAAAAAATCATTCACAGAGATGCTAATGGCGCTATTTTACAAGCTGGAGATTCTGTGGTTTTGATTAAAGACTTAAAAGTAAAAGGTTCTAGTTTAGTTGCAAAACAAGGAACTGCAGTAAGAAGAATTTCCTTAGATCATGAAAATGCTAAATATATAGAAGGTAAAGTTGGTCCCACGCAGATTGTAATCATCACTGATTATGTAAAGAAAATGGCTGAAAAAGAGTAAACGGTTTAAAAGAATTCACTTTTATATTCCCAAACCTTTCCTAAGAATAAAACTAGATACATTGCGGCTATTGAAAATTTAATAGTAGCAGAAGCTAAAAAACCTACAAAGGCACCAAATGAAGCTTTTAAAGCTCTATCGGTGTCTTTACTGTCGTGTATTAATTCTCCGAAAAAAGCACCAAAGAAAGCACCTAATAACATTCCAAAAGGAATCGGTGATAGCAATCCTATAATTAAACCAATTGTGGTGCCATATACCCCATATTTTGTACCTCCAAAATGTTTTGTTCCGATGGCAGGAATAAAATAATCAAAGCCCCATATGAATGCAGCAATGGCTAAAGTGATTCCTAGAAATGTCCAATCTAAAGGAATAATTTTTGTCATGTATAATAGCAATAGGCCTATCCAACTTGTTAAAGGTCCGGGTAAAACGGGCAAGAATGAACCAATAATCCCTAGTATTAGAAATACAAGTCCTATTAGTATTAAGAAAATATCCATTGTTTATTTTGTTGTTTTGAATGCTGGATTTTTGTGGGGCACGACGTAATCTGTTTTTAATACTTATTTTTAATCAGATTATTCCAATTATTTTTCTTAAGGAACAACGATTTCTATTCATATAACTCTTTTATGAGGCTTTTGTTATATCTTCTAAACTAAAAAATCAGTTTAGACTTCCTTTTTAGTGCTATTTGTTAAGTTAACTATTTAGGTGAAGGTCAATAGGAAATGATATCTATAAAATATTTAAACCTGGTTTTAAAACATCAATTGGGGAACTTGTATTTAGACTGCAGATAAGAGCATAATTTGCCGAAAAATTTCGAAAAAGTAGAATAATAACTAGTAACAACGGATCATTCTAGAAAGAAGAAGATTGGTGAAAATAAAGGGTCAAAATTACCTCGACTGCGGTCTATAGAATGTTTATTTAGAACGAACAAAAACTTGGAGAAAAGTAAGAAGGAAAAAAGAAGAAAGAAAAAATAAAAATTGATTTGGTATTTTTTAATTCACTATTTTCACATAATAATTTAAAATGATGTTTTTGCGTTTTTTTTCTTTTTTATTAATAGTTGTTTATTGTACTTCCTGCGATAAGTTACCTTTTTCAAAAAAGGATAAAAAGCAAGTATTAGATACCATTGTTGACTTTACCTCAGTTGATTTTTCTCCGTCTTTTAAAGTATGTGATTCTCTTATTGATAAAGCTAAAAAATCCAATTGCTTTAGAAATACCATTCACAAAAAAATAGGAGAGGAGCTGCAGAAATTTCCTTTTACGGTAAAAGATTCTATCGATGAAGTTGTTTTTATGGACGTTGTAATTAATTCAAAAGGAGAAATTATTCTTCAAGAAATTTCCTCCACAGAGAACTTAAAACAGCAATTGCCTCAATTAGATAGTATACTTAAACAAAGTGTTCAGAAATTATCTGCTATTTATCCAGCTATTAAAAGAGGAATTCCAGTAACTACAAAGTATAGATTACCTATTCGGATTTCGTTAAAAGACTAATTGCTATTTTACAATAAAGTGATGAGGTTCTATTTGTAGAATCAAGCTCATACAAAATGCAACTGTGTTGCTTAGTTCAACATATCCCAAAGTTTATCTTTCAATTCTTGCAAACCAATTTCAGCTACCGATGATATAAATAGAGCATCCACACCTTTTGGCAACTCCGCTTTTATTTCTGCTTTCAATTCATCATCTAACATATCTGTTTTAGAAATGGCTAACAATCTATCTTTATCTAATAACTCAGGATTGTGTTTTTTTAGTTCATTCAACAAAATCTCATATTCTTTGTTGATATCATCACTATCCGCAGGAATTAAAAATAACAAGGCAGAGTTACGTTCTATATGTCTTAAAAAACGATGACCTAATCCTTTTCCTTCTGCAGCACCTTCAATAATTCCAGGAATATCTGCTATTACAAATGTTTGATGATTTCTGTGTTCTACAATTCCTAAGTTTGGTTTTAGGGTTGTAAAAGCATAGTCTGCAATTTTAGGTTTTGCAGCTGTTAAAACGGATAATAAAGTTGATTTTCCGGCATTTGGGAAACCAACTAAGCCAACATCAGCCAATAACTTTAATTCCATTCGAAACCAACCATCTAATCCATCAATACCAGGTTGTGCATATCTAGGTGTTTGATTTGTAGATGATTTAAAATTCCAGTTTCCAAGACCACCTTTTCCTCCTTTTAATAAAATTACTTCTTTTTGATCTTCCGTAATTTCTAAAATAATTTCGTCAGTATCAGCATCTCTAATTACTGTGCCTAAAGGAACATCAATATAAATATCTTCTGCATCATGACCTGTACTTCTACTTGCACTTCCTGCTCCTCCACCTTCAGCTCTAAAATGGCGTTTAAACTTTAGATGAAATAACGTCCACATATTTTTATCTCCACGCAAAATAATGTGTCCTCCACGACCGCCGTCTCCACCATCAGGTCCACCTTTGGTAATAAACTTTTCTCTGTGAAGATGCACAGAACCTTGTCCGCCTTTTCCCGAGGAAGCGTATATTTTTATGTAATCGACAAAATTTCCTTCAGTCATTTTTTCTGTGTATGCGTTTGTTTGTTATACTGTCTAAGAATAAAAGTTTAGTTATAAAACAATTTATAAAGTATTAAATACTTTTGAAATTCGTTGTGTAATTTCTTCAATAGAACCCACACCATTAATTCCATAGTATTTATTTTGAGCTTCAAAATAATCTTTTAAAATAGCTGTTTTAGTATTGTATTCGTTAAAACGATTTCTGATTTTTACTTCATCAGTATCATCTATTCTACCGCTAGTTTTTCCTCTCTCTAATAAACGAGTTACTAAGGTATCTTCCGGCACTTCTAAAGCCACCATTCCGTTTATTTGTTCACCTTTTTGAGCTAAAAAAACATCTAGAGCTTCTGCCTGAGATTCTGTTCTTGGAAAACCATCAAAAATAAAACCTTTCGCATCTGCATTTTTTTCAACTTCAGCCTTTAGCATATTAATGGTAACTTCATCAGGTACTAAATCTCCTTCATCCATATATTTTTTGGCTAACAAACCTAATTCAGTTTTGTTTTTAATGTTGAAACGGAAGACATCACCAGTAGAGATATGTACTAAATTGTAAATATCTTTTAAAAATTCTGCTTGTGTTCCTTTTCCTGCTCCTGGAGGACCAAATAATACAATATTTTTCATTTTTGGTTGTGTTGATAATTGATATATTGCTGGGTAATTTCTACCTAAATTATTGTAATCTAAACCGTAACCAACAATAAATTTATCTTCAATACTTTTTCCGATATAATCTATTGGTAATTCTTTTCTAAATACATCTGGCTTAAAAAATAGCGTTGCAATTTTTAATTGTTTTAAGTTCTTGTCTCTAAATATATTGTAAATTTCTTGAAGCGTATTACCAGTGTCTATAATATCTTCTAATATAATTACAGTTCTTCCTGTTAAATCTTCATTAATACCAACTAGCTGTTTTACGTCTTCTGTAGAAGAAGTGCCTTCATAGGAGGCTAGTTTTACGAATGAAACTTCACAGTTTCCATTAAATTCTCTAATGAAATCTGCAGCAAAAAGAAAACATCCATTTAAAATTCCAATAAATAGAGGAACTTCATCTTTTGGTAAATCTGATTTTACTTGTTGGGCTAGAAATTTTACAATTGCAGAAATTTCACCTTTATGGATGTAAGGTTTAAAGTATAAGTCGTGAAGTTTAATAATTTTCATGAGAATACAAATATAGGCGCTATATCTTGAATGAAAAAACCGTTTTTAATCTGATATTCAGGAATTAAAAACGGTTTTAATTTGTTTAAGATATAATTATTTTTTTTCTTCTTTTTTAGAAGTGTCATACATAATTGGTGTTGCAACAAATAATGATGAATAGGTACCTACAGCTACACCAATAATTAAAGCAAACATAAAACCTTTAATAGAATCTCCACCAAATGTGAAGATCGCCAACATTACTAATAATGTTGTTAAAGAAGTGTTTATAGTTCTTCCTAGGGTAGAACTTAATGCCTTGTTTACTACGTCACTGTATTTCCAATTTGGGTGCAAGCCTGCAAACTCTCTAATTCTATCAAAAATTACCACGGTATCATTTAGAGAGTAACCAACTACTGTCAGTATCGCAGCAATAAATGATTGCCCAATTTCCATGTCGAAAGGCATAATGTTGTAAGTAATAGAGAATACCCCTAGCACAATTAAAACATCATGGAAAACTGCAATTACTGCTCCAATTGAGAAAGATACTTTTCTAAATCTTAATAAGATGTACAAGAACACTACTAGTAGTGAGCCAAATACTGCATATAAAGCTGATGTTTTAATATCATCTGCAATCGTTGGTTCTACTTTCATATAACTCATAACCCCAGCTCCTTCTTTTTCAAATCCAGGTTTAAAGTCGTTGTATGAAGTAGTTCCTAAATACTCTTTTAATCCTGTAAATAAAGCACTTTGAACTTGATCATCTACTTCTTGACCTTCTTCATCAATTTTATATACTGTTGTTATTTTTAATTGATTATCTGAACCATACGTTTTTACTTCTGGAGCAGTACCGAAAGCGTCTTTTAAATCTGAAGCAACTTTTGTCGCATTCATATCTTGATCAAAACGAACGACATAAGAACGTCCTCCTTTAAAATCTACTCCTTGCTTTAATCCGATAGAAAATATAGAAACAATTCCTGAAATAATAATTGCACCAGAAATGATGTAAGCAATTTTACGTTTCTTCAGGAACTCCACATTTATATTTTGGAACCAACCTTTAGAAATTGAAGTATTAAAAGTTAAATTAGTTCCTTTATTTACAGATCTGTCAATTAAAATACGGGTAATAAATACAGCGGTAAATAAAGAAGTAGCGATACCAATCATTAAGGTTAAAGCAAAACCTTTAATTGGTCCTGTACCAAAAATGTATAGAATAATACCTGTTAATAAAGTAGTAATATTTGCATCAATAATTGCGGATAAAGCTCCTTTTACAGAGAAACCTTCTTCTACAGATTGTTTTAATCCTTTTTGTTTGAATAACCCTTCTTTAATTCTTTCAAAGATAATTACGTTAGCATCTACAGACATACCAATTGTTAAAATGATACCTGCAATTCCAGGTAACGTTAACACAGCATTAAAGGATGATAAAATTCCGAATATAAATAAGATGTTTACTGCTAAAGCAATATCAGCATATAAACCAGCTTTACCATAGTATAAAAGCATCCATAGTAAAACTAAAATAATTGCTAAACCAAATGAATTTATTGAAGCATCAATGGATTCCTGTCCTAAAGAAGGTCCAACAACTTCTGCTTGAATTATTCTTGCTGCCGCTGGTAATTTACCTGCTTTTAAAACTGTTGAAATATCTTCTGCTTCTGCAACGGTCATGGTGCCTCCAGAGATAGAAGTTCTTCCACCTGTAATGGCTTGGTTTACAGAAGGAGCAGTATAAACATAATCATCTAAAACAACGGCAACAAAATTACCAACATTATCAGCGGTCATTTTAGCCCATTGTTTTGTTCCAGAACTATTCATTGTCATGCTTACTTCTGGTTTGTTTAATTGATCAAATACTTGACCTGCATCTAAAATAACATCCCCTTCAATAGTCGGTTTGTCATTTCTATTCCCTTTAATTGCATATAAACCAATTAATTCTGAACCATCATTTCCATCTGTAGATTTGTAATCCCATAAAAATTTAGCATACTTTAATTCAGTTGGCAATAAAGATCTTACTTCTTTTTTGGCAAGTAAATTGTTTACGGTTGCTGTATCTAAAACTCTAGCTTGTGCAACTAAAGAACTCAGCTGTTGTTGAGACTGTGCAACATTTGGGAATAAGTACGTAAATAAATTCTTTTGAACTTTCGTAGAATCTGCAGTTTCACCTAACAAATCGTCAATATCATCTTTTTTAACAGAATCTTTTTCTTTCTCTAATGCAGAATCGTCTTTTAATAATTCAGCAACTTTAGCATTTGCTGCAAAGAAGAAATTTTGAACTTCTGCGTTTGTGTGCACCTCCCAAAACTGTAATTCAGCTTTACTTGTAATTAACTTTGTAACACGCTCAATATCTTTAGCTCCTGGCAATTCAATTTGTATTCTACCAGAATTTCCAATTCGTTGAATATTAGGTTGTGTAACTCCAAACTTATCAATTCTACTTCTTAATACTTCAAAAGCAGTACCAATCGAACTGTTGATTTCTTCTTGTAAAGTTTCTTTAACTGTGGCATTCACTTCATCAAAAGAAATTTTTTCGCTTAAAGCTTTTGTTCCAAAAATAGATGGATCACTCAACTTTGTAGTTCCTGCAATTTTTTCAAATTCCTCAAAAAATAAGTCTAAGTAATTTGCATTACTATTCTTCTGTCTTTCATCAGCTGCGCTTAATGCATTATTGAAAGGTTCATTTTTAGAGTCATTTGCTAAACTTTTTAAAACTTCTTTTACAGAAACTTGTAAAATTGCATTGATACCTCCTTTTAAATCAAGACCAAGATTCATTTCTTTGTCTTTTACATCATTGTAGCTATACGCTGCAACACCAATATCTATGATGTTTTTATTGGCAACACTGTCTAAATACTTTCTTTCAAAAGTAGCTTTTTGTCTTGCGTCATTTTCTGTTACTTTACTTTTAGCGTAAGTAGTTGCATCATCTTCTACTTTATTGGCTAAAAAAGTAAATGATAATTGATATAAACTTACCAATCCAAAAAGGATTGCAAATAATTTTATAAGTCCTTTGTTTTGCATTTTGTATTTATTTTAAAGTCAAAGTTTTTTTAAAAACGAGCAAATATATAGCTTCTCGTAGAACCTGACAATTATTTTTTTTGATTGTTTTTGTTAATATGAGTGGGATACTCATCAATTTAAAGGGGGCATGAAAAAATATAAACGATTACATTTTTTAGCTATTGTAGTTTTTTGGTCCAGCTCTGACTTCTGGCTCCTCATGTGAAGTTTTATCTTTAGTAAAAGGATTATTTTTATGTATTTTATAAGTAATCTTAAAAAGTTGATCTCTTTTACATTGTGTTCTTTTTTTTATTAAAGCAAAATAATTATCAGTTGTAAATCTATCAGAATGCTGTTTGATTTCAAAAACAAACTTGAAATCTAAATTAGAGATGTCAGAGCTCTTTGTTAACTCATAAATATCAATGCTGTAATCAGAAGTGGTATTGTTTTTATCTTTGTTTTCAGTGTTTTTATCTAAAACAAATTTATTACCTTTTATTATAGCTTCTTTAATATTCTCAACGTCAACAATGCTAAAGTAAGAAATTTTTAAAGTGCCATTTTTAGTTTCTCTTAAGGTGATATTAGAAGCACCAATATTTCGTAATTTTTTTCTTACGTTAGCAATTGTATTTTCAATATTTTGCCTATTGATTTTAGTATCAACAAATTCTAGCACAATCTCTTGATTAGGTATTGACACCTGCTCTTGAAGTGCTCCGAAAAGAGAAAATATTAAAAATAAAGTACTAATGTACCATTTTGCGTTCATCTGCCAAATATATAAAAATATTGCTTTTAAATTCTGAAATGTACAATCTTATTTAGTGATGTGAATTAATAGTTTTGTTGTGTAATTCGTAATTTTATAGTGGCATAATATTAATATATTATGAACTCCAAAAATTGACTATATTTATTTGCTGAAATTGATAATATAACGATACTTAAATTATAAATATGACACATTTATCTGACATTAAAATTGCGCAAGCAAAAAAGCTGCAGCATATAAAAAATATTGCGAAAAAATTAAAGGTTGATGAAGATGATTTAGAGATGTATGGAAAGTTTAAAGCGAAGCTTCCCCTTTCTTTAATTAACGACGCCAAGGTTGCTGAAAATAATTTAGTGTTAGTAACTGCATTAACGCCAACTCCCGCAGGTGAGGGTAAAACAACTGTTTCTATTGGTTTAACCGAAGGTTTAAATAAAATAGGAAAAAAAGCTACAGTCGTTTTAAGAGAGCCATCTTTAGGTCCTGTTTTTGGAATAAAAGGAGGAGCCGCTGGTGGGGGATATTCGCAAGTAGTGCCAATGGAAGATATTAATTTACATTTTACTGGCGATTTTAATGCTATTGAAAAAGCTAATAATTTATTGTCTGCTTTAATTGATAATAACATACAAAGTAAAACCAATAATCTAAACATCGATCCTAGAACAATTCTTTGGAAACGGGTTATAGATATGAATGATCGTTCCTTAAGGGATATAACCATTGGTTTAGGTGGCACCACAAATGGAGTTCCAAGACAAGATGGTTTTAATATTACACCAGCTTCAGAAGTGATGGCTATTTTATGTATGGCTTCAGATTTAGGTAATTTGAAGAAAAGGTTAGGTGATATTTTTATAGGTTTTAGATATGATAATACACCAGTTTTTGCGCGTGATTTAAAAGCTGAAAATGCCATGGCAATCTTATTAAAGGATGCTATAAAACCTAATTTAGTACAAACGCTAGAAGAGAACCCTGCAATAATTCACGGAGGGCCATTTGCAAATATAGCCCAAGGGACGAATACAATTATTGCTACTAAAATGGGATTGTCTTTGTCTAATTATGTGGTTACAGAAGCAGGTTTTGGGGCGGATTTAGGTGCAGAGAAGTTTTTGAATATAAAGTCTCAATTTGCGAATTTGAACCCTAAATGCGTTGTTTTGGTGGCTACAATTAGGGCGTTACGTCATCATGGAGGTGCAAAACCTGAGGCATATAATACGCCAAATTTAGCTAAGGTTATTGAAGGTTTTAGAAATCTTGAAAAGCATATAGAGAATATTAGAAAATATAATATTGAACCCGTGGTAGCCATTAATTCTTTTATTTCTGATTCTGATCAAGAGGTCAGTTTTGTAATTGAAAAATGTAACAGTTTGGGTGTAGAGGCAGTTTTATCTGAAGGTTGGGCGAAAGGAGGAGAAGGAACTAAAGAATTAGCAAAGGCGGTTGTACGTGTAGTAGAAAATAAAGCTACTAAATACAGACCTTTATACGATTGGAAATCTCCAGTTACTGAAAAAATAGAAACGATTGCTAAGGAAATTTACGGAGCAAAAAATGTGGAGTATAGTAAGAAAGCACAATTAAATTTAAGAAGAATAGATAGATTAGGATTTAATGATTTTGCTATTTGTATGGCTAAAACACAAAAATCTTTTTCAGATAATGAGAATTTAATTGGAAGACCTGAAGGGTTTACTGTAACGGTGAGAGAAATTGAAATTGCAGCGGGCGCACAATTTATTATACCCATATTAGGAAAAATGATGCGAATGCCTGGTTTGCCTTCTACTCCAGCTTCAGAAAATATGACGATTGATAATAATGGTGTTATTTCGGGTCTGTCTTAATTACGGGATTAAAAGCGAAATATAAAATTATTGATTATAATAAAAAACCAGCTTTTTAGCTGGTTTTTTACTGTCCGTTTATTGAAATAAAATTAACGGTATTTTATAATTCTAATAAGTCGTTTGTTTTAGAAACTCCAGCTGCTGATTCTTGCATGTGAGCTTTTTCATCATTACTCAGATTAATTTCAACAATGCTTTCAATTCCGTTTTTACCTAAAACAACAGGTACTCCAATGCATAAATCATTTAAACCATATTCACCTTCCAACAAAACTGAACATGGAAATATTTTCTTCTGGTCACAGGCTATGGCTTGCACTAATCCGCTAACTGCAGCTCCGGGGGCATACCAAGCAGAAGTACCTAATAAACCAGTTAAAGTTGCGCCACCAACTTTGGTGTCTTGTAAAACTTGCGCTAGTCTTTCTTCAGAAATAAATTCAGAAACAGGTACAGAGTTACGAGTAGCTAATCTAGTTAAAGGTACCATTCCTTTATCAGAATGACCTCCAATAACCATTCCGTCAACATCAGAGATAGGAGCTCCTAAAGCTTCTGCCAATCTGTATTTAAAACGAGCAGAATCTAAAGCACCACCCATTCCAATAATTCTGTTTTTTGGTAAGCCAGTAGTTTTATGAACTAAATAAGTCATTGTGTCCATAGGGTTAGAAACAACAATGATAATTGTGCTTGGAGAATGTTCAATTAAGCTTGAAGAAACTGTTTTTACAATTCCTGCATTGATACCAATTAATTGCTCACGAGTCATTCCTGGTTTTCTAGGAATTCCAGAAGTAATTACACAAATGTCAGAATTTGCGGTTTTTGAATAATCATTTGTACTTCCAGTAATCTTTGTGTCAAAACCATTTAAAGAAGCCGTCTGCATTAAGTCCATTGCTTTTCCTTCTGCGTAACCTTCTTTAATGTCTAACAAAACAACTTCAGAAGCAAAATTTTTAATTGCTATGTATTCTGCACAACTTGCACCCACTGCGCCTGCTCCAACTACGGTAACTTTCATAATTTTTTTGTTTTTTATTTTTATGATATTTTAGTGGTGTAAAAATACAATTTTAAAAATATTTTAATGTGATATATCATAAAAAAAGACATCAATTTTTGATGTCTTTTTAAAATAAGGTTATAATTTATTTATCTAATACTAATTGCAATACCAGCATTTAAAGTATTATATTCTTGTAAAGTGTAGCTTCCAAATATTTTAAAGAATCCTAAACTTAATCTAGCTCCTACAGTAGTAGACAATCCACTTGCATTAAAGCTTAAGTCTGGAGTAGATAAAGCAATTGTTTCTGTATATTGTTGACCATTAATTGAATAGTTATAATTACCTTGGTAAGTTCCTTTCATAGATAAAGAAGAGCTTCCACTATTATATCCAAAACCACCATATAAATTTATTATTGGAAAGTTTAAAGAGGCTATAGCTTGAACAGTAAATGCTTTTAAGTCAAATTCTGCACCACCATTGTTAATAGTTAAATCGCCAGAATTTACATCTTCAATTCCATAAGTAACATTCATTTTAGTATAAGCAGCTAACAAAGAAACATGTAAAGGTGTTTTTTCCATTGGCCCAAACCAGCTTGTAATTTCTTTTTTAAGACCTAATCCTAACATGTTTATTTGACCACCATCATCACCAACGTCAGTTTTAGGTAATAATCTTAACATACCTTCCATTTCCCAAGGTAAACCAACATTTACCTGAACAATAGGAGCTGGTATAGAATTCAATATTAAATCATCTTTAATACCTCCTGGCATTGTTAAATCTGCAGTTACAGTTTGTGTTTGTCCAAATGCTGGAGAACTGGCGTCCTGAATTGTTAGTGTTCTTGTTACTGTCAATGCAGTTTGAGTATCTTCGCCAGCAAAAGTGGGTGCAGAATTAGCTCCGGAGATCGAAGAAAGACCAGCTAAACTAAAAATTTCTCTTTCAGAGGGAACCGCAGAAGCACTTAGCCCTATAGTTAAATCAAAACCAAGTACTTTATGAACTTTTGCTGTGTGAGCCCATCCATTATTCATACCATATATAAATCCTTCCATGGCCGGAGCAAAATATCCTTCCATTAATTTGTTTACATCACTTCCTTCAGCAAGAAGAATTCCTTCAAAACCATCTTGGGCTTTTGTGGCGAATGACAGGGTAAATACGACCATAAAAATTAAATTACACTTTTTCATTATTGTAGTTTTTTGATTAGTAATTATTAAAATTTGATTAAATCTGGTGCTAATATAAAGAAAAAAACACACTTCATGGATAGAAGTGTGCGCAAACTGTATGGGTTTTAGTGTATTAAACGTCTATATTTGCATACTTGGCATTTCTTTCAATAAAGTCTCTTCTCGGTGGAACTTCATCTCCCATTAACATTGAGAAAACTCTATCTGCTTCAGTTGCGTTATCAATGACAACTTTCCTTAAGGTTCTAAATTCAGGATTCATGGTTGTGTCCCAAAGTTGTTCTGCGTTCATCTCTCCAAGACCTTTATATCTTTGAATGTTAACACTACCTCCTAATTTTTGAGCAATTAAGTCGCGTTGGTTATCATCCCAAGCATATTCTCTTTTTTGTCCTTTTTTCACTAAATATAGAGGGGGTGTAGCAATGTAGATATATCCTTGCTCTACCATTTCTCTCATATATCTAAAGAAGAAGGTTAAAATAAGTGTTGCAATGTGAGAACCATCTACATCGGCATCACACATAATAACCACTTTATGGTATCGAACTTTAGATAAGTTTAAAGCCCTTGGGTCTTCTTCTGTTCCGATAGAAACACCTAAAGCCGTAAACATATTTTTGATCTCTTCATTTTCAAAAACCTTATGTTGCATTGCTTTTTCAACATTCAAGATTTTTCCACGAAGTGGAAGAATGGCTTGAAAATTTCTATCACGTCCTTGTTTTGCTGTTCCACCTGCAGAATCTCCCTCAACTAAGAAAATTTCACATTGTGCTGGATCTGTTTCTGAACAATCAGATAATTTACCAGGCAAACCACCAATACTCATGACTGTTTTACGCTGCACCATTTCACGAGCTTTACGCGCTGCGTGTCTCGCTGTAGCTGCTAAAATTACTTTTTGAACTATTATTTTAGCATCATTAGGATTTTCTTCTAAATAATCAGTTAACATCTCTGAAACTGCTTGCGAAACCGCAGAAGTTACTTCTCTATTTCCTAATTTAGTTTTAGTTTGTCCCTCAAATTGTGGTTCTGCAACTTTTACAGATATAATTGCAGTTAAACCTTCTCTAAAGTCGTCACCAGCAATTTCAAATTTTACATTTTTAAGTAATCCAGAGTTGTCAGCATATTTTTTTAATGTTCCAGTTAAACCACGTCTAAAACCAGATAAATGCGTTCCACCTTCATGGGTATTAATGTTATTTACATAAGAATGTAGGTTTTCTGCATAAGACGTATTATATACCATCGCAACTTCAACCGGTATTCCATTTTTTTCACCTTCCATAGAAATCACATTCGCCGTTAATTGCTCACGTGTTGAATCTAGGTATCTAATAAATTCAGGTAAACCTTCATCACTATGAAAAGTTTCTGTTGTAAAATTTCCTTCATCATCAGTGCTTCGTCTATCCGTTAAAGTAATTGTAATTCCTTTATTTAGATAAGACAATTCGCGCATACGGGTTGCCAGCGTATCGTAGTTGTAGTCAGTGGTTTGTGTAAAGATTGTTTTATCTGGTGAAAAAGTAACAATAGTTCCCGTAAAATCCGTTTCTCCAATTGTTTTCACTGGGTACAACGCTTTTCCTTGAGAATATTCTTGTTGCCATACTTTCCCTTCTTTATGAACGGTTGCTGTTAAATGTTGTGATAATGCATTTACACAACTTACACCAACACCATGCAATCCTCCAGAAACTTTATAAGAATCTTTATCAAATTTACCACCAGCACCAATTTTTGTCATCACAACTTGTAATGCAGAAACGCCTTCTTTTTTGTGAATTCCTACAGGAATTCCACGTCCATTATCTTTAGTGGTAATAGAATTATCTTCGTTAATAGTAACATTAATCGTATCACAATAACCACCCATTGCTTCATCAATAGAATTATCTACAACTTCATATACTAAATGATGTAAACCTCTGGTACCAACATCGCCAATATACATAGATGGACGCATTCTTACATGCTCCATTCCTTCTAATGCCTGAATGCTGGAAGCATCATAATTATTTTTTTTGTCTTCGCTCATTATAAAAGTGAATTATTAATTTTTTAGGTTGATGAAATCCGTCTTACAGAACGAACTTATTGAACTCAAATTTACGGTTTTATCAATTGATTTAAAGTCTTTTTAGCGATTTTGTTTTAAAATTATCAACATTTGTTAAAAACAAAAAAAGCTCTTAAAAGGCTTAAAAATGAGTTTAATTTTAATTCCTTAAATTTTGATGAAGAATGTAATTTCATAAATTAAAAAAATCTCGCATTTGCGAGATTTTTAAAGATGTTATTTTTTAAAATCAAAGAAATGATCTCTAATTTCTAATAATTTTCACATTCATTTCTTCTACTTTTTTATCCGATAAAATAGAAGGAGCATTGAAAAGTAAATCTTCAGAAGTTCCTGTTTTAGGAAAGGCCATTACCTCTCTTATAGAGGCTTTCTTTTCTAAGATCATCATTAAACGATCTACACCCCAAGCAATTCCACCATGAGGAGGTGCTCCATATTGAAATGCTTTATACATGGTTTCAACACTTTTCATCATTTCTTCTTTGTTGTACCCCATATTTTTATAGGTTGCTTCTAAAATTTCTGCTTTGTGCGCACGAACTGAACCTCCGCCAATTTCATAACCATTCAATATTAAATCATATTGTTGAGCAATGATGGTTCCAATTTCTTCTCCATCTCCATTCAGGTGCTTTTCTAAATCATAGATTGCAGGCATGGAAAATGGATTGTGTGTAAATGTCCATCTTCCCTCATCTGTTTTTTCAAACATTGGAAAATCTACGACCCAAGCTGGGCGTAATTCTTTAGGATTGATTAGTTTTAAAATGCGGCCCATTTCTTGGCGAACAGCATCTAAAGCCTTGTTTGCTGTTGCATAATCTGCTGCTGAGAAAAAGACAATATCACCAATTTGAGCATCAGTTGCTATTATAATGTTGGCGGCAATTTCTTCCCCTAAAAACTTAATAATTGGCGATTGTAAATCATTTTCATTTACAATTATATATGCCAAACCACCTAAGCCATTTTGTTGTGCAATGGCAGTTAAGTTTTCAATTTGACCTTTAGACATGCGTTTGTTTCCTTGTTCTTTTGCAGAAACTTTGATGCATTTTACAATTCCTCCATCATCAATAGGTTTGCTGAAAACTTGAAATGTTGTGTCTTTTACAATATCTGTAATATCTTGCATTTGCAATCCATAACGTAAATCTGGTCTATCACAACCATATTTATCCATCGCATTTTTGTAAGTAATCACTTCAAAAGGTTGTAGAATCCATTTTTTACCATAGATTTTTTTTACAACTTCATTAAACATTTTCGTGTTTAAATTTATGATTTGCTGCATACTTGCGTAAGCCATTTCAATGTCTAATTGCGTAAATTCTGGTTGACGATCTCCACGCGAATCTTCATCTCTAAAACAACGTGCAATTTGAAAATATTTTTCAAATCCACCAACCATTAGCATTTGCTTAAACTGCTGCGGAGCTTGCGGCAAAGTATAAAAAGAACCCACTTGTTTTCTTGTAGGAACAATAAATTCTCTTGCTCCTTCATCTGTACCTGCGGTTAAAATTGGTGTTTCAATTTCTAAGAATTCTTCTTCGTCCAAGATATCTCGTAAAAGTTTAATTACTTTATGACGATTTACAATTGCTTTTCGAACATCATCATTTCTATGATCTAAAAATTTGTATTGAAAACGAACATTTTCATTTGTTTTAGTCGCTCTTTTTATTTCAAAAGGAAGCGTTTTAGATAAGTTTAATATTTCTAAAGCAGCTGTCTCTAATTCAACTTTACCAGTTCTTAAACCTGCGTTGTAATCATCTTCATTTCTTTGAACTACAATTCCCGCAACCATTATTACAGTTTCCGGTTTTAGTTTTACAAGTTCATCCAAGTTAGGAAACGTTTCCCTACTTAAGCGTACTTGAAAAATTTGGTTACTTGAATCGCGTAAATCAATAAAAATTAATTCTCCATGATCACGAACACTTGCCACCCAACCTGACAAAGTTATTTCTTCGTTAATTGAATTTTCTGATAACTGAGAAATTTTGTGTGTTCTGTATTCTTCTTTTATGATAATTGGAATTTCAGGGAGTGCTTCTTCTTCTATTTTTGTTTTTTGCTTTGCACCATTCGTTGTAGTTTGTTCTTTCTTAGGATATGCTTTTTCATTTGCAGCTTCATCAGAAAGAGAATTTAAAATTTCTTGTCTAATAACTTTACCTGAAGCTCCTTTTCCAATAATAGCAATTACTTTACCTACAAGAATTCCTGCTTTACCAAGGTTGCCAGCTTTAATATCGTTGGCAATTATCTCATTTTTTGCAATTACTTTTTGAACAGCGTCTTTGATTTTATCCTCAGAAATTGTGTTGTCTTCAAAGTACTTTTTGTAATCAAAAGTTCTGTCTTTTAAGTAACTTATAATTCCGTTTTGGACTAAAACTGCTGTAATTTTTTCTTCCTTAAATAACTGAAAAATTTCAGTTAAGTGGGCTACGCTATGAATGTTTGCATATTCCTCTGCCCCAATATTATTGACTAATGTTTTTGCAACAAAAGAAGGGTCTTTAATTACATTATTAATAGCAACAAAAGTTTTTGAACGCAAAGAATCTGCGGTAAAAAATTTTGCATCTTGTGGTAAAACGCCACCTTTTATCAAAATAGATTCAACGGCAAAAGGTAATGCGCTTAAATCAACTTCGATATTTTCTACAACTTGTTTAATGTTTACAAGGGGTAAGTCTGGTTCAGAAATAAATCTATAATCAGCTTCAAACTCTTTTGTACGCATCGTTTTGGTTTGCTTTAAGTCAGCATCCCACAAAACCGTAGTCTGTTCGGGTCTAAATTCTCTATTCTCTATATAATAATTTAGTTGCTTTTCAATTTCTTCCTTTAAAGCTTCCACCATAAACTTAAACGAATTCAAGTTTTTAATTTCTGTACGAGGATTTAAATTATAGCTATGTTTTTTACGAAGTGATACAGAAACATCAGACTTAAATTCTCCCTTTTCAAGGTTTGCTTCAGATATTTTTAAATTCTGAACAATTCGCTGAATGTATTGTGCATATGTTGAAGCATCTTCAATATTACGAATACACGGTTCTGTTACAATCTCGATTAACGGAACTCCAGCTTTGTTGAAATCAACTAAAGAAACTTTCTTTTCGTGTATTAATTTAGCCGCATCTTCTTCAATGTGAACTTGCGTTAAATTTACGGTAAATTGAGAACCATCATTTCTAAAACAAGAAACTTCACCATCTGGAATTATGGGGTTGTGAAACTGCGTAATTTGAATGTTCTTTGGATTGTCTGGATATTCGTAATGTTTTCTATCCCAAGAAATCACTTCATTATTAAAAGTAGATTTCACTGCTTTTCCAAAATAAATAGCCTTCTTAATAGCTTCTTTATTAAGGGAAGGTAAAACTCCCATTTGGCCAGTACAAACAGAACATATGTTCTGATTAGGTTTTTCTATTTCTTGATTTGCACAAGAACAAAATAACTTAGAGTTTGTATTTAATCGAACATGGGTTTCTAGTCCAATTACTAGCTCTAGATCGTGGGCTTGTAGTAATTTATTTAATTGCTCTAGTTCCATTATATCGTATCTTTTAAGAAGTTAGCAAACTTCAAAACGAGTTTATCCTTATTTTTTGCAGCTGTAATTTGTAAACCTGTTGCTGTTCCTTGAGGTACAGTTATGGTTGGCAGTTGTCCTAAGCTAAAACCAACTGTAAACGCATCTGACAAATACATGGACAAAGGATCTTTTAAACTTTCTCCGATTTTTGGGGGTTTGTTTGGAGTGACTGGTGATAAAATAACATCTACTTCTTTGAAATCTTTTTCAAAATTTTCAGCAATTTGATCTCTCAAGTTTAATCCTTTTAAATAAATTTCATCAGAAAAACCTTGAGATAGCAACTGATTTCCACCAACAATTCTACGTTTTGTTTCTTCTGAAAAATTTTCTGAACGCGTTATTGAATACGATTCTTTTAAATTAGCACCTTCAATTCTATGACCGTAATTTGTGCCATCTAGTCTTGATAAATTAGACGCAGTTTCCGCCATTGCTAATGTGTAATAAGCAGAAACTAGGGTCTCTGATTCAAAGAAATCTAATTCTTTTACTTGAATTCCTTGCGCTTTTATCTTCGCTATGGAGGTTAAAAAAGCTGTTTTTATTTCTGAATCAATGGCATCATTTTCTATAAAGTTCTTAAAATACCCAACTGTTTTTATATCATCAGCATTCACAATCGATTCTTGTGAGATGCTTTTAGATTGATTTGTAGTTTGATCTTTGGAGTCTTTTCCGCTCATTACATTCAATACAATTCTAATATCTTCTATAGATTTTGCTATCGGTCCCACACAATCTGTTGAGGATGCGTAGGCCATCAATCCAAAACGTGAAATTCTACCATACGTTGGCTTAAAACCGAAAACATTATTATAACCTGCAGGTTGGCGAATAGAACCTCCTGTGTCTCCGCCGATAGAAAAAACAGTGAAGTCTTTTGCAACATTTACTGCAGAGCCTCCACTGGAGCCTCCAGCAACTAAAGTAGGGTCTATGGCATTTTTCACAGCTCCAAAAATGGTGTTTTCAGATGATGAACCATGCCCAAAGCTATCGCAATTTTCTTTTACTAATGGAATTGCGCCAGCATCTAGCAATTTTTGAATGGCCGTTGCCGTATATGGAGATTTGTAATTTTTTAATAAATCAGAACTTGCGGTTGCGTAAGTGCCTTGCAGCATGAATACGTCTTTAATTCCGAACGGGATTCCTTCTAACAAACCAATTTCTTCTCCGTTTTTAATTTTAGCATCTACTTTTGTTGCTAATTTTAAAGCGATTTCATCTAAAATTGAATTCACGGTATTATGAGTATTCAATTTTAATAAATCTAATCTTTCTTGCACTAATGCTGTACAAGTAATTTTTTTATTCACCAATTGCTGATGAATTTTATGTATTTGAGATTCCATAACTATTCTTCTATTACTTTAGAAACTACTAAATAGCCATTCTTTTCTTTTGGAAAGTTTTCTATTATAATTTCTTTTTCGATTTGAGAACTTTCGATTATACAATCTTCTCTTAAATCATTTAAAGAAACTGCATTATTATGATTGTTATTAAAGTAATTATTATTTATTGAATTGGCGTTTTTAATGGCTTCAAATAATTTATTTACAGACTCAGATGGCTGCGCTCCTTTAATACTAGACAATACGTCTACTGTCATAATTTTACTCATCTTTCTTTTTATTTTAGTTTTATATTAAAACTTTAAGGCGGCAAAACTACAAAAGTTTTGTTTCTGATTAAAGTATAAAATAAAGAAAACACACCAACAATTTATGGTGTAAATCATTGGTGCGTTCATTAATTCAGTAAATTCAATTCAAACAAGTTGTTTTCGAGGGCAAATTACCGTTTTTTTATTGTTATTTTACATCATATTTTTTAAATTAGTTATAATTTAAAACTAATATTAACAATATGGTTTTTAAGTGTAGTTTAAAATCTAATTTATGACTCGTTTTTTATTTATCGATGAAATTAAAGAAAAAAACTTGCATAAAATTTGTTCAAATAAAATTTGGTGGCTACATTTGTAGTTCAATGAAAAAACAACATAACATTTGGTGGTGGAGCTCTCTTAGAAAATAAGTGAGAACAATCCTATATGTATACAACATAACAAAAAAGGCTTATCTCATGATAAGCCTTTTTTTATGATAAATTTTTATCATTCAAATAAAAATACTGAATTCAATTCAGCATCAAAATGAAAAAAATACAATTTAAGACAATTTTTAAAACCAAGATAGCCGATACAATTACGCCAGTAGGCTTGTACTTGCGTTTCAGAGACAAATATGCAAATACTTTGCTTTTGGAAAGTTCAGATTATCATAGTAAAGAAGAAAGTTTTTCTTTTATCGCTATTGAACCAATTATTTCTTTGAAAGTAGATAATTATCAGTTTTCGGTTTCTCATAAAGGAACACAAATTGATGAACAACCCATCAATAAAAATTTTTACGAGTTATTTGATAAATTCACAAATTCAATAGCATTAGATTGTCCTGCCGAATTAAAATCATTTAATGGTTTATACGGCTACACAACGTACGATTCTGTTCAATATTTCGAAAATATTCAATTTAAAAACAAGAAAGCACCTTCTGCAATTCCAGAAATGCAATACAGTTTTTATCGTTTTATTATCGCTATCAATCATTTTAACGATGAAATGACCTTAATAGAAAATATTGAAGAAGGAACGGAATCGCGTATTACAGAAATTCAAACTATTATAGATGCTCAAGCATTTAATACACAGAGATTTGAAATTGTAGGAGAAGAAACTTCAAATACAACTGGAGAAGAATTTATAGATTACGTTAGAAAAGCAAAGTCGCATTGTAAAAGAGGAGATGTCTTTCAATTGGTTTTATCCCGTCAATTTCAACAAAAATTTAAAGGAGATGAATTTAATGTCTATAGAGCATTGCGTTCTATAAATCCATCACCATATTTGTTTTATTTCGATTACGGTTCATTCAAGTTGATGGGGTCTTCACCAGAAGCACAGATCAAAATTTCTGAAGGAAAAGCGATCATCAACCCAATAGCTGGTACTTTCAGAAGAACCGGTGATATGGCAGAGGATATTAAATTGGGGAAAAAATTAGCTGCAGATAAAAAGGAAACTGCAGAACACGTAATGTTGGTAGACTTAGCTCGAAATGATTTAAGTAAACATGCCGATAATGTTACTGTTGATGTATTTAAAGAAGTACAATATTTCAGTCACGTAATTCATTTGGTTTCTACAGTTTCTGGGAAGTTAAAAGGAAATCCGATTGAAATAGTTGGAGACACTTTTCCTGCAGGGACTTTAAGCGGAGCACCAAAGTACAAAGCAATGAAGTTGATTGACAAATATGAAAATCAAACTCGTGGTTTTTATGGCGGAGCAGTCGGGATTATCGGGTTAGATGGTTCTGTGAATTTGGCAATTGCAATTCGTTCTTTTGTGAGTAAAAATAATGTATTGTATTATCAGGCGGGAGCGGGAATTGTGATCCATTCCGATGAAGAAAAGGAATTACAGGAAGTAAATAATAAATTAGCAGCGTTAAAGAAAGCGCTGATTTTAGCAGAGAATATTTAGGGCGTTTTAACAGGCTTTCCACTATATCTTTTTTCCAAAAAAGAAAAAAAGGATGCCGTTTCAATCCTTAACGCAAGCTGAGAAATTTAATAGAGATTTGATTACAATGAAACAAATCCACAATTAAACGATTACACAACATAAGAATATGAAAATATTAATCTTAGATAATTACGACTCTTTCACCTATAACTTAGTTCATATGGTGGAAAAAATCACAGGAAATTTTCCAGCAGTTTTTAGAAATGACGAAATCAATATTGCAGATGTAGGAAACTATGATATGATTATGTTGTCTCCTGGACCTGGAATTCCAGATGAAGCAGGAATTTTAAAAGATGTAATTAAAACGTACGCAGGAATAAAACCAATATTCGGAGTTTGTTTAGGTTTACAGGCAATTACAGAAGTTTTCGGAGGAAATATTATTAATTTAGAAGATGTTTTTCATGGAGTTGCCACAGAAATGAGGGTCGCAGACACTTCAGCCATTATTTTTAAAGATGTTCCAGAAACGTTTATGGCGGCACGTTATCATTCTTGGGCAGCAACAGATGAAGGTTTTCCTAAAGAAATACAAGTAACAGCGAGAGATGAAGATGGGTTAATTCAAGCCATTGAGCATAAAATATTTCCAATTTCAGCAGTTCAATTTCACCCAGAATCTATTTTAACAGATGTTGGTGAGCAATTGGTTACTAATTTTATCAATGCGAATTCATAATGAAAGCAATTTTAAATAAATTATATAATCATGAGAGATTGTCGAAATCTGAAGCAAAACAAATATTAATAGATATTGCTGCAGAGAAATACAATGACGCACATTTAGCATCATTTATGACTGTTTTTATGATGCGTCCAATTACGGTTCAGGAACTGTCGGGTTTTAGAGAGGCTTTAAAAGAACTTTCTATAAAAGTAGATTTATCAGATTATAGTACTATTGATATCGTTGGAACCGGAGGAGATGGAAAAGATACTTTCAATATTTCAACATTAACTTCCTTTATCGTAGCAGGAACGGGTCAGAAAGTAGCAAAACACGGTAATTACTCAGTGTCTTCTCAATCTGGTTCTTCAGATATGTTAGCTAGTTTTGGGTATCAATTTACGAACGATGAAAGTGTTTTGAAGGCACATTTAGAGAAAGCAAATATTTGTTTTTTACACGCACCAAAATTTCATCCGGCGATGAAAGCTGTCGGACCAACTAGAAAAGCATTGGCTTTAAAAACGTTTTTTAATATGTTAGGACCTTTAGTAAACCCAAGTTCACCAAAAAATCAACTACTAGGAACTTTTAACATGGAAATTGCGCGTTTGTATAATTATATTTTACAGGAAGAAAATATCAATTATGGTATTGTTCATGCGTTAGATGGTTATGATGAAATATCATTAACAGGCGGATTTAAATTGTTTACTAAAAATGGAGAACAAATTATAAACCCAGAAGATTTAGGACAGAAAAGAATACAACAATCAGAAATTTTTGGAGGGAATTCAGTTTCCGATGCTGCTAAAATCTTTAAAACTATTTTAGAAGGGAACGGAACAGAAGCTCAGAATAATGTGGTGTTAACAAATGCTGCGTTTGCTTTAAAAATAGTGGATGAAACCAAGAGTTTTGAAACTGCTTTTTCAGAAGCAAAAGATTCGCTTTTTGGTTTAAAAGCAAAACAAACTTTAGAAAAATTAGTACGTCTTTAGAATGAAAAAAAAGAAGAACTTAATTTCAATTATTCCCGCATTTTTATTAATGGGGGCAGCAGTTGGTATTCAGACAAAAAACTTAACGAAACATGCTGTTATTGGTTTGATTGTCGGAATTATAGTTTATTTTTTTTTAAAATTTAGAAATAAAAATAGTAGTAAAACAAAGTCTTAGTATGACAATTTTAGATAAAATAATAGCATTTAAAAAGAAGGAAATTGCGAAAATAAAAGCAGATGTTCCGGTAAAAAAATTAGTAGAAAGTCCACTGTTTAAGAGAGAAGTTATTTCTTTGAAAAAATCTTTATTAGAAGTTGGTTCGACAGGGATTATAGCGGAATTTAAACGACAGTCACCATCCAAAGGTATTATAAACGATACAGCTACCATCGCAGAAGTTACCAATGGATATTTAGATGCAAATATTGCAGCACAATCTATTTTAACAGATACTTCGTTTTTTGGGGGAACCATGGCAGATTTGATGGAAGCAAGAATTATCAACCAGCAAAAGCCAATTTTAAGAAAAGATTTTATTGTTGATGGATTTCAAATTGTAGAGGCAAAAGCGATTGGTGCTGATGTTATTTTACTAATTGCATCTTGTTTAACTTCCGAAGAATTAAAAAACTATGGAAACCTTGCCACAGATTTAGGAATGGAAGTTCTATATGAAGTGCACTCGCAGCAGGATTTAGACAAGATTAATGATTTGGATAATAAAATTATAGGTATTAATAATAGAAATTTAAAGACTTTTAAAGTGGATTTAGATAATTCTATAAAATTAGCGGATCAAATTCCGGATACTTCTGTAAAAATATCTGAAAGCGGTATCTCTGACCCAAGAATTATTATGGGTTTAAAAGAATATGGTTTTCAAGGTTTTTTAATTGGTGAAAATTTTATGAAGGAAGAAAATCCAGGGGAAGCTTGTCAAAATTTTATAAATCATATTAGATAGGCATGAAACTGAAAGTTTGCGGAATGAAATTTGTAGAAAATATAGAGCAAGTTGCAGCATTGCAGCCTGACTACTTGGGTTTTATTTTTTATGAAAAATCAAAGAGAAATTTTGAAGGCATTATTCCAGAACTTCCAAAATCTATTCAAAAAACAGGTGTTTTTGTAAATGAATATTCAGAGATTGTAATTTCTTTGGTAGAGGAATATCAGTTAGATGCGATTCAATTGCATGGTGATGAATCTTCGGAATATGTTAAAGAATTACAAAACCAATTAGCGGAAAGAAGAGTGTTATTTATTGAAGAAAATAAACATCAGAAGAAGAAAAAAAACAAACACTTTATTTCGAATGAAGGAGTTAAAATTATTAAAGTTTTTGGGATTAAAGACGAGTTTAATTTCGATGCTTTAAAATCATACTTAGAGTTTGTAGATTTCTTTCTGTTTGATACAAAAGGAAAAGAAAGGGGAGGAAATGGAATTCAATTTGACTGGGCTGTTTTAGAAAAATATCCTTTTGAAAAACCATTTTTTTTAAGCGGAGGTATCGGATTAAAAGACATTCCAGAAGTTCAAAAAATGATTAATTCAGATTTACCAATTTATGCATTAGACGTGAACAGTAAATTTGAAATTGAACCAGGAGTAAAGAAAATAGAAGAATTAAAAGAATTTAAAAATAACGTCATCCTATGTTTGTGAAATATATTAATCTGTTTTTAATAATAGAGATTGGTTCGTTCATAGCGTTGACAGAATAATAGAAACAATGAAAAGTAAATTTCACCCAGACAAAAACGGATATTTTGGACAATTTGGAGGTGCATTTATTCCAGAATTATTGCATCCTAACGTACAAGAATTAGCGGATAATTATATTCAAATTATTGAATCGGAAGAGTTTCAAAAAGAATATAAATCTTTATTGAAAGATTATGTGGGTAGACCAACACCTTTGTATTTAGCTAAACGTTTATCAGAAAAATACGGAGCTACTATTTATTTAAAAAGAGAAGATTTAAATCATACTGGAGCCCATAAAGTAAACAATACGGTTGGTCAAATTTTAATTGCTAAGAAATTAGGAAAGACTAAAATTATTGCAGAAACTGGAGCAGGACAACATGGAGTGGCGACAGCTACAGTTTGTGCATTAATGGGATTAGAGTGTACTGTTTTTATGGGTGAAAAAGACATTGTGCGGCAAGCACCAAATGTTGCCAGAATGAAAATGTTGGGCGCAAAAGTGGTTCCTGCAACGAGTGGGTCTAAAACGTTAAAAGATGCTACAAATGAAGCGATAAGATATTGGATTCAGCATCCAGAAACGTTTTATTTAATTGGTTCTGTTGTTGGTCCTGCGCCACATCCAGATATGGTTGCCCGTTTGCAAGCAATTATTTCGGAAGAAATGAAATGGCAATTAAAAGAGAAAACAGGAAAAGAAAATCCTGATACAATTATTGCTTGTGTTGGCGGAGGTAGCAATGCGGCTGGTGCTTTTTATCATTATTTAGATGATGAAGATGTTGAATTAATAGCTGTTGAAGCTGCGGGTTTAGGAGTGAATTCAGGAGAAAGTGCTGCCACATCTCAATTAGGTGAAGTTGGTATTATTCATGGAAGTAAAACTATTTTAATGCAAGACAAATATGGGCAAATTAAGGAGCCATATTCTATTTCTGCAGGTTTAGATTATCCAGGAGTTGGACCTTTGCATGCTTTTTTATACGAAAGTAAAAGGGCAACGTTTATGAATGCAACAGACAAAGAGGCGTTAGATGCGGCCTTTGAATTAACAAAGATAGAAGGAATTATTCCTGCTTTAGAAACCGCGCATGCTTTGGCAGTTTTATCAAAAATTAAGTTCAAAAAAGATCAGGTTGTAGTGGTAAATTTATCTGGAAGAGGAGATAAAGATTTGGAGATTTATATCAAACATTTAGAAGAGTAGGCTATGAATTCGATGCAAGAATTATTTCAGAAAAAAGACAAAAACTTATTATCCATTTATTTTACTTGTGGATACCCAAAATTGGAGGATACAACGAAAGTAATTTCAGCTTTAGAAAAGAGTGGAGTAGACTTTATTGAAGTTGGTTTACCGTATTCAGATCCTTTAGCAGATGGACCAACAATACAAGATAGTAGCCAGAGAGCATTAGAAAACGGAATTAATTTAGATATTGTTTTTGATCAGTTAATGTCAATTAAAAAAACCAATAATACACCTTTAGTTTTAATGGGGTATTTAAACCAAATTTTAAAATACGGTGAAGATAAATTTTGTCAAAAAGCCGTAGATTGTGGAATAAATACCTTAATAATTCCTGATTTACCAATGGTAGAATTTGAAAATCACTATCAAGAATTATTTGATAAATACGGACTTACAAACGTGTTTTTAATTACACCTCATACATCAGAAGATAGAATTAAAAAGATAGATTCTTTTACCAAAGCATTTATCTATGTAGTCGCTTCAGCTTCAATAACTGGAGCAAAAGGTGCTATTTCTAAAAATCAAATTTCCTATTTTGAAAGAATAAAAGAAATGAATTTAAAAAGTAAATTGATTGTTGGTTTTGGTATTTCTGATAAATCTACTTTTAATATTGCTTGTAATTATGCGAGTGGGGCCATTATTGGTTCTGCTTTTATAAAGAATTTAGGTGAAAATGGTATTGATAAAATTGATGATTTTATACAACCAATTATTTCATAAATGCAAAAGGCGCAACTTAATATGTTTCGCCTTTTTGATTAGTTTTAAACCTATTCTTCTAGTTTACCTTAATTAGTTTTACGTCGAACACTAGCACTGCGCCTCCAGGAATAGAAAGACTGCCATTTGGTCCATACCCTAAATTAGAAGGGACTAATAAAACACCATTTCCACCTTCCTTAAAGTAAGTTATTCCTTCTGTCCAGCCAGTAATTACCCGATTTAATCCAAAAGAGATGCCTCCAGAATTACTTTGATCAAACACCTTGCCGTTTAGGAAATATCCTTTGTAAGCCACAGTAACATTTGAACTGCTTGTTGGTCTTGCACCATTGCCTTCATTATCGATTACATAATATAAACCAGAACTACTTTTTGTCGCATCTAGGTTATTATCTTTAATATATTTTAAAATATCTGTTTCATTTTGAGGCTCAAAATTAGAGTCATTATCAGAACAAGAAAGAAACGCAAATATTGACAATAATAGATATAGGGATGATTTCATTTTGTAGTTTTTAAATTTAAGCGAATATACTTTGATTATTTTAATAAACCTTTTCTCCATTTACATAAGTTGACACTACTTTTGTTTTTGGAATTTCGTTTCCGTTAACTTGCATTATATCTTGATTCAAGATTACAAAATCAGCAAACTTACCAACTTCTATTGAACCTTTCTCTTTCTCTTCAAAATTGGAATATGCCGCCCAAATAGTCATCCCTTTTAAGGTTTCTTCTCTACTTAGAGCATTTTCCATTTGAAAACCACTTTCTGGATAGTTGTTGATGTCTTTTCTCATGGTCGCTGCATAAAATGTTAAAAATGGATTGACTTGTTCTACAGGAAAATCGGTTCCTAAAGCAATTTTACCATATCTATTTAATAATTTTTTAAAAGCATAAGCTCCCTTCATCCGCTCTTTTCCAATTCTATCTTCTGCCCAATACATATCTGAAGTTGCATGAGTTGGTTGCACAGAGGGAATAATATTATTAAACTTATCAAAATCTCCATCAGAAATAATTTGAGCATGTTCAATACGCCAGCGTCTATTTTTAACATCTTTTAAAACATCTTTATAGGTTTTTAACAACCAAGTATTTGCAGAATCTCCAATAGCATGTGTGTTCATTTGAAATTCTGATGCAGCAATTTGTCTTGCAATTTCTTGATATCTTTCAGGGGAATAAATTAAGGCTCCAAAATGATTCTCTCTATCTGAATATGGTTTACGCATTGCAGCTCCTCTTGAGCCTAAAGCTCCGTCACCATAAACTTTAAAAGAACGCACATGTAAGCGATTAGTTTTTGTAATTCCTTTTTTTATGTAGTAATCAATTTGTGCTTGATTATCCGCGGAAACCATTGCATAAACACGTATTTTTAATTCGTTTGATTCTTGTAAATCATCAATTAATTCTATCGTGTTTCTATCTAAACCGGCATCATCAACTGTTGTTAAGCCATAGGAGAAAGAAATTTTTTGTGCCGCCAATAAACCTTTTTTTGCTGCTTGACTTGAAGTTTCAGGAAACTTAATAAAATCCATTGCTGAATCAATTAAAATACCTGTCATTTTTCCATTCTTCAGTATGATTTCTCCTCCTGAAATTTTCGTGTCTTTTGTAATGCCTGATAAATCAATAGCCGCTTGATTTACTAATAGGGCATGACCATCAACTCTGCCAACTGCGACAGGAATTGTAGGAAATAACTTGTCTAATTTCTCTTTTGTTGGAAATTCTTTTATTTCCCAATCATTTTGATCCCAACCACGCCCTGAAATAAAAGTAAGATTTTTCTCTTTTTGAAAAGCGACAATTTTCTCTAGTACCTCCTCATAACTTTTTGTTCCTTCTAAAGATACTTTTTGCTGTTGTAAACCCATTCTGTAAAAATGGCAATGTGCATCAATTAAACCAGGAATAATGGTCTGCTCCTTGGCGTCAATTAGATTTTCTGATGTATATTGAGCATGTATCTCTTCAGCACTTCCAACTGCAACAAATTTCCCGTCTTTGATGGCAAATGATTCTGCATTATCAAATTTTTCGTTAACAGTATAGGTGTTTGAATTGAGAACAATGAGGTCTACTTTTTCTTTTTCACAAGAGAAAAATGAAGTTAAAAATAGTACAAGTAATACTAGGTTTTTCATATGTGTATGTATATTAAATATGATAAATACATTAATAAAAATTGAATTGGAATTCTAATAAAAGCTAGTTTTTTAGAACCAATTACGGGTTGCTTTTTTGTGAAATCCCAAATATGAATTGGTAAAAATAGCATCATTAAAATAAAAATTCCTAATGCTGAGTTTTTTACTGTTTGATTAAAAAATAAGCCAATTCCTAATATGAACTCTATAAAGCCAAATACATAGTTTACGGCGAGTTTTGGTAAGAAATTTGGAATAAATCCATTAAAAAAATTCGGTTTTTTGAAATGCATGAACCCGGCATAGGCAAAAAATACTCCAAAAATAATTCTAAGAATTAGGGTTAAAATACTCATTAAATTAAGGTTTTACGGGAGCATCAGCATATAGATATTTATCCATTAAATAAATAATACTCACCATGGAAGCGCTTCCTAATTCTAGTTCACGTTTATTGACTTTATCAAAAGTATCTGTACTAGTATGATGATAATCAAAATAACGCTGAGAATCTGGTCTGTAACCTACTAATGTTACATCATCTCCTTTTAAAGGACCAATATCTGCACCGGAACCACCTTTATCTAAATCATGCAATCCATAAGGAGATAATAGTTTTTTCCAGCTTTGTAATAGTTTGGTGTTAACCGTATTTGCATCTATAGAAAATCCCCTTGGAGTATGACCTCCAGCATCAGATTCTAACCCTCCAATATGATTTTCTTTATTGAATTTTGCTAATTCTGCGTATTTTTTTGCACCTCTCGTTCCGTTTTCTTCGTTCATAAAAAAGACAACTCTCAACGTGTTTTTAGGTTTGATGTTGTTTTTTTTAAACAAATAAGCAACTTCTAAAGATTGTACAATTCCGGTGCCATCATCATGAGCTCCATCTCCTAAATCCCAAGAATCTAAATGACCACCAACTACAACAATGTTTTCTGGAGTTTCAGTTCCTCTAATTTCGCCAACAACATTAAAAGAAGGTGCATCTGGTAAGGTTTCACAACTTTGTTTAAAGTAAAATTTTAAAGTCGGATTTTGTTTTAAATCAGTACTTAAAATATTAGCAGCTCTGCTACTAATGGCTGCAGTTGGAATGTGTTTTTCTTGGGATAAGTCTCCATAGCTCATGGTGCCTGTATGAGGATAATCATCTACAGAATTTGTCATCGATCGCACAATAACTCCTTTTGCTCCAAATTCCCCGCAAACTGCAGCTCCATTTACACGTTGATCGACACAACCTCCGTAAGCTTTAAAGGTATTAATTAGGGTGTCGTCAAAAGGACGATTAAAAAACACTATTTTTCCTTTCATTTTATTTCCTAAAGCTTTTGCTTCTGCTAAACTTTTTACTTCAATAACCTCTGCTAAAACTCCTGCTTTTGGGGTTGCTACTGAGAAGCCTAATGCACAAATTGGCACATCTTTTTGAACTCCGTTTGTGGTATAGTTTGCTACTTCTTTTTCGCCTCTAACCCAATGTGGAACCATAACTGGCTGCAGCCAAACGGAATCTAAACCTACTTCTTTCATTAGTTTTTCTCCCCAAATTACTGATTTTTCAGCTTCTGGTGATCCAGATAAACGTCCCCCAATATTTTGAGTTAAATCGCGCAACCATTCATAAGATTTGCCATCAGTTAATGCACTATTAAAAAGGCTTTTAATATTAGTAGAATCAATTTTTTCTTCAGAAGATAATTTCTCTGAATTGATTAGTTTTTTTTGTTTAGGAGTGCATGATGCAAGAAGCAAAGAAATAGATATAAAGAGTAATATATTTTTCATTTTGTAGTTCGTTTTAGATTTTATAAAGCTACAAAAATGAAACGAGAAACTATTCACTTTGAAAATGTATTAGAATTTAAGGACGCAAAGCTCTCCAATTAAGAAATGCTACTTCGTATGAGGTGGGTTTAATTTACTATTTTGATGGGGTCTATAAAATTATTTTGTTATTATTTTTAAATTTTATTCTGTGAAGAAAGGATGTAATATCAACAATAATTATTTTTTAGAAGCTTTGGAGTTCGTTTAATATTTTCTCAGCTTCAATAAAGATATTTCGATATTTTTTCGAATTTGCTTTTGTCATTGATGTGATTTCAGAAATAATTTCGGTTAAGATTTCTTTGGAATCCTCCTTTTTATTTCTTCGTATTAAATATTTTGAGAACTCTAGTCTTTCCGGGTAGTTAGAAAATCTTTTATCAATTTTTCTTAGTTGAAATTCAGCTTCCGTAAATTGTTCTTTTTGTTCTAACGATAATCCATAGAAGTACAGAGATTCTTTGAAATTTTTATCTAAATTTATTTTGTTGGCATATTCAATGACCTTGTCAAAATTACTTGTTTTATAATAACAATGAATCAATTTATTTAAAGTATGAGGATCGTTTTTAAAATTAGCTTCTAGAGCTTTTTCATAAAAAATAATGGCATTTTCAAAATCTTTATTTTCAAGATGAACATCAGCTAAATTTATTTTATTTTGAAAAGTGTTAGAAAAATCTAATTCTTTCTCTAAAGCTTTAATTTTCCTTGTCGGATTTATTACAGTGGTGATTTCTTGAGCGATCACATTGATGTCTTTTCTATTAAAGACATTTGTAAATAAGTATATAATAGAGCCAATTAAAGGGATAAAAAAAAAGACAAAGTACCAGTAATAGTTACTCTTATTTTTATATACATGATACATGCAAAACACTTGTAAGGCAATCATTAAATAGTATAGAAGCATTTTGTAAATATACTAAAACAAGTCTCGAGAAAACTATCAGAAATCAAACTTGTAAGTGATACCACCTAAGGCCTGAAAACCTTGTACAGTAAAGTTGGCGAAACGTTGATAATTATTGTTGAAAACATTGTTTACTTTTAAGAATGCAGAAAATTTGTCATTAAAATGATACCCTCCATGCACGTTTACATCCACAAAAGATTCTAAGGTTTGAAAGCCATTTGTACTTGATGGAAACGAAGCGCTATATAAAAGGTCCTCCCTCTCATTTATATAAAAAATATTCGTTGTTGCATACCATTTATTATTCTTATACTTTCCAATGAAGTATGCTTGTAAAGTAGGGAAGTTCCATGCTTTTGATTGATTTTTTAATTTAAAGTTATCGAACTGAATGTTGGTTGAAAACGTAATTCTCTTTGTGAAATCGTAGGTTATTTCTGCAGAAAATGAAGTTGTTTTTATATCATCATACACTACATTAAATGAGTTGCCGTATTCATAACCTTTTAAAGGAACTCCATTCACAGTATAGTTCGTTCCATCAGATTTTGAATTGTTTCTTAAAAACAAAGGAGCGTCCTCTTGGTCTTTTATACTTGCAGAAATATTAAAACTAATAGTATTATTAATCAATCCATTTAAGCCTAAGAAAGCATTGTATTTTTCTGAAGTTTGCGTCATAAATATAGTAGGAGAAATATAAGGGTTTTCTTCTACGAAACCTTGATAAGTATTTGTTTTTAAATCGCCAGAGATTCCTCCATAAATATTTAAATACTCTTTGATAATTGGTTTACGAATGTGAATGTCTGGATAAATTAAAAAATTATTTACACTATTTTCAATATCAAAAGAACCAAAAATTTTTGTTCCTAATTTTAAAGAAAAGCCACTTATAGTAGTTTTATATTCGGGTTTTATTTTTGCCGTAAAAATGGCATAATTTAATTTATTTTGATTTGCATACTCATTAGTGAATTTACCTTTTAAAAATTCTATACCCGTATTTATATTGAGACCATTGAGTTTACTGTAAATATAATCCAGGGGTATATCTAAGGCTGTATTAAAATTCATTAAGAATTCTTGACTGCGAAAGGCATCAGAAAAATAAGAAACGGAAATTGTACTTTTGTCTATGTAAGCGTCTAAAAAATCAATTTCTCCTTTAGTATTAAGAAGATTATAAGCCTGATTTTCATTAATTAAGTTTAAAGTGTTTTGAGTAAAATTAATATTTGGTAATCCATACCAATTGTATACTTTTCTTTCGGCCTCTAAGCTTACTTTCCAGTTAAAATAACGCTCTTCTTTTTTGTAAAATATAGTTGTTAAAAAGTTCGAAAAATTACTATTTAGAATAGTGTTTTCTATATTGTCTAAAGAAGCAGTATATTTTGCATACAAACCAAATTCACTATCAAAACGAGTACTACTATTTACATAACCCTCTATGTATGGAGATTTATAATTGCCAAATCCTAAGGCTACATAATTGTTGTAAATACGCTCTTTTACGCCAACCTCAATACTTTTTACAACCCCACTTTTAGGAACAAACGTGGAGGCCACAGGAGCAGAAAAAATAGTATAGCTTAATTTTTTCTTTTTACTTTGATCTAATAATGTGATGGTAGGATTTTTTTTAATTTTTGAGGCATCTGCAATTTGGGGATTGTATTTTGTGATTACTTCTACAACCTCAGTTTTAACTGTATCCATTTTAACAGCCAGTGCTTTTTTTGTAGATTTTTTTTGAGAAAAGGCATTGAAAATGCTAGAGAAAACTAAAAATAGTATAAATCCTTTTTTCATTTATTTTAATTTTTAGGGATTATAGAATTATTAGTCTTCGCTTCATTTTCTTTTACACGATTAAGCTCTAATTGCGCTTCATTTATGAGGTCTTTAAATTGAGTAAAGTTTTTAATTACGTTTTCTAAAATAAAGGTTGCTTGGTAAGCATCTTTTAAACTGTAATAGTTTTTAGCCATGATAACATAACTTTTTACTCCCCAATATTTATAAGTGGAATAATCTGCGATTAATTTTTGCACAACTTTGTTGGATGCGATATATTCTTTTTGTTGATTTTTAAAGAAGGCATTGTAGTATAAAGTTTCTGCTTTTAAGGCACCAATTGCATTTTTTTCTAGCTCGGTATAATATTCTTCAGCCATAACAAAATCTTCGGTTTTAAATGCAGAGCGTGCAATAATAGTTATGGCATCTTGCTCTAAAGTATTTTTAACAGAGCTCATAGAAAGTACTTTTTTTGCATAAGAAATAGCTGCTATGTATGCTTGAGTTTCATAGTAACCTTTCATTAGGTTACTTTGTGCAAACTGTATATTTTCAATTGTATAGGCCTCTTTTTCTAATCTTTCTAGCAGGGGCAGGGCATCTTGAAATTTTTGTTTTTCTAAATATATTTGGGATAGTTTTGCCAAAGTATCTTCGCTAAATGGCGTTATACCTGCCTTTAAAATTATGTTATAATTTACAATAGCTTTGTCAAATTGTTTTTCTTTAAATAAAATATTTGCTAAATAATAGTTAGCTTTTAAAAAGTTTGGACCCTTTGGAAATTTAGTTAAGTATTTTTTTAGTGAAAAAATAATTCCAGAATGGTTTTTATTCTCAAAATACTTTCTTTCTGCAATTGTAAAAGAGGAGTTTTCTGCTTCCGATTGAGATACATTTATAAATTGGAGTGTTTGTACCCAGGCAACATATTCATCAAAATTATCTTCATCTAAATATATGTTTTTAGCATTTCTAACAGCTTCAATTGCGTCAGGGGTATTTGGATATTTGCTTGCAGTAAGTTTAAATCGTTCAATTGCTTCTGGATTCTGATTATTGCTATAATACAATAAACCTTGCCTCACCAATGCTCTTGGTAAGAACGAGCTTTTGGGGTACTTCTTTAATAGCCTATTGTAAGCTCTATGTGCTTTTTCATGATTCTTAGTTTTAGTGTATGTATTTGCCAATTGATACAATGCATCATCTTTTAATGAGGAGATTTGAAAGTCATTTACCACCTTGCTTAAGGCTCTGATTTTAGAATCATTTTCATTTCTAAAACCATGACTCATTCCAATTTGATATTGAGCATAATCTGCCCCTGATCCTAGATTTGTGACTACAGTCTGATAAGATTTTATAGCCTCGCCATAATTTCTTGTTGCAAAATAACTGTCTCCAAGACGGATAAAAACATCATCTTGAACTTCATTTGGAGTAAGATTTACTTTTAATAATTTTTTAAAAGCAGTAATTGCTTTATTGTATTCTTTTAGCTTAAAATGGCAATATCCAATATGGTAATCAATTAAAGAAAACTCTTTGATATTGGTTTTTAATTTTTTCTTTACATTTTTGAATTTTGAGATAGCCTCTTTATAATTTTTTAGTCTGTATAAAGTTTCAGCCTCCCAGTAACCTCCTTTTGTGTTGATTTTTTTATCCAGTGATTGCTTACTTTTTGTAAAGTAAGAAAGGGCTACTTGTAGTTTAGTTTCATTAAATAACTGAATTCCTCTGTACAATGAAACTTCAGATGCCAAAGCAAAATTGTCAGTAGTTTTCTGTTTGTTTAAATAATCTAGAGCTCCTTGATAGTTTTGTTGATGAATAAAAGATGAAACCACCAAATTATTAATTTCTTTATAAGAAGGAGATTTCGGATATTTCTTTAAAAAGTTTTGTAAAATATCAGAAATATTTTGAAACGGATTACCTGTTTCATAACTTAATTTGGCATAATTTAAGGCAGCATCTTCCTGAATTTCCAAGTTAAAATCCATTTCACTAGCTGTTTTAAAAGCATTTAAAGCTTCCGTTTTTTTATCAGTATTTAAATAACATTCTGCTAAATGATAATAAGCATTTTGTGAAACCGAATTTTTTTGATCTATGATTTTGTTAAAATAACTAATTGCATTTCCAAAATCATTTTGCATGAAATACACATATCCCAATTGATAATAATCATAATTATTCCACTTTCCTTTTTTCCCGGTATATGCTTTTAAATAGGGGATGGCTTCTTTATACTTTTTTTGGTTAAAATAACTTTCACCCACAATTTTAGAAATTTCCGGAGCATCTTTTTTTCTAACTGTTTTTAAAAGTTCTTTTCCTACTTTTATACAGCGTTCAAATTTCCCTGCCTTAAAGCTAATGTCTAATAAATAGTATGTAATTTCTGCTTTGTAGGATTCATTATCTGCTATTTCTTTTAAAGTAGATTCGGCAATTCCATAATCTTCTAGTTTATAAGAAATAAAGCCAAAATAATATCGAGCATCATTACCATATTTAGCATCATTTATTAAAGGTAAAAACCTATTTTTAGCTAATATTAAATTTTTGGTAACCAAAAGGCCGTAACCCATTTTAAAATTTAGTTCTTTTTGGTTTTCTGCAGAAAGTAAATCTTTGTTTACTTTTTTGAACCATTTTAAGGCATGTGAAGCTTTTTTATTTGCAAAATAATACTTGCCAACAATAAAATAAATTTTATTTTTTTTACTGCTTGTTGGGTTCTCTTCAACAAAAGTCAATACTTTTTTATCTGCATTTGTTTGATTCAATTTAATAGCACATATGGCATTATAATAAGAGGCATCAACTTTTAAGGCTGAATTTATTTTTGTTTTTTCCTCAACTGTTTTAAATATTTTTTGCGCAGCAGCATAGGCTTTGTTATTGTATAAATTCAAAGCATTGTTATAGTTCGCAGTTACATTTGCATCAACAATCGACTGTTGAGAAAATACAGCAAAAACCGTTAAAAAGAGAAGTGACGATAAAAAATGGTTTTTTACAAAACGAAACTGCATACAATTGTTTTTGTTATCATGTAATAAACGTATTTTTTTTAAATTTGTTTGATTAAGTTATAAAAAATATTCATAATATTCTCGGTCAAAACTGAGAATTGTGCTGTTTTATTGTGTTAAAATCAATAGAAACATATAAGTTTGTATAAACTACTATTTTTATGAAGAAAACGGTTGTACATTTAGAGAATGCAGACATTTATCAAAGAGATAATTTGGTTTTATCTAAAGTAAATTTAACCCTAGAGAAAGGTGATTTTTATTATTTGATCGGTAAAACAGGAAGTGGTAAAAGTAGTTTAATGAAAACCCTTTATGGAGATTTGGGACTGCAAAAAGGCAGAGGAACAATAGTAGATTTTGATTTAAAAAAGTTAAAGGACAAGGAAATTCCTTTTTTAAGAAGAAAAATTGGAATTGTTTTTCAAGATTTTAAATTATTAAATGATCGGTCTGTTTTTGATAATTTAGAATTTGTTTTAAAAGCTACTGGCTGGAAAAATAAAGAGAAAATTAAAGCAAAAATCAATGAGGTTCTAGAAAAAGTGGATATGCAATCTCAATACTATAAAAAAACCTTTGAGCTTTCCGGAGGTGAGCAGCAAAGAGTTGCTATTGCAAGAGCTTTGCTAAATGATCCAGAATTAATTTTGGCTGATGAACCCACAGGAAATTTAGACCCTAAAACTTCGTTAGAAGTCATGGAACTCTTAAATGAAATTCATAAAAGTGGTAAAACTATTTTAATGGCGACTCATGATTACCAATTAATTGTGAAATTTAAGCAGAAGACCCTAAAAGTAGAAGCCGGAAAGTTATTTGAAATAGCACAGTAAATTACAAATGAGCATAGAAACAATTAGTTTTTGAAAAATAAAAAAATCTTTGTAGCTGTTACTAACGATATTTCTACGGATTACCGAGTGCATAAAATATGCAATTATCTAATCAATAAAGGTCACGAAATTGTTGTTTATGGCAGAGTTTTGCCAAATACAATTAATGTAAAAAGAGCGTATAAAATTGTTAGAAAAAAACATATTTTCAATAACAATTTTTTGTTTTACGCGGAGTTTAATATTAGGTTGTTTTTTTATTTAATTTTCAGAAAATTCGATTATGTTCTTTCGAATGATTTAGATACGTTACCTGCTTGTTTTTTTGGAAGTAAAATAAAAAATACAAATTTGGTTTATGATAGTCATGAACTTTTTTCTGAAGGGCCAGAATTACAGGGAAGAAAATTTGTACAAGGCTTTTGGAGGAGCTTAGAAGATTTTTTCTTACCGAAAGTAAAAAATGCATACACAGTAAGTCAATCTATTGTTGAGTTTTATGATTCTAAATATCAGAATAAAATGGGGGTTATCAGAAATATTCCGTTAAAAAAAGATATTCTAGAAATTGATGAAGTAGCTTTTCCAACAACTAAAAAAACAATTTTGTATCAAGGCGTCTTAAACCCAGGAAGAGGTTTAAAACCTATGATAAAAGCGCTAAAATTTATTAATGATTTAGATTTAATAATTATTGGTTATGGCAAAGTAGAACAAGACTTAAAATCCTTTGTTGCTCAAGAAAAAATGAAGGATAGAGTTCACTTTTTGGGGAGAGTTTCTAGAGATAAACTATTTAATTATACAAAGAAAGCAACTCTTGGAATGGTTTTAGAAGAGCCCTTAGGTTTGAGTTTTCAATATTCTTTGCCAAATAAATTATTCGATTATATTCATGCAGAAATTCCAATTGTAGCCGGAAATCTACCAGAGATTACAAGAATTATAAATAAGTATAAAGTTGGTGTTTTAGTGGATAATTATGAGCCTAAAACGATAGCAAAAGCAATAAATAACCTATTGAAGGATGAGGTCTTATTGTCAGAAATAAAAAAAAATCAACAGAAAGCAAAAGATGTTTTATGTTGGGAGAAAGAAAGTAAAAAATTAGATAATTATTTTAAATAGTAGAAACGTATCAAACCAAAAATATCTATAATAGTTCCGGTTTTAAACAATCTAAAAGGATTGCAGAAAACTGTGGGTAGTATTAAAAATCAAATATTTAAGGATTTTGAGGTTTGGATTATGGACGGAAATTCATCCATAGAGACCCAAAACTATTTAAATAAGTTAGAAGCGCCATTTTTTTATCATTCTCAAAAGGATAAAGGAATTTATGATGCCATGAATCATGGAGTTTCCTTATCTAAAGGTGAATGGTATTATTTTTTAGGAGCTGGAGATACTATAGAGCACAAAAATACTTTGAGTATTGTTTCCAAGAAGTTAAATGTTAACTTGGATATTTTATATGGGAATGTAAGATATGATAAAACTAATTTCACATCAAAATTTTCTAACCTTTTATGGATAAAGAATACTTTGCATCATCAGTCTGTGTTTTATAATAAAAAACTATTTGTCAAAGTCAATTATGATACTAACTATAGGGTTTTAGCTGATTATAAATTTAATTTAAATCTTTATTGTGAAAATATCAAAGCAGAAAAAATTGATGCTATTATATCTAATTGTGATAAAGAAGGTATTTCTAAAGATTACAATTGGTCTTTATACAAAGAAGAATTAAAATTAAAAAAGACACATATGAATTTAGGTTTTCATCCTTTTTTATCTTTATTAATTGCTTTGAAGTTTATTTACAGAAAATTATAAAAATAGACAGCTTTCCTAGAAGTGTAAATTTAATATGAGAAAAAAATGAGAAACTTTTTTTAAACTTAAAGAGGCTTTTTAAAAATTACTTAAAAAAAAAGAGTATCTGTAAGTATAATATAAAAGCGAACTTATTATTAAAAATCATGCAGCTATTTGGGTTTCCTTTTCACTTGCAGTCTAATCTGACTTTTTTAGATAAATTTGTAGTTGTAAATAGTTGACATTTATCTCAATGTGCCTTGCCGCTTATTTCATAATTTAGTTTCAATTATTTTTTCTTTACCTTAGAGCAATTCAATGTAACCGATTGGATACAAAAATGATAGAATAAAGCTGAAAAGAAAAGAGTAATAAATTCATGAAAACAAGTATTTTCTACCCCATTGTAATGATACTAATGGTAACTTTTCTTGAAAGAATTGTTTTACTTACTGAGAACCATTTAGGTCGGCTTTTTACTACTATAGTTATAATTTCTAGCAGCTGTTATTGTTTTCGATTTTTAAATATGAATATATTGAAGACATATGCGAAACAATTTTTTATTGCAGCCATTTTTTTACATTTAATATCCTGCCAGCAGCAAGGTGAATATAAAGTTGGCTCGGCTCAAAATAGAATGAATCCATTTGTTGAGAACTCTGTGGATAGAGATTTGGAGGAAATTAAAAAAGACGGTGTTTTAAGAGCTTTGGTTGTGTATAGCAGTACTAGTTATTTTTTATATCGGGGGCAAGCTATGGGTTTTGAATATGAATTGTTGACACAGTTAGCAAAGCATCTTGATTTAAAATTAGAGCTTGTAGTATCTAATAATCTCGACACTCAATTTGAAGTTTTAAATAGAGGAGATGTTGATCTCATAGCGCATGGTATGACCATCACAAATCAACGAAAGTGGGAAGTTGATTTTACAGAGTATTTATACCTTACTAGGCAGGTGCTTGTTCAGAAAAAACCAGATAATTACTTAAATATTTCTTGGAGCAATTTACAGAAGCAACTTATTCAGGATCCGATTGAATTAATAGATAAAACAATTTCGATAAGAAAAAACTCCTCCTATATTGAGCGCTTATTAAGTTTGTCAAATGAAATGGGAGGGAATATTATGATTGATACTTTAGATAGTAAATTATCAACAGACGAAATTATTGATATGGTGGCAGACGGAAAAATTGAATACACCATAGCTGATGAAAATTTGGCGAAAATAAACGCTTCTTTTAATCCTATTCTAAAAATTGATGTTCCTATTTCTTTTTCGCAAAGAATTGCCTGGGTTACGAGAAAAAAATCTCCCATGTTTCGTGAAGTTGTTAATAAATGGATAATCTCTCAGAGAAAGAAATCTAACTTTAATGTGATATATAATAAGTACTTTAAAAATAAACGAACCTTTAAGCAGCGAATAAAGAGCGACTATTATAGCTTAAAGAATAATCAAATTAGTAAATACGATAATTTGATAAAGAAACATGCGACTAAAATTGGATGGGATTGGAGATTATTGGCCTCACAAGTTTATCAAGAGTCTAGATTTGATCCTATCGCTAAATCATGGGCCGGCGCCAAAGGGCTGATGCAGGTGATGCCAGCCACTGCCGAATCTCTGAGTATAAATGATGTTTCTGATCCGAATGAAAGTATTCGAGGAGGAACAGATTATTTAGATTATTTATATAATCGATTTACAGATATAAATGATTCTATAAATAGAATTAAATTTTCATTAGCTTCTTACAATTGTGGATATAGTCATGTTAGAGATGCTCAGCGTTTAGCAGTAGAAAATGACTTAGATTCAACTATTTGGTCAGACAATGTAGAAAAGATGATTTTAGCTCTGAGTTTGCCAAAGAATTATAATAAATCTTTCATAAAATATGGATATGTGAGAGGTGAAGAACCAGCCAATTATATAGAGCAAATTTTTGACAGATATAATCATTACAAACAGTTCATTCCTTTGGAATAATTTATTTTTTGAAATAAATATCTTAACGAGTTATACCAATAGAATTTTGAGGTATTTTTATAATTAATTGGCAGAAACTATTTTTTGTTGAACTCCATTCAAAAATATTTTTTACTATATTTAGATAATTGCCCTATCTGGCCAGACTGAAACAGAAAGTTTAGTCTGTTATAATCAGCCGTATCAAAGGTTAGGAATTCATTTTGTTTGTCACAGAACCCGTCTTTTATTAAGTTTTCATAATGACTGATGTAAAATATTTCTATTACGAAATATTTTATGCTTCTTTTATGCTGATTGTAGACTTTTCATTCAAATTCTTTACAAATCCCATCCTTCCTCTGCATCAAAATGAGAAAAAATGGTGATAAAATATCACTAGTAATATAGCTCTAACTTCTCGGTTTAATATCGTTTTTTGATTGAGCTAATATTCCAATCGGAATGAGTAAGATTAGAAAGAAGATGTTTTTTATAAATTAAGGCAAACTCCGAAGAATAATTTTTTTTGTTTTCAGTAAAGCCTATAAAATTTATTATTAATTCTAGGGTAGTGTAATTTTTTATTCAAGTTTATGGCGGCTCAAAAATTAATATTTTTTCATAGTTATAACTCTTATCGAAGAAATAAATAGAAAAGGGATTGCTGTAATGAGTGAAATATTTTTGAAGGAAATATTTTAACTTAATAGATGTATGAAGGTTTGCTGCTATTTTGTTTTAAAAGAAACAGGTGATTTACAAAGTGCATAAAAGGCCTAACTAAACAACTTCACCTCTTTGAGGTTTTAAAGCATCTCTGTAAATTTTCATATGCTTTTCATCAACAACAATAAAAGCTGAAACCAACATGGGGTTTTTTTCTTGGATGTCAATTTCATGAAAACTTAAATTCTCTATGGTTGCAAATTCTTTTAAATGAGTAGTATGGTGTTTTGCAGTTTCTTTAGCATCTGGTCCTCTAAAATCCCATAATAATTTTATTTTGTTTGCCATTTTTTTTATTTCTTATGATTGATAAAAATGAATAAATTACCACTTTCAAAAGTAATTTTTATTTGGTTTTTTGTTGCCTTATTCCTTGTGCCAATTCTTGCTCCGAAGGATAAGTTTTCCTTATTTAATGCATACTGTAATCCCTCAGTAAGAATATTTGTTGCTCTTGGAAAAGGGACTAAAGAAATAACTTGGTCTTTACAATTAGTGATTTCTGTGTTCTTGTCAGCCAAAAAATAACGACTGTAGGTATCAAAAAAAGTAAGATTTAATTTTTCTTTCCATTGCAAAGCAGTGTTCAGATTTCCTAAAAAATGATCTTGTTCTTTTCCGCTCGCACCATAAATATCAATTGTTGTATGACCTCTGTCAAATAAAATTTGTAATGCTTTCTCAAAATCTGTAAAATCTTGATTTGGTGTACAAATTACTTCAATATTTTCTGGTATTTCTCGCAATGAGTCTAAGTCGCCACAAACAAAATCTGGTGTAATTTTATTATTTCCTAAAAAATGATACCCACCATCAGTAGCACAAATAATATCATAATTAGATAAATTTGGCATTTCTTTTGGGGGTTCACCGTTTAAAAGTAAAAAGACTTTTTTTTGTTTCATTTGCAACAAAAATACAAACAAAAAAGCATCATTTCTAAAAATTTGAAAGATGCTTTGATGAAGTTAATAAAGAAAAAGTTTTTTCTTACTTTTTTGTCCAAGATAAAAATAATGGTAAACAAATTTCCTAGTAAAAAAAAATACTATTTCAAAAGTAGGAGAGAGGAAATTAAATCTGATTTGGTTTTGATAGCTCGCCAAATACGCCCGTGCATCATAAAAATTTTAGAACTCCTTGTTAATTTTATGTTTCATCTGCTCAATGTTATATTTTTTTTCTGAATTTAAAATTCAGAAAAACAGAAACCATTTTATATTCTTTATATCATTCAAGATACAGGTAAAATAAATTTTAAGTCCATTTTTTAAATTAGAAATCTAAAGCGATTATTTACTGATTTTGGCATAGCAGAAACAATTGTAATTAAAGAAGCTGTTTTGCAATCTAGCAGTAAAATTGCCTTTAAAAAAGTATATCAGAATGCAAAAGTCTTTATCATTATTACATGGAAAATTATGTAGAAAACAAACTAAGGGATAGAAATAATCATAAAAAATCAACGACAAGCAGCAGCTGTAAAGAATCCGTTTTGCAAAAATTAGCAGAAGTGTAGGGTATCCTTTATCTTTGTTTTAAAATTTTTAGACTTTGAATACAGATCAATTTATAGCAAAATCGACGTTAAAATTTGTTGAGACAGCAAGTTTTACTTGGCAAACACCAAGTAATATCGCGCTCGTAAAATATTGGGGAAAGAGCAATCCACAGATTCCTAAAAATGCTTCTATTAGTTTTACTTTAAATAATTGTCATACAATTACTAGAGTCGATTTTATTAAAAAAGAAAAGTCTGATGAAGTCGTTTTTAACTTATTCTTTGAAGGAAAACAAAAAGACGAATTCAAGCCAAAAATTGCAGAATTTTTTAAGAGAGTGCAATCATATTGTCCTTATATCCTGGAATATGAAATGACGATTAATTCAGAAAATTCATTTCCACATTCTAGCGGAATTGCTTCTTCTGCAAGTGGTTTAAGTGCAATTGCTATGTGCTTAATGAGTTTAGAAAAGGAATTAAATCCAAATTTATCCGTGGATAAGATTCATAAAAAAGCCTCTTTTTTAGCTAGATTAGGTTCTGGAAGTGCAAGTAGAAGTATTGAAGGGCCGCTAGTTGTCTGGGGAAATCATCCAGAAATTGAAGGAAGTTCAGATTTATTTGGAATACAGTTTCCTTATAAGGTACATCCATTTTTCGAGAATTACCAAGATGTAATTTTATTGGTTGACAAGGGTGAAAAACAAGTCTCCAGCACAATTGGTCATAATTTAATGCACAAGCATCCATTCGCAGAAAATCGTTTTTTACAAGCTAACGAAAACTTGTCTAAAATGTCTAAAATCCTGCAAGAAGGCAACAGTAAGGATTTTATTAATCTAGTCGAAAGTGAGGCTTTAACGCTGCACGCAATGATGTTGACTAGCAATCCTTATTTTATTTTGATGAAACCAAATACGTTAGAAATCATCAACAAAGTTTGGGAATATCGTCAAGAAAACAACAGTAATATTTGTTTTACCTTAGATGCAGGCGCAAACGTTCATGTGTTGTTTCCTGAAAACGAAAAAGAGAATATATTGCAATTTATTGATAATCAGATGTCTAAATACTGTCAGAAAAATCATTATATTTGTGATACAGTCGGTTTCGGAGCAAAAAGACTGTAATATTTTCTGTAATTAAAACATCTCATTATGAAAAGTTCAACTTTACTTATTGCCATAATGGTGGGGTTTTTAACTTCATCCATGTGTGCCCAAGAAACTGTTTGGTTTGATTCAAATTGGAAAGTCTCAATAAAAGAAAAAGCGGCTTATTACAGACCGAGCCCGAAAAAAAAGGACAAAGGTTATTGGATTGTGGACTATTATGTTTCTGGAAAAAAACAAATGGAAGGATTTAGCACGGTATCAATTCCTAACAAGGAAATGTTTCAAGGTAAGGTAAAGTTCTTTCATGAAAATGGTAAAGTCTATCAGAACGTTCATTATTTTGAAGGAGAACCAGAAGGGAGTTTCTCGGAGTTTTATGATACAGGAGAAACGCAAAGAGTTGGTCATTACTCCAAAGGTTTGCGTGATGGAATTTGGAAGACCTATTATAAATATGGTAAAATTCAATCTCGCGGAAAATATAAGAATGGAGAAAAAGTGGGTATTTGGAAGACCTTTTATAAAAACGGAGACTCATCAGTTGATTAGTGCAGTAAATATTGTATTTTTGTAAAGCTATTGATAAAAAAAAATATGAAAGGACCACTTTTTTATGCCAAAATTTTGCTTTTTGGGGAATATGGAATTATTAGAGATTCTAAAGGATTAGCAATACCTTATAACGCATACAGGGGGGCATTGAAAACTTCCAAAAATTTGGAAGGTGCAACCAAAAAATCAAACGAAAATTTATACAAATTCTATATATATTTAACGAGTTTAAATTCTGATTTAATTTCTTTCAATTTACAAGAATTTAAAACAGATTTAGAAAATGGAATGTATTTTGACTCTTCCATACCCCAAGGCTATGGAGTGGGAAGTTCTGGAGCTCTAGTAGCTTCTGTGTATGATAAATATGCGCATGATAAAATTACCGTTTTAGAAAATTTAACCAGAGAAAAGTTGTTAAAGCTAAAAGGTGTTTTCTCTTTGATGGAGTCTTTCTTTCATGGAAATAGTTCTGGTTTAGATCCGCTAAATTCTTATTTAAGTTTACCAATATTAATCAATTCAAAAGAGCATTTAGAGCCTGCGGGTATTCCGTCTCAAAAAGAAGGAAAAGGTGCAGTTTTCCTATTAGATTCAGAGCAAATTGGTGAAACAGAACCGATGGTGAATATCTTTATGAACAAGATGAAAAATGAAGGTTTTAGAAAAATGTTAAACGAAGAGTTTGTCACCTATACAGACGCTTGTATTGAGGATTTTTTACATGGCAATGTTGCGTCGCTTTTTGGCAACGTAAAAAGCTTATCGAAGGTAGTTCTTAAAAACTTTAAACCTATGATTCCTGATGCTTTTCATAAAGTGTGGGAAAAAGGAATTAAAACAAACGATTATTATCTGAAACTTTGTGGTTCAGGAGGTGGGGGCTATATTTTAGGCTTTACCGAAGATTACCAAAAAGCACAAGAAAGCTTAAAGGGCTATAAGCTAGAACTAGTTTATAGATTTTAAAACGTACCTCATGAGTTCTTCTAAAACGAAGACTTTTCTAAAAAAGATATTTAGCTTATTATCGGTAATAAGAGGCTATAATATCCTTGTTTTAATAATAGCACAATACTTAGCATCCATCTTTATTTTTTCGCCTAAAAAATCTATCAGGGCTATTATTTTTGATTTTGATCTATTATATATTGTTTTAGCTTCTGTTTGTGTGGTTGCTGCAGGGTATATTATTAATAATTTTTACGATGTTAAGGTTGATAGAATTAATAGACCTTTAAAAACAGGCATAGATAATTACGTAAAGCAGGAAACAAAATTGATGCTTTATTTTATCTTAAATTTTTTAGGATTTACTTGGGGTTTATTTGTTTCATGGAAATCAGCACTTTTTTTTTCAGTCTATATTTTTGGTATTTGGTTATATTCTCACAAATTAAAAAAACATCCTTTTACAGGTTTGATTTCTGCAACCATACTAACAATTTTACCTTTTTTTGCTGTTTTTGTGTATTATAAAAATTTTTCAAAAATCATTTTTCTTCATGCAGTTTTCTTGTTTTTAGTAATTATGGTTAGAGAATTAATTAAAGATTTAGAAAATATAAAGGGAGCACTAGCGAATAATTATAAAACATTTTCTGTAGTTTATGGAGAGTTAAGAACAAAGCAATTGTCACTCTTATTATTATTACTTGCTTTTATTCCGGTAATAATTTTGTTTACTTATCCGGCCTTAAGTGATATGCGGTACTATTTTTATCTAGCATTATTAACTTTATCTTTTGTTGGTGTTTACCTTTGGAAATCAACCCAGCAAAAGCAGTATACTTTTTTACATAATGTTTTGAAACTTCTTTTATTAACTGGTGTTTTTTGTTTAGTTTTTATAGATACTTCTCTACTATTAGAAAAAGTAATCGATAGATTGAATTAGAGTTTCAATTTAAGTACCTTTGCCAAAATTTTTAAAATGGAATCAAATAAAAACTCGTCGGGAAGACGACAAGAAGGTAAAAGAAGTACACCTCAAAAAGATACTAAAAAAAACTCATTTCATAGAGATGCTAAAAAGACGACTCCGCTAAGCAGAAAGAGTTTTAAAAAGGACTTTAAAAAAATAAGTCCAACTCCGAAAACAGACGAATCAGCAGGAATTAGATTAAATAAATACATTGCCAATTCAGGTGTTTGCTCTAGAAGAGAAGCAGATACATACATAGAACACGGAAGTGTTGAGGTAAATGGAAAGTTGATAACCGAAATGGGGTACAAAGTGCAATCTGATGATGTTGTTCGTTTTGATGGTACATCTATTACTCCAGAGCAGAAAAGATATATTCTTTTAAATAAGCCTAAGAATTACATTACTACGATGGATGATGATCGTGGACGTAAAACGGTTATGGAATTGATTGCAAATGCATCAAAAGAAAGAATTTACCCTGTTGGAAGGTTAGATAGAAATACAACGGGTTTGTTATTATTTACAAATGATGGAGATTTAGCCAAGAAATTAACACATCCGAAACATAATGTGCGAAAATTATACCATGCTTCTTTAGATAAAAAACTCGATTTAAAAGATTTAGAAAAATTGAGAGGAGAGGTTATTATAGAGGGTAGAAAAGTATTTATTGATGCAGTCTCATACGTTGATGGGCAACCAAAGTCTGAAGTTGGTATTGAAATTCATTCCGGTAGAAATAGAATTGTTCGTAAAATATTTGAACATTTAGGATATAAAGTGAACAAACTAGATAGAGTTATTTTTGCGGAATTAACCAAGAGAAACTTACCAAGAGGTAGATGGAGAGAGCTAACTAATTTAGAGCTTACAAATCTTCAAATGATGAAATAAATATATAAATCCAGCCAAAAAGCTGGATTTTTTTATGCGTAAATTTTATATATATTAGAGAAGTAAAAAAAACAGAAATTTTGGATAAAGAATTTGGAATCATTAGAGAATACATAACACATCAAGAGAAAGAAAATTTAAAGATTTCGAAAGCAAATGTTGGTTGGCATTTAGATCATTCTTTAAAAGTAGTTAATAATGTTTTGGAATCCTTAAAAAATTCAAATTCTGATGATTACAAGAAAAATTTTAATGGAATGCGTTTATTTGCATTTACAATAGGTTTTTTCCCCAGAGGAAAAGCAAAAGCTCCAAAAAGAGTTTTACCTCCGGAAGTAATATTAAAAGAGGATATTGAAAATCAATTAGAAAAAGCAGTAAGAAATTTTGAGACAATTGATAGTTTAAAGGAGAATCAATTCTTTACACACCCCGTATTCCAGCAATTAAATAAAAAACAGACGATTAAATTTTTAAGATTACATACCAATCATCATTTAAAAATTGTGAGAGATATTGTAAGGTAGTTTTCATAAATATTAGATACAATATTCTGTGCTAGACATAATTTCTTTTAAAACAAAATAGCTTTCCAGCACACCAATATTTTCAATTTTAGATAATTTACTTCTTACAAATTCATGATAATTATCTAAACTTGTCATATTTATTTTTAGGAAAAAATCTACTTTTCCTGCCATATGATAACATTCTTGTACTTCCTTTAGTTCTTTAATTTGTTTCTCAAATTTATCAATAAATCCTTCATGATGATATCGTAAAGAAACCATGCAAATTGCTGTTATGGGTATGTTTAATTTTTTTTTATCTACAAGCGCCACATATTTCTTAATCAACTTTTGTTTTTCTAATCTTTTAATTCTTTCGTAAACTGGAGAGGAGGTTAAATTTAAAATTTCGGCAATTTCTTTGGTTGTTTTTTTAGAGTCTTTTTGTAAGATTCTCAAAATTTTAAGGTCCGTTTCGTCTATTTTTTCCATATGCAGGTTAATTCTCTTTTTTAAGAATAAATCAAATGTCTATTAAGTTGAATATTCTTTAAATACCCTATTTAAAAGTTAAAAGTACTTTTTTTGATTTAAAAGTAGGGTATAAAACTTTTTATATTGATAAATACTATAATTTTATTTTTTAATACTTGATCAAAAAATGAATAAAGATGTTATTTTAATAGTTGGTTCAAATGGGCAATTAGGAACCGTCTTAACTGAAAAGTTACGCCTTATTTATGGCACAGTCAACGTTATTGCCTCAGATTTATATAAAAAGATTGGGTTTGAAGATAATTTTATAACATTGGATGCTACAGATTTTAAAGCAGTAGAAGAAGTTGTTTTAAAAAACAAGATTACTCAGATTTATCATCTTGCTGCCATTTTATCGGCAAAAGGAGAGCAAAATCCTTTAGGAACTTGGGATTTGAATATGAAAACTTTATTCAATGTTTTAGAGGTTTCTCGACTACATAAAGTGAAAAAAGTATTTTTTCCGAGTTCAATAGCTGTATTTGGTGAAAATATTGATAAAGAAAATACGTTGCAGTCATCAAATCTCACGCCTACCACAGTTTATGGCATGAGTAAAGTAGCTGGTGAAAATTGGGCAAATTATTACTTTAAAAAATATGGTTTAGATGTTCGTTCCTTGAGATATCCTGGGGTTATTGGATACCAATCCTTACCAGGCGGAGGTACAACAGATTATGCCGTAGATATTTTTCATAAGGCTGTCAAAAACGAGGCGTTTGAGTGTTTTTTAGAAGCGTCTACAATGTTGCCTATGATGTATATGGATGATGTAATTAGGGCTACCTTAGAATTAATGGATGCGGATAAAGAAAAGATAACGATAAGGACCTCCTATAATATCGCTGGTATGAGTTTTAATCCTGAACAAATAGCGCTGTCAATCAAAGAATATTATCCTGATTTTAAAATAGCTTATAAGCCAGATTTTAGACAATTGATTGCCAATTCATGGCCAAAATGTATTGATGATACGGCCGCTAGAAACGATTGGAATTGGAAACCGGAATATAATTTAAACCTTATGACTAAAACGATGATTGAAAATTTGAAATAAATTTTTGAAGTACTTTTTAAAAACAAAAAATCCGAACGTAAGTTCGGATTTTTTTGTGGTACCTCCAGGAAATAGACTACTAAATAGTATACTGACAATCAAATAGTTATGAAAATATTGGTACACATTGTGTACCATTTGTGTCTTTTTTGGTACCCAATGTGTACCACTGGGGTATCTGTGTACCACAAAAATACAGTTGGTTTTTGGAACTTTGATTTATCTCTTAAACTAATTCCTCAATAATAGAATCTACATGTATAAGACAGGTGTCTAAAATTTTAATAGTGTCAAAATCAGTTTGGTCAAACATTAAAGAAAGTTCAGTACCTCCCAAAATCAATCCCTCAATTCCTTCTTCTTCAATCAATCGACTAATGATTTCTATCAATTTCATTTTAGAGTCTCTATTATTGATATTAAAAACTAGTTCGTTCATGTAAACACTATGAATTAAATCTTGTTCAATTTCGTTTGGAATGATTATTTCAATACCCTTACTCATTCCTTTTGATGAATAAAATCCTTTAGACATAGTGAATTTTGTACCTAATAAACCACATTTCTTGAGACCTAATGATGAAATATGATTCAATGTTTCATCTACTATTGATATCATTTCAATCTCTACCTGACTTTGTAACTCGTCAAAATATACATGTGGAGTATTTGAACAAATGAATACTTTTGAAACTCCAGATTTTATTAGAATATCAATTCTATTTCTCATAAAATCAATGAAACCTTTTTTATCATTTTCAGATATGTACTTCAACATCCTATCCATGTCTATACTTACAAGACATAACTCTGGGTATTCTACACTATCTGTGATTTCACGAAATTTTTTAATAACAAGTTGATAATACTTGATTGTTGATTCAGGTCCGATTCCACCAATTAGTCCAACTTTAATCATAAAGATTGTTTTTGTAAAGGTATATTTTCTTTTACTGTTTGAGTGTTTTTTTTGGTACCCATTGAGTACCCAATATACAAAAAAGAACCATAATAATGTACACCATAGTGTACATATAGGGGTTTTTTAAAACACAAAACCCTCTAAATCAGTGATTTAAAGGGTTGAATTGTGGTACCTCCAGGAATCGAACCAGGGACACAAGGATTTTCAGTCCTTTGCTCTACCAACTGAGCTAAGGTACCATCGCCTTAGCGGATGCAAATATAAAATGTTTTTTGACATGTACTAAAGAAATTATAAAAAAATCTATTGTATTTTTGAATTTATTATAAAATTAAAGATGAATCTAATTGTTGATGCCGGTAATACAAGAGTAAAACTTGCTGTTTTTGAGAAAGATACGCTCGTTGAAGTAATTTTTATTGATGAAAATGAACTTTTATCGGAAATAAAAAAAATATTAAAAAAGTACAAAATTACTGCTGGAATTTTGTCTAATGTGGGTTTTATTGCTGAATATAAGATGCAAAAACTTCAAAACTTAGTCAATTTATTGGTTCTATCTTCATTCACAAATGTTCCTTTCAATAATTTATATGAAACTGTGGAAACTTTAGGCGTAGATCGAATTGCATTAGTTGCCGCTGCCGTAAAGAAATATGCAAAGAGGAATATATTAATCATTGACGCTGGAACATGTATCACTTTTGATTTTGTGAATGATCAATCTGAATATTTAGGAGGAGCAATTTCACCAGGAATTGAAATGAGATATAAAGCATTGCATGATTTCACTAGTAAATTACCGCTTTTAGAAAAAAAGATAGCACAAAATTTTATAGGAATGAATACAAATGAAAGTATTAATTCTGGCGTAGTTAATGGCGTTATTAATGAATTGGAAGGTGTTATTTCTCAATATAAAAACAAATATTCAGATTTAACAGTTGTTTTAACAGGTGGAGATACAAATTTCTTGGCAAAACAATTAAAAAGTAGCATATTTGCGAATCCAAATTTTCTCTTAGAAGGATTAAATGAAATATTGATTTTTAACAAAAACAAATGATTAAAAAGATTCTAGTAGCAGCTTTAATACTGTTAACTTCTTTAACTTTTTTAGCACAAAGAACAAATTCGTCTCCTTATTCTTATTTTGGTATTGGAGAAGAGTTTACGAGTACAACGGTAGAACAAAGTTCTATGGGTGGTATTGGTGTTGCATTTAACCATTACAAATATTTAAATTTTACAAATCCTGCAGCATATTCAGATTTAAGGTATACAACATATGCATTTGGATTATTAAATACTGATTTAACTATTGAAAGCAGTACAACAAAACAAAATGTTAATTCAACCAGTTTGTCTTATATCGCTTTGGCTTTCCCAATAGGCGGTAAAGCGGGTTTTTCTATAGGTTTACAGCCAGTTTCTTCTGTAGGATATTCGTTAACAAATTCTCTTACCGACAGTAATGGAGATATTTCTGAAACATCTTTATTTTCGGGTAACGGAGGGGTTAATAAAATTTATGGTAGTTTCGGAATTAAGGTATTTAAAGGATTATCACTAGGTTTAGAGGCTGATTACATTTTTGGAAATGTTAACAATAGCATTACGAATCAAAGAGATAATGTCTCTTTAGCAACTAAATATGATGAGGCTACAGTAATGAAAGGTGTTTCCCTAAAATTGGGGGCTCAATACCAAAAAACATTAAAAAATAAATTAGTTTTAAATGCGGGTGCTACTTTTAAATTAGGTAATGATTTAAAGGTTTCGGGTAATGATTATTTGTATTCATTAACTGTTGCCGCTTCTGGTTTTGAAAATGCAAGAGATACGGTTTCAAGTGCAGTTATTGATGGTAAATTTAACTTACCTTCAAAGACTACTTTAGGTGTAGGTGTTGGGAAGCGTGATAAATGGTATGCAGGCTTAGAGTATGAAAATCAAGATGTTATAACTACTGAAGGTTTGCAGGTTAATATAAATGGAGCATATAAATACGGTAAGTCAAATAGGTTTTCTTTAGGAGGATTTTATTTGCCAAAAATAAATTCTATTTCAAGTTATTGGGACAGAGTTACGTATAGGGCTGGAGTTCGTTTTGAAAAAACTGGCTTGTTGGTTGATGGTTCAGGGAGTAATACTAATTTTACGCCAATTGATGACTTTGGCATATCTTTTGGTTTAGGTTTACCATTAAAACGTCTGTCCACTGTAAATATGGGATTTGAGTATGGTAAAAGAGGAACCACCAGCAATAATTTAATACAAGAAAATTATTTTAATTTTAGATTAAGTTTATCTTTGACGGACACTAATTGGTTTCAGAAGAGAAAGATTGATTAACAAATAATAAGTAAAATGAAGAAAATTACGTTTTTATTAGCAGTTACAATGTTTTTAGCAACTGCAAAGACAAATGCACAGGATGATGCAAAAAGAGAATGTACAATTAAATATAATCTTTTTAAAGGAGATTTTAAATCTAAAAAGTATGATGATGCTTATGCTAATTGGGTTTATTTAATGGATAATTGTAAGGATTTATCTGTTAATATATATAAGTACGGTGCAGATTTAGCAGAAGATGTTAAAAAAGATCCTGCTTTAGCTAAAAAGGTTTATGAGCAGAGATTACAATATTTTCCTAAAAAAAATCCAGCAAAGGTGCATAGTGATTATGCAACTTACTTATTTAAAAATAATTTAGCTTCTGAAGAAGAAATTTTCAATATTTTAGAGATAGCATATAAAATCTCTCCAAGAGATATGAGTGTTAAAAATATCTACAAGTATTTTCAAGGAATAACAGATAAATACAAAGATGCTAATCCACAAAGAGTATTTGATACGTATGATGATGTAATTGAATCTGTTGGTGAAAAGTTAGATGATTATGCTAAAAAAATTAATGTTTTAACTCAAGATTCTACTAAGGTTTTAGATAAAAAAGAGAAAAGCAGATTAAGAGCTTATTCTATTAACTCTAAAGCATTAGGTAGAGTAGAAGGTGGTTTGGATGCAATCATATCAGAAATTGCTACTTGTGAGAGATTAGTACCTTTGTACAAAAGAGATTTTGAAGCAAATAAAACAAATACAACTTGGTTAAGAAGAGCAGTATCTAGAATGTTTAACAAGGGCTGTCAAGAAGATTCAATGTACGAAACATTAGCTAAGGCTTATGCAGAATCAGCTCCTTCTGCAGATTCTTATTCTTTTTATGCCGGCATCCTAGAAAAAAATGGAGATACTAGCGGAGCAGCAGCCATGAGAGAGAAAGCATTTAATTTAGAAACAGATCCTATAAAAAAGGCAAAGTATAAATTAAAGTTTGCTCAAGCAGCTAAAGTTAGAGGTCAATTATCTAAAGCAAGAAGTTTAGCTAGAGAAGCATTAAGATTTAATCCTAATTTTGGTAAAGCATATTTATTAATTGCAAGGCTATATCAATCTAGTGTTAATAATTGTGGTACTAACGAGTTTGAAAAAAGAATGGTGTATGCAGCAGCTTTAAGACAAGCACAAAGAGCATCATCAGTAGACCCTAGTATTTCTTCTGCAGCAAAAAAATACATTGCTTCTTATAGAGCAAATTTACCAAGTAAAAAAGTAGTCTTTACTGCGGGTGTTGCACCAGGAAGTAGTTATAGAATTAAATGTTGGATAGGTGAAACTGTAAAAGTTCCTAATTAATATTTTGTGAGGAATTACAAAAAAATAGTATTAAAAAGCATTGCTGTTCTTTATGGAATAGCAATGCTTTTTTCATGCGCTAACAATACACAAAAAGTAAGAGATTTTTTAGCAGATAAAAATTTACCTGTAGGTACTGCAAAAGATGCGTATCATGTTTATAAAGACTCTGGTAGAATTACATCAAAATTAATTACACCAATAATGTTAGATTTTAGTAATAGAAAAGAACATCCCTATAGTGAGTTTCCTAAGGGGGTTAAAATTATTAATTTTGAAAAAAATGGTTTGGATTCTGTTACTATTACCGGGAATTATGCTTTGTCCTATGCGAAAACATCTATATCAGAAATTAGAGGGAATGTGGTAGTTGTTAATCATACAGATCAATCTAGATTGGAAACAGAGCAATTATTTTGGGATGAAAAAACAAAGTATTTTGTTTCTGAAAAAGCATTTAAACTAACCAAAGAAAGTGATACGATTTTTGGAGTTGGTTTTGAATCTAAAGATGATTTATCGAAACACTTATCAAAAAAAACCACAGGAAAATTAGAAACATCAGAAGAATAATATTATGAATAAGATTTGGAAATTTTTTCAATACGGATATTTAATAATCGCCGTAATCTGCTTAGTAGAAGGTCTTTTGAAAATCAATTCTGATAGAAGTAGAGCAATACTTTTAATTGTGGCTTCAATTTTTATTACCTTAGTATTTTTCTTTAAAAGACATTTTAGAAAAAAAGTTGAGTCTAGAAACAGTCAAAACAAGTAGAATTTTAGTTCCTAATGGAAATTGAACTTATTATTGTTATTGTATCAATTTTATTATCCGCCTTTTTTTCAGGGATGGAAATTGCATTTGTTTCTGCTAATAAAATGCACATAGAATTAGAAAAAAAAAGAGAAGGTTTTATTCCTAAAATCCTTAAGGTCATAACGCAAAAATCATCAAAGTTTATTACCACAATGCTAGTAGGTAATAATATTTCTTTGGTAATTTATAGTTATTATATGGGCAAATTTCTAATAAGAATATTGCCTCTAAGTAGTTTTAATGAATTTTCTATTTTACTAATACAAACGATTATTTCTACAATATTAATTTTAGTTACTGCAGAATTTTTACCGAAAGCTATTTTTAGAATTTATGCGAATGAAGTGCTGAAAATATTCGCAATTCCTGCTTATATATTTTATTATTTATTTCATTTCTTTTCAGAATTTATTACGGCAATTTCAGACTTTTTTTTGCGAGTTTTTTTTAAAACAAATGCATATGAAGAGCAAACAGAGTTTAGCAAAGAAGAACTAGGTAATTATATTAATGAGCAGTTAGAAACAGGGAGTATAGACTATGATTTCGATTCTGAAATTCAAATTTTTCAAAATGCTTTAGAATTTCAAAATCTAAAAGCTAGAGAAGTTATGGTGCCTAGAACGGAAATTATATCCGTAGAAATTCATGAAACTGTCTCGAATTTAAAGAATGCTTTTATTAAAACTGGACTTTCAAAGATTTTGGTTTACAAATCATCTTTAGATGATGTTGTTGGGTATGTAAATGCTTTTGAGTTATTTAAAACCCCAAAAACCATAAAATCAATTTTACTTCCTTTGGAGCTCGTACCAGAGTCTATGATGATTAATGATGTACTGAATGCTTTAATGAAAAAACGCAAAAGTGTAGCTGTTGTTATTGATGAGTATGGAGGGACCTCTGGGATGATTACCGTTGAAGATATTGTAGAAGAACTGTTTGGTGAAATAGAGGATGAGCATGATTCACAAGAATTTTTAGAAGAAAAAATTAATGATTCAAAATTTAATTTTTCAGCAAGGTTAGAAATAGATTATTTAAATGAAGAATATCATTTAAATATTTTAAAATCGGAAGCTTATGAAACCTTAGGAGGTTTTATTATTGAACACACCGAAAATATTCCAGAAGAAAAAGAACTCATTGAAATCGATAATTTGGAATTTAAAATATTGAAAATGAGTGGTGCAAAAATTGATGAAGTTTCATTAAAAGTTATCAATCCAGAAGATTAAAACTCCCGTTCATCGTTCTGTACTAAAAAATAGCACGTAACCACCTACTAATAAGTGCTAAATGGGTTGCAATATTTAAACCAAAAACCGTATATTCGCCAACTGAAAATAAATAAATGACGTATGGCAGTTTTATCAAAAATTAGAGAACGTTCAATGTTCTTAATTATCATTATCGGATTAGCGCTTTTTGCTTTTGTGCTAGATCCATCTACACTTGGTGATTTTTTCAACTCTAATAAGGTTAATGAAATAGGTGAAATTAACGGAGAATCTATATCGAGACAAGAGTTTACGCAAGAATTGGAAAGTTACAAACAAAAAGCAGGAAACGGCGTTACAGAAATGCAAGCGTCAAAAACTGTTTGGGATAATATTGTTAGAAAAAAAATCTATAAAAATCAGTTAAGTGAAGCCGGTATCACAATTGGTGAAGCGGATGTTTGGAACGAAATAGTGAATGCCTCTTTTGTTCAAAGTAACCCTGAATATCAAAATGAAGCTGGTTTGTTTGATGAAAATAAATTCAAGCAATTTTTAGCTAGTGAAAAAGAAAATAAAACTCAATTATGGTCTCAATGGTCAGATTATATGAGTCAAATTAGAGATAATTCTGAAACAACTACTTATAATAATCTAGTAACTGCGGGTTTAGGAGCTTCTTTAAAAGAAGGAGAAACTGAATATATGATAGAGAATACTAAGTTAAATGCACAGTTTGTGTATGTGCCTTTCACAAGTATTGCCGACAGTTTAGTAAAAATAAAATTATCTGAAGTGGAAGCTTATATTAAAAATCATAAGAATGATTTTAAAGTAGAAGCATCTAGAGATATTTCTTTTGTTCAGTTTAATATTGTTGCAACTGATGCGGACCAAGAAGTTATCAAGAAAAATATTGGAGCTTTAATTGAAGATTTTAAAGAATCGGATGATGAATCCGTGTTTTTATCTGAAAATGATTCAGACACAAACTTAAATTCAAACATTCAATTTAAAAATTTATTAAATCAAGAAGTTGCGGATATAATTTATGCGGGTAACAAAGGTGATGTTGTGGGGCCATACAAGGACAAAGAGTTCTTTAAGATTTCAAAAATAACAGAAGTGAGTCAAATGCCAGATTCTGTGAGAGCTAGTCATATCTTAATTCCGTTTATTGGGTCTCAGAGAGTTGCTGCAGATGTTACAAGGTCAGAGGAAGAGGCTAAGAAATTAGCAGATAGTCTTTTAACGATTGTAAAAAGAAGTAAAAGGAAATTTGGAAGTTTAGCAAAAACTTTTTCATCTGATAAAGGTTCTGCCCTAAAAGAAGGAGATTTAGACTGGTTTAATTACTCAAGAATGACACCAGCTTTTAGAGATTTTTGCTTTGAAGGAAAAAAAGGAGATATAGATGTGGTTAAAAGTCCATTTGGTTTTCACATTATTAGAATTGACAACCAAAAAAATAAACAAAAGGTATTAAAGTTAGCTACTTTTAGTAGAAAAATTGTTCCTTCTGAAGCAACTGAAAATGTAGCGTTTAGAAATGCTGAAGAATTTGCTTTAGCGGTTTCTAAGGAGAACATGTATTTTGAAGTAGCATTAGGGAAAAATTACAAACCAAAACCAGCTGTCGGTTTAAAAGCTTTAGATGAAAATGTAGCCGGTCTAGGAAGTCAAAGACAAATTGTAAGATGGGCTTTTGGCAAAGAAACTAAAGTCAACGATTTTAAGCGTTTTGATTTAGAAGGAAGTCATGTGGTTGTATTTGTTACGAATGCTACAGAAAAGGGTTTAATGTCGGCTGCAAAAGCAACAAATAGAGTAAGACCAATTCTAGTGAATGAAAAGAAAGCTGCCTTAATTAATGAAAAATTACAAGGAGCTTCTTTGAGTGATATTGCTACTGCGAATAATACAACTGTTAAAAGCGCTAATGGAATAACTTTAAAAAATCCTACACTCTCTGGAGTTGGTCTTGAACCAAAAATTGTTGGAGCAATGTATAATGCAGAATTAAATAAAGTTTTTAGTCCTATTGCAGGTAATAGAGGTGTTTTTGCTTTTATGTTAACCAACAAAGAAATTCCTACGGCATTACCAAACTATGATAGTAGCAGAAAAAGAATTGCTGAATCTAGAAAAAGATTGACATTTAAAATGTTTGAAGCTATTAAGAAAACATCTAATGTAGAAGACTATCGAGCAAATATGTATAATGCGAACTAGAAACTAGTTTCATTATTTCTTAAAATACTCAAAATCCGTTCAAATTAATGTTGAACGGATTTTTTATGCAGTAATATGAGTTTAAACTAAACTGAATTAGTTCGTAATTAAAGAATTTGTTATTCACATATTCAGTGCCAAAAAAATAAGCTTGTTGGGCTTAAACTGAACGCTTTGATTCAAATTCTTTTACAGAATGAAAAAAACACGCAGTTCAAGCCGCAAATTGTCCCAATAAAAAAAACCTTCTGATTTCTCAAAAAGGTTTTTGTAATTTATTTTTTAAAATTCGAAATTTTGGTTTTAACCATTCATAGAGATTAGAAACTCATCATTATTTTTAGAGAACTTAATTCTATCATTTATAAATTCCATAGCCTCTATTGGGTTCATGTCTGCAAGATATTTACGCAAAACCCACATACGTTGAACGGTTTTAGCATCTAATAATAAATCATCTCTTCTTGTAGAAGATTTAATCAGGTCAATTGCAGGGTAGATACGTCTATTAGAAATATTTCTATCTAACTGAAGTTCCATGTTTCCTGTTCCTTTAAACTCTTCAAAGATCACTTCATCCATTTTAGAACCAGTTTCCGTCAGAGCAGTCGCAATAATAGTTAATGAGCCACCATTTTCAATATTTCTTGCAGCTCCAAAGAAACGTTTTGGTTTGTGCAATGCATTGGCGTCTATACCACCAGAAAGTATTTTTCCTGACGCTGGAGCAACAGTATTATAAGCTCTTGCCAAACGTGTAATAGAATCTAAAAGAATAACGACATCATGTCCACATTCAACCAAACGTTTTGCTTTTTCTAATACTATATTGGCAACACGTACATGTTTGTCTGCGGGTTCATCAAATGTAGAAGCAACAACTTCTCCACGAACACTTCTTTGCATGTCTGTAACTTCTTCCGGACGCTCATCAATAAGTAAAACAATTTGATAAACTTCTGGGTGATTTTGCGCGATTGCCTTCGCAATATCCTTTAATAACATGGTTTTACCAGTTTTAGGTTGCGCTACGATCATACCACGTTGACCTTTCCCTAATGGAGAAAATAAGTCAATAATTCTTGTTGATAAAGAGCTACCCTTTTCTGCTAAATTGAATTTTTCTTCAGGAAATAATGGCGTTAAATGTTCAAATGATACTCTATCTCTAACAATATTTGGATTTAATCCATTTATTTTTGAAACTCTAATTAAAGGAAAATACTTTTCTCCTTCTTTGGGAGGTCTTACATTTCCCCTTACAGTATCACCAGTTTTTAAGCCAAATAATTTAATTTGAGATTGAGATACATATATGTCATCTGGAGATGATAAATAATTATAATCAGAGGAACGTAAAAAACCATAACCATCAGCCATCATTTCCAGCACACCTTCACTTTCAATAATTCCGTCAAATTCAAAATCAGGGTCTCTATATCGGTTTCCAGATTGGTTACTATTATTTCGAGTAGTGTTATTTCTGTCCCTATTTTGGTTCTGACTTTTATTTTTCTGCGGATTATTTTTCGCAACAGGTTTACTTGGTTGAGATTTATTCGACTGAGGCTTATTGGGGTTGTTTCTAGGTTTTTGTATCTGCTTTTCGTCTTTTTTATCCAAAGTAACGGTACTAACTTCAGTTTTTACTTCAACTTCTTTATGCTCAATTTTCTTGGAAACAGGCATTTGTAGAGTTGTTTTTTGTTGTTTTGGATTTTCTGCATCTACAATTTCAATAGCAGGATTATTTGAGGATGTAGTTGGCGCAGAAGTCTTAGAAACTCGTTTTCTTTTTGGTTTTTCAGTCCTTGTTTTTTTTGGGTTTTCAGAATCGACGCTCTTTGCTGGGGTGGCAGCTTGTGTATCTAAGATTTGATATACTAAGTCTAACTTTTTTAATTGACTGGTTTTGGCAAGGCCAATAGATTTAGCAATTACTTGCAAGTCAGCAAGCGTTTTTGCTTTTAGTTCAGAAATTTCGAACATTTATGTATTTATTAAGTTATTTTTAATCTTAAATATAAGATTTTTACAAATTATTTTTGAATTTATTTATTGTATATAGCACTATACAATATTTTTTTGAGTGGTAATTGTTCTACAAATATATACTTTTTTTTTTACTTGCAAGTTTTCTTTTTAAAAAAGAAGTCCTATTTTTGTAATCACATTTTATAAAGTATGATTCAAAGAATACAAACAATATATTTACTTATAGCTTCAATAGTTTCTGGAGGATTAATTTTTGTATTTAATTTATGGAAAACCTTAAAAGAACAAATTTTTGTATTAGATTTGTTTAAAGAAGGGTTATTTACTTTAAACGTAGTGCCTTTTATGTTCATTACATCTTCGATTTTATCATTAGTAACTATCTTTTTATATAAGAATAGAAAGTTACAATTTGTAATCGGACGTATTATAATTTTGATGAATCTTTTTTTATTAGGATTATTGATTTATTTATCTCTAACTTTATCTGGAGAAACAATTGTTTCTGAGAAAGGTATTGGAATGTTCTTACCAATTTTAGTCGTTTTGCTTATTGTTTTAGCAAATAAAGCTATTAAAAAGGATGAAGATCTCGTAAAATCTGTAGATAGATTGCGATAAAACTAACAAATAGTATATTTAGTGCGAAAAAAAACCGAGAAATATTTCTCGGTTTTTTATTTTTGAAAGGAATTTATTATTTTCTTTTTAGTTTTAATAACGAATGCTATTAATTATTTGTTTATTTTTAAGTATTTGAAATACAATAAATTAATGTTTTTTATCTCCCTACAAATAGGGATGTTTATCCTTGTAATTAAGGAGGTATTAATTTCACTATAAATGGGTATTGTAAATTCCTATAATATAATTTAAATTTGATAATAAATAATGAAGAAAAAGATATACGTTCACGTAGCTGATGATCATAAGATATTGATTGAGGGTATTATAGCTATCATTAATACAGATAAGGATATCGCAATAAGAGGATATTCTTTAACTGGTAAAGAAGTTATTGATTGGTTTGATAAAAAGGAAAATAAGGCAGATGTTTTAATTTTAGATATTACAATGCCTTTTTTAGATGGTTTTGAAGTGTTGCAACATTTTAATAAAAAAGGAATTAGACAAAATGTTATTATCCTCTCTAGTTACGATGATATAAAGATTGTACAAGAAATGTTAAGTCTTGGTTGCAAAGGTTATATTAGTAAGAAGAATGCAGGAGATCATGTAATAGGTGCTATAAAGGCAGTTGCGAATGGGGATCAATATTTTAGTAGTGATATTCAAACGGTTCTTTTAAAATCTTTTGCTGGTCAACAGGTGCCTATCGGTGATGCACCAAATAAATTTATAATCGAAACCTTAACACATAGAGAGTTGGATGTTTTAAAATTAATAACACAACAATTTAATTCTCCAGAGATTGCAGATGCATTGAGTTTAGGCATTAGTACAGTAGAAACTCATCGGAAAAATTTATTAAGAAAATTAAAAGTAAAAAATTCAGTGGGTTTGGCCATGTATGCAGTACGAAATAATATAGTGTAAATGTCAATTAAATTTATTAAATTAGCAAAAAATTATTTTAAAATTTAAAATTAAGAAAAATGAGAAAAATTAAATTTGTAGCCTTCGCAGTTATGGCGTCTTTAGTGTTTTCATCTTGTTCATCAGATGAAATACTATTGCCAGAGCAGCAAAATCAGAGTAAAGAATTGTTCAAGACATATCAGTTAAAGAGAGATGCAGAGGGTGCATATTCAATTGATATAAATACAGAAAATAACGTTAGTATTGGTAAAGTTAAAAATAATAGTAATAATACTAATGAACTGCATTTAGCATTGACTAATGATAAACTAGCACATAAGAGCGAATATGGTTCTGATTTATGGTTTAATAATGAAAATTTTCACATAGAATTTATTAGCGAAAATTTTAACAAAAAGCCAAGTATTTCAATTTTTGATGATAATATTAAATTTGCTCAAAAAGGTAATAAAGATAAGAGTAAATTTCTAAAAGATTTTAGCATAGCAAAAAACGAGGATGGTTCTTATGATCTAGACTTTAAAGTAAAAAAGAAAGTATCTGTAGATTTTGTGTATGACAGTAAAAATAATATTTATGAAATTCATTTAGAGGAATCTAAGAAATCAAAAACAAAAAAGAAGTACTCAAGAACTTTTGATAAGGAAGAAGGTAAGTTATTACAGATTCATTTTGTAAATCATACAGGTGAATCAAAAGGCGGTTCAGGGGTAATCAGAAAGCCAATTGTCATTATTGATGATGGAGAAGATGCTTAGAATAATTTTAATGGAAAATAATTAGAATTTCATTGAGAAATAAGAAGTTAATTGTTCTACTAATTATATTTTTTAATTTATTTCAAATTAGAGCTTATAAGTATATAAAAAAAGAAACCTTGGATAACAAGGTTTCTTTTTTTGTTACACAAAATATTATAGACGTTGATAAAGATTTTTTAGAAATTAAGCAGCTGTATGAAGCTGAGAACTTTCCAAAAGCGCTTAGAAAAGGTTTAGATTTCCTTGGTAAGTATGCAAATACATTAACAAAGAATATTATTGCTGATTATGAAGTAAATAGCATTTTAGGTGAGATTTATCGAAAAAACAATAACCATGATAAATCTGTTTTTTATTATAAAAATTGTGTGAAGATTTTATTAGAAGCTAATTTTGATTCTTATGTATCAAAAAACACGAATTTCAATAAATCTAAGTTAGTTAATGCTTATTTAAGAATTGGAAGTGGATTTTTAAGAAAAAACCTTAAGGACTCAGCTAAGTATTATTATGAGAACGCTCTAGATGTTGAGGCTTTAGATGAGAAATCATTATCTTTTCAAGCAAGTGCTTCAACAAACCTATCAGGTTTGTATATGCAAGATTCCCTTTATGATTTAGCAAAGAATTTCGCAATTAGAGCAGTTATATTTCATAAAAAAAATAATAATAAAGTTTCTCAGGCGGCGGCGAAAGGTAATTTAGCAAGTATATTACTAGATCAAAATAATTATACAGAAGCAAAGGAAAAGTACAAGGAAGCCCTAGATTTAATTAAAAATGAAAAAAGTGATAGAGCTTTAAAAGTAAGACAAAGGTTGTATTATAACTTATCATATAATCTATATAAATTAAAAGATTATGAAGCCTATAATTATCAAGAAGAATCTTATCTTTTAAAAGATAGTTTAAGAAGTAAAGAAGTTGCAAAGATATATGAGGAGCTTAGATTGAAATACGATTTTGATGCAAAAAAAGAGCTCTTAGAACAACAACAAGAAGTAATACTGTTGGAGGAAAGAGATAGGTTTAGGACCATTATTGTAATTGTTGGCTTAATTCTTATTGCGCTTATAGTTATTATTGGTTATTATAATATTCGTCAAAAGAATTTACAATTAAAACTTTCGAAAACAGAGTTATTACAGAATCAAAATTTAGATAAGCTTAAATCTGAATATCAAGCAAGAGCCTTAGATGCTACGCTGAATGGTAGGGAATCTGAAAGAAAAGAAATTGCAGAAACCCTGCACGATAATGTCAGTGCTTTGTTATCTTCTGCTAACTTACATTTACAAGCAACAAAAAAACAGTTTGCGGAGGGTGTACCCCTAGAAATTGATAAAACTCAAGAAATTATTGCGGAAGCTTCTCAAAAAATTAGAGACTTGTCACATACATTAGTTTCTTCAGTCTTATTAAAATTTGGATTAAATTTTGCGATTAGAGATATTGCAGAAAAATATTCGAATTCAGAATTAAATATAGATACAGAAATAGAAGGTTTAAGAAGATATGATCAAAAATTTGAAATTAAAACCTACAATATTATTCAAGAGTTTGTGAATAATATTTTAAAACATAGTAAAGCAAAAAATGCAATAATTAAATTAAAAGAAGAAGAAGATCATATTTTAATGCAGATTTTTGACGACGGCATTGGTTTTGATCAAACACAAATAGCCTTAAAAGATGGTTTAGGAATCAATCAAATTGAGGCTAGGATACAAATAATGAAAGGGAAGCTTGAGATAAATTCTCAAAAAGGAAAAGGAACTCAAATTAAAGTAGAGTTACCGATTAAAAAAAAACAAGTAACTAACCTCTTTTAGCCAATTCAATAATCTCTAAATTTTTTATATCTCCTTTTTCTAATTGAAAACGAAGCATTGTTCTAATTTTATGGAAGCCATGGTTTCCGGCAGCACCTGGGTTTAAATGCAATAAATTCAGTTTTTTATCAAATTGTACTTTTAATATATGAGAATGTCCAGAGATGAAAATTTTTGGGGTGTTTTTAGTAATATCTTCCCTTATTCTTTGGTTGTATTTGTTGGGATACCCTCCTATATGTGTCATCCAAACAGAAACATTTTCAATAGAAAACTTTTGATCTAAAGGAAATTCACTTCTCGCATCCGCTCCATCAATATTACCGTAAACTGCTTTTAATGGTTTTAGTTTTTTTATGGTATCAGTAACGTTTAAGTCACCAATATCACCTGCATGCCAAACTTCATCCGCGTGTTTTACAAATTTTAAAATTTGGTCATCAATATAACTATGAGTATCGGATAATAATAAGATTTTCTTCATGTTAAAAAAAGTAAGAAAAGTTTAACGTCTCTAAAGATTCAAATGTAATGATAACAAAATAAATTCCGTAATTTTGAAGATTTCAAAAAATAATTATTCTTGAGATATTTTATAGAACTTTCTTATAATGGAAAAACATATCATGGCTGGCAGATTCAGCCAGATGTTAGTTCGGTGCAAGAAAAATTAAATAATGCATTAAGTACAATTTTTCAACAGAAAATTCAAGTTGTTGGAGCAGGTAGAACAGACACGGGGGTACATGCTGAGCAAATGTTTGCACATTTTGATTTTGACAAGGATTTAAAAGTGGATGTTGTTTTTAAATTGAATTCAATTTTACCCAATGATATTTCTATTTGTAATGTGTTTTTGGTGGAAGATGAAAAGCATGCGAGATTTGATGCAACTTCAAGAAGTTATGAGTATAGAATTTGCTTGGGTAGAAATCCTTTTTTATTGGATTTTTCATGGCAAATTCATTCACAAATGCCAGATGTAAAGTCCATGAACCAAGCTGCAAAATTACTTTTAGAATATACAGATTTTCAAACTTTTTCTAAAGTAAAGACAGATGTTTATACTTTTAATTGTAATGTTACAGAAGCCTTTTGGGTTTTAAACGGTAGCGAATTAACATTTCATATTTCAGCAAATAGATTTCTTCGAAATATGGTCAGAGCTATTGTGGGTACTTTAATTGATGTAGGCTTAGGTAAAATTTCTAAGGAGGATTTTAGAGGTATCATAGAAAGCAAAAATAGAGGTAATGCTGGATTGTCAGTTCCTGCAAAAGGCTTATTTTTAACAAAAATAAAATACTAAATTTTGGCAGAAAAATCAGGAAATGCTTTTGATATGCAAATTTTCTCAAGACTCATGTCTTTTGCAAAACGCTATCGTTTGTATTTTTTTATAGCCGCCTCTTCCACTATATTTTTAGCATTATTTTCTGTTTTATCTCCTTATATTTTAATAAACACAGTAGATGATTATATCTTATCTAAAGATAAAGTAGGCTTATTAAATTATACGCTACTAATGTTGGGTATTTTGTTAGTGGAAGTTCTACTTCAATTTACTTTCATCTACTTTGCAAATTGGGTAGGACAGCACATTATTCGAGATATTAGGTCAAAAATATTTAGACATATTTTGCAATTTAAAATGTCTTACTTTGATAATAATTCTGTAGGAAAACTAGTCACTAGAGTGGTTTCTGATATAGAGACAATTGCAGCTTTTTTTAGTAATGGAGTGTTTACAATTTTAAGTGACATTCTTAAAATGTTTGCCGTAACTGTTGTAATGCTTGTTTTAAATTGGGAGTTAGCTTTAATCACTTTATTTATTTTACCCATTTTAGTGTACGCAACAAAATTGTTTCAGGTAGCTATAAAAGCTACTTTTCAAGAAGTAAGAAATCAGGTAGCAAATTTAAATGGATTTGTGCAAGAAAGGGTTACAGGCATGAAAATAGTGCAGCTCTTTAATAGAGAAGATATCGAATATCAAAATTTTAAAGAAATAAATGAGAAGCACAAAAAAGCACATGTAAAAACAATTTGGTATTACTCTGTTTTTTTTCCTATTGCAGAAATTTTATCATCTATAGGTATTGGATTAATTGTTTGGTTTGGAGGTGGACAAGCCGTTCAAGATTCAGGAATTTCTGTTGGAGTAATCATGGGTTTTATACAATATGCACAAATGTTGTTTAGACCTTTGCGTCAAATTGCGGATAAATTTAATCAACTACAAATGGGAATTGTTGCTGGTGAACGTGTTTTTAAAGTAATAGATACACATAGCAGTATTGCCAAAAGTGGCACTTTAAAGGCGAATAATCTAAAAGGAAATATAAGTTTTAAAGATGTTCGATTTAGTTATGTTCAAGATGAAGAAGTTTTAAAAGGAATTTCTTTGGATGTTAAAAGAGGGCAAACTGTTGCTATCGTTGGAGCAACTGGTGCAGGGAAATCTACCATCATCAATTTAATAAATCGTTTCTATGAGATCAATAGCGGAACTATTTACGTTGATGGCATCTCTATTGACGAGTATACCCTAGAAAGTTTAAGAAGTCAAGTTGCAATAGTCTTGCAAGATGTGTTTTTATTTTCTGATTCTATCTTGAATAACATTACTTTAAAAAACGAGAAAATTACTCTAGATCAAGTGAAGAAGGCGGCTAAACAAATAGGAATTCACGATTTTATATTGACACTTCCTGGAGGTTACAATTATAATGTAAAAGAAAGAGGAGCAATGCTTTCTTCGGGTCAAAGACAATTAATTGCTTTTTTGCGCGCCTATGTAAGCAAACCTAGTATTTTAATTTTAGATGAAGCAACATCTTCTGTAGATTCGCATGCAGAGCAAATGATACAGTATGCTACAGAAACTATTACAAAAGATCGAACTTCTATTGTAATTGCACACAGATTAGCAACTATAAAACAGGCTGATAAAATTATTGTGATGGATAAAGGTTTGATTGTCGAAGAAGGGTCTCATCTAGAATTATTAGAAAAAGAAAATGGTTATTATAAAAATTTATATGATAAGCAATTTAGTTTGGACCAAGCTTCTTAATGTGTTTTTAGTAAATGAACTAAGATTATCCGTTTTTAGTTTAAATCTTTATTAAGCTTCTCGAGGAGTTCTTCACGGGTTGAATATAGTACAAACTCACCATCTTTTATGTAAGAAATTTCACCAGTTTCCTCAGAAACTAATAAACAAACTGCATCTGTTTTTTCGCTTACTCCGATAGCTGATCGGTGTCTCAAACCAAATCTAGTAGGTATTTTTGTACTATCAGAAATTGGTAAAACGACTCTCGTAGCAACAATATAATTATCTCTAATAATTGTTGCTCCATCGTGCAAAGGACTATTTTTAAAAAAAATGCTCTCTAAAATTACTTCGTTTACAAGCGCATTCATAGGATCTCCATTGTTTATTAAAAAATCTAAACTATTCGTTTTTTCAATAACGATTAAAGCTCCAGTTTTAGTTTTAGACATGTTGTAACATGCTTTTAAAATCTTATCTACTTCAATTTCTGAACTAATTTCTGATTGTAAAAACTTCAGCTGATTTAAAAAACTTTTCTTACTTGAAAAGTTAGTGGTACCAATCATTAGTAGAAATTTTCTAATTTCTTGCTGAAAGACAATAATTAGAGCAATAACTCCTCCAGAAAGTAAATAACCTAAAATTCCACTCAACATTTCCATGCTTAAAGCTTGCGTAATTTTCCAAATTAAGAATATAAAAGCAATTCCTATAAAAATATTTATGGCTACTGTACCTTTTAATAATTTATAGATATAGAAGAGTAATATTGCTACTAGCAAAATATCTAGCACATCTAAAATAGAAAAAGGGATAAAATCTAACATGAAGAGAATAGACTGTTTCAGGTAAAAGTACTAATAAATTTTGTGAGTACAATATCCCTTTTTTATTTCGATGTCGGAAATCAAAATAAGATCATTTTTTACAAATGAATATAATCTTTACTTCTTTCAATTCGTCTTTTTTTTTGATTTTTTAAAATCAATTAAAAATAGGACATCGTTTTAGTAAAAAAAACTTATCTGCAATTTATTACTTAGGATACTACCAATTAGTATTTAAGTCTTCTTGCAGAAGAATGTAGGTTTCTTAATTTGCAATACTGTTTAATTTTATACATTAAACAAAAATTATTACTTGCTGCTTTTTGAGATTAAGGTTATAAAAACAGGTGTTTATGAAGAAAGTTGATGTACAATTTTAACGGCTTCCATTGCTTCTTTTACATCGTGAACTCGTAAGATATTTGCACCATTTAAAAGGGCAATAGTATTTGCAGAAGTAGTTGCGTTTAAAGCTTCTTTTGCAGAAATATTTAACGTTTTGTACAACATGGATTTACGCGAAATTCCTGCTAAAATAGGTGCGTTTAAACTTTTAAAAAGCGATAAGTTTTTTAAAATTTCATAATTATGACTGATAGTTTTTCCAAAACCAAAACCAACATCAATAATAATATCATTGATTTCTAATTGGTGTAACTTGAAGATTTGCTCTGCAAAAAAGGAAATAATTTCTTGAGTAACATCTTTATAAACAGGATTTAATTGCATGTTTTGGGGAGTACCTAACATATGCATTAAGATATATGGTACTCGCAAATTAGCAACAGTTTTAAACATGTTATCATCCATTTTTCCGCCAGAAATATCATTTATAATAGCTGCACCAGCATCAATGGTTTCTCTCGCAATTGCACTTCTAAAAGTATCTATAGAAATAATTATTTCAGGAAAATTTTTTATCAGTAATTCTATAACAGGAACAATTCTTTGCAGTTCTTGCTTTTCAGAAATATGCTTTGCCCCTGGTCTGGAAGAATATGCACCAACATCAATAAATGTAGCCCCTTCGAAAAGCATTTTTTCAACTTGTCCAAGAATTTCAGATTCATTTTTATATTTTCCTCCATCAAAAAAAGAATCAGGAGTAATATTTAAAATACCCATTACTTTTGGTGAGGACAGATCTACTAAAGTTCCCTTGCAATTTATAGTCATTTTAGCGTACCACTTTATTAATTATGTGCCCTATTTCTAATGCTTTGTAATTGTTTATTTTTTGCATTAACTCTTCTACAGAAGTTCCAATTAATAGCATGTCTCTATTCGTTTGTTTTAAATATCCTTCTTCTACCATTTTATCTAACTGCAATAGCACACCATCAAAGAAGCCGTTTATATTTAAAAGGCCAACAGGTTTTTGTTCAATATGTAATTGATTCAAAGTGAGTGCTTCAAAAAGCTCATCTAACGTTCCAAAACCCCCAGGAAGGGTTATATAACCGTTAATTAATTTACTCATAATTACTTTGCGCTCACTCATTTTTTTGCAAACTATCATTTCTTCTACCCCAGCATGAACAACTTCTTCTTTTTCTAACAACTTTGGAATGACCCCAATAACCTCACCATTATGATCTAAAATTGTGTCAGCCAGAATTCCCATCATTCCTATTTTTCCGCCACCATAAACCAAACCAATTTTGTTTTTAGCAAAATAATTTCCTAATTCTATAGCAGCTTCTTTGTAAACAGGATTAAAGCCTAAGCTCGAACCACAAAAAACAACAATTCTTTTCATTTTATAGTTGATAAATTCATGGTAAAAATAAATGAAATGCTTTTAAGATTTACTACATTTGGGAAAATACTTTTTTACAAAAATGCAAGATACCTCAAAACAATACGATGCCGTTATAGACCAATGTAGAAGTTTATTTATAAAAAAAATGTCTGATTATGGCTCTGCTTGGAGAGTTTTACGATTACCATCTTTAACAGATCAAATATTTATAAAGGCACAAAGAATTCGTCAGCTGCAAGAAAATGAGGTTAGAAAAGTGGATGAAGGTGAAAAATCTGAATTTATTGGAATCATTAATTATTCCATAATGGCACTAATTCAGTTGGAAAATGGTGTTGTTGAAACCCCTGATTTAAGCACGGAAGATGCTACTGTTTTGTATGATAAACATAGTGAAATTACCAAAAATTTAATGATGGATAAAAATCATGATTATGGTGAAGCTTGGAGAGATATGCGTGTTTCTAGTTTAACAGATTTGATATTACAGAAATTATTACGCGTGAAGCAAATTGAGGATAATAAAGGAAAAACCATTGTATCTGAAGGGATTGATGCAAATTACCAAGACATGATTAATTATGCTGTTTTTGCTATGATTCATCTGGGGTAAAAAGATCTGCATGTATATATAAGGGCACATTTTATAAAAACAAGATTATTTTTTCAATTTATTGTTTAATATAAAGTGCATAATGATTTAAGCAAAAAACCATGATATTAAAACTTATTACACAAATTGCAAGAATTTTAGTAGGAGCCTTATTTGTTTTTTCAGGCTTTGTAAAATTGGTAGACCCAATTGGATCTCAATACAAGTTTCAAGAATATTTTTCCGTTATCAAGATAAATTTTGGGTATATAATTCCTGATTTTCTTGAAAAGTATTTTGGTTCTGTGGTTTTAGAATTTGATTTTTTAATTCCTTATGCCTTGCCATTTGCAATTTTATTGATTGTGGCAGAAATTCTTTTAGGAGTAATGGTTTTAATCGGTTACAAACCTAAGTTTACCGTTTTTAGTTTATTTATTTTAACCTTAGTCTTCTTGTTTTTGACTTGGTATTCTGCCTATTATAACAAAGTTACAGATTGTGGTTGTTTTGGAGATGCTATAAAATTATCGACTTGGGAAACCTTCTATAAAAACATAATTTTAATTGGTTTAATTATTGTCTTATTGTTAAAAGTAGCATTTATTAAACCTATTTTTAAAGGAAAAATACCAATGATAATTACTTTTTTATCATTGGCATTATTTTTATTTACTGTAAAACATGTTTTAACTCATTTACCTTTAATAGATTTTAGAGCTTATGCTATCGGTAAGAATATTCCTGAAGGAATGGTTTTTCCAGCAGACGGTAGTATTGCTCCTGTTCACGATTTTATGTTAGAAGATGCACAAGCAGATTTGGCGCCAGAATTATTGAGACAAGAAAAAGTAATGTTAGTGATTGTTTATAATTTAGATAAGGCAGACGTAAATGGGTTTCGTGCAATTAAAGAAATTGGCATAAAAGCAAAGAAAAAAGGATATACAGTTTACGGAGTTTCTGCTTCATTTTCTGATGATTTAGTTCTCGCTAAAGAAAAATATAATTTACCTTTTGATTTTTTATTCTGCGATGAAACTACTTTAAAAACAATGATCAGAGCAAATCCTGGAGTTATTATTTTAAATAAAGGAACGGTAGTGGAAAAAAAGAATTGGGTAGATGTTGAAGAGATAGAGTTATAAATTATTTAGACTCTTAGAAGCTACTTTTTATTTCTTTTATTTTCCACTTCAGTAAGAGGTATCCCTTTTTCATTATTAAAAAACACATGTTTTGGGCTTCCAATAATTTGAGAAGAATAAATGCCAGAGTGACCAGAAAATAAATAAGAAGTGGTGCAAGCTAAGGCTATAAAAACTCCAGATTCTATTCCAAATAACTCAACTCCCATTATCGTGCAAGCAATTGGAGTATTTGTTGCTCCTGCAAAAACAGCCACAAATCCCATTCCTGCTAATAATCCCATTGGTAAAGGAATAAACCAAATTAATACGTTTCCTAAAGTAGCACCTATAAAAAATAAAGGAGTCACTTCTCCTCCTTTAAACCCAGCGCCCAGTGTGAAAGAAGTAAACAATAATTTTAGGAAAAAATCATAAGAATTTAAATCAATATTAAAAGCTTCAACAATGGTGGGTATCCCTAGTCCTATATATTTTGTTGTTCCTATGAGGTACACCGTAATTGCTAAAATAGTACCACCAATTAATGGGCGTAATGGTGGATAGTGAATGTGTTTTTTAAATAAATTTCCCCAAAAGTGCGTAGATTTTGAAAACAACATACTTGCGAGTCCGAAAATAATACCGGCTAATAAAGACCACAAAATTGTAGAGGGCGATATTGCGACAATCTCAGTAATGTTATAATGTGTATGATGAGAGATTTGCCAAATATTGCAAAAATAATTCGCAAAAATAGCGGATAAAAAACTAGGTATGATAGCATCAAACTTTATTCTGCCTATTACCATTACTTCAAGTGCAAAAATAGCACCTGCTAAAGGCGTACCAAAAACAGATGAGAAACCTGCGCTGATACCTGCAATTAATATAATTTTTCTATCTAAATTAGAAAGTTTAAAAATTTTAGTAAACTGATCTGCAATTGCACCTCCTATTTGTAAAGCAGTTCCTTCTCGGCCAGCAGAACCTCCAAATAAATGTGTAAGTATGGTTCCTAAAAATACTAAAGGAGCCATTTTAAAGGGAATTATTTTTTTAGGAGAATGATATTCATCGATCAATAAATTGTTTCCTTTTACGACACTCTCTCCATATAAATGATACGATAAACCAATGATAAAACCAGCAATAGGTAATAACCAAATAATCCACACATTAGCTTCTCTATAGTCTGTTGCCCATTCTAAAGCCCATAAAAAAACAGCAGATGCACTTCCTGTAAATACTCCTATGAGCAAACAGATACACACCCATTTTAGAAGAAAAAGCAAAGAAAAACTTTGCTCAAACGAAAGAAAAAATCTTTTAACTTTATTCATATATTTTTATATCTTCTTAAATAAAATAGGTTGTGATGTCGTAGACTATCAAAATGAGTAATTAAGTCTTTAATTTATTTTTGTGAACAAATTTAAACAAATAAAAACAAAGAGATTATGTAAATGTATGGATCAATTATTTATCAATTATTCTTCATTTTAAAATTTTATTGTAACTTGTTTTAAAGTTAAAAAATTAAAGGAATGGAACCATTAGTAAGTTATCAATCAGAAGAGAGTTACGCAATTATTGCCATAAAAAACGGAAAAGCCAATGCTATTTCCCATCAAGTAATTGAAGGATTAAATGCAAGTTTAGACAAAGCTGAGCAGGAGAATAAGGTTGTAATCCTGACAGGGCAAAATGGAATTTTTTCAGCTGGTTTTGACTTAAAAGTGATGAAGAAATCCCCTGAATCGGCGAAGGAATTGGTTACTAAAGGATCTCAATTATCTTTGAGAATGCTGTCTTTCCCAAAACCAATTATTATTGCCTGTAATGGCCATGCAATTGCAAAAGGCGCATTTTTATTATTGTCTGTAGATTATAGAATAGGGGTGGAAGGAGATTTTAAAATTGGTTTAAATGAAGTAATGATTGGTATGACGATGCACAATGCAGGAATTGCAATTGCAAAATCGCGTTTGTCTGAAGTTTACCTAAATAGAAGTGTAAACAATGCAGAAATATTCAACCCTATAGATGCCGTAAAGGCTGGTTTTTTAGATTTGAATGTTCCGGAAACACATTTGTTGCCAACGGCGATTAAAGTAGCAATGATGTTTTCTAAACTAAATGAAAAAGCACATGTTGAAACGAAGTTAAAAGTTAGAAAACTGCATTTAGAGGTATTAGCGAATGCTATCGAATTAGATTTAGCTGGAGAAATTTCCTTGAATGATTAACTTTCTCAGAAACTATTTTCCTATTTCCTAAAATATTTCTTTAATATTATTCTTAAAACAAATTTATCGATTGATAGACTAAAACAATATTGATCTTAATATTTTATTTATAGACGGGAATTTCTAACTCCTTTAAAGAAGCATTAAAATTGAGTTGCTTGAAGTTTTTTCCTGATGAAAATGTAGAAAAATATGCTGAGAAATTTTTAATACGAATCTTTTTCAAAAACTTTAATTCCAGCTTTTACTTCAACATCTAAATGATTTTTTCTTGGTGTTAAAGGACAAGAATATTTATCATTATATGCACAATAAGGATTATATGTATTGTTGAAATTCAGCTCAATTGTGCCATCAGCTTTTTCATCTGTAGTCATCACATCCATGTAACGGCCACCGCCATAAGATTCTTCTCCAGAAGTATCGTCTGTAAAGGGTAAAAATAGATGATTTTTATATTTTTTGTCACGCAAATCATCTTGACTTTGGTAGATTTTTAGCACACATTTTTTTCCTTTTAAATTGAACTTTAAAATACCATATTCTTTATACAAAGGTTTTCTATCTGTGGTAGTAGCCATTTCAAAAGTAGGAGCATTTATTGTTTTTGTCAAGTTTGCAATGACGATAAAAGCAGAATCAACAGGGAAAAAATCTAATCCTTTAAATTTTTTTAAATCTCTCTTTTTTAAGGGTGATTTTGATGCGTCTTTATAGCTTGCATTTAATTCTTGTTGATAAACCGTTTTGCCCATTAAAGGACGTTTGTCTTTTGAATTACAGGCTAGTATTAAAAAAAAAGTAAAGGCAATAGTCATTTTTTTCATATTCGCTAAAGTATAAAATTACTTGGGATTTCTTTTTAAAATCAGAAAAAGGTTATCCAGAACACTTCCTGTTATAATTAAATTATTAAAAGGAGCAGCAACTGTGGAAGCAGACATATTAGTACCGTCTTCCATATAAACTTGTTCTATACCATACTCTCCTTTTTTAACGTATTTTATTTTAATAATTTCTGATGGAGAAGTTTCTTTATTTCCTTTTGCGTAGGCATTAAAATGTAATAAATTAGGATGTGCTCCAATCCATAAATTATTTTCAAAATCAAATTCAATATTATCTACCCCAGTTTTACAATTAATATCTTCTATATAAGTCAGATTTCCATCTTTATTTTTTTGATACACTTTTACTAAAAACTTTCTTGGTGAAGCAACAAAAATAAGATTACGTTTTGTGTCGAAATTAATGCCATTTGCATAAGCAATTCTATCAGCAACTTGTCTGTAATTTTTGCCATCAAAATACATGACATTAGAAATTGAAAGGCCTAAATAATCCTCTAATAAGCGCATAATTCCATCTTTGTATTTATGGTCGTTTGTGAAATAAAATTTATGGTCATCTAACAAAACAATATCATTTGGACTGTATATTTTTTCGTGTTTCAATGTTTTTATATGTGTTAATTGTTCATTAACCAAGGTGAAAATTTCAATAAATTCGCCATCGATGGTATGATTGATAGCAGCAATTGTAGTCCTACCTTTTTTTTGAAACATTGAAATTCCGTGAGGAGCAAAAGGTTTTTTAAAATCTTCAGTTAAATGGATAGGTTTAAAATTGTCCGTTTTTAAATCGATATAATACAAGCCGCCAAACTCTTGTGCCGTATTAGGTATTTTATCTCTTGCGGTTGATGAAATAATAGCAAAACTATCTTTTTGACTAATAGTAATATCTTCTGGTCCAGCAATCTTTATTTTTCGAAGAATCTTTCCATCAAAATTATTTTCTATAGGCCTAAAATATCCTGTAGATATAAAAATATTAGCTAAAAAAAGAAGTGCTAGAATAAGAGTTGCAGATAAAATTCTTTTTTTGAAATTCATTTTAAAAATCTTTTCATAAAAATACAACATTCAAATATTTTATGTAGATTTATAGATGTTTTAAGAAAAATTAAAATGAGAATCTTTATGACATATGTAGCTCAATTAAGGTGTGAAAAGTACAAAAATCGTTCTATTTGTATGTTTTGATGTTAACAATATAAAATTAAACATTTAGAAAAGGTCCGACTTCGTAGTCGGATTTTTTATTTAAAACTAATTATAATTCAGTTTGTAATAAACATTGATCAATTAAAAATGAGAAAATTGTACAACAATTACATTAGCACCTTTAGAGGGCTTTCAGTGGAAGTTTGGTGGTTGTCATTGATAACTTTTATCAATAGATCTGGAACAATGGTAATTCCTTTTTTATCATTATATCTAAATAAAAGTCTAAATATTTCTTTACCAGACATCGGTTGGATTATGTCTTTTTTTGGCTTGGGTTCCGTTATCGGTACTTGGCTAGGCGGTAAGTTAACAGATAAGATAGGGTATTATAAAGTAATGTTAGGTAGTTTATTTTTAACAGGAATTTTATTTATTTTATTGCAATTTATTACCACTTTTGAGGGATTTTGTGCAGGGATATTTATAGTGATGTTGGTTGCAGATGCTTTTAGACCTGCAATGTTTGTGGCTTTAAGTGCATATAGTAAACCAGAGAATAAAACACGTTCAGTTACATTAATTCGGTTGGCAATTAATTTAGGTTTTTCTGCGGGTCCCGCAATTGGTGGTTTAATTATTACGGGGCTTGGATATCAAGGTTTATTTTGGGTGGATGGTGTTACTTGTTCCTTAGCGGCTATTTTATTATTACAAGTATTGCACCCGAAAAAATCAAAAATACAAGATGAAGTAAAAGTAGATAACCCAGTTTCTGCTTATTCAGATAAAGCTTTTTGGGTGTTTTTTATAGCAATGTTTATTTTCGGTTTTGTTTTTTTACAGTACTTCTCTACCATGCCTTTATATTATAAAGATGTTCATTTTTTATCAGAATTAGAAATTGGTTTGTTGATGGGCTTTAACGGTTTTTTTATCTTCCTGTTTGAAATGCCACTGATAAAGTGGTTGGAAGATTCAAAGTATTCTAAAGTTAAATTGATTGCCATTGGGTTGTTTTTAGTAGCGCTGAGTTTTGTTGTGGTAACTCTAACTTCTTGGCTTGGTATTTTAATTGTTGGAATGTTTTTGATGACAGTTGGCGAAATGATTGCATTTCCGTTTTCAAATGCCTTTGCTGTAGAGAGGGCTAAAAAAGGAAATCAGGGAGAATATATGGCTTTGTATGCTATCGCTTTTTCAATAGCTCACATTTTTAGTCATAATACAGGAATGCAAATGATAAGTAAATTCGGTTATAAATTTACTTGGAATGTTATGACAATTCTTGCAATGGTAGGTGTTCTTATTTTATTTTTATTGATGACATTCCTCAAAAAGGAAAAAGACTTAAAAGGTAAAATCGATTAAATTTGATAGTTTGTATTTATAAAGTATTGTAAATAAAAACGAAATATGCCATTAATAAAAGACAACCATCTTTCCAGTTTAAGCGATAACCTTTTGGTATAAAAACTAAAGGTAAAATAATAAACGAAATTCCTAACATCCAAAATAGATCACCAGTTAGCAATCTTTCATCCACCACAGGAATAGGCGTTATCATGGAGGTAATTCCTAAAACTGCTAAAATATTAAAGATATTAGAGCCTATTAGATTTCCTAGTGAAATGGCCTTTTCCTTCTTAACTATTGCAATAATAGATGCTGCTAATTCTGGTACACTTGTACCTATAGAAACCACAGTAACCGCAATTACACGATCTGTAACTCCAAAATCTTTAGCTAAAGTTGTTGCACCTTTTATTAATAATTCTGAACCTCCCCAAAGTCCTAATGCCCCGATAACAAGAAATAAAACTATTTTGTAAAGTGGTAAAGGTTCATCGTCTTCGGTAAATTCATCCACAACTGCTGTTTTTTGAAAACGTAAAAGAAATATTAAAAAGATGATTAAAAAAGAAAACAAAATGATACCCTCATTTTGTGTAATAACTTTATCACCAACTAAAGAGAAGTAGAGCAGTACAGATGCAATCATCATTATTGGCCAATCTGTTGTATAAAAACTTTTTTGAACTTCCATTCCACCTAGCAAAAGAGTAATCCCTAAAACTAGTCCTAAGTTAGTAATGTTAGAGCCGATAACGTTCCCTAATGCTAAATCTGATGCACCATTTAACGCTGCGTTTATGCTAACTATAAGTTCTGGCGCTGAAGTTGCAAAAGAAACCACGGTCATTCCAATAATTATTTTTGGAATATCTAATTTTAAGGATAATGCTACAGCTGATTTTAGTAGCCAGTTTCCGCCCAAAATCAATAAAATTAAGCCACTTATGATTAGTAAAAAATTCATTATTTTAATTTAGGACGAAGATACATTTTATCAGTTTATGAAAAAACTAAAAAATGATAAGCCTCTTTTTGAGGTTTTAGAAGATGATTTTTTCTTTACTTTAGGAATACTGATATAAATCATCCTTTATTTACTTACAGTTAAGTATTTTTATAAAACATTAGGATTAATTATTATAACATTTACTTAGTATTGTTGTTTTTAATTAAAACAGTTATTATCTTTTTTGTTATATATATAAAATCAAATTAAATAATATTTCTATAAATTTTGGTTGATAGCGGTCAATCATTCTATATTGAAAAAACAATTGCGCAATTGACTTTATTTACTAACTTTTTAAAACTATTAAAATGATTATTATTGCTCTAAAACTTATTAAAACTATTTTTGAAACCATAACGACTTTTTTTTTCTAAGCAAGCGTAAAGACGACTATTTCTAAAAACGAGTTAGTTGTTTATTTTTATTAAATTTGACACATAATTAAATCATAATGGAGACACAATTTTTTAAAGCCTTAGCAAAAATGAATAAAGCTATTTTACCTTCTTTTACAAAAAAGCAGTTAGATATCTCTAAAGCATCCAAATTTCAATTGGCAATTATTGGATGGAGAGCTTTTGTAACTATGAAATCACTTCACTAAAATATAAAATTATGACTACTAAGCATACAAAATTATTTACTGGATCTAACATTATTGTTAATGGTTTAAAAAACTTATTAGATGTAGCACAAATAAGTTATATTATTAAAGATCGCTTCGAATCGGCCAGATTAGGTGGTTTTGGAGAAAATATGGATTCTGTGGAAGTTCATGTGTTAGATGCCGATGTTGATAAAGCTAAAAATATAGTTGAGGCTTATAAAGGAAAAATAAACACATAAAAAACGAGAATAGGCTTTCTAATTTAAAAAAATGCATTTATATTTGCACCCGCTTATTGGCCATGTGGCGCAACTGAATAGCGCACTTGATTACGGCTCAAGAGGTTGCAGGTTTGAATCCTGCCATGGTCACGAATAAAACCAGCACTTTACAACATTTTTTGTAAATGCTGGTTTTTTATTTGCCTACTTTTTGCCTACCTAGTTAGAATTAAAGGATCAATACAAGAACTATAGAATTTTAGAATTATGAGAAAACGAAGTAACAAGGAATTAAAAAAGGCCTTGAATATTTTCAAAGCCTTTTTGTCTAACCAAAATTAGTATAAAAACTCACTACTTCTATTTTTCTTTTTCAATTATTTCAGTTTATTTTTTGTTGATTTCTATTAGTATGACACAATAAAATTTAATATGTCACAATTACTCTTTAAAATAAAAACTCGAGAAATTTCTCGAGTTTTTATTTTAAATATTGTTTAATTGCTATTCTGTGTTCAGGAATACTTTTGTCATAGTTTTCTACCAATAACTCTAGTATTTTCGGTGGTTTTACCCCAATTTCATTTTTATGAGAATATCTTGACACATAGAGATTATAGGCATCCTCTTTTTTTTCAAAAATTAAAAAGTGTGTAGCATTTAATTCAGTAAACGCAATTTGATTTCCATGAAATGCAGTAGATTCGTCTTTTATAAAAAGAGAAAATTCGTAATATTTTAAAACATTTTCCATAAATTATACGAGTTCTGCAGATAAGCCTAAATGTAATAATTTAGAACATCGAGGCTCTAAATCTTTATAGGTTCCAGATTTAACTGTGCACTTTCCTTTATAGTGGACTAACATAGTGCATTGTTCAGCTTGCTCTAAAGTATGTTCACAAACGCTAATTAAAGCCTCTATCACAAAATCAAAAGTATTTACTTCGTCATTATGAAGTACTATTTCATGTTGATGTGCTTTTTGCTCTAATACGTCAACTTCTTCTTTAATTTTCTCTTTAGTACTCATTTTACAAAATTACAATTTATTGTATTTTAATGCAACCCAATTATTTCGTTGTATAAAATTTTCTAATTTTAAATTATATTTAGAAACCTCAGCATCAATAATCGGAATATCTTCTTCATAAAATCCACTTAATAAAAGTATACCTTTTTCCTTTAAACAGTTTGCGTACACTTTCATATCCATCAATAAAATATTTCTATTGATATTAGCAATAATAAGATCGTACTTTTTATTGATTAAAAGGGATGAATCTCCTTCAAAAACGGAAATATGATGACAATTATTTCGGGTAACATTTTCTATAGAATTTTCATAACACCAATTATCAATATCAATAGCATCAATTGGTTTCGCACCTTTCATTTCAGCAAAAATGGCTAATATTCCAGTTCCACATCCCATGTCTAAAGTTTGCTTATTGTTTAAATCTAATTGTAATAGATGTTGAACCATCATGTGCGTAGTTTCATGATGTCCCGTACCAAAACTCATTTTTGGTTCAATAACAATATCGTACTTTAAATTAGAATTTTCATGAAAAGGAGCTCTTATACTCACTATTTCATCCACTTCAATAGGTGTAAAATTCTTTTCCCATTCTGCATTCCAATTTGTTTGTTCAACTTCGTTCTGATTATATTCAATTGAAAATTCATCAGAGTTTAAAACAAAAATAGTATCCAGAATATTTGAATTCCATTCTTCTTTTTGGATATACGCGGTTACTCCGTCTTCATTTTCAACAAAACTCTCAAAACCAACAGCACCTAATTCTGCAATTAAAATTTCTGCTGCGGGCTCTTTTGGAATTACCTTAAAATTATATTCTATATAAATATTGTCCATAAATGTATCGTAAAAAAAATGCACCAAGATTTAAATCCTGATGCAAATTTATTGTAAATATCTTTAAATACGAGATTTAAATAGCTTTAATAATTCCGGTAAAATCATCTACATTTAAAGCGGCTCCTCCAATTAAACCACCATCTACATCTGGCTTAGAGAATATTTCTTCTGCATTGGCAGGTTTTACACTTCCTCCATATAAAATAGAAACTTCATCAGCCACTTCTTTATTGTATTTTTTTTCTATAATGCTTCTAATAAATGCATGCATTTCTTGCGCTTGTTCTGCACTTGCCGTTTCTCCGGTTCCAATTGCCCAAACAGGTTCGTAAGCTAAAATAATACTTTTCCAAGCACCCGCTTCTAAATGAAATAGTGCATTTTTTAATTGACTTTCTACAACTGCAAAATGATTTTCAGATTTTCTATCTTCTAATAATTCTCCAAAACAAAAAATAGTTTCTAATTCATTTTCTATAATAGCATCTACTTTTTTAGCTAAACTTTCATCCGTTTCATTAAAATAGGTTCTTCTTTCTGAGTGACCTAAAATAACCGTTTTAATTCCGATTGCTTTTAACATGTCCGCAGAAATTTCGCCAGTATAAGCTCCATTTTTAGCCTGATGCATATTTTGGGCAACTACTTCAATTTTAGAATATTTTGCTGCTTTTAAAGATGAAGATAAATTCACAAAAGTAGGAGCAACAATTACACGAGTATTTTCTAACTTCTCTTTTTTGATAGATTTTTTCAAATCTTTGATTAGTTGTTTACTCTCCTTTTTATTATTGTTCATTTTCCAGTTTCCTGCTACTATTTTTGTTCTCATAATTCTAATTTTAGTACTTAAAATATTGGTGTTATTTTAGCTTTAATTTTGATGTAAATTTAAGAAATGGAAAGGCAAAAATCATGCAGAAAAAGAAATAGTTACTAAAACGATTTATTTGATTTTTTTTAACGCTTCTTTTATCTCTTTGTCTGCTGCATTTGTAGCTTTAAATAAAGTTATTTCTCCAGATTCATTGATAACCATATATCTTGGAATCCAATTTAAATTGATGAAATCTACGAATTCACCATCTTTCATTCCTTCTGGTAAATTATAGTGTTCTCCTTTTAAATTGTATCTATTAATGGCTCTTTTCCAAGAAGGATTGCTTCTATCAACAGATAAAAACAAAAAAACTACATCAGGAAATTCCTTTTGTAATTTTTTTATTTTTGGCACGCCCACAATGCAATCTTTGCACCAAGAGGCCCAAACATCTATCAAGATTTTTTTTCCTTTATGATTATATAAAACTTCTCTTAACGTTATTTTAGAATCGTCTAGACCAATCAACATTTCCTTATAGGTCTCAGTAGAAAACTGTGTAGGCTTTTCTGAATTACAACTAATAAAAATGACAATCAATAAAAGAAATAATTTTTTCATAGAAAAAGGTTAATTAAAAAGGAAATAACTTACAAATGTTAAAAGTTAAAAATAGTACTTTTGTTTAACTTTAAGCAAAAGTAATGACAACGCAACAACTTGTATCACAAATAAAACAAAAAAAATCTTTTTTATGTATAGGTTTAGATGTAGATCTTGATAAAATTCCCAGGCATTTATTAAAATTAGAAGATCCAATTTTTGAATTTAACAAAGCCATTATTGATGCAACGCACCATTTGTGTGTTGCCTACAAACCAAATACTGCTTTTTATGAGGCCTATGGCATTAAAGGTTGGCAAGCGCTAGAAAAAACAATTTCTTACATCAATAACAAATATCCAGAAATTTTTACAATTGCAGATGCAAAAAGAGGAGATATTGGCAATACATCAACAATGTATGCGAAGGCTTTTTTGCACGATTTGGCTTTTGATTCGGTTACCGTAGCGCCTTATATGGGTAAAGATTCTGTTGAACCCTTTTTGGCTTTTAAAGATAAGCACACTATTATGTTGGCATTAACTTCTAACGAAGGTGCTTTTGATTTTCAGACCTTGAGCGTCAACAACCAGGAATTGTATAAAAAAGTTTTACAAGTGTCAAAGTCTTGGAAAAATTCAGAAAACTTAATGTATGTTGTTGGGGCTACAAAAGCTGAATATTTTAAAGAAATTAGAAAAATAGTTCCGGATTCTTTTTTGTTAGTTCCTGGAGTGGGAGCACAAGGAGGAAACTTGCAGGATGTTTGTAAATATGGATTATCAGAAAATATTGGTTTGTTAATCAATTCGTCAAGAGGAATAATTTATGCTTCAAATTCTACAGATTTTGCTCAAGTGGCTGCTCTAAAAGCGAGAGAGCTACAAACAGAAATGAGCGTTATCCTAGAAAATAGATTCTAAATATCTTTTTTTGAAAAAGGATATTTAGAACCAAATGAAAGAAATTTGGTATACACAATTGTTGCTTTCTGTTTTAGGATTTAAATATTTTAAAAGGGATGTGAATGCTGTCAAAACAAATAATGATTAAGGATTCTTCCGAATGCTTTATATTCTAAGCTCTCTTTGGAAATGCCGAATTTGATTAATTTTTTCGAGTGACTTCATGACTTTAAAAGCAGCTATATCACTCATTAATTCATCTACAAATCTTTAGATAACTATTAGATTTTTCAATGAACGATATACCTTCTCTTTAGATGTTACTTGCAATTATTCAACTGTTTTAAGCGGTACATAAATTTTTGATGAATACTTAAACGTATAAAAAAATTATTTTAAACATTCTGACTTACAATATTGTTGAAATTATTTTTTAACAATCTTATGAGTTGATGTTCCTTTTGTAGATTCTAGTTTTAAGAAATAAATACCTTTTGATAAATCAGCGGTTTCTATCGTTTTCTTTGAACTATTTTGAACAAATGTTTGAATTTTTTGACCTGTTAAAGAATAAATAGTTCCTTTAATTTTACCAAGATCTGAAGAAAATTGAATGTTTAATTTATCATTTACAGGATTAGGGAAAAGTTTTATGTCTAACAAGTTATTAATTTCAGAGACAGATGCTACAGATTCTTGATATACTCTAACATAGTCAATTTCCATTGCGCTTTCTGTAAAATTTGATGCTATGTTTGGTAAAATAGCAACATTAAATAATAAATATTGAGGCGCATTATAAGGCCAGTTTTGAATGTTTTTATCTTCTGGATTATATACATAATGAACGATGCCATCTACACTAAAAGTCATTTTATTAGAATTCCAATCTAGAGTATAAATATGAAATTCTGTGGATGCATTATTAATTTTTCTTCCTCCTTTATTCACAGTGCCTCCAAAGCTAGATCTATTATGCATAGCACTTTGTACAAAGTCTTGATTGTTACCCCAATGCTCAATAATATCTATTTCTCCACAATCTGGCCAACCGGTTGATCCATGAGTAGCCGCCCAATAACCTCCAGTTTCTGTAATGTTTTGACCTAACATCCAAAGAGCAGGGAAAGTACCAACTCCAAAAGGCATTTTTGCTCTAATTTCAATTTTACCATAGGTAAAAGCAAATTTAGAATTCAATCTTGCAGATGTATATTGTTTGGTAACTCCGTAACTATTGAATGCCTCTTTTTTAGCTACAATTTTTAAAGCTCCATTGACCATAAAAGAATTCTCATTTCTATCCGTGTAATGCTGAATTTCGCCATTCGCCCAATCTTGACCATTTATAATGGGTCTTGTTTGTTTAAACCATTTACCAGCATCAATAGGACCTGTACCATTAAATTCATCAGACCAAACTAAATTGTCAAAAACGGGGTCTTCACCGCTGTTATTATTACTGTCAGTGATGGTACCGTCATATAAAAAATCATCAATGTATGCTGTTACTTTAGCATTATTGTCTTCACCGTTAATTTGTATTAAAACTCTATTAAAGTCTTTTCTATTTATAGGGTCAGCCGAGTTCTCATTGTATTTTAAAAAAGTATCATTTTTAAAATCGAATGCAATCGTTTGCCATTGATCTAAAATAATCGGCTTTATAATTTCCGTTTGAGTAGTCCATTTTTCACCTAAAGTATTGTCTTGTAACTTTAAAGATATTTGGTTGTTTTCATTTTGGGTGAGACTAGCTGACGGAACATATATTTTTAGAGTAAAAGTTTGATATGCAGATAAGTCAAATGTATTGGAAGTGTCAAAAAATATATTTGCATATTGGCCTCCATCATCTTTATATTCTAGAACCGTATTAGAAGTATTTATACTTTCTTTATAAGGATTTGCAAAGGATGTATTCATTACTGATTCATCGGTAGCCCAAGTAGAAATTGTTCCATTCCCTTCAAAATCATCTTCTACAGTTTGTCCATTAGAAAATAAGGTAATTGATAAAAATAATATGGTAAATAAGTACTTCATAAATTAATTTTTTTCAAAACTAATTTATTTCCTAGTACTTAACAAACTAAATGACCATACAAAAGCCATACATGCTAAATAAGAAAACCTCTGTTGTTTAAATGCACAGAGGTTTTATAACTATTTTTTTTTTTTACAATTTATATTTTATCTTGTAATGCAAAAACTTGCTTTAGCAAAGCTGTGTTGCGTAATCCCGCTTTTTCACGAATTCCTTTTTCCTCAACTTCAATCATTGTGTATACACCTTGCAATGCTTGTTTTGTTACATACCCTGTTAAATCTGGGTTTACTTTGTTTACAAAAGGAATTGAGTTGTATTTGTTAATTAAGTTTGCCCAAACTTTATCTGCCCCTACCTTACCAAATGAGTTTTTAATTACTGGTGTAAATTCGCTATACAAAGCAGTTGATGTTTCATTTTTTAAATAGGATGTTGCTGCATTTTGTTCTCCTAAAAGTATATTTTTAGCATCCTTAAAAGACATGTTTTTTATTGCATTTACAAAGATTGGAGTCGCGGTTTTAACAGCATCTTCTGCAGCTCTATTTAATACTTTTATACCTTCATCTGCTAAATTGCTAAGACCTATTTTACGCAAACCTTTATCTACAGCTTTCAATTCTTCTGGCAATAAAATTTTAACTAAATCGTTTCTGTAAAAACCGTCTTTTGAGGTTAATTTGGTAACCTGATTTTTAATTCCATTATCCAAAGCTTGTTTTAAACCATTTCCTATTTGCTCTTGAGATATTCCTCCACCACTATTAGGCAACTGACTTACTACTTTTTGCAATTCTGCGCAACTTGTAAATTGCATTGCAATTACTAACACTAAAATTTTTTTTATCATTTTATTTAATTTTATATTCTTTTACTATGAACCTTTTTAGATAAAAAAGTCACTTAATTATTTAAAAGTATCTGTTTTTTTATCATATCCAAAGGGGCAATGTTTACAACCACTTTTACAGCAATAGCCTCTTTTTAAATGATACTTTTCTGTAAAGACCTTGTAACCTTGTTCATTCAAGTAATAATCGTCTTTTTCTAATTCTATTCTTGGTTTAAACATACTGCAAAAATAAACGATTTAATAAGGATTATCTAAATTGTAATCTTTTATCTTTAACGGAGTCTATTCTTAAAGCTTTAAAGTCTAAAATATAGTTTTGATATAATCTCCAAGGAAATTGATCTCCTTGTTTTGGTAAAATATCTTTCGCTCTATGAATATAACCAGAATCTAAATCGATTAAAGGTAATTCTCCTAGGTTTTCTTCTATAACTTTTGCGTACACCGCGTTATAATTATTTTTATCCAAATACTTTAAAAGTCTTGAAATATATTCACTTGTCAAATCACTTTTTAAAGTCCAAGAGGCGTTTGTATAACCAGCAAAAACCAAAAAATTAGGGAGTTCACTTAACATTAGTCCTTTATAAATAAACTGTTTTGTAATATCGAAAGGGGTATTGTTGAGCGATATTTTAGCTCCACCAAACGGTAGTAGTTTTAAACCAGTTGCACTAATAATAATATCAGCTTCTATAATTTTTCCTGATTTTAAAAGAATTCCATTTTCTATAAAAACATCAATAGAGTCCGTTATTACATCAGCTTTTCCTTTTTTAATAGCTTTAAAAAAATCGCCATCTGGCACTAAGCAAAAACGTTGATCCCAAGGCCTATAATTTGGTGAAAAATGAGGTTCTAATGGGAACTCATTACCTAACTCTTTTTTAATTCCTTTTAAAATGAATTTTTTCATTGTTTTTGGAAACTTTCTGCACAAATTATAGAATAACATATCTGCCAAAATATTTTTTACCCGTACTAAAGTATGTGCAATTTTACTTGGTAATATAAATTTTAGAAACTTTGCAATTTTATCCTTATTTGGTAAAGCAGCAATATACGTTGGTGTTCTTTGCAACATGGTTACTTTAGATACGTCTTCTGCAATCTTTGGAACTATGGTTACAGCGGTTGCTCCACTACCTATCACTACTACTTTTTTATCTTTATAATTTAAATTTGTATTCCATTTTTGAGGATGAATAAATGTTCCTTTAAAATTTTCTAGGCCTTTAAATTCCGGAGTATAACCATGATCATAATTGTAATATCCACTTGCATTAAAAATAAATTGCGAAGAATAATAAGATTCTTCTTGAGTAGTAGGATTTATTACTTTTAGTGTCCATAAATTATCTTTGGTATCAAAATTATAGGAGATTACTTTTTGATGATATACAATTTTATCTTTTACATTAAATTCTTCTGAAGCTTGATTTAAATATCTTAAGATTGAAGGAGCGTCTGCAAAAGATTTATCATCATCCCAAGTTTTAAAAGAATAACCAAAAGTATACATATCTGAATCAGAGCGAATTCCTGGGTATTTAAATAAACTCCAAGTTCCACCTAGTTCTTCTCTAGCTTCTAAAATTAAATATTTTTTATTTTTATTTTTTCTTTCTAAATGACAAGCTGCTCCAATTCCTGATAAACCTGCTCCAATAATTATAATATCTTGCTTCATCAATTTATAATATTTCTCAATTAGTTCTTATTTGCATTCTATTAAAAAAGGAAAATAGTTTTCTCTTGAAAAAATAGACCGATGCTTTTGAAGCTGATCTTTATTTTTACCATCAAAAAAGATGAGTGAAATTCAATTTTCCAATTTATACTCTCTTAAATTCTAAATTTAAGACCATAAAAAAATCTAGAAAATACAGATTAAAATTAAATTTATTTTTAGTCAATTGCTTTTTTAAAGGCATCTTTACCTCCCACAATTGGAATTGTAATTGTAGTTCCTTTTAAATCAACTGTTAATTCAGTTCCTGGCTCTGGCAACAAGGTGTAATTATTATCACTAGAAAAAATCATTAAACCAATTTGTTGTCCTTTTTTTATAATTTGATCATCAGGTTGAAAATCGAAAGTCATTTTATAAAACTTACCAGGTTTCAATGGTTTGCTTTCTGTTAGCGATTTGTGATTTTGTAAATCTGCCCAACCCCGGGTAATAATATTATCGGTTATTTTTACTATTCTATCCTTATTCCATGGCAAAGAAACTAAATAAACAGATAAATTTACAGCAGCTTTAGAACTTGCTGCTTTAATTGTTATTGATGATAAACCAGAGATATGAATATTTTCTTTTAAAATTGGGGTAACATATAACAAACGATGATTTGTGTAACCTGCTTGTGCCAAAGTTTCTGCGGAAAAAGAATAATTATCTACCAAAGTTTCTTTGGCTTTCGATGATGATTTATTTAGGGATAAACCTCCAACTTTAGGAGCTCCGCCATTTAAATAAAAAGTAACAGCTTCTGCTTCTGGGTTTGGATAATTTTTATAAGAAGTTGGCTCATTTTTTTTATCATTTTCTCTTACAATCCAAGCTTTTGCATCATTCTCAACGTTGTTTTCAACTCCATGTAAATAACGAGTAAACCAACGATTCATCATTTTCATCGGTGGTGGACCTCCATGACCATTTTGATGGTAAAAAATTTGAGTTTGTAAGCCCATTTCCGAAGCTTTTTTATATATTCTATAACTATGCTCAGGCATTACATTCCAATCATTAAAACCATGAGACATTAATAATGCAGCTTTCATTGGTTTCATTTGATTTAGATAATCACGTCCAGCCCAAAAGTCATTATAATCTCCAGAGGCTCTGTCCATACCATTTGCCATTTCAGTGTCTCTCACAACTTTATTATTTCGTGCTCTATTTTCTTCTTTTCCACTATGAATAAAATCGTATAACACATCTATATCTTCACCTAAATAACCTCCAGGAGAACGTACCAAACCATTTGAGCGATAATAATGATAATAAGAAGTATTTGGGGCAATTGGAATAATTGCTTCTAAACCTTCTACACCAGTTGTTGCAGCTGCTAAAGGAATTGTTCCATTGTAAGAAGTTCCTGTCATTCCTACTTTACCTGTAGACCAAAATGCTTTCACTTCTTCACTTCCTTCTCTAGAAATAAACCCTTTTGCACGACCATTTAACCAGTCTATAACTGCTTTTGGTGCTAAAGATTCATTATCTCCACCAACAGTTGGTGCACCATCAGATAATCCAGTTCCTGGAGAAGAAGAATGCACAACAATATAACCTCTTGGCACCCAGGTTTTAATATGAGAATTTGAAATAATTGGTCTTTTTCCTCTTCTTGTAACTTCTGGATGAACAATATCTGCTACTTTTTCTCCAAGTTCATGTTTTACATTCCAAAAAGCTCCTTCTGTATCTGGTGCAACACCAGCAAAATAAGGGCTAGAGATATATACAATAGGTAACTTTAAACCTTCGCTTTCAGTTTGCGCAGGTCTTGATACATCTACATGCATTCTGTCTAATCTTCCATCTCCGTCCGTATCAAATGAGGTTTCTACCCATAAATCATGACGTAACCAATCTTTTGGATTTTTAAATGCTTCTACTATTTGTGCTTCTCCATCTTTAAAAACGGGTACTGCTTTTTCTTGAGACTGTATTGAATAGGTAATAAGAAAAAGGAATAGGAATTGAATTTTAATTTTCATGAGTATATGTTTTTAAAATCTAGTAGTTGTATAATTAAACTCGTTATTTCAATACTGAAAACTCAATGCTAGAATCAGTAAAAACAGTATGTGTTTGTGTTTTAAAATCTTTCTCATCAGCTTTATATATATTGTCTACATAAGTTTGAGGATTCAAATCTATTAAAGGGAACCAAGTACTCTGCACTTGTATTTGTAATTTATGTCCTTTTTTAAAGGTGTGAAAAACATCTTGTAATTTTATATTAACATCCGTTTTTTTGTTTGGTGTAAATGGTTCTGGAAATTCAAAACTATTTCTAAAACGACCGCGTAAAACTTCACTTCTAACCATTAAATGATAATTACTCATTTTTAAATGATCTTGTAAACCTTCATTATCTTCGGCCAAATCTGAAGGATGCACGTCAATTACTTTTACAATCCAATCTGCTGCGGTTCCGGTAGTTGCGACTTTAAGTTTTGCTAAAATATCTCCAGCTAACGATAAATTTTCGGTTAAAACATCCGTTTCAAAAACCAGAACATCTGGTCTTCTTGCGGCAAAACGTTGGTCATCTGTCATATATTTTCTTGGCGTAAAAACGGTTTTGATATCTTCGGAATATGGAATAGGTCTTTTAATATCACTTATAAATTTAATTTCTTTTGATGCTTTTTTAGTAATAGTCAATTCTTGATTTTCTGATAAAAACCAATCTTCTTTGATTACATTTTTTGGAGGCCAAGCATCATAAGTTTTCCATTCTTTTTTACCAGAATCAAAAACATAGGCTTCAGGTAAACCTGAATTTTTATCCCCTTTTCCTTTTAAGAAATGATTAAAGAATTTTGTTTCAATTTCTTTCTGAAATTTTAATGAAATAGAATCTCCAAAATAATAATTTCCTACAGAATTTTTAACCCTAGAACTTGCCCATTTTCCATGGTCCCAAGGTCCAAAAACAAGTGTATTGTAATTTTCTATTCCATTTTTTTCAATTCCTTTGTAGGTTTCTAAAGGCCCATATAAATCTTCAGCATCAAACCAACCACCAACAATCATCGTTGCCACAGTAGACGGAACTTTATTCATATGCTGTATAATTCCTTTACTTTTCCACACAGAATCATAATTAGGATGTTCTACAATTTCTTTCCAGAAAAAATCATCAATTTTATCTTTATTTTCGGCAGTTTTCGCATCTAATTTATCATATTGAAAATATTCATTCAAGTTTTTTAAAGGACCTTTGTCTAGAAAAAATTGATATTGATCTTGCGAATTCATTTTTGGAAAAGAATACCAAGCAGAATTTGTAGGTGCATCTTTGTAAGTTCCAAATAAAGAAATTGCTCTAAAATAACTTAATAGAAATGCGCCATTATGATGAAAATCATCAAAGAAAAAATCCCCAATACAAGCTTGTGGAGAAGCTGCTTTTAAAGCCGGATGTGCATCAATGGCAGAAATAGTGGCATAATGTCCGGGATAAGAAATTCCCCAGGTTCCAACATTTCCATTATTGTATTCAACGTTTTTTACAAGCCAATCAATCGTATCAAACGTATCAGAGACTTCGTCAGATTGGTTTGCTGTTTTATTTGGAATGTAAGCACGCATATTATCATAAACCCCTTCGCTCATCCAACGACCGCGAACATCTTGATACACTACAATATTTCCTTCTTTCATTAAATGAATATTCGGGCTAATTTTAGTTTTCATTTTACCTGCTCCATATGGCGCAGAACTGTATGGAGTTCTTTGCATTAAAATAGGATATTTTTTACTGTTGTCTTTTGGAGTGTAAATGGTTGTGTGGAGTTTAGTTCCATCTCTCATTGCAATGTCAACTTCTTGCTTTGTGTAGTTGTCCAGAACATAAGTGTCTTTTTTAAGTGTTCTTTCTTGTGATGATTTATCACAATTTGTGATTAGAAAAAAACTAAATATTGCAAGAATAATATATCTACGCATGGGGAAATTATTTTAAATTATTGCTAAAGCTACAAAACAAAAAAAGAATTATTAAATAAATGAACTGTTAAAATGATTTTAGATACTTTTATCATGGATTAAAAATTCATAAAATGAAAAGATTATTTTTCCCTTTGTTGCTGATTATAATACTAAGTTGTCAATCTAATAGTATAAACAAGAAAAATCCAATTAAGGAAGAAGTATCTCAAAAAAAAACGTTTCTAAAGTTAGAAAAAGAAAGATATAACGTTGCTTTTTTAATTATGGATGGAACTTTTAATACAGAGTTAACTGCCCCTTTTGATATTTTTCAACATACAATTTTTAGAAAAAATATTAAAGCAATGAATGTATTTACAGTTGCAAATACAGATCAAGCTATTACCACTTTTGAAGGTATGAGAATTATGCCAGATTATAATTACCTTAAAGATTCGTTACCAAAAATTGATATTTTTGTAGTGCCTTCTGCAGAACATCATTTAAATTCTGATTTAGAAGATATAGCTATGATTGATTTTGTGAAGCAAGTTGATAAAGAAGCTACTTACGTTACCTCTCATTGTGATGGTGCTTTTGTATTGGCAAAAGCAGAATTATTGAAAGGTAAGGTTTCTACTACTTTTCCTTCTGATATTAATACAATGAGAAAAATGTTTCCTGAATTAGATATCAGAAAAGATGTTTTATTTGTGCATGATGGAAAATATATTACTTCAGCTGGAGGTGCAAAATCGTTTGAAGCAGCTTTGTATTTATGCGAATTTTTATACGGTAAAGAGGTTGCAAAGTCTCTAGCTGGTGGTTTAGTAATTGATTGGAATGTAGATACAGTTCCACATTTAGTTGTTAAATAGACATTAAAAATTATGATAATGGCATCAGGATAAAGAAAGCGCTGGTTCTTTTTGATAAGAAAAAACACCGATCTAAAACGTTACTAATAGCTGTTCTTTGCGTAGCATACCTTTGCAGTAAAACCCATCCGTAAATAAATCAACCTATAAACTGCGTCGTCAACTAAAAACCCTTATTTTTGCAAAATATGCAGGAAACAAAAAAACATCAATTAACAGATTGGTTACCAACTACAAACAAGGAAGTTAAAATTCGTGGTTGGGATCAATTGGATGTTATTTTATTTAGTGGAGATGCTTATGTAGATCACCCTTCATTTGGACCAGCTGTAATTGGTAGAATTTTAGAAAGTTATGGTTTGCGCGTAGCAATTGTGCCACAACCAAGTGTAACAGATAATCTTCAAGATTTTGAAAAATTAGGAAAACCTCGTCTGTTCTTTGGAGCAACTGGTGGCTGTATGGACCCTATGGTTAGTAATTATACCGCTAGTAAAAGACGACGAGACAAAGATGCGTATACGCCAAATGGTGATAAAGGGTTTAGACCTGATTATGCAACGTCTGTGTACTCGAAAATTTTAAAAGAAAAATTTCCTGATGTTCCTGTTTTAATAGGCGGAATTGAAGCTTCTCTAAGACGTGTAACGCACTATGATTATTGGTCTGACAAGTTATTACCAACTATTTTAGAAACTTCTAAAGCAGATATGTTGGTGTATGGAATGGGAGAGCAACCTTTGCGTGAAATTGTAGAGTTATTGCAAAAGGGTGTTCCGTTTTCAAGCTTAAAAAATATAAAACAAACGGCTATTTTTATCAATCAAAAGGAGGAAAGTTTACCAGTGGTAAACGATTGGGAAGATGTAACAATCAATTCTCATAAAGCTTGTTTAGCTGATAAAAAAACATTTGCTTCAAATTTTAAAGTGATTGAACAGGAATCTAATAAATTAAAGGCAAGAAGAATTTTACAGGATGTTGAAGGGAAGACATTGGTGATTAATCCACCTTTTCCAACAATGACAGAAAAAGAAATTGATGGTTCCTTTGATTTACCTTTTACGCGTTTACCGCATCCAAAATATGATAAACGTGGACCAATTCCTGCGTTTGAGATGATAAAATTCTCAATCAATATTCATAGAGGATGTTTCGGTGGTTGTAGTTTTTGTACTATTTCTGCCCATCAAGGAAAATTTATTGCGAGTAGAAGTCAAGAATCTGTTTTGAAAGAGATTGATAAAGTGGCAAATATGCCAGATTTTAAAGGTTACTTATCTGATATTGGCGGGCCTTCTGCAAATATGTATCAGATGAAAGGAAAAGTACAATCTATTTGCGATAAATGCGTTGCACCAAGTTGTATTTCGCCAGTAATTTGTTCTAATCTAGATACATCTCATAAACCATTGACGGAATTGTATCAAGCGGTTGATAAACATCCAAAGATTAAAAAATCTTTTATCGGAAGTGGAATTAGACATGATATGTTGGTGCCTGAATTTAATAAAAATGCAGATCCAAAAGAGTTAGATGCGTATACAGAAGAAGTAATGACAAAACACGTTTCTGGACGATTAAAAGTCGCGCCAGAACACACTTCTGATCCGGTTTTAAAGTTAATGCGTAAACCTTCGTTTAAGTATTTCCATATGTTTAAAGAACGTTTTGACAAAATAAATATAAAGAAAAAATTGAATTTACAATTGATTCCGTATTTTATTTCTAGTCATCCAGCCAGCGAAGTAGAAGATATGGCAAATTTAGCTGCAGAAACCAAAGATATGGGCTTTCAGCTTGAACAAGTGCAAGGTTTTACCCCGACGCCAATGACGGTGGCAACTGTAATTTATTATTCTGGATATCATCCTTATACACTAAAACCAACAAAAACTCCAAAATCAAAAAAGGAACGTGAAGATCAACATAAATTTTTCTTTTGGTACAAGAAAGAAAATAAAGATTGGATTCGGAATACTTTAAATAAAGTTGGAAGACAAGATTTATTAAAAGTATTATTACCAGATTCTAATTCTTGGAAAAAGAATAAAACGACTCATAAAGTAGCGCAGCATACTTTCGATGATGCGATTCCTTTTAACAAACGAAAAAAGAAAGTTAGCAGAGCTCCTAAAAAGAAGAGGAGATAGTATTTTTTTTAAGTTGATTACTTTATTAAATTTAGTTCCCAATAATTTATATTTTTTAGAGTTGGTTGATGTTATAAAGATTAAAGTCCACTTTTAAATCTTTCATGCTCTCCTTTAGAAATGGTAAAAATACTTTTTGTTGTAAAATAGTATTGTCATTATAAATAAGCTTGGTTTTATAAGTGTAAGGTCTTATTTCAAAATAGGTATACTTGTTTTTTATGCTATTTTAGTAATTACATTAGCTATCATAACCTTACTTTTTTAAATGTTTCTATTACAATTTTTATTTTTTCACAGCAATAAAAATATGAGGACTTAAAGAGCCTCTAAAAACTCATCATTTTGATTTATTTTCTTAATTTTTTCAAATACTATTTTTTTATATAACATGTGCTTAAAGGTGCTTTTTTAAGTTTTAAGGTATTGATTTTTAATGATTTAACCAAAAATAATTGTTAAATATTGGATTTTTAAGACCAGAACTATGAATTATTAGTATTTTTAGAAGGAATTATTTATACATCAAACTAATGAAATTTACCAAACTTGTTTTTTTATTGTTTTTTTCTGTAATAGTAAGCAGTAGCTCACAAGCGCAAGATTATTTTTTTAAAGACAAAGCTCCGTTTAATAAAGTCATTCCAACTCCAGAAGAATTTTTAGGATACCCTATTGGGGAACAACATACGAGACACGATTTAATTGTTGCCTACTTTTATAAACTTGCTGAAGTTTCTGATAGAGCAACTATAGAAGTGTATGGGAAAACTCACGAACAAAGAAAGTTAGTCATGCTAACAGTTTCTTCTCCAAAAAATTTAAGCAATTTAGAAAGTATTAAAAACCAGCATTTAGCTTTTGTTGATCCTAATAAAAATCCAAAAAACTATAATGATGTTCCAGTATTTATTCAATTAGGGTACAATGTTCATGGTAATGAACCATCGAGTTCAGAAGCAGCTTTATTAACTGCTTATACTTTAGTTGCATCAACAAATTCAGAAGTAATTAACTATTTAAATAAATCTATCATTTTTATAGATCCAACCATTAACCCAGACGGTAGAGATAGACACACACAATGGGCAAATCAATTCAAAGCAAAAGCATTAGTGTCAGATAATATAGATGCAGAACATAATGAAGCTTGGCCAAGAGGAAGAACCAATCATTATTGGTTCGATTTAAATAGAGATTGGTTATTAGGTGTGCATCCAGAAAGCCAAGGGAAATTAAAATGGATGCATAGTTGGTATCCAAATGTGGTTACAGATTTCCATGAAATGGGCACAAATAGTAATCACTTTTTTGAACCTATGAAACCAATTGGTTCTTTGGATCCAATTATGCCAAAAGAAAATTATGAAGATTTGAATGATTTATTTGCTCCTTATTTTTCGAGCGCTTTAGATAAAATTGGCTCTTTTTATTATACAAAAGAATCGTTCGATGGAACCTATCCAGGTTATGGCTCTTCGTATCCAGATTTACAAGGAGGTTTAGCTTTGTTGTTTGAACAAGCAAGTTCTCGAGGACATGTGCAAGATACAGATTATGGTAAAATGACATTTGCATTTACTATTAGAAATCAATACACATCTGGTTTTGCAACTATAAAAGCTGCAGTTGAGAATAAAGCATTTTTAAGAAAGTACCAACAAACATTTTTTAAAACAGCAATATTACAGAAAGCAAAAACTGGTTTTGCTGGTTATGAGTTTGGAGATGCTTATGATATGAATCGTAATAAAGCATTTATAGAACAATTATTATCTCATAAGATAAAAGTTTATAAGAAAGGAAAAAAGTTTGTTGTTCCTTTAAAACAAGCTCAACATAGAATGGTACAAACTATGTTCGAAACATATTCTAAATATAGAGATAGTGTGTATTATGATGCTTCGGCTTGGAGTGTTGCTAATTTCTATAATATGAAATCTAAAGGATTGAAATCTGTAAAATTAGGAGCAGAAATTAAATCCGTAAATGGAATCGTAAACAATACAAAAATTAAAAAAGCTAGTTATGCTTACATTTTAGATTGGGACGATTATTATACCCCCGCAGCATTGTATTATATGCAATCTAAAGGATTAACCGTTGCATCGGCTTTCAAGCCTTTTACTATCAGCACGAATAATGGAAATAAAAGTTTTAACTACGGAAGTTTATTAATTCCGATTAGCAAACAAAAAAAATCAAGTGCAGAAGTATATAAGATTGTTTCAGCAGCGCAGACCAAATATGATATTCCTGTTTTTGGAACTAATAGTGGTTATAGTATTAAAGGAATTGATTTAGGATCTAATAATTTTAGAGCCTTAATAAAGCCTAAAGTAGCTATGTTAGTTGGCGAAGGTGTAAATTCTTTAGAAGCAGGAGAAGTTTGGCATTTACTAGATACGAGAATAGACATGCCAATTACAAAAGTTAGAATGAATAATTTTAGAAGAGCAAATCTAGATAAGTATAATACACTTGTAATGGTGTCTGGGAACTATTCTCAATTAGATTCAATACAAAGGCTAAAATTAAAAAATTGGGTTTCTAAAGGAAATACCATTGTCACCATTGCGGGTGGATCTAAATGGCTGATTGATAAAAAAATAGTAAAAGAAAGTTTGACTAAAAAATCGAAAGTTAAAGATAAAAAGAAAGAAGAAATTAAACGGTTACCATTTGTAGATGCTAGAGAGAATAAAGGAAGAGAAAGAGTGGGAGGGATAATTTTAGAAGTAGATTTAGACTTAACACATCCTTTAGGTTTTGGTTATCGATCAGAAAAATTACCAGTTTATAAAAACAACATGATATTTTTATCTCCAAGTAAAAACGCATATGCTACTGTCGCAAAGTATACTAATAATCCTCACATAGACGGATTTATCACTCAAAAGAATTTAGATACTTTTATTAAACCTTCAGCATCTTTATTAGTAAGTAAAATTGGCAAAGGAAGAGCAGTTTTATTTGCAGATAATCCTAACTTTAGAGGTGCTTGGTACGGAACCAATAAATTGTTTTTAAACGCACTTTTTTTAGGTAATAAATTTAATTAAAACAACGAACTTAAGTTTACGATAATGACAAAAAAACTAATAATAATCTTCGCTTTCATTTTTAGCTTGCAAGGATTTTCACAAAAAGAATATTTAGGAGATGGACCTTATTCTCAATTAATCATAAGAGGTGTAATGTTAATAAATGGAGATGGTTCTCCGCCCCGTGGGCCAATGGATATTGTTGTCGAAAACAATAAAATTGTAGACATGCAAATTGTTGGTTACCCAGGTGTAAAAATTAATGAAAAGAAAAGACCAATATTAAAAAAAGGGGGCAAAGAATTAGATGCAAACGGAATGTATTTGTTACCAGGTTTTATAGATATGCATGGTCATATTGGTGGCGAAGCCCAAGGAGCTAATCCAGAATATGTTTTTAAATTGTGGATGTCTCATGGAGTTACAACCGTTAGACAACCAAGTGGGCGTAACGCAATTGAACTTAAACGCCAAAGTGCTGAGAATAAAATTGTAGCTCCAAGAATTTTTGAATATACTGGCTTTGGTTCGGGAAGTAAAAAACCAATTACAACTGTAAAACAGGCGAAAGAATGGGTGAGGTTGAATGCGGAAAATGGAGCTGATGGAATTAAATTTTTTGGAGCAGAACCAGAAATAATGGCTGCTGCAATTGAAGAAAATAAAAAATTGGGATTAAGATCTACTGCCCATCATGCACAATTAAGTGTTGCAAGATGGAATGTTCTGCATTCCGCTAGAGCAGGGATGACATCAATGGAACATTGGTATGGATTACCAGAAGCATTATTTAATGACAGAACTATTCAAAACTATCCTTTAGATTATAATTATCAAAATGAACAACATCGTTTTGAAGAAGCTGGAAAATTATGGAGACAAGCTGCAAAACCTTACTCTGACCATTGGAATAAAGTAATGGATGAATTATTGAGTTTAGATTTTACACTAGATCCAACCTTTAATATTTATGAGGCTAGTAGAGATTTACAACGCGCAAGACGTGCGGAATGGCATGAAGATTATACATTACCTTCTCTCTGGAAATTTTATGAACCTAGTAAAATATCACATGGGAGTTATTGGCATTATTGGGGAACTGAGCAAGAAGTTGAATGGAAAGAGAATTTTAAACTTTGGATGACTTTTGTAAACGAATATAAAAATAGGGGAGGTCGTGTAACAGTTGGTACAGATTCTGGTTTCATTTATCAATTATATGGTTTTGCATATGCAAGAGAACTTGAATTATTGCGCGAAGCAGGATTTCATCCTTTAGAAGTAATACGAGCAGCGACCTTAAATGGTGCTGAAGCATTGGGTTGGGATCATAAAATTGGCTCAGTACAAATTGGGAAATTAGCAGATTTTGTTATAGTTGAAGAGAACCCTTTAGTCAACTTAAAAGTTTTGTACGGAACAGGTGCAATTAAATTAACAAAAGACAATGAAGTGGTTCGTATTGGTGGTGTAAAATATACTATTAAAGATGGTATTGTATATGATGCAAAACGATTATTAGCGGACGTAAAAAGAATGGTTGATAAGGAAAAAGTAAAAACGAATTGGAAGTTGAAACAGCCTGGTATTAAGGATTAGGTTTCAGATTAAAATTATAATGATTAAGGTAGTAATTAATTAAAAAGACCAGATATATATTGGTTGAATTCCACCAATCAAAATGCTGTTTTTTATTCCCTCATGGAGGTCAATAGATAAGGACTTTAAAACAAGAAAATAGATTTCATGCCTAAAAATATGGTGAAAAAGTTAGACCAAAATTTAACTTTGATAAACTCCTATACTTAATTATTTTTATTTAAATAATTCGCTAAATATACACTTGCAGCTGCGCAAGCCTGTAATAGGTATCCACCAGTTGGAGCATCCCAATCTAACATTTCGCCACTGCAAAATTGATTGGGTATTTTTTTAAGTTCAAAATGTTCAGAAAGTGCAGTTAATTCAATTCCTCCAACTGTGGAGATTGCTTCGTCAATGGATGCCATATTTATTATTTCTAAAGGAAATTTTTTAATGTTTTTTGCTAATGATGCTGCATTTAAATAAGAATCTTTGGTTAGAGATATTTTTAATAAGTCTATTTTAGGAGCGCTCAGCTTGAGTTCTTTTTTTAAAATCTGTGTTGTATTTCTATAAGTGGATGATTTTATTTTGGAATGAACTTTTTCTAATGTTAAGGAGGGTTTAAAATCGATAAAAATAGTTGCTTTTGATTTTGAAAATAACTGTTCTCTAATTTGCGGACTCAATCCGTAAATAGCATTTCCTTCTAATCCAAACCTAGTAATAACGGCCTCTCCTTTTTGAATAATAGCGCTACAAGAAATAGCAATATTTTTTAGAGGAATTCCTTCGTTTTTTTCTATAAAATTAGGACTCCAATCAATTTTATATCCGCAGTTAGATGCTTGAAATGGTTTGGTTTTGATTCCTTTTTTAGAAAAAGTATCTAGCCAACTTCCATCAGATCCAGTGACTTTCCAGCTTCCGCCGCCTAGAGAAAAGATGGTGTAATCTGTTTGTAATGATATGTTATTAATAATTGGGTTATTATGATTATCCCAATCAGAGAAAGTGTGCTCATATTTTATAATAACTCCTTTTTCTTTGAGATGTTTTAGAATTGCACTCAGTACTTCAATAGGTTTAATTCCCTCTTTTGGGTAAACTCTTTTACTGCTCCCTACGTATGTTGGAATCCCAATTTGATCGAGCCAATTTCTAAAATCAGTATTGGTGAAATGAAGTAGAGCTTTATCTAAAAAATCATTTGACGTGTAGCGTTTTATAAGCTGCTCAGTTGGTTCGGAATGCGTTAAGTTAAAACCACCTTTACCCGCAACTAAAAATTTACGACCAACTGTTTTGTTTTTTTCATAGATGGTAATTTTAAATTTTTTAGCATCTAAAAAAGCAGCTAATAAAAAAGCTGATGGTCCACCACCCAAAATAGCAATCTGTTTTTTCATGACACAAAAATAGTTGTTGTTAAAATGTTTAAAACGGTTTTATAAAATTATTTTATTTATTCCGAGTAATCAGTACCTAAAATAAAAGAAATAATATTAGAATCGTTGACTTTACTTTCTTGTTTAAATAAATTATTTTCAACTTGGTTTTTATCAGTTGTATAGGATTCGTTCCCCCCAATTACTCCAAGCTATAGGCGGATGTAATATTCAGTTTAATGCCTTATCTCAGATGTTAAGGGAGTTACATTTTTTAAAGTTTAAGTATAAACCAAGTCATTTTCTTATAACAAGCATCATTTGATTAATATTCATAATTTTGAGTACGGTTTGTACCCAATACTAGGCCTCTTTTTTATTTCGATACTTTCCTCTTGGAGCATTACCCTCATGAAGTATAATCTCGGAATGTAGTAACTGAGCAGCCTCTGCGGAGCTCTTCACTTTAGAAGCACTGCGGACTAGCATTTCAGCTTCAAATTCAAGTAATACACTTTTCCGAATTCCATTTTCTCTCCATTTAGATACAGGTGTACATCGTTTTGATATTCCTCGAGCCAATGACAAGGAATCTAACAATGCCTGATTTGCACCTTGACCTTTGAAGGGGCTCATTGGGTGAGCAGCATCGCCAATTAGCGTTACTTTAGTAGCATTTTCGAACAATTCTGGTTTGAGTAGTTCGCGGTCATACACGGGATATCCGGAAATTTGTGCTTCGTTGGTAGCTGAAATAATCTGAGGAATAGGATTGTGCCACTGAGTTCTGCGACACGCTTCTTCCTTAAGTGCTTTTGTTCCTTCGGTATTCAATTTTTTAGCTTCTTTTTCTGATAAAGGAAAACTAAGTTGCCACATTATTGAATCGGAGTCATAGGGCATCATATAGATTCGTTCGTTACCATTAGCGGTTTGAAATACTGTAGCCGAATCTAGTAAAGAACTTTCAATACCCTCAAGATTCTTTAATGGAGAAATTCCTAAAATTACTATGCAACCGAGATAACGTAAAGGGGTAATATTCTCACCAATTAATAGTTTTCTAACGGTACTACGAATTCCATCAGCTCCAACTATAAGGTCTGCTTGGACACTCTTTATCTCGTTTTTGACTTGAAAGTTTAGCGTTACACTTTCATTCTCAGATTCCTTAAAACTTAGTAATTGGTGCCCCCATTTTACAACATTATATCCACCGAGCTGCTCAAGCAGTGCTAAACGCAAAGATTGTCTAGCAATATGAATATTTGTGTGCCTTGGTGATTTTTTTGTTTCCGATCGCCCCCATTTTCTAACTCCCCATTCACCGATAATTTTTCCATCAGTAGTGTGAACCACGTGTCTGGTTGAAGTTATTCCTTCTTTTAAGCTGGCAATACCGAATCCTTTGAGGGCTTTACTTGCTTGTTGTAAAGTAAGTCCATAACCTTGAGATCGTGTATCGAAGCTACGGTCTCTTTCATAAAGAGTAAACGGTATTCCGCGATGCAAACAGGCAACGGCTAGAGCCACTCCTCCAATGCCGCCGCCTATAATAGCAACGTGTGGGTAGTTTTCTTCGTTTACTAAAGATTGACTAGAAGCATGAATCAGACCAGATCCTTTACATTTTAAGCAGATATGGATTTGACCTATAGGTGGCTCGGGAGCCGTTCCTTTGCAATCTGTTATTTTAAATTGATCCAATGCAGTTTGATAATGTAGTCGAGTTTTCTTGCGGGGCTTCTTCCTTTTTTTGCCATCTCCTTTACAATTATCACAAATTATCCAATAATTCTCTTTACACTCTGCCTTTTCCAACTGCTATATCTTTTATCAATTCTTGGTTTTAATGAAATTTAAATCTATTGTTTCTCTGATGGATAGAAAGCCAAACTACTTCTTCACAGCAATCATCATATGAGGACTAAAAGGCAATAAATATTCATCATTTTGTGTCAAGTTTTGCAACACTTTTAATGTCTTAGACTTCTTTTTGTCTAACATGTTTGCAAAATATTCATTATCTAACCAAATCATTCCTTCGACTGCAAAAATATTTACAAAGTGGAGGTTTTGTTCTAAAAACTCTTTTTTTAAACCTTGAGGTTTGTGGTAATACGCATCCGCCAATAAAAAAGGGAAATCTTTTGGCGCATCATGTAGTCCTGTTGTGAGTTCCTCTTTGCACATATCAAAAAACGAATTGGCATGAATCATTCCATTCATTAAACCAACGACTGTTGAAGCTGTAGCGTTAATTGCAAAGCCTAAAATAATGCCGTCTTTTTTTAAAACTCTCTTTGCTTCTCTGATTGCTGCAATTCTATCTTCTCTTTTTTGCAGGTGATATAAAGGACCATGTAAAATTACCAAATCAGCAGTATTGTCTTTAAAAGGAATTTTTTTTGCTTCACCGATAGCAACAGAAAAAGGTTTCTTGAGTTTTTTAGCTCTGTTTTCTGCTAGTTTTATATGTTTTAAAACCGGCTCTACTAAGTGAACAGTATGTCCGTTTTTTGCTAACCATTCTGCATATTTTCCTGTTCCGCCACCAATATCAATAATTGTGCTGTTTGGTTTAGAAATATGTTGTTCAATTAGTTCTTTAATACGTTCAAATTCAAAAATTCCCATTCCTTTTTCAAGTCTGGTTTCTTCTGAAGCTTTGTTGTAAAAATCATCTAATTCTTTGCTGATAAGAGGTTTTCTTTTCACTTTAAATATTTAAAAGATAAAAGTAATTAAATTAAAGTGATAAATAGTGTTCGATTGGAATTCTGAAGGCTTCAATAATAAAAATATATTTTGATTGAATTTATTCTACGCCACTAACTAGTATGAATTTATTTTAAAATTAGATTTCTTGTCATTTATTTTTCACTATTTCGAAACGGCACCTGCAAAGAAAATAGATTCCTGCTTTCGAAGGAATAACAGAAATGTAAATTAACCTTTCAAATGTTTATTAAAAAAAGCGATCGTTCTTTCCCAAGATAAATCAGCAGCTTCTTTATCAAATCTTGGTGTGGTATTGTTATGAAATCCATGATTTACATTTTCATAAAAATGAGCTTCATGCTCAATGTTGTTTTCTTTTAAAGCAATTTCAAAATCTGACCAACCTGCATTTACTCTTTTATCTAAGCCGGCATATTGCAATAATAAAGGAGCTTTAATTTTAACAACGTTTTCTTGCGAAGGTTGTCTTCCATAATAAGGAACAGCTGCAGCTAAATCAGGAATTTTAACGGCCATCATATTAGAAATCCATCCTCCAAAACAAAAACCAACAACTCCCACTTTTCCGTTACAATCTTTGTGTGTTTTTAAGTAATTGTAGGCAGCAATAAAATCTTCTAACATTTCATTTCTATCTCTTTTCTTTTGCATTGCTCTCCCGTCATCATCATTTCCTGGATATCCGCCTAAAGGCGATAATGCGTCTGGAGCCAAAGTTACAAATCCCTCTAAAGCCGTTCTTCTACCGACATCTTCTATATAAGGATTTAGCCCTCTATTTTCATGTACAACTATAATGCCAGGTAGTTTTTTGGTAGTATCTTTTAAGATAGAAAATAATCCTTTTATTTTTTTTCCTCCTTTTGGAGAATCGTAAGTAATAAACTCTGATTTCAGCCTTGGATCATTTGATTTTACACTAATAGAGTCCAAATAATTTGGAGAAATAAAACTTAATAAAGCGGGCAGGGTGATTGCGCCAACAGCATATAGAGATAGTTTTTGAAGAAACTCTTTTCTATCCATTTTGTTGTGAGCATAGTCATCATATAAGTCAAACACTTCCTGACTAATGTCTTCTTTTTTAAGTTCCTTCATTTTGCTGAAATTTACGGGTTTTTAGATTTTCAACTAAGATAATTAAAAAAAAGGTAAAGCGAATTTAAGAGCAAACTTTGCAGTCTTATTTTTTGAAATTTTACTGTAAAGTTTGCTGTCAAACTGGGGTTATTTTTTTAAAATAAATATGGTATAATAGAATGAACCGTTTATGATTTTATAAACGGCTCATGTCTCAATATATTTATTGTGTACTTCTTTTTATTTATTTCTGACCTTTTTTAAACCCATATAGATTTTGAGCGATAAAAGTAGTTGGAAATTTATCATCGCCTTTAAAGCCAATTTCTGCGTTTCCGCTATCTTCTGGAACGTAGTTTGTTTTAAAAATATAATCCCAAAGACTAAGGCTAATTCCATAATTCATTCCATATCTTCCTTCCGGTACTTCATATGCATGATGATATAAGTGCATCACCGGGTTATTTATTACATATTTAAAGATTCCCCAGGTAATTTTAATATTAGCATGATTAAAGTGGCCAATGGCGATGGTTATAAAATGGACAATGTATGCTTGCTCAGGTTCAAAACCACCAAGAATCATTACACCAAAAGTTTTTAGTGGTTTATAAAAAATATTTTCCATCCAATGGTATCTTAAATGCGCAGCAAAGCCCATTTCTTTTACACTGTGGTGCACTTTATGAAATTTCCATAAGAAAGGGTATTTATGCAATAATACATGGGTAAACCATTGAACGAAGTCAAGTATAATAAAGAATACCAATAATTGTAACCAAGGAGCCCAATGTGACATATCGAAAATAACGAGACTTTTAGCAGTGATGTTAAATTCACCAAATAATATCCCTAAAATCTTGTAAACTCCGCTAATTACAATTGAGAAAGCGAAAAAATTAAAAAACATATAAAATGCATCTAACCAAAAATCTCTTCTAAATATAGCTTGTTGTTTTCTCCAGGGAAAGACAATTTCTAAACCCCATACAAGCAGGGAGATTACAATAAGACCCCAGAAATAATTTGTGTACCAAGGCACTTCAAGAATTATGGACTTCCATGTCCAATCTGCCGTTCCAATAAAAGCATTTATAAATGCATCTAAATATTTTTCCATTTTATTTTATTTTTTAAATATATTAATTTTTTAAAGTATACCAGTCAATATTTGTTAAAATCGTACGTCTACCTTTTGCTATTGGTGGGTAATTTGTAACTAAATAGTTTACAATAACCTCTTGATTACTTCCTAAATTCCATAGGTTTTGTGTTTCTTGCATCCATTTAATTGTTGCATTCCAACTCTCAGTAGACATTTTATTTTGAACGACTAATTTTGCAGAATGGCAATTCGTACAATTATTAACAACCGTCATTAAACCTTCTGCGTCTATTAAACCTGTTCTAATATGAATTCCATTTTCAATTTTATCTTCATCTTCAATAATAGTACTATATATAAGTTTAGATTCTTTATTTCCAAAAATTGAAAATGAAGGATCGTATACAGCAAAAAGAAGTAAAACAGAAGCTATAAAGGAAAACAACATAGCTATATAAGCTGTTTTCTCTGCTTTTTTAATTTTTTTTTGAAACTCTTTATCATCTTTCATTAGATAATTTTTACAGCAATTCTATGACAAGCATTGTTTAAATATCCTTTCGGGTTCCAGCCTGGTAAAAGCATGGGTTGCGCAATATTATGAGTGTCTGTTGCTTTTGCCCAAACTTCGTAATACCCTTTTTTTGGAAAATTTATGGAAGCCGAAAAATGTTGCCAAGCTAATCGATTTGTTGGTTTTTCTACAGAACAAATGGTCCATGTTGCTCCAAAATCTATTGAATATTCCATTTTTACAACCTCTAGTTCTCCAGCCCAAGCGTGACCTCTTATGTTTAAAGCTTTTCCTTCGTTAATGAGCGCGCCCGTTTTAGGGTATGTGATTATGGATTTAACAGGCATTGATTCTATAATGCACATGTCTTCATCTTTTACTTTTTCTCCCGGAGCAACTGGGTTACAAGGCACTCGATAAGCAGTTCCTGTCATTTTTGTGCCATCATGCACTTTGTTTCGAATACTAATTTTTTGAACCCACTTGCCAGAAACTGAAGCTGGCCAACCACCGGCAATTAAACGTAGTGGGTATCCGTGAATTAGTGGAATAGCTTCGTTATTCATTTGAAAAGCTAAAATGGTTTCATCTTGCAGTGCTTTTGGCAATGGGCAGCCTCTAGAAATAGGTTCTTTTTTAGGGTCTCCACTTAAATGAGTGTCTTTAGAATGATATCCAATATAAACAGCATTACTCTTGATGCCTGCATCTTCTAATACATCTCGTAAGCGCACACCCGTCCAAGACGCACAATGCACGGCGCCAATAGTCCATTGATTCCCTTTTGCTGGTGGATCAAACTCACTTCGTCCATTACCGCCACATTCTAATGTTAATTGATAGGTATGGTGTTTAAATTTGGATTTTAAATCACTAAGAGTATATGTTTTTTTGTTTTTAACAGATTCACCATCAATGGTAAGCGTCCAAGTTTCTGGGTTGATTTCTTCTGGGGTAGTTCCATTATTTCGAATAAACATAGATGAGTTGGGTGTAATCTTGTCATCTAATAAATGAGCTTGCGCTTCAATATTCCAGGGTTTGTCATTTAAAATAATCATTTCTTTATTCTTACTGAACATTTTAAAAGGGTCTGGATCTTGCAATGCTAAAGGAGTATAGCCGTCAAGCATTTTGGAACCAAAAACAATTTCTGCGCTTATAAGTGCAGTAAAAGAACTTAGAACGGTTTTTTTTATAAAAGATCTTCTTCTCACAATACTAAAATTATATGGTTATATAAATAACATACAAGATACATGTAATTTCATTCTTTTTGTGTAACTAAAGTTACACAAAAAGAATGAAATTACTTTTAAATTGCATAATTCTTAGTAAGATAAATAACACAGTCATGAAGATAATGAAAAAAGATTTCGAAACTCGTTTTACCGGTTGGGCGTTTATTTTAGCAGCAGCACTATTGTGGTTTGGTTGGGCGCTTTCACCTCATCATATTGGTGAATATATAGTGTCTTCAGATTTTACTGAAATAGGAAAGAATGTGTGGTATTGGATATGGATGTATCGTATTCATATTTTTGGTTGGGTTACTATGGGTATTTCAATGTTCGCATTGATGTCCATTATTTCAAGTAAACCTTATCGGGTGGTTATAGTTCCTGGAGCAGGAATGGTTATTGTTGGTACCTTTACTTTAGCGATTGCTAATGCATATTTTTACAATTTTGGTGCTTGGGGTGTTGGACAAACAGCGGGTATGTCTGCTGTGGAAGTTATAGAATTTATGGATAATATTTTATTTACAAATCAGTATGTTACTTGTTTTATACGTTTTGGACGTATTTTCTCTGGCGTAGGATTGGTTTTGTTGGGCTTTGCTTTTATTAAATGGAGAATAGTTAGCACTTGGTTGGGTTGGTCTACAACGCTAATAGGTATGGCAGCCATGGTGATTATTTTGTCTATTCCGGATAATTATGAAATTTATAAACCTTTATTTCACTTAAAAGTAATTTGGTTACTTATGATGGGTGTTACATTGCTGCGGCAAGGTGTTCATTTATCTAAATCAGAAGCTTAATTTTTTGAAATTATTTTACAGGTTGCATGAATATAAAAAAATCACAGGTTTCAATATTAATTTAAAAAATGATATTTTTAGCAACTACTTATAGAACATTAAGTGGTACAAAAAAAATTATAGAAGTACCTCAAAAAAAGGCTACTCAATGGGTTATCTATAAGGATGATAAACCAACATATTTTGTCGATTTGTACGATTTACAAACAGAATCGAATGCTATGATGAATAGCTTGGTTTTGTGTTCAAAAAGATCGATGGAAGAAGTTTTGGAGCGAATAAATAAAAAGAATAATATAAACTTGTTTTTACCTAGAATTTCTCGCGTAGGTTTTAAGATCAAAGTGAGATCTGAATTAATAGAATTAAACTTAAAGCCAATACCAGAAGAGTGGTTAGCTTATTCTTTGTAAAAATTATAGAATATGAAGTTCTTTTTTTTGTTATGAATCAATATTTGCGTCATTGTGAAGGATGAAGTAATCTTTTTATTTTAAAAGCTTATTTTTCCCCACTTCTTTATAATGACGCTTTTTTAAACTTATTATCAAAATCAATATCTCTTTTGTTAATTTATTTTATTGATGATTTTTTCGCCTTCAATATTATTTCTAGTGGTAATTATAAATTTATTATTACATCCTAAATACTACTTAAATAAATTTGTGTTTTTACTAATTGTCAAATAGTAACCTTAAGGTTTCAACTTTATTTTTGAAAGAATTAATTTTACGAACATCCTTTCTAGTAAGTCCTTTTATATTTTGTTGACAATCAAAATCTTCACAAAATACAGATTCTATATGGTTAGAATGTCCATTTGGACAAATATATATGTCTTTTTGTTTTCCTAATAGTCCTTTTAATTTTTTAAATTCTCCTTTGTCTTTAAGGAGTTCAAAGTGTTTAATTATTTTATTCATTACTTTTAAATCATCTTTCGTGTAATTTTCTTTTTCAATTGATAAACAGCTTATTGCAATTTCTGTAAAACCACTTTCTAATAAGTTTATTATTTTTTGTGGCGAGAATAGTTTGTTAATTTCTAAAATTTTAAAAACAGCATCAGGTTCATCTGGAAGTGTTTTATATAATTTATCTATTGCTCGTTTAGGATCTGTATCTCTAAGATAATTGGAGAAATTACGGATTAAAACTATTTCCTTTTCATCATCAGAGTTAATTTTAAGAGCAAAATAATTATATAGAAAACTATCAATTAAGTTTTCAGACAAATCAGATATTGGGTTCTGTTGAAGAAAATTCCATTCATCTTGAACTAATTTTTTTTTGGCTCTTACTTTTTTAATTATATGTTTTTTGGTCAATTCATTTTTCAGGATATCATTTGAAATGTATTTTTTTGAAGCAGTATTGACATCTTTAACTTGTGATTTTTTATAGTTAATAATAACAGCTGTTCCTGAAACAGATATCATAAGCATTGATTTATTTCCCCCCGAAATTTCATCAAAATCAATGGATAGTCCTAAAATTGCATTCGCACCAAGATTGATTGCTTTAACTTTTAAATTTTGAATTGAACTGTCATAAATACTTTGTAATTTGTTTTGATAAGAATTTGATGCACCTCCAAAAACATCTAAAAGAGAAGCCCCGATATCCGAAAATAAATTTGTACCTAAAACAATATTATTATTTATTACACCTAAATACTTCTCAATTTTCTCGCCTTCAACACTATTTGTTGAGGTGATTATAAATTCATTTTTCATAGCAATGCCTTTTTTAAAGTTTTAAAAGTAACTAATTATATAAAAGTATTCTATGATATAAATCATTGAAGCTATTCTTAATAACTTTTATGTTTGCTTGCAAATAAATTGAACTAAAACTAATAAGTATTTTGATGAAAGGAGAAATAAACAAAGTATGTATGAATGATATAATTACCCTTGACATAGCAAATCAATTAATACAACAGAAGAAAAAATTTAAAAGAAATAGAAAGAATATGAGTTTGATTACTACTATACTCGTGATTCAATTTATAATAACGGTAATAGGTGTATTTATATTTTCACAATATAGTTAAGTAAATAAATAGATTAGTTGGCATTGATCAGAACTCCAATAAAAAAATAACTTGAAGAATCCGAAAAAAACTTATTTAAATACTTTTAAAGAGCATTCAAAAGAAGAATTAATTAAGGAGATGATTTTTAAGGAAAAGGAGCTTAAAAGTCAGAATTTTGAAATTAAAAAAATGCTACTGAAAATTAGCAATAGACTTCATATTTTAGTGCTGTTTTTAGTTTTTATTTCAATAATTTTTATTTTAATGGTGCTCTACTTGTAAGCTAGATGCTTCCTGTTGTTCAATCTTTTTGAAGTTATAAAAATAACTATTTATTTCCTTTAATATGGTATCATGGGATTATCTTTTGTATGCCAAAATTAATTATGGTATTTCATCAAAATTAAAGCTACATATTTCGTCTATATTGCCCACCTACTGTAAACAACGCTTCTGTAATTTGGCCTAAAGAGCATACTTTTGTTGCTTCCATTAATTTGCCAAATAAGTTTTCGTTCTGAACTGCGGCTTGCTGTAAAATTCTAATTTGTGTTACAACTTTATTTGGATTTGCTTTATTTAATAACTCTTTCGTTTTAATTTGGAATAGCTTTTCTTCTTCGGTTGCACGAATAACTTCTGCTGGCTGAATAGTAGGAGATCCTTTAGAGCTTAAGAATGTATTTACACCAATAATTGGAAAATCTCCATTATGTTTCAATGTTTCATAATACAAACTTTCTTCCTGAATCTTAGAACGTTGATACATGGTTTCCATGGCTCCTAAAACGCCTCCACGTTCTGTAATTCTATCGAATTCTAATAGTACAGCTTCTTCTACTAAATCTGTTAATTCTTCAATAATAAAAGCACCTTGTATGGGGTTTTCATTTTTTGTTAACCCTAGTTCTTTATTGATAATTAACTGAATGGCCATGGCTCTTCGAACTGATTCTTCTGTTGGCGTAGTAATGGCTTCGTCATATGCATTTGTATGTAAAGAATTACAATTATCATTAATGGCATATAAAGCTTGTAATGTAGTCCTGATATCATTAAAATCAATTTCTTGCGCGTGTAAAGAGCGTCCAGAAGTTTGAATATGGTATTTTAACATTTGCGCTCTATCATTTGCACCATACTTATTTTTCATGGCTTTTGCCCAAATTTTACGAGCAACTCTACCAATTACTGAATATTCGGGATCTATTCCGTTAGAAAAGAAAAACGATAAGTTTGGACCAAATTTATTAATATCCATTCCACGGCTCAGGTAATACTCAACATACGTAAATCCGTTAGACAAGGTCAAGGCCAATTGTGTAATTGGGTTTGCACCAGCTTCTGCAATATGATATCCAGAAATAGAAACCGAATAAAAGTTTCGAATTTGTTTTTCAATGAAATATTCTTGCACATCTCCCATTAATCGCAACGCAAATTCCGTAGAAAAAATACAAGTATTTTGTGCCTGATCTTCTTTTAAAATATCGGCTTGTACAGTTCCTCTGACTTGGGCTAGTGTATCTTTTTTTATTTGTTCATATATAGTAAAAGGTAACACCAAATCGCCAGTTATCCCCAACAACATTAATCCTAATCCATTATTTCCTTCCGGTAATTCTCCTTGATAACTTGGTCTTTCTAACCCTTTAGAATCGTAAATTTCTTTCAGCTTAGTTTCAACTTGTCTCTCTAATTGTTGCTCTTTAATATATTTTTCGCAATTCTGATCGATAGCAGCATTCATAAAGAATCCTAACAACATTGGAGCCGGTCCGTTTATGGTCATAGAAACAGAAGTCATATGATGACTCAAGTCAAAGCCAGAATATAATTTTTTAGCATCATCTAAACAACAAATAGAAACTCCTGCATTTCCAATTTTACCATAAATATCTGGTCTATGTCCAGGGTCATTTCCATATAAAGTAACAGAATCAAAAGCCGTTGACAAACGTTTTGCGTCCATTCCTAAGCTTACATAATGAAAACGTCTGTTAGTTCTTTCAGGGCCGCCCTCGCCAGCAAACATTCTTGTTGGGTCTTCACCAGTTCTTTTAAATGGATACAAACCTGCTGTATATGGGAATTCTCCTGGCACGTTTTCTTGCAAATTCCAGCGCAATAAATCGCCCCAAGCTTGATATTTAGGTAAACTAATTTTTGGAATTTTGGAGTGTGAAAGTGATTCGCTGTGTGTTTCTATATTTATTTCTTTACCACGAACTTTAAAAGTATACATAGGGTTTTTATACTTCTGAAATTTCTCTTGCCAGTTTAAAATAATTTCCCAGTTGTAGGGATTTAGATTTAGTTTTACTTTTTCAAATTGCGCTATTAATAATTTGATAAATTCTTTGTCATTTTTATCTTTAACTTGTTTTAGGATTTCATCCTGCTCCAATCCGGATTTTATAAGAATAGATTGCTTCATTTCGTTTAAAATGACAGATAAAATGGTTTGATAAATTCCATATAATTTCTGAGCAACTACCACTTGCTCATCAACTTTTTTATCATAGGCTCTATTATTTTCTGCAATTTCTGAAAGATAGCGCACTCTCGCTGGTGGAATTACGAATATCTTTTCAGACATTTCTGAAGTAATTTTAAAAGAAGATGTTAAGTCGGCTCCTGTTTTTTCAACCAATGTATCCATAATACTTTTGTACAAAGTATTCATTCCTGGGTCATTAAATTGTGATGCAATTGTGCCATAAACAGGTAAATCATCTTGATGAATATGCCACAAATTATTGTTACGCATGTATTGCTTTTTTACATCACGAACAGCATCTAATGCACCTCTTTTATCAAATTTATTAATGGCAACTAAATCAGCATAATCGAGCATGTCAATTTTTTCTAATTGAGTTGCAGCACCAAATTCTGGTGTCATTACATATAAAGATGTGTCTGAATGTTCTATAATTTCAGTGTCAGATTGTCCAATTCCAGAAGTCTCCAAAATGATTAAATCGAATTCTGCAGCTTTTAAGACTTGCACTGCTTCATGCACATATTTAGACAAAGCTAAGTTAGATTGACGCGTTGCTAAAGAACGCATATAAACACGAGAATTATTGATGGCGTTCATTCTAATTCTATCGCCTAAAAGCGCTCCGCCTGTCTTTCTTTTTGATGGGTCAACAGAAATTAAACCCACCGTTTTATTTGGAAAATCACTAAGAAATCTGCGAACCAATTCATCAACTAAAGAAGATTTTCCGGCACCACCAGTTCCTGTTATTCCTAAAACAGGTGTTTTTGAATTTTTATTTTTATCATGAATTTTTTCTAAGGTTTCTTTGGCAACTTCTGGGAAGTTTTCTGCCGAGGAGATTACTCTTGCAATTTTACCAATTTCTTTATTTGATAAATCTTTTAGAGTCACCTTTAAAGTATTCCCAATTGCAAAATCAGAAGTTTGAACCAAATCATTAATCATCCCTTGCAACCCTAATTCACGGCCATCATCAGGAGAATAAATTCTAGTGATTCCATACTCCATTAAATTTTTAATTTCTTCAGGAAGAATTACGCCGCCACCGCCGCCAAAAATCTTAATATGTCCTGCGCCTTTTTCTTGTAATAAATCAAACATATATTTAAAATACTCATTATGACCTCCTTGATACGAAGTTATCGCAATAGCATTTACATCTTCTTGAATGGCACAATTCACCACTTCTTCTACACTTCTGTCATGACCTAAATGTATAACTTCAACTCCTGTAGATTGAATAATTCTACGCATAATATTGATAGCAGCATCATGACCATCAAAAAGAGCTGCGGAAGTTACAATACGTACTTTATATTTAGGTTTGTAAGGTGTAATTTGTTTCATTCGTAATTAATGTTTGATTTTAAGGGTGCAATTTACGAAAATCTTAAAAAAAATAACGAATCTTTAATGGTTTATAAATTTAATTCTAAAAAAGAATATCTTTGTAAAACGATTACTTTCTAAATTTTTGATATGACTTTTAAAAAACAAATTCAACAAGGAATTCCAAATATTTTACCAAAAAAAATTGCGTACGATTTAGAGATAAATCATGCTCCGAAAAGAAAAGATATTCTATCTAAGGATGAAAAAAAGTTAGCCTTAAGAAATGCACTGCGTTATTTTGATAAAAAGCATCATGCTGAATTATTAGAAGAATTTTTAGAGGAATTAGAGAAATATGGTCGAATTTACATGTACAGATTTAGACCAGCGTATAAAATGTATGCAAGAGATATTTCAGAATATCCAGGAAAATCAGAACAAGCAAAGGCGATTATGTTAATGATTCAAAATAATTTGGATTATGCAGTTGCGCAGCATCCTCATGAATTAATTACGTATGGTGGAAATGGTGCTGTTTTTCAAAATTGGGCACAATATTTATTAACGATGAAGTATTTGTCAGAAATGACCGATAAACAAACGTTAACGATGTATTCTGGACATCCAATGGGATTATTTCCATCCAACAAAAATGCGCCAAGAGTTGTTGTTACAAACGGAATGGTAATTCCGAATTACTCCAAACCAGATGATTGGGAGAAAATGAATGCTTTAGGAGTCTCTCAATATGGGCAAATGACAGCAGGAAGTTACATGTATATTGGGCCACAAGGAATTGTTCATGGAACAACAATTACGGTTTTAAATGGATTTAGAAAAATAAATAAAACTCCACGAGGAAATCTATTTGTAACTTCTGGTTTAGGAGGCATGTCTGGTGCACAGCCAAAAGCAGGAAATATTGCAGGTTGTATTACGGTTTGTGCTGAGGTGAATCCTAAAATTGCACAAGTACGTTTAGATCAAGGTTGGATTGATGAAAAAATTACAGATTTAGATGAATTAGCGGTTCGCGTAAAATCTGCAAAAGAGCATAAAGAGGTAGTTTCCATTGCGTATTTAGGAAACATTGTGGATGTTTGGGAGAAGTTTGATGCTGAAAATATTCATATTGATTTAGGGTCAGATCAAACTTCATTGCATAATCCTTGGGCAGGTGGTTATTATCCCGTAGGTCTCTCCTTTAATGATGCCAATAAAATGATGGCTGATAACCCAAAATTATTCAAAGAAAAAGTTCAAATAACGTTAAGAAGACATGCTTTAGCAATTAATAAACATACCGCAAAAGGAACCTATTTTTTCGATTATGGAAATGCATTTTTATTAGAAGCAAGTAGAGCTGGGGCAGATGTAATGGCAGAAAATCATATTGATTTTAAATATAATAGTTATGTGCAAGATATTATGGGGCCCATGTGTTTCGATTATGGTTTCGGTCCTTTTAGATGGGTTTGTGCCTCAGGAGACCCTAAGGATTTGGCGAAAACTGATAAAATTGCTTGTGAAGTTTTAGAGAAAATTAAACAGCATTCGCCCAAAGAAATTCAGCAACAAATGACCGATAATATTCAATGGATCAAAGGTGCTCAAGAAAATAAATTGGTTGTTGGTTCTCAAGCAAGAATTTTATATGCAGATGCAGAAGGACGAATTAAAATTGCAAAAGCATTTAATAGAGCTATAAAAAAAGGAAAAATTGGCCCGATTGTTTTAGGTAGAGATCATCATGATGTTTCTGGGACAGATTCTCCTTATAGAGAAACATCTAATATTTATGATGGATCAAAATTTACAGCAGATATGGCTATTCAGAATGTTATTGGAGATAGTTTTAGAGGAGCAACTTGGGTATCTATACATAATGGTGGTGGAGTAGGCTGGGGAGAGGTAATTAATGGAGGATTTGGCATGCTTCTTGATGGAACTAAGTCAGCATCAAAGCGTTTAGAATCAATGCTTTTTTGGGACGTAAATAACGGAATTTCAAGAAGAAGTTGGGCAAGAAATAAAGAGGCTATTTTTGCTATTAAAAGAGCAATTAAAGCAAAAAAAGACTTTAAAGTTACACTTCCTAATTTAGTTGAAGATGTTTTAATAGATGCAATAACATAAAACCAATTTATGATGAAAAAAAGTATTTTAGTAGTACTAAGTTTAATTTTATTGTCTTCCTGCAACTCTTTAAAAGTGGTTACTGATTATGATACAAAAGTTGATTTTAAAAAATACAAAACGTTTGCATTTTATAAACCAGCTATTGATAAAGCAGCAATTTCTGACTTGGATAAAAAGCGAGTATTACGTGCAATAGAATCAGAATTATTAATACAAGGATTTACAAAGTCTGAAAATCCTGACATGTTAGTAAGCTTTTTCACCAAATCTAGACGCAAGGTAAACATCAATCAAAATAATAATTTTGGTTACGGTTTTGGTTGGGGATGGAATCCTTGGATAGGAAACGGAATGAATACAACGAGTGTTTCTGAATATACAGAAGGTACTCTATTTATTGATTTTATAGATACATCTAAAAAGGAATTAGTTTGGCAGGGAATAGGAACTGGCGCTTTAAGGATTCAGAACAGAGAGAAAAAAGAAGCTAGAATTAAAATATTTGTTAAAGAGATTATTTCTAGATTTCCTCCTGGACAAGAAAAATAATATAAAAAGTAATTTATAAAAAAAAACTCCGAAAGAATACTTTCGGAGTTTTTAATTTATATTCAAAATTTTAATTAAATTTTCGCAGACTTTACCGTTTTTATAATTCTTCCTGCAATTTTATAAGGATCACCGTTAGAAGCTGGTCTTCTGTCTTCTAACCAACCTTTCCATCCTTTCTCTACAGTAATAATTGGAATTCTAATTGAAGCTCCTCTATCAGAAATGCCATAAGAGAAGTCAGAAACGTGAGCAGTTTCATGTAAACCAGTTAAACGCTCATCATTAAATTCACCATAAATATTCATATGCTCTTCTGTAACAGGTCTAAAAGCTTCACAAATTTTCTCATATATTTCTTGAGAACCACAGGTTCTTAAAGTAGTGTTAGAGAAGTTAGCATGCATTCCAGAACCATTCCAATCTCCTTTTACTGGCTTTGGATGATATTCAATATAATAACCATATTTTTCAGTTAATCTATCTAGCAAATAACGAGCTATCCAAATTTCATCACCGGCTTTTTTAGCTCCTTGCGCAAATAATTGAAATTCCCATTGTCCTGGTGCTACTTCTTGGTTAATTCCTTCAAAGTTTAAACCAGCTTCAATACATAAGTCAGCATGTTCTTCAACAAAATCTCTACCCCAAGTATATCTACCACCAACAGAACAATAATATTTACCTTGTGGTCCAGGAAACCCTCCACGAGGAAACCCTAAAGGTAAATCAGTTTTGGTATCCATTAAGAAATACTCTTGCTCAAATCCAAACCAAAAATCGTTATCATCATCATCAATTGTAGCTCTTGCATTAGATGCATGTGCCGTACCATCCGCGCTTAAAACTTCTGACATGATTAAATAACCATTTTTTCTTACCGGGTCTTTATAGATTGCCACAGGTTTTAATAAACAATCGGATGAACCACCAGAGGCTTGTTCAGTAGAACTACCATCAAAAGACCAATTGTCTAATTCCTCGATTGTTGCTTGAAAGTTTTCATGCTCTTCAACTTTAGTTTTACTCCTCATGTTTTGGGTAGGAAAATGACCATCTAGCCAAATGTATTCTAATTTAATTTTTGCCATAATAAATAAATGTATATCTGATGTTAACAGTACAAAAATGAAATAATTTACCTACATATCAAAAAAAAGAGGGGTAAAATATTAAAAATGTATAAAAAATAATTTTATCCCTAATTTTGAAAGGGTATATTTGTTTAAAATTAAAAAATAGTAGAAAATATTAGTAATATGTCAAGAATCAGATTCAATGCATTACAAGAAACACTACATAGAAGACCTATTAAAGTGATTCAGAATGAAAAAAGATCAACACTTTTTGGTCAAAATGTCTTTAATAAACACGCTATGCAACAGTACCTTACACGTGCCGCTTATGAAAGTGTAATGAATGCGATTGAACATGGAACAAAAATAGATAGAAAAATTGCAGATCAAGTTGCAGTAAGTATGAAGGATTGGGCCATGTCGAAAGGTGCAACTCATTATACGCATTGGTTCCAACCACTTACAGGCGCAACAGCAGAAAAGCATGATGCTTTTTTTGAATCTATCAACGGTAGTTTGGCAATGGAAAAATTTGATGGAGAACAATTAGTTCAGCAAGAGCCAGATGCATCAAGTTTTCCAAATGGAGGAATTAGAAATACTTTTGAAGCAAGAGGATATACTGCTTGGGATCCTACATCTCCAGCATTTATTTATGAAACTACATTATGTATTCCTACTATTTTTGTGGCGTATACAGGAGAAGCCTTAGATAACAAAACACCATTATTAAGAGCCATACAAGCACTTGATACCCATGCAACTGCTGTCTGTAAATATTTTGACAAAAATGCAAGTAAAGTAAGTGCCACTTTAGGTTGGGAACAAGAATTTTTTTTAATTGATGATGCTTTGGCGCTTTCTAGACCAGACTTGCAATTAACGGGTAGAACATTATTAGGGCATACGCCTGCGAAAGGACAACAATTAGATGATCATTATTTTGGTACAATTCCTGCAAGAGCAATGAGCTTTATGCAAGATTTAGAACAAGAGTGTATGTTATTAGGAATTCCTGTAAAAACAAGACATAATGAAGTTGCTCCGAATCAGTTTGAAGTTGCGCCTATTTTTGAGGAGGCAAATTTAGCGGTAGATCATAATTCATTGCTAATGGATGTAATGCAGAAGGTTTCTCGAAGACATAAATTTAAAGTGTTACTTCATGAAAAACCATTTGCAGAAATTAATGGTTCAGGGAAACATAATAATTGGTCTTTATCATCAAAGAACGGGACTAATTTATTGAGTCCTGGTAAAACACCAATGAAAAATTTACAATTTCTCACCTTTTTTGTGAACACTATTAAAGCAGTCTATAGGTATGAAGAATTATTAAGAGGGTCTATTGCATCTGCAGGTAACGATCACAGATTAGGGGCCAATGAAGCTCCACCTGCTATAATCTCTGTATTTATTGGTAGTCAGTTATCTGCAGTTTTAGATGACTTAGAAAATGTGACGAAAGGAAAGCTATCACCTCAAGAAAAAACAGATTTAAAACTGAATATCATTGGTAAAATTCCAGAGATTTTATTAGATAATACCGATAGAAATAGAACATCCCCTTTTGCATTTACAGGAAATAAATTTGAGTTTAGAGCTGTTGGTTCTTCGGCAAATTGTGCAATACCAATCACGGTTTTAAATACCATTGTAGCAAAACAATTAAAGGAGTTTAAAATTGAGGTTGACGCCCTGATTGATGAAAAAGGATTGAAAAAGGATGAAGCTATTTTTAACATGTTAAGAGAGTATATTAAAGATTCAAAAGCCATTCGTTTTGAAGGAGATGGTTATGGAGATTCTTGGGAGAAAGAAGCAAAAAAACGCGGACTTAGCAATAATAAAACAACACCCGAAGCATTAAAAGTAAAAATCACCAAAAAGGTAATTGATTTATTTGAGGAGATGGATGTAATGAATAAAGTGGAGTTAGAGGCCAGGTACGAAATAGATTTAGAATTATATACAAAAAGAGTTCAAATAGAAAGTAGGGTTTTAGGAGATGTTGCTAGGAACCATATAGTTCCTACAGCTATAATTTATCAAAATACACTATTAGAAAATACAAAAAATCTTAAAGAAATTTTCGGAACTGAGTTTAAGAATATTGCCAAAGAGCAAATAGAACTCATTATGGTTATTTCTAATCATATTACAGAAATTAATTCTCTAGTAAATAAAATGGTTGAAGAACGAAAAAAAGCAAATAAGTATAATGGGATAAAATCTGCTGAATATTATTGTCGAAAAGTAAAACCATTCTTTGATCAAATTCGTTATCATTGCGATAAATTAGAAACTATGGTAGATGATAATTTATGGCCACTAACCAAGTATAGAGAATTATTGTTTACCAATTAATAAAGCGTAAATTTTTTAAGGCTAAAATATTTTCAATGCACCTATCTACAGGTGCATTTTTTTGTTTGTATTTCATGAAATACCCGATCGCAAAGGCTATTATAACTCAGTATTAGTTTAAACTAATTTCAGTTTTGTTTTTGGATAAAATTTAACAAAAAAAATGCTCAAAAATGATGTAGGTCATTTAGCATCTTAATAAGCTATTATACATTCGTATTATAATTAAAACAGACGATTAATCGAACAATATAGATAATTACAACTCTCGGCTCGAGAGTTGACTGAAATGTAATTTATAACTTACATTTTCCCTTGTGATTTTAAAGAACCCTGCGAATAGCATTTCTTTTAAATGATATCAAATTAAAATTTGATATGCTAAAAATAAATAAAAGTATTTTAAAATTTTTATAATGAAAAAATTATTAATTATGGCTATGTGTATAGCCACAGGAATGACATTTTCTCAAGAGAAACACGAAAATGATCACAATGAACAAATCATTTTGCCTAACAACATTACAGTAGAGGGTCAAATAGGTATGATTGATAAAACTGCTGGAACGCCAGTTGGAGTAGTTTTATTTGTAAATCATTTTACACCAAACCTTGCTGCAGGAGAGGTAGATCAAGTATTAATGCCTGAAGACTTTGTAAAAAAAGGAAGAAACAAAGTTGCTGTAAGACAAGTAGGTGATCAGAATAAAGCAAGAGGATTTCAATTAGGTCTTGGTAATATGTCTTTAATCAGACAAAATAATACTAATTTTCTTCCAGGTCAAGTGGGTAATTTGGCATCAACTATTCAGCTAGGGTTTGATAATGGAGCAGATATCAAACAATTTGGAGATGATAATAAAGGTCATATTGGACAAATAGGAACCGGAAATTATGCCGTTCAAAACGTTGGAGGTGATAAAAGGATGGCAGCGGAAGGTAATTTGGCTTACGCAGGCCAAGTAGGGAATAATAATAGAGCTTCTCAGAAACAACGTTACAATAATAATGAAGCTACAGCATGGTCTTATGGTGATGGGAACCAAATAGTTCAAGATCAATCTAGTGGTCCAAACCAATCTAGTGGAAGTGTTGCATTTGTTAATCAAGTTGGAAATGAGAACGCAGCTCAACAAAAACAAATAGGTTCTAATAACTATGCAAGTGCTTATCAAACAGGAGATGGAAATACTTCTTTAGAAACTCAAACTATGATTGGTGATTCAAGTGAAGTTATGAATCTTTCTACAGTTAACCAAGTAGGAAATAAGAACATATCTTCTGTTACTCAATATTCTAATATGGGTAATAATAGTAGTTTGGTAAATCAAATTGGTAATGGTAACTCATCTTTAGTTAGACAAGCTACTTTAGAAGCTAAAAGTGCTTCATGTGTTAAGCAGAAAGGTAATAGCAATACCGCTCAAGTAACTCAATTATCGGGTTCTGGGTCTGGTCATTAGTATTTTTAAATGGAGTGAGAATGTTATTCTCACTCCATTTTTATAATTTTAAAAAAAGGAAAGATGAAATTAATTAACTACATATCAATTATTTTTATATTCTTATTTTATTTTTTTGGGAATGCTCAAGATGAAAAATCACCTAGTTATTTTTCAAATAAATTACAATATAATATAGAGCAATTACAAATCAATACTTCCGAATCTTATCAAAGTATATTAGAAGAAAAAAATAGCACAATTTCATTAAGACAAATAGGTGATGAAAATAGTGCTAATATTTATAATAAGTATGCAAATGGTGAGCATACTATAAATCAAATAGGAAATAGAAATAATTACCAATTTTTTAATTATACCAATAAACAAATAATTAATTTAGGAATAATGCAAACGGGAGATCATAATTTATTAAAAATAATGGGTGCAAATTCTATGTTTCAGGATCTTAAAATATTCCAGTTTGGAGGGGCTGAAATGAGTGTAATTAACTTTTGAAATTATTAATTAAAATGAAAAATAAGGCAGTAATTTTATTTATAATAATAATTTTTTTCACACCTTTTTCTTTTGCCCAAGAGTTTGATAATTATGAATTAGAAGGAAAAATTAATTTATTTAGGATAGATGATTTTTTAACTTTAAGAGCTCAAGCACTAAACCATGAGTCATTTTTTATAAATGATCTTAATTATAATTTGGTGGTACTAAAAAAGAATAGTGAGGGAAAATTATCTAAAAAAAGTGAGTCTAATGATTTTTCATTGGAACCAAGTGAAGAGAAACAATTAGCAGTAATTAAACTTAATTTTAAAAAGAATGAAGAATTAAAAGTATATCTATTTATAAAATACAAAGATAAATTAGTGCATAGAGATACATTATTTCTCTTGCCTATGAAAGAAGGAGTAGTTAAAAAAACAGTAAATGAGAAACAGTTCTTAATTAAAGGGATCGTGATTGATAGATCGTTAACGAAGATAGGAAAAGATTATCATGATTTTTTTTACAAAGAATATTTAGTTACCAAGAGAAATTATCCGTTTATAATTAAGATAGTTGAAAAACCAGCAATGGGAAGGAGTAGTATTTTGTCAATTGAGGTTGATCGAAAAAAGATTCATGAGTTTTTTGCTAGACCAGAAGAAGATTATTTAAAGGCTAATGTTGCACAAGCTATGAGAAAATTAAGAGGATATAATCAAAAAAGGAAAGCTACTTTTCAAAAACAATTTTAGAAACCAAAAAAAATCTATTAGTTATGAAACAGACAATAATATTTATTTTCATTTTAATTTCCAGTTTTTTGCATTCACAAGGTTTGGTGTATACGCCAATAAGCCCTTTTTTTGGAGGTGATTCATATAATTATCAACAGATTTTAGCTTCTGCAGTTGCTCAGAATGACTTTACAGATGAACAGACTCAATTTAAAGCGCCAACAGCTCTAGAAAACTTCACAAATAGTTTAAATACAAGGTTACTTAGTGCATTGTCTCAAAGTTTATTTCAACAAGAGTTAGGTGATACAAATTTAACAGTTGGAACCTATACTTTTGGAGATTTAGTAGTTGAAATAACTCCAGGAACAAATGGCTTAAATGTAAATATTCTAAATATTACTACTGGTGAACAAACCTTGATATCAATTCCTAACAGTAATTAAAATTACCATGAAAATAACGACAAGTATAGTTTACTTATTAATAATTAGTTTGTTAACGGGTTGTGGTGCTTATTTTAATCAACCATTTACTCAAACAAAAGCAAGAATTGGAGAGAATACTTCACCGGATTTTTTAGTAAAAAAAATTCTTCCTTCAGAGAAAATTATTGTTGGTGTGTATAAATTTAGAGATCAAACAGGACAGTACAAGCCAGTAGAAAACGGTTCAACATTCAGTGCCGCTATAACTCAAGGAGGAACTACAATTTTATTGAAATCACTTGAAGAATCAGGATGGTTTAGACCCATTGAAAGAGAGAATATTGGAAACCTTTTAAATGAACGACAAATAATTAGAAATACTCGGCAAGAGTATGCAAATGGTAAAAAGGTAACAATGCCACCTTTACTTTTTGCGGGTACAATTATTGAAGGAGGGGTGGTTTCTTATGATTCAAATATTATAACGGGAGGATCAGGATTACGTTATTTTGGAGCGGGAGTATCTAATCAGTATCGACAAGATAGAATTACTGTATATCTAAGAATAGTATCAACATCAACAGGTGAAATTTTAAAAAATGTTTATGTTTCAAAAACTATTTTATCTCAAGGTATTTCTGCTAATTTATATCGTTTTGTTTCTTTAAGAAGATTGTTGGAAGCAGAAACCGGAGTCACCAAAAATGAGCCATCACAATTAGCTGTAAAAGAAGCAATTGACAAAGCTGTAGATTTATTAATTGTTGAAGGTATTGCTGATGGTATCTGGAGGCCTAAAGGAGGTGAAGCAGCAATAGAGTATGTTAAAAAAGCATACATGAAAGAAAGAATTGATGCTGAAAAAACAGAACTTTATAATAGGAAAAAAGAAAATCGAAGAGCTAAAGTATCAACAGGTTTTGGTCTCGGAATGGCTCAAATAAAAGGAGATTACGTTAACCCTACTAATCAGTTTGGATTTGATTTGAAAATAAAATATTCCTTTAATGACCCTAGTTTTAATATTTGGGGATCTGTTGGAAGATTGGAGTTAGATAATAAAGATATTTTTCATGAAATTTTTTTAACTTCTGGATTTAATATCGAATATATCATTTTGCCCTATGAAAAATTCACACCATACTTGTATGCTGGCGCAGGATCAATAAGTAAGACAAATTTAGATCAATCTTTTTTTAAATTTCAAGGAGGTGTGGGTATTGAATATTTAATTTCAAATAAAATTGGATTTTTTGTAGAAGGTGAATATAACATGCTGTTAAGTGACGATTTAGATGGACGGATTTTAGGAGAAAAAAATGATATGTTTTCGCGTTTAGGGTTTGGTCTTAATGTATATTTTTAAATAGAAGTCTTATGAAAAAAGTAATTAAAATAATAAGTATATCGCTAATAACTCTCTTTCTTACTAATTGTGGGGAAGAAGAAACTATTGGTTTAATAGAATATGGTAATTTAACAGGTAAAGTTGTTCAAAAAGAGGGTTTTGTTCCCATAGAAAATGTAAAAATAATACTTTCACCTTCAAATAATACGGTGTTTACTGATGCCGAAGGGAATTTTATATTTGAAGGAATCGAAGCACAAGAATATTCAGTGCAAGCAGCTAAAGAAGAATATTTAGATAAATATGAAGGAGTAATTGTGAGCGCAGAGGTAGAAGTAAATATTATTTTTGAAATGGATATTTCAACAGCTCTAAATAAATCACCCACAAAACCAGAACTCATAATTCCAAATGATGGTGCCATAGATTTACTCAACGAAGTTGAACTGTCTTGGGAATCAACGGACCCAGATGAAGATGAATTAACATATACTCTAGAAATTAGAAACGATTTTAATAGTGATGTAATCAAAATCACCAATATAAAGGATAAAAGTTATACTTTATTTGATTTAAAATATGGGGTAAAATATTTTTGGAGTATCGAAGTAACTGATAATATTAATACAGAAGTTATAAGTAGTATTAGATCGTTTACAATTAAAGATGATCCAGCGAATAGGTATTTTTATGTTAAAAATGAAGGAGGGAATAGTATAATTTATTCTTCGAGTTTTAACGACGTAAATAATGAAGTTTCAAATACAGTGCAATTAACAAGTTCAAGCTTAAATTCATGGAGACCTAGGCGGAATAATGTAACTAACTTAATCGCTTTTTTACGAACAGATAGTAATGAAGCACATATATATACAATGAAGACTAATGGAGATGATATTACAAAAGTAACATCTGCAATACCCTTAGCTGGTTTTAACTTAAATGAAATGGATTTTTCATGGTCTCCAGATGGAAGTAAATTATTATACTCTTCTTTCGATAAATTATATGCAATAAATAAAGACGGTAGTGGATTACAAATAATATATGAAACAATAGATGGCAGTTTAATAACTGAATGTGATTGGAGTAGTAGTGGATTAAGAATAGCATTGAAAACAAACAATTCAAATGGATATAATGGTTCAATTTTAGTTATTGATTTGAACGGAAATATTTTAAATACTGTGGTTTCTGAAGTTCAAGCTGCTTTAGGAGGTTTAAATTTTTCAGCATCAGGCAGTAAATTATTGTTTACTAGAGATGTTTCTAATTATCAAGCAACTGATTACAGACAATTAGATACTAGGATGTTTATTTATAATTTTACAGATATGACTTTTATAGATATTTCTGATGACGAAAAAGAAAGTGGTACTAATGATTTAGACCCCCGTTTTTCGCCCAATGAAGCTAATGTTATTTTCGTAAATACATCCAACGATGGTATTTCTCAAAAGAATATTATGACGACAAATCTGTCAGGAAATATTCAAAAACAACTTTTATTTGCAGATGCTACAATGCCAGATTGGGAATAAATATGTAATACATAATAAAAAAGCGAATGATAAAAAACGTTCGCTTTTTTTATTGATATAAAATTTAGAACAACTAAATTTGTATTACAATACAACACAACAATATGAGTCAAGAAGTTTCTAAACGTTACGCGCAAAGAGGTGTCTCTGCATCAAAAGAAGATGTACACAATGCAATAAAGAATATAGACAAAGGTTTATTTCCAAAAGCATTTTGTAAGATCGTGCCCGATTACTTAACAAATGATGATGATTTTTGTTTAATAATGCATGCAGACGGGGCAGGAACAAAGTCCTCTTTAGCTTATATGTATTGGAAAGAAACTGGAGATATTTCTGTTTGGAAAGGCATCGCACAAGATGCATTAATCATGAATATTGATGATTTATTGTGTGTGGGTGCAACGGATAATATAATGTTATCATCTACTATCGGTAGAAATAAAAGTAAGATTCCTGGAGAGGTTTTATCAGCAATTATAAACGGAACAGAAGAATTAATAGAAGACTTGAAAGGTTTTGGAGTGACGATTCATTCTACTGGGGGAGAAACTGCAGATGTTGGTGATTTAGTGCGTACAATTATTGTAGATTCTACCGTAACTGCAAGAATGAAGCGTATTGATGTTATTGATAACGCAAACATAAAGGCAGGTGATGTAATTGTTGGCTTAGAGTCTTTTGGGCAAGCGAGTTATGAAACTGAGTATAATGGAGGAATGGGTTCTAACGGATTAACATCGGCGAGACATGATGTTTTTCATAACTATTTAGCAAATAAATATCCAGAAAGTTTTGATGCTGCTGTTCCTGCTGATTTAGTGTATTCAGGAAATATAAAATTGACGGATAAAGTTGAAAATTCTTCTATTGATGCCGGTAAATTGGTTTTATCTCCAACAAGAACGTATGCGCCGATTATAAAAGAAATTTTATCAAAATTCAATGCTGAAACTGTTCATGGGATGATTCATTGTTCTGGAGGTGCTCAGACAAAAATCTTACATTTTATAGATAATTTACACATTGTAAAAGACAATATGTTTCCAATTCCACCTTTATTTAAATTGATTCAAGATCAATCTAAAACAGATTGGAAAGAAATGTATCAAGTGTTTAACTGTGGACATAGAATGGAAATCTATGTTTCTCCGAAAATTGCAGACGCCATTATAAATATTTCTAAATCTTTTAATGTTGATGCAAAAATAGTTGGGCGTGTAGAAAGTTCACCTTCTAAAAAATTGACGATTACAAGTGAGTTTGGAGTTTTTGAATATTAGATTTTTTTTCTAATTTAAGTAAGTGGTTGTCCAAAAATTATAAGCATTCACTTATTAGGTAGCTCTTTCTTTTAATGAAAATCATTTAAATATTCAACTAAAAGAAGGTTTTGGGTTTTTATTTATCTCTTTTTTAAAGGAAATCATCAACAAAAAACAACAAGTAAAAAAGAGGAATTTCATAAAAAATAGTTTGTCTACTTCAAAAATACCTATAAAAATTGTAAATTCGCACTCCAAGAAAAGATAGAAGATGTTAGATAAATTAAGAATTGTTAAGCAACGTTATGATGAGGTTTCTGATTTAATTATTCAGCCAGAAATCATTATGGATCAAAAGCGTTATGCACAATTAATGAAAGAATATAAAGATTTAGGGAGTGTTGTTACAAAAGGTGATGAGTATCAAACTTTAGTAAATAATATAGAAGAGGCTAAAGAAATTATTTCTGATGGTTCTGATGCAGAGATGACGGAAATGGCGAAGATGGAAATTGATGAAGCCAATACTAGAATTCCTGAACTAGAAGATGAAATAAAGTTCTTATTAATTCCAAAAGATCCTGAAGATTCTAAGAATGCTGTTGTTGAATTGCGAGCAGGAACGGGAGGAGATGAAGCAAGTATTTTTGCTGGAGATTTATTTAGGATGTATTCTAAATATTGTGAAAGTAAAGGTTGGAAAGTTTCCACTGTAGATTATTCTGAAGGTACAAATGGTGGGTTTAAAGAAATTCAATTTGAAGTAACTGGAGCAGATGTTTATGGAACTTTAAAGTTTGAAGCTGGTGTGCATCGTGTGCAAAGAGTTCCGCAAACAGAAACTCAAGGGCGTGTTCATACATCTGCGGCTACTTGTATGGTTTTTCCTGAAGCAGAAGAGTTTGATGTGGAAATCAATCCAAAAGATGTAAGAATCGATTTTTTCTGTTCTTCTGGTCCTGGAGGTCAGTCTGTAAATACTACATACTCTGCAGTTCGTTTAACCCATATTCCTTCCGGTTTAGTTGCGCAATGTCAAGATCAAAAGTCTCAACATAAAAACAAAGAGAAAGCATTTAAAGTATTACGTTCTCGTTTATATGATATGGAATTAGCGAAGAAGAATGCGGAAGATGCCTTAAAGCGTGGTTCTATGGTTTCTTCTGGGGATAGAAGTGCAAAAATTAGAACCTATAATTATGCACAAGGAAGAGTTACAGATCATAGAATTGGTTTATCACTTTATGATTTACCGAATATTTTAAACGGTGATATTCAGAAAATAATAGATGAATTGATGTTGGCTGAAAACACTCAAAAATTAAAAGGATTAGCAGACGGAATATAGTTTCTTTATGTAAAATAGTAAAACCTCAAAACATTGTTTTGAGGTTTTTTGTTTAGGTGAAATTAAAACATAAAAAAACGATTAAAGTTTAGGGAAGACTTTAATCGTTTTATTCAAATAAAAATTTAGATAAAGTCTAAATCAAGAAATATGTTGGGGGAATAAAATATTATAAAGTAAAATTACAATGGAAAAAGATATTATACAATACCCATTTATGATGAAATTCTCAATTCCCCATAAATAAGGAGAGGCCTCCATGTTTATGGGGAGGTTTCTCATTTCCTTATTTCCTAAGACTTTCTATTTTCCAAATAAATGTAATTCTGTAAACTCTTTCTCTATTGATATGGATTGGTTTTTACCAGTTTTAAAATTATCTAAAGAAATTTCTACATTATCTATTTGTATTGAAGTAATTGTAAATGGCAAATTATGGAATACAATATTAAACTTCTTGTATTGTGCATCAAAGACGCCTTCTTTGTGTTGTTGTAAAATAAATTCATCCTTTTTGCCAGTTAATTTAAAAGTACGTAAACTATATCTACCTTTCTTATAATCATAACCATCATGTGCATCATCAAAAAGTTCAGATTTTTCTTTACCGTTTTTATAATAAACATCCAAAGTAATATCATCCATTTTCTTTTCTCCGACATATTGTTGGATAGGATATTTCGGTATAACGGCTCCTTCTTTGATAAAGAAAGGTACGCTATCTATATCTGCATCTACCCACATTTCTCTTCCTCCTTCTACAAGTTCGTCAGTCCAGAAATTATACCATTTCCCTCTTGGTACATACATTCTTCTTCCTTTAGCATTTGGTTCTAATATTGGGCAAACTAAAATTTTATCTCCGTACACAAACTCATCACTTCTATAATGTGTTCCGTGATCTTCTTGATCGAATAAGACTAATGATTTTAAGATAGGAGTTCCTTTTGTTATATGTTTCCAAAAAGCGGTATATAAATAGGGTAATAGCTGATATCTTATTTCAATAAATTTACGAACGATATCTGTAATTTCTTCGCCAAATACCCAAGGCTCTTGATTTCCATGATCTCCAGACGAGTGAACTCTGCAAAATGCATGGAAAATTCCTAACTGAATCCAACGTGCAAATAATTCTCCTTGAGGTTGTTCCGCAAATCCACCAATATCACTTCCTGCAAAAGAGAAACCAGACATGGCCATTCTCTGTGCTTGGTTGTTAGCAATGGCTAAATGTTCCCATGTTGCTACGTTATCTCCCATCCAAGTAGAGGTATAACGTTGTGTACCAGAATAAGCAGCTCTTGTAATTACAAATGGACGTTTTGGATATGCGTATTTCTTTAATCCATGATAAGTTGCACGTGCCATTTGCATTCCGTAAATATTGTGTGCTTTTCTGTGCGAACAAGGGTTTCCATCATAATCATGACGCACATCATTGGGGAATGATTTGTTAGGAACGTCCATTACAGCAGGTTCGTTCATATCATTCCAAACTCCCTTTACACCAATATCTTCAATCAATTCTTGAAATAAACCTTCCCACCAAGTTCTTACCTCTGGTTTTGTAAAGTCAGGAAAATAACATTCTCCAGGCCATACTTTACCTTTCATATAAGGACCATCTGCACGTTTACAGAAATAGTCTTTATCTAAAGCTTCCTTAAATACGGGGTATTCCAAATCTATTTTAATTCCTGGGTCTATAATAACCACAGTTTTAAAACCGTCATCTTCTAATTCCTTCACCATTCTTTTTGGGTCTGGGAAATGTTTTTTATCCCAAGTGAAACAGCGGAAACCTTCCATATAATCTATATCTAAATAGATAGCATCACATGGTATTTTTAAGTCTCTAAATTTTTTTGTTATCTCTTTAACGTTACTTTCTGGATAGTAACTCCATTTACATTGATGGAATCCTAAAGCCCATAATGGAGGTAAATGTTGAGGTTTACCTGTTAAGTCTGTATAGTTAATAACAACATCTTCCATTTTTGGACCATAGATAAAGTAGTAGTTCATTTCACCACCCTGTGCCCAAAAACTAGTTACATTTCTTCTTTCATGTGCAAAATCGAAATGAGTTTTAAACGTGTTGTCAAAGAAAATACCATAAGATTTATCATTTTGAATAGATGTGTAAAATGGAATCGTTTTGTAAATAGGATCTGTATCTTTTCCAAAAGCATACGAATCTGTTGCCCAGTTTTCAAAACGTTTTCCCTTTAAATTGACATCAACAGGCTTATCGCCTAAGCCATAAAAGCTTTCAGATTTCTGACAAACCTTGCTCATTTTTACGATATCTCCTCCGTATTCATAACTCTCTTCCCAATGAAAACCAATTTCATCTTGGTTGATGATTTTTAAGTCTTTGGCATCATATAGACTGACTTGTAAACTTTTTTTTTCAACTTTACAAATAAGTTTAGAAGTGGTTATTATATAGTTTTTTTTGTCTTCTGTAACTTCTAAGAAATTGTATCCTCTACTTGCATATTTTGTAATTCCGTAAGAAAAATCATTTTCAAACTTACCTGCAGTAGCATATCTAAATCGAATAACACTGTCTCTTACCACTGTAAGTTGCAAAACAACATTATTCTTTGTTGTAAAATATAATGTGTCTACATCTTTCTTATAGGTTACAATTTCAGAAGGAAATAAATTCCCTTTTTGTTCTAGTTCTGTATTAACAATCATTTTTTAGCTTGTTTTTTTTTGTCTTGTAAAAATCGTAAAAGTTTGTAAAAAATATATGGTTAAACTCTTTTTTCTACGATAACGTTTTAGTCTATATTTCCAGTAAAAATATTCCTTATTTATTTAAAAATAAGAGTGGTACATTTTATTTTAAATATTGCTAAAAGATTTTTTAAAGTTTTAAAAATACTTTGTTTTTTTATGAAGTATAAAAAAAGAACCCCTCTTTTTTATCATTATATCATCAGAGATAAAAAAGAGGGTTTAATATTATTTGTATTTGTAGACCATCATACCTAATGGGGGTAAATTTAGTTCGATAGAATTCTCTCTAGCATTCCATACTTTTTGATCTGAAGTTATTTTTTTGTTTTTAAATTTTCCTGATCCGTTATATTTTATAGCATCACTATTAAAAATGGCTGTTAATGCACCAGCTTTTGGTAAACCTATTCTATAATGTTCTCTCGGAACAGGAGTAAGGTTTAAAACAACAATTATATTATCTTTTTCATTTATACCTTTTCTAAGATAAGACATTACTGAGTTTTCATGATCTCCGTGATCGATCCATTCAAATCCTTCTGGTGAAAATTGCTTTTGATGCAAAGCGGGTTCTTTTTTGTATAATTTATTTAGATCTTTTACTAAATTTTGTGCTCCTTTATGTACATCGAAATTTAACAAATGCCAATCTAAACTTCCATTGAAATTCCATTCACTTGTTTGTCCAAATTCACCACCTTGAAATAATAATTTTGCTCCTGGATGTGTATACATGAAGCCATAAAGTAAACGTAAGTTTCCAAATTTTTGCCATTCATCACCAGGCATTTTATCTACGATTGATTTTTTACCATACACAACTTCGTCATGAGAAAGAGGTAGCATAAAATTTTCTGTGAATGCATAATTTAAACTAAAGGTTAAATCATTTTGATGATGTTTTCTATAAACAGGCTCTTTAGCAAAATAATCTAAAGTATCATGCATCCAACCCATCATCCATTTCATACCAAAACCTAAACCACCATCGTAAATTGGTCGAGATACTTGAGGAAAAGAGGTAGATTCTTCTGCAATAGTTTGAACATCTGGAAAAGCTTCATAAACAGCCGCGTTCATTTCTTTAATAAAATTAATGGCATCTAAGTTTTCTCTTCCGCCAAATTCATTTGGTTCCCATTGTCCTTCTTCTCTAGAATAATCAAGAAACAACATAGAAGCTACGGCATCAACTCTTAAACCATCTGCATGATATTGGTCTAGCCAAAAAATTGCATTACTAATTAAAAATGCTTTTATCTCGTTTCTTCCGTAATTAAAAATTAAACTCTTCCAATCTTGGTGATACCCTTTTCTTCTATCTGGGTGTTCATATAAATGCGAACCATCGAAGAAACCTAAACCATGATCATCTGAAGGAAAGTGCGAAGGAACCCAATCTAACAGCACTCCAATTCCTTTTTCGTGGAATTTATCTACTAAATATTTAAATTCATCTGGATAACCAAAACGTGATGTCGGAGCAAAATATCCTGTTAATTGATATCCCCAACTTGGATCATACGGATATTCCATGATTGGCATAAATTCTACATGTGTAAAATTCATTTCTTCAACATAATCAACTAATTCTTCTGCTAATTCTCTATAACTTAAAAAGCGATTTTCTTCAATTTGTTTTTTCCAAGAACCTAAATGGACTTCATAAACAGAAAAGGGAGCATCTAATGCATTATTCTTTTTTCTGTTTTTCATCCATTTTTTATCTTTCCAAGCATATTCATCTTCCCAAACAACCGATGCCGTTTTTGGCGGGTGCTCGCATCTCCTTGCAAAAGGATCAGCTTTCTCTGTAGTTATATCGTTATTAGAACTTCTAATTTTATACTTATAAATACTTCCTTTGCTTACTTCAGGAATAAAACCTTCCCAAATTCCGCTTCCGTCCCAACGTACATTTAAGTGATGCTCTCCTTCCAACCAAAAATTAAAATCCCCAATTACAGCAACAGATTTTGCACTTGGAGCCCAAACGGCAAAGTAAGTTCCTTTTATACCATCTACGGTTGTAATATGTGATCCAAATTTTTCGTAGAGACGATAGTGTTTTCCTGCCTGAAAAAGATGAATATCAAATTCCGTAAAAAGACTGTGTATTTTTGTTTGTGCCATAGTTATAAGGTCAAAACATTTTCTAAATTATTTTAATAGAAATATTTTATGTTTTACTTGTTAATTTTAAAAATATGAAACGGCAAGGTTGCATGTAATTCTACATAATTCCATTCATTATACCAATTATAGCAATTTCTTGTCACCAAATCTTCCACTTCTATTTTTTGACCATGATTTAATTTTAATTCATGAAGTGGTAATTGTACAGAACCAGTTTGTGCATTATAAGCGTCTAAACTTATAATTGTTAATGTTTCATTAGTTCTAGTATCATTCCATTTATAGAATGCTATGATTTGATCGTTACCAGTTTCTAAAAATTGAATATTATTTGTTTGTTGGTAAGACTCGTTTTCTTTTCTAATGTTGTTAATTCTAGAAATTAAAGTAGTTACTTTATTTTCTTTAAACCAATCATAATGACAAAGTTGAAATTTTTCTGACATATAATATTCTTCCTTTCCAGGAATAGGGTCACTAATCATCTGCTCAAAAACGGGTCCATAAATACCTACATTAGAACTTAATGTTGCCGCCAAAGCATAGCGCTGTAAATATTTACTTTCTGGAGCTCCTTGTAAATGAAATGGATTAATATCTGGTGTATTTGGCCAGAAATTTGGCCTCATATATTCTTTTTGATCTGTTTTGGTAAGCTCATTCATGTATTCGATCAATTCATGTTTCGACTCTCTCCAAGTAAAATAAGTATAAGATTGTGTATAGCCTTGCTTCCCTAATTGTTGCATTACTTTCGGTTTGGTAAAAGCTTCTGCTAAAAATAATACATCTGGATGTTTTTTCTTTACTTCGGCAATAATCCAGCCCCAAAAATAGTAAGGTTTTGTATGTGGGTTATCAACTCTGAAAATATTAATTCCACAATCAATCCAAAACAATAAGGTATCTAAACATTCTTTCCAAAGATTTTTAAAATCTTTACTTTCCCAATAAATGGGGAGAATATCTTGATATTTTTTTGGTGGATTTTCTGCATACTGCACAGTTCCATCTGGTCTCCATTTAAACCAATCTGGATGTTCTTTAACCCAAGGATGATCAGGTGCTGCCTGCAATGCATAGTCCATAGCAACTTCAATTTCTAATTCTTTTGCTTTTGAAACTAAGTTTTTAAAGTCTTCCAAAGAACCTAGCTCCGGATGTAAATCTTTGTGACCTCCATGTTTAGAGCCAATTCCCCAAGTAGAGCCAACATCTCCATCTTGTGCAACAGTAGTATTATTTTTGCCTTTTCTATTTACTTCTCCAATTGGATGAATAGGAGGGAAGTATAAGGTATCAAACCCCATTTGTGCAACTCTTGGAAGTAGTCTATGACAGTCATTAAAGGTACCATGTATTCCTTCTTGCTCGGAAGCTGAACGCGGGAAAAATTCATACCAAGTGCTAAACCTTGCCTTTTTTCTATCTACATAAACTTGATATGTTTGACAAGTTTCAATTAATACTTTCTCTGGATATTGCTTTAAAATGGATGTTAACTTCTCAGAAACAGCTTCTTTAATCGCTTCTGCATACGTTTTATTATTCTTAAAAATAAATATTAAATGAAGTAAATAATTTTTTTCGTTTGAAGATATTTTTTCACTAATTACAGATAGTAGTTCTGCTCCTTCTAAAAGTTCTGAACTTACATGCTGATAATCATCAATTTTCCGTTCTAAACCATGTTGCCAATTTAAAGCATAATCTACCCATCCTTCGACTTTATAAAAATAAAACCCTTGTTTTGGTGTGTGAAAACTAGCAGTATATTCATCATTAAAGGTTGAGGACATTCTAACTTCTGACCAATTTTTATCGGTTTCGTGCTTGAATAATAAATTAGCTTGAAGAACATCATGTCCGTCAACTAAAACATCTGCAGTTACATTTACAATTTCGTCAACAACGCGTTTTATAAAGACTTTTCCATTATTTATTTGTGGAGTAATATTTTCTATGACAATTCTACTTTGATTTTGCATTAATTTGTTTAAGTTTTTATAATAAAAAAGTAAAAAAATGTTTTATCCGATAATAGTTCCAACCGGGATAGTAGCATCTTTTTTAATTACTACAATTCCGTCTTTCACCATATAAGAATCTGTTTCTATATTTTCTATATGCGTTCCACCATTAATTCTTACGTCATCTCCAATTCTACAATTTTTATCTACAATACAGTTATGAATATAGCATCTATTACCAATTCCCATTACAATTTCAATATTATTTTTTGAAATTTGCTCTAAAGATTCATAAGAATCATTACCCATCATGTAGGTATTAGAAATTAAAGAATTTTTACCAATTCTTGATCTAATTCCAATAACAGACCTTTCTATTTTTTCTGCGTGAATTAAACATCCATCACCTATAACTGCTTTATTTAAAATAGTTCCGGATATTTTAGAAGTAGGGAGTACCCTGGCTCTTGTATAAATTCCTTTATTATCATATAAATTAAATTGAGGAACATCATCTGTTAATCCTAAATTGGCTTCAAAGAAAGAATCTATATTTCCAATATCTGTCCAATAACCTTCATACTGATAGCTTAGTGTTTTGTGTTTTGCAATAGCTTGTGGAATAATTTCTTTTCCAAAATCATTTGTATCAGGGTTGTCCATTAATTTAATTAACAAATCTCTGTTAAATATATATATACCCATAGAGGCAAGGTAATCTCTACCCTGAGATTTCATCTCATCACCAACGTCCGATGTCCAGTTTGGTAACAATTCAGTACCCGGTTTTTCGATAAACGAAGTAATTACATTTTCTTCATTTGTTTTTAATAGCCCAAATTGAGTAGCATCTTTTGCGTTAACAGGATAGGTAGCTATTGATATTTCTGCACCACTTTCTTCGTGTTTCTGAATCATATCATTAAAATCCATTTGATATAATTGATCACCAGAAAGAATTAAAGCATACTCAAAATCATTTGCTAAAAAGTGATGCATGCTTTGTCTTACTGCATCTGCAGTTCCTTGAAACCATTTATCACTATGAATAGTTTGTTCTGCCGCTAAAACATCTACAAAAGCAGAGCTAAAAAAACTAAAGTGATAGGTATTTTTAATATGGGCATTTAAAGAAGCAGAATTAAATTGAGTTAATACATACATTCTTTTGATATCAGAATTGATACAATTAGAAATAGGAATATCAACTAATCTATATTTTCCTGCAATAGGCACAGCAGGTTTAGATCTGTCTTTAGTTAATGGATATAATCTTGATCCTTGGCCTCCACCTAGAATAATTCCTAATACTTTATCATTTATCATTGCCTTATTTTTTTATTGATTTATATAATTCTTCTACTTGTTTTGCTATTGCTATCCAATCAAAATAATCTTCAACTCTTTTGCGACCTTTTTTAGCCATAGAGTTTCTTAATGCAGGATTACTAATTACGCTATTCACACCATTTGCCAAATCTTTAGCAAATTTATCTGGATTTATCGGCTCAAAAGGAGCGGATTTTTGCTGCTCTACAGGAATTAAAAAACCTGTTTCTCCATGAACAACAACCTCTTTTATTCCTCCAACGGCACTTGCAACAACTGCTGTTTTACAAGCCATAGCTTCAATATTTATAATGCCAAAAGGTTCATAAATTGATGGGCAACAAAATACGTCAGCATGAGAATATAATTGAATGATTTCTTTTTTTGATAACATTTTATCAATCCAGATTACATTCTTACGGCTTTTTTTAACCTCATTAACGGCATCCTCCATTTCTTTTCCAATTTCTGGAGTGTCTGGTGCACCCGCGCAGAGAACTATCTGAGTGTCTGGATTTATATATTTTATGGCATTTACTAAATGAATAATTCCTTTTTGTCTTGTAATTCTTCCTACAAATAGTACATAAGGGGTGTCTTTATCTATTCCATATTCATCTAAGGTAGAAGTTTCTGAAGTAGTAACGTATTCTTGAAGATTGATTCCATTATAAATCACTTTTACTTTGCTTTCGTCAACATTAAAATGTTTTAATACATCTTCTTTCGTTTCCTCAGAAACCGCAATTAATGCATCTGCCATTTCAATTGCTGTCTTTTCTATCCAAGAGGAAGCATCATATCCACGCCCTAGTTGTTCCCTTTTCCATGGTCTTAGCGGCTCTAACGAGTGGGTTGTAATGACTAAAGGAATACCATAACAAAGTTTAGCAATAATACCTGCGAAATGAGCATACCAAGTATGACAATGCACAATATCTGCATCAATTGCATCTGCGTTCATATGAAGCCCAGTACTAAGAGTTTTAAATACAGCTTTTAATTGATCATTTGAATTATCAAAAATAGGGTTATCAAAAGGAAAACCTTTCACCGTTAAACTTCCTTTTTTAGAATTTTGATCTCCAAAACACCGAACATCTACATTCATTAATTTAGATAATTCAGTTGCAAGGTATTCTACGTGAACCCCAGCTCCACCGTAAACATAAGGAGGGAATTCTCTAGTATAAAAAAGGGTTTTCATAAGTAATTTTGTGATGTTAATTTTTTTTGGATTAATAGTTCATTAAAGTAGTAAATTGTAACCAAACCAACAAAATAACGAGGAAGGTTTCTCTCGGATTATTATTTTTATCAGTATGATAATATTAACATAATAGAAAAGACAAATAATAGCAATAAATCAGTATTCTTTGTCTTCTGTTAGAAATATTGTAATTATAAAAAGTTAGGTATTAAGCATTCCTGTGCTTATTGATTTCATCTTGTAATTGCCTTCGCAGTTTTTGTTCTCTTTCAATTGATTTTTTCTTATGATTATCAAATTCTTCCTCAACATAGTTCAAGTTTTCTTGAGCTGTTTTTGTTAGTACATTGCTTTTAGAAAATTTAAAAACAAAGAAAATTAAACAAAGGGTTAAGGCCGTAATGATAAACCATAAAATTATGTTGTAAGTTATTTTATTTAATTGTGCCCCAAATAAGGAAATTGAGTTTTCTTTTTGCAGAGCAACAGTTAAATCTAATTTAGTTTTATTAAAAGAGGTATTAAGTTTTTGAATGTTTTCTCTTTCCGTATTTAATAAATTTTCTTTTTCAGAAATTATTTTTTTTGAATTTTTTAAAGAGTCTAAAACATTTTCTTTTATTTTCTGAAATTTAACGATGTCTATTACTTTATATTTTTTACCGGTACCAGGAGGTCTAAACGTAGTTGATGTTCTGTAGACTTTATCAAACTGACCTTTTATTGAGTAATCTTCTGCTCTAACTTCTTGTGAGAAAGAAGAAAAAGCGTTTATAATAAAAAGAATAAATAACATTTTAAATTTCATCTGTATACTTTTTTGATAATGTAAATTTATGAAAAAAACCCAAACAAAAAGTTTGGGTTTTTAAATATAAGCAAGTATTATTATTTATTTAATTTTCTCTACAACTGCCTTAAAAGCGTTTGGGTTGTTTACAGCTAAATCAGCTAAAACCTTTCGGTTTAATTCGATATTATTAGCTTTCACTTTTCCCATAAACTGAGAGTAAGACATTCCGTGTAAACGAGCTGCAGCGTTAATACGCACAATCCATAAAGAACGGAAGTTTCTCTTATTGTTTTTACGGTCTCTATATGCATAAAGCATACCTTTTTCAACCGCATTTTTTGCTACTGTATAAACGTTTTTTCTACGTCCGAAGTAACCTTTTGCTGCCTTCAAGATTTTTTTTCTTCTTTTTCTTGAGGCTACTGAATTTACTGATCTTGGCATAATTTCAATGTTTTTTGTAGTAGGCGATTCGTTTCGGAATACTTTTTATTTTGGCCTAGCTCCATGGTTAATAATTAAATTCCCTTGTTAAACTTACTTTAAGTTTAACTGTTGCTTAATGTTAGACTCATCAGACTTGTGTACTAAAGTATCATGAGTTAACTTTAATTTACGTTTTTTAGACTTCTTCGTTAGAATGTGACTTTTGAACGCGTGCTTTCTTTTGATTTTACCAGTACCAGTAACTTTAAATCGTTTTTTGGCGCTAGATTTGGTTTTCATTTTAGGCATCTCTCCTTCGTTTTTATCTTGCTTATAAGATTTTTATTTTACTTTTTTTGGAGCAATAAACATAATCATTCGTTTACCTTCTAATTTTGGTAATTGCTCTACTTTACCATACTCTTCTAATTCTTGTGCTAATTTTAGTAATAAAATTTGACCTTGTTCTTTAAAAATAATAGAACGTCCTTTAAAGAATACAAATGCTTTTAATTTTGCACCCTCTTGTAAAAACTTTAGGGCATGTTTCTTTTTGAATTCATAATCATGTTCATCAGTCTGAGGTCCAAAACGTATTTCTTTAATCGTAACTTTGGTAGCTTTAGATTTTAAAGATTTTTCACGTTTCTTTTGTTCATACAAAAACTTCTTATAATCAATAATTTTACAAACAGGTGGTTTCGCCTTTGGAGAAATCTCTACCAAATCCAATTCCTGTTCATTGGCTAATTCTTTGGCTTTGTCCAAAGGATACACACCAACTTCAACATTTTCGCCCACAAGACGAACTTCGTCAACATATTTTATTTTTTCATTAATTCTATGTTGATCTTCTTTGATTACTCTTAACGGCCTTCTCGACCTGCTTCTACGTATTGCTATGACTTATAAATTTTAAGTTTAACTTATGGTTGTTTTACAACCTTTTAATCTTTTTGATGAAATTCAAAATTAATTAAAATTTCTTCAATGTTTTACTTTCTTCAGTTTTAATTAACGAAATAAATTCTTCAATTGTAAATGATCCTATATCTCCTTGTCCATGTCGTCTAACAGAAACCGTTCCGTCTTGCTCTTCTTTCTCACCAACAATCACCATAAATGGTGTCTTGTTAACTTCTGCATCTCTAATCTTGCGACCAGTTTTTTCATTTCGGTTATCTACGAGGGCGCGAATTTCGGAATTTTCTAACGATTCTAAAACTTTTTCTGAATATTTTTGATATTTATCACTGATTGGCAGCAAGATAACTTGATCTGGAGTTAACCAAAGAGGGAAGTTACCCCCCGTATGTTCTAGTAGTACTGCGATAAAACGCTCCATGGAGCCAAATGGTGCTCTGTGAATCATTACGGGTCTGTGTAATTGATTATCTGCCCCTTTATAGGTTAAATCAAAACGTTTTGGTAGATTATAATCAACTTGAATCGTTCCAAGTTGCCAACTTCTGCCTAAAGCGTCTTTTACCATAAAGTCTAATTTAGGACCATAAAAGGCAGCTTCACCTTCTTCAATTACAAAGGCTAAGCCTTTATCTGTCGCTGCACTTATAATGGCATTTTCAGCTATTTCCCAAGTTTCAACATCACCTATGTATTTGTCGGGGTTACTTTTATCTCTTACAGAAACTTGAGCAGTAAAATCCTCAAAACCTAACGAACCAAAAACATACAATACTAAATCGATTACGTCTTTAAATTCTTGATCTAATTGTTCTGGTGTACAGAAAATATGAGCATCATCTTGTGTAAATCCCCTAACGCGAGTTAATCCATGTAACTCTCCGCTTTGCTCATATCGGTATACAGTACCAAATTCTGCAAAACGTTTGGGTAAATCTTTATAAGAATACGGTTTAAAGTTATAAACTTCACAGTGATGTGGACAGTTCATAGGTTTTAATAAAAACTCTTCATCCATCTTAGGAGTCTTTATTGATTGAAAACTATCGGCACCGTATTTTTCGTAATGTCCAGAAGTAACATACAATTCTTTCTGACCAATATGTGGTGTCATCACCATCTCATAACCTGCTTTTTTCTGAGCTCTCTTTAAGAAATCTTCTAAACGTCCTCTTAAAGCAGCTCCTTTTGGCAACCATAAAGGCAAACCAGCACCTACTTTTTGAGAAAATGTAAATAATTCTAACTCTCTTCCAAGTTTTCGGTGATCACGTTTTTTTGCTTCTTCTAATAACTCTAAATATTCAGTTAGCATCTTTTGCTTTGGAAAACTAATTCCATAAACACGAGTTAATTGATTATTATTTTCATCACCTCGCCAATAAGCACCGGCAACACTCATTATTTTAATAGCTTTTATAATTCCAGTGTTTGGTATGTGCCCTCCTCTACATAAATCAGTAAAGTTACTATGGTCACAAAAAGTAATATCTCCATCCGTTAAATTTTCAATTAATTCAACTTTATACTGGTTGTTCTCTTGCTTATATAACGTTAAAGCATCTGCTTTAGAAACTGGTCGTAAAGAAAACTCATGTTTTCCGCGAGCAATCTCTAAAAATTTACTTTCTAATTTTTTGAAATCTTTATCAGAAATTACATTCTCTCCTAAATCTACATCATAGTAAAAACCGTTGTCAATGGCAGGTCCAATGGTTAATTTAGCTTTCGGGTAAAAACTTAAAATAGCTTCGGCTAAAACATGCGCAGAAGAATGCCAGAATGCTTTCTTACCGTTATCATCTTTAAACGTATATAAAATTAATGAACCATCAGTGGTTAATGGAGTAGTGGTCTCAAGTGTTGTGTCATTAAAGTTTGCTGAGATTACGTTTCTAGCAAACCCTTCACTAATGCTTTTTGCAACATCCATCGGAGTACTGTTTTTAGCAAACTCCTTAATAGTTCCGTCAGGTAAAGTAATTTTAATCATTTAGTATGGCCTATTTGAGGGCACAAATATATTAGAAAACATTTTTTTACACAATAGATATTCCTACTTATTAAAACCTATTCTCTTTTTTCTTTTTGTGTTCCCTTTTTTTAGCAGTCTATTAGCATTAAAAATAAGATTTACCTAGAAAAAAGGTCGGGCTTTACATTCTATCTTTTTTTCAATTCTTCAAAAAAGGATGCCATTTCAATCCCTAACACTGCATTTTAACAAATAATAAAAGAGTTTTAAAGAATTTCCACTCTTTAATATTAGATTTCTTTTTGGGTCATAATTTCAAGTTTTTTTCTAAAAAAAATTAATGATGGAGAATGATAGAACTGCTATGTACTTCTTTTAAACACTTGGTTATTTATGATTATTTGTTAAAAAGATTGAAAAGTTTTAAAAAGGATTAGATTCTAAATACTTCATTGCAATACATTTACGTTTTTTGTTATGATAATTTTGGATAAAGTATTGATAAATAGTTGTGAGATTAGAAAGAGGGTGTATATTTGCACCCGCTAACGGGGATTTTGTTTTGTTGGTGATGTTCATTGAGTTGTTGTATTGTGGGATTAGATTGGGTTTTAAGTTTGATAAGGTTGTTTAGATTTTATTAAAAATAAGGTTTATTTTTATTTGGTTTATGATTAAAAAACGTTGTATGTTTGCAGTCCGAAATTTTCGGCAGTTACGTTCAGTTTTTTTTAGTTTTAAAGGGGTTTAAAAAAAAGTATTTTTTTTTCTTGTTGGAATAGAAATAGTTTATATATTTGCACCCGCTAACAAATACGGCAAAAAGGATTACAGAGATTTTGGTAAGGATTTTGATAAAAAGTCTACTAGTTCGATTCTAGTATTTCTACAAGATAGGATTTATAATGATTGTTTTAAATGCATGAGATTATTATTCTAGAAGTTCATTGAAAATATTGAAATTGACAGCGTAAACAAAGAGTAGAATAACCATGTTTAATTAAATTTAGACAAATTCTTTTGAAACTTATTCATTCATATTATTTAAAATATACAATGAAGAGTTTGATCCTGGCTCAGGATGAACGCTAGCGGCAGGCTTAACACATGCAAGTCGAGGGGTAACATTGTAGCTTGCTACAGATGACGACCGGCGCACGGGTGCGTAACGCGTATAGAACCTACCTTTTACAGAGGGATAGCCTTTAGAAATGAAGATTAATACCTTATAGTATTGAGACTTGGCATCGAGTTTTAATTAAAGATTTATCGGTAAAAGATGGCTATGCGTCCTATTAGTTAGTTGGTAAGGTAACGGCTTACCAAGACTTCGATAGGTAGGGGCCCTGAGAGGGGGATCCCCCACACTGGTACTGAGACACGGACCAGACTCCTACGGGAGGCAGCAGTGAGGAATATTGGGCAATGGAGGCAACTCTGACCCAGCCATGCCGCGTGCAGGAAGACTGCCCTATGGGTTGTAAACTGCTTTTATACAGGAAGAAACACTGCTACGTGTAGCAGCTTGACGGTACTGTAAGAATAAGGACCGGCTAACTCCGTGCCAGCAGCCGCGGTAATACGGAGGGTCCGAGCGTTATCCGGAATCATTGGGTTTAAAGGGTCCGCAGGCGGTCAATTAAGTCAGAGGTGAAATACCATAGCTCAACTATGGAACTGCCTTTGATACTGGTTGACTTGAGTCATATGGAAGTAGATAGAATGTGTAGTGTAGCGGTGAAATGCATAGATATTACACAGAATACCGATTGCGAAGGCAGTCTACTACGTATGTACTGACGCTGAGGGACGAAAGCGTGGGGAGCGAACAGGATTAGATACCCTGGTAGTCCACGCCGTAAACGATGGATACTAGTTGTTGGGCATTAGCTCAGTGACTAAGCGAAAGTGATAAGTATCCCACCTGGGGAGTACGGTCGCAAGACTGAAACTCAAA
>NZ_PJMV01000001.1:857500-2135000 GCF_002846595.1 Polaribacter sp. Hel1_33_96 | reverse complement strand
TGTTAAATTTAAAAGCCATATTGATGGGTCTATGCATTTTTTTACTCCGGAAAATGTGATGGAGGTTCAACGAACTATTGGAGCCGATATTATTATGGCTTTCGATGAATGTACACCTTATCCATGCGACTATAATTATGCGAAACGTTCTATGCATATGACGCATAGATGGTTGGACAGATGTATAAATCATCTTGAAAACTTACCTTATAAATATGGTTATGAACAAACTTTTTTTCCTATTGTTCAGGGAAGTACGTATAAAGATTTAAGAAGGCAATCTGCTGAGTATATTGCGAATGCAGGCGCTCAAGGAAATGCAATTGGTGGATTATCGGTTGGAGAACCTGCTGAAGAAATGTATGCAATGACCGAGGTTGTTGCTGAAATACTCCCAGAAGATAAACCAAGATATTTAATGGGTGTAGGTACTCCAATAAATATATTAGAGAATATCGCTTTAGGTATTGATATGTTCGATTGTGTAATGCCAACTAGGAATGCCAGAAATGGAATGTTATTTACTGCTCATGGAACTATTAATATTAAAAACAAAAAATGGGAAAATGATTTTTCTCCCATTGATGAAATGGATATTACTTATGTAGATACGTTATATTCTAAAGCCTATTTACGTCATTTATTTGCTGCTAAAGAAATGTTAGGAAAACAGATTGCTTCTATTCACAATCTAGGATTTTATGTATGGTTAACTCGTGAGGCTAGAAAACATATTTTAGCGGGCGATTTTAGAGTATGGAAAGATAAAATGGTAAAACAAATGGATAAACGTTTGTAAATTTTTTAAAACATGAATTTCTAAATATAAGTTTAGCTTTTGAAGATTATAGATTGGTACATATTAAAACGATTTTTGGTAACCTTTTTGTTTACTTTACTAATTTTGATTCCTATTGCTGTTGCTATAGATATCTCTGAAAAAATTGATAATTTTTTAGAACATGCAGATTTAGGATTTTATCAAGTTGTAGATGAGTATTATAAAAATTTTATCATTTATTATGCAAATACATTTATGCCCTTGGCATTGTTTATTGCTGTAATTTTATTCACTTCAAAACTTTCTAATAATACAGAGATTATTGCAATTACGAATGCTAAAGTTTCGTTTACAAGATTTCTATATCCGTATTTTTTAGGTGCCACTTTAATTACAATGGTTTCACTATTAATGAATCATTTTGTTGTACCTAGTAGCAGTAAAACTAGAAAAAAGTTTGAGAAAGAATATATAAATAGTAGAAAGCAAAAAAATGAGTTAAAATATATAAATGATTTCAGTCTGCAATTAACAGATAGTACTTACATATTTATAAGAAGTTTTAATACACAATCAAATTCTGGTTATGATTTTACTTCGGAAGTGTATAATGGTTTAAAATTAAAATCAAAATTAGTAGGAGATAATATAAAATTCAATACAAAAGACTCTGTTTTTACACTTCAAAATTGGAGAAAACGTCAAATATATAAGGATAGAGACAGCATTTTTTCTGGAAATAAACTAGATACTGTTTTTAGTTTTACGCCTAAGGATTTAATTTACAAATCTGCGCTATCCCAAGAAATGCCTTCTGATGAATTGATGAAATTTATTCGTATTTCAAAGAAAAGAGGTGTTAAAAATTTGAATGCGTATTTGGTTGAATTTCATAAAAGAACAAGTCTCCCAATCGCTAGTTACATACTTACAATTATTGCTGTAGCGCTGGCATTTAGGAAAAAAAGAGGTGGAACAGGAATCAATTTGGCAATAGGAGTGGCTATTATGTTTATCTACGTTTTTCTAATGAAAATTTCAGAAGTCTTAGGAGCTGTAGCAGGTGTAAATTCGTTATTATATGTCTGGATGCCAAATTTCTTTTTTGGTAGTTTAGCTATATATCTGTATTACTATGCTAAAAAATAGGTTCAAAAATTATTTATTACTTCATCTCATTGTTTTTATCTGGGGATTTACAGCAATATTAGGTGCATTAATTACTATTGATGCGATTCCCTTAGTTTTCTTTAGAATGGGTTTAGCAGTTATTTTTATTACAATTTATTTTCTTTTCAAAAGAAAAAGTTTTTATGTGGATAAAAAAGGATTGCTCAAGTTTTTAATAACAGGAATTACTATTGCACTTCATTGGATTTTCTTTTTCAAAGCCATAAAAGTTTCAAATGTTTCTGTCGCTTTAGTAACCATGAGTACAGGTGCATTTTTCACCTCTTTAATAGAACCTATTTTTTTTAAAAGGAAGTTGAAATTACTAGAAATCATTCTTGGATTATTAGTGATAGTAGGTTTATATATTATTTTTAATTTCGAAAGTCAATATAAATTAGGAATTGGGTACGCTTTACTCTCTTCTTTTTTAGGGTCCTTATTCGCTGTTTTAAATGGTCTTTTTATTAAAAAGTATAGTGCAAGTTCTATATCATTATATCAACTATTATTTGGAACTCTTTTTGTTACATTCTATTTATTTTTAAATAATAGTTTTTCAATCTCTTTTTTTAGTTTACATAAATCTGATTGGATTTATTTGCTGATATTGAGCAGTATTTGCACTGCTTATGCATTTATTGCATCCGTAAAAGTGATGAAATATTTATCTCCATATACGGTTATGCTGACCATAAATTTAGAGCCAGTTTATGCTATTATTTTAGCGCTGTTTGTTTTTGGAGACAAAGAAAAAATGAAACCAGAATTTTATTTAGGTGCCTGTATTGTTTTAGGAGTTGTTCTAATTAATGGAATTATTAAGAATAAATCATTAATAAAACAGAAGATTTTACAAAAGGTAAAAAAATAAATCAACTTGCCTAAAAAAGTAAATTTTATAGTATGTTTGTTAATCCAAATAACTAAATCAAAATAACTATAAATGGAATATTTAGATTTTGAAATGCCGATAAAAGAGCTGGAAGATCAGCTACAAAAGTGTCAAATTATTGGTAAAGAAAGTGATGTAGATGTTACAGCAACCTGTAAAAAAATAGAAAAAAAATTAGCAGAAGCGAGAAAGAGTATATATAAAAATATAACTCCTTGGCAAAGAGTTCAATTATCCAGACACCCAAATAGACCTTATACTTTAGATTATATCAAAGCAATTTGTGGAGATACTTTTATGGAACTTCATGGAGACAGAAATGTTAAAGATGACAAAGCTATGATTGGTGGTTTAGGGAAAATTGGAGACCAATCTTTTATGTTTATTGGTCAACAAAAAGGATACAATACAAAAACGCGTCAGTACAGAAACTTTGGAATGGCGAATCCAGAAGGGTACAGAAAAGCGTTACGTTTAATGAAGATGGCAGAAAAATTTAGAATTCCTGTAGTCACATTATTGGATACACCTGGAGCATATCCTGGTTTAGAAGCAGAAGAACGTGGACAGGGAGAGGCTATTGCCAGAAATATTTTAGAAATGACTCGTTTAAAAACACCAATTATTACCGTGGTTATTGGTGAAGGAGCCTCTGGAGGAGCATTAGGTATAGGGGTAGGAGACCGAGTTTATATGATGGAAAATACTTGGTACACCGTTATTTCTCCTGAATCTTGTTCTTCAATTTTATGGAGGAGTTGGGAATATAAGGAGCAAGCGGCAGCGGCATTAAAATTAACAGGAACTGATATGAAAAGGTTAAAATTAATTGACGCTATTATTAAGGAACCAATTGGGGGTGCGCATACCAATAGAGAAGGAGCTTTTAAAGCTGTTGAAGCACAAATTTTAAATGCTTTTAATGAGTTAAAAGATTTATCTGATACAGATTTAATAATTAAAAGAATGGAGAAATATTCAGAGATGGGTGTTTATAAAGAATAAATATTTTAAAGTCAAAGAAAAATAAAAGCGAAATTCAACTTTGAATTTCGCTTTTATTTTGATTTATTTTTAGATCTTCAATTAAATGTCCAACGAATTTAGTAAAGATTTTAATCTAGGGTCAGAGGGCCTAGACACGTTTGAATCTATAATTTGACCTTCTGGATCAATTAAAATAAATCTAGGTATTGAATTTATTTGATACGCTTGTTGAAAAGAAAAATCTTGTCCAGACCAAAGTTGAACTCCAGTCATATTTTTTTTCTTTACAAAAGCCCTCCATTTTTTTTCTGCGGCTTCCCAAGAACCTCCACTTCTTCGCGATTCATCTGTAGAAATACTAACAAACTCAATATTTTTATTATGATATTCTTTCTCTAAAGTTTGTAAATAGGGTATTTGTTGTATGCAAGGACGGCACCAAGTAGCCCAAACATCTATATAAACATATTTTCCTCTAAAGGAGTCTAATGACTTTTTACCTCCTTTAAAATCTACATAATTTTCAAATTTAGGAGAAGGTCTTCCTTTTCCAGTGACTCTGTTTTGGTTATATGCATTGCTAAAATTAATAACTAATTGATTGTTTTGGTCAAGAAAAGAATTGTAAAGGGTACTATCTAGATGATTGTAAGAATTTAAAATACTATCATACTCAAATTTTATTTGATTAATTTTTTTCTTGAAATCATCCTCTTCTAAATTTAAATTTATTTGAGGATTTTGGACACTTTTATTTTTTTCTACTTGAGCAATAATAAAATTACTGTTATCAGAACCTTTGCCAGAAAATTTTAAACTTTTCATAAAATTTTGAGCATCTCCGACAAGGGAAATATTGTATCCATTTTTTAAATAAATTGGAGCTCTGTTATTACTAGCTTCCATTGTATAAATTGCACCTTCCTCAACTTTTAATGTGTCTTTAAAAACACCTCCTGAGTTTATATTTATTTCTTTTATAATTCCTTGCCTGTTTGAAATTGTTAAGAATGAATCTTGAGTATTTTCAAGTTTACCGGATAAAGTAAGATGATTTTGAGGCTGTTCTGGAATACAAGAACTCATAATTAATAAACCAAAGAGAAGTATATAAATGTTTTTCATTTTGAAAATTTAAAGATGCCACAAATATAAAATATTAATTCAATGAAAAATAGTTAAAATCGCTTGCATATGCAACTATGAATTTGCACTTTTGAATTTCAATCAATCAAAATATGATTTCCATTCATTATATAAACTCAACACCCTTGGATTTATCTAAAATTCAAGAAATAATTTCTTTGGATGTAAAGTTAGCATTATCAGAAACTGCTATTCAAAAAATTAAAAAATGTAGGTCTTTTTTGGATGTAAAAACGAAATCGATTTCGAAACCAATTTATGGCATTAATACAGGTTTTGGAGCTTTGTATAATGTAAAGATAAAAGACAATAATTTACAGAAATTACAAGAAAATTTGGTAATGAGTCATGCTTGTGGAACAGGAGATGAAGTGCCAAAAGAAATTGTAAAATTGATGATTTTATTTAAAGTGCAAGCTCTCAGTTATGGACATTCAGGAGTGCAATTGGCTACTGTAAATAGATTAATAGATTTCTATAACAATGATATTATTCCTGTCATTTACACGCAAGGTTCTCTTGGAGCCTCAGGAGATTTATCACCTTTAGCACATTTGTCTTTGCCTTTAATTGGATTAGGAAAGGTATATTATAAGGGTGAGATAATTTCATCGGAAGAATTATTAAAAGTATTTTCTTGGGATAAAATAAGTTTACAATCAAAGGAGGGTTTGGCGCTGTTAAACGGAACACAATTTATGTCGGCTTACGGAATTCATTGTTTGTTAAAAGCACATAAATTATCTTATTTAGCAGATTTAATTGGTACTATTTCTTTAGAGGGTTTTGACGGACGCATAGAACCTTTTAACGAGTTAATTCATTTTGCAAGACCACATAATGGTCAGATAAAAACAGCGCAAAGAATTAAAGATTTTTTGGAAGAAAGTGAATTGATTGTGCAAGAAAAACAGCATGTACAAGATCCTTATTCTTTTCGATGTATGCCGCAAGTTCATGGGGCAACAAAAGATACGATTAGGTTTGTAACCAAAACCTTTTTGACAGAAATTAATTCTGTAACAGACAACCCTAATATTTTTGTAGATGAAGATGAAATTATTTCAGGAGGAAATTTTCATGGACAACCTTTAGCGTTAGGATTAGATTTTTTAGCGATTGCTCTAGCAGAGTTAGGAAATATATCGGAAAGAAGAACCTATCAATTAGTTTCCGGGCACAGGCACCTGCCTCCTTTTTTAATTTCAAACCCAGGATTAAATTCAGGATTTATGATTCCGCAATATACCGCAGCAAGTATTGTTAGTCAGAATAAACAATATGCAACTCCAGCAAGTGTAGATTCTATTGAGTCTAGTAACGGACAAGAAGATCATGTTTCGATGGGGGCAAATGCGGCGACAAAATGTAAAAAGATAGTGGATAATTTACAGTCTATTTTTGCTATTGAATTGTTTACAGCTTCACAGGCATTAAGTTTTGGAAATGGAAAAAGTTCTCCTTTTTTAGAAAGTATAATGAGTCTCTTTAGACAAGAAGTTACGATTGTAGAAGAAGACCGGGTTTTACATGATGATATTGTAAATGCTTCCGAGTTTATTAATTCTTTAGAAATTGACAGTCTAGAATTGTTTGGGTAGTTATATGTTTTTTCTATTTTGGATTTAATACTTTTAATTTGTTTGTCATATCGATTATAAACTGCCTGAATACTTCTTCAGATGTAACCCAAAAAAAATTTAATTTTTTTAGACACATGATATGTTTTCCTCTCGGTAAATTTTAAAAATAGGATAAATAGTTTAATAGCGAATTAATATTATTCAAGTCAAAAATCAATTAGTAAGAGGGTTTTTTTATAAAAAATCCCGAACGAAAGTTCGGGATTTTCCTGTTTTTAAGATTCCGTTTCTGTTCTAGTTTCAGGCTTCTTTTTACCTTTTTTAATTTTGATGGTGAGTTTGTTTTTATCATCATCAAAATCCATAGTAATGGTGTCTCCTTCAGATAATTTAGAATTTACGATTTCTTCAGCTAAAGCATCTTCTATATATTTCTGAATAGCTCTCTTAAGTGGCCTTGCTCCATACTTTTTGTCAAAACCTTTATCTGCTATATAATCTTTTGCTTTTTCGCTTAACTTTAAAGTATAGCCCAAATCGGATATTCTATGCAGTAATTTATCTAACTCAATATCTATAATAGAATGAATGTCTCCTCTTTCTAAAGCATTAAATACAATTACATCATCTATTCTGTTTAAAAATTCAGGAGCAAAAGATTTCTTTAAAGCTCCTTCAATTACAGATTTTGCATGTGCATCTGCTTGTTCTTTTTTCGATGAAGTTCCAAAACCTACACCACCACCAAAGTCTTTTAATTGACGCGCACCAATATTAGAAGTCATAATAATTATGGTGTTTCTAAAATCGATTTTACGTCCAAGACTATCCGTAATATATCCATCATCTAAAATCTGAAGTAACATATTAAATACATCTGGATGTGCTTTTTCAATTTCATCTAATAAAATAACTGAATACGGTTTTCTTCTTACTTTTTCAGTTAACTGTCCTCCTTCTTCGTATCCAACATAACCTGGAGGTGCACCAATTAAACGAGATATAGCAAATTTCTCCATGTATTCACTCATATCAATTCTAATTAAAGAATCATCAGAGTCAAATAATTCACGTGCTAATACTTTCGCTAATTGTGTTTTTCCAACACCAGTTTGTCCTAGGAAAATAAAAGAACCAATGGGTTTGTTTGGGTCTTTTAAGCCAACTCTATTTCGCTGAATTGCTTTTACAACTTTAGTAACAGCTTCATTTTGTCCTATTATTTTTCCTTTAATTAACTCTGGTAGTTCATGTAATCTATGCGTTTCTGCTTCTGCGACTCTATTTACAGGAATACCAGTCATCATGGAAACAACTTCTGCAACGTTGTCTTCTGTAACAATTTCTCTGTTTAATTTAGAGTCATCTTCCCATTGTTTTTGAGCAGAGTTCAAAGCCGCTTCCATGTTCTTTTCATCATCCCTTAATTTGGCAGCTTCTTCATATTTCTGACTATTAACGGCTTTTGTTTTATGATTCCTAATAATTTCTAATTGTGATTCTAACTCTAAAACTTGCTGAGGAACTATAATATTTGTAATATGAATTCTAGATCCGGCTTCATCTAAAGCATCAATTGCTTTGTCTGGAAGATATCTGTCAGTCATGTATCTGTTGGTTAATTGCACACAAGCTTCAATAGCAGCATCTGTATAATTAACATGATGATGTTCTTCGTATTTACTCTTAATATTTTGTAAAATTTGAATGGTTTCTTTTACGGAGGTAGGATCTACAATTACCTTTTGAAAACGACGTTCTAGAGCGCCATCTTTTTCGATGTTTGTCCTAAACTCATCTAAAGTTGTAGCTCCTATACATTGTATTTCTCCTCTTGCTAAAGCTGGCTTTAACATGTTTGATGCGTCTAAAGAACCGGTTGCACCACCAGCACCAACAATGGTATGAATTTCATCGATGAATAAAATAATATCTTCATTTTTTTCGAGCTCATTCATTAAAGCTTTCATACGTTCCTCGAATTGACCTCTATATTTCGTACCCGCCACTAGGCTTGCTAAATCTAAAGAAACAATACGTTTGTCAAATAAAATTCTAGAAACTTTACGTTCTATAATTCTCAAAGCCAAACCCTCTGCAATCGCAGATTTTCCAACTCCAGGTTCACCAATTAACATTGGATTATTTTTCTTTCTTCTACTTAAAATTTGCGAAACACGCTCAATTTCTTTTTGTCTACCCACAACAGGGTCTAATTTACCTTTCTCAGCTAAATCAGTTAAATCTCTACCAAAATTATCTAATACAGGTGTTTTCGATTTTTTAGCGGTTTTACTTTTTTGAGATTGATCAAAAGGATTTGGTTTCTCTGAGGCGTACTCGTCATCAGAAGGTGTTTCTGCAATTGGATTTGAAGGTAAATCAACATCAAGATCATCTACATGCAATTGCTTGTATAATGTTTTAACATCATCATAGTTCACATGATATTTTTGAATCAACTTTGTAGTTGGGTCATTTTCATTTCTTAAGATACATAATAACAAATGCGCAGTGTCTATAGATTCACTTTGATACAACTTAGCTTCTAAAAAAGTAGTTTTAAGCGCCTTTTCGGCTTGTCTCGTTAAACGTAAACTAGGCTTGTCTTTATTGTCAGAAAATGTTGGGTTTGATGGGTTTAATTGTTCAAGTTTTTTACGCAATAAAACTAAATCAACATCAAATGTTGTTAAGATTTCTATTGCTTTTCCTTCTCCTTTTCTAATTAAACCTAATACAAGATGCTCTGTTCCAATAAACTCATGCCCTAATCTTAAAGCTTCTTCTTTACTGAAAGTAATTACATCTCTGACTTTTGGTGAAAAATTATCGTCCATATTTCTTTCTCTCTTTATTAATTTGTAGTAAAATTAGTCCTTTATGTTTTAGCAATTACAAAAAATATGCCAATGCAAAAAAACTGACATTTTGACTATTGTAACAAGGTATAAAACTATTAGAAATCAAACAAATAAAATACTGTTAAAAAATATTAAAAAATGTTGATAACTCTGCCGAATTACAGCTACTAAAACCTTTGTGAAAAGGCGTAGAAATACTATCTTGCCTTGTCTTAAAAAAATGAATTAATTTTAATCAAAATATATATATGTCAGACGGAGAAAAGTTAATTCCGATTAACATTGAGGATCAGATGAAAGCCGCATACATCGATTACTCGATGTCAGTAATTGTTTCAAGAGCACTGCCCGATGTAAGAGATGGTTTGAAACCAGTTCATAGAAGGGTTTTGTTTGGTATGCATGAATTAGGAATTAAAGCAACTGGGTCGTATAAAAAATCAGCAAGAATTGTTGGGGAAGTTTTAGGAAAGTACCATCCACATGGAGATACCTCTGTGTATGATTCCATGGTGAGAATGGCGCAAAACTGGAGTGTACGTTACATGATGGTTGATGGGCAAGGTAACTTTGGTTCTGTAGATGGAGATAGTCCAGCAGCGATGCGTTATACTGAGGTTAGAATGCAAAAGATATCAGAAGATATGTTAGCTGATATTGAGAAAGATACTGTAGATCATCGTTTAAATTTTGATGATACTTTGCAAGAACCAACTGTTTTACCTACTCGTATTCCTAATTTGTTAGTAAACGGAGCTTCTGGTATTGCCGTAGGTATGGCAACAAACATGGCACCTCATAACATAACGGAAGTTATTAATGGTACCATGGCGTATATTGATAATAGAGATATTGAGATTGATGAATTAATGCAACACATAACTGCACCAGATTTTCCAACAGGAGGAATTATTTATGGTTATGATGGTGTAAGAGATGCTTTTCATACAGGTCGAGGACGTATTGTAATGCGTGCTAAAGCTATTATTGAAGAAGTAAAAGGACGTGAGTGCATAATTGTCACAGAGATTCCTTATCAAGTGAATAAAGCAGAAATGATAAAAAAAACTGCTGAATTGGTAAATGATAAGAAGCTAGAAGGTATTTCTAATATTAGAGATGAATCGGATAGAAATGGTATGCGTATTGTATACATTTTAAAACGAGATGCAATACCTAATATCGTCTTAAATAAATTATTTAAGTATACGCAATTACAAACTTCTTTTAGTGTAAATAATATTGCATTGGTAAAAGGAAGGCCCGAGCAATTAAACTTAAAACAATTAATTCATTATTTTGTTGAACATAGGCATGAAGTTGTTGTTCGTAGAACAGAATTTGAATTAAAGAAAGCGGAAGCTAGAGCACATATTCTAGAGGGATTAATTATTGCCTCTGATAATATAGATGAGGTTATTAAAATTATAAGAGCTTCTTCAAATGCTGACGAGGCGAGAGAGAGTTTAATTGAGCGTTTTGAGTTAACGGAAATTCAAGCAAAAGCAATTGTAGAAATGCGTTTGCGTCAATTAACTGGCTTAGAACAAGATAAATTGCGAGCAGAGTTTGATGCAATTATGATAACAATTTCTGACCTAAAAGATATTTTAGCAAATGAACCTAGACGTTATCAAATTATTAAAGACGAGTTATTACATATCAAAGATAAGTACGGTGATGAGCGCAGATCTTTAATAGAATATGCTGGTGGCGATATGCGTATCGAAGATATGATTCCTAACACAAAAGTGGTGGTAACAATCTCGAATGCAGGATACTTAAAACGTACAAATCTTGAAGAGTATAAAGTTCAGAATAGAGGAGGAAGAGGTCAAAAAGGAGCAACAACAAGAAATGAAGATTTCTTAGAACATTTATTTGTAGGTACAAACCATCAATATATGATGTTCTTTACGCAAAAAGGAAAAGTATTCTGGATGCGAGTGTATGAAATTCCAGAAGGTGGAAAAAACACCAAAGGAAGAGCGATGCAAAACTTGATCAATATTGAACAAGATGATAAAGTAAAAGCATTCTTAGTAACACAAGATTTAAAAGACGAAGATTATATCAATAGCCATTATGTAATTATGGCAACTAAAAAAGGGCAAGTAAAAAAGACCTCATTAGAGCAATATTCTCGTCCAAGAACAAATGGAATTAATGCAATTACTATTAAAGATGGAGATGAATTATTGGAAGCAAAATTAACAACTGGTGATAGCCAAGTAATGTTAGCTTTAGCATCTGGTAAATCTATTCGTTTCGAAGAAGCTAAAACACGTCCAATGGGAAGAACAGCTTCAGGTGTAAGAGGAATTACTCTAAAACATGAGAATGACGAGGTAATTGGTATGGTTGCTGTAAATGATATGGACAGTAATATATTGGTTGTATCTGAAAAAGGATATGGAAAGCGTTCTAAATTAGAAGATTACAGAGTTACTAATAGAGGAGGTAAAGGGGTTAAGACTTTGAATATCTCAGAGAAAACTGGAAATTTAGTAGCCATTAAAAATGTAGATGATTCTAACGATTTAATGATTATAAATAAATCAGGACTAACCATTAGAATGGCTGTGGAAGATTTAAGAGTTATGGGACGTGCAACACAAGGAGTTCGTTTAATAAATATTAAAGATTCAGACAGTATTGCTGCAGTCGCAAAAGTTGCTCACGAAGAAGAAGCTGAGGATGAAACTGAAAGCGAAATTGAAAATGGCACAGAAATTGAAAATGATTCAAACGAAAATCAAGAATAACAATTAATTTAACACTTATTAAAATGAAAAAACAATTAGTAGCGTATGCAATAGCTTTGATGTCTGTTGCCGGATTTGCACAAAAAAATGAATTAAAGGCCGTAGAAAAAGCCATTAAAAATAATGATTTTACAGCAGCTCTGAGCGCTCTTGAACCTTTAGATGCCATGGAAGTATCCATGGATGCTAAATATAAAGCAAAATATTACTATTTAAAAGGGCAGGCTTTAGCAGGAGGAAATAATTTTAAAGAAGGAGCGGATGTGTTCAATAAATTGTTTGCTTTTGAGAAAGAAACAGGAAAAGCGAAGTATTCTAAATTAGCACAACCTATGTTGAATTCAATAATAGAAAAAGTTTCTAATGAAGCTGCTAAAAATTATAATGAAGATAAAGACTATAAGAAAGCGTCAGAAAATTTTTATTTAACTTATAAATTGTACCCGCAAGATACTACCACTTTGTATAACGCGGCGATAAGTGCCTCTTTAGCAAAAGAATATGATACTGCTCTAAAGCTTTATAATGAGCTGAAAACTATTGGATATACAGGTATTGCTACACAATATTTAGCGGTAAATAAGGGAACTAATCAAATCGAAAATTTAGGAGCTAAAACACAGAGGGACTTAATGGTTAAAACTGGTCAATATACAAATCCTCAAGACAAAGTATCTGAATCTAAACAAACAGAAATTGTTAAAAGTATTAGTTATATCTATGTAAATCAAGGTAAACCAGAATTAGCGATTGCTGCTTTAGAAGAAGCAAGAAAAACAAGTCCAAAAGATATTAATTTGATTTTAAATCAAGCTCAAATGTATAGTGAACTTGATAGAATGGATAAATTTGAAGAATTGATGGTGGAAGCCGTAGAGTTAGATCCTACCAATCCAGATTTATTTTTTAATTTAGGTGTTGTAAATGCAAATCAAAATAAGATTAAAGAGGCGATTGGTTTTTATAAAAAAGCGATTGAATTAAAACCAGATTACATAAATGCCTATTTGAATACTGCATTTGCCTTGCTTTCTGAAGAAAAAGAAATTATAGAAGAAATGAATAATAATTTATCTAATTTCAAAAAATATGATGAGTTAGAATTGAAGCAAAAAGAGTTATACAAAAAAGCTTTACCGTATTTAGAAAAAGCGGATGGTATTAAAAGATCGGCAGAAACCGTAAAATCTCTTTTAAACATTTATGATAGATTGGAAATGGTTGATAAAGCAGATGCTTTAAGACCAATTTATAAAAAATTATTAGCAGAGCAATAAAAAACAAATCGCTTAGAATTTTATAAAAAAAAATCCAGAACTTTTAAGTTTTGGATTTTTTTTTATATCATTTTTTTTATGACTCTGAGTTTATGAGTATGCTTTTGTATATCGGCATTAAAAATACCACTATGATCTAGGGTGTCAATTCTAACTTTGCCATGGGCATGAATAATATGATAATCATTTAGAATAATCCCTACATGAATAATATCTCCTTCTTCGTTATCAAAAAAAGCCAAATCTCCGGGTTCACTTTCTTCAATAAAACTTAAGACTTCACCTTGTGAGGCTTGTTCTTTCGCATCTCTTAAAAGGTCGTAACCACAAAGTTTATAAACCATTTGTGTAAAACCAGAACAATCTATACCAAAAGGAGTTTTACCTCCCCATAAAAAAGGAACATTTAAAAAAGTAAATGCTTTATGAATAATTTCGGTTTTTAGAAGTTTTCCAGTAATAATAGCACCTTCATAATTGTATCTTTTAGTATTAATAAAAAATTTATTTTCTAAATAAAAAGGCAATCTAGAGCCTAAAGGAATTGTTATTAAATCGTTAGTTGAGCTAGCGATAAAATCAATTATTTCGCCGGCATAAATAGGTTCAATTACTGATAATTTGTGAAATAAATTTTCTGAAATTTCTTCAAATTGTTTGTTATCTATGTAGCCTTCATGATTATCAAAAGCTAATTTTACTTTGCTCCAATTTTTTTCTTTTTCAACAATAGTAAAATGTTCACCAAAGAGCACCTGACTGGTCATTTCTGAAGTTTCAGAAGCTTCTGCCCGCATAGGAACTATACTAAGATTACAAATACCGTAAATCAAACTCTTTTTTTTAGATTCTTTCAATAATCATTGCACTCGCACCTCCACCACCATTGCAAATTGCAGCAGCGCCAATTTTGGCGTTATTTTGTTTTAAGATAGAGGTTAAAGCAATTACAATTCTTGCTCCAGAAACACCTAAAGGATGTCCCAAAGAAACAGCTCCACCGTTTACATTTACAGTTTCATCGGTAAGGCCTAAAATTTTCATATTAGCCAGACCAACAATGGAAAACGCCTCATTTAATTCAAAATAATCAACATCATTCATAGAAATATTTGCTTTCGCTAATGCTTTTGGTAATGCTTTTGCAGGCGCAGTTGTGAACCATTTTGGTTCGTGCGCAGCATCCGCATAACTCTTTATTTTTGCAAGCGGAGTTATGTTTAATTCTTTCGCTTTTTCTGCAGACATTAACACTAAAGCAGCGCCACCATCATTTATGGTCGAAGCATTTGCAGCAGTTACAGTTCCGTCTTTTGTAAAAGCAGCTCTTAAAGCCGGAATTTTCTCTATTTTTACATTTTTGTATTCTTCATCTTCAGAAAAAATAATGGGTTCTCCTCTTCTTTGTGGAATTGAAACAGGCACAATTTCATCAGAAAATTTACCTTCACTCCAAGCTTTTGCAGAACGATTGTAAGATTGAATTGCATATGCATCTTGATCTTCTCTTGAGAATTCATATTCAGTGGCACATTCATCAGCACAAACACCCATTGCAATTTTACTGTAAGCATCAACTAAGCCATCTTTTTGTAGACCATCTTCCATGGTGATTGGGCCAAATTTAGTGCCATTTCTAGCTTGTTGATAATGAGGAATCGAACTCATGTTTTCCATTCCACCCGCAACCACAATATCAGCATCACCGATAGCAATTGTTTGTGCTGCTAACATGATAGCCTTCATTCCAGAAGCACAAACTTTATTAACAGTTGTACAAGGAACTGTGTTAGGAATTCCTGCATGAATAGCTGCTTGTCTCGCAGGGGCTTGACCTAAACCAGCCGAAACTACATTTCCCATAAAAACTTCTTCCACTAACTTAGCGTCTAAGTTTATTTTTCCCAAAGCTCCTTTTATGGCAATTGCTCCTAATTTTGGAGCAGGTATGGAAGATAAGCTTCCCATAAAACTTCCTAGCGGTGTTCTAGCGACTGATACAATTACAACATCTTTCATACTCTAACTTTTATCGTTTTTATTCGAAATTAACATTGCTAAAATAACCAAATAAAATCAAAAAGAAATCTTAATAGATATGGAATTTTTAAGCGTCAAAATTTTACTGTAAATTTGTTGTAACAAGAGCTGTAAAAATGAGTGAAATAGTAAACAAAATCTACAGAAACAACACCATCATATATAAGGTGTTTTTATTTTTAATTGCAACTATTGCAATCGTGTATTTGTTTCCAAAAGGGGGGCAGTTTAAGTATGATTTTAACAATGGTCAACTTTGGAAATATGATAATCTATACGCTCCTTTTGATTTTGCAATTCAAAAAACGGCGGAAGAAATTTCTCTTGAAAAAAAAGAAATTAAGAATAATGCAAAGCTGTATTTTAAATATGACACGAATATAGTTGAAGATGTAAAAGTAACTTTCAAAAATAAAATATCTCAACTAAACTTTAGTGATTCTCTAACTATTGATGAAATTAGTGAATTAAAAGAAACAGGAAATAAGATTATACAAAAAGTGTATAATGCTGGTTTTCTGGAGTCTGTAAGCGAGGCTAGGGTATCTTCAAAAGACCAAATAATTGCGCTCAAAAAAGAGAATGAAGTACAAGATGTTTTATTCAAAAACTTGTTGACGTCTAAAAATGTTTTGGAAATCATTAATACTAATTTAGGCGACGAGCCTTTTGACTACGGGCAAAAATTGGTTTTAAATTTATTGGCAGGCGTGGTAGAACCCAATGTTTCTTTTAATAAGGATTTAACTGATAAAATAATTGATAATGAGCTAGGTCATATTTCTTATACCAAAGGGAAAGTGGCATCCGATGAACTTATTATTTTAAAAGGAGATATTGTTGCAGGTAGAAAGTTGGCTATTTTAAATTCTTTAAAAAGTGAATTTGATGCAAAAGTTTGGACAGATTCAAATTATAATTGGATTGTTTTTGGATATACAATATTGGTTTCTTTAGCGTTGTTAATGTTATTGTTGTTTTTATATAAAAATAGATTAGAAATTTTTAATAATAATACTAAAGTAACCTTCATTTTTTTCAATGTATTTGGCATGGTTTTTATTCAAACCTTAGTCATTAAGTATAATTCAGATTATTTATATGTTGTACCATTAAGTATTCTTCCAATTGTTTTAAAAGCCTTTTTTGATGCTAGATTAGGTTTGTTCACTCATGTGCTAACAGTCTTACTTTTAGGGTATATTGTACCCAACAGTTTCGAATTTATTTACTTACATATTATTGCCGGTATTGTAACAATATTAACCGTTTCAGAACTTCACAAGAGAGCAAATTTATTTATTTCGGTAGCGCAGATTACCTTGATTTATATGATTACCTATTTTGCTTTTTCCATTATAAAAGAAGGAAATGCCTCTCAAATAAATTGGGACTATTTTATACTATTCGCTCTCAATGGGTTGTTATCCTTTTTATCTTTGATTTTAATTTATATTTATGAGAAGGTCTTTGGATTGGTTTCTGACGTTACTCTTTTAGAGCTTTCAAACACAAATACAAAGCTTTTAAGAGAGTTAAACGAAAAAGCCCCAGGAACATTTCAACATTCAATGCAAGTAGCTAATTTAGCAGAAGCGGCTGCGAATGAAATAGGGGCGAATTCTATGTTGGTAAGAACTGGAGCATTGTACCATGATATTGGTAAGATGTTAAATCCTATGTATTTTATAGAAAACCAAGCTACAGGCGTAAACCCTCATAATGATTTATCTCCAATAGATAGCGCTAAGATTATTACAGATCACGTAATAAAAGGGGTTGAGTTGGCCAAAAAGTACAACTTGCCCGACAGAATTATCGATTTTATAAGAACCCATCATGGAACAAGTTCTGCGTATTATTTTTTTAAAAAGGAGCAAGAATTAAATCCTGATACAATTGTCGATATTAAGAAATTTCAATATCAGGGGCCAATTCCATTTTCAAAAGAAACAGCAATTCTAATGATGTGCGATGCAGCAGAAGCGGCTTCAAAAAGTTTAAAAAATCCTACAGCTCTTTCAATCAGTGGTTTAATAGATAAAATTATTGATAAACAAATGGCAGATAATCAGTTTTTAAATTCAGATATTACTTTTAGAGAAATTAAGGTAATCAAAAAAGTGATAAAGAAAAAGTTGATGAATATTTACCACTTAAGGTTAGAGTATCCAGAATAAAAAAATCTAATAAAAAGATAAAAAAATCTTGTTAATTAGTAATTGTAGTTATACATTTGCACTCGCAATTTTTAATTCAAGCTTTCAGTTTGAAGTCGAAAGGAGAGATGGCAGAGTGGTAATGCAGCAGATTGCTAATCTGTCGACCTTAGGGTCGCCAGGGTTCGAGTCCCTGTCTCTCCGCTAAAATATTGCATTCGGGGTGTAGCGTAGCCCGGTCATCGCGCCTCGTTTGGGACGAGGAGGTCGCAGGTTCGAATCCTGCCACCCCGACACAGTTGGTCGTAACAACTTAAAAATTACGGGCTCTTAGCTCAGCTGGATAGAGCACCTCCCTTCTAAGGAGGCGGTCGAAGGTTCGAATCCTTCAGGGCTCACATAAGTCACGCTAGTCATAGCGTGGCTTTTTTGTTGTTTTTAACTTTATTTTTAAGACAGTGAATTGTGTCATTTTAGGGCATATTTGACGTAATAAGAAGAAAAAGGGGGTATTTTTGGGGTATTTTTTATTAGGTAATATTATATAAAATTGCAAAACACCATTGATGACTATAAATGATCAATTTTATTCTTGCTACAAAAAGTAAGAAGAAAGAAACAAGGAAAATATTGTTCACATGATTACTTGTCAATCGGCTATTAAACATTTGCCCAGAACTTTAGTTTAAAAAACTCAATAATAATATTCATTCATTTTTAAAAATAGCATAAAAAAAAATCATAAAGTTTAAGAGGTTCGTTTTTCCAGAATTTGATTTAACATATCTATTAATATATCAAATAAGATTTTTTTTAAATTAATTAATTTAACTAAATTTGGTTTTTAAAAAAAAAATGCAGCTTGTTTAAAAACAAGATTTACTATATCAAAATTTAAATCTTATCATTTTTAACGAATTGCTCATATTATAATATGAAGCTTAAAAAGAAATTATTGACTTTGTTAAAAAACAATGTTACACTTTTTGCTATAATAGTTTTTGGTTTTATCCTGTTTAAATCTTACGCTAATAATGAAAATCAGTCGATTGGTAAATTTTCATTTATTCCTAGTGCGACTATAAAGGCTGAAAAAAATGAAATTTGTGCAAGAGAATTTATGGCTATTACTTTTGAAGGCTCAGGAGGAACAGCTCCTTATGTTTTTACGTACAAAATAAATGATAGCCCAGAACAAACGATAACGTCTAATAATTTAGGTATTGCAGAAATTAACTTTATGGAAGTTGATGCTAATAGTTATAATTATAAACTTATTGGTGTTAAAGATAATAACTCGGTAGTTACTCAAATTGACAATCAAGAAGTTACTATAATTGTAAATGCTATACCAGTAGTTGATTTTACATTTAATAAAAATAATGTTTGTGCAGGTGAACTAATAACGTTTACACCACAAGTTTCAGGTGCTGGTGGTTTTAAATATGAATGGATCTTTCAAGATGGTGTAACGTCAGAGCTTGAGAGCCCTTCTCATTCTGTTGAGTATTTTGGTTGCACTACCCAAGAGCAAACTTTTAGAGTAACATTAACTGTATTTGATAAAAATGGTTGTCAAAACTCTCAAGTAAAAAATGTAACTGTAACACCTAAACCAGATCTTGAATTTAGTGATGCAGATTCAAAAAATTTTAACAACTGTGATAACGCATCGCCCTCTAACCCCGAATTCACGATTAATGTTGCTAATGATTCACAATCTACCTGTGTAGATTCGTATTCTATAGATTGGGGTGATGGAAACTCAGAATCTTCTATTACATTTCCTATTGTACACACTTATTTAGATTTAGGTGTTTATACGATGAAAATTAGAGGAATTGGCGACTCTGGATGTTTTAGCGAACTCTCTTATCAAGTTATAAACATTGGCAAACCTGTAAGTGATTTTTCGATCGCTGGAAATCAAAATAATGTATGTTTAACCGATGCTGAAATAGATTTTGAGATAACAAACTTTGAAACGAACTCTTCAGATACAACCTATACTGTTGATTTTGGTGATGGGTCGACCTCAGAAACATATACTCAAGATGAAATTCAGGATGATAATATAGTTAGTCATATATATGAAAAAGTGAGCTGTTCTGAGCCAAATGGTGCGTTTATAGCTACATTATCAATGCAAAATTTATGTTCAACAACTGAAGTAGTAGTAAATGATATTAAAATTCTAGAATCCTCAATAGCGGAATTTGAATCTCAAGATATTGCTTGTATAAATAGTGATATAGAATTTATAAACAAATCTGTTATTGGAGACAATATCGATTGTAATAAAGCCGCAAATTTTCAATGGGATTTTGGTGATGGAACAATCGTTAATGATAATGATTCAAGTGTTTTAACAAATCAAACGCATCAATATACTAATTCAGGTAACTTTACGGTTACTTTATCAGTAAGTACTGAATGTGGTACAGACATCTTTACAAAAGATATTTGTATTGAAGAAGTTAATACGCCAACCTTTACTCTCGATAAAGATGCTGGTTGTGTTCCTTTAAATGTAACGGCAAGCAATACAACAACAGAAAACACAGTATGTAGCGGCGCTGTTTACGAGTGGGAAGTTACGTATACTGAAGGTAATTGTGAAACTTCTGCTTCTTGGAGTTTTGCAAACGGTACAGACAAAAATTCAGAAAATCCAAGATTTTTGTTTAGTACTGCAGGACAATATACTATTGTGCAAAAGATAATAACGGGTTGTGGTACAGCAACAAATTCTAAAATAATTGAAGTTAAAAAACCGCCAACAGTTAATATCGACCTAATTTATGATGCTTGTGATAGTGTAACTATAAATCCGATAGCAACTATTCAAAATTGCACATCTAATACTGCAAGTATTACTTATAACTGGACATTTGTTGGCGGGCTTCCTGCTTCTGCAAACACTTTAGATCCTGGAAATATTTTTTATGGCACACCAGGGACGTATGAAGTAACTTTACAAGTTACGAATGACTGTGGTGTTTCTGATGTAGCAACTCAAACTTTTGAAGTATTTAAAAAACCAGTAATCACAAATACGGATTTAACTCAAGAAATTTGTTCAAATCAAAGTACATCGTTAATTAATTTAACATCAAATATTGCAAATACAACCTATTCTTGGTCTGCTGCGGCTTCTCCGGGTATTACGGGCTTTATAGAAAATGGAGACTCAAACTTAATACCAAGCCAAACTTTAATAAATAGCCAAAATACAAGTGGCGTGGTTACATATACAGTAATACCTTCAAATAATGGATGTGTAGGAGTTGCAGTAGAGTTTGTAATCACTGTAAATAGTACAGCAAGATTTACGACACAACCTTTGTCATCACAAATAGTATGTCAATACAGTACATCAAACGAAAGAGCTGATTTGTTTGTAACTGTTTCTGGTGTATCTACAATTAATAAAACGTATCAATGGTTTTCAAATACTATTGATGCAAATTCAGGAGGAACACTTATTAACGGAGCTACAGCAAACCAATACAATCCGCCTGTAGATATTTTAGGGACCATTTTTTATTATGTAGAAGTTTCTTTTTCTTCTGGTGGATGTTCTAACATTGTTTCGAATACTGCAAGTGTAGAAGTTATAGATGGAGTGTATCCACAAGATATAGACACAAGTTCTAAAACTTATTGTGTTGGTGAAATTTCTGATGCAATAGAAATTATTATTCCTGATAGAAATGGACTAGTCGTTTATTACCAATGGTATTCTAATATAAATGATAATGTATTTTCCTCTGGAGGCAGAACTTCCATAGTTGGCGAAACTTCAAATTCATATACTCCACCAACAGATGTAGTTGGAACCCTGTATTATTTTGTAAAAATTAAGAATTCTGTTTGTCCTAGTTCTTCTATTATTTCTGATGCATTTGAGGTAATTGTAAACGAAACTCCTGTTATTTCTTCAGCAGAAATAAGTGTTTATAGTGAAGAAATATTTTCTTTTAATCCAACTTTAGTTGCAGGAAATACAATACCAAACAATACCTTATATACTTGGTCTGCACCTAGCTTTAATCCTACAGGTGCAATTATTGGAGCTTCTGCAACTACAACGCCTCAGCAAATAATAAGTCAAACATTAGAAAATACAACAAACTCACCTGTAAAAGTGACTTATACTATAACACCAACAAGCACAACTTGTAGTGGAAATACTTTTACTTTAGAAGTTACTGTAAACCCAAGTATAAACCCAAATGCAGTTGTTTTAAATAATAGTTGTTTTGAGGCAAATGATGGCTCTATTACTACAAATATTTCAGGAGGTACTCCATTTGATGCTGGCAATCCCTACATAATTTCTTGGATTGGACCAAATGGTTTTAATTCATCGGATGCTTCCATATCAGATTTAGTAGCTGGGCTGTATACAATAACAATCGAAGATAAAGAAGGATTTAAGGTAAAAGAAGAATTTAGGGTTACACAACCAGATGCGTTAGCGATTACTAAAGATGTAGAAAAAAATATTTCCTGTTTTATGGGTGATAATGGTACAATAGAAGTTACTATCGATGGTGGTACATTGCCTTATACATATAATTGGACAACCACAAATGGTAGTGGAATTATACTGAATGAAAAAAATCAGAATACATTAACAAAAGGAAATTATACGTTAGAAGTTATAGATAAAAATAACTGTACAATCTCATCAAGATTTGCACTTACTGAGTCAGAAGAAATTAAAATTGATGTCATTAGTAAAAATGATATTTTGTGTTTTGGAGATGCAGCTGGTTCTTTAGAAGTTGATGTTTCTGGAGGTATAAAAAAAGAAATATCTGCAGGTGTTTTTGATTATGTGTATAATTGGTCAGGGCCCAATGGATATGCAAGTACTTCAAAAAATATAGATAATTTATTTGCAGGAACCTATACTTTAAATGTAATTGATGATTTGGGTTGTACAGTAAATGCTTCTTTTGCTGTAAATCAATTAGATCAAATTAATATTGATGTCATAAAAACAGATGAGAGTTGCTATCAAAAAAACGATGGAAGTATTGATGTAACTTTAACAGGAGGAACAGCACCCTATAACTGGTCTTGGAGTAATTTAGCAACTGGTTTAACCTTGTCAAATTTAGCTCCAGATACCTATACAATCTCTGTTACAGATGCTAACAATTGTACAGTACAATTATCAATAGTGATTAATGATGCCATTTTTTATATTGAGCCTACTGCAATACCTATGACATGTAACTCAGCAAATGATGCCTCGATTAATTTGAATTTAACAGGGGGTATTGATCCAGTTTCCATAGTTTGGAGTGATGGTATAACAGGAGAAGCTCAAAGAAGTAATCTGGCAGCAGGTGCCTATTCTGTTACCATAACTGATAGCAATGCAACTCAATGTCCCATAGAGGAAACCTTTATTGTGTCCAACCCTCCCTTAATTGTGGTAGCAGAAACAGTTATAGATGCAACAGATTGTGATATCGAAAATAGCGGAAGTATCAATTTAGAAGTTTCTGGAGGCGTGGCTCCGCTTTCTTTTTTATGGAATACAAATGAAACCTCAGAGGATTTAGAAAATATTGGTGAAGGTGATTATTCGGTTCAAATTACAGATGCAAATGGTTGTATTGTCATAAAACAATTTAATATTTTTAGACCAAAACCAATAGATATTAATTTAGATGAGGTATTGGTAAAAGACTGCGATTTAAAAGCAACAAGTAAACAAATAATAGCTACTGTTACTGAAGGTGTTTTGCCATTTACCTATACTTGGTCTTCAGGAGCGATATCTGGCTTAGAAAACAATATTATGACTACTTCTCAAAGCGGTGAATATTCATTAAAAATTGTGGATGCTAGGGGATGTGAAGTAGTTAAAACATTTAATGTAGATGTGCCTTCAATTGGAATTCAGGATTTTAGTTATAATTCTTTTGCATCTGATAATTACAATTTATTTTCAATCCAAGACCCAATTCAGTTTACAAATTTATCAACAGGAGATTACAGCAAAGTTACTTGGGATTTTGGTGATGGCAGCGGTGTTAGTAATGAAGAAAACCCAGTTTATACTTATGATGAAGTAGGTTTTTTTACGATTACGTATACTGTAGAATATGAGGCTGGTTGTACCTATGTTTTGGCGAGAGATGTAAATATTACGAAAGGTTATATTTTAATTATTCCAAATGCTTTCACCCCAAATGGAGACGGATATAATGAAACCATAAAACCTATACATAAAAGTTTTTCAGAAATAGAAATGACAATTTATAACTCTTGGGGGACCATTGTATACTATGAAAAAGGGTTAAACTTTAATGGCTGGAACGGTCTTATAAAAGGCTTGCCAGCAGAAAATGGCAACTATGTTATGGTTGTAAAAGGTCTTACTTTTTACAAAGGAGTAGTTATTGAAACGGCACCGTTTACACTTATAAAATAAGATGAAGAAAATTATTATTATATTTTTTGTTTTTACAGGTGTAATTAGTTTTGCACAAGATGTTATTTTTTCACAAGCATTTTTAGTTCCAGAAACTTTAAATTCTTCTTTTACGGGTTCTATTAGAAGTACAAAGGTTGGCTCTTTATTTAGGTCTCAATGGAGAGGCAGTGCTTTTAAAACGAACTCGAATTATGCTTTTTTTGATACTTGGTTAGAAGGTTTTAAAACCGGTATTGGGATTAGTTTTTTAAACCAAACGGAAAGTGTTTCTAGCTATACTTTTAATCAAGTTAATTTTAATTATGCAATGGCATTTCAAATTAGTGATACTTGGTTTTTTAGACCTAGTATCTCTGCTGGTTTTGGAATCAAAAATTATGGTTTTCAAAATTTACTGTTAGAAGATCAAATTAATTTGACCAATTACACTATAAATACATCAACTATAGATCCAGTTTTACTGGGTAGTCAAAGAAATTTTTTTGATTTTAGTTCCTCTCTATTATTTAATAATGAAGACAGTTGGATTGGTTTGACGATAAGGCACTTAAATAAACCCAATATTTCTTTGACTGAAAATGGAAATGCTCCATTAGATATGTTTTGGTCTGTACATGCAAAATATTATCTACCGATTTTAGAAAATCATACAGATTTATCTAATCGTAAAAGTAAAATCTATGTACTCTCTAATTTTATGAGGCAAGGTAGTTTTAATAGATTGGATGTTGGTGCTCAATATGTTTTTGAAAATCAGTTTTCTTTAGGAATTACAGCGGGTTTAACGCCTATAAAAAATGAATTTACAACTTCATTATTAAGCTCAGTAGGTACTTTTGTAGGTTATAGATGGCAAGGTTTTAGATTTGGTTATTCCTATGATTTTAATACAATAAACCTTGTAAATTCAGGTGGTATTCACGAGTTTTCTGTTTCTTATGATTTTGACGTCAATATTAGAGTTTTAAATAGATATAAGTGTGTTTCTGCTTTTTAAGGTTTTAGTGCGTTTAAAACTTTTTAAATCGTTCAAAAATATTTCATCTTAGATTTTCTGACTTTTTTCGTACGCTAATTTTCTTTCAGCTAATCTTCATAATATTCAAGTTTTAAAGTGCAGTAAAAGTAGACATGAAATTAAATTGGTCTAAGTTTAATAATTTAACGCAACAAATCTAAAATACCAGATTTACAAAAACTAGTAAGTAAAATCTTCGAAATTTAAGAGAAAACTTATTACATAGTTATAAGAATAAAAGGAAATTTTTTATTGTTAATTATTTTAATTTGTTGATTCTACTTAAGAATCTCTTTAAAAGTTACTAACTGGATAAGAACCCCTGACCTTAGGAGTTTATTTTTCGTAAACTGAAAATTAATTCATATTTAAAGGAATTAGCTCAGTAAGTTTTTATTGATAGGAAGTTTTTAAATTATATCCAAGTAGAGCAGTTGCTGCTATAGTAATTTTATATAAGGACAGAGCTATGTAAATTGTGTCAGAATTATCCGGTCATTACACAAATTAGTTACTGGAAAGTTTGTTAACAAGAGAGATAGTAATGAAATTTAGATGGTTTATAAATAAAACTCCACTTCTATAGAGAGGTGGAGAAAATTGCTATGAAAAAGAAGAAAGAAATTTTCTTCTAATTAAAAATAATACTTATTTATTAAATAGTGGAAATTGTGACTGGTTTTAACATGAAAATAACATAATATAGTTTTGTTAAAGTATCAAGAAGAAAGGCTCAATAGTAAAAAAAAGTTATTTATTGTTGTTCAGTAGCCATTGTATCTTTGTATGCTAGCTGAGCAAATTCTAAACTCCGTGAATAGGTTAGAGATATGTTCGTTATATTTGTAGTATGTGGAATAGATTTCTTTATTTATGCAATTCATTAACTGTCGATGGTATATATATCGACATAACAATCAATCGTAGACAATACATTAGAGTACGTTTTCTATAATTGATAAAGAAACGATTATAAGTTAAATTTCCCTTTAAGACGTTTAGGTTATCCATTATAAATCTAAATGCTTTAGTTTCTAAACCACTTTTTTTCTTACTTGCTTTAAGCCGTTTTTGACAATACCTCTTTGAATAAAGGATTTCAGGTAATAAAAGCTAAAGGTTTTCGATTTCCATTTAGAAATAAAATTTCATTAAAAATTATTTTATAAGAAACAAAAAAGATAATATTTTTTCAAAAAAAAATTACCTTTTTGTTTATACTCATAGCACATTCCGTGATGCAATACATATACAGGGATTACATCGCAACTAGATCACCAGCAATGTCTTTAGAAGGTAATTCAGATTTACCCATTAAATATAGATCAACTTGTCTAGCGGCTTCTCTTCCTTCCGAAATAGCCCAAACAATTAGAGATTGTCCACGGCGCATATCTCCAGCAGTAAATATATTTGGAATATTTGTTTGGTATTTTCCGTACTCAGCTTTATAGTTAGAGCGGGCATCCTTGAGAAGGCCCAACTTATCGGCTAATGTACTTTCTGGACCGGTAAAACCCAAGGCTAATAAAGCTAAATCACAGGGCCAGGTTTTTTCAGTACCTGCTATCTCTATTAATTGTGGTCTTTCTCCGGGAACCATCTTCCACTCAACATTTACTGTTTTTAAGGCAGTTAGTTTTCCGTTTTTGTCTTTTATAAATTCTTTCGTATTGATTAACCAATTACGATCTGCACCTTCTTTGTGGGAAGAAGAGGTTTTTAATTGCAATGGCCAAAAAGGCCAAGGAGTAGTCGGTGAACGATGTCCCGGGGGTTTGGGCATGATTTCAAAATTTACTACAGACTTTGCTCCTTGTCTGTTTGAAGTACCAATACAATCTGAGCCTGTATCTCCTCCTCCAATTACAATTACGTCTTTATCCTTAGCTATTATTTGGTCTTTTACTTCTTTACCAAATAACATTTTTGTTTGTTGTGTTAAGAAATCCATAGCTTGCACAACACCATCAGCATCAATTCCGGGAGTTGGTAGGCTACGTTTTTCTGTGGATCCTCCGCACAAAACAATACTGTCAAAAGATTTTAGGTCTTTCACATCATAATTTACACCAACATTGACGTTCACTTTGAAAATGATTCCTTCCGCTTTTAAAATTTCTATTCTTCTGTCAATAATTCCTTTTTCCATTTTGAAATTAGGAATTCCGTAGCGCAATAAACCGCCTATTTCATCGTCTCTTTCAAAAATAGTAACCGTATGACCAGCTCTATTTAATTGCTGAGCAGCAGCTAAACCTGCAGGGCCAGAACCGATAACTGCAATTGTTTTGTTGGTTCTGTTTTTTGGAGGTTGAGGTTTAATCCATCCTTCCTTAAACGCACGTTCAACGATATTTTTTTCAATATTTTCAATAGATACGGGGTCTTCAATAATTCCTAATACACATGCTTGTTCGCATGGAGCAGGGCATAAGCGTCCTGTGAATTCTGGAAAGTTGTTGGTAGAATGCAATATCCATGAAGCTTTTTGCCATTCTCCTTGATGCACCATATGGTTGAAATCTGGAATTAGATTTCCCAAAGGGCAACCACTATGGCAAAAAGGAATACCACAATCCATACAACGTGAACCCTGTTTTGTAATTTCTTTGTCTGAAAGAGGAACGGTAAACTCTTTATAATTTTTTACACGATCTATTACAGAAGTGTAGGTTTCATCTTGTCTTTCAAATTCTTTAAATCCTGTTATTTTTCCCATGACATTATGCTATTGTTAATTCTTCAAACATTGGTTCTTCTGTTGCTAAACGTTCTAAAGCGCGCTTATATTCAGTTGGCATCACTTTTACAAAGTTGTCTAAGCTTGTATCCCAATCAGTTAATAATGTAGCACCTTTTTTGCTTTCAGTATATAAAACATGTTTTTCTATTATTGCTTTTAATTCGGCAGCATCTTCTTCAGAAATATATTCAAACTCGATAGTTTCTGTATTACAGAGACCGTTAGAAAATTTGTTTTCTGGATCGTATACATAAGCGATTCCACCACTCATACCAGCGGCAAAATTTCTTCCTGTTTTTCCCAAAACAATTACTTTACCGCCTGTCATGTATTCACAACAGTGGTCTCCAACTCCCTCTACAACAGCGGTTGCTCCTGAATTACGAACGGCAAACCGTTCTCCTGCAATTCCGTTAATATAGGCTTGTCCATTTACAGCTCCAAACAAACAAACATTACCAACAATGATATTGTTTTCTGCTAAAAAGTCTGCTTTGGCTGGTTTTTTTATAATTAGTTTCGCACCCGATAATCCTTTTCCTAAATAATCATTGGTATTACCCTCTAGGGTAAACGTTAATCCAAAAGCTCCAAAAGCTCCGAAACTTTGTCCGGCAGAACCTGTAAAGTTGATATTTAAGGTGTCTTCAGGCAACCCTAAATGCCCGTAAATTTTTGAAATTTCATTGCTTATGATTGCTCCAACTGTACGATTTGTATTTTTAATTGGATATGCAAGGTTCATTTTTTCTTTTCTATATAAAGCTCTATGAGAGTCTTTTAAAATAGTAAAATCTAAAACATTTTCTAAATTATGATCTTGTTCTTCAGTGTTTTTAACGATCATGCTTTTATAGCCTGTAGGTCTATGCAAGATGCTAGATAAATCTAATCCTTTCGCTTTGTAATGCTTGATTGCTTTATTTGAATTTATTTTATGAGTTTGACCAACCATCTCAGCTAAGGTTCTAAAACCTAATTGAGCCATTATTTTTCTTAATTCTTCAGCTACATAAAAGAAAAAGTTAATTACGTGTTCAGGAGTTCCCTTAAAGTTTTTACGCAATTCTTTGTCTTGGGTAGCGATACCAACAGGACATGTATTTAAGTGACATTTACGCATCATAATACAGCCAGAGGCTACTAGAGGTGCGGTAGCGAAACCGAATTCTTCTGCACCTAATAAAGCCGCAATAGCAACATCTCTTCCTGTTTTTAATTGCCCATCACACTCTACAACAATTCTACTTCGTAAACTATTCATTACAAGGGTTTGCTGGGCTTCTGCTAAGCCAAGTTCCCAAGGCAACCCTGCATGTTTTAAAGAGGTTAGAGGAGAAGCTCCAGTACCGCCATCATAACCAGATATTAAAACAACATCTGCTTTGGCTTTTGCAACGCCAGCGGCAATAGTTCCAACACCAACTTCAGAAACTAATTTTACATTAATCCTTGCTTCACGATTTGCATTTTTTAAATCAAAAATTAATTGTGCCAAATCTTCAATCGAATAAATATCGTGATGCGGAGGAGGAGAAATCAGTCCTACAAACGGCGTTGAATTTCTTGCATCTGCAATCCAAGGTAAAACTTTATAGCCTGGTAGTTGACCGCCTTCGCCAGGCTTGGCACCTTGTGCCATTTTTATTTGAATCTCTTTCGCATTTGTTAAATAATGAGAAGTTACCCCAAATCTACCAGATGCAACCTGTTTAATTGCAGAGTTTCTGCTATCTCCGTTTATATCTTTTTGAAAACGTTTTCTATCTTCACCACCTTCACCAGAATTAGATTTACCTCCAATTCTATTCATAGCAATGGCTAAGTTTTCGTGAGCTTCACGCGAAATAGAGCCATAAGACATGGCGCCTGTTTTAAATCGTTTTACAATTTCTGTCCAATCTTCTACTTCTTCTAGAGGAATAGGGTCTAGGTTATCGAATTCAAATAAGCCACGAATAGTCATTAAGCTTTCTGCTTGCTCATTAATAGCATTTGCATAAACATCGTAACTATCTTGGTCACTCAACCGAACAGCTTGCTGCAATTTAGATACGGTAGTTGGATTAAATAAATGACGTTCACCATTTCTTCTCCATCGATAATCGCCACCAATATTTAAGCTTAAATTTTTATTAATTTTATTATCTGGATATGCTTGTTTGTAGCGCTGGTCTATTTCTTTTTCAATTTCATACAAGCCAATACCTTCTATCCTTGAAGCTGTGTAAGGAAAATATTTTTCTACAAATTGGGAGTTAAATCCAACAATCTCAAAAATTTGAGAACCTCTGTAGGAATGCAGTGTAGAGATACCAATTTTGTTCATTACTTTCAAAATCCCTTTTCCAATTGCTGTATTAAAATTGTCAACAGCTTTTTGCTCATCCATGCCAGTAATGAAACCTTCTTTAACTTGCATTCTGATAATTTCATTTACCATGTATGGGTTTACGGCACTTGCGCCATATCCAAATAAAGTGGCAAAATGATGTGGTTCACGTGGTTCTGCAGATTCAATAATAATATCAAAATAAGAGCGTTTACGTAAACGGTTTAATTGGTGATTTACAAAAGAACAAGCAAGTAAAGCCGGAATTGGTGCAAGTTCTTGACTTATACCTCTATCCGAGAGAATGATAATATTATTCTTTCTTTCTAAGGCTTTCTCAACTTGAATAACAATGTTATCCAATGCGTCTTCAAGACCATTTAATCCCTTTGATTTTTTATATAAAATTTGAATCGTTTCTGCTTTGAAACTTTCAATATCGATAGATCTTATTTTTTCTAAATCAGCATTAGAAATCACTGGATTTTGAATTCTTAGTTTTCGACATTGTCTCTCTGTGATGCTAAAAATATTTCTGTCTTTTCCTAAATTTAAACTTATATCCGTTACAATTTCTTCACGAATTCCGTCTAGAGGCGGATTTGTAACTTGCGCAAATAATTGTTTAAAATAATTTGAAATTAATTGAGGTCTATCAGATAAAACAGCTAATGGAGTATCAGTTCCCATTGAGCCTAGAGCTTCTTTACCCACCAATGCCATTGGCGTAATTACTTCTTGAATGTCTTCAAAGGTATAATTAAATAATCGTTGGCGCGTTTTAATATCAATAGATTCTATAGGGCACGTTTCACTTGTATAAGGTACATCCTTTAAATGCAGACGTGTTTTATCTAACCATTCTTGATAAGGTCTTTCAGAAACAATTTTGCTTTTGATTTCTTCATCTTCAATAATTCTTCCTTCATTCATGTCAACCAAGAACATTTTTCCTGGTTCTAGTCTTCCGTGTTCTTTTACGTCTTCGGGAGCAACATCTACAACACCAATTTCTGAAGACATAATTAATTTACCGCTTTTGGTAACTGTATATCTTGATGGTCTTAGACCATTTCTGTCTAATAAAGCTCCAATATAGTCTCCGTCTGTAAAAGGTACAGAGGCAGGTCCATCCCAAGGTTCCATAATACATCCATTGTATTCATAAAAAGCTTTACGCTCTTTAGACATGGTTTTATGTTTTTCCCAAGCTTCAGGAATCATCATCATCATAATTTCAGGTAATGAACGACCCGTATGTGTTAACAATTCAACTACCATATCCATAGAGGCAGAATCAGATTTACCTGGTAAAATTATTGGAAAAAGTTTGTCGATTTGTGGTCCAAAAACATCACTTTTCATGATTTCTTCACGAACACGCATTCTACTTACATTGCCTCGTAGTGTGTTTATTTCTCCATTCTGACACATGTGCCTAAAAGGTTGTGCTAATTCCCATGTGGGCATTGTATTGGTAGAAAAACGTTGGTGCACTAATGCCAAACGAGTAACTAAATCTATTTCTTGTAAATCTTTATAATAGGGCCCAATATCTTCAGGCATGATAATGCCTTTATATATAATCGTGGTTATGGATAAACTTGGAATGTAAAAATAGTTACTTTCAGAAATTTTTGATTTTCTGATGGTGTGCTCTGCTATTTTTCTGGCAGCATATAGTTTCGCTTTAAAAGTAGCTTCGTCAATTTTATCAGTTTTTCCAATAAAAAGTTGTTCTATATTCGGTTCCGATGCCAAGGCTATTTCTCCTAATTGATAAGAATCTACGGGAACTTCTCTCCATCCTAAAACAGCAAGTCCTTGTATTTTTAGTTCTTTTTCAAAAGTTGTTTTGCAAAAATCATATTGATTAGAAACCTTCGGAAGAAATACCATTCCAACTGCATATTCTCTCTGATTTGGAATTGGGAAATCACATACTCTCTTGAAATAGTCATGAGGAATGTCTATTAATAAACCAGCACCATCACCTGTTTTTCCATCTGCACTTACACCGCCTCTATGTTCTAGTTTTTCTAGAATTTCAAGTGCATCATGTATAATTTGATTCGTTTTATCTCCATTCAAATTACAGATAAAACCAGCGCCACAATTTTCGTGTTCAAACTCTGGTAAATATAGTCCTTGTTTTTCCATATTGTATTCAATTATATATACAAATCTATGTATTTTGTTGAATATAATTCAGTCTTTAGGTCCGTTTAATGTAACTTTTATGATGAAATTAAAATAGAGGTGTAAAAAACATATTTATGGTAATTAAATAGGTTTTAATTGTTATATCCGTAAAAACAAGAAAAACACCTTTAAAATAGTAACTTTAAAGGTGTTTTATGTTAATAATGATAAGTATTAGTGTTCGTTCAGTCTAAAATCAGGATATGCATCCATGCCATGTTCATGAGCATCTAAACCTTCTAACTCTTCTTTTTCACTCACTCTAATTCCAATAGTCTTTTTTAAAGTAAATATGATAATGAATGAGGTAATTAAACAGAAAACTGCATAGGCGCTAACTCCAATTAATTGACTAATAAATTGATCCGCACTTGCTAGATTTCCAAACAGACCAACGGCTAAAGTTCCCCAAATACCGCAAACTAAATGAACTGCAATGGCACCAACTGGATCATCTAATTTTAATTTATCAATTAAACTAACGGCAAATACAATAATTGTACCTGCAATGGCTCCTATTAAAATAGCGTCAGTTGGAGACATTTGATCTGCTCCAGCAGTAATACCGACTAATCCACCAAGAATTCCGTTTAGAAACATTGTTAAATCTAGGTTTTTAAACATTATAGCAGAAATCATAGCTGCAAAAACCCCTCCTGCCGCTGCAGCTAAACAAGTGGTTACTAATGTTAAAGAAGTAAGTGCTGGATCTGCGGATAAAACAGAACCACCATTAAAACCAAACCATCCTAACCAAAGAATTAAAACTCCAGCGGTTGCTAATGGAATGTTATGTCCAGGAATTGCTTGAATTTTTCCGTTTTTGAACTTTCCAATTCTCGAGCCTAATAAGCAGACAGCTACTAGAGCTGCCCATCCACCAACTGAATGTACTAAAGTAGAGCCTGCAAAGTCATAAAAAGGCGTGTCTAATTGGTCTAAAAATCCACCACCCCATTTCCAGGAACCTGCTATTGGGTATACAAACCCTACATATACTATGGCAAAAATCATGAAAGGTAAAATTTTCATTCTTTCCGCAACTGCTCCAGAAACTATGGTCGCTGCAGTCGCTGCAAACATTCCTTGAAATAAGAAATCTGTCCAATATGTATAACCTTCATTGTATGCCAAGTCTAATGCTCCGGCATTAGTAAGAGGGGATGACAAGCCAAAGCCTGCAAAACCAAAGATTCCCGCGGATCCTTCACTAAAACCAGGGTACATTAAGTTGAACCCCACAAAACAGTAGAGTAATAGCCCACTGGTGATTATAAAGATGTTTTTGAATAATATATTTAATGTGTTTTTTTGTCTGGTTAGTCCGATTTCTAAAAATGCAAAACCTAGATGCATAAAGAAAACTAGTGCAGTACAGATCATCATCCATACATTATTTATTGTAAGTAATTCCATTGTTAATTATAAGTAATAAATTAATTTAAAGTTTCTCCTCCTTTTTCTCCGGTTCTAATCCTGTAAGCATCTTTAATTTCGCTAACAAATACTTTTCCATCACCAACTTCGCCTGTTGAAGCTGATTCTAAAATTGTTTTTACAGTAATGTCTTCAAAATTATCATTTACAACAATTGCAATGTGTCTTCTTTGAATATCACTTGTGCTATAGCTAACGCCTCTGTAGACATGACCTTCTTTTTCATTTCCAAGACCTGTTACATCCCAATAAGAAAAGAAGTTGACACCTACTTGGTGCAATGCTTCTTTTACAGCTCTAAATTTTGATTTTCTGATAATTGCTTCAATTTTTTTCATGATAAAAATTTATTCGGTTGTTTTTAAAATTTGTGAAAAATAATAAAAAATATTTTTTCATAAGAAATCACACAACTAATAAAAGTTGTGTGATTTTTTATTTCGATTCAAATTTAGACTCTATTTGTCATCTTCATATTCTCTTTGTCTTTTACCTGGGTAAGCAATAGAACCGTGCTCAGAAATATCTAATCCTTCAATTTCTACTTCTTTAGAAACACGCAGTCCCATAGTCGCTTTTAAGATTCCAAAAACAATAAAAGATAAAACTACTGCCCAAACGGCGTATGCTAAAACACCAATTGCTTGAGATCCTAATTGAGAAGCTCCACCACCATTGAATAAACCAATACCAGTATCACCATCTACACCCCAAAGACCAATCACTAAAGTACCCCATGCACCTGCAACACCGTGCACTGAAGCCGCGCCAATTGCGTCATCAATTTTTAATTTCTTTTCGATAAATTCAATCGAGAACACTACGATAACACCTCCAATTAGACCAGCTAATACACCGCCTTCAGGAGTCATGTTTCCACAACCAGCAGTAATACTTACTAAACCAGCTAATGCTCCGTTTAATGTTTGTGATAAATTTGGTTTACCGTACCAGATCCAAGTTGTGATTAACGCTCCTAATCCACCAGCAGCAGCAGCTAAATTTGTCACTAAAACTACGTTTGAAGCTCCGATTGCATCTGCGCCACCCCAAGCTAATTGAGATCCACCATTAAACCCAAACCAACCAAACCAGAGGATAAAAACTCCTAAAGTTGCTAGTACTTGGTTGTGACCTGGGATTGGTAATACTTTGCCATCCACATATTTTCCAATTCTAGGACCTACCATAAATGCAGCGACTAAAGCAGCCCATCCACCAACAGAATGCACAATAGAAGAACCTGCAAAATCGATGAAACCAAGCTTGGTTAACCATCCTTCCCCTTGCCATTGCCATCCGCCAGAAATTGGATAAATGATTGCGGTCATAACGATAGAGAATATAATGTATGTTGTATATTTTGTTCGACCAGCAATTGCTCCGGATACAATAGTTGCGGCTGTTGCAGCAAACATTGTTTGGAAGAATAAATCTGCTCCTTCCCCCTGGAATAAACCGCTCCAAAAGAACCATCCATTTGAAGTATCTCCATACATTAAAGAGTAACCCACTAACCAAAAAGTTAAGGAACCTACACAAATGTCGAGTAAGTTTTTCATTGCAATGTTAACTGCATTCTTAGATCTTGTCATTCCGGATTCTACCAATGTAAAACCAGCTTGCATCAAGAACACTAAGATACCTGCAATTAGCATCCAAAGCATTCCCATGTCTCCATTTATTTGTTCAACAGCCTCTGCAACTCCTGCTGCAGATGTGTCTTGTATTAATGTTAGAAATAAACTCATATTTATATTTTTTAATTAATTATCTTTTGAGAAATTACGAGACTAGAAACTCGTAAGTTTATTCTTTTTCACAGCAATTTACCTAATCATTTTATTTTTTTAGAAAGAATAAACTGCGGCTAAAGCAAAAGAACTAAGAGCTTTATCACCTACAAAGGCTGCTTCAGAAGCTGAATCTAATCTTAATTCTGGAATTATGGTTAAAGAACCAATTGTATAATTACCTGTTAAAGTAGTTGCAAATACGCTAGAGTCCTCAACGCCAGTTCCAATTGCACCAAAATCTCCATCTTCTACAAAATATTCAGTTCTTAAGCCAATTTTAAATGAATCAGAAGTGGCTATCTGCGGGTATAATGCTGCGCCATAGAATCCCGGAGCATCATCTCCTGAAAAATAAGCTGCGTTTATACCTAAAAAGAAAGTTTCTGATACATCAAAACCACCTGTAAAATCGATCTCATACGCTCCTGAATCTAATAAGAAATTGATGTATTGACCAGAGAAGCCTAATTGAGCACCAAATGCATAGCTGCCAGTTGGGTTAAATTCCGTAGCATCAGTAGGGTTCATTATTGCTAACATCAACGATGTGTTTTCCGATAAAGTAAAATCTGCTTTTATTCCTGTATGACTGAATGGTCCATAAGAAAATAAGTAAGATGTACTATAGTTAAAATTAGCAGTTGGAGAAATTACTTCATACCCTAAAAAGGTATTAAAGTTACCAATTGTAAGTTTTACTTTTTCACTTACATTCCAGTAAGCATACAATTGATTTATTACTTCAGAACTTCCAGTTGGAGATCCAAAGACAGCATCATTTCCTCTTGGTCCGTATACCATGTCAGCAACAAAGCCAACTTTTTCTCCTTCGTAAGCAGCAACCAAATTAATCATACCTAAAGCAAAACCTGGTTGATTAGCAAAAGAGCTGCCCGGAGCGGTATCGAAATTGCCTCCGCTGATGTTGCCTCTAAAATAAGTGTCTACGCTTCCACTTAATGTGAATTTTTTTTCCTCTGTTTCTTGCCCAGTCATCACTAAGCTACTTGCTACTAATAAAGTTAAAATAATTTTTTTCATGATAATGTTCTTTTAGTTTTTATTGATTTTTATTATTTGAACGAGCCAAATGTATATATTAAATTCAAATTAACAAGGGGGTGTTTTTTCGAAAACGTTGTAATTTTAAATTGTACCCTCAAAAAAATAGGGGTTAAATTGAGATAAGTTTAATTATTGATTTTTAAAGGGTATAAAATAGGATGTTTACAAAAAAGTTAGATATATTTTTAGGATATTCATAAAAATGCGCTATAATTAAAAAAAAATACAATTATTGTACATTTGTCCTTATGAAATATTCATTTTCCTATCTAATTCGCTTACAGTTTCTTGGTTTTCGTTTTTCGGGTTGGCAAAAACAAACCAATGCTAAGACGTTGCATGACATGGTGGATAAAACCTTGTCTTTTGTTTTTGAGGATACTAGTTTTAAAACCATTGGTATTGGCAGAACGGACGCTAAGGTTTCGGCAAATCAATATTGTATACAGCTATTCGTGGACATTCTAATTGAGGAAGATTCTTTTATGAAATCGTTAAACTCAAACTTTTCTCTAGATTTTAAAGCAATTTCGATGCGTAAAGTAGATCGAAGTTTCAATATTATTAAAGCGTCCAAGTTAAAAGAGTATCATTATTATTTTTCTTTTGGGGAGAAGAATCATCCTTTTGCGGCTCCTTTTTTAGTAAATATTGAGGAAAACCTTAATGTTAATAGAATGATTAAAGGAGCGAAACTGTTTGAAGGGGAGCATTATTTTCATAAATATTGTACAAAACCTTCTGAGCAAACTATTTTTAAAAGAGTAATTGATTCTTGTGAAATTGTTACAAACGATATATTGACGGCAAGTTTTTTTCCGGAGGATTCCTATGTATTAAAGGTGAAAGGTAAAGGATTTTTAAGGTATCAGATAAGATTAATGATGGCGACCTTATTTGAACTTGGAAAAGGAAATCTTGATATACAATTTATTGAATCCTCTTTAAAAGAAGATAATGATCAAAAATTCTTACGAAATATTGCGCCGGCTTCTGGTTTGCAACTGTATGCGATTGAATTGGATAAATAACGAACAAGAGAGTCTGAGCGATAAATAGAAGCGATATTCTTTTTAAAAATACGCCCAAAAGAAAAAGCCACCTTTTAAAAAGATGGATTTTTAAATACTATATATAATGAGTTGTAATTTATCCTTTGATAACACCTCTAGAAATTACAATTTTCTGAATTTCGGAGGTTCCTTCATAGATTTGAGTAATTTTTGCATCTCGCATTAAACGCTCTACATGGTAGTCTTTTACAAAACCATTTCCTCCGTGTATTTGAACCGCTTCTACGGTTTGTTCCATGGCAACTTTAGATGCATATAGTTTGGCCATGGCAGAAGACATATCGTAGTTATTGCCTTGATCTTTGTCCCAGGCAGCTTTCATCACTAACATTCTCGCAGCCTCAATTTCTGTGTACATATCTGCTAACTTGAAGGCGATCGCCTGATGATTGCAAATTTCTGTACCAAAAGCTTTACGTTCTTTAGAATATTTTAAGGCCAATTCGTAACCTCCGGCAGCAATGCCCAATGCTTGTGCAGCAATACCAATTCTTCCTCCAGAAAGTGTTTTCATGGCAAATTTGAATCCAAATCCATCTTCTCCAATTCTATTTTCTTTAGGCACTTTTACGTCATTAAATTGCAGCGTGTGCGTATCCGAACCACGAATTCCTAATTTATCTTCTTTTGGGCCCACATGAAAACCTTCGGTTCCTTTTTCAACGATAAAAGCATTAATTCCTCTATGACCTTTTTCTCTGTCAGTCTGCGCAATCACTAAATATACGTCTGCGCGTCCACCACTAGTAATCCAGTTTTTTGTTCCGTTAATGAGATAATGATCTCCTTGGTCTTCTGCTGTTGTTGCTTGCGAAGTTGCATCTGAACCTGCTTCTGGTTCACTTAAACAGAAAGCACCAACAAATTCTCCGGTGGCTAATTTTGTTAAATATTTTTGTTTTTGGTCTTCATTTCCATAAGCTTCTAGACCATAGCAAACTAAAGAATTATTTACAGAAACGATGACAGATGCAGAAGCATCAATTTTAGAAAGTTCTTCCATAATTAATACATAAGAAATAGCGTCCATGCCACTTCCTCCATATTTTGGGTCTACCATAATTCCCATAAAACCAAGATCTCCCATTTTTTTTACTAATTCTTTCGGGAACTCTTGCTTATTGTCTCTTTCTATGACACCAGGTAATAATTCTGCTTGCGCAAAATCTCTTGCAGCATCACGTATCATGATGTGTTCTTCTGTTAAACTAAAATCCATCTATATATAATTTTATAATATTCGTAGTTTTTGGCATCAAAGATATCGATTTCGTAACATATTTTCAACAGACATTTGTTAATTTTACAATTATGAATAAAAATGAGATTTTTACAATTGGTTTAATGTCCGGAACTTCTCTAGATGGTATTGATTTGGTATATGTGAAATTTAAAAAAGTTAGCTATAAAGATTTTGATATACTTCACTCAGAAACAATTTCATATCCTAAAAAATGGAAGTCAGCTTTACAAAATGCAATCAATTTTTCAAGTGATGAATTAAAATTTCTAGACATTGAATATGGTGCTTTTTTAGGAGCTGTACTTAATGAATTTATTGATAAATATCAGATTCAAAATATCGATTTTATAGCTTCTCATGGACACACGGTTTTACATCAACCAGAAAAGGGGGTTACGCTACAAATTGGCAATGGTCAGGTTATTGCAAATGATACAAAACAAAAAGTAATTTGTGATTTTAGAACGCAAGATGTAAAATTGGGAGGTCAAGGTGCGCCTTTAGTGCCGATAGGGGATGCATTGCTTTTTTCGGATTATGAATATTGTTTAAATCTTGGAGGTTTTTCGAATATTTCCTATGCTAAGGAAGGTGAAAGAATCGCTTTTGATATTTGTCCTGTAAATATTGTTTTGAATCATTATGCTAACAAATTAGGATTAGCTTATGACGCATCAGGAGATATAGCTTCGAAAGGAAAATTAAATCAGCAGCTTTTAGATAAATTAAATTCTTTAAAATTTTATCAGCAAAAACCCCCAAAATCTCTAGGTTTAGAGTGGGTGAAAGAGCATATTTTTCCTCTTATTAATGATTTAGAAACGGATATTTCGGCAATATTAAGAACTTTTGTAGCGCATATTGCTTGTCAGATTTCTAAAATAATTAAGGAAAATAACTCGGTTTTAGTTACAGGTGGAGGTGCTTTCAATTCTTTTTTAATGCATCAAATTGAAATAAGTTTACAGCACAAGATTTTATTGCCTAAAAAAGAATTGATAGATTTTAAGGAAGCATTAATTTTTGCTTTTTTAGGTTTGTTAAGGTTTGATAATCAGGTTAATTGCTTAAGTAGTGTCACAGGAGCAAAATACGATCATTCATCTGGAATGATTTTTTTGCCTTCAGGGGGGTAATAAAAATTTGAGCAATCCTTTTTTTTACTGTAAGTTTGTGCAGTATCAACTAAATAATATTCCTAAATTTTTAAAAATGAATCAACTTTAGCTTTTCCCCAGAAGGGGATTTTAATGCAAGATTAAAATTGTTGAAAGGAACAAAAAAGTAAGTTAATTTATTTAAAATTTTATAATGAAAGAATTATTAAAAAAATACGAAAACAAACAGCCAGAAATTGTTTTTCATTGGAAAGATCAAGAGACTGAAGCAGAAGGTTGGACCGTGATCAACTCATTAAGAGGCGGAGCAGCTGGTGGTGGTACAAGAATGAGAAAAGGCTTAGACATGAATGAAGTTTTGTCTTTGGCAAAAACAATGGAAGTAAAGTTTACGGTTTCAGGACCGGCGATTGGAGGGGCGAAATCGGGCATTAATTTTGATCCGAGTGATCCAAGAAAAAGAGGAGTTTTAGAGCGCTGGTATAAAGCGGTTACACCATTGTTAAAACATTATTATGGTACCGGTGGAGATTTAAATGTAGATGCAGATAAAGATGTAATTCCGATTACAGAAGATTGTGGTGTCTGGCATCCACAAGAAGGGATTTTTAACGGTCATTTTAAGCCCACGGAAGCAGATAAAATAAATCGAATTGGTCAATTGCGTTTAGGCGTGATTAAAGTAATAGAAGACAAGCAATTTTCGCCTGATTTATCTAGGAAATACACGGTTGCAGATATGTTAACCGGTTATGGTGTGGCAGAAGCGGTAAAACACTATTATAATATTTACGGTGGTAAAATTGAAGGAAAAAGGGCCATTGTTCAAGGATTTGGAAATGTAGGTTCGGCGGCTGCGTATTACCTAACACAATTAGGCGCAAAGGTTGTTGGAATTATAGATAGAGATGGTGGTGTCATCAATGAAGATGGATTTTCTTTGGAAGAAATGAGGAATTTATTTTTAGCCAAAGATGGGAATAAATTGGTTTCAGAAAAGATGATTTCTTTTGAAGAAATTAATGAAAGAATATGGGGTTTGCCAGCAGAAATTTTTATTCCTGCTGCGGCTTCAAGATTGGTTTCAAGAGATCAAGTGCAACAAATGATAGATGCAGGATTAGAAGTAATATCTCCTGGCGCGAATGTTCCTTTTGCGGACAAAGAAATTTTCTTTGGACCTATTATGGAATATACAGATAATCATTTAAGTTTGTTGCCAGATTTTATTTCGAATTGTGGTATTGCTAGAGTTTTTGCTTATTTAATGGAGGCAAGAGTACCTTTACCAATGCAAGACAAAGCTATTTTTGAGGATACATCTACGGTTATCAAAAAGGCCTTGCAAAAAACGTTTAAAAAAAGTGCATCAAAAACAAAAATATGTTCAACTGCGTTTGAAATAGCGCTTAAACAATTGTTATAAACTAAATTAGAGAATATGGAGTCAGTAATTATTATAGTATTTGTGATGGGATATTTGGCCATCACGTTAGAGCATAATTTAAAATTAGATAAACTAATACCAGCATTAATCATGATGGCGGTATGTTGGGCACTGGTTGCTCTTGGGGTAGATAATTTTACAACATGGTTTGATTCCAGTAAACATGCCTTAGTAGATGGTTTTGGTAGCCTAGCACATGATGATAAATTACATTTAGTAGAAGAAACCTTATTACATCATTTAGGTAAAACTGCTGAAATTTTAGTGTTCCTTTTAGGGGCCATGACCATTGTTGAAATCATAGATTATTTTGATGGGTTTTCTACCATTAAGGGGTATGTAAATTTTAAAAGTAAAAAGAAGTTGTTATGGATGTTTTCTGTATTAGCGTTTATTTTATCAGCAATTATAGATAATTTAACAGCAACTATTGTCTTAATTTCCATTTTGCAGAAAATTGTTAAAACGAGAGAAGATAGAGTTTGGTTTGCAGGTTTAATTATTATTGCGGCAAATGCTGGTGGTGCTTTTTCACCAATTGGGGACGTAACCACAACAATGCTTTGGATCGGAGATAAAGTAAGTACGGGAATGTTATTTACTTATTTATTTATTCCTTCCTTATTATGTATGATTGTTCCTTCTTTTATTGCAACATTTTTACCAGCCTTTAAAGGGGATATTGAATTTGACGTAAATGAAGTTGAAAAGCCAAAAAGTGAGCATAGTGGAAGAATGTTGTACCTGGGTTTAGGAGCTATTTTGTTTGTCCCTGTATTTAAAACAATAACACATTTACCTCCTTATGTAGGTATGATGTTGTCCTTAGCTTTTGTGGCTACTTTTGCAGAAATTTATAGTAATTCGAAATTTTCGATTTCCAGTGTAGACGCCGATGAGGCTAATGAGCATGCAGAACATGCCACGCATAGTCCTGTCCATTCCTCCCTATCTAAAATCGAAATGCCAAGTATTTTATTTTTCTTGGGTATTTTAATGGCAGTTGCGGCTCTAGAATCTTTAGGTATTTTATTCAACTTTGCAGATAGCTTAAAAGAAGGCATTCCTTTAATTGGTTCTGAGTTAGAAGGTACTGAAGTTTCGGATTTAGTAGTTCTTTTATTGGGAGTAGGTTCTGCGGTTATAGATAACGTTCCATTGGTGGCAGCGAGTTTAGGAATGTTCTCGGAAGGTTTAGACAATCCTTTATGGCATTTTATTGCATTTTCAGCAGGAACTGGTGGGTCTATGTTAATTATAGGTTCTGCTGCTGGGGTTGTAGCCATGGGAATGGAAAAAATAGATTTCTTTTGGTATTTTAAAAAAATATCTTGGTTAGCATTAATAGGTTTTTTAGTGGGCTCTTTAGCATTCGTGGTATTACGAATGTTTATATAGTCACCTTAAAATAATGTAAAGAAATGTCATTTTGTAAAAGTACAGAATGGCATTTTTTTATATAAAGAAAGTGCTATGCTTTTTTTTTGAAACAATTTAAAAAAAGAATAGTCGTTACTAGAATAGAACTTAAAAGAGAATTGAATGATATCATTTTTTCAAGATAATAAAGAGCTTATAGAGGAGGTGGCTTCAGAAGAAAAAACACTTTCTATCTATAAATTAATTATGGATGGTGGTTTAGGCGGGCAAATAATAATAGCCATTCTTTTTGTGCTGTTAGCAGTTGCTCTATATATTTATTTCGAACGTTTTTTTGCGATAAAATCTGCATCAAAAATTGATGAAAATTTTATGAATCAAATTAAAGAGTATGTTTCTAATGGTAAATTAGAGTCTGCAGATGCGCTTTGTAAAAGTAAAAACACGCCAACGGCAAGATTAATTGGTAAAGGGGTTTCTAGAATTGGGAAGCCTTTAGATGATATTACAAAAGCGATAGAAACTGCAGGAAAACTTGAGGTTTATCAATTAGAAAAAAACGTCAGTGTCTTAGCTACAATTTCTGGTGTAGCCCCAATGATAGGTTTTCTAGGAACTGTTATCGGAATGATTATTGCCATTCATGAAATCGCAAATGCAGGGGGTCAAATAGATATTAAATTGCTTTCTGACGGATTGTATACTGCAATGACTACGACCGTTGCAGGTTTAATAGTGGGTATTATTGCATACATTACCTACAATCATTTGGTGGTAAGAACTGATAAAGTGGTGTATCAAATGGAAGCAAAATCGGTGGAGTTTTTAGACTTATTAAACGAGCCGGTATAATATGAATTTACGCGGAAGAAATAAAGTAGATCCATCATTCAATATGTCGTCCATGACGGATATTGTTTTTTTATTGTTGATATTTTTCATGCTTACATCAACATTGGTAACCGTGAGTGCAATCGATGTTTTATTGCCAAAAGCCGGAGGGAAAACAGAGAATAATAAATCTGTAGCGGTAACCATAACCAATAAATCATTATTTTATATTAATAAAACAAGGGTAAGTGCAGCAAGATTAGAGCGCGAGATTTTAAAAAGTGTAGGAGGCGATAAAAAGAAAACAATTGTTATTAGGGGAGATAAAGATGTTCCCTATAAAAATGTGATGAAAGTAATTGACATTGCAAATAAGAATAAATTAAAGATGATTTTAGCCGTAAAAGGCAAGTAATAAATTGTTTTGCAAGATTTTGTTTTGCAGATATAAATGTGAAAATGGCACTATTAGACACCAAACATAAACGAAAATCAGCAATAATCACAGCGAGTATATTGCTGTTTTTGTTGTTTGTTATTTTTAATTTTGGGATGCAATATATAGATCCGCCAGAAGAATATGGTTTGGCAATAAATTTTGGAGATGCTACTGTTGGAAGCGGAAACCCTGTTGAAGAAACGAAGAAAATTTCAGTACCAAAAGTAGTGGAGAAAGAAGTCGTTCTTGAAGAAGAGGTAAAAGAGACTCCCAAAGAAACAATTAAAGAAGAAATGATAACTGAGGACACATCAAAGGAAGTGTCTGTTGTAGAGAAGCAAAAAGAAGTTAAAAAGTCGGTAGAGAAGGATATCAAGAAAGAGATTCCAAAAGAAATCCCGAAGCCTAAGCCATCCAAAGAAACTACAGACGCACTAAATAGCTTGTTAAACGGAAATACCTCTGATGCAAATCAGAAAGGTGAAGGGGATGATAGAGAAGACGGTGTAAGAGGAAGTGAAAAAGGAGACGCAGATGTTTTCAAATATTATGGAAATACTGGAAGTAGTGCTGGAGGAAATTATAATCTTGCAGGAAGGAAAGCCTTGTCAAAACCTATAAAACAGCCAGAATGTCAAGAAGAAGGAATTGTTGTGGTCAGAATTGTTGTGGATAAAAACGGCAAAGTCATTCGTGCAATTCCGGGTATAAAAGGCTCTACAAATACGGCTGCATGTTTATTAAAACCGGCAAAAGAAGCTGCCCTTAAAACCACATGGAATGCAGACGAAAAAGCACCAAATAATCAAATTGGAACTATTATTTATAAGTTTTCTTTAACGAAATAATCACCTATTTTTGCAATATGAATTACCAACAAACATTAGATTGGATGTTTGCACAATTACCAATGTATCAAAGAGAAGGTAAAACTGCGTTCAAAAAAGATTTAACCAATATTTTATTATTTTCTGAGGTTTTAAACTTTCCTGAGAGAAAGTTTAAAACCATTCATGTTGGTGGTACCAATGGAAAAGGTTCTACCAGTCATATGTTAGGGTCTATTTTACAAGAAGCAGGTTATAAAGTAGGTTTGTATACTTCACCGCATTTAAAAAATTTTACAGAGAGAATTAGAATAAATGGCAGAGAAATTCCGAAGCGCAGAGTAACCTCGTTTATCAATAAACAGAAAGGTTTTTTGGGAAAAAAAAAATTGTCCTTTTTTGAAATGACTGTTGGTTTGGCTTTTGATTATTTTGCAAATGAAAAAGTGGATATTGCTATTATAGAAGTAGGACTGGGAGGAAGGTTAGATTCTACAAATATTATTACTCCAGAAATCGCTGTAATCACAAATATAGGATTAGATCACACACAATTTTTAGGGGAAACATTACCTGAAATTGCCTATGAAAAAGCCGGAATTATAAAAAATAAGATTCCAGTAGTTATTGGAGAAAAACAAACGGAAGTATTGGATGTTTTTTTAGAGAAGGCAAAAGAATGTCAATCTGAAATCTATTTTGCTTCAAATGATGTTAAAAATTATCCGTTAGATTTATTAGGAGATTATCAGCGGGCAAATAGTAAAACGGCTGTTGCTGCAATTCAGCAATTACGTGGATTTACGATTTCAGAAAAAAATATTTTGGATGGTTTATTGCATGTGGTGAAAAATACAAACTTAAAAGGAAGATGGCAGGTTTTGCAAGAGAATCCGAAGGTGATTTGTGATACTGCGCATAACAAAGAAGGTTTAGCTATTGTTTTAAATCAGCTTAAAAAAGAGCAATATAAAAAGCTACATATTGTTCTCGGAGTTGTCTTGGACAAGAATTTAGATGATATTTTACCGATGTTTCCAAAAGAAGCCACCTACTATTTTTGTAAGCCAAATATCCCAAGAGGGCTTTCGGAAGTTGTTTTACAAGAAAAAGCGACAAATTTTGATTTGTATGGTAAAAAATATATGACAGTAAAAAAAGCTTTAGCAGCAGCTTTAGATAATGCAAATCAAGAAGATACAATTTATATTGGAGGTAGTACTTTTGTAGTTGCAGAAATAATTTAAATAAAAGTTCATTTTTCTTTTGGTAGAGTTAAAATCTATTTTATATTTGCCACCGCTTAGGGAACTAAGCGAAATAAGTTCAAAGCTTCCTATATAAAATTATGAAGTTATTCCTTTTCAATAGGAATTAAAAAGTAGAGGGCAATTAGCTCAGTTGGTTCAGAGCATCTCGTTTACACCGAGAGGGTCGGGGGTTCGAATCCCTCATTGCCCACATCAATCAAAATCCTGACGATTTTTCGTCAGGATTTTTTGTTTTCAAAAAAGCGAAATGTATTTCAGCCTTTTTTGAAGACAAAAAATAATGAGTATGCAGTGCGCAGGATTGTATTTGCAGCAGCGGTTTCAATGAGGTATCTGCAATCCCTTGCCTTTGTTAGGGCAAAGCAATGAATCAAGTCCAAACTTGTTGGGTTTTAGAATTATGCAAAAATAGTATTTAGTCTTAAAAGTAAGAATTCTATATTTCTTGCCTCTCTGCATTGTGCTATAAAGGCTTTAATTTTTTTCTAATACTGACGGGGTGGCATTAAAAGACTCAACTGAAGCGTCTGTGCATCAATTAACAATATAGTCGAGGATGTTTTTAATGAAGAGATGTTGTTCTAGAGATACTTTGGAAGCTTTTTAACGGTGTTTGCTTGACCAATTTTAGTATAGGTAGAATGACCATTAGATTCAGTTTGTCATTCATGGCAAGTATGACTGTTAGAAATTGATTTTTTTGATAAAAGAAATGCCTCACTTCTAAGTTACGCTGAACAATTTAAGTCAAAATGTATTTTGGTTTCATTCGCGTTCTGCATAATACTTAAGTTTTCCTTGGTAACTCGTTTACCTAAAAAGTACCAACGATTCTTAAGCCTGTAAATTCTGGAGAAAATTGTGGTGTATAGCTTAAAGTAATCTTCTTTGGTTTTGTTCTATCTAAAATACCTCTTGCTTTCCAACTGCTTCTTACAACAGACCGTCCTATTAAAGTGCCTAAAATTCCACCAACAACCATGTCGCTAAACCAATGCTGGTGGCCTTTAACGTTCGAAAAAAATACAGCGCTCATAACTCCATAAGGAATCCAATAATTATCATACTCCATTTGAATTACCTTGGCTAGAGCAAAAAAAGTAGTGAGATGCATTGAAGGCATACCTGTTGCTTTCCAATCTGAAAAAATTATTTCGTTTTCTCTACTATTAAAAAAGTCCCAATTATTATTGGTAAAAGGTTGGCCTTTGGTAGTGGTGTTTAATGGACTTTCCGGTCTATTTCGGCCAAAAATCGTTTTTAAAGTAATTTGCGTAATTAATGTTGAGTACGCGATAGCTTTAAAAGAATTAATTCCCACATATTGCCCCTTTTCACTATTACCAATTAAAGACCCAATATACAACCCAATAATGGGATAAGTCAGATATGAGTTTTGACCATTTATCCATTCATTTTTTGTGTTTTTTAAAAAATCAGGAGCTATATTGGGTAAATTATAATCTATATTGGGCTCAACATGGTTCTGCCAAGCTTTGGTAGTAATTTTATCAGTGGCAATTAAACCCAAAATACCAGCGGCATAGTAGCCAGTTTTTTTCCAATTATCTGAAACCTCCTTTCCTAAAAATACAAAATCACTTGGTATGGTGTTAAAACTAGTTTTGATGACAGAGCCAGCGGTTTGAAAGAGATTTTTCTTTTTAGGTTGATTTTGAGAAAAAATAGAGAGGGAAAAAAATAGCAGAAGGCATTTTAAAAAGAGTTTCATCTTAATGATTTTTATGTTTTTTGATTCAAAAAATTTTTACCCAAAAATACAATTAACCAACAAAATAATTCTAAAAAAATAAAAGTTTTCTTTTTAGAATTTATATTAACAATTGCTTTTGCTATTTTTTTTATCATCTTTCGATGATGAATATGATTTTTTAATGAGGCTGAGTCATTATAATCACTGGTTCTCTTGCATTTGTTTTTAGGAAGTTTAGCATACATCTGTTGAAATCATATCTCGTATTATTTTTAGCTCGATTAAGAGGAAGTATATTTGGTTATCGTCATTCTAAATCATGGTTTTGTTTCTTTTCCTCCAGTATTTTTATGCTTCTGTTATTCCAAAACTTAACCGGCCGATTGGTAGGAGCGCTTTTACCAATTCCGAAATATAATTCTGGCATATCTTATTTTTGGTAATTAGATTTGTATTAAAAGCATTAAATTTTTAAAAATGATTTCATACATCTCATAAAAAACCTTTTTTGTAAATTTACATTCTCAAAATATATAATTTGTGAGTAAAATTAAAATAGGAATTATTGGGCTTGGTTATGTCGGCTTGCCACTTGCTAGGCTCTTTGCAACAAAATATGCGGTTGTTGGTTTTGATATCAATTTGAATAGAGTTGCAGATTTAAAAAAGGGAACAGACTTTACGCAAGAAGTGGATGACAGTTTGCTAAAAGAAGTTCTTACCAATGATTCTAATCCTGAAGTTGGTCTTTTTATTACGGCTGATTCAGAATTTTTGCAAGATTGCAATTATTATATTGTTACAGTTCCCACTTCGGTAGATAAAAACAATCAACCTGTATTAAAACCATTACTTTCTGCGAGTAAAACCATTGCGAAATACTTGCAAAAAAACGACATTGTCATTTATGAATCAACTGTTTATCCCGGAGCTACTGAAGAAGATTGCATTCCTGTTTTAAAAAAAGAATCGAATTTAGTTTTCAATAAAGATTTTTTTGTAGGCTATTCCCCCGAAAGAATTAGTCCTGGAGACAAGGTGAGAACTGTAGAAAATATTTTAAAAGTTACTTCAGGTTCTACGATTGAAACAGCCAAAAAAGTAGATGCGCTGTATAAATCTGTGATAAACGCAGGTACCCATTTAGCACCTTCTATAAAGGTTGCAGAGGCTTCAAAGATAATAGAAAATTGTCAACGAGATATCAATATTGCTTTTGTAAATGAATTGTCAAAAATATTTAGTTTAATGGATATTAACACCAGCGAAGTTTTAGAGGCAGCCTCTACCAAATGGAATTTTCTTCCGTTTAAACCCGGTTTGGTTGGTGGTCATTGTATTGGTGTTGATCCTTTTTATTTAGCTCAAAAAGCCCAGCAATATGGTTATTATCCAGAAATTATTCTTTCTGGAAGAAGGTTAAATGACAGTATGGGGCATCATATTGCTTCTGAAGTAGTCAAGTTGATGATTGATAAAGAGTTGAAGGTGAAAAGAGCTTCGGTTTTAATTTTAGGGATTACCTTTAAAGAAAATTGTCCAGACATCAGAAATACAAAAGTAATTGATTTATATCTTGCGCTAGAAAGCTATGGGCTTCAAGCGGATGTTTATGATCCTTGGGCTAAAAAAGAAGAAGTAAAAGAGGTGTATGATATCGATTTAATTGATGAAGTGTACAGCAAGAAATATGACGTTATTGTACTAGCAGTAGCGCATAAAGAGTTTAAAAATATTGATATTGTACAATTGAAGAACAAAGAAGCTGTGGTGTATGATATCAAAAATTTTTTAGCAATTAAAGATAAAAGTTTATAATGAAAAATTTTGCATTAATAGGGGCTGCAGGATATATTGCACCAAGACATTTAAAAGCGATTAAAGAAACAAATAATCAATTAATTGCTGCCTTAGATAAGTTTGATAGTGTGGGGATACTAGATAGTTATTTTCCAAATGCCAACTTTTTTGTTGAATTCGAACGTTTTGACCGTCATATAGAAAAATTAAAAAGAGCCGGAGTTTCTTTAGATTATGTAAGTATTTGTACGCCAAATTATCTACATGATGCACATATTAGAATGGCGTTAAGAAGAGGAGCAGATGCAATTTGTGAAAAACCTTTAGTTTTAAATCCATGGAATGTAGAGGCTTTAAAAGATATTGAAAAGGAATCTGGTCAAAAGATACATACTATTTTACAATTAAGGCTGCATCCAAGTATTATTGCCTTAAAAAATAAAGTAGCTGCTGAACATAAAAAAGAAAAATACGAGGTAGATTTAACCTATATCACATCAAGAGGGAAGTGGTATGATGTTTCTTGGAAAGGCAATGAAAGCAAATCTGGTGGAATTGCCACCAATATAGGAGTTCATTTTTACGACATGTTGTCTTGGATTTTTGGGGATGTGCAAGAGAATATCGTGCATGTAAGAGAGAAAAATAAAGCTGCTGGATATTTAGAGTTTAACAATGCCAGAGTGCGTTGGTTCTTGTCTATTGATGAAAATGATTTGCCGGAATTTATAAAAGAGAAAGAACAAAGAACTTTTCGTTCCATTACGATTGATGCGCAAGAACTAGAATTTAGCGCCGGTTTTACAGATTTGCATACAAAAAGTTACAAGCAAATTTTGAAAGGAAATGGTTTTGGACTTGAAGATTCTGAGAAATCTATAAATATAGTGCATGATATTAGGAATTTAACAATAAGTACTGCAGGGGTTAAGCATCCCTTTTTAAAATAAACAAATATAGCTATCTTTGCCAAAAATAAATCATGAAGAAAAAAGCAATTATTGTATCAGGATATTTTAATCCTATTCACAAAGGACATTTAGAGTATTTTAATAATGCTAAAGAGTTAGCACATGAGCTTTTTGTAATTGTGAATAGCGATTTGCAAAGAGGACTCAAAGGTTCAAAAGAATTTCAAAAAGAAGCCGAACGTTTATTTATTGTACAGAATATCAAAGCCGTAGACAAGGCGATGATTTCTGTAGACCAAGACAGAACGGTCTGCGAATCGATTCGCACGCTATTTGAAACGTACGGAGCCGAATACGAACTAGGTTTCGCTAACGGAGGAGATCAGGATAACAACTCCATTCCGGAAGCACCTATTTGTAAAGAATTAAACATTCAACTAATTGATGGTTTAGGAGACAAGATCCAATCTTCTTCTTGGCTATTAAATAAACAATAAATTTTATGAAAGTAGGAATCACTTTTAGTGCTTTTGATTTGTTTCATGCAGGACATGTTAAAATGTTAGAAGATGCGAAACAAGAATGCGATTACTTAATTTGTGGTTTACAAACCGACCCTACTTTAGATCGTCCAGAAAAAAATATGCCGGTTCAATCTGTAGTAGAGCGATACATCCAATTAAAAGGCTGTAAATATGTAGATGAGATTGTGCCGTATGCAACAGAGCAAGATTTAGAAGACGTATTGCGTTCTTTTAAAATTGATGTGCGTATTGTGGGTGATGAATATGCACACAAACCCTTTACAGGTCGTGAATACTGCGAGCAATCGGGCATCAAACTTTTTTACAATAAAAGAGAACACCGTTTTTCTAGCAGCGGATTGCGCAAAGAAGTACAAGAAATAGAAAACGCCAATAGTAAAAAAAGTAAGTAAACCTTTTTATGGAGAAAAATACCAAAATTTATATTGCAGGACATAGAGGTATGGTGGGTTCTGCGGTGTGCAGATCATTAGAAAAAAAAGGATACACCAACTTAATAGGTAGAACCAGCAAAGAATTAGATTTAAAAAATCAACAAGCCGTTTTAGATTTTCTTCAAAAAGAAAAACCAGTAGCCATTATTGATGCTGCCGCAAGAGTGGGTGGTATTTTGGCAAACAACGATTTTCCCTATCAATTTTTGATGGAGAATATGCAAATTCAGAATAATTTAATTGATAGTGCTTTAAAAGCAGGAATTGAGAAATTTGTGTTTTTAGGGAGCTCTTGTATTTATCCAAAATTTGCACCACAACCTTTAAAAGAAGAATACTTATTAACAGACTCATTAGAGCCTACCAATGAATGGTATGCCATTGCAAAGATTACAGGTGTAAAACTTTGTCAGGCGATTCGGAAGCAATTCAACAAAGATTATGTAAGCTTAATGCCTACCAATTTGTATGGTCATTATGATAATTTTGACTTGCAAACTTCTCATGTGTTGCCAGCAATGATTCGTAAGTTTCATGAAGCAAAAGAAAATAACCATGCCGATGTAGTGTTATGGGGCAGTGGAACTCCAATGCGAGAGTTTTTATTTGTAGATGACATGGCAGAAGCGGTCGTGTATGCTTTGGAAAATGAGTTGCCAGAATATTTATACAATGTGGGTTCAGGGAAAGACATTACGATTAGAGAGCTGGCAGAAACAATTCAGAACGTAATAGGCCACCAAGGTCAAATTATTTGGGATACGGAAAAACCAGATGGAACACCAAGAAAATTAATGGATGTTTCAAAGATGAAGTCTATTGGATGGCAATATTCGACAGAATTAAATGAAGGGATTGAGAAAACCTACGATTGGTATTTAGAGAATATAGGGAGTTTTAAGGAAGTGAAGATGTAGGATGTGAGTGGGTTTAGGGGTTATGTGTTTAGGGGTTTAGGTGTTTCGAGGTTTAGGGTTTATGTGTTTAGAGGGTTATGTGTTTAGAGGGTTAGAGATTAGATGTTTAGGGATTATGTGTTTAGGGTTTAGAGGTTTTATTTTAAACAATTAAACAATTAAACAAGCAAGTAACCAATAAAAAAATAAAAAAAATAAGTTTGAGCTATAAAATATATTCATTTGAAAAACTAGATGTATATCAAGCGGCACGCAAATTTAAAATAGACATAAAAAAAATGAGTTCATTATTTCCAAAAGAGGAACGTTTTGATTTAATAAGTCAAATGAATAGGGCATCTGCGAGTATTTCAGCTAATTTAGCGGAGGGCTCTGGTAGATCTTCAAATTTTGACCAAGCACATTTTACAAATATCTCTTATGCTTCTGGTTTGGAAACTATAGACCATTTGAACACAGCTTTGGATATGGAATATATTAATAGAGAAAAATATACTACGTTAAGAGTAGATTTAGATACAATACTTAGGAAACTGAATGCCCTTTATAAATTTCAGATAAATAATAATAAAACGTTAAAGAAGAAAATGTAAATAAAGTTTAGAAGTTTAGAGTAACTAACTAATCTCTAACCTTTAAACCCTAACCAAAATAAAGTATAAATATAAGTTTGGAGCTTAGAAGTTTAGCGTTTAGACTAATCACTAACTAAACCCTAACCAACTAACCAACTAAACATTTAACCGTTTAAAAACGAATAACGAATAACGAACAACGAAACAATATGGTATCTGTTATGGGTTACTACTAAACTTTTAACCACTTAAACTTTTAACCGTTAAAACGAACAACGAACAACGAAACAATATGGTATCTGTTATGGGTTACTACTAAGTTTTTTAACAATTAAACTTTTAACCACCTAAACATTTAACCGTTTAAAAACGAACAAACGAAAAACTATGAAAGTAGCATTAATTACAGGAATTACAGGACAAGATGGTTCTTATTTAGCAGAATTGCTCTTGGAAAAGGGGTATATGGTGCATGGTATCAAGCGGAGATCATCCCTGTTTAATACAAACAGAATAGATCATCTCTACCAAGATCCACATGATCCAGATCAAAGATTAAAGTTGCATTATGGAGATTTAACGGATGCAATGAACCTGACACGTATCATCCAAGAATGTCAACCAGACGAGATCTACAATCTAGGAGCAATGTCTCATGTTGCTGTTTCTTTTGATACGCCTGAATACGTAGGGAATGTTGATGGACTGGGAACTTTACGGATATTAGAAGCAGTACGAATCTTAGGTTTAGAAAAGAAAACAAGAATTTATCAAGCATCAACGTCCGAATTATATGGAGGGATGCCAGAAAATAAAAATGAAAAAGGTTTTTATGATGAATCTTCGCCGTTTTACCCACGATCTCCTTATGGAGTAGCGAAGATATACGGATTTTGGATCACTAAAAACTATCGTGAAGCATACAATATGTTTGCTTGTAACGGAATCTTATTTAATCATGAGTCACCAAGAAGAGGGGAGACTTTTGTAACAAGAAAAATAACCCGTGCAGTTGCAAAAATAGCATTAGGACTGCAAGAAAAAGTGTTTCTAGGAAATTTAGAAGCCAAACGTGATTGGGGGCATGCGAAAGATTATGTACGAATGATGTGGATGATTTTACAAGCAGACCAGCCAGAGGACTGGGTAATTGCAACAGGAGTAACGACTACCGTAAGAGACTTTGTTCGTATGGCTTTTGGGGAAGTAGGTATCGAATTAGAGTTTAAAGGAAGGGGAGTAGAAGAAAAAGCTTTTGTTACGGCATGTAATCATAATGATTTTCAGATACCAATAGGGAAGGAAGTTTTATCGGTTGACCCATCTTATTTTAGACCTACAGAGGTCGATTTGTTAATTGGAGACCCTTCGAAGGCTAAAAATAAATTAGGTTGGATTCCAGAGCATGACTTGGCTTCTTTGGTAAAAGATATGATGGCCGGTGATGTTACGTTAATGCAAAAAGATTTGGTGCTGTTAAAAGCAGGTCATGAAATATGGAAACAGGCTGAGTAAAATAGATACGGACCTAATCTGAAATTAACTAAAAAAGATTGGTATATAAAAGGTGAAAAGTATGTCACCTTAAATACTGTTGGCTTAGTGACATAGTAACCGAACAGAATAAAGAATTAGGTAAAAATATTGTTTACATAGGAAGTTGTCTAAATACGAACTAAGAGTTAAAAATTGTTGGCTTAAAAAAATCTAGACGAATGAATTGGTTTGTAATTTATACAAAATCTCGACAAGAAAAGAAGGTTGCCCTGGAGTTAGAAAAGATGGGCATTACTGTGTACTGCCCGATGATAAATCAAATTCGGCAATGGTCCGATCGTAAAAAAAAGGTCGAAGTGCCACTGATGAGCTCCTATGTATTTGTTCAGTTAAAAGAAAGAGATCGTGAAGCTGTATTTGAGGTTCCTGGCATTGTTCGATATGTATATTGGTTAGAAAAACCAGCGATTGTTCGGGATGAGGAGATTGTTGTAATGAAAGCATGGCTGTCAAATCAAACGGTGGAGGCAAAGGTAGAAGGTTTACGACGCGGCGATCGAATGAAAGTGTCCAGTGGTGTTTTTGAGGGGAAGGAAGGTTTTGTTGAAGAAATAAGTAAAAACAGAGTACTGCTTTTATTGCCAGATTTGGGAATGAAAATTACGCTCAACAGAAACTTATAAAATAGTAAAAGACTTTTTATAAAAGAGAGTAAGAAGATTAAAGAGCTCATAAAAGTTACTGGCTACTTCTAAGGCGTAGAGGTTTTTTTTAATAAAATTAAATACAAGAATTGCAGTAAAATGTGACTGAAAGGGCGAAGCCGTTCAAGGACTTCACTAGTTTAAAATTATAGTGAATTAGATGCAGAGCAATTTTCCTATAGATTTTAGCGAATTAGAGCAATTGTTATAGTAGCTAAAATAAAACGAGTCGATTTCATAAGTAACCAAACCGATTGGTTTGCATGTAAATAGGGATTTGCAAAAATAATCACAGAACGTATTTCAGTTAAATTAAAGAAGCTATGTTTAAAAAAGCAGATGAATTAAACCTTAGATTATGCAGTAAAATTTTAGATTTCAGTAGAATTATAAAGGTTAAATTCTCGAATTAATAGATTACACCGTATATTTTTTAGAGTATAATAATAATAATCTTTGAAGTGATAAATTGTTGCTTATTTAAGCCAGTTATAGTGCTAATTTAGTAGGTTTGCACAGAATTATTCAAAAAAAGTTAGTAGAAATGGGACTGACAGAGCGAAGCCGTGGAAAACTGTTAAATTTTAGCGAATATTTTTTAGCAAACATACATTTATCTTTATGACTATATCACTTAAAAATTTCTTGAGAACACTGGATGAATAGAATAGTAAAAATGTAATAAGGGGAGGTTTTTCTACTATTTTTTAGTTAAACAACGAACAACGAACAACGAACAACGAACAACGAACAACGAACAACGAACAACGAACAACGAAGATTAAACATCGAACAACAAATTCGTCAATCGATTCTCGTCCATCGAACAACGAACATTGAAGTAAAGGACATGATGCAAGTAGCTATGTTTTTAATGAAAGATGATGTTGATTTGATAAGAATAACTTTTGAAATTTTAATTTAAGCGAAGTAAAGTGTTATAAAAAAATAAATCGAATTCAGCTGTTGTGACTAGTCATTATGTATCCGTGCAAGCTTACTCAGTAGGAATAATTAAAATAACCAAATAATATGAAAAAAATCACAAATATTTGTTGCTTAGGAGCAGGCTACGTTGGTGGACCCACCATGTCAGTAATCGCTTTAAAAAGTCCTGAAATAAAAGTAACGGTAGTCGATTTAAATGCAGCTCGTATTGCTGCTTGGAATGATGAAGACTTAGAGAAATTACCTGTATACGAACCAGGATTGGCAGAAGTCGTAGGTCAGGCACGTGGAAAAAATTTATTTTTCTCAACGGATGTGGATGCAGCTATTGCAGCAGCAGATATGATTTTTATTGCTGTAAATACACCCACCAAAACCTATGGTGAAGGAAAGGGAATGGCGGCTGATTTAAAATTTGTAGAGCTCTGTGCACGGCAAATTGCGGAAGTAGCAACTACCGACAAAATCATCGTTGAAAAATCCACCTTACCAGTGCGCACAGCAGAAACACTACAAACTATTTTGGATAGCAATGGAAATGGTGTGCATTTTGAAGTATTATCCAATCCCGAATTTTTGGCGGAAGGCACTGCCATTGACGATTTATTAAATGCAGACAGGGTCTTGATTGGTGGGCAACAAACACCAAGCGGACAAGTTGCGATACAATCTTTGGTAGATGTGTATTCAAATTGGTTAAGTCCGAAACAAATATTAACGACTAATGTTTGGTCTTCCGAATTATCAAAATTAACTGCAAATGCTTTTCTAGCACAGCGTATTTCTTCTATCAATGCCTTATCTGCTTTGTGTGAAGCTACAGAGGCTGATGTTGATGAAGTAGCGCATGCAATTGGCACAGATAGTCGTATTGGTCCTAAGTTTTTAAAAGCCTCTGTTGGTTTTGGAGGTTCTTGTTTTCAAAAAGACATTTTAAATCTAGTATATTTATGTCGTCATTTTAATTTGCCGGAAGTTGCCAATTACTGGGAACAGGTAATTATTATGAACGATTATCAAAAATATCGTTTTGCTAAAAGTATCATCACCACATTATTTAATACGGTAAATGGCAAGAAAATAGCGTTCTTAGGTTGGGCCTTTAAAAAAGACACCAATGATACGAGGGAGTCTGCTGCTATTTATGTAGCCGAACACTTAATAGAAGACGGTGCAGAAATCCATGTATACGACCCAAAAGTATCTGAAAGTAAAATCACAGCTGACATGCGTTATGTATGGGAGTTGAAGGGTTTAACTGAGGAGAAAATAAATCAAAAGTTAGCTCAAATATTTGTCTATACAAACCCAATGGAGGTAGTCCATGAGGCACATGCGGTGGCAGTGTTAACGGAGTGGGATGAATTTGAAAGTTATGACTGGAAAGCTATTTATACCAATATGTATAAGCCAGCTTTTGTGTTTGATGGTCGTAATATTTTGGATATTAAGAAATTGACTTCCATTGGTTTTCAAGTAAAAGGAATAGGTAAATAATAAATTTAATAAAGATCTATTTTATGTTTAATTAAGTAAAATAAGAATATGAAGAAAATATTAATAACAGGAGGTGCTGGTTTTGTGGGTTCACATTTATGTAAACGTTTATTAAACGAAGGGAATGAGGTGCTGTGCTTGGATAATTATTTTACAGGAGATAAAAAAAACATACTAAAATTATTGGACAATCCTTACTTTGAAATGGTGCGTCATGATATTACAGAACCCTATTATGCGGAAGTAGATGAAATTTATAATTTAGCCTGTCCGGCTTCTCCAGTGCATTACCAATTTAATCCCATAAAAACAATGAAGACCTCTGTAATGGGTGCTATTAACACCTTAGGTTTGGCAAAGCGTGTAGGGGCTAAAATTTTACAAGCAAGTACCAGTGAAGTGTATGGAGATCCTTCAGTGCATCCGCAACCAGAAAGTTATTGGGGAAATGTCAATCCGATTGGCATTCGTTCTTGTTATGATGAAGGGAAGCGCTGTGCTGAGACCTTATTTATGGATTATCACATTCAAAATAAGGTAGCGATTAAGATTATTAGAATTTTTAATACGTATGGTCCAAATATGAACCCTTCAGATGGGCGCGTGGTTTCTAATTTTATCATGCAAGCATTAAGAGGAGAGAACATTACGATATTTGGAGACGGCTTGCAGACACGTTCCTTTCAATATGTAGATGATTTGGTAGAAGGTATGATTCGTATGATGGCATCAGAACCTTCATTTTTAGGACCTGTGAATCTCGGAAATCCGAATGAATTTACCATGTTAGAACTGGCACAAGCAGTCATTCGTTTGACAAATTCAAAATCCACCATTATTCATATGCCTTTGCCACAAGATGATCCAAAACAACGGCAGCCAGAGATTTCTCTAGCAAAAGAAAAATTAAAGGGGTGGCAGCCGAAGATAGAGCTAGAGGAAGGACTTGGAAAAACAATTTCCTATTTTGAATCATTATTTTAGAAAAATTTAAAGACATTAACTGTTATCTTTATAATAAGCAATAATATTTTACTATTACAATAAATATTATTTACTGAATAAATTTGAAATGATTTATACAGGGTACAAATCTTAAACTACACAATTTTTGGATTTTAAGAAATATCATAACACGTGCAGTCTTTAATTAACGAGGTAGTAAATTTTAGTTGAATATTGATCTAGTTAATCTTTAATATCACTTATAATCTTTTTCCTTCGAATAGTCTAATGTGATTGATATTGCAAATTAATTTAAGGTGTTTAAAAGTGTAACTTATATTTTTTTATAATACAATAATGAACAGTATTATAATACGTAAGAATTTGTGTAAAATAGTAAAACAGATGGAATATGAAAATGGTACTAATAGAAGTAGTAATAAATTTTATTAGTTGTTAAGCTAATCATTTTTATAAAATGTAACAATAGAATAACAATAATAGATTACAATGTTCAAAATAGAATTAAAAAACAATAAAACCTTTATTTGCGATTCAACTACAACCATTTTTGAAGCGGCAAAATCGGCTGGAATATTTTTAGAACACAGTTGTTTAACAGCAAGATGTAGAAGTTGTGTTGTTAAAATTGCTGAAGGTGCTACAAAAGATAAATTTGATGATTTGGTGTTATCTGATGATGAGAAACGACAAAATTTTGCACTTTCATGTAATGCAATACCAACGACTGACTTAATGCTAGACGTTGAAGATCTGGGTAATGTTACCTTGTACGAAAAGAAAATTGTACCGGCCAAAATTCAATCGATTCAAAAACTTACACACGATGTGATCAAAGTCAGTTTAAGATTACCTCCGAATGCCAATCTTAAATACAATTCTGGACAATATGTCAATTTAATCAAAGGAAACCTTAAAAGAAGTTATTCAGTAGCCAATGCCTTTAAAGAAAAAACAAGCTTGGAGTTCTTTATCAAAAAATATGAAAAGGGATTGATGAGTCAGTATTGGTTCGAGGAAGCTAAGGAGAACGATTTATTACGAATGGAAGGTCCTTTAGGTTCTTTTTTTCTAAGAGAATCTAACTATGAAAATATCATTTTTTTAGCAACAGGTACAGGGATTGCGCCTATCAAAGCAATCCTTGAGAACATTCAAGAGTCTGCTTCTGATTTTAAACATAAAAAGTTTTGGGTTTTTGTGGGTGCGCGATATAAAGAGGATTTATTTTGGGAGCCCAACTTTGAAAATAAAAATATAGAAGTCAATTATATCCCAGTACTTTCTCGTCAAAAAGAAGATTGGTTTGGAGACCAAGGATATGTACAAGATGCAGTTTTAAGAAGTACTATCGATTTAGAGCTTACGCAAGTCTATGCTTGTGGCTCTAATGAAATGATACAAGCTGCAAAAGAGGTATTTATAAAAAACAGGTTGTCGGAAAGTAATTTCTTTTCAGATGCCTTTGTAGAAACAAATTAAAAAAGCAAATATGAAAGCAGTAATTTTAGCAGGTGGTTTAGGAACGCGATTAAGTGAGGAAACAGTTTCAAAGCCAAAACCAATGGTTGAAGTAGGCGGAAAACCAATTTTATGGCATATTATGAAGACTTATTCTCATTATGGAATCAATGATTTTATTATTTGTTGTGGTTATAAAGGATATGTAATAAAAGAATATTTTGCCAATTATTTCAAACACCAATCCGATTTGACTTTTGACATGAAGGGTAATAAAATGATTATTCATGAGAAAAGAGCAGAGCCATGGACGGTTACCTTAATTGATACAGGGGATGAATCTATGACGGGCGGAAGATTAAAACGAGTTGCACCCTATTTAGAAGGAGAAGAGAGTTTTTGTTTTACCTATGGAGATGGCGTTGCGGATGTTGACATAAAAGAACTGCTTAAATTTCATAAAGCGCATGGAAAAGATGCTACATTAACAGCTACGTTTCCTCCAGGAAGGTTTGGAGCCTTAGAGATTGTTGATGGAGAAGTTAAACGTTTTCAAGAGAAGCCAAGAGGAGATGGTGCTTTGATTAATGGTGGCTTTTTTGTATTGTCTCCTAAAGTTATTGATCGTATTGAAAACGATAAAACAGTTTGGGAGCAGGAACCTTTAAAAGGATTGGCAGCAGACAATCAATTAATGGCATTTAAACACAATGGATTTTGGCAACCTATGGATACTTTAAGAGATAAAACGCATTTGGAAGAATTATGGGATACTAATAAAGCGCCTTGGAAACTATGGAAGTAACAAAAGGAAAAGTAGCTGCTTCATTTTGGAGTGATAAACGTGTTTTTTTAACAGGGCACACTGGATTTAAGGGGGCGTGGTTGTCTTTATGGTTGCAGTCGATGGGTGCAGTTGTAAAAGGATATTCTCTTGAGCCTAACACGACACCAAATCTTTTTACAGAAGCGGGTGTAGCTGAAAATATGGAGACAGAAATTGGAGATATTAGAAACGAAGCTCAGATAGCAGAGAGCATGACTGTTTTTAATCCAGATGTTTTAATTCATATGGCAGCGCAACCATTGGTAAGGCTTTCTTATCAAGAGCCTGTAAATACGTATACGACCAATGTTATTGGTACTGTTCATGTATTAGAAGCGGCAAGGAAATGCCCTAATCTAAAATCAATTGTTTCAGTTACAACCGACAAGTGTTACGAGAACAAAGAATGGGATTGGGCATATCGTGAAAATGAGCCTATGGGAGGACATGATCCATATAGCAGTAGTAAAGGCTGCGCAGAATTGGTAACTTCGGCTTACAGACGTTCTTTTTTTAACACGGAAAATTCGGCGTCTCTAGCTTCGGCGAGAGCAGGAAATGTAATTGGCGGTGGAGATTGGGCAGACGATCGCTTAATTCCGGATATTTTAAATGCTTTTGAAAAATCTGAACCGGTAGTTATTAGAAATCCTTTATCTACGAGACCGTGGCAACATGTGTTAGAACCACTTTCAGGATATTTAGTACTTGCACAACAATTATATGAAAAAGGAGACGAGCTTGCAGGAGGCTGGAATTTCGGACCAAAAGACGATGGATGTAAACCTGTAAATTGGATTTTAGATAAAATGGTAGCACAATGGGGAAATGGAGCTAGTTGGGAGTTAGACAAAGCCAACAATCCTCATGAAGCTGGTTTTTTAAAATTAGATTGTTCTAAAGCAGCTAATAAATTAAAATGGCAACCAAAATGGAGTTTAGAAGAATCTTTAAAATTAATAATTAATTGGCATCAAAAATTCCTTAAAGGAGCCGATGTTAGAGATCAATGTATAAAAGAAATTAATAACTACTACAAATAAGTATGGAATCACAACAAAAATTAGATAATTTAAGAAAAGAAATTGCAGGTTTAGTCTCTAAATATGCAGAAGAGCAATACAAACCGCAACCTTTTATTGGTGGGGAAACAGTGGTTCCTCCTTCAGGAAAGTTATTAGGAGAAGAGGAATTACAGAATATGGTGTCAGCATCTTTAGATGGTTGGTTAACCACCGGAAGATTTAATACCGAATTTGAACAGAAATTAGCAGCTTTTTTAGGCGTTAAATATTGTTTATCTGTAAATTCAGGATCTTCAGCTAATTTGGTTGCATTTAGTACACTAACATCTCCAAAGTTGGGAGACAGAGCGATAAAAAAAGGAGATGAAGTAATAGGAGTAGCCGCAGGTTTTCCTACAACAGTAAACCCAATTGTTCAATTTGGAGCGATTCCTGTTTTTGTAGATGTAGACATCAAAACACACAATATAAATGCCGATTTAATTGAAGCAGCGATTACGCCTAAAACCAAAGCAATTATGTTAGCGCATGCTTTGGGGAATCCTTTTAATTTAGGGAAAGTGACAGAGTTGTGTAAAAAATACAATTTGTGGTTGATTGAAGATACCTGTGATGCTTTAGGAGCAGAATACAATGGACAAAAATGCGGGACATTTGGAGATATAGGGACTTTAAGTTTTTATCCAGCTCACCATATGACCATGGGAGAAGGTGGTGCTGTTTTTATGAACAATCCTGAATTAAAAGTGATTGCAGAATCTTTTAGAGATTGGGGACGCGATTGTTATTGTCCACCTGGATGTGATAATACTTGTGGCTGTCGCTTTGATCAAAAACACGGGGATTTACCTTATGGTTATGATCATAAATATGTGTATTCACATTCTGGATATAATTTGAAAATTACTGACATGCAGGCTGCTTGTGGTTTGGCTCAGTTGGAGAAATTAGATTTTTTCATTGCAAGAAGACGTGAAAATTATGCCTATTTAAGAGAAAAATTACAAGCAGTAAATGAGTTTATTCACTTGCCTGTGGCTACTGAAAACAGCAATCCTTCTTGGTTTGGTTTTCCAATAACGTTAAAAGATGGTTGTGGAGCTACTAGGGTAGACGTTACTAAGTTTTTAGATACACATAAAATCGGATCCCGTTTGTTATTTGCAGGAAACTTAACAAAACAACCTTATTTTAAAGATGTAGAATATCGTATCGTTGGTGATCTTACTCATACGGATAAAACAATGAACGACACTTTTTGGATTGGAGTTCAACCAGCTTTAACCAATGATCATCTTGATTTTGTTGTAGAAAAAATGGAAGAGTTTTTTGGATTAAATTTTTAATTGATGACTTTAGAAACTACTATTTTAGAAGGTGTTTTTATTATTAACAACTTCAATGCTTCTGACGAAAGAGGACTTTTTGTAAAGACCTTTAACAAAGAAACTTTTGAGAATAATAATATACCATTTTCTATTAGAGAATCTTATTTTTCTTTAAGTAAAAAAAACGTGATCAGAGGGATGCATTTTCAAATGCCCCCTCATGATCATGAAAAATTAGTTTATGTACCCATAGGGGCAATATTGGATGTTGTACTTGATTTAAGAAAAGAGTCTGAAACTTATATGAAACATTTTAGTGTAGAATTAACTGATAACAATTACAAGTCAATTTTTATACCAAAAGGTTGTGCTCATGGTTTTAAGGCTTTGGAGGATAACACTATAACAGTTTATAATGTAGCCACAGAATACAATGCCAATGCTGATATGGGTATTAAATATGATTCCTTTGGTTATAATTGGCAATTAGAAGCACCAATTTTATCAAATCGAGATATTGATTTTTTAACCTTTAAAGAGTATATGATTAATAATCCTTTTTAGTATGTGTAAAAGAATTTTAATAACAGGAAGTACAGGATTTGTTGGTAAACACTTAATTCCAAAATTAATTGAAAATGAATATGATATTTTAGAAATTACAAGAAGTATATCTAAATCAGATGATTTTTTTGGAAATAAAACACAAAAAATTGAGGTTAATGATGCTAATTTTAATCAAAAGATTAAATTTTTTAAACCAGAAATTGTAATTCATTTAGCATCCTATTTAACTTCTTCGGATGAATGGACAGATGTTGAAAAACTTGTTGATACTAACATTCTTTTTTTGTCAAAAATATTAGATGCTGTAAAAACAAATGAGTTAAAATTATTTGTAAATACCGGAACATTTGCTGAATATTTTAAAGGCGATGGTGAATTACTTCCCGCTTATTTTTATGCTGCAACTAAAACGGCTTCGAGAGCTATAGTTGACTATTATGCTAATGCTTATGATTTTAAACAGACAACAGTAGTACCCTATACAATTTATGGGGGTGTTGATACTCAAAAAAAAATAATAGATTTAATTTTTGATTCTACCAATTCTAAAGAGCCTTTGCAACTATCATTAGGAGAGCAAGTGTTAGATTTTATTCACATAGATGATGTAGTTAATTTTTACTTAAGCTTAATAGATAACATAAACATATTGCCTAATACAAGTGAGTTTAAATTGGGTACAGGTATAGGAACCAACTTAAAAGAATTGGCAAAAATAGTAGAAGAAGTTTCTGGTGAAAAAACAAATATTAATTGGGGAGGCAAGCCTTATAGAAAATCTGATGTTATGTATGCTGTAGCGGACCAACGACAAAATAAAAATATTTTAGGTTGGTTTAATAAAATAAATATTGAGCAAGGAGTTAAAATTAAAATTAATGATAAGTAAATTACTGATTTTTTTCAAGAAGGGTTATACTTTTTTAACAAGAAGGATAATGATTTTTTTTTATTCGTTTCAATTTAAAAAAATTGGCAAAAATTCAGTTATACATAAACAACTAATTTTAAATTTTAAAAAGGGAATATCAATTGGAGACAGAGTAGTTTTGATGCCTAATAGTAGAATTGAATTGATTACAAAATATGCTAATGAAAAATATCAACCACAATTAATTATAAATGATTTTTCACAAATTCATCAAAATTGTCATATTACATGTGCAGAAGAAATCAAAATTGGTAAAAATGTAATTATTGTAGCTAATGTTACAATAACAGATATTATACATCCTCATGAGGATATATCTATCCCAATAAACAAAGCAAAAATAAAAACATTTCCTGTAGAAATTGGTGATGAAACATATGTCTACAATAATGCTGTTATTCTCCCAGGAGTTAAAATAGGTAAACACTGTATTATTGGAGCAAATAGTGTTGTAAATTCTAATATTCCTGATTATTCAATTGCGGTTGGAAATCCAGCAAAAGTAATTAAACAATATAATTTTAAAACAAAAAAATGGGAAAGGGTTTAATCTCTAGGAAAATTTCTTTTGGATTTATTGCGGGAATTACAAGTATAGGAATCGATGGTATTGCTGGGTTAATAGTTTTACCAATGTTAATTAAATTTTTAAGTGAAGAAATTGCTGGTATTTGGTTATTTTTTATATCCTTTACAGTTTTAATACGCCTTGGGCAAGCTGGTTTAGCTCCTGTCGTAACTCGTATATCAGCAAAATTAAAATCTACGTACTCTTCATTAGAGGTTAATAATAGTATTTGGGCTACTGTAAAATGGAGCTATAGTATTGCTACTTTATTAGTTATTTTAATTTGTTCTGTAATTTATGTGTTTTATATTTATTTTGTTTTAAAAGAGCAAAACTTTATATTGCAAGGTACTTTATGTTGGTTGCTTTTGTCTGTAAGTTTTATGTTACGAATTTATTTTATTAAATATTTTCATCTAATAAATGGCTTTGGCGAGGTAGGTTGGGATAAGTTTATACAAATTTTTATAGCTCTAATTAATTTAATAGGTTTTTACCTTGTATTAAAATTAGATTTTGGTTTTTGGTCTTTAGGAGCTGTTTATTTATTATCAGGTATAATTTTTTCTTTCTTTGCTAAAATTACGTTTAATAGGCTTAATAAAGGGTACATAATTACTAAAAGCTCATATACTACAGTTAAAGAGGTTATGAGTATGTTTAGTGAAAGTGGAAAAATTCTTATTTTAAACATTACTTCTTTTATAGTTTTACAATCTAATTTCTTTGTGATAGAACGTTTAATTGGTTTAGAAGTTATACCCTATTATGCTGGACTTCAAAGAGTAACTACACTTATTTTAGCAGTTTCAGGAATGGTTACCACAATGATGTATCCTTTTATTTCACAAAAATTTGCTCAAAATGATGTAAATGGAATGCTACAACTTGTAAAACGAAATGTAGTAATATCATTAAGTGTTGCATCTTTATTGAGTGTTGTAGTTTTTATAGCTGCCCCAATACTATTTCCTTTATGGCTAGGAGAGGGCTCTTATTTAGGAGCCAATATTTTTGGACCCATGCTTATCTTGGTGATTTTATATGTTAACCACAATGCATTTGCTAATTCCATTATTGCTACAGGAGCAAATACGTTTATAATACCAGCAATTATAAACGCCTGCTTAACTTTGCCATTATCAATATTTGGAGGGATACAATATGGTTTGCAAGGAATAGTAGTTGCTAATTTAATAGCGTTAGTTTTGCCTTCATTTTATGTTGTAGTATGGTCTATTAAATACCTTAAAGCACTAAAATTAAATTATAATGATTAAAACTTTAAATGACAATAAGCTATTTTCAATAGGTTTACCTGTAGTTAAAGACGTTTTTTTAACAGAAGCTATTAAGTCTTGTTTAAAACAAACGTACACTAATTTTGAAATAGTTTTAGTTAATAATGCAAAAACAGATGATTTTAAGGATAAAATAAGAGATATTTATAATTCTTTTAACGATGATAGAATTAAATATCATGAAAATGAAGCGCAATTAGCCATGATAGATAATTGGAATTTGACGTTGAAACTATCTAGTGGCGATCTTTTTTCTATTTTATGTGATGACGATTTATGGGAATCAAATTATATAGAGGAGATGGTAAAATTATCTCAACAAAATTTAAATTGTAATTTATTTCATTGTAGAGTTAAAATTATTTATGAAGGTAGTGATAGAGCTATTTTATCATCTTTATGCTCTGAGTTTGAAAATTCATTTGATTTTATTTATCATCGTATAATGGGCTATAGAAAAATGTATTTATCAGACTTTACAGTAAGGGTGAATGCTCTAAATAAAATAGGGGGATTTTTTGCAATGCCTGATGGTTGGGGTAGTGATGACTTAACATGGTTTAAACTAAGCCTTGAAGGAGGTGTGGCGTATACATCAAAAATTTTATTTATTTATCGTAATCATAAAAACAATATTAGTAATACTGTAAATATCAAAAATAAATGGAATAGTATTCCCAAATATGCAGATTTCATTAAAAAATATATTGTTGGCAAAGATTTAAATAAAAAGGATGAAATACTACAAAAATTGATATTGGATGAGCTACCAAATTATAAAAAACGTGGTTTTGCTTCTTTGTATCATAAAAAAATTATGAGTTACAAATATTTGCCATCTAGCTTAAAAAAAATTATTTCAAAAATTTCTAGATTAATAATTTTTACAATAAAATAGTATTTAAATGAAAGTTAAAGTAAAATCAATTAAATTTTTTTTTCTCACGTTTGTAATATTAGTATTTACACATTTCTTTTCGTTTAAAGGAATTAATATGCAAGTTTACAAAGGATTAGAAATTATTTTGTTGTTATTATTTTTATGGATAACAATTACTGGCAGTAGGTATAATATAAAAATGCATTTTAAAAATTATGTGTACCTTTTTATACTATTACCACTTATTAGTATAATACCTGCTTACATATCTCATAATCAAGATATTTCTTTATCCATTTACATGTGGCGATTTGAATTAATATGGTTGTTATATTTTGTTTTGCATAGAATTAATATCTCAGCTACTGATGTTATTAGGTCGATTATAGTGCTGGCAGTCTTATATGTGACAATTTCTATCATTCAACAACTAACTTATCCATCTTATTGGTTTTACACTAGAGGAGACTCTGTATTAACAGGTAAAGAAATTGAAATTAGATTAGGGTTTTATAGGTACATGATTAGCGGTATTGATATCTTAATTATTGCTTTTTTTATAATATTTCAAAAGTTTATTTCAAAAATTAATCTTTTAAATAAAACAGCTATTTTATGTTATTTTTTTCTGATTGGGATTTATATATTTATGACAAGACAAGTACTATTTGGTGTGATCATAAATATTCTTTTAGCATTTTTACTTATAAAATCATTTAATAAAAAAATAGCATTATTCATAGGAATAATAATTGTAACACTTATAGTTTCTATGAATGTTGAGAGTTTATTTGGGGAGTTGATAACCTCTGCACAAGACGATACTGCGAATGATGACTATGTAAGATTTCAATCTTATAATTTCTTCTTATATGATTATTGGGATGGTTACGGTACTATACTATTTGGTAATGGTCCAGAACATCAAAGTTCAACCTATGGCAAGGAAATTCAAAAATATAAGGATTTTAATAGGTTCTATAGAACTGATATCGGCATAATAGGTGCTATTAATAAAAATGGAGTAATCTATGGGATAACATTTCTTCATCTTCTTTTCTTTATTTATTTTAGACATAGAAGAAGTTTAGAGATTTATCAAAAACAGTTTTTATTCTATACGACAGTTTTATGTATCATGATTTTTCCATTTAGTCAAACTTTTGCAACAGTGGTGTTTGTAGTTTTTTTATATTTAATAGATCAAAGTATTCACACAAAAAAAATAAAAAAAATTGTTTAAAGTATTTATTTTTCCAAATAGTGTAAGAAAAAACCAAAGTAACAACCCTTATTTACTAGAGCTTGCTAGTGCATTGGATAAACATTTAAACGTAACAAATTATTCTAAGTTTAATGTTAATAATAATATTGTATCACTATTTATAAATCTATTTGCTGATTACCATATTGTTAATTGGCCAGAGAATATACCGAACCATAGGTTTGGAGTAGTCCAGTACTACTTATTTAAATTAGTTTTTATTATTAGATTATTTTTAGGAAAAAAAAATATTTTTATTTTACACAATAAAGCTGCTCATAATCGTAAAACTAAAAAATCTTCTGAAGCTTTAGCGTTTTGCATTAAAAAATCACATTTAATATTTACTCACAGTCATGAGGGGGTCGATTTTATTAAGAAAAATTTTAATAGAACCGATGTAAAATATTTTCCTCATCCAACGTATTCTAATTTAGATTATAAAGCTAAGGAAAAAAAATATGATATTATAATTTGGGGTACAATACATCCGTACAAAAATGTTGATGGTTTTATTAAATATTTTAATAATGAAGATTTTTTTAAAAGATATAGATTACTTGTTTGTGGTTATTGTCAAAATAAAGAATTAGAAAATTCTATTGTTAGTGAAGTAATTAAAAATAAAAATATTACGTTCATAAATGAAAGGTTAAGTGATGAAGATATCGTAAATAATATTAATCAATCAAAGTCTATTTTATTTACGTATACTGAGGATTCAGTTTTAAGTTCCGGTTCCTTAATATTTAGTTTGCCTTCTGAGAAACAAATAATAGGACCTAATGTAGGAAGTTTTAAAGAACTGTCTAATGATAAAATAGTATCATGTTATAATTCTTTTGAAGATATCCCTATGCTTATTGATAAATTAAATAATAATAAAGAAAACAATAATGATTTAGTTAGTAACTATGTCTCAAAATATACATGGTCTAATTTTGGTTCATTTGTAATAGAAAGTTTTATCAAATAATTTTTATTTAAAGATGTATCATGACTTATTTTTTGTACAAAAAAAACATAAAGTTAATTAAGAACCGGTTTCTTTTAACAATTTAAATAATGAAAAAAGTAATACTTGTATCAAATAAGCTATACAAATATAGAGCTCAAGTCTATTCTGAATTTATAAACTTATTCAAGGAACAAGATATTGATTTTAAGGTTGTTGTTTCTACCGCATGCAAAGAAGATAATTTTGGTCTGCTAGAAGATAAGATTACTTTTGTAGGGTCAAGCTTTTATAAGCTACATAAATACCTAAAGTACGAAAAACCTGATGTCATTATTAATTTTTTGCACCCCACCAACAGGTCAATATGGTTTTTGTATTTTTATACTTGGGTTCATAAAACCCCTAACATCTATTGGAATCATGGAATTAACCTACAAGATCCTAATAATAAGTTAAAATTATTTATTTATAGTTTTTTTCACAAAGCGTCAAGTGCAATTCTACTATATACTAAAAACGAATTAAAGTATATAAAAAAGAAGCATCATTCAAAGACATTTTATGCAAACAATACAATTAATTTTAAAATGATTCCTGATGTGCAAGAAAGTGTTTCAACTATTAAAAGTCAATACCATTTAAATTTCGAAAAGTATGTACTGTTTGTTGGTAGGGTTCAAGAAAGAAAAAAATTAGAGGTCCTTATTGAAATTTTTAAAAGTGGTGAATTTGAACAATATGGTTTAATTATTGTTGGGCCAGGATTTTCTGAAGAAAATTCAACACAAATTAGCAGTTCAAAAAATATTTCATATTTAGGGGCAATATATGATGATTTGGAAGTTAATAAAATCTTTAAAGCCTCAGATGTTTTTTGTATACCAGGAACAAATGGATTAGGTATCAATCAAGCAATGTTTTGGGGATTACCTTGCTTAGCTTTGAATGTTCGTCATAGTCCTGAAATTATTTACCTTGAAAATGAAAAGAATGGCTTTATTTGTAACACTAATGAAGACTTGAAAGATAAACTGCTATTAATCTTACAAAATAAAAAGCTTTATAGTGAATTTTCTCAAAGTGCTAAAGAAATAATAAAGGAAAAGGCAGATATCTCAATAATGTTTAGAGCTTTTCTAGAAGCTGTGAATTTTGTAATGGAGTCGAAATAGAATATAGTATAACAAAAATTTTAATTAATAAATTTTTAAACAAATTGCTAAGTATGTTAAAATGGTATTTTTTTAGATTAAAGACGATGTCTCTTCTGGAGATACCATATAGATTTAAACAAATTCTTCAAAAGAAATTTGAATCATTCTTTGTTGTTGGTGAAACTTTAGGTACTATACTAATACCTAAGACAAAAAAGATATTAAAAATAGGTGAAATAGATACTCCTATTTTTGACGATGAATTTTCCGTGTTTGGAAAAAAAATAAATTTTTTTGATTCACAAATTGATTGGCATAAAGACGTCTTCTCTGGTGAGAAGTATCCTTTGACTTTTTCAAAAAATATTAATATTAGAAAAAGTGTAGATCTTTCTGCAAAAAATGTATGGGAAATAAATAGACTACAGTTTTTAATTCATATTGTTATAAATTATAATAAAACAAAGGATGAAAAATTTTTAGATAAATTTATTGAATTGAATGAATCTTGGATTGAAGCAAATCCTTATTTGTTGGGTGTTAATTGGTATAGTAATATAGAAGTAAATATCAGATTAATAAATTGGTTCTTTTGTTGGGAATTATTAGATGCTGAAGAGTTAATGATTAAATCTAAAATTTTTAAGGAATTTGTAAATACTAAATGGTTACCTATTATTTATCAACATTGTAAATACTCATTTAACAATCCATCTAAGTATTCTTCTGCAAATAATCATTTAGTCTCGGAGTATTCGGGATTATATTTGGCAACTTCAGTTTGGGAATTTAAAGAGTCAGAGTTTTGGAGAAGCTATGCTAAGGATGGCTTGGAAAAGGAGATACTAAAACAGCACTCTAATGGAGTAAATAAAGAAGAGGCTGCTGAATATATACAATTTATAACTGATTTCTTTTTATTGCCTTACATTATTGGCGAAAAATGCAATGATTCGTTTTCAAAAGAATTCCAAAAGGCTTTAAAACAAATATTAGATTACATCCTGGTATTTACGGATGTTAATCTGAATTTTCCAAAATATGGTGATGAAGACGACGGGTATGTTCTTAATTTCTCGGAAATAGGTCATTTTAATAACTTCAAATCTTTATTGGTTTCTGCTTCAATCATTTTTAATGATGAATCATATTTGTCTGCAAAGTCTGAATATGACATAAAAAATAAATTACTTTTTTCTGATGATGGTTATTTATTATTTGAAAAATTAATGGATAGAGAAAAGAAAGAATTAGATACAAAATTTTATCCAAAAGAAGGACATTTTATTTTTAGAAAGGTAATTAAAGATAAAGAGATATATGCACATTTCGATGTAGCTCCTTTAGGTTACTTATCAATTGCTGCTCATGGTCATTCAGATATTTTGTCTTTTTTAATTCATGTAAATGGGAAAGCTTTTTTTGTTGATTCAGGGACATTTAGTTATCATATTGAAAAAAAATGGAGATCTTATTTTGTCAGTTGTCAAGCGCATAATACAATTACATTGAATAATTCAAATCAGGCATTTCATGCAAGTGATACAATGTGGTTAAATCATTTTAAACCAGAAGTCATTTCTTTTTTACAAACAGATACAATAGAGCGTGTTGTTGGTACTTATAATAAAAAATCAAGTATACAACATGTCAGGTCTTTTCAATTTAATAAAAATGATAATGAGTTTTTGATAGAAGACAATATAATTTTAAAGGATAATAAAAAATCTACTATTTTTATCCCTTTTCACTTGCACCCGAATATTAAAGTTGATAAAAAGAGCACTGTAGATTTTTTATTAACTAATGAATTAGGGGATCAAGTGCACTTAAATGTAGATGATAAATTAGAGTGGGAAATAGTTAGGGGTAGTTTAGATCCTATACTGGGGTGGTATTCAGAATCTTTTATGCAAAAAGAGCCAACATCTGTTATTTTCTCAAAAATCACGATTAACGAAAGTATAAAGCTTTTAACAAGGATAAAGGTTGTAAATTTTTAATTTATTTTAGAAACCTAATCATAAAAAAACATCTAAAATTGTTACATAATTTTAGATATATTATTAATAATCATTTGAAGAAAAATAATAAAAAATGAATATAAGTATTTTTGGCCTAGGTTATGTGGGCTGTGTAAGTTTAGGATGTTTAGCAAATAATGGTCATAGGGTTATAGGGGTTGACGTAAGTCAAAATAAAGTAGATCTAATTAATAATGGTAAACCGACTATTATAGAGAAAGATATTGATATTATTATTGCAGAACAGCATAAATTAGGAACCATTTCGGCAACAACAAATGCTATGGATGCCGTTTTGAATTCTGAAATATGTATTATTGCGGTAGGCACTCCTTCTACACCCCAGGGGCATTTAAATTTAAAGTATATCTTTCAGGTAGCTGAAAACATAGGTAAAGCATTAAGAAATAAAGAAGAATTTCAGGTAGTGGCAATTCGTTCTACTGTTTTGCCAGGAACTTGTGATAAAGTTGCTGCAATTATAGAAGAAGCATCAGGTAAAAAAAGGAATGTAGCTTTTGCCATAGTTGACAATCCAGAGTTTTTAAGAGAAGGAACTGCAGTAGAAGACTATTATAACCCACCGTTAACATTAATAGGTTCGGACAATAAAGAAGCCGCAGAAAAGCTAGGACAATTATATAGTAAATTACCTGGAGAAATTATTACAACTGACTTAAAGGTAGCTGAAGTTATGAAGTATGTGAACAATACATTCCATGCTTTAAAGATCTCTTTTGGAAACGAGGTGGGCAATGTTTGTTCTGCTTTAGGAATTGATTCACATCAAGTAATGGATATTTTTTGTAAAGACAAACAGTTAAATATATCAAACTATTATTTTAAACCAGGCTTTGCTTATGGAGGATCTTGCCTTCCTAAGGATTTAAAAGGGTTTCAAACATTAGCACACGATTTATATGTTAAAACTCCCGTTATAGATGGTATCGGTGCCACAAATGAAATTCAAATAGAAAGAGCGATAGACATCATTCAAAGATATCCAAATAAAAAGTTAGGCTTTTTAGGCTTAAGTTTTAAGGCAGGAACAGATGATTTACGAAATAGCCCTGCAGTTAGGGTTGTGGAGGCATTGTTAGGGAAAGGGGCAAATATTAATATTTATGATAAAAACATAAATACAACGATGCTGACAGGAACAAATAGAGATTATATAGATGCTCGTATTCCGCATTTATCGAAACTTTTAGTGTCAGACCTAAACAGTTTAGTTCAAGATTCAGAAGTTTTAATTATTAATACAAAAGAAGAGGAGTTTAAAGCATTGGCCTCAGAGTTTTCAGATAAAATTATTATTGATTTTGTTCGATTGGATGAAAGTTTGTTGAATAATGAGAATTATATAGGTATTAATTGGTCTTCAGTGGTTGAAGATCAGCAAAATTTTGTGTCCGGTGAGGATACTGTCTTAAACTAGTCTATGAAAAACTTACAAGGAAAACATATTTTATTTATTGTTGAAAATTTACCAGTGCCTTTTGATAGAAGAGTTTGGCAAGAAGCTACAACATTGCAAGAGAGCGGTATGGATGTATCCATTATTTGTCCGCAAATGAAAGGGTACACAGAGCCTTACGAAGTACTAGAAGGGATTGAAATTTATAGACACCCGCTGCCTTTTGAGGCAAGGGGAGCGCTAGGTTACTTAGTGGAATATGGAGTTGCTATTTACTGGGAAAAAAAACTCGCCAGAAAAATATTCAAGAAGAAACCCTTTCATGTGATACACGGCTGTAACCCTCCTGATTTAATATATCTTACAGCAAAGAAATATAAACGAAAAGGCGTTAAATATGTCTTTGATCATCACGATATTAATCCTGAATTGTATATCGCAAAATATGACAAAAAAGATTATTTTTATAAGTTAATGTGCTTTTTTGAGAAAAGAACTTTTCAGAATGCGGATGCGAGTATAGCAACAAACGAATCGTATAAAAATATAGCAATTAAGCGTGGTGGTATGGATCCTAATTTGGTTCAAATCGTTAGGAGCGGTCCTAAACTAGATAGACTAAAAGTACAGGAACCTATTTTGAAATATAAAAAAGGACGAAAGTATCTATTAGGCTACTTAGGTGTTATTGGTGAGCAAGAAGGCATTGACTTATTGTTGGATAGTATGCAACAGATTGTTAAAAAACGACAGGATGTGCAATTGGCAATTGTTGGTGGAGGTTCCGACCTAGATATACTAAAGAAATTATCAGAAGATAAAGGACTTAAAGAGTATGTAGATTTTTATGGCCGAGTATCTGATCAAAAGTTGTTAGATGTTTTAAATACAGCTGATGTATGTGTAAATCCTGATAAGCCTACAGAAATGAATAACCTAAGTACTATGAACAAGATTATGGAATACATGGCATTGAAAAAGCCAATAGTACAGTATGAGTTGAAAGAAGGTCGTAATTCAGCACTTAATGCTTCTCTTTATGCCAATAATACTGCCGATTTTGCTGAAAAGATTATCACTCTTTTAGATCACCCAGCACAAAGGAAAGAAATGGGAGAGTTCGGTTATCAAAGAGTTGTAAATGAATTGTCCTGGGAATTTGAATCTAAAAAGCTGATAGAATTTTACAATAAGTTGATGGGGTCCCAATTGAAAGAAAATAAAAATCTATAGTATATATCAAGTTTTTAATATGCAAAAAGGAAAGTCAAAATTTATACCCTTATTATTTTCGCTAGTAGACATTATACTTCTACTAAGTGCTTTTTTCTTAGCGAAGTATCTTATTTTAGATAAGCTGTCTATGAATACTCTTTTCTATAGTAATTTTAACACTCTTTTCAATAATAGTTTGATTTTGGGTTGGAGTCTTCTTTGGATAGGGATCAGTTTGAAATTTGATTTATATGAAATGCCAAGAATTCTTTTTGTGCACAAGATTGTAGCTGAAAATGTTTATGCACTATTCACGTTTATGTTTTTAAGTTGTGGTTTAATTTTTCTTATTACTGACTATAAGTTTTCGCGGTCATTTTTTGCTCTAGCAAGCTCCTTTTTTGCTGCTTTTATTATTATTTGGAGAGTGATTTCTTTAAATATTTTAAATATATATAGAAAAAAAGGACATAACTATAGTCGTATATTATTGGTTGGTCTAAATAAGAATATTTTAAGTCTTATAGATCAAGTTTACTTAAATCCTAAATATGGTTTTCGGATTGCAGGTTTGCTTACTGATGCTAAAGTGAACAAGGAGCTTAAAAAATATTACAAAGGAAATTTATCTGAAATTATTTCTTTTTTAGAAAAAAACGAAGTTGATGAAATTATTGTCTCGTTGCCTTACCATCAAAGTAAATTGATTAATGATTTATTTAGGTATGCAGATAATAACATGATTCGAGTGCGTGTTATTCCAGAGTTTTCTGAGTATTTATCACAAACATTTTCAATTGATTATGTTCAAAATATTCCTATTTTAAAATTAAGGAGCGAGCCTTTAAAAAGTTTCACTAATATTGCTTTAAAAAGAATTTTTGACATTCTTTTTTCACTTTTAACCGTATTATTTTTATTTTCATGGTTATTTCCAATAATTGCATTGATTATAAAATTAACGAGTAAAGGACCCGTATTTTTTATCCAACAAAGAACTGGCAAAGACGGAGAACCTTTTAATTGCTTTAAATTTCGAAGCATGACTGTAAATTCGAATTCAGACAATCTTCAAGCGACGAAAAATGATGCAAGAATTACTAATGTTGGAGTCATTATGAGAAGAACAAGTATCGATGAACTCCCACAGATTATAAATGTTTTATTAAATAATATGTCCTTAGTTGGACCAAGACCTCACATGCTGAAACATACAGAAGAGTATCGAGTTTTAGTGGACAAGTTTATGGTTCGACATTTTGCAAAACCAGGTGTTACTGGTTGGGCACAAATAAATGGGTTTCGAGGAGAAACTAAATTGGTAAAAGATATGGAGAATAGGGCATTGGCAGATATCTGGTATATTGAAAACTGGACTTTCTTTTTGGATGTTAAAATTGTTTTTACAACAGCGTTTTCTATGTTTTTTAAGAAAGATGAGAATGCTTTTTAAATTTTATTAAATATTTTTTATTCGAAAAGTGATCTTTAGAATAAAATACTACAAACTAAAAGAGACTAGTTAAAATCTGTAGTATACCAATATAGATCTTTTATAAAGTTTAGAAAAGAGCTTTGATATAGACTTCTTCTCAAAATTAAATAAAAAATTAGTCTTAAAAAAAGTGATTTTTCTATATGGAAAAAAACATAAAATACAGAAAAAATAAAATTTTTGACAAAATGCTGTGTTAGCTAAAAAGCACGGCAGGTTATCTAACTCCAATGCAAACCTTTTTTATTCTTTTTAAAGAATTCTTACGCTTTATATCTACTTTTACCAAAAAATAAAATTTTCATAATGAAAGACAAAATAATATTACTTTCTATTTTTTTCATAGTACTCAGTTCATGTGTTTCTAAAAAAGATATACTCTATTTACAGTTTGATCAAATTGATCAAGCCAAGGTATCCAATGATTACCAATTAACTTTTAAACCAGATGATTTAGTACAAATTATCGTAGCATCCGAAGATTTAGTGGCATCACAACCTTTTAATTTGCCTATTGTTGCAAGTTCACCAACAGCAATTCAAGCCATGGGTCAGTCTAAACTGATGTCTTATTTGATTGATGCTAGCGGTGAAATTGAATTTCCGGTTTTAGGGAATTTAAAACTTGGAGGACTTACTAGGGTTGAAGCGATTAAATTAATCAAAGAAAAATTAACACCTGAATACCTTAAAAGTCCTGTTATTAATATTTTAATTACAAATTTTAAAATAACTGTTATTGGAGATGTTAAAAGGCCGCAAGTTTTTAATATTGAGAATGAAAGAATTACCATTTTCGATGCTATTGGGTTGGCAGGAGATTTAAATATCACGGGAAATAGAAAAAATATAACAGTAATTAGGGAAGAAAAAAATATTAAAAAGATATACACAGTTGATTTAACATCAAATAAATTAGTTACTTCGCCCATTTATTATTTACAGCAAAACGATGTAATTTATGTAAAACAGAATAATGCAAAAGTTCAAGATGCGTCATACACAAGAAACACAGGGTTGTTTATTTCTTTAGGCTCTGTAATAATTTCATTGATTACTATATTAACCAGATAATAAATTTATTTTATGAAATCTATAGAAGAGAATAACCACTTAAATATAAAGGAAGAAGAAATTAATATTAGAGAAGAAATTCAGAAATATTCGTATTATTGGCGCTTTTTCATTTTTGGAGGTTTAATTTCATTGTTTTTAGGGTTTGTATACCTAAGGTACACAACACCTACTTACGCTGTGGATGCGACCATAATGATTAAGGATAATAAGCAATCCGGTATTTCAACAGAGTTGGCTGCTTTTGAGGACTTGGGTATTCTTGGAGGTGGGGCTGCTAATAACCCTGAAAATGAAATTGAAATAATAAAATCTAGGAAAATTGTCGGTCGGGTTATTGATTCTTTAAATTTGGGATTATCTTATTTCAGAGAAGGAAGGATCAGGGAGGTTGAGTTATATGGGAAAACGAATCCTATCATTTTTGACCTGATGCTAAAGGAAAGGGATACTTCTTTTGTTATTTCAATTTTAGATAATAAAAATTATAAGATCTTAAATTCTGATAAAGAGCTAGTTTCAAACCATCTTTTCGGTGATATAGTTAAAACAGAATTTGGAGCCTTTCGTGTTAATTTAAATCAATTTTTTAATGATTTAGTTGATAAGAAAGAAGTTCGTATTGCTATAAATTCTAGAAATGTACTGATCGATTACTATTTAAAGAAAATGGATATATCTGCCATAGAGGACCTATCACCAGTGATTAAATTGAAAATTAATACAAGCGTTAGGGAAAAAGGAGAAGATTTTCTTAACGAATTAATTACACAATATAATTTAGATGGGATAAATGATGAAAATTTAGTATCTCAAAAAACGATGAGCTTTATTGACAGTCGATTGGTTGCTATTGGTAAAAGTCTGAAGATAGTTGAAGACGATGTTAAGAATTATAAAGTAGACAATAATATAACTGGTTTATCAAGTGAAGCGGAATTAACTTTGGAGGTTTTTTCTGAAAGCACACAAGATTTGGTTAAAATTAAAACAGAACTGGAATTAGCAAATTGGGTCAAACAAAGTTTGAATAATTCTTTAAATCAGGATGAAACCCTCCCTCAAAATCTCGGTTTTTCAGATGCGGCGATAGCTAGCTCCATTCAAAATTATAATATTCTTGTTCTAGAAAAGAACAGGTTAGCGGCGAATGCAGGTAAGAAAAATCCACTTTTGAGGCAATATATAATTCAAATAAACGCTGTCAGGGCTAGTTTAGAAAAAAGTATCTCAAATCTCATCATTTCTTTAGAAATAAAATTTAATCAAATAAGAACGGAGTCTTTAAAGCTGAATACCAAAATTGCATCATTACCATACCTAGAAAGACAATTTATAGACATTGCAAGAGAGCAGGAGATCATTGCTGGATTGTATTCTTATTTATTAAAAAAGAGAGAAGAAACTTCTATCTCATTGGCCATAACAGTACCGAATGCAAAAATTATTGACCGTAGCTTACGGTGCATCAGTGCCCATTGCACCTAATAAAAAGTTAATTTTGTTGGCTTCCTTATTTATAGGTTTAATATTACCTTTTGTTTTTATTTATCTAAAAAATCTATTAGACACGAAAATACATTCAAGAAAAAATATTGAAGAGCTAACAACCATTCCTTTTTTGGGTGATATCCCTCATTCTGAAACTGGCTCAAAAGTGGTTATTGATAATGAGTCTAGAACATCTACAGCAGAGGCTTTTCGTTTAATTCGAACGAATCTGGATTTTATATTAGCAAAATCTAAAAATGATCTTGGTAAAATAATATTTGTAACATCGACATCTAGTGGAGAAGGAAAGTCTTTCGTCTCAATTAATTTTGCAGCTGCTCTTTCGCTATCCAGTAAGAGAGTATTATTGGTGGGGATGGATTTAAGAGCTCCGAAAGTAACAGAATACTTGGGGGTTCCGGAGAGAAAGGGGATTACAAATTACATTACAAATGACAAAGTTACTCTAAACGATATTAAGTTTTCAGTGCCAGAAATTAAAGGTTTAGACATTATTTCTTCAGGTGTGATTCCGCCAAATCCTTCGGAATTGTTATTGAGCACAAAGGTGAGCGATTTATTCGAACAGGTGAAAAAAGACTATGATTTTATTATTATAGATACGGCTCCAGTAAATTTGGTAACAGATACCTTGTTAATTTCGAAATATGCAGATATGTGTATGTACGTTACAAGAGCAAATTATTTAGACAAACGTATGTTGGGCGTGGCACAAAATTTATATATCGAAAAGAAATTGCCAAATATGGCTTTAGTGTTAAATGATACAGACATGACCAAAGGTTATGGTTATGGCTATGGCTATGGTTATGGAAATGCCTATGTAGAACAAGTTAAAAAACCTTGGTATAAGAGGATTTTTAAATAAACAAGAAAAAAGGAAGCAATTTGCTTCCTTTTTTTTGTTTAAAGAATACATGTTATTATGATGCTGGCACGATTGAAGTAACCTTATGAATTTCTAAGAAAAATAAAAGTAGGTCGGGTTTAGATTCTAATTTTTAAATTAATTCTCGATGTCATTTCGACAGAGCGAGGGTACGAGTGACGAGAAATCTAATAAATTCGAGCAGCTAACAAAGAGATTCCTCAATCGCTTGAAAAGGCTCATTTCGGAATGACATGCTAACACGTTAAAAATTCTCGATGTCATTTCGACAGAGCGAGGGTACGAGTGACGAGAAATCTAATAAATTTGAGTAGCTAACAAAGAGATTCCTCAATCGCTAAAAAGCTCATTTCGGAATGACATGCTAACACGTTAAAAAATCTCGATGTCATTTCGACGGAGCGAAGATATGAGCGACGAGAAATCTAATGAATTCGATTAGCTAACAATGAAGATTCCTCAATCGCCTGAAAAGGCTCATTTCGGAATGACACGCTAACACGTTAAAAAATCTCGATGTCATTTCGACGTAGCGAGGTTAAGAGCGACGAGAAATCTAATAAATTCGAGCAGCTAACAAAGAGATTCCTCAATCGCTTGAAAAGGCTCATTTCGGAATGACATGCTAACACGTTAAAAATTCTCGATGTCATTTCGACAGAGCGAGGGTACGAGTGACGAGAAATCTAATAAATTCGAGCAGCTAACAAAGAGATTCCTCAATCGCTTGAAAAGGCTCATTTCGGAATGACATGCTAACACGTTAAAAATTCTCGATGTCATTTCGACAGAGCGAGGTTACGAGTGACGAGAAATCTAATAAATTCGATTAGTTACCAAAGAGATTCCTCAATCGCTTGAAAAGGCTCATTTCGGTATGACATGCTAACACGTTAAAAATTCTCGATGTCATTTCGACAGAGCGAGGTTACGAGCGACGAGAAATCTAATAAGTTCGAATAGCTAACAAAGAGATTCCTCAATCGCTTGAAAAGGCTCATTTCGGTATGACATGCTAACACGTTAAAAATCTCGATGTCATTTCGACGGAGCGAAGATATGAGTGACGAGAAATCTAATAAATTCGAGTAGCTAACAAAGAGATTCCTCAATCGCTAAAAAGCTCATTTCGGATTGACACGCTAACACGTTAACAAGTCTCGATGTCATTTCGCTAAAGCGAGGTTACGAGTGATGAGAAATCTCATGAATTCGAGCAGCGACCAAAGAGATTCCTCAATCGCTTGAAAATGCTCATTTCGGAATGACACGCTAACACGTTAAAAAATCTCGATGTCATTTCGACAGATTGAGGTTACGAGCGACGAGAAATCTTTTTATAGTAAATCAACTTTTTTATTTTTATTAAAGTACTTGTTTGCTTTTATATCATCGTAATTAAAATGTTGTTCCCTTTTCTTTTCCATTGCTGAAGAGAAATCGACTTTAGGAGATTCACGAACACCAATAAATAGATATGCGTGAGCTAAACAAAAATCTAGACTTATTTTATTTTTTTTAAATTCGAAATTGTACTCACACACACACCCAGACCACTGCGTTCTTTGGGCGCTTGCCGTTTCATACAATTTGAATTTTTACGAAAAATAAAAATATGTCGGTTTTAAATTTTGATTTTTAAATTAAATTTCAATGTCATTTCGACAGCGTGAAGATATGAGTGACGAGAAATCTAATAAGTTCGAATAGCTAAAAAAGAGATTCCTCAATCGTTTGAAAAGACTCATTTCGGAATGACACGCTAACACGTTAAAAAATCTCGATGTCATTTCGACAGCGTGAAGATATGAGCGACGAGAAATCTCATGAATTCGAGTAGCTAACAAAGAAGATTCCTCAATCGCTAAAAAACTCATTTCGGAATGACAGGCTAAGACGTTAAAAATTCTCGATGTCATTTCGACAGCGTGAAGATATGAGCGACGAGAAATCTAATAAATTCGAGCAGCTAACAAAGAGATTCCTCAATCGCTTGAAAAGGCTCATTTCGGAATGACAAGCTAACACGTTAAAAATTCTCGATGTCATTTCGACAGAGCGAGGGTACGAGTGACGAGAAATCTAATAAATTCGAGCAGCTAACAAAGAGATTCCTCAATCGCTTGAAAAGGCTCATTTCGGAATGACAGGCTAAGACGTTAAAAAATCTCGATGTCATTTCGACAGCGTGAAGATATGAGCGACGAGAAATCTTTTTATAGTAAATCAACTTTTTTATTTTTATTAAAGTACTTGTTTGCTTTTATATCATCGTAATTAAAATGTTGTTCCCTTTTCTTTTCCATTGCTGAAAAGAAACAAAAATCTAGACTTATTTTATTTTTTTTAAATTCTAAATTGTATTCACTCACGCACCCAGACCACTGCGTTCTTTGGGCGCTTGCCGTTTTATACAATTTGAATTTCTACGAAAAATAAAAATATGTCGGTTTTAAATTTTGATTTTTAAATTAAATCTCGATGTCATTTCGACGGAGCGAAGATATGAGCGACGAGAAATCTGATGAATTTGAGTAGCTAACAATGAAGATTCCTCAATCGCTAAAAGGCTCATTTCGGAATGACACGCTAACACGTTAAAAAATCTCGATGTCATTTCGACAGCGTGAAGATATGAGCGACGAGAAATCTCATGAATTCGAGTAGCTAACAAAGAAGATTCCTCAATCGCTAAAAAACTCATTTCGGAATGACAGGCTAAGACGTTAAAAATTCTCGATGTCATTTCGACGGAGCGAAGATATGAGCGACGAGAAATCTAATAAATTCGAGTAGCTAACAAAGAGATTCCTCAATCGCTTGAAAAGGCTCATTTCGGAATGACACGCTAACACGTTAAAAAATCTCGATGTCATTTCGACGTAGCGAGGTTAAGAGCGACGAGAAATCTTTTTATAGTAAATCAACTTTTTTATTTTTATTAAAGTACTTGTTTGCTTTTATATCATCGTAATTAAAATGTTGTTCCCTTTTCTTTTCCATTGCTGAAAAGAAATCGACTTTAGGAGATTCATGAACACCAATAAATAGATATGCGTGAGCTAAACAAAAATCTAGACTTATTTTATTTTTTTTTTAAATTCTAATTTGTACTCACTCACGCACCCAGACCACTGCGTTCTTTGGGCGCTTGCCGTTTCATACAATTTGAATTTCTACGTAAAATAAAAATATGTTGGTTTTAAATTTTGATTTTTAAATTAAATTAAATTAAATTAAATTTCAATGTCATTTCGACAGCGTGAAGATATGAGTGACGAGAAATCTCATGAATTCGAATAGCTAACAAAGAGATTCCTCAATCGCCAAAAAGGTCTCATTTCGGAATGACACGCTAACACGTTAACAAGGCTCGATGTCATTTCGCTAGAGCGAGGGTAAGAGTGACGAGAAATCTAATAAATTCGATTAGTTACCAAAGAGATTCCTCAATCGCTTGAAAAGGCTCATTTCGGAATGACATGCTAACACGTTAAAAATTCTCGATGTCATTTCGACAGAGCGAGGTTACGAGCGACGAGAAATCTAATAAGTTCGAATAGCTAACAAAGAGATTCCTCAATCGCTTGAAAAGGCTCATTTCGGTATGACATGCTAACACGTTAAAAATCTCGATGTCATTTCGACGGAGCGAAGATATGAGTGACGAGAAATCTAATAAGTTCGAATAGCTAACAAAGAGATTCCTCAATCGTTTCAAAAGACTCATTTCGGATTGCCACGCTAACACGTTAACAAGTCTCGATGGCATTTCGACGGAGCGAAGATATGAGTGACGAGAAATCTAATAAATTCGATTAGTTACCAAAGAGATTCCTCAATCGCTTGAAAAGGCTCATTTCGGTATGACATGCTAACACGTTAAAAAATCTCGATGTCATTTCGACGGAGCGAGGTTACGAGCGACGAGAAATCTAATAAATTCGAGTAGCTAACAAAGAGATTCCTCAATCGCTAAAAAGCTCATTTCGGATTGACATTCTAGTTTATAAATTAAATCTGATTATCATTGCGAAAGAGGTACGATTGAAGCAATCTCTTAAATGAGTACTATAAATAAAATAGGTTGGTTCTAAAGCGCAACTATGATCCCTCTGATTTCAAAGATAATAATTGGATTTTTATTGGTAGAAATGCACGATATATTTATGGCAGTCCTTTCTGAACGTCAATGTCTTTAATGCCTGTAATCAACTATTTCGCTTTAAATAAAGTTATTTAAATGGAATTTAATAATTAATGTATACCCTATGGTATTATGAGTGTTTTCCTTAATAATATAGATGGGTACCAATACGGATCTAGAAATAGGGTCGTTTGTGGAATTGTAGGGACACTTTTTGGACGCTCTATCGTAAGAAGTAGTTGGAAAACAAGAGGTATTTTAGATAAAAAAGAACGTAAAATATCTCTAAATTATGTTCCTCAATTTTCTTCTCAATTTATAGGTTTGAAAATTATTGTAAATATTGAATGACTGGGAGTAAGATACATTTAGCAAATTTATTTCAAAAGCCTTTTTCAAACCGGTTAATATCTTATATGACATCTCTTTTAGAGTTGAAAAAAACGACTTTTATTTACAGTTTTTTAATCTCTGTAAAGAAGGATGTATTATACTTTTCTTAACTCTATTTTTTTAAACCGAGTTGTTTTAATATCTGTTGTTGCATTTCTTTATCCCTTGCTCTTTCTAAGATCCATGGCCTGTATTCTTTCTTGAAAATTACAAATATGCTATATTTAAAGAGCTTTTTATAAAGAGTTTTTTTTGCCGCCCTACTTTGATGCTTTTTCCTTATTATTATACTTTGCTCCAGTTGTTTATAAAAGATATGTAAGTATAATTTTGTTTTATTGGTTACCGTATATTCGAGAGAGGATATTTTGCCCATTACCTCATAACATACAGCTAAAAAGTTATTCAGGGGTTCGTATAATTTATCAAAAAGGGCAATCGAATTTTTAGCAGTTGATTTTTGCGATAATAAAAATACATCATAAGCATTTCTTAAGGAAATAGTTTTGTAATCATTTCCAGAATCATTGATTTGTTTTGCGATGACTGTTAAATTCAATTGATTGGTATAACTTAACACACGGAAGTTGTTTATATATTGAGTGTCATTTTTTACAATCTCATAATTAAATTCATTTGCGTATTTTTGAGTTAACAGTTCTTTATGAATTTCTACAGCAGCAATACTTTTAGTATCCTTTTTGTGAATTCTTGGATAATGTTTAAATTCTGGATAGTAATATTCTTTTTTATGAACTGTATCATAGCCAGAATCTAATAACACTTTAATAGCTTTTTGGTAATCATCTTTCGAAACAATAAAGTCAATATCACCCACCATGCGTTCGGCAATATCTTCATACAAACCTTCCAATAAATTACCTGTTCCTTTTAAAAAAATAGGGGTGATGTTGTTTGCAACTAGTAACTCATTTAATTCTTTGGCTTGTTCGATAATTTTTTGGTTGCGAGTTCTGTTTAAGTCCGTAATATGCACCATATAATTGACCAAATCTTCGGGGAGATAGTGTAAAAAGTTGGCACGTTTTAAATTACAATATAATGCTGGGAATACAAAGTGACCGGTACTTACTTTTACCACAGCATCCCAATCAACCGAGTTCTCTTTTAATTGCTTTTCAATAGCTATTTTATTTTTGTTGCTATGGTTGATGGTCAAGCTTTGGCCTATAAAAAATAGCGTTTCTTTATATGTCATCTTTGTTTTCTTTATTTATCTAATTTCCAAAACGCTCAATGGTGATTTTCATGAGATCCTCAATACTTTTTAAGTTCTTTAGAGTCCCTATTTTTTGCAGGGTTTCTAAATGTTGATGATGATGAGCATCTGTACCTAAAAAATCATACATGTTTTCTTTTAGTAGTTTTTCTGTAGTTTTTTGAATATGTTTCCCATAGTGCTCGGTTAACGACAATAAATTTAATTGAAATAAACAACCTGCTCTTTTTAGTTTGTAGTACTCTTTAAAGTTATTGTGATAGGTGTTGTAACGCTCTGGATGCGCTAAGATCGGTTTATAGCCTTTTAGTTGTAATTGAAATAATATTTCATACAAATTAATCGGTGGGCTAAAATAAGACATCTCGACAAGGACAAGATTGTCTTTTAAAGTGAGTAGTTGCTCTTTTTCAATCAGGTCAGTAAATTTTTCATCCATCATGTATTCTGCAGCGGCAGAAATGGATATATCTAATAGGTTTCTTCTTTTTAATTCGTCTGTAACTTCTTTTAGTTTACGCTTAATTACTTCGGGCGTGTTAGGATAAACATCACCTAATATATGTGGAGTCGTTATAAAATTTTTAATTCCGTAAGAGGCCATTTTTTGGATTAGTGCGATGGAAGTTTCCAGATCTTTAGCACCATCGTCGATTCCTGGCAATAAATGTGAGTGGATATCTACAAATCCTTGTGGAAAAAATTCATTTAAAGGAATTTTCTTTTTCTTGAAAAATAACATTTAATATCGCTTTAGCGCAAACTTACAATATTCATGCGGATAAACATATTAAAAATGTTTAACGAAAACGATTGAATTTTAGATTGCTGTTGCCCACTAAATTTACTTGTAATATATTTGATTAAAATAATAAAGTTATGATTTTAATTGCAGACGGTGGATCAACAAAGGCGGATTGGATCGCTATAAATGATGAAAATAGCATCTAAAAAGTACACATGGGAGAATATCTCAAAAGAATATAGAGCAATAATTAATTCCCTGTAAAATAAATATTAAAAAATCATATTTTATGAAAGTTATCAATACTTCAATACCAGATGTATTAATTTTTGAACCAACAATTTTCGGTGATGATCGTGGATACTTCATGGAATCTTTTAGACAAGATTTATTAGAGAAGTACATCGGAGATGTCAAATTCGTTCAGGATAATGAGTCTTTTTCGGAATATGGAGTTTTACGTGGACTCCATTTTCAAAAACCGCCTTTTACTCAAGGTAAATTGGTAAGAGTACTTCAAGGTGAAGTCCTTGATGTTGCAGTTGACATTCGTTTAGGCTCGCCCACGTATGGCCAGCATGTTGCTGTTAAATTGTCAAATGAGAATAAACGGCAGCTTTGGGCTCCAAGAGGTTTTGCACATGGTTTTGCTGTTTTAAGTCAAACAGCATTATTTAGTTATAAATGTGATAATTACTATTCACCACAACATGACGGAGGTATTCGCTGGGACGATCCGAAAATTGGTATTGATTGGTTGCTGCCCAAAGATGCTATTCAGTTATCCGGAAAGGATAAAGAGCATCCCTCAATACCGGATATTACAGAATTTACATTTGAAAATTTTAAAAAGGAAAATATATATTAATGAATATTTTGATTACAGGCTCAAATGGGCAATTAGGAAATGAAATAAAAGATAGAGCCTCTCAATTTGGTAATTGGAATTTTATTTATAAAGATTTACCAGAGTTAGATATTACTGATTACAATAAATTAGAAAAGTTAACAAGCGAATTATCTATTGATACAATAATTAATTGTGCTGCTTATACTGCTGTAGATTTGGCAGAATCAAATCAGGAAATTGCTTATAAGGTCAATGTTGAGGGTGCTAAAAACTTAGCAAAATTAGCCAAGAAATTTAGGTTGAAATTGGTGCATGTTTCCACTGACTTTGTTTTTGATGGAAAGCATCATTTACCTTACAAGGAGACAGATATGTCCAATCCATTGAGTGTTTATGGTCGCACAAAATTGGAAGGTGAACGATTGGTGCTAGAGGAGTATCCGAATTCAATTATTTTGAGAACGGCTTGGCTGTATTCTTCATACGGAGCAAATTTTGTAAAAACAATGCAACGATTGGGATCTGAAAGAGAAGAGTTGCAAGTTATTTTTGATCAAGTTGGCACACCAACATGGGCAGGCGATTTGGCGAATACAATATTGAAAATTATTTCTCAGTTAGAATATGGAAATGCTAATAAAGGATTGTATCATTATTCAAATGAAGGAGTAGCTTCCTGGTACGACTTTGCAGTGGAAATAATGAATTTATCAAATGTAAATTGTAAAGTATTGCCTATAGAAACGGAGGAGTATCCGACACCAGCGCCAAGACCTTCATATAGCGTACTAAATAAAGCTAAGATTAAAACTGATTTTAATATTGAAATCCCGCATTGGAAAATAAGTCTAAAGGAATGTATAAATCAATTGGCTAAATAAGAATTAGGCTTCGGCCTATATTTAAAAGAAAAAAAATGGAAAATAAAACAATTTTAATAACTGGAGGAGCAGGGTTTATAGGTTCACATGTAGTACGTTTATTTGTAAATAAATATCCAAATTATAAAATAATTAATCTGGATAATTTAACTTACGCGGGGAATCTGGCTAATTTAAAAGATATTGAAGATAAACCAAATTATAAATTTGTGAAAGGGGATATCGTCGATGGTGCAGCAATGTATAAATTATTCGAAGATGAAAAATTTGAAGCTGTAATTCATTTAGCAGCAGAATCCCATGTTGATCGATCAATTTCAAACCCCACGGAATTTGTTTTTACCAATGTGATAGGTACTGTTAATTTACTAAATGCAGCGAATAGAACTTGGAAGGATAACTTTGAAGGTAAATTATTTTACCATGTTTCAACTGATGAGGTTTATGGTTCTTTAGGCCATGAAGGTTTATTTACGGAAACTAGTAATTACGATCCACATAGCCCATATTCTGCATCAAAAGCGAGTTCAGATCATTTTGTAAGGGCTTATTTTGATACTTATGGTTTGCCATCGTTAATCTCGAATTGCTCAAATAATTATGGATCTTACCAGTTTCCAGAAAAATTGATTCCACTTTTCATAAATAATATTAGAAATAATCAACCACTTCCAGTATATGGGAAAGGCTTAAACATTAGAGATTGGTTGTGGGTTGAAGACCACGCCCGTGCAATAGATGTTATTTTTCATAAAGGGAAATTAGGAAGTACTTATAATATTGGTGGGCATAATGAATGGACGAATATTGATTTAATCAAAATTATGTGTACAATTTTAGATGGTAAGCTGGGAAGAGAGAAAGGATCTTCGGAAAAGTTAATTACGTATGTAAAAGATAGAGCAGGCCACGATTTGCGTTACGCCATTGATTCAACAAAATTAAAAAATGAATTGGACTGGGTTCCTAGTTTGCAATTTGAAAAAGGATTGGAAAAAACAATTGATTGGTATTTAGCAAATGTGGATTGGATGGAAAGTGTAACAAGTGGAAATTACCAAGATTATTATGCAAAACAATATGCAAAACATTAATCGCATTTAGTAAATAAATAAAAAATTAGATATTATGAAAGGAATTATTTTAGCAGGAGGCTCCGGGACACGTTTATATCCAATAACAAAAGGTATATCTAAACAATTACTTCCAATATTTGATAAGCCTATGGTTTATTATCCCATAAGCACGCTTATGTTAGCTGGGATTAAGGAAATATTGATTATTTCAACGCCTCAAGACACACCCCTGTTTGAAGGACTTTTAGGAGATGGCAAACAATGGGGGATTCAGTTAACATATAAAGTGCAGCCTTCACCCGATGGTTTGGCACAAGCTTTCATTATTGGTGAGGATTTTATTGGAAATGACGATGTATGCTTGGTTCTGGGAGATAATATTTTTTATGGTCATGGCTTTCCTAATTTGTTATCTGATGCAATAGAAACGGTTAAAAGTAAAGGTGAAGCTTGTGTCTTTGGGTATTATGTGAAAGACCCTAATCGATATGGTGTAGCCGAATTCGATGCAGATGGAAATGTAATTAGTATTGAAGAAAAGCCTGAGGTACCCAAATCAAATTATGCAGTTGTCGGCTTATATTTTTATCCAAATTCGGTAATTAATATTTCCAAAAATATAGCTCCTTCTGAAAGGGGGGAATTAGAAATAACAACGGTTAATGAAAATTATTTAAAAGAAAATAAACTTAAGATGATATTAATGGGCAGAGGTTATACTTGGCTCGATACGGGTACGCATCAATCATTGCTTGAAGCTTCAAATTATATTGAGACGATCCAGAATAGACAGGGATTAATGGTCTCATGTCTTGAGGAGATTGCTTGGAGGAAAAAGTGGATATCTGATGAGCAATTGAAAAAGAGCTTAAAGCCTTTACTTAAAAATGAATATGGTAAATATTTAAATAAATTAATCAAATAAAAGAAAGGTTATTCCCAGTGTTTTATTAGTGCCTAGAGATAAAAATATTTACGTTTTTTATTTAAACATTCTATTTGTTTGGAATCAATTTAAAAAACAAATACTTTTTGTTAAGTTTGTGTCTAGTTAATGAGAAAAAATGAATAGATTTATAAAGTTTTTATTAGATACAAAGATTAAAGTAAATTTTTTTTTATTTTTTTTTAAAAGAAATAATAAATTTTATTTTTATTTATAAAATAGCTATTTTAATATGTCAAAAAAAAAATCACGAAAAGGAAAATCTAAATTTACGCCGTTACTATTTTCTATAATAGATATAATCCTCCTAACTATTTCTTTTTTCTTAGCAAATTTAGTAGTTTTTGATGGCAATTCCCCAGATATTATTTTTTATAGCAGCAGTGCGTTAGTACTATGTTTTATTTGGGTAATAGTGAGTCTGAAATTTAATTTATATGAGATACCAAGAATTATTTTTACATATAAAGTGTTATCCGAAAATATATATGCAGTTTTTAATTTCAGTTTATTAATTGGTGGAGTACTCTTTTTTAGCACAAACACTAATTTCTCAACGCAATTTTTGATCTATGTGCTATTTTTTTTCATTGTAGGGCTATTATTTTGGCGATTTCTTGCGATGTACATCATAAAAACATATAGAAAACAAGGAAATAATTATAGGAACGTACTATTGGTGGGGTTAAATAAGAATATAGCAACCCTTATTGATGAAATTTATTTGAAACCTAAATATGGTTATAAAATTGTAGGATTATTTACAGATGCCAATGTTAAAAATAACCTTAAGGAGCATTATAAAGGTGGGTTATCTGAAGTCACAGCTTTTTTGGATAATAATCCTGTGGATGAAATTATTATATCACTGCCACATCATGCAGGTAAATTAATCAATGATTTATTTAGGTATGCAGATAATAACATGATCAGAGTGCGTGTGATTCCTGAGTTTTCAGAGTATTTATCACAAACATTTTCTATTGACTATGTGCAGAACATTCCGATTTTGAAATTAAGAAGCGAGCCTCTAAATAGTATTACGAATCGGACTTTGAAAAGATGTTTTGACATGCTTTTCTCACTCCTAACAATATTATTTATATTTTCTTGGTTATTTCCAATCATCGCAATTATTATTAAATTAACGAGCAAAGGACCTGTCTTTTTTGTGCAAGAAAGAACCGGTAAGGATGGTATCGCTTTTAACTGTTTTAAATTTAGAAGTATGACTGTGAATGCTGATTCAGACAACCTCCAGGCGACAAAGAATGATGCTAGAATTACGGATTTCGGTGCGTTTATGAGAAAAACAAGTATTGATGAACTTCCTCAGATTATAAATGTACTATTCAATCAAATGTCATTAGTAGGGCCCAGACCTCATATGTTAAAGCATACGGATGAATATCGAATATTGGTAGATAAATTTATGGTACGACATTTCGCAAAACCGGGTGTTACCGGTTGGGCTCAAATCAATGGGTTTAGAGGAGAAACCAAATTGTTAAAAGATATGGAGAACAGGGCAGCTGCGGATATATGGTATATTGAGAATTGGAGTTTCTTTTTGGATATTAAAATAGTACTATCGACCGCTTGGTCTATGTTTTTTAAGAAAGATGAAAATGCTTTCTAGAATTGTATTTATGTTATATTGTTTTAAATGGTATTCAGAAATAGACTAGGTAAAAACAGAGAATACAAATAAAATAATTCAGTGCAAAATAATTCTTTACATTATTAAATTTCTTTCTAAACATGAAATATAAAGAGTTTAAAAATATTGAAAACTGGGGTAACATAAAAAAAACACAATCTTTAATATATGGGTTACATCTCTAGTTTAAAATCCTGCATTTTTGCTAGGTAACCTTTATTTTTTTAATTAATTTCGCAAAAATTAAATCCATGTCCAAATTCAAACTTATATTCCTTCCTTTTACGTTGTTACTTTTTCTTAGTTCATGTGTTTCAAAGAAAGATTTAATATATCTCCAATATGATGAAATTGATCAATCAAAAGTGAGTAATGATTACCAGTTAACATTTAAACCAGATGATCTATTGCAAATCATAATCTCATCAAAAGATTTGAAGGCCTCTATTCCTTTTAACTTGCCTGTGTTTTTAAGTTCAGCAAGCTCAGGGAGTGCTCAAGGAGTGCAGAAGTTACAATCGTATTTGATTGATGGTAACGGCATGGTTGAATTTCCGGTTTTAGGGAGACTAAAACTAGGAGGACTTACAAGAATTGAAGCTATTGAGTTAATTAAAGATAAATTGTATCCAAAGTATTTGAAAGATCCGATTGTCAATATACTAATAACAAACTTTAAAGTAACAGTTATTGGGGATGTTAAACAACCAAAAGTATTTCAAATCGATAATGAAAGAGTAACAATTTTTGATGCCATAGGAATGGCAGGAGATCTAAATATTTCTGGATTAAGAGAGAATGTTACCCTTGTGCGAGAGGAGTTGGGGAAAAAAACTAAATATAGTTTTGATTTAAGATCAAATAAGATAATGACATCACCAGTCTATTATTTGCAACAAAATGATGTGATTTATATACAACAGAATAATGCAAAAATTCAAGATGCTGCATATACAAGAAATACCGGTTTATTTATTTCTCTGGCATCGGTATTAATTTCCCTAATTACTATAATAACGAGATAATAACGAGATAATAAAGTTGTAATATGAATAAGTATAATGAAGAAAATGATCAGGTCGATATTAATTACGAGATACAAAAATATGTTTCTCATTGGCGTTTATTTGTTGTTGGCGGTTTAATTTCAATTTTAGCGGCTTTTATCTTTATAAGATATACTACACCTACCTATAAAGTTGCTGCTACAATTATGATAGAGGATAACAAGCAAGCTGGTATTTCTACAGAATTGGCTGCATTTGAAGATCTTGGAATCATTGGTGGAAGTTCATCAAACAACCCAGAAAATGAAGTCGAAATTATAAAGTCAAGAAAGATTATAGGTAGTGCGATCGATTCCTTGAATCTTGATGTTTCCTATTTTATAGAAGGAAGGATACGTAAAGTTGAATTATATCAAAAGTCCAATCCTATTGTTTTTGATTGGATTTATAAAAATACTTTGTTAATGGATAGGGACACCTCAGTTGTAGTTTTGATATCGGAAAATAATAAATTTAGCCTCCAAGATATAAAAGGTGACTTTAAATCAGAGCATAACTTTGGGCAGAAGGTTCAAACCAAATTAGGAGCATTTAGAATTTTTAAAAATCCAAGTTCTGAGATTGTATTTGATAATAAAACTCAAATCGAAATTCTTATTAGCCTAAACCCAAGAGATCTATTGATTGATTATTATTTGAAGGCTCTTCAGATAACTGCAATAGCTAAAACGTCACCTATCATTAAATTAAGTTTAATAACTAATGTTCGAGAGAAAGGGCAAGATTTAATCAATGAATTGGTTAAACAATATAATATAGATGGTATTAAGGATGAAGGCTTAGTCTCGCAAAAGACGTTGAGTTTTATTGATCAGCGATTAGTATCCATTGGTGAAAATTTGAAATTGGTTCAAGATGACGTTAAAAACTATAAGGTAGAAAACAGTATATCTGGTCTATCGCGAGAGGCTGAATTAACTTTAGAAGGGCTCTCTGAAACTAATCAGGAGTTGATTAAAATACGAACTGAATTGGAGGTGGCCAAATGGGTGAAAGAATCTTTAAAGAGTTTTTCAGGTAAAGAGGAGATATTGCCACAAAATTTGGGTTTTTCAGATATTGGGATATCAAATTCAATACTAAATTTTAATGAGTTGGTATTACAAAAAAACAGTTTAGCTGAAGATGCTGGGGTAATGAATCCGCTGATAATTCAGTATACTCGTCAAATTAAAGCTCTAAAGTTAAATTTAATACAAAGTATATCAAACCTTATTGTTTCTTTAGAAATGAAATTAAATCGAGTAAAAAATGAGGCTTCAAAAATAAATACTAAAATAGAGGCGATACCATATTTAGAAAGAGAGTTTATTGATATCGCCAGAGAACAAGAAATTATTTCTGGTTTGTATTCATATTTGTTGAAAAAAAGAGAGGAAACTTCAATTTCTTTGGCAGTAACAGTTCCAAATGCAAAAATAATTGATGAAGCTTACGGCTCTTTAATTCCTGTTGCACCGAATAAGAAATTGATTTTGGTTGGTTTTTTCATTGTAGGACTGCTAGTTCCTTTTGGATTTATTTATATAAGAAATTTGTTAGATACAAAAATTCATTCAAGAAAAGACATTGAGGAGTTAACGACTATCCCTTTCTTAGGAGATGTCCCTCATTCTGATTCGGATAGTAAGGTGGTAATTAATAATGACTCAAGAACGGGAATCGCAGAGGCATTTAGATTAATTCGCACCAATTTAAACTTTATGTTACCAAATAAAGTTGATACTGTGGGTAAAGCGATTTTCGTTACCTCTACAACCAGTGGAGAAGGAAAATCTTTTGTTTCTATTAATTTAGCGGCTGCGCTTTCTTTATCAAATAAAAAAGTATTGTTATTAGGGATGGATTTAAGAGCACCAAAAGTTACAAAATATTTGGGACTAGCAGAAAGAAAAGGGGTTACAAACTATATTACAAATAGTGCCCTGAATTTAAACGATCTTAAATCTTCAATTCCAGAAATTCCAGGCTTAGATATTATTTCCTCGGGTGTAATACCTCCAAATCCTGCTGAATTACTCTTAAACCCAAAGATTGCGGCATTATTTAACGAAGTTAAAAAGGACTATGATTACATCATCGTAGATACGGCTCCGGTGAATTTGGTAGCAGATACTTTATTAGTGTCTAAATATGCAGATATGACCTTATATGTTTCAAGAGCTAATTATTTAGACAAAAGGATGTTAAATGTTGCACAGACTTTATATACAGAGAAAAAACTAGCAAATATGGCGATTGTTTTAAACGATACAGGTACTACGAAAGGCTATGGCTATGGCTATGGCTATGGCTATGGCTATGGCTACGGAAATGGATATTTAGATGAGGTTAAAAAACCTTGGTATAAACGAATTTTCTAGGAGTATAGGGAAATAAAGAAAAGGAAGCAATTTGCTTCCTTTTCTTTTGAAATAATTTAGGTTTTTTAAAAAAAAGTAAGTATACCGCAGGCAAACCGAAAGCAAATTAAAATTTTTGGGACGTTCAAAACTAGAATACTTATTAAATAGCCCAGCAACACTTGATATATTTTAATTTCTAATTTTTGTGATGAATGTATGTTAAATAGAATAGATACCCTTTAAAATATAAAGAAAAATAATCATATCGAGTTTTTTTTGAAGTATACAAATACTATTAGAGACTTTGGCTACTTTTGGCCCGGAATAAGAAAAAAAAGTTGAAGGTAATAAAATAGTATTTCAAGGCTTAACTGTTTTTATTTATATATTTTCGCTTGATTTCTTTTTTTAACAAAACTCTGTAGTCTTTTTTGTAAAAGGATTTTATCAAAATATTAATTCTTTTACTCCAAGTTATATTTGACTTTTTTCTCTTTTGAAATTTTTCACGAAAGACTCGGTTGTTTAATAACTTGTTATAAATATTGACATATTTCTGAATTTTTTTATTTTTTTTATTTGGAATAGCAGTGTTAAATAATTGATTTTGAGCAGCAATAAAAGAATTAACGGGATTTTTAAATTCATTTAATTCATCCAAATAATTTTTCATATTTACTTTTTTTGAAAGTAGATATACATCATATGCTTTTCTTAATGAAATAAAATTATAAATAAACCCAAAATCATTTATTTGATGCACTAATAAGTTATAGTGTAATTGTTTTGGGTATGCTATGAAATAAAAATTTTTAATTTTTATCAAGTTATGTTCGATATGAGAGTAATTAAATTTCGATCTATATCTTTCTCTCAATAGTTCTTTGTGAACTTCAATCGCACCAATGTTGTCTTTTTTTATCATTGATGGATAATGTCTATGAAATTTTGGTAAATCAGCAGCAATTTGATAATAACCGAATTCTTTTAATAGATGTATTGTTTTTTCGAAATCTTTTTTTGATACTATAAAATCAATATCTCCCAACATCCGTTCCCCAATGTCATCGTAAAGATTAGCTATCAAATTACTTACTCCTTTTAAAAATATAGCTTTAACTTTGTTCCCTAATAAATAAATATTCAATTCTTTTGCCTGAATAAATAATTTTTCATTTCTTTCGCGGTTGAGATCAGTGATGCTATTCATGAATTCAACCAAATCTTTGGGCAAGTATTTTAAAAATTTAGCTTTATGAAAATTACAATACAAAGCCGGTAATACATAATGAGCTGTACTTACTTTTACAACTGCTTCCCAGTCAACAGATATAGATTTTAGCTGTTCTTCAATCAAAACCTTATTTTTAGGATCATGATTGATAGTTAAACTTTGCCCAATAAAAAAGAGAGTTTCTTTATAATTCATGTTTAGTGTTTAACATTCGTTTACCTATTTTATCATCCAAAACTTTTTATGTTTTTTTGCATGATGTTTTCAAGGAAGTTTTTATTCTTTTTAGTTGACACTGTTCGCAATACATTTAAATGATTTTGATGATGTACATCGGTACCTGCAAAATCGTACATATGTTCTTTTAAAAGTTTTTCGGCAGTTTTTTGCACCTGTTTGCCATAGTGTTCGGTTAAAGACAATAAATTTAATTGAAACAAGCAACCGGATGTTTTTAATTTATAATACTCTTTAAAATTATGGTGGTAAAAATTGTAACGCTCAGGATGCGCTAAGACAGGTTTGTACCCTTTTAATTGTATTTCAAATAATAGTTCATAGAGATTAATAGGAGCATTAAAATAAGACATTTCTACAAGAACATAGTTGTCTTTTAAAGTGAGCAGTTTATCCTTTTCTAAAGTTGCAGAAAATTGTTCATCCAGCATGTATTCAGCGGCAGCATCAATGGTAATATCCGTTATGTTTCTTTCTTGCAATGCTGCTCTAACCTCTTTTAAAGCACGTTCAATTATTTCTGGGGTATTTGGGTATACATCGCCTAAAACATGCGGCGTGGTTATGATATTTTTAATTCCATACGCAGCCATTTTTTGAATCAAGGCAATGGAAGTTTCCAAATCTTTGGCACCATCGTCAATTCCTGGTAGCAGATGCGAGTGCATATCTACAAATCCTTTCGGGAAAAATTCATGTAAAGGAATTTCCTTTTTCTTGAAAAATAACATATTCTCAGGTTTATAACAAATTTACAATTTTCATTGGTATTTGGTATCGGTTGTTCCTGTTGTTTTATATGTTTTTTAATGAGGCAGTTCGATGGATTCCATTTTATTCAAATTGTGTCTTGAACCAACACAAACACAAAAATATCTATTTGGAATCTGGATGCATACATTTCGATGTTAAATTGCCCTTGAATTGAAAGAATGTTAGCAAAATTCTTCGAAAGAAGCTTAAATAGTTGAAGCGAAAACGATTGAAGTTTTTACAGCTATTGTGTACTAATTTTAGTTGTAATATATTTGAGTAAAATTGATATTATGATTTTAATTGCAGACGGCGGATCAACAAAAGCGGATTGGATTGCTATAAATGACGATAAGCAGGAAGAATTTAGAGTAAGAACCTTGGGGTTAAATCCTGCCATTGTTCCGGAAGAAGAATTGCACAATAGAATTATCAACATGTTTCAGTTGATAAAGGTGAAGGATGATGTGGAAGAAATTCATTTTTATGGCGCAGGTTGTGGTACGCCAAAACCAATTGAAATTTTAAAAAAGATTTTGGCTTCTATTTTTGTTAATGCAAAAATATTGATTTCTGAAGATATGTTAGCCGCTGTATATGCCGCTGCTGGTAAAAAGCCAGCCATTGTGTGTATTTTAGGAACAGGTTCTAACAGTTGTTATTTTGATGGCAAACACATAAAGATGTTAGTGCCTTCTTTAGGCTATATTTTAATGGATGAAGCCAGTGGTAATTACTTTGGGAAAAGATTGCTTATCGATTATTTTTACAATCAAATGCCTTTAGAGATTGCACAAAAATTTAAAAAGGAGTTTAACTTAGGTCCAGATTACATTAAGAAAAACTTGTACAGAGTGCCAAACCCGAATATGTATTTAGCGTCTTTTGCAAAGTTTATGTTCGATTTTAAAGACAATACGTATATTAAAGGAATTATTACTCACGGATTTCAAGAGTTTTTTAAATATAGAGTGTTACCTTTCAATAAAACAGCTGATACACCGATCTATTTTATAGGATCGATAGCGCATTATTTTAGAGATATTCTTGAAGAAATTGCAGAAAATAACAATCTAAAAGTGACCGATGTGGTGCAAAGACCCATTGATAAATTGTTAGAATATCATAAAAATAACATTCATTAAGGTATTTTAGTGTAGTTTTAAGTACCGAAGAACCGTTTCTGTTAGATCATCATATGCAGGCGCTAGACCTAAAATTAATTTGGATATAAAATAGCAAATAAGTGGTAACGAGCGGTAAAATTGGATACCGTCTAAGAAGGCTTCGTTGCCGTCAAACCATAAATATGATGACAATCTAATACAATATTAATGCTATGGAAATCAATCAATAAAATCCAAAATTCTTTCTAAACGCATTCCTCGAGAGCCTTTAATTAAAATAGATTGGTGTGTGAGCCTATTTTCTTTGAGATACGCTTCCAGTTGTTCATAGGTTTTAAATTGATGTTTTTTCGTCGTAGTTTGATAAAAGTGTTCACCAACAAAAAAAGTGTGCTCAAAGTTAAAAGAAGCAGCTAAATCAACAATCGCTTGATGTTCTTGTAAACTTTCAGCACCCAATTCAAACATATCTCCTAAAATAACAACGCTATCCGCTGCCTGTATCGCTGCAAAATTTTCTAAAGCCACCTGCATGCTAGAGGGGTTGGCATTATAGGCATCTAAAATAATTTTATTGTTCTTTGTTGCGATGATTTGGGAACGGTTATTTTTAGGAACATAACTTTCTATAGCTGCTTTCATAGCTTCTTCAGAAACGCTAAAATAGTTACCAATGGTAATGGCAGCAGCAAGGTTTGCATAATTATAGTTGCCAATTAAATTACTTTGTATGCTTTGATTCTTGTAAGAAATTTTTACATATGGATTTAAGGATAAGAATTGTATGTCAGCAGTTTTAAAATGGATGGTTTGCAATCCTTTCGTTTTTTCTAGCTGAAGCGCATCTTCAGGATTTACAAAAGCAATTTTGTGGTGTTCTTTTAAGTAAGTATACAGTTCGCACTTTCCTTTAATTACACCTGTGAATCCTCCAAAACCTTCTAAATGTGCTTTTCCGAAATTGGTGATGTAACCAAAATCAGGTTCACAAATAGTGCATAGAAATGCTATTTCTTTTTGATGATTCGCACCCATTTCTACAATGCCCAATTCAGTTTTATCGGTCATAGAAAGTAGGGTTAATGGCACTCCAATATGGTTGTTTAAATTACCTTTTGTAGCTTGTGTATTGTGTTTTTTACTCAGAACCATATAAAGTAATTCTTTCGTGGTAGTTTTGCCATTGCTACCAGTTAAACCAATGATAGGGATATTTAATTGTCTCCGATGATAATTTGCGAGCGCTTGTAAGGTCTTTAAAACATTATCAACTAAAATAATAGCCTCTTTTGTTTTGTATGCTTCTTCATCAACAATAGCAAAAGCTGCACCTAGTTCTAGTGCTTGTTCCGCGAAACTATTACCATTAAAATTTTCACCTTTTAAAGCGAAAAAAAGGGTGTTTTTTCGAATGTTTCTGGTGTCTGTATCTACAAGGAAATGTTGACGATACAATCGATAAAGATTGGCTATTTTCATTTTTTAAATATAAAAAGCCTCATTATATCTGACAATAATGAGGCTTCAATTGTAACAAATATATTTTATCTACTAGGGTTTCTGGCTTTTCTTTTGCCAGAGGTCATCGGACCTACCTTGTCAGATACACATCTAAAACCAATATAATTTGTGGCCATGTATTCTGGTAAATATCTTCTTTGCGCTGGGTCTAACCAATATTCTCTATCAGACCAAGAGCCACCTTTATACACTCTCGTATTATTACTAATTAAAGTAGAACGTTTTTTTGCATCGGTTGTTAAAACTTCTTCCCCGGTAACAGAATTTCTTATTCTTTGGGGACTTTTAGGCGAGTTGTACATACTTGGTCTTGACATAAATTGGTCTTCATCATCCTCGTAAAAACGAGAAGAGTTTAAATCTCCATCGCCAAGATCAGCATTGTTAGCTACTTTAAAGTTTCTTCTTAAAGAAGCATCCTTTTTTGTAATCGGAATGTATTTAATGGTTCCTGGTAATTGTCTAGGAATAATTTGTCCATTCGGTAACGTATCATATTCTACGATGGCGCCTGCATCATTTGCAGCAATGACGATATTACCATCGGCGTCAATCATTTTTTTAGTAAATAAATTCCCTCTGTAATAATTAAAATCATTCGCTTCATTATCAATCAAAGGTCTGTACACATCTGATACCCATTCTGCTACATTCCCGGACATATCATACAACCCAAAACCATTTGGCGGATACGATTTTATTTTATTAGGGATATCAGCACCATCAGAACTCCAACCGGATAAACCGCTATATTGCCCTTCACCTTGTTTAAAGTTTCCTAATTGATCTCCTTTAGTTCTTTTGTTTTTAGATCGAGAATATTTCTCATTCCAAGCATATTTTTTTCGTCCTCTAATATTGTTGTATTCTCTGTTTTCTATGTTCGCTTTTGCTGCAAATTCCCATTCAGCCTCTGTAGGTAATCTAAAACGCTGCGCTAAAATACCATCAGCTTGCGTAATTTTTCTTCCTTGAAAAGCATCTCTACTTAATTTTGGATCTCCTCTTTTTCGCACAGTTCTCCCTACCCCTCTTTTATAAACGGTGGTGTCTCCGTCAAATAATTGAGAATCATCGGTTAAAAAAACATCTGTATCAAAAAAGTTGTTGATCGTGTCTGTTTCAAAAATATTTTTGATATGACCTTTATCAATTAATGTTTTTAGGTTGACGGCATTGGTACGCCACTTGCAATATTCATTTGCTTGCAACCAACTAACACCCACCACAGGATAATCTGAATACGCTGGATTACGGAAATAGTTTTCTGATAAAATATCAGTATTTCCTAAACTTTTTCGCCACGCCAAAGTGTCTGGTAAAATAGCACTGTAAATATGCTTGTAATTTTCTTCTGAAGGTGGAAAAACATTCTTCATATATTGTACATATAAAAAATATTCTGAATTTGTAACCTCTGCTTCATCCATAAAAAAGGAACGAACATGCAGTTTTTTAGGGGTGGTGTTCCAATCAAACATAACGTCATCTTGTACTTGACCCATGGTAAAAGAACCTCCTTCTACAGCAACCATGCCTAGCGGTGGTTTTTGACCAGCATCCGATTTTCCTTTGATAAAGTTACCATATCTCGCATCGTTAAATGGCAAACCTGTAAGTCTCGATTTGGTATTATCAGAACTTTTACAATTAAAGAAGAATAGTGTTGTTAAAACAGCGAATGTTATTTTAAATATGTTTTTCATTTCCTAATTTAAAAATTGATAGGGTTTTATTATAGTGATGCAATTTACAATAATTATAATTTCTTACAAGGAAATTATAAAAATTAACGCATCCTTTTTTACACTCATTCTTATTAACGGATGCTTTTATACTTTAGTATAATTTATCTTTCTTTACAGTAAAATATCTAATAATTATTTGCGTTATTTGAATACTTATATGAAAAAACAGTTAGTACTTCTTTTTTGCGGATTTTTAATACAAGTTAGCCTTGCTCAGGTCAACAATTCTGTGCTATCTTCAGGTGATTGGTTTAAATTTTCCATAGATACGACTGGTGTTTTTAAAATTGATAAAAATTTATTGCAGCAAATTGGGGTTTCTACCAATGGCTTAAATCCGAAGAAACTACATATTTATGGAAATGGTGGCCAACTTTTACCGGAGGCAAATAGCGATTTTAGATATGATGATTTACAAGAAAATGCCATTTATGTTGCAGGAGAAGAGGATGGTACTTTTGATAACAAGGATTACATTCTTTTTTATGCAACAGGTCCGCATGACTGGGAGGTAAATACAACGAGTAATTCCATAAAACACAGGCAGAATATTTATACGGACAAGGGATATTATTTTATAACAGTAAATAATACGGATGGAAAAAGAATTACTCAAAAAAATCCAAATACAAATACCCCAGCTGCCCCAATAACAATTTTTGATGATTATATTTTTCATGAAAAAGAGGAGAAAAATATTATAGCCGTGGGCACACAATGGTTTTTTGAAGAAGATTTTAATATACAAAATACACAAAGTTTTAAAATTCCTTTTCCGAATGCAGTGGCAAATGAGAACTTAAATGTAAGAGTTAGAGGGGTGTCTAATTCCATCGTTTCATCTTCGATGGCAGTGAAAGTGAACGGACAAGATTTGCTAACCCTTGATTATGCAGGAATAAATATAAGCTCTTTAACAAAAGCATATGCAGTAGAAAGAAACGCTAATATTTCAAATAGTGCTGAAAATATAGAGATTGAGATTACTTATAATAATAATGGAAATCCATCCGCAAGTGCATTTTTAGATTACATAGAAATTGTTGGGAAAAAACAATTGACGTTTAGTGATTTTCAGTTTTCATTTAGAAGTTTTGCACAAGCAACTGCAACAGGAACAGTAGAGTATCAAATAAGTAATGGGAGCGCTGCTTTTCAGGTTTGGGATGTTACGAATCCTATTGCTCCGCAAATCATTACCAATCAGAGTGCGGCAAACAATTTTACCTTTAAAGACAATGCAGGTGTTCTAAAAGAATATATAGTTTTAGATGATTCTGATTTTTACAAACCAGAAATCATAGAAAATGCTAAAGTTAAAAATCAGAATTTACATGCTTTAAAGGACATTAATTATATTCTAATAACAAATTCGGAACTTTCTGCGCAAGCACAAAGGTTGGCAGATTATCATCAGGTGAATTCGAATATTACCACTAAAGTAGTTTTGATTGATGAAATTTATAATGAATTTTCTTCGGGTTCAAAAGATATTACAGGAATTCGAGATTTTCTAAAAAAAGTATATACTAGAAATTTATCAGAAGAAACAAAACTAAAATATGTCTGCTTTTTTGGGGATGCGTCTTATGATTATAAAGACAGAATTCAAGGAAATAATAATATTGTTCCAGTAAAACTATCCACCAGTAGTTTCAACTTAGCATCATCATGGGTAACGGATGACTTTTTTGTAATGCTAGAAGACAATGAAGGGTCCATGTCCACCGCCCATACAATTGATGTTGCCTCCAGTCGAATACCGGTTTCTACAGTTTCTGAAGCAACTCTCGTAGTTGATAAAATTTTAAGGTATTACGACAAAAAATCCATTGGAGATTGGCGCAACACCATAACCTTATTGGCAGATGATATAGATAAAGCAGGAGAAGAAGTTATTGAGCAAGGAGTAGAGTCTATTGCGGATGAAATAAAAAATAATAAGAAGATTTTTAATGTTAATAAAATTTATTTGGATGCTTTTGTACAGGAAAATTCTTCGGGTGGAGAACGATATCCAGAAGTTAACAAAGCAATTACCAATGCCATTGAAAAAGGAACTTTATTATTTGATTACTTTGGTCATGGAGGGGAAGATGGTTTTGCAGCAGAAAGAATATTAACCGTTCCCCAAGTTAAGGGTTTTAATAATCCCAATTCATTGCCGCTTTTAATTACGGTTACCTGCGATTTCTCTAGATTCGACAACCCTAATAGAATTACAGCTGGCGAACTCACTTTAAAAAATGCAACAGGTGGTGCAGCAAGTATGATTACAACGACTAGAGAGGTTTATATTTCAACTGGTCAGCGTTTCAATGAACAATTAATTCGAAAGTTGCTAGCCTTTAATGATGAGAATTTAACAATTTCAGAAGCTTTAATGGCGACTAAAAACCAGTTTTCTAGTAACCAAAAATTCTTTATTTTTTCTTTTGGAGATGCTGCTATGAAATTAGCAGTTCCGAAACCAAATATTCGCATCACAAAGATGAATGATGTAGCCGTAACGCAGTCGTTAGATACGATTAAAGCCTTGTCTAAAGTGAAGTTTGAAGGTGTGGTAACCGATGAATCAGATGCAGTTTTAACCAATTTTAATGGAACACTATCTACCACTGTTTTTGATAAATTAATTGAGAAGACCACGCTAGTTAATGATGGTTTTGGAGAACCAATGCGTTTCGATACTCAAGATAGTAAGTTGTTTAGAGGGAAGTCTACCGTAGAAAACGGTGTTTTTAGTTTCGATTTTATTGTACCAAAAGATATTAAAGTTGCGTATGGACCAGGAAAATTAAGTTTTTATGCAGAAAATGGCGAAATAGATAAAGCTGGCTACAATTTTGATGTGGTTGTTGGTGGAATAGATGAAAACGCTCCAGAGGATACTGTTGGCCCTGAAATAAAATTGTTTATGAACGATGAATCCTTTATCGATGGAGGCAACACCAATGCGTCTCCTAATTTAATTGCTGTTTTGTCTGATGCTAGCGGAATTAATACGTCAATAACTGCTGTAGATCATGATATAGTGGGCGTTCTAGATGGAGATACTTCAAATCCAATTATTTTAAATGATTTTTATCAAACTGAATTAAACGATTTTTCTAGTGGAAAAGTAACCTATACGCTCAGAGATTTAGAGGTGGGGCCGCACACATTGAAATTAAAAGTATGGGATACTTACAATAACTCCTCAGAAAGCACGTTAAATTTTGTGGTTGTAAGTGACGCCATTTTAAATTTAGAAAATGTGTTAAATTATCCAAATCCTTTCGTAAATTATACAGAGTTTTGGTTCAATCATAACAAGCCAAATGAGCCTTTAGATGTTCAGGTTCAGATTTTTACAGTTTCTGGTAAATTGGTAAAAACTATCAATCAAAATGTTCAAACTACAGGTAATTTATCAAGAAGTATTACCTGGAATGGTTTAGACGATTTTGGTAATAAAATAGGAAAAGGAGTATACGTTTATAAATTAAGAGTAAAATCAACAGCCAGCATTCTAGTGTCAGAGAAGTATGAAAAATTAGTAATACTGCAATAAAAATTAGATATTTGCTGAACTATCTAAACTAACGAGAAAAACAGAAAATGAGGAAATTAGGATTTTGTATGGCACTTTGTGCTTTAGTAAGTTTAAAAATAAACGCTCAAACCGATACACAACAAACGGGAGGAATTACAACTGCAACCCCGTTTTTATTAATTGTACCTGATGCTAGAGCAGGTGGAATGGGAGATATGGGAGTTGCCACAACGGCAGATGCTTTTTCTTTATTTCATAATCCAGCAAAAATAGTTTTTAGTGATAGACAAATAAAAACAGGACTTACCTATTCGCCTTGGTTACGTAATTTAACTGATGATATTTTTATAGGAAGTGGTTCTTACATTAATCGATTTAGTGAAAATTCAGCTTGGGGTGCCGATTTTAAATATTTTTCTTTAGGTCAAATAGATTTAACAGACAATCAAGGAAATCCTAACGGAACGATAAATCCGAATGAACTCGTTGCAACAGGCTCTTATGCTTTAAAATTAAGTGAAACCTTTTCTATGGGAGTTTCTTTAAAATATATACGTTCTAATTTAGCATTTAATGGAACTGCCGGAAATACCTTGCAGCCGATCAATTCTTTTGCGGTAGATGTTTCTGGATATTATCAGTCTTTTGAGCAAAATTATGGCAATTTTAACGGACGTTATAGAATAGGGTTTAACATTTCTAATATTGGTCCAAAAGTTTCTTATGTTCCTGGTCAGGAAGATTTTATACCAACAAATTTAAAGTTTGGTGGTGGTTTTGATTTTATCTTGGACGATTACAATATCATTTCAACTACTGTTGAATTTACAAAATTATTAGTACCTACGCCACCAATTAGAGATGTCGATGGGAATGTTATTGACGGAAAAGAGGATCAAGATATAGGATGGATTCAAGGGATGTTTAGTTCTTTTGGTGACGCACCAGGTGGATTTAGTGAAGAGTTAAAAGAATTTACCTATGCTTTAGGAGCAGAGTATTTATACAACAATGCATTTGCTTTAAGAGCAGGATATTTTCATGAGAGTGAGGACAAAGGAAATAGACAATATTTTACGCTAGGAGGCGGATTTAAAACCAACGCTCTAAATATAGATTTATCTTATTTAATTAATTCTTCTGATGTGAATAATCCATTAGAAAATTCATTACGTTTTTCTTTATCTTTTGATTTAGGAGAAATCTATGATAATTATTAAGAGTGATAAATTTTTATTAAATTTACAACATACAAAGCAGTCAAAAAAGACTGCTTTTTTTGACGCTATTATTTATGAGAAAAATTGAAATATCGACATCAGTAACTGTTTACACTGATGTATCAGAACTTTCTTCAGAAGATAAAATGTTAATGGACAAAGCTGTAGAAGCCCGAAAAAAGGCCTACGCACCGTATTCTAAATTTAAGGTTGGTGCAGCATTGCTATTAGAAAATAACCAAATTGTTTTAGGAAATAATCAAGAAAATGCGGCGTATCCATCAGGTATGTGCGCAGAACGCGTAGCTATTTGGAAAGCAGGTTCAGAGTTTCCGGGTGTAAAAATTTTAAAATTAGTTATTTCTGCAAGTTCGTCAATCACAAAAGTTGAGAGGCCTGTAGGCCCTTGTGGTGCTTGCCGACAATCTTTATCAGAATATGAAATTAAACAAAAACAACCTTTTGAAGTTTTGTTTATGGGCGAAGTAGGTGAGATTGTAAAAACAGCATCATTACTGTCATTATTGCCTTTTTCTTTTGATAGTTCTTATTTGTAAAAGAGTATTTTCTAATTAAATGTTAACTGTTGCCTTGACTAAAGAATCTCTTTTAAAATATGAAATCAGACATCACTTCAAGAAAAGACATTCAACATATTATTAAAAAATTTTATGATTGCTTATTGGTTGATGAAAAAATGATTCCTTTTTTTAAAGATATTATTGCTGAAAAGCATTTAGAGCAACATTTAGAGAGTATCACAGATTTTTGGAACGACATTATTTTTGATACAAATACATATCAAAACAATGTCATGCAAAAACACCTAGATAAAAATGCTTTTGTGAATTTTAAAAAAGAACATTTCGCCATTTGGATATCGTATTTTTTTGAAACAATTGAGACCTTTTATTTAGGTGATAATTCTGAGAGAATGAAGTCTAGGGCACAATCTATCGCGACAGTGATGCAATTAAAATTGCATTTATATGAGGGAAAATAAATGTTATTTCTGAGGTTAGATTTCGTTTTTTTCATTGGATGTAATCTTCTTTTCATAATTAAACGGCGTAATTTTATACAAATTGATAATTAGATAAAAATGAACTCATCAAGAATTACGGGTACAGGAACTTTTATTCCATCTTTAAAAAAAGAGAATGCAGATTTTCTAGAAGATGAATTTTTAAATAATGACGGTTCTACGTTTTCATCTGATAATGATGTTATTATCGAAAAATTTAAAGCAATTACAGGTATTACAGAAAGGCGATATGCAAAAGATGAATACACCACTTCAGATTTGGCTTTTTTTGCCGCCCAAAAAGCAATAGAAGATGCGAACTTGCATAAAGAGGAATTAGATTATATTATTGTAGCTCATAATTTTGGTGATGTAAAGCAAGGTACCATTCAAGGAGATATGTTGCCAAGTATAGCAACAAGGGTAAAATATAAATTGGAAATTGAGAATCCGAATTGTGTTGCCTATGATATTTTATTTGGTTGTCCTGGTTGGATAGAAGGTGTTATTCAAGCACAAGCTTTTATCAAGGCCGGCATCGCAAAAAAGTGTTTGGTTATCGGAGCAGAAACTTTATCAAGAGTTATTGATAAGTATGATCGTGATTCAATGATATATAGTGATGGAGCAGGAGCATGTATCGTAGAAAAAACGGAAGAATCTGATTCTGGAATTTTAAGTCATGCAACACAAACTTTTGCGAAAGACGAAGCCTACTTTTTACATTATGGAGGGTCTTATAAGCAAGAGGAAGACCAAAATGTGCGGTATATAAAAATGTTTGGACGTAAGATTTATGAATTTGCAATTACCAATGTTCCGGCTGCAATGAAAGCTGCTTTAGAAAAAAGTGGTCTTGAAATTGATGATGTAAAGAAAATATTGATTCATCAAGCCAATGAAAAAATGGATGAAGCTATCATCAAACGTTTTTATAGATTGTACAAAAAACCAGTTCCAAAAGGAGTAATGCCTATGAGCATTCATAAGTTAGGAAATAGTTCTGTGGCTACTGTACCAACTTTATTAGACTTAGTTTTGAAAGGGAAAATTGAAAATCAGCAGCTAAACAAGGGAGATGTAATTATGTTAGCTTCTGTTGGAGCGGGTATGAACATCAATGCAATTGTTTATAGGGTTTAAGGTTTCTTTATTTGTAAATCTATTGATGTTTTAAGGTATCTATGCATCCGGAATTTACAAACACTAGAAATTGTTTGTCTCAAAAAGCTACATCATTAGGAGGAATTCTAATTTATCTTAAAAAATATCAATTTCAGTATTCAAAATTTAATCTGAAATAGTATTTTTGCGCATGCAACAACACAACGTACTTATATTAGATTTTGGATCGCAATACACGCAATTAATTGCAAGAAGAGTCAGAGAGTTAAACATTTATTGTGAAATTCACCCATATAATCATCCACCAAAAGAATTAGAAAATTTTAAAGCAATTATCTTATCAGGAAGTCCAAATTCTGTAAGAGGAGAAACTGTTTTACATCCAGATTTATCAGAAATCAGAGGTAAAAAACCTTTGTTAGCGGTTTGTTATGGAGCGCAATATTTAGCACATTTTTCTGGTGGAAAAGTAGCGCCTTCCAACACAAGAGAATATGGAAGAGCAAATTTATCCTTTATAAAAGAGGAGGAAACTTTCTTTCAAAATATTTCTGAAGGAAGCCAAGTTTGGATGAGTCATTCAGACACAATTAAAGACTTACCTACAAATGGTGTTCTATTAGCAAGTACAAAAGATGTAGAAAATGCTGCTTTTAAAATTGAAGGGGAACAAACATTCGCTATTCAATTTCATCCGGAAGTATATCATTCTAAAGACGGAAAGCAATTATTAGAAAATTTTTTAGTAAAAATTGCAGAGGTGGCACAAACTTGGACACCAGACTCTTTTGTAGAAAGTACAGTGGCAGCAATTAAAGATAAAGTGGGCAATGATAAAGTAGTTTTAGGGCTTTCAGGAGGCGTAGACTCATCTGTAGCAGCTGTTTTATTGAACAAAGCAATTGGTAAAAATCTATATTGTATTTTTGTAAATAATGGATTACTGCGTAAAAATGAATTCGAAACAGTATTAGCAAGATACGAAGGTATGGGCTTAAACGTTAAAGGTGTAGATGCATCGGCACGTTTTTTGCAAGCCCTAAAAGGTGTTGTAGATCCTGAGAAAAAAAGAAAAGCAATTGGAAACGCTTTTATTGAAGTTTTTGATGATGAGGCACATAAAATTACGGGTGTAAATTGGCTAGCACAAGGAACTATTTATCCCGATGTAATTGAATCTGTTTCCGTAAACGGCGGTCCATCTGCAACCATAAAAAGTCATCATAATGTGGGAGGTTTACCAGATTATATGAAGTTGAAAATTGTGGAGCCTTTGAGAATGATTTTCAAAGACGAAGTAAGAAGAGTAGGTGCTTCTATGGGAATCGACCCTGAATTATTAGGACGCCATCCTTTTCCTGGTCCAGGATTGGGTATCAGGATTTTAGGAGATATTACTGCAGAAAAAGTTCGTATTTTGCAAGAGGTAGATGCCATTTTTGTAAACGGATTAAAAGAAGATGGTTTGTATGATAAAGTATGGCAAGCCGGCGCTATGTTATTACCGGTAAATTCTGTTGGAGTGATGGGTGATGAAAGAACGTATGAAAAAGTAGTCGCTTTAAGGGCGGTGGAAAGCACAGATGGAATGACTGCAGATTGGGTAGATTTACCCTATACGTTTTTGCAAAAAACATCAAACAAAATAATAAATCAAGTAAAAGGTGTAAATAGAGTTGTGTATGATATTAGCTCGAAACCACCTGCAACAATAGAATGGGAATAAGATATATGAAGCATTTAAAATTTTTTATTTTTCTGTGTATTTTAACGTTCACAGTTTCTTGTGGTCAACAAAAAAAATATATTCAGTACAAGGTTAAAAAAGGGGAAACGATTAGTGTTATTGCTGCTAATTTGAGCATGAAAAAGAGAGATTTATTGCGTTTAAATCCAGATGTTACAAGTGAACCTAGAACAGATTCTTTTATTGTTGTTCCAGAAAAAAAGCTAAATAACTACAAAAACAAAATAAAAGAGCGTCCAAAAGATATTTCTGATGCTGAATTGACGGAAGATGAAATTATAGATGAAAAAGTGAAACTTTTAGAGGAGCTAAAAGAAAAGTTTGTTGTTTATGAAGTAAAAAAAGGAGATACTTTTTACAGTTTTAAGAAGAAATTTAATGTTACTAGAGGAGAATTATTAATCTTAAATCCTGAATTAGTAGAAGGTTTAAAAGTAGGTCAAATTTTAAAAATTAAAGAAATTCCGGTAAATGTAGTTTCAGATGAAATTTTTTATAATGATTATCTGCAACCAGAAACCACTTTAAAAATAGCACTGTTATTGCCTTTTAGAACAGATAAATATAATAATGATACTATTACTGCGCAACAGATATTTACTAAAAATGCAACTTTGGTAAACATTGCAACCGATTTTTTTATGGGTGCAGAAATAGCTGTAGATTCTCTAAGAACAAAGGGTATAGATATAGAATTAAATGTTTTTGATACGGGAGTCAGAAGAGCAGATGGCATAAGACGTATTATTTCAGAGAAAGACTTGGGTAGTAATCATGCGATAATTGGTCCATTATATTCAGAGGAAGTACAAATGGTAGCTAACAATGTGAGCGTACCTGTTATTTTTCCAGTATACTCTAGTAGTCAATCAAACTTTTCTTCCGCTAATATTGTAAAAACTTCACCAGAGAAAAGTGTCTTTAGAGAAGAGTTGGAGAGATATATCAAAGAGAATTTTGGTTCAGGGAATATTATTATTGTGAGTGATACTAAATTTAAAAATATACAAACTAGTAGACTTTTAAAATCTTCATTAGAATTTGAGGATTCCATTTATAATGTGAATATCTTAACTCCGGATAAAGGATATATAGAAAAGTCTAGATTCTTAGAAGTCTTAAAACCAAATACAAAAAACTGGGTTATTTTAGCAACTGACAACAATGTAATTGTAGCAGATGCGATTAATAGTTTAATAAGTTTGCCAGAAGAAACCACTGCGAGAGTTCTTACTTTTGACAAAGCCGCAGTTTATGACAAGATTGATAATAGAAAATTAGCTCAGGTTGGTTTTACGTATGTAAGTGAGGAGTTTATTGATGAAAATTCTTTGTACTCAAGCGTTTTTAGAGAACAATATTTAAAAAAGAATAAAGCATTACCTTCTTTTTATGCAACCAAAGGATTTGATGTGACCTATGATATTTTAGTGAGATTAGCATCTGGAAACGATTTAAAAACAACTTTTAAGCAAGGAGTATCTTCGAGAATAGAAACAAAATTTGATTACAGAGCGAGTAATACAGAAAATCGAGGTTTGTTTATTGTACAGTATAATGAAGATTTAACGTTAACCAAGTTGAAATAAGGTTTGGTTCGGCTACTAAAGTTATTCCGCTTAAATTTCTAAATGAATACCAATAAAAAATCCGCTTTTAGCGGATTTTTTATTGGTATTAGAAAATGATAAAAGGTTAGATTTTTTTCATCTGTTGTTTCATCATTTGCATTTGTTCTTTTAACATGCCATGTTTGTCTAGTTTTTTAGCTTCTGCCATTAAATTAGTGGCTTCACGTTTACGTCTTTTCGTCATCGCGATTCCTGCTAATTGCAATTTTGCCATGGCCAAATCATGATTCATTGATAAACCTAATTTTACGGCTTTCCGTAAAAATTTTTCTGCTTGTGTTATGTTTGTTTGACTTAACATTATCCCTTGTAAATAGTTGTAATACCCTTGTTGCTTGGTGATCAAAGCAGTTTCTGGATTTTTGATGTAGCTTAACCACTTTTGAGTTCCTGGGAAATTTTGTTTACGTAATTGTAAAAACGCTAGTAAAATAAATTCATTTTTAAAATAAAATAAAACAAAAATTCCAGCTAATAATAAGATAGAAATTCCATTCAAAATATTTCCTTGGCTGAATTGGTAAACGGACCAAATTGTTATGAAACCAGCTAAAATTAATTTTATATTTTTATTAAACATGTGTAATCCTTCTTTTTTTGTTATCTCGAGCAAAATTGAGATGTTGTTTGTTTTCTATTGAAAAGCAAAAATACATTTTTCTCATAAAAATGTAATGATTTACTTCTTGTAATATTTTTTGTACTTAAACCAAGAGAGTGTTCCTAGAATCGCTACAAACCCAATGGAATAATATACAGAGGTAGGTGTGATTACTTGATCTCCACTTGCATAAGAATGCAATCCAGATAAGTAAAAATTCACTCCAAAATAGGTCATCATAATAGAGAAATAAGCAATGATGGTCCATAAATTAAAAGTATATCTTCCTCTTAAACCAGGGATTAAGCGCATGTGTAAAACAAAAGCATAAATCATAATAGAAATTAAGGCCCAGGTTTCTTTAGGATCCCATCCCCAATAACGTCCCCAGCTTTCATTGGCCCACATACCACCTAAAAAGTTTCCGATAGTTAACATAATTAAACCAACAGTAATAGCCATTTCATTAATAATGGTAATTTCTTTGATGTTCAAGTCCATTTTCTTTTTGTTACTCTCTTTTGTAAATAAGATTAAAAAGAGCGAGAAAATTCCTAAAATCATTCCTAAAGTTAAAGGGCCATAACTTGCCACAATTATAGAAACATGCACTAATAACCACCATGAATTTAATACCGGTTGCAAGTTGGCAATTTCTGGGTCTAACCAATTCTGACTTGCGAAAAATAAGATAATAGCAGTTACAAATGTTGTTGCCGTGATGGTTAATGCAGATTTTCTTCCTAAGAAAAAACCAAAAAGCATGGTAGTCCAAGCCACATAAATGATGGATTCGTAAGCATTGCTCCAAGGTGCATTTCCACTAATATACCATCTGCTAATTAATCCAGCGGTATGCAATAGAAATAAGCCAATAACCAAAGCAATTAAAAGTTTAACAGCGCGATTTATCCATTTTTTGGTAACAAAAATTTGTGCAATTACAAAACCAATTAATAGTAAACTAGCCAAACCATAATAACGAACTAACTTGGTAAATACATTATATTTATTATAGACAATTTCTAATGCTATTTTTTTATCTGAAGGATATACGGCAGCTCCATATTTTTTCTGATATTTCTTAATACCTTCTAAAATATCATTCGCTTTCGAGTAATCATTTGTCTTTTTAGCAGTCTGCAATAATTGTACATACAGCGGTAAAGATTTTTGCACAAAAATAGTATCTGCAGGCATAAAACCTTTTGTTGAAGTGGTTTCTGGTTGAGAAACCCATGTATTGTTTTCATCATTAGGAATTGGATAAATTTTTAATATTCCACCTCCAATTGCATTGTATAATAATCCTAAACGTCGGTCAATTTTTATAAGGTCTTTTTCAAAATTATTTTTAATATTATTTTTTTGAGCTTCAGCCACCAATTCTCTAATTTTATACTCACCTCTATTGGTGAAAAAATCAGATAGTCGCGCATATTTAGTACTATCAGCAATACCTAACTGCTTTCTAATTTTTGTGTTTTTTTTCTCTAAATAGATTGCAGGTACTTCATACCAAAGTCTTGAGTTTTCAATAATTGATAGCAAAACCTGACTAGGTTCCATGCCATGTAAAGTTTCTGTCTGACTAACTTTTCTTACTAATTCTGAAGCAAAAGTGTGTGCAGGTTTCATACGACCTCCTGCATCTTGTATAACAAGTTTATTAAAGCTTTCTGCGTGCGCTAAAGAAACCAAATTTGCTTTTAAAATAGAATCTATTTGTTGGTCGCTGATTTTTTTAGAAGTATGACTTGTAGGTAGTTTACTTGCTTGAGATTGTTCAGTTTCGTGTTTATGATCTGGATCATCATGTTCATGATCATGATCTGTAGTTTGTGAAAAACTAATACCAGACAGAAATAACGCAACTACAACAGACATGGTTAATTTCTTTTTTCTGATCTTTTTTAGCGTATTTTTTAAATCATCAAAACGCGTATTTTTTGCAAAGAGAATACAGATCAAACCAATGTAGAGAAAAGAATACCCTAAATATGTAATAAAAGTTCCCCAAAAATCATGGTTAACAGATAAATGAGTTTGTTCTTTTTCACCAGACAAATCATAACTAGATTGAAAGAGTTTATACCCTTTATGATCTAAAATATGATTCATAAAAATGCGATAATCAAAACTTTCATCTGGCTCAATTACAGTAACTTCACTTGCATAAGATGCTGCACTTTCTGAACCGGGATATTTTTCTAACTGAAAGTCATTTAACTTAACGCTAAATGGAGTTTCTTTAATTTTAGCTCCGTACCACATTCTGAAATTTAAAGTATCAACCGTAAATTCTTTAAAATTATCATTGTTAAATTTCCCTCCTGAAAGTTCGATTCTTTTGGTTTGGTCATTGCTTGAAATATCCAAAACTAAGACATCTAATTTTTTGTCATCTTTTGGTCCACTTATAGTTTTCATAGTTCCTTTTGTAGGATATTGAGGAACAACAAAAGGCAATCCAGTAACGTTATAAAGAGAACGCAATTTAAAATCTTGAATACTATCTTTTATTAATTTTCCAGTTTGTCTGGTTGCCATCACTTGAAAATCACCATCGGATTTCGTTACAATTTTTAAAGAATCATTTCTTTTAAAAATATTTATAGAGGCATTATTATCTGGTGCTTCATATCCGACTAAAATATTGTGAATGTTCTGAACAGTCCCTGCTTTTATATAATGTTCATGTCTATTTCCGCTAGAGGATTCAACTAAAAATAAATGTTCAACACCATTTTCATCTTGCACTAATTTTTTCTCCGCCCAAGGAATATATTTTACCAAATCAATGCTATATTCTTTTTCTCTAAAGTCATCTGAAAAAGACCAAGAATTAGAGCCCCAAGCCGATAATAAAATGGGCTTATGAATTTTTTTTTGTTCTTTATTATTATCAACAATTACATTGACAAAGGTAGTTTCTGATAAAAATTGATTGGTAGTTTCTCCTTCATTAATTAGCATAATGCCTTCGTAACCTATATATCTGGTTACAGCGGCACCAATAATGATGAATAAAAAAGAGAGATGAAACATTAAAACGGCCCATTTCTCTTTTTTATACAATCTATATCTAAAAATGTTTCCAAAAAAGTTAATGATAAAAAACACCATAATAGCTTCAAACCACCAAGCATTGTAAACTAGCGCTTTAGACGTTTGTGTTCCAAAATCATTTTCTATAAAAGTGGCAATCCCCATTGCTGTGGCAAAAAGAATAAATAATATTGCCGTTAAACGTGTAGAATAGAGGAAATTAAAAATGTTTTTCATCCGAATTAATTGCTTTTAAAAGTCTTGCAAATTTAAGGATAAATCATTAATTATAAGATTGTTTTAAATGTTAAAAGTTGAGATTTCTCTCAACTTTTAATAATTATTTTTTATTTGGAATTGGAGGTGGTCCATCAGGTACAATTGCCTTATAAACCGCATCCCCTTTTCTTTTTTTGTATTCATCTTTTACTTTCGTAACCAACTTAGGGTTTTCAAATAAATCGAGCATGGTCATAGACATTGCTTTAGAAGCATAAATCATTCCTTTATGGCCAATACTCATTCCGCCGCAAGCCACAACAGCCCAGGAATGCCATGGAGTATCTTTAGGTGCAGTAGTTACACCAAGATTAATATTAGCAACATTCCAACTTACATCTCCTACATCTGTTGAACCACCGCCTGGGTGCTCTCTCGTTTCTTCTAAGGGGTTTATCTTACTATCCATTCCAAGTTGCTCTTTTCCAGTAACTTCTTGAATTTTTTTGCCAAAAGAAATTTCATCATTGGTATAAGTAATCGGACCTAAGAGTTCTAAATTATTTTGCATAATTTCTCCTCCAGATCTATTTACAAGAACTTCATATATTCCAGAAATCAAAGATACTTTATACTCTACATTCGCTAAAATTGCTGCTCCTTCAGCCATTTCAACTGCTCGTTTGTATACAGGCATCATTCCAGAACGCTTTGTGTCTCTCACTCGCATCCATAATCTGGAATAGTCTGGAACTACATTTACAACTTGCCCTCCGTCTTGAATATGATAATGCATTCTTACCGTGGGTCTAACATGCTCTCTATAATAATTGATTCCTGCCGTATATAGTTCTAAAGCATCAGAAGCACTTCTACCGTTCCAAGGATCTGCAGATGCATGAGCAGCTTGACCAAAAAACTCTATCTTAAAGTCTACTAAAGCTAACGAACTTTGCACATCTGCTTGAATAGATGCAGAAGGGTGCCAACTGATATTTACATCAACATCATCCCATAAACCGGCCTTAACCATCCAAATCTTACCAAAGAATTTTTCTTCTGATGGAGTTCCGAAAAATTTAATTGTTCCTTTAATTTTACCTTGTTCAATGAGTTCTTTTATTGCAATGGCAGCTCCTAAACTTCCAGAACCAAATAAATTATGACCACAGCCATGTCCATTTCCCTTTTCAATTAAAGGGTCTTTGGTAGGTTTTGCTTTTTGAGATATTCCTGGTAAGGCATCAAACTCTCCTAAAACACTAATTACGGGACTTCCGCTTCCGTAAGTTGCTACAAAAGCAGTAGGCATTCCTGCAACACCTTTTTCTACACTAAATCCATTTTTTTCAGCGTAGTCAGAAAGAATTTTTGATGATTGTGTTTCTTCAAAAGCAGTTTCAGCTAATTCCCAAATTGAATCGCTAATTTCGATAAGGTTCTGTTTATGTTTTTCTATAGACTTGATCAATTGTTTTTTATTTTTTGACAACTTTTGACCTTGCACAAATGGAATTGTAAAGGGTAGAAGTAAAAAAAAGATGATATATTTTCTCATAATTAAATTGGTTTATTCAAATATACAAAAACTTGACTTAGAGATAACGATACCAATATGGAGTGTAGAAAAAAAAAGTTTACGAAAATTTTAGTGTTGGTTTGAACATAAAAAAAACACAAATTGTTCTAATCCAAAAGCAAAGCTTTTAGCTTATATGCATTTGAAACTTCATTTTTTAAAATGAAGATCTATTATAAAATGAAATTAGAGTATTTTTTTAGGAATCACTTTTCTTGTCCAAGTTTTAAACCGTTTGTATTTTCCTACTTTAGAATCAGGATTAAACGTTGCGGTGGTTTCCCATGAATTTTCTGGTTTAAATTCTTCTTCCATACCTTTTAAAACTCCTTTTGTAACTTTTTCAGAATCAACAATAACAATACATTCTGTATTTAAATTAGCACTTCTTGGATCTAAATTAAAAGTACCAATTACGGTGATTTTACCATCAATAACCATTGATTTTGCATGCAAACCGAAAATCGGTTTGTGTTTTAGTTTTACTTGTAATTCTCCAGTCATTATTCGAGTTCGCTCTGCTGCATCTGGTCTAAACTCAAAAATTCGAACCCCAGTATCTAGTAATTTTTGTCTATCCGATTGATAGCTACTAAAAGCCTCTACATTATCTGTGGATGCCAAACTATTGGTTAAAATTCTAATTTTAACTCCACGATCTGTTGCCTCCTTAAATAGATTTTGACTTAATTCTGTGGTGATTAAATAAGGGGTTTGAATTTCTATGGATGATTTTGCGTTTTTCACTAAATTAAGCAGCGCTGATGTAGAATTTCCGCCACCTGTAAAGCTTTCTGTTTGATTATTTTTACCTGGTATATCAGAAATGAATTCTACATTATCCAACCAAACAAGACCACCAGAATTTTTAATATTAGAAAATGCTTTCGGTAAATTTTTTATTCGGTCTCTTATTTGCGGCCAAAAATTCTCTGGGTTGCAAGCATATTCATGAAGATTTTTAAAAGGATTTTCTAAAGTGCTATTTTTTAGCTTGTCTTTAATAACTATTCCTACATCTGCACTCAATGGACTATTCCAAAATGCATTGAAAGATTTTTTCACTTCACCAGATTCTTTTCCAATCAAAAGAATATCTCTGTCTCGAAAATTGTATTCATGGTCATAATCAAAGTATTCATCTGCAATGTTTCTTCCACCAGTAATAACAACTTTGTCATCAACAATAAAGGTTTTATTGTGCATTCGTTGATTAGCAGACTTAAAATCAGTTGTGAATTTCCCTAATTTTTGAAATATGTTTTTCCCTAAATTAACTCCAGGATTGTAAATTTTTACTGAAATATTTTTATGAGAACTGAACAGTAAGATATCTTCTGCGTCCGCGTCTACCATAATATCATCGACAATAATTCTTATTTTTACTCCACGATCAGCAGCTTTTACCAAATAATCACAGGCAATAAGACCTACATTATCGGTAGAAAAAATAAAGTATTGAATGTCAATCGTTTTTTCTGCATATTCAGTTAACCAAGCTCTTGCTACCATAGAGCCACTGCCATCTTCCAAAACATAAACACCCGTTTTGTTTTTCATTAGGTCAGATACATCTTCTAACTCTTTAGTGAGAGTGGTGGTCTCATTTCGGTGAATACTAGAACAGAAATCTGTTTCTAATAAAGGTGGTTTTTTTTCAGAACAAGATATAAATACCAAAAATGCAAGGATATAGATTTCTTTAATTTTAAAAATAGTATTCATTGTAAGTGTTTATTTAAAGATTATGTTCCTTATCTATTCTTGAATCTGGCTAAAATTCAAGCTATTTTATGCTTTGTATTGGTAAAAATGTAATTTTTTTTATTCTTCAGCAATACTATCAATTAAAATAGTGATTAAATCAATAGCAGCTTGCGCGATTTTCGTTCCTGGACCAAAAACACCAACTGCTCCGGCATCAAATAAAAATTGGTAATCTTGAGCAGGAATTACCCCGCCAACAATCACCATAATATCTTCACGTGCATGTTTTTTGAGTTCTGCAAGAACTTGAGGAACTAATGTTTTATGACCTGCTGCTAAAGAAGAAATGCCTAAAATATGCACATCATTCTCAACGGCTTGTTTGGTTGCTTCTTTTGGCGTTTGAAACAAAGGGCCAATATCCACATCAAAACCTAAATCGGCATAACCCGTTGCAACAACTTTGGCACCTCTATCATGTCCATCTTGACCTAATTTGGCGATCATAATTCTAGGACGTCTTCCTTCTAAATCAGCAAATTGATCTGCTAATTTAGAGGCCTTTTTAAAGAGTTTATCGTCCTTTATTTCTTTACTATACACACCAGATATGGTTTTTGTAACTGCTTTATGTCTGCCGAAAACAACTTCTAAAGCGTCAGATATTTCGCCTAAAGTAGCTCTTTTTTTTGCTGCTATTACCGCTAAACCTAATAAATTTTCTTCACCTGATTTTGCAGCATTGGTTAAATTTACTAAACATTTTTCAACTTCATTGCTATTTCTGTCTGCTTTTAACTTGTTTAACCTTTCAATTTGAGATTTACGAACTGCTTCATTATCCACTTCTAATATATGTAAAGGATCTTCTGTTTTAAGTTGATATTTGTTGACACCAACAATTACGTCATTACCACTATCAATTCTTGCTTGTTTTTTTGCTGCAGCTTCCTCAATACGTAATTTAGGAATTCCTTTTTCAATAGCTTTGGTCATGCCTCCTAAATTTTCAACCTCTTTGATTAAGTTCCATGCTTTGTCTACAATTTCTGCAGTCAGTTGTTCAACATGATAACTTCCGGCCCAAGGATCAACTGTTTTTGTAATATGTGTTTCTTGTTGTAAGAATATTTGTGTGTTTCTGGCAATCCTTGCCGAAAAGTCGGTGGGTAAAGCGATGGCTTCATCCAAGGCATTTGTGTGTAAACTTTGCGTACCACCAAAAACGGCAGCCATAGCTTCTATGGTTGTTCTAGCGACATTATTAAAAGGATCTTGTTCTGTTAACGACCAACCACTAGTCTGACAGTGTGTTCTCAAAGCTAACGATTTCTGATTCTTTGGATTGAACTGTTTTACTATTTTCGCCCACAACATTCTTGCTGCTCTTAGTTTTGCGATTTCTGTAAAATGATCCATACCAATTGCCCAAAAGAAAGATAATCTTGGAGCAAAAGAATCAATATCCATGCCTGCTTCAATTCCTTTTTTGATATATTCTAATCCATCAGCTAAGGTATATGCTAATTCTATTTCAGCAGTGGCGCCAGCTTCCTGCATATGATAACCAGAGATAGAGATGGAGTTGTATTTTGGCATATTATTGCTGGTATACTTAAAAATATCAGCAATAATTTTCATAGATGGAGAAGGTGGGTAGATGTATGTGTTTCTAACCATAAACTCCTTTAAAATATCATTTTGAATGGTTCCAGAAAGTTGTTCAGGTGCAACTCCTTGCTCTTCTGCGGCAACAATATAAAAAGCTAAAATGGGCAAAACTGCACCATTCATGGTCATAGAAACTGACATTTTATCCAGAGGAATCTGATCGAATAAAACTTTCATATCTTCCACAGAATCTATTGCAACTCCGGCTTTACCAACATCTCCTTGCACGCGTTCATGATCAGAATCATAACCTCTATGTGTTGCCAAATCAAAGGCAACAGACAGTCCTTTTTGACCTGCTTCTAGATTTCTTCTATAAAAGGCATTGCTTTCCTCGGCAGTAGAAAATCCAGCATACTGCCTAATTGTCCATGGTCTTCTTACATACATCGTAGAGTAAGGACCCCTTAAGTTTGGTGCAATTCCTGCAACAAAATCTTCATGTTTGAAATTTTGTAGGGGTTCTAATATAGAACTTTTTAGTTTGATATGTTCAACCGGTTTTCTAGGCATTTTCTTGGGATAACCTTTCTTTTTCTTGATTTTCAGAAAGACGTTTTCTGTTAATTGGTATCAGTAATGTTTTTATATTTCGTTGTTTTACAAAGGGGTATAATTCTAAATCAGATTTCATTTGATCATTTTTATTCTGCAGTAGGTTTGTACCCAATAAAACAATATTTTTATTTTTAAAATTATCTTCTTCTTTTAAAGCACTTTCGTTTATTTTCTTTTGAATGATTCCGGCTTTTAATTGATGTAAAAACCCACCTGCTTTTTCTATTTGTTTAAAAAGAGTTAGTGCATTTTCTGCTAATTGTTGTGTAATCGCTTCGATATAATAAGCGCCATCAGCAAATTTTTGTGCTTCTTGTAAATAACTTTCCTGTTGTAAAATCAGAAGTTGATTCCTTGCAATTCGTTCGCCAAATTCATTTGATTTATGATAAATAGCATCATACGAAACATTAGAAATTGTATTTGACCCGCCTAAAATTCCACTCATAGATTCAGACGTAGTACGTAACATATTTACGTTATAATCATACAATGTCTTGTTGCGCAAACTTGGTTGTGAAAAAATATGAGTTTCATTATTTTTTATGTCATATTCATTTAAGAGTGTTTCCCATAAAATTCTAAATGCTCTTAATTTTGCAATTTCAAAAAAATAGTTATTTCCCGCAGAAAATGTAAAATGAACTTTAGGACCAATATCCTTACCAAAATAATTTAAATATTCATTGGCATGCGCAAGTGTGTATGCTAGTTGTTGGGTAATTGTTGCTCCTGCATTTTGATATAAATCACCAGAAACTGATATACAATTTTCGGCAGAATGAACAATGGTTTCTAGCTTTTTATAATCACCTTTTAAACTGACAAACCAATTACCGCTTTCAGCTAAATTACCAATGATATCCGTTTGAAAAAAAGAGTTTTTTGAATTGCAAAAATTCGAGAGCTCTATTTGAAAATCAGCATCTAAAAAAGTAAATTGAAAATAAGTTGTTGTTGAGTTTAAATTGACATTATTTAAAACTTTGTGATAATCAAACTTTTTTGAAGCTTTAAATTGAATCGCATTTGCGCCTCGCTTCAAAGCATCCAAAGCTAAAGAGTTTGCTATTTTTTCGTTATCAATAAAAATAGTTTGACAAATATTGAAACCTTTTTCTGGTAAGTTTATTTGTGTGTTTGTTCTGTCTTCTTTCGTGTAAAAAGGTTTTACAATAATACCTTCATCAGTTTTCCATAGTAGGGTTTTATTATAATCTTCGCCTTTTAAGTCTACTTGAATTTTTTGTTTCCATGCAGCAGCAGATATTGGTTCAAACTCATCAAATAGAAAAGTACTCATTATTTTTTTATAGTGTCAAATTCAATAATATAGATATCTTCGTTTTCTTTTTTCATTAAATATTTTTCTCTAGCAAAACGCTCTAATTCCAAAGAATCTTCTAGCTTTTTTATAGTCTCTTTGTCTTTTGAGATTTTACCCTCGTAAAATGAAATCGTACTTTCTAAGTCTTTAATTTCTTTGTCAAATTTTCGGTGAATAAAATAGGAGTTTTCATCAAAAAAAAGCATCCAGATAATAAACGGTATTAAAATAACTACAAAAATATTTGTAAGAATTTTAAAGATAGGACTTTTTTTTAAGCGTTGAAAAAAACTCATTTATAGACGTTCATTGATTACACTTCTTACCACATCAATAGCAACAGTATTGTATCGGTCATTTGGGATTATGATGTCAGCAAAGTTTTTTGTAGGCTCAATAAATTGTTGATGCATAGGTTTTAAGGTGGTTTGGTAACGATTTAAAACTTCATCAATATCTCTGCCTCTTTCTGTAATATCCCTGCGGACTCTTCGTATTAAACGTTCATCGGTTTCTGCATGTACAAAGATTTTTATATCAAACAAACGCCTTAATTCTTCGCTATTAAAAATTAGAATGCCTTCAACAATTACTACTTTTCTAGGATGTGTTTTTACAGAATCCTCGGTTCTATTGTGTGTTACAAAAGAATAAACAGGTTGTTCTACAGTTTCTCCTTTTTTTAACGCTTTCAAGTGTTTGATTAATAACTCAAAATCGATAGCTCTTGGATGATCAAAATTTATTTTTGTTCTCTCTTCATAAGAGAGATTAAGCGTTTCTTTGTAATAAGAATCTTGCGAAATCACGCACACTTCGTCAGTTGGTAACTGTTTTACAATTTGATTTACAACGGTTGTTTTTCCGCTGCCAGTTCCTCCTGCAATTCCAATAATTAGCATATAAGTTTGATTGTTTTTTTTGATAATTATACCACTAAAATAATAAAGATTTTACAAAGTAGTAAAATTATTAATTTTTATGTCTTGCGCTTTTAAATCGAACATTAAATTATACAAACCAAAAAATGTTCTATTCATATAAATAAAATGTTTGGAACCCCTGCTTGCGTTGTAAGATCTTAATTCTGTATTTTTAGAATAACGTTCACCAAATTCTGATATTTTTCCAAAAAATGCTGCATCAGAAAAATCAAAGATTTCTTTGTGAAAGGGCTGTGTGAAAATTGAAAGCATCTCATGAAACATGGCGCTGAAAAATTCAAACTCTTCCTTGCTATCCTCTTTACTCAATATTTCTAGTTCAAACATTTTTTCCTCAAAAAGAACTTTATCAGAAAGTGTTTCTTTTTTTGCCAATACAAAATAAGGATTGTAAAACTCTAAAGGAATGGTTTTCATGCAACCAAAATCTAGTGCAATTAATTTACCTTCTTCAGAAACTAAGAAATTTCCAGGATGAGGGTCTGCATGCACTTTTTTTAGGTTATGAATTTGAAACATATAAAAATCCCATAATGCTTGACCTATTTTATTTGAGGCTTCCTGATTTGTTGAAGTATTTGTATATTCTGATAAATGAACACCTTGCATCCAATCCATAGTAATAATTTGTTTGGATGACAATTCTGGATAATAATTAGGGAAATCAAGATTTGGAATATGTTTACAAGCATTCACAATTTCCTGACTTTGCTGTACTTCTAAAATATAATCTGTTTCTTCTAATAATTTATCTTGAACTTCAAAGAAATAGGCGTCGGAAGTTTTTCCTTTCATATTAAACATTCTAATAACAAAAGGTTTTAGCAAAGCTAAATCAGATTTTATGCTATCTGAAACTCCGGGGTATTGAATTTTAACAGCCAGTTTTTTACCTTCTCTTTCTGCTTTATGCACTTGACCAATACTTGCAGCATTATAAGCTTTAACATTAAATTTATCATAAATTTCAGATGGAAATTTTCCAAAACTCTTTTTAAACGTTTTTAGAACTAAAGCCTCAGATAGTGGAGGTACAGAAAATTGGGCTAAAGAAAATTTTTCTACGTAGGCTCTGGGTAAAATACTTTTTTCCATACTCAACATCTGAGCAACTTTTAAAGGACTCCCTTTTAAATCTTTTAGGCTGTCGTAGATGTCTTCGGCGTTAGACTCATTTAATTTTTTTCTCGCAGTTTCTTCAGAATTGGTGATTTTGTCACCGTAATATTTCAAATAATTTACACCAACTTTTGCACCTGTCTTTACTAATTTTGATGCACGCTGAATTTTCGTAATCGGAATTTTACTGGCTTTTTTCATACTTATTTAGTACTTTTTTTGAATTTTTTCTTTATAAACAAACTTACCCAAGTCAAAGGCGTTTTTTAAAAATTTGTTTTCTATAAGTTCGAAGCTCGTATTGATTGATTTTTCTATTAAAATATCTGTTTTTTCAAAAGAATCTGAGGTGTCTTCTAACCAGAATTGTATGGTTAAATATAATTGAATCCAAGCGGATTCGTTGATGAGTTTTCTTTGTGCTTTTTCTAAACCTTCTATGGGTAAGATACTTTCAGACAAATCTAAATTATCGATATAAGCAATAAAACTTTTCTTTAGACTAGATAGAGTATTGAAAGATTTAAGTTGATTTTTACATCCTTTTAAGGCAATTAGTATGTATTCTCTGTTTAAGTTTAAATTTTCGAAAAAAGTAAAATAAAAACTAATAAGTTTGTTCTTTTTGTCAAAAGAAATAAATTCTTCGCTTTCACTTAATACTTCTAAAGAATTTTTGAAAAGTTCTTTGAAAATTGCCTTTTCAACTTTTTTTAAAGATTTAAAATGTAAATAAAAATTACTTTCTTCTAAATTTACTATTTGACAAAAATCTTCTATATCTTCTGGTTTTGTTTGGTTTTCTATAACAAAATCCATGTATAATGTTAGGATGTCAATTTTAGAAATGTTGTGCTCTTTTGTCATGTTTAGATTTATACAACAAAAATACAAAAGGTTTTATGTTTAAAATAGAAACGAAGTATATAAAAATAAAAAACCAAGTTAAAATTTAACTTGGTTTTTAGAATTGTGGAGTCTGATGTTTATGCAAATATTTGCGTAAATCTTTTTTTACCTTTTACAAAATGATTTTTGTAAGTTTCTAGGGCGTCAAAAACCAAATTTTGTTGATTTTCTAATAGCTTAACACTTCCTTTTAAGGCTTTGCTAGTAACGTTTTGCCATTGACTTGCAATAGTAATGGTTTCTGTAACTAATTCTTCTGTTGTGTTTAAAGCGTAATCATTTGCAGTTTTGACAGATGTTTTTGCAGTTTCGACAACATTATTTACTTTTTCTGTAAAGTTTACTTTTTTTATTTTTTTAGTGCTCATAATATTTTCTTTTAATAATTTTTAATGATTATAACTCTCCTTTTAAAGCTAATTCTGCTTGCGCTTTCCAAGCAGCTAAATCATAAATTTTTGCATTGATTCCTGAATCATTTAATAAGTTAGTTAAGTCTTTTACTGTTAATTTTGAAATTTGAACATAGGCTGTAATATTTAAATCATTCAAACTTTTCTCTAATACAGGACCGATTCCTTTAATAACTTTTAAATCGTTAATAATATCTGTCTTTTCAACTACTATTTTTTCTTCGGCTACCTCTTTTTTAACTACTGCTTTCTTTTTTGGAGTTGTTTTTTTTGTTGGCGTCTTTTTGCTAGTACTTTTTTTTGTTTTTGCTCCCGTTACATCTTCAACTTTGTCTTTAACATCATCAATGATGTCCTCTGTATAGTCTTCAATTTTATCCTTTACATTTTCAATAGTATCGGAAATATTCTTTTTTAATTTAGCAGACATCTTTTCTGCTTTCTGAACTAATTTATTATTAGAAACTTCTTTCTCAATTTTATCTTTCATTACTTCAGCTTTCTCAACTAAAGGATGTTCAGTAACTTTTTTCTTAGCTTTTTCAACCATTTTCGGATCGTATCCAACCAAAGTTTTCAAACGTCCTGTGCTATTTTCTAATTGCCCTTTAATAGATTCAGCAGTTTCAACAACCAAATTAATTTGCTGTTTTGTTAATGGTTCTGCTTTCTTTATTAATTTAGCAGTTAATTTCTGCCATTTTTCACCAGTTTTTACTGTGGTTTCAATAGCGTTAAAAGAAGCGTCAATTAAATCATTATTTATTTTTTTAACGATTGCTTTTGCTTTCCCTAGTGTGTTTTCTTTTTTTGACTTTTTAGTTGCCATAATATTGATATTTAATTTTTATTAATATTTATACTGCAAATATAATTTGTGCGAGTTACAAATGAGTTGCAGGTTAGTTTTTGCTGAAAAAATCTAAAGCTTTATTAAGGTTTGCCCAGATCATTTCTTTTCTTTTGTCAAGATTATTAAAAAAACGGTCTTGTTGTTTAGCAGCGAAGTTAAAACTGCTTTTTAATCTTTTAGAAGTTATTTCTTGTAAATTTTCTGCTGTATCAATTGCTTTTAAAAACACTTTTTCGGTAGCTTTTAAAGCAAGTTGATTCATCTTTAGTGTATCCTCTGTATGATTAATTTTAGAAATTGTTTTCATCCTTTTTTATCTTGTATTAATTTTAATACAAATATAAAAATGTGGAGTTGCAGATGAGTTGCAGTTAATGTAACTAATTAGTATTTAGTTTATTAGTTCTATTTCTTTTAACAGTTGTTTAGTTTCGGGAAGAGGAGCGATTCCGTATTCTTCTTCTAGAATCACTTCGCATTTCATATATGTTTTTATGGCTTGAGGTCTGTTGCCTTTTGCTATATATGCGCGCATTTGTATTCTGTAGGCATCCTCCCAAGTTGCATCGATGGCTAATGCATTTTGCGCTAAACGAATGCTTTCTAGAGGGTTTTCTTTAAGAATAATTTCTGCTAAAGTAATATACGTTCCTAAAACTAAAAGTTGCATTTTTTCCCTTTCTCCAGAGGTCCAGTCTTCATAAATTCTATTCGGTAAATAAGAACCTTTGTATAAGTTTAATGCTGCTTTATAGGCTTGTTTTGAAATAGTGGTGTCTACTGTTAGTGCTTCATTACCTATAATAATATACTTTTCTAAAGCTTCAACATCGATCCAGACTGTTTCCAGATCAATTTGATAACTAACTCCTTGTCGTATAATATAGATAGCTTCCATTCTAGAAGCTCTTTCTGGTTCTAGAACTTTATTAATTCCATGCAGTGCTACTTTAAAATCACGGTCATTCCATTCTTCCCATAAACCATCAATGATTTTTTCTTTATGAAGGGCATTCCGTTGGCGATTAGAAATTAAATACTGTAATAATTGAATGGTTTTATCTCTTCCCCATTCTTTAGAGTCTATTTTTTCGTGATTTCTCCAAACACAAAAATTACCTAATGTTTCAATGCGAATTTGAGCATTTGCTTGAAAATTTTGTAAGGCTAATAGTTTTGGAAGAAATTCTGACATCGCGTTACTATTTTTTCTTTATAGTATCAAATTTTGTTGAAAGCTTTTGAATTTCTGAAGATAAAGCGGCTATTTGGCTTTGTATTTTGTTGAAATCAGATCTAGAAGCGTTTCTCCATTGATCAATATGTACTTTTTCTGAAATTTCTTCACCGATGGTAATTATTTTATCTTGAATTTCATCTTGCAGATGTGTAAACTGTTTTTTAGGGTCTTTTAAAGTATTTCTAATTACTTTTGGTCCAACATCCTTAATAGTTTTCCACATAGAGAGACTTTTATGAATGATGCTTTCTTGCTCTTCAGAGCTTTCATGTTTAGTAGCTTCTTCAGTTAGTTCGCCTAATTTTTGTTGCATAAAAGAAAGGGCATCATTAAAATCAGAAAAGCGTTGTTCCTCACCATCTTGTACATGTGAAATTTTTCCACGCCATTGTACTTCAGATTCACCATTTTCTTCAAAAATTCGTTGTTGAAAACGCACCAAAAAAGAAGCTGTTTGTTCTTGTTTTTTTGTCATTTTTTTTAATTTTATCCAGGTTCTTTTTCTGAGCCTATTTCATATTTCAGTAAGCCTCTAAAAGCTTCATTTACAGTATTTCCTTCATATAGGACTTTGTATATTTCTTTAGATATGGGCATATCAACATTGTATTCTTTAGCCAGTTCCATTATAATTTTGGCTGTTTTAACGCCTTCTGCAACTTCACTCATTTCATTAATAATTTCCTCTAGGTTCTTGCCTCTTCCTAATTGAAATCCAACATGATGGTTTCTGCTTTTTGCACTAGAACAAGTCGCCACTAAATCTCCCATGCCAGCTAAACCAGCAAAGGTTCTTTCTTTGCCTCCCATAGCAGTTCCCAATCTTGTTAATTCTGATAACCCCCTTGTAATAATTGCAGCACGTGTATTATCCCCGGCATTTGCCCCATCTCCCATTCCTGAGGCAATCGCAATAATATTCTTTAAGGCTCCACCTAGTTCGCACCCAATAACATCAGAATTTGTATAAACACGAAATAAACCAGAACTAAAAACAGATTGTAATCTTGAGGCAATTGTATTATCAACCATAGCAATTACGGCGGCAGCAGCATTTCCGAAATGTATTTCTCTTGCCAGATTTGGGCCGGTTAAGACGCCTGCAGGATGACCAGGCATTAACTCTTGAATGATTTCGGTCATCCTCATTTTTGTACTAATTTCTAATCCTTTTGCTAAGTTTATAATTGGAATCCAGGGTCGAATGTGAGGTTTTGCTTCTTCTAGTACTTTTCTAAAACTTTGTGCTGGAACCCCCATAACAATCACATCAGCTTCCTCCACAGTTTCTTTTATCGAATTTGATGCTTTTAAAGAGGTTGTTAGTTTAGCATTTGGTAAATACTTTTCGTTTGTATGATATTCGTTGATTTCTTCCACAGTTTTTGGGTTTCTAGCCCAAATAATAGTTGAGCTGTTTTTTGCGGTTAAAGAAGCAACAGTAGTTCCCCAAGAACCACCGCCTAATAATCCAACTTTTAGTTTCATAAAATCTTATTTTGGTAGTTAATTTTCCAATTCTTTTAAATACAAATCTCTTACATCGTTTACGTATATATCTATATGTTTTGGTTTCCATTCAGAAGTGTCAACAGGATCAAGAACAACCACTTCAATATGAGTTGGTTTAAACATTTTGGTTCCTTTCGGCATCGCCATAAATGCATTTTTTATCACAATGGGCACAATTGGAACTCCTGCATTCATGGCTAAATGAAATGCTCCTTTTTTAAATTTACCTAATTTTTTACTTCCGCTTCTAGTACCTTCGGGGGCAATAGCTATAGATGTTCCTGTTTTTAGAGCTTCTACGGCAGGTTTCATTGCGGCAATTGCCTTTTTTTTATTAGAACGATCAATAAAAATTGCACCCATAGCTTTAAAAACAGGTCCCAAAGGGGTATACTCTAATTCTTTTTTAGCAACACCTGCAATGTCTTTTCTCAATATTTTTAATAGGATGAAAAAATCGGCTGAACTTTGATGATTAAAACAGAAAACTGCCGGCCTATGGTCTTCTAAATTATGTTGTCCGCGTATTACAATATCTAAACCAGCTAACTTAGTCCCTAGATCACCAATACTTGCTATCGTTGTATTTGCGCCTTCTTGTCTAGACATGGAAAGCGATCCTGAAACCAAGCCTTTTAAGGCAGATGGATAAATACTCGCTGCTGCTAAGCCGGTTCTTAATCCGTTCACAAAAGGGATTCTTTTGTTTTCTTTAAAACGAAGAATTTTCCAATCGTTTTCAAATGCTAATTGCGATAATTTATGATCAGGATTTGTTGCTATTGGTTTTCCAACAATTTCTAAAAGGGGATAATCATCGATACTATCTGTGTAGAAAAAACTTTTTGACAAATCAATATTATTTGTTTTTGCAAATGTTCTTCCAGCTCTGGCTTTTCCTTCCGACCAGCACATTTCTGAAATTACTCCGGTAAATTTGCCTTTTTTAACTTCCATTTTTGTGCAGAAAATATCTTTAATACCCAATTCATTCGCCACAGGAGTTACTTGATAGCTCGTGGCAGCAGAAATAATAACAACTTGATGCCCTTTTTCTAGGTGTGAAGCAATTAATGTTTTTGCTTCTGGATAAATTGTATTTGCTAAATGATCGTGATAAACTTCTTCACCTAAATCAATAAATTGTTTCTCTTTGATACCTTTTACGCCTAAAGCAGAAATTTTTGTGAGTGTTTCAAAGTCTCTATTTCCTGCGGCATACACCAAAATTGTTGCAAATTGAGAAAGCAATTCTTTTGCAGTAGATTTTCCGCTTAGCAAGCGTGATTTTAAAAATTGTTTAGCAGAAAAATCATTGATCAAAGTTCTGTCTAAATCAAAGAAAGCAGCTATGTGTTTTCCTTCTTCATCTTCAATAATCCTTTCTGGAACACTAGCCAAATCTGCTCCGGGAACAACTTTTCTTTCTTCAGTTTCTGTATTGATAGACTTCTTTGTGTTTACAATTTCTATTTTTTGTAAAAAATGTAAGCGATCCGTAAGATTGTCTAACAGATTCATCCAAATATCTAATTCTTTGAAATTTATTTTTTTATTAAAGGGCGTAAGTTTGCTGTTTTTTGCGAGTCTTAATGCGCTTATCAAAAAAGGTTTAGAGATACTTTCTAATCTACTAATTCTATTTTCCCAATGTAATTCTTTCCCTTTAAAAAGACATAATTCGATAAATTCAGTATCAGAAAATTCATCATCTAAATCCCAAGTATTCAATGTATGGCAAACGACTTTGTTGGCTTCTAGATAAATAAGCAATAACCCTTTAGAAACAAACATTTCTTGATTTGCTAATAAATTTTCTATATCTCCATTTGGATCGCTAAGGATTGCTCTCCAGTTTTGATCAAATAAAGTTAATTCAGCCTCAATTTCACTGCTAAATTTTGGTTTGTTTGTATAGAAAAATTCAAACTTGAAAAGGTTTCGAAGACGCATTATTTCTTTCCAAAAAGAGATAACTCTATCAGGCGTTTTTTCGTCCTTTATTTTAACCAAAGCCATTTCTATAAATGCTCTGTGATATAAATGGGCAGCAGCCATATTTGCATAATAGGTTGCTGGTAAAAACTCGGTCGAAGATAAACTATATTGTGTTTTATAACCGGCCTTATTTTTCTGAATAATACCAGAACTTTGTAATAAATTTAGTGCTTTTTGGACGGAGGCACCTATGCTTTTTCCACGTTCAATTAATACATCTTTCTTTCGTTGTTCAAGGTAATTCATCAATCTAATAACATTGAATTCTATTTCTTGTTTTGTAAGCGAAAAATTGTTTAAAAGTACATTACATACTAGAGAAACAGTCGTTACTGGAGTGATCATATTTGCTTTATGAATCAACTCAAAAGCAAAACGTGGCAACGTATTTTTATCTGAATAACTGTCTTCTTCAATATCTGGAATTATGGCATTGTGATGAGCATCGGCATCAACAGGTTCACCAAATCTAATTGCTGCTTTTCCGTATTCATTGCCTAGCTTTCTGAAATAGTTGATAAAGGTGCCAATATCTTCAGAGTTTTTTGTTTTTCCTTTCCCTTCTTCCGTCATTTCTTTTACATCGGGAATCAAATCGTATACAATAGAAACTGGCACATACTTTATATTTCTTGTACTTGCTTGCTCACCTTCCATGATGTATTTTAAAATCCCCATTTGTGGATACACTATTTTACCAGTTCTAGAGCGCGTCCCTTCTATATTCCAGGTTAAGTGATCGCCGTTTTCAATCATACAAGAAATATAATGTCTTAAAGCTGCTTTGTAGATTGGGTTGTCTTTAAAACTTCTTCTGATAAAAATTAAACCCGAATTTTTCCCGAGTTGTTTAAAACCAGGAACGGCTAAATTAATGCCGCCAAAAGTATATGGAATTGGCATTCCAAAACGAGCTAAGGTGGTTATTAAAACAACGGTGTCTAAATATGTCTTGTGTGTTAAAATAAATGCAACAGAGTTTTGTCGCATTAATTTCATGAGTTTTTTTATTTCTTTAGGATCAATATCTATCTTATTATTATATGCTTTGGATAGCATAAATTGGAATCCTTTTACAGAAAGCATTTTTGCTATTGGGTGTTGTTGTGAAAACAACTCAGCAATACAATCTGATGCTTCTTTTTGAACTTCAGAAAACTCTAACTTTTGCTCTTCAGCAATTTGTTTAAGTTTTTCTTGAAATTTAGAATGATTGATAATGTTTTGTATACTATGCTCCATAATCATCAATTAACAAAGAGGTTTTTAAATTTTGATAATCCTTTTTGTTCCCAAAATTCTGGAAAAAATAAAGATTCTATTTTTGGTAAAAATCCTTTAGGTTTTTTACCAGTAATGGTAGCATTTAGTGCATTGGCAACAGTCAATAAAACAGAAGCATTTGCTCCCATTCCACAATGACTTCCAAAGACCTCTATATTATTAATATCATGTCTTAGTGTTTCTGCTTCCATACAATGTTTCCATGGCAATAATCCGTCCGTTTTAGTGTAAATACAAGTGATAGGAACCTCAGGAATTAATTCGAGTTCTTTTAAAAATTTGGCATTCCTTTCTTTCAGATGTCTGCCTCGTAAAAATTCTAAAATTTTTACGAGGGGTGTTTTCATGTTTTTAACACCCCAAACAGGGGAGCCAATTGTAACTAGTTGCTCCACTTTTTCTGGGTATCTATTCGCTATTATTTTTGCAAAAATACCACCACCACTCCAGCCAACTAGACTAACTTTTTCTTGGTGTCGCTCATAAATATCATCTAATTTTTCAATCAGTTTTGGTAAAGATTTTGAATTGATTGTATTGACACCTAAATCCCATTTATATGTTATAAATCCTACTGATTTTAAATAATTTCTTACAAATGTTGTAGATAAATCATTTCCTAGATAAGGAGGCATTAATAATACAGGTTTGTTTTTACTTTCTTTATGTTTCGGTATTATTGGGTAAATACCAAATATTGTAACCCATTCTATAATACATCTTCCTTCTAGAACCATATTGAAAAGGGGAGGAGCATCTATCCTCCGATTGATAACTTCTACAAAATCCACAAACTTTTTTAGTACTTTTTGTGATACTTCATTCGTTCCATTTTCCAAAGGAACAATATCATCAATCCTTTTAAGAACGATCTCTAAGGTTACATAATCTCTATCTGGTCCAAAATCTTCACAAACAGAAATGCAATCGTATAGTAAAGTATTGACCTCTTTTACATTGAGCTCTTTGTCGTCGATAAGTCCAATAATCATTTTTTCAAAAGGATGATTTTCAAACTTTTGAATGACTACTTTTTTTGCTTCTAACAAATCCATACCTTTTGTAAGCACAACTTTGAGAGCTAATTCAGTAAAAGTTTTATATAACGTCTTATTTTTTTCCATTTATCTTAAGCTTGAATCGTTTGTTGCAGCCAGTTTAAAAGATCTTTTTCAACTTCTATTTTATTAAGTTCATTTAGCATTTCGTGCCTGCCTCCTTTATATAATTTGAAAGTCAGATCTTGGATAGCTGCCCTTCTATATTTAGCGGCAACTTTTGATACTCCTTTTCCCATTTCTCCAACAGGATCTTGATCACCAGAAAAAATAAAAATAGATAAATTTTTTGGGGTATTAAGAAAAGTTGTCGCGCTGTTAACTTTCTTACTTCCTTTTAAAATATCTAAAAAGATACTCAAAGAAAAATCCTCAATCCTTAAAGGATCTTCTTGAAACAGATCAACTTGTTTTTCATCCCGACTAATCCAATCTACTTTTGTTCTGTTAGGTTTAAATTTTTTATTGAATTGTGTGAAAAATAAATTTTTAAGCAATTCATTACTTCTATGTTTTCCGTTTATTTTTCCTAAAAATTTTGCGCTTAAAAGCCCAAAATTGCCCAGTCTTTTCATAAAGCTAGCAGTTCCTGATAAAATTAAAGCCTCTAAATCATTACCGTATTTTGCAGCATATTCTCTGCTTAGTAAGGAGCCCATGCTATGTCCAAACAAAATTATTTTTTTATTTGGATGTTCTTTTTTGATGATTTCTGTAAGTTGGTGCATGTCATTTAATGCATCAGTAAAATAATCATCACCATCATAAAAACCTAAAAAGTCATCATTTTTTGCTGATTTACCGTGAGCTCTATGATCATTAGCATAGACTTCATAACCTGCATCTTGGAATGTTTTTGCTACGGGTTGGTATCTGCCTGCATGTTCGCCAACTCCATGTGAAATTTGTATAATTCCTTTTAAAGCAATGTCTTTGTTGGAAGGCCACTTGTAATAAAAAATGGTTATATCGTCAATAGTTTTATATGTGTTTGTCGTAAAACTCATCAATTAATTTTCTAAAAATTTAGACAGTAATTGTGTTAACTTTTCTGTGTTCTTTTTAGTTCCAGTTAGTTTTATTCTTTCTTGAATTAAAACTTCTTCTAATAATAATTTCTTTTTATAAAGATTAAATAAAGTAGTATCCTCTATTTCTATTTTTACTAAAGGTTTCACTGTTTTTTTCTTTCTTATGGCAACAGCATCTTTTAGAATTTCAAGTTGATAATTAGCTTCGTTTTTATTTAAATCTAGCTGAAAATCATATTGGCCGATGGCTTGTTCTCTTAATTTTTCATGCTCATTTAAAAATTTTTTAAAAGCCGAAAAGAAAGCCATACTTTTTTTCTTTTCAATCTTTGTAGTGGTTTTTTGTTTTCCTTTTGTTAAAATGATTTTTTCTAATTAATTTGCAGATTCTCTGATATATCTAGAAAACTTATCCGCATCTGGCATTGTTTTAGCATCAGAAGTCGTTGTAATAGAAACGATACCATTGTAACTAAATGCGGCAATAATCAATCCAAACCCATCTAAAACCGGAGTTAATCCAAAAATACCAACAATTTTATGACCTTTTAAATACAAAGGGTTTTGTGGTCCAGGAACATTCGTAATGGTAACATTAAAGGGTGGTCTGTGAAATTCTTTAATATTGTATCTCGTGTACAAACCTGCAGCTAAATTTGCTAATCCAAAAGGAACTGCATCTGCCATTTTAGAAAGGGCTTTTGCACCAACAGCTTTATGTCTAGATTTACCCATGTTAGTTTGCTCCTGAATATATTCTAAACGTTTAATAGGATCTTTAATATGCGTAGCAATTTTAACTAACATATTAGAAATCTGATTGTCCATTTTTTGTTTATCTCCTTTTACACGAATAGAAATTGGGACATTTGCAACCAAAGGTTGAACTGGTAATTTTTCTTTTTCTTCTAAATATTTTCTGATTCCACCTGCACAAATAGCTAAAATTAAATCGTTAACACTAACGTCCATGATTTTACGCAGCGTATTTATTCTATCAAAAGCTAAAATTGCAGTTCCCCAAGTTCTTCTTGGAGATACAGATTCATTAAAAATGGTTTTAGGAGTAGAAAAAGAATTTTTATGAATTGACTTTTTACTATTCAATTGACTCTTCATTTTTCCTTTGAGTAAAGAAAATGCAGTTTCACCAATTAATTTAGGAACTTTTAAAGGATTTTTAAAAAAGCCGTAAGAACTTTTTAGTAATAAACTAATTCCGTCAGGCAGAGGTTCTGGCTCATATGGTCTTGTTGGAGCAGGTTTTTTGTTTTTATCTTCCTTGTTTTTATCAAATAAAATCCCCATAATTCCAACGCCAGAGCTTCCATCAATCATCACGTGATGAATTTTAGAGACAATAGCAATAGAACCTTTAGGGACTTGTGAAACTTCATCTAAGCCTTCAATAAAACTAATTGACCATAAGGGTCTTCTTAAGTCTAATGGGCTGCTAAAAATAGCGGAAGTCATTTCTCTTAATGTCTTCCAGTTTGATGGGTCAGGAAGTTTTAATCTATTGATATGTAAATCAATATCAAAATTTGGGTCATCTACCCAATAAGGGTAGTCTAAATTCAATGGAACATTTAAAAGCCTCTTTCTGAACTTTGGAATTAAATGAAGCTTGGAAGCCACTATTTCTTTAAAATCATTAAACTCAATAGATCCTTCTACTATTGTTAAAGTTGCAACATGCATTGGGCTTGATGGAGATTCTGCATATAAAAATGTTGCATCTTGCCCAGATACTTGCTGAATAGAAATGTCTAGAGCATCTTGTAAAAGATCTTTTATTATCTTTTTGGCCATGTATTTTTAAAATTTATGTATTCGAAGTGATAAGAAAATTTGATTAAAAAATCTTTGGTTTAAAATTTTCTACACTCTGCAAGATAAAGAAATTTAGTTAGATTTTCTAATCTGAAAGTAGTAGAATTTTAGGGATATTTATTTAAAAAGAAAGTCTCAAAAAATATTTTTTTGAGACTTTTAAAATTTGAGCCGATGGAGGGACTCGAACCCACGACCTGCTGATTACAAATCAGCTGCTCTAGCCAGCTGAGCTACATCGGCGTTTAAATTTGAGAGCGCAAATAAAGAGCAAAAATTGATATATTACAAGATAAAATTGATTTTTTTTTGATAAAAAAAAGGCTTAACAATTGAAGGTGCAAATTGAAATAATATTTTGCTTATAATATATTTTATCTGACTATTGTTATTATACAAAAAACATATTAATTATTAATTAAAAACACACTGGGACATCTTATTAATATGTTCAAATGACAAAACTATTGCAACGCTTCTTTATAGGTTTTTAGACAACGTTCTCTTGCAAATTTATGTTCGACTATTGGGGTAGGGTAGGTGAGTTCTTGGAAATCAGGAACCCATTTTTTAATATATTCTAAATTTTTATCAAACTTTTGTATTTGTGTTGTAGGGTTAAATATTCTAAAATAAGGAGCTGCGTCAACACCGCAACCTGCAACCCATTGCCAGTTTCCAATATTACTAGATTGTTCATAGTCATGTAATTTTTCGGCGAAATAAGCTTCACCCCATCTCCAATCGATGAGTAAATGTTTGCAAAGGAAACTACCTACTAACATTCTAACTCTATTGTGCATAAAGCCAGTTTTATTAAGTTCCCTCATGCCTGCATCAACCAAAGGATAACCAGTTTCTCCTTTGCACCAAGCACCAAAATTCTTTTCATTATTTATCCATAAAATCCTATCATATTTAGGCTTAAAACTATCTTTATTGGTCTGTGGGAAATGCCATAAGATTTGCATGAAAAATTCACGCCAAATTAATTCTTTTAAAAAAGTGATGTTGTTGCTTTTCGATCCCTTATCAACCATTTTACGCACACTTACAGTTCCAAAGCGCAAATGAGTTCCTAATCTTGATGTACTGTTTTTTGCAGGGTAGTTTCTTGTTTCTTCGTACGCATCAATAAGTTTGGTTGAGACTTTAAATGATTCAACTTTTATAGCAGATTCTGTAAAACCAACTTCTTCTAACGTTAAAAATGGATGATTTTTATTTTGGATAAAATTTTCTAAATTTTCTTCCGACGGGAAAAACTGAATCCCTTTAAAATGAAAAGCTTCTAGCCATTTTTTCGAATATGGAGTATATACTTTATAAGGTGTTCCGTCTTTTTTTACAATTTCATTCCTTTCAAAAATTACTTGATCTTTATACGTTTTAAATTGTATGTTTTCAGATGCTAGAAAATCTTTTATTTCTAAATCTCTTTTATTGGCATAAGGTTCATAATCATGATTCGTGAAAACGGTGTCAATGTTATATTTTTCTAATAAAGAATTATAAACTTCTATGGGTTTTCCGTGATATATAGCTAACGAACTGCCTATTGCTGTAAGTTGATTGTTGATGTGTTCTAATTGTTGATGAATAAACGAAACACGAGCATCATCTTTTGGAAGTTTATTGAGAATTTCTTCATCAAAAATAAAAAGAGGTAAGACTTTTTTATCCGATTTTAAAGCATGTAGTAACCCACAATTATCATCTAAACGTAAGTCTCTTCTAAACCAAAAAATATGTATTGATAATTTCATAAATGTAAAAAAGGTGTAAAATTTTAAATGTAAGAATTAATGAAAAATAATAGTTTTTAACTCTTAATACATTTTAATCCGTTTCAGTCTTTATTTGTATTCACCAAAAAGTTCAATCAATTTTGTTTGTCTGTAAGCAAAAATTTCTTCTAATTTTGGTTTTACCAATATGGGATGTAACATTTGTCCTAAAATTCCTAAAGGCACTTTGTAGTCAATTATATCTTCCATTTCTACACCGCCATCGATTTCATTAATAAAATGCTTATGATGCCATAGCGCATATGGTCCATACATTTGTTCATCTACAAAATACTTCTTATTTTCTACGTGTGTAATTTCAGAAACCCATTTTGTTTTAATCCCCAAAAGAGGTGTTACTATATATTGAATAATTTGTCCTGTATATAAAGGTTTGTTTATATTAGAAATAATGTTAAAACTCATATAATCTGGGGTGATTATTTTTAAGTTTTTTGGATTTGATAAAAAATTCCAAGCTTCGTCTAAAGAAATTGGTAGTTTTTGTTTTTTATGAAGTGTGTAGATTTTCATCTTAATTATGAATTAGAATATAGAGGTTTAATGAAGTTGCAATGCACAGCCAAATCATATAGGGTAGCAATAAAAATTTATAATAGCTGGTATTCTTACTCAATTTAAAGAAATAATAAAATATCAGTGATGTTAACAAAACAATTGTTATCAAACCAAATAATATGAGACGCTGATTAAAGAAAATGTAGTTCCAACTAACGTTTAAAATAAACTGCACGAGAAATACGAATATCAATTTTGAGCGGTAATCTTTTGTAAAAAGTTTTCCTAGATAAAGAGAAAAACAGATCATTATAGAGGTCCATGCAACTCCAAAAACCCAACCTGGAGGCGTCCAGCTAGCTTGATTTAAGTTCGTGTACCAATCTGTCGTTGGGCCGTTATTCATTAACCAGCTGCCAATGGCTAGCCCTCCAAAATTAAGTATTAAAAAGAGAAAGGTTAATTTAACTTGTTTCATTTTTTTGATTGAATTTGTTCTATCTTTTTTAGAACATTGTCTGCTTCTAAATACTTTTTATCGCTATCCGTTCTATTAATGGATTGTATTTTATACGCTTCTTCCATTATCTTTTTGTAAGATTCTTGTAATTTTTCTAATTCACTTTTCTTTTTAAATAAACCAAACATAAAATTTATGAATTTAAGTGTTTTGTAATTTTTGAATTTAAAGGCTTTGTGATTGAAAAATAATAATCAATCAGTTGTCCATCTGGAGAAACTAAATATTTTTGAAAGTTCCATTTTACAGAAGAACTTTTTTTAGAATTCAATTTTTTTGATGTTAGCCATTGATATAAAGGATGTTGGTTGGTGCCTTTTACCTCAATTTTTTCAGTAATTAAAAAAGAAACTCCGTAATTGACTTCACAGAATTCTTTTATTTCTGATGACGATCCTGGTTCTTGACTTCCAAACTGATTGCAAGGAACTCCTATAACAACTAAATTGTCTTTATAGGTATTTTGTAATTCCTCTAAACCTTTGTATTGAGGGGTAAAACCACATTTAGAGGCTACATTTACAAAAAGGATAAATTTTCCTTCAAAATCTGATAAAAGTATAGGTTTATTTTGGAGACTTTTAATCTCTATATCATAAATATTCATTTTGATGAGGTTTAATTAAATTTTAAAACTAACAATTCCGCAGTCTAATTCAAAAATCTGACCTGAAATCGAACTTGCTTTTTCAGAGATTAAAAAAGCAGCTAAGTCAGCAACTTCTTTTGGATCTAAATATTTTTTTAAAGGGTGACGTTCTGTAATGTTTTCTATCATTCGTTCATTACGCAATAGTTTAGAGGCTAATTCTGTATCCGTCACAGTTGGTGCAATTGCATTTACACGAATTAAAGGAGCCAATTCTGCGCCTAAAGACTTTGTTAAACCTTCTACTGCTGATTTCGCAGCAGCTACGCTTGCATGAAAAGGCATTCCTAGTTTTGCAGCAACCGTGCTGAATAGTAAAATAGAAGGCTTACTTCCATTCTTCAATAAGGGTAAATAGTATTGTATAGCCTTTACTGCACCAATGACATTAATTTCAAAATCATTTCTAAAATCTTCTAATTTAAGGCGTGAAATTGGTTTTAAATTTATACTTCCAGGGCAATAGATTAGGGAATCTATAGCCTCAATTTCTGGTAAATCATCCGTAAGGATATCACAAGAAAAGTGAGTAAGGTTAGTATGGGAAAGCAAAGGGGCCGATCTACTTATATTTATAACTAAATTTTCATCAACTAAAGATTTGATAATTGCATTTCCAATTCCTTTGCTTCCTCCGATAACTAAAATTTTTTTCATACTTTTTAACGTCTTCCTTTCAAGCGCTTTTCAATTTTTTGTTTAACAGCTGTTAAGCGCTTCATTTGATCCATTATCTCTGGATCTTTCTCTAATTTGTATACTTCATTAAGCTCTAGTATTAAAGCTTTTACCTCTCTTGAGGCCAATATTCTATCGCTCGTAGTTTTAAATGAGAATTTTCTATTCTCAAATTCTAAAGCTCTTTCTAATACATCCATTCCTTGTTTCTCTGTTTTATTCTATATTTTTTCGAATATAAATATAAAAGTTAGAAAAGCAAGAAAAATCTGAACTTATTATGCAGTTAACGGTTTACCTTTTAAACGTTTTTCAATTCTTTGCTTAATTGTGGTTAAACGTTTCATAATATCCATAATCTTTGAATCTTTATTTTCTTTATATATTTCATTTAGACTTAAGATTAAAGATTTAGCTTCTCTAGCGGCCATGATGCGATCACTAGTGGTTGGAAATCTCATTTTCCTTGTTTCAAATTCTAATGCTTTGTGTATTAAATCCATAAATTAATAATTTAAAGTGTTTTGCAATTCTACTATTTTTGATTGATTTTCAAATTTACCTCCAAAATAGGAAGTTGTTGTAGAAGATGAATCGTCCTCTACGCCTCTTGAAGAGACGCATAGATGCTTGGCATCTATAATTACCGCCACGTCATCTGTTTTTAAAATAGTTTTTAATTCTATTGCAATTTGATTTGTTAATCTTTCTTGTACTTGGGGCCTTTTCGCATAGTATTGTACGATTCTATTTATTTTTGATAAACCAATAACTTTTCCTGAGGAAATGTAAGCAACATGAGCTTTACCTATTATAGGTACAAAATGATGTTCACAATTAGAATAGAAAGTAATATTCTTTTCAACTAACATTTGATTGTATTGATATTTATTATCAAACAATGCAACTTTTGGTTTGTTAGCTGGATTTAAACCAGAAAATATTTCATCAATATACATTTTGGCAACCCTTTTAGGAGTTCCTTTTAATGAATCATCGGTTAAATCCAAACCCATCACATCCATTATCTCTTCAAATAATAGAGCTATTCTTTCTTTTTTCTCATGATCAGAGAGCTTAAAAGCATCAGCCTTCATTGGAGTGTGTAAACCTGTAAATAAATGATCATCTCCCACTTCTTCAAATGAGTATCCATTTAATTTTTCTGATATTTCTGTCTGTTTTAATCCTACTTCTGTAATCATTTTTTGTCTTTTTTATTTGCTGTGTTTAAGTACTCAAACCTTAAACCAAAGCACGTTGTTATCTTTTCGCTATTGAGTTATTTGATATCGCTTTTTGTCTTGTACATTTAAATCTTCCCTCTGCAAATGTTCTTAATTTTTCATGTTTTGTTTTTCTACCTTGAACTCTTTTTCTCCACATTTTGAAACTTTTAAGTTTCATTTCTTTGCGCATTAAATTAATAACTTCTTGCTCTTTCAGTCCAAATTGGAATTCGATCGCTTCAAAAGTAGTTCTATCTTCCCAAGCCATTTCAATAATCCGATCAGTTGTTATGCTATCCATATTTGTTATTAAAAAGTTGAATTAGTAGAACTATAGAATTCATAGTTTGAAGTATTTTTTATCTTCATTTCTATTATTTTATCAATAAACTTTTTGTTTTCTTTCAATAATTTGTTATTTTTAAAACGAACAAAATTTCCACAAGCATGTATGCTTAGACCAGCAGTTTTGTAAGTATGCAATTGGTAAAAAGGAATTCCCCAGCTAAAGTTTTTCAATCCTTTGGTTATATGAATTATAATTCCTTTTTCACGTATCTCTATGTTACCATAGTTTATGTCAGAAACAGCATTCATATACTTTGCAAAACCTGGACTGACCTCCTCTATGATCATTCTTTTTGAGCCTACGCCGCCCATTTTTATGGCTTGTAAAAAAGAATAAGATTCGCCAAGCAAATCATTAAAAATCTCTTTTGCTTCTTGATTTCGATATGTTGTATTGTATATCATAACAATATCAAATATATTAATGTTTAACCATATTTAGATATACTTAAACAAAAATTAACATAATATTATAATTTACTAAAGGGAGGTTGTTAATTGTTTTCAAGCAAACTATTTCTGTCAGAAAGGGTGTGTTTTTTTAGAATTCGTAAACTTTCTTTTTTCACATTAGCATTTTTTTTCATGTTCCAAAGTGTATCACTTGCCTTTTTTCTCGCAATCTTAATATCTACAATTGGTTTTGGGTAATCGATGCCAAGTTCTAAATTGTTAAATTGTTCGTCTAAGGGGGTCATTAAGTATGGCTCATGTAAAAAAGGAATTGATAAATGTGCCAGTTCAGGGACCCATTTTTTTATGAAACTGCCATCTTCGTCATGTTCTAAACTATTTTTTACAGGATTGTATATTCGAAGAATGTTTATACCAGTTTCACCCGCATTCATTTGTAATTGAGGAAAGTGAATTCCGGGTTCAAAATCTAAAAATAATTTAGATAAATGTTGAGAGGAGGCTTGCCAAGGTTGCCATAAAATATGCGTAAAAAAAGAAACTAACATGGCCCGCATTCTGAAATTTAAATAACCGGTTTCTTGCAAACAACGCATGCATGCATCAATTAAAGGAAATCCAGTTTTTCCTTCTTCCCAAGCCTTTTGATATTTTACAGAAATGCTTTTCTTTAATTTTTGATATCCTTTATTGATACTGGCATTCTCCATGGTATGTTCCATTTCGAATTTCTGTATAAAATGTGCCTGCCAGCGTAATCTTGAGATAAAAGCCCCTAGATGTCTTTTATTAGCTTCTGTTTTGTATTTTAAAGCCTCTTGAAATATTTGTCGAATAGAAACATTTCCCCAAGCAATATATGGCGATAATCTACTGCAACTTTCTCTTGCCAAACTAGGTTTTGAAATATGATACATATATTTTTCATGGCGTTTCTGAAAAAAAGTATCGGCATATCTCCAAGCTGTTTTTGTGCCCCCTTTTTGAAAATATTTATGTTTTGGCGTTTCTAAATTTACAATATGAAAATATTTTTCTAGTTTAGTAATTTCTTCAATAGAGATAAAATTCTTTGAATTAAATTGGTTAGTAATTAGAGAGTCATACATGTAATCATCCCACTTTTCAAACCAATCTTCTCTATTTAATAAACCTCTTAAAATTCCATTATTATTGTTTTCCACCCAATTTATGGAGTTGTTTCTGCAGTATCTGGTAAACTCTTTATCTCTATTATAGGTTGTTAATAAACCAGTTTCTTGATGAGAAAAAACAGTATTTATAAAATAGCTATCAAATAATTGATTGAAGGCACTCACAACTTCTGTTTGAACGCAAAGAATTTTGGTATTGTACTTTTTTAGGTCAGCATTTAAATTTACCAAAGACTCTTTTATAAAGTTCCAGTGACGTGTGTCGTAATGTGGGTCTTCGATTAAGGAATTTTCAAAAACATACAAGAAAAGTACACGTTTGTTTGCTTTTAAAGCATTTTGAATTGCTTCATTATCTTGCAAACGTAAATCACGTTTAAACCAAACAATATGTATTTCTTCTTTATTAATATTCATTTAAATTTTTTATAATATGATTTGCTTTCTCTTTTATCCTCGCTCGGTCTTCGGAAGACATTTTGTTTAATAGACTATACATCATTTTCATTCTAAAATTAGAGGATAGTTTCTCTTGTTTTTCGTCCAGAAAATTCCAATAAAGTGTATTAAAAGGACACGCATCGTCTTCGAATTTCTTTGCTTTTTTATATATACAACTTTCACAATAATTACTCATTTTACTAATGTAACTTCCACTTGAAACATAGGGCTTTGTTGCAATTTTTCCACCATCTGCAAACTGACTCATTCCGCGTGTATTTGGCAGTTGAACCCATTCAATGGCATCTACATAAATACCTAAATACCAAGCATCGATTTCATCTGGATGTATTTGCGTTAATAAGGCAAAATTTCCGGTAATCATTAATCGTTGAATATGATGTGCATACCCATTTTCTAAAGAATTATTGATTGCATTTTTAAGACAGTTCATTTTTGTTTTTCCCGTCCAAAAGAATTCGGGTAATTTATTTTTATTATCTAGAAAGTTCTCTTTCTTGTATTCAGGCATTAACATCCAATACATCCCTCTCATATATTCTCTCCAACCTAGAATTTGTCTTATAAAACCCTCAACTTGCGAAATGTCAATAGCATCTTGTTGCTTTCTGTATGTTTCAAGAACGGTATCAATTATTTCTTTAGGAGAAATTATTTTCGTGTTCATGGCGAAAGAAATTCGACTATGAAAAAGGTAGATTTTATCTGTATGCATGGCATCTTGATAATCACCAAAGTGTACCAATAAATGTTCACAAAAATAATTTAATTGCTGAATTGCTTGTTTTCTAGAAATAGGATATTCAAAATATTTAGAATTGATCTTTCCAATCGTTTCTATTTTTGCTTTTTTTATATCAGAAAGAATATCTTCAACGTTTGTGTCAAAGTTAATTTCTTGCGGAATTAGAGTATCTCCTTTCCACTTTTTTCTATTGCTGGCATCGTAATTCCATTTACCTCCTTCAGGTTGTTTGTCAATCATTAGGATTTGATGTTTTTTACGCATATTGCGATAAAAATTCTCCATTAAAAACTGTTTTTTACCTTTAAAAAAAGTTTCTAAATCCTCTCTTTCTGTATAAAAATGTTCACTTGAAAAGACCCTAGAATCAATAGGTAAATTTTTACAAAAACTTTTTATTTGCTGATCAAGCCGATATTCATCCGGAGATAAATATTCAAATTTTTCAATGTTATTTTCTTCAATTAAAATAGTAAGATTTTCAACTAAACTTTGTGTGTTTTTTTTATCATTTATATTAAAATAGATAACAGCATGATTTGCTATTTTTAGTTCTTTGGCAAAGTTTCTCATGGCTGCGAAAAAGCCAGTAACTTTTTGAATATGATGGGTTACGTAGTCTGTTTCTTGTCGCATTTCAAATATGCAATAGATAACATTACTATCAGTCTCTCGGAACCAAGAGTGCTGGCTGTTTAGCTGATCTCCTAAAATTAAGCGTAATTTTTTCATTTTAAAATAATGTTTTTTCTAACCAAAGTTTTCTAAACCTGTGTCCGCCATCATAGCGGTCAGCTTGCAATTGTGTATTAAATTTTCGATCTCTTGGATCATTTCCAACACCCGCGACATACATCCAGTTTCCATAGTTACTGTGTACATCATAGTCCAATAACAAAGATTCGAAATACGCTGCTCCAATTCTCCAATCTAACAGAAGTTCTTTTGCAAAATAAGAAGCCACATTTTGTCTTCCTCTATTGCTCATCCAGCCTGTTTCTTTGAGTTCTATCATATTAGCATTAACAAAATCGTCTTTTGTATTTCCATGAACCCATTGTTGAATTAATTGTTTGTCTGTATTCCATTGATATTTTTTCTCTAAAATCCCCCCAATTTTAAAAATTTTAGAATGATGTTTTAGAGAAATGTATTTAAAATAATCTCTCCAAATTAATTCAAATATTACCCAATATGTAGATTGATTTGCCCCATATTCGGCTTCATATTCCTTTATTTTCCAATAAATAGTTTTGGCAGATAAACTACCATTTGCTAACCAAGGCGAAAATTTTGTACTATAGTCTACACCTACTAATCCATTTCTTGTTTTTTTATAAAAAGCAACCTTCTTTGTTTTAAAAGTATAGTCATTTAATCTTTCCTGGGCAGCGTTTTCTCCACCAGAAAAGGGAAAAGCAGATTTTACATTTGTTTCAAAGCTTTCAAAACCCAATTCTTTTAAAGTTGGTATTGATGTATCATTTTTAATTAAATTTTCTTTTAGAAGTTTAGAAACAGAAAATTCTTTTTCAATTTTCACTGTTTTTTCTAACTTTTTTCTAAAAACGGTAAATACATCAGGAATTTTAGTAAAATCTTTCGAGATAGAATCGGGATGATATAGAAACTGATCATAATCTTCTATGAAATTTATATTTTCTGCTAGTGTGGCTTTGATGAGGTTATTAGTGGTTGTTTCTTCCTCTGTCCATTCTGTTTGAGTATAAATAGTATGTACCGAGTAGGTGTCACAAATTTTATAAATGCTATTTTCCGGATTTTCAAAATAGGTGAGAATCGTGACGTTCAAATTTGCTAAATTTTGTTTTAAATCAGCAATTGTTTCAATCAGAAACTGGGCTCTAAACTTTGCTGTTTTTTGAAACCCAAATTCGTCAATTCGAAATAATTTTGGATCAAAACAGTAAACTGCAATTACTTTGTTGCAATTTTCAACTGCTTTTTTAAGAGATGCATTGTCCTCTGTTCGTAAATTATTACGAAACCATATTAATCCTGTATTATTTTGTTTCTTCTGCATTTTTCACTACAATATTTAACGTTATCCCAATTTTTTTTCCATTTTTTTCTCCATGTGAATGGCCTTTTACAAACGGGGCAATCTTTTGTTGGAAGATGTTCTTTCTTCAAAATTATTTATTGATATTATTAATCATTCCGTTAAAAACAAACCAATGGAAAGGCATTACAGCATACCAATATAGTCTCCCTGCGAGGCCATGAGGTCTAAAAGTTGCTGTTTGGCACAAAATTCCTTCTTCAATTTTAAATTCTAGCCAAGCTTCACCGGGTAAAATCATTTCTGCATAGAGTAGGAGTTTGCCTTTTTCTTTATCTGCATAAATAACTCTCCAGAAATCTAATGCATCGCCTGCATTTAATTCTGAAGGGTGCCTTCTTCCTCTTCTCAAACCTGCACCTCCATAAAACTGATCTATAAATCCACGAATTTTCCAAAGAAAAGTGCCATAATACCAACCAGTTTCACCACCAATTGCCCATATTCTGTTTAAAGTTCGTTCTCGATTTTCAACTTTTCTCTTTTTGAAATCTTTAAAACAACCATGTTTTGGTACATTAATAAACTCATGCACATAGTTTTTTAATTTTCCACTACTGATGTATGAATCTTTCCAACTAGAAATGATACTGTTTTGTTTAATTTTTACAAAAGCAAATTCCACGGCCTGCTTATAAGACATCGGTTGTACATCTAATATTTTATTAATATCGCTTTTGTTTCCAATAACTTCTACACCCATAGAGTTTACCAAAGTACTTGCTAACTTATAGGATGTAGATGTTACAAAATAGAGCCAATATGATGATAGTTTAGGTGTCATTATTGGAACAGTATAAATCCATCTTTTTAATTTTCGTACTTCAGAAAATTGCAATAACATTTCTTTATAAGTTAAAACCTCTGGTCCAAATACATCAAAAGATTTATTGAACAACTTTTTTTTCCCAATTGCACGGTGTAAGAATGATAAAACATCGCGAATACCAAGTGGTTGTGTTTTTGTGTCTAACCATTTTGGAGCAATCATCACAGGTAGTTTTTCAACCAAATCTCTAATAATTTCAAACGATGAACTTCCAGAACCAACTATAATTCCTGCTTTAAATGTAGTCAACGCATATTTTTTAGATGCTAAGGTGTTTTCTACATTTTTTCTTGACAATAAATGTTTAGAAAGTTTTGTGTCATTTGTAATTCCGCTTAGATAAATAACTTGTTTTAAAGTTGTTTGTTCGGCAAAACGTTTAAAATTGAAAGCACATTTTTCTTCTAAAACGTGAAATTCTTTCGCAGAATTAGACATGGAATGAATTAAATAATAAGCAAAATCAATATCTTTAGGTATACTTTCTAGACTCGTAAAACTTAAGAAATCAGCTTCTACGAGTTCAATGTTTTTTCGACCTCTGAAATAACTTTTTGCTCTGTCTTTATCTCTTACAGCACAAACGACTATGTGACCATCATTCAATAATAATGGAATTAATCGTTTGCCGATATAACCAGTTGCACCTGTTACGAGAATTTTCATGACATTTTATTTAAATCTTTTGGACGTTGATATGATAATTGTTTTTTAAATTTTGGAATTGCATATGTATCTAAACCGTTAATGGTGGCTATATTTCCTTTTGAAAGATTAATGAGCCCGTCTTTTTGAAGTAAGTTATCTGTTACATATAGCTCTTGAATTTGCGCAACAATTAACATTACATCATTAGAGGGTACATAGACCTCTTCTACAAATTTCATACTCATTTGTACGGGTGCATTTTTAACGAATGGAGCTTTATATTCACCCTTATATTCGGACTCTAAATTAGTTACGTCAAATTCAGATATTTTTTCAGGATATTTCGCTGATGTATGATGTGCATCCTCTATAATATCTTCCCATATATGATTGATAGTGAAAATACCATTTTCTTTGATATTCTTATAGGTATCTCTCGGAACAGTTGTAGGTCTTAATATAAAACCTAGTGTTGGTGGATTAGAACCTAAATGTGTAACGGAGCTAAAAACCGCAACATTCGGAGTTTCATCCAGGGAAATTGAACCTAATAAATTTGCTGATTTAAAGCCAGAACAACTATTTATTAAATTAATTTTATAAATTTTATCGAGGTTTAAGATGTCTTTATGATCAAAAAATTTCATGTCTTCGTTTTCTATCTATTAGAAACAAAGATACAAATTGTTTAAGGTATAAAGCAATAAGTTAAACATAAGATAAGGTTAAAATTAGAGGCTTTTATAAATAAAAAAAACTTCAGAAAATAAATCTGAAGTTTTTAGTCGGGGTGGCAGGATTCGAACCTGCGACCTCCTCGTCCCAAACGAGGCGCGATGACCGGGCTACGCTACACCCCGAAAATGATTGCTCATTTAAGGTTGGCAAAGATACATCCTTTTTAAAGAAAAACAATTAATTTAATAAATAATATTGAGAGCAAATTTTGCATTAAATCTAATTATCTTCTCATTATTAAAACTTATAAACATTCGTGAATAGAAGTATTAAAAAACTATATTTTTACGCTTCAAAAATTATTACAAATAAATATGTCAGATACAATAGAAAAAATTAAATGTTTAATTATAGGTTCTGGTCCGGCAGGATATACTGCGGCAATTTATGCCGCGAGAGCAGATATGAAACCAATCATGTATACTGGAATGCAAATGGGAGGTCAATTAACGACTACTACAGAGGTTGATAATTTTCCAGGATATGCGGATGGAACAGATGGAACAACAATGATGGACGATTTAAAGAGACAAGCAGAGCGATTTGGTACAGATGTTCGTTTCGGAATGGTAACTAGTGTAGATTTGAGTGCTGAAGTTGGTGGAATTCATAAAGTTATTGTGGATGAAACGAAACATATAGAGGCAGAAACAATTATCATTTGTACTGGAGCAACTGCAAAATATTTAGGTTTAGAGAGCGAACAGCGTTTAATTGGTGGTGGTGTTTCTGCATGTGCTACTTGTGATGGTTTTTTCTACAAAGGTCAGGATGTAGTTGTTGTTGGTGCAGGAGATACTGCTGCAGAAGAGGCTACATACTTAGCAAATATTTGTAAAAAGGTTACTATTTTAGTTCGTAAGGATTTTATGAGAGCTTCGAAAGCAATGCAACATAGAGTAAATAAAACTGAAAATATAGAAGTCTTGTACAATACAGAAATTGATGAAGTTCTTGGAACAAATGTTGTAAAGGGGGTAAGAGCAATCAATAACAAAACGACGAAAACACACGATATTTCTGTTACTGGTGTTTTTATAGCTATTGGACATACACCAAACTCAAATTTATTTAAGGGCGTTTTAAATATGGATGAAACAGGCTATTTAATTACCAAAGGAAAAACTACAAAGACAAATTTACCAGGAGTATTTGCTGCTGGAGACATTCAAGATAAAGAATACAGGCAAGCTGTAACTGCAGCAGGAACAGGTTGTATGGCAGCTTTAGATGCAGAACGTTATTTAGGAGCTTTAGAATAAGATTTCTACTGATATCATAAAAAAAGAGATTACCCTTTGGTAATCTCTTTTTTTATGTCATTCATTTTTTAAAGAAAAGTATTTATGCGACTACAGAAGCCTTCATTGATTTTCTATATATAAAAGAATTAAAAATATTTCTTTTACCAAAATTATTCATAGATTTTGCATTGACAAACTTCCCGAAAAGTATTTTACTCACCCCAAAGTATTCATATTTATTTCCGTCTGTAAAAGTAACTTCTAACAGCATACTTTTATGATGCCAGTCAGCAACCTGAAATTGGGTAATTGTAGTTTTATATGCATCTAAATTAGCTTCTTTTGTTTCTGGAGCGATGCTTACTAAAAAATGATAACCATCAATAATTTGAGTACTCACAACCTCTGCTTCCTCTTTTTTAATTTCGTCTTGAAATTTATCTGGATGCCATTCTTTCACTAATTTTCTGTAAGAAGATTTTAATTCCTTTAAATCAATTGCACCTTCTATTTTAAATAGTTTTTTATATTCTTTTATGCGCTTCATTTCTGTGTTTTCCAATTTCGTGCAAAATTAGTCTTATTTATTTGATTAAATATGAATGCGTCAAAATTTAATTAAAGTATTTGTTATTTTGGTTATCAGTGTCTTACAGATAATAAGGAAGCGGAGCTATCTAAGTAACTTTAAAAGAAAGAGTGCAGATGAACCGTCTCTTTATTCTTAGTCCAATAAAAACTCATCAAAGTTTTTGATAGCCTGAATAATTATTTTTACAGTTTCAATATAAAATTCAGGATTAATAGTCTCATAATTGTCTGTATGCCTATGATAATCTTTATGACTTTCTACGCCAAAATAAATAAATGGAATATTCTCTTTATGAAAAACTTTGTGATCTGATGAAAAAGTCCAATCAGTTTGATCTCTATTAAGAGGGTCATCATGACCAAATAATAATGTGACTTCATCTGATTTTATTCTTTCTAAAGGTTTTCTTAAATTAGGATGATGGTGCAATCCGCAAGCAAATAATATTGGATCATAATCACTATGCGCAATCATATCTAAATTTATATTCAAAACAATATTTTCTTTGTCCTCGTAATTTTTTAAAAAATATTCAGCCCCTAAAGAACCAAATTCTTTTGCATCGAAAGCAGCAAAAATTAAATCATGGTTAGTAGGATTTTTTTTAAAATATTCAGCAATAGTGAACAAAGCGGCCACGCCAGAAGCATTGTCATCGGCTCCATTGTATATATTACCATTTTTTATGCCTAAATGGTCGAAATGAGCCGTAATAATTATGGATTTATTGATTTTTCCTTTTAATGTTCCAACAATATTTCTACCTGTTAATGTGGTGTCAGGAACATTTGAAAAATTCTCTTTTGGTTTTTTTATCGGGAAAATTTCTTGTCTTTTTTCACCTTTAAACGAATATGAAAATTCTTGAAAATAGCGTCGGTTTTTTCCAGTTTGTAAACCAATTTTAGTAAAATTCCTATTAATTATTTTTTGAGCTTTAATGTTACCAAGAGTGGAAAAAGCTCTTCCTTCTAAGGAGTCATGGGAGATGATTTGAACAGTTTTTAACAGATTTTTACTATCGATGTCAATAGGCTCAGTTGAAGTACATCCGCCAGCAAAAATCAAGAATGAGGCAATAAAGTAGAAAAATGATTTCATAACTTCCTTTTTTTAAATAAACTAAATAAGGGAATGATATATGTAAATATACAAAAAAAAGGGACCATTTATTAAAATGATCCCTTTGAATAAAAAACTAAATTCTAAAACTTTGATTCTTTTTTTAAATATGCTTAAAAGCAATATTTGTTTTCAGCTTTTAATTTTTCTGCAATTTGATTACGTAAACCGATTACATTCGGATAATTGGCATATTTCGTGAAACGTTTTAATCCCATTAGCAACATACGTTGTTCATCACCTTCAGCAAAAGAAATAATGCCTTCTTTACCATTTTTAGCAACAATTTCTACAGCATTGTATAGATATAACTTCGCCATGGCAATTTGTCCGTCTTGTTTATTTTCTCCAAAACGTTTTGCATTTTTCTCAGCACGGAGTATTGTAGATTCTGCCATATAAACTTCGTTTAGAATATTGGCAGCAGCCATTAACAATTGTTGGTGTTGGTCTAAATCTGGGCCAAATTTTTGAATTGCAGAACCAGCAACCATTAAGAAAACCTTTTTCAACTTGGCAACCATTTCTTTTTCTTCTGCAAATAATTCTGAGTAATCTGGTGTGTCAAAAGAAGGTATTCCCATTAATTCATCTGCTACAGCAGTCGCTGGACCTAATAAATCCACATGACCTTTCATTGCTTTTTTTATTAACATACCTACAGAAAGCATTCTATTAATCTCATTAGTTCCTTCGTAAATACGCGCAATTCTGGCATCTCTCCAAGCGGCTTCCATTGGTGTTTCTTCAGAGAACCCCATTCCTCCGAATATTTGAATTCCTTCATCTGCGCAGGCTTGCACATCTTCAGAAACAGTAACCTTTAAGATAGAACATTCAATAGCATATTCTTCAACTCCTTTTAATTCAGAATCTTGATGTGAATTTCCGGCGGCCATTCTCATTTCAATTCTATCTTCAATATTTTTTGCAGCTCTATAACTTGCAGATTCACCCGCGTATGTATTGGTGGCCATTTCTGCTAATTTTGCTTTAATAGCTCCAAAATCTGCAATAGGAGTTTTAAATTGTCTACGTTCGGTTGCATATTGTAAAGCAGTATCTGTAACTCTTCTTTGAGAGTCGATGCAGGCTGCTGCTAATTTAATACGTCCAACGTTCAATGCATTTACAGCAATTTTAAAACCACCGCCTCTTTTAGACAGCATGTTTTCTGCAGGAACAACAGTGTCATTAAAAAACACCTGTCTTGTAGAGGAAGCACGAATTCCTAATTTATGCTCTTCTTCACCCAAGGTAATTCCATTTGAGTTTGCAGCATCATATTCAACGATAAACCCAGTAATGTTTTTGTCATTTTCAATACGAGCAAAAACGATCATCAAATTACAGAAACCTGCATTTGAAATCCACATTTTTTGTCCGTTAATTTTGTAAGAGGTTCCATCATCAGAAAGTTCAGCAACTGTTTTTCCTGAATTTGCATCAGATCCTGCACCTGGTTCAGTTAAACAATAAGCGCCCATCCATTCACCAGAAGCTAATTTTGGTACATATTTTTGTTTTTGCTCTTCCGTACCATATAAAGTAATTGGCATGGTGCCAATTCCTGTATGCGCACCAAAGGCTGTGCTCAAAGAACCATTTCCACTAGAAATATATTCACAGGTAATCATCGTTGATACAAAACCCATTCCCATTCCTCCATATTCTTCCGGAACAGCAACACCTAAAAAGCCAAGTTCACCGGCTTTTTTCATTACTTCTTCTGTTAATGCATAATCTTTCGCTTCAAAACGATCTCTATGCGCAACAATTTCGCGATCAGTGAATTCTTTCACTGCATCTTTCATCATAATTTGCTCTTCTGAAAAATCTTCAGGAGTAAATATATCTTCACAGTTTGTTTCTTTTACAAGGAATTGACCTCCTCTTAAAATTTCTTTATTTGTTGTTTCCATTTTATATTATTTTAGGAGTTAGTTTAAAAATTCAAATATACCAGCAGCACCTTGTCCTGTTCCAACGCACATGGTTACCATTCCGTATTTTCCTTGCATATTTCGCTTACGCATTTCATCGAATAATTGAACGGACAATTTCGCACCTGTACAACCTAGAGGATGACCGAGTGCAATGGCACCACCATTTACATTAATAATGTCTGCATCTAATCCTAATTCACGAATTACCGCTAAAGATTGCGAAGCAAATGCTTCATTTAATTCTATTAAGCTTATGTCTTCTTGTTTTAAGCCTGCTTGTTTTAATGCTTTAGGAATTGCAGCTACAGGTCCTATCCCCATAATTCGTGGAGGTACACCAGCAGCAGCGTAACTTACCATTCTTGCGATTGGCTTTATATTTAATTCCTTTACCATGTCTTCGCTCATGACCATTACAAAAGCTGCACCATCACTTGTTTGTGATGAATTACCAGCAGTAACACTTCCATTGGTTGCAAAAACAGGACGCAAACGCTCCAGGCCAGCAAGGTTAGATCCTTTTCTTGGTCCTTCATCTTTGGTTACAGTATATTTTCTTGTCGTTTTTTTACCTTTTTCATTCACATACGTCTCTTCAACTTCAATAGGAACTATTTGGTCTTGAAAACGATTTTCTTCTTGTGCTTTTAATGCTTTTAAATGAGAATTTAATGCAAACTCATCCTGATCTTTACGAGAGATATTATATTGGTCAGCAACCGCTTCAGCAGTATTTCCCATTCCCCAGTAGTAATCTGCATGCCCAGCAGCTACTGTATCGTAGTTTAATTCTGGTTTAAAACCTGTCATTGGCACAGAACTCATACTTTCAGCACCACCTGCAATGATACATTCGGCCATTCCAGATTGAATTTTTGCAACGGCCATACCAATAGTTTCCAATCCTGAAGAACAAAAACGATTTACGGTTACACCTGGTACTTCTTCAATTTTTAATCCCATTAGAGATATTAAACGAGCCATATTTAAACCCTGAGAGCCTTCAGGCATGGCATTACCGACGATTACATCATCAATTCTTTTTTTATCGAATTCTGGTAAATTCTCCATTAAATATTCAATGGTTTCAGCAGCCAACTCATCAGCTCTTTTAAACCTGAATGCGCCTCTTTTAGATTTTGTTACGGCTGTTCTATATCCTTGTACTATATATGCTGTTTTCATCTTTTTAGTTTCTTAATGGTTTACCAGTTTTTAACATGTGTTGAATACGCTCTAATGTTTTGCGCTCTGTACATAAACTCAAGAACGCCTCACGTTCAAGGTCTAATAAATACTGTTCAGAAACTTTAGTTGGTTCTGATAAATCTCCACCAGCCATTACATAGGCTAATTTATTTGCAATTTTTTGATCATGTTCTGAGATAAATCTACTTGCCTGCATAGAATCTGTAGCGACCATAAACGCGCCTAATGCTTGTTTACCCAAAACTAAAATATCTTTACGAGTGGCTGGCTGTGTGTAACCAGCTTCTGCCATTAAAACGGCATGCTTTTTAGCTTCTGCAATTTGTCGATCCTTGTTTACAACCACAACGTCCTTTCCTTTTTGTAATAAACCTAAATCGAAAGCTTCATAAGCAGAGGTTGCTACTTTTGCAGTACCAATCGTTAAGAAATTTTCTTGTAAAACGTTTAATTGAACATCTCCTTTACGGAATGTATCTGAAGCACGCAGAGCCATTTCTTTAGAGCCACCACCACCAGGAATTACACCAACTCCAAATTCTACTAATCCCATATAGGTTTCTGCTGCTGCAACTACTTTATCAGCATGTAATGATATTTCACATCCACCACCTAAAGCCATTCCATGAGGAGCAGATATTGTAGGAATTGCAGAATAACGCATGCGCATCATGGTATCTTGAAAATATTTGATAGCCATATTTAATTCATCATATTCTTGCTCGGCAGCCATCATAAAAATCATACCAATATTAGCACCTACAGAGAAATTTGCTCCTTGATTACCAATAATCAAACCTTGATATTTATTTTCTGCTAGATCAATTGCTTTATTTATGGCAGCTAAAACATCACCACCAATAGTATTCATTTTAGATTGGAATTCTAAGTTTAAAATTCCATCTCCTAAATCTTCAATTACAGCACCTGAATTTTTCCAAACTTCGTTTGATTTTCTGATATTATCTAGAATGATAAATGAATCTTGTCCTGGTTTTTTAATTTGTGTTTTTGCAGGAATATCATAATAATGCGTTGAGCCTTCTTTTACAGAATAGAAAGAAGTTTGACCATTTGCTAACATTTCTGTTACCCAAGCTGCAGGTTCTTTGCCTTCAGCTTTCATAATTTCGATACCTTTTTCAACACCAACTGCATCCCAAATTTGGAAAGGTCCATGTTCCCAACCAAAACCAGCTCTTAAACCATCATCTATTCTATATAATTCATCAGATATTTCTGGAATTCTATTTTGAACGTACGCAAACATTGCTGCAAAGCTTTTTCTGTAGAACTCACCAGCTTTATCTTTTCCAGCAACTAAAACTTTAAATCGATCAACAACATTGTCAATCGTTTTTGTAAGTTCTAAAGTGGCGAATTTTGCTGATTTTTTTTGTCTGTATTCTAAAGTGTTTAAATCTAATGATAATATATTTCTTTTACCATTCCCATCTTTGGTCATTTTGTAAAAGCCTTGTTTGGTTTTGCTTCCTAACATTTTGTTTTCCATCATATGATTTACAAAATCAGGAATTACAAACTGGTCTCTCATTTCATCCTCAGGACAATTGTCTTTTACACCATTTGCAGTGTGAACAAGTGTATCTAAACCAACTACATCAATTGTTCTAAAAGTAGCAGATTTTGGACGACCGATAACGGGCCCTGTTAATTTATCTACTTCTTCAATCGTTAAATTCATCTCTTTTACAACATGAAATAAACTCATAATGCCAAAAATTCCAATTCTATTTCCTATGAATGCAGGCGTATCTTTGGCTAAAACCGAGGTTTTACCTAAAAATTTATCACCGTACATCATTAAGAAGTCGGTAACTTCTGGTTTACAATTTGGACCAGGAACAACTTCAAACAGTTTTAGATATCTTGGTGGATTGAAAAAGTGAGTTACCGCAAAATGCTTTTGGAAATCTTCACTTCTTCCTTCGTTCATAAACTTAATAGGAATACCAGAAGTATTAGATGTAATTAAAGTTCCTGGCGTTCTGTATTTCTCCAATTTTTCAAAAACGATTTTTTTAATATCTAATCGTTCAACAACAACTTCCATAATCCAGTCTACATCAGCAACTTTTGCAATATCATCTTCTAAATTACCAGTAGTAATTCTGCTTGCAAATTTCTGATGATAAATAGGGGAAGGCTTCGATTTTAAAGAAGTAGTTAAAGCATCATTTACTAAACGATTACGAACTATTTTGTCTTCTAACGTAAGTCCTTTTGCTTTTTCTTTGTCATTTAATTCTCTTGGAACAATGTCCAACAAAAGAACTTCAACTCCAATATTAGCAAAGTGACACGCAATACCAGAACCCATAATACCAGATCCTACAATTGCTACTTTTTTAATTCTTCTTGTCATTTGATTATTGTTTATTATACTTCTTATTTTTCTTGATTACTTGATTTATAAATATTTTTGTCTGCAATTAACTTATTAATTGTGGAAGTTACTTTAAAGAAACTCTCGAGTTCTTGTTCTGTAACATACTCTCTAACCACATTATTAAATTGGTAAACATGGTTTTTAGAAAACTTTCGCATTTCTAAGCCATAATCAGTTAACTTAATAATTACACTTCGACCATCATCTGGATTTTTTTCTCTATAGATAGCCCCTTTATCTTCCATCGACTTTAAAACTCTAGAGAGACTTGTTGGTTCCATTCCCATGAGTGGTCCAAGAGCCGTGGAAGGTGTGCCATTTTGTTTGTCAATAGTGAGCAAAACAAAGGCAGAAGACATTGTGCTGCCGTAGTTCGCAGCTTGCTCATTATACATTTTTGCAACTGCTTGCCACGTAGCTCTTAATTGATGATCTATAGATTTATTTTTATCCATGAGGTCAAAGATATAAAAATTTACTATGCATGCATAGTAAATTTAAAAAAAGTTATGCATGCATAGTAAATTTAACATTTTTTAGTCGTGTAACCTCTAGCAATTATTCTCCACTAGTACGTTTAAAATAACTAAATTTGTGTTTACACGGATAAAAAAACCAATTGTTAATGAAGAATTTATTAGAAATTAAAAATGTTATAAAAAATTATGGAGATTTTAGAGCGTTAAATGATGTCTCTATTCATATTCCAGAAGGAAGTGTATACGGATTATTAGGGCCAAACGGAGCTGGTAAAACCTCGTTAATAAGAATTATAAACCAGATAACAATGCCAGATTCAGGATCTGTTATGTTAGATGGCGAGTTTTTGGCACCAAAGCATACAGCAGATATTGGCTACTTGCCAGAAGAACGTGGTTTGTATAAATCTATGAAAGTTGGCGAACAAGCTTTGTATTTAGCTCAGTTAAAAGGATTAAGTAAGTCCGAAGCAAGAAAACGCTTAAAATATTGGTTTGACAAATTTGATATTTCTGCTTGGTGGGGAAAAAAAATTGAAGAGCTCTCGAAAGGAATGGCCCAAAAAGTACAGTTTATAGTGACTGTATTACATGAGCCAAAATTGTTGATTTTTGATGAACCTTTTTCGGGGTTTGATCCGATAAATGCGCAGTTAATTGCTCAAGAAATTTTACAATTACGAGATAAAGGTGCAACCGTTATTTTTTCTACGCATAGAATGGAATCTGTTGAGGAAATGTGTGATGAAATTGCATTGATCGATAAATCGAATAAAATTTTAGATGGAAAATTAAATGACATCAAACGTCAATTTAAGACCCATACTTTTCAGGTAGGGTTAAATACTTTAAACCCTAAAGAGGTGAAAGCTTCCTTAAAACAAAATTTTGATGTCTTACCTGCAGATTTTAAATTATTAGGAAATGAGTTAACATTAAATGTGAAATTAGGAAATAATAATTCTGCAAACGAATTATTATCATTTTTAACAAGTAGAGGTGAAGTACAACATTTCGTTGAGTTGATCCCAAATGCAAATGATATTTTTATTCAAGCAATAAGTAAAAACAATTAGAAAATGAGTAAGTTAAAATTAATTATACAGAGAGAGTTTATAGCTAAGGTTCGTAATAAATCGTTTTTGGTTATGACCTTTTTAAGTCCTATACTATTGGTTGGTATGGGTGCCTTGGTTTTTTTCCTAATGAAAAAAAATGATGAAAAAGTTAAAGAAATCGTATATGTTGATAATTCAGGGTTGTTTTCAAAAGATGATTTTAAAGATTCAGAAACAATTCGTTATCAAGATTATACTGATTTAGGGATTGCTGAGACTAAGAAAAAAGTTGAAGAAGGAGATTATTATGGAGCTTTAATTATACCAAAACAAGATAGTCTAGAAATTTTAGCAAACGCTATAGAATTTTATTCAAAAGATTCACCTGGTATGTCTGTTATGAATTCTTTGGAAACAAAAATTGAGCGTAAATTAAGAAACGAAAAGCTTAATAATTTTGGAATTGATCTTGAAAAAATTAATGCATCAAAAATTCAGTCAGAGATCAAAATGTTGAATTTTTCAGGAGAGGAATCATCTAAATTAATAAACGGACTAAAGATTGGGGTCGGTTTAATAGCGGGTTACTTATTAATGATGTTTGTAATGATATATGGAACTTCTGTAATGAGAAGTGTAATTGAAGAAAAAACAAGTAGAATTATAGAGATTATAGTTTCATCTGTAAAACCTTTTCAGTTAATGTTGGGTAAAATTATTGGAAATGCTTCTGCAGGTTTATTACAATTTTTAATTTGGGGGATTCTGATATTTATAATTTCAACATTGGCATTCTCTATTTTCGGAATTGATATGGTAGAAATGCAAACTGCAAAATTACCAGCAGAACAATTAGAAGCTGCAAAACAAGCAGCAGGTATGGATAAAATGCAATTGATAATTCAAGAAATTTTAAGATTACCAATTTTAAAAATGTTCATTTTATTTATCTTTTATTTTTTAGGAGGTTATATGTTATACAGTTCCTTGTTTGCTGCAGTTGGGGCTGCAGTTGATAATGAAACAGATACACAACAATTTATGTTGCCAATTATGGGGCCATTAATTCTTGGAGTTTATGTCGGTTTTGCAACTGTAATTAATGATCCTCACGGATCCATAGCAGTGCTGTTTTCACATATTCCATTGACTTCACCAATTGTAATGTTAATGAGAGTTCCTTTCGGAGTTTCTTGGTATGAATTGGCAATATCAATGACTTTATTAGTTATAACATTTGTGTTCATGGTTTGGTTGGCTGCTAAAATTTACAGAGTAGGAATTTTAATGTATGGTAAGAAACCTACCTATAAAGATTTATATAAATGGCTAAAATACAAAGGATAAATGCAAGGTAAATTAGAGAAAGTTACAGACACTATCGTCCAGGAAGCTAATTCAATTTTAGATTATACTTTTACATTTAGTAAAGAAATAAGTATATCTCTTAAAGGATTATTATTTGTTGCAGTAGCTCTTATAATTACAGCTTTTGTGTTAAAACAGATAAGAAGATTTATTACTAGAAAGATGCCAGAAAATGATAAAGTTAAATTCGTAAGTGTTTTTAGCTATATTCGATGGGTGGTGTTTTTAGCTATTTTTTTAATTGCTATGGATGCTTCTGGTGTAAATGTAACTGCTCTTTTTGCAGCTTCAGCAGTGCTTTTAATAGGCGTTGGTTTGGCTTTGCAAACCTTGTTTCAAGACATTATTTCAGGTGTTTTTATTTTGGTAGATCAATCTGTACATGTTGGTGATATCATTGAATTAGAGGGAAAAGTTGGTAGAGTTTTAGATATAAGATTAAGAACTACCAGAGCTGTAACCATAGATAATAAGGTTTTAGTGATTCCGAATCATCTATATTTAACCAACATTTTATTTAATTGGACAGAAAACGGAACAGAAACAAGAGAGTCCTTAACTGTTGGTGTTTCTTATGGAAGTGATGTAGAGTTAGTCAAACAAATTTTGTTAGATGTAGCAAAAAGTCAACATAAGATTTTAAAAACTCCAGAAGCTAAAGTATTATTCACTGATTTTGCTGATAGTTCTCTAAATTTCCAACTCGTTTTTTCTCTAAATGATAGTTTTGAAACAAGATTCATACAAAGCGATTTACGTTTTGAAATAGATAAAAAGTTTCGAGAAAATGGTATTACTATTCCTTTTCCTCAAAGAGATGTGCATATTTTTGGAAGCAAAAAACAATCAGATTAATAAAAATAGTTTTAGTAAAAAGAACAAAATTTAATACTGTTTTCAAAAAAAAAATTAAAACCTTGAAACCAAAAATATATGAGTAAAATATTAATTATTGAGGACGAAGCTGCGATTAGAAGAGTTTTAACAAAAATTATTTCGGAAGAAAATGAAGCTTATCGTGTAGAAGGAGCAGAAGATGGATTGTTAGGAATCGAAATGATTAAGAATAACGATTACGATTTGGTTTTGTGTGATATTAAAATGCCAAAAATGGATGGTGTTGAGGTGTTAGAAAAAGCAAAGAAAATTAAACCAGAAATTCCATTTGTTATGATTTCTGGTCATGGAGATATAGATACGGCTGTAAATACAATGCGTTTAGGAGCTTTTGATTATATCTCAAAACCGCCAGATTTAAATAGACTTTTAAATACGGTTAGAAATGCTTTAGAAAAGAAAGTTTTAATTGTTGAGAATAAGCGATTAAAGAAAAAGGTTAGCAAAAATTATGAAATGATAGGAGATAGTGCTGCTATTTCTCACATTAAAGAAATTATAGAAAAGGTTGCAGCTACAGATGCAAGAGTTTTAATTACAGGTCCTAACGGCACAGGTAAAGAGTTGGTAGCGCACTGGTTGCATGAAAAATCAGACCGTTCGAAAGCACCAATGATTGAAGTAAACTGTGCGGCAATTCCGTCAGAATTAATTGAAAGTGAACTTTTTGGACACGTAAAAGGTTCTTTTACAGGTGCAAATAAGGATAGAGCAGGTAAGTTTGAAGCTGCGAATAGGGGAACTATTTTCTTAGATGAAATTGGGGATATGAGTTTGTCTGCTCAAGCAAAAGTATTGCGTGCCTTGCAAGAAAGTAGAATCTCTAGAGTTGGTTCTGATAAAGATATAAAAATAGATGTTAGGGTAGTTGCAGCTACTAATAAAAATCTAAAAGAAGAAATTGGAGCAGGTAGATTTCGAGAAGATTTGTATCACAGATTAGCGGTCATTTTAATTAAAGTTCCTGCGTTGAATGAAAGAAGAGAGGATGTTCCATTACTGGTGGATTTCTTCTCAAAGAAAATTTCTGAAGCACAAGGAACTCCAATAAAGAAGTTTTCGTTAAAAGCAATCAATCTTTTAAAAGAATATGATTGGACAGGAAATATTCGTGAATTAAGAAATGTGGTTGAACGTTTAATAATTTTAGGAGAAAAAGAGGTTTCTGCAAATGACATTCAACTTTTTGCTAGTAAGTAAAATGTTGTTTTAAAGCCTAAAAAAAGCCTACTAATTATAGCAGGCTTTTTTATTGAATGTATTTTATTATTGTAAATCAAAACGATCAAGATTCATCACTTTAGTCCAAGCAGTAATAAAATCATTTACAAATTTTTCTTTGTTGTCATTTTGTGCATAAACTTCAGAAACTGCTCTTAATTCTGTATTTGAGCCAAAAATTAAATCTGCTCGAGTTCCTGCAAACTTCATGGCTCCAGTTTTACGATCTCGTCCAATAAATTCTTTATCTTCTGACGCAGTTGCATTCCATGTTACAGAAAAATCAAGAATATTTGTAAAGAAATCATTTGTTAAACTTCCAACATTATCAGTAAGAACGCCAAGTTTAGAACCATCATAATTTGCTCCTAAAACACGCAATCCTCCAACAAGTGCTGTCATTTCTGGAATACTTAGAGTTAGTAAGTTAGCGCGATCTACTAATAAGCCTTCGGCAGCCACATCCAATTTAGAGTTCATATAGTTTCTAAATCCATCTGCCAAAGGTTCTAAGTATCCAAACGATTCTAAATCTGTTTGCTCTTGTGTAGCATCACCTCTACCTTGAGAAAATGGAACAGTCATATTATGTCCAGCTTTTCTTACAGCTTCTTCAACTGCTGCGGTTCCTGCTAATACAATTAAATCTGCCATAGAAATAGTTTCCTTAAATTCACTTTGAATTTTTTCTAATACAGTTAAAACTTTATTTAATTCAGATGGGTTATTTACCTCCCAGCTTCTTTGTGGCTCTAGACAAATACGAGCACCATTTGCTCCGCCACGCATATCTGAACCTCTAAATGTAGAAGCCGAAGCCCAAGCCGTTTTAACCAATTCTGATATTGATAAACCTGATGCTAAAATCATTTTTTTAAGGGAAGAAATATCAGAGTTTGATAAATTATAACTAACTGCGGGAATTGGGTCTTGCCATAATAATTCCTCTTTCGGAACTTCAGGACCTAAATAACGGCTTATTGGTCCCATATCACGATGTGTTAATTTGTACCAAGCTCGAGCAAAAGCATCTTCAAAAGCTTTATGATCTTTATGAAAACGCTTAGATATTTCTAAATAAGTTGGATCCATTTTTAATGCTATATCTGCAGTCGACATCATTAAAGCTTGTTCGCTATTTGCGTCTCCGGCTTTTGGTGCCATTCTAGCTTTTGATGCTTTAGTTGGAGTCCATTGATGAGCTCCAGCTGGACTTTTAGTTAATTCCCAATCATAATTTAATAAAACATCAAAATATTCATCATCCCAACGTGTTGGACTTGGTGTCCAAGCACCTTCTAAACCACTCGTAATTGTATCATCTAAAACACCAGAACCGAAACTGTTTTTCCACCCAGTGCTCATTTCTTCAATTGACGCTCCATGAGGTTCAGTTCCAACATACTTATTTGGGTCAGCAGCGCCATGAGCTTTACCAAATGTATGTCCACCAGCAACTAAAGCCACAGTTTCCTCATCATTCATTGCCATACGACCAAACGTAATTTTTATATCATGTGCAGATTTTAAGGGATTTGGTTCTCCATTTGGACCTTCCGGGTTTACGTAGATTAATCCCATATGAACAGCTCCTAAATGACCTTCTAAGTCACCATCACTTGTGTCATATCGCTCATCATTACCTAACCATTGATTTTCAGAACCCCAATAAATATCTTCTTCTGGTTCCCAAACATCTGCCCGTCCACCAGCAAAACCAAATGTTTTGAATCCCATTGATTCTAGTGCACAATTTCCGGCAAGAATCATCAAATCTGCCCAAGAAATTTTATTTCCATATTTCTTTTTTATTGGCCATAATAATAAACGTGCTTTATCTAAATTACCATTATCTGGCCAACTGTTTAATGGTGCAAATCGTTGTGTTCCAGATCCTGCTCCTCCGCGCCCATCTCCAACGCGATAAGTTCCTGCACTATGCCAAGCCATACGAATCATAAATGGACCGTAATGTCCATAATCTGCTGGCCACCAATCTTGAGAATCTGTCATTAAATTAATAATATCTTGCTTTAGTTCATTGTAATTGACACTGTTAAAAGCTTTCGAATAATCAAAATCTTCACCCAATGGGTTAGATTTTGCTCCATTTTGGCGCAGAATATTTAATTTTAACTCATTTGGCCACCAATCTCTGTTAGAAGTTCCCCCTCCAGCTGTTTTTTTTTGTGTACCACTTTGAAATGGACATTTACTTATGTCTCCATTCTTATTATGCTCCATTTTTCTAGTTTTAAAATTAGTATAATCCAAATTTACGATAAAAATATTGATGATTTTTATCTATATTTCTTATTTGATCATAACTTAAATTTATCAAAAACATGCATAAATGCTTGATAATATATGTTTTGTGGTTTTGTAGGATGATGAGGATTGTAATTAAATTATCTACATAAGAAAATCTTATTTTAAAATAAGTAAAAAAATTTGTCTCAGTTTTTTATTAGTTTAAACTAGAATATATTTGCGGCTTAAAATTATTAATCAATAATAAATAACAGAAAAAATGGCAACTTTAGTTGGAAAAAAATTCCCAGATTTAAATGTAGACGCAATGAATGATATGGGAGATACATTTAAATTAAATGTTTTAAAAGAAGCAAAAAATAAAGGAAAAAAAGTATTATTGTTTTGGTATCCAAAGGATTTTACATTTGTATGTCCTACAGAATTACACGCTTTTGAAGCAGCTTTAGCTGAGTTTGAAGAAAGAAATACAATTGTAATTGGTGCATCTTGTGATACTCCAGAAGTTCATTTTGCTTGGTTAAGTACTTCTAAAGACAATGGAGGAATTGAAGGTGTTTCTTATTCTTTGTTAGCAGATAGCAATAGAAACTTATCTTCAATTTTAGGAATCTTAGATATTACGAATGAGACATTTGATGAAGCCTCACAAACTATTCAGGTAGAAGGAGATAATGTAACTTATAGAGCAACTTATTTAATTGATGAAGAAGGAACTGTTTTTCATGAAGGAATCAATCATATGCCAGTAGGCAGAAATGTAAATGAGTTTTTACGTTTAATTGATGCTTATGCACATGTGCAATCTCATGGAGAAGTATGTCCTGCAAACTGGGAAGAAGGTAAAGATGCAATGTCTCCTGATGCAAAAGGAACAGCAGCGTATTTAGCTTCTCATTAAATAATTAGTTATTATTAGAAAGCATAACAATCTTAAATTAGAAAATAGATTAGTTCGTTTTACTTATAATATCACAAAATTAAAAAAAAATGGTACAAGAATTAAGTCAAGATAATTTAGCAGAAATAGTTTCTGATAATCAAAAGGTAGTCGTACAATTTTCTGCATCATGGTGCGGAAACTGCCGTATAATGAAGCCAAAATTTAAAAAATTATCTTCAGAAAATGAAGACGTTGCTTTTGTGATTGTCGATGCAGAAAAATTTCCTGAAAGTAGAAAATTAGCAGATGTTAGTAATTTGCCAACTTTTGCAACTTTTGTTGATGGTAAATTTTTAAATCAAACACAAACGAACAAGTTTGATGTTTTAAAAGATTTAGTAAACCAAGTTATTTAATTATGAAACTACCTGTAATAAAACACTTAACCAGTTTTATTGAAGAAAACGACCAAGATTACGTTTTAGAAACAATAGAAACCTTAGAAGCTTTAACTGAAGTTTCGTCTTTAAAGGATGAAGAATTAGATGTTATTGGAGAATTGATTTCTAATATGTATGGTGCTTTAGAAGTTCATAAAATGATTAAAGAAGGTACTCAGAAAAAAGAAGCATTAAATATTTTTATGAAACGTGTATTGGGTTCTATTGATCAATAGTTCTGATTTTTAATATAAAAATTAAATCCTGAGTGAAAACTCGGGATTTTTTTCAATTAATTGTAATTCAAAAGTTTCTTATTCATAAAATTTAATACAATAAAACACTATTTTTTATTTTAATGATGGGTTAATTGCTTTATAATTTTCTTATGTTTTGGAAATTTTTTTGAAAGTTCTTTGCAACTGGGAAGTACAAAATCTCTGAAGTCAAAACCAGGCGAAACTGTGCATCCGGTGAAAGAAAAAGAATTTTTTTCTAAAACTTCAGCAGCAAAATAATACCCAGCAGGCACTGTGAATTGTAAGATTTCACCATTTAGAAAATCATTTCCAATCAATACAGTAGCATGTGCTCCGTTTGGTGAAATCGTGTGTAATCTTAAAGTCGTTCCGGTATAAAAATGCCAAATTTCATCTTGATTTATCTTATGAAAAGCAGAGAATTTATCAGAGGTTAGTAAAAAATAAATACTCGTACAATAATTTCTGTTTCCATCAAATTCATTTCCTAGATGTTTTGATTGAATTTCACCGTTACTTCGATAAGTTTCCTTAAAGTAGCCACCTTCGGGATGCTCGATTAAATTAAAATGACTAATAATTTTTGCAACTTTCATTCCGTATTTTTATTTTCGTTTACTTTTTTAATAATCGCTTTTAAACGCTCTTTTGTAAGTTGTTTTTCTAGCTTTACTTTGTTGATTTTTTGATTCATCAACTTTGTGTGTTTAGCTTTGTTAACCGTATTTTTTGCTTTCCCTTTTTTAGGCATTTAGATAGAATTATGAAACGAATTTAAGGAATTTTATTTCTAAAAACTGGTTTAAGTGTTTATAAAATTTGTGAAAAAATTATCATTTTAATCGATAAAAGCCATCTCAAAACTAATAGAAAACCCATGTTTTTTTTTATCTTTAAAGAATAATTAGAATGAACATGGATTTAGAAAAATATGAAGTCACAAGTGCCATAAATATAAAAGATTTTTCTACAAAGGAAGTAATAGAAGATTCGAAAAAGGAACTTAAAAAAGTAAGAAAAAAAATAAGTACGTTGCAAGATAGGATGTATGCAGAAGGAAAATATAGCATACTTATTTGCCTACAAGGAATGGATACATCTGGAAAAGATAGCCTGATTAGAGAGGTTTTTAAAGATGTAAATGCACGTGGAGTGGAAGTTCATAGCTTCAAAGTTCCAACAGAATTAGAATTAAAACATGATTTCTTATGGCGTCATTATTTAGCACTTCCTTCAAAAGGCAAAATAGGAGTTTTTAACAGAACCCATTATGAAAATGTGTTGGTTACAAGAGTCCACCCTGAATATATTTTTGGCGAAAACATACCAGGCGTAAGAAGTTTAAGCGATTTGAATGATGAATTTTATCATGATAGAATGGATAGAATTAACAATTTTGAAAATCATCTTGCTAAAAGTGGAACAATTATTTTAAAGTTCTTTTTAAATTTATCTAAAGATGAACAAAAAAATAGATTATTAAGAAGGTTAAATTTACCAGAAAAGAATTGGAAGTTCTCGACAGGAGATTTAAAAGAACGCAAACTATGGGATAAATATCAGTATTGTTATGAAGATTTATTAAACAGAACCTCCAAAGAAAATGCTCCTTGGTTTGTAATTCCGGCAGATGATAAACCAACAGCAAGATTACTTTTAGCTGAAATTTTATTAAAAAACTTAAAAAAATATAACTTTAAAGAACCAACTTTACCGTTAAAAATTGTTGATCAAATAGATGATTTTAAAGCACAATTAAATAATAAATGAATTTAGACTTAAAAAAACCAATTGTATTTTTCGATTTAGAAACTACGGGTATTAATATTGCAAACGACAAAATTGTAGAAATTTCAATTTTAAAAGTTTTTCCAAATGGAAATAAAGAAAGTAAAACATGGTTGGTAAATCCAGAAATGGAAATTCCACAAGGTTCTATAGATGTGCACGGAATTACAAATGAAAAAGTAGCTACAGAACCTACTTTTAAAGAGTTAGCCTCCAAAGTAAATGAAATGATTTCAGGCTGTGATTTAGCAGGATTTAATTCAAACAGATTTGACATTCCTTTATTAGCAGAAGAATTAATGCGCGCAGGAATTGATTTTGATATGAAGAATAGAAAAGCAATCGATGTACAAGTTATTTTTCATAAAAAAGAACAGCGAACTTTAAGTGCGGGATATCAATTTTATTGCGAAAAAGAATTAGAAGGTGCTCATGGAGCAGAGGCAGATACAAATGCTACTTATGAAATTTTGCTGGCTCAATTAACTAAATACAAGGATATAGGAAACACAGTTGATGCGTTAAGTGAATATTCAACACATGGGAAAAGAGCAGATTTTGCAGGTTTTATTTTGATGAATGAAGAAGACCAAGAAATTTTTTCTTTTGGAAAATATAAAGGAAGAACAGTTGTTGAGGTGCTAAAAGAAAATCCTGGTTATAATAATTGGATTCAGAATGCAGATTTCCCTTTATACACCAAAAAAGTGTTGAGAGAAATTAAAGAAAGAATGTCTGCTCCAAAGAATAAAATGTCTGATGCAGAAAAATTAGAGGCCTTGCAACAAAAATTTAATTTGAGGTAATATTTAATCACAGATTAGGGCCTTTACGCATATCAATTAATTTAGAATAAAATGTTTATAAAATATAAGAATTTACCAAGCAATTCTCGTGTTTGGATTTATCAGTCAGCCAGAGAGTTCACAAATAAAGAGGTTGACTTTATAGCTTTAAAATCAGAAGATTTTATTAATCAATGGACACGTCATGGAGATGATTTAAAAGGTTCATTTACCATAAAATACAGACAGTTTTTAATTTTAGCCGTAGATGAAAGTTTTAACAATATTTCTGGTTGCTCTATTGATAGTTCAGTTCGTTTTATACAAGAATTAGAGAAAGAATTACAATTAGATTTAATGAATAAAATGAATGTTACCTTTAAAAATAATGATACAATTAATTTAGTGAATTTGGCTGCTTTTCAGAAATTTGCAAAAGACGGAAAAATAGGTCAAGAAACCATTGTTTTCAATAATATGGTAAATACCAAGGAAGATTTTGAAAACAATTGGGAAGTTCCAGCAAAAAAAAGCTGGCATAAACGCTTTTTAATATAAATATTGAGTTAAAACAGAGTATGAAAAAAAGAGTACTGTTATTGTTTTTAATTGCATTTGTTTGCACATTACAATCACAAAGAATAGATCCTTTAAGAACTAGAGATTTTGAAGCTCAGGAAATTTGGGTAGACAGTATTATGAATAATATGTCAATCGATGAAAAAATTGGCCAGATGTTTATGGTGCAAGCATATTCTAATTTAGATGAAGAACATGCAATCTTTATTTCTGAATTGATTACGAAACATCATGTTGGTAATTTGATTTTTATGCAGGGAACTCCAGAAAAACAGGCTGTTTTAAATAATAGATATCAAACGCTTTCTAAAGTTCCTTTAATGATTGGTTTTGATGGAGAATGGGGTTTAGATATGCGTTTAAAAAACACCTACAAGTTTCCTTGGAACATGACTTTGGGTGCAATCAAAAATGATTCTTTAGTAAAGGAATTTGGAGAACATTTAGGGAAACATTGTAAAAGGTTAGGAATTCATATTAATTTTGCACCGGTTGTAGATGTAAATGTAAATCCAGAAAATCCGATTATTGGCAATCGCTCTTTTGGAGAGAGTAAAGAGAATGTTACGCAAAAAGCAATTGCTTTTACCCATGGAATGCAAAAGTATGGAGTGATGGCAAATGCAAAACATTTTCCTGGTCATGGTGATACAGCAGCAGATTCTCATCACACATTACCACTTTTAAATTTTGACAAAGCACGTTTAGATTCTATTGAATTGTACCCTTACAGTAAAGTTTTTGACGCTGGTATTGGCAGTGTAATGACGGCACATTTAAACATACCAAGTTTAGAACCGAATGGAACATTACCTACATCACTTTCAAAAAATGTAGTTACAAATCTATTGCAACAAGAGTTGGGTTTTAATGGGCTGATTATTACTGATGGTTTAAATATGAAAGGGGCTACAAATTATGCGAGATCAGCAGAAATTAATTTATCAGCAATTCAAGCAGGTAATGATTTGCTTTTAATTCCGCAAAATGTGCCTGCGAGTATAAGAATTATAAAACAAGCTCTTGCGCTTAAAACGCTATCAGAAGAGAGAATCAATAAATCTGTTCGTAAGATCTTGAAAGCAAAATATTGGATGGGTTTAAATAATTATAAACCTATAGAAATTTCAGGCTTGCAGGAAGATTTAAACACTATTGAAGATGAATTGCTTCATAGAAAATTGTTGAAAAATGCAATTACTTTGATAAAAGATTCAGATCAAAATATTCCTCTAGGAAACTTAGAATATAAGAAAATTGCTTACGTTAAATTAGGGGATGATTCTGGAGATCATTTCGTAAATATGTTAAAAAATTACACGAAAGTGGAAGTGATAAGTGATAACAATTTAGATGGATTATTAACAAAACTGAAATCCTATAATCAAGTAATTATTGGTTTTCATAAATCAAACAAGCATCCTTGGAAGAGCTATAGATTTAAAAATAAAGAATTAGTTTGGTTACAAGAAATTGCAAGAAACAAAAAAGTTATCCTAGATGTATTCGCAAGCCCTTACAGTTTGTTACAAGTAAAAACATTCGTCAATATAGAAGCTATAATCGTATCGTATCAAAACAGTAAATTAGCACAAGAACTTTCTGCACAAATGATTTTTGGAGCTTTTAAAGCTCAAGGAAAATTACCTGTTTCTATAGGCGAAGAATTTAAAGTAGGTCATGGTTTACAATCTTATAGTTTAAGTAGATTGGAATATACAATTCCAGAAGAAGCTCAAGTATCCTCAAAAAAATTAGCCTTAATAGATAAATTAGCTGATACTATTTTAGAAGAAAAAATGGCTCCAGGGTTTCAGGTTTTAGTTGCAAGAAAAGGTAAAGTTATTTTTCAAAAAAGTTACGGATATCATACTGCAAATGAAGTTAGAAAAGTTAGAAATTCGGACATGTATGATCTTGCATCTCTTACTAAAATTTTAGCTTCTTTACCATTGATAATGAAAGCTGAAGAAGAACAAAAAATAAGGCTATCTGCCAGTCTACAAGATATTTTACCAAGTTTTAAAAACAGCAACAAAGGGGCGGTTTCAGTAAAGGAAATCCTTTCTCATTATGGAAGATTAAAGGCTTGGATTCCTTTTTACAAAGGTGCTCAAGACAGTTTTTCAGGTAAAAATTCATCTAAATTTTATAGAAAAAAAAGAAACTCAAAGTTTAATATAGAGGTTGCTGAAAATTTATATATCAGTAAATTTTATAAAGATAGTATTTATAAGTATATAAGAGAAGCAGATCAGAGAGAGAAAAACGGTTATAAATATAGTGATTTAGGGTATTATTTATTCAAGGAAGCGCTAGAAAACACTTACAATAAACCATTAAATAAATTAGTTAATCAAAAATTTTACAATTCTTTAGGAGCAAATAGAATGACCTATTTACCTCTTGCTAAGTTTAATAAATCGGAGATTGTACCTTCAGAAAAGGACGATTATTTTCGAAATCAATTACTACATGGTCATGTGCATGATATGGGGGCGGCAATGTTAGGCGGAGTAGGGGGCCATGCGGGTTTGTTTGCTAATGCAAATGATGTCGCAAAAATTATGCAAATGTACTTGCAGAAAGGGTTTTATGGTGGAAGGCGATATTTAAAACCAGAAACTATAGGTAAATTTAATACACGTTATTTTTCGGAGAAAAAAGTACGCAGAGGTTTAGGTTTTGATAAACCTCAATTAAACCCGAAAGTAAAAGCAACTTGTGGTTGTGTCTCTGATGAAAGTTTTGGTCATTCGGGATTTACAGGCACTTATACCTGGGCAGATCCTAAAAGCGAAATTGTTTATGTTTTTCTATCGAACAGGGTATATCCTCACATGAACAATACAGGTTTAATTAAAACGAACATGCGTACTAAAATTCAACAGGTCATTCAAGATGCGATAATAGATTAGAAGCTGCTTCCTATTTATTAGCAGCTCTTTTTAGATCGTCTTTTTGAATTTTTTTTGTCAAAACTATGATTGGCGTATTTTTAGAATTAAATTGCTCCATAAGATTCTTTAAGAACCATTTTTATTTAAGTTTTTTCTGCATTTGTTTCTGAAAATTTGGAGTAAATAAAGACTATGACTATGGAAGTGAATAAGTAACAAGTAGCAATTTTCCAATCAAAAAATAGATAGAAAATCCAAGTTTGTAAAACATAAAAAAAAGGAAAAGCAAACAAGCTAAATGTGAATCTAAAAGTATCTATAAATTCAATTTCATCAATTTTTTTAGAAGCTTTTCTCCAAATAAAAAAAGGGATTAAACTATTTAAAATAATAATATAATACAAAGGTTGTAAGAAGTTTAGATGTTTCTTTTTTTGTTTTGGATAATTTCCAGATTCAATAATTTTATTAATTGAATCAACATTTGTAAAATCAACATTTAAGCTGTTTAACTTGGCCAAAATTGAGCAGTATTTTTCATCATCAGGAATATGAACACTTAATTTTTTTAGTTGCTTGCTAACCTCATCTTTTAAATTATTGATGGAAGAAGTTATTTCATTTGATTTATAAAATGTTTCAACTGCAATAGGTTTGCCAAAAACAATAGCTACCTTTGAGGGATAAAAAGAAGTATTTTGATAGGTAAGTCCAACTGGAATTACGCTTATTTTTAAATCAGGATATTTATCTAAAGCACCAAAAACAATCCTTGTAAATCCTTTACTTAAATTTCTAATAGTTCTTTTTCTATTATGACTTGCTTCAGGATAAATCAGTAAAGTTTCTCCTCTTTTAAAAATCTCAAAACAGTTTTCAAAAACTTCTTTATTTTTTGCCATTTGACTCGATCCATCTCTAATTCTATAAATGGGTATTAAGTTTAAACTTTCCAAAAACTTCTTAATAAAGGGCTTTTTAAAAGCCGCAGCTCTCACTAAATAATGACTTTCTCTTCGGCAATTTGTAGTTACGATTAAAGGATCTATTAATCCATTAGGATGATTTGCGCAAAACAAAATAGCTCCTTTTTTCGGAATATTTTTTTCACCAGAAACCAATATTCTTTTGCTGTAAAAGAACAAACCTATTTTTACGAAAAATCTAAATAAGTTGTACCAAGTTTTTTGTATCATCTTAATTATATATTCTTTTTTCTTCCCCAAAAAGTAGCCAACGCCATTCCTGAAAACACATCCCAAATTCCCCAAAAAGCGGCTAGTAAAGCCATTCCTCCTAAACCATCGAAAAATCCAAAAATTAAAAGTAATCCTAAACCACCATTCTGAATGCCTGTTTCCATAGAAATTGTTTTACAATCCTGTTGTTTTAATCCAAAACTTTTGGCTGTATAAAAACCAAGAATAAAAGCAAAAATATTATGAAAAATAACCAAGAACAGCACATGGTGAATGTAGCTTACAAACACATCTAAGTTTTGAGAAAAAGCTACAAAAATAAGCACAATGAAAACAGTCATAGAAAGAGGTTTTAATATTTTTTCTATTTTAATTGCTATTTCTGAATGGTAATGTTTAATAACCATCCCTAGAATTAATGGAATTCCTAAAATCAAAGAAACTAGTTTGAGTAAGTCTACCCAATTTAATTCAACTGTTTTTAAAATTTCATTTGTAGGCTCGTACATACTGCCCCAAAATTGTAAATTAAAAGGAGTCATAAAAATACAAATCAATGTTGCGAAAGCTGTTAAACTAACAGAGAGGGCGGCATTACCTCCCGCCATTTTACTAAAAAAATTTGATACATTTCCTCCGGGACAAGCCGCAATCATCATCATTCCTAATGCAAAACTTGGATGAGGTTCTATAATTAAAATTGCAAAAAAAGTGACTGCTGGTAATAAAATAAATTGTGATAGCACGCCTACAAAAACTATTTTCGGATTTTTAAAAAGACGACTAAAATCGTCAATTCGAATACCTAAAGCAACACCAAACATAATGACTGCAATTGCAATATTTAATATCCATAAACCCTCTGAATCGAAGTTTATTTTAATGTCATCAATATTAATTGTTATATCCGTTAGTAAAAACATATTTTTATTTCATTTTCTATAGGCACCAAGTTGCATGTTTTTTTGAGAGACTTTAAGGGTAAGTTATTTAAAGATATTCTCTAATTTAAAAAAGCATATGAAATAATATTTGCACCCATTTTTAATGCTTTTTCGCGTAATTCTTTTGGATTATTGTGTATAATTTCATCTTCCCAACCATCACTTAAATCTGTTTCGTAATCGTAAAAAACAACTAATCTTCCTTCATAAAACAACCCAAAACCTTGTGCAGGCTTTTTATCATGTTCATGTATTTTTGGCATTCCTTCAGGGAATTTAAAAGTCTGATTATAAATTGCGTGATTACTAGGAATCTCTTTAAAATCTAACTTAGGGAATACTTTTTTGAGCTCTCTCCGTATAAATTTGTCTAAACCATAATTGTCAGAAATGTGCAAAAATCCTCCAGAAATTAAATAGTTTTTTAAATTAATTGCTTCTTCATCAGAAAAGAAAACATTTCCATGACCAGTCATAAATATTAGTGGAAAATTATAAAGATCTTCACTGCCAATAGTTACAGATTGTGGATTTTTAGAAATAGTAGTTTTAATAGTTTTATTTGTAAACTCCACTAAATTAGGAATTGCTGTAGGGTTAGCATACCAATCTCCGCCACCATTATATTTTAAGACAGCAACATCTTGTGCATAGGTCGATAAAGAGATTAAAAGAATAAGTAGTGTTATAAACTGCTTCATAGATTATTCAATAAATGAATTTAAAGCAAGATACTAAAAATGATGTTACTGATTTATAAAAGATACATTTTGTACAGCAACCAAAGCAGCCGTCTCAGTGCGTAATCTACTTTCCCCTAAAGAAATAGGAATCATGTTTTTTGTTAAACATTTTTTTATTTCTTCGGATGAAAAATCACCTTCAGGACCAATTAAAATAGTAATTTTTTCTGCCGGATTTAAAACAGTATTCAGTAATTTTTTATTGTCATCTTCACAATGTGCAATGCATACTTTTCCATCAAAATCTTGAAGGATAAACTCATTAAACTTTATCGGAGGATTTAATTTTGGAATTGTAAATTTTAGTGATTGTTTCATAGCAGATTGAATAATCTTCTTGTAACGCTCAATTTTTATAATCCTTCTTTCTGAATTATGACAAATAATCGGTGTAATTTCATCAATACCAATTTCTGTTGCTTTTTCTAAAAACCATTCCATTCGGTCATTTAATTTTGTAGGTGCGATTGCTATGTGAACATGGTAATTCCAGGGTTTTGGTCTCTCTTTTGAAGAAACAATTTCTGCAATACATTTCTTATCACTTGCAAAACTAATTTTAGCATCAAATAGAAAACCTTTTCCGTTTGTGATTTTTAAGACATCATTTTCTTTTTTGCGTAAAACACGCACAATATGTTTACTTTCAATTTTATCAAAAGTAACTTGAGTAGTTTTAGAAGAAATTTCAGAATTATAAAATAGTTGCATTTTTTTTATTTTTCAGATTTTCAAATTTATTATTATCAACTCACAATTGAATTACAGAATCCTCTTTTTATAGGTTCGCCGTCGTTTATGAGTTATTGGAGCAAATTTTTCCCATAATTTATTGATAGCTTCATTGTCTTCTAATTCAGGAGTTCTTATACAATTATTGATTCCCAATGGCCCAAATGTTTTTGTGTATTGATCAAAAATTATGGCGTGTACACCTTTATTTTGATAATCTGGATGCACTCCAATTAAATAAAAAGTAACATCTTTTGAATATTTTCTTGCTTTCAATAAATGAAATAAACCAAAAGGAAATAACTTGCCTTTTGCCTTTTGCAGAGCTTCAGAAAATGAAGGCATAACAATAGCGAAAGCCACCAGCTTATTCTGCTCATTGACCACAAATTTTATATATTCTGGATTTATAAAAGAAATATATTTTTTTTTAAAAAAAGCAATCTGACTTTCAGAAATGGGCACAAAAGTTGATAATTTAGAGTAAGCTGCACTAAAAACTTCAAACATTTCATCTACATAGGGCATAATCTCTTTTGTTTTTGTAAAGTCTAATGCCGTAAGTTTAAACCGTGTTTTGATAATGTTACTTATTCTATTAAAATAAGCACTATCTACGTTTTTGAACTTGAATTTATTCTCTAAATATTCTTTTTCTTTTACAAAACCTAATTGTTCTAAGTGGTCTTTATAATAAGGATGATTATACCAAGTAATCATCGTTCCTAAATGATCAAAACCATCAGTTAAAACTCCAGTTTTGTCAAGATTATTAAAACCTACTGGCCCTTCAATATACTCAAGATTATTTTTAACCCCAATTTCTTTGACTCTGTTTATTAGTGCTTTTGTAACTTCTATATCGTCTATGGTATCAAACCATCCAAAACGCATTTTTTTAATTTGTTGCTTTTCAACTTCAAACCAATTAATAATCGCAACAATTCTACCAACAATTTTCTTATTTCTGATGGCTACAAAAAATTGAGCTTCGGCATTTTCAAACACAGGGTTTTTTTCTGAGTCAAAATTATCAACTTCGTCTTTTATAATTGGAGGTACCCAGTATTTGTTATCTTTATAAAGTGAAAAAGGAAAAATGACAAACTCTTTCATTTCCTTTTTTGTAGTAATTTTTTTAAGTGTAATCATGAAACAAAAGTAGTATTTCTAGTGGTCATCTTTTTTTACTTCTTTTTCTAATTCTTTAATTTCTCTTTCAAGCTTTTCAATTTCGGTTTCTTCTTTCCTCTTTTTCTTGCCAAATAGTCCAAATAAACCTCTTTTTTTGTTTTTAGTGATTTTTTTTGTTCTAGTTCTGCTAGGCCTTTTTCTTATTGTTTTTGTATTTTTCTTCCTTTCAAGGAAGCTAAAAATCCTTCTAAAAAAACTTTTTTGATTATTATATTTTGTTTTCGGAGTACCTTTTAGAGTTAAATTAGATTCTTGTAAATCAACAAATGAATCTTTATGTTTATTTATTCTGTAAGAAATACCTAAACTACCATATGTCCCCTCAGCTTTCCCCTCAAAAAGTATTCTTACAGAAGTATTTATTTGAAAATCTCTATTAATCAAATAGGCTAAACCAGCAGCTAGATTTGTGTTGTTTTGATATTTTTGTAATACTGTTTGGTTTTCAAAAAAGCCAGACCATTTGTCACTAAAATTTTGTGTAGCCGTAATTATATATGAAAATTCGGAGAAATCAGTCCCAATTTTGTCGTAGTATAAATTAGTAATAATATTAAAATCATTACTCATATTATTTTGTAATAAGATTCCTATTTTAGGCGACATATTTCCTGTTTTATATATGTCGTTTACCATATCTGTATTTACTCCTGCATAAATTGCTACAGAGGGAATTAACCTATTTCGATCAAAGGCATGTCTTTTTTTCCAGCTTCTAACTTCTTTACTTTTATCTTCATACTCTTTTTGAAAAACTAAATATTTTGCACCTATAGTAATTTTTTGAAATCCTGTTGAAAAATAAGAAGAAGTAAAAATGTTTTTAAATGCAATTTTATCTCTTTGATAACTCACCTGAGCATTTAGTTCTAATTTTTCGGATAAAAGACTAGTTCTAAAAAGCATATCAAATCCAAAAGATTGTGGAATAGAAAAAGTAGGCTCTATAGATGTGTTTCTTAAAAATAAATTACCTTCAAATTGATAAATGCCTCTTCCAACACTATAAGGACTCTCAGAGAAACCAGGTTTGTTAGAATTTATAACATCCGTATATTGACTGTAAGCAGACGAAAAACCAAGTAGAAAGAATAAACAAGAAAGTTTCAGTAGATGGTTTTTCATTAGCCCAAAAAAGCGTTTAAATTTAAAATTGATTTGTGAAACAAACATAGAACAAAATTGCTGTTCTTAAAAGCATTGAGTACTTTTTTACTTTTGTTAAAATTTTATAGTTTGTTAACGCTGCAATTGTTGTCAAATTGTTATTTTTGATTGATTTTTAAAATTATTGAAATTGAAAACATTATTTATTATTCTTCTAGTTTATTTAGGCTTTAAGTATTTAATACGGTTGTTTGGTCCTTTTTTAGTAAAAAAAGCAGCAGAGACTATAAAGAAAAAGACCGAGCAACAATATAATAGTCAGCAGCCTAAAAGTACAGTTAAGGAAGGCGAAACAACTATAGATAAAGCACCAAAAAGCAACCAACAAGGTAAAAATTCTGTTGGAGAATATGTGGATTTTGAAGAAATAGATTAATCTTTAAGCGGTGTTTACAGTAAAATCTAGATACTTTTTTAATTGAATGCAATCAAATTTAATTTTTAAATCTAACTTCGTAAAGTGAAATCAAAAAAACTTCTACCTTATATTATTGCAATTGCAATTTTTATTTTTGCCTCTTTAACTTATTTTTATCCTGTTTTAAAAGGACAAAAAATAGCCCAATCAGATATTACTCAGTTTCGAGGAATGGTTAAGGAAATTAACAATTTTAGAGCTGATAAAAATACAGAACCTTATTGGACAGGAGCTTCTTTTTCAGGGATGCCAGCCTATCAAATAAGTGCATATTATCCCAATGATTTCGTTAGATCGATAGACAGAACTTTCCGTTTTTTACCAAGACCAGCGGATTATACTTTTCTTTATTTTTTAAGTTTTTTCGTATTGATGTTGGCCTTGAAAATTGAATGGAGATTGGCAATTTTAGGGGCACTTTCCTTTGGTTTTTCTACCTATTTAATAATCATATTTGGAGCAGGACACAATGCAAAAGCGCATGCAATTGCATATATGCCATTAGTCCTAGCCGGAGTTTTATGGGTTTTTCAAAAACGGTATATTCTTGGCTTTTTAGTTACAGGTTTTGGGCTGGCTTTAGAAATTTATACAAATCATCCTCAGATGACTTACTATCTTGGGTTTTGTTTATTAATTTTAGTAGTTGTTGAATTTATAAACGCTATCAAAGAAAAGTTACTTCCAGTTTTTATAAAACAAAGTGTTGTAATTATTGCTGCAGTTTTATTAGGAATTGGAGCAAATTCTTCACGCTTAATGGCAATGAAAGAATATGGGGATTATAGTACAAGAGGAAAATCCGAACTAACCATAACGCCTGATGGTAGTGTAAAAGAAGCTGCTGTTGGATTAGATAAAGCCTACATTACGGAGTATAGTTATGCCAAATTAGAAACTTTTAATTTATTTATTCCACGATTTATGGGTGGAGGAACTGTTGAGAAACTAGAAAACAGTTCAGAGTTATATAAAGTTATTGAAACAAAACTAGGGAAAAAAGGAGCAGATTATTTTACCGATCAAGCGCTTACATATTGGGGGGATCAAACAATTGTTGAGGCTCCTGCTTATATTGGTGCTGTTATTTTCTTTCTTTTTTTCTTAGGTTTATTTTTGGTGAAAGGAAGGTTAAAACAATGGTTATTAGCCGCAACAGTATTTTCTATTTTATTAAGTTGGGGTAGAAATTTTGAAGGATTAACTAATTTTTTTATAGACTACGTGCCTTTGTATAATAAGTTTAGAGCGGTTTCTTCAATACAAGTTATTGCAGAATTGTGTGTGCCAATTTTAGGTGTTCTAGCTTTAAAAGAATTTTTCTCTTTAAAAATTTCATCCGAAGAAAAAATTAAAGCACTAAAAAAATCACTTTACGCTTTTGGAGGATTAATTTTCATTGGTTTTTTATTAGCACATAGTTTTTCAACTTTTGAAGGAATTAGAGATACTACGTACTTAAATATTGAAAAAGAATATAATATTATTGGGGTTTTAGATGCCGTAATTGCGGATAGAAAAGCGATGTTATTAATTGATGTTTTACGTTCTTTATTTTTAATGCTGTTAACCGCTGGTGTTTTATGGATGTTTCTAAAAAGTAAATTAAAACAAGGAATTGCTATTTTAATAATTGCTGTTTTTGTTTTGTTTGATTTAGTTTCTGTCGACAAAAAATATGTAAATAAAGATGATTTTAAATTATCAAGAAAAATAGAAAAACCTTTTATTGCTTCAAATGCTGATAAATTAATATTGCAAGATAAAACTCATTTTAGAGTAGGTAACTTTTCAGTAAACCCAATGAATGACGGAAGCACCTCTTATTTTCATCAATCTATTGGGGGCTATCATGCGGCAAAAATGATGCGTTATCAAGAATTGTTTGAATATCAAATTGCAAAAAATAATATGCAGGTATTAAACATGTTAAATACGAAGTATTTTATTGTAGATAATGATAAAGGTGAGAAACAAGCACAGCAAAATCCGGATGCAAACGGAAATGCATGGTTTGTAGAAAATGTAAAGGTTGTAAATTCTGCAAATAGTGAACTACAAATTTTAGATTCTTTAAATACTAAAATGATTGCTGTTATAGATAAAAGTAAACTATTAGACAATGTTAATTTTAATTTTGAAAAAGATTCAACTGCGACGATTAAATTGATAAATTATGATGTTACAGAATTAACCTACCGAACCAAAACTGAAAAAGAGCAGTTTGTGGTTTTTTCTGAAATTTATTATAAGGATGGCTGGAACGCCTATATTGATGGGAAATTGACAAACCATTTTAGAGTAAATTATGTTTTACGTGGAATGAAAATTCCTGCTGGAGAACACGAGATAGAATATAAATTCGAGCCAAAAGTAATACAACAAGGAGGCATGATTTCGTTATTTTCCTATATCTCTATAATTTTAGTTTTTGTAGTTTGGTTTTTTTACGGAAAAAAAACAAGGGGTGAATTAATCTAGGTTAAGACCTTTTATAAACTCAGATGGTGTATTTCCTTTATACTTTTTAAAAGCTCTTGCAAATGCCGAGGCATTCGTATAACCAATTTCTGCGGCAAGGGACTTAATGGTATAGTTTCTATATTTACGATTTGTAGTCAATTTTTTAATAATATATTCTATTCTTAATTCAGTAATATATCGTTTAAAAGATTGATCAAATTCTTTGTTAATGATGTAGGATAAATAAGAAGTATTAGTATTTAAATTTTTGGCCAGAACGTTTATACTGAAATCCGGGTCTAAAAAATCTGTGGTTTTTTTAAGTTCATTTATCCCTTTTAAAAGGGTGCTCTCTAATTTTTGATTAATGTTATATTCTTTTTTTTGAACGTATAGTTTACTTTGAAGTTCAGTTTTAACATCTATTAATGTTTGTGATATTTTTATATTTCTTTTAAATAATAAATAGACTATTAATATGACCAATAAAATAACTAAAAATGTAATTATTGATAGGTTTTTTGTCTTGCTTTTTTGCTTTTTTAGAATTAATTTATTTAACTCTTGGGCATTCTGATAGTCATATAAATAACAAGAGTTATTAGCCTCGTTTTTGTTTTTATTTAAAATTTTTAATTCTGCTATGGTTATTTCAGAATATTTATAGGCACTATCTATTTCTTTGTTGTTATAATATTGGTTTGCTAAAATATCATGGATAGAAATCGCTCTTTTTTTAATTTTTGGTTTTTTTGTGTAATTTTTTAAAAACTGTTTACTATAATAAAGTGTAGAGTCGTTATTTTTAAGTTGATAAAAACAAATTGCTTTTAATGAATTGATAGTTTGCGTTGTTTTAAATAGAGCACTATTTGCAGTATATTTTTGAATTAAATTTAAAGCATCTTTAAACCTTTTTTTAGAAATTAAAACTTCAACTTCTCTTAATTGATATAAGGTTTCTGAATCTTTATGTGGTGGATTAAATTTTTTAACGACTTCAAAAGCTCTTTTAAAATAGACGCTTGCAGAATCTAAATCACTACTTGTTTCGTGTTTACTAGACTTTAAATAAGATTCTCCAATGGTATTTAATATTGATGAAAGATTTAGTTTTAAATAGTAATCTCTCTCATTTAAATCTGAATAAATACTTATGTGCTTCGGAACTATTTCTTTTAATATCTGCCTGGCTTCTTCGTAAAGACCTAAAATTGATTTAATAATTGCTAAATTATATTCGGTTGAAAGCAAATTAGTTGTATAATAATAGTCTTTTTTCGCTAAGCTTTTAACAATCTTCTCTCTTTTTACTAAAACTTCAAAAGCATCTTGAAATTTGTTCTGGTTTTTATAAATCCAAAAAAGTCTATTTAAAGCTGTAATTTTATTTTTTTTGAAACAAAGTTCATTCCTATTATTTGAATTTTCTAAAACATATAATGTTTTCTCCTTTGCTAATTTTAACTTACTCTTTTGATAAAGAGCTTTCGCTTCCATGTTAAAAGCACTGTAAAAATTACATAAGTTTTTAGATTTTTTTAATTTTTTTGAATAATAAATTAAACTATCACTATTAGTATCCGTAAACTCTACAATTTTTTTTAGGTAGAAGCTGTCTTTCTCCGAGTTCTGTGCGGAAATAAGACCGGTAAATAAAAAAACTACAAGTTTTAAAAAAACCTTCTTTTTTATCATGAAAAATTTAAATATTAAATACTGTATATACAATGATAGGGAACTTCACTTGAAATCGAAAAGAAATGAGTGCTTATATTCAATATTCGTTTTTTTTTAACCCTTTAAAAAGTGTGCTTTTTATAAAAAGCCCCATATTATCTTAGCTGTTAACCTCAAATAACAATATATTTGTTTGAATTAGGGATCATTGCTTGAAGCATAGAAGAAGAGATATTAGTTTGTCTCTTCTTTTTTGCGTTTTAATTTTGTGGATATATCTTTATTTCTCTTCGATTTCCTTAAATTTACTTTTTATTTAAATCAGATTCTTGCAAATAAATAGTTCAAATACAGTCTTTAGAAAAAAACAATTACTACTTCAAAATAGTTTTAAAAGTTCCCCTTTTTTTTTAATACAGAAAGAAGAAATATGAGAATTGGAATGATTTTAGACGCTCCTTTTCCTCCAGATCCAAGAGTCGAAAATGAAGCAGTTTCATTAATAAAAGCTGGTCATCAAGTTTTTCTTTTTTGTTTAAAATACAATAATGAAAAATCTTCAGAAGTAATCAATAAAATTCAGATTAAAAGATACAATTCTAATAAATTAGAATACAAACTTTCGGCGCTGGCATATACAGTTCCTTTTTATACTTCGTTGATGTCTTGGAAAATTGAGCAATTTATAAAAGACACTAAGGTTGAAGCCTTGCATATTCATGACATTAGAATTGCACAAGCAGTTTTTAATATCAATAAAAAATACAATTTACCCATTATTTTAGATCTACACGATAATATGCCTGAAGTAATGAAATTATATCCTCATCTTCAAAAATTTCCTGGTAAATACATTATTTCGCCTAAAAAGTGGAAACAGAAAGAAGAAGAATTTATTTTAAAAGCGAATAAAGTAATTGCAGTTTCACCAGAATTTTTGGAAACTCTAATCGCTAGATTACCTTTAAAAAAAGATAAATTTGTTTTAGTGCCAAATACTATTCGAAAAGCTTTTTTTGAAGATTATAAAGTGGATTTAAATATTACTAAAAGATATAAAAATAAGTTTGTTATTTTGTATTTGGGAGATACGAACATAAGAAGAGGCTTGGAGACGGCGATAAGTTCTGTAGAAAAATTAAAGTATAAGATACCGAATTTAAAATTGGTAATTGTTGGAAAGAACACAACCGATACAATTTTGAAGCAACAAGTCAAAGATTTAGAAATAGCCGAGTTTGTTGATTTTGAAGGCTGGAAAAATGTTAGTTTATTTCAGTCTTACATTCTTTCTAGTGCCATTTGTATTTCTCCTTTACACAGAAATTTGCAACATGATGTAGCTTATGCGAACAAAATTTTTCAGTACATGAGCTTTGCAAAACCATTATTAGTTAGTGATGCCATTGCACAAAAACGATTAGTCGAAAAAACGAAATCAGGCTTAGTGCATCAAGAAAAAAATGCAGAAGATTTTACAGATAAAGTTTTGAAATTATTTGACGATGAGACTTTAAGAAATGAGTTGGGAGAAAATGGAAAATTTTTTATTGAAAATGAATTTTCTTGGGAGCAAACATCAAAAAAACTCATACATTTATATGATAATCTTTTAAATTGAAAGTATTAATAATTACATATTATTGGCCTCCTGCAGGTGGTTCTGGCGTTCAGCGTTGGTTAAAGTTTGTAAAGTATTTACAAAAATTTGATATTGAACCAATTATATACACAGTTGATAATGCAAATTATCCAAAAGAAGATATTTCTTTAATTCATGAGATTCCAAAAAATATAAAAGTTCTGAAACAACCAATTTGGGAGCCAACGGATTTGTTGTTTTGGAAGAAAAAAGAGACTCAAAAAAAAGATGTATCTAATGCTGTAAAGAATGGTTTTTTATCATTTGTTAGAGGTAACTTCTTTATTCCAGATCCTAAAGTATTCTGGGTAAATTCTTCGGTTAAATATTTACACGAATTTTTGAAATCAAATAAAATTGATGTTGTAATTTCTACAGGTCCGCCTCATAGCATGCATTTAATTGCAAAAAAAATACATCAAAAAAATAATATAAAATGGATTGCAGATTTTAGAGACCCTTGGAGTGATTTGTATTATAACAAAGATTTTAATCAATTACCATTTGCAAAAAACAAAAATATAAAGCTAGAAACTTCTGTTTTAGAAAATGCGGATTGTATTTTAACCGTGAGTAATTCTTTAAAAAAACAGTTTTCTAAAAAAGCAAAAAGAGTGGAAGTAATTACGAATGGTTTTGATGATGAAGTTTTAACTGAAAATTTAATATCATTAAACACTAAATTCACAATTTCTTATATTGGTTTGTTACCAAAACAGAGCAATCCTAAAATACTATTTAAAGTATTGGAAATTTTAAGTCTAGAAAATTCAGATTTTAAAAAGGATTTACAAATTAATTTTATTGGTGATATTGCTGATGCTGTTAAAATTGAAATAGGGATTCATAATTTATCGAAGAATACGCAATTTATTGGGTATGTTTCTCATCAAAAGGCAATTGAATATCAAAAAACATCACAAGTTTTGTTATTGTTAATTCCTAATATTGAGAATTCTAAAGGAATTTTAACGGGTAAATTATTTGAATATCTGACGGCGAAAAGACCTATTTTAGCAATTGGTCCAGAAAATGGAGATTTATCCGAAATATTAAGAAGCACAAATGCAGGGGTTGTTGTAGATTTTAATAATGAAGTAAAATTAAAATTAGAAATTAGTAAATTGTATCATCAATACAAAGAAGGAAAGTTAAAAGTGAATTCTAAAAATATTGAACAATTTCATAGAAAAGTATTGACTAAAAAATTATCAGAAATTATAAAAAAAATATAAATAAATAATGGGAATTGTTTTAAAACAATCTTTTAAAAATACAATAATTATATATTTAGCTTTTTTAATTGGAGGTGTAAATACAATTATATTTTATCCTGAGTTTTTAGGATCAAAATTTTATGGTTTAGTTGTTTATTTATTATCTACTTCAAATATCATTATGCCTTTTTTAGCTTTTGGAGTCCATTTTACGATGGTAAAGTTTTTTTCATCTTATGAAACAAAAGAACAAAAAGATAGGTTTTTATCATCATTAATATTCTTACCACTACTAATAGCATTACCTCTTGGTTTTCTTTGGGATTATTTCCACCAATTAATAATGAACAGAGTTACAGAAGGAAATAAAAATATAGAAAGTTATACTTTTTCTATATATATCATAAGTGTGTGTTGCGCATATTTTGAGTTTTTTTATTCTTGGACAAAAGTGCAACTAAATACTGTTTTTGGCAATGTTTTAAAAGAACTTTGGAATAGAGTGGTAGTGATGATTTTATTACTTTTTGTCTTTTTAGAATGGATAACAAAAATTGAATTTATTTATTATTTAACTTACGCTTACATTCTAAGAACAATTGTAATGATGTTTTATGCATTTAAAGTGTATATGCCTAAATTTCATTTGAAGTTACCTGATAATTTTTCTGAGATCATTAAATACTCTGCTTACATAATTTTAGCTGGAAGTGCAGGTGCTATTTTATTAGATATAGATAAAAATATGATACCTAATAAAGATACTATAGAAAAAGTAGCATATTACACAGTTGCTGTTTTTATGGGTTCTTTTATTGAGGCTCCAAGCAGAGCAATGACACAAATTTTACAACCTTTAACCTCTAAATCTTTAAATGATTCTGATATTGGTGAAGTAGAAAATTTATACAAAAAAAGTTCTATTAATTTATTTTTAGTTGGAGGATTGTTTTTTTTACTAGTAAATTGTGGAGTACATGAATTATTTAAATTAATGCCAGAAAAAGGATACGCAGGTGGGGAGTTAGTTGTGTTAATGATTTCTATAGCAAAATTATACACTATGTTTTTAGGCAATAATGGTGCAATAATTGGGAATTCAAAATTTTATAGAATTACTTTACCCTTGGGTATTGGTATGGCATTGTCTGTTTATTTTATGAATAAACTTTTTTACTTTAAATTAGATTTCGGGACTGATGGTCTAGCATTGGCGACTTTAATAACCATTTTGTTTTTTAATACTGTAAAATTGTTTTTTGTAAAAAGTAAGTTCTTAATTACTCCTTTTACAGATAAGTCTTGGAAGATGTTTGTTATAATTTTAGTTCTATTTTGTTCTTTTTATTTTTGGAATTTTTCCGTACCAATAGTAGAAATTTTTAATAGAGATATTTCTCCCATATTTAATCTCATTTTGAAAAGTATTTTAATTACAGTTTTGTATTTGTTTATTGTGATTAAGTTTTCTATCTCTAATCAAATTAATAGTATTGTAAGAAGATATATTAAATTATAGATAACAATCTATAAAATCTGTCAGCATATGAAATAGTAATGCCAACGCAATAACTCTTGTTTTCTTAAAAAAAAGTCCAGTAAAATATATTCCACAAGCAAAATAGGTATGTAATGGATGAAAATTAATGCTGCATCTGTTTTCTTGAAAAATAGGATTTGCTATTAAGTGATCTAAATCTACGAGCATAGATGACAAGAAAATTAAATAAATTATTTTCCAGTTTTGTTTAAAAAATAAAAAAGATATGAGCAGTGGTACTAAGAAATGAAGCGAATAATGGACTATGAATTTTGACATAAAAAAAAGGTTTATCGCAAAATAAACCTTTTTTATTATGATAAAAGAAATGGGGGAGAATCTTTTTCTTAATCAAAATTAATGATTAAAAGACAAAATAACGTTTACATATGTTAAGCGATTTTATATAGAATAAATACTTTTTCTAATTCTACTTAGTTGAACGGCTGTAATGTTTAGGTAAGAAGCTATGTTATATTGAGTGATAATTTCTTCAATATTTGGTATTTCTCTTTTAAGTTTTAAATATCTCTCTGTAGCGTTTAACACTGAAAGATCATAAATTTTAGACGCCATTTTTAGAAAAATAAATTCCAAGACTTCACTATACAGGCCAGCTATAGCCATATCTTTTCTTGCAAGCTCTTTAAAGCTTTTATAATTAAATTGATAAAACACACAATCAGTTAAGCAGTCATACGAAAGTTCACTTGGTTTGTTAGATATTAAGGATGCTAAAGGGCCTGTTGATCTATATGGAGTGAATATACTTCTTATATGTTCTTTACCGTTGTCATCAACAAAATAAGACTTTACTATACCAGATTTTATAATATAACTATCAGTTGCAATTTTTCCAGCTTTTGCTATAGTATCTTTTTTCTCATAGCTTACAATATTTATTAGTTTAGAAAATGCTTCAAAACTACTCTCTGGAATTGGAGTGAAATTAGGATTTGAAAAGAAATTTTTTAAAAATTCCATAATCTATTATTTTTATATGTTTTAATAAATTTTATCATAAATAACTACAGGTATTAGGTCCTTCCATAAATAATAGGTCTAAAATAGAGAGATTGGGAATAAATCCATGTTTCTCATCAAACATTTGAATGTAATTATCTTTCATGTTTTTCAAATGATTTTTTTTTTCTGCAAGATATCTAAAATCTCTTTCGGTCTCTTCAACTCTGTATTCTTCACTTTTAGAAAAACTAGTCTCTAGTTGCAAAGCGTCATCAATAAATAGAAAGGTGTCAATATTTACATCTTGAAGATATTTATATTTTTTTTCAAATATAGGAGCAATGTCATCTTCAAAAAACTCAAAAAAAGGAGAGCTTCGATACGCTATTTTTAAAGACTTAAAATGATGGTCTTGCCAAGGAAAATCGTTTTCAATTAAAGTGTCTTTTGTTTTTTTTCTTCCGTCTTTAATTTGATGTTTTACTGGAATACTTAATAATTGTTTTCCATTAGAATTATGAATGTAACAGCGGTTTCTGTAGCTTTGTTTTTGAAAATTATCATCCATTTCGAAAACAATATTTTCAGATTTTATAACTTCTGAATATTGAGAAATAGGAGAGAAGTACGTAGGAATAAACAAAGACATGCTACTTATTTTTTAGACGTTTTTTTCTTTCCTTTATAAAAACTATAACCAATATAAAGTGCAATTAAAGCAAAAACAAAATATCGATAAGAAATAGGTTCTCCATCTCCACCAACGGTAGTAAACATTCTATTCCATCTTATAGATTTTAATTTAGCAGTAAAACTTGGCGCATTAGCGTCCCAACTAAACCAAATCATAACTGGTTTTCCCAAAACATGATCAAAAGGTACATAACCCCAGTAGCGCGCATCTAAAGAATTGTGTCGATTATCTCCAATCAAATAAAAATAATCTTGTTTAAACGTATAAGAATCTGTTTTTTCTCCGTTGATAAAAATATCCTCACCATTAATAACTAAATCATTGGATTCATAATTTTTGATAATTTGTTTGTAAAAAGGAATTGATTCTGAGTCTAGTTTTACAGTTGCTCCCTTTTTAGGAATGTAAATGGGCCCAAAATTATCTTGACTCCAGCCTAATTTTTTTACATGAGGAAAAATAGCATTGTCAGGAGAATGGTTTATCTTTTTTACAGAAACAGTAAGAGGGTATTTTTCGAGTCTAATAACTTCTTCTTCAGTTAAATTAATGTTTATTTTATGATCAACATTAATCATTTTTAACCTTTGAGCAAATTGCGGATTTACACCTCCAGCTACTTCAGTGTATAAAGAGTCTTCGCCAATTTTTGATAAGTTTCCGTTCTTTTTAATAGCTTCCTGAACTTTATCATTATTCCAATATTCTGATAAAATTTTATAAACTCCTGTTCTTTCTTTGTTCAATAAAAATTTGGGATAAGTGCTTTGACTGATAGGTTGTTTACACTCAAACGTGTAATAAAACTGTAGTTTAGCTCTGTAAGGTAATTCGTTCTTTTTACCATTGATGAAGAAATAACCATTTCTCATTTCTAGAGAATCACCGGCAATACCCACTGAGCGTTTTACATAGTTCGTTTTTTTATCAACTGGTTTATATGTGAATTTACCAGAAGTATCTCCCCACATTGTTGCCAAAGAATCTGCAGGCCAATTAAAACAAACAATATCATTATTTTTAATTTTTTGTAAACCAGGTAAACGGGTATAAGGTAATTGTGGTTTCTTAAGATAGGATGCTGTGCCTGTAAAAGGTAAAGAATCATGAACCATGGGTGCGGCAATTACAGTTGATGGAACTCGAGCACCATAATGAAACTTACTTACAAAAAGATAATCACCAACTAATAAAGATTTTTCTAAAGAGGATGTTGGTATCGTAAACGGCTGCATAAAATAGGTGTGTACCAATGTGGCAGCAATAATTGCAAAGGCAATAGAGCTAACCCATTCACCCAATTCAGAGCGTGGTTTTATACTTCTTTCAGCATTGTATTCGGCATCTGTGTTATAATTAATGTAAAAAATATACAAGCCTAAAGTTGCAATTACTAAAAATGAATCTAATTTTTTGTAGAAGCCGAAAGTTCTAATGGTTTCTATCCAAATAACTGGAAACATTAACAAATTTACAACAGGAACAAATAGTAAAATAACCCACCATTTTGGACGATTGATAATTTGCATTAAAACAATTCCATTATAAACAGGAACGGCGGCTTTCCAAGCCTTTCTGCCTGCTTTCATATAGAGTTTCCAAGTCCCTAAAAAATGAATTACTTGAACAACTAAAAAAAAGATAAACCACTGTGTAAATGTCATAATGTTATTTTTAAATTCCTTCGGAAAGGATGAAATTCTAATGTTTTATAAGGCGCAAAATAGCTAAAATGTTACAGTTTTTAACGGATGTTTAACACATCTTTCATCGAAAAGACTCCGGTTTTGTTAGAAATCCATTCAGCTGCAATAACAGCGCCTAGAGCAAACCCTTTTCTACTATGGGCTGTGTGTTTAATTTCGATAGTATCAACTTCAGAATTATACCATACAGTGTGTGTTCCCGGAACTTTCGGGGTTCTCTTAGCTACAATTGCAATGTTTTCTTCGGATGTCTTTTCTCCTAATTCCCAATTATTTTTAGAAGTATTTTGTATAATTCCCTCAGCCAAAGTAATTGCCGTACCACTTGGAGCGTCTAATTTTTTTGTATGATGAATTTCTTCCATAGAAATACTATAGCCTTCTATAGTTTTCATCATTTTTGCCAGTTGTTTATTTAGTTCAAAAAATATGTTCACACCTAAACTATAGTTAGAAGCATAAATAAATGCACCATTTTTTTCTTTACACAATGTAATTGCCTCATCATATTTTTCTAACCATCCTGTAGTACCAGAAATGACAGGTACATTGTTGTTTAAACAGTTTGTAATATTATTAAAAGCTGAAGTAGGAACACTAAAATCGATAGCAACATCAGCTAAAGTAATATCAATTTTATCATCAACATCCTTTCTAATTACTATTTCATGACCTCTTGAGACTGCTATTTTTTCAATCTCTTTACCCATTCTTCCATAACCTAAAAGTGCAATTTTCATTTTAAAAATTATATTTAATTGTTAATCCAACTGTTGGTGTTTCTATATTGATTGGATCCATTATAAGTGCAGGTTTAAATGATAAATTATCATCTGTATTAAATTGAATCAAATGCGCATTTACACTAGCTTCAACAATTTGTAGTACATATAAAATAACCCCAGTTAATAAAGACATATCTCTATTTTCTCTAAGTTGTTTTTGAGCAGTCTCTATAGTTTCCAAAGATACTGGTGTAGAGCCATCATCCAAAGTAAACTCATCTTGTAAACCATTTTTTCTTAATTTATAGGCCCTTCTATAGCGTTTGTATTCGCTATTATTTAATTGATAATAATATGTGGGTATCGCTAAAGCACCCCAAACAATAGGAGCTTTCCAATATTTTCTATTATAAATTTGTCCCATACCTGGAAAAATTGCAGAATAAAAAGCTGCTTTCGAAGGAGATAAAGGATTATAAATTCCCTGTGATGTATTAAGTTTATTCTTGATTTTTACGTTAGTAGAATCTTTTTGCGCAAAAAGAGTCGCAGAAAACAATGCGACGAAAAGAATACATATGATTTTTTTAAAAAACACTTATTTTAATAAGTTTTTTATGCGGTTGAAATCTTCTTCTGAATGAAAAGGAATTGAAATTTTTCCTTTACCATTATTACTCACAATAATGTCTATTTTATGCCCAAAATATGCACTAATATCTTTCACACTATTTTTTATATAATTGGGAGTTGGCTTCGTCTTTTGTTTTGTAGTTTTAACAGATTTTAAGCTTTTTACTAAATCTTCTGTTTGTCTTACAGATAATTTTTCTCGTAAAATTTTTTCATAAATAGCCAATTGATCTTCCGTATTTTCAACATTAATCATTGCTCTTCCATGCCCCATAGAAATAAAACCGTCTCTCATTCCTGTTTGTAAAATAGGGTCTAATTTTAATAACCTTAAGTAGTTTGCTACAGTAGAACGTTTTTTACCAACTCTTGTACTTAATTCTTCTTGTGTTAATTGAATCTCATCAATTAAACGTTGATAAGAAAGTGCTACTTCAATTGGATCTAAATTTTTACGCTGAATGTTTTCAACCAAAGCCATTTCTAGCATTTCCTGGTCGTTGGCAAGCCTTATGTATGCCGGAATTGTTTTACTGCCGATTAGTTTTGATGCCCTATATCTTCGTTCTCCAGAGACCAATTGAAATTTGTTTCCTGCTAATTTTCTTACTGTAATTGGTTGAATTACACCTAATTCTTTAATAGAATTTGCTAATTCAAGCAACGCTTCTTCATCAAAATAAGTTCTTGGTTGAAAAGGATTTACATCTATTAAATCAAGTTCAATTTCTATAATACTACCTACAACTTTTTCTGCATTTTTATCTGATGCAGAATTCATATTTGGTGTTTCTTGTAATAAGGCAGATAAACCTCTTCCTAAAGCTTGTTTCTTGGTTGCTTTTGCCATTTAAGAATGCTTTTTTATTAATTCCTGTGCTAAATTTAGATAGTTTACTGCTCCTTTACTAGTTGCATCATAAGCAATTATGCTTTCTCCATAACTTGGTGCTTCACCTAAACGCGTGTTTCTTCTAATAATTGTATCAAAAACCATGCTAGAAAAATGTTTTCTAACTTCATCTACAACTTGATTAGATAAGCGTAAACGGGAATCAAACATCGTTAAAAGTAATCCCTCAATATCTAAATCAGGATTATGAATGTTCTGTATACTTTTTATTGTGTTTAATAATTTACCCAAACCTTCTAATGCAAAATATTCACATTGAATAGGAATGATTACAGAGTCTGCAGCAACTAAAGAATTTAATGTTATTAAACCTAACGATGGAGCACAATCTATTATAATGTAATCGTAATCATTTTTAATTTCAGCCAATGATTTTTTCAACATGTATTCCCGTTCTAGCTTGTCTACCAATTCAATTTCTATGGCTACTAAATCTATATGTGCAGGAATAATATCTAAATTGGGAGAAGTTGTTTTTACAATTGCTTCTTTTGCAGAAATTGTATGTTCTAAAACTTGATAGGTGCCAAATTCTACAGAATCCACATCAATACCTAATCCAGAAGATGCATTTGCTTGAGGATCGGCATCAATTAACAGTACTTTTTTTTCTAAAACACTTAAAGAAGCAGCTAAATTTATACTAGTCGTAGTTTTACCTACACCACCTTTTTGATTTGCTATAGCAATTATTTTTCCCATTTAAAAATGTATATTTCTAAATAGTAAAATTACAATTTATTCTCTGTTATTAAAGTTAAAGATGTTAACAAAAAGATAATTGTTTAAAATGTTGATTTACAGTTTTTTAGTTTGTTTTTGTTGTTTTTTTTAAACAATTTTAATTGATAAAACTATCCTCTTTTTTTGGGATCTCTTAGTGGTGGTTTAAGATGTTTTTTCAGGTATTTTTTTAAGAATTTCTATTAGAAATTTCCAAAATTTTTGAGTTGATGAAATTTGAGCTCTTTCATCTGGAGAATGCGCTCCTTTGATATTTGGACCAAAAGAGACCATATCCATATTAGGATAATTCTGTCCTAAAATCCCGCATTCTAAGCCTGCATGGCAAGCTGCAACATTTGGATTTTCATTAAATAGGTCTTTATAAATAGTAGTAACTGTTTTTAATATTTCTGAATTTATGTTCGGCAACCAACCAGGATAAGTGCCAGAAAAATCAACATCAAAACCTGCCAATTCAAAACAAGCTCTTAAAGAATTTGATAAGTCCCATTTATTTGTTTCTGACGAAGAGCGCGTTAAACAGCCAATTTTAATAGCACCATCTTTTACTATTATTCGTGCAATATTATTCGACGTTTCTACTAAGCCAACAACATCAGGGCTCATTCTGTACACACCATTTAAACCTGCATAAACCGCTTTCGTAAAACCTTCTTGAACGCCTAATTCCATTACTTTTTTAGTTAATGTAATTTCTTGTATATCAATTAATAAGTTTTTTTCTAGTGTTGAAAACTCCTCTTTTATATTATTAATGAGTTGCTCAGTTTCGAACAAAAAAGGTTCTTTAGAGATTGTGTCTACAACCACAGTTGCAAAACTTTCTCTAGGAATTGCATTTCGTAAACTCCCGCCATTAATTTCAGAAATACGTAAACCAAAATTTGAAAAACCATCAAATAAAATACGATTCATAATTTTGTTGGCATTTCCTAAACCTTTAATTATGTCCATTCCTGAATGGCCTCCATTTAAACCCTTTACAGTAATAGAAAAAGCTGTTGTGTTTTCTGGAATATCCTCTTCTGCATACCTTCTGGTTGCAGTAACGTCAACTCCACCAGCACAACCTATTCCAATTTCATCATCTTCTTCAGTATCTAAATTTAACAAGATCTCTCCTTTTAAAACGCCCCCTTCTAGACCCATTGCTCCAGTCATTCCAGTTTCTTCATCAATTGTAAATAGAGCTTCTATGGTTGGATGAGAAATTTCTGATGATGATAAAACTGCCATAATTGCAGCAACTCCTAGACCGTTATCTGCACCTAAAGTGGTGCCTTTTGCTTTTATCCAGTCACCATCAACAAACATCTTAATTCCCTCTTTATCAAAATCGAAAACAGTATCTGAGTTTTTTTGATGCACCATGTCTATATGACCTTGCATTACCACTGTTTTCCTTTTTTCCATTCCAGAAGTTGCAGGCTTTTTAATGATGACATTCCCTACTTTATCAACAAACGTTTCAAGATTTAAGTTGTTACCAAAATCGACCATAAATTGGATGACTCTTTCTTCTTTTTTTGAAGGACGAGGGACAGCGTTTAAATCTGCAAAATGATTCCAAACTGACTTTGGCTCTTGGTTTCTTATATCTTGATTCATGATGAAATATCTTAAAAATTTGTGTTCAAAAGTACAGTTTTTATAGACCAAAAAAAAACCTTCTTATAAAAGAAGGCTTTTTAAATTTTAATGAAGGATTAATTGATTTCTATAACAACATCAGTAACGTTTTTACGCACTTTTTTCAAGTCTTTCATATAATCATCTTGAGCTCTAAAACCAACAGGTAAAACTAAAGTAGACGTTAAATTATGTTTATCTAATTTTAGAATTTCATTATATTTTTCAGGAAGAAAACCTTCCATAGGGCAAGAGTCTATTTTTTCTAAAGCACAAACTGTTAGTAAATTTCCTAAAGCAATATAAGCTTGATTTTTATTCCAAAGAAATAATTCTTCTTGCGTCTTTTTCTCAATTTCTGCAGTTAAAAACTCTTGAAAAGGATTGATAACTGCATCTGGAGAATTTCTTATTTCCTTAACTAAATTAAAATACTTTTTAACTTCTTCAGAAGTATATTTTTCAGGAATACAAATTACTAAAAGATGAGAAGCATCTACAACTTGAGATTGGTTCCAAGAATGTGCAACCAATTCTTTTTGTATCGTCTTATTATCAATAATAACTAATTTTAAAGGCTGCAAACCATAGGAGGTTGCTGTCAAATTAAAAGCGTCTTTTAAGGTATTTATTTGTTTTTTTGTAAGTGATTTTTTATCATCAAATTTTTTAACGGCATAACGCCATTTTAAACTCTCTATTGCATTCATTTTCTTATTTTAGATTGCAAAAATAGTTTAATAATTAAAACTATTTTCTCTCATTCCATTAGTAAAATTTATAAGGGAATAAATTTTTTTGTAAATTGAAGCAAAAAAAAATGAAAGAAGAATTTTTGTACTATATCTGGCAGTATAAACTATTTTCTAAAAAAGATTTATGTACAACAGAAAATCAACAAATAACTATTGTAAAGTCAGGAATTCAGAACAAAAACGCTGGACCTGATTTTTTAAATTCCCAATTAAAGATTGATAATCAGCTTTGGGCTGGTAATGTTGAAATGCACGTAAAATCTTCAGATTGGTATTTACATAAACATGAAGAAGATGTTAATTTTGATGGAGTAATTTTACATGTTGTATGGGAGCATGATGCTGTTGTTTTTATGAGAGACAATAAACCTTTACCAACTTTAGAGTTAAAGAGTTTCGTTGGCAACAATTTATTGTTAAACTATAAAAGCCTTATTTGTCGCCAACAGAGTTGGATTTTATGTGAAAATCAAATTGAAAATGTAGATAAATTTTTAATTGATAATTGGTTAGAGCGTTTGTATTTTGAGCGCTTAGAGCAAAAATCAATTTTTATTAAAGAATTATTGCAGCAAACAAATGATGATTTTGAAGCAGTTTTATTTCAATTAATTGCTAAAAATTTTGGATTAAAAGTTAATGGAGATTCTTTTTTACAATTGGCGAAATCTATTGATTTTTCTATACTTAGAAAAGTTAGTTTTGATGAACAAAAATTAACTGCTCTGTTTTTTGGGCAAGCAGGTTTTTTAGAAAAAGAAGTAGAAGATAGTTATCATCAGGAATTAAAAAAAGAATATGAATATTTAAAATATAAATACAATCTACAACCACTTTTTAATAAGCAGTTTCAGTTTTTTAGAATGCGCCCTCATAATTTTCCAACTATTAGAATTGCACAATTAGCATCATTGTTTTTTACGCATCAAAATTTATTTTCTAAATTGATGAGCATTACTCAGAAAGAGGAGTTTTATAAGCTGTTTTCTTTTTCAATTCAGGAGTTTTGGAAAACTCATTTCACTTTTGAAAGTGTATCAAAAAAATCACAAAAAAAAGTATCTAAATCATTTGTAGATCTGATTTTAATAAATACCATTATCCCGTTAAAATTTGTTTATTCACAGAGTAGAGGAGAAGTTATTGAAGAATCAATTATACAATTAATACAACAAGTTTCATCAGAAAAAAATAGTATTATTTCTAAATTTTCAGAGCTTAAAGTGAAATCAAAAAATGCTTTAGAAAGTCAGGCTCTCATAGAACTTAAAAACAACTATTGCACAAAGAAACGTTGTTTACAATGTGCAATAGGAAGTAGTTTGATGAAGAAAAAATAGGTTCAAATTTCCATTCTATTGATTACTAATGAGCTTAGAAATATTCATGTTGAAATGACAACAAATATTATTTTGGATTTAAAATATTTTTAATTTCAGCCAAACAATCTCTATAGTGATATTTTGTAATTCTGTTAATTCGTCTGTTCTGTGCAATTGTTAGTTGAAAATATAAAGCCTGAAATTCACCTCTAATTATAGAGCTAATGTCAGAATTTTTTCCTTCTTTTGAATTCAATAACATAGCCAATCTAGCAATCAATGATTTTTGTAAATTTCGTCTAAAAATAGCTACATTTTTGATGTAATTTGCTTCTGAGAAAATACCTGTTCTTAAATCTCGAACCATTTCTAAGGCACTGTAAGTATCAGGATGTATAATTTCAGTATCAATCATTCTTTCTAATCTGGACGAACTTAAAAGAGAATACAATTCTCTTTTTTGCAAACGAAGCATTCTAGCGGAATAACCGCTTTCATCAATATTGGATAATATCGTTTTGTCAAGTAACCAATTTTGTGTTTTAAAAGCATTTTCTTGCAGCCAAACCATAGATTTTTTTTGCTTTTCTTTAGTTACAGAATTGTAAATTGTACCATTCTGAGCAGGTTTTTTATTATATTCATAAACACCTCCAATATTTCCTGCTACATGACCTACATATCTGCTCCAAACACTTAAAAGTTCTCCATATAGCTCTGATAAGTCTTCATAATTATTTGTTTGGTTTGAAGTCCAGTTTTCTAAATTTTTAGCAACAATTTTTAGGTTTTTTATTCCATAAGTAGATGCTTGCACTTGATTATTTCCGATACCTTCAGTTTGAGAAGAAGGATCAAAGCGTTGATTACCAAATCTGTATATTGGATTATTTGCTTTGCTATCAATCCATTTATCAAGAGTTTTAATTTCTTGTTCTGAAGATTTTATATTCGGAATTTTTCGATACCCCCAATTAATAGAGTAGTGGTCATAAGGGCCTAATTGACGAATGAACCTGATATTTTCATCGCCCGGTTGTGCAATATAATTGAATCTTGCGTAATCCATGATAGATGCTGCAATTCCGAATTCCTGGGTAAATTTTCCAGAGCGTAAAGAATCTATGGGATACGCATAACTTGCAGCCATGTTGTGCGGTAAACCTAAGGCATGTCCAACTTCGTGAGAAATTACCATTCGCATCATTTCTCCAATTTTTTCTGCAGGTGTTTCTAGCGTTCTTGCGGAAGGATTTGCAGCTCCAGTTTCTAATAAATATCTGTTTCTGTATGAACGTAAATGATTGTGATACCAAATAATATCGCTCTCAATTATTTCTCCTGTTCTTGGGTCAGATACACTTGGTCCTGTTGCATTTCTTGTCGTACTGGCTACATATCTTATTGATGAATAGCGAATATCTTCCATGCTAAATTCTGGGTCTTCCTCTATTGTAGGAGGGTATTTTGCCATAATCGCATTTTTAAAACCAGCTGTTTCAAAAACCTTTTGCCAATCATCTACACCTTGTTTGATATATTTTTTTAACTTATCTGGAGTTGCAGGATCTAAATAATATACAATCGGTTTTTTAGGTTCAACTAATTCTCCGCGATTGTATGCATTGATATCTTTAGGCTCCAGTCGCCATCGTTTTATATATCTTTTGCTATCTGCCTTTAAAGCTTCAGAACTATAATCTACGTTTTCAATAGAAAAATAACCAACTCTCTTGTCGTAAACTCTTCCCATCATTTTATTTTTTGGTAATAAAATCATAGATTGATTTACACGTAAAGTAATTGTATTTGTTTTGACATTACTTGGCGGTGCATCTGCATCAAATGTAAAATCTTGAACTACTTCTATATTCTTTGGATAACTTTTTATAGTATTTATAAAACTCCTAGAAGCATCTAGTCTTTTTACTTTGTATCGTTTTCTGTAACTAGCAGGGAGTGCTGTAATTGCTTTTACATCCGTTGAAAATAATTTTGTGACATCCACTAAAATTGCGGTAGAATCTATATTTTGAGTTTTAACATCAAATGCATAAATTATAGGTTCTAAATTGTTAGCGATGACCGATTTGTATATTGGTAATGAATCATTTGCAACGGCATTGTATGATTTTACTTTTAAAAGCACTTTGTTTTTAAATTGTTCCCAAACGATAACTTGAGTATTAATTTTTGATCCTGCATTCACATATCCACCTCCTAATCCCGAAGGAAGTTCTTTGATTCTTGTAACTAATAACATTTCTTTTCCTAAAAATGATTTAGGAATTTCATAGATAAATTTATTTGAGGTTTCGTGAACTTTAAAAAGTCCTTCATCACTTTTTGTTTTGGACGTTACAAAATCTGAATATTTTGGAACTTTATTTTTTTTAGGAACTGGTGCTGTTTGTTCTATTTTTTTATCTTTTGATTTTTTTCTTTGTGCTTCAATTTGATTTGGTAACATGAAAGCTAAAATCAATAAAAAGTGCAGTATGATTTTTTTCATTTGTCGGAATTTGTTTTCAACTTCTAAAATAAGAAAAAGGAATCCTATTAAGCTTATGGATTGTGTTAAAAAATAAAAGCTCAAACAATTTGTTTGAGCTTTTTGTATTTTAATAAAAAAGATTTTTTAATACAAACTCTTGAATTTATTAGGGTTTTCTTCATGCATAATATCATAAATCTTTTCAAAAACATCTTCAGCAGATGGTTTCGAGAAATAATCGCCATCTGTACCGTAAGCCGTTCTATGCTCTTTGGCTGTTAATGTTGCAGGTTTGCTATCTAAATATTGATAACCATTTTGGTTTTCTAAAATTTCTTGCAAGATATAAGCAGAAGCTCCTCCGGGAACGTCCTCATCAATTACTAATAATTTATTCGTTTTAGCAACACTTTTTACACAATCGTGTGCTAAATCAAAAGGCAATAAACTTTGCGCATCAATAACTTCGATATCAATACCCACCTGATTTAAATCTTTGGCAGCTTCTAACACAATTCTTAAGGTAGATCCATAAGAAACTATTGTCATATCGGTTCCTTCTTTTACCGTTTCTACAACTCCAATAGCAGTTTTAAAATCTCCTAAATTTAATGGTAATTCTTCTTTTAAACGATAACCATTTAAACACTCTATGACCAAAGCTGGGTCATCACCTTCTAGCAAAGTATTATAAAATCCAGCAGCTTTTGTCATATTTCTAGGAACTAAAATATGAATACCTCTTAAGTTATGTATTATGCCACCCATAGGCGAACCTGCATGCCAAATTCCTTCTAATCTATGTCCTCTAGTTCTAATTATCAAGGGTGCTTTTTGTCTGCCGAAAGTTCTATAACGTAATGTGGCTAAATCATCACTCATAATTTGAAGAGCATACAACAAGTAATCTAAATACTGAATTTCGGCAATAGGTCTTAAGCCTCTCATAGCTAGCCCTATTCCTTGGCCAATAATTGTAGCTTCTCTAATGCCAGTATCAGAAATTCTGATTTCTCCATACTTTTCCTGAAGCCCTTCTAAGCCTTGATTTACGTCACCAATAAAACCCGCGTCTTCACCAAAAATTACAACATCATCATGTTTTCGCAGAATAGCATCAAAATTATCTCTCATAATAATTCTTGCATCTACCAGGTTTTTTTCTGGGGAATATATTGGTTTTTTTTCTTCAATATTCGAGGTGCCTAATTCAGTTTCACTTGTTAAATGGGTAGAGTATTTTTGATGCGCATTTTCAAAAGAGGATTTTATGAAATTTTGTAATACAATTTTTTCTGCAAAATGTTCATCTTTTAAATAGCGCAAACATTTTCTTAAAGTTGATAAAATATCTTTTCTAGTAGGTTCTAAAACCGTTAGTAAGTCATTTTTATATTTGTTTATAAAAGCACTATTTTTACTCTTATTGGCAGTATTTTCTAATATTTCGGCAGCATCAGAAAGTTCTGCTTTTATCTCACTTTGATATGCATTCCAAGCATTTCTTTTTGCACTTGTAACCTCCTTTTTTGCTTCTTTTTCAATGATAATTAATTCTTCTTCGGAATCTACAAAGCGTAAAATTTCACCAGTTTCTGTTTCCAATTCAAATTCTAAAATCCATTTTCGCATTTTTGTAATACAATCATGCTCTATTTCCCATTCTAATCTCTCCTTACTTTTATAGCGTTCATGAGACCCAGATGTAGAATGACCTTGTGGCTGAGTTAATTCTTTTACATGAATTAGAACTGGAACATGTTCTTCTCTTGCAATTTTTCCTGCTTTTTGGTAGGTGTCAACTAATTGAACGTAGTCCCAACCGTTAAGAACAAAAATCTCGAAACCATCTTTATCATGTTCTCTCTGAAAACCTTTTAGTATTTCAGAAATACTTTCTTTTGTTGTTTGGTATTTAGCGTGCACAGAGATTCCATATTCATCATCCCAAACACTCATTACCATCGGGACCTGTAAAACTCCTGCGGCATTTATGCTTTCAAAGAATAAGCCTTCACTCGTACTTGCGTTTCCTATGGTGCCCCAAGCAACTTCATTTCCGTGAATAGAAAAATTATTTTTATGTTGTATGCTTTTTTCGTTTCTATAAATTTTTGAAGCTTGTGCTAAACCTAATAATCGAGGCATTTGCCCGGCAGTAGGAGAAATGTCTGAACTAGAGTTATATTGTTTCGTTAAGTCCTTCCAACTTCCATTTTCATGCAAACTATGGGTAGTAAAATGGCCTCCCATTTGTCTTCCAGCAGACATAGGATCTGCTTTAATATCTGGATGTGCATACAAGCCTGCGAAAAATTGTTGGGCAGTTAACTTACCAATGGCCATCATAAAAGTTTGATCTCTATAGTAGCCAGATCGAAAATCGCCAAGTTTAAAAGCTTTTGCCATCGCTAACTGCGGAACTTCTTTTCCATCGCCAAAAATTCCGAATTTTGCTTTACCAGTTAACACTTCTCTTCTACCTAATAAACTGCACTCTCTGCTAATTTTAGCAATTCTGTAATCATTTAAAACTTCTGTTTTAAAATCCTCAAAAGAAAGTTTTTGTTTATTTTGTATTTGTGTTTCTTGCAGCATTTTCATCGATTTTTAACTTCGTGCAAAGGTAGTTTTTTTTAGTTGATATTTAATAAATTAATAATATTTTACGAATATGGTAAATAAGTTGTATTTTCAACAGATATTTATGATTATAATTTAATAAAAAAGAGATATTGTTTTCACAACATCTGTTTTTGATTAAACTTTACTTTTTTTTGATAAATAGATTAGATTGTTCTATTGGGATTTTATGGTTGTCATTTCTCTGTTTTGTCCTATGAAATTTCGAACTTTGAGAAAATAATTTAATTTTCTAAAAAATTTCAATGGGTATTTTATAATAAATTAGTTTGTAGGTGAATAATTTAAGATGTAAGAGTAGGAGTTAGAAAAATGGGTAAAGGCATTTTTTTTTGAAGATTACAAAAGTCCTCTTCTAAAGAAATTGTAAATAGAATTTATATCTGCAGTTAATGTAAATCTAATTTTTTGAGGATATCTTTTTTGAGACATTTCCCATCCGTTATTTGAGTATAAAGGAAAATATACTTCCAATATGTTGTGAATAAAATTAAAGCGAATTCCATTATTGTATCCAAAATAAAGAGGATTATTTTTATTTTTTAAAAAAGCAACATCATTGTAAAGTTCAATCCATCGCCATAAACCAAAACTAGAATTGAAAGCAAACATATATTGATTTGCGAATCTTGTAGGTAATACAGATTTGAATCCACCTTCAGCAATAATATATTGCTGACTGAAGAAACCGGAGTCTTCTGATCGTCCAAAATAATTGAGCTGAAATAAATAATCATTAGCTCTGTCCAATCCAAAACTAAAATAATTTCCTGCTGTTTTATTACTTAAAAAAGCACCTGCAAAAAACCGAAAATCTAATTGTGTGTCTGAGGTAGATAGAGATCTAAACCTTAAATCAACTGCAGCTTTAGAAAATTTCTCAGCCACTTCTAAACTAAAATTATACCTGAATTCTTTTATAATATCGGGATTTATGTAATTATAACTAAGGCTAAAAACACCATAATTATCTTGATCTGTTCTAACGTCTGTGGCAGCTATTTCTTTATTAATATGAACTAACTTGGCACTTATAGATTGTGTAGTTGCATCTCTTAAAGATTTTCTTTTAAAAATAATATTCGCAAAAGGGACAAGAGATGAATAAGATAAGTTTGGGGCATAATCTAAGGTTTGTCCAAATACCCCATACATGATTTTGTAGATTTTAGTTTCTTCTATATATTGGTTAAATAAAACAGAAAATTCACCAATTACAGAATTACTTTTGGTGGCGTAAGAAGGTGCAAATTTAAACTCAAGATTTCTTTTTATTAAAGGTTTATTGTGAAGTTTAGTGCCTAATATAAGGCCATTATAAAAGTTGTAACTAATTTCTGGTTGATAAAATAGTTGACTATAATAAGGGTCTTGTATATCTTTTATAAAAGTAAATTTCAAAGGTTTATTAAAAATTTTATTTTCTAAACTTTCCCAATTGTCGAGTGTATTTAACTCAGGATAAATATTTTCATAATTTAAAGAAATCCTGTTAAAATCTTCTTTAGGTATCTTAACAGTTTTAGAATTTTTAATATTTGTAAACCATTTTTTATATTTAATTTCTTTGTCTTTTAGACCATATAATAAAACAGGAGTAGTTATGTTTCTTTTATTTTTTATGGTTATTTCTATGCTGTCTTCGCTTACTATTATATGATCAATAGTGTGATCAATTTTTTTATTCGTTTTAATATAATCATTAAAAAACCAATCAATTTTTTTATTTGTTTTTGAAGATATTATTTTTCGAAAATCTGAACTAGATATTATTTTTGTTTGATTTTTTTGATAAAACTCTTTAATGCTGCTGTTTAAAATACTATCACCTAAAAACCCTTTTAAATATCTAAAACCCAATCCAGCTTTGTACTTATTCGCTATCTTCCTATTAAAATTGGATAAAGAGTCTGCTGATGTTACCAATGCTTGATCTAAAAACCTTCTTGATATAAACTGATAAACTAAAGGATATTTATCATTAAAATCTTGTTTTGAAATATGAAAACTTTTTAGAAACCATCTGTTAGACAAATTACCCAATAATTTTGTGTCAGGGTAAAATTCTTGAATATATTCTAGCATTAAATAGTTTTGTAAACCATCTAAAAACCAATAATCTTTTCTCTTGTTTAAAAGTAATGTGTTTTCTATATATTTTTTAGTTAACGCTTTAAACATGGTGACATCCCATTTAAAAGTATCCGAAAATGGACGTAAAAAATTTGGCAATTGACTTAAGCCATAAACAGGATCTTTACTTTGTGTAATTTTATCTACATAAATTTCTTTATGAGGATATTTTCCTAAATATTTTTCAATAAAACGTAATTCTCTATCTAATATGTCTGTAGTTGTGTTGTAGTCAATATCATCATTAGAAACATCTGTATATACTGTAGTTTTGGAAGTTTTGAAAGTTTTTAACTGCTTGGATTTATTAATTCCTAATATGATGTCAGTTTTATTTTTTCCGACTAAATAGTAATTTTTAAAATTATTTTTTTCCGATTTATATTGATATAAATTACTTTCTAAAACATATTCTTTTGGAATGTTAATTTCCATCGTAAAATCTGTTCCATTTTCATATAAATCATCAATGTTTAAATTACTCATTAATTGCCAACCATTTTTGTAAACAGCAGGAGTTATATACCAGAAACGCAAATGATAACCTTCTTTGGTTTTTCCATAATTTGTGAATTTTGCATTTGGTATTTTTACAATATAAGTAATAGATATTTTTACTTTTCCATTAGGTTTTAGAGGTTTTATAAGAGGAACTTTTAAGATGTCTGCTTTATCTTTAATTTCTATAAAATCATTATTTCCGTAGTTTACAGTAAGGTTCTTTATAGTGGTTTTTCCTAAATTTTTTTCAGCAGAAAAATATAAGTTCTTCTTAAAGTCTTTAATAAAACGTTTTGATAAAGGTGTTTTTCTATCTCTAAAACTATTGGCCCAATTATGAAGATAAATATTCGTTAAAGTAGAGTCGGATATATTAAAGAAAACAATTTCTTGTTGTATCATTAATTCATCTTTATCTGAATCTAAAGTTGCTTTTAAAGCAATAGAATTTTGTTGTGCAAAGCAAAACACAGTTATGAAAAAACAAAAAACAAATATGTTTACAGAATTTTTCAAATTTCAATTGATAATAAGAGTTAGGGTATAAGTAATAAGTTCCTTTTTTAAAACTTATTCGTATTTGTTTTCATTTACCGTTTACTCAGAATTTTAATTTAAGGGGTTTCAATTCGATTTTTTAATTTTAGTTTGTTCAATTTTTTTCTTTTGAACAAATTAAAAAAGAGAAATAAATTTCTTGAAAAAATAGATTAGAAGTTTGGTTTTAATAAATATTTTGAATAGAATTTATTTAAATGAGCTACAGCTTCTTCTGCAGTATCTACAATTCTAAATAATTTTAAATCTTCTTCGCTAATATTTCCTTGAGCTATTAATGTTTTTTTTATCCATTCTAATAAACCACTCCAAAATTCTGTGCCTACTAAAACAATTGGAAACCTACCAATTTTTTTAGTTTGAATCAAAGTAATTGCTTCAAAAAGTTCGTCTAAAGTACCAAAACCTCCAGGCATTACAATAAAACCTTGTGAGTATTTTACAAACATAACTTTACGAACAAAGAAATAATCAAATTCTAAGTTTTTATCCCGATCAATCCAAGGGTTATCATGTTGTTCAAAGGGTAATTCAATATTTAATCCAACGGAAACACCTTTACCTCTATGAGCTCCTTTGTTTCCTGCCTCCATAATTCCTGGTCCACCTCCAGTAATTACACCATAGCCATTTTGAGTAAGTTGAAAAGCAATTTCTTCTGCCAGTTTATAATATTCATGATCTTCTTGAGTTCTTGCTGATCCAAAAACAGAAACGCAAGGCCCAATTTTACTTAATTTTTCATAACCATCTACAAATTCAGCCATAACTTTAAAGATACCCCAAGCGTCTTTTGTTTTTATTTCGTTCCAAGTTTTGTGTTGTAGTTTTTCTTTTATTTTTCTTTCGTCATTTGTCATAATCAGTATGTTTTTAAATTCAGTTTCTTTGCTGTAAAAAAAGCAGTTAGCTAAAATAGTTCTTTTTTAAGAAATTGAGCGGTATAACTTTTTTTATGTTTTGCAACTTGTTCCGGAGTTCCTGTGCATAGAATTGTACCACCATTTTTACCTCCTTCTAAACCAACGTCTATAATAAAATCTGCTAATTTTATAACATCTAAATTGTGTTCAATGATTAAGATAGTATTTCCTTTGTTCGCGAGCTTGTTTAGTACTTCCATTAATACTCTAATGTCTTCAAAATGCAGACCAGTCGTAGGTTCATCTAAAATATAGAACGTATTTCCAGTATCTCTTTTAGATAATTCTGAGGCTAGTTTTATTCTTTGGGCTTCACCTCCAGATAGGGTTGTAGATTGTTGACCTAGGGTAATATATCCTAGTCCAACATCTTTAATAGTCTTTACTTTCCTGTGGATTTTAGGTATGTTTTCAAAAAAGTCTGTGGCTTCTTCAATAGTCATATTTAATACATCAGAAATAGATTTTCCTTTATAACGAATCTCTAAAGTTTCTCTGTTAAAGCGTTTTCCTTGACAGGTTTCGCACTCTACTTGAACGTCTGGCAGAAAGTTCATTTCTATAACTCTAACGCCTCCTCCTTGGCACGTTTCGCATCTTCCGCCTTTTACATTAAAAGAGAACCTTCCTGGTTTATAACCGCGAATTGCCGCTTCAGGAGTTTTTGCAAATAAACTTCTAACTTCACTAAAAGTTCCCGTATAGGTGGCAGGGTTTGATCTTGGAGTTCTACCTATTGGAGATTGATCGATGTCAATAACTTTATCCACATGTTCCAATCCTTCAATCTTCTTATAAGGCATTGGTTTTTTTACGCCTCTATAAATGTGGGCGTTTAAAATAGGGTATAAGGTTTCATTTATTAAAGTAGATTTTCCACTTCCAGAAACACCTGTAACACAAACCATTTTTCCTAAAGGAAATTCTACGGAAACATTTTTTAAATTGTTTCCAGTTGCTCCTCTTAGCTTGATAGATTTTCCATTTCCTTCTCTACGTTTTTGAGGAACAGCAATCACTTTTCTTCCAGTTAAATAATCTGCAGTTAGTGTGTTTTGTTTTTTTAAATCTTCAAAAGTTCCTTCGCTTACGATTTCTCCTCCATGTCTCCCGGCTCCAGGACCAATATCAAAAACAAAGTCTGCGTGTTCAATCATGTCCTTATCATGCTCTACAACCAAAACAGAATTACCAATATCACGCAGTTTCAACAAAGAATCGATTAATTTTTGATTATCACGTTGGTGCAGACCAATACTTGGTTCATCTAAAATATAGAGCACTCCGACCAATTGCGATCCAATTTGAGTTGCTAAACGTATTCTTTGAGCTTCTCCACCAGAAAGGGATTTTGAAGTTCTATCTAATGTTAAGTAATCTAAACCAACATCTAATAAAAATTGAATTCTAGTTTTTATTTCTTTTATAATCTCTGATGCAATTGCAAGTTGTTTTTTAGATAAATCGTTGTTTATAGTTGCAAACCAAGAAGCCAATTCTTTTACATCCATTTGTGCTAAATCACTAATGTTTTTATTTGTAATTTTAAAATGAAGTGCTTCTTTTTTTAATCTTTTTCCTTGACAAGTAGAACAAGAAACCTCATCCATAAAGCCTTTTGCCCAGCGTTTTATAGAAGTGCTTTCTGCATTTTTATATTGAGAGGTAATGAAGGCAATAATCCCTTCAAAATCGATTTTGTAGTTTCTAGTAACTCCAACGGTTTTAGATTCAATTTCAAAAGATTCATTTCCACCATTTAAAATAACATCCAATGCTTCTTTTGGAATGTCTTTTATGGCATCTGATAGCTTAAATTTATAACGTTCAGCAATGTTTTGAAGTTGTTTAAAAATCCAACTACTTTTTTGTTCTCCTAAAGGAATAATTCCACCATTTTGTATGGAAACAGCAGTATCAGGAATCACTTTCTTAAGGTTAATTTCATTTGTAATTCCTAAACCATTACAAGTGTTGCATGCCCCTTTTGGAGAGTTGAAAGAAAATGTGTTTGGTTCAGGATTTGGATACGCAATTCCTGTTGTTGGGCACATTAACTCTCTACTAAAATAACGTCGATTATTGTCATCAATATCAATAACCATCATTATGTTATTCCCCGAATAAAGGGCTGTTTTAATAGTTTCTTCTAAGCGTTTTTCTGAAGATTTATTAATTAAAATTCTATCAATGACAACTTCAATATCATGCGTTTTATATCGGTCTAAACGCATTCCTTTTTCTATTTCTTTGATTTCTCCATCTACTCGAACTCGTAAAAATCCTTGTTTAGAAATCTGCTCAAAAAGTTCACGATAATGCCCTTTTCTAGATTTAATTAAAGGCGCTAAAACAGCAATTTTTTTATTATCAAAATCTTTTAAAATAAGTTTTCTAATTTGTTCATCAGAATAACTCACCATCTTTTGTCCACTATTGTAGGAGTAAGCATCTGAAGCCCTCGCAAATAGCAATCTTAAAAAGTCATAAATTTCTGTGATAGTACCAACCGTTGATCGCGGACTTTTGTTAGTTGTTTTTTGTTCTATTGAAATTACTGGAGAAAGACCATCAATTTTGTCAACATCGGGTCTTTCTAATCCTCCTAAAAACTGACGTGCATAAGCAGAAAAAGTCTCAATATAGCGTCTTTGTCCTTCCGCATATATCGTGTCAAAAGCTAAAGAAGATTTTCCGCTTCCACTTAAACCAGTAATGACTACTAGTTTTTCACGAGGGATTTTTACATCAATATTTTTAAGATTATGAACTCGCGCACCATAAACTTCTATGTATTCTTGGTTTTTCAAAAAAAAATGTTTTTGCAAAAACGCAAAGTTAATCATTAGTAATCACTTTTGATTGAAAAGTATACAACAAATAAATAGTTTATAGTATCTTGCAACTAAAAGATTTTATACATGAATTTTATACATGCTGTGCGTCATTTTTTTGAAAGACATGGTTTTGGAGTTTTCTCAAGATTTGCGGATAAACTAGGTATGCGTGCAAAAAATGTTCGCATATTTTTCATTTATATCTCTTTTGTTACGGTTGGTCTGTCTTTTGGCTTGTATTTAACTTTGGCTTTTTTATTTCGCTTAAAAGATATGATTTATACAAAAAGAAGTTCGGTTTTTGATTTGTAGTTTATGAAGGTATTAGATTCCAAAATACATAAAATACTAGTTTTGGTTGCGTCAATTATGACAATTGGAACAATGGGTTATATGTTGCTTTCTAATTACTCATTTATAGATGCAATATATATGACAGTGATTACTGTGACAACTGTTGGTTTTGGCGAGTTAAAACCATTTTCTCCAGAGGAGAAAGTCTTTACAATTTTTTTGATTTTAACAAGTATTACAGTTTTTGGTTACGCGGTTTCTACGTTCTCGGAATATTTAGTGAGTGGGAGATTTTTTAAACAATTTAAACACAGAAAAGTGGAAAAACAAATTAAAAGTTTAAGGGGACAAACCATCGTTTGTGGTTTTGGAAGAAATGGAAAACAAGCAATTTTGAAGTTAAATAACTATAACAAGAAATTGGTGGTTGTAGAAAGAGATAGAGAAATGATATCTGAGTTAGATAATGAAGGTGTTTTATATATTCAGGGAGACGCAACTTTAGATGAAACTTTATTAAAAGCAGGTATCAACACTGCTGCGAACTTAATTACAGCTTTGCCCTCTGATGCTGATAATTTATTCGTTGTTCTCACAGCAAATCAATTAAATAAGAACTGTAAAATAATTAGCAGAGCTTCTAATGAATCTTCATATAGCAAATTAAAAATTGCGGGCGCAAGTAATGTAATTATGCCAGATAAATTAGGTGGTGATCATATGGCATCTTTAGTGGTGACCCCAGATGTTATAGAGTTTGTAGATCGGCTGACGATTGAGGGTGAAACTACTGCTAATTTAGAGGAAATAGCGGTAGATGATTTACCGAAAAAGTATTTGAATAAAACGATCTTAGATTTGGATTTAAGAAAGGAAACAGGCTGCACAGTAATTGGAATAAGGAATCCGGATAAAGATTATATCATTAATCCAGAAGCAGAAACAGAACTAATATCAGGTTCGAGTTTAATTGTTTTAGGGAGGCCAGAACAGATTATTAAACTAAGAGAATTTTTTTAATAATTGTTCATTGGATACTTCACAAGTATTCCTACATTAGAGTAATCTACTCTAAAAAAGAATAAAGCATTGTTCTTTGGTTACAAAAAATTAGAATAGTTGATCATCAATTTAGAATTTCTATAGATGTTTTAGTCTATGGATTGTTTACCTTCAATGGATAAAAAGAAAAAAGATATTTTTTATATTTCATGTAATGAAAAGTTAAGGTTTTTTTGAAATTATATAATAAGTTTCAGAAGGCTTTCATTTATATCAAAAACTTGATTAAATCAATTTCAGTGCTTTGTTTAAAAGAAATTGAAATGGTACTTGTGGAAAATGGTTTTGATTTATTCAAAACGAATAAAGAGTAATAATTTTATCCAAAGTCATTTAAAGAAGTTTTAGAAAAATTCAAAGAAACCTTGTTATAAAATACTTTTAACGCTCAAAAGTTGTTGAAAGAGCATTTTTTTAAGATATTGCGCCTAAATAAATAAAAACTAATCAAAATATATTATGAATAAAAAACTTCTTTCGTTGTTATTTCTAGCAACACCTTTTTTAACATTCTCACAAGAAAAGGGATTAGATCAAAAGATTGATGAAGCCTTTGGAAATGCAACAGGATGGTTTGTAGATATTATTTTTTATCAAATTCCCTTTACGGATACAGTTAGTATATATTGGGTTTTGTTCCCTTTAATTTTAGGAGCTACTTATTTTACATTTTATTTTAATTTTATCAATTTTAAAGGTTTTATAACTTCCATTAATATTGTTAGAGGGAAACATGATGATTTAGAAGGAAGAGAAGATCATAACGTAGAAATAGAAAAATCTAAATTTACAGACGAAGAAGATAATCCAGATACCATAAGAATTGAAGGTCATGTGGGTGAGGTTTCTCACTTTCAAGCATTAACGGCAGCATTATCTGCCACTGTAGGTTTAGGTAATATTGCGGGTGTTGCAATTACCGTGTCCATTGGTGGTGCAGGTGCTACTTTTTGGATGATTGTTGCTGGTTTTTTAGGTATGGCTTCAAAGTTTGTAGAATGTACTTTAGGTGTAAAATATAGAGATATTGATTCTGATGGAACTGTTTATGGTGGTCCAATGTACTATTTAACAAAAGGATTGAAAAATAAAACATTAGGAAAAATATTAGCGGCTTTATTTGCAATCTTCGTAATTGGTGGTTCTTTTGGAGGTGGAAACATGTTTCAAGTAAATCAAGCCTTTCAATTAGTTGAGAATATCACAACTCCGGCTGGAGGTGTATCATTTTTGCATGGTAAAGGATGGTTGTTTGGTCTAATAATGGCTGTTCTAGTGGGTATTGTTATTATTGGAGGAATAAAAAAAATAGCAAAAGTAACTGACAAAATTGTTCCTTTTATGGTGGCAATTTATGTAGCAGCCTCACTTTTTGTGATTTTCGCAAATTATGATATGATAGGGGATGCGTTCTCTCAAATATTTAATGGGGCGTTTAGTCCGGAAGGAATTGCTGGTGGTGCAGTTGGAGTTCTAGTTCAAGGATTTAGAAGAGCAGCTTTTTCAAATGAAGCAGGTATTGGTTCTGCATCGATAGCGCATTCAGCTGTAAAAACAAAATATGCGGCGAGTGAAGGTATGGTTGCTTTATTAGAGCCTTTTATAGATACGGTTGTAGTCTGTACAATGACAGCGTTGGTATTGATTATTACAGGTAATGTGAATGCTGAAAACGCTTCATTAAATGATGTGCAAGCAATTTTATTAACTTCTGGTGCATTTGAATCTGCAATATCTTGGTTTCCTTACGTGTTAACAGTTGCCGTGGTCTTATTCGCTTTTAGTTCTATGATTTCTTGGTCTTATTATGGTTTTCAAGGTTGGGTGTACCTATTTGGTAGATCTAAAAAAATGGAATACACATATAAAGTAATTTTCTGTATATTCGTGGTAATTGGTGCCGCAGCAAGTTTAGGTTCTGTTATTGGATTCTCAGATGCAATGGTTTTTGCAATGATGGTTCCAAACATGATAGGTCTAATTATTCTTGCTCCAAAAGTAAAAGTAGAATTAGTAAGGTATATGGATGCTATAAAAGCGAGCAAAGCATAAATTTTTTATGAAGATATTTAAATCCCATTTCTGGTATAACAAAAACCAAAGAAATGGGATTTTTCTTTTGGTATTGTTAATATTGCTGCTTCAACTGTTTATTTATGTGGATGCTTTTTCTTCAGATGAAATTACGGATATAAATCAACCAGAATTACTAGCTTTTCAAATTCAAATAGATAGTTTAAAAGCTATTGAAATTGAAAAGAGAAAACCTAAAATTTATCCTTTTAATCCGAATTATATAACAGATTATAAAGGAGCTAAATTGGGAATGTCTTTGCAACAGATCGATAGATTGCTGGCGTTTAGAAAAACAAATAAATTTATCAACTCAGAAAAAGAATTTCAACAAGTAACTGAAGTCTCTGATTCTTTATTAAATAAAATTTCACCATATTTCAAATTTCCTAATTGGGTTTTAAAAGGAGGACGTCAAAGCTCGAACGGTAGTTTCATTTCAGACGAAGTAAAAAATTCTGATATAAAGAAAGTTTTATCAACTATAGATATAAACAAAGCAACAGCCGAAGATTTTAAAACTATTAGCGGAATTGGATCGGTGTTTTCAGAGCGTATTATTAAGTATCGTTCTAAATTACAAGGATTTTCTTTTGAAAGTCAAATTGATGAAGTTTGGGGTTTAGATAAAGAGGTTGCGGCGAAAGTCGTGTCAATTTTCAAAATTATAGAAAAGCCAATTATCAAAAAAGTAAATGTAAATGCGGTCACTTTCAAGGAATTGCTGAGAAATCCCTACGTAGATTTCGAGTTATGTAAAAAAATATTTAGTTATAGAGATGAAGTTGCAGAGCTTCAAGACATTTCAGAATTAAAAAATATCAAAGATTTTCCTTTGGATAAGTATGATAGAATAGTCTTATATTTGATGGCTAAATAAACAACTCAAACATTGACTAAATGAACAGTATGTATTTTACTGAAGAACACGAAGCTTTTCGTGTAAGCTTTAAAGATTTTCTACAAAAAGAAGTGGTTCCTCATATAGATAAATGGGAAAAAAATGGTTCTATAGAGCGTTTCATTTGGAAGAAATTTGGTGAAATGGGTTATTTTGGTTTGTCAACTCCTGAGGAGTATGGAGGAATGGATCTAGATCTTTTTTACACCGTAATCTTTTTAGAAGAATTACAGAAAATAAATTCTGGTGGATTTGCCGCAGCAATTTGGGCACACGAATATTTGGCTATGACCCACCTTAATAAAGAGGGTGACGATTTTATTAAAAAAAAGTATTTAGTACCCAGTGTTGAAGGAGATATGATTGGTTGTTTGTGTATCACCGAGCCTTTTGGGGGTTCTGATGTTGCGGGCATGCGTTCTTCGGTAATCAAGCAAGGGGATAAATATATACTAAACGGATCAAAAACGTTTATTACAAATGGTGTGTATTCAGATTATTTAATTGTTGCAGCGAAAACAGATCCTTCAGATAAATACAAAGGAATTAGCATTTTTGTTGTGGATAGAAATACGAAGGGTATCTCTGCTACCAAGTTAAATAAATTAGGTTGGCATGCATCAGACACTGGAGAAATTGCTTTTGATAATGTAGAGATTCCTGTAGAAAATTTAATGGGAGAAGAAGGGAAAGGTTTTCCTTATATAATGCAGCACTTTGCTTTAGAGCGTTTAATAATGGGTGTAAATGCACATGCAAGAGCAGAATTTGCTGTCGATTATGCTATAAAGTACATGCAAGAAAGAATCGCTTTTGGTAAATCCTTAGACAAATTTCAGGTTTTAAGACACAAAATTGCAGAAATGGCAAGTAAAGTCGACATGTGTAGAGAGTATAATTATTCAATTGCAAAACGTTTAAATAACGGGCAATATGTTGTAAAAGAGGCAAGTATGTCGAAGTTGCTATCTACAAAAATGGCGGATGAAGTAATCTATGATGCCCTTCAATTACTAGGAGGTTATGGGTATATGGAAGATTATCCAATGGCACGTTTATTAAGAGATAGTAGGTTAGGACCAATAGGAGGAGGAACCTCAGAAATCTTAAAAGAGATTATTGCGAAAATGATTATTGATAAGAAAGAATATAAGCCAGTTACATAGATTTCGAAGTTTTTTTTAAAAAAATAATTTTTTGAATCGGTGAAAAGATAATTACTGAGAAACAAGTAGAACTATCTGGCTTTGGTTTTTTTAAATATTTTTTCAAGTAGATTTTTTAAGGCCTCAATACACATTGCCCTTTTTTTAGTAAAAATATAAAAAAAGTATCTCATTGCAATCGTTATTACGAATGACTACTTATAAAATAATTGACGTTTACTAATTGTCAATTCATAATTTGTAATTACATTTGCAGTCCAAAAAATAAAATAATAGTTTTTTTATAAAAAAAACTATATAAAATATAAAGATACGATGAAGGGAGGTGCCAACATATGTTAATTATACCAATAAAAGAAGGAGAGAATATCGATAGAGCTTTAAAACGCTATAAGAGAAAATTCGATAGAACCAAGACAATGAAGAACTTGCGTAACAGAAAAAACTTTACGAAGCCATCTGTAGCGAATAGAGCTCAAAGAATTAAAGCCTCTTACGTTCAGCGTTTAAGAACGCAAGAAGAAGTAGGTTAGAAGTAACTTATTTTAAAGAAAACAAATCTCGTATTGATTTTTCAATACGAGATTTTTTTTGTGCTATTTTTTGTAGCTTTACTATCAATTTAAAAACGTAAAATTGATAGATTCATTTTTAGATTACGTATTGCTAGAAAAAAAGTATTCTAAACATACTGTAACTGCTTACAAAAATGATTTAATTTCTTTTAGAGATTTTTTAGTTTCAGAATATCATCAAGAAGAATTATTAGCAGTCCATTACAACCAAGTAAGGAGTTGGATTGTTTTCTTGGTTGATGATAAAATATCAAATAGAACTATTAACAGAAAGGTAAGCTCTTTAAAATCATTTTATAGATTTCTACAGAAAACGAAACAGCTAGAAGTTAATCCGTTAGCTAAGCACAGAGCTTTAAAAGTTGCGAAAAAAGTACAAGTTCCTTTTTCTTCAAAGGAAATCAATTTAGTAATAAATGCCATTGATGAAGAACATGATTTTACAGCGGTAAGAAATAAATTAATTGTAGAGTTATTTTATTCCACAGGAATAAGAAGGGCAGAACTAATCCATATAAAAGAAAAAGATATTAACTTTTCTGACGGGGTTATTAAAGTTTTAGGGAAAAGAAACAAGGAACGTTTTGTGCCTCTTTTGCAATCCGTTATAGAAACACTAAGAAAATATTTAGAATTAAAAAAAGATATTTCTAAGGAATTAGAATTTCTTTTTATTACAAAGAAAGGAAATAAAATTTATGAAACTCTTGTCTACAGAGTTATAAATTCATACTTTAGTAAAGTGTCTTCTAAAGTAAAAAAAAGCCCTCATATTCTTAGGCATTCTTTTGCTACTCATTTATTAAACGAAGGTGCAGATTTAAATTCGGTTAAAGAATTGTTAGGGCATTCCTCTTTAGCTTCAACTCAAGTCTACACTCATAATAGTTTAGACGAAATAAAAAAAGTTTATAACCAAGCTCACCCTAGGGGCAATAAAAAAGAATGATTTATGAAAGTATTCACACAATCAGTTAACTTTAATGCAGACAGTGAATTAATTAAGTTTGTGCAAAAGAAGGTAGAATCGTTGGTAAAATTCCATGATAAGATAGTAGATGCAGAAGTTTTTTTAAAAGTTCAAAATAAAAGTGATAAAGAAAATAAGATAACAGAAGTGAAAATAAATATTCCAGGGAACGAATTAATAGTAAAAAGAGAAACAAAAACCTTTGAAGAAGGCGTCAATGCTGCTGTTGATAATTTGAAAAGACAATTAAAACGGTCTAAAGAAAAACACAGAGATTCTTTGATTTCTTAAAACAGAAAAAAAAAGAAAAAATAATTACAAAAAGTTTTAGAATATAAAAAAACTTTATACATTTGCAATCCGTTAGAAATAGCGGGTTGTTTTTTTACAACAAAAAGCCGATGTAGCTCAGCTGGCTAGAGCAGCTGATTTGTAATCAGCAGGTCGTGGGTTCGAGTCCCTCCATCGGCTCATAGTAGTAAAAATAAAGTTCATTAAAATAGTAAATTTAAAGGGGAGATACTCAAGCGGCCAACGAGGACGGACTGTAACTCCGTTGACTACGTCTTCGCAGGTTCGAATCCTGCTCTCCCCACAAATTTACATATTGCGAAAGTAGCTCAGTTGGTAGAGCGTCAGCCTTCCAAGCTGAATGTCGCCGGTTCGAACCCGGTCTTTCGCTCGAATTAAATCCAACAAAGCCGGTGTAGCTCAGTTGGTAGAGCGCATCCTTGGTAGGGATGAGGTCATGGGTTCAAATCCCATCATTGGCTCATTTAATATGTATTATTAGGTACTAAATATAATTAAACTAAGAATTAAAATTAATAATCATGGCAAAAGCAAATTTTGACCGTTCGAAGCCACACTTAAACATTGGTACAATCGGACACGTAGATCACGGTAAGACTACATTAACTGCGGCTATCACTAAGGTATTAGCTGATGCAGGATTCTCTGAGGCTAGATCTTTTGATCAGATTGATAATGCTCCAGAAGAAAAAGAAAGAGGTATTACAATCAACACATCTCATGTAGAGTATCAAACAGCAAATCGTCACTATGCACACGTTGACTGTCCAGGTCACGCGGATTATGTGAAGAATATGGTTACTGGTGCTGCTCAAATGGACGGTGCAATATTAGTTGTTGCTGCTACAGATGGTCCAATGCCACAAACTCGTGAGCACATCTTATTAGGACGTCAGGTTGGTATTCCTCGTATGGTTGTATTCATGAATAAAGTGGATATGGTTGATGATGAAGAATTAATCGAATTGGTAGATATGGAAGTAAGAGAATTACTTTCTTTTTACGAGTACGATGGTGACAACGGACCTGTAATCGCTGGATCTGCATTAGGTGCATTGAATGGTGAGCAAAAATGGGTTGATTCTGTATTGGAATTAATGGAAGCTGTTGATACTTGGATCGAAGAGCCTTTAAGAGAAATTGATAAAGATTTCTTAATGCCAGTTGAAGATGTATTCTCTATTACTGGTCGTGGAACTGTTGCTACAGGTCGTATCGAAACTGGTATTGCGAACACAGGTGATGTTGTAGATATCATCGGTATGGGAGCTGAGAAGATGACTTCTACTATTACTGGTATTGAAATGTTCCGTCAAATCTTGGATAGAGGTGAGGCAGGAGATAATGCAGGTATTTTGTTAAGAGGTATTGCAAAAGAAGATATTAAAAGAGGTATGGTAATCTGTAAGCCAGGTTCTGTAACGCCACATGCTAAGTTTAAAGCGGAGGTTTATGTTCTTAAGAAAGAAGAAGGTGGACGTCATACTCCATTCCATAACAACTATCGTCCACAGTTCTATGTAAGAACAACCGATGTAACAGGTACTATTAATTTACCTTCAGGAGTTGAAATGGTAATGCCAGGAGATAACTTAACAATTACTGTAGATTTAATCCAAGCAATTGCATTAAATGTTGGTTTACGTTTTGCGATTCGTGAAGGTGGTAGAACAGTTGGAGCTGGTCAGGTAACTGAATTATTAGACTAATATTATTGTTAGTTTATTAATCAATAAATAATAAGGGTGTTCCGTTTTTAACGGGACGCCTTTATCAATGAATAAGAAACGGGCGTAGTTCAGCGGTAGAGCACTGGTCTCCAAAACCAGCTGTCGGGAGTTCGAATCTCTCCGCCCGTGCAATAAAACATAAAAGTAAAATGAAGTTTATACAATATATCAAAGATTCTTTTGACGAATTAAATAACCACATGACGTGGATATCTAAAGAGGATGCTCAAAAAACAACGGTAACTGTAGCTGTTTTTACAATTGTATTCGCATTAGCAGTCGCGGGTATAGATTATGTTTTTCAAACCGGATTAGATAACTTTTTTGGAATGTTTAAATCTAATTAATTATGGCAGCTGATTCAGTAATGAAATGGTATGTTGTAAGAGCCATTGGGGGACAAGAAAATAAAGTAAAAGCATACATAGAAACAGAAATATCCAGAGTCGGTTTATCAGACTATGTAAGCCAAGTAATTGTGCCAACTGAAAAGGTTGTTCAGATTCGAAACGGAAAAAAAGTTAACAGAGAAAGAGTTTACTTTCCGGGTTATATTATGGTTGAAGCGAATCTTTCAGGAGAAGTTCCACACGTAATAAAAGGAATTACTGGAGTTATTGGTTTCTTGGGAGAAACAAAAGGTGGTGAACCTGTTCCAATGAGAAAATCTGAAGTAAATAGAATGTTAGGCAAAGTTGATGAGCTTTCTGTTCAAGATGAAAATATTGCAATTCCTTTTAATATCGGAGAAACAGTAAAAGTTGTGGATGGTCCTTTTAATGGATTTGATGGAACTATAGAGAAAGTAAATGAAGAAAAGCGTAAACTTGAAGTAATGGTAAAAATCTTTGGAAGAAAAACACCATTAGAATTAAGTTATATGCAAGTAGAAAAGATATAATTGTTACACAAGTATATATATTTATTCCGATTTGTTTTTAGCTTCCAAATTAAAGCAAATCATTAAACATTTTTAAAATGGCAAAAGAAGTTAGTAAAGTAGTTAAGTTACAAGTAAGGGGAGGCGCAGCGAATCCATCGCCGCCGGTTGGACCCGCTTTAGGAGCTGCTGGTGTTAACATAATGGAGTTTTGTAAACAGTTTAATGCAAGAACGCAAGACAAACAAGGTAAAGTATTACCTGTTGTTATTACTGTTTTCAAAGATAAATCATTTGATTTTCTTGTAAAGACTCCACCTGCAGCAGTTCAGTTACTAGAAGCGGCCAAAATTAAAAAGGGTTCAGGAGAACCAAACAGAAAGAAAGTAGCATCGGTTACTTGGGATCAGATTAGAGTAATTGCAGAAGACAAAATGGTAGATTTAAATGCCTTTGAAGCTTCTTCAGCAATGCGTATGATTGCAGGTACAGCACGTTCTATGGGATTAACAGTAAAAGGTGATGCACCAGCATAAGCTTTATAAAAAGTAGTAAAATGGCAAAATTAACAAAAAAGCAAAAAGAAGCTTACGCAAAGGTAGATAGCTCTAAATCTTATGATTTAGCAGCAGCTTCAGCGCTAGTCAAAGACATTACGAATGTAAAGTTTGATGCATCAGTAGATTTAGCGATACGATTAGGAGTAGATCCTCGTAAAGCAAATCAAATGGTTCGTGGAGTTGTAACATTACCTCATGGAACTGGTAAAGATGTAAAAGTATTAGCATTGGTAACTCCAGATAAGGAAGCAGAGGCTACAGCAGCAGGTGCAGATTATGTTGGATTAGATGAATACCTTCAAAAGATAAAAGGAGGATGGACAGATGTGGACGTTATCATTACGATGCCAAGTGTAATGGGTAAATTAGGCCCTTTAGGAAGAGTATTAGGTCCAAGAGGTTTAATGCCAAATCCTAAGACAGGTACAGTAACGATGGATGTAGCAAAAGCTGTTCAAGATGTTAAAGCTGGTAAAATAGACTTTAAAGTTGATAAAACTGGTATTGTACATGCAGCAATTGGAAAAGTATCTTTTGATGCTAAGAAAATTGAGGAAAATGCAAACGAGTTAATACAAACAATTATTAAATTGAAACCAACAACAGCAAAAGGAACGTATGTAAAAAGCGTTTTTATGTCTAGTACTATGAGTCCTAGTATCGCGGTTGAGGTGAAAGCTGTTTAATACGTTAAAACTTATAATCATGACGAGAGAAGAGAAATCACAAGTAATACAGGATTTAACAGCAGTATTAGCAGACACAAATACGTTATATCTAGCAGATATATCGGGGTTAGATGCACAAGCAACCTCTAATTTACGTAGAGCTTGTTTTAAGGCAAATGTTCAATTATCAGTCGTTAAAAATACATTACTTGCAAAAGCAATGGAAGCTTCAGATAAGGAATTTGGGGATTTACCATCAGTATTAAAAGGTAATACATCAATGATGATTTCTGAAGCAGCAAATGCTCCAGCAAAATTAATCAAAGAATTCAGAAAGAAAACTAAAGATAGACCTATTTTAAAGGGTGCATTTGCAGAAGAATCTGTTTATATTGGTGATGATCAATTAGATGCTTTAGTAGATATTAAATCTAGAGAAGAATTAATTGGAGACATCATTGGATTATTACAATCACCAGCTAAAAATGTTATTTCAGCATTACAATCAGGTGGTCAAACACTTTCAGGTCTTATTAAGACATTATCTGAAAAATAATTACGCGCACAAATAAACTATAATAAACAAAATTTTTAAAACAATTAAAATGGCAGATTTAAAAGATTTCGCAGAGCAATTAGTTAACTTATCAGTAAAAGAGGTTAATGAATTAGCTACTATCTTAAAAGATGAGTATGGTATTGAGCCAGCAGCAGCAGCAGTAGCAGTAGCAGGTCCAGCAGCAGCAGGTGAAGCTGAAGAAGAGCAAACTGAATTTAATGTTATCTTAACAGCAGCAGGTGGTTCTAAATTAGCAGTAGTAAAATTAGTTAAGGAATTAACTGGTTTAGGCTTGAAAGAAGCTAAAGGTATCGTAGATAGTGCTCCAGCAGCAGTAAAAGAAGGTGTAACTAAAGATGAGGCTGAAGGTCTTAAGAAATCTTTAGAAGAAGCTGGAGCTGAGGTAGAGCTTAAGTAAGCTTATACTCCCGATTTCGAGATTTTCGAAACGGGAAAACAAATTTAGGTTTAGGTACTAAAAACAATGGTTTTTAGGCCTAAACCATTTTGTGTATATATTCGTTTTTTATTTTAATTTAGATTTTAATCAAAAAAATACTCTCTTTTGGCAACGAAAAACACAACTGAAAGAATCAATTTCGCTACTTCTCAAATGATTAAAGAATATCCAGATTTCTTGGATATTCAGGTAAAATCTTTCCAAGATTTTTTCCAACTTCAAACTAAGGCAGAAGAAAGAGGTGAAGAAGGTTTGTACAAAACCTTCATGGATAACTTTCCAATTACAGATACAAGAAACCAATTTGTATTAGAATTTTTAGACTACTTTGTAGATCCGCCAAGATATTCAATCCAAGAATGTATTGAAAGAGGACTTACACACAGTGTGCCTTTAAAAGCGCGTCTAAAATTATATTGTACAGATCCGGAACATGAAGATTTCGAAACTATTGTTCAGGATGTGTACCTCGGTACAATTCCGTACATGACAAATTCTGGTACCTTTGTAATTAATGGTGCAGAGCGTGTGGTAGTTTCTCAATTACACAGGTCTCCTGGTGTATTCTTTGGGCAATCTTTCCATGCGAACGGTACAAAATTATATTCAGCAAGGGTAATACCTTTTAAAGGATCTTGGATAGAATTTGCTACCGATATCAATCAAGTAATGTATGCTTATATTGATAGAAAGAAAAAATTACCAGTAACAACATTATTCAGAGCCATAGGTTTTGAAAGAGATAAAGATATTTTAGAGATTTTTGACCTTGCAGAGGAAATCAAAGTTTCTAAAGCTGGATTAAAAAAAGTATTAGGTCGCAAATTAGCTGCTAGAGTTTTAAAAACTTGGCATGAAGATTTTGTAGATGAAGATACTGGAGAAGTTGTGTCTATCGAAAGAAATGAAATCATTTTTGATCGTGATACAATTTTAGAAAAAGAACATATTGATGAAATAATAGAAGCTGGTGCTAAAACCGTTTTACTTCATAAAGAAGACAACGATATGGCAGACTACGCTATTATTCACAATACATTACAAAAAGATCCTACAAATTCAGAAAAAGAAGCAGTAGAGCATATTTACAGACAATTACGTAACGCAGAACCGCCAGATGAGGAGACTGCAAGAGGTATTATAGATAAATTATTCTTTTCTGAACAACGATATAATTTAGGTGAAGTTGGTCGTTTTAGAATGAACACGAAACTTCAGTTAAATGAGCCAATAGATCAAAAGGTTTTAACGAAATTAGATATTATTACGATTATTAAGTATCTAATTGAATTGATCAACTCCAAAGCAGAAGTTGATGATATTGATCACTTATCTAACAGACGTGTAAGAACTGTTGGAGAGCAGTTAGCAGGTCAATTTGGAGTTGGTTTAGCTCGTATGGCTAGAACTATTCGTGAGCGTATGAATGTGCGTGATAACGAGGTGTTTACACCTATCGATTTGATTAATGCAAAAACATTATCCTCAGTAATTAACTCATTCTTTGGTACGAACCAGTTATCTCAATTTATGGACCAAACAAATCCATTGGCAGAGATTACGCACAAGCGTAGATTGTCTGCACTTGGACCTGGAGGTTTATCAAGAGAGCGAGCAGGTTTTGAGGTGCGTGATGTTCATTATACACACTATGGTCGTTTATGTCCAATTGAAACTCCTGAGGGACCGAATATTGGTTTAATTTCTTCACTTGCTGTTTTTGCAAAAGTGAATAATTTAGGATTCATTGAAACTCCATATAGAAAAGTTGAGAATGGATCAGTAAAAGGAGAAGAACCAATCTATTTAAGTGCTGAAGAAGAAGAAGGTATGAAAATTGCCCAATCGAATTTAGATTTAAAAGAAGATGGAACGATCGTTTTAGATCGAGTTATTGCTCGTGAAGAAGGAGATTTTCCGGTTGTAAATCCAGGTGATATAAATTATATGGATGTTGCTCCAAATCAGATTGCATCTATTTCTGCATCGTTAATTCCGTTCTTGGAACATGATGATGCAAACCGTGCACTGATGGGGTCTAACATGATGCGTCAAGCAGTTCCGTTATTGCGTCCTCAAGCACCAATTGTTGGTACAGGACTAGAGCGCAGAGTTGCTAAAGATTCACGTATTTTAATTAATGCTGAAAGAGCAGGAGTTGTTGAATATGTTGATGCAAACAGAATTACGATTAAGTATGATAGAACAGATGAAGAAAGACTAGTAAGTTTTGACTCTGACGAAGTTTCTTACAACTTAATTAAATTCAGGAAAACGAATCAAGGAACTTCGATTAACCTAAAGCCTATTGTAGAAAAAGGTGATAGAGTTTCAGAAGGTGAAGTTCTTTGTGAAGGTTATGCTACACAAAAAGGGGAATTAGCTTTAGGAGTAAATATGAAAGTAGCCTTTATGCCTTGGAAAGGGTATAATTTTGAGGATGCAATTGTAATTTCTGAAAAAGTTGTTCGTGAAGATATATTTACATCTATACATATTGATGAGTATTCTTTGGATGTTAGAGATACAAAATTAGGAACTGAAGAGTTAACTAATGATATTCCTAACGTTTCTGAAGAAGCTACAAAAGATTTGGATGAAAATGGAATGATTAGAATTGGAGCAGAAGTAAATCCTGGCGATATCTTAATAGGTAAGATTACACCAAAAGGAGAATCTGATCCAACTCCAGAAGAAAAATTATTACGTGCTATTTTTGGCGATAAAGCAGGGGATGTAAAAGATGCCTCATTAAAAGCTTCACCATCATTAAGAGGTGTAGTAATTGATAAAAAATTATTTAAAAGAGCCGTAAAAGATAAAAATAAGAGATTAAGAGATAAAGAAGCTGTGGCTACTTTAGAATCTTCTTTTGTTTCTAAATTTGAAAGTTTAAAAGACGAGTTAATTGAAAAATTATTCACTTTAATTAGTGGAAAAACATCACAAGGAGTTTACAACGATTTAGGAGAAGAAGTTTTACCAAAAGGTAAAAAATACACTCTTAAAATGTTAAATTCTGTAGATGATTATCTTCATTTAACAGGCTCTTGGACAACAGATAAAGAATTAAATGCTTTAGTAGGTGAGTTAGTTCACAACTACAAAATTAAAGTAAATGATTTACAAGGTTCTTTACGTCGTCAAAAGTTTACAATTTCTGTGGGTGATGAATTGCCAGCAGGTATTTTAAAGCTTGCTAAGATTTATATCGCTAAAAAACGTAAGTTAAAAGTAGGTGATAAGATGGCAGGGCGTCATGGTAATAAGGGTATTATTGCGCGTATTGTTAGAGCAGAAGATATGCCTTTCTTAGAGGACGGAACTCCAGTAGATATCGTTTTAAATCCGTTAGGTGTACCTTCTCGTATGAATATTGGTCAGATTTATGAAACTGTTCTTGGTTGGGCAGGTCAAAAATTAGGAACTAAATATGCAACACCAATTTTTGATGGAGCATCTTTAGATCAAATCAATGAGATTACGGATGAGGCAGATGTTCCAAGATTTGGACATACTTATTTATATGATGGAGGAACTGGAAAACGTTTCGATCAACCGGCAACAGTTGGTATCATTTATATGATTAAGTTAGGACACATGATTGAGGATAAAATGCATGCACGTTCAATAGGACCTTATTCATTAATAACTCAACAGCCATTAGGTGGTAAAGCACAATTTGGAGGTCAGCGTTTCGGAGAGATGGAAGTTTGGGCACTTGAAGCATATGGTGCATCAAGTATCTTAAGAGAAATTTTAACTGTAAAATCTGATGATGTTATGGGGAGAGCTAAAACGTATGAAGCAATCGTAAAAGGTGAAACAATGCCAGAACCAGGTTTACCTGAATCTTTCAATGTTTTAATGCATGAACTGAAAGGTTTAGGCTTAGACGTTAGATTAGAAGAATAACAAAGATTGATGTTAGAAGTAGGTTTTGAATCTGCTTCTAACAATCATTTATTTATAAGTCTCATTGAGGCCATTTTTACAATTTTAATTCGAATCCATCAACATGGCAAGAAAACAAGAGAAGTACACTGTAAAAAAGTTTAATAAAATCTCAATTGGTTTATCATCACCAGAAGCTATTTTAGAAATTTCTAAAGGTGAAGTTTTAAAACCAGAAACAATAAATTACCGTACGCACAAACCAGAAAGAGATGGTTTATTTTGCGAGCGTATTTTTGGTCCTGTAAAGGATTATGAATGTGCTTGTGGAAAGTACAAAAGAATACGCTACAAAGGTATCGTTTGTGATAGATGTGGTGTAGAAGTTACTGAAAAGAAAGTACGTAGAGATAGAGTTGGTCACATTAATTTAGTGGTACCGGTAGCTCATATTTGGTACTTTAGATCATTACCTAACAAAATGGGATACCTTTTAGGTTTGCCATCTAAAAAGTTAGATATGATTATTTACTACGAGAGATACGTAGTTATTCAGCCAGGTATTGCAAAAAATATCGAAGGAGAGCCATTACAAAAAATGGATTTCTTAACGGAAGAGGAATATTTAGATATCGCTGACGAGTTACCGCAAGAAAACCAATATTTAGACGATACAGACCCTAACAAGTTTATCGCTAAAATGGGAGCAGAGTGTTTAATTGATTTATTAGCACGTATCGATTTAGATGGGTTGTCTTTTGAGTTAAGACACAAAGCAAACACAGAAACTTCTAAACAACGTAAAACAGAAGCACTAAAACGTCTAAATGTTGTAGAAGCATTTAGAGATTCTCAAAAAAATAGAGAGAATAAGCCAGAATGGATGATTATGAAGGCTGTTCCTGTAATTCCACCAGAATTACGTCCTTTAGTTCCATTAGATGGAGGTCGTTTTGCAACTTCAGATTTAAATGATTTATATAGAAGAGTTATTATTAGAAACAATCGTTTAAAAAGATTAGTTGAAATAAAAGCTCCAGAAGTTATTTTACGTAATGAAAAACGTATGTTACAAGAATCTGTGGATTCATTATTTGATAACACACGAAAATCATCAGCAGTAAAAACAGAATCTAATAGACCTTTAAAATCACTTTCAGATTCATTAAAAGGTAAACAAGGACGTTTCCGTCAGAATTTATTAGGAAAACGTGTTGATTATTCTGCTCGTTCTGTAATTGTTGTAGGACCAGAATTAAGACTTTCTGAATGTGGTATCCCAAAAGATATGGCAGCTGAACTTTACAAGCCTTTTGTAATTAGAAAATTAATTGAAAGAGGAATTGTAAAAACAGTAAAATCTGCAAAGAAAATAATAGATAGAAAGGAACCAGTTGTTTGGGATATCTTAGAAAATGTAATTAAAGGACATCCAGTTTTATTAAATAGGGCTCCGACATTACACAGACTAGGTATACAAGCTTTTCAACCAAAATTAATTGAAGGAAAAGCTATACAGCTGCATCCGCTTGCATGTTCTGCATTTAATGCGGATTTTGATGGGGATCAAATGGCTGTTCACTTACCACTAGGACCAGAGGCTATTTTAGAGGCACAAATATTAATGTTAGCCTCTCATAATATCTTAAACCCTGCAAATGGTGCACCAGTTACTGTACCTTCTCAGGATATGGTACTTGGTTTGTATTATATGACCAAAGAAAGAATTTCTACTCCAGAAGTTAAAATTAAAGGAGAAGGTTTAACTTTCTATTCACCAGAAGAAGTTATGATTGCTTTTAACGAAGAAATGGTAGACTTAAATGCTGGTATTAAAGTAAGAACTTATGATGTTGACGAAAATGGTGAACAAGTTAGAAAAATTATAAAAACTACAGTTGGTAGAGTTTTATTTAATGAAAAAGTTCCTGCGGCAGCTGGTTATATTAATGAGGTTTTAACTAAGAAAAATTTGCGTGGTATTATTGGTGGTATTTTAAAAGCTACAGATATTCCTACCACAGGTGAGTTCTTAGATGAAATAAAGAACATGGGATATAAATTCGCTTTTCAAGGTGGTTTATCATTCTCATTAGGGGATATTATTATTCCGAAAGAAAAACAATCTATGATTGACACTGCTAATAAAGAAGTAGAGATGATTGTAGGTAATTATAATATGGGTATGCTAACGCAGAAAGAGCGTTATAATCAGGTAATTGATGTTTGGGGTTCTACCAACAATAGATTAACTGAATTATCCATGAAAAATTTACGTGAAGATCAACAAGGTTTCAACTCAGTATACATGATGCTTGATTCTGGTGCAAGGGGTTCTAAAGAACAAATTCGTCAGTTAACAGGTATGCGTGGTTTAATGGCAAAACCTAAAAAATCTACAGCTGGTGGTGGAGAAATTATTGAGAATCCAATTCTTTCTAACTTTAAGGAAGGGTTATCAATTCTTGAATACTTTATTTCTACACACGGTGCGCGTAAAGGTTTAGCAGATACAGCTTTAAAGACGGCAGATGCTGGTTACTTAACACGTAGATTGGTGGATGTTTCTCAAGATGTTATCATTAATGAAGAGGATTGTGGAACATTAAGAGGCTTAGAAGTTAGTCCATTAAAGAAAAATGATGAAATTGTAGAATCTTTATCAGATAGGATTGAAGGACGTATATCATTACAAGATGTATTCGTGCCAGGTTCTGAAGAATTATTAATAGGAGCAGGAGAATCTATTTCTATTGCAATTGCTGATAAAATCCAAGCAACAGGTATTGATAAGGTGCTAGTAAGATCTGCTTTAACCTGTGAATCTACGAAAGGTATTTGTGCAAAATGTTATGGTCAGAGTTTATCGACTCGTAATAAAGTACAAATTGGTGAGGCAGTTGGTGTAATTGCAGCACAATCAATTGGTGAACCAGGTACACAGTTAACATTACGTACATTCCACGTTGGTGGAGTTGCAGGGAATATTTCTGAAGAAAATAAATTAATTGCTAAGTTTGAAGGTAAAGTTTCTATTGATGATTTACGCACAGTTGTTGGTAAAGACAATGAGGGTAAAGAAGTTGATATAGTAATATCAAGAACTGCTGAGATTAAAATTATTGATAAGAAATCAGGAATTACGCAAAGCACAAATATTCTTCCTTACGGTTCGATCATTTATGATAAAGAGCGTAAGTCTATTAAAAAAGGAGATGTTATTGTTCAATGGGATCCATTTAATGGTGTGATTGTTTCTGAATTTGGAGGAAAAGTGAAGTTTGACAATTTAGAGCAAGGAATTAATTTCTCTGTAGAAGTTGATGAACAAACAGGTTTCCAAGAAAAAGTAATTACAGATTCTAAGAATAAAAAAATCATTGCTTCTTTAATTATAGAAGATGAAGATGGAAACGCTTTAAGATCTTATAGTTTACCTGTAGGAGCTCATTTAATGGTAAATGATGGAGATAAAGTTGAATCTGGTCATACATTAGTGAAAATTCCTAGAAAATCAGGAAAAGCAGGTGATATTACAGGAGGTTTACCACGTGTAACAGAATTATTTGAAGCACGTAACCCTTCTAATCCTTCTGTGGTTTCAGAGATTGATGGTGTTGTTTCTTTCGGGAAAATTAAGCGTGGAAATAGAGAAATTATTGTTGAATCTAAAACGGGAGATATTAGTAAGTATTTAGTAAAACTTTCTAATCAAATTTTAGTTCAAGAGAATGACTTTATTAAAGCAGGTATGCCTTTATCAGATGGGGCAACGACTCCTTCAGATATTTTAAGAATTAAAGGACCATCGGCAGTGCAAGAATACTTAGTAAATGAAATACAAGAAGTATATCGTTTACAAGGTGTAAAAATTAACGACAAACATTTCGAAGTTGTTGTACGTCAAATGATGCGTAAAGTTAAAATTATTGATTCTGGAGATACTTTATTCTTAGAGAATCAATTAATTCATAAAATTGACTTTATCAAAGATAATGACGCAATTTACGGAATGAAAGTTGTTGAAGATGCTGGAGATTCTACAAACTTAACTGCAGGGCAAATTATTTCTGCTCGTCAATTAAGAGATGAAAATTCTTTATTAAGAAGAAATGATCACAACTTAGTATCTGCAAGAGATGCTAAACCGGCAACGGCAGAACAAGTTTTACAAGGTATAACAAGAGCATCACTTCAAACTAAATCGTTTATTTCTGCAGCTTCCTTCCAGGAAACTACAAAAGTATTAAACGAGGCTGCTGTAAGTGGTAAGATCGATACTTTAGAAGGCTTGAAGGAAAATGTAATTGTTGGTAAGAAAATTCCAGCAGGTACAGGTATGAGAGCTTATGACAAAGTTCTTGTGGGTCCTAAAGACGAAATAGAACAAAGTTTCTAGATAAACAACGTGTAGGCGTTTAAGAGTTATAAAGTTGAATTGTTTACTGTAATTAAAATTGCAATATTCAATTCAACTTTTTTTTTTGGACAAGCAAAGCACACATTTCAATAATTAAACAATATAAAGTATGGAAGAAAATAAAAACAAAGACGGACAAATTAATATTGAATTAGATCAAGAAATTGCGGAAGGAACCTATTCTAACCTTGCAATCATAAATCATTCGATGTCAGAATTTATTGTTGATTTCATCAATATAATGCCAGGTGTTCCAAAGGCAAAAGTTAAATCGAGGATCATACTAACTCCTCAGCATGCAAAAAGGTTAACGAAGGCGCTTGCAGACAACGTTAGAAAGTTTGAACAAGCTCACGGAGAAATTAAAGATTATGAGAAACCTCCAATTCCAATGAATTTTGGACCATCAGGGCAGGCTTAAATAAAATTAAAATTAATCTACAATTTAGAGAGTAGTTAGGGTAAAAATTTTATCCTAACTACTTTTTTTATGAACTATATTGATCTCTGTATTTGTCTTTTCTTATTTTTTAAAACATCGTAATATAAAAAATCTAAAATTTCAGGAGTACATTCATACATTGGTTTACCAGACCAACTATGATCGCCTTTCTGAATGGTGTATAAGTAAAAAGATTGTCCTAATATTTTTAATTTATGTGCGATGGCTTTGGACCCATAAAGAATGAGATATCCGGCATTATTATTTTTACAATAATGATGAGAATCAATGTCATAAGGAACTAATTGATCATCAGTTCCATGAAATAGTTGTGTGGGTATGGCCTTTTCTTTAGTGATAGTATCTAGAGAGATAATTGCACCCGCCATACTTATTAATCCTGCAAACTTAAAGTCTTCTGGAAGTATTTTTGTTCCATAAACATATGCTAGGTTTAACACAGCTTCTGCACCGGCGCTTGTTCCAATCAGAATTATTTTATTTATATCAATCTTAAATCTTCTCTTTTTGCTGAGTATGTATTTTATAGCATAGCTTATGTCTTCAGAGGTAGCATTAAAAGCTTTTATTTTATCTTCAGACTTTGTATCGCAATTAAAACCAAGGTTTTTCCGGGTTAAGCGATAAGATATAGAGGCAACAGCATAACCACGTGCAGCCATATTATTTGCAAAATTCACAGTATTTTTATCATTTCTTTTTCCTCCAGAAAAACCTCCTCCATGAACATAAAGTAGCAAAGGAAGTGCTCCTTTTACTTTTTTTGGTTTGTAAAAATCTAGTTTCAATTTTTTTTCACCTTTATTTTTCTGGTAGGTATACGTTCTTTTAGAAACAGCAGACACTTTATCTAAATATAGCGTTTGTGAAAAACTTAGGGTTGTAATGGCTAAAAACAAAAAAGAAATAAAAAATTTCATATACTAAACATGTCATAAAAGTTACTATTAACCTTTCATTTTATAAAATAAACGTCTTAGATGGGCGTACAAAAATTTATTTGACCTCACATAATAGAAAGAAATAAAACAAACAGTAATTAGGAATAGAAGTGCACCAAAAATAGCTTGCCAAGGTGTTAGTGTTTTACCAATTAATGTATTTAACCCAATACCCGTAAAACTTCCGTAAATAATAATAAAATGGATAATGTAAATAGATAATGTTTTTTGTCCGATTTTTAAAATTAATGGAAATTTCAAGAATTTTTCAAATCCATAGAAAAAAGAAAAGTAAATCAGCACATTTCCAAATCTTGTAAATAAGTAATTATAGCTTGCTGAGTCAAGGAATAATTGAATGTTTGTTATTTTATATAGTATACTTAATAAATAAGATGAATATAAAATTAGTACAGCACCAACAGTAAAAAAAGAAGCAATTATTATTTTTTTAAAATGAGGTTTGTTTAAATTCTTATGAAATAAAGTGGCTAAAAAAGCACCAAATAGCACATAACCAAGCCAAGGTATAATCGTAAATACAGAGCCGTTACTTTTTGAAACGTAATTATTAAAAAGAATAGGGATATGATCAAAACTTAAGCCACGATATAAGGGTTCCGAAAGAAAAATAAGGAAACCTAAAATGAACGATACTATCGAAAATACGATTATTTTTCTAGCGCATAAAAGGTAGATAAGGATAATTAAAATTAGACTTAAACCAATACATTGTAAAACATCTACAACCAAAAAGTAGGTGTTAAAATGACCGTGCATCCAAGATAGAAAAGGAATTCTTAATAAATAACCAATACCAATTAGAAAAAAACCTCTGATAATACCTTTTTTAATCCTTAACTTTTCTATTCCTTTTTCTTTGGCCTTTAATAATAAGTAGGTAAAAATTAAGCCTGAAATAGTAAAAAAAGTAGGAGCTGTGATCCCTCTAAAATACAACCAGATAGAAAAAGTATTTGAGTTTAAGTTTCTATAAGATTCAGATAAAAGGGTATCTATAAAGTGACCTTGCAACATCATTAAAATTGCAAAAGCACGAATAATATCAATAAAATATAGCCGATTAGTGGTCATAACAACTTTATTTTAAGAGGAAATATTAAAATATACAAATCTTAATTTAAATATTTTTTTAATATAAATTTATTTGCTTCCTATTCAATTCTTGTTCGATGATTTCGCCTAACAGTGGATATAGAAAATCGTACTTGTTTTTATGATGTTAATCGTCGTTATCCTAAAGATTTGTTGCAGCAGTATTAGAAAAAAATAGAAATTTTAAAATTAAAATTTAAATCTTCCTTGTTTTATTTAGCAACCAAAAATCAGCTAAAACCAAAGCTGTCATAGCTTCTATAATGGGAACAGCTCTTGGTACTACACAAGGATCATGTCTTCCTTTGCCGGTAATCTCTGCAATTTCATTTTCCGAGTTAATCGTTTGCTGAGAACTCATAATAGTAGCAACAGGTTTAAAGGCTACCCTAAAGTAAATATCCATTCCATTGCTAATTCCACCTTGTATTCCACCGGATAAATTAGATTGCGTTGAACCATCAGCATTAAATATATCATTATGTTCAGAACCTTTCATTTTTGCACCACAAAATCCGCTACCAAATTCAAACCCTTTTACAGCATTTATAGATAACATAGCGCTACCTAATTGCGCATGTAGTTTCTGAAAAATAGGCTCTCCTAAACCGACAGGTACATTTTGAGCAACACAGGTAATTGTGCCTCCAATGGTGTCTCCTGCCTTTCTAATTTCTTTAATTCTGTTAATCATTTTCTCAGCAGAAGCTTCATCAGGACAGCGTACTATATTGCTTTCAGTTTTCGAAAAATCTAAATCCTGATAAGGTTTGTCTAGAAAAATATCACCTACAGAAGAGGTAAAGGCATTAATATGCATGCTAGCAATTAATTGTTTCGCTAAAGCACCAGCAACCACCCAATTGGCAGTTTCACGAGCAGAGCTTCTTCCACCGCCTCTATAATCTCTGTTACCAAACTTTTTGTCGTATGTGTAATCTGCATGAGAAGGTCTATAAATATTGGTATTGTGATTGTAATCTTTTGATTTTTGATTTGTATTTTTTATTATAAAACCAATAGAGGTTCCGGTTGTTTTACCTTCAAAGATTCCAGAAAGAAATTCAACGGAATCAGGTTCTTTACGTTGCGTAACGATTTTAGATTGGCCTGGCTTACGTCTATTTAACTCGTTTTGAATTGCATCAAAGTCAAGTTTTAGTCCAGCAGGGAAACCATCTATGATACCACCAATAGCAGTTCCATGAGATTCTCCATACGTAGTTACTTTTAATAAATTTCCAAAAGAATTAAACGACATCGTTAAAAATTAAAATTATGATAGCAAATATAGCAAACTAAGAGAGAAGTAATTTAGATTTATACTGTTTTGTAATGATTCCTAAAAACTATATTTTAATTAGAATGCTTGATTATTAGTTGTCTATGAATTGTAATGAACGATATTCAAAAAAGTTGAAAAATAATCTGTTTTTTGTTTCAGAAAATGAAAAAGCTTTCTATATTTGCATCCGCATTCAGAGAATATCTGATGAGACTTCTGGAGAAATGGCAGAGCGGTCGAATGCGGTAGTCTTGAAAACTATTGACTGTAACAGGTCCGGGGGTTCGAATCCCTCTTTCTCCGCAAATTGATTTTTAATCAACAACAAAACCCTTTAAAACTTATGTTTTAAAGGGTTTTTGCTTTTCTACAAAACTCATAAAATTCATTAAATTGTATAAAAAAGGTGTCCTATTTGGTGTCACTTGCAATTTGCTAAAATAAGTGACACCAAATTTTTCGCTAGCCTTCCGTTATCAGAGGATACAAGGAAGCAAAAACAAACTAAAATTAGTTCAATAAATAGACATCCTAAAAACCAAGATCATTGACTTTCAAAAGGAATTTATGCACGCAAAAGTTCCCATCTCAGCAAAAATTTTTAAAAGCAAAGTGTTGCGGGAAGATATAAACCGTAGAATGTTACTTCCAATATTCGAAAATCATCATAAAAGAATTGAGGAATTAATAGGAAAAGAAAACGTTGCAGGATCTTATAGAAAAAAACCAGCGGCAAAAATTGGAAAGCCAATAGTAACAAATAGCACTAAAAATTCAACGCTGATAAATTGGAAGAAAGGTATGGAAATCGAGTAAGATCAAGAATGAGAGAACTATTTAATTTAATTATGTTGGATAAAAATTTTAGAGATAAAAGAGTATGACAAACAATTTATTGCCCTCACAAATAAGATAACCTCTTATATATTTTTTAGTAAGCAACTTTTCATTTATTTTTGTTATAATGATTAAATTATTGGTAATAGTTTATTAGCGTAGATATGTTTTACAAATTGATTTTAACTAAAGCTTAAAGATAGTTTAGCTTTCTTAAAAAAACAGTCGCTTAATTAATGATTTCAAAAAAAGTATGTTGTTAAAAAAAATTGAATTTTCACTTATTTTTCAGATACTTCTTTTAGGTTGTTTAATCTCCTCTCTTGAAGTTTCATCGCAAGAATATGGTCTTAATTTTAAAGGTCAAAGTTACCTTTTAGATGAAAGAACAGGTTTAGAAATTTCTCCAAATGAGTATATAAAAGTTAAAAATGAATTTGAAGTTTCCTTTGGTTTAAAATTAGATTTTAAACAAAAAGGAAATGGGTTTGGATATGTTTTTAGAATTATAAGTAAAGAAAATAAGAATATAGACTTACTCCTTTCAGGTTTCCAAACTAAAAGTTTAATTTTAGTGGTCGGAGATACCCAAACCACTTTACCTATTGATTTATCTGTTATTAATAAAAACGATTGGTTTGACATTAAAATCAAATTCTTTTTAAATAAAAACGAAATTCAATTTTCAGCATCTAATAGTAAGCCTGTTTTTAAAACGGTGGCGTTGAATAAGCAAGAATCCTTTAAACTCTTTTTTGGAGCAAATAACTACAAAGAATTTTCGAGTTCAGATGTTCCAGAAATGAATATTAGAGATCTTAAATTAACTAAAAACGGCAGTTTATTTTCTCATTTTCCATTAAATCAATGTGGAGGTAATACCACTTCTGATGTTTTAAAACACACACAAGCCATTTTAAAAAATCCAAATTGGATTTTATGCAGACATCAAAATTGGAATTTGAATTTTTCTTCTATAACAGAAGGAGTGCAATTGGTAGCTTCAAATGAAGAAAAAGGAATCATTTATCTCTTAAACGAAACCTCTGTCTTAACTTATAGTACCCAAGACAATACTATTAAAAGAACGCCGTACAAAAACGGTAAAATAGATTTAACATTAGCCCATAGAGCAATTTATAATACAAACGATAATCAAATTTACATTTACGCTGCAGATAAAGAGCTTTATTCCTATTTAAATTTAGAAACAGGAAAGTGGAATAATCTAGAAACTTTTTCAAAAAAAACAGGTAAATTAATTTTTCAAAAACACAATAATGTGTTTAACCCGTCAGATAATTCAATTTATATGTTGGGAGGTTACGGACAATACAAATACAATAATATTGTAAGAAAACTAAACTTAACAGACAGCACTTGGACTAATTTACCTACCAATGATAGTATTTTTAAACCAAGATATTTAGCAGGAAGCGCCATCTTTAAGGACTCTATTTATATTTTAGGAGGTTATGGAAGTGCATCAGGAAGTCAGGTAACAAATCCTCGTAGCTATTCAAGTTTAATTGCGTTTTCCATTAAAAGCAAAAGGTTTAAACATAAATTTAATATTATTAATCCTTTTAGTAATGATATGATTGTTGCCAACAAGATGTGGATTAATCCTGACAATAGAGATTATTTTGCACTTGTTTCAGATAAAATTAAATATGAAGGATATTTAAAACTTTTAAAAGGAAATTTAGACAATAATAGCACTACAATAGTGGGCGATTCTATCCCTTTTAAATTTTTAGATATTAAATCTGTGGCTAATTTGTATTATATGCCTAATCAGAAAAAATTAGTAGCGTATAATTCCTTTTTAAATAAAGAGAATAAAAACGAGTTTAGCATAAATTCAATAGATTTTCCAGCAATTAAAATGCCAATTAAAACCGCTAAAAGTACTAATTATTGGTACTGGATATTTGGGGGAGTAACCATTATAGGACTAATTGTTTTATATGTTGTAAAGCGTAAAAAGAGAAAACAGTCAGTAGGAGTAATTAAAGAGAAAAAAGTTGTTGTTCTTGATGCCGGGAGAAAAGAGATAGAAAATATTGATATTGAGGAAAAAGATCTCGATTTTAAACCAATAGAAAGAGAATATAAATATCAAATCATATTTTTCGGGGGTTTTCAGGTAATTAACAAAAACCGAGAGGACATTACAGGTAAATTTTCGCCCTTATTAAAAGAATTATTTTTATTAATATGGATGTATACTTTTAAGAATAACAAAGGTATATCATCATCAAAGTTAATAGAAATTTTATGGTATGATAAGCCTACAAGAAGTGCGCAAAACAATAGGTCTGTGAACATTACTAAGCTAAAAAACTTAATAAAAGAACTTGGAGATTGTACAATAGATAAAGAAACTGGGTATTGGAAAATAAATCATAATTACAAAGCGTTAAAAACAGATTATTACGAGGTTATTCAGATAACCAAAAACAAAAAGACTATAAATAGAGATCGAATAGACCATTTGATTAAAATTACTCAAAAAGGACCATTTTTATCGAATTTAAATTACGAATGGCTAGACTCATTTAAACAAGATGTTGCCGATGCTATAATCGAAACCTTAATTAATTTTGCTGAAAGTTTTGACTTTAAAACCGATCCAGATTTTATACTTCATTTATGTGATTGTATTTTTAATTTTGATTCTATTAACGAAGAAGCTGTTGTTTTTAAATGTAAAGCGTATAACTACAAAGGCAATCATAGTTTAGCAGAAAGCACCTTTAAGAAGTTTCAAAAAGAATATAAATTATTATATGCACAAGATTATGAATATTCTTTTCAAGAAATCTTAGAGAATAAAAATCAGTAACTTCAATTCTTTAGGTTTTAAGAATACATAATTACTACAATCTTGTTTTTGCGATTAAGCTTTTATTAATCCAAAATTAAACAGCGTAATATATATTGTCTACATAAACATTTCTTATGAAGACCTTCTGTATTTCTTTTTTAATGGTTGTTTTTGCAACAACTTCACTTATTTCGCAATCAAAACATGCAACAACTAGTAATTATTTAAGCTATAAAGGTTTAGTCATGGCAGGTTACCAAGGTTGGTTTAGAGCGCCAAATGATGGCTCTAAAAGAGGTTGGGGGCATTATGGTAGAGGTAACAAATTCGATTTTGAAAACAATACAATAGACTTTTGGCCTGATGTTTCAGAATACAAAAAAACATACAAAACCGTTTTTAAATATGATGATGAAACGAATGCAGAGGTATTTAGCTCTGTAGATAAAAGCACAACAGATCTTCATTTCAAATGGATGAAAGAATATGGTGTAGATGGCGTATTTATGCAGCGCTTTTTTGGGGTTACAAGAAACCATACAAATACCAACAAACCCCAAGATATTATTTTAAGAAACGCCTTAAAAGCGTCCAAAGAAAATAACAGAGCCATTGCTGTTATGTATGATTTATCTGGCTTAAAAGAGACTGGTGAGGATTGTTCTTCTATCATAGAAGATTGGAAAATGTTGGTAGATGAATTAAAAGTAACCAACCAAGGAGAAAACCAGAATTACTTATACCATAATGGTAAGCCATTAGTCGCTATTTGGGGTATTGGTTTTCCAGACAGACCTTATGATACCAGAAAAATAGGAATTAATCGTTTAATAGATTTCTTAAAAAACGATCCTGTTTATGGAGGCTGTTCAATTATGTTAGGTGTACCAACTTATTTTAGAGATTTAGATAAAGATTGTTTACCAGATCCTTATTTACATACCATTATTGAATCTGCAGATATTGTTTTACCATGGATGGTGCAACGTTTTACGCCTTTAGTACATAAAGTTGGTGATCATTTAAGAGATCATATTATTGCAGATATAAAATGGACAAAAGAAAGAAACATAGATTACGTACCAGTAATTACACCAGGCTTTAGTTGGCGAAACCTTTCGTTAAATCGTCCAGAATTGGCAAGATATACAGCTTATGGAGCCATACCAAGATTAGGAGGTAGGTTTTATTGGAGCCAAATGACCAACGCTATTTTAGCAGGTTCAGAAATGATTTATGTAGCCATGTTTGATGAAATTGATGAAGGCACAGCAATTATGAAAGTGTCTGATAATCCACCAAATAGTAATAAAGCTCATTTTGTAAATAATGATGGTATGCCTTCAGACCACTATTTATGGTTAACAGGAGTAGGAGCAAAAATGTTACGAGGAGAGTTGCCTTTACAATTAGAATTTCCAAAAAGAGATTAAAATAAAAAAATAATAAATCTGTAAATTTTTAGCGTTTTTTTTATTAATAACTTGATTAGTTAATCAAAAATTAACTAAAAATTAATACCCTATTCGCTTATTTGTAGAATAAATCAAAAATATTAATTAACCTTAAAATTTTATATGATGAAAAAAAATACGTTTTTAACATTGCTAACTTTGTTTATTGTTTCGAGTGTATTCTCACAGCAAACAATTTTTGTTTCAGCAGCTGGTGCAGGTTCAATGGATGGTACAAGTGAAGCAAATGCTTATGATAGTTTTACAACTGCATTAGCAGATGTAAATTCAGCAGGAGATATTATTAGAGTAATTGGCGACATAAATGTTAGTGGAGTTAGTTTAAATGGTAAAACAGATCAATTCACAATTGAGGGTGATGCAGCTGGTTCTACTCTTACTGGTACAGATGGAGCAGTAAGAATGTTTACAATTAATAGTGGTACAGGTCATAATATTACATTCAAAAATTTAATATTTACTGGTGCAACAAACTCTACAGGTGCTGGTGGTGGTGTGTTATTTTGTAATAGACCTTCAACATTAACTTTTGAGAATTGTGTTTTTAATGGTAATTCTGTAGCACATCTAGCTGGTGGAGGTGCAATTTTAATTAATAATGTAACAAGTTTTACTGCAACTGGAACTACTTTTTATCAAAACGCTGTTAAATCATTAACAACAAATGGTCAAGGTGGCGCTATCGTTATAAATGGTACCTCTACTGCTACCATAACAAATTGTTCTTTTTATCAAAATACAATCACTAGAACTGATAGAAATTTTGGTGCAGCAATAAGAGTTAATGGTACAGCTACATGTACAGTTTCTAATAGCTTATTTAATGATAATAAAGCAAATGACGGTGCAGGAAATGTTTCTGGTCTTAATGGCCCTGGTGGTGCTACTATAAATTTAACGAATTCTATTGCAGATTATACTAATAATTTAGATTCTAGTACTGATTCAACAATTCTTGCAGACCTTACAAACTCAACTTTAAGTTTTGATGCTACACTTAACAAAGTAATTTATACAGCAGCAAATGCATTAACAGATGATACACCAGTAGATTTTGGTTCAGATAACAGCGATGTTGGAGCTTGGGATTCTAAAATAAATATTTTTGAAGGAACAGATTCTGGGGCTTGGATAACCGCAACTAATTGGTCTAACGGATCAGTACCTACTGCTACAGATAATGTAGCTATACTTACTGGTAAAGAAAGTACACTTGCAGGTGAAGCAACCGTAAACGATATAAAAGTAACAAGTACATTAAAAATAAGTAATAATAGAGTTTTAATCGTTAATGGTACGTCTACTGTAACAGGTTTAGTACGTTATTTTAGAACTTTAACAAATAATGCTGCTGTAACTAGTGGTTGGCATTTAGTTTCTTCTCCACTTTCAGGAGAAGTGTTTGATGTTGCTTATGCTGATAAAAATGACATTGCAACAAATGGTGGTAATAGAGGTATTGCGACATACAACCCAGGAAGTACTGGAGCAGCTGCTTGGACATATTTTACTGGAGCAGATATTACAACTAGTCCTGGTCAAGGATATTCTATGAAAATAACACCAGATGCTGTAACTGCTGGTGAATTTACTGATAATTTAGTAGCGTTTGAAGGAGATTTTAATACAGATAATGCTGGTGTAACAACAAGTACTTTAACTGTAGGTTTTAACTTAATAGGAAACCCTTATGCTTCTTTTGTAAATAGCGCAACGTTTTTAGGTGCAGCTACAAGTACAAATATAGATCAAACTCAAATTTGGTTATGGAACCAAGCTACAGGAATGTATGAAACTAAAGTTTCTGGAGCTGGTTTTGTTTTAGCACCTACTCAAGGCTTTTTTGTAAACGCAACTTCTCCAGGTACTGTAAACTTTGTAGAATCTAACCAAGCAACAACTGGAGGTGCATTTCAAAAAACATCTAGAACGGAAATTAAATTATTAATGAATGATGGTACTAATAATCGTTTTGCAAAAATTTATTTAACAGATACTGCGTCTAAAGGTTTTGATTATGGATGGGAAGGAGAAACGTTTGGAGGTATTCCTAATTCTGTTGATGTGTTTACACATTTAGTAGAAGATAATCAAGGTAAAAACTACCAAGTACAATCTTTACCAGTATCAGAAATAGGGTCTATGGTAATTCCGGTAGGTGTTATTGCAGAAGCAGGTAAAGAACTTACTTTTTCTTTAGAGCAAACTAATTTTCCTACAGATGTAAAAGTATATTTAGAAGATAGAGTAGCAAATACTTATAATGAACTAACAAATAGCAAAACTTTTAAAGTTACATTATCTGAAGCTTTAAATGATGTTGGTCGATTTTACTTACATGCATCTAAAAGTTCTTTAAGTGTAGATGATAATGTAGTGTCAGAAAACATTAGTATGTATAAATCTAATGCAACTACTTTAAAGGTGGTTGGTTTACCTAATGGAACATCAAACATCAAACTATTCAACATACTAGGAAAACAAGTTCTAAATACATCTTTTACAGCAAATGGTGTAAAAGAAATTACTTTACCAAAATTAGCTATAGGAGTTTACATAGTGCAATTAGAAACAGAAACTAGTAAATTGAACAAGAAAATTGTAATAGAATAAGCAACTAACTTTTTAAAATAAGACAACCATGAATAAAAATATAGACACAAAACAGCAGCAAGAAGAAATTAACAGAAAAGAGGCACTTAAAAAAATAGGAAACTATGGTAAGTATGCTGCCCTAACAGCTTTAGGAACTTATATGATATTAAACCCTCAAAAAGCTCAGGCATCAAGTCCTGCAGAACCTGGTACAGGATTTTAATAAAATAATAACATACAGCCTCATGTTTTTTCATGAGGCTGTATGTTATTATTCTCAAAAAAAGGAATACATTAATGGTTAATTAATAATTAATTAATCTTAATTGTCTATTTTTAGTAATTAATTTAACTTAAATAATCAAAATATGAAAAAAATTACTTTATTAACTCTTTTATTTATTGCTTTTACTGGTTTTTCATTAATCGCGCAAACTACCGTTTATGTTTCAGCAACAGGTGCTGGTACTTCTGATGGTTCAAGCGTGGAAAATGCTTTTGGTAACTTCGGAACTGCACTTGGACAAATAACCTCTGCTGGAGATAAACTTATAATTATAGGAGCAATTACGCCAGATGGCGCTAATCTAACCTCTAAGAATTTTGCATTTACTATAGAAGGTTTGGATGCTAGCTCAACTTTAGCTGGAAACGGTGGTACAGGCAGACTCTTTACAATAAATGGAGCAACGTCGGCAAATGTAACCTTTAAGAATCTTACTTTTCAAAACAACACTACCACACTTGCTGGAGGTGGTGTCTTTTTTAATAACAACGCAGGAGCTACAGCTACCTTTGAGAACTGTACCTTTACTGGAAATTCTGTAACTAACGCCGCAGGTGGTGGAGTTATATTAGCCTCCAACGGAAATTTGAACATCACAGATTGTGTTTTCGAAAACAATACATCATCAGATAAAGGAGGGGCTATTGTCGCTGGAAATTCTGTAAATGTAACCATCTCTGGATCTCTTTTTAACGGGAACTCAGCAACTAAAGGTGGTGCAATTGCTGTAACAGGCAATGGTGTAGATTTCGTTTTGAACACTAGTACTTTTGTGAATAATTCCGTATCAAGTAATGGTGGAGGAGCGATGTACTTTGGAGGTACAAGTGCCAACAGTAGTATTACTAATACGACTGTTTTTAATAATACTGTAAATTTTACCTCATTAAATCAATCTACAGGCGGTGGAATACGAATAGAAGGCGCTAGACCTTTTACAATTTCAAATTCTCTAATTTATGGTAACTATGTAAGCTTTGGGAACGAAACAAATTTTTCGGATATCGGAGGGCCTCCGGCAGTAGAATTGACATTAAACCATACAATAACTAAAAATATAGAACCCTCTTTAGTTGCAGTAGGTGATGGAGGAAATGATGTGTTTTCAACATCTATAACTGATGCAAACCTTACATCTTCTAATCTAACATTTAATCCAACTACTGGTAAAGTAGAATATGATGCTGTAAGTTATACGGAAGATAGCCCTATTGATTTTGGATCTGATGGTAATGACGTTGGTGCTTGGGATTCTGGTTTAACCTTATCTTTAGATAAAGAAGATTTTTTAGCAACTAAACTTTCTGTTTATTATAATGGTTCATCTAAAAATTTAGAGGTTTTACATAGTATTGCAGAACCAATTTCTTTAGAGGTATATACTATTTTAGGAGCTAAGGTATTGTCTTTGAATAATGTAAATGCTAAACAATTGATAAATGCAAACCATTTAAATACAGGAATTTATATTTTAGTGGGTAAAACTTCAGAAAAGTTTTTCTCTAAAAAATTCTTAATCAATTAAAATAATAAAAATTTAAATTTTAGGAATTAAAAAAAGGGGTTTATGGAAGCCCCTTTTTTTAGTAACACTAAGTTTTCTTAATTGCTATTTAAGATGAAAACAATCCAATTAATATCCAAGAAAGCTACGTTTATAGCATTTTCTATTGTCCTTTTTATTTATCAACAAGAAATAAAGGCACAAACAGAAGATTCTCAGACTTCAATTATTGGTAAAGTATTATGTGGTTATCAAGGTTGGTTTAATACCCAAGGAGATGGTTCAAACCGTGGTTGGAATCATTACAAGGGATCAAATGGTCTATTTGAGCCCGGCACAGCAACGATTGACTTTTGGCCAGATATGAGTGAAGCGGATGCTGATGAAAAATACGCAACTGCTTTTACCAAAATAGATGGATCTGCAGCTACAGTGTTTTCTTCTGCAAATACAAAAACCGTAAATCGTCATTTTAAATGGATGAATGATTATGGAATTGATGGTGTATTCTTTCAACAATTTGCTACAAATTTAAAGTCAACTTCATCAAATGCCTATATCAATGATAAAAAGGTGTTGGACAATATTATTACCTCAGCAAAAGACAATAACAATAGATTGGTGAGTGTTATGTTCGATATATCTCGTGCAAATATATCTGTTGAAAATGCACCAGGAACCATGGTAGAGGATATTAAAGCTTACTGGCGACTACTCGTAGATGAACATGGGCTAAATGACAACACCAACAAACACTTAGTAACCTATAAGCAAAAGCCTATAGTTGCCATTTGGGGAGTAGGTTTTAGTCGTGAGGATAAGTACACATTAGATGATGTGCAAGACTTGATAGATTATTTTAAAGATGACCCAACTTATGGAGGATGTTCTGTTTTATTGGGCGTTCCTAGAAGTTGGAGAACCTTAAATAATGATGCTGTTAACGATACTCAACTTCATGAAGTTATCAAATCTGCAGACATTGTGCATCCTTGGACGGTAGGAAGATATACCAATTTAACTTCAGCAGACGCCCATAAAAATATTATTGCAGCAGATAAAGCGTGGTGTGATGTCGAAAACTTACTATACATGCCTGTAGTTTTTCCTGGTTTTAGCTGGCAAAATTTAAAAAAAGCTCAAGGAACGACAGTTGATTTAAATAGCATTCCGCGTTTAAAAGGTGATTTTTTGTGGAGACAATTTTATAATGCCATAGATGAAGGAGCAGAAACCCTTTACGTTGCTATGTTTGATGAGATGGATGAAGGAACTTGTATTTTTAAAGTAGATCATAATCCACCTTCATCAGCAGAAAGTCAATTTACAAATTACGAAGGCTTACCCAGTGATTATTATTTATGGTTAACAGGTGAAGCAGGTAAAAAATTAAGAGACCCATTAACCTTATTACCTACAAAACCAGCCTACTTATATACATATTATGTGTCTGCAAATGGAGATGGGTCAGACGGATTAACAGAAGCAACAGCTTTTACAACTATAAACGAAGCTGTTACTGCAGCAGCTGATAATGATAATACTACTATTATCATAGTAGGAGCACTTAACCATACTGGAACAGTAGGGATTTCTACATCATTATCATTTAAGGGGCAATCAGGTGCTATAGTTACCGCTACAGACACAGCAATAATGTTTGATATTACTGCTGGGGGTCGCACTGTTTCTTTTGAAGGTATTACATTTCAAAATGCTGATACTAGTTCAGGCGGAGCTGTTATCAATTTAACAACAGATTCAAATTTAACAATTACTAACTGTGTTTTTAAAAATAATACAAGTTTTGCAGATGGAGGTGCTATTTTAGCAAGTGGTACTGGAAACATTACAGTTTCTGGCGCTCTTTTTGATGGAAACTCTGGTGCCACAGGTGGTGCAGTTGCCATAACTACAAGTAATAGACAATTAGTTTTGAGCAACAGTACTTTTGTCAATAATACATCAACAATTTCTGGAGCTGCTTTGTATTTAGGAGGTACTAATACTAATAGCAGTATCACAAATACTACTATTTTTAATAATAGTGTATCCTCGAGTACTTTAGATCAATCTAAAGGTGGTGGCATACGATTAGAAGGTAATAGACCTTTTACAATTAAAAATTCTTTGATCTATGGTAACTTTGTATTTGATGGAAATGGAACAGATTTTTCAGATATCGGTGTGCCTACGAATGTGCAAGTGACCTTAGAAAATTCAATTACTCAAAGTATAGAACCAGCTTTAGATTCTGCTCATGAAGATATATTTACTACATCAATAATTGATGCAGATCTATCATTATCAAATTTAGAATTTCAAATAAGTGGTGATAATATTAACAAAGTAACTTTTATTGCACCAAATACATTAACAGATCACACACCCATTGATTTTGGAGATAACTTGAGTGATATAGGTGCTTGGGATTCTAACATAAATATATTTAAAGGAACAACAAGTAACTTATGGAGTAATACATTAAACTGGTCAAATGGCGGTTTGCCAATAAGCACAGACTATGTTGCAATATTACTTGGTGCAGAAGCAATCTTAGATACGGATGCTACTTTTGTAGATTTAAAAGTAAAAGATAATTTAAAAATAAATGATGGTAAGAGTCTAATTATAACTGGAAATGTTACCGGAGATACTGGTAAAATATTCTACACTAGAAATTTAAGTTACATAGAAGGTAATCAAGAAGGCTGGCACTTAATGTCTTCACCAGTTTCAGGTGAAACTTATAACAATGCTTATGCAACTAGTGAAAGTTTGGCAACAAGTACTTCTAACCTATTTAGGGGTCTTGGAAAATATGTAACCGATACAAATACATGGGAATATCTTAAAAAGGATGATACAAATGCAGGTAATTTTATTTCAGGTTATGGGTACTCTATGAAAAGATCTGTTGCGGGACCAGTTGTATTTAATGGAAACTTAAATACCACTGATGCTGGTATTGATGCAGCAATATATAATACTGGAGATGGATTTAACTTATTAGGAAATCCATACACTTCTTTTATAAATATTGAAACATTTTTAAGCGACAACGTAAAATTGGCTCAAGATCAAATTTGGGTTTGGGATCAAACAATAGGTTCTGGAGGAAATTACATAGCTAAAGTTAAGAATATTCCTTTTAAAATTGCACCAGGACAAGGCTTTTTTGTAAAAGTCGAATTACTATTACCAAGTCCGGGTTTATATTTTAAAAATGCTACTATCGCAACTGTAAATTTTGCAGAAAGTAACCAGTCGTCTGCAGCAGTAGACACTTTTCTAAAAAATACTAGGGCTGAAGTAAAATTATCTCTGACTGATGGTCAAAAAGTTCGTATTGCTGAATTGTATTATTTAGACAATGTAACCACAGGTTTTGATAGTGGATGGGAAGGTGAAGTTTTTAGTGGTGTTGCAAGTACTTTAAGTGTATTTACAGATTTAGTAGCAGACAGTCAAGGTAAAAAATACCAAGTACAATCATTACCAATCTCAGAAATGGAGTCTATAGTAATTCCGGTAGGTGTTATTGCAGAAGCTGGTAAAGAACTTACTTTTTCTATAGAGCAAACTAATTTTCCTACGGATGTAAAAGTATATTTAGAAGATAGAGTAGCAAAGACTTTTAATGAACTAACAGATAGCAAAACTTTTAAAGTTACTTTATCAGAAGCTTTAAATGATGTTGGTAGATTTTATATGCACGCTTCAAAAAGTGCTTTAAATATAGACGATAATATAGTCTTAGAAAACATTAGTATGTATAAGTCTAATGCAACTACTTTAAAGTTAGTAGGCTTGCCTAATGGAAACGCTACTATTAAATTATTTGATATTCTTGGTAAACAAGTTTTAAATACATCTTTTAAATCAGTTGGTGTAAAAGAAATTACAGTACCAAAATTAGCTACAGGGGTATACATAGTGCACTTAGAAACAGAAACGAGTAAACTAAACAAGAAAATTATATTTGAATAAATTTACATTAAAAATGGCATTAAAAAATATACTTATTCTTTTATTCTTTATAGGAGGTTCCCTGCTTGGGCGAGCCCAAAAACCAAATATTGTTTTTATAATGACTGATGATCAAAGTTCAATTCCTTTGAGAAGCAGTGATAATCAAAATCAGTCAAGACCATTTGGTTTTAATGGAGATTCTAAAGTGCATACACCTATCATTGATGGTTTAGCTAGCAATGGTATAGTTTTTAACAATGCATTTGTTTCATCTTCTATTTGTAGTCCAAGCAGATATAGTATTTTAACAGGAAAATATGCTGGAAGATCTGAAGGCACAAGCTTTATAAATAATTTTCCCTTAGGTAATTTGAGTAGAATTGCTAATAATATTGAATTAGAAGAAAACAAAACAAACGTACCCAAACAGCTGCAAAATGCAGGTTATAAAACGGCATTTATTGGTAAATCTCATATTATAGATCATAATGTCTTAGCGAGTTATACCGAAGGTAATAATGGTTTTATGGCTTATTCAAAAACAGCAGACCCTTACGCATCTTCAGTTTCTGATGCTATGAAATTTAATCATGATAAATGGTCAGATCGCATGAAAGAATTTGGCTTTGATGTGGTAGATGCTTTTTATGCTGCCAATTTAAGAGAGCTTAAAAACGATGCTTTAAATGTGCATAACGTTGAGTATAACAACAAAGCAGTATTAGATTTTATAGATAATGCTGTAGATGATCCTTTTTTTGTGTATTATAGTGAAACCATTCCGCATGGACCTTCACCTTATTGGAGAAGAAATGACAAATATTATGCAGGCTTAGATGCCGATGTAAATATTACTTCTCAAGGTGTTTTAACTCAAGATTATTCCTATTTACCAACTAGAGATGAAATTAAAAACGAAATTAATGGAATTGCTGGCAAAGATCCAAGGCATGCTTGGTTGCGATGGTTTGATCATGCAGTAGGCGCTGTTGTGAATAAACTCGAAGAAAAAGGGAAATTAGATAATACGTTAATTATTATCACCTCAGATCATGGAGATTTTAACAAAGGAAAATCTACAAATTATGAAGGAGGAATTAAAGTTCCGTTAATGATGTATTGGAAAAATGGCATATCAACTACTGGAACATATGATGAGTTGGTTCAAAATATAGATTTTGCGGCTACTTTTTTAGATATAGCAGGGGTGAATATTTCTAATTCTGAAATAGATGGTAAAAGCTTAAAAGAAGTAATTACGAACAGTTCAAAAGCACCAGTGCATGACCACCTCTTTTTTGAGTTGGGATATTCAAGAGCCATACGGACAAAAGATTGGAAATACGTTACAGTGCGTTATCCTGATGCTGTAAATACTAAAATTACAAATGGAGAAACTTTTAATGGTATAAATGGTACCCAAGTCCCCTTACCCTATTATATTCCTAATGTTTCTTTAGGTGGTTTAGCGGCTGCTCAATATCCTTTATACAATATAAAAGATCAATTATTCGATTTAAAAAACGATCCTTATGAAACTACTAATCTTTTTAATACACAACCTCAAAAATCTACAGAATTAAGAAATATATTAAGAACAGAATTGCTTAGTTTTCCCAACAGACCCTATCAAGAATTCACAGATACCAATGTAGATTTGTCGGTTAGTACAGAAAATACTTCAATTTTGGGCAAGGTTTTGGCAGGTTATCAAGGTTGGTTTAATACACCAACAGATGGCTCAAATCGTGGTTGGCAGCATTATAAAACTGCAAGTGGTGCCTTTGAGCCAGGAGAGGTAACTGTAGATTTTTGGCCAGACATGAGTGAAGCAGATGCAGATGAAAAATATGCAACACCTTTTATGCACAAAGATGGATCTCAAGCTAATGTGTTTTCTTCAACCAATACAAAAACCGTAAATCGTCATTTTAAATGGATGAATGATTATGACATTGATGGTGTTTTCTTTCAACAATTTGCTTCCAATTTAAGGTCTAATAATCCAAAAGGTAGGGCCAATGCTCTTGTTGTATTTGACAATATTATAGCCGGAGCAAAAGCAAATAACAATAGATTAGTTAGTATTATGTATGATTTATCTGGATCCAATGCAACAGGAACCATGATAAATGATATTAAACAACATTGGCAAGAAATGGCTAACAAACACGGGGTTAATGATAACACAAAAGAGTATGTATTAACCTACCAACAAAAACCTGTGGTAGCAATCTGGGGTGTTGGTTTTAATAGAACGGATAATTACGATTTAGATGATATAGAAGAATTGATCAACTATTTTAAAAACGATGGTTGTGCAGTTTTATTAGGCGTTCCAAGAAATTGGAGAACTCCAGGACAAGGAGATGCCATTAATAACCCTCAGCTGCTTAACGTCATAAAATCAGCAGACATTGTACATCCTTGGACGCCTGGAAGGTATAGTAATATTAGTGGTATTGATAGTCATAAGAGTATTATAATTGCGGATAAAGCATGGTGTGATGCAGAAAACTTATTATATATGCCTGTAGTTTTTCCAGGTTTTAGTTGGCAGAATTTAAAGAAAAGTCAAGGAGAAATTTCTAGCCTTAACAGTATACCAAGATTAAAAGGAAATTTTTTATGGAGGCAATTTTATAATGCTATAGATGCTGGTTCACAGACAGTTTATGTAGCAATGTTTGATGAAATGGACGAAGGTACCTGTATCTTTAAAGTAGATCATAATCCACCTTCATCAGCAGAAAGTCAATTTACAAATTATGAAGGCTTACCAAACGATTATTATTTATGGCTTACAGGTAAAGCTGGCGAAGCTTTAAGAGGTGAAATTAATCTGACTTCAAACCAACCTTCTTATCCTAATTTACCAGATATAACAAATTATTATGTGGAAGAATTTGGAGATGACACCAATACAGGAACAAGTCTAGGAACGGCCGTTTCAACTGTTAAAAAAGCTTACAATCTTGCAAAAGAAGGAAGTACAATTAATATCTCTGGTGCTGTAATACAGAATTCTAAAATTTCAGTTCAAAAAAGCATGAATTTTATGGGCACAGAAAATGCCATAATTTCACCAGATGCAAATAAACAAGATACAGACCGATTATTTCATATTAGCAAACCAAATCTTAATGTTTCTTTTTCAGATATTACCTTTAAAGGAAACAAGGAATCATCAATTAATGGTGGAGCAATAAATATGAATACGGACTCTAATTTAACTTTTACCAATAGCATATTTGATGATAATTCTACAGGAGGCGTAGATAAAGCTGGTGGAGGTCTATTTTTTAGTGAAGGAAATGTAACGATTACAAACTCAATTTTCAAAAATAATTTAGCCAGAGGAAATGGTGGTGCAATTAGTGGTTCTGGAGACGGAACTTTAACCATAACTAATTCTTTATTTATAAATAATACAGCAGCAAATATTAACAAAATTGATGGAAATGGAGATAGAGCCAATGGTGGTGCAATAAATATTTTTGGAGATGGCAGAAAAGTAATAATGTCTAAAAATACATTTTATAATAACCAAGCAACTTTTCAAGGCGGAGGTTTATATTTTGGTGGTTTAAATGCTACCAGTAATTTAGAAAATATAACTGTTTTTGGTAACAAAGTAATCTTAACATCTGCAGAAGCAGGAAAAGCTGGAGGAATTAGAATTGAAGGAAATAGAAATTTCGAGATTAAAAACTCCTTGATTTATGACAATCTTTTAGGGGATACCGTGAACCCAGAATCTGATATAAATATTGCTTCCGTAGTCCAATTAAACTTTATAAATTCATTGTCTGGTGTTTCTAAAGGTTTTGGACCAGATGACATGTATAGCTCCTCTAAAATAAAAGCAGTTTTAACTTCTTCTAATTTACATTTTAATGAAACATCTGGAAAAGTAGAATATGATATTGCACCAAATGGAGATAATACTCCTGTAGATTTTGGAACTGATGGAAATGATGCGGGTGCTTGGGACTCAATGTTTGTCTTGTCACTTGACGATAACCAAGTTCCAAATGAGAAATTTAGTATTTATTATGATAAAACTGTAAAAAATATACAGATCATAACATCATTCACTTCATTGATGAAGGTTACAATTTACAATATAAATGGAAGTCAAGTAGTACTCAAAAACCAAATGGATGCAAAAGATAAAATTGATATTTCATATTTAGAAAGTGGAGTTTATATCCTAAAAGCGAATATCGAAGGGAAATATTTTTCACGAAAGTTTATTCTTTATTAATAATAAATAAGGTAATTATGTTTAAAAAAAGTAGTGTTGTTTATTTATTTTTATTTTTAAGTTTAGTTTTTAATGCGCAAGAAACTATAAAAGTAGAGGGTTTAATAGTTGATAAGGACAAATACCCAGTACCTTATGCTGCCGTTAGTATTTTATCGAAATCTATTGGAACCGCAAGTAATGATGATGGTGGTTTTGTTTTAAAATTAATTCAAGATAATCTTAAGGATTCCATTACAGTTTCTGCATTAGGTTTTAAAACTTTTACAATTAAAGTAGAAGATTTTATAGGACTTGACGAAAAAATAATTACGCTTGTTGAAGATGTAGTTTCCTTAGATGAAATTACGTTAGTAGATTATAAATCTTATGTAAAAGATGCACTTAAAAATCTAAAAAATACAACTCAAAGAAAAGGACATCAACTCAATATTTTATACAGAAGGTTTTCGAATGAAAATGGTACTTCAAGGTTTTTAGTAGAGCATTACTTAAAAGTGTATGATAGAGGTCCAACTTCTAGCGAATTTGAGGAGATAGAAGTTGCAGAGTCCAGAAAATCGAATGATTATAGATTTGCAAAAAAGAAACAAAAGTTTCATGCTGCTGTAATGATTGCAAAACAAAACCCGCTAAGAAAAGGAATTTATAGAAATGATTATAAATGGGAAGTTATAGATGATACCTCTTATGATGGTGAAGATGTTATTGTTGTTGAAGGTAAGCAAAAAGAAAATCCAAAGAAATGGATAAAACTATACATTGGTATTGACACAAAGGGAATATACAAATTAGAAAATTACAATCTAAAAGCTGTTTATATTTATAAAAAAAATAAAGAAGGAAAATTAGTTTTAAGTTATCATAATAGGGAATATGTTTTTAATGAAAAAGTGACTCCATACATGAAAAAACTCTTAAAATTGAAAAGTAATATGATCAAATTATCATATAGACATGAGGCTATAGTATTGGGTGTTGAGAATAATGGGAAAAAAATAAGAGTTCGTGATAATATTATTAAAGGAAAAGATATAGGCGATTATAACATCGAATACAATTCAGATTTTTGGAAAAATATTAACCTACCACCCGACTCTAAATTTTATAAACGAAGTGCGAAACAACTTGAGGAATTATTTGGCATTCCATTAGAAAACCAATTTAAATTAATAAAGTATTAAAACGCAATCTAAGTTGCTTTACTGTTTTTTAAGGATTTCTTAAATTATTTTATTTTTTTTGAGTTAATATCAAAAAGTTAAGAAAATATTAATCCTTAATTAATGAAATATACTTCATTTGTTTAAATAAGTCAGTATTTATATTCACCCAATAAATTAAATCTATCGAAATTAAAATTATGGAGAAATTAAAACTAAGTTTAATACTTCTTTTTTTTCCTTTGATTATTTTTTCTCAAAAAAATATCATTAAAGGAAAAATAACAGATAAGACAGGAGAACCTCTTTTAGGTGTTTCTATATTACTAAAAGATAGTCAAATAGGGACCACTTCAGACTTAGATGGTAATTATAGTATTAATACAAAAGAAAAGACTGAAGGAGTATTGATTTTTAACTATTTAGGATTTGCAGTTAAAAATGTCAACTTTACAAAAAACACAAAAGATCTTACTGTCGTATTAATAGAATCTGCTGAGCAATTGGAAGAAATAGTGGTGACAGCTCTTGGTATTAAAAGAGATAAAAAATCATTGTCTTACTCCACTCAGGGAGTTAATACGGAAGACATGACGGAGGCTAGATCTTCTAATTTCTTAAATGCTTTATCAGGTAAGGCAGCTGGTGTGCAAATCACAAATTCATCGACTCCAACAGGTTCAACGAGAGTAATTATTAGAGGCTTAACTTCTATAACAGGTAACAATCAGCCTTTATACATTTTAGACGGTGTCCCTTTAGATAGTTCATCGGGTGATGCAGGTGTTTCTGTTTGGAATGAAGGAGATGATATTGACTTAGGAAGCCCAATATCTGGTATTAATCCAGATGATATTGATTCTATTCAAATTTTAAAAGGTGCAAACGCATCTGCGCTATATGGTTCTAGAGCTTCTAATGGTGTAGTAATTATTACAACTAAAAAAGCTAAAAAGGGTACTAGTAAAATAAATGTAAATGTCAATTCTAACCTATCTATTGTTTCAAACAGAGAATATCCAAATTATCAATATTCTTATGGTGCAGGTAATGGTGGAGGATTGGTACAAAATGCGGGACAACTAGATCCCACAACTGGATTGCCAATGGTTGGTTCCTACAATAGAGCTTATGGAGCACCTTTTTTAGGGCAGCAGGTACTAGATTATAATGGTACTGTTGGTACTTATGCTCCAGATATAAATAATGTAAAAGATTTATATCAGACTGGTGTTGTAAATACCAACACATTTTCAATTAGCAGAGCAACAGATAAAAATACATTAAGGTTTTCTTATGGTAAGACAATTGGAGATCACGTAATTAAAAGAATGGAAGAAATTAACAGAGATAATATTGCTCTGCGTATGTCACAAAATATTACAGATAAGTTAACGGCTAATGTTAGTTTTATATATACGCATCAAAAAGTAAATAACAGAATGTATCAAAATGGGAGTAATAGAAACCCAGCCAATAACTACATGTATATGTTACCAAATATGTCTCAATCTAATTTACTTCCTTATATAAATGAGAATAATGAAGCTTTCCAATATGAGGGAGATTTTAATAACCCTTATTGGAATATATTTGAAAATAGTAATCAAGATATTACCAATAGAGTTGTAGCTAATATAACTTTAAATTGGACAATATTAAAAGGGCTAAAACTTAAAACTAGAATTAATGGTGCATTAAATAATGTAGATAGACAAGAGTTCAATAACAAAGGAGCCGATTATGACCCCAATGGTTTATATAGAGAAGTAAATATTTCAAGAGAAAATTGGAATTATGAAGCAATCTTAAATTATACAAAGAAATTTAACGATTTGTCATTAGTTTCTTTAATAGGCGTAAATCGATTTGATGTAAGAACAGACGGAAATAGGTTAACTGCTATTTCGTTAGTTGAGAGAGATATTATGAGTTTATCAAATGGTGATGAATTTGCACCTGAAATTTTTATTAATAATAATAAAAGAATAAACTCAGTATATGGTTCCGTTTCTTTAGGATACCAAAAAACATATTTTTTAGATTTCACAGCAAGAAATGATTGGGCCTCAACTTTACCAGCAAGTAATAATTCTTACTTCTATCCTTCCGTAGGTGGTACAATATTATTTTCAGAATTTATTCCTAGAAATGATATTTTAACTTTCGGGAAAATTAGAGCTTCCTATGCACAAGTTGGTAACGATACCGGTTTTAATCAAATTAGAAATAGCTATGTCCAAGGAGGTAATTACAATAATACAGATTGGGTAGCATTAGAAAGAATAAGAAAAAATTTAGAGTTAAAACCAGAATTAACTTCATCAACAGAATTTGGTATTGAAGCAAAGTTTTTCAATAATAGAATTTCTTTTGATGGTACTTATTATAAATCATCTACAAACAATCAAATTATAAATGTTTCAACTACGCCAACATCTGGTTTTGTAGGGAAATTTTTGAATGCAGGAGAGATTCAAAATGAAGGAATGGAATTATTTTTATCTGCTAAACTATTTGATAAAAAGTTTAAATGGTCAACAGATATTAACTGGTCTAAAAACGAATCATTTGTAGCCTCACTTTTTGATGGTGTAGAAAGCAGATTAATAAGAAGCTGGTTTAATGTAGGTGTATTTGCAGAGGTAGGGGAGCCTTTTGGTAATATTAGAGGAAATTCTCAACTAGTTGACCCAGAAACGGGTACACCATTGGTGTTAGCTAATGGAAGGGCAGCTTGGGAGTCTAATCAATTATTAGGAAATGCACAACCAGATTGGATAGGGAGTATACGAAACTCATTTTCTTACAAAGGCTTCAGTTTAAATTTTCTAGTTGATATTAAAATGGGAGGAGATTTATACTCCGGAACAATGGCCAAAACCTATAATCATGGTGTGCACGCTGGCACTCTAGAAGGAAGAGAAGAGTGGTTATTATCAACATTAATACTAGGAGAGAATAATAACGAAAGGCAAGGAAGGGGTTTATTTGGAAATAACTATGCGGATTCCGATAGGCCAAAAGGTAGAATTTATGAAAATTCAGCTTTAGGAGTGCAAGATGCTGATGGAAACTGGGCAGCAGAAAGAGACGCTAATGGAGAAATTATTTACACACAAAGGTGGTTAAATCCACAAGTATATGGTTTTGATGGTCTTCAAGATCAAAGAAGGTTTGTCTATGATGCTTCTTATGTAAAATTGAGAGAAGTTACTTTTGGTTACAACATACCACATAGATTGATTAAAAAAATAAAAATAAAGAATGCTAAAATTTCTGTTGTTGGTAGAAATTTATGGACTATTTATAGGAATACACCACAAGGAATAGACCCGGAATCAGGTACAACATCTGGTAATGGTCAGGGTATAGAATATGGTTCTTTCTTGCCTACAAGCACTATTGGTGTTAATGTAAAACTAGTATTTTAACTAAAAAAATAAAGAAAATGAGATTTTTAACCAAATTATTATTGTTTACTTTTTTGTTAACAATATTAGATTCATGCACAAACAAATTTGAAGAAATTAATACAAATCCAGATGCAATTTCAGTAGCCTCACCTGAAGAACTTTTTGCAGGCACTGTAAAAAAAGGATTAGATTTAATTGGTGGTACTTTGAACGACCAAATGTTTAATACGTATGCTAGTTATTATGGTGGTAAAGGAGGCCAATTTAATAGATACTTTTATACAGAATCGGGGCTAGATAATTTTTGGAGGCAGTTTTATGTAGATGTTTTGAAAAATAATCAAGATATTATTGATAATTATAGCAACGACCTAAGCTATACGAATAGAGTGTATATATCAAAAATATGGAAAAGTTATGTGTATTCAGTCTTAGTGTCAACTTTTGGAGCTGTTCCTTATGAAGATGCCTCTAAAGGTATGCTGGCAACTAGATATTCATCTGAAGAATTTATTTATACTGATATTTTAAATGTTTTAAAAGAAGCTGGAGAAAATATGGATCCCAATGGAGATGCACTCTTGCAGGACCCAGTTTTTAATGGAGATAATACAAAATGGATAAAGTTTGCAAATTCACTTCGCTTAAAGATTGCTTTAAGAATTTCTGAAGGTTTCCCTGCTTTGGCTCAGCAACATGGTTCTGAAGCTATGGCAAATGAAAACAATCTTTTAAGCGAAAATTTAGATAATGTCGCTCTAAAGTGGGGTCTAGAAGAAGAAAATTGGTCGTTTAATTATCGGAGATATATATTTATAACTGCAAATCAAGATGTAGTTCCCTATATTAATCTAAATTATTTATTAAACTTAAAAACATACAGAGACCCAAGATTAGTAGCGTTAATTGAACCATCTTTAAGTCCTTTAACTATTAGAGATGAGGTGTTTAAGTCTGGTTCTATAACAGAAAAAATTATTGTAGAATATGAGCTACCATATTTTGGAAGACCTCTTGGAGGTAATGCTACTGTAGATGGATGGGATTTAAATGGGAATGACAACATTCTTAACGGAGTTGAAACTAGAAGATATAGCAGGCCTAAAGTAGATGTGTTTATGGCTCAAGATATGAGCTATAATCTTATTACGTATGCAGAATTAAATTTTATAAAAGCAGAAGCTCAACTAAAAGGCTGGGGAGGCTCTAAAACAGCAGAACAATATTATTATGATGGTATTGATGCTTCTTTTCAACAGTATGGAGTTACAGGAGAAAATGAGTTTAAAAACAGAGATGGCATCAAATGGGGGACTTCAAGCACTGGTGATAGACATTTATTCGGTGTGGTAAACAGCGGTATTTCTGCGAACCCTTTAGATAAAATTACAAGACAACGTTGGCTAGCTAGTTTTAATCAAGGTCATGATATATGGTGTATGCAGAAAAGAACAAGACTGCTGCCTCTTATCGATCAATTTGCACCAGATGGAGCACTTGGATTAGATTATGCGTCCTTACCAGAAAGAATGGCATATCCACCATTTTCAGAAAGTGTATTAAATAACGATGGTTTTCAAGAAGCCGTTTCCAACTTATCGCAAGGTAATTCATTATATAGTGAACTTAAAATTAACAAACCATATACACCAACAAAATGGGAAACAATTATCCCTGAATTTAATCAAGAATTTGCAAATAATTTTTATGGAGACTCAGAGGATGATTTAATTGCCGCTGGAATAACCTATACAATACTATAAATATATTATGAAAAATATAAAAAAAATATTACTACTAATTATCTTAATGATATCTTTTTCATGTACTGAAGATAATATTGCAATAGAAGATTCTTTTTTAAATTATGACATCCCTATTGTATCTGTAACTTCAGACTATATTGTTGGAGCACAGTATAGTAGGTTTATTAGAAGAAGTACAGTCCCTGAAGAACCTACTATTGGTGTTTATAATCCTAATGTATCAGATCCTGCTGTCTATGAAGAACATGTAAAACAGGCACAAATAGCAGGTATAGATTTTTTTATCTTTCAATTTAGATCTGCAAATAATCAAAATCAAAACAATCAAGACACTACATTTATTAATGAACTACAAGCGGCACCAAATGCAGGAGATGTAAATTTTGCACTATCCTATAATTTTGGGAACATGGGGTTAAATAACAATAATAGAATTGAATCAAAAGGTCTTGTTCAAAGGTTTATTGATGATTTTAAATTGATGACACCATTTTTTGATCAAACTAATTATATGAAAGTTGATGGGAAAAATGTGGTGTATCTTTTAAATAGCCACAATTTACATTCTGATGATAATGCAGCTCTATATCAGCAAATGAGGGCAGAGTTAACTGATCTTGGTGTTGAGCTATATTTAATTGGTATGCAAAATGAATGGACACCAACTTTAAGATATGATTTTAGGTTTGTAAACGGAGTTGACGCCGTTACACATGCAACCTATGCTGCAGTGAATAAGAATTTGTATGATAGAATAATTAATTTTCACAAATTCATGGATCAAGCATGGTTGTATCATAAAGAAACTTTTGAAAAATATAATATTGAATACATTCCTACAATATCTCCATCTATAAATTTAAAAATAATAAATGGAGGAAGTAATATTAATGTGTTTGATAAGGATGCGCCTTGGTTTAGAGCAAATTGCAACGTAGCAAGAAGAGCCGCTGGAAGTAACAAGATTGTCTTAGTTGATTCTTTTAACGATTGGAATAGAGGAACACAACTTGAATCTGCAACTTCTTACGGAGAACAATATCTTCAAATATTAAGAGAAGAGTTTAAGACAAATTAATTCATTTTTATATGAAAATCAAATCAATCTCATTTTTATCAATGCTAACGCTTTTCTTTTTTAATAGTTGTAAAAGCAATATTGAAAATATAAAGATTGATAATAAAACCAACGTTAAAATAAACAATTCTATAGAAGGTAAAATTTTAGCAGGTTATCAAGGTTGGTTTAATGCAGAAGGTGATGGCTCTAATTTAAATTGGAAACATTATGCTAACAACAAACAATTTAATCCCGGGAATACTTCTGTAGATTTTTGGCCAGATGTAAGCGAACTAGATAAAGATGAACTTTTTAAAACAGAATTTGTTTATAAAGATGGTGAACCTGCCTATGTATTTAGTTCTGCAAATGCAAAAACGGTAAATCGTCATTTTAAATGGATGAATGATTACGGAATTGATGGCGTTTTTGCACAACGATTTGTGGTTGGTTTAACTAGAGGTCAAGAAAGAATAGATAATTACAATACTGTTTTTGATAACTGTTTTAAGGCTGCAAAAAACAATGATAGGGTATTAAGTTTAATGTACGATTTGTCAGGTACGACTAAAGATAATGTTGTAGAAACTACCAAAGAAGATTGGAAACAATTGGTTAGACGATATAAATTAAACGACCCAACAAACCCAAATGTTTTAACCTATAAAGGAAAAGCGGTGGTATCTATTTGGGGTGTTGGCTTTAATAATAGAAAATACACTTTAGAAGATGTTAAAGAGCTCATTAATTTCTTTAAAAATGATCCGAGATATGGCAATTGTGCAGTGCTTTTAGGTGTTCCAACTGGTTGGAGAGCATTAGAGAGAGATGCTGTCAGTGATCCTAAATTACACGAAGTTATTAAGTTGGCAGATATTGTGCATCCATGGACTCCAGGCAGGTACAATGATTTACAATCTGCAGACCAACACAAAGAAAATTATACCATACAAGACCAAATATGGTGTACTGAAAACGGATTAATGTATATGCCTGTTGTTTTTCCTGGTTTCAGTTGGTATAACATGAAAAATGGTAAAGATAAATTTAATAAAATACCACGTTTAAAAGGAGCTTTTTTATGGAGACAATTTTACAATGCAATTTCTTCGGATGTAAAAGCAATTTACGTGGCTATGTTTGATGAAATAGATGAAGGCACAAGTATTTTTAAAATAGATAACAATCCTCCTGTTGGAGAAAGTAAGTTTTTAACTTATGAAGGTTTGCCTTCAGATTATTATTTATGGCAAACAGGACAAGCAGCAAAAATGTTGCGTAAAGAAATCATTTTAACAAAAAAACAGCCAATTTATCCAACGAAATAAAAATCCATTAATTGATGAATTTAGTATTTAATAAACAACTTATTAATTGTATACAATTTCTAGTAATTTCTTTTTTCTTTTTTTCTTGTAGTAATTCAGAAAACAGAATATCAGAAAATCTGGATAATGTAAAATATGTAGACCCACAAATTGGTGGTGTTGCTCCTTTTTTACAACCAACAAGAACACGTATACATTTGCCAAATTCTATGGTACGCATGTATCCTGAAAGAAAAGATTATAGAGATGATCAAATTACTTCATTTCCACTTACTACGAGAAAGCATAGGTCAGATTTACTTTTTAATATTATGCCAGTTTCTGGGAATGTTAACGAGACTAAAAAACCAATTTCAGCATGGGATCAAGATTTAGAAATTGCGCATCCACATTACTACTCAACTTGGTTAGAAGATTATGATATTACTACAGAATTTACGCCTTCTGCACAAGCAGGTATTTTTAGATTCAGTTATCAAAATAAAAATACAAGAAAGTTATATTTAAGAGATTTATCTGGTGATGATTGGCAATTAAATGATGATGGTTCTCTAACAGGAACAGAATCTTTTGAGGGTATGCAAGCTTATGTATACGCCATTATAAACCAAAAAGGAACTTTCAGTTCGACAAAATTTGTTGACGATAAAGTAAACTCATGGATTACTTTTAATGATACTACTAACGTTAAGCCAGTCCAGTTTAAATACGGTTTATCATTTATAAGCACTGAGCAAGCACAAAAAAATTTAGAAAGAGAAATTCCTGATTTCGATTTTGAAAACATAAAAGAAAAAGCCCATAAAAGATGGTCTGAAGTAGTGAACCAAATAGAAGTAGAAGGGGGGACAGAAGCTTACAAAAGAACCTTTTACACAGCCTTGTACCGTTCTTATGAAAGAATGATAAATATTACTGAAGATGGAAAATATTATAGTAATTATGATAAAAAAATTCACGAAGGCGAACAAGATTTTTATGCAGATGATTGGGTTTGGGATACGTTTTTAGCATTACATCCTTTACGTTATATTTTACAACCAGAAATGGAATCAGATATGATGGCTTCTTATGTAAGAATGTATGAACAATCTGGTTGGTTGCCTCAATTTCCGCAAATTCACGGAGATGCACCACCAATGAATGGTTTTCATTCTACAATTATGTTATTAGATGCGCATAGAAAAGGAGTTAAAAATTTTGATGCAGAAGTAGCTTTTGAGGCGATGAAAAAAAACGCATTAGAAGGCACAATGATTCCTTGGAAAATGGGGGCAGTTGCTCCATTGGACAAATTGGCTTTAAAATTGGGTTATTTTCCAGGATTACATCCAGGAGAAAAGGAAACTGAATCAAGAGTGCACGGTTTTGAAAAAAGACAATCTGTTGCAGTGACTTTAGCTCAAGGATATGATGATTGGGCTTTGGCGCAATTTGCAAAAGAATTAGGTAAAGAAGACGATTATAAATATTTTTCTAAAACTGCAGAAAATTACAAAAATTTATACTGGAAAGAAAAAGGATTTTTTATGCCTAAAGATGCCAAAGGAAATTGGATTGATATCGATCCAAAATTTGATGGCGGAATGGGAGGTCGGGATTATTATGACGAAAATAATGGTTGGACTTATTTATGGAATCCGCAACAAGATATTTTAGGATTGCAAGAATTAATGGGCGGAAGAAAAACGTTTGAAGCACGTTTAGATCAAATGTTTAGAGAAGATTTAGGAAGAAGCACGTATGCTTTAAATGCACGGTTTCCCGATTTTACAGGTATTGTTGGTCAATATTCTATGGGAAATGAACCAAGTTTTCATATTCCATATTTATATAATTTTACAGATTCACCTTGGAAAACTCAAAAGAGAATAAGAATGTTATTAAACACTTGGTTTAAAGACAATATTTTTGGTATTCCAGGAGATGAAGATGGTGGAGGAATGTCTGCATTTGTCGTCTTTTCTGCTATGGGTTTTTACCCTGTTACTCCTGGAATTCCAGTATATACTATTGGAAGCCCATTATTTTCTAAAATCAGTATTAATTTACCAAATGGCAATAAGTTTACCATAAACGCACCAAATTGTAATGAAACCAATAAATACATACAGTCTGCAACTTTAAACGGAAAAGAACTAAAAGGTCCTTGGTTTACACATGATGATCTTATCAATGGAGCTACAATTACCCTAGAAATGGGGAAATATCCAAATAAAAATTGGGGTACAGATCAATCTCTCATTCCAAACAATTTTAAAAATTAACAACAGATTACCTATGAAAAATATAAAAAATTACTTTTTACTGCTATTACTTACTTTAATAGGTATTTTCTCTTTTGGTAAAATCACAAAAACAACAACTAAAAAAGTTGTTGATAATACAAAATATGTGAACACATTTATAGGTACAGGTGGTCATGGACATACGTTTCCAGGAGCTACTACACCTTATGGAATGGTGCAATTAAGTCCGGATACAAGAACTTTAGGTTGGGACGCTTGTGGAGGATATCATCATACAGATTCTTCAATTTTAGGATTTTCTCACACACATTTAAGTGGAACAGGAATTAGTGATTTAGGTGATTTTTTATTTATGCCTTTTTCAGGTGAAGCGAAAGTAATTCCAGGAACTTCAGAAGATCCGGATGCAGGATATCGTTCTAGATTTAGTCATGAAGATGAAGTTTCTTCTCCAGGATTTTATTCGGTTTTATTAAAGGATTACGATATTAAAGCTGAACTTACGGCTACTAAAAGAGCGGGTTTTCATAAATATAAGTTCCGTAAAGAAGGGAAATCGGGAATCATTATAGATTTATCGCATACTATTTACCCAGATCATAAACCAAATCACCAATTTCAATTGATTTCTGATACTGAAATTTCTGGTTATAAAGGTTCTGGTGGTTGGGCTGTAACTCAAGATATTTTCTTTAAAGCAAAATTTAATAAACCTTTTACAGTTACTTTTTACGAAAATGGTAAAAAAATTGATGCCTTACCAAATAGAATGTCTAAAAAATTATTGGCTGTATTAACATTTAATACCAAAGCTGGCGAAGAAGTTTTAGCAAAAGTGGGTATTTCTTCTGTAGATTATGAAGGTGCTAGTAAAAATTTAGACTCAGAAATAAACCATTGGGATTTTAATAAAGTTAAAAATGAAGCTCATGAAACTTGGAAAAAGGAATTATCAAAAATTAATGTAAAGGGAGGTACGGAAGATGAGAAAACAATTTTTTATACAGGATTATATCACACTTCTATAAGTCCAAATACATTTTCTGATGTAGATTTCAGATATAGGGGAATGGATAGAAAAATTCATCAATCTAATGAAGAAAAAATTTATACAGTGTTCTCTTTGTGGGATACTTTTAGAGCATACAATCCTTTAAAGACAATTACTGATCCTGATAAAACTAACGAATTTATAAATACACTTTTAACAAAATACGATCAAGGTGGTATTTTACCAATGTGGGAATTACAAGGGAATTACACCGGTTGTATGATTGGTTATCATTCTGTGCCAGTAATTGTAGACGCCTATAATAAAGGAATTAGAGGTTATGATGTGAAGAAAGCCTATAAAGCAGTCGTTCACGCATCAAAGTATGATACTACAGATATATTTTTTCCATCAAAACAAGTAAAAAACATTTTGATGCCGAAAGGTAAGCTCTATAATGAGACAATGGATTTTATTCCTGCTGATTTAGAAAATGAATCCGTATCTAAAGCCTTAGAATATGCTTATAATGATTGGTGTATTGCACAAATGGCAAAAGATTTAGGCAAAACAGATGATTACAATCATTTTATGAAACGCTCTAAAAAATACACACAATATTACGATACCAAATCAGGCTTTATGAGAGGGAAAAATCAAGATGGAAAATGGCGTGAGCCTTTTGATCCTCGTTTTTCTAAACATAGAAAAGATGATTATACTGAAGGAAATGCTTATCAATGGTCTTGGTTTGTACCTCATGATGTTGAAGGTTTGGTAGATTTAGTTGGCGGAAAAGAGACGTTTATTAAAAACTTAGATGTTTTATTTTCTACAAGTTCAGAATTAACTGGAGATGATGTTTCTGGAGATATTTCAGGTTTAATTGGTCAATATGCGCACGGAAATGAGCCAAGTCATCATATTGCACATATGTATAATTTTGTGGGTCAACCTTGGAAAACACAAGAAGTTACAGACAAAATTATGAACGAGTTGTATTTTAATAACCCAAATGGATTGGCAGGTAATGAAGATTGTGGACAAATGTCTGCTTGGTACGTATTAAATGCGATGGGTTTCTATTCTTTTAGCCCAGGAAATACGACATATTCTATTGGTCGTCCAATTTTTGATGAAGTAGAAATCAATTTACCAACAGGCAAGAAATTTGTGATTAAAGCAAAAAATAATAGTCGGGACAATAAATACATTCAAACAACTAAATTGAATGGAAAAAAATTAGATACTCCATTTTTTACACACGAGCAGTTAATTGCTGGAGGAAAAATGGAATTTAAAATGGGTAATTTACCTAAATAATTAAAGAGTAACATCAACTAAACTTACAATGAAAGATTTAAAAAAAATACCTGTAGTACCTAAAAAGAATTTAATTTCTTTTATTCTTGTTACCTCATTATTTGCATTATGGGGCTTTGCGAACGCAGTTACAGATCCAATGGTTCAGGCTTTTAAAAAAGTATTAGAATTATCTAATTCTGAAGCAGCTTGGGTACAAATGGCATTTTATGGTGGGTATTTTTGTATGGCTTTGCCAGCAGCAATGTTTATGCGTAAATATTCTTATAAAGTAGGTATTTTAATTGGTTTAGCTCTATATGCAACAGGAGCATTATTATTTTATCCTGCAGCGCAATCAGAAAGCTTTATGTTCTTTTGTTTGGGTCTATATGTATTAACATTTGGTTTGGCTTTTCTAGAAACAGCAGCAAATCCTTATGCATTAGCAATGGGAGCAAAAGAAACAGCTACACAGCGTTTAAATTTAGCACAAGCCTTTAATCCTGTTGGATTAATTGCTGGATTATTTGTAGCCCAACAATTTGTTTTAAAGAACTTACAGTCTGATGATATTGTTGATTTTAGTGCGCTTGAAGAAGCTTCTAAAATGCTTATTAGAACTACTGATTTATTGGTAATTAGAGATCCTTATGTAGTATTAGGATTATTTATTACAGTAGTTTTTGTGATTTTTTTAGTTAGTAAAATGCCACAATCTAAAGCCGAGGGTGAAATGCCAAAAATTGGTGAAACTTTTGCGGCTTTAGGTAAAAACTCTAAATATACATCTGGAGTATTGGCTCAAGTTTTATATGTTGGTGGGCAAATAATGTGTTGGACTTATATTTATCAATATGCAGAAGGCATAGGTATGGATAGTGTTACAGCAGGTTATTATCAAATGGCTGCCTTTGTTTTATTTACGTTTGGTAGAGCTATTGGAACATATTTATTACGTTTTATTAGTTCAGGAAAATTACTAATGTATTTTGCTGTTTTAGCAATGGTTTTTTCCTTAGGAACTATTTTTATTCAAGGTATTATTGGTCTATATTGTTTAGTGGGTATCTCTTTCTTTATGTCTTTAATGTTTCCAACCATTTATGGTATTGCTCTAGGAGGTTTGTCAGAAGAGCAATCTAAAGTAGGTTCTGCAGGTTTGGTTATGGCAATTGTTGGAGGTGCATTAATGCCAAAACTGCAAGGAATTATTATTGATGCTGGTGGAAATGGTGTTGCAGACACTTCGATTATGGGAGTTTCAGAAGTAAACTTTTCATTTATATTACCATTACTATGTTTCACTTTTATAGCTTGGTATGGTTTTAGAGTATTTAAAAAGTATGAATCTAGTAGCTCATAATGATATAAAAAACAAGTATGCAAAGAAGTATAAAACTGTATTTGATAATTATAGTTTCTATTTTTAGTAACTCAATAATTTTTTCACAATCAAAAAAACCAAATGTCATTGTATTTATTGCAGATGATTTTGGTTACGGTTCAACCAATATTTATGGTGCGCAAGAAGCATTAATAAAAACGCCAAACGTAAATAAATTAGCCAAAGAAGGCGTAAAATTTACAAATGCATATACAACAGGTTCTGTATGCACTCCTACTAGATATGCATTAATGACCGGTCAATATTCTTGGAGAACAAAACTTAAAAAAGGGGTTGTTAATATGAACGACCCAGCCTTAATTGATGTGAAAAGAAAAACATTACCAAAATATATGCAATCTTTAGGTTATAAGACAGCAATGGTTGGTAAATGGCATCTAGGTTTTAAAGAAAAAAAGTTCAATAATTTATTAGGAGATATTTATCCTGCTCCAACAGATTATGGGTTGGATTATAGTTTTGCATTGCCTAATAATTTAGATGATGGACATAAAGTTTACATTGAAAATAACAAGATTTATGGATTGCGTTCTGATAAAATTTCTCCTTACGGAAAATCATTTTATGGAAAACAATACAAAGGATATGATGCCCCACAAAGAGTTACTGAGCAAGTAACAGATGATTTAACAAATAAATCTATAGAGTGGATGAAAAGTTTGGATAAAGACCAGCCATTCTTTTTATACTATGCAGCAGCTGCAGTTCATCATCCCATTGTCCCTAGTCCGCAAATGCGAGGTAAAAGTAACGCAGGTGCTTATGGAGATTTTATTCAAGATATAGACCGTTCTTTAGGAGATTTAATTTCATTTTTAGAAGAAAGAGGTATTAGAGAAAACACCATTATCATTTTTGCGAGCGATAATGGAGGAGATATTCCTAGAAAGAAAAATCTTGTAATGCCAGAAAATTTTGCCATTAATAAAGGCTTACAAATTAATGGAGATTATAAAGGAGATAAACATACCATTTGGGATGGAGGTTTTAGAATTCCGTTTATTGTAAATCATCTAAATAAAATAAAAGAAAATAAAATTTCTGAGACAACAGTCTCAACTGTTGATGTTTATGGGTTTCTGGCAGATTATGTTGGTAATGATAAGGGGTTAGATTTAGAAGATGCACCGGATAGTTATAGCTTTAAAAAGGCTGTTTTAAAACCAGATCAATTTTATGAACGACCACCATTAGTGCATAGAGATGCGCAAGGTAGAAAAGCAATTCGTTTTGAAGGTTGGAAATTTATTGAAGAAAAAAATAAAGACACAAAGAAAAAGATGAATGCCGAAATGCTTTTTAGCTTAACTAAAGATAAAAAGGAATCTACAAATCTTGCTAAAACAGAAAAAGCAGTTGTTAACAAAGCAAAAAACTATTTATCTAAAATTATAGAAAAGTCATCCAAAGAAATTTGGAAAAATAATTAAAATGAAAAATAAAATAATATTACTAATTGTTGGTTTTTTATTGTTGATGTTTAACTGCAAGTCTAAAAACGAACTTGTAAATCAAACTGAAACCAAGAAGAAACCAAATGTGTTGTTGTTATTTTCAGACCAACATAATAAGAAAGTAATGGGTTTTGAAAATCATCCAGATGCAATCACCCCAAATTTAGACAAATTAGCTGGTGAATCTGCTGTTTTTGATAGAGCATATGCAACAAGAGGTATTTGTGTACCTTCAAGAATGTCTTTAATGACCGGTTTATATCCAAGAACTATGGGCTTAATGGATAATAAAGAAAAAACTACAATCACAAGAGATGCTGTTTCACTAGCAAGTATTTTTAAGTTTAATGATTATAACACTTACAGTTTTGGTAAAAGACATTTAGTTGGTGGTGGAGACAAAGGTTGGGATGTGAAAAAAGAGGTACACGCAGAAGAGGGCGATAATGGAAACTATTTAAGCTGGATTACAAAACAAGGCTATCAAAGTGAATTTTCTTATGATTGGGCTGCAGAATTTGGGAAAGGTCCCAAAGGAAGTAACGATGCGAGCGCCAAAATACCTATCGCTGATTTAGGAACAAGAATTTCTAAATTACCTTTTGGTTATACAATGGAAGCATACACAGCCTCAGAAACCATAAAAATGATTAAAAAACAAAAAAATAGTGACAAGCCATTCTTTTGTTTTTCATCTTTTTACAGACCACATCAGCCATATACTCCTTTAAAAAAATTCAGAGATTTATATAATGTTTCTGAATGGGGGGAAGGAACCAAATTAAAAAGCGGTATAAAAATACCAGCAAGTTTTTATCAACCAACTAAAGATTTACCCCCATTGTTACAATTTCAAAGAAATGGAGGTAATAAAGTTTGGAATATGGATAAAGCCTTTAAAGATGAGCAAATCTGGAGAGATTTTATAGGCGGTTATTACGCTTTAGTTACAGAAGTAGATCATTATGTTGGTGAAATATTAGAAGCTTTAGACAAAGCAAATATGAAAGAAGAAACCATTATTATTTACACTACAGATCATGGAGATTTTGTAGGTAATCATGGTATGGTGGAAAAAGCTGCTGCCGGGCATAATGTATATGAAGATATTTTAAATATTCCTTTAATTATAAGAATCCCTGAAAAAACAACCAATGGAAAACATACTGCAGAGTTAGTTACTCTAGTAGATATTATACCAACTTTAGTAGACGTTTTAGATTTAAAAGTACCAGTCTTAAAACATAATTTTGAAGGCCGTTCCCTTGCTAAGCTTTTGATAGAAAACAAACCTTTAAATAGAGATTATATAGTTTCAGAAAGTTGGTTTCAAGCAACCGTAATTGGTAAAGACTCAAAATTAGGTATTATGTTAGAAAATAAAGTAAAACCTAGACAGGATTACAGAGAATATGGAGACATGTATTTTGATAGAAATACAGATCCTTTAGAAATAAAAAATGGAATTAAGGAAGAAAAAAATCAAGCGTCTATATTAAAACTTCGTAACTATTATGAAGAATTTAATAAAAAAATACCTGGGATTGGTAAACAAGAAACCGTACAAAATAAAACAAAAAAATAATGAATACATCAAATTTTAAAATCATATTTTTTGCTCTTTTATTAATGATAATTAATACTATTAAAACACGAGCCCAAAACACAAAAAAGCCAAACATCATCTTCATTATGACAGATGATCAAAGTGCTGTTGTTCCTTTAGATTCAGAAAAGAGAATTCAATCGCGTCCTTTTGGATTTAATGGGGATAAAGAAGTGCACACACCCATTATAGATGACTTGGCAAAGAACGGTATGATTTTTAACAGCGCATATGTATCAAGTTCTGTATGTGTGCCAAGTAGATATACAATGCTAACGGGACGTTATGCAGGAAGATCTGAAGGCCCTGCTTTTATGAGAATGCATCCTAAAGGAACGATGACAAGAGTAGAAAATAATACGGAAATAGAAAAAGACAAACCAAACTTACCAAGACTTTTACAAGAAGTGGGGTACAAAACAGGTTTTGTTGGTAAAAGTCATATCGTAGAGCATAACATCGTTAACAATAAAAAAAATTGGACAAAAAATGGCTTTCAAACCTATGCAAAAAATGCAGATCCAAATGACCCAGCAGTTTCTAAAAAAATGTATGAGAACCATCAAAAATGGACAGAAGTAATTAAAGAATATGGTTTTGATTATGCAAACGGAGTTTATGCAGGAAATTTAAGAGAACAATATAATGATTCATTAAATGTTCATAATATAGAGTGGAAAAATAAGGCTGCTTTAGAATTCATCGATGAAAACAAAAAAGATCCCTTCTTTTTATATTACAGCGAAACGGTTCCTCATGGTCCAGCTCCATATAATATGAAAAATGGAAAATATTTTAGAGGTTTAGATTCAAATCCAAAATTTACGGGAGAAGGTCTAGTAGATGCAGATTATTCTTATTTACCCACTAGAGAAGAAATCAAAGAAGAAGTCAAAAACCTCGATAAAAAAGTAGCACATGCTTGGTTGCGTTGGTTTGATCATGCAGTTGGTGCCGTGGTAGATAAACTAAAAGCAGAAGGAATTTATGAAAATACCATTATTATAATTACTTCAGATCATGGGAACTACAACGGAGGAAAAACGAGCTTGTATGAAAGTGGAACAAAAGTTCCTTTGATGATGCATTGGCCAAATGGAATTAAACCAAACCAAGAGTATAACGAGTTAGTTCAAAATATTGATTTTACGCCTACTTTTTTAAATCTAGCAGGGATAAAATTAAAGACTGTAAAATCAAAATTAGACGGTGTTAGTTTAAAAAAAGTATTAAAAGGAACTAAAAAACCAGTGCATGATTATTTATTTTTTGAGATGGGTTACGCAAGAAGTGTGATGACTAAAGATTGGAAATACATTTCTGTGAGATATGATAAACAAAAACAGAATAGAATCAATAGAGGTCGAACATTTAAAGGATGGAAAGGTGCAGAACTTCAATACCCCTATTACACCAGAAATGGTCATTTGGGAAATATTGCATCAAAAAGCAGTGCTTTTTATTTTGATGCTGATCAAGTATTTGATTTAGTTAAGGATCCACGTGAAACGGAAAATGTTTTTAAAGACAACAAAGAAAAAGCAGAAGAACTTAAAAAGCTATTGACAAAAAGCTTAATGTTATTTCCTAATAGACCTTACGCAGAGTTTGTAAAGTAATATGGACAATGCTATAAAATCAATACTAGTAATTTTTACGTGCTGTTTTATTTTAAAGAGTGCTGCTCAAAAAACAATAGATACAATAGCGACAAAAGCAGGTGGATATGATATTCCCATTCGAATAAAACTACCAAAAAAGACTACAGGCAAAAATCCTGTGTATTTCTTTGTGCATGGAGGTGGATGGAATGGAGGTACTGCAACTCGTGTTCCGCCAGCAAGATTGCACACAGATGCTAATTATCTAGCTGATCAATTAGGTGTTATTTATGTTGGATTAGGGTATAGATGCAAAGGAAACAACGCAACATTTGCAGATGCTATAAAAGACTTAAAAGCATCTGTTCAATGGTTTTTTGATAATGCAGATACATACAATGCGGACTTAACAAGAATTGGGTTTGGAGGAGCATCAGCAGGTTCAACATTGGCAGCTATGATGGCTCAAAAATATAAAAATTGTAAACTATTTGTTGGTGCAGAAGGCATGTATAATTTAGTAGATCATGATGCTAAAAAATCTCTTTTTCCCAGTCAAAAAGGAAGAGCATTATATGGATTAGCGACGGAAAAAGAAAGTAAAAAAGCATCTAGCTTTTATAATTTAAGAGAAAGCCCCCCAACTTCTTTATTGTTAAATGGAAAAGAAGATGTCTTATGTCATTATTCACAAACAGAAAAATTTGCTGAACAAATCAAGAAAAAAGGAGGCAAAGTAAAAGCTGTTTTGTACGATAAAATTAATCACACTTGTTTAAGTGCATCCTACCCTGAAGTACTAAAAAATAGTGTTTTAGAAATTGCCAAATTGTTTATTGAAGAATTTCAACTAGAAAACACAAATATGAATCAAATAGAAGTCCTTTTAGATAAAAGGCTTCAAGGACAGTATACCAAAGAAAATATTAAGGAAAAAGAGATTTTAGGCACTTGGAAATTTAAGAATATTATCATCACTTTAAATGAAAATGGACAAGGTTATTATTTAAATTCTAAAAATAATAGCACAAAAATATTCACATATACTTTAGAAAAAGATTCGATAACTTTCAAGGTTAATGGCAAAACTAAAATGTTTTATATGCGCAAAAACAATAGAATTCTCTACGAATATGTTATTGCAAATACTAGAGCTAAATATAGACGTTTTAATTATATGAAAGTTAAAAAATAAAAGCATCTATTAAAAATCATTCATGAAATATTTTTTATATACCTTATTCATAATTTTAACTTTTGGTTGTAAAACACAAGACACTGCTAAAAAGAAGATTGCTTTAAATAGTCAGAAAAAGAATTTATTGTTTATTATAGTAGATCAACAAAGATATGATGCATTGAGTTATGCAGGCAATACTATTTTAAAAACGCCAAATTTAGACAGATTAGCAAAACAAGGCGCATATTTTAAAAATGCGTACACTCCTGTTGCTGTTTGTGGACCTGCGAGATCTTCAATCTTAACTGGAACAACAATAAATACACACCAAGTAACAACAAATGATAAAACCTACGATTATAACGATACCCCAGTAATGACCATGAAAACCTTTGATGAAATTCTCACAGAAAAAGGATATCATGCAGAGTATTATGGGAAATGGCATGTCTTAACTTCGCATGCAGAGGTCTATAAAAATCCAAATAAATATGCTAAAAACGGGAAATATATATTTAAACCCCAAGGGCAAAGGCATTTGTATCTCGATTATTTAAACGAGGTATTTCCTAGAGAGGAACCTAAAAAAGGGCAGCTTTTAGATCGATTTACTAAAAGACCTTACACCCCAGATCCATTAGATATAGATTATGGAAAAACATACAATGACGTTAAAAAAGAAGTAAAACATCGTCATTCTCAACCAAATTATCATGGCAAATCTAGTATTCCTAAAGAACATACCATCACTGCGTATTATGCGAATAAAACCATTGACGCAATCAAGAGGTTAAAAAACAAACCTTTCAGCATAACGACCTCTTTTCACTTTCCTCATGCACCCATGATTCCATCCGAACCTTATTATAGCATGTACGATCCTGATAAGATGCCTATTCCCTCTAGTATTAAAGATAATATGCAAAATTCCCCTTATATTAATGCAAATGGTAGAAATAAGTTGACTGTTTTTGCAGATGAGGAAAAAATAAAATATATGATTTCTAATTATTATGGTTTAATTACTGAGTTAGATGATTGGATTGGAAAAATAATGAAGACCCTTGAAGATGAAAGTATTGCAGAAAATACTATGGTGATTTTTACAAGCGATCATGGAGAGATGTTGGGAGCACACGGAATGCGCGAAAAAAATGTATTTTATGAAGAATCTTCTCACATCCCATTAATGATAAAAATACCCCATGAAATTAAAAAGGAAACTACAGTGAATGGTTATGTCTCTAATGTAGATTTATTCGCCACAATTATGGATTATTTACAAATTGGAAATTATAAATCCGATGGCGAAAGTTTACGTGATTTAATAGAACAAAAACAAACGAATCATGGGAACTACGTAGTTACTGAATGGGATTACCGTGGGCCTATTCAACCTAATTATATGATTGTCAAAGACGGATGGAAATTAATGATTCCGTACACAGAAGATTCAAAAATATTAAATGTTTTATATAATTTGAATGATGATTCTCAGGAGATGAATAACTTATTAGGGAATAACCCTGACAGAAGAAAATATAATGAGAAAGCAGAAGAATTAAGGATCAATTTACTAGAATGGTTGAAAAAAAATAACTCTAAACATTACGATGGTGTGTCAAAACGAAAATTAATTTAATTCCTTCAAAATGAAATTATACCCTTTACAATTTACACCACTTTACAAATACAGAATTTGGGGTGGAGAAAAATTAAAAACTGAATTAAATAAACAATATACAGAAGAAAATATTGGAGAATCTTGGGAAATTTCTGATGTTTCTGGCGATGAAACTGTTGTAGCGGAAGGTGCTCTAAAAGGACAATCTTTAAGCGATTTAATTAAAGAATTTAAGGGCGACTTTGTTGGAAATGCTGTACATGAAAAATTTGGAGAAGAATTTCCACTATTAATTAAGTTTATTGATGCGAAAACACCTTTATCTATTCAAGTGCATCCAAGTAATGAAGTGGCTAAAGAACGTCATAATTCATTTGGGAAAAATGAAATGTGGTATGTAATGCAAGCGGATAAAGATGCAGAATTGATTGTTGGTTTTGATCAAGAAATAAACACTGATGATTATAAAACACATTTAGAAAACAATACCATTTTAAATGTAATGCATCATGAAAATGTGCAAAAGGGCGATACTTTTTATATTCCTACAGGTCGGGTACATGCTATTGGAGCAGGTGTTTTGTTAGCAGAAATACAGCAAACATCAAATATTACATACCGTATTTATGATTATGATAGGGTAGATTCTAAAACAGGAGAAAAAAGAGAATTGCATAACGAATTGGCAATTGATGTCATAGATTATAAAGTGCACAAGAATTACAAAACGGATTATTCTATAGAAAAGAATGTGTCCAATACATTGGTGCATTCACCTTATTTTAGAACTAATATTTTAGACATCAATTCAACAGTAAAAAAAGATTATTCTGTCATAGATTCGTTTATTATTTACATGTGTGTAGAAGGTACAGTTAATGTTATTTCTGAAGGAGAAACCTACACCATAAATAATGGTGAAACGCTTATATTACCAGCTAGTTTAAAAAAAATCACTTTACAATCAGAAAGCGCAAGGGTATTAGAAGTTTACTATTAATAAATAGCGCTTAGTTAATTCAATATTAATAGTAAATTAATGTGAACCTCTTTTATTTGAATAAAATTATAAATTAAACAACATGAAAAAAATAATTGTATTACTTCTTCTTTTGACTGTGTCAGTAGCTCAGGCTCAAAAAAATCAAAAAGCAGTTGCGTTAGCAGAAAAACTATCGAAAGTAATGGAGTTTGATGAAGATCAAAGTGCAAAGCTTCTGGAATTAATTCTGGATAGAAACAACAAGAAAAGAGCTTTGAGAAAAGAATACGCAGATGATAAAGATACCTTTAAAGTAAAAGCTAAAGAAGTAGAAAAAGCATATAACAAAGATTTAAGAGTGTTAGCTGGTATCGAAAAGTTTAAGCTTTTAGTTGTCTATAGAAAAGCAAAAAGAGCAGCAAATAATTAAATTATTTAATAGGTTGTAACCCTGAATTAATTGTTTATTAATCAATAATTAAGCCATTGATGTTTTATTTGTTAGCATAACAGATTATAATAAAAATGGTTAAAAATTATTTAATAGCACTCCTATCGGTTTTAAGTTTTACAACTTCTTTAGCTCAAGAAACTGATGACAACACCAAATACATAGATCCAACCATTGGTAATGTTTCCCGCTTTCTAGTGCCAACATATCCAACCATTCATTTACCCAATCAAATGTTGAGAATGTTTCCTGTAAAACAGGATTATATTTCAGACATGGTGCAAGCATTTACTTTTCAAGTTCCCGCACACAGACGACAAGGAATTCTACAAATGAAAACTACTTTAGGAGATATGAAAAACAGTTCCTGGAATAAAGGAATGGCTATTGATCACGATTTAGAAATAGTACATCCTTGGTTATATTCAACGTATTTAATAGAAGATGATATTAAAGTTAGCTTTACCCCTTCTAAAAAATCGGCGATTTATAAGGTTGAATTTCCAGAGGGGAAACAAAAAAACTTTTTAATAAAAGGCACGAAAGATATGCAGTTTTCTGAAGGTGAAAATTCATTTACCATTCAAGAAAAAAGAAGCAAACCAACCAGAGGGGAACACGCTGTTATAAATACTGTAACCATTTATGTATATGGTAAGGTCGTAGATGAGAATAACAAACCTATTGAAAACATCAACTACATATTTAACACTCACAAACTACAAATTACTGCAACAAAAAACACACCCACAACCTTGCTCATAAAATATGCGATTTCTTATGTGAGTGCGGCACAAGCGAAAGAAAACTTCAATAAAGAAATTAAAAAAAAATCGTTTGAGGATGTATCTAAAGAAGGAAAAAAAGCTTGGGATACGGTAACGAATCAAATTCAAGTTGAGGGTGGAACAACGGCTCAAAAAAGAACGTTCTACACATCGCTATACAGAACGTATGAACGCATGGTGGATGTAAATGAATATGGACACTATTATAGTGGTTATGATAAACAAGTGCATAAAAGTAATCGTCCTTTTTATGTAGATGATTGGGTATGGGACACCTATTTAGCACAACATCCCTTACGAACTATTTTAAACCCAGCCTTAGAAAACGAAATGCTGAACTCGTACACTTTAATGTATGAACAAAGTGGTTGGATGCCAACATTTCCTCAAGTATATGGAAATCATTTGTGTATGAACGCCTACCATTCTTCTGCTATTTTTATTGATGGCTACAGAAAAGGGTTGAAAAACTATAATGTAGAAAAAGCATACGAAGGCATCAAAAAAAACCTAATGGAAGGTACATTTATTCCTTGGAGGCAAGGAAATCCGAGAGGCGCGTTAGACGATTTCTATCACGACAATGGCTATTTTCCATCACTTAAAAAAGGAGAACAAGAAACAATTGGAAATGTAGATGGTTTTGAAAAAAGACAACCTGTTGCTGTAACTTTAGGAGTCAGTTATGATTTTTGGGCAGTGTCAGAATTTGCAAAAGAATTAGGAAACATAGACGACTATTCAAAACTGTCTCCAAAAGGAAACGATTATAAAAACTTATGGCATTCTAAAAAAAGGTTATTTATGCCAAAAGATACCGAAGGAAATTGGGTAAATATTAATCCAAAGCTAGATGGTGGAAAAGGCTATAGAGAGTACTATGATGAAAATAATGGGTGGACCTTTGCTTGGTCTGTACAACATGATATTGCAGGTCTCACCAATTTGTTAGGCGGTAAACTAGCCGCTCAAAACAGATTAGATCAGTTATTCAGAGAAAGTTTGGGCATTAGGAAAAGTGATTTTTTCGTTAATGGTTCCAATTCTACAGGGATGGTAGGGCAGTTTTCTATGGGCAATGAACCCTCATTTCATATTCCATATTTATATAACTATTTTGGTGCGCCTTGGAAAACCCAAAAACGTACACGCTTCTTGTTAGACGTTTGGTTTAAAGACAACATTTTCGGAATCCCAGGAGATGAAGATGGTGGCGGCATGACTGCTTTTGTGGTATTCACTTCTATGGGTATCTATCCAGTAACACCAGGCTTACCATATTATAACATCACAAGTCCAATTTTCGAAAAAACAGCTATCAAACTTCAAAATGGAAATACGTTTACGGTTGTAGCGGAAGGTTCTAGCAAGAGAAAAAAATACATTCAGAAAGCATTTATCAACGGGAAAGAGATTTTCTCGCCATTTATTTCACATCAGCAAATTATGAATGGTGCCACTTTAAAATTAGACTTGGGTGAGTTACCAAACAAAGAATGGGGTAAAAATGCAGTAATACCAAAATAAAAAAACAAACAAACTAAATGAAAATAATTAGTAATAAACTTACAGTATGCATTGTGTTTTCTTTTTTAATACTACAAATTAATTCCATAAAAGCACAAGAAAAATTACCGTATCATAATTCAGAGTTAAAAATAGAAGAACGAATCAACGATTTGTTGCCTAGAATGACTTTAGAAGAAAAAGTTAATTATGTCACAGGAGGTGTTTTAAGCAATAATCAAGAATCTATTAATGGCATTGAAAGATTATCAATTCCTGATTTTGTAATTGCCCACGGTCCTTTTGGTATGAAAATGAGAAGAAGAAATAAAAATGGAGGCATCACTTTAGATGCAGGTACTTATTTCCCTGTTTCTATTGCGATGGCTGCAACTTGGGATATAGATAAAGTAAAACAAATTACATCTGCAATAGGGAAAGAAATGAATGCTGTAGGTGCAATGTCTAATGCGGGTCCTGCAATGAATATTATTAGAGACCCAAGAACAGGTAGAAGTTTTGAGTATTTTACAGAAGATCCTTTTTTAAACGGACAAATAGCAGCGGCTTACACAAAAGGAATTCAAAGCGAAAAAATTGCAGCAATACTAAAACACTATATCGTTAACAATCAAGAATTAAATAGACACAAAGTAGATGTTCAGGTTAGTGAAAGAGCGTTAAGAGAAATTTATTTTCCAGGATTTGAAACTGCCATAAAAGATGCTGATGCCAAAATTATTATGGGCGCTTACAATAAAGTAAATGGCGTACATAGTTGCGAAAACGATTTTACTTTAAATCAAGTTTTAAGAAAAGAATGGGGTTTTAGAGGTTTCGTTCTTTCAGATTGGTCTGGAACACAATCTACTGTTGCTTCTGCAAATAATGGTTTAGATGTAGAAATGCCAAGACCTAGATGGTATGGAGATAAATTGTTAAAAGCTGTAAAAGATAATAAAGTAAGTGAAGATGTGCTTAACACTATGGTTAAAAATGTGTTGCGCGTTGTTTTTTGGAGTGGTGCTTTTGACCAAGGCCCAATGTATGATAAAAATATTGTACGTTCTAAACCGCATTTAGAAATGGCAAGATCAGCTTCATCTGAGGCAATGGTTTTACTAAAAAACGAAAATAATACACTTCCTTTTAATCTTAATAAAATTAAAAATATTGCTGTAATTGGCCCAAATGGAAATTATGGTGAACATTTTAATAATGGTAAATATGATATAGGGTTGTTTCAAGGAGGAGGAAGTGCAAAAATAGTCTCTAAACAACAGAATGTAATCACTCCTTTTCTAGGGATTAAAAATAATATAACAAAAGATGTTAAAGTTATTTACGAACCTGGTTGTTATGCAGAGTCTGGTTACGGTTTAATACCAACCAAATATCTTTCAGTAGATAATAAAGAAGGTATTGAGTCTTCATATTATAATAATGTTGGTTTTAAAGGTGCACCTTTAAAAAAAGAAGTAAACAAAAAATTAGCTTATAATTGGGGAAGAGGATTAGAAATTCCTGAAGCTGGTACTGCTAAGAATAATGATAAATATAAATTTTCTGTAGCATTTAAATCAACATTAAAAGTACCAGCTACAAGAGATTATTCTTTTGAAGTTAGAAATGAAGCTGGTAGCGCAAAGATTTTTATTGATGGAAAATTGATTGCAGAAAATAAAAAAGGAAGCAGAATTGATTGGAATAATACAGGTAACATTAAATTAGAAAAAGGAAAAGAATATGAACTAGAAGTAAAGTACGCTAGTTTTGGTGGTCATATTTCAAATTTAAGAATTGGTTGGGACTATGAAAATATTCAATACCTAGAAAGAGCAAAAATAGCAGCCAAAAATGCTGATGCTGTTGTTTTAACAGTTGGGTTAAGTGCTAAAGTTGGCGAAACAGAAGCTGGAGACAGAAGAACATTAGCCTTGCCAGAAGCACAACAAAATTTAATTAACGAAATATCAAAAATAAACAAAAATCTTGCTGTAGTTTTAGTTGCAGGAAGCGCTGTAACTATGAATAGTTGGTTAGATAATGTACCTGCTATTTTAGATGTTTGGTATCCAGGAGAACAAGGTGGAAACGCTATTTTTGATGTTATTTTTGGCAAAGTAAATCCTTCTGGAAAACTGCCAATAACATTCCCGAAATCGTATAGCCAATACCCTGCTAATTTTTATTCTTATGATAGTGAAATAGAATATAAAGAAGATATTTATGTAGGTTATAGATATTTTGATAAATATAAAAAAGAGGTTTTATTTCCTTTCGGACACGGTTTGAGTTATACAGATTTTAAATATTCAAAATTAAAAGTTAGTACCAAAAAGAACACAACCAACGTCTGTGTAAAAATAGAAAATATAGGAAACTCTGATGGTGCAGATGTTATTCAACTTTATGTAAGAGATTTAAAATCTTCAGTCGATAGACCTATAAAAGAATTAAAAGCTTTTAAGAAAATATATCTTAAAAAAGGAGACAAAAAGACAATAGAATTTAAACTTACAGAAAGAGCTTTTGCTTTTTGGGATAGCGTTTCTAAAGATTGGAAATTAGAGCCTGGAGAATTTGAAATATTAATTGGTAAGTCTAGCAGAGATATTATTTTAAAGAAAATAATTAATGTTAAGCGATAAAGAGATGCGTATGTTAACAAAAATAATGATGGTTATTTTTTTATTCATCATAACTAATTCCATAAAAGCACAAGAAAAATTACCGTATCAAAATTCAGAGTTAAAAATAGAAGAACGAATTAACGATTTGTTGCTTAGAATGACTTTAGAAGAAAAAGTTGAATTAGTAACAGGAGATAAAATTCCTGCAAAAGGTGTTATTGGCTCAGAAGGGATAAAGCGTTTAAACATTCCTGGGTTTAAAATAGAACATGGTCCTTATGCCTTTAAAGGTTGGTTTGGACCCAATGAAGCTAAAGAAATGGGAACGTATTTTCCTGTTTCCATTGCACAAGCTAGTACTTGGGATAGACCTTTAATACAAGAAATAAACGCTGCAATGGCGTCAGAAATGAAAGCTTCTGGCGGACAAGCAAATGCAGGGCCTGCAATGAATATTATAAGAGATCCAAGAGGAGGTAGGAGTTTCGAATATTTTACAGAAGATCCTTTTTTAAACGGAGAAGTTGCCAAAGCGTATACTTTAGGTTTACAAAGCCAAAAAATAATGGCAAACTTGAAACATTATGTTTGTAATAATCAAGAATTTAATAGACACAAGCTAAATATTATTGTAAATGAGCGCACTTTGCGAGAAATATATTTACCAGGATTTAAAAAAGCAATACAAGAAGGTGGTGCTTGGAGTGTTATGGGTGCATACAATAAAGTAAATGATATTTACAGTTGCGAAAACCCTTTTTTATTAAATAAAATATTACGAGAAGATTGGGGTTTTAAAGGGTTTGTTTTATCAGATTGGTCTGGTACACATTCTACAGCTAATTCTGCAAATGCAGGTTTAGATATGGAAATGCCAAGAGAACGCTGGTATGGTAAAAAATTAATAAAAGCTGTAGAAAATGGAGAAGTAACAGAACAAACTATTAATAAAATGACAGGGAATTTGTTAAGAGGTATGTTTTGGTCTGGTGCTTTTGATACAAAACCATCTTTAGATAAATCTATATTACACAATAAAAAACATTTAAAAATAGCCAGAGAAGCATCAGCAAAAAGTATGGTTTTATTAAAAAATGATGCTCAGGTACTACCATTTAATGCTGATAAAATTAAAAAAATAGCAGTAATTGGTCCTAATGGTAATTATGGTATTCATTATAACAATGGCCAATATAATCCGCATTTATTACAAGGTGGAGGAAGTGCTTTTGTAGAAGTTAAAGAGCATTTAATGATAACGCCTTTTCAAGGAATTAAAAACAACGTAGAAAAAGATGTTAAGGTCACTTATTCTCCGGGAAGTTATGCAGAATCTGGTTGTGGAATTATACCTGTTAAGTATATTAAAACACCAAATGGTAAACCAGGGTTATTAGCAACCTACTTTAATAATAATTCTAAAAACCGTAAAGAAGTTAAAAGAGAAATTGATTTGGTTGTATCTAAAGTTTGGACCAAAGAATTAGATATCCCAGAGGCTGGAAATGAAAAAGATGATTTATCTAGATTCTCTGCACAATGGTCTGGGATTTTAACGGCTCCAGCAACTAGAAATTATACTTTTAGTGTTAGAAACTCTGCTGGTAGTGCAAAACTATTTATAAATGATAAATTAATTGCTTCCAATAAAAATGGAAATTGGTTAGATTGGAATGGTATGGGTTCTATTGAATTGGAAGCTGGGAATCAATACAAAATTAGAGCAGAATATGCAAAGAGTGGTCCTCGTGCAGATTTTCGTTTAGGTTGGGATTATGAAAATGTAGCTTGGTTAGAACAAGCAAAAAAGATAGCAAAAGAAGCAGATGCTGTTATTTTAACAGTAGGTCTTTCTGGTCATATGGGAGAAAGAGAAGCTGGAGATAGAAATCATTTAAGATTATTTCCAGCTCAAGAAAACTTAATTAACGAAATTGCTAAAATTAATAAAAATACGGTAGTTACAATTATTGCAGGCGGTGCAATAGATATGAGAAATTGGTTGCCAAATGTGTCTTCAGTTTTAATGGCCTGGTATCCTGGGGAACAAGGAGGTAATGGATTGGTAGATGTATTGTTTGGTAAAGTAAACCCAAGTGCTAAACTTACCATAACATTTCCTAAATCGTTAGAACAATATCCAAAAGATTTTCATTCTAGAGGAGACGGAAACGAATATAAAGAAGGGCTTTATGTAGGTTATCGATATTTTGATAAATTTAAAAAAGAAACTTTATTTCCATTTGGTCACGGCTTAAGTTATACCAATTTTAAATACTCTAAACTAAAAGTAAGTAAAAAGAAAAGCAGTACAAAAGTTTCCGTAAATATAGAAAACACAGGTTCATTTGATGGTGCAGATGTAGTTCAACTTTATGTTAGAGATATAGAATCTTCTGCGGATAGACCTTTAAAAGAGTTAAAAGAATTTAAGAAAATATATCTTAAGAAAGGGGAGAAAAAAACAATCGAATTTAATCTTACAAAGAGTGCTTTTGCCTTTTGGGATAGCGTTTCTAAAGATTGGAAATTAGAATCTGGAGAATTTGAAATATTAATTGGTAAGTCGAGTGAAAACATCGCATTAAAGAAAGTAATCAAACTTTAAATAAAAGAATTAATTATGAAAAAATATAGTATAATATTAGTTTTATTGATGTCTTTTTTTAGCTGTAAAACTGAAAAAAAAGTGGAAGTTTCACAAAAGCCAAACATTCTTTTTATAATGACGGATGACCACGCGTTGGCTGCCATTAGTGCTTACAAGGGTTTTCTGTCTGAAGTTGCACCCACTCCAAATATTGATAGAATAGCAAATGATGGTATGCGTTTTAATAATATGTTTTGTACCAATTCTATTTGTGGACCCTCAAGAGCATCGATCTTAACAGGGAAATATGCGCACGTCAATGGATTTTTTAAAAATGAAGGTGGTGGCGATTTTAATGGCGCACAACAAACGTTTCCAAAGCTATTGCAAAAAGCAGGTTACGAAACTGCTGTAATTGGAAAATGGCATTTAGGAACCGCACCAACGGGTTTCGATTACTATAAAGTACTGTTTAACAAAGAAGGACAAGGTTCTTATTTTGATCCTGTTTTTGAAATGGCAAATGATAGTATTGTTGAGGAGAAAGGAAAATTTTCTACAACCGTTATTAAAGACGATGCTATTAATTGGTTGAAAAACAGAAAAGACGATACAAAACCTTTTATGTTGATGTATCAATTTAAAGCACCACACAGACCTTGGGATCCAGGACCTGGTTATGAAAATTATTTAAGTGATGTTACTTTGCCTTATCCTACAACTTTTAATGATGATTATAAAGGCAGAAAAGCCGCTAAAAATTCTTGGATGCGAATTGATGGGCATATGAATAGAAAGGATGTGAAAATTAAACCACCATCAGGATTAACGGAGGAAGAATTAATTGCTTGGAACAAATACGGAAATAACGATGGAGAATTCTGGACTCCTGATCCAAAGATGACAGATCAAGAACGTAAAAACTGGAAATACCAGCGTTATGTAAAAGATTATTTACGGGTTGTAAAAGGCGTTGATGATGCAATTGGTGAGATGTTAAATCATTTAGAAGTAAGTGGTTTAGCAGAAAACACAATCATTGTATATACTTCAGATCAAGGGTTTTACTTAGGTGAACACGGATGGTTTGACAAGCGTTTTATGTACGAAGAATCAATGCACATGCCTTTATTGATAAAATATCCTAAAAAAATAAAAGCAGGAAGTGTCAACAACGATTTAATCCTAAATGTTGATTATGCGCCTACCCTGTTAAGTTTAGCGGGCGTCGAAACTCCAAATGATATGCAAGGAAAAAGCTTTGTCCCTGTGTTAGAAAACACCACAACGGCCCCTTTTAGAGACGCAGTGTATTACCATTATTACGAGTATCCTTATTGGCATAATGTGCAGCCGCATTATGGCATTAGAACAGACAGGTATAAATTAATACATTACTATTATGATATGGATGAATGGGAATTATTCGATTTAGAAAAAGATCCTAATGAGACCAATAACATCTACGACACTAAAGAAAACAGTGCGTTGATTGCAACTTTAAAAACCCGATTAGCATCGCTTAAAAAAGAAAATAAAATGGATTTGTCTGATGAAGAATTAAAAGAAATGACAGACATCAGAATTAAAAGACGTTACAGAGTTGAGCCAGCGAATTAAGTTTAGGAAAAAAATAATTCTCTTACTATATAGTTAACAAGTTCGCAATTATTTTGGGCTTCATTAAAAGGCGCTTCTTTTTGTTTGGAACCGTCTGAAGAACCTTATCATATAAATGGTGGTATTATTTTAAGAAATAATTTATCTCTAATTGGTGTTCACGGACCAACTTCTAGAGGAACAAAACACTCAATAAAGAATCAACCGGTTGGAAGTGTCTTTAAAATTACAGATCAAAATAATGTATTTATTACTGTAGAATCTGTAACACAGATAAAAAGTTAACCGTTTCTGTAATAGGAGGTAGATTTAGAAATTATATGAGCGATTGTCCAATTTTTATTGAAAATAAAAAAGCCGTTGTTCAGTTTTCTGGTTGTTTTGATAAAAATGAAAACGTGTATAATGAAATTATAAAACCTTCCAACTAAAATTATTTAGAAAGCGGATAAAAATCTTCCTCCATTTTTATCGTATTTACAAGTGAATTTGGTTTTTTAAAAATTCTGATGGAAGCACCCCAAACATATCTTTTTTTCTGATACATTTTTGTTAAAATAGCTTTCATCGTTTCAAAAGGGATAATTTTAATAGCTCTTTTTATTGGAAACCAAGCTATATCTGTACATCCTGGGGGAATTTTTAATTCACCTGATTTGTATTTTGCACTGTAATAATTAAATAATATTGGGTATGTACCTTTATTATAATAAAAAGTAAATAAACCACGTAAACGTAAATCTTTGAACTTTATACCCAATTCATCTGCCATAAAACCTGTAAATTCAGAAATAGTTCTAGGGTCAACATATTTTTTCCCAGCTAACTCCCAAATGCCATTGTATTTTACTAATAAAACTTCATTTTTTTTATTGGTTACACATAACTTAAAGTACGAAAAATTATTTTTTTGGGCAGAGAGGTAATAAGAGTTTAAAATAACTAGAAAAAATGAAAACAATATTTTGTTTAAAATACTAATATTAAGTTTTTTGAAAATCATATTTCGCAATTTAATTAATAAAATAACAACTTTTATTACACGTGTAATATATTCATTATATTTGATAATCAAATCATAAACTGATGAAAAAAAGTATGTATGCAAGTTTGCTAATTCTTTTGATTGTTTTCAATCATCTAACAGCATATTCACAAAATAAATTAGCCGATAAAGTAAATGTATTTATTGGTACAGGCGGTCACGGACATACTTTTCCACATGCAATGGTTCCTTTTGGTGCAGTTGCCGTAGGTCCAGATTGGGAAACCCAAGGGTGGGATGCTGCTGGTGGTTATCATTATGATGCAAAAAATATTTTAGGTTTTAGTCAAGTACATTTAAGTGGTACAGGCTTAATAGAAGGTGGTGATTTACTTCTAATGCCAACAGTAGGAAAAATAAAAGTAGACCCAGGAACTCATGAAAACCCCGATGCTGGTTATCGTTCACGCTTTTCTCATACTGATGAAAAAGCAACTCCTGGTTATTATCAAGTTCGTTTGCTAGATGATAACATCAACGCAGAAATGACAGCTACAGAACGTGTAGGTTTTCATAAATACACCTTTCCGAAATCTGACAAATCACATGTTTTATTAGATTTGGTGCACCATATAAAAGGCGGAGGAAGTGGCGTAAAACAGGCTTATATTCAAATTAAAGATACCCAAACTGTTACTGGTTATAGAGTAACAAGTTCAGTTTGGGCAGCAAATAGACAATTGTATTTTGCTATCAAATTTTCAAAACCATTTATATCTAATGTAATATATGATCCTAGAGGATTGGTTTTTAATAAAAAGAAAAAGTTCCTTTGGGATATGGTAGATTATTCTGCTCCAAAAATTAAAACATTTTTCAATTTTAAGACTGAAGAGAATGAAGAAATAATGGTAAAAATTGCAATTTCTTCTGTATCAATGAAAAATGCTTTAGAGAATTTAGAAACTGAAATTCCTCATTGGAATTTTACCAAAATTAAAAAAGAAGCTAGTCAAAAATGGGAGCAACAACTCCATAAAATAGAGGTAAAAGCAACGCCAGATATAGAAGCTAAATTTTATGCTGCTTTGTATCATAATAACATACATCCTACTATAAACCATGATGTAAATGGAGAATATAGGGGTATGGATCAAGAGGTTCATAAAACCAAAGATTTTACACATTACACCATGTTTTCTTTATGGGATACTTTTAGAGCAGCACACCCACTTTTTACAATTATTCATCCAGAAAGAACAAAAGACATTGTGAGTACAATGCTTAATTTTCAAAAAGAAAATCCACGTAAAATGTTGCCTATGTGGTCTATGTATCAAAACGAAAATACGTGTATGATTGGCTTACATGCATTGCCTGTTATTGCTGATGCCTATTCTAAAGGATTGATAAAAGAGGATGCAAAAGATTTGCTAAAATCAATGGTAATAAGCGCCAATCAACCCGGAATAGATAGTACAGCACACAGAAATATTTACCCCTCTTATTATGGACAACAACACTATCTTAAAAAAGGATACCATCCAAATGATTTGGTAAGAACAGGCGTTTCTGTAACATTAGAACACGCTTATGATGATTGGGCTGTAGCTTTATTTTCTGATAAATTAGGTGATAAAAAAACCACAGATACTTTTTTAAAAAGAGCACAATCCTTTAATAATGTTTGGGATGATAATTCTAAATTTTTTCGGGCAAAACTTAATAATGAAAAATTTATAGAACCTTTTAATCCAAGAGCGTATCACAGAGAAGATTTTCATGATAGAGATTATACAGAAGGAAATGCGTGGCAATATTTATGGTTTGTGCCCCACGATGTATACGGTTTAGCAGATTTATTAGGAGGTAAAAAAGCGATGAGTAAAAAGTTAGACAAACTTTTTACTTTACCAGAACAAGATTCTAAAGTTGGTGATGTTTCTGGTTTTATTGGCGATTATGCACACGGAAATGAACCTTGTCATCACGTAGCGTATTTGTATAATTATGTTGGACAATCTCATAAAACACAAAAACTAATTCATCAAATAGATAAAGATTTTTATAAAGCTGCACCAGATGGATATATTGGTAATGAAGATGCTGGCCAAATGTCTGCTTGGTATGTGTTTAGTGCTTTAGGCTTTTATCCTGTAAATCCTGCTGGTGGAATTTATGTATTTGGTTCTCCTCTGGTTGAAGAAGCAACTTTAAATTTAGAAAATGGCAAAATATTTAGTGTAAGAGTAAAAAATTATGGAGATAAAAATATCTATATTAAATCTGTACAGTTAAATGGACAACCATATAACGAGGTATGGGTTAAACATGAAGATATTGTTAGAGGTGGGATATTAGAATTTACAATGTGTGCTAAACCTACAAAATGGGGTAAAAAATCAAAACCTGTGCCTTATGCAAACGGTAAAGTAAATTAATTTTTTTGTTAATGAAGAATTTTAAACTAATTATATTTTTATTGCTTATTGTAGAAATATCTGCTCAAGGAATTATTGAAAACTCGAGTGGTGATTTGGAATTAGATGAGATTCGAAAAGAAATAACTTCTAATATTACACAAAGAAAAACCTTTAAATTAAGAGCTATAAAAATGAAGTTATGGGCTGCTATGTTGCAACAACAAGGCATTCCTTTAAAAGAGTATGTTGCTATTGATAATAGGTTAAACAAAGTAACAAGATGGAATAATCTTTGGAGTGGAAATAAACCACAACAATTTTCAGACAAGCAAATGCAAAAAGTTTGTTTAATTATTGATGCTGGTTATGCTATTTTAGAAAAATATCAAGCGATTGCTAATACTCGAAAATCAACAGATTTTACCAGTAATCTAAATCCTTTAAACTACAACAAACAAAAAGAAATTCCTTGGACATCATACAAAGGAAATGAGGGTTTATCTGGTTATACAGGTGCTTTTGGACCAACAAAAGGTGAGAAAGCTTGGAAATTCCCTATTGGTTTAGCTTGGGAATCAAAACCAGCTATAGAAGGAAGTCGTGTGTATATCTCATCACCAGGAATTAGAACCAAGTTGTATTGTTTAGATTTAAATACAGGAAAAACAATTTGGAAAACCCAACAAGAAATAGAAATTATGGGTGATCAATTATACCACGCTCCTAATAACCAGTCAAGTCCAGTTATTTTAGAAAATTATATTATGTATAGAGAAATGGGTGCAAGAGGGAACAAAGGCCCAACAAAAGACGTGGTTTTGGTTGATAAAAAAACAGGGGAAATTACTAAAGAAATTGAAGTTGGTCATGTAGATTATAGAGCTGGTCATGCTCCTTTTGCTGCTAATAATGATGTAGTTGTTTACCCTTTTGGTGTGCAAGATATTCATACAACACCCCCTTTAACACAAGCTTTTGACAGGATGATCGCCAAGAATATAAAAACAGGTCAAAAGTTATATGAAATGTATATTGGTTACACGTTTTCAGAACCTCATTTAGATAAAGAAAATTGGGCATATCAAGGAACTGCAGAAGGGTATTTATATGCTTGGAAAGCTGATGAAAGATTGCACAATAGGCCCAAGCCTAATTGGATGTTTAGAGCAGAAGGAGCTATAAATGATAAAGTAATTACCAGTGGAAACTTTGTTTTGTTTGGGGCAAATGATGGTGTTTTTTACTGCCTTAATAAAAGAACTGGTAAATTAATTTGGAAGCATAAAGTAGATATAATTGAAACTAACGCTTTCAAGCATTTTTCTGCACCTTATGTTGCAAACGGAAAAGTAGCTGTAGGTAGTGCAGACAAACATTTCTATGTTTTTGATATTAAAACTGGTAAAGTTTTAATCAATAAAAAGGCAGATGATTGGATTCGTTCAGCTCCAGTTGCATCAGAAAATAAATTCTTTTTTGCTACAATGAAAGGTACTTTATATGGTGTAGAATTTCATAAAAACAAATCCAAAGAATTGTTTAAAACACAAATTAGTCATCATCCTATTTTTGCTGATTTAAGCATAAAAGATGATAAAATTGTCATTAATGATTCTGATTTATACACGCATTGTTACAATACAAAAGGTGATAAAATTTGGAAAATTAGCACCATAGATAGTTTTGTAAAAGATAATACAAGAATATTTTCTGATCAAATTGCAGGAGGTGCATATTACCAATCTAAACCAACAGCCGCAGATGATATGGTTTTTGTAGGTTCTCCCTCAAGGTTTATTTATGCTTTAGATGCTAAAACAGGAAAAGAAATTTGGAAACATGAAATTGGAGCATCTATTTCTGGAGCACCAACTTATTATCAAGGTAAAATTTATGTAGGTCAACAAGGAGGTGAAGATGATTTTTACTGCTTGGATGCAAAAACAGGTAAACTCATTTGGAAACAAAATGTAGATTGGGTTTGGGGTTCTGCTACTTGTTCTGATAATATGGTTTATATCCCAGGAATAGATGGTTATGCCTGGGCTTTAGATTCAAATACTGGAGCTATGATTTGGAAAAAACCATTTTCACGTTCAGTTTGTAGTGAACCAGCAGTAGAAGGAAATATCGTTATTTTTGGAAGTTGGGACGATTATTTAAAAGCGTTTAATAAAAAAACTGGAGAATTACTTTGGAAATATAATGGAGGAGGTACAGATTCTGGTGTAGCTGTCATAAAAGATGGCAAAGTGTATTTAAAAAATAAATGCCTCGATTTAAAAACCGGGAAATTGATTTGGGAGTTTAAAGATGGTAATAACATTTTTAATATTACACCAGCTGTTCACGATGGAAAAGTGTATATGTCTTGTTGGCATGGTCTGGGTTTAGGTGGCGTTTGTATAGAAGCAGTTGTGTATTGTATAGATGCAAAAACTGGTGATTTGAATTGGACACAATTAGGTGCAGGATTAAGCAGTCCTGTTATTGGTGAAAAAGGTAATGTATATTTCTCAAATATTGCAGACCCATATTTTTACTGTGTTGACAGTGAAGGGAATATTGATGGCACAACCAACATAAAATGGAAATATAAAATGGGTAATAAGGTAGAAGAATCTGCACCAGCTTTATATAAAGGAAGAGCATATATTATGTCTTCTGATGGATATTTACATGCTATTAAATAAAAAATAACAACGACCATAAACAGCTAACTATTTTTCTAATGGTTGAAGCATTTTAATGATTTGTAATGTTTCCTGAACTATTTGTTTTAGTTTATCAAAATCTTTGTTTTGAATAATGTCCTTTGAAATCAGTTTAGACCCCACACCTACACAAGTAACACCAGCATCAAACCATCCTTTTAGATTTTCCTTTGTTGTTGACACGCCACCTGTTGGCATAATATTGGTCCAAGGTTGAGGACCTTTAATAGCTTTTATGAAGTTTGGCCCATAAGTATCTCCCGGGAATAATTTTACTATCTCACAACCCAATTCTTCTGCATTGGCTATTTCTGTTAATGAGCCACAACCTGCAGACCATAATACTTTTCGGCGGTTACAAACAATGGCAATATCTTCTCGTAATACGGGGGTTACAATAAAATTAGCACCCAATGACATATATAAAGATGCTGCTGCCGCATCGGTTATAGAGCCAACACCTAGTATCATTCCTGGTAATTCCTTTATTACATATTTGGTAAGTTCTCCAAAGATCTCATGAGCAAAATCTCCTCGTGCTGTAAATTCCAATAACCTGGCTCCTCCGTCGTAGCAAGCTTTTAAAATGTTCTTACTTAATTCTATATCTTTATGAAAAAATAATGGGACTAACCCTGTACTTTTCATCACTTGTGCTACTTCTATTCGTGTGTATTGTGCCATTGTATTTTGTTTATCGTGCTACGCGTCCAGAGGCATCACCTTCCATTAATTTTTCTACTTCTTCAATCGTTACTAAGTTGGCATCTCCTTTAATAGTATGCTTTAAACAAGAGGCTGCTACTGCAAAATCAAGTGCATTTTGGTTATCTTCTGGATATTTAAGTAATCCATATATTAAACCTCCCATAAAAGAATCTCCTCCTCCAACTCTATCCACAATATCTGTAATTTGATATTGGCGAGTATAGAACATTTTTTTTCCATCGTATAAAACACCAGCCCAAGTATTATGAGATGCAGAAATAGAACCTCTTAATGTTGTAATTACTTTTTTTGCGCTTGGGAATTTTTTTATCATTTGCTTACAAACAGATAAAAATGCTTCTGCTTTAATATCATGCCCATGTTTGTGCACATCTAACCCTTCTGGATGAATACCAAAATGCTTTTCTGCATCCTCTTCATTTCCTAAAATGATATCGCAATAAGATGTAATTTCTGTCATTATTTTTTCTCTATGTGCATCATCACAATACTTCCAAAGTTTAGCTCTATAATTTAAATCTGTAGAAATTGTAATTCCTTTTGCGCTTGCAATTTTAACGGCTTCTAAACAAACATCTGCAGCTCCTTGAGATATTGCAGGTGTAATTCCTGTCCAATGAAACCATTCTACACCATCAAAAACGGCATCCCAATCGATCATTCCTGATTCTATTTCAGCAATAGCAGAATGTGCTCTGTCATACACCACCTTAGATCCTCTAGACACAGCACCTGTCTCTAAAAAATATATTCCGAGGCGATTGCCACCCCAAATAATTTTATCAACCCCAACACCTCTTTTACGCATTTCCATCATTGCACTTTCACCGATATCATTTTTCGGTAAACGTGTTACAAAATCTACATCTACTCCGTAATTTGCTAGTGAAACTGCTACATTAGACTCTCCTCCTCCGTATATGACATCAAAACTTGACGCTTGCGAAAATCTTAAAAATCCTTGAGGAGCTAAGCGCAACATGATTTCCCCAAATGTTACTACTTTTTTCATATTAAAAATAATTAGATTTTAAATTTATAAATTAAATAATCTTATTAAAACATTGATATTTCTGGAATATAACTTACCAACATTAAAATAATTATTATTATCATCAGACTCGAACCTTTAACATGGCAAAACCAACATAAAGTGTAAATATATAATGGTTAATAAGGTAGGAAAATCTACACTAGCTTTATGTAAAGGAAGCACATGTATTATGTCTTCTGATGGATATTTACATGCAATTAAATAAAAAATAAATTGCTTATTCTACAGCGTGCACATATCCATCACCAGCAAGCGCGAACACTTTATCTCTATAAATACAAAGGGTAGATTCTTCAATACGAGTTCCCATTTTATAATTCCATAATAATTTTCCTGTTTCTTGATCTAAACAATACAAATACGGATAGTTTCCAGAACCAATATACAGTCGTCCATTAGCTAAAGCAGGTGCAGATAAACCTCCTCCATCAGGAAATGTCCAATTTACTTTGGCTGTTTTTGCATCTACGCTATACACTTTTGAGGTTAAAGGAACTCCTTTTAAACCAATACCAACTCTTGCTGTAAAAAAGCCTTTGCCGTTATGAAAAGCCGGGCTTGCATTAAAATTTGTATACTTTCCTTTATCACTTTCATTTGTGTTTCCTTCTGTTAAAATTTCACCAGTTTTAGAGTTAAAACTCATAAAAATATTACTGTGATGAGGCAAATAAATTTTACCATCTTGAGAGATAAGGGTACCAGAATCTAAACCAACACCATTGGCTTTCCATATAATTTTTCCAGTTTTTTTATTGAAGGCGTATAAAGATCTACTCCAAGATCCAAAATAGACAATATCCCCATCAATAGCAGGTTCTGCAGGAACTGATTTTGCAGTTGGGTACATCCAAACAATATGGCCGGTTTTCCCGTCTAAACAAACTGCATAACCATTAACTGTAGGCACGTAAACTAAACCGTCATCTACTGTTGCAGAACCCCAAACCCATCCACCAGGAACAGTTTGCTTCCAAACGACTTCGCCAGTTTCTGCATCTAAACAGTAGAAGAAACGTTCTCCTCCTTGTTGACCGACATATACTTTTCCGTCCATAATTGCAGGTCCAACTGAAATGGCTCCTCCCATTTCAAATTTCCATTTTTCTTTGCCTGTATCAGCATCAACAGCATATAAAAAACCAGCAGGATTTCCAAAAAATAATTTATTATTTGCTGCTGTCGGTTTGGATTGATAATAGGTACCACCAGAAAGTACATCCGTAAAAATACGTTCTCCTTCGTTGTCCCAATAAGCTGATAAAATGCTGTGTTTCCAAATTACTTTTCCGTCTAAATCCAAGCAAAACGTTAGTAAATTACTGTCGTTTAAAACAATTTTATCTTCAGAAATTGTTAAATCTGCAAAAATAGGATGTGTGCTAATTCGCTTGCACCAAACTTGTTTTCCGTTTTTCTTATACTTGTAAATATTTCCTTGTACATCAGCGAAATAAATGTGCTTTTTAGTAGCAACTGGTTTTGCTCTTATCCAATCTTTTGTTTCTTTTTTCCAAAGAATATCACCTGTATTTACATCAATTGCGTATGCATTTTTATTTGCAGAACCTATGTATAAAACGTCATTATCAATTAACGGATTTGTAAAATGTTTACGCGCTCTTTTTTCAATTTTGTTTACTTTTTTAGACCAAAGTAATTTTCCATCAACTTCATTTAAACAATAGATAACACCATCATTTGCGCCAAAATACACTTTTCCATCGTCCAATAATACTTTTGTATTTATAGCACCTTCAGCTTTAAAATTCCAAGCAATTAATTTTTTTTCATTGGTTGCTTGTTCGTTATTAAAGTTTTTTTGACCCGAAACACCAGGCTTTAAGTTTAAAGCGTATAAATAACCTTCAGTAGTGCCTTGAAAAACTTGATATTTAGACAAAACAGGTTCTGCAAGTGCATCAATATCACCTACATTAAAATCCCACATTTGTTTTTTATTATTTTTATCTTTACAAATTAATCTATTAAAATTTTGACAAACAGGCGGATATTGATAAATATCTGAAACTCCAAAAGGATAAACCACATAATCGCTATTACTTGCAACAGGTGCATTTTGCGTTCTATAATCTACATGACCTGCATAAGATTTTGAGATGGTTTTACCTGTGTTTTTATCAATATACACTAGGTTTTTTGCTTGTCCTTTATTGCCTCCGTGACTATTTACTTCACGTAAAATTATTTTATCACCTTGAATTACAGGTGTCGACATCATTGCAGGATATTTGTAAATACCAAATAACGGATGCTCTTGTGTTGATTTCCAAAGAATTTTCCCTGTTTTTAAACTTAGCTTAAAACACGTAGTGTACATTCCTGGTGAAGTTACATAAACACTACCATTTTCAATAACTGGACGCACATACCAACCCAAACCTACAGGGAATTTCCAGGCAGTTCTTCCATATTTTGGACCTGGTGCCTCTGAATATCCATTGTTGTGTTTGTTGGATTGAAACATGGGCCATTCAGCATCCATATTTCCACCTTTTGGAAATCCTTTTCCATCACTTTCAAAAGGTTTAAAAATTGAACCATTTTTTAAATACTCATTGTGAATCTCTTCTAATTTTGCGAAACCTGCATCAATTAAAACAGTCATTTTTTGAGTTGCTTCTATTTTTTCTTTTCCTTTTTTTCTATTTACTTGGTTTTCTAGCTGATAATATTTTTTATCAATATCATAAAATGAACGTAAATCTGCACCTAAATGTTGCAATGTTCCTACCCACATATACATCAAAACAGAATGTTCTCTAAAATTTTCTTTGGTTGTTGAATTGGTAACAATTTCTTTACGAACTCTATCTATATCTTCACTTCCACTTGTGGTAAATGAGTTTTGAGCATCTATAACAAAAGTTTGTATTAAAAATAAGACTGTAAAAAATAGTTTTGAGGTTTTCATATATGTGCTTATTTTTTTTCTGTACTTTCTCTAAAAATAATCTTACCTTCTATTAATGTGTTTTCTGTAATGGGTTTATTATTAATAAGAAGTAGTAAATTTTCTAAAGCTTTTTCAGTAGCTTTTTTTAAATTCAATTTCACAGTGGTTAAGGGAGGGTTTAAGAGGCTTGAAATTTTTACATGTCCAAAACCACTAACAGCAATATCATCTGGAATTTTCAAGTCAAATTTTTCACAAGCATTGTAAACTCCTATCGCAATAGAATCATTAGCGCAAATAACTACCTCTGGTAAATTGTTGTAGTTTTCAAGAAAAGTACTAAAATCTTTTTCTGCATTAGTTTTATCTAATTTTGTATTTAGACACCATTCTTCAGGAACCGAAATATGAGCTTCTTTTACTGCTTTATTAAAACCATTTAACCGATGCTTACTAATACTGATTTCTTCATTTCCGCTGATAAACATCAACTTTGTATACCCTTTATTAATAATCTCTTTTGTAAGCTGATATGATAAATTCTCATCATCAAAAAATACACCAATAGCATTTTTTAAAGAAACAGGTTTGCGATCTAAATATATAAAAGATTTGTTATGCTTATTTAATAGATTATGTACTTTATGTTTTTGAGAAGTAGCTACAGAATCAATGATAATTCCATCAACATTCATAGAAAGTAAAGATTTTACATTATCCAATTCAGCCTCTTCATTTTCAAATGATACCATTAATATTATGTTGTAACCAACTTTTTTAGCATTACTGTATAATTCTTCTATTATTGTAGAAAAGAAAGAATGATTTATTTTTGGCACAATTACACCAATAGTATTTGTTTTTTTTGTGGATAAACTTCTACCTACAATATTGGGTATATAGCCTAATTCGTCTGCAACTTTCTTTACTTTTTCTCTTGTGCTTAGAGCAATATCAGGATGATTTTGTAGAGCTTTGGTTACAGTAACTCTAGAAATATTAAGTAAATCTGCTATATATTTTTGATTTATTTTCACGGAACAATTTAATATGATTTTTGGCTAAGCTACAAAATATATTACACGTGTAATATATTTTAATTACATTTGATAAATATTTAAAAAAAATGAGCAAATACAAATTACCAAATAAACCATTTGAATACCAAAACTTCATAAATGGTGAATATATAAATTCATTAAGCAATGAAATTTTTGAGAGAAAAAGTCCTGCTCACGGAAATTTAATAGGAACTTATCAATTAAGTAATAAACAAGACACAGAACAAGCTATTTCTGTTGCCAAAAAAGCTTTTAAAAGCAATTATTGGTCAGATATGGCAGGTTCAGATCGTGAAAAAATAATCAGAAAAGCAGCTTCGATTATAAGAGAAAGAGCCCACGAATTAGCTTTAATAGAAACTTTAGAATCAGGAAAACCGATTAGTCAGTCATTAGATGAAATGGAATGGGCAGCAGGTATTTGGGATTATGCCGCAACTTTAGCAAGACATATAGCTGGAGATGTAAATACAAATCTTGGAAAAGATATGACAGTGATGTTGCAAAAAGTACCAATTGGTTTAGTTGCTATGATAACACCTTGGAATTTTCCTTTGCTAATTATTTCTCAAAAACTACCAATTGCTCTGGCTGCAGGTTGCACCGCTGTTATAAAACCATCAGAAATGACTCCTGGAACAACATTGTTATTGGGAGGTATTTTAAAAGAAGCAGGTTTGCCAGATGGTGTTGTAAATATTCTTGCTGGTTATGGTGATCCTGTTGGAATGACGCTTTCTGAAAGCAATAACGTAGATATGATCACTTTTACAGGAAGTACAGATGTTGGAAAACATATTATGAGAGCTGCATCTGGGAATCTTAAAAAAGTAGCACTAGAATTGGGTGGAAAAAATCCTCAAATTATTTTTCCTGACGCAAATATAGACGCGCTTATAGATGCTGTTGTATTTGGTGTTTATTTTAATATGGGAGAATGTTGTAATAGTGGAAGTAGAATTATTATTCATGAAGATGTTGTTGAAGAATTTCAAGAAAAAGTAGTAGCGCATTCTAAAAAAGTAAAACTGGGCGATCCCTTAGATCCAAGTGTGAAATTTGGGGCAATCATCAACAAAATGCAACTAGATAAAATTAAAAAGTATGTAGATTCAGGAACTGCTCAAGGAGCAAAACTATTGTTGGGAGGAAATCAAATAACCATAAATAATGGCAATTATTTTGAACCAACAATATTTACGGATGTAAAACCGGAAATGGAAATTGCTTGCGAAGAAATTTTTGGACCAGTACTTTCTATCCTAACTTTTAAAACAAGAAAAGAAGCCATAGAAATTGCAAATAGTACACCGTTTGGGTTGTCTGCTGGTGTCTGGACAAAAGATCTAGATACTGCAATGATTATGACTAGAGAGATTGATGCAGGTACAGTTTGGGTTAATAATTGGATGTCTGGTAATCCCGAAATTCCTTTTGGAGGTTTTAAACAAAGTGGAATTGGTAGAGAGTTAGGTCCAGGTGCTATTGATGAATTTATGGAAACTAAATCAGTAATGATTAAAACAGAAGTTTCTAACGGAAGCTGGGTTTAAAAAGGGAAGTACATGAGAAATAAAAAGTTTCAAATTGTAAGTGCAGAAGAGGCAGTATCTTATATTAAAGATAATGATACGGTGGTTTTTGGTGGTGCAGGTGCTGGTCACGCAGTTCCTGATAAAGTGATGGAACATTTAGGAAAACGTTTTGTAGAGACAAATTCACCTAAAAACTTAAAAACCATTCATCCCTGTGGTATTGGCGATAATGATACAAGAGGATTAAACCATATTGCTTTTGAAGGTTTAATAGATACAAATATTGGCGGTTTTTGGGGAAATGCACCAAAAATGTCTGCTTTAGCAAAAGAAAATAAGATAAAAGGCTATAATTTACCTCAAGGAGTATTAAGTCACTTAATGAGAGCTTCTGCTTCAAAAAAACCAGGTGTTATTACAAAAGTTGGCTTAAAAACATTTGTAGATCCTAATGAAGAAGGCGGTAAAATTAATGCGATTACAACAGAAAATTTTGTTTCTCACTTAATGATAAAAGGTTCAGATTATCTTTTTTATCCTTCAGTAAATGTAGATGTTGCCATTATTAGAGGCACTTCTATTGACAGTGAAGGTAATTTAACTATGGAAGAGGAGGTAGGTTCTTTTTCAATGCTATCAATTGCGCAAGCAGCAAAAGTAAATGGCGGAATTGTAATTGTGCAAGTGAAGAACATCAACACTAATAATTGTATTCCAGGTACTATAAAAGTGCCTGGTGTATTTATCGATTATGTGGTTCAAGACAAAACGCAAGGAATGACTTTTATTTCTACTTTTGATAAAGCTTTAGTGGATAGAAAAGAACAATATACCTCTGATGATTTAAATTTAACAGGTTTAAAGCGCATTATTATGCGAAGAGCTTCTCTAGAATTAAAAGAAAATATGTTTGTTAATTTGGGTTACGGTATGTCTGATGGCGTTCCAATTGTAGCCCAAGAAGAAGGTATTGCAGATAAATTAATCTTTATGATAGAGCAAGGTTCTACAGGTGGTATACCAACAACAGGATTAAATTTTGGCGCGATGTATAATCCAACAGCTATTTTAGATGATGGTTATCAGTTTGATTTTTTTCAGGGTGGCGGTTTGGATATTGCTTATTTAGGATTTGCTCAAATAGATCAATTTGGTAATGTGAATTCTAGCAGATTTGGAAACATTTTAACAGGTTGTGGAGGTTTTATTGATATTTCACAGAACGCTAAAAAGGTTGTTTTCTGTGGGTCATTTGCTGTAAAATCGCAACAAGAAATTACACCGGAGGGATTAGAAATAAGCAATTCTGGTAAGTTTACTAAATTTATAAATAAAGTAGAACAAATTACTTTTTCTAGTGAATATGCTTTAGAAAATAATCAAGAAGTGTTGTATGTAACCGAAAGAGCCGTTTTTCAATTAACTAAAGAAGGATTGCTTCTTAAAGAAATTGCAGCAGGAGTAGATTTGCAAAAAGACATTTTAGAGATGATGGATTTTGAGCCCGTCATGAATAATCCACTGCTTTATTTTGATTCCAACATCTTCAAACATGGCAAACTAGAATTATGATAAGAAAAAGCAGTAGTATGACAGATTTAATTTTATCATCCTTACACAATGGCGTTTTTACAATTACGTTAAACTATCCAGCAAAAATGAATTGTATGGGGTTTGAAATGTTAGAAGGATTGAATGATGCTATTAATTTTGCGAAAAAAAGTGAAGACGTTAAAGTAATCGTAATTACAGGTGCTGGCGAAAAAGCATTTTCGTCGGGTGCAAATATTAAAGAATTCAAAGCTTTAAAGGACGTTGAAATTACACGTTGGATAGAATTTGGGAATGGTATTAATAACAATATTGAAACGATTAGCAAACCAACAATAGCTTATATTAATGGCTATGCAATGGGTGGAGGGTTAGAATTGGCTTTGGCTTGCGATTTTAGATTGGCATCTAAAAATGCCATTTTAAGTACTCCAGAAGTTTCTAATGGATGGCTTCCTGGTTGGGGAGGAATGACGAGAATTAGACGTTTGGTTGGAGAAGCAAATGCAAAAAAAATAATTCTTCTTTCAGAAAAAATTGATGCAAATTCAGCACTACAAATAGGATTAATTACAAAAATTTCTACAAAAGAAGAACTGCATATTTTCACAAATAATTTGCTAGAAATAAAACCTCAAGTGTATGCGATGGCAAAATCTGCATTAATGGATGCTACTAGAACTACTTATGGATCTGATATAAATTTTGATGTATTAGCGGTAAAAATTTCTTCCTAATAAAAACCAAAGAATAACAGAATTTATGATACTAAGTGATATAAATATTCAAGATTTAAAAAAACCTTTAGATACTTTTTGGAAGCTAGCGACTGAAAAAGCGTTGCTGTTACACAAAGAATATGATACAAACCAAGGTTCTCCTGTTTTTACGGTACATGGAAAATATACAACAAGAGGTTGGACAGAATGGACGCAAGGTTTTCAGTATGGAATTACATTATTAATTGCAGAAGCAACTTCAAATAAAGAGTTATTAAAAATCGGAAAAGAAAACACTTTTAATAATATGGCACATCATTTAAGTCATTTTGGTGTACACGATCATGGTTTTAATAATTTAAGTACCTATGGAAACCTGCTACGTATGGCAAATCAAAATTTGTTTGATGCCAGCAAAGAAGAAAAAGAGTACTATAAATTGGCATTAAGGATGTCCGCTTCTGTGCAGGCTAAAAGATGGACAAACACAAAAGAGGGTGGTTTTATCTATTCTTTTAATGGACCACATTCCTTGTTTATAGATACCATTCGTACTGCAAGAATAGTTCTTGCGGGTCATAAATTAAAACATCGTTCGCTAGATGAAAACGATACAAAAATAGATCTTTTACAACGTGCAATTGAACACGCCTTAACAACGGCAAAATATGCTGTTTTTTATGGAGAAGGTAGAGATATTTATGATGAATGGGGGCGTGTTGCACACGAATCTATTTTTAATACAAATGATGGTAAGTATCGTTGTCCAAATTCACAACAAGGTTTTTCTGGTTTTACAACTTGGACTAGAGGTTTGGCTTGGGCAATGGTAGGTTTTTCTGAATTTTTAGAATTTTTAGAAAGCGAGAAACTTTCTTTTGAAGGTCTTGAAGATGTAAAAGCAACACTTTTAAAAGCCGCAAAAGCAACTTGCGATTTTTATATAAAATATACTTCATCAAACGGAATTCCTTATTGGGATACTGGCGCGCCAAACATCAACAAACTAGGAAACTATAGCGAAAGAGAAGCAGAGATTAATAACTCTTATGAACCGATAGATAGTTCTGCAGCAGCAATTGGGGCTCAAGGACTTTTAAGACTTTCTCATCTTTTAAAAGAAACAGAAGCAAAAGCTTCAAAAAAGTATATGCAAGCAGGTTTAGGAGTCTTACAAACTTTATTGTCTGATGATTATTTGGCAACAGAACCAACACATCAAGGTATCCTAAAACATTCTGTTTATCATTGGCCAAATGGATGGGATAATGTACCTAAAGGAAGTAAAGTTCCACAAAACGAATCTAGTATGTGGGGAGATTATCATTTGGTAGAACTCTGCTTTTTAGCAAAAAAAATATCCGAAGATAAATACTATACGTTCTTTGATATGATTCATTAATTTAAAATCAAGAGTTATGTTTCATTTTTTACACGTAACCATAGATACTTTATATTGTAGTACTTAAATTACTTTATTAAGTAATAAAGGTTAATGTTTTATTAGTGCTTTATTAATAAGCAGGTATTATTATTGTGTTATTAAGAATAGAAGATGCAAAGACGAAATTTTATTAAAAGAACTGCGGTGCTATCTGCTGCTGCATTTATATCTCCAAGAATATTCGCAACCGCAAATAGTTACAATACTAAAAAAGAAATTTTTAAAGGATTTATAGTTTCCGATTCGCATTTTGGTTGGGCACATAAAATGCAACCTACCATTAAAGAGCAAGCAGAAGCTGTAAAAAATATTTTGAATAAATTTGCAGATTTAGATATTTTTTTAGATACTGGGGATGCTCATCATAACGATCATCATAACAATGCAAACCCACACAAAGCCCGAAAAGATTGGGTAGATATTATACAAGGTGGTTGTGGCCAACTTCCTTTTTATTACGTAATTGGGAATCACGAATTACGCTCAAATGAAGATGATGATCCAGAAATGCGTTCAAATATTATGGGGAGTAATACCTGCAGACCCTATTATAGTTTTGATATGCAAGGCATTCATTTTATCTCTTTCCCACAACTGATTAGAGCTACCTATATTACAGAAGAAGCTTGGGATTGGTTGGATTTAGATTTGGCAATAAACAAAGACAAAACCATTGTAATGTTATCTCACAATAATATTATTGGCACAACAAGAGGAAATGAAAATGGGTATAGAGGTGTAATGGATAGTGATAAAATGGTCGATATTTTTAAGAAAAATAAAAATATTATTGCTTGGATGCACGGACATAATCATAATTTTGAAGTCATAAATAGAGATGATATGTTATTCGTTTCTAATGGAAGAATTGGTGGTTTTGATCCTAGTAGAGGTAAATATGGTATAGGAGGTGTTTATTTTGAAATCACAAAAGAGATGCTTACTGTAAAATGTTATTCCGCAGAAAAAGATATGTTTTTAGATTCTTTTGATGTGTCTTTAAGTCAAACACTTGATGTAAAAACTACGTTTGATAACAAAGCAGATTTCGCTTACAGTTATGGAGTTGGTGGAGCAGTAAATGGCGAACGTATTCCTGCATATCATCATCACGTTGGTGAAAATACCAAATCAGAATTATTTTTAACAGGTTGTGAAAATGCGGTTATTAACGATGATCACGCAATGACAAAATACACAGAACGAAAAGCGTATCATGGATTAGATAAAATTTTGTTTGCTGCAAAAGTGAATCACGGAAATGCTGGTTTTGAATATGCAAATCCAGGAATTCGTTTAAAAGCAAATGATAACTGGTGGACTACCTTAACAATGCCATCAGATAATTATGATAAATATTCGTATTATAGATGTCCATTGGGTCAAAAGTACAAAGCGAGTATCGACTTAGATGTAAAAGGAATCAAAGGCACACAGCGTTTATGGTTTCGTTTGCATATTTATGATCTAAATGGACGAAAATTAAGAATTGTACAGTCAGATCAAATCATTTTAGGTGATGGAAGACAACAATTCGATTGTTTATTAGATGTGCCAAACTTGCCAGAATTTGATACGATTTATAGCAATCCAGAAAGCGATAATTTAGTAAACATCGCTGTAGAAGCTTCTTTTACTGGGATGAATACAGATGTAGATATTATCTATCTAAAATTAGAACAAGAACATACTTCTTTAAATACAGTAGATGCTGGTGTAATTATTGATACAAAAAGCTACCAAACCTTTGGTGTTTTGGCAAAAGGGGATATTAAAAAGATTGATTTAGAGAAACCTTTAGAAACAAGAAGTGTCAATCAAATTTCAACATCAGGAAACAAAAGAGTTACCTATTTAGTATGTCATTCAAATATGAAATGGCAAGTCAGAAATGCCACAGTAACGTATTTAGATAATCATATTAAAATAGGCAAAATAAGAAACCATATTTCGGATAAATTAGAGATTATTATCTCTCCACTTCAAAAAAATATAGGCCCTTATTTACATAGAGTTCGCTATGCAGAAAACATCAAATTAGTGCCTTATCAATCAAAAAACAGATCAATAAAAGCCACTATAGAAAATGTATTTCAAAATGCAGAAGTAGATTTTTATAGTACTAAAAAGCCAAAAGTGGTTGCAGGTGTTACCAGTTGGATTTATAAAGACAATATAGTCACCGCAAAAATATCAAAACCCACAACTGTTCTTGTTAAGTTTTAAAAATTAGATTATGACTAAAACAAAAAATAATTTCAAATCATTACTTGTTGTATGTACACTTGCTGCCATTTTTTTCACATCCTGTAATACTCAAGGACAAACAACAAACTCAAAAGACAAGACTTTTTTAGTAGATTATGTAAATCCTTTAATGGGTACAGATTCTAAAAAAAGTATGTCTAATGGAAATACCTATCCTGCAATTGCCACCCCTTGGGGAATGAATTTTTGGACACCAATGACTGCAGAAATGGGAAATGGTTGGGCTTATAATTATGATGATGATAAAATTAGAGGAATCAAACAAACACATCAGCCAAGTCCTTGGTTAAATGATTATGCTGCATTTTCTTTTATGGCAGTTACAGGTGAATTAAAGTATCAAGAAGATGAAAGAGCTTCTTGGTTTTCGCACAAGGCAGAAACTGTTACACCTTATCATTATAGTGTTTATTTAGCAGAATATGATGTTACTGCAGAAGTTGCTCCAACTTCTAGAGCGGCACATTTTAAATTTACCTTTCCAGAGGCAGATTCTTCATACATTATGTTAGATGCTTTTTTCAAAGGTTCTATGGTTAAAATTTTACCGAAAGAGCGTAAAATTATTGGCTATTGCAGAAACAATAGAGGCGGTGTGCCAGAGAATTTTCATAATTATTTTGTAGCAGAATTTGATAAAGATTTTGAAATGACCCACACTTGGAAAGACAATTGGATACTTCAAAAAAACAACTTAAATAGCGAAGGAAAACACGTTGGTGCAATCATTGGTTTTAAAACCAAAAAAGGAGAAGTTGTAAACGTAAAAGTAGCATCGTCTTTTATAAGTCTAGAGCAAGCAAAAATAAATTTAGATAGAGAAATTGGAAAAGATTCTTTTGATGAAACAAAAGAGAATGCAAAAAATGCTTGGGAAGAGGAGTTGAGTAGAATTAAAATTGAAGATGATAATATTAATAACATCAAAACTTTTTATTCTTGTTTATACAGAGTCTTACTATTTCCAAGAACATTTTATGAGTTTGATGCAGACAATAAAATGATGCATTACAGTCCATACAATGGAAAAGTTTTATCTGGTTATATGTTTACAGACAATGGTTTTTGGGACACCTTTAGGGCTGTTTTTCCATTTTTTAATATGATGTATCCAGAGCAGAATAATAAAATTATGGAAGGTTTGGCAAACACCTATAAAGAATCTGGGTGGTTACCAGAATGGGCAAGTCCTGGACATAGAGCTGTTATGATTGGTTCTAATTCTGCACCTATTATTGCAGACGCTTATTTAAAAGGAAACATTAAAAATGAAAAAACTGCAGAAATTTTATTTGAAGCCATTCTTAAAAATGCAACTGTAGAAGAAGGAAGACCAGTAAGGTCTGTAGGCAGAGAAGGGTTACATTATTACAACACTTTAGGCTATGTACCTTTTGATGTAAATATTAGAGAAAATGCTGCCAAAACATTAGAATATGCTTATGCCGATTTTACGATTGGGCAAATGGCAGAAAAAATGGGAAAAAATGCTATTGCAAAAAAGTATTATGAGCAATCGCATCGTTATAAAAATGTATTTGATCCATTAACAAATTTAATGCGTGGTAAAAATGAAGATAGTACTTTTCAAAGTCCTTTTGATCCTTTAAAATGGGGTGGTGCTTTTACAGAAGGAAATAGTTTACATTACACCTGGTCTGTTTTTCAAGATATAGATGGATTGATTAATTTAATGGGCGGAAAAGAAAATTTCATCAAACAATTAGATGGTGTTTTTACAATGCCACCAAAATATGATGCATCCTATTACGGAAAGGTAATTCACGAAATTAGAGAAATGGAGGTTGCAAACATGGGCAATTATGCACACGGAAATCAACCCATACAACATATGATTTACCTCTATAATTATGCAGGTGTTCCATTCAAAGCCCAAGATAAAATCAGAAAAGTTTTAACCAAATTATACACACCAACTCCAGATGGTTATTGTGGTGATGAAGATAATGGACAAACCTCAGCTTGGTATGTTTTTAGTGCTTTAGGGTTCTACTCTGTGACGCCAGCTACCGATGAATTTATTATAGGAAGTCCCTTGTTTAAAAAAGCAACATTACATTTAAGAAACGGAAATACCTTTATAATTGAAGCAAAAAACAATTCAAAAAATAACTTTTATATTCAGTCTGCAAGTTTAAATAATTCTGATTACCAAAACAGTTTTATTAAATGTAGCGACATTCAAAAAGGAGGTTTTTTAGAATTTGAGGTATCTAATACTCCAAATAAAAGTTGGGGAAGTAAAAAGCAAAACGCTCCTTTTTCTTTGAGTCTAAAAAAATACAAATAGGTATCAATAAATACTTTTTAAATAAAGTAAAATTTAAATTCAAGTAATAATTAATAAAAAGTGATATGTTTCATTTTAGTCCATTTGTTTTATCATCTAATTCTAGATCCGCTTTAGTTCTTTTTAGTTTTTTATCGACTCTTTTTTTGAACCCTTTAAATGCCCAAGATAGTTTACTCTCTAAAGACTCTTTTAGTATTTCAAAACCACAATTTACTAAAGTAGGTAAAGGTCTATGTAAAGTGCAAGATGGCGTTCTTGCAACACGTGACTCCTATGCTTCTATTGGGAGCGCAGAATGGGAAAATTATACGATTAGTTTTGAGGCAAGAACCCCAAAAACTGAAGAACAAGTACAAATATGGTTTGGTTTTAGAGAACAAGGAAGAAACAACCGTTATTTAGTTGGTTTTAAAGGAGGGTTTCAAAATGATATTGAAATAGCTCGCATGGGGCTTATGGGGGATGATCGATTTTTGGGAATTAGAAACTTAGATTTTAACCCAACTTTAGGGGTGTGGTATGCTTTTAAAATAGAAGTATGTAAAAATCGTTTTAGAGTTTTTATAAATAATGAAAACATTCCAAGAATTGACGTAATTGATGATAAAGGAGATATGTTAACTAAAGGCAAAGTAGTGCTTGGTGGCGCTTGGATAAAGAATGAATTTAGAAATTTGGAAGTTACAAGGCTTTCAGATACTTACATGGATCCTATTAAGTCTAAAGAATACTCTTACTATTTAACCCCTAAGCAGAAAGTTGAAAAGCGTATAAAAGAAAGAAAACAATATAAAAAAGTAAAAATTTCTCATATAAACCCAATACGAACAACAATTTCTTTAGATGGCAATTGGTTGTTTAAACCAGATCATGAGTTAATAAATAGAGAACAAGCAATTGACGCTAATTCATCTGATGACGATTGGCATATTTTGGAAGTGCCAAATTTTTGGAACCCTTCTCGTATATGGTTACATGGTGAAACTTTTATGGATGAAGAACACCAAAAAGGGGCTTCTGATACTTATTTTCAAAAAGAAACTGACCGTTGTGAAAACTACACTTTCGATTATAAAAAAACAAATATTGGATGGTATAGGCAATGGGTTGATTTGCCAGATTCATTGAATGATAAAAATATAGAAATAAATTTTGATGCTGTTTCAAAAATGGCAGAGGTTTATGTTAATGGCAAACTTGCGGGAAACAACAAAGGCATGTTTGGCGAAATTAAATTAGATATTACTAAATTCCTTAAACCAGGTAGTAATTTAATTGCCGTTAATGTAATGAAGGATTATACTAAAGATATTAAAAATGCTAATGAAATTGCTACAATAGCCGTTACTGTAGAGGTAACAAACCAAATGCTAAAAGATATACCTCACGGTTTTTTCCGTGATGAACCCGTAGGTATTTGGCAACCAGTGAAGTTAATAATTACAAATCCTGTAAAGATTGTAGATACTTATATTAAACCAAATTTGACTGGAGCACGTTTTGAAATACAACTAAGAAATACAAGTAAATTAAAAAAGATATTTAATTTAAATACGTCTATAAAAGAAAAGGGGACAGATGATATTTTAATTGAAAGGGAATCAATAAAAAAAATCATACTAAAAGAGGGTGAGTATAAAACAGTCACTTTTGAAATTAATAATCTAAATCCCAAATTATGGTCTCCTGAAACCCCTAATTTATATAGTTTTAATTTTAATTTAAAAGAATCCAAAACTAATAAATTATTAGATTCAGAAACAATCCAATCTGGATTTAGAACATTTGAAACCAAAGGAGATTATTTCTATTTGAATGGAAAACAATATTGGCTGCGAGGTGCGAATCATACGCCCCATGCTTTAGGTATTAATGATGCAGATTTGGCAAACAAAACTCTTCAAATGTATCATGATGGAAATATTGCAGTAACTAGAAGTCATACAATACCATATAGCGAAGTTTGGCTAAAAGCAGCAGACGAAAAAGGAGTAGGAGTAAGTTATGAAGGTACTTGGCCTTGGCTTATGATAGGAATTGGAGAAGGATCCATACCTAAAAAAGAATTATTGAATATTTGGTCTAATGAATGGATTAGATTAATGAAAAAATATCGAAATCACCCATCTTTACTATACTGGACAATTAATAATGAAATGAATTTTACTCACAAAAAAGATAAATTATCTAAAATGGAACAGAAAATGCAAATTGTTTCTGATGTGGTAAAGCAAATGCGCATTGCAGACCCAACTCGTCCAATATGTTTTGATTCAGGGTATACTAGAAAAGCAGTTAAGAATAACCCTAACAAGAACTTTTTTCAAAAATACGATGATGGAGATATTGATGATGGTCATAATTATCAAGGATGGTATAATACCTCAGTATTTGATGTATTTGACAAAAAACAACTTCTAAACAGAAAAACGAATGGACGCCCTTTAATTTCGCAAGAATGGTCTTCGGGATATCCAAATACGGAAACTGGACACCATACACGTTCTTATTTATGGCAACATCAAAATACACAAACCCATATAGGAAATCAAGCGTATCCTTTTGGAAACCCTTCCTACAGTTTAGAAAATAATGCTTTTTTAACTTCAGAATTAGTAGAAGCTGTTAGAAGAACGCATGATAAATTAGCTGGTATGCATAATTTCTCAAGCATCACATGGTTTCAGAATGTGTATGATGCAGAAAAAGTGAAACCATATCCAACGTATTACAGGATGAAAAACTCCTTAAACCCAATATTAGTCAGTGCTGAATTATGGGGTAGACATTATTTTACTGGAGATAAATTACCTACACGTTTTTGTATCGTTAATGATAAATTAAATGGAGAAGATTTAGAGGCATCTATTTTAGAATGGGAGATCACTTACGAAGACAATAGAATTGTTTCTTCTGGAGAATATTCTATTCCTAAAATTGCTCACTATTCACGCAAATGGTTAACTCCAAATATAATTTTGCCTGAAAATTTTTCAGGAAATAGATTAGATGGTAAACTAAAACTGTATTTAAAACAAAATAGAAAAGTTGTTGCTAAAAATGAATATAATCTTTTCATAGCAAAAAAATCTTGGGTAAAACCTTTACATAATTCTAAAAAAATTATTGTCGTAGATTTTGATAATAATACAATACCTGTTTTAGATATGTTGAATTATAAATATATAAAAGTAAATACCCTAAATGAGGCCTTCAGCAAAAAAGCAGATATTTATATTGTCTCTGGTTTATCTGATGTTAAAAATTTTGATACTAAAAAAGCTAAATTAATTTTAGACAATGTAAATAAAGGAGCAAAAGTACTATTATTAAAAACTGGTGAAAAAGCTATTGCTATTTTTCCAAAGCATATTACTAAATACCTTAACAAAAAGATGGAAACAGCTCATATAGATATAACAGAATCAAAAGTTTTTAAAGATTTAGAATATTTTGACTTACGTTATTTTTCAAATCCCAAAGCAGAAAAACCATTAGTTTACTCCGGTCTATATCAAATTAATGAGAGTAAGTCAAATATAGTATGCATAGCATCTGGATGTCAACACAGATATGCCAGAGGCCAGGATAGAAGAAAAGAAATGTTAACTATGAAAGGGTTTCCGATAATCTCTATTACAAATAAAGGAAAAGCAGTATTTTCGGAAATGATGACTAATAAAGGTTTGTACGATCCTGTTGCTGCAAAATTAATAATCAATTTAATTTCAGAAACATTAGAATAATAATATCAATCTTGCATTTATAAAATGGAAAATTTGCTATTTTCTTTGAGTAGAACAAAATAGAATTATATCACAGTATTAAATTGATTATGAATGAAAGCTAAAAAAATATTTTTTTTAATGATTAGTATATTTTTTTTAGGATGCTTTTCATCGAAGTCACAGGTTGGTAATCCCGAAAAAACAAAGAAAAACCAGAAGCCAAACGTTATTTTTATTTTAACAGATGATCAAGGCTCTATTGATGTAAATTCTTATGGAGCAAAAGATTTGGTAACTCCGAATATGAATTACATTATAGAAAACGGAATCAGTTTTACTCAATTTTACGCCTCGCCTGTTTGTTCGCCTTCAAGAGCTGCTTTATTAACGGGTAAAACTCCTCAAAGAGCAGGTTTATCAGGAAATGCTGTGCCAAATTCAAAAGTAAAAAAAGGACTTCCTGGTACAGAATACACTATGGCAGAAATGTTTAAAGATGCAGGTTATGCTACAGCTCATATTGGAAAATGGCATTTAGGCGATGCTCCAGAAATGACTCCAAATGCTCAAGGGTTCGACCATTCTTTTGGTCATATGGTGGGCTGTATAGATAATTACTCGCATTTCTTTTATTGGAGTGGACCTAACAGGCACGATTTATTCAGAAACGGAAAAGAAGTCTATTATGATGGACAATTTTTTCCTGACTTAATGGTCAACGAAGCTTCTAATTTTATTGAAGAAAATAAAAAGAATCCTTTCTTTATGTATTTTGCTGTGAATATGCCGCATTATCCATATCAAGGCGATGCAAAATGGCTAGACTATTATAATGATAAAGGAGTTTCATATCCCCGAAATTTATATGCTGCATTTATTTCAACTTTAGACGAAAGAATTGGTGCACTACTTAAAAAACTCGATGAATTAGGGATCAAAGACAATACTATTATTGTATTTCAATCTGACAATGGTCATTCAACAGAACAACGTGCGCATTTTGGCGGAGGAAACGCTGGGCCTTATAGAGGTGCAAAATCGAGTTTGTTTGAAGGGGGCATTCGAGTTCCAGCAGCCATCACTTGGCCAAATAAAATTCAAAAAGGCGCCATTAGAAATCAGTTTGGAGTAAATTCAGATTGGATGCCAACTCTGGCAGAATTATGTGGAATTAAACTTGATTCACAAGATTTGGATGGTAAAAGTCTAGTTGACATCATCAATAATGAAAAAGAAAAAACTCGGCATACAGAGGGCTATTGTTGGCAATATCAAGATATGTGGGTGGCACGCAAGGGAAATTGGAAATTGTTAGGGAACCCAAGAGATACTAGCAAGAAAACATATAAATTAAAGGAAAAAAGATTCTTGGTAAACCTTGATGATGATATTGGTGAAACTATAAATTTGGCTAAAAAACACCCAAATAAAGTTATCGAATTAGAACAACACTATAGGAATTGGTTAAAAAAAAATAAAAACTAAAGTAAAATGAAAAATCTATCTTATACAGTATTACTATCGCTTATTTTAATTGGATGTTCTAGTGCTAAACCAAAACCCGTACAAGAAACGAAACAACCTAATATTCTTTTTATCATGTCTGATGACCATACGAAGCAAGCTTGGGGAATCTACGGTGGGGTTTTAAAAGACTATGTACAAAATAGAAACATAGAAAGGTTAGCGAACGAAGGAGTTGTTTTAGAAAATTGTTTGGTTTCAAATTCAATTTGCACGCCAAGTAGAGCTACCATACTGACAGGACAGTATAGCCATAGAAATGGTATTACAACATTAGGAAAAGGGTTAAGTCCTACGTATAATAATATTGCTAAAGAAATGGGTAAAGGAGGTTATCAAACCGCTATAATTGGTAAATGGCATCTAAAACAAGAACCAAGTGGTTTTGATTATTATTGTGTCTTGCCAGGTCAAGGCTTGTATAATAATCCGATTATGAAAACCAAAGAAAATTGGAAAGACTATAATAAAGGAGGAAAAATATACGAAGGTTTTAGTGCTGATATCATTGCAGATAAAACAATAAATTGGATTGAAAATAGAGATAAATCAAAACCATTTATCTCTTTTTGTCATTTTAAAGCGACACATGAACCCTATGATTATCCAGAGCGTTTCTCTAATCTATATATTAATGAAACAATTCCAGAACCGACCTCTTTGTATGATAACGGACCCAATACTACAGGACGTTCACTAATTGGTCAGTCTATAGATAGTCTAGGAAATCGATATGTTTTTTCAACAAATAATCCTGATAAAAGGTCAGATTATATGCAATACCCAGAATTGCCTTTTTCTATTGATGGATTAAGCAAAAAAGAAGCAAGAAGTAAAGTATATCAAAAATTTGTAAAAGATTTTATGCGATGCGGTGCGGCAATTGATGATAATATAGGTAAGCTTTTAGATTATTTAGAAGCGTCTGGTTTAGACGAAAACACGATCGTTATTTATACAGCAGATCAAGGATATTTTTTAGGAGAGCATGGTTGGTTTGATAAAAGATTGATTTATGAAGAATCCATTCATATGCCATTTGTAATTCGTTACCCCAAAGAAATTCCCGCAGGAAAACGCAATAAAGATATTATAGAAAATGTAGATTTCTCTGCATTATTTGCAGATTATGCGGGGATAAAATATCCAGAAAATATGCAAGGTAAAAGTTTTAGAGAAAATTTAAAAGGCAACACTTCTAAAGATTGGAGACAATACGGGTATTACCGATATTGGCAACATCAGAAAGACAGACCAGGTCATTTTGGAATTCGTGGAAAGCGTTATAAATTAGCTTTTTACTATGGAAAAGGGTTTAAAAATAATCATAAACAAGCAGATGAAAATACGAAATTTTGGGATTTTTACGATTTACAAAAAGATCCTAATGAACTCCATAACGCCTATAAAGATTCAACATATCAAAAGGTTATAACAAAATTAAAAAAAGAACTTCTCAAACAGAGAGAGCTTTTAGGCGATACAGATAAAGATTCTAAAAAAATACAAAATAGTATCAAGACGTATTGGGATAGTAAATCTTAAAAAAGAGTATTCAATAATTTAGTAAAGATCAATGATTCTATTGTAAATAGTATTGTTTTTAAAAGTATTGTGTTTCGATACTTAAAAAGACAGGAAATTTTTGAGCTACCTAAATTCATGAGTTTTTCTGCAATATTACTCGCGATATAAGAATCTTGACCAATAAATACTTTATTGTGTGGCATTAAATAAATCAATAATTAGTAAATAAAAAATGTATAATAATGAGAGTTAGAAAAAAGATAATATTTTTTTATGCTGTGTTATCTTTTCACATGATAGCAAATTGTCAAAAAACACAAGTCACTCAAAAACCTAATATTCTACTCATTTGTGTAGATGACCTTCGCCCGGAATTGAAGAGTTTTGGAGCTGACTATATTAGCTCGCCAAACATTGATCAATTGGCAACAGAAGGCTTTAAATTTCAGAAACATTTTGCAAATGCTCCTAGTTGTGGACCATCTCGATATACTTTATTAACAGGGCAGTATGGAACAGCAGGAAATAATGCGCTTTTTCTTCGGGCAAATAAAATAAAAGAGGGCACAAAAATAATAAATCAAAGTATGCCGGAGTGGTTTAAAACACATGGTTATACAACGGTTTCAGTTGGGAAAGTATCTCATCATCCTGGAGGGAGAGGTGGTAAGGATTGGAATGATAGCACAAAAATAGAGATGCCAAATGCATGGGATAGACATCTTATGCCGGTTGCGGAATGGGAGCATCCACGGGGCATTATGCACGGATTGGCTAACGGAGAGATTCGCTTAAAATCAAGTGATATGAACGTTTTTCAAACAGTAAAGGGAACTGATAATATATATCCAGATGGGGCAATTACAGAGGAGGCATTGAAACAATTAAAAGAACTCACTACAATTAATAAAAATCCATTTTTTCTTGCCGTAGGAATTATCAAACCACACCTGCCTTTTGGTGCGCCAAAATCTTATTTTGATCAATATGAAGGTGTTCAACTTCCTTCAATAGAACACCCTGGAAAACCAGAAGGGAGGAGCACATGGCATGGTTCTGGTGAATTTAAGCAATATAATCGTTGGGGTAAAAACGCGAATACAGATACCGTTTTTGCGGATGAAGTGCGTCGTCATTATGCAGCTTGTGTTAGTTATGCGGATGCTCAAGTGGGGAAAATTCTCGCAGAATTAAAACGTACAGGAGCGGATGAAAATACCATCGTTGTCATTTGGGGTGACCATGGTTGGCATTTGGGAGAACACGCAATTTGGGGGAAACATAGTTTGTTCGAGGAATCGTTACATTCACCTTTAATAATTCACTATCCTCGTATGAAACACAAAGGCGCTAACACAGATGCGATCGTGGAAACCTTGGATATTTTTCCGACATTATGTGATTTAACAGGAATTGAAATTCCTAAGTATGCCCAAGGGGTATCACTGAAAGGAATATTAGTAGATCCAGAAATACCTGGTCACACGGCTTTCGCATATAAAAAAGGGGCTTCAACAATAAGAACTTCAACGCATAGGATGATACTTCATCAGGACGGATTTGTAGAATTGTATGATCATACTACTGCAGAAAAGGAAACAAAAAATGTAGCTGTAAAATACCCAAAATTAGTTGAGGAATTAAAGAATGCTTTAAATACTAGATTAAATTAATTAAATAACAACATATGATTTTAGCAACTAGATGTATCTTTATAGTAGTATTCGTTTTAAGTAGCATGCTAACGAATGCTCAAACAAAAATAATTGCGCATCGCGGATTTTCAGGAATAGCTCCCGAGAACACGCTTATTGCTTTTCAAAAGGCGATTGAATGTAAAGCGGATTATTTCGAGTTGGATGTTCATAGAACCAAGAATGATTCTATTGTTGTTATTCACAATTCATCTATAGATAAGACGAGCTCCAATGGTTTTAAAGGAGAAATTGCCGAAATGAATTATAGTGATTTAACTGCTGTTAAAGTAGGTTACAGTGCTAAATTTGGTGATAAATATGAAAATGAAAAGATTCCAACTTTAAGAGAAGCCCTTGCGTTGGCAAAAGGAAAGATTAAGGTCTGCATTGAAATAAAGGTTTATGGAACAGAGAAAGAGGTTCTTAAAATTGTAAATGACCTTGGAGTAAAAGAGGATGTAATCATATTTTCTTTTAAGTACCCCGTATTAGCCAAAATAAGACAACTGGATAAGAATATTCCAATCCTTTGGCTCATAAATAAAGCAGATAAAATGACCCTAGAGTATGCTAAAATTATTGAATTGAATGCTATTGGAGTTGGACCTGAAACTACTGTTACAAAAGAGTATCTAAACTTTGCGCACGAAAACGCTATTGAAGTGTGGAAATGGACAGTAAATAAGGAAGATGAAATGCAACGATTAATTGATCTTGGATTAGATGGATTAATTACTGATTTCCCAGATAAAGTCTTAAAAAAAACAAAGCAAAACTCAAAATAAACGCAACTAAATAAGGCGTTTATTCAAAACGTTGTTAAAGCCATCAATAGCAATGTTTAAAAAAAGAGATGGTATTTGTAGTTTTTCTAACTTGCTAACAATTAATTTTGTTTCTACTAAAAAGATAGGAATTAGGATGACCGCCGTTGGTTTCATTTCTAACAAAGAAAGGAAGAAATCATTTTCGTGTATTACTTTTCCTCCATTTTTAAAATCATTTCTTTTATTTAAATTCACTTTAAAGGTAATGTCAAATTCAGGTGGTACTTTGATCATCCGTAATTATAAAAACAATGTTTGGTTTATTATTTTGTGAAATGAAAGATTGAATGCAAAATAAAAAACAAGGTTTTAAAAAAAACCTGTTTTTTATTTTTAAGTGTTTCTTGTAAAATTATATTTCTTAATTAATCAAGAATTTTTTAGAGAAAAATTTAGTAGGTGTTTTACCTACTAATATATAAATACCAGTTTGTAATGAATTCGCATTTACTCTTTGATTTTTAGCTACATCTTTTAAGGTTAAAATTTTAACTCCTAAAATATTATATATTTCAATGGATACTGGTTCTGTTATTGTATGTTGTAATTCTAAAATTTTTGACGATTTATTATAATAAACAGAAAGTTTAGTTGCTAAAAAATCTTCTTTATCTAAAGATAACGTTAAGCCAGAATCCCAAGCACCAACGTCATTACCATCAGATCCAAAATCAATAGGGCTATGTTCCGTAAAACTTACAGCATCATATTCTACTTTACCAGTAGTTGGATTAAATGTTAGATTAGAAGATGTAAGGTCTGCTGGAGTACCTGTACCTCCTTTGATTCCTGTTATAGAACCAGTACCTTCATCTTGATTATCTACATTAGTACTAATCCATTGTGCTATAGAAGTCTCAAAAGTTTGTGTTCCATTAGGACCTGCACCCCAATCTGATGGAGCATTTTGATCATTATTCAATTTATTATTATAAAATAAGCTATTTGAAACAGTAGTATTACCGTTATCTGTTCTTATTGTTCCATAATCTTGGTTAGTAGTACCGGTTGTATTTTGAAAAAATGTACAATTTGTTATACTATTTGTACTACTAGCCCCTGCAATATATAAAGCAGCACCACCAACGGCACCAGCATCACCAGTTGTTTCATTATCATAAAAAGTAGAACCTGTTATGGTGAAATTTGCTGAATTAGCATACAAAGCCCCCCCTTTTGTAGCTGCTGAATTACTTTTAAAAAGTGAATTTGTTATTGTAATTGTTCCTGATTGCCCAAAAATAGCACCTGCTTCTTCTATCGAAGTATTACTTTCAAATGAGCTGTCTATTATATTCAAATTTCCATTGGCAAAAAATATGGCACCACCACCAGCTCCATTAGATACAGAATTACCCGTTATAATGCAATTATTAAAAGTGGCTGTAGCCCCAGCATTGTTATTAAAAAACACACTACCACCTGCAAGCGATGTGTTATGACCTGAAAACGTAAGATTTTTAAAAGTAACATCTGCCGACGTTGCTCCATTTATTGTAAAGAGTCTGTCTGTACCACCATTTCCATCTATAACTGAGTTAGCATCCAAACCTTCTATAGTAAATGCAAAATTCTTAGAGGTTAGATTAGCGCCATCTGGTGCAATGGTTCCTATAATTATAAGTTTATCACCTTCAGAGGTTATATTAGACATGGCAACGCCAAAGTTGTCTAATGCATTTGATTCACTTGTGCCATCCATACTACCAGCACCTGTTGCAGAAACATAAACTATATTTTGTGTAGTTATTTGGTAATCATTGGTTTGTATTGTATTAGACGCTGGAGAAGTCCCTATTGTGTTTGTGGATTTTAACCTGTAAAAATAGTTTTCTTGTTGTAAATCTGTATCTGTATAAGTTTCTGTATTTGCAGGAAGTGTTGCAATTGTCTGAAAGATAACACCATCTGATGAGCGTTCTAAAATATAGCTATCTTCTTCAATAGATACATCATGCCATGTAAGTTCTAAATACTTTTCTGTATCTGTAAACATATAATCATTTGGAAATAACTTTCCTGGTGTATCTGGCAATACACCATGTGAAGTTCTATCTTCAAATTGAGCGGTATATAAAGATTGTATTCTTAAATTCTCTCCAGTTCCCTCAATATAACCTACTGGATGCCTAAAAGGGGCCTCTCCATTAACAGTGGCATCACAACCAATAGCATAGTTTTGACCAATAGGTGGTTTTTGAATTGCTATTTGATTAGAAGGTGCACTAATATTCCAAGCCACGCCGTTCGTTAAAGTCCAACCATGCCCTGTTCCATAGCTCCCTCTATTGTGTAACCCTAAAATACCAGTTGCATTGGTGTTTGTCCAAGAAATATTATCCCAAAGTACTCCTTGACTCCAACGTCTATGGGACTCGGATCTGGTGTAATCTCCAGAAGATGAACAATTGGTAAACACAATTCCATTAACATCACTCGCTCCATTAGCAACAAATGTATGCCTACCGTTAGATGCCGTGCAATTTTCAAAAAGAATATTGTTACAGAAGTCAGTTACTTCGAAATTGTATCTCCATCCTCCAGAAATTGGCCCATGCATATCTAGGACATTGGTATCAATTACAGAACAACGTGTGGCTTCATCAAATTTAACACCTTGGTCGCTCACTCTTAAAATGGTGACGCCTTGGACCCAAGAATTATCTACCCCAATCATATGAATACCTATTTTGACATGATCTCTGCCTGTTACTCCTGATGATTCTACAAATATTCGTAAGTTTTCAACACCACATTCTTTTAATTGACTATTACCATTATATGTGTACACGTAGGATTGAGACAATGACCGATCTAATGTATCGTAAATAGGCGTTGCTACCTGAATTTTGTTACCATCAATACTCGTAATATGTCTATTGAAAACTAAATTTATTGTATTCGGCTCCCACGGGGCGTCCGAAGCAACACCGCCATTATCAACTGCTGCTAACCACGCTGCTGTACTAGGATGTTTTATGATAATATTATCACCAACATTATAAACTGATGCATCTGCAACTTCAATAGTTCTGCTTCCAGCTGGAATATAAGGGCTCATAATATCTTGCCTAGTTCCTGCAACTTGCCCTCCAAAACCACTTTTGTTATTCGTGCCAATTCTAATTAGTGTTCTTTCGTCTGGAACGTTCCCTACGCCTCTAATAATTGTATTTGTTGTTGCATTTTCACCATCTCCAGAACCACGTAGTACAACGCCGCTTCTATTTATGATGAGTTCACCACTAACAGGATATTCTCCTGGTAATAATAACAAGGCTCCTCTATGTCCATTTGTGTTTAGTACTAATGCTTCTACTTCGTCAATGGCAGCTTGGATATGTGCTGTGTTATCTCCAGCGACAGGACTTATTTCTTTAACAACTGCTATAGTTGGTAATGCTTCTTCACCATTTTTATAACCTACATAACTATAATCAGGAATGTGATTTCCATCTTCATCAGATACGTAAACTAACTGATTTGAATTGTTATAGAAAAGGATAGATGGCTCATATTGCGCCTGAATAGAGTTTGATACAAAAATTAGGAAGTAAATTGTAGCAATATTTAAATAAGTGTTTATTTTCATAATTTATATTCTTTATTCTTTTTTTGTAATATTAATACAAAAGAAAACGTATTCATTAATTTAAAATTAATATTTACTTAATATGTAATATTTTAAATATAAATTTATTTTAAAAAATTGATATAGCATCACATAAAGAAAAGTTTTCAAAGATTAGATTTGGGAATTTATTCGGCTAATGTAGTTTGTAATTTTTTATAAAGAAGATAAAGTTTAGCAGAATTTACAATCCTAATCCTGCAATTCCGCACCTTAGGCTATGAATTTTTGGATACCAATGACATCATAAAATATTCTTCAAATCCTCATGTAAATGTTACTTTTTTAATCATAAGTTCATTATTATTTGATACTGCTGTCTTATATAGTTCTATGCATATAATTCTAAATAAAACTTTACGGATTTTCGCAAGGCTTTACTTTTCAAGACGAATTTACTCAAAAAGAAACTCTGTTATAAAAATATTTTAAAAGAGTTATGTGTTAAAGATAGCTTGATGAAGAAATAATATTTTAGGATAAACCTCAATTAAAGGAGATGATTTTCGTAAAATGAGCATACCTCTAGAATGTCAAAATCAAAAAGTAGTCGATGGGATAAAACAATAGTAATTATAATTTTAATTTAGCATTTTTTTAATTGTGTGTTATTTTTAAAGCATATACAATTATATAAAAAGACCGAATATAAAAAATGTACCTTCATTTGTCAAATAGTGGAAGGTATGCCATAAGTTGTTTTTCCTAAATATCCCAACTATGAATGATAATGCGCGGTTATGATAGCCAAAATAGCCTTAACCTGTCCACTTTTCAAGGGGGAATAATATGTGTTAAAATATAATTATAGTCAAAAAGATGATTTTATATACAATCAGATATCATGATGAATCCACAATAACTTAGAGGTGTCGAAACCAATATTTTCTGCAATAGTGAGGTAGCTAGTTTTTATATCATCAGGTATATTAGGTTCACGAGATAAGATCCAGAGATACTTTAGACTCGCACCGGCAATAAGTGCATAGGTATATTCCGCATCAATTGCTAAAACGTTATAACCGCCATAGAAAGGACCAAAAAAGGAAACTTTGAGCATTGCGATGCGCTCATCCTTTACAAATTTCGCTTTACCAATTGCTTGTTTCCATTCCTTTTTAATGGTATTATATCCTTGGTTCACCACTTTAATAGTGCCATTTTTATTTAGAGAATAGACGGCAGTAGTGTTGTCTAAATTTCTTTCAAACTTAAAATCAAACCGAGCTATTTCGTACCATTTACCAAGGTATTTCTCTTTTTCAAACGAGGTAACCGCAGTGGCATTTTTAGGAATAGTGGCACATGAATTTAATCCGAACATAATGTGTAAAATTAGAAGCGCATACAATAGAGTGCTGTATTTCAATGTTTTTTTTTTGATACAAATTTTCATCGAGCTCGCAATTACACGTATTTCCTTATGTAAAGAGCAAAAGAACTATGTGTAGGATATTAGCTCTTTAGACTATCGTTTTACGAGGTGTAAAAATTTGAAATTGTTATCATTTATTTTGTGATAAAAATAGGGGTTCTTGCAGTTCTAAAATATGATGTAAGTCATCTGGATTGGTTTTTTTTAAAGGAGTTATATAGTACCTATAAGCGACTATTTAAGCTTATTTTTTTTGACAACTGCAGCCACTAAAAAAGGCCTCTATGACGTGGGTCATAGCATTGGTGCATAGGCTTTATTACTTTTGAAACATAAGTTATATGGCAACAACGCTGGAAATTTTTATAAACTATGAAACAAAGTCAAAAAGCAGGGATTGTAGGAGGTTTGATGGCCCTCAGTTTTTTTGCGTATAATCTGTATGTTGCGTTTGGCATCAGCAGGGGGGATGACTTTTCTAAATCGTTATACCCCGAGGTATTCATAGCGATTGGAATTCAAATTCCGCTGCTCGCACCCGCACTTGTTTTGATCTTCGTAAAGCACTTTGAGAAAAGTGCTGCTTGGATATTTTGGTCATATCCCGTTGTTATGGGAGTAGGATTGTTAAATACACTATTAGCCAAAGATCCTATTACTGCCGGACTTCCAATGGTGTTATTCGTTTTACCTTTTTGCATTATTCATGCGATATCAGTATGGGGCTTAAAAATAAATCTTAAAAGCGAGGAGCAAGATACATCTAAGACTAAAATAAAATGAAAAAATCGATCCAGCTATTTCATTGGTTACCGCGGATTATTTGCATACTCGCTATTCTTTTTGTGAGTGTATTCGCAGCAGATGCTTTTTCACCCAAACTAACCATCTGGCAACAATTTAGTGCCTTTGTCATCCATCTCATTCCATCATTTCTTTTAATTGTCTTTCTTATCATTGCATGGAAATGGGAATATATTGGCGGTATACTCTTTATTCTTATTGGTCTTGGCTTCAGTCCAATTGTTTTTCTACACAACTATAAAATGAACGACTCCATTTTAATGAGCCTTGTTGTTATAATGACTATCACAATGCCATTTGTTATTGTGGGGGTTCTTTTTATAGTGAGTCATTTTCTTAAAAAAAAGAAGCTTCCTAAAAAACCGATTAACAAATAGTAGAAAAGTAAACCAGCCGATACACATTTTACAATTAAGTACTCTTAGTAAGCTGCTTGCGGAAACCCGCCATTTTAACTGCGGTTTACCACAAGCGATTACTTCATTAAAAACGATCTTTGGTGCATACCTTAAAAAGTAAGTATTACAAGTACCGAACTCAACAGAAAATATTTGAAAACGAAAGATGTATAGAAATTGGAAGATGACCAATATCATAAAATAAATGCAGTATAGTTTTTACTTTTGAAAGACAAACTAAAAAAATTAATAACTATGAAAAGAAAAAGATCTCCTCACAAAAGTGGTTAAAATATTTATTACTATGATATTGCTTGGCAGAATTGTCTTGTCTAAGTATGTCTAATACTCAACTTAACATAAGGTTTGTGCACAGTTTTTCGGAGCTAAAAAAGCAATCAAGCACAATAAATATAACTATAAGCATAGATCTTGCTTAGCGTTATTTATTTAAATCTGATTTGTTGATTTCTACATTTTTTTTATAGAAAAAATGTGCGGAATGAAAAGAAATGCTTGAATGAATATAATATAACTATTAATATTTTTGGAATAATACATGAACGAAGCCAGCATAAGTATGAATAAATATGATTTTTCTTTTACTGTGTCTTTCCTTCGATTAAATGAGATGATACTTGTAGCGAAAGCGTACCTCGAAAATAGACCTGTCGATTTTGTAAATGAATTAGGCATCGGTAAATCTTCAGCCGGTAAAAGGTTATTGCTAGAGTTTGAAAAGCGAATTTCAAAGTTAACAATACAGCAATTAAAACTTTTAGCAAATGGCGATTTAACAACACAAAAGCAAATCGCTTATTTATCAGCATGCAAGACTTATGGTTTTATCCGAGATTTTGCTGTAGCTGTTTTAAGAGAGAAATACTTGGTGTTCGATCATCAAATAAGTGAGAGCGATTTCATAAGTTTTTATAGACGAACGAATGATTTACATCCTGAGATGGATGAGTTTACAGAGCAAACGATTAAAAAATTACGCCAAGTAACCTTTAAAATATTAGAGCAAGCAGGCTTAATTGATGCAGTTCGCAACAGCCTGATTATTCCACAAATTATGGATGATACTATAGCTAAGTCCATCATACATGATAATCCTGAATGGCTGAAGGTTTTTTTAATAAGTGATATCGATATTAATAACTGGACAAATAAATGGAAAACATAGCTTCAAAATTTGAGTATAAATATGTAATAAAGGTATCTACTGAAAGCTTTTTAAATAAGCACTTGGAGGGGAGGTTTCTTTTTTTATTGCACTCTACAAAACCTGACTAAAGAATCAACAAGCCTATCGAATGGGTAAGACGAAAATCATATATTTCATTTATTATGTAATCATTTTAAAGTTATGAGAATTGATATTCCAGTAAAAGACAAACAAAAAAAATCGCTACCTAGTTATCGATTAGCTCCACCAAAATAGAAAATTTAAAATAACCCAAACTTCAAAAAAAAAGGCTTTTATAGCAAATGTTTCTATAAACTATGAAAAACTATTGCGCACGTTTTTTGGTTAGATAAGAGTATCACTTAATCCAACAATTGGTTGGTTTGGGCTACAAATCTGTTAAAGTAATGGATGGTAATGCTTTCGTTTCTAATTTAAAAATACAACTAGAAAACTTTTATAAAGCTAGCTATATTGATAAATAGTTTGATGGGATTCTCAACCATTTATCCAAAGGCAATGTTTTTGAAAAAGCAAAAACGTTAAGAGACCGTTTTAGTTTTAACAAAGAAAACTAGGAAATAACTTATGTGCGTTTTTTCGATTCCGAAAATTAGAACAATAACTTATTTTAAGTGACCAACTAAGTCACGTTAGAAGGAAGTTTTAAAAACAGATATAATGCTATTTTACTGGTCAATGGATTGCCACTGGTTCAAATAGAATTCGAATGCAGAAGTATTGAAATTAAGGAAGCGTTTAATCAAATGATTCGGGATCAATTGGATTTATTTTGGAGCAACCACGGCTTGTTTCAATATGTGCAACTTTTTGTTATTAGCAATAGTGATTGTGTCTTTTTTTGTTTAGTTATAGAAGTTCACACCCTGCTAAAAATCCCATAGTTATTTTTAGCAGGGTGTGAACTTTCAATTACGGAAAGCCTTGGTAAGCAATCTTTATTCAGTATCAATAATAATTTTCATAGCTTTTTCTTTAGCACCATTTAAAAATACTTGATACGCATGTTCCAATTCTGAAAGAGGGAAATGATGTGTAATCATTTTCTTTAAATCTAAATGATTCGTAGCCGCAGCTTTTAATAGCATGGGCGTTGTATTGGTGTTTACAAGTCCGGTAGTGATGGTCAGATTTTTAATCCATAATTTTTCAATATTAAAATCTACCTTTTTGCCATGTACACCTATATTGGCAATGTGTGCCCCTGGTTTTACAATTTTCTGACAAATATTCCAAGTTGCGGGAAGTCCAACAGCCTCTATAGCCACATCAACCCCTTCAGTACCCACTATTTCTGTAATGGCTTTTGCCACGTTTGTAGTTCCAGAATTAATGGTATGAGTAGCACCTAATTCTTTGGCTAATTGTAGTCTGTTGTCATCTAAATCAATCATAATTATTTTAGAAGGCGAGTAGAACTGCGCTGTTAAAAGTGCAGACATTCCAACCGGACCTGCACCAACGATTGCAATTTCATCGCCGGGTTTTACATTTCCATATTGCACACCTATTTCATGACCAGTAGGCAGTATATCACTTAATAAAACCGCTATTTCATCATCAATGTTTTCAGGAATGCTATGCAAGCTGTTATCGGCATGAGGAATTCTTACATACTCTGCTTGAACGCCATCTATCATATAGCCTAAAATCCAGCCTCCGTCTTTACAATGTGCATACATTTGTTTCTTACAATATTCACAAGAACCACAAGAGGTAATGCACGAAATTAGCACCTTGTCTCCCTTTTTAAACTGAGAAACACTTCCTCCAATTTCTTCGATAATACCTACACCTTCATGACCTAAAATTCGGCCACTTTCTATTTCGGGGTTTTTGCCTTTGTAGATTCCTAAATCAGTACCACAAATAGTTGTTTTTAAAACTTTTATAATAACATCTGTTGGTTTGATGATTGTTGGTTTTGGTCTTTCTTCTAGAGCGATATTATGATCGCCGTAATAAACTAATGCTTTCATTTCTTTCTTCTTTTTGGTTTATAATTATATTGAACTGGTCTTATCAAGAAAAGTGTGCTATTTTATCGATATTTATTTTTGGATAAAAGGAGGTGACACGATTTATAACTTTTTGTATTAGGTATATGATGCTTTAAATTAAAGATAAATGGTATGAACATGATAACAAATGATCTGGGTCATGTATTGGGTTTTATGGCAATAAGTTATAATTTTAGTGCACACGCAAAGTGCAATCGTTTAGTACGCATTATAATTACGTGATTTCATTTTTACAGGGGATGCTGCGCTTATTTTACATTTATAGCGCTATTTTTTTGAGGATAAACGATACATGTCACGAGTTGTGCTCATAAAAATAAAGTATCTTTAGCTTTTAAAATATGTACACCCATGATGCGCGCGTTTCTACAACCTATACTACTTCTTTTTGTGTTTTTTATAGCCTGTAAAAAGGAATCAAAATCCACAAGTACCCAGCAAACCGAAACTCCGAAAGGCATGGTTTGGGTAGTCGGAAAAACATTTTTACAAGGTGCAAAGGCCTTAGATGCCTTTGCGATGCCAAGAGAAAAGCCTGGGCATAAAGTTACTGTGGATGGATTTTTTATAGATAGTACCGAAGTAACAAATGCACAATTTAAAACTTTTGTTGCAGCTACAGCATATGTAACCATTGCTGAACGAGCTATAGACTGGGAAGAATTAAAAAAACAATTACCGCAAGGCACGCCTAAACCACATGATTCTATTTTACAACCTGGTAGTTTAATCTTTAACAAAAATGTAAATGCGGTGGTAAACATGAATAATTACCAACAGTGGTGGACCTGGAAAATTGGTGCAAACTGGCAACATCCAGAAGGGCCAGCATCTACCATTGAAGGTAAGGATGCTTTTCCGGTTATACACATTGCTTATGAAGATGCGTTGGCATATTGCAAATGGGCAAAAAGGAGGCTGCCAACGGAAGCAGAATGGGAATCTGCAGCACAAGGAAATAATGCATCAACCATTTTTACATGGGGCAATGATCCAGCAATATTAACTACAAATGCTAACACTTGGCAAGGCACTTTTCCGGTGAAGAATGAAAGCACAGACGGTTTTGAGTTGATTGCTGCTGTAAAATCATATCCGCCAAATAGTATTGGTTTACACGATATGTTGGGTAATGTTTGGGAAATTACGAGTGATTTATTTAATGTGAACCATTACCAAGAGTTAGATTTATCTGAAGAAATAAGAAATCCAACAGGAGCAAAAACATCTTACAGTCCCAGCAATCCGTATCAAGTAGAGCATGTTATAAAAGGCGGATCTTTTTTATGTCATGTATCCTACTGTGCAAGTTTTAGGATTTCTGCTAAAATGGGCGTAAGTATCGATTCAGGCTCTGATCATGTCGGGTTTAGAACTGTTGCCACACCAGCGATGCTCTTGGAAAAGTAATTCTAATTACTTTTAAGAATATAAACTTGGACTTTAATTTTTTATGAAGTTATAGCTACTATTGTTTTAAGGTAAATCGCTCTTCGATTGTTCGAGTATCCTCTCCGTAAAATGTTACATCGATTTTGATGTTCCATTGCTTATCTGAAATTTTCTGTCCACTAATGCTTCCCGTGGGATCTACATTTTTTGACACATCCATAGGGAAATAACAGAAGCAATCTCTTGAAAATACGAGTTTCATGGTGGCGAGTTCGGTATTAGAATATGAAAATTCATTTAAATCTTCATCAATTTCAAATCGTATGGTTTCTCCATACTCGTCATCAGCAATTTGTGCGTCATCTTCAGCATTAAAGCGATATTCAAAGACTAAATTTTCTCCGGATGCTACCGTTCCAAATTTCATATAACTGTCTTCAGAGGTGCTAATTATTAAATCACTTTTGTTCGTATAGGAATATGCGTATTTATCTCCATCAATTTCCTCATCACTGCAGGAGAGCATGCATATAGTAACTATCAATAATGTAAATATTTGTTTCATTTTATATTTTTTTTAAGTGTTAGAACGATTTCTAATGGTGATTTTTATAATGTGAATTGATAAATAATTCTATCGGTCTACTTGGGTTAAATATCCAGAAAGAGCGTTGTTTAATTATGCCCAAACTTACTATAAATTTTAAACGAAATGATTGTTTTAGCGCTCGCAAGCCAAGATAAACGATTTTAAAAAAAAAACTATTTACTAACTTTTATTTGCGTGTGCCAATTTTATTTCTGAAAATAGGTCATCATACCGTATAGAAATTGCTGTAGAACATTTTTTTGTCTCAAATGTTCTGAGTACTAGTTGTATATGATTAAATAGAAAAAATAATAATCTCAAAATTAATTCAAGCCCAATTTTTTAACAACTTTTATTTTATATTAGTAGGCTACAATACATAATAATCTGAATTTTTATAGGGGAAGAAATGCTAAAAATATTTTATACGATTACAGCTTTTCAGCTCTTATTTTTTGGACTTGTTGTGATTACTTCAAAAAGCAAAAAGCAATTTCATTATTGGATGTCTGCATTTTTATTTATTCAGTCTGTTGTTTTTATTTTGACTGTTTCTCGCTGGCACTATCAGATCATTCCGGATAGCCATTTTTTTAGATTATTAAAGGTTTTATTTGAATATTCTTTAAGTCCAGTATTTTATTTCTTTGTTGTTAAAGCCACCCAACAAGATATTGCATTCAAACCAAAAAAGATTCTTTTAGCTATTCCTTTTTTCATAGGGCTCATTTTTCTGTATTTACCTGAATCTTTATGGGGTGCCTATTGGTTGGAATTTCATACGTTCCTAACCTTTAATTTTTATTGTCAGGCAATTCTTTTTTATTCATTGGCTTTACACAGTTATAAAAGTTATGAGGTGAGCATGAAAGACTATTTAACTCAAGACTATTTTCAGAGGTTAAAATTATTGAGATTAGTTCTTATCTCATTTATCATCATATTAATTCTGGGATTTATTAGTAATGTTATTAGAATACAATTAAATTTTGATGCTGCGGCTACGGCGATTAACTTTGGGATTGAAACGGTAATGTTATTTTTAATTAACGCCTTTTTGTTTATTGGCGTTAAACTTCCTCAGGAAATAATAGATATTTCTTTAGAGGACAATAAAGACACCAATGATGCGACTGAAAATAATAAATATAAGAACTCTAAGTTATCCTTAGCAGATAAAAAAAAGATTATCGAAAAGCTGCAACATAAGGTAATAGAAAATAAATACTATTTAACACCCAACCTAACGATTAAAAAACTAGCCCAAGAGCTCAATGTTCAGTCAAAACATCTTTCACAGGTTATTAATGAGAATTTTGATCAAAATTTCTGTGATTATATTAATTCTTGTAGAATTAATGCTGCAATAGAACAACTAAAAGATCCACAACAACAGCAGAAAACAATACTTGAAATTTGCTATACCATCGGTTTTAATTCGAAATCTGCATTTAATGATGTTTTTAAAAAACAAACGGGACGAACTCCAACAGCCTATCGAAAATCATTTCAGCACAAACAATGATTGCATGGTAACCAAAATAAAGGTCACAAATATTTTTTTTCAATGAAAAAATAGTCCTGAATCCTATCTTTGGACGACTCGTGCTATCCAAACCTTTAGTTTTGTAAAAAAAAACGTTCTCGACACAATAGAGATGTTACCTCATAAATATCAATACTAGTTCTATGAATTTCACTTTAAAATTTCAACTTATGAAAAAAATAACAATCGGTTTATTAATGCTTCTGCTTTTCGCAATAACGATATCATGTGACAATGATACTGCTTCAAATGAATCAGAAGAGGTTACAACAGTATATGAAGGTTGGACCTTGGAATGGAGTGATGAGTTTAATGCTACGGAAATAAATACGAATAATTGGACGTATGAACTTGGTGACGGAACAGATTATGGTTTGCCAGTCGGTTGGGGGAATAATGAAAAACAAATTTATACACAGCGGTCTGAAAATGTAAGTATCGTTAAGGATGGGGAAGTATCGGCTCTGGCTATTACAGCATTGGAGGATACTACTGGTGGCTACACTTCAGCAAAACTTACTACACAAAATCTTTTTAGTGCACGTTTTGGGCGTGTCGAAGTAAGAGCCAAAATGCCGAAAGGTCAAGGTTTACTTCCTGCCATTTGGATGCTAGGAGATAATAAAGACCAGATTAGCTGGCCAGGATGTGGCGAAATAGATATTGCTGAAGTAGTAGGTAATGAACCTTCAAAATTTTATTCAACGCTTCATTATACAAGTGCTGAAAATAAGCATGCAGAAAAGCAGGGTTCTACTGTTTTGCCAGATGGCGATTTTAGTGATGCATACCATATTTTTACACTAGACTGGACACCTGAGTCAGTAACATTTAGTTTAGATGGTCAAAAACGTTATATGTTTTTGATAGAAAACGATATGAAAGAATTTCTTAGAAGTGCTTATTTAATTTTAAATGTTGCTGTAGGAGGGAACTGGCCAGGTGAGACTGATGAGACAACCCTATTTCCTCAAACAATGTATACCGATTATATTAGAGTGTATTCTAAGGATGGCTTTGAATCACCAGAGGCACCTGTATTAGATATTGCAGAGGAAACTGTAGGGCAAATAATTGAAGTTGGTATAGCCGATAATGCGATTCAAGATACATTTACCAGTCTTGGAGGTTTATCGGTGATTGCTTATGGACCTGGAGCACCAGATATATCATCTTCTGCAACCGCAATTAATGGCGATAAAAGTTTAGTATACGATTTTTCCGTTGGTGATTGGGGTGGTGCTTATCTTCTCTTGGATACTCCCACTGATATCAGTGCTTTCAATCAAATTAAATTTTCGTTGAATAAACCAGATACTTTCGTAAATGCTGAAATAAAATTGGAAGCAGGTGCAACAAATGCTCTTGTATTTTTAAAAGATTATTCTGGGATTGAACTTACGAATGGTTTTGTAGAATATACTATTCCATTAGCAGATTTTGTTGGCTTGGAAATAAGTGGATTAACAGTGCCATTTTCTATATGGAATCCTCAGGATGCTAACGATGCTTTTGTGGAAGTAACAGTGCTCATAGATAACATCTACTTTGCGATGTAACGAATGCAATGCGCATGATTGTATCAGGTAAATTTGTTAATTTTAAAAAGTAAGAGCTTATTAGAATTATAGATAGGGTGTCTAATTAGGACATCCTATTTTAATTAGTAAACGCAAATTTTCACTATTTTTTATCTTCCAATATAGAGTTCTGAATTTTGATTTTTTTATAATGATTTTATAGAATTTTTTTGTTGTAGAAAACAAAATCTATCCATTGAATCAGTTGTTTGAACTTATTGAATCATAAAAAATGAATACTTTAAAAATTAGTAAGAATAGAAATATAATATTTTAAGAGCTACAACTCTGTTTAATTTTTAAAGATTATAATCTTATTTTCTTTTTTTTGTCAATAATGAAATAAATGGTTTTGCTGTAATTCCATGTAAAACAACACTCAGAAAAACAGTGCACATCATCGTTAAAATGATGGTTCCTTCATGCGGCAATTCTAAATCTAATATCATAACTGCAAATACAATACTTGCCAATCCTCTTGGTCCAAACCATCCTGAAAATAATTTTTCAGAAGGACTAAAACCAGATTTAAATAACACCAAAAATACGGGCACCATTCTTACAAAAGTCAAACTTAAAATAGCATAGAAAACAACTTCTATGGAAAAATCATAGATATATTCACTAACAAATGCTGAACCAAAAATAATCCAAGTTATCATACCTAAAGTATCGCCTAAACCTTCTGCAGCTTCCACCAATTCTTCATTTTTATTCATATGCATGGCGCCATAGAGTAAGCCTCCCGAAAAACAAGCGATAAAACCGCTTCCACCAGCCCATTGGGCTAAGGCGAAACAAGTAAACGATAGCCCTAAAATTATAACGGCTTTTCTAGGTCCATTTATCCAGTTTTTTGAGGTGCTATAGGTAATTAATTTTGCTCCTACAAAAGTAATTAGACCACCAATAAGAACACCATAACCAATTTGCTTTAAAAATAAACTTAAACTAAACTCAAAATCAATACTTCCTCTAGTTGATGAAGAAAATAGTGCCATAAACAATAGCAATACAGGTACACAAATTCCATCGTTCAATCCACTTTCTACATTTAAAGATTCTCTAATTTTTGAAGGAACTTTAGGATTGGTTGCTACAGATTTCCCTAAAGCTGCGTCTGTTGGGGCGAGTGCAGTGGCTAAAATTACCAATTCAATCCACCCAAAACCATCAAAAATTGCAACACCTGCCAAATAGCCAAATAAGATGGTTATGGGCAGCCCTATCAATAATAATTTCGAAGGAATTTTAATGTTCTTTTTTAAAACACTGATGTTTGCATTAGAGGCATCTGTAAATAAGACAAGAGCAAGTGCTAATTCAGCAAGTGTCATATAACTTTCATATTCTATCTGAATATCAAAAACATTCAAAAACAAGGGGCCAATTGCAATACCAAAAATCAAATATAATAAAGGGCCATTAATAGCTGTTTTTTCAATTTTTTCAGCAAATAAATTATAAATTAATACGAATGAAGCCAATAACGCTATATGGATGTACATAATTGTAGGTTTAAGTATTTTTTTTGATTATTGGATTTGTCTATGACTTCAAAAATAAGGATATAAAATTTATTTTTTTATTTTCATAAAAGTGAACTTAGTCTACTTTATTTTTTGATTCCTTTTCTTTTTGTTCAATTTCCATATTTCTTGCCTTTGATAAAGCGCTTGCAATTAATCCGGTAGGTACTGTAATAATTGCCAAACTTAAAAGTAATATTGCAAAAGTAAATATTCTGCCACCAATTGTTATGGGATATACATCGCCATAACCAACTGTTGTTATGGTTATAATTGCCCACCATAAGCTATGAAAAACGGATGCAAATTCAATGGGCTGAACTGCATGCTCAAAATAGTAAATTCCTGTAGCCGACAAGAAAAGAAAGATACTGGTGATAATATAAAATAATGTTATTTCAGGTTTAATAATTTTAATTGCAATTGCAAACGTTTTTAGGGATTCATCATATCTTGAAATTTTTAAAACACGCGTAAGACGAAATACTCGAAGTGCCCTAATTGCTCTCAAATCGAATTGTCTTGCAAATAAAAATGGAAGAATGGCTAAAAGGTCTACGATGCCAAAAAAACTAAAAATATATTTTAGTCTTTTGTCTGAAACATATATTCTCAAAAAATATTCGATTGCAAATATGGAATAGAATAAAATATCCACATAATTTATAATATTCTGCCATAGGGGCGTTAAGTTCGGCAAAGTTCCCATAGAGAATATTATTATGGAAAAAACAATTAAAACCTGAATTGTTATATCGAAGATAGGACTGAGTTTTCGATCATTTCCTTCTATAATTTGTCTTATTTTCTCTTTGGTACTTACATTCAGATTATGGGCTAGATTTGCGGTTTCTTTCAGTATTTTTTTTTGCTTTTTCATGGCTAATTTCTTGTACTCATTTTTGGGGTTCATTTTTATTTTAGAGCGTAATCATCAATAATATTTCGAATTCCTTGTTGATAGGAAGTTACTTTAAAATCTGGAAATCGATTCTTAAACTTAGAGGAATCAAATATATTGTCAATAGCATAACGAGGTAGTAATTCTTCTGTTTCTTTGATGTCTTTATTAAAAAATGAAGCTAGTTTTAATACTAATGAATTTAATACTTTATATGGTATGGTGCGGTCTAATTGGATGGAGATTTCCGCTAATATTCCTTTGTATGTGAGTCGATTATCATCGCAAGGAAGATGCCAAGTTTGACCATACGTATCTGGAGTATTTCCAATCAATGCCATTGCCCTACTAGCATCAGGTGTATAAATTAAAGTTCTTACGACCGTATCTTTTAGGAATATTTTTGGTTTTTTATGTGCTTTTAGCTTTTCGAAAATAAGCGTATTTGTAATCCCTTTCGTTTTTCCTGGGCCGTAAAACTCAGGAGCTCTGCAAATGACAGCATGTAGTTTTTTTTCTTTAATGGCTTTCAATAAGATTTCAGCAGTCATTCTTTTAGCTTTCCCTTTCTTTCCTTTCGATTTTAAATGGGTGCTTTCTGTTTGAAGTATGCTATCTTGAGGGTATGCATAGGTATTATCAAAGTACACTAGTTTACAATTATGGGCAATACAACCTGCTATGACATTTTGCATAATTTTAGGCCAATCTTGCAGCCAAACTTCCGATCTATAAGGAAGTCCAGCGGTTATGTATGCAATTTCAGCGTTTTCTAATGCCTTATGGACATCTTCGTATTTGAGTAAATCGCCTGTGGATAAGATGTCTTCGGCATGCACTTTTTTAGGATTTCGACCAACTAACTTTATGTCATTCGTATAATTCGCTATTAATTCTTTTGCCAATTCTTCTCCTATGATTCCGTTCGCTCCTAGAATTACCTGCATATTATTTTTTTTCAAATGACGCCTAACATGATTCGTTTTTAGAGTGCGCTAAATCTAAATTACTAAAAGAAAATGAGTCCGAGGAAAAATCGAAAGGTTTTTCGAGGATATACAGTGCTATTTATTTATTTTAAATTTTATGTTAGCTCGTTTATATGGATTTTTCGTAGGCTTCTTTTATCCATTTTTTTAATTCTTCGTTGATGTCCATCAATTCTGATATTCTTACGCGATGTGTGCACATTGTTCCAAAAGGACCAGAGTTTTCGAGCCTTTCTGTAGTAGGTTTCTCTTTTAACTTTAGACCTAAATCAATTCTTGTTTTAGTTGCTGGTTTGATCAAAATAAATTGTCGCTTCCTAAGGACACTTACACTTCCTTTTTTGGGTGTTATCGTTACATCATTCCCTAGTGATTCGATATAGGTGATCAGTGCCATGTATATCGGTAATAAATTTTCTTTCCCCAAGTACTGATTTTTAAGAAGGTCTTGGGTAGCATTATCTTCTTCTTTGGAGAGTGTTACAATCGTATTTGCGAATCCGTGTGTAACTTCATGCGTTGTTTTTAAGTAATTGACGCCTTCTGAATGTTTTTTAAAAGCTTTTTCTTTTAAGATTATTTTCCATTCCTTTAATGATTTTCCCGTTTTTTCGGGCATATTTTCAATCATTGTTTTGAGTGCTTTCTCCATAGGAATACTATTTTAGTTTTTAATCTGTTACACACAGTCTTTGCTGAAGGAACTTTGTGGTTTTTTTTGTGAAGGATTTTCGAATAAAAACAAACACATTAAAATACGACTACCTTTTTTCGAAACTAATTTAGTGATTTTTTAAGTACGTTGCAGCCAAAACGCTTTCTAATTTTTAGAAGGTAGATTCCATCTATAACCAAAACTCAAGATCCCTTTTGACTCAAATGACAAAATGGTTTCGTACTTAAGTGGATTCAATTCAAGTGCTGCAATCCAATATCCTTTTTTTCCGGCAGGAAAACTCGATTGCAGGTAAAGATTGAATGGGAAAGGTCTTATCCCAACAATCACTTTCGTATTATTAAACTTTTTACCAATTCCTATTTTACCCGTTACCAATGTTGGAAGTGCAAAACCTGCTTCATATTCAAAAATAATATTATTTTCATTTATAAATGTTTTACCCCAAAGCACCGAGGTACCTGGCATAGGGAAATTCACATCAGAAATAAAGGCAACTCCAAAATTCCACTCAAAGAAAGAATGCTCTGTTTTTCCATTAGATAATTCTTGGGCCTTACTATTTTTTAAGAAAAAAAATGATAAAAGAAAACATAAAAGTAGTTTTTTCATGATCTATTTTTTAAAGAGTAAAAGTAAAGATTTTTTATGTTGATTTCAGGTTTATTTCTACGTTCTTAGTTATTCGTTTTTTAGGAATTTAGTGATTGTAAAATAATATTGGCTACTGCAGTTCGATTTCGAAATTTTTAATCATTTAAATTTGTAGAAGTTTTGGTTTATTAAAATACTTTGGGTAATACTATTATTCCTTAGTTATAAACCTCTACTTCACAATATCAATTTTGGGCAACCAAGCCTAACGCATGTGTCAACAAATAAATGGGTCTTTCTTTAAGAAGATGATAAAATCTAGAATACCTAGGTAGATGTTGTTATTACTAATATTGTTTTTTTATTTTTACAGATGGATTTATTTAACTCAGAAATCATTACAAATATTTTACCGTTCGACGGTATTACAAATTATCATGGAATAATTTTAGATAAGGAAAAATGTACTTTTTACTATAATCAATTACTGAAAACCATTCAATTTAAGAATGATGAAGCAATGCTATTTGGCAAAAAAATCATTACCAAACGAAAAGTCGCTTGGTATGGCACATCAGAATTCTCTTATACGTATTCTAAAGTGACAAAAATGGCTACTATTTTTACAAAAGAACTGCTCGAGTTGAAAGCAATAGTGGAAAAAGAAAGTGGCGAAACCTATAATTCTTGTTTGTTAAATTTATACCATTCTGGGGAAGAGGGTATGGCCTATCACGCTGATGGAGAAAAAATGTTAAAGAAAAATGGCGCAATAGCTTCTTTGTCTTTGGGCGCTGAGCGTAAATTTTCTTTTAAACATAAAGCGAATAAGCAGCGTATAGATGTAATTTTAGAAAATGGAAGTTTATTGGTGATGAAAAAAGGAACTCAAACAAATTGGCTTCATAGATTACCGCCAACAAAAAAAGTAAACTCACCCAGAATTAATTTAACTTTTAGAACTATAGAATTATAATCTTATACTTACTTTTACAGAAAATATTTTTCATTGGAAAACACAAACCAACAATCCATAAACTTAAATAAATATATAAGTTCTTCAGGTGTTTGCTCTCGTAGAGAAGCTGAAAAATTTATAAATGAGGGTAGGGTTACAATCAATGGAAAACCAACTCAATTAGGAAATAGAGTCGCTAAAAACGATGTTGTAAAATTAGATGGGCGATTGGTAGTGCCCAAAAACAGCACCCTATATATTGCTTTAAATAAACCTATTGGTATCGTCTCCACGACAGACGAAAGAGAACCCAATAACATTGTAAAGCATTTAAATTACCCAGAAAGATTATTTCCAATTGGTCGTTTAGACAAACCTTCGGAAGGTTTAATTTTTTTAACAAACGACGGGGATATTGTCAACAAAATTTTGAGGGCTGGAAACAATCATGAGAAAGAATATTTTGTTACTGTAAATAAATCGATTACAGATGATTTTTTGGCAAGCATGGGAAATGGAATTCCGATTTTAGGAACAGTTACTAAAAAATGTTTTGTAGAAAAAGTAAGTGATAAAATCTTTAAAATTATTTTAACACAAGGTTTAAATCGACAAATTCGTAGAATGTGCGAATATTTAGACTATGAAGTGACCAAGCTAAAGCGAACCAGAATTATGAATGTTGATCTCGGCTATTTGCAAGCTGGAGATTGGCGAGAATTAACGGAGGAGGAGATGAAAGAAATCAATAAAATGATTTCTAGCTCTTCAAAAACGGAAGAAGCATCTTTGGTTAAGGAGAAACCAAAACAAGCAAAACCGAAAAGAAATAAAGCACCTGCAAAAACCGATTTCAACAAAAAAAGTGCCTCATTTAGAAAGTCGTCAGCAAAAAGTAAAAGAAACACTGGCAGTTTTTCTTCGAAAAAGAAAAGGTATTAATTTTTTGGATGTTCTTTTCTCCTGATGTTATTCAGGATTAAGATTAGGCTTTTTACCTCAATATTTTTTTTAAATCCTCTATCAATTATTTACAAGACCATGTTAAAACTTCACTGAGAAACAAAGGCAATATTGAGATAAGTGCAAATTCAAAAGATTTAGAATTTTAGAAGTCCGGAAAAAAAAATAAATCTAAAAAGAAACGAACAGTAATTTAAAGACTTTATTTTTTTTGGAACACACTGTTGCCGAAATTGTATATGTGCATAGTCCTTTTTTCAGAGAGCAAATAGCTGTTTTTTGTGGTGGTGTATAAATGATAAACACGCAGCTAGAGACTAAAAAATCCTATTAGTTTTCTCATTAATCTTGTGAGATGATTGATGAAAAATATCATCGAAATAAAGAAAATCGTTAAAATCAATAAATCTTTGAAAGATTCAAGTTCATCTATTGCAATTAAGTACTTTCCCGATTGATATGTTACAATTGAGGTTATAATAAAAAGAATAATTTGTTGTATTGTGCTTTTGAACATAACCATAAGATTTAAAAGTTCATAAAAGAAATGATTCAATATAGTTATTCACTTAAATGAACTATTCTTTATAAATATCACAAGTTATTTTTAAAAATATCTTTATTTCAGGTCAAAAACAATTATGTTAAGCTAAAAAACATTTTCCTACCTTTAGAGGGCATGAAATAAATGAAAGAGGTAATAATGAAAAGCCTTTTATTTTTTTTGCATGGCCGGTGGTATTAATGGTAATTTCAATTATTAATTTTGTAGAAATTAAATACCAGTTGTTATTATAAAATATCTACTCTTATTTTTTTCCAAACCTTCACCAATAATAGACCTGAAACAGCAGCTAAAATAGATGTGACCATAGCAATTTTATATGCTCCGTAAATCCAGTATCCGGTTGTAAAAAGACAACTATAAATTAATACACATCCTAAAAGCATTGCTAATATGCCAGAAGGAACACTCCATGGATTTTCTTTTTCTTTCAGTATAATATTTTCTTTTAATGCTTCCTGAATAATTTTTGACCATCCCGGTCCACCAGGTTGGGTTTTCTCATAAAAAGATTGTAAAACTTTTACTTTTTCGGGTTTCGTTATAAAAGTAACAAGCAGCCAAACTACGGTTGTTATGAATACAACCATTGGAAATTTTGCCCAATTTGGCATCATACCTTCATTGCCAAAAAGAGCAGTACTAATGGCTTCTGAAGAAAATAATAATGAAACAATTCCAGAAACAATCATTGCAGAAATTTCACTCCAAGCATTAATACGCCACCAAAACCATCTTAAAATAAAGATAAGTCCTGTTCCTGCTCCGAACATGATAATGATGTCAAAAAGTTGTTTTGCATTTTGAAGATACAAAGCAAATAGTGCGCTAAAAATCATTAAAGCTATGGTTGAAATTCTACCCACTAAAACCAATTCTTTTTCTGAAGCATTTTTTTTAATTTGTTGCTTATAAAAATCATTTACCATATAGGATGAACCCCAGTTTAAATGTGTAGAAATTGTAGACATATATGCTGCAATTAAGGAGGCTAATACCAATCCTAAAAGGCCACTAGGTAACTTTGTTAACATTGCAGAGTACGCTAAATCATGACCTAATTTATCTTGAGGGATATTCGGGAAAGCTTCTTGGATGCTGGCTACATCCGGAAAAATAATTAAGGAAGCCAAAGCCACTAAAATCCATGGCCAAGGACGCAAAGCATAATGCATAATATTGAAGAAAAAAGTAGCCCCAATTGCATGGTTTTCATCCTTTGCCGCTAACATTCTTTGGGCGATATATCCTCCGCCACCAGGCTCTGCACCTGGATACCAAGAGCTCCACCATTGCACCGCTAAAGGAATAATCAAAAGGGTGATAATGGCTTCGGTATTATTAAAATCTGGTAAAATTGATAATTTGTTCACAACATTTTCATGCGTAATTAAAGCTTGTATTCCTCCAATTTCTGGCAGGTTTACTAAGTAAATCGCAGCACCAATAGCACCTGCCATCGCAACAAAAAATAATATAAAATCTGTATAAATAACACCTTTAAAACCACCTAAAGCGCTAAAAATAACAGTAACAGAACCTGCGTATAAAATGGTTTCCCAAGGTTGTAAACCTAGCATGATACTACCGATTTTTATAGCTGCTAACGTAACACCCGCCATGGCAAAAACATTGAATAATAAGCCCAAGTATAGGGCTCTAAAGACTCTTAAAAATTTTGCTGGTTTTCCGCCATAACGCAATTCATAAAATTCAATATCTGTATTCACATTTGATTTTCTCCATAATTTTGCATAGACAAAAACAGTTAGTAAACCTGTAATTAAAAAAGCCCACCACATCCAGTTTGCAGAAACACCATCTTTTCTTACAATATCTGTTACAAAATTTGGCGTGTCTGTGGAGAAAGTTGTGGCAACCATAGAAATACCTAACAACCACCAAGGCATAGTTCTTCCTGAAAGGAAAAACTCAGTTGAGTTTTTTCCTGATTTTTTGGATACATAGACTCCTATTGATAATGTAATTGCAAAAAAAGTAAAAATTAACACATAATCTAAAGTACTTAATGTTATCATGAAAAGCTATTTCGTTCTTGTTTAGTAGTATTGCAATATATATATTTAAAATTTACCAGTTTAACTTATTTGGAAAATGCTTTTTTAGATATTCTTTTAAAATGACAATATCCTCTTTTGAAGTTAAATCTGGCACATGTTCAGAAATAGGAATCCCTTGCACCGCTTTAGCATTTTCTTTTGCCATATTTAAAATAGCTGTTGGTAATTCTTTTTCTTTTCTTGTTGAGTGCGTTGGGCAGTTCTTTAAATAAGGATATATCATGTTTCCATCCAATTTAAAAATATTCATACTCACTCTTATTTTACCAAAGTCATCTTTGCTCGTATTGGCAGTTTCTACGGATGGTTTTTCAATAATATTTTTAAGATAATTTTCAGTATCCAGATTAACAATGGCAAAACTTAAAATTTTTTCTAATGAGAATTCTAATGCATCTCTGTCGTAGCTTATAAATGCATTTAAATTGCTCGTTTCACTTAACTTTTTGAATGCTTTTTCTGAATATAAATTATCACTATTACACACTGTAAATTGTTGAGTTTTTAATTCAGGAAACTGTTCAACTGCCTGAAAAACAGCGTCTGCAGTACCCAAAGGTTTCGTCCTGTTTTCTGGAATGTATTGTATGGCATAAGAAATGGTTAAATTCTTAAAATTATTTTGGGTACTACGTACTCCATAAAATTCTTTGAATAAACTATTTTTTTCATTGATAACAAGGTAGATGTTTTTATAACCTGCTTTTTTTGCATTGTATAACAGGTAATCCATTAAAGGCCTGCCTTCATGACCGACACGAATTAAACTTTTACTTTTAATATTTGCTTCCTCTTCCTCTTCTTTACTCAATTTGTCTGAAGTTGCAGGTTTTTTCATTCTAGAAGACATTCCGCCAGCCAGAATAATTAAGTTATCATGCATATTTTATTTCAATAAATTTATTTCTGAGACATTAGCACCTTTAGCAACCGCAACGCAATAGGCATCTTTAGCGCCGGCATTTAAAATTGCTTTTATAATTTGTGCTTCTTTATTTTTGGGAGATATCACTGCAATACTACCTCCACCTCCAGAACCTACAATTTTAGCTCCCAAGGCACCTGCATTTAAAGCAGCATCAATCATCGTATCAATTTTAGGAACTGTAATTTTTAAAAGATTTTTTAAATAATGATGATGTTGATTCATTAAATCACCAATTTCTTGCAGGTCTAAAACTTCTTTTTTGAACTCTAAAAGTGCTTTTTTTGTAATGTTAAAATTACCAATAGCAGCCTCTAAATAAGGTTTTAAATCATCTGTTAAAAATGAAAGATACATTTCTAAATCTTCAACTTTGGATTCTTCAATTTTAAATTCTGGAATCCTTTTTTGTACCTCAGTGATCGCTTTCCAAGCGTTTTCTTTCACTCTTTTTAGCAACCCTATAGTTTCCTTTGGAACGCCAGATTCTGCCAAAATTAATCCTGATAAAGGAGCTTGTAAAACTTCATAAGAAAAATCATTGCCAGTTTCTAAATAAATGATATTTCCAATGCCAATACTAAATTGATCCATTTTTCCTCCAGGATTATGAAATTCTAAAACTTCTGATTCAAAAGTTAATTGGCCTACCGATTCTGGAGTCAATAATTCATTGGGGCCGAAGGCTTTTAGTAAAAATTGAACCCAAGTAACTACTAAAGCAGAAGAACTAGAAACACCTGCATTGATCGGAATACTGCCTGTAATCTCAATTTCATAACCAGTATTAGGAATGCAATGATAGCGCTGCAGAACTTTAAGGGCCGACATAAAAAAGTCTTCTTTCTCTAAATTTAGTGCCTTCTCACTTATAGGAATGATTCTTGTTTGGTTGATATCGGGCAAATTAATAATGAAATTATTTGAATTGTTTTCTCGAGCTTTTAACGTAATATGTCTATTAATTGCACAAGCAATAATTGGTAAACCTAAATAGTCTTGATGGTCTCCAAACAAACAAGTTCTTCCTGGCGCTATAGATATAATTTCTCTCAAAAGTTATTTGTTTTTTTCTACAAATTTATCATCAGCAAAATAAATTCCTTTTTTCTCCCATCTGTTTTGAAGATTCTTTAGAGCTGTTTTAAAAGTTTTAAAATTTTTATTTTCGTTTTTTGTCCAGCCAATTTCTGCATATGCAGCTATTCTTGGAAAAACTCTAAAATGCATCTCACCATTTGTCGGAATCCATTCTCCCCACATTTGGGCACCTAAACCAATAATTTTGTCATGGTATTTTGTGTCTAGTTTTTTGGGAATCGGATTAAAAGAGTAGGCTTTAGACAGCGGTAAGTCTATATATTTATAATCTAAGTAGGTGTAGGAGTGGAGCGAGTTTACAATTTCATATCCATTACTTGCAGCAGTTGTAATTAGATCAATATCGCCTTTCCAAAAATGAACAATACTCTCTTTTGCTAACGTTTGAGTCGTTTTGGTATCTTCTTTATTTTGGTAATAATGCAAATTGTGTCCCATAATTTCATTCCATCCCATCATCCTTCGACCTTTCTTTTGTAAGTATTTAGAAATGTTATTCGTAAAATAAACTTGCAAATCAGCAGGCGTTTTCAATTCTTTTTCTTTCATGTATTTTCTTACAGAAAGTGAAGATTTCCAATGATTGTATTTTACTTCATCTCCGCCTATATGAATCACTTTGGATGGAAAAAGACCCATCACTTCATCTAAAACATCCGTTAAAAATTTTGATACTCTTGGATTTGTTACATCATACACATCTTTACCCACTCCAAATTTAATAGGAACTTCTATCTCTTTCTGGGAAGTTCCTAACCAAGAATAAGAAGCAATGGCAGCTGAGGAATGGCCTGGCATTTCTATTTCTGGAACTATCGTAATATGTCTTTCTTTTGCATATTGTATGAGCTCTTTAATCTGTTCTTGGGTATAAAAACCTTCATGTGGTTCTGCCGATTGTATGGGACTTTCCCACATTAAAGCGCCAACCTGTGTACTTTTTCTTTTAGAACCAACTTCAGTAAGTTTTGGATATTTTTTTATTTCTATTCTCCAACCTTGATCATCGACTAAATGCCAATGAAAAACATTCATCTTTAAAAAAGCCATTTCATCTAGCAGTATTTTTACTTGTTGCATTCCTTTAAAATACCGTGCTTCATCCAACATAAAAGCTCTCCATTTAAATCTCGGGGCATCTTTAATTGTAACTTCTTTTAGATTTATTAATTTTTCATATTTAGAAAAATAAGAACTGGAAGAACAATATTGCATTAAACTTTGAACCGCATAAAACCAACCTTTATCATCTAAAGCACAAATCGTAATTCCATCTTCAGAAACCGACAATTCATAAGCTTCATCGGCTAAGTTATTATTCGTTTTAAAATAAATCGATTTTTTTTTAAAACTGTGAAATTCAGCAGCTTTTAGTTGTAAATTAAAATTTTCTTTAAAGTATTTTTGTAATATTTTCGCTGATTTTTCACTTTCTTTTAGGCTGATAATGAGCGTGTTTTCATCAATAACAAAAGTATTTTTGCCAAAAGAAAACTCTTGAGGTTTCGGAATAATATTGATGTCTTGCGAATTTGTCGTCAAAATATGAATAAAAAGAAAAGAAATAAATGTAAAGAGAATTTTACCTTTCATGTTTATCAAAATTTTATTTTTTAAAAATAGGGGTTTTTTATCAATTCATTTTTAAAAATGATAAATGATATTTTATCCCAAAATTGACAAAGGGGTTGCTTAAATTTCCGCCTTTTGCTTTTACAAAACCTGCAGCAGTTCTAAAACTGAGTGTATTATTAAGTTTGTAGCTGAGACCAGCACTTGGTTTTACAATGAAACCTTCACCAGTACTAATGTCTCCGCCTCCGGCTGCTCCTCCTAAAATTTGCCCAAAAAAGATAACTTTATCTTTTAATAGAGGATTTGTTCTAGTGCCTAAACCAACAATTCCTTCTGCATAAGCTCCTGCATTTCCAAAGTTTGCAAAAGAAGTTTGACCCGTAACATAGATGTTCTTATTCAAGTTTAAATTTATTTGTAAAGAAATTTGGTGTAAGTTTTCTGTTGGGTTCCCATCTCTTTTCGCATTAAAATAAAGGTCTTGTTTGGTAATCACTTCTATACCTTTAAATTTTCCTTTAGAGAAAGATTTTTCTTCAGATATAATTCCATTTCTATCAATATAATATTTTAACCCAACTCCAAAAGATGACGTGTAAAAATGTGAATCTGGAGACATTACGAAACCTTTATTTATAGATAGAAAAGTATTCTTGAAAAGTTTTTGTTCTAAAGAAATGTCAGGATACATTAAAAAACCACCTTTCGTATCTACACCGCCGCCCCCGCCGGCACCTACGCCGAATTTTGCTAGTATATTTGTTCGGTTTTTATTAAATGAAAAGTGATATCCACCACCTAAAAATACGTCCATATAGCCTGCTTTTATTCCATCAAAGGCACCATCCACTTTTAAGAAACTAAACCAGTTTTTAGAAAAGTATGTAGCCAATTCAAAACCAGCAAGTCGAATGGTTGCTCTATTAAATTTTTGAACATTAATATTTGTATCATCACCCTCAATTTTTAAATTATTTAAATGAAGCATTAAAGAAGTTCTTTTTGAGTTTACGTTCCAACTAGATCGTTCTAACATTTCAAAATTGAATTCATTTTCTGAAGCCTCATAATTAGAAAATGAATATCCTAGAGGAATTTCAAGTCCTAAATTTAATTGATGTCCTTTTATATTTCCACCATCAAAAAAGTCAACATAACTCCACCCAGAATTGATAGAAAAATGCTTGAAATTGTAACCTAAATTAAAGTGAGGTAGTATAAATGCTCCTCCACCATCAGGGGCGCCAGCGCCACCTCCACCACCAAAATGAAATCCTGCGTCCATATAAAAAACATCTGATACATATTTTTTAATTCCGGCATTAACACCCAACGTAAAAAAGCCTCCTTTGTTACCAGAAATGGCTCCGTAAATACCTAAGCCTGCGTAAGACCAATCATTTAACATTAGATTGTAATGAATTCCTGTAAAACCCATATTTGGGTCATCTTTAGGCAAATCAAGAGAGAGAAAATCTAGTTTTGCAAATGCTTTTTGACTCTTTTTTTTAGGCACTATTTCATTTTGTGCATCAAGTAATTGACCAGATAACACAAGTGCAAATACAAATAAAATCTTTTTCATAGTTTAAAATTATCTTTTTTTGATAGTAATGATTACTGTTTTTGAAGCAGGAGTATTACTAATATCTGCTTTACTTTTTAAAGGAACTAACACATTTGCCTCAGGAAAATAGGTTGCTGTACAGTGTTTTGGTATACTATATGGAATTGCCAGAAAACCTTTTGCTTCTCTTACTTCATTGTTAAAATGACTAGTTAAATCAACCAAATCTAGTTTTTGTAAACCCAAAATTTTCATATCATCAACATTCATAAAAACAACTCTTCTTTCATTTAAAACCCCTCTGTATCTGTCATTTAATCCATAAATTGTGGTGTTGTATTGATCATGAGTTCGTATTGTCATCATCATAAATTGATTGTTTTCTAATTTGATTTCAGAGGGTTTGTTAATGCTAAAGTTTGCTTTTCCTGTAGTTGTAGTTTTAAAGTTATTATCTCTTGCATTGTTTGGTAAATAGAATCCACCTTTAATTCTTACGCGTTTATTAAAGTTTTTAAAACCAGGAATTGTAGCTTCAATCTTATCACGAATTAAATCGTAGTTATTAGTTAAATCTATCCAATTTGTGGTTGAATTCTTTAAAGTAACATTAGCCAAATTTGCTACAATGGCAGTTTCACTCATTAATTCTTTAGAACAGGGTTTTAGGTGTCCTTTAGATTGATGCACAACACCCATTGAATTTTCTACAGAAACAAATTGTGCTCCAGAAGTTTGATAATCTTTTTCTGAACGTCCTAAACAAGGTAAAATCAGTGCTTTTTTACCCGTGATTAAATGACTTCGATTTAATTTTGTAGATACTTGAACTGTTAAGTTACAGTTGCGCAAAGCATCTGCGGTAAATGTGGTATCTGGAGTTGCAGAAATAAAATTTCCTCCCATTCCAAAAAATACTTTTGCCTTTTTTTGAGACATCGCTTCAATTGCTTCAACAACATCAAAACCATATTTTCTGGGAGCTTTAAACTTAAATTCTTTTTCTAAACTGTCTAAAAAAGAAGCTTTCGGTCTTTCCCAAATCCCCATAGTTCTGTCTCCTTGAACATTTGAATGTCCACGAACAGGACAAGTTCCTGCACCTTTCTTTCCGATACTTCCTTTTAAAAGTAGAATATTTACAACTTCACGAATATTATCAACGGCATTTTTATGCTGTGTTAAACCCATAGCCCAACAAATAATCACTTTATCATTATTGATAATGAGCGATGCAGCTTCTTTTATTTTTTCTATGGATAGCCCAGTTTGTGGTATTAAATAATCAATCGAATAGGTGTCTAAATCTTTTAGTAAATCATCAATGCCAACTGTTTTTTCTTGGATAAATTGATGATTAAATACAGAATTTGGTTCAGCATCTTCTTTTTCTTTCATCAATTTTAAGATGATTTTTAATAAAGCAACATCACCATTTATTTTTACTTGTAGAAATAAATCTGTTAAATCTTGCCCCTTTCCAAACCATTTTAGAGGGTTTTGTGGATCTTTATAATTCATTAAACCCACTTCTGGAAGTGGATTAATAGTCATGATTTTTCCGCCTCTTTTTTTCGTTTCGCTTAAAGCAGTTAACATTCTTGGATGGTTTGTTCCAGGGTTTTGCCCAATTACAATTACCAAATCTGCATGATTAAAGTCATCTAGCGTAACAGATCCTTTTCCAATTCCTAAAGTTTCAGAAAGCGCAGCTCCACTCGATTCATGACACATATTAGAGCAATCTGGTAAATTATTAGTTCCGAATTGCCGTACAAAAAGTTGATACAAAAATGCGGCTTCATTACTTGTTCTTCCAGAGGTATAAAAAATAGCTTCATCAGGAGAGTTTAACGTATTTAATTCTTCAGCAATTAAATGAAAGGCTTTACTCCAAGAAATTTCTTCATAATTATTTTTTCCTTCTGGGAGATACATTGGATGTGTAATTCGTCCGCTTTTTCCGATTTCATAATCTGATAATTCAGATAATTCTTGTATCGAATTTGTAGCAAAGAATAACGGAGTAACTTTATTTTTAGTTGCTTCTTCAGCGACTGCTTTTGCACCATTTTCGCAATATTCAGCTAAAAAAGCTCTTTTCTCATCAGGATCTGGCCATGCACAACCGGGGCAGTCAAATCCATTTTTTTGATTTAAATTTTTTAATAAACTAATGCCTTTTACGATGCCAACCTCAATCTTTACGTGCGTTAATGCAGATAAAATTGCTTTAATACCCACAGATGTTTCAGGAACTTTTGTTAATTGAATTCCCGTTAATTTTTCTGGTGGTTGTTCTTTAGGGTTTTTAGACATGATGACCGATTGATGTTTTAACAAAGGATGGGTTTGAGTAAATAGTCATTTTTTGCTCCCTAGTAAACCCGATTAAACAGATTCCAAACTCTTTGGCAAAGTCAACGGCTAAGGAAGAACAAGCAGAAACCGCAACAATTATTGGTATTTTTGCGATGAATGCTTTTGAAACAATTTCGTAAGAAACGCGTCCACTTACAAAAAGGTAATGTGCATGTTTTAAATAGTCTTTAATCAATAAATCTCCAATGACTTTATCAACGGCATTATGTCTTCCAATATCCTCTTTAATCGTTAAGAATTCTTGTTTTTTATTAAAAATGGAAGCAGCATGACTACCTCCAGAATTTTTAAAAGTATTTTGAAAACGATTCATTGTTATAAACATTTCATGTAACATCTCACTTGAAAATGAATTAATTTGAGCGAATTTTTCTCCTTCAACTTTTATGTCTTTGAGTTCTTTTTTACCACAAATTCCGCAGGAAGAAACTGATAATAAAGTTCTTTTATTGAGGTAACCTTTTCCTAATAAATCTTTTGAAATCGTAACGTTTATAATAGAAGTAATGCCACTATTTTCTTTGTCAATTTGAAAAGTTAAAGTTTTTTCACTCTTATAAATATCTTCCGCAAATAGCAAACCTCTTATTAATTCTTTATCATTATCAGGTGTCCTCATGACAACCGTGTATGGTTCATTATTAATATTTATTTGCAATGGAGCTTCTAAAACCAAAACATCTTGAGTAGACATCTGTGTGTTTTGATTAATTTTTATTGCCTGATATGTAATCGTTTGCATGAATGAAAAGTTACGCTTTCTATACAAACTTAATGAAAAAAATAGTTGTTAAAAAAACAAAATTGCTGAATGTCTATTTGGGACTTCTTTTTTGAGGTCTTAAGCGTAAAATAATTATGTTTTTTTGTTCTGCACGCTATCCAGTTTTTTTACAACAAATAACCACTAATTGATTGTTTTTAAGCGTGGTGAAAAATAAATAAGAATTACCACCATCTTTAATTTTTGTTTCTTTCCTAATTTGATTAACAGTTTTCGGGAAGTTTCTTATCGTAATATTCGCTTTGTCTTCGGATAGAAAATTTTTGATTTTCTTTTTATGATATGGAATAACATTTTCAACTTTAAAAACTCTTCCAGGGAAATCAATTATTTCGTTTGATGTGTATAGATGTGAATGTTGATGTACTTTAAATACATTTAATTGTTTTGATACTTGATGAAATGCGCCAGATTTTAAAATGGCTGCATTCGGTACATATAAATAGGAGAGTGGTGCCGAATAATTTGAAGTTACGGTTTCTTTTAATTTAAAATCAAATCTTTGAAAGTCTTCTTTTCGAATGTTGATTGTCTTTATTTGAATCTCTTCTTTGTAGTTTTTTTCTAATAAAAAAAGTACTTCTTTCACTTCGTTTTGCAGAGCAATTATATGCACCTCTTTTACAAAATTTAATTCTGAGATAACACTCGAAATATCTAATATTGGAGAGTTTTTTAATAGAATTTGTGCTGTTTTTGTGAATAAAAAATCAATATTTTCTGGTACATTCGGTAGACAATCTTTTAGTAAAAAAACTTTTCCCTTCACCTCATTTCTTCTTGAAGGGTCAATATAAATGCAATCAAAAGTTGTGTCTGTATTTTTTAAAAAAGTTATGCCATCATCACAAACTGTCTGAATGTTTTTTATGTTTAATTGTTGATAATTGTGTTTTACAATTGTTGATAGGTCTTCGTTAATTTCACAGTGAATTACCTTTTTAAATTGCTTAGAAAAATAGCAACAATCAACTCCAAAACCACCAGTAATATCAATGATGGCATTTCCAGAAATAAATTTTGATTTGTAATCTGCAGTAATTTCTGATGATGTTTGTTCAATGCTGAGTTTTGGCGGATAGTAAATATTTTTAGCAGAAAACCAAGTTGGTAACTTTTGTTCAGATTTTTGTTTTGCAATAATCTGATTTGCCAATTCTTGTATAGAAATCAAATCAAAAGGGCTCCCTTTTAAAATCAGTTTAGTGATGTTAGATTTTAAATTGTTAGCAATAAATTGCTGAACTTTCGGATGTAATATGGCAGTATTCAAAGATTTTCTAAATATCTTTTGTGATAGATTTTACAATTTTATTATCTGACAAAAACTCTTTTAAAATCACTTTTAAGGCCGTGTATAAGGGAATAGCAGTAATCATTCCAACGACTCCAAAAAGTAATCCACCGATAATAATAATTAAAAATATTTCTAAAGGATGGGATTTTGTTGTTTTTGAAAAAATAAGTGGTTGACTCACAAAATTATCAATGAATTGAGCAATTAAATACCAAAACATAATCCATAATGAGGTCGATAATATTTGGGTTTGAAAATCTAATCCAATATTACTTGTCATTGATAAAACAAACATAATAACAGCACCAATCATTGGACCGACGTAGGGAATTAGGTTTAATAACGCACACAAAAAGGCAATAACTACGCCATTCTGAATATCAAAAGACAATAATATAATTGTGTACAACACAAATAAAATTGTAATTTGAAATAGTAATCCAATAAAATATCTTGAAAGTAAATCATTAATGGTTTCTAGAGACTTTGAAAACCTTCCTTCTGTTTGATTGGGGATAATTGTCATTATACCTTTTTTTAGTAATTGGCTATCTTTCATAAAAAAGAAAGAGATAAATAAAACGGAGAATAAACCAACACTTAAAGATCCAACAGCACCTAATACAGAATTTAATAAATTAGGAATTTCTTTAAATTGAGACATAAAATCGACTTCCTTTAATTCACTTAGAACATCAATTCCTTTTGACGAAAAATAAGCTGTAGTTTGACTAAATATTTGTTGAACATTTTGCTGTAGTTTATCGACTTCTAGCAAGGATAAACTTTTTCCTTGTTCTGCAACTAAAGGTATAAACATAACAATTAAACCTGTTAAAAGGCCTAACATTAAAGCCATTGTAAATATGACAGCGATGGTATTTGGGAATTTTAGTTTTCTTCTTAAAAAAAGAATAATGGGTCTTGCAATTAAAGATAAAATTCCTGCAATAATTATGTAAACGATTACAGATTGAATTATGTACAGAAAGTAAACAAATAGTAAAATTCCTAAAACAATTCCTATGGCTCTTAAAATTCCGTTTGCGATGGTTCTTGAATTCATTATTTATAGGCTTTTACGTCTCCCATACTTAATTTGTTTCCACTAGAAAATGCATGATTTGTAGGCAATAAAGTGCCACTTTCTGTAAGCTTCCAATCTTCCCAAGTCGCTGAGATTCCATTCAATTTCATACTTGGCACAAACATTTTAAAACTGTTAGGAACATAATTAGTATCTAAAACCCAAAGATAAGAATCTCCAGGGGTTGTTCCTCCAGTTGTATATTTTACTAAAAGAGCCTCTTGGGTATCTACTTTTTGAATACTCCTAATAATTCCGTTTTCGAATAGTTTATGCGGTGCAACTAGCCAAAAAGAATCGTTATTAAAAATATCCCAAGCTTTTTTTACAAGCGAGGAGTCCGCAATTTCTTGTTTTTTATTATGGAAATAAACAGCACTATTTTCTCTATTTCTTGTATGTAAATTTACGCGAATAGTATCCCAAGTAACTTCTGCTATATTTTTTTCTTTATCCCATTTAAAATGTCTTCTACCTCCAAAACTCCATTCTAGATATCGTGTTTTTCTATATGCTTCGTGATGGATAGCTTTTAGAATTTTAGAAGCAAGTTGATCTGCTTTCGTATTATAAGCTTTTACATCTCCCAGATTTAACTTCATTCCAAATAAAGAAAGTTCGTGTTTTGTGGGTAGTTTTATGCCTGCTGAAGTATTTTTCCATTCAGACCATGTTGCAGAAACACCACCCATAGGAATTATGGAAGTCCACATTTTAAATGATGTTGGAAAATAGTTTTCGTTTAAAATCCAGAGGTAAGAATCTCCTGGAGTTAATCCCCCTGAGGTATAGGTGATTAAAAGAGCATCTTTATCATTATACTTTACAATACGTCTTTCCGTACCAGCATCAAAAATTTTATAGGGTGCAACCAACCAAAAAGAATCATTATTAAAAAAATCACTTGCTTTTTTTAATAATTCTTGATTTTCTACTTTTTCATTATCAATAAAAATTTTAGATTCGGAAGGCTTACTGGTGTGTAAAATGACCTTATTTTTATCCCAAGAAACTTCAACAATGTTTTCTTGTTTGTGCCATTTATAAAAGTGTTTTCCTCTAAAACTCCATTCTAAAGTTTCCGATTGTAAAAAGGCATCATTGTTTAATGCATTCAACATTCTAATGGCTAAAGCATCTGCTTCTTTTCCTTTTTCTCCTTTAGGTAAAGGTTCGTGGTTTACGAAATAATAAATTCCGAGTGCTATAACTAATAGCAGTAAAAGAATTCCAATAAATTTAAAAAGCTTCTTCATTTTTTTACATTAAAAAATCTAAAGCTAAAATATCATTTTTTAAATGAAGAAACTATTTGTTCTACTCATAATAATCTAATATGTGTTTTTATGACCTCCGTTTTTTAAATTATTCTCGAATTTAAGTTTTTAAAAATCTGGAAAAATAGTTGTAAATTTTTTAGGATTTTCTTTGGTGATAGAAATTGTATCTTTTGTAAAAGGATGTATAAAATCTAGTGCAGATGCATGTAAATACAAACCTCTTCCGTTTAAAACAAGTCCTTCCTTAAAATATTCTTTGTCTCCTAAAATCGGATTTCCAATGGAAGATAAATGTTTTCTAAGCTGATGTTTTCTGCCAGTCTTTGGGCTAAGTTTCACCAAATTTAAAAAAGTGAAGCGTTTAGAAACTACCGTTCGCAAAACATCAAATTGCGTTAATGCTATTTTTTCATCAATATGAAAATTCATTTCACCATTTTCTTCCATTTTCCCAATCGTAATTGCAAAATATGTTTTTTGAATTTCGTTATTTTTAAATAATGCACTTAGTGCATTTATGGATGAACTTGTTTTTCCAATTAATAAAAGCCCACTTGTTGGATAATCTAATCTGTGAATTGGTTGCGGTCTTACAGCATCGAGTTGATTACTTTTTTTTAAGTTTTGAGTTAATCCATTTGCTATGGTTACAAATCTATTTCCACTAACCAAAATACCAGCAGGTTTGTAAATAATGGCTAAATAACTATCTTCAAATAAAACTTCTAAATCTAATTTTAATCTTTCAAAAGTGGATGAGTTTTCTGATTCAAAAAGCTCAATTTTTTCTCCACCAGAAATAAATTTAGAGGTTGTTGCTAAAAGTCCATCAATAAAAATAAGTTCTTTTTTGATTGCTTTTTTTATGCCAGATTTAGTCGGAATTGTATTAAAAATTCCAACTCCGTATTCTTGAAAACGAATTGATTTTTCTAACTTTTCTACAATATGAGTTTCCGCTAATTGCATTATTTTGCAAATAACTGGCTCATATCTCTAAAAGCTTTAAACTCTAATGCATTTTTTTCGGGATCAGTAAAAAACATTGTTGCTTGTTCTCCTACCTTTCCCTCAAAACGAATGCAAGGTGCTATTTCAAATTTTGTATTTTTAGCTTTTAATTGATCCGCTAAAGAATGCCAGTCTTCCCAAGTTAAAACGACTCCAAAATGCGGTACAGGAACATCGTGTCCATCAACTGGATTGGAAATTCTCTCTGGGTTAAATCCATCTTTCTGATGAATAACTAATTGATGTCCAAAGAAATTAAAATCTACCCAATGTTCAGAACTTCTACCTTCTTCACAGTTTAAAATATCTCTGTAAAACGTTCTACACTTTTCTAAATCTTGCACTGGAATTGCTAAATGGAATGGTTGTATCATTAGTTTAATTTAAAATGTTTTTACCATATTTATTTAAAAGTGAGTTTATTTGACTTTGTTTAATTATAAATTGATAATCTCCTAACTCATCAAGTGCTCTTTCTGCGTGATTGGAACATCTTTCTGAAGTTAAAACTATTGTTTTGTCTATAATTTTAAAGTCGATAAATTCTAAGGAATTAAAAGGCAAACTGTTCAAACAATTTTTATAAAGTTCTATTGTTTGGTTTAATCTATTTTTATCCTGCTTTGAAACAACTTCGTTGTTGATTTTTAATATATAGCTTTCTATTTCTTTTCTTTTTTCGCTTGAAATTAAAAGGAGTAATTCTTTTTTACCTTTTTTACTAAAAATGGAATCTAAATAAATCCGATGACCATTTGATAAATCATAATTATAAGTAGTTGAGAAAAATTCGCAATATGCACCACAGCCATCTGCATTTAGAGTAACGGAATACATTTTTTTATTAAGTGTGTTTATACTGTACGTTAAATCAGAAAGTATAGGAATAGAATTTTCTTTTGTTCCCCAAACGTTTTCAAAAATACTTTTGTGCTCTTTATTGATGTCTATATCAAGAAAATCTTTAAAAATTTCAGAATTTACTTTTTTATTTATATGTAAAGGTTTACCTACTAATAAAGGAAAATCATATTTTAATTCTGGAGAATTTGGTTTTGTTTCCTCAATTTTTTTTACACTAAAATTTTCATCAGAACTACAACTGAAAAATATTAGAATTAAGAGTAAGTTTAAAATGTTTTTAATCATAGTTTCTATTTATAAAACCTAAAAACCAACAGCCGTGTCATCTCCGCGTTTATCTGCTCCACCCTCTAATTTTCCTTCTGGCAATATTAAAATAGCAGAAACTTTACCAATAATTCTAGAAGAAGTTTCGTCAATTAAATAATTAAGGTTTTTTAACTCAGCAATTACTTCTTTATTAAAACTATTAGGTTCCATTTTAATAACATCTGGTAACCATTGATGATGAAATCTTGCAGCATTTACAGCCTGCTGCATTCCCATTTTATATTCATGCACGTTTAGAATAGTCTGTAAAACAGATGTGATAATTGTTGATCCTCCAGGAGTTCCTACAACCATAAAAAGTTTTCCGTTTTTTTCTACGATTGTTGGTGTCATAGAACTTAACATTCTTTTTTCTGGAACAATTTCATTGGCTTTTGCACCAATTAAACCAAACATATTTGGCACACCAGGTTTGCTGGAAAAATCGTCCATTTCATTATTAAAGAAGAAACCTAATTCAGACGAATATAATTTGGAACCATAAGCGCCATTTAAAGTTGTTGTTACGGAAACCGCATTTCCAAATTGATCTACAATAGAGTAATGTGTGGTTTCATCACTTTCAATAATTTCGATAGTACCATGAGAAACTTCAGAAGATTTAGTAGCTTTTTCAAAAGAAAAATTAGCCATTCTTTTTTCAGAGTATTCTTTAGAAATTAATTTTTGTTGCGGAATTGTTACAAAATCAGGATCACCTAAAAAGTAACTTCTGTCTGCATAAGCGCGTCTTTCTGCTTCTGTAATTACTTGAATTGACTTTGCACTATTATGCCCAAATTCATCCAAGTTAAAAGGCTCAATCGCTGTCATAATTTGAGCTAAACAAATACCTCCACTAGAAGGAGGAGACATAGAAATTACTTTTAAATCGTCATACTTAAAAGTAACGGGAGTTCTCCATTTGGCTTCATATTTAGATAAATCTTCTAAGGTTATAATTCCTCCGTTTTCTTGAATAAATTTCACCAAACGTTTTGCAGTTTCACCATTATAAAACTCCTCTTTTCCGTTCTGTTGTATTCTAGTTAAAGTTTCTGCTAAAGCAGGATATTTTATTGTGTCATTTTCTTGCCATTTTTCACTAAAAATAATAGAATCTTTATTCGCTTTTAAAAATAATGGTTGAAAGTATTTAATTCTTTTTTCTTGCTTTTTGGTAACGATTACACCGCGTTTTGCTAATTCAATTACGGGTTTTAGTATTTCTTCAATAGAAAGTGTTCCAAATTTTTTATGTGTTGCAAAAACTCCTGCAATTGTTCCAGGAACACCTACAGCCATTGCTCCAAGTGTGCTTTTTCCTTTAATTACATTTTCTTTTGCATCCAAATACATGTTTTTGGTTGCAGCTAAAGGTGCTTTTTCTCTATAATCTAAAGCCCCAATTTCTCCGTCATTTTTTCTATAGACCATAAAACCACCACCACCAAGATTTCCTGCAAAAGGATATGCAACCGCTAAAGCTAATTCTGTACCAACCATTGCATCAAAAGCGTTTCCTCCTTTTTTTAAGATATCCGCACCAATTTTAGAAGCTTCTTCCCTGGCGGTAACAACCATTGCTTTTTGAGTTACCAATCCTGTTGTTTCTTCTTTATTAATTGCTGTTTCGCAGTTTATAAATAATAAAGATAGTGTTATAAGTATACTGATATTTCTCATAATTCTAATTAATTTCTTGAAGTTTTTGTACCGTAAAATTTTGTAAATCTTTAAAGAAAATGGTAAAGTCATCTTCAAATTCTTGATGTAAAATAGTTAAATCTTCGATGGCTAAATTCATTTGAGATTTTCCTTTTGTTCTGGTATTCATTCCGTTTAAAACACGTTCTATACCATCTTTAAATTGATAATTGAAAAGGATGTTATACTGAATCATGTATTTAATGAAATTCTGAGTTTTTAAAGGCAATTCAGGTGAAATTTCATAGAAAAATTTATTAATGGAGTCTGTGTAAATATCTAATGGGATTACCGAATAATTTGACCAGTTTTTTGCTAAAAAATAATCATAAAAAATATCTATAATTACACCATCGTAATGCCTGTAGCGCTCGTGTAAACGTCTTTTACTTTTTCTAACAACTTCGTGAGCATCGGTAAATGTATCTATTTCTCTGTGCAAAAAAACACCTTGCTGAATTTTTTCCGAAAATCCATCGTAATTATTACCTTTAATATGATCTGCAATAAAATTTCCAATCATAATATTGGTATTGTTTTCCGATAAGTAGAGATGCGCTAGAAAATTCATTCGTTAAAAGTAAACAAAAAACAATAAGAGAGTAAAAAAAATATAAACTCTTTATTTCCTTTTAGAGACCAAAAGTTCTTCTAAACCAATTTTTTCTGGACGATAAGAATTTACAATATGATCACTTGGGTAGCCAAAAGAAAGGCCACAAACTAATTCATATCCTTTTGGCACATTGAAATGTTTATCTACTGGTTCTCTCCATAAATTTAAAGCTCCTTGTGCGCAAGTCCCTAAACCTTTACTCGTGGCGGATAACATTAAGTTTTGCATAAATAAACCTGCATCAACTAATGAAGTATACCCCATTTTTGGGTCTACAAAAATCCAAATACCAACAGGAGCATCAAAAAAAGTAAAGTTACGCGCCAAACTAGCAGCTCTTGCTTTTTTATCCTCTCTTTTTATACCAAGTACTTTATACAAACCAAAACCAGTTTTTACTCTTCTTTCTTGAAAAATTTCTGGATATTTACCTTGTATGGTCTTGTACACTTTATTCACATTCAGTTTATATTTATGGGCAGTGTAAATTTTGCTGAATATGTTTAGTTTTCTTAATTTTTGGCCAGTATTGTACTTAAAAGTAAGATCTTCTCCTATTTTTTTTAGTATATCACCTTTTGCAACAACAACTTTAAAAGGTTGTGTGTTGGAGCTTGAGGGAGCCTCTAAAGCTTCTTTTAGAACTTGATTGATAATTTCATCAGAAACGGGTGTGTTTTTAAAATCTCTAATACTTCTTCTGTTTTTATTTGTTTCCTCGAAAGTCACTGGCTAAAAGTTTAATTATTGTTAAAAGTAACTAAAAAACCACAACTAAAAAGTTGTGGTTTAGAGTATTAAATATGTTTTTTATTTTAATTATTTAACATTACAGGCATTACCAACATAGTAACTTTTTCCCCTTCATCTGTGCCATCAATAGGTGTCAAGATTCCTGCTCTGTTTGGCAATGACATTTCAATTAAAACATCATTAGAACTTAAGTTGTTTAGCATTTCACTTAAAAAACGTGAGTTAAAACCAATTTGCATGTCATCTCCTTGGTAGTCGCAGCTCAAACGCTCATCCGCTTTGTTAGAAAAATCTAAATCTTCCGCAGAAATATTTAATTCAGTTCCTGCCATTTTTAATCGAATTTGGTGTGTAGTCTTACTAGAGAATATAGAAACACGTCTTACAGAGTTTAAAAAAGAAGCTCTATCAACTGTTAATTTATTTGGATTTTCTTTAGGAATTACAGCTTCGTAATTAGGATATTTCCCATCAATTAAACGACAAACTAAAACCACGTTATCAAAAGTGAATTTTGCATTTGCGTCATTATATTCAATTGTAACCTCGCTATCAGAACCACCTAAAATTCCTTTTAATAAATTTAAAGGTTTCTTTGGCATAATAAATTCTGCTGTCTGATCTGCAGTAACATCCGTTCTTGTGTATTTCACTAATTTATGAGCATCCGTAGCAACGAAGGTTAAGCTTTGTGAACTAAATTGAAAGAAAACACCACTCATTACCGGGCGTAAATCATCATTTCCTGCAGCAAATATTGTTTTAGAAATTGCCGTACCTAAAATATTTGCAGGAACCACTGTTTTACTTGGTGAAGGTAATGAAACTGCTTTAGGGAATTCATCTCCGCTAAAATAAGCCATATCATACTTCCCTTGATCAGAACTAATTTCAATCGTGTTATCACCTTCTGTTTTAAATGTTAAAGGTTGGTCTGGAAAGGTCTTTAAAGTATCTAATAACAAACGTGCAGAAACCGCAATAGAAGCAGAACTATCGCTTTCTACATCGACTACAGAACTCATTGTTGTTTCCAAATCTGATGCAGAAACTTTTAATTGATTTTCAGATAACTCAAACAAAAAGTTATCTAAAATTGGTAATGTGTTGTTGCTATTTATAACGCCTCCTAAAACTTGTAATTGTTTTAATAATTGAGAACTGGATACAATAAATTTCATGTAATATTTTTTCTTAATGTGTTCTACAAATATATTCTAAAAAAGTGACTTTAAAAATTATTTTATTAACAGGTTATGAGCATTTTGTTGATGATTTTAGAAATGTTATATTTATGTTAATTCATTCATTTTTATGTATAAAAAACTACATTTGTTTACACGACTAATTTTAAAATATGAAGAAATTTTTACTTTCGATACTAGGTTTTTCATTAATTTCTGTTTCACTATTTGCTCAAAGTCCCCAAAAATTAACATCAAATAAGATTTTTGAGAAAATTCAAAAACTCAATTTTTTAGGAACTGCGTTATATATTGCTGCACACCCAGATGATGAAAATACACGATTAATTACTTATTTAGCAAATAGTGTAAAAGCGAGAACAGGTTATTTGTCTTTAACTAGAGGAGATGGAGGACAAAATTTAATTGGTCCAGAAATTAGAGAATTGTTAGGTGTCATTAGAACACAAGAATTGCTGGCAGCAAGAAGAATCGACGGTGGAGAGCAGTTTTTTACAAGAGCTAATGATTTTGGGTATTCTAAACATCCAGATGAAACACTAAAGATTTGGGATAAAGAAAAGGTTTTGAGTGACGTTGTTTGGGCAATTAGAACGTTTAAACCAGACGTAATTATCAATCGTTTTAATCATGAAACTCCTGGAACGACTCACGGTCATCATACAAGTTCTGCGATGTTAAGTGTAGAAGCTTTTGATTTGGCCAATGATAGTACTCAATACTCAACACAATTAAAACATAGTAGTTTATGGAAGCCAAAACGTTTGTTTTTCAATACATCTTCTTGGTTTTATAAGGATAAAGAAGCGTTTAAAATCGCTTCTAAAGATTTTACAAAATTTGACATTGGTGTATATTATCCTTTAAAAGGTTTGTCTAATAATGAGTTAGCTTCTATGGCAAGTAGCCAGCATTTGTGCCAAGGTTTTGGCAGGATTACCACAAGAGGAGAACAATCTGAATTTTTAAAATTTTTAAAAGGAGATGCTTTAAAGGATAAAAAAGATATTTTTTCAGGAATTAATACCACTTGGAATCGCATTAAAGGCGGTGGAGAGATTGGAGCTATATTATATGAGGTTGAAGAAAAATTTGATTTTGTAAATCCGTCTAAACACATTCCAAAATTATTGGAAGCTTTTCAAAAAATTCAACTTTTAGAGGATTCCCATTGGAGAAAAATTAAAGAAAAACAAATCAAAGAAATTATTGAAGCATCTGCAGGGCTTTATTTAGAAGCTTCAGCAAACGCTTCTAGCGGAACACCAAATTCAAAAATAGACGTCAATTTTGAAGTATTAAATAGGAGTGAAGCTTTTATCATTTTATCCTCAATCACATCTAAAATTGATGAAAAGTCAATTGTAAAAGAGATTAACTTATCTAATAATAAAAAAATAAATTTTAAAGAGACGATTACTTTAAATACAAATCAATACTCTGATCCTTATTGGTTACGAGAATCTTCTTCTTTAGGAACTTATACGGTTAATAATCAAATATTAATTGGTAGTCCAGAAACACTAAGGCCAGCAAAAATGGATTTTAATTTGGTTATAGAAGGAATTCCGATTACCATCACTAAAAATGTAGTGAGAAGATATGCTGAACGTGATAAAGGTGAAATTTATGAGCCTTTTGAAATGATGCCTTTAGTTACCACAAAACTAAAAGACAAAGTACTTATTTTTTCCGATGAAACTGTAAAAAAAATAAGTGTTGTGGTAAAAGCGGGAGCGAATTTTACTTCTGGCAAAGTAAGCCTTCAAGTTCCAGAAAATTGGCAAATATTACCTAAAGAAATTGTATTTAATATTGCTCAGAAATATGATCAAGAGACAGTTGATTTTTTGGTCACACCGCCAAGTAATGAATCTGTTGGAAAATTAAAAGTAGTTGCCATTGCAGATGGAAAAGAGTATTCAAAAGAATTAATAGAAATAAATTACAATCATATTCCTAAACAATCTGTGCTATTAAACTCTGAAGCGAAAGTAGTTCGTTTAAATATTGAAAAAGTAGGTAATGAAATAGGTTATATTAAAGGTGCAGGTGATGCTGTTCCAGAAAGTTTGCGTCAAATTGGATATACCGTTGTTGAGATAAAACCATCAGAAATTAATGTAGAAAATTTAAAAAAATATGATGCAATTGTTTTAGGGATTAGAGCTTATAACATTGTGAAAGAATTAAAATTTAAGCAAAAATTCCTATTAGATTATGTGAAAAAAGGGGGTAATATGATCGTGCAATATAACACCAATAGAAGAGTGAACGTAGACCCTCCGTATCCATTGAAACTTTCCAGAGATAGAGTTACAGATGAATTTTCTGAAGTAACTATTTTAGATGAAACGCATGAATTGTTGAACTTTCCAAATAAAATTACAGCGGAAGATTTTAAAGGTTGGGTGCAAGAACGTGGTTTGTACTTTCCTAATGCTTGGGATGAAAATTTTACAGCTATTTTATCTATGTACGATAAAGGAGAGTTGCCAAAAAACGGAAGTTTATTAATTGCAAAATATGGTGAGGGAAATTATATTTATACAGGTTTAAGTTTCTTTAGAGAATTGCCAGCAGGCGTTTCTGGTGCATATAAATTATTTGCAAATATGTTGTCTGTTGGGAAAAAGAAATAGTTTTAATGAGCGACTTTATATTCTTATTTTTTGGACTATTATGAAAGATAATAAGTAGTAATAATCTATTAGAAGTAATTATAGACTCTAGCTTTAGTAGGGGTGTTAAAAAATAAATAGTAATTTATAAGCAAACAATTCAGTTAATATATATTCTTAATTATGAATCAAGAAAAATACACCTGGAAAAAAGAATATTCATTCGTTCTAATTGCGAATTTAATTTACGTAATCATTTTCTATTTCATTTCAAATTATTTCACATCATAAGCTATGGGAATTTCAAACAAGTTGCATTATATAGATTGGATTATTTTGTCGGTTACACTCGTTTTTATTGTTGCTTATGGAACCTATATTACAAGAAAAAATGCGAATGTACAAGACTATATAAAAGGAGGGAATGACTCTAAGTGGTGGACTATCGGTTTGTCTGTAATGGCAACTCAAGCGAGTGCAATTACGTTTTTATCAACTCCAGGACAAGCATTTCACAGTGGCATGGGGTTTGTTCAATTTTACTTTGGTTTGCCGATTGCTATGATTATTATATGCGTTGTTTTTATTCCTATTTATCACAAGTTAAAAGTATATACAGCATATGAATTTTTAGAAGGTAGGTTCGATTTAAAAACAAGAAGTTTAGCCGCAATTTTATTCTTAATTCAGCGCGGCCTGGCGGCAGGAATAACCATTTTTGCGCCTGCAATTATTTTAAGTGCAGTTTTAGGTTGGGATTTATTGACTTTAAATATTATCATTGGATTTCTAGTAATTATATATACTGTTTCTGGCGGGACTAAAGCCGTAAATGTGACGCAAAAACAGCAAATGATTATCATTTTTACAGGAATGTTAATTGCGTTTTTCATGATTATGAGTCAACTTCCTGCAAATATTACCTTCAAAAATGCATTAGAAATTGCTGGAGCGAGCAATAAAATGGAAGTGTTAGATTTTTCTTTTGATTTAAGTAATAGATATACAGTTTGGACAGGTGTTTTAGGAGGGACCTTTTTAATGCTTTCCTATTTTGGAACAGATCAAAGTCAAGTTCAACGTTATTTGTCAGGTAAATCTGTTAGAGAAAGTCAATTAGGTTTAATTTTCAATGGATTGTTAAAAGTGCCAATGCAATTCTTTATTTTGTTAATTGGAGTTATGGTTTTTGTGTTTTATCAGTTTAACCCTTCACCATTAAACTTTAACCCTGGTGCTAATGAAGCAATTGAAAAATCTATTTATGTTGAAGAGTACCAACAATTAAGGCAGGAGCATATCAATATTGAAAATAATAAAAAAGCACTTTTTGCTGATGGTTTTCAAATTGAAGAAAAAGAACAAATTCAAGATTTAAATACGAGAGATTTAGCCTTAAAAGCAAAATCAAAAGTAATTATTGATAAAATTGATAAAGAAAATACACTGGATAAAATAGAGTCAAATGATAAAGATTACGTTTTTATTCACTTTATATTAAACAATCTGCCAAGGGGGTTAATTGGGCTTTTATTGGCGGTAATTTTGTCAGCAGCAATGTCTTCCACTGCATCAGAACTAAATGCTTTGGCCAGCACTACGACCATGGATCTATATAAGCGAAATATAAAAGAAGAAAAGAGCGATGAGCATTTTGTAAAAGCATCTAAATGGTTCACATTAGCTTGGGGTATTATTGCCATTTCTGTTGCTTGTGTGGCAAATTTATTTGATAACTTAATTCAATTGGTAAATATTATTGGTTCTATTTTTTATGGAAATGTTTTAGGTATTTTTTTATTGGCATTTTTCTTTAAAAAAGTAAACGGAAATTCAGTTTTTAAATCTGCTGTAATAACTCAAATCCTAATTTGTTCAATTTATTATTTTGGAATTTATAAATTAGAGTCACAGGATTTAGAACCTGTCGTTAGTTATTTATGGTTAAATTTTATAGGTTGCATTTTAGTCTTATTTTTTTCATTGGCATTTGTTTTTAAATCGATTAACAGACAAAGTAAAATTACTTTAATAGTTACATCTCTAGTAATTTTTAAAATTACATATGATATTTTAAATGATGTGTCTTTGAATATAATTCACGTACTTTCTTTAATCGTTTTATTTTTCTTTCTAGGTTTTTTCAGTATTGATAAAACAATATTGAATGAAAAATAACAATATTAAATGGGGAATTATTGGCTTAGGCAAAATTGCACATAAATTCGCCACAGATTTAGCGTCTACAGAAAATGTAACGTTAGTTGCAGTAGCTTCAAGAAGTCAGCAAAATGCAGAGGAATTTGCAGAAAAATATCAAGTAAAAAAAGCATTTAATTCTTATATAGATTTGGCAAAAGATCAAACAATTGATGCTGTTTATATTGCCACTCCACACAGTTTTCATAAAGAACATACGATACTTTGTTTGCAAAACAAAAAGGCAGTTTTATGCGAAAAACCATTTGCTATGAATTTGCGAGAAGTAGAGGAAATGATTGCTATTGCCAAACACAATAATGTACTGTTAATGGAGGCTCTGTGGACTTTCTTTTTGCCTCATTTTAGGTATGTTTTAGACATCGTTAAAAATAAAAAGTTCGGAAACTTAAAGAATTTAGAAGCAGATTTTGGCTTCTACACTCCTTACAATACAGAAAGTAGATTGTTTAAAAAAGAGGTCGGCGGAGGTAGTTTGTTAGATATCGGAATTTATCCAATTTTTGCAGCATTATCTACTTTGGGAAAACCAAAAAAGATAGAATCGGCAGCTACTTTTTTTAAAAACGGGGTAGATTCAAGTTGCTCAGTAGTATTTGATTATGGTAGTGCGAAAGCACATTTAAAAAGTACATTATTAGAAGAAACACCCACTGAAGCTGTTTTTACCTTTGAAGATGCCATTCTAAAATTAAACACTCGTTTTCATGAAACACCTTCTGTAACTATTTATAAAAATGACAAAGAAGAAATTCTTGATTTTAAATATAAAACTATTGGTTATAGTTTTGAAGCGGAACATTTTAGCCAACTAATAAGAGAAGAAAAAAAAGAAAGTAATATCATGACTTTTGAGTTTTCTAAAGACTTGATAGCTACTTTAGATCAGGTTAGAGAAATTATTGGTTTGGAGTATTAGAATAAAAGGGAGAATATATAAGGATCTAATCTTCTGAAATGGTTTGTTTTTCTAGTGTCGTTAACGAACTTTATTTTTTAGTCAAAAATAATGAAAAGCCACGATGTTATAAACTAAAAAAATCTCAAGTGTCAACTTGAGATTTTAAATATTTAAGAATAAAGAAAACAATTTTACATTGCTCCCCACTCTTTAAGAGATTCAGTATTCATTTTTATATATGCATCATTTTTGGACGCCTTAGCACCTTCTAAAGATTTTTTAGCAGTTGCAATTGCTTTATCTTTATCACCCATTTTTGCATAAATTAAAGACTGTTGCCTTAGTTGCCAAAAGCCAGGTTTCTCAATCATAGACATGGCTTTTTCCATCCATTCATTAGCTTTTTTAATATCTTTATCTTGCTGGCTATAATAGATTGCAGCATTATAATAATCTCCAGATTTAGGAGATGCAGCCATCACAGCATCAATAGTTTCAGAAACCAGTTGATCAGTAGGAACTTCAAGTTTAATTCCAACATATGTTTTTTCCCAAATAAGTCCAATTACGACAGATGTACTTGTTACGTCATCAAAAGAAATAGTGAATGATTCAATATTCATCGGCATAGACTCAACTTTTGCGGTAGTTTTTGCGGCTATTTTATTATCGTCCCAATCTCTTGGAACACCGCTTTTATCCGAATCAGCATAAAACATTACTTCCCAAGTATCTTTGTTTGGTACAGAATACAATCCGTAAGAGCCCGCTTTTAATGTTTGTCCATCTATGGTTACATCAGAACTAAAAGTTACTTTTGTGTTTGCATTTGCACCAGTTCTCCATGTTTTTCCGAAGCTAACTAGATCACCAAAAATAGTTCTTCCTTTTACTCCAGGTCTGGAATATTCTATGTCAATATCTGTCAATCCTACCCTTTGAGATACCTTACCTAGAGGACTAGGAGCAGGTGTTGTTATTTTTAATTCAACAACAGGTTCGGTAACTGTTTTTACAACTGCTTGTTCATTTTCTTTACAACTAGTAAGAGAAAGCACTAGTGCGAAAATAAAGATACTTAAAATTTTAAAAATTGGTTTATTCATGATTAGTTTAAATTTTTCATAAAGTTACAAATTCAAAAAATGACAATTGTTAACAAAACCTTAAAATAAGGGTTTGTATCTTTGTGCTTTATTTAAAATAATGAAGAAATATATATCAGAATTTATTGGAACCTTCTCTATGATTTTCTGTGGAACGGGAGCAATGACAGTCAATGAAGTTACGGGAGGTAATGTTACACATGTAGGAATTGCAATTACTTGGGGATTAATAGTTATGGCGATGATTTATGCTTTTGGAGAAACTTCTGGAGCCCATTTTAATCCTGCTGTGACAATCGCTTTTGCTTATGCAAAAAAGTTCTCTTGGAAAGAAGTTCCCCAATATATAAGTGCTCAAGTTTTGGGTGCTTTTGCAGCCAGTTTAATTCTATGGTTTCTGTTTCCTGCGAGTGAAATTTTAGGAGCCACCATTCCAACTGTAGATGTTTGGCGTGCTTTTGTGCTAGAATTATTATTAACCTTTTTCTTAATGGTTGTAATCATAAATGTTTCCACCGGAAGTAAAGAAATTGGTGTAGTTGCTGGTATCGCGATTGGGGCAGTGGTTTTGTTAGAAGCCATGTTTGCAGGTCCAATTACAAACGCTTCAATGAATCCTGCACGTTCTATAGCTCCAGCAATTGTTTCGGGTCATTTAGAGCATCTGTGGATGTATATTGTAGCTCCAATTCTAGGAGCTTTGTTAGCAGTAGTTTCTTGTAAATTAGTGAAAGATGAAAACTGTTGCGATGAGAAATGTTAGTATTTTAGGTTGTGGTTGGTTAGGTAAATCATTAGCAATCTCCTTGTTAGATGAAGGATATTCTTTAAAAGGATCTACGACAAGGGAAGAGAAGTTAGAACTTTTGGAAGTCAATAATATTGAACCTTTTATTATAGATATTAGTTCTTTTGAAGAATTTGACGACTTTTTACAGTCAGATATTTTGATTATTGCGATTACCTCTAAAGATATAGATGGGTTTGAAAATCTAATTGCTCAAATTGAAAATTCTAGTATTCAAAAAGTAATTTTTATAAGTTCTACTTCAGTTTATGCCAGGTTAAATAAAGTAATGACTGAAGAAGATGAAGTTTTAAAAACACCTCTAACAGTAATTGAAAATCTATTTAGAGAGAATACTTTTTTTGAAACTACTATCATCCGTTTTGCAGGTTTATTTGGTGATGAAAGACATCCATCAAATTGGTTTAAGAACGGACGTAAAATTCCACAGCCAAAGGGATTTGTGAATATGATTCATAAAGAAGATTGTATCGAAATTATTCATGAAATCATTGCTCAAAATTGTTGGAATGAAATCTTTAATGCCTGCTCTAATCATCATCCAACCAGAAGAGAGTTTTATATAATGGCAAAATTGAGTGCCGATTTTGAGATTCCTGAATTTGAAGAAAATGAAGTCTATGAATGGAAAATTATAAGCTCTAAGAAAGTTCAAAAAGTTCTAGGCTACAAATTTGTTCATGACGATTTATTAAACATTTAGTATTATCACTTCATTTAATAAGAATAATACGTAATTATTTAGTGTATTTTTTTCTTCTTAAATAATTAAAAACGAATCCGAATACAAACAAAACAATTAGTGGAAGAATTACATTTAAAAATTGCCATAAAGTTCGCTCTTTAAAAGCTTTTTGTTTGTCTAAAATTTTGATTTTTAATGTTTTGTTTCTGAGTTCGAGTAAACCAATATCATCTAATAAATAATCAATGGTATTAATAAGAAAATCTTTATTTCCAAATTCTTGATTGGTCCATTTATCTCTGTTTAGATCAAAAGGTTGAATTTTTGATTCATCATCTTTTAAAATTTGATTTTTTCCAACATCACCATCAGAAATTACCACCATTTTATTTTGGATTGCATTTTTTTTATAAAGAGGAGTCTCAAAAGGTTTTATACGATTCTTATAGGCTGAATTAAAATCACCTTCCAGCAAGACAGCAAATAGTTGATTCCCGTCATTATAATCAGTTTCTACAACTTTATCAGCAATAGATTGTAATTCAATAAAATTAGGAGTACCTATTTTTTTAGTTAATAAAGAACTCACCAATAAAGGTGTTTTTTTAATGTTATTTTTTAGAGTATCTATCTGATTTGCAAATCGTAATCTAACAGGAACAATGTTTTTTGTAATTGCATGGTCTGGGTTCCCTCTAACTAAAGGATGATAAAACCAATCTAAATTTTGAAATTGTGTTTGATTGCCAATTTTACCTGTTGCTAAGGAAATTTTGGCGGCATATAGATCTTTAATTAAAGATGTATTTATTCTTACTCCATATGAAAATAGTAGATCTGTTAGATTTAAATCTCTCGGATATGCTAACATTTTACCATTTGCAAATAGACTATCTTGATCTGCCTGCACATTGTCTAACATCCACAATGTTTTTCCACCATTTGCGATAAACTGATCTAAAGTAAATTTTTCTTGTGCAGTAAATTTTTGAGTAGGTTTCGCAATAATTGCTAAATTAAAAGATGTTAAATCTTTTAGAGTTTGTTGTGGATTTGTGGCTACAGAATCCAATGTAAACTTTGCTAATCTGTATTTTTTTACAACTTCACTTAATAAATTATATTGATACATGTCCTGTAATTCGCCATTGCCGGTAATAACGGCCACTCTTTTCTGCTTTTTTTGCGTGATGGAGTGCATCGCATTCGAAAAACTATATTCTAAATTTTCAATAGCTTTTTGCAATTGCTCATCTTGTGAGGCAATAATTGTATTCGGTAATAAAGAGACGAGCGTTGATTTTTTTTCAAAAGAAATTTCTGCCCATGGGAAAATAATTGCTTCAGATAACTTTCCAGCTTCTTCTACAGTTAATTTACTTGGCAGCATACCGCGTTTAATTAATTCTTCGCGTTGTTCATCTGGAGCTTCAAAATTGATTTTTATGTTTGTGTTTTCGGCAGATAGCTCCTCTAAATATTGACGCGTTTCTACTTGTAATCTTTTAAATTCTGAAGGAAAGTCACCCTCTAGATATACAGTAATATAGAGTCTTTTGTTAATTTTAGAAAGAACTGAGTTTGTGGTTTCGGATAAGGTGTAACGTTTGTCTTGGGTTAAGTCGAAACGTTTATAGAATGATTGATTAATGAAGTTCAAAACAATCAAACAAAGCATTAGAAATACGCTATTTTTAACATTTTTATTCATCATCTAATTTAGTTTTAGTTATGAATAAAAAGAAAAGAGTAACACTAACAAAATAGAGGATGTCTCTTGTGTCAATCACACCTCTAGAAATACTTTTATAGTGTTCTTTAATTCCTAGTTTTTGAATGGTTAGACTATTATTTTCGAATGAATCAGCCACCGCGTCAAAACCATTAAAAAGAAAAAATGTGATAAAAACACCAAGAATAAACGCTACAATCTGATTTTTTGATAAGGTGGATGTAAACAAGCCAATTGCTGTGTAAGTCGATGCTAAAAATAGTAAACCAATATAAGCACCAATTGTACTGCCAAAATCAATATTTCCAATGGGATTTCCCAATTTGTAAACGGAATAAATATAGATAAAAGTTGGAATAACGGCGATGATTAACAAAAGTATGGATGCTGTAAATTTTCCTAAAACAATTTGCCAATTAGATAGTGGTTTTGTCTTTAAAAGTTCAATGGTCCCTGTGTTAAATTCATCAGCAAAACTTTTCATGGTTATTGCTGGGATTAAAAAAAGAAAAAGCCAAGGAGCTAAATAAAAAAAAGGAGTTACATCAGCAAAACCAGCATTTAAGATATTAAAATCGTCATTAAAAACAAATAAGAACAAGCCATTAATCAACAAGAAAGCACCAATAACTAAATACGCAATTGGAGATGCAAAAAACGAATTGAATTCTTTTTTTAAAATGGTTTTCAATGTATAAATGTTTATGCGTTTATTGTTTTAAAATACCTTTATTATTTAAAGCTAGATTAGGAATAAGATTAATAAAAGCTCTTGATTCAGAGAGATTATTAAGTTTTTCTCTATCAATAAATTCATTAATTTCTTTATTAGTTCTTAATCCAAAGATAGCTGTCGCATTCTCTAAATTCATTTTTCTTAAAGTTAGTCTTTCTGTTTCTAAAACCGGAAATAACGTAAAATTAAAGTTCATATGATATTTTAAACTTATTTGTTATCTAAACTCCAAGCTTCTGGCTTATCATTAAAAAATGTTTTGGTTGTTGCCCATACATTTTTAAAAAGATCAGAATTTCTATAATCTTCTAAATTTTGTTCTTTTTCCCAGTGAGAATAGGTGAAAAATATTTCTGGGTTTGTTTTATCTTGGTATAATTCCAACAATTTACATCCTTCAGAATTTTTTATGAATTCTTTCTTTGATTCAAATATTTCTTCAAATTTTTTAATATGTTTTGAGTGAAAACTCATTTTAACAATTCTAACAAACATAGGGCTATAATAAAGACGTGTATTCTGGTTTAGTTTCTGTAAAAAAATCAATGATTATTGGATCTCTATAACTTAACCCTAATAAAGTTGAGGCGCCACCAACTGTGTTTAAATTACTTCTGTAAACAGCAATTTCTAGAAAGCCAGCAGAATTAAAAATTGCTAATTTATTTCCATCAAATTGTCTAGAATCTTTGGAGTTAATTCCAGTGATTTCATTGTATTTATTAAAGATCTTTGTAAAAGAATAACGAGAAGCATTTACTTTATAATTACGCCCTTTCCCAATATCATTAAACATTTTTTTACTGATGTTTGTAATTACATTTCCATAATTATCAATGTATAAAACACCTGCAATAATTTGTGTTTGTTTTTGATTTACTTTCGGTTGAATTTCAATTAATTTTTTAAATTCAAATGTTTCCTTACCAATCACAGTTAAATTTCCTCCACGTGCAATAAAACAAGCAACTTTCACAAAAACATCTAAAACAGGAAAACTGCTTTCAATTCTATCGTGAATATTGATTTCTACAATTTTTGTAGGTTGAATTTCTGAGGCAATCATTGATATAATTCCATTATCTGGACAGACAAAGAAATGGTTGTCTAATTCAATAGCAATATGTTTATTATCTATACTCAACTCAGAATCTACACCTACAATGTGTATTGTACCTTCAGGAAAACTTTTGTAAGAATTTTTTAAAATATAGGCCGTCTCTGTAATGTTGAAAGGCGATATGTGGTGTGTAATATCTACAATTTTAGCATCAGCAAGCTCAGAATATATAGCACCTTTTACAGCCCCAACAAAGTGGTCTTTCGTTCCGAAATCTGTAGTTAATGTAATAAAAGACATTAATTTTTTGCTGTTAATTAATTGTGTAAAAGTTATTCATTAATTTAAGCAAATCTAATCATTTTAGAAAATTTATTAGCTATTTTTAGTTGAAATATAAATGTAATCAATTAATAAAAAATAATCATTTGAACGAACGCAATATAGAACTTACAGAAATTAGTCCTAAAGAATTTTTTGGAGCGCAAAACAGCACTATAGAACAATTAAAAAAATACTTCCCAAAAATTAAAATAGTTGCCCGAGGCTCTAAATTAAAAATTTATGGAGATCCAGATGTTTTAGATGAATTCGAAATTCGTTTTGAGCGTTTAATAAAGTATTTTAATAGATATAACAAGCTGGATGAGAATAGTATTGAACGTATTTTAACATCAACTGGAAATGAAGAGAAAACAACTGCAGCAATAAAGGCAAAGGATGTTTTAGTGCATGGTGTTAGTGGAAAGTTGATTAAACCACAAACTGAAAACCAGCGTAAAATGGTCACTTTAATGGCTAAAAATGATATGTTGTTCGCTGTGGGGCCTGCCGGAACAGGTAAAACATATACAGCAGTTGCTTTAGCCGTAAAGGCCTTAAAAGAAAAAGAAGTAAGAAGAATTATTTTAACAAGACCTGCGGTTGAATCTGGTGAGAATTTAGGTTTTCTTCCGGGAGATTTAAAAGAAAAATTAGATCCTTACATGCAACCGTTATATGATGCATTAAGAGATATGATTCCGTATGAAAAATTAGAGTCGCATTTAGAAAAAGGAATCATTCAAATTGCACCTTTGGCATTTATGAGGGGAAGAACCTTAGACAATGCATTTGTAATTTTAGACGAAGCTCAAAATACGACCCACAATCAAATGAAAATGTTTTTAACAAGAATGGGTAAAAGTGCAAAGTTCATCATTACTGGAGATCCAGGGCAGATAGATTTGCCAAGAAAACAAATTTCTGGATTAAAAGAGTCTTTATTAGCATTAAAGGATATTACCGGAATTGCACAAGTGTACCTTGATGATAAAGATGTTGTAAGACACAGATTAGTTAAGAGAATTATTTCAGCATATAAAAGTATAGAAACAGAATGATTAAGATAAAAGAAAGTGAATTAGGCTTGCAAGATTATTTCTATATTGGTTGTTTGTACCTCATTATTTTAGGGATTGTGAGTCATGCCATTTTCTATGGGATTTTTGGAGTATCCTATTTAAATTATACAACTATTTTAGATGCGTTAATTTCACCTATAAGCTTGTTAACTAATAATTGGAAAATTTCTATATTTCTAGTTTTCGTGTTTTGGTTGATGCATATGTATTTTACAAAATGGATGTTTAAATTTTATGCATATTTAAGAGTTAAAAAGTGATAACAGCAAGTCCAATAGCAGAGAATTTAAAACAAATAAAAGTCTTAGAAAAGAAGAAATAATAATCTATAAAAAAGACTATTTTTGCCAGAACAACAACACAACAAAAAATGAATACAATCAACAAAACTAATTTCAATTTTCCCAATCAAAAATCTGTGTATAAGGGAAAAGTAAGAGAAGTTTATAATATTAATGATAAACTTTTAGTAATGATTGCCTCTGACCGACTTTCAGCTTTTGATGTTGTGTTACCGCGTCAAATTCCATTTAAAGGTCAAATTTTAAATCAGATAGCGACTAAAATGATGAATGATACTGTTGATATTGTTCCTAACTGGTTGCTAGCAAATCCTGATGAAAATGTTGCTGTAGGTCATTTATGTGAACCTTTTAAAGTTGAAATGGTAATTCGTGGATATTTATCGGGTCATGCAGCTCGTGAGTATAAAGTAGGTAAAAGAGTTTTATGTGGCGTAGAAATGCCAGATGGATTGAAAGAAAATGATAAATTTCCTAATCCAATTATTACTCCATCAACCAAAGCCGAGAATGGCGAGCATGACGAGGATATTTCTAGGGAAGATATTTTAGCTAATAAAATTGTTTCTGAAGAAGATTATCTCGTTTTAGAAGATTACACAAGAAAGTTGTTTCAAAGAGGAACAGAAATTGCGGCAAAAAGAGGACTGATTTTAGTAGACACAAAATACGAATTTGGTAAAACTAAAGAAGGTAAAATTGTTTTGATTGATGAAATTCATACTCCAGATTCTTCACGTTATTTTTATGCTGACGGATATGAGGAAAGACAGCACAAAGGTGAAAATCAAAAGCAATTATCTAAAGAATTTGTGCGTCAATGGTTGATCGAAAATGGTTTTCAAGGAAAAGAAAATCAGCAAATTCCAGCAATGTCAGAGGCTAAGATTTCAGAAATCTCTAACAGATATATAGAGCTGTATGAACAAATTACAGGAGAAAAATTTGTGAAAGCAAGTACCGAAGATGTATTAGCTAGAATTGAAAAAAATATTACTGATTTTCTTGCTTAATGAAGGCGGTAACCATAAAACAACTTAAAGACGAATTAACTCACAAATCAGCTAGTGAGTTAAAAGAGTTATGTTTGCACTTATCGAGGTTTAAAAAGGAAAACAAAGAATTACTTACCTATTTATTGTTCGAGTCTCATGATGAAGATGCATACATACAATCTATAAAGGATCAAATGGATGTTCAGTTTTCTGAGATAAATACAAATAGTTTTTTTTACATCAGAAAAAGTGCTCGTAAAATTTTATCCCTCACAAAAAAGTTTATCAGATATTCTAAAAAGAAAGAAACAGAAACTGAATTATTATTGTATTTCTGTAAAAAATTAAGGGACTTTAAACCTTCAATAGAAAGAAGTCAGCGTTTGCAAAATGTTTTTGATTCACAAGTAAGATTAATCAAAAAAGCTATAGAAAAATTGCATGAAGACTTACAATATGATTATCAATTAGAATTAAATGATTTGTTAAATAATGAATAAAGAAAGACCGAAATTACCAGATTTAATAAATGCTCAAACAACTAAAGTAGAGGCTTTTCAAAATTCAATTATCCGACCCGTAATTAAAATGCAACATCATTTAATAATTGCATTTTTTAAACAGTATCTTCAGAAAAGAAAAATAGATATTTCTTCGTTATCAGAAGAAAAGAAAAAATTGAAAATCAAATCTATTTTTGAAAAAGATATAAATTTTAAGAATTTAATTTTAGGTATTATTATTGGTCATTTTTCAGTGGAAGAGTATCTTTCTTACACTCAGAATTTAACAGAATTTAATAAAAGAGTGATACAAATTATAATACAAAGACTTCAAGATAGCCTTTCAGAAATATAAAACTTATCGGTTATTACTGAAAGTAGTAATCACAAAACTCTTATTTACTCTTTTCAGCTAACAACTTTTTTTGATACTTTCCTTGAACAACATCAACAATGACTAAAATTGCAAGTACAAAATAGAAAGTTGTTTTACTCATTGGTACAATTTCGTTACCAAAAAGTTTAATATGTGCTAAATGGCCGCCTTCTGTAACAAGCATAATTCCAACAATAAAAAGGATAAATAGCCCTAGAACTTCATACATTCTATTTTTTGCTAAGAAAGTTGATATTCTATCCGCCAAGAGTAACATTAACAATCCACTAATTACAATTGCAATTGCCATTACAATAAAAGCAGTGGTAGCACTTTCTATTTCGCTCGTAAGACCAATTGCTGCTAAAATTGAATCAAAAGAAAAAACCAAATTCATTAAAACAATACTTGTAATAACTGCGTTCGAAGATTTTTTTCGGTTTAAGTCGCCTCCAACTTCGTGATCTAAATCTATTGCGCTAATCATATGCCAAATTTCTTTAATAGCTGTGTAAATAATAAATCCACCACCGATTAAGACGATGATGCTATGACCATTAAAAGCAAATTTCACAACATCTTTTATTCCTCCTGATAAAAAAGAAAAAGGTTCTTGAAAAAAATCAATGATAGAAACCAACACAAATAAGAGAACAATTCTTAATACAATTGCTATTAAGATTCCTGTTTTTCTCACTTTTTTTTGATTCGCTGTTGGTGCTTTTTTTGACTCTAAAGAAATATAAAGTAAGTTGTCAAAGCCAAGAACTGCTTGTAATAAGATCAACATTATTAAAGTAAAAATAACTTCTAACATGATTTTTTTTTAGGATTAATTAATTCAATTTTTTAGGATTTTCAAATATATTTAAAGAAATTAAATGATACCATACTTCTTACAAGAAATATTTCCAAAGTATTCTAATACTAACAAAAGCAATTAAAATAGCTGTGGCCTTTTTTAATTGAATAGGAGTAAAAAATTTATTACTCATTCTACTACCAATTTGTCCTCCAATAAATACAGTTATTAATAATATTGAAGTTAGATTCCAGTCGATTTCAAAATTTGGATTAGAATACTGGCCTAACAAACCAGCAATAGAGTTTACCAAGATAAAAACACTTGCCGTTGCTGCTATTTTTTTAGGAGTATCCCAATTTGTGAGATGTAAAAGAGGAGCTAAAAATATACCACCTCCAATGCCTACCATTCCAGAAATGAATCCAATAACACCGCCAAAACTAGCATTTTTTATGGGTTTTGGATTTATATTTTTTTTATCCGAAGAAATAATTTGTTTAGAGATCCACATAGTAATTGCAGCAAATAAAAGAGTAAGTCCTAATAAAATGAAAAAGAATTCTTCACTTATCATTATTTTTCCGCTTATATAAGCAAAAGGAATACTCAAAAAGACTAGAGGAATTATTTTTTTCCAATTCATTTTTTTTTCGTGATGGAACAAGAGTACATTCCCTAAAACAACAATGATGTTGCATAATAATGCTGTTGCTCTAATTTGAGTATAAACGATTCCGCTTAAAGCCAAAATAGCTAAGTAGCTAGATCCGCCTCCAAAGCCGACTGATGAATACAATATGGCGACAGCAAAGAATAACATAATGATATGCCAGAATTGCACAAAGGTTTCAAAAATCAAAAAAAGTTGTTTATGTTTAAGTTTGCTACTAAAAAACCTTTTGTTTAATTGTGATATAAAAAAGGCAGAATTAGATAGATAAATGTATACAATTTTATTTAAATTGCTGAAAATAAAAACCAATGATGAATAATAATATTTCAGAAAATAAAAAAAAGTACTGGAAAAAAAATTTAAAATATGTATCAATACTGCTTAGTATTTGGTTTTTGGTCTCTTTTGTTTTTGGTATTCTCTTATTCGATGAGCTAAATATGATTCGATTAGGTGGTTTTAAACTTGGTTTTTGGTTTGCACAACAAGGCGCTATTTATGTTTTTGTAATACTCATTTTTGTTTATATAAAATTGATGAATAAGTTGGATAAAAAATTTGGGTATAATAATTAATTTATAATAAAAAATATAATGAGCATTCAAGTTTGGACATGGATTTTAGTAGGAATTACATTTGCATTATACATAGGAATTGCAATTTGGACCAGAGCAGGATCAACAAAAGAATTTTATGTGGCTGGAGGTGGTGTTTCTCCTTTAGCAAATGGATTAGCGACTGCAGCAGATTGGATGTCCGCAGCATCTTTCATTTCAATGGCAGGTCTTATTTCGTTTAACGGTTATGACGGTTCTGTATATCTAATGGGTTGGACAGGAGGTTATGTTTTACTAGCGCTATTATTAGCACCATATTTAAGAAAATTTGGAAAATTTACAGTCCCAGATTTTATTGGAGATCGGTATTATTCTAACGTAGCAAGAAGTGTAGCTGTATTTTGTGCGCTTTTAGTTTCATTTACTTATGTAGCTGGTCAAATGCGTGGAGTAGGTTTAGTATTCTCTCGTTTTTTAGAAGTTGATATCAATACAGGTGTAATTATTGGGATGATAATTGTTCTGTTTTATGCTGTTTTAGGAGGAATGAAAGGAATTACATATACACAAGTTGCACAATATTGTGTGTTGATTTTTGCTTTTATGGTGCCTGCAATTTTTATTTCAATTCAAATGACAGGTAACCCAATACCTCAATTAGGTTTTGGAGGAATGGATGAAGGTGGTGTTTACCTTTTAGATAAGTTAGATGGTTTACACAAAGAATTAGGTTTTGCAGAATATACATCAGGAAGTAAATCAACGTTAGATGTTTTTTTTATTACAGGTGCACTAATGGTTGGTACTGCAGGGTTGCCACACGTAATTGTTCGTTTTTTTACAGTAAAAAGAGTTGCAGATGCAAGAAAATCTGCAGGTTGGGCATTATTGTTTATAGCCATTTTATACACAACAGCGCCAGCAATAGCTGTTTTTTCAAGAACAAATTTAATTGAAACTGTAAGTAATAAAGAATATGCAACCTTACCTGATTGGTTTGGTAATTGGGAAAAAACAGGACTCATAAAGTTTGATGATAAGAATAACGATGGGTTAGTTCAGTATTTAGCAGATACTAAAAAGAATGAACTAATAGTTGATAAAGATATTATGGTTTTAGCAAACCCAGAAATTGCACAATTACCAAATTGGGTAATTGCTTTAGTTGCAGCAGGAGGTTTAGCAGCTGCTTTATCTACTGCAGCTGGGTTGTTATTAGTTATTTCATCATCAGTTTCTCACGATTTAATTAAGAAAATGATAAATCCAGACATTTCTGAAAAAGGAGAATTAGTAGCAGCAAGGTTATCAGCAGTTGTTGCAGTATGTGTGGCTGGTTATTTTGGTATAAATCCACCAGATTTTGTTGTAGCAACAGTAGCTTTGGCTTTTGGTTTGGCAGCAGCATCCTTTTTTCCAGCAATCGTTTTAGGTATTTTTAGTAAAAGAATGAATAAAGAAGGTGCAATTTCAGGAATGTTAGTAGGTATTTTATTAATGCTTTTTTATATGATGAAATTCAAATTCGATTGGTTTGGTGGTGGAGGTAAAGAAGATTGGTGGTTTGGAATTTCACCAGAAGGATTTGGTACAGTGGCCATGATTACTAATTTTATTATTTCTCTTATTGTTTCTAGGTTTACACCAGAACCACCAAGTAAGGTTAGGGAAATTGTCGAAAACATAAGGATACCAAGTGGGGTAAATGAAGCACAACATCATTAAAAAAGATTTAAAGTTTTGCTTTTTATTGGTAAAATAACGTTATCAGTAGAATAAATAATAGATGAAGATTTAGTTTTAAGACATTAGAGCTTTAAATAAAGTATAAAAAATGAGTAATTATCACATTAAGCATCTAGAGGAATATTATCAAGTTTATAGAAAATCAATTCGTGAACCAGAAAAGTTTTGGGAAGAATTAGCAGAAGAACACTTTTTATGGCGAAAAAAATGGGACAAAATTTTAGATTGGGATTTTTCTAAACCAGAAATTAAATGGTTTCAAGGCGCTCAACTAAACATCACAGAAAATTGTATTGATAGGCATTTATCAACAAGAGGAGGTAAAACAGCTATTTTATTTGAGCCAAATGATGTTAATGAAGCAGCGGAACACATTACTTATAGACAACTGCATCAAAGAGTAAATCAATTTGCAAATGTTTTAAAAGAAAACGGAGTAAAAAAAGGAGACAGAATTTGTATTTATGTTCCTATGATTCCAGAATTAGCAATAGCAACATTAGCTTGTGCTAGAATTGGAGCTATACATTCTGTTGTCTTTGCAGGGTTTTCATCAGTGGCATTATCCACTAGAATTAATGATTCTGACTGTAAAATGGTAATTACTTCAGATGGTTCTTACAGGGGGGCAAAAACAATTGATTTAAAAGGAATTGTAGATGAAGCTCTAAAAAGTTGTTCGGGAGTTGAAACTGTTTTGGTAGCAAAAAGAATAAATTCTGATATTAATATGAAAGAAGGACGTGACAAATGGTTACAACCTTTATTAGATATAGCATCAGATATATGTGAAGCAGAAATTATGGATGCAGAAGATCCATTATTTATTTTGTATACTTCAGGTTCTACAGGAACTCCAAAAGGAATGGTGCACACAACTGCTGGATACATGGTGTATACAGCATATACTTTTAAAAATGCATTTCAATACAAAGAAAATGATGTCTATTGGTGCACTGCAGATATTGGATGGATTACTGGTCATTCTTACATTGTTTATGGCCCTTTGGCAAACGGAGCAACCACTGTTATGTTTGAGGGAGTGCCAAGTTATCCAGATTTTGGACGCTTTTGGGAAATTGTAGAGAAGCATAAAGTAAACCAATTTTACACTGCGCCCACAGCAATTAGAGCATTGGCAAAACAAGGAACAGAATTGGTAAATAAATATGACTTATCAACTTTAAAAGTTTTAGGGTCTGTAGGAGAACCCATAAATGAGGAAGCATGGCATTGGTATAATGATAATGTAGGAAAAAAGAAAAGTCCGATTATTGATACCTGGTGGCAAACAGAAACCGGAGGTATGATGATCACACCTATTCCCTATGTAACGCCAACAAAACCGACATATGCAACGTTGCCTTTTATTGGGATTCAGCCAGCAATAATGGATGAAAATGGAAAAGAATTAAAAGGAAATCAGGTGGAAGGAAGGTTGTGTATTAAATTTCCCTGGCCAAGTATTGCCAGAACCATTTGGGGAAATCATAAACGATATAAAGAAACTTATTTTTCTGCTTTTGATAACATGTATTTTACTGGTGATGGGGCTTTAAGAGATGAGGTGGGTTATTACAGAATTACTGGTAGAGTAGATGATGTAATTATTGTTTCTGGACATAATCTAGGAACAGCACCTATTGAAGATGCAATTAACGAGCACCCTGCAGTTGCCGAATCTGCTATTGTAGGTTTTCCGCACGATATTAAAGGAAGTGCATTATATGGCTATGTAATTCTTAAAGATACAGGAGAAGGCAGAAATCAGGATAATCTTCGAAAGGAAATTAATCAAATCATTACAGAACACATCGGACCGATTGCGAAATTGGATAAAATTCAGTTTTCAGAAGGATTGCCAAAGACACGTTCAGGAAAAATTATGAGACGTATTTTACGTAAAATCGCGTGTAATGAAATGGATAATTTGGGGGATGTATCTACTTTATTAAACCCTGAAGTTGTGCAAAGTATTATCGATAATAGACTTTAGTTTTTTTAATTTTTCAATAAAAAGAAGCGCAGTATTGAGTGGTTCTGAATTTTTGAGATTAAGTAGATATGATTGTTAAAAGTAAAATAGTTTTAAATAAAAAGTTAGTTTTGAAAAGGCAGATCATAAAGTTAAGAATGAAAAATAATTATTGCTTAATACTACTTTTTTTAGGCCTCTTTTTTTCTTGTTCAAAAGAGATGAAAGATGCGAGTACCCGTTTTAGTCTTTTAAGTTCTTCCGATACAAATATTAATTTTAAAAATATAGTGAAGGAAAATGCAAACTTTAATTTTTTGAATTACACTTATATCTATAACGGTGCTGGAGTGGCAGTAGCAGATATTAATAATGACGGCTTGGAAGATTTATTTTTTACTTCTAATCAAGGATTAAATAAGTTATATCTAAATCAGGGAGATTTGGAGTTTAAAGATATTACTCAAAAAGCAAAAATTGCAGACCAAACAGGATGGACTACAGGTGTAACTGCAATAGATATTAACAATGATGGTTGGTTAGATTTTTATGTTTGTAAATCAGGATCTATAAACAGCCACTCAAAAAGAAGAAATAAGCTATTTATCAATCAAAAAAACAACACTTTCAAGGAACAAGCCAAAGCTTATGGCCTGGATCATTTCGGGTTTTCTACTCAAGCCTATTTTTTTGATTTTGATAATGACGATGATCTGGATATGTATCTTGTAAATCATCGTAAAGATTTTTCAATTAAAGAAGCTAAAGAGCCCTTTAATTCAGATCAATTATTTAGAAATGATGGTGCTACTTTTAAAAATATCACAAAAAAAGCAGGGATTTTAAATAAAGGATGGGGTTTAAGTGCTTCCATTGGGGATTTTAATAATGATGATTTGTTAGACGTTTATGTTGCGAATGATTTTTTTGACCCTGATTATTTATATATAAATCAAGGTAATGGAACTTTTAAAGACGAGGCATTAAAATATTTTAACCACATTTCTACCAACAGCATGGGATCTGATTTTGCTGATATTAACAATGATTTAAAACCAGATTTAATTGTTTTAGATATGATGGCGGAAGACCATATTAGAAGCAAAGAAAATATGGCAACGATGAGTATTTCTAATTTTCATAATTTAGTAAAAAAAGGTTATCATTATCAATATATGTCTAACGTGTTACAATTAAATAATGGTGACAATACGTATAGTGAAATAGGACAGCTTGCCGGAATTTCGAAAACGGATTGGAGTTGGGCGCCATTAATAGCGGATTTTGATAATGATGGTTTTAAGGATGTATTTGTGACTAATGGAATTCAAAATGATTTAACAAATCAAGATTTTAGAAATCAAATGAAAACCAATGTTAGAAACCGTAAAAGAGTTTCTCTAGATGCTGCTAAAAAAATAATTACTTCAGAGAAATTAAGTAATTATATCTTTAAAAATAATCAAGACCTAACGTTTAAAAATACCACTAAAAGTTGGGGTTTAGATGCTAAAATAAATTCTAATGGAGCAGCATATGCAGATTTAGATAATGATGGTGATTTAGATTTAATTATAAATAATCAAGGAGAAAAAGCATCTATTTATAAAAACAACACAAAAAATAACTATATCATTTTTAAGCTTAAAGGACCAACAACTAATCCTTTTGGTATTGGAGCAGAAATCACTGTTTTTTCAGAAAAATTGCAACAAACTAAAAAACAATTTTTGAGTAGAGGTTTTCAATCTTCAGTAAGTGCTCAGCTGCATTTTGGATTAGGGAATAAAACTAAAGTAGATAGTGTATTTATTGATTGGGGAAATAATACTACTGAAAAATTAAAAAATGTAGAAGTTAATCAAACTGTAATTTTTAACATTGAGGGTGCTACGAATTTTGTTAAAAAGGATGCGATGAACTCAAGATTATTTAAACGAATAATTCCAACTGATATTGGTATCAATTATAAGCAAAAAGAAAATATTTATGACGATTTTAAATTACAGTTATTATTACCGCAAAAACAATCTGAAAAAAGTTCAGCGCTTGCAGTTGGAGATATCAATAATGATGGTTTAGATGATTTCTTTGCTGGAAATGCTAAAGGTGAAAAAGGAGCTATATATTGTCAAAGTAAAGATGGAAAATTTATAGAAACAAATCAAAAATTATTTGAGTTAGATAAAGATTTTGAAGATACAAATGCGAAATTTTTAGATGTAGATAATGATAATGATTTAGATTTATATGTAACTTCTGGAGGATATGATGTTAAAGAAAATAGTCCACTTTTACAAGATAGATTATATCTTAATAATGGAAAGGGAAAATTCACAAAAACAAAACTTCCAAAGATAACTTCAAACTCTAAAGCGATTGCATTTTCAGATTTTGATAAAGATGGTGATATTGATATTTTTATTGGAAATAATGCGAAGCATGGCCAATATCCTTTATCGGAAAACGCCTATTTTCTAGAAAATGAAAAAGGAAAATATAGCAATAATATTGAGGATAAATTTGACAGTATTTCTGATTTAAGGATGATAAACGATGCTGTTTTTTCAGACTTTGATCTCGATGGAGATGAAGATTTAATTGTTTTAGGGGAGTGGATGTCCATTACTTTTTTTGAGAATAAGAACAATCAATTTTATAAAAAACATATAGAGGGTGTCAGCAATATTAGTGGATGGTATCAATCGATAACACCTACTGATATTGATGCTGACGGTGATACAGATTATATTATTGGAAATTGGGGAATTAATAATAAATTTCATCCAAATAAGCAAAAACCATTGCATATTTATGCAGGCTATTTTGACGAGAATACTAGTTTTGATATTGCTTTAAGCAAAGTTTCAAAAACGGGAGATTTACTTCCCGTTCGTGGTAAAGAATGTTCTACGGAGCAAACGCCTTTTTTAAATCAGAAAATTAAAACATTTAAGGAATTTGCAGCAGCTAACATGTTTGAGATTTATGGCTCTGAAAAATTAGAAAATGCACATCATTTTATAGCGCAAGACTTTTCTTCGTTCATTTTAAAAAATAATAGAGGAGGTATGTTTGAAATTAAAAAACTGCCAAATGAAGCGCAATTTTCACCTACTTTAGGTGCTTCAATTATAGATATAAATAATGATGGATATCTAGATGTTTTTGGCATCGGTAATGTGTATGAATCAGAAGTAGAAACCATAAGATATGATGCCTCAAAAGGATATGTTTTATTGGGGGACCAAAAAGGAGGTTTTACTTTTTACAATGATTCTAGTTATTTTAATAATATGGAGGCAAAAGCAATAGAAAAAATTAGCATTAATGGTGTTTGGCATTTTATCATTTTAAATAAAAATGCTGAGCTAACTATTTTAAAAGTTAATTAAACAAAGGTGTTCGTATATCCATCTTTTTGTTATTATGTCATGTTATCTAATATGGCATATAAATTGACAATAAGGAATCAATCATACTCTAAAAATAATATTATTAATGCAGCATCTTAACGATATAAAACAAGATAAAAATAAACCCAAAATTTCCATTCTAAAAACTTTTAAAACGATCATTTGGCCAAAACGAAAGTTGGTTTTTATAGGATTAATATTAATAGTTTTAAGTCGATTGTCTAGTTTGGTATTGCCATGGAAAAGTAAGGCGCTATTGGATGAGGTGATTCCAAATAAAGATTATGACCAATTATATCAATTGTTATTTATTGTTGGACTGGCAATTTTAGTGCAATCAATCACTTCTTTTTTATTAACCAGAATTTTAAGTGTACAAGCACAGTTTTTAATATCAGAATTAAGAGCTCAAGTTCAAAAAAAAGTATTGTCTTTACCAATCAGTTTTTTTGATAACACAAAATCTGGTGCATTAGTCTCTAGAATTATGAGCGATGTAGAAGGTGTCCGAAATTTAATAGGAACAGGTTTGGTTCAATTAGTTGGTGGGACTATTACAGCCGTAATTTCAATGATTTTGTTGATTCGTATCAGTCCTTCAATGACATTTTTTGTGTTAGTTCCTGTTGCTGTTTTTGGAGTTGTAGCTTTAAAAGCATTTAAATATATACGGCCTATTTTTAGAAACAGAGGTGTAATTAATGCAGATGTCAAAGGGAGGTTAACAGAAACCCTTTCTGGAGTTAGAGTTATTAAAGCTTTTAATGCAGAAGAACAAGAAAATATGGTTTTTGAAAAAGGGGTAGATAAATTATTTAAAAATGTAAAGAAAAGCTTAACGGCAACTGCTTTAATGACTAGTTCTTCTACTTTTTTATTAGGACTAGCTTCTACAGGAATTATGGGCATTGGTGGTTACAAAATTATGACGGGTGAATTAACAGTAGGAGATTTTCTATCCTTTACATTATTACTTGGTTTTATGATTGCGCCCATAGTTCAAATGAGTAATATTGGAAGTCAGTTAACAGAGGCGCTTGCAGGTTTAGATCGAACAGAAGAACTAATGAATATGAATGCAGAAGAAGACGATGCGGGAAGAACAATTATTTTAGAGGATGTCAAAGGAGAAATTATTTTTGATGATGTATCTTTTTCTTATGAAGCAGGAAAAGAAGTACTGAACAATATCAATTTTAAAGTCCCTTCAGGATCTGTAACGGCTTTAGTTGGTAGTTCAGGTTCTGGTAAATCTACGATCGCTGGTTTGTCAGCTACGTTTTTAAACCCGAAATCAGGTAAAATTACAATTGATAATCAAGACATGTCCAAAGTAAAATTATCTAGTTATCGTAAACATTTAGGCGTTGTTTTACAAGACGAATTTTTATTTGAGGGCACTATCAAAGAAAATATTTTATTTCCTAGACCTAATGCAACTGAAAAAGAACTACAAAATGCAGTAAAAGCAGCTTATGTGAATGAATTCACAGATCGTTTTGAGAATGGATTAGATACCTTAATCGGAGAAAGAGGTGTTAAACTCTCTGGTGGTCAACGTCAAAGATTAGCCATTGCAAGAGCAATTTTAGCAGATCCGAAAATTATAATTTTGGATGAAGCAACCTCTAGTTTAGATACCGAAAGTGAATCTTTAATTCAGAAAAGTTTATCGGAATTAGTAAAAGATAGAAGTACTATTGTAATTGCGCACAGATTAAGTACTATTAAACAAGCAGATCAGATTTTAGTCATTGAAGCCGGAAGTATTGCAGAGAGAGGTACGCATGATGATTTGATAAAAGCGAAAGGAAGATATTTCGATTTATATACGTACCAGGCTAAAATTTAAATATTTAGATGTACTATTTTTATAAATATTTAGAAAAAAACAATTTTAGAACTATTTGGAATCAATACACCTAAGCATATGAAAAAAGCACTTTTATTATTAATTGTAATTATTACCTTTTCTTGTAAAAATGAATCTAAAAGAGACAATAAAGTTGATGTTACTCTTGAAGTTAAAAGTGAGGTTTTTCCAATGGAATTAGGAAAAGTCTTCCAGAAACACGGAGGTATTAATATTTGGAGGAAAGCACAAATATTATCTTTTAATAAGGGAGAGGAAATTCATACTGCAGATTTACGTTCAAGAAAAACAGTAATTAATACACCAAAATATTCTTTAGGTTTTGATGGAAAAGAAGTTTGGTTAAGTGAAGACAAAAAAGGTATATTCAAAGGAAATCCAGCCTTCTACTACAATTTATATTTTTATTTTTATGCAATGCCTTTTGTGTTGGCAGATGATGGAATTATTTATGAAAAAGTGGATGATTTAGTTTTTAAAGGAGTAAAGTATCCTGGATATAAAATTTCATACAAAGAGAATATAGGAACTTCTCCTGATGATAATTATATAGTGTATTACAGCTCTGAAACCTATCAAATGGAATGGCTAGCATATACAGTTACTTTTAGCTCTAAAAAGCCAAATAATTTATTCCATATGATTAGATATAATAAATGGGAAGTTGTAAGCGGATTGGTTTTTCCAAAAGAAATTACATGGTATAAAATGGATGAAAGCGGCTTGCCGACTGAACCTGAAAAGCCAGCAACAAAATTCACGCTGCCACTTCTAAGTGAAGGTAAAATAGGAGCCTCTTTTTTTGAGAAACCAATAAAATAGTTCGGAGTTTTCAGTCGCAGTATAAGGTGGGAAAATTAAGTTGATTCCAAATGTGTGTTAATTTTATCATACACAGAACGATAATAATCATGAAACTTTGGCAGCAAAACGTTTTCTAGACTTTTTGTTTGATTTAATACGTTCAAATCCCACAATTCTAAACCATCAACTTCTTCTTTTTGCATCGTTAAAGTCGAAATATTAACCTTTAATTCGGTTATAAATACATGATGATGCTCATTATCTTGGATTCCATTTTCATGGGAAACTTGATGAATTCTAGTACCTATTTTGATAAGGTCTTTTTCTCCTATTTCTATCCCAATTTCTTCAAAAACTTCTCTTTTGGCACCTTCTACAATATCTTCACCAGCTCCAATGTGTCCAGCAACGGAAATATCCCAAATTCCGGGAAACACCTTCTTTGTAAGCGCTCTTTTTTGAAGTAATATTTTTCTATCCGAGGTAAAAAACCAAATATGAGCTGTTGCATGAAACCAGCCGTTTTTATGGGCTTCAGATTTTAATGCTGTTTTTCCTGTTGATTTTCCGTTAGGTGTTAAAATATCAATTAATTCATCCATTGCAAAAGAAAACATCATTTCGATAAAAAAAAAAGACCAATTGATTTTTATCGAAATGATAAGATTTTATTATTCAAAATAAGAAAAAGTTTCTCCGTTTTTGATGTTTAATAAGGTTTCATAAATCATTTTAATTACATTTTCTACATCATTCCTATGCACCATTTCTACTGTGGTATGCATGTATCTTAAGGGTAAAGAAATTAATGCAGAGGCAACACCACCATTACTGTAAGCAAAAGCATCTGTATCCGTTCCTGTTGCTCTTGAAAGAGCTGAACGTTGAAAAGGAATCTTATTCGCTACAGCGGTTTCTGTAATTAAATCACGTAATTTCTGTTGCACAGCCGGCGCATAAGCAATAACTGGACCTTTGCCCATTTCTAAAAGACCTTCTTTATTCTTGTCGATCATAGGTGTAGTCGTGTCATGCGTTACATCTGTTACAATTGCTACATTTGGTTGAATAGTTTGTGTAATCATTTCTGCACCGCGTAGACCAATTTCTTCCTGCACAGAATTGGTAATGTACAATCCGAAAGGTAATTCTTTTTTGTTTTCTTTTAATAGACGAGCAACTTCGGCAATCATAAAGCCACCCATTCTGTTGTCTAAAGCTCTACAAACAAATTTATCTCCATTTAAAATATGAAATTCATCTGGATAAGTAATAACACATCCTACATGTATGCCCAAATCTTCAACCTCTTTTTTTGATGTGCAACCTGTATCTATAAAAATATTGTCAGGTTTTGGGGCCTCTTCTTTTCCTTTATCTCTTGTATGAATTGCAGGCCAACCAAAAACACCTTTTACAATGCCGTTTTTAGTGTGAATGTTTACAATTTTACTTGGTGCAATTTGATGATCTGAACCTCCATTTCTAATCACATAAATTAAACCATTATCAGAAATATAATTTACATACCAAGAGATCTCATCTGCATGACCTTCGATTACAACTTTGTATTTTGCATCAGGATTTATTACACCAACTGCAGAGCCGTACGTATCTGTAATGAAAGTATCCACATAGGGCTTAAGATACTCCATCCAAATTTTTTGACTTTCCCATTCATAGCCTGTAGGAGCCGCATTGTTTAGATATTTTTCTAAAAATGTAAGTGAGCTTTTATTTAAAATTGTTTCTTTTGCCATTTTTATAATTTTATTAAAATATTGTTAAATAGACGCGCATTATTGTTATATGACATACTAATTGTCATGTTAAATCATGTGTAAAAGTAAAACGTTTTTTCTACTATTCTCAAAAAATTATCATAAAAAGTGTAACAAATTTTAGAACTTTTATACTTATCAATGAAACTTATGGAAAAACTAAAAATATTTAAAATTAAAATCAATTTTAGTTATTTTATGACTTGTCCTCCTTTTCACTTTAAATTTGAAATGGGGTATTAGTTTTCAGAATTCATAGATAGATTTTTAAATTATTTAAAGCAGTATCAGGTGGTTTACTGAATGCTTATAAAAATAATATTAGAAATGTAATTATCAAAAATGTATTCGATTTATAAGATTATGATAATATAAATATTACTTTTGGACATAAAGTAGGACAAATAGATACATAAGGTTTAAAGGCATAAAATTTAGAGAGCAACTATAATAAAACAAAAAAAATGAAGCTAGTAATAGAAAATTTAACGAAGACGTATAAGAATGGTGTAAAAGCTATTGATAATTTAAGTATTGAAATAGGAACAGGAATGTTTGGTTTGTTAGGGCCAAATGGTGCTGGAAAATCATCATTAATGAGAACAATTGCAACGTTGCAAAGTCCAGATTCTGGTTCAATTACTTTTGGAAATATCAATGTATTGGAAGATAATATGTCTTTGCGTAAAGTGTTGGGATATTTACCACAGTCTTTTGGTGTTTATCCTAAAATGTCTGCGGAAGATTTGTTAGATTATTTTGCAACTTTAAAAGGAATTGCAAACAAAAGTGAAAGAAAGGCAATTGTAAAAAAGGTTTTAGAAATTACAAATTTATATGATGTAAGACGTAAACATGTTGCCGGGTATTCTGGCGGAATGAAACAACGTTTTGGAATCGCTCAGTTACTTTTAAATAATCCAAAATTAATTATTGTAGATGAACCAACAGCAGGTTTAGACCCGGCTGAAAGACATCGTTTTTTAAATGTTTTACGCGAAGTTGGCACAAATTGCACCGTTATTTTCTCTACTCATATTGTTGAAGATGTAAAAGAATTGTGCAATGAAATGGCAATTTTAAACGGAGGAAAAATTCTAAATCATACAACTCCGCAAGAAGCTACGAAGGAAATTGATGGAACCATTTGGACAAAAATTATCAATAGAGAGGATTTAGAAGAGAATGAAGAAAAGTTTGATATTTTATCTTCGAACTACAACCAAGACAATACATTAAATATTAGAGTGCATGCTGCAGAAAAACCTTCAGAAGAATTTATAGCGGTAAAACCACAATTAGATGATGTTTATTTTATTGCATTAAAGCAAGATGAACCAGAGTTAGTTTAACGTTTTGAAAAAATAATAATTTTAAAAATTAAATTCTCTAACTACATAATTATGTTTTCAACTATTTTCAAACAAGAATTAAAATATTGGTTTAATAGACCTGCTTTTTACATATATTTATCCATCTTTTTGTGCTTGTCTTTCTTTTTATCAGCAGCTACTGCTGGTTTATTCGATTCAATAACTGCAACTACTGGTTCATCAAGAATTGTAAACTCTCCAATCGGTGTTAATGGTTTATTAAATGCGTTAACGGTTTTTATCTTTTTCCTTTTCCCATCTATTATAGGAGTTTCTATATATAGAGATTATAAAAGTGAAATGCATGCCATTTTGTATTCCTATCCTTTTACAAAATCTAATTACCTATTTGCAAAGTTTTTTAGCGGTATCGTTGTGGTTTCTTTAATTGTTTTATCAATTTCTTTAGGAATGATAATTGGATTTAGATTTCCTGGAACAAACCCTGAAATTGTTGGTTCATTTCAAATCATAACCTATTTAAATGCCTATTTAATATTTATTTTACCAAATATTTTATTGTTTGGCGCCATTGTTTTTGCTGTGGTAACTTTTTCTAGAAATATTGCTGCAGGTTTTATAACTATTATTGTTTTGTTATTCATTCAAGGTGTGGTAGAAAGTATACTTTCTGAGCCAGAACAAAGAGGTTTATTAGCTATTTTAGATCCTTTCGGTTCTGGAGCTGTAAATTATTACACAAAATATTGGACGCCTTCAGAACAGAATGAATTACAACTGCCTATTAAAGAAATGATTATATACAATCGTTTACTGTGGTTAGCAGTTGCTACTTTAATCTTTGGATTGGTTTATCGATTTTTTACATTTAGTCAAAATGCCATCTCTTTTTCATTTAAAAAATCAAAAGGTGAGAGAATGACCAAGACAAATTTTAGTGGAATTACAAGAATTGTTTTGCCTAAAGTTGTTTATGATCATTCATTTTTTCAAAATTTTAAAACGATGTGGAAGTTATCTAATATCGATTTTAAATACATTGTAAAAAGTTGGCCATTTATATCCATTGTTCTAGTTGGTTTAGTTTTAATGTTAGTTGGCTTGTCTGAAATAGGAAATATTTTTGGGACTGCAACTTTACCAGTTACTTGGAAAATGTTGAACATTGCAGGCGTTTTTTCGGTTTCTATAAATATTTGTACTTTTTTATACGCTGGTATGCTTGTAAATAGAGCTAAGATCGCAAGAGTAAATCATTTAGTAGATGCCACCGCAATTCCAAATTGGACTTTATTATTTTCTAAAGTAATTGCTTTAGTAAAAATGCAAATTGTTCTTTTGGCAGTAATTTTGATTGCAGGTGTTTTATTCCAATTGTATAATGGATATTATAATTTTGAGTTTGGGCATTATTTACAAGAATTATTTCTACTAAGTATTTTAGGGTATGTAGTCTGGGCTTTCCTATCAATTTTTATTCAGACTTTAATTGGTAATCCATATTTAGGATTGTTTATTTTATTGGTAATTTCTATTGGTATGCCATTTTTGTCATTGGCAGGTGTAGAGCAATCTATTTTTAAATATAATCAGGGGCCTGGATTTAGCTATTCCGATATGAACGGTTACGGAATTTTAACGCCATTTCTAGTATATAAAGCCTATTGGATTCTTTGTGGTTTATTGCTTTTAGTAATGTCTGCCTTATTTTGGGTTCGAGGAATACCCGCTTCCTTTGCAGAAAGATTATCGTTAGCAAAGTCAAGGTTTAAAGGTGGTTATGCTGTTAGTTTAGTGGTTTTTTTAGTTGCTTTTTTCAGTTTAGGATTTTCTATTTATCAAGAAACCGGTTCTAAAGGAAAAAGAACTTCTTCGAAAGAAGCAGAATTAAGAAGAGTAGAGTGGGAGAAGAAATATAAAAGATTTGAAAATTACGAACAACCAAGAGTCATTGCCGTTAATACAACTATGGATATTTTTCCAAAAGAAAGATTATTTAAGGCGTCTGCAAAAATCCAAATGGTAAATAAAATGGCGAATGCGATAGATAGTGTTTTCTTAAATCATAATTCATTAAAAAGTACATTTGAATTTAGTAAGCCAAATAAATTAGTTTCAAAGGATACTATACATAACTTTGATATTTATTACTTTGAAAACAAAATAATGCCTGGAGATACTTTAGAATTGGCAGTAACTGTAAAAAGTAATAAAAATACATCTTATAGAGGAAGATCTCCAGTTAGAGAAAATGGTACCTTTATCAATAATTCTTCTTTATTTCCTACTCTAGGCTATTCAGCACAAGGAGAATTAAGAGACGATAAAACGCGTAAAAAGTATGATTTATCTAAAAATGATTTACGTCCTCATCCGTCAGATTCAGCAGCTTTAGGTGATACTTATATTTCCAAAGATTCAGATTGGATTAATTTTGAAGCAACAGTTTCAACTTCAATAGATCAAATTGCAATTGCTCCAGGATATCTGCAAAAAGAGTGGATAGAAAATGATAGAAAATATTTTCATTACAAGATGGATAGTAAAATCCTAAACTTCTATGCCTTTAATTCTGGTAGATATGAAGTGAAAAAAGAAATGTTTAAAGGAATTAGTTTAGAAATTTACTACCACAAACCACATACTTTCAATTTAGATAGAATGATGAAAGGTATGAAGGCATCCTTAAATTATAATTCAGAAAATTTTAGTCCTTATCAATTTAGACAAGCAAGAATTATTGAGTTTCCAAGAACAGGAGGAACGTTTGCACAAGCTTTTGCAAATACAATGCCTTTCTCTGAAGGAATTGGCTTTATTGCAGATGTAGATGATGAAGATGATGATGGAGTTGATTATCCTTTTGCAGTTACTGCTCACGAAGTTGCACATCAATGGTGGGCGCATCAAGTAATAGGAGCAGATGTTTTAGGGGCTACAATGTTGTCTGAAAGTATGTCTGAATATGTGTCTTTAAAAGTGTTAGAGCATGAACATGGAAAAGCAAAAATGAGAACTTTTTTAAAGGAAGCTCTAGATGGATACTTATTACAAAGAACTTTAGAACGTAAACGTGAAAAACCGTTAATGTATAATGATGGTCAAGGCTATATACATTATCAAAAAGGGTCTATGGTTTTATATGCTTTGAGCGATTATATTGGAGAAGAAAAAATGAATGGAGCAATTAAGAAATTTATTAATAAAGTGAAATTTCAAGAACCTCCTTATACAACTTCTATTGAATTCGTAAACCATTTAAAGGAGGCTACTCCAGACTCTTTACAATATGTAATTAAAGATATGTTCGAAACCATTACTTTGTATAAAAACAGAATAACAGATTCTAAAGTAACTGAATTGGAAAACGGAACTTATCAAGTTGATATAGAGTTTGAAGTTGCTAAATATAGAAATAATGAAAAAGGAAAACGTTATTATGGAGAAAAAGTAGGGGACACTTTATCTTATAAAACAGATAAAATGAAAAAGCCAATTTTATCTGTTCCTTTAGCAGATTATATAGATGTTGGTATTTTTACAGAAGAAGAAGTTCAAGGAAAAATGAAAGAAAAAGTACTTTATTTGAAGAAACATAAAATTACAGCAATCAATAATAAGTTAACAATTATTGTTGAAGAAAAACCAATGGAAGTTGGCGTAGATCCTTACAATAAATTGATTGATACACAATCTGATGATAATCGAAGAAAATTCTAGATGGATGACGAAACAAAGGAAGACAACAATTGCCTCCGTTGCTTTTTTAACAGTGGTTGTATTACATATATTAGGGCTGCTATTTAGTCAGAAAATAGCTTTTTTAAGCAAGCCTTTTTTGATTACAACTTTAGTAATTATTTATTTAGTAGCTGTCGAAAAACCAAATTTTTGGTATGTTTCAGCCTTGTTTTTTTCTTTTTGGGGAGATGTTTTGTTGCTTTTTAAAAATCAGTTTTTTATATATGGATTAGCTTCTTTTTTATTGGCTCATATATTTTACATCAAAATAACAGTTTCATTTATCAAGAAGGTTAACTTCCAAAAGATTTTGGTGGCTTGTTTGCCTTTTGTAGTTTTTTTGTTTTCTTTTTTATTTGTGATAATGGATAATCTTGGAGAAATGAAAGTTCCTGTCATTATTTACGGAATTGTAATTTCTTCTTTTGGAGCAGTTTCTTTTTTGAATTATACACAAGAAAAGAATACGGCAAGCTTATGGCTTTTTCTAGGAACTATTATTTTTATCATTTCTGATAGTTTAATTGCTCTTCATAAATTTTATGAGCCAAAACAATTCTATTCAATAACTATAATGCTGACTTATATAGTTGCGCAATATCTAATTTGTAAGGCCATAATTGCTATAACTTCAGAACAGGATTAAAGAAATAATTTAATTATTAAAAGTAGAATTATAACAAGCTTATTAAAATAATAAATGAAATGAAAAATGGACTTTTAGTATTAATAGCTGCAGTTTTATTTCTCTCTTGTGGAAACCAGAAACAAGTCGAATTATATTTTTTGGATGAATATGTTTTGTCAGATTCTATCAGATTTAAAAACACTCTTATTGGCGGCTTATCAGGGTTAGACTATGCAAATAATCAATATTATTTTGTGGTTGACGACGCTAGGAACCCCAGAGTTCTATCAGGAGATATTACTATTTCTAATTATGAAATAAAATCAATAGGCTTTAAAAATATCATTTTTTTAAATGATACCGCAACTAAATTTTACAGTGAAAATGCTTTAGATCTAGAATCTATTTTTTTTGATGAACAAACAAATGAAATTAATTTAGTAAGTGAGGGCGCTATTCGGAAAAATAAACTTCCTTCAGTTTTTAAAATTGATGAAAATGGAGCTTTTTTAGAAAGTTTTCCATTACCAAAGAACCTATCAGATTTAAAAGTGATAAAACATAATGCTGCTTTTGAAGGCTCTTCAAAGAGTATTGATCATAAAGGATTTTGGACGGCTTTTGAGGCGCCTCTAAAAGATGATGGTGCAGAGCCAACTTTTACAAAAACAGCATCACCAATCAGAATTACGTTTTTTGATAAAAAGTCTAAAAAAGCCACAAAACAATATGCTTATCAGTTAGAGCATATTACAAAACCATCAAAAGGAGACATCAATTTAAATGGTGTAACCGCAATTTTAGAGTACAAAAAAAATCACTTTTTTGTTATTGAAAGAACGTATCAGAATGGTTATGGAAGTTATGGGAATATTATTAGAATATTTGAAGCTAGTGTTGATGAAAAAACAACAAATATTTTAGAAATTGATGCATTAAAAACAACAAAATTTAGACCTCTTAAAAAAAGATTAATTTTTAATTTTGAAGATGTAAAGGAGAATTTAACATCTGGAATTATAGATAATATAGAAGGTCTTACTCTAGGTCCAAAATTGCCAAATGGAAATCAATCTTTAGTTTTGGTTGCTGATGATAATTTTCAAAGTTTTGGTAAGCAATTAAATCAATTTATTTTGTTAGAGTTACAAATAAATAAATAATAGTATTTTAGCTAACTTAAAAGTTACATTTTGCTCAATTTCACTAGATATAAAAGATATTTTTTAAATAATCAGTTTCAGAAGATTCTCATAGAAAAAGAGAGTAACAGAGTTGTTTCACAAAAAGAAATAAAGACTGTTGGAATTTTAACGACGGATGAAATTTCTAATTGGGTAAATGTTAAAGAAGAGGTAGAAAAATTACTGAATCTTACAAATGCTAAAATCTATAGTTTTAGGTCACATAAAAAACATCATGAAGTTTCCTATGAGCACTTTTCTGAAAAAGATTTTAGTTGGAATGGAAATATCAATCAACCAAATCTCAAGAGTTTTATAGATGAACCTTTTGATTTGTTAATAGGTTATTTTAATAAGAAAAACCTCTATTTAGAGAATGCAGTTTTACAATCTAAAGCTACTTTTAAAGTAGGCATTTCTAAAGTAAATCAGAAATTATATGATATTGAAATTGCAGAAGTTCCTATAAAAACAGATAAGTTTCTTTTAGAGCTAAAGAAATACTTGAGAATATTGAAAAAAATAAAAAATTAAACTTCAGACGTAAAGTTGTGTTTTCCTGTTAAGAATTTATTATTTCATTTTAATATCAACTTGAATAGCGTAAATTTACCCTTGTAAAAAATAAAAATAATGCAAAGATTTATTGGCACAGGTGTTGCTTTAGTTACCCCATTTAAAGACGATTTGACTTTAGATATTGAGGCGCTTATTAATTTAGTAAATTTCAATATTGAAAACGGAATAGATTATTTAGTGATTAATGGCACAACTGCTGAAAGTGCTACAATTTCTGATGAAGAAAAGGATCAGATTATAGACGTTGTTATAAAAACAAATAACAACCGTTTGCCTTTAGTCCTGGGTGTTGGTGGTAATAATACTTTACAGGTTGTAAAAGAATTACAAACAAGAGATTTCTCGGGAATAGATGGTATTCTTTCTGTTGCTCCATATTACAGTAAGCCAACGCAAGAAGGTTTTTATCAGCATTACAAAGCACTCGCAAGTGCAACAGATTTACCTATAATTTTATACAATGTTCCTGGTAGAACAGCAAAAAATATGGAGCCATTAACTACACTGCGATTAGCGAACGATTTTGCTAATATTGTAGCTGTAAAAGAGGCAGGAAACAACCAGCAGCAATACAATACTTTATTGAAAGAAAAACCATCAGATTTTTTAATTATTTCTGGAGATGATGATTTGGCCTTAGGAGTGGCTTTAGCTGGTGGCTCAGGAGTTATTTCTGTAATTGGACAAGCTTTTCCAAAAGAGTTTTCGACGATGATTAACCATGGTTTACAAGGAAACAATAAAGAAGGATATGAAATTCATTTTAAAATGATGGATATTGTGGATTTTATCTTTGAAGAAAATAATCCTGCAGGAATTAAAACGGTACTACAAGAATTAAATATTTGTTTAAATAATGTCCGTTTACCATTAGTAAAAGCCAGTTCAGAATTACAGACTAAAATAGCAAACTACATAAAAAATAGTAAGCTTCCTATTTTAAATTGAAGGGAATTACCGTTATAGTATTTGTTTTAAATTGATGAAAATTGTATATTTGATTACACTTAAATGATTTTAAAGCCACTTATTATGTTAAAACCTTTAATAGAAGAAGTATTAAATAAACAAATTATTGTTGAGGCTCAATCATCTCAAATATACTTGGCAATGGCTTCTTGGTCAGAAGTATTAGGTCTTGAAGGGGTTGCTAAATTCATGTATTCACATTCTGATGAAGAGCGAGCTCATATGTTAAAAATTGTAAAGTTCATTAACGAAAGAGGAGGACATGCAATAGTTCCTCCATTAGACTCTCCACCAACTCAGTTTGGTACCATTAAAGAAATGTTTCAAGATTTGTACAAACATGAAGTAAAAGTATCTGCTTCAATAAACGATTTGATAGAAGTTTGTTTGCTTGAAAAGGATTACGCAACACATAGTTTTATGCAATGGTACGTTACTGAACAAATAGAAGAAGAGGCTATGGCAAAAAATATTCTTGATAAAATACATTTGATTGGTGATGATAAAGGAGGATTATATTTATTTGATAATGATATAAAGCTTCTGGTTAACCAACAGGTAAATTAATGTTAACAAACTTTTAGTATCATTTTATATGTAGATTAATCTTTTTTATTGGTAATTGCAGCGTATAATTTTCAGTGTAAAAAATCGTTTTATTTATCCATAATTAATTAGTAGTTTTGCCCGATGCAAAAAATTAAAAATTTAGCGTGTTTATTGGTGTTTAGTCTTTTGTTATTTTCTTGTGGAGAATATCAGAAAGTTTTAAACAAAGGAAGTATTGAAGACCAATACAAAATGGCCGTAAAAATGTACGAAAGCAAAAAGTACAGTAAAGCGTTGCGTCTTTTTGAAAAAGTGAAACCTGCCTATCGAGGGAAACCTCAGATGGAACGTCTTCAGTTTATGATTTCACAATCTGATTTCAACGAAAAAAACTATAGTAATGCGGGTTATTATTTTGATCGTTTTACAAAAAATTATCCTAAAAGTTCCAAAAAAGAGGAGGCTGCATTTATGTCTGCATATAGTTATAAATTAGCATCACCAGTTTTTAGTAAAGATCCCACAGATACTAATAAGGCATTAGAAGCTTTCCAAAGTTTTATTAACACGTATCCAAATTCATCAAAAATTGATGAGGCAAATCAACATTATAAAGAAATACGCTACAAATTACAGCGTAAGTATTTCGAAATTGCAAAAACTTATTACACTACCGCAGATTATGATATGAGAAATTATAAAGCTGCGATACGAGCTTTTGATAACCTATTATCAGATTACTTAGGTTCAGAGTTTAAAGAAGAAGCTTTGTATTATAGATTAAAAGCGGCGCATGATTTTGTTTTGAAAAGCACAGATAGAAGAAAAATAGATCGTATTAAAGATGCTATTGAAGCTTACGAAAAGTTGAAAAGAAACTATCCAGAATCAAAATTCATGGAAGAATCTAATGAAATGTTTGCAACTTTATTAACAGAGCAAAAAAGAGTAAATAGTATTTTTGCTAAAATAGAAAAATTGGCAAAAGAAAAGGAAGAAGAGAATTCAAAAGAGAAATTATAAATTATGGATTATAAAGATACAGAAGCAGCTACAAGTACAATTACTTATAACAGAAATGAGATTGAAGCTCCTACAGAAAATATTTACAAAGCTATCTCTATTATTGCTAAAAGAGCAACGCAAATCAATTCTGATGTAAAGAAGGAATTAGTAGATAAATTGGATGAGTTTGCAACTTATAATGATAGTTTAGAAGAAGTTTTTGAAAACAAAGAACAGATAGAGGTTTCTAAATTTTATGAACGTTTACCAAAACCAACTGCAATGGCTGTTGAAGAATGGTTACATGATAAAGTATACTTCAGGACTCCAGACAGCGAATAATGTCTGTTTTAAGTGGTAAAAAGATTCTTTTAGGCATTACAGCTGGAATTGCCGCTTACAAAACGGCTAGTTTAGTCCGTTTGTTTATAAAATTGGGCGCAGATGTTAAAGTAATAATGACACCTGCGTCTAAAGATTTTATAACACCTCTTACACTTTCTACACTTTCTAAAAACCCTGTTCATTCAGCTTTTTTTGATAAAAAAGATGAAAATGAACTATGGAATAATCATGTAGACTTAGGTCTTTGGGCAGATTATTTTTTAATTGCTCCTGCAACGGCAAATACACTTTCTAAAATGGCAAATGGAACTTGCGACAATTTATTGTTAGCAACATATCTATCTGCAAAATGCCCAGTATATTTCGCGCCAGCAATGGATTTAGATATGTATTTACACCCTTCTACAAAAGAGAGTTTAAATAAATTACAAGGATTTGGTAATACTATAATTCCGGTTACTTCTGGTGAGTTAGCAAGCGGTTTAGTAGGTGAAGGAAGAATGGCTGAGCCAGAAGATATTCTAGCTTTTATTGAAAATGATTTACTTTCTGCGCTTCCACTTCGTGGAAAAAAAGTATTGATAACTGCTGGTCCAACTTTTGAAGCAATCGATCCTGTACGTTTTATCGGGAACCATTCTTCAGGGAAGATGGGGTTTGCAATCGCACATGCAGCTGCCAATTTAGGAGCAAAAGTTATTTTAATTTCTGGTCCAAGTAATCAAGAAATAGAACATTCTTTTATAACAAGGATTGATGTCGTTTCTGCTGATGATATGTACAAAGCGGCGCATCAATATTTTAATGATGTTGACGTTGCTATATTATCTGCAGCCGTTGCGGACTATAAACCAAAAAATATTGTAAATCAGAAAATAAAAAAGGTAGATTCTACGTTAAATTTAGAGTTAACAGCTACAAAAGATATTTTAGCGTCATTAGGTGAAATTAAGAAGCATCAGTTTTTAGTAGGTTTTGCATTAGAGACCAATAACGAAATTGAATATGCAAAAGGCAAGATTCAGCGTAAGAATTTAGATGCAATTGTTTTAAACTCTTTACAAGATAAAGGTGCTGGTTTTGCTACGAACACAAATAAAATCACTATTATTGATAAAAATTTGAATGTAAAACCATTCGAATTAAAATCGAAAGCTGCTGTTGCTAAAGATATAATTAATGAAATTATTTTAAGAATCGGTAGTGAAGATCATTACAAATAAGTCAATTAACCTATTTGAAAGTTTTGTATTTTGATTCTAAATGTCTAAACACCAAAAAATATAACATGCGTAAACTTATTTTTCTTTTTGCCTTATTTTTGATGAGTGTTCATATCAATTCGCAAGAGTTAAATTGTTTGGTCAATGTAAATTACGAACAAATAGGAGGTTCTAATAGACAAGTTTTTACAACGTTACAAAATTCTTTAACGGAGTTTATCAATCAAACAGAATGGACGAATAGAACTGTAAAATCTGAGGAGAGAGTTGATTGTGCTATGACTATTATTATAACTGCTAGAGAGAATAATACATTTACAGCCACGTTGCAAGTTCAATCTACAAGACCCGTTTTTGGTTCTACTTATACGAGTCCTGTTTTAAATTTAAAAGACAACGATTTCTCTTTTAAATATAATGAGTTTGATCCTTTAATTTATAACAAAAACTCTTTTGATAGCAACTTAATTTCTACGATAGTTTTTTATGTATATACAATTTTAGGTGTTGATGCAGATACGTTTTCTAAATTCGGTGGAGAAACCGAATTAAAAGAAGCACAAAATGTAATGTTACAGGCTCAACAAAGTGGTTTATCTTCTTGGCAGAATGTGGTAGGTAAACAAAATCGTTTTTTATTGATAGACAATTTGTTGTCGTCAAAATTAAAAGTATTCAGAAATACTTTGTATGATTATCATATAAAAGGGTTGGATAATTTTGCAAGTAATAAAGAGTTTGGAAAGCAAGCTTTGGAAGATAGTGTTTTGAAAATTCAAAATATTTTTAATAAAACTGTTGGGAATTACTTAATTAGAGTCTTTTTTGATGCAAAAGCAGATGAAGTTGTAAGCATTTATTCTGATGGCCCTAAAACAAGTAATGCGTCACGTTTAACAGCTGCGCTTAGAAAAATTTCTCCAAATAATAATTCTAAGTGGAGAAAGATTGAATAGCATTTTTCTTTATTTTTTTTGAATTTAATTCACTAATTTTAAAGTCTAAATTCAGCGAATTTGTTAACCTCTATATCTATACATAACTACGCATTAATCAATCAATTATCTATCGATTTTTCTAATGGTCTTTCTATTATTACTGGAGAAACTGGTGCAGGTAAATCTATACTTTTGGGGGCTTTAGGTTTGGTTTTAGGAAATAGAGCAGATTTATCTTATTTAAAAGACACTTCTAAAAAATGTATAGTAGAAGCAAAAGTTGCGATTGCTAATTATGATTTAAAAGATTTTTTTGAAAAGGTAGATTTAGATTACGAGGATACCACTATTTTAAGAAGAGAGATTTTACCCTCAGGAAAATCCCGCGCTTTTGTAAATGATACCCCAGTTACTTTATCCGTTTTAAATCAATTACGTTCAAAGTTGATGGATGTGCATTCTCAGCATCAAACTATGCAATTGTCAGATGCTAGTTTTCAATTCATGGTTTTAGATGGTTTGTCCAAAAATGCAAAAAAAGTTGCTTCTTATAAAATAGGAGTGCAGCAATTACATCAACATAAAAAGGAGTTAGAGGAGCTTGAGAGTAATCAAAGAACAATCAATTTACAATACGATTATAATCTTCACTTATTAAAGGAGTTAAAGGATGCTAACTTGCGAGTTGATGAACAGAAGAACTTAGAAGAGAAGCTAGAAAAATTAAATAATATAGAAGATATTAAACTCAATCTATCCGAAGCTTTGAATCTTTCTGTAAATGAGGAAGTTGGAATACAAAATTTACTAAATACCTTAGAAAATAGAGTCTCTAAAATTGCACCTTTTTCTAGAGAATATCAGGACTTATCAGAAAGAATTACCAGTGTAAAAATAGAGATTGATGATATTATTTCTGAATTAGAAACTGCTAATGAAAACGTTGAATTTAATCCAAATGAAGCAGAAGAAATCAATGACAGATTGCAGTTGATTTATAATTTACAAAAGAAACATTACGTAAATTCTAACGAGGAATTAGTAATTATTTTAGAGGATTTATTAGAGAAAGTAAGTCAAGTGGAGAGTGCAGATGAAGACATCAATCAAAAGAAAAAAGAAATTAATAATGTTTCCGAAAAATTGGATGTAATTGGACTAAAGATCTCTAATGCTAGAAAAAAAGTAATTCCGAATTTAAAAAAGGAATTAGAGAGTTTATTATCAGATTTAGGAATGAAAAATGCTCGTTTTTCTATCAATATAAAATCAACCTCTCATTATTTTTCAAACGGAAAAGATGAATTAGAATTCTTTTTTTCGGCGAACAAAGGGAGTAATTTCGGGGAACTTAAAAAAGTGGCTTCTGGTGGAGAATTGTCAAGAATTATGCTGGCTGTAAAGAGAGTGCTCTCAGAAAACACACAATTACCCACCATTATTTTTGATGAAATTGATACAGGCGTTTCTGGTGAGATTTCTAACAAAATTGCTGCAATTATGCTTCAAATGAGCAAGCACATGCAAGTTATTTCTATTACACATTTACCACAAGTTGCAGCGAAAGGAGACAATCATTACAAGGTTTATAAAGAAGAAATTAACAATGTTACTACTACCAATTTAAGACAATTAAGTGCTGAAGAAAGAATTGTAGAAATAGCGGAGATGTTAAGTGGAAAAGAGATTTCTGAAACTGCAATTACACACGCGAAAGAGTTATTAAATTAAGATTATATTTGCAGCGAAATAACAATCAACTAAATACTAAATATTAACAATTTATAAGTATGTCATATAATTTATTAAAAGGAAAAAGAGGTATTATTTTTGGAGCTTTAAACGAGCAATCCATTGCTTGGAAGGTAGCAGAAAGAGCGCATGAAGAAGGTGCTACATTTGTATTAACAAACGCACCAATAGCCTTAAGAATGGGAGAGTTAAATGCTTTAGCAGAAAAAACAGGTTCTCAAGTTGTCGGGGCAGATGCAACTTCTATGGAAGATTTAACAAATTTGGTTGAAAAATCGATGGAAATTTTAGGTGGTAAAATTGACTTCGTTTTACACTCAATTGGTATGTCTGTAAATGTTCGTAAAGGAAAACATTACACCAATCCTAAATACGATTTTACCACAAAAGGCTGGGATATTTCTGCAGTTTCTTTTCATAAAGTAATGAATGTTTTATATAACAAAAACGCCATGAGTGAGTGGGGTTCAATTGTTGCCTTAACATATATGGCTGCACAAAGAGTGTTTCCAGATTATAATGATATGGCAGATAATAAAGCCTATTTAGAAAGTATTGCGCGTAGTTTTGGATATTTCTTCGGTAGAGATCATAAGGTGCGTGTAAATACAATTTCACAATCTCCAACACCCACAACAGCAGGAAGTGGCGTAAAAGGTTTTGATGGCTTTATTGAATATGCTGAAAAAATGAGTCCATTAGGAAATGCTACAGCTTTAGAATGCGCAGATTACACGATTACTATGTTTTCAGATTTAACCAAGAAAGTAACATTACAGAATTTATTTCATGATGGAGGATTTTCTAATATGGGAGTAAGTGATCCAGTTATGGATAAATTTGTTGGGGAAGAATAAAAATTAAATTTTATTTTTTCAAACTATATCCTGCTTTTTACTACATCTACTTTAAGAAAAATATAGAAGGTTAAGAATATCATTGGGTGTTCTAATGGTTTCAATCTGAGCTAAGCTTATTTGTTAGCTTATCGAGAATAAAAAAATAAGCACATTTTTTAAATAATGATTATAAAATGCAAATCAATTTAGATTTGCATTTTTTGTTTAATTTAGCTAAAATTTATTCTTCATGTTAGGATTAAGAACTACGATCTTTAAAGTCTCTAATTTGCAAAAACCAAATAATGTTGGTGGAGAAATTATGGTAGCTTCTATTAAAGACCCTTGGAATAATGTAATAAGAATCATTTATAATCCAGAATTTAAATTGCCTGAATAATTGATATTATCTTTCTCCATAATAATCCCAGTTTTCAATCGTCCACAAGAAATAGACGAGTTACTAGAAAGTCTAACCAAACAAGATTTCTCTGATGATTTTGAAGTTTTAATTATTGAAGATGGTTCTGCTCAAAAAAGTGACATTATTGTTGAGGAATATAAAAATCAACTTGATTTAAAATATTTTTGTAAAGAAAATACTGGAGCAGGAGCGAGTCGTAATTTTGGAATGCAACAAGCTTCAGGAAATTATTTCATTATTTTGGATTCAGATGTTATTGTTCCTCCACAATATCTATCAGAAGTAAAAAAAATCTTAAAAATAAATTTTACAGACGCTTACGGCGGTCCAGATGCCGCACACAAAAGTTTTACTTCATTGCAGAAGGCAATTAATTATTCTATGACTTCTTTCTTAACAACGGGTGGAATTCGTGGAAAAAGATCTACTATTACAAAGTTTCAACCAAGAAGTTTTAACCTAGGCATGTCTAAAAAAGCTTTTGAAAAAACTCAAGGTTTTTCTAAAATGAAAAATGGAGAAGATATAGATTTAACTTTTCGACTTTGGCAATTAGGTTTTGAAACACAACTCATAGAAAAAGCATTTGTATATCATAAAAGAAGAAGCACAATCACGCAATTTTTTAAACAAACTTTTGGTTTTGGAACGGCAAGACCAAAACTAAATAAAATGTATCCAGAAACTGCAAAACTAACTTATTGGTTTCCTAGTTTATTTCTAATTGGATTAGATGCAAGTGTTTTTTTAGCAATTTTTGGGCATTACTTTTTAGTGAAAGCTTATTCGGGTTATTTCTTAATTTTACTATTTGATTCCTTTTTTAAAAATGGATTAAAGGTTGCAATATTGTGTGTAATAACTTCTTTTACACAATTTCTAGGCTATGGTTTGGGTTTTTTAGAATCCCAGTTTTTTAATAAAAAGTAATTTTTTTGTACTAAATATTATAGCTATTTAACTCTTAATTGATTAATCAATTCGAAATTACTCAAATATAGGTATATCATTCTGTTGGATACAGCAGTCTTTACTATTTGTTTAGGGATTTTTTTCTATTGGAAGCAAAGTGTTATGAATAGAATTCAATGTTTTTATTCGTAAATCATTTAAAGAGTTTTCTTTAGTTATAAATTTTATAACCTTATTCTGATTCGGAATTAAATCAAAGAAATTATCAGAAAAATGACCTTTTCCTTTTGAGAATAAAAACACATCCTTTTGCAGGACATTACTTGTTAATATAATTGAAAAACCATTTTTTGTTTTCGAAACCACTTTTTTAATAATGCCTTTTGGTAAGTTTAAATCTTTGGGTTTCGTAAAGAAAAACACTGATTGTTGATTATTAAATTCAGTAATTAAAACGGAAGATTCGCTCTTAATACTTTCTAAAGAAAAATTAAAATATGGTTTGCTACTATTTTCTAAAACTTGAATTTCTTTAGAATCTTGCCAAATCTCTTTTCCATAAAAATCAATTAAGGTTACTTTTAAATTTCCTTGAATTGGATTAAAAGTATCATTTATAACAAAAGTTTTTACCTTATTTTTTTCAATAGTTGAAGAGATTAAGAGATTTTTAAAAGCATTTTTTGCTTTATATTGTAAAGCTTTCCATTGTCCGAAATAATCGATACTAGACCATGAAATTGAAGGCCAACAATCATTTAACTGCCAATATAAACTTCCCATATTAGTTGGTTTTGCTCTTCTGTGCGCTTCAATTCCCATGACAATTCCTTTAGCTTGTAATAGCTGACTTACATAAACGTAATCTTCTTCATTTTTGGAGATCTTATAATTACGGTTCATGTACTCTTCGATTAATTGAAAACCCTTTGCATGTTTTTGATGCAATTTTATTGCATCCGTTTTTAAGTTTATTGTATCATTTTGATTGATGTAATTGATAGTTTCAAAGCTTGGAAACGATTGAAACCCAAATTCACTCATAAATCTTGGTACATTCTTTTCAAAATGTTCAAAAGGATAGCCATCATGCCAAACCCACCAATCATGTGCATCACCTTCCATTTGATATTTCGGATTTCCTCTACCATATTTTGGTGAAGTTTCCCAATAATTAGTTTCGCTTAATTTCGCGACAGATTTAGGTAAAATAGTATCAAAGACGGCTAAGTAATCATTCCATATTTCTTCTTTTTCTTTCTTGGTTCTTTTGGCTTGCCATCCCCAACGTCTCCAACCTTCAGCATTTTCGTTATTTCCACACCACAAAGCAATTGAAGTATGATTTCGTAATCTTTTAATTTGCTGTTTCGCTTCTTCTTTAACATTTGCTAAAAACTCAATACTTCCGGGATACATCGCGCAGGCAAACATGAAATCTTGCCAAACTAAAATTCCTTTTTCATCACAGATATCATAAAAAATATCATTTTCATAAATTCCACCTCCCCAAACTCGCAACATATTCATGTTAGATTCAACTACATCAGATAACAATTTTTCATAATGTTGATTCGTAACTTTATTCTGAAAACTGTTTTGTGGAATATAATTTGCGCCCTTCATGAAGACAGGTTTTCCATTCAATTCAAAATAGAAAGATTCACCTATAGTATCTTTTTTAGCGATTAATTTTATAGTTCTAATCCCTTTTTTAATAGATTTTTCATCTTTTATTTTGCCATCAGAAATCAATTGAAAATTGAAATTATACAAATATGGATTTCCCAAATTGTGTGTCCACCATAATTTGGGGTTTATGATTTCAATTGGAACCTTATAGGTATGTTTTCCTTTTTTTAGAGAGATATTTGACGAAATTATTTCCCTGTTAATTTTTGTGAATAGTTGTATGTTCTTGTCATCCTTGCTTTCCATAATGACTTCAACCGATAAAAGTGCTTTATCCTTGTCAATTTCTTTTTGTCTGATGTAAATATTTTCAAATTTTAAATCATCCCAAGCTTTTAAAGTTATGGGTTTCCAAATGCCTAAAGTGTTTAGTTTTGGTCCCCAATCCCAACCATATTGAAACTGTGCTTTTCTGGTATAAATTCTTTTTCCTTCAGGTAATTTATAATTTGAATTTAGTTTTGCGGGGTTTTCAATACTGCCTGTATTCTCAAATACTATTTTTAATTCATTTGATTTATACATTGGTATATCTTTTAATGATATCGAATATCTTTTAAATGCGTTAGTTGTATTTAATTGATAATTTCCATTAATGTAAATCTTTGCATAAGTATCTAATCCTTCAAAATTGAGTTCAATTTTTTTTTTGTTTAAAATTTCTTCAGACAATGAAAAATTGGTTTTATACTCCCAATCCTTTTTAGAAACCCATTGTACCTTTTCTTCATTGGTTTTTATAAATGGATCTTCAATAACTTTATGAGAAAGTAAATCTGTAAATATATTTCCAGGAACAGAAGCAGATTTCCAATCTACAGTATTAATTCCCTTAAATTGCCAATTTGTATTTAATTCTATTTCTACGGGTAAATCTTTTTCTAGAGTACTGCATCCAAAAACAGTAAGCATTAAAAAGCCAACAAATATCCTACGCATTTTTAATCTCATATAAAATTTTTAGAATAGTTTCTTCATCTGAAACAGTTTGTTTTGTGTTATCAAAAAACACGTTTGAATTCGATATTTCTTTAGAAGCAGAAGTATGAACTTCCTTAAACCCACTGTCTTTAAATAAATTAACATTTTCGATGCTAATTCCACTTCCAGGAAGAATAATCAATTTGTTTTTTGCTAATTGTTGAAGTTCTATTAATAACTCAATTCCTTTTTCAGCATTAGGTTGTAAACCAGAAGTTAAAATTCTATCTACTTTTAAATCAATTAATTGTTTTAAAGATTCTTTTGGATTTGTAACACAGTCAAAGGCTCTGTGAAATGTAAAAGTCAATGGCTTAGAAAGTTCAATCAATTCTATTGTTCGCTCAATGTCTATGTTATTATTTGTATGCAGGACACCAGAAACTATTCCAGCACAACCTCGGTCTTTACATTGAAGAATGTTTTCTTTCATGATTTCAAATTCGGCATTAGAATAGTTAAAGTCTCCACTTCTAGGACGTATTAAAACCTGAACAGGTATACTTAAACTGTGCATCACTTTTTTAAGCAAACCGTGAGAAGGTGTAATGCCGCCAATAGGCAATTCACTGCACAATTCTATTCTGTGTGCTCCAGCTTTTTGAGCGTTAATAGCAGATTGATAGGAGTTGGCACAGATTTCTAAAATCATAGTTATTCGATTATGAGTTCATCAATAAACAACCATGCTTTATGACCCGCACCTTGTTGACCTTCTGGAATGATGCCGTAGTTTTTTATAATGATTTCTATTCTTGTAACAGAAATAGATGTTGTTGCAAAAGAATAATTGACTAATAATTTGTCTTTTTCCTCTATTTTACGAATATCATTTATTGTTTTTCCGTCTTCAAGTTGAAAACTAAACCCTATCTCCTTGGGTGCATAAATCCATTGTCCGTTACCATTGTAAAATCGTGTTGAGATGGTATTGATGTTTGTTGGACTGTCAAATTCTATGGTAATCTCAATATCTTCTCCAGAAAAACCTAGCCATTCTTTATCTCCATAACGTTTATTGTTTCCAGAAATACCGTTTATCAGGGCTTTTTTACCACCAGTATTATAGGCTGGGTGCGGTTCTTTATCAATTGATATTTTGGTACCCACACCTTTGTGTAGATTAATTTTTTGATTAAAAATATCTCCTAAAGCAGTGTTTTTTGAATCAAGAAGTACTGCTTTAATAGTCATAGATGAATCTACAGGAATTGGATTTGAATATAATTTCGAAGGAGCTGATTCATCTATTGAGTAGTATATGGGATAAGTTGAAGAAATAGTGCTCAATTCATAACTTAAACGGCCAGCTTTATTTTTTAAGTCACCTTTTACAGAATAAATATGATTAGCATAATTTACATCTAGTTGGTCTAATCTTTTTTGATACTGAGCTAGTCTATTAATGAAATCTGTATAATTTTTATTTTCAGGGGAAGACCATACCACTTCACTTAGTGCAACGACTCTAGGAAATGCCATGTATTCTAACTGTTTTTCAGTTTGCATATATTCTGTCCAAACATTTCCTTGTGCACCTTGTACATACCTAGATTCATCTTTAGTTAACTCTTCTGGTATTGGATTAAAATGATATACTTTTTCTAAGGGAAGAAAACCACCAATAGCTAAAGGTTCGTTTTCATTGTCTGATTGGTAATGATCAAAATAACAGTGAGAGCCAGGTGTTAAAATAACATCATGGCCGTCTTTGGCCGCCTGAATAGCTCCACTAGTTCCTCGCCAAGACATTACGGTTGCATTAGGTGCCAAACCACCTTCTAAAATTTCATCCCAACCAATAATTTGTTTTCCTTTGGAATTAATGTATTTTTCCATTCTCGCAATAAAATAACTTTGTAAACCATGCTCGTTTTTTAACTTTTTTTCTTTTATGAGTTTTTGACAATGAGCACATTTTTTCCAATTTGTTTTTGGAGCTTCATCCCCCCCAATATGAATATATTTTCCAGGAAATAATGCTACAACTTCGTCTATCACATCTTCTAGAAACTTAAAAGTACTTTCTTTTGGGCAATATACTTCATCAAAAACACCCCATTTGGTGGCCACTTCTACCTGTTCTCCAGTGCAGCCTAATGCTGGGTAGGCTGCAATAGCAGCTTGAGAATGACCGGGCATTTCAATTTCAGGAATAATGGTTACCTGCCTTGTTTGAGCATAAGCAACCACCTCTTTAATTTGTTCTTGAGTATAAAACCCACCATACTTTTCTCCGTCAAATTGATGAGGCTGGTCATTATAATGCCCCACTAACGTTTCATTTCTATAGGCAGCTATTTCTTGAAGTTTTGGATATTTTTTTATTTCTATTCTCCATCCTTGGTCTTCGGTTAAATGCCAATGAAAAGTATTCATCTTTAGTCTAGCAATTAAATCAATATACTTTTTGATAAAATCAATAGAAAAAAAATGTCGTCCAACATCTAAGTGCATTCCGCGATATTTAAATTGAGGTTCGTCTCGAAGTTCTAAACAAGGAATGGGAATAGCTAGATTATTAGATTTAATAGGCAGTAATTGCAGTAAACTTTGCACTGCATAGAAAGCTCCTTTAGAGTTTTTTGATACAATTAAAATATTATTTTCTTGAATTTTTAATTTATATCCTTCCTCATTAGTAATAGCATCATCAATATTAAAAACGATTTCTTTTGCCTCTTTATGTGGAGCAAAAGATAATTGATAATTCTCCTCTATATAAAGTTTAAAATAGTTTGAAACTTCGCTTAATTCATCATCTGAAATAAAACGAATATCTTCATCTAAGATAAAAACTCCTTTGTTTATTTGTTGGAATAGTGGTTTTGGTATAATCCCAATTTCCACTATTTGATTATCCTCTTGGGTACAGCTAAAAAAAAGAGGAATAATTAAAAACAGTAAATAATATGAATGTTTCATTTTTAGTATCTTCGGATCATAAAAATAAGAATCTCAGACCAATGAAGTTTAAATACTTTCTATTATTTTTTTTTACCATGGTTTTTTTATCGTGTAAAAACAAAGAAATAATCAATGTGGCAGTAAAAACAGCTCCTTTAATCTCTTATGTAAACCCATTTATTGGCACTGGTGGTCACGGACATACATATCCTGGAGCAACTATGCCCTTTGGAATGATGCAATTAAGTCCGGATACGCGCTTGGACGGTTGGGATGGATGTTCTGGGTATCATTATTCTGACAATGAAATCTATGGGTTCTCGCACACACATTTGAGTGGAACTGGAGTTTCTGATTATGGAGATATTTTATTGATGCCAACAAATAAACTAGTTTTTAACAATGGTGCTGACGGAGAAGAAGGCTATAAATCGAAATTTTCTCACAACAAAGAAACTGCTGAACCAGGTTTCTATAAAGTACATTTAGATGATACTAATATTGATGTTGAGTTAACAGTTTCTAAAAGAAGCGGAATTCATAAATACAACTTTCCTTCATCAGAGAATCAATTTGTGATTTTAGATTTATTGCATAGAGATAAGGTTTTAGATGCAAAAATCAATAGAGTTTCAGATACAGAACTTTCTGGTTATCGTTTTTCTGAAGCATGGGCAACAGATCAACGTTTGTTTTTTACAATAAAAACATCTCATTCTTTTTCTGACATTTTGCAATCACCAGCAAAACAAGGCATGACTGGAGCACAAAAGATAGCATTGAATTTTTTCAATCCAAAAAACGAACCGATAATTATTAAAATAGGAATTTCTGCAGTTGATATTGAAGGTGCAAAAAGGAATTTAAAAGGTGAAATAGGAAATCGAACCTTTGAGCAAGTAAAAAAAACTGCACAAGATTTTTGGGAGAAACAATTAGAAAAAATTGTTATTGAAGATAAAAGTGATGATTATAAGACTAATTTTTATTCTTCAATGTATCACGTTTCTATTGCTCCAAATCTGTATCAAGATGTTGATGGAAGATATAGAGGAATGGATATGAAAATCCACGAAGCCAAGGATTTCGACTATTATACAGTTTTCTCACTATGGGATACTTACAGAGCTGCGCATCCTTTATATACAATTATTGAACAAGAAAAAACAAACGATTTTATAAATACTTTTTTAGCAAAATATGATGAAGGAGGAATCATGCCGATTTGGGACTTAGCTTCAAATTATACTGGTTGTATGATTGGATATCATGCAGTTCCAGTAATTGCAGATGCATATCTTAAAGGAATTCGTAATTATAATACAGATAAGGCTTTGGAAGCAATGAAACACTCTGCAACTCGTGATAAACTAGGATTACAATCGTATAAAGAATTCGGATTTATTCCTGTAGAGAAAGAATCAGAATCAGTTTCTAAAACATTAGAATATGCTTTTGACGATTGGACCATTGGTCAGATGGCAAAATCAATGGGTAAACAAGTAGATTTTGAAAGCTACTCAGCACGCGGGCAATATTATAAAAATGTTTTTGATCCAACATCAAAATTTATGAGGGGCCGTTTTAGAAACAAATGGTTTGCACCTTTTGATCCTTACGAAGTAAATTTTAATTATACAGAAGCCAACTCATGGCAATATAGTTTTTATGTTCCACAAGATATTTCTGGATTCATGAATTTGCTTGGAGGAAAAAATGTGCTAGAAGAACAGTTGGATAAGCTCTTTGTTGCAAAGAATAAAACTTCAGGGCGTGAACAAGTAGATATCACAGGTTTAATAGGACAATATGCGCACGGAAACGAACCGAGTCACCATATGGCTTATTTGTATAACTTTGCAAATAAACCCTTCAAAACTCAGGAAAAAGTTCGTCAGATTTTAACAGAATTGTATACGAATACTCCCGATGGAATTTCAGGTAACGAAGATTGTGGACAAATGAGTGCATGGTATATTTTTTCTTCTTTAGGTTTTTATCCTGTTACTCCTGGTTCTAATCAATATATAATTGGTTCTCCTTTATTTGAAAAAGCGACTATTAATCTAGAAAACGGAAAATCATTTACAGTTGAAGCTAAAAATCAATCTTCAGAAAATAAATACATCAAATCTGCAACATTGAATGGTGATACTTATGAATATTCTTATATCAACCATCAAGATATTATGAATGGTGGAAATTTGGTTCTCGAAATGACAAACAAGCCAACGAAATGGGGCACAGAAGACCAGTTTATTCCTTCAACAAAAATTGATGAATATTTAATCGTTGCAGCTCCTTTTATAGCAAAAGGAGAAATTGCTTTTAAAGGGAGTACAGCAGTTACTTTGAAGTCAGTAGATAAAAAAGCAAAAATATTTTATTCCTTAAGTGATGAATTTAAGGAATATTCTATCCCTTTTTTAATTTCAGATAAAGTAACTTTAAAAATATTTGCTCAAAAAAATGACAAAAAAAGTGCTATCATTGCTACTAATTTTCACAAAATAAACCCTAACATTAAAATTGATTTGAAAACTGATTATGCAAATCAGTATAATGCAGGTGGAAAAAATGCTTTAATTGATGGCATTTTTGGTGCAGAAGATTTTAGAACAGGAACTTGGCAAGGCTATTTTGATACAGATTTAAATGCAATTGTAGATCTAGGGAAAGAAACGTTAATACAGACTATAAAAGTATCATTTTTAAAAGATCAAAGAAGTTGGATTTTTCTTCCAATAGAAGTAGAATTTTATACTTCTATTGATGGTTTAAATTTTGAGAAACATAGGAAATGGGAGTTTAAAATTCCAGAAAACACGGATGAGGTGAAAGTTGAAACCGTTCAAATATCAAAATTAGGTAAAGCAAGGTTTATAAAAGTAATTGCAAAAAAAATAGGCAAACTTCCAGAATGGCATTTAGGAGCGCAACATAATGGTAAAAGTTGGTTATTTGTGGATGAAATTCAAATAAATTAATTCAAATGAAAAGAAGAAATTTTATTAAAAAAGCGTCAGCAACCGGATTAGGTTTGGTGACAGTTTCATCAACAATAATTAGTTGTGATGAAGAATCAGGTAAAAAAGAATTGTATGGAGCAACTTTAAAACCACAAAGACCAGTTGTTATTGCAACCTGGAATACTCCTTTGGCTGTGGAAACAGCAGCCAAAATTCTAGAGAATGGAGGTTCTGCTTTAGATGCGGTAGAGTATGGTTGTAGGATTGAAGAAGCGAATGAAAAAAACCAAACTGTTGGTAAAGGAGGTATACCTGATAGAGATGGAGATGTAACATTAGACGCTTGTATTATGAATGATAAAGGCGATTATGGAGCAGTTTTAGGTGTGAAAAACATTACGCATGTTATTTCTTTGGCAAGAAAGGTAATGGAAGATACACCACATGTAATTTTAATTGGTGATGGAGCAGAAAAATTTGCTTATGAAAAAGGTTTTGAAAGAGAAAATCTATTAACTGAAAACTCCAAAAAAGCCTGGGAAAAGTGGAAAGAAAAATCAGAATATAAGCCTATTATTAATAAAGAAAATCATGATACAATTGGGATGTTGGCTATTGATAAGAAAGGAAATATTTCTGGTGCTTGCACAACGAGTGGATTGGCTTATAAAATGGCAGGTAGAGTTGGGGATTCTCCAATTATCGGAGGTGGATTGTTTGTAGATAATGAAATTGGAGGTGCATCTGCAACTGGATTAGGTGAAGAAGTTTTAAAAACTGTAGGTAGTTTTTTAATTGTAGAATTAATGAGGCAAGGAAAAACGCCTCAAGAAGCATGTGAAATAGCAATTGACAGAATTGTAAAAAAGCCAAATAGTAATTTCAATAATTTTCAAGTAGGTTATATTGCAGTGAATAAAAATGGAGAAACTGGCGCATATTCTATTCACGAATGGTTCAGTTATAATTTGTTCAAAGCAGGGAAAAATGTAAATATTAAATCAGATTATTTTAAAAAAGTATAAATTATGACGACAACATCAACGAATAAATCATACAAAAGTGCTTTTGTATTTTTAACGACTTTATTTTTCCTTTGGGGATTTATAACTGTATTAGTCGACAGTTTAGTGCCAAGATTAAAAGATGTTTTTGAGATGTCTTATGCAAAAACAGTTTTAGTTCAGTTTGCTTTTTTTGTTGCATTTTTTGTTTTCTCTTTACCAGCAGGTTTTATGCTGTCAAAAATTGGTTACAAGAAAGGAATCGTTTTAGGCCTGTTAACAATGGCTTTAGGTTGTTTATTATTTTATCCAGCAGCAGAATATAGGACCTTTTCAGTTTTTTTAATTGGTTATTTTACACTTGCTGGTGGAATTACAATTTTACAAGTGGCTGCCAACCCTTATGTTGCTTTGTTAGGCAGTGAGGATGGCGCGAGTAGTAGATTAAATTTATCGCAAGCCTTCAATTCTTTAGGTGCTACAATTGCGCCCGTAGTTGGAGCTTTATTCTTATTAAGTGATTCAGTAAAAACATCCGAAGAAATTAATCTTCTGAATGAAATTGGTAAAACGAAGTATTATGTGAATGAAGCAGCAACTGTGCAAACTCCATTTATATTCATTGCTTCTTTCATATCGATTTTAGCTGCTGTTTTTGCCTTTATAAAATTACCTAAAGTGATGCAAGATACTCCAAAAGGAGGGTACTTTACCTTATTAAAAAATAAAATGATGATGTTAGGTGCATTAGGAATCTTCGTTTATGTTGGTGCAGAAGTTGCTATTGGTAGTTTTTTGGTGAACTATTTCTCTGATATGAATTTAGCAACGATCGTTTCTCAAAATGAAACCATGATGTATATCGCGAATACGATTGCAAGTACTTTTAATAAAACATTCACAGATTCTGACCCTAAATCGCTATTAGGTATTTTTGTAATTTTCTATTGGGGAGGGGCAATGATTGGTCGTTTTGTTGGTGCCTATTTGACAAGAATAATGGCTCCAGGAAAAGTATTATCAATTTTTGCAAGTCTAGCAATTGCTATGATTTTAATTTCAATTAATACGACAGGTTTGGTTTCTATGTGGTCTATTTTAGCTGTTGGATTATTTAATTCCATTATGTTTCCAACCATTTTCACATTGTCTTTAGAAGGCTTAGGAGATTTAAAAGCACAAGCTTCTGGTTTGTTGTGTATGGCAATTGTTGGCGGTGCAATTATTCCATTTGCTTTTGGTAGTTTGATAGATGGTTTTGGTTTTAAAACTGCATTTATTTTAACGATTCTTTGTTATGGATATATTTTGTTTTACGGACGATTTAAGAATAAGAGCACTTCGTTAAAAACCTAAAACTTATAGACTTTATTATTAAGTAGCGATATAAATAAATCATAGAACTTGTTATCGATTGCTTATAATTTTGGATACTAACTTTAATATCTATTTCACATTATTTTATCTCAACTATCGTAAGAGAACTATTTTTTATTAATAACCTTTATGCTTAATTTGATTATGAAAAACATAATAAAGTTTTTAACTATTTCTGCAATACTACTGTTCGTAAATAAATCTATTGCACAAAACGGATTAGAAACTCAATTTAATATTGGAATACCTGCAAATATCGCCGCTAAAGAAATATCCAATTATACCATGTCTTTAGACTTAGCTTATTTATTTACAAAAGGACTAGGGAATCCAAGTAAAAATAGTGAAGGAGAAATTATTAAGATGAATAATAATCCAATTCATTCTAAAACTGTGCAGTATGGAATTTCTGCAGGTTATTTACATGCATTTAATGGTGAAAACATGGAAGATTTAAAGTTAATACCGATAGCAGCAGCTTTACGTATGTACTTTTTTAATATAGTATCTTTAGGAGGTGCTTTTGGCTATGCGGTTGGATTAGACTCAGAAGTTTCAGATGGTGGAGGATATATGGAAGCTTCTCTTGGTTTTGGCTCTCCCAAAAGGGCATTACTATTTACAGTTAAAGGAGTTAATTTAGAAGCTGGACCTAAGTTTGAATTATTTACAGCTAATCTTGGGATAAGATTTCAGTTTTAATCTTTGCAGCTATTCTTGCTTTTAATTACCCTGAATTAATCTCAGAGACTTCTAGATGATATCAAACAATTTATGCAACTATGGTTAAACTTATTTATGAACTTTTAGAATTGTTATAATTTTTTATAAAATGGGCTTAATGCTCATGGAAAAGGTTAGTTTCGTTCTGATGTCTTCTAATCAGGTTTAGCGAAACTAGCTTTTTTAATAGAAAATGGATAAGTAAAAAGACCTGTGTTAAATGAAAAAAAACCGAAGCAACATTGCTTCGGTTTTTAATTGTATCCCTTAGTGTTTTTTATTTCTTCTTTTTTTGCGCAGCTTGCTGCTCTTGTGCTTGTTTCATGGCAGAATCAATTTTTTGACGAAATTTACTTTTTGCTTTTTCAGGACGTTTTTTGTTTTCCTCTATTTGCGCGTGAATTTTATCTTCATCTATGACGTAGTGCTTAATTACTAACATAATTGCAATTGTTAACAAGTTAGAAATAAAGTAATACAAACTTAAAGAACTTGCATAGTTGTTAAAGAAAAACAACATCATAATAGGAGAGAAGTAAATCATGTACTTCATCATTTTACCCATATCTGGCATTCCTTCTTGTGCTGGTGCTTGCATGTTTGCTTGCTGACTCTGATTCATTTTCATATAGAAAAAGATGGCAATCGAAGCTAGAATTGGAAATAAACTCACGTGATCTCCATAAAATGGAATTGAAAAAGGAAGCTGGAATACTGTATCGTATGAAGATAAATCTGGAGCCCATAAAAAACTTTCTTGTCTCAAAGATAAGTTTGTTGGAAAGAACTTAAATAAGGCAAAAAATACAGGCATTTGTAATACTGCAGGTATACAACCCGACAACATACTAACTCCCGCTTTCCTTTGAATGGCCATGGTTTCTTGCTGACGCTTCATGGCGTTTTCTTTTCCTGGGTATTTCGCATTTAAAGCAGTTAATTCAGGTCTTATGACTTTCATTTTTGCGCTTGACAAGTACGATTTATAAACTAAAGGAGACATAAAAATACGAACGACAATGGTCATCAATATAATAATTAAACCAAAATTCCCCATAAAGCCTTGCAAGAAATTAAATACAGGGTAGAATAAGTTTCTGTTTAAGAAACCAAAAATTCCCCAACCTAAATCTGCTATTTCGTCTAACTTGGTTCCTGCGAACTCTTCTCCACTTAATAGATTATAATCACTTGGTCCATAAAACCATTTCATGTTATAATTTAACTCACCAGCTGTTAAAACTAAAGGTGTTTTTAATTCGAATTTTTTAGTGAAAACGGTATCAATTTTTTCGTCTTTCACTAAGTCAGTAGCACTAATTGTAGCACTGTTAAACGGAGTGTCCGTTAATAAATTACTCGTGAAGAAATGTTGCTTGTAAGCAACCCAAGCCAAATCATTTACATTGTCCTCTATATCAGCCTTGAAGTAATCAACATCATTTTCTGACTTGTAGTAGTATTCTGTATACATCGTATTTTCTGTACGAATACTTTTTTCGTGTCTGTAGCCAGTTAAAGACCAATCTAAATTAATCGAATTTGAAGAATTAATAATAGAACTTAAACCTTGAGATCGGACAGAAAAATCAACCAGATATGTTTTAGGCTTTACTTCATATCTGTATTCTAAAAACTGATTATCAGAAACTTTTAGTTTCATAGACAAAACAGAGTTATCCCCATTTTTCGATAAACTTGGTGCAAAAAATAAATCTTTTGTATTCAGAATTCTGTTATCTGTGGTTCCAAAATTGATGTTAAAAGATGCGTTATTATCCTTTATCATATATAACGGAAGCGAATCATGTGTTTTATAATTTTTAATTAAAGCCTCAATAATTTGTCCACCTCTATTATCAATGGTCAATTTCACCAATTCATTTTCTATTACAGAATTTCCATCAGAACCATTAATAGCGCTTAAAGCAAAAGCACCTAATCTGTTTTTGGCTGCTAGTTGTTGCAAAGAATCGTTTACGATGGCTGGTGTAATATCGGTAAATGCATTTTTAGTGCTACTGTTATTTGATGAATCTGTTACTTGTTCTATAGTTGTACTTTTTGGTTCAACTTCAGGGGCATTTGTATAAAAATACCAAAGCATAATTCCTCCAAGAAGAATCATTCCTATAAAAGAATTAAGATCGAATTTTTTTTGTTCCATGGGTTAGTTAAGTGTCAATTTGTCATTTTATCAAGAAATACTAAGTATAAAAAGGAGACAAATGTAGTTAAAAAGCAGATTTAATATCGTTTTTACTGCTCTAAATTTAATACTTGTTAATAGTTCAAGAAGCATTCCTTCTTTTACTGAACATAATTTTATTGAAGGAATTATTTTTTAGATTGTTTAAGAGCAGCTTTTATAAAATTCACAAATAAAGGATGAGGTTTTAAAACCGTACTTTTATATTCCGGATGATATTGCACACCTACAAACCAAGGATGACTTGGAATCTCAATAACTTCTACCAACCCAGTTTTTGGATTTATACCAGCAGCCTTCATTCCCTTAAGTTCAATTTGTGCTAAATAGTCATTATTAAATTCATAACGATGTCTGTGGCGTTCGCTAATCATTTCGGATTGATAGGCTTTGTATGTTTTTGACTCTTTAACAAGTTTACAATCCCAAGCACCTAAACGCATCGTTCCGCCTTTTTCAGTAACACTTTCTTGGCTTTCCATTAAATTAATAACAGGGTTTAAACAATCGCTTTTCATTTCTGTAGAAAAAGCATCTCTTAGTCCTAAAACGTTTTTAGCAAACTCAATTACCGCCATTTGCATTCCTAAACAGATACCGAAGAAAGGAATATTATTTTCTCTCGCATACTGAACGGCTTTAATTTTACCATCAATTCCTCTATCTCCAAATCCAGGAGCCACTAAAATTCCATTAACGCCTTTCAGTTTTTTCTCGTAATTACTTGGAGTTAAACTTTCAGAATGAATCCATCTAACATTTACTTTGGTTTCATGAGATGAACCAGCGTGTATAAAAGCTTCCGTAATAGATTTGTAAGAGTCTTGTAACTCAATATATTTTCCAATCAATGCAATTTCAACTTCAGAAGTAGGATTTTTATGCTTCTGTAGAAAATTATTCCAAGTTATTAATTTAGGTTCTTGTTTTGACGTTAAGTTCAATTTCTTCAAAACGACAGTATCTAAGCCTTCATCTAACATTAAATTTGGCACATCGTAAATGGTCTCTGCATCTATTGATTGTATCACATCTTCTTGCTTCACATTACAAAATAATGCTAATTTTCTTTTGATATCATCAGAAATTTGATGTTCTGTTCTACAGACTAAAATATCTGGACTTACACCACTTTGCATTAACATTTTAACAGAGTGTTGTGTAGGTTTTGTTTTTAACTCACCAGCAGCAGCTAAGTAAGGTACTAGTGTTAAATGAATGACAATCGCATTCTCATTACCTTTCTCCCAAAGTAATTGTCTTACAGACTCAACATAAGGTAAAGATTCAATATCACCAACAGTTCCACCAATTTCTGTAATTACAATATCGTAATCTCCAGTTTCACCTAAAATTTGAATTCTATGTTTTATTTCGTCTGTAATATGTGGAATAACCTGAACTGTTTTTCCTAAAAATTCACCTTTTCTTTCCTTATTTATGACAGATTGATAAATTTTACCCGTAGTAACATTGTTTGCTTGGCTTGTAGGAATATTTAAAAAACGCTCATAATGACCTAAATCTAAATCAGTTTCAGCACCATCGTCAGTTACATAACATTCCCCGTGTTCATAAGGGTTTAATGTGCCTGGATCGATGTTAATATATGGATCTAATTTTTGAATGGTTACGGAAAAGCCTCTTTCTTGGAGTAATTTAGCTAAAGAAGCTGCAATTATCCCTTTTCCAAGTGATGAAGTTACGCCTCCTGTGACAAAAACGTATTTAGTAGTACTCATGGTTAATTTAGGTTTGGGCAAAAGTACTAACTCTTGTATTTATCACAAATAAAAAAGGATAAAAACATTAAAAAAAATGCTAGATTATATTTTGGAAAAAAATATTTTAATTTTTTTTGAAATACTGTTTGTCAAAAATAAAAACAGTTGTATATTTGCCCACGCTTTTAATGAGGTAAGCTTGTAAAGCAAAAAATAATATAGAAGACAATTAAAAATACATAATAATGCCAAAAAGAACGTATCAACCATCAAAGAGAAAGAGAAGAAACAAACATGGTTTCATGGAAAGAATGGCTTCTGCTAATGGTAGAAAAGTATTAGCTCGAAGAAGAGCAAAAGGAAGAAAAAAAGTTTCTGTTTCTTCAGAAACTAGACATAAAAAATAAATGATTAACAATTGTTAATATATAAGGTGTTACTTTTTTAAGTAACACCTTTTTTTATACCCAAGCACTAGCTATTTTTGTAAAATTAAACAACACAACAACTTACAATGCCAAAAAGAAAAGACCTTAATTCCATACTCATTATTGGATCTGGACCGATTGTTATTGGTCAGGCCTGCGAATTCGATTATTCGGGATCACAATCTTTACGATCTTTGCGTGAAGACGGAATAGAGACTATTTTAATTAACTCTAATCCTGCAACAATTATGACTGACCCTTCTATGGCAGATCATATTTATCTGCTACCGTTAACAACAAAATCAATTATTCAAATTTTAAAAGAGCATCCACAGATTGATGCAGTTTTGCCAACGATGGGTGGTCAAACAGCATTAAATTTATGTATTGAAGCTGATGATAAAGGAATTTGGGAAGATTTTGGCGTAAAATTAATTGGTGTAGATATTGATGCTATTAATGTTACTGAGGATAGAGAACAGTTTAGAGAGTTAATGTTGAAAATTGATGTGCCAATGGCGCCTCAAGCAACAGCAACGTCATTCTTAAAAGGAAAAGAAATTGCACAAGAATTTGGTTTTCCATTAGTAATTCGATCTTCATATACCTTAGGAGGAGCAGGGGCATCTATTGTTTATAAGCCGGAAGATTTTGATGAACTATTAAGCCGAGGTTTAGAAGCATCACCTATTCATGAAGTGATGATTGATAAAGCCATGATGGGATGGAAAGAATATGAGCTAGAGTTATTACGAGATAGAAATGATAATGTAGTAATTATTTGTTCTATTGAAAATATGGATCCAATGGGAATTCATACAGGAGATTCTATTACAGTCGCTCCAGCAATGACACTGTCTGATAAAACTTTTCAGAAAATGCGTGATATGGCCATTCATATGATGCGCTCTATTGGTGATTTTGAAGGAGGTTGTAATGTTCAGTTTGCAGTTTCTCCTGACGAAAAAGAAGATATTATTGCCATCGAAATTAATCCACGTGTTTCGCGTTCATCCGCCTTAGCGAGTAAAGCTACCGGTTATCCGATTGCAAAAGTTGCCACAAAATTAGCTATTGGATATTCTTTAGATGAACTAGAAAACGGAATTACAAAATCTACATCCGCTTTATTCGAGCCAACTTTAGATTATGTAATTGTAAAAATTCCGCGATGGAATTTTGATAAATTCGAAGGTTCAGACAGAACTTTAGGATTACAAATGAAATCTGTTGGTGAGGTAATGGGAATTGGACGTTCTTTTCAAGAAGCATTACATAAAGCAACTCAATCTTTAGAAATAAAAAGAAATGGTTTAGGTGCAGACGGAAAAGGCTACACAGATTATAACCAAATTATAGATAAATTAACAAACGCAAGTTGGGATCGTGTCTTTGCGATTTATGACGCTATAGCTATTGGAATTCCTTTGAGTAAGATTTATGATATCACAAAAATTGATATGTGGTATTTAAAACAGTATGAAGAGTTGTTTCAATTGCAAAAAGAAATTTCTACACATACAATTGAGACTATAGAAAGAGATTTATTATTAGAGGCTAAACAGAAAGGTTATGGAGATAGGCAAATAGCTCATATGTTGAGTTGTTTGGAAAGTCAGGTTTACGCAAAAAGAGATGCTTTAAAGATACAGCGTGTTTTTAAATTAGTAGATACATGTGCTGCTGAATTTAAAGCAAAAACCCCTTATTATTACTCAACTTTTGAAAATGAAATTGAAACTGTTGATGGCGAAATTATTATTGCAAACGAAAGTATTGTAACAGACAAGAAGAAAATAATAGTTTTAGGTTCTGGTCCAAATAGAATTGGACAAGGAATTGAGTTCGATTACTGTTGTGTTCATGGAGTTTTAGCAGCTGCAGAATGTGGTTATGAAACAATTATGATTAATTGCAATCCTGAAACGGTTTCTACAGATTTTGATACTGCTGATAAATTATACTTTGAGCCTGTTTTTTGGGAACATATTTATGATATTATTCGTCATGAAAAGCCAGAAGGAGTTATTGTTCAGTTGGGTGGGCAAACTGCATTAAAGTTAGCTGAAAAATTAACTAAATACGGTATTAAAATTATAGGTACTTCTTTTGAAGCATTAGATTTAGCAGAAGATAGAGGTAGTTTTTCTACATTGTTAAAAAATAATAATATTCCGTATCCAGAATTCGGAATTGCAGAAACTGCGGATGAAGCTTTGGTTTTAGCCGATGAGTTGGATTTTCCGATTTTAGTAAGGCCTTCATATGTTTTAGGGGGTCAAGGAATGAAAATTGTAATCAACAAAGAAGAATTAGTTGAGCATGTTGTAGATTTATTAGGCAGAATGCCTGGTAATAAATTATTGTTAGACCATTATCTAGATGGCGCTATTGAAGCTGAAGCAGATGCAATTTGTGATGCTGATGGAAATGTTTACATTATCGGAATTATGGAACATATAGAACCTTGTGGGATTCATTCAGGAGATTCTAATGCAACCTTGCCAGCTTTTAATTTAGGTGAGTTTGTAATGCAGCAAATTAAAGATCATACATATACAATTGCGAGAGAATTAAAGACTGTCGGATTGATCAATGTTCAGTTTGCTATCAAACATGATGTTGTTTATATTATAGAAGCAAATCCTAGAGCTTCTAGAACCGTGCCTTTTATAGCAAAAGCCTATAAAGAACCGTATGTAAATTATGCGACTAAAGTAATGTTAGGTCATAATAAAGTGACTGATTTCGATTTTAATCCACAATTAGATGGATATGCAATTAAACAACCAGTTTTCTCATTTAACAAGTTTCCGAATGTGAATAAGAAACTAGGACCAGAAATGAAATCTACAGGTGAAAGTATTTTATTTATCGATAGTTTAAAAGACGATGAATTTTACAACTTATACTCTAGACGTAAAATGTATTTGAGTAAATAAAACTCAATATTTTTATCAAAAAAAAAGCGTCCTCTGGGTGCTTTTTTTTTGATATGAAAATATAGTATATAAAATTTTTTTCTTAAAAAATTTTATATATAAAGAACTGTTTTATTAATTATTTTTAAACAAATATATGAAGGAACCTTTTCTTAAAAATAAATTCAGCAAGAACTATTTAAAAATTCGTGATTATTAATTGTTCACATAGGTATTAATGTGAATAATTTTAAATTTTAGTAGTAGTAAAATAATTATATTTTTTTCTTTCTAGTTTGCAAAACAAAAGTTGCATTAAATCCGAAGTGAAAATTACCATCTTTTGCATTGAAATTGTTTTTAGTTTGACCAATAAAAGCGTCTTCTGCAAAATTTCTTGCATTTGTAATTTGAAATTGCAATAATAAATGACTTAATTCCCAATTAACTCCAACCATAAAAGCATTATACGTATCAATTGTTTTTAAAGGATTTACCACATAAAAATATTCTGAGACAATAGAAGCATGGCTACCAATTTTATGTCTTCCCCCAAAACCAACGGCAAACTGATTATTTGGACTTTCGGTTAAAGAGCTAGTTTGTTTGTGAATAAAAGTAGGTGTAATTTGTAAAGAAAACTTAGAATTAAACTTTCTTGCCATTAAAAGTTGACTTGTAAATGCATATTTATCTGAAGAATTAGTAATTGGTTGATATAAATTATCAACTATATTCTTTATGCTTCTATGAGAAAAGCCTTGTAATAAAGTGATGCTTATCAACCCTTTATTAGAATTTTTAATTTGCCTTAAAAGCTTATATTTTAGAAATCCGTCCAAAACTTCATCATGATTGGTATACCCTAAACCAAAAGTGAAACTATCAGAAAAAGCATAATCTAAACCATAACGTGTACTAACAACATCAGCTAAAAAACGTTGTCCTTCAAAATTAGGAATGTTCCAATATCTATTGAAGATAGATATTTCTAAAGTGCCCTTTTTTCTTGTCTCTATTGAATGTCCTAAACCAATTCTTGTCGTTTTGAATGTGGCAATTTCGTAAATTGGCTTGTCTGGAAATTCTTTGTATAATTTGTCTAATAAACCTTGTCCGTTTACAGAAGAATTTAAAAAAACAAATACTATTGTAAGGAATTGAAATATTATTTTATTCTTCATAAGGCTGGTATTGAAATCTAAATTTTATAGAAATGGTTTTGGCAATATTACTGGATAAAATTGGCGGAATTTTAATTTGAAAATCATTTACTAAAATATCAAAATTTCCTGATAAAATATAATTGTTATCTATGCTTTCGATGGTGGTTTTAAGGTCTATTTCTTTTGTAATTCCATGTATAGTAATTTTTCCACGAATAATTTTTATTTGTTTTTTTTGGTTTTTTTTATCAAAATCAATAATTTTTCCAATAAAGTTTGCTTTTGGGTACATGTCTGATTCAATATAACTTTCGTTAAAATGTTCATACATTAAATCCTTTTTAAAAACAAAAGCACGCATCAACATGCTTATGGCAAGTTCTTGTTTTTCAATGTCTAAGATACTTAAAACCTGATTATTTTTAGCTTCAATGTTTTCAACAGAAGTGTAGGAAAAAAAAGAAATTTGACCTTGTCTAGCAATAAATTGATATTGTTCTTGTCCAAAATCTACAAAGTAAAAAAACAATAAAAATAGTGGAATTAATTTATTCATTTGGTATTAAATCTATTGAGCAATTTAATAAAATTACGTCTTTTAAAAAACCTTTACAAATTCCTTTTACACGTATTTTTTGATGCTTTTTTAGCTGTTTTATTTTTCTTTTTTGGTTTGGGTTTACATCGCAAATTACTCCAAAATTTTCAGTATTACTATTTAATATAATTGTATTTCTATTGTTTAAAAACATAATTTCTTTTATATGCCCAGTAACTTCTATAATTTTATCTGCGTATAAGCTATCAGATCTTTCTTCATCTGCGATATATGCCTTTATTAGGTCTTTTGTCGAAATAGAGAATTCTGTATCTTTATTATCTAGATTTTTTTCTGAAGATTTTAATAAAGGAAAGATGTACGCGTACGTATTAATAATAATTAATAGAATGAGAATCAGAAAAAAAAAATTGTTTTTACTTTTCATTTTTACTATCCAAAGAAAAGAAAAATTATCTTTTTTGTAGGTAAAAATCTTTGTAAAAAGGAAAAAAATAGGTTTCAAGAGGAAAAATTAATGACAGAAAGAAAAGAATATATAGTATATTTCAACTTTCTTAATAACTATGAAAAAAGACAAACTTTACTTTTTAACTTTTTTATCTATTGCAATCATCTTTTTAGTTGTGGCTTTAATTGCATCACAATATTTTATTAAAGTTAGCGCAAATCAATTAATTGAAGTACAAGTAGAGTCTAGTAAAAGAGAAGCTGGTGAGTTTGCAAAATTGATTGATTTTCAGTTGTCATCGGGATTAAAAAGGGAGGAAGTTGTTACTAATATTCAAGAAATTATAGAAAATTCTGATATAGATACCTGGTTTATTAGTGTGTTTAATTGGAGCGGAGAAGAGGTTTGTCACCCAGATAAAACTAAAGTGGGTGAGCAAGTGAATTCTAATGAAACATTATTATCCTCATTAAAAGAAAAGAATAATTCTGATGATTTGTTTGATTTGTTGATGGGTAAAAGTAATACGTCAACTTCAGAAATCATCCACATTTCTCCAATTAAAAACTCTGATTTAATTATTGCTGCAAATGTCAATATTAAAAGCATTTCTCTGCAAATGAGTGTATTAAAATCCAACTTTTATCTCATTTTTTTAATTATGGGTATTCTAGTAATTATATTTTCTTTTATCGCGGTTAGAGTTATTGGTAGTGCTTATGAGAAACAATTAGAATTAAAAAATTCTTCATTAACATCGGAAGTAGTAAACCTTTCTAAATTAAATATAGATTTGGTTTCTTACAAAGAGAAAGTTGCAGTAATACCTGAGCAAAACACAATAGAAGAATCTTCAGAAAATGAAAAACAAAGAATTCTTACCTATATAAGAAATGAATTAGTGCCTATATCTATTAAAGATATCGCCTATATTTATACAGAGAACACAATTACCTACGTTGTTTGTTTTGATGATAAGAAATCAACCACAAATATGAGTTTGGATGATATGTATACTTACTTAAATCCTACTTTGTTTTTTAGAGCGAACAGACAATTTATTATTAGTATTAGGGCTATTGATAAAATTATAAGATATGGCAACAGCCAACTTAAAATATTGCTACAATCTAAAACATCCGAAGAGATTATAATCAGTAAAAACAAAGCTGCAGAATTTAAGCAGTGGTTAAATATATAGTTCTTTTTGGTGCAACTAAGTGTAGGGTTAAATTACTTTTCAAGGCTTTATTTTCCTTTTTAAATAATTTTATTCCCCTTTTATAAAGGTTCATAGTTTGTATTTTTTTTTATTTTAGTTACTTTGGTAAAGAATTTAAAACAACTAAAATGAAAAATAACCTAAAATTTTACAAAACGTTTTTATTAACAATATTAGTTGTGCTCATTTCTTCTTGCTTAACAAATGTTGATGAAGAAGAGGTTTTAGACCCTGATGCTCCAGACCTTTGCGCGGATATTACTTTTTCAGTGGATGTCAAAAAAATTATAGATAATAATTGTATTACGTGCCATAGTTCAGGAGGAGGACAATCACCAAACCTAGAGACATATAATGGTGTGAGTGCAAATGCAGACATAATAAAATCTGAAGTTGTCAGTAAAGAAATGCCAATTGGAGGTTCATTAACAAATGAGGAAATTGCAGCAATCAGTTGTTGGGTAGATGCAGGAGCTTTAAATAATTAATAGTTAAAAATGATGAATAGGGAAAAAATTATTATCGTAATCCTAATTTTTGCAATTCTCGGTGCGTTTGTTGGTTATAAAATATATAATAAACCACATATTGATGTTGCAGAAACATTAGCAGATATTAGTATTTCTGCAAATGAAATTTTATCTGAATTTGCTGCAGATGAAACAACGGCAAATACTAAATATTTGGACAAAATTGTAGCCGTTAAGGGCGTGATTTCGGAGACTAGAATTGAAAAGGAAAAAGGAATCATTACCTTGAAAACCAATGATGATTTTGGCAGTATTTTATGTCATTTATCAGCAAAATCAACAAAAAAAATGGATAAACTAAAAGTTGGGGAAATCGTTATTGTTAAAGGGATTTGTACAGGCTATTTAATGGATGTTATTTTAGTAAAGTCAGAAATTACAAATTAATTATAAAAGCCAGAAATTATGAAACTACTTTATACAATTTTGTGCTGTTCATTGTTTGTAGCAGTAACCAACAGTCAAGACCGATATTTAACAAAAAATGGTGCTATTAACTTTTATTCTAAAGCACCAATGGAAGATATCACAGCAGATAATAATCAAGTATTAAGTATTATTGATGCCTCAAAAGGTAAAATGGCAATTCAAATACTAATGAAATCATTCTTATTTGAAAAAGCGTTAATGCAAGAACACTTTAATGAGAATTATGTGGAGTCGGATACATATCCAAAAGCCACTTTTAAAGGGACTATTTTAAATTTTGATACTATTAATGCAACTGCAAGTAAGCAGCAAGTAAAAGGGATGTTAACCATTCATGGGGTTACTAAGGAAATTACAATTGATGCTAATTTCACAAAAACAGATGCATTGATTTTAGTAGATGGCAATTTTATTATTGAAGTTGATGATTTTAACATACAAATTCCCGCAGTAGTTGCTAAAAATATTGCTAAAAAAATAAAAGTGAGTTTCGACTTTAATCATAAACCTTACAAGAAGTAGACCAATCATTATGAAAAAATTATTCGCTATTTTTCTAATTTCGATAAGTATATCAGCATACAGTCAAGACGATTTGTTAGATATTTTAAATGAGGAAACTCCAGAAAATGTCACTGAAGATATTGTGACAGCAACGTTTAAAGGGACAAGAATTTTAAACGGACATTCCATACAAAACAGGAAGGATAAAGAGTTAGAATTTATAATTTCGCATAGATTTGGAGCCATTAATTTAGGATTCGATGAGCTTTTTGGGTTAGATCAATCTAATATTCGTTTTGCATTAGAATATGGGGTAACTGATAATTTAACCATGGGTTTAGGAAGAAGTAGTTTTGAAAAAACTTTTGATTCTTTTTTTAAATATAGTTTGGTAAAACAAAGAAAAGGAGCAAATTATTTTCCTGTAGCTATCTCATTTTTTGGAAGTATTGCAGCAAAAACACAAGATGAACAATTTCCTCTCATAAAAAGAACTTTTTCTGAAAACCTATCATATGTAGGTCAAGTTTTAATTGCAAGAAAGTTCAACTCCTCTTTTTCAATGCAATTATCACCAACGTTTATTCATAGAAATACGGTTAGAGCGGAAGAAGATCCACATAGCATTTTTGCATTGGGTTTTGGAAGTCGAATAAAACTGAGCAAACGAGTTTCATTTAATAGTGAATATTACCTTGCATTTGATGAATCTACATCTATAAATGCTAAAAATTCTTTGGCTTTTGGTGTAGATATTGAAACTGGAGGACATGTTTTTCAGTTAATTTTATCAAACGCAATTACCATGATCGAAAAAAGTTTTATTGCCGAAAACACTGGAGATTTCTTCGGAGGAGATATTCACTTTGGTTTCAATATTTCAAGAACCTTTTAATTTTTTAAATTTCATTTTGAAGAATGAATAATTGAGATTTTTTTTCATAATTTAAAATCTTTCTCTTTAAATTATGAAAAGTAAAAGTCTTTATAATCTATTCCTTTTCCAAAAGAGTGATTTTTGAATTACTATTTTTGAATAAATGTAAATATGTTTCAACTTTAAAAACTGAACTACTAAAACGAGAAGTTCTATTTCTACTTTCTTCTTGCCTTTTTATACTTCTTGCAAACCGTCTAATTTCGTCTTTTGTAGTTAAAATAATACCAGGGATTAAAGTACTTTTTCCATGATCATCTTTTGCAACCATCGTAAAATAAGAAGAATTACAATGCTTTTTTTTACCAGTTCTAATATTTTCAGATTCTACTCTTAAGCCTACAACCATTGAAGTTCTTCCTGAATAATTGATAGATGCTTTTAGGGTAACTAATTCACCCACTTCAATTGGGTGTAAAAAATCAACTTTATTTACAGAAGCTGTTACACAATAATTTCCAGAATGTTTGGAAGCGCATGCAAAGGCAATTTGATCCATTAAATTTAAAATATGACCTCCATGTATTTTTCCGCTAAAATTAGAATGTGATGGTAACATTAACTGTGTAATTATAACTTGAGATTCATTAATGTGCTTAAATTGCTTTTTTGTTTCAGACATACTTCAAAAATACAATTCTTTTTTTTCGATGAGTTTAAAAATTTACTAGAAAGGAATAATTTTTAACTTAGAATATTCCTTTTTAAAAGTCATTATTTCGCTTTTACCTCTTTTTTATTTTAGTTCAGCATTGATTTTCTTTCATTTGCTGGAGTTTTATAGATTATTTCATTAAATTTAACCAGTTGTACGAATACAACAAAACAAAAAACAAATTATGATTAAAAAATTACCTTTTATTTTTTCACTAATGCTGTCTATAAGCTTAGCATCACAGAACACCAATACTGTTAATATTGATTGGAGTTTTAATTCAACTCCATCAGCAACTGGCAATGCTAATTCGAGCAGAACAATAGAAATTGGTGATACTGTAACTTGGAACTGGTATTCTGGCGGAAATCACAATGTAAAAAGTAAATCAACGGCTAATGAGAGTTTTGAGAGCCAATTTTTTGGAAATGGAGGAACTTTTTCGCACATTTTTACTTCAATAGGAACCAATGACTATATATGTTCTCCTCATCCAGGAACTATGTTTGGAACGATTACTGTCGTTGCTGAAGGAACTTTAAGTATTGATTCTTTTGATATGTTGGGAACTATCAATATGTATCCAAACCCAACAGACACTAATCTTACTATAGATTTTAAAATTCAAAACATTGAAAAACTAAATATTGAAGTTTTCAATTTATTGGGAAAAGAAGTGTTAACGAAGCAAATTTCAAAAAATGATACTTCTTTATTGGTTTCAGGGCTAAGTAAAGGGGTTTATTTAGTTAGAATTACATCTCTAAATGGTGAAAATTCTACGACTAAACGCTTCGTGAAAATTTAATCTAATTACTTTAAAATAGATTTTAAATTTTGTTTTAAATCTATGTAATAAATCTTTGTTTTTTTTTGATTGTATTTTTCTAAAAAAAAATACCTTTTGAAAATCGCAAAGATTTATATTTGTGAAAAGTTTTTTTATGAATTATATATTATTTGATGGTGATGTTAGAAAATCTTTGTTGCCTTTTACATATACAAAACCAGTTGCAGATTTAAGAGTAGGTATTTTAACCATTAGAGAAAAATGGGAAAAATATTTAAGCCTAACAACCACAACAGTAACAGAAGAATATTTAGAGGAAAAATATCCAATGGTGGAATTGGAACAGAATGTTTTAATAAATGCTTCCTTTTGTCCAACAAAAAGTTTGGTTGAAAAAGTGAAAAACTTATCAAAAAATGAGGCCATTTTTAAAGGTGAAGATGTCATTGCTTTTTTTACATCTGATTCTCAAGAAGAAGTAAATTTTGATGACTATACTCAAATTGAGTTTGATGAAGACATTCTTCAAATAAAAAATACTTGGGATATTTTTTCATTAAATGACAAAGCGATTCAAGAAGATTTTGAATTGATTACAGAAGGAAGAACTTCAGAGCCAATTCCGGCAGGTGTTCAATACATAAATAAAGAAAACATATTTATTGAAGAAGGAGCAAAGCTTACATTTGCTTTTTTAAATGCAACTGATGGACCGATTTACGTCGGTAAAGATGCAGAAATTATGGAAGGTTGTGTTGTACGAGGAGCTTTAGCAATGTGCGAACATTCTGTATTAAAATTAGGAACAAAAATTTATGGAGCTACCACTTTAGGACCTTATTGTAAAGTAGGAGGTGAGGTAAATAATTCAGTTCTAATGGGATATTCTAGCAAGGGGCATGATGGTTTTTTAGGGAATTCTGTTCTGGGAGAATGGTGTAATTTAGGCGCAGATACAAACAATTCGAATCTTAAAAATAATTATGCAGAAGTAAAATTATGGAATTATGAAACCGGCCGTTTTGCAAAAACAGGATTACAATTTTGTGGATTAATGATGGGTGATCATTCTAAATGTGGCATTAATACAATGTTCAATACAGGGACTGTAATAGGGGTTTCTGTCAATATTTTTGGCCCTGGATTTCCTAGAAATTTTGTACCATCTTTCAGTTGGGGAGGCGCGTCAGGGTTTACAGAGTATAAAACCAATAAAGTTTTTGAAGTTGCAGATGTTGTTATGAAACGAAGAAATTTAGTTTTTGATGCTATAGAGGAACGAATTTTAAAGCACGTTTTTGAGGAAACTAAACAGTATAGAAATTATTAAAAAGTATTTAAATTTTATTTACATAAAGTAACTTCAACATCTATACCGCTAAAAATAGCTACTCCAGTCAATTCTTCTACGAATTGATCATCTGTTAAATCATTAATACTAACACCCGGGTTTGCAGCTGCAATATCTAATTTAATGCCTTTCCTGTGGTGTCCCCAACCATGAGGAATGCTAATTACACTTTCGCAAATTTCATCATTTACATCTGCCGTAATTCTTACAGAACCAACTCTAGAAGTTATTTCTACTAAATCTCCGCTAGTAATGTTTCTTTTCATGGCATCATTTGGATGAATTATGAGATTACAAATATTAGACCCCTTCATTAAACTTTTACTATTATGCATCCAGCTATTATTACTTCTAAGGTTTCTTCTTCCTATTAAGCTTAAAGTATTTGATATGGTTTTTTTACTTTTTAATAATTTATTAATTTCGTGAATATAGATATCGGATAAAAGTCTAATTTTTTTATTTTCGAATAATAAAACATCTTCTATTCTAGGTTTTAAAGAACCTAAATCTATGCCATTAGGATGTTGTTTAAGTTTTTCTAAATCTAAATTATAACAGCCTTTTTTTAGGCCACTATCTAATAAATAGTTTAAAGTTAAATTTTTAAACATTCCTATTTGCTGAAGTGTTTGGTCTGTCTTTTTGTGCTTTTTTAGTAGTGAAATGGTTAATCTTTTAAAAATATCAAAATCATACAAAGCATCTTTAGATTTTGCTATAATGGGTTCGCTATATTTTGTAGTATTCCTTATGGCTAAATTGTTAAAAATATAATCATAATGTGAAACTTCTAATGCTGTTGCTGGAGGTAAAATATAGTCAGCATTTTTTGTGGTTTCATTTAAATAGATATCCACGGAAACCATAAAATCTAAACTATCGATAGCTTTTTCTAATTGTTTTCCATTAGGTGTCGATAAAACAGGATTACCACAAACCGTAATAAGTGCATTAATTTTAGATTCTTTTTTATTGAAAATTTCTTCAGCTAAAGTACTCACGGGCAATTCACCGTTAAATTCAGGTAATTTTCTAACGGTAGATTGCCATCTATTAAATTTTAAAACTGGTTTTTTGGTATTTACAACTCTAATTGCAGGTTTCGGGAACATTATGCCTCCAGGTGTATCAAAATTACCACTTAAAATGTTTAATATATTTATTGCCCAAATACTTAAAGACCCATATTCTACAGTACTTAAACCTAACCTTCCGTATATCGAAGCAGATTTCGCGTTGATAAAATCTTTAGTAATTAAAGATATTGTTTCATTTTTAATACCTGTTTTTGCTGCAACATAATCTAAATCTAAATTTTGTAACAAAGCTTTTAACACGCTTAATTCTTTGGTTGAAACATAGTTTTCTAGATGATTTAATGTAATCAGTTTCTCATCTAAAATTATTTTAATCATTGCTAATAATAGCCAAATATCTGATGCTGGTTTTATAAAATGATGTTCACTGGCTTTTTTTGCGGTTTCACTAAAACGAGGGTCAATAACTACTACTTTTCCTTTTCGCTTAATATCTTTTATTAATTTTCTTGCATTTGGTGCAGTCATCATACTTCCATTAGAAACCATTGGATTTCCGCCTAAAATTAGCCAATGATGCGTTCTGTGTAAATCTGGTACTGGTAATAAATTTGAATGCCCAAACATAGTTGCAGCTGCTAAATGATGTGCTAGTTGATCTGCAGAGGTTGCAGAAAATACATTTTTTGATTTTATAGTTTTGTAAAATAGAGGAGCACCAAGAATAGTTCCTAAATTATGTACTGAAGGATTCCCACTGTAGATTGCGATAGCATTTTTACCATGCTGTTCTTGAATTTGATGTAATTTTTCTGAAACCTCATTAATTGCTTGATCCCATGAAATTTCAATCCAATTTTTACCTACCTTTTTTAAGGGTTTCTTTAATCTATTAGGGTCTTCGTGAATATCTTTTAAACCTATGGCTTTTGGGCAAATATGACCTTTGCTAAATGGGTCTTTTTTATCACCAGATATTTTTTTAATTTTGTTTTTTTTAAGAAAGAAATTCTATTAATTTCTTTCAATTACGTCACCAGAACCCACAGATTTACTATCCACATCTTTAGGGTTTCCTTTGTAATAAATATTTCCAGAACCCACTACTTTTGCTTTAATTTTAGTTTTAACGGTAGCTTTTATACTTCCAGAACCCGCAATATTTGCATTTAGAATATCAGTATTTAGTTCATAGGCCTCTATACTTCCAGATCCCGCAATTGAACATGTAAATTCATTAGATTTTCCAAATAATTTGATGTTTCCAGAACCACCAATTGATGATTTCATTTCATCAGTATCAACATGTAAAGTAATGTTTCCAGAGCCGCCTAAAGAAACTGCTAAATCCTGGTTTTTTATGATGCCTTGATTTGTGATGTTTCCAGAACCACCCAAAGAAATTTTGTCTAAACTTTCATAAGTAACCGTAATCGTTAACTTTTTGGTAGTTCTTACATTTATATTTTTTTCATATTTTATTTTTAAAGTATTATTTTTTACTTCAGTTATTATGTGAGGGATAATGTTTTCTTCACCTTCAATAGTTATTTTACCTTCTTTTCCTTTTACAAGAATTATGTCAAAAGAACCACCAACAGAAAGCCCATCATAACCTGAAGTAGTTCTGTTTAAAGTAACAATATTTCCATTTCCTTTAATTTTTTTACTATTTCCCCACCAATCTTGTGCATTGATAGATACAGTAATTGTTAGGAGTAGTAATGTAAGTGTAGTTTTTTTAAACATAATTTATATTTTTAAGTTGTCTTGGTTTGTTAATTTTCTTTGATGGAAACGCCACCATATTGAGAGTTAATTTTTATACTAGAGTCCGAATTTCCTTTTCCGAATTTCCCTTCATAATATTTTTTAGATGATTTAGAAATTTTTTTGTAAAATTCTATGTTGTCATCATTTCTTTTAAAACTAGCATATTGTAAATTTAATTCAAAGTTGAACACCGCATCTTGGTCTACATTAATTCTAATGCCTGCATATTCTCCATCAATATTTACGCTTTCAAAATCTTTTACCAAACGTTTTACAAAAATAGCGCCATAATCAGTGTCAATTTTTAAATTCTTTCTAATAGTTCCAAAACGCATACTAACGTAATCTGATTTTCCATTTACATTCAATGCTTCATCAATGGTAATTGAACCGTAATCAGCATTAAAATCAATATCCTCAATTTTTTCAAATTTTAAAGCAGAGTAATCTGCATTTACTTTTAAAGTTCCTGAATTTTCAATAGTAATTTTAGAGTAATCTAGATCAAGATTACCACTTTTCATAAAAACTACATTAGATGCTGAGCAATAATCTAAATTAATACTATTATTTTCTGCTGATAATTCACCGATAGAAATTTTCCCATAATCGCAGTTAATGTTTGCTGTTCCAGATAAATCACTTAAAAAAATACTACCATAATCATTATCTAAATCGGCATCATTGGTTTTAGGCATTTTTATTATGTAGTTGATTTGAAAATTTAAATTGTTATTTTTTTTCCATAAAGACCACCTGTTTTTTCCTTTTTCAAATTTTGTAATTGCAGACACAAAATTAAGAGATGATTCAAACTCCACGTCAATACGTTCAAGCTTTTCTTTAACGCTATCTATGTCATCTCCTTTTACGATAATAGTAACTTCAATTTCTACTCGCTTTTTATCCCAAGTTGTAATGTTTAAATTTCCATAACTATTCTTAATATTGAGTTTAGCATCAGTACTTACTGTAAATTCTTTTTTAATTATTCTACTTTTTTCATGTTTTTTGTCATCAACATGGGCCGACGCAATTAACGGAATAAGCAAGAATAGAAGTACAGTTTTATAGATAGATTTCATTGTTTAAGGTTTTAGTATTTTTAATTTGCTCTATTCGGTTCAGTACATTTTCTAAAATTTCTAAACGTTTTTGATAGTTCTTTATCATCGCATTTATTATTAGTTTAGAGTTACTGCTATTATTTAATTCTGTCATAAAGCTTTTATAATCGTCTTCAAGTTCTTCTAATTGTTCTAAAGCTTCTTCAATAACTGTTTCTGTCTCTAGGTTTCTGTTTTTTTCAATAGTTTTTAATTCTTGATGGATTGTAGAAACAAAATAGTTTTGAACTTCTTCCATTTTAGGTGATACATCTGCCAGATCTAACTGTTGTTTTTGATAATTGTTTCCCATCCAAAAGCCAAAAACTAAAACAACCGAAGCTGCTATGGATAACCATTTCCAAGTAGGTTTTTTATGATTTTGTGCAGGTTTGTTTAATCTTTTTTCAAAGCGCTTTTCATGCCCTAATTTTGGCTCATGAAAATCAAAATCATTTTCAGAAAAAAAATCATGTAATTTATCTTCCATACGCTTGTGTTTTTATGCTTTCTGTAAGTAATATTTGCTTTAATTTTTTCTTTGCTCTGGAAACAGTAGTTCTCACGTTCTCATTTGTATAATTTAAAATTTGTGCGATTTCTTCATAATCATAACCTTCAATTAAATTAAGGGTGAGTACTAATCTATAATTATCTTTTAAGCTTTGTAAGGTATTTAAAACATTTTTAGGATTTAAGCCTTTATAATCGATTACTTCATCTGTAATTTTATCATTGGTAATAACTTCCATTTTTACTTTTTGATACCGATTGTTTTTTTTTAACTGTGTTAAACTTTTATTAATCACAATACGTTTTAACCAGGCACCGAAAGTTACTTCACCTTTAAATGTATGCAATTTTGTAAAAGCCGTTAAAAAAGCTTCTTGCATAATGTCTTCAGCTTCAAAATTATCTTTTAAAATTCTGTGTGCAGTATTATACATTGCTTGATAGTAAGCTTTATATAAATCTAACTGCGCATTTTTATCCGATTTTTTGCAGCGTTTTATAAGGTTGGTTATATGTGGTTGACTAGTTTCCAATAAAACGTTTCTATATGAAAGACTAAACTGTTTATGCGTTGTGACAGTTTTGTGAAAATAAAAATAGTCTTTTTAAAGAGAAAGTGATTAATTCAATATTTTAAAGACTTTCCAGTATGGAGTTGACATTATTTTTATCTTCTATTTTAAGCAAACTCCATTGCAAGTCATAACAAATTGTTTCTCCAATTTTTAATTTCTTTTCAGGACTCAAACATTCTAATTCGCTAAATAAATGATTTCCAAATATGGTTACAGAAGTTCCTCCATCTGGATATGAGTTTTTATCATCAAAATTAAATTTTTCTATAAATAAAGTTTTGTGTAAATACCCAGCAATCCAATTCTTAGAATCTGCTCCTACTTTTTGAGGTAAATTGTCAGATGATTTTAATTTTAAAATAGCACTATTTAGGGCTGCGTTTATATGAGCATTATTCTTTGCATCTGGCCACTTAGGTATTAAAAAACCGTTTTCAAATATACTTTTTTTATTGATGGGTAAGTAGCTAGTATTCGGAGTTTTAATTTTAGATAAGCTCCAAATAGTTAGTGGAATTTCTTCAATAACTTTATTTTTAGCAACAGTTTTTTTTGTCAATTTTTGTTGAATTTTAACTTTTGTTCCATTTTCTGACATTGTAATAATTCTTTCTAATTGTATCCCTAGTAATTCACTCAAAGGACTCTTTAGAATAATGCCGTTTTTTAAGAAAGTAACCTCATAAGAACTCGCATTTATAAATGGATCTGGTACGTGTCTGCTGCCAGTTAAAATATTAAAATATTCTTCAGAGCATGGTAAAACTCTATTGCCACCAAGATTTGGAGCTTGGTTCGTATTGTTTTCTTGAAAGTAATTTCCAGCATTAAATTTAATACCTTCAAGTTGCTCATTTTCATAAAACATATTTGTTCCGTCTAAGAAACCATAGTGCATAATTCTACCAATTTCTGGTACTACTAAAATTTTAATAGTTGAATTTGAAATTTCTATTGTTTCTTTCCAGCCTTTATATGATATATTCTTTATTTTTATCTTAGACATATCTTTTGTTTTAGTTGCAAAAATGATAAAAAAAAATGAAGTAATTAAATTCTATTTACCAATGGCACAACAATTGTCTTATTTAAATAAGATAATGAAGGGTTTGATTTTAAACAATTGGTTATCAATTAATTATAATTAAAATAGTGATATTGGTTTTTATTGATTCAATAAATCAATGTCACAATGACAGATATACAGAAAATGAGCAAAACAAAGATTATAAAGTTAGACAGTTTGTCGTTTCAAAACATCATGAACGAAGATGCTGAATTAATCCCACTAATGACGCCAGAAGATGAAGAAATCATCAATAAAGAGAGCGTTCCTGCAATGTTGCCAATTCTTCCGTTAAGAAATACCGTTCTATTTCCAGGAGTTGTAATTCCTATTACGGCCGGAAGGGATAAATCCATTCAATTAATTAAAGATGCCAATAAAGGTGATAAAATAATTGGAGTAGTAGCACAAAAAAATGAAGAAGAAGAAGACCCTGGTTTAAAAGATATACATACAACGGGTGTTGTGGCACAAATTTTACGTGTGTTAAAAATGCCTGATGGAAATACAACTGTTATCATTCAGGGAAAAAAACGTTTTGAAATTGATCAAATTATTCAGGATGAACCTTATTTAAAGGCAACTGTAAAAGAAGCTGTAGATGATAGAAGTATTGAAGACAAAAAAGAGTTCGATGCAATTATAGATTCTATTAAAGAACAAGCTTTAGAGGTTATTAAGGAAAACCCAATGTTACCTTCAGAAGCTTCATTCGCGATTAAAAATATTCAATCAAATTCGTTTTTAGTCAATTTTATTGCTTCTAACATGGATTTAAGTGTAATGCATAAACAAGTAATTTTAGAAAAAGACAATCTAAAAGAACGAGCTTTATTAACACTCAAAAACTTAAACAAAGAGCTACAGAAATTACAATTACGTAATGACATTCAATCTAAAACACGTGAAGATTTAGATCAACAACAACGTGAATATTATTTAAATCAGCAGTTAAAAACGATTCAAGAAGAATTAGGAGGCGTTTCTAATGATGAAGAATTGGAAGAAATGCGCAAGCAGGCCAAAAAGAAAAAGTGGACTAAAGAAGTAGGAGAGACCTTTGATAAAGAACTGGCTCGTTTGCGAAGAATGAATCCGCAAGCTGCAGAATATGGTGTGCAAAGAAGCTATTTAGAATTATTATTAGAATTACCTTGGGGCATTTATTCTGAAGACAAATTCGATTTGAAGCATGCTACCAAAGTTTTAGATCGAGATCACTTTGGTTTAGAAAAAGTAAAAGAAAGAATTATAGAACACTTAGCTGTTTTAAAATTAAGAGGTGATATGAAATCACCTATTATCTGTTTATATGGCCCTCCAGGAGTTGGTAAAACTTCTTTGGGGAAATCTGTTGCGGAAGCTTTAGGGCGCAAATATGTTAGAATGTCTTTAGGTGGTTTGCGTGATGAAGCAGAAATTCGAGGACATAGAAAAACTTATATTGGTGCAATGCCGGGTCGTTTAATTCAGAATTTAAAAAAATCAGGAACTTCAAACCCTGTTTTTGTGTTAGACGAAATAGATAAATTAGGTCAAAGTCACCAAGGTGATCCATCTTCAGCGATGCTAGAAGTATTAGATCCTGAGCAAAATGAGGCTTTTTATGACAATTATTTGGAAGTTGGTTATGATTTATCGAAAGTACTTTTTATTGCTACAGCAAATAATTTAGGTCAAATTCCTTGGGCTTTGCGTGATAGAATGGAAATTATAAATGTTTCTGGTTATACAATTGAGGAAAAAATAGAAATTGCCAAAAGACATTTATTACCAAAACAATTAAAAGAACACGGTTTAACAACTAAAGATATTAAGTTAGGAAAAAAACAAATTGAACAAATTGTTGAAGGTTACACGCGTGAGTCAGGAGTTCGTGGTTTAGAAAAGAAGATTGCAAAAGTGGTTCGTTTTGCAGCTAAATCTATCGCACTAGAGGAAGAATATGATATCGCTGTATCTTCAGAAAAAATAGAAGATATTTTAGGAACCCCAAGAAATAGAGATAAATTTGAAAATAATGATGTTGCTGGAGTAGTTACAGGTTTAGCATGGACGCAGGTTGGAGGTGATATTTTATTTATAGAATCTATTTTATCAAAAGGAAAAGGAACACTTTCTATTACAGGTAATTTAGGAACTGTAATGAAAGAATCGGCAACAATTGCATTACAATATATAAAATCCAATGCGGAAGAATTTGGTATTAAACCAGAAATTTTAGAAAAGTACAATGTCCATATTCACGTTCCTGAGGGAGCAACACCAAAAGATGGGCCAAGTGCAGGTATCACCATGTTAACGTCTTTAGTCTCCTCTTATACACAACGTAAAATTAAGAATAAATTAGCCATGACTGGTGAAATTACCTTGCGTGGAAAAGTATTACCTGTTGGCGGAATTAAAGAAAAAATATTAGCTGCTAAAAGAGCAAATATTAAGGAAATTATTTTGTGCAAGGACAATGAAAAAGATATTTTAGAAATAAAAGAGAGCTATTTAAAGGGCTTAACTTTTCATTATGTAACCGACATGAAAGAGGTCATAGAATTGGCGCTCACAAAACAAAAAGTAAAAAACGCTAAGAAATTAGTCTAAATTTAAAAGCCTCCTAATTGGAGGCTTTTTTTATTTTAATAAAAAAGTGTGGAGAATTTATTTAAAAAAATCTTTAGATTTTTCCCAGTAAACATCCATCTCAGTTAAGGTCATGTCCGAAAGTTGTGTACCATCATCCTTGGCAGCTTGTTCTAAATATTGAAAACGATTTATAAATTTTTTGTTCGTTTTTTCTAGAGCATTTTCAGGATTTACGCCAATAAATCGAGCGTAATTAATCATGGAAAACAAGACATCTCCAAATTCTTTTTCAATGTCTTCTTTATTTTCCTTCTTTATTTCTTCATTTAGTTCAGAGAGTTCTTCTTGTACTTTTCCCCAAACTTGTTCTGGTTTTTCCCAATCAAACCCAACACCTGCAACTTTATCTTGTATTCTATTCGCTTTTACAATGGCGGGTAGACCTTTAGGAACGCCTTCTAAAACAGAGTTTTTACCTTCCTTTAGCTTTAATTGTTCCCAATTACGTTTTACATCTTCCTCATTCTCCACTTTTACATCCCCATAAATGTGAGGATGTCTATGAATTAATTTATCAGAAATAGAGTTAGCAACATCCCCAATATCAAAAGCATTTTTTTCACTTCCAATTTTTGCGTAAAAAACAATGTGCAAAAGAACATCTCCTAATTCTTTTTTAATTTCTTGCAAATCATTATCAAGAATAGCATCAGCCAATTCATACGTCTCTTCTATTGTTAAATGACGTAAACTTTCTAATGTTTGTTTTTTATCCCAAGGACACTTCTCACGAAGTTCGTCCATTATATCTAACAAACGATTAAAAGCTGCTAATTGATCTTTTCTTGTATTCAAAATGATAAAGTGATTATGCTTCTTCAGCTTTTTCTTCAGCAATCACTTCTTTAATTGCAGAAAAGTCTAAACCAGCATTTACTAGTAAGTTAAACCACTGAATTACTTTTTTTATGTTAGAAGTGTATACTCTTTCATCATCATAATTTGGCAAAACTTCAGCAAAAAATGCCGCTAATTTTTTACCACTTTCTTTGTGAGAAATTGCTTCTGTACCTTCAGTTTTTTCAAACATAGATTTAAAGATTTCTAATAAAGGTACATCTTCTTCAAACGTATAAATTGCAATGTTTTCTAACAAACTTACATTTTGAGTTGAGTTAATTGCCAAACGTTTTTTGTCTGTCAAAGACTCAACGATAATTGAATTTTTAGATTGTGATATTACTTGAAATAAACCAGGTTTACCAGTAACCGAAATAATTTTACTAAATTCCATATGTATATTTTTTATGTCTTTGAAAGACTATTTACCTTTTTTTAAATTAGGAAAGCGCATTCTATAATCAGCATTAATTTTTCCTTTAGAAATATTTTCTAATTTCTTTTTGATTAATCTTTTTTTAAGTGTTGAAAGTTTGTCCGTAAATAATACTCCTTCAATATGATCAAATTCATGCTGAAAAACTCTAGCAGCCAATCCTTCTAAAACTTCTGTATGTGTTTTAAAATCTTCATCTTGATATTCTAAGGTTACTTTTGGCTGACGATATACATCTTGACGGACATCCGGTATACTTAAACAACCTTCATTAAACACCCATTCTTCACCTTCTTCTTTTAGAATTCTAGGATTGATAAAAACTCTATTAAACGTCTTTAAAACTTCCCTTTCTTTTTCATCTAAATCTTCATCTTCAGCAAAAGGAGAAGCATCAATTAAAAATAAACGAATTGATTTTCCAATTTGTGGAGCCGCCAAACCAACACCAGAAGCATTGTACATGGTTTCTTTCATATTGATAATTAATTCCTTTAGATTTGGATAATCTATGTCAATCTCGATGCCTGTTTTTCTAAGAACGGGATCTCCGTAAGCAACAATAGGTAAAATCATTTTTGTCTTTTTAATTACTGCAAAAATACAAAGTTTGTAACTTGAATAAAACTATTTATTATATAAAAATGACTGAAGAATGATCGTTGCGCTTATTTCATCAACTAAAGCTTTGTTTCTGCGCTGGTTTTTATTCAAACCACCATCAATCATTGTTTGAAAAGCCATTTTAGAAGTAAAACGTTCATCCACTCTTTGCACTGAGATTTGTGGTATTACTTTGGATAGTTTTTTTAGAAAAGGAAGGATTAAGGCTTCACTTTCACTATCAGAGTTATCCATTTGTTTTGGTTTTCCAACTAAAAAAAGCTCTACTTTTTCTTTAGAGGTATAGTCTTTTAAAAATAAAATTAATTCCTCAGTATTTACTGTCGTTAAACCAGAAGCAATAATTTGTAGTTCGTCTGTAACTGCAATTCCTGTTCTTTTTTTTCCAAAATCGATGGCTAAAATTCTTCCCAATCTGTATACTATTTATGCAAAAATATAGTTTATACTTTTAATAGTAATAATTAAAGAGAATATTATCAAGAAGTTCGTTGAAATTAGTTCTTGGATTTTAAACAAAGAAGAAATATATGTTTAAAAAATGTATATTCGCCTGAGATTTTACAGATAAATTTATATTTGCAAAAAGTAAAGTTTAAAATGAAAGAAATTAGAAAAATTATAGAATCAGCTTGGGAAAATCGTGATTTATTAAAAGAAGAAAAAACTATTAGTACAATTCGAAAAGTAGTTGATTTATTAGATAAAGGTGAATTAAGAGTTGCAGAGCCCATTGAAGATGGATGGCAAGTAAATGAATGGGTTAAAAAAGCAGTTGTTTTATATTTTCCAATTCAAAAAATGGAAACTTTAGAAGCTGGTATTTTTGAATATCATGATAAAATTCCTTTAAAAAGAAACTTTGCAGAAAGAGGAATTAGAGTGGTGCCAAATGCTGTTGCCAGACATGGTGCATATATTGCTTCGGGAGCTATTTTAATGCCAAGTTATGTAAATATCGGTGCTTACGTGGATAAAGGAACGATGGTGGATACTTGGGCTACAGTTGGTTCTTGTGCACAAATTGGTAAAAATGTTCATTTATCTGGTGGCGTAGGAATTGGTGGTGTTTTAGAACCATTACAAGCTGCACCAGTAATTATTGAAGACGGCGCTTTTATAGGGTCTAGATGTATTGTTGTTGAGGGAGTGAGAGTAGAGAAAGAAGCTGTTTTAGGCGCAAATGTTGTGCTAACAATGAGTACTAAAATTATAGATGTTACTGGAGTTGAGCCTCTAGAAATGAAAGGAAGAGTTCCAGCAAGATCGGTTGTAATTCCTGGAAGTTATACTAAGAAATTTGCAGCAGGAGAATACAATGTACCATGTGCATTAATTATTGGAAAAAGAAAAGAAAGTACCAACAAAAAAACTTCTTTAAACGAAGCATTGCGCGAATATGACGTTGCTGTTTAAGATTTGAAAAGGCTATGACAAAGATTACTGCTATTATCCCCACTTTAAATGAAGAAATTCATATTTCTAACGCTATAAAATCAGTGAGCTTTGCTGATGAGATTATTGTAATAGATTCTTTTAGTAAGGATAATACAGTAGCGCTGGCAGAAAAGCATAATGTGAAAATCATCAAACGTAAGTTTGATGATTTTTCTTCTCAAAAAAACTTTGCAATAGATCAGGCTAAATATCCTTGGATTTATATTTTAGACACGGATGAAAGAGTTACACCAGAAGTTGAGAATGAGATTTTGGAAGCCGTTAAAAACCCAAAAGATTTTGTTGGTTTCAATGTGCGAAGGACTTTTTTCTTTTGTGGAAGTAAAATTAATTACGGAGGTTGTCAAAGAGATAAAGTGATTCGTTTATTTTTAAAAGAATATTGTAAGTACTCTGGGGTTGTTCATGAAAGAATAGTGGCAAATGGAAAAGTAGGTTTTTTTAAAAATAAGATAGATCATTATTCTTACAAAAGTTATGATCATTATATTTCCAAAATGAATCATTATGGCCAATTAAGAGCTCAGCAATTTTTTGAAGAAGGACGAACAGTAAATCTATTTCATATTCTAATTAAACCACCTGCGCGGTTTTTTATTCATTATATTGTTAGGCTTGGGTTTTTAGATGGATTTCCTGGTTTTGTTTTTGCAAAAACGCAAGCATACGGAGTTTTAACAAAATACATAAAGCTTTGGTTGTTAAATAGAAATGCCACTAATGAGCGATAATTTTAAGCAAAATATTTCTATAATTATTGTAAACTATAAAAGTTGGAAGCCATTAGAGTTATGCCTAAAATCAATTACAGACATTTCTTTTCATAATTTGAATATTGAAACTATTGTTGTAGACAACTGTTCAAACGATAATTATTTTAGTGTTTTTCAATTAAAATTTCCAAGTGTTACTTTTTCTCTAAATTCTGGTAATAATGGTTTTGCAAATGCTTGTAATTTGGGCGCTAAAAAAGCATCAGGAGAATTTTTACTTTTTTTAAATCCTGATACGATTATAAACAAAATAGCCATTGAAAAAATGCATAATTATTTATTAGAAAATTCTAATATTGGTTTAGTTTCTTGTTTGCAAAAAAATAGTGATGGTTCTTATGAAAAAAGCTTTCGTTTTTTTCCTTCGTTTAAAACAATATTTGGTATTGTTAGAGCAATAAATGGAAAACAACTTCGTAAAAATATTATCAGAAAAAATAATATATTATTTCCAGATTGGGTTTCTGGAGCAGTTGTTTTAATTTCTATAAATTGGTTTGATAAAATACAGGGATGGAATGAAGATTATTGGATGTATTTTGAAGATGTAGATTTGTCTAAAAAAGTTGCTGATTTAGGAGGAGAGATTGCATTATTAGAAAATGTAGAAATTATACATAATCATGGTGGTTCTTCTAGAATTAATATTAAAACTGCTGCCATTACAAAAACAGAAGTATTAATATCAAAACATGTTTATATTAATAATCATTTTAAAGGATTCCAGTATTTTTTAATTCAATATTCTGTCATAACCACTGTTTTAATAAGTAAACTTATTTTGGGTATTTTTGGATTTGTATTTTTTTATAAACCAAGATTAAAACTAGAATCAAAAATATTAGTAAATTTAATAGAGTATTATTTAAAATCCATACTTAATAGAACTTGGCTAAGTTTTAGGTCAACTAATTTTAAATAAAAAGTTTTATAATGAAAACAAAAAGTATAATAATTGATGTAGTTTTTACTTGGGTAGATGGTAAAGATGAAAAATATAGAGACAAGCTATTAAATTATATTCCTAAAGAAAAATCTAAAAATAATGAAGTTAGGGCTTTAAGTCAAGTACATGAAATTGAGTATGCAGTAAAATCAATTATAAAGCATGCTAAATTTGTTCGTAATATTTTTATAGTAACAGCAGATCAAATACCAGATTTTTTAAAAGATAAAGAAGAGGCTTCTAAAAAATATCCAAATGTATTTGTTATAAGTCACGATGTTATTTTTGAAGGTTATCATCAATATTTACCAACTTTTAATTGTTTACCCATAGAATCTCTCTTATACAAAATACCTGAATTATCAGAACATTTTTTATATGCAAATGATGATTTCTTTTTGTTAAGAGAAGCAAAAATTTCTGATTTTTTTATCGATGGAAAACCTGTAATTAGAGGAGAATGGACTTCTTTTTATGAAGATATTTGGTATAAAAAAGTACAAAGTGGTTTTTATAATCTTATTAGAAAAGAAGATAAAATAAAGAAATGGGGATTTAAAAAAGGGCAACAAACGATTGCTAAAACTTTAGGTTTTAAAAAATATGTAAGATTAGACCATACTATTGCGCCTCTTAAAAAATCTACTTATGATAATTTTTATAAAAAATTTCCTGAATTATTAGATGTAAATATTAAGCACAAGTTTAGGCATCACGAGCAGTATACAAACCAGTCCTTAGCAAATCATTTAGAAATACAAAAGAACAATTATATTTTGAAAGAAGATTATCAATTAGTGTATTTTCAAAATTATAATAAACCTTTATGGTGGCTTAAAAATAGACTTAAAAAAGCTGAAAAAGATAAAAGTAAACTTTTCCTTTGTATGCAAGGATTAGATTTATGTCCCCAAGAAAAATTAATTTATATAAAAAATTGGCTTTCTAATAAATACGATTAATTCATCTACGTAAATAACACATCTAAAATATTACTTTTCTGTCTTTTTATTATTAAAATACAAATATTTAGTAGTATGATAATAGGCTGATAAAAGACTATCCATTTGCTTTGTAAGATTAGGTTTTTCAGTCTTTATATCTTTAATTGTATCATCTTCTAAACTGTAAAGACTAGCTTTCTTAGAAACGTTCGTTTTTTCATAATAATAACCATCTTTTATAACACCAACAGCTTTTTCTCCTTTACTTTGACTATGAACAAGTGCAGCAGTATTTATGTTAGTACTATCTAATAAATCTCTTCCTAAAGTGTAATTTGTGTAATCTATTTTCGCTAAACTTGTAGCTGTAGGAAAAATATCTACTAATTTTGCGTATTTGTCTATTTCTTGAGCTTTTGTATATTTTGGAGCATGAATAAAAAACGGAACATGATGTACTTGGATTCCTAAATCATCTTCATTATTTTTTAAAAAATTCAACTTTTTCATTCCTCCTCTATGATCACCAAAAAAGACAAAAATAGAATTTTCATAATAACCAGATTCTTTTGCCCTTTCTAAAAAGCGAGCAACATTAAAGTCTAAATAACGAATTCCATTGAGCTGTCCCAAAGATCTAAATCCCCCTTTAAGCAGTGTTTCTTCATTAATTTCATTTTCTAAAATAGGTCTAAAACTTTCTTTATTATCAGGTATAGTGAAAGGCATATGATTTGTTGCTGTTTGAATATAAGCAACAAAAGGTTTTCCTTTTTCGTGCAATTTTTTTAACTTTTTATCAGACTCTTTAAATAAGTAGTAATCGTCAATACCCCAAACATCAGCTCTGTTGTTCTCTTCAAAACTTCCTTCTTCATAAATTTTTAAGTCTTTAATATTTGACTGAAAAACGCCTCTAATATTTGCCCAATTAGCAGAGCCTCCCAAAAAATATAACTTTTCATAACCTTTGTATTGATCAAAAATAATTCGTTGGTCTATAATCATAGGGTTTCTTGAAGCTGTTTTTACATCTTCAATATCTGGTAAGCCAGTAATACTTGCAAAAACGCTACCTGCTGTTCCTGGTTTATGAACATAAAACTTAGAAAAACTTAGACTTTCTTTAATGATAGAATCCATTTTTGGTGAACTATTTAAGGGATTGCCATAGTAACTCATAGTTGCAGTTCCAGTAGATTCTAACATTACAAAAACAACATTAGGTTTTTCTTTGTAAGGCTCTTTAAAAATTACTTTTTTAGTAAAATTTATAGTATCTACAGGTAGATTCAAATGTTTTGCAATTACTGGGTAATACAGCTTAAATTTCTCGATATCTGCACCTTCACTCCTAAAAGCAAAGCTATCAAAGAAATATAAAACAGGGTTTAAGGCGAACTGATTTACACTATTTTTTTTAGAGAAAAAAGCTTCACTCCAGCGCAAAGGATAATACGTTATGCTATTATAAATACCAAAGGAAAAAAGCAGAATGGTTAAAATAAAAAATACTGCTTTTAGTTTTTTAATTATTTCTTGAGATGTTTTAGAAAATAAATCATATACAAACATGATATATTTATATATGATAAAAGATAAAATGCTTAATCCTAAAACACCTTTGTATACAGGATAACTTTCAAGCAATACCTGACTAGATATTTTAAAATTACTTAAAAAACGAAGAGAAGAAGCATCTAAGCGAATTGCTAAATATTCATAATACCCAAAATCGAAAAGGTAAAATAGCGTCAAAATTAAGTAGGCTAATACCAGATAAATAGCTGCTATTCTTTTGTAAACGCTATTTTTAAAAAAACGATAGTTGGAAATTAAAACGATTAAAGCTAAAGGGAAAAAAGTAAGAATAGCTAATTTTAAATCAAAACGAATACCTAACGAAATAGCTTTTTGTATTTCTTCAGTAGGAATATTTTCTAGATCCGCAAAAAATAGATAGAAAAAACCTCTAAAAAAAACGACAAAAACAAAAAGAGAAAAAACATTTGTAAAGATGTATTTTATATAATTTGGGATTTTTTGAAACATGGATTTTATTGAGTTACAAAGGTAATATTTTTAGAATTACTTTGAATAAACAAATTTTAAAAACAAAGATATTCTCAGAAGCTTTAAGTCAATATGAGAGGGAGGGCTAGCATAATTTCTTCTCAAATTATAGATTTTAGAGTTTTAGTTAGATTTTCAAAGAAACAAAACAGCATTTTATTAAAATGATCAATTCAAAAAGAGAAGTTTCAATTTCTTATTTATTATTCTTAAATTATTAGGAATCCTAAAAAGCTATTCTTTATAATTTAAAAAGTATCTCATGAGAAATAATAGATAATTATATTACCAAGGGATAATCCTTTTAATAAATAGTACAACCAATTTTGAAAGGTGTGTATTATATAGTAAATTTGCTCCAAAATAAAATGAATACAAATCATCTAAAATTAGCTACAAATATAGGTGTAAAATATTCAGGTTTTAAGACCATAATTCATGCAAAAACAGTTGTTTAAAGAAGCAATTTCATCAGAAATATTTAGGGTAATATCAATAGCATCAAAACAAATAGAAATTGAGAGTTATGTAATTGGTGGTTTTGTGCGCGATTTTTTCCTAAAAAGAGGATCGGTAAAAGATATTGATATAGTAGCAATAGGCAGTGGAATTGATTTGGCTCTAAAGGTTTCTCAATTACTACCCAACAAACCGAAAGTGCAAGTTTTTAAAACGTATGGAACAGCAATGTTGCGTTTTAAAGATGTTGAAATTGAATTTGTTGGGGCAAGAAAGGAATCATATTCGGATGATAGTAGAAATCCAGATGTAACCGAAGGAACCTTGCAAGATGATCAAAATAGACGCGATTTTACAATCAATGCATTAGCTTTAAGTTTGAATGATGAGAATTTTGGCGAGTTATTAGATCCTTTTAATGGAATTGAAGATTTAGAAAATAAAATTATAAAAACTCCTCTAAATCCTGATATAACCTATTCTGATGATCCTTTAAGAATGATGCGCGCAATTCGTTTTGCAACACAGTTAAATTTTATAATTGAAGACGAATCCCTTTCATCAATAGGTGAAAATGCTACTAGACTTGAGATAATAACAAGAGAGAGAATTGTTGATGAATTGAATAAAATCATGTTATCAAAAAAACCATCAATTGGTTTTCTATTGTTAGAAAAAACAGGTTTATTATCACAGATTCTTCCTGAATTAATTGCTTTGAAAGGAGTGGAAGAGGTTGAAGGTCAAAAACATAAAGATAATTTTTATCATACCTTAGAAGTTGTAGATAATATTGCTGAAAACACAAACGATGTTTGGTTAAGATGGTCAGCTTTATTACATGATATAGGCAAAGCACCTACTAAAAAGTTTAGTAAAAAAGTGGGTTGGACCTTTCATGCGCATGAATTTGTTGGCTCTAAAATGGTTCATAAATTATTCAAACGTTTAAAAATGCCATTGAATAATAAGATGAAGTTTGTTCAGAAAATGGTATTGCTAAGTTCGCGTCCAATTGTATTAGCCTCAGAAGTTACAGATTCTGCTGTAAGACGTTTAGTTTTTGATGCAGGTGAAGATATTAATTCTTTAATGACACTTTGTGAAGCAGATATAACAACAAAAAATCCAAAGAAGTTTAAACGGTATCACCATAATTTTGAGCTAGTAAGAATTAAAATTAAAGAAGTAGAAGAGAGAGATAAAGTTAGAAATTTTCAACCACCAGTTACTGGAGAAGAAATTATGAAGGCTTTTGATTTAAAACCTTGCAGAGAAATTGGTCAAATAAAAGAAGCGATAAAAGAAGCCATTTTAGATGGTGAAATTCCAAATGAACATGAGGCTTCCTATAGTTTTATGATTGAAAAAGGAAAGCAGTTAGGGTTGTAATTAGCCTAAGCTTTGCATTGAAACCAATTTAAAGTACTCTCCTTGTATAGCGAGCAATTCTTCGTGTTTACCTTGTTCAACGATTTTACCCTTTTTGAGGACCAAAATTTTATCTGCTTTCTGAATTGTAGAAAGCCTATGAGCAATGACTAAGGAAGTTCTATTTTGCATCATTTTTTCTAAAGCAACTTGAACTAATTGTTCAGATTCTGTGTCTAAAGCAGAGGTAGCTTCATCTAAAATCATAATCGGTGGATTTTTTAAAACCGCTCTTGCAATAGATAAACGTTGTTTTTGTCCTCCAGAAAGTGTGTTTCCACTATCACCAATATTGGTATTGTATTTTTCTGGTAAATTTTGAATAAATTCATCCGCATTTGCAATTTTAGCTGCTTCCATTATAGCTGTGTAAGAGGCATTCGGAGTTCCTAACTTAATATTATTCGCAATAGTATCATTAAATAAAATAGAATCTTGAGAAACAATTCCCATTAAAGCTCGTAAAGATGTTTTTGTAACATCTTTAATATTGCTGTTATCAATAAAAACATCTCCTTTGTTAACATCATAAAAACGAGTAATTAAATTTGCTAAAGTAGATTTTCCACTTCCAGATTGACCAACTAAAGCAACAGTCTCTCCTTTGTTAATAGTTAAGGAAAAATTTTTCAAAACATATTGTTTCTTATATTTGAATGAGACGTTTTTAAACTCAATTTTACCTATAAAATCCTCTTTTACAATTGCATTGGGTATATCTTTAATGTCATTTTCAGTATTTAAAACAGTCATTATTCTTTCTGCAGAAGCTTCTCCTTTTTGAATATTGTAAAATGTGGTCGTTATTAGTTTAATAGGATTTAAAACGGTGTAAAATAATACGATGTAGCCAAAAAATTCATCTGGTTGTAAGGGACTTGTTTTAGACAAAACTTCTGTTCCACCATACCAAAGAATTGCAATAATAGTTGCAGAACCTAAAAACTCACTCATTGGTGAAGCTAATGTTTGACGGTGAAAAACGCTGGTCATTAATTTCCTAAAACTTAGTGTAGAGTTATTGAATTTACTTTCAATGACTCTCTCTGCATTAAAGCCTTTAATAATCCTTAATCCTGTTAATGTTTCTTCTATAAAGGATAAAAAATTACCAGTTTCTTTTTGAGCTTTTACAGAGTTTGCTTTTAGTTTTTTACTAATTGATGAAATTATAAAACCAGAAACAGGCAGTAAAACAAAAACAAAAAGTGTTAGTTTTACACTCATAAAAAGCATAATTGTTATTGATATAATAACAGTTAAAGGCTCTCTGACAATAACTTCTACGGATGTTAATATAGAGTTTTCTACTTCCTGCACATCTGAAGTCATACGTGCAATGATATCCCCTTTTCTCTTTTCTGAAAAATAGGAGATAGGTAGTTCTACAATTTTATTATATAATTTATCTCGTAAATCTTTTACAATTCCTGTTCTTAAAAAAGTAATTACATAGGAAGCTAAATATCTAAATAAGTTTTTTAGAAAAAAAAGTGATAAGGCGAGGAAACAGATGAAAATAAGTGTGTCAATTTCACCCGTATTTTCAATTTTTTGAGAAATTAAATGATAAAAACTTTCTTTTAAAAAGTCACCAATTTTTGTAATTCCTTCATAGGTTGGTTTATTGGTTATTTTTTTATCTGTACCAAAAAGTATTCCTAAGACAGGAATAAAAGCGAGAACAGATAAAACATTAAAAACAGCATAAAGAATATTAAATAAAATATTTAGAACAGTATATTTTCTATATTTCTTTTCATACTTTAAAATGTCTTTGAAATAAGCCATTAATTCAGTTTCATTTCTTTAATAATTCGTTGAATCTTTGCATCTAATTCAGCTTCAACTCCATCAGCATTTTTAGCTAGATCTAATTCAGTATTTACACTAAAATAGAATTTTATTTTTGGTTCCGTCCCACTTGGTCTTGCTGCAATTCTTGTTCCTGATTCTGTTTGATAAATGAGCACATTAGATTTTGGTAAATTAATGTTTGTTACGTCACCAGTAATTAAGTTTTTTCTCGTGGATGCTTGGTAATCAGAAAGAGATTCTACTTTTTCTCCATCAATTTCCGTTAATGGATTATTACGCATATCACTTAACATTTGCTGAATTTCTGCAGCACCATCCATTCCTTTTTTGGTGATAGCTATTAAGTGTTCTTTATAAAATTTATGATGTACATAAATATTAAGTAGTTCTTCGTAAAAAGAACTTCCGTTTTGTTTTGCATACGCAGCTATTTCACAAGCTAAAAGAGTGGCAGTAACGGCATCTTTGTCTCTTACGAAGCCACCAACCATATATCCAAAACTCTCTTCTCCACCCCCTATAAAATCTAATTTAGGAAAATCTTTAACCATTTTTGCAATCCATTTAAAACCTGTTAAACCAACTTTGGTTTCAACATTATAACTGGAGGCAAGATCATTTACCAATTCAGTAGAAACGATCGTAGATCCAATAAATTGTTTACCATTAATTTTCCCTTCTTCTTTCCATTTTTTTAACAAGAACTGCGTCATAACAACCATTGTCTGGTTACCATTCATTAATTTTATATTTCCATCAGTATCTCGCACAGCAACACCTAATCTATCACAATCTGGGTCTGTTCCAATAACAATATCAGCACCAATTTTATTCGCTAAATCTGTCGCCATTTTTAAAGCCTCAGGTTCTTCTGGATTTGGTGATTTTACAGTTGGGAAATCACCGTTTGGCACTCTCTGCTCTTCAACAATATGAACGTCTGAGTAACCAGCTTTTGCTAATGCATCTGGCACGGAAACAATGGAAGTTCCATGTAAAGAAGTAAAAACAATTTTTAAGTTTTTTCTATCAATTTTATTAGACAAAGATCCATTTTTTACAGATTCTTCAATAAAAACAGCATCAACTTCTTTTCCAATAACTTCAATTAAATTTTCGTTGGCTTGAAAATTGATTTCAGAAAAATCTAATGAGTTTACTTTACCAATAATTCCACCATCATGAGGAGGCACAATTTGCCCACCATCTGCCCAATATACTTTGTAGCCATTATATTCTGGCGGGTTGTGAGAGGCTGTTAAAACGATACCAGCATCACAATTTAAATGACGAACTGCAAAAGATAATTCAGGAGTTGCTCGCAAATCTTCAAAAAGAAAAACTTTAATGTTGTTCGCAGATAAAACATCGGCAACAATTTTCGAAAACTTCTTACTATTATGTCTGCAATCGTAAGCGATAACAACACTTAGTTGTTCTTTTTTTATATTTTCTATCAGGTAATTAGACAAACCTTGGGTTGCTCTCCCTAAAGTATACTTATTAATTCTATTGGTTCCGGCACCCATAACTCCTCGCATTCCACCAGTTCCAAATTCCATATCTTTATAGAACCTGTCTGCTAAATCATCAGGGTTATTGTTGATTAATTCTTGAATTTCTGTTTGGGTTTCAGCATCAAAAGTAGAGTTTAGCCATTGTTTTGCTTTGTCTAAGATGTCTTGCATAGGTTTAAAATTAAGTAGGTTAATTGAAACACAAATATACTATTTAGAAATTGAGTTTTTCTTTAATAGTATAGTGTTTTTCAGTGCTTTTTGTTTTTATTATGAGTTCTCCAATAAAACCGGCTAAAAATAATAAAGTTCCTAAAATCATGGAAGTTAGTGCAATATAAAACCAAGGATTGTTAGTAATTAAAATAGTTTTAATACCATTATAGACTTTATACAGCTTGTAAATACCAATATAAAATGCGGATGTGGTTCCAAAAAGAAACATGAATGTACCCCAAAGACCAAAAAAGTGCATTGGTCTTTTTCCAAATCTGGATAAAAATGAAATGGTAATCAGGTCTAAAAAACCATTTACAAAACGATCCATACCAAATTTTGTTACTCCGTATTTTCTCGCCTGGTGCTGAATAATTTTTTCACCTATTTTTGTAAAACCTTCATTTTTAGCCAAAACAGGAATATATCTATGCATTTCTCCACTAACTTTAATTGCTTTTATAACTTCGTTTTTGTAAGCTTTTAATCCGCAATTAAAATCGTGTAATTTTAATCCTGAAGTTTTTCTAGCTGCGGCATTAAATAATCTTGAAGGAATATTTTTGGTAATAACATTGTCATATCGTTTCTTTTTCCAACCAGAAATTAAATCGAAATTTTCATCTACAATTAAATTGTATAATTCAGGAATTTCTTCAGGATTATCTTGTAAATCAGCATCCATAGTAATTACAACGTTTCCTTTTGCTAGTTCAAAACCTGCATCTAAAGCTTGCGATTTTCCATAGTTTTTTTGAAAACGAATTCCTTTTACTGCTTTATTTTTTTCTGATAATTGCTCAATAACTTCCCAAGAGTTATCTGTACTGCCATCATCAATAAAAATAATTTCATACAAATAACGATTGGATTGCATAACCTTTGCAATCCAATCGTGTAATTCTTGTAAAGATTCGTCTTCGTTTAGAAGCGGAATTACTAAAGAAATATTCATATGTTGGTATTAAGTTTAATACTATAAGGTATAAATTAAAACTTATACGATTTAAAAATATTGTTTTAATACGTTTCTTCCTCAGATTTTTTCATGATTGCAGCAGCAATTGCAGCAACAATAAAACCACCAACAGCGCTCCCAATGATACCCATTGCAGCTATTAAAAGAGGCGAATTAAAAGCTTCACTCATTTTATTAATAGCTTCAACTTGTTCCTCAGTTTGTCCTTGATCTAGTAATTTTTGATTTGAAACTTCCATAACCTGATTTAGAAAATCTGGCTCTATGAAATTCATAAAAAGATAATTATAAATGGTACCAATAAGCGCAGCTACTATTGCAATTCCTACACCAATTTTAACTCCTTGTCCCCAAGTTAAAAAACCTTCATTCGTTTCTTTGTATTTTTTTATTCCAAATACAATCAAACCAATAAATAATATTCCTGAAACTAAGGATATAGACCAATGTGGATCTAAATGTGTTCCTAAAGCATATGTAATAAGACTAATTAGCACAGTTGCAATACCGAGGTAAATACCGTAATTAATAATTAAACTTTTACTGTTTGTAGAATTTTCCATTTTTTTTTAAATTTAGTTATCTTACAAAGATATTCTTTTCATTGAGATAGTTTTGTTTTTTATAAATTATTATATAATCTCAAAACAATAGATTAGTAGTCAATACCTTAAAAATGTTACCAAAAAATTAGCATTTTTTTAATTGTTTAAATAAAAAAAGCTTGTAAATTTGCAACGGCAAGTCCTACACAACTAGCTCCCTTTGAATCCTCCAGGGCGGGAACGCAGCAAAGGTATTAGGTTGTAGCAGTGTGATGTAGGTAGCTTGCCATTTTTTGTTTCTTAAATTCACATCAGAATCGTATTAGATTCATATTTCAAAAATTCGCTTTCCTTTATTTCCTTTAAATTTATTTTTCGTTAATTCGTAATTTATAAGTAGAAGTTAATTTTATGTCTAAAGTTATATTAGTTACAGGTGCTTCATCAGGAATAGGAAATTCGATTGCATCTTTTTTGCAGGATAGAGGTTACAAAGTTTTTGGAACAAGTAGAAATCCTAAAAACGTAGAAAATTTTTCGTTTGAAATCATTGCTTTAGATGTTTTAAAAGTTGAAACGATTGAAAAGGCTGTTGCTCATATTATTAAAAAAGAAGGAAGATTAGATGTTTTAATCAACAATGCAGGAATGGGAATTACAGGTCCAATTGAAGACACTCCTACAAATGAAATTAGAGCAGTTTTTAACACCAATCTTTTTGGTGCTATTGATGTAATGAAAGCTGTTTTACCACAAATGAGAAAGCAGAAATACGGAATGATTTTAAATGTAACTTCAATTGCAGGTTATATGGGTTTGCCTTTTAGAGGTTTCTATTCTGCAACAAAAGGAGCTTTAGAAATTGTTACTGAGGCTGCAAGTATGGAAGTTAAAAACTTTGGAATAAAAGTGATTAATGTTGCTCCCGGAGATTTTGCCACCAATATTGCCGCAGGAAGATATCATACTCCTGTTTTTGAAAAATCTGCATACAAGCAAAAGTATCAAGCTAACTTAGATTTGATGGATTCTCATGTTGAAGGAGGTATGGATCCTCTAGAAATGGCTAAAACTGTTTATAAAATTATAAATACTAAGAACCCCAAAATACATTATAAAGTTGGTGGTTTTATGGAAAAATTTTCGATCGTTTTAAAGCGAATTTTACCAGATAGAATGTATGAAAAAATTTTAATGAATCACTACAAACTATAACGCTGGTCTTAGTTTTGAACAGAGATGTGGACTGCCTCAATTGGATGCAAATAAGTGTCTAATATTTCTACACTACATCCAGGTGAATTGAATTTAAATTTTATCCAACCATAATATTCCTTGTTGTCAAGGCCCATTTTTACAACATAGTAATTATCCAAGCTATTGTCAAAATATTTTTTGTAGGTTAAATTATTATAAAGAAAGAAATTAAAGTTTTGGTATGGTTCATCAAATTCGTAAAAAACATCTAGTGCAACTTTTACACCATTGAAGTATTGATTTGTATTTTCGGATGTAAATGGTGGCTCAAAAATTACAGTATAAGGTTCTTGATTTTTTTTAGGAGATAAAATTTGGTTTTCATAATTATTTGTAGAAATTAATTTTATAGTGTATTGGTTGAATTGTGGTTTGTTTCCGATATCTCTAATTTTTTCAGATATTATTTTAAAATCTACAATTCCGTCATTATTCATATCTATTTCAATAGGTAATTTACCTCCAAAGCAGTCATCAAAAAATATATAATTAGTATTTTCTATTTCTAAATTTTGTGCTGTGAACTCTAACCAAAACTTTCTGCTATATACTTTTTTATCATGAGGATCTGTGAAGATTATGTTTCCTGTAAATTTTTTATCAAGTATCCATTCTCCTGTGTAAAATTCGGAAACGTTTATCTCAGTAATTGCAGAAACATCAACTTGTTTACCATCATAAAATTTAAAAGCACGTTTTATTTTTAAACAGCCATCTAACTTATTAAAAATAAAAGTAAATGTTTCCGTCTCACCATCATTACCAACCGGCTGAGTATATTTAATTTTTACAACAGTTTCATTGTATGTGCCCTGCCAAAAAACAGGATTTGTTGCGTGCTGAATTACAATATTATCTTGTTCAGTAATTCCAATATTTGTATTGAAGCAATTATTAACTTCAGGTTCTGCTTGATCCTCAATTCCTGCTTTTGAGCTGCAAGAGAAAAGTAAGGTTGAAATTAAAATAATTAAGATGTGTCTTAGAAAACTCAAATATACTTTTTTGTAAAAATAAAGCTTTATTGCTCAGCTATTTGCAATAAATTGTTAAACATTTTTAAACTTTTTGTAAAAGAAATATAAAATAAAAATAGAAATATAGTTTTTTAAGTATTTTCATGGATAACTTTTATAAAACTTGCAGTTTAACGCCTAAAAATAAGAACCAAAGTTGTTATCTTTGTGCAAAATTAATTATAAATTTTAAGAGATGAAATTTTTCATAGATACTGCAAATTTAGAGCAAATTAAAGAAGCACAAGCTTTAGGGATTTTAGATGGTGTAACCACAAATCCGTCTTTAATGGCCAAGGAAGGAATTACTGGAGAAGCAAACATTATTAACCATTACAAAGAAATTTGTGAATTGGTAGAGGGTGATGTTTCTGCGGAAGTAATTTCTACAGATTTTGATGGAATGGTAAAAGAAGGAGAGGCTTTAGCTGCATTAAATCCGCAAATTGTTGTGAAATTACCAATGATAAAAGATGGTGTAAAAGCATGTAAATATTTTTCTTCTAAAGGAATTAAAACGAACGTAACTTTAGTTTTTTCTGCTGGGCAAGCTTTATTGGCAGCGAAAGCAGGCGCAACTTATGTTTCTCCATTTATTGGGCGTTTAGATGATATTTCTACAGATGGTTTAAACTTAATTGCAGAGATTCGTTTAATTTATGATAATTATGGCTTTGAAACTCAAATTTTGGCAGCTTCTGTGCGTCATACAATGCATATTATTGATTGCGCTAAATTAGGTTCGGATGTAATGACAGGGCCTTTAAGTGCAATCGAAGGGTTGTTAAGACACCCTTTAACAGATAGTGGGTTGGCTAAGTTTTTAGCAGATTATCAAAAAGGAAATTAATCAACACAGTTGGTTTTAGTATAAAATGTCATTTCGAGTTTTAAGTTCGGAATGACATTTTTTAAGATTAAAAAATGTATCCGAAAAAAGAACTCGCACAAATCGTAATTTCCGCTTGTTATCAATTTAAAATTGAGACAGTTGTAATTTCTCCAGGTTCACGCAATGCGCCTCTTACAATAGGTTTTTCTAATCATAAAGAAATAGAAACCTTAAGTGTTGTAGATGAACGATGTGCTGCTTTTTTTGCTCTAGGAATTGCCCAACAAACTCAAAAACCTGTTGCAATTTTATGTACTTCGGGTTCTGCTATGCTAAATTATTATCCTGCAATTGCAGAGGCATTTTACAGTAATATTCCGTTAGTAGTAATTTCTGCAGATAGACCAAAACATTTAATTGATATTGGCGATGGCCAAACAATCCGTCAGGAAAATGTTTTTGGAAACCATATTTTATTTTCAGCCAACTTAATTGAAAATCCTAAGTTTAAAACTCGAAATTCTCAATTAATTGGTGAAGCTTTACAAATATCAGTTTCGCAAAAAGGTCCCGTTCATATAAATGTTCCTTTTGATGAACCCTTGTACGAAACTGTAGATGTATTACAAAAATTTCATTTTCCTCATATTTCAATGAGTTCATTGGATAATTCTCATATTGATTACGAGAGTTTATCCAAAATTTGGAATGCAGCTGAAAAAAAAATGATTTTAGTGGGTGTGCATTATCCTGATACTGAATTACACCAGTTGATGGATTTTTACGCTGAAGATGAATCAGTTTTAATTTTAACAGAAACTACCTCTAATCTGCATAACGAAAAAGCTATTAATTCCATTGATCAACTTATCTTTTCATTAGATAAAAATCAGTTTAAAGAATTACAGCCAGAAATCTTAATAACTTTTGGAGGAATGATAGTTTCGAAAAAAATTAAAAATTTTTTAAGAGATTATCAGCCAAAACATCATTGGAATATTGATGAGAAAAAAGCAATAAATACGTTCTTTTGCTTGTCAGAATTTATTCAGACAAAACCACTTGATTTCTTTTTTAATTTTCATAAGTATATATTAAAAAAGGGAAGTACGTATCAATCAAAATGGTTGACTATTCGTAATGAGAAAAGAGTAAAACATATTAGCTATTTGTCCAAAACAAAACATTCTGATTTTAAAGTATTTGAGCAAGCTTTAGAAAGTATTCCGAGCAATTGTCATTTACAAATAAGTAATAGTTCTATAATTAGATACGCACAATTATTTAGTGTCAAAGACACTATTAATGTTTTTTGTAATAGAGGAACGAGTGGTATTGATGGGAGCACTTCTACAGCAATTGGGGCTGCGTTTTCTGAGAAAAATCAGACTATTTTTATTACGGGAGATCTCAGTTTTTTTTATGATAGTAATGCCCTTTGGAATAAAAACATTCCAAAGAGTTTTAGGATCATACTAATTAACAATTCTGGTGGTGGGATTTTTAAAATTATTCCAGGACCGAAAACCACTAATGCTTCTAAATATTTTGAAACTCCGCATTGTTTAACTGCAGAGTATTTGTGCAAAATGCATGAATTTGAGTATCAAAAAGCCTTTTCTACGGAGACAGTAAATGAGCAGCTAAATGGTTTTTATGAAGCATCAGAAAAACCAAAAATATTAGAAATTTTCACACCAAGTGAAGAAAATGATTTAATTTTAACAGCATATTTTAAATACATACAGTAATGGGTTTACAAGAGGATTTGCAAGAAGGAAAAGATAATTTACAAGAAGGAGAAAATAATTCGGAAGCGCAACAGATGAATTTGCAAGAAGGAGAAAAAGTAAGCCTAATTATTGAGACTGAAACTGGTTTAGGTTATACTGTTTTAATCAATGAAGAATTTGATGGGTTACTTTTTAGAAGTGAAGTATTTCAAGATTTAGAAGAGAATATGGAAGTTACGGGTTACATTAAAAATATTCGTGAAGATGGTAAAATAGATGTTTCTCTAAGGCCACAAGGTTTCAGAAATGTTATCGATTCTGATGTAGATAAAGTACTTGCAAAACTGAAAGATAGTAGAGATGGTTTTATTTTAATTACAGACAAAAGTTCTCCAGATTCTATTCGTTTTCATATGAAAATGAGTAAAAAAGCTTTTAAAAAAGCTGTCGGAAATTTGTACAAACAAAAGCTAATCGTAATAAAAGAAGATAGGATAGAGTTGATTTAATTAAGTATTCAAAACCACTTTATCTGTTTTTTTTAAAATAATTTCTAAAGTTAGTAGGTTTTTATAACCCTCCTAATCTTAAAATATTTTCATAAAAAGTATCAGCATTCGGGTCTGATGGATCCATTTTTCCATAACCAATTTTGTAATGCTTTAAAGCTTTCTTATACATTTTTCCTGTTTCATAATATTTACCATGATAATAATTTCCTAAGGGAGAGGAAGGAAATAATTTTAAAATCATTATACCAAAATCAAGTAAACGATCTCCATTTTCTTTTTCAATGATAATATTTTCAATGGCATAAATATCTCTTTCTCTTATACCTAAATTACTACCAAATAAAAACTCTATTTCTAAATATTTATTTTCTAGATAGGAAATTGCATCCAGGGGCGCTAATTCTTTAATGTTTTTTTCATATTCTTCTTTTGATATTCCTGAATAGACTTCGAAAACTTTTGTTAATGCTCGTGGAATTGCTTCACCTAATGCAGAAACTGAATTAGAAGTATTTATTACATCATTTATAACATTAAAATTTTTGATTTGTAAAGCGGATAAACCTTGTTGAACTTGATCTATTTTTTTCTGTTTAGTTGCAGGAAATGAATTGGAATTGCTGCTATAGAAATAAAAAGTATTATCTTCTTTTCTAAATTTGAGTAGATTATAAGAAGCGAATTCTCTACCTATAAAATCAGAAAAGCTTGGGTTGATACAAATAAAAGAATTAATAAAAGCAGTGTTTTCTTGTAAAAAGTGCGTAATTAAATTTGCAGAATATCCATGACCAACAAGACTTATAAACGGTGATGTTCTGAAATTACTTTCCATATAAAATAAAACTTCATCACGAACAAATTCGTAAAAATTATTTGCACTCAAAGTTAATTTTCCAGAATTAATATCAAAAGAAATATCCTTTCCTCTTGTTTCTTCCATAGAAAGGCCTACCACAATTTGTTTAGGTGCTTTGTCTTTTTTTGCAAATAAAATTGAATTACTTACATAAATATCGAATAAATCTTCTTCATCGAAAACAATGGCTAGAGGATAATTTTGAATACTATCTTTTTCATATCCTTCCGGAATAAAAATTCTGATATTTCTTGTTGCTTCTAAAATATCAGATTCTAAATTTTTTTGAATCGTTTTCTGAGAAAATCCCCAAAAACAAAAAAGAATAAATATTAATGTAAGTGATTTCTTAATCATAAGTTAGAATGTTTATTTTTGCAAGCAATTATCTTTTGTTCTGTGATAAGAACGCACAAAATACAAAAATATGATACAACCTGAATGGCAAACGGCCAATGAATACGAAGATATTACCTATAAGAAATGCAATGGAGTTGCAAGAATAGCTTTTAATAGGCCAAATGTTAGAAATGCTTTTCGACCGAAAACTACAAAAGAATTGTATGATGCTTTTTATGACGCAGGCGAAGATATTAATATTGGCGTTGTTTTACTTTCCGCTGAAGGACCAAGTTCAAAGGATGGCGTATATTCTTTTTGTTCTGGTGGAGATCAAAAGGCACGAGGTCATCAAGGGTATGTTGGTGATGACGGATATCACCGCTTAAATATTTTGGAGGTACAACGTTTAATACGTTTTATGCCAAAAGCTGTAATCGCCGTAGTTCCTGGTTGGGCAGTTGGTGGTGGACATAGTTTGCATGTAGTTTGTGATTTAACCCTAGCAAGTAAAGAGCATGCTATTTTTAAGCAAACTGATGCAGATGTAACTTCTTTTGATGGTGGATATGGTTCTGCTTATTTGGCAAAAATGGTAGGACAGAAAAGAGCCAGAGAAATTTTCTTTTTAGGAAGAAATTATTCAGCGCAAGAGGCCTATGATATGGGAATGGTCAATGCTGTAATTACTCATGACAAATTAGAAAGTACAGCCTATGAATGGGCGCAAGAAATTTTAGATAAAAGTCCGACTTCTATAAAAATGTTAAAGTTTGCAATGAATTTAACGGATGATGGAATGGTTGGTCAGCAAGTTTTTGCTGGTGAAGCAACGCGTTTAGCGTATATGACGGATGAAGCAAAAGAAGGAAGGGATGCTTTTCTTGAAAAAAGAAAGCCAAATTTTCCTAAAAAATGGATACCATAGGTTTAATTCTATGCTGTTAGTATTCGTTTTGTCAGTCTAAGTGAATTTATAAATAATAAATAAATTTGGAAAGAAAATAATAGTTGTTTTTTTTAAAATTTCTAATTCTATCAATAAAAAAAATGAAATCACAAGTAGTTACTTTTTTAATTAAATGTCCAGATCAAAAAGGATTGGTAGCAAAAATTACCAATTTTTTTTATGAAAAAGGATTCAATATTTTAAGTTGTCAGCAGTATGTAAATTCTATTGAAGATACATATTTTATGAGAGTTCGGTTAAATGCTGATGGAACCGATATATCTCAAGAAGAATTAGAAAATAGTTTCATAAAGCTAGCCGAACCTTTAAGTTTTAATTGGTCTGTAAATTATGGTGACAAAAAGCAAAATGTCGCAATTATGGTTTCTCATACGAGTCATAATTTATACGATTTGTTAGAGCGTTTTAAAGAGGGACGTTTAAATTGTAATGTAAAAATGATTATCAGTAATCATGAAAAATTAAGAAATATTGCAGAAATGTTTAATGTTCCTTTCCATTATCTACCCATAACAAAAGAAACTAAATTACAACAAGAATCTCAAGTTATTGAATTATTAGATTCTAATGAAATTGATTTGGTAATTATGGCTAGGTATATGCAGATTTTGTCATCAAATTTCATCAATCATTATCCAGAGCGAATTATTAATATTCATCATTCTTTTTTACCTGCTTTTCAAGGAGCAAACCCTTACAAAAAGGCATATGATAGAGGAGTGAAATTAATTGGAGCAACCGCACATTATGCAACTGAAGATTTAGATGAAGGTCCAATTATTGAGCAAGATGTGAAGCCTGTAACACATGAAAGTACACCAGCAACCTTAAAAAGAATTGGTGCAGATATAGAAAAATTAGTTTTAGCGAGGGCAGTAAAAAATCATTTAAATAATCAAATTATCGTTTCTGGCAATAGGGCTGTTGTTTTTCCGGAAGCAGGAGAATAAATAGCTGTCTTAATTTTTTCGGAGAGAAGATTACTTTAAAATGGGATCTTTTTTTGTTAAAAGAAAAGTATATGACTATAATTTGATTACAATTTAGATTTTTTAAAAGTTTAATTTAAAATAAGAGTTTTCCCTCTTTTTGGGAAATTAAAAGACGGTTTTTTATGAAAATAATATGTATTGGGCGCAATTACGCAAAACATATCGAAGAATTAGCAAATGAAAGACCAGAGAATCCTGTAGTTTTTCTGAAGCCAGATTCTGCTATTTTACCTAGAAATAATCCGTTTTTTATACCTCCTTTTTCTGATGATGTTCATTATGAAGTAGAGATTTTGATAAAAATTAATAAAGTAGGAAAGCATATCGATGCAAAATTTGCACATAAATATTATGATGAAATCGGACTTGGCATTGATTTCACGGCAAGAGATGTACAAGCAAAATGTAAAGAAAAAGGTTTGCCGTGGGAAAAAGCAAAAGCATTTGATGGAAGTGCCGTTATTGGTGTATTTTATCCGAAAGAACAATTTGATTTAGATAATTTAAAATTTCAATTGTATAAGAATGATGAAATTGTTCAAGATGGAAATACTAGTGCGATGTTATGGAAAACTGATGAATTAATTTCTTATGTTTCTCAATATTTTACCTTGAAAAAAGGTGATATTATTTTTACAGGAACTCCATCAGGAGTGGGTAAAGTGTTTGAGAACGATTCTTTAAAAGGAGTGATAGCAGGAAAAGAGGCGTTTAATATTAGAGTTAAATAATTCAAGGGTTTTTGTTATTAATTTAATTGATATCTTTTTTACCTTTTTTTAGGTGAATACATGGTAATTTAGTTGAGTGCCCATTGCTTTGAAGCAGCATGGATAAGTTTCTCATCATTGGGTTTTGCTCATTTATGGATTAAATTTTATTTGAATTAGAGAAAAAGTACGGAAAAAGACATTAATAAAATAGAAGAATAGATGAACGCAGAAATTATAACAATTGGGGATGAGATTTTAATTGGCCAAATTGTAGATACAAATTCACAATGGATTGGTCAACAATTAAATAAAATCGGAGTTTCAGTATATCAAATAACTTCTATTCAAGATGACAAACAACATATTCTAAATGCTTTAAAAGAAGCGCAAGAAAGAGTTGGTATTGTAATTATTACTGGAGGTTTAGGTCCAACAAAAGATGATATTACTAAAAAAACAATGGCAGAGTTTTTTAATGATGGCAAAGTTAAAGAATATCCAGAGGTTGTGGTACACATTCAAAAAATGTTTAAGAAGTATAACATACCCTATAAGAAAGTGCAGCAATATCAGGCGCAATTGCCTTCAAAAGCGACTTTATTAATGAATAATTTAGGCACGGCACCGGGTATGTGGTTTTATGAAAATAAAACTGTTTTTGTATCACTTCCGGGTGTGCCTTATGAGATGAAAGGTTTGATTAAGCATCAAGTTTTACCAAGAATTCAGAAAAAGTTCAAGCTACCTTTTATTATCCATAAGACAATTATGACATATGGTCAAGGAGAAAGTACGATTGCAGAAAGAATTGAAGATTTTGAAAATAATTTACCATTTGATATCAAGTTAGCATATTTACCCTCTTTTGGTAGAGTACGTTTAAGATTATCCGCCAAAGGCGAAAATAAAGAAGTTTTGGAAACAGCCTTAAATGCAAAGGTTAATGAGGTTTATCAATTAATTCCTGAAATTATAACAGGTTTAGACGATGATAGTTCTTTAGAAAAAAAAGTAGGTGAGTTGCTGAAGAAAAGTAACCAAACAATTGCTACAGCAGAAAGTTTAACGGGAGGTAAAATAGCAGCAACTTTAGTATCCGTTGCAGGGTCTTCTGCCTATTACAAAGGAAGTTTTGTAACGTATTCAGCAGAAACAAAAATTAAGCTGTTAGATGTCTCTGCAGAGACTATAAAAAAACATACAGTTGTTAGTGGGGAGGTAGCTTTAGAAATGGCAAGGGGCGTCAAAGAAAAATTACAAACAAATTACGCAATTGCCGTGACTGGTAATGCGGGTCCAACAACAGATCATAATGATAAAAGTGTAGGGTTGGTTTATATTGCTTTTGTGTCAGATGATAAAGAGATTGTGCAAGAATTTAATTTTGGTCAGCCAAGAGAAAAAGTAATCAATAGAACAGTAAGTAAAGCACTTGAAATTTTACAGAAAGAAATTCATTAAAAATTGTAAAATTATTTTGTTCAGAATTAGATTTATTTGTAGATTTGCACCTCGTTTAGAGATAACACTATAAATACTGTCGAAAAGATGTCTAGAGTTTGTGAATTAACAGGAAAAAAAGCAATGGTTGGGAACAATGTGTCTCACGCTTTAAATAGAACTAAGAGAAAGTTTGACGCTAATCTAATGACCAAGCGTTTTTACATTCCAGAAGAAGATAAATGGATTACTTTAAAAGTATCTGCATCAGCTTTAAAAAATATTAACAGAAAAGGTATTTCTGCAGTTATAAAAGAAGCGAGAGCTAATGGATTTTTAACTAAGTAAGCTTAAGCGATTTAAAATTTTATACAGATGGCAAAAAAAGGAAATAGAGTTCAGGTAATTTTAGAATGTACAGAGCATAAAGCTTCAGGAGAAAGAGGTACTTCTAGATACATAACAACTAAGAATAAAAAGAACACTCCAGACAGAATGGAAATTAAAAAATTCAATTCTATCTTAAAGAAAATGACTGTTCACAAGGAAATTAAATAATTAAAATATCTAGAACTCAGAACAGAGCACATAGATTTAAAAAATATACACAATGGCAAAAAAAACCGTAGCATCGTTACAAACATCTTCAAAAAGATTAAGTAAAGCTATAAAAATGATTAAATCTCCAAAATCAGGAGCTTACACTTTTGTAGAATCAATCATGCAACCAGAAAAAGTAAATGACTTTTTAGCAAAAAAGTAATATTTACTGCATAAAATACTTAAAGCTACTTTCTAATTTAGAAAGTAGTTTTTTTTGTGCCTTATAATTCCGTATTTTTGGTTGTTACTTAGAAGGCTTGTTTCTTTATTAAACATTGTTAAGCGGAACTTGTTTTCATATTTCACCGTTTGATGCTAGAATAAGTTGAGCACAAAAAAAGTATATCGTTTCTATTGTGAACGCTGGCAGCTTTAATGACAATTTGACCAAACCAAACAAATGGCATGTTTTTTAGCATACTATTGCATAGAATAAAAATAAAAATGAGTTTTTTTAAAAAAATATTTTCAAAAGAAAAAAAAGAAACCTTAGACAAAGGATTAGAAAAGTCTAAAGAAAATTTCTTTGGTAAGTTAACAAAAGCAGTTGCAGGTAAATCTAAAGTAGATGATGATGTTTTAGATAACTTAGAAGAGATTCTTGTAGCATCTGATGTTGGTGTAGATACCACTCTTAAAATTATTAAAAGAATAGAGGCAAGAGTTGCGAAAGATAAATATGTTGGTACAGATGAACTCAATACAATTTTGCGCGAAGAAATAGCTGGGTTATTATCTAAAACAAATATTGGAAACGAAACTGAATTTACAATTCCAGAGCACAAAAAACCCTATGTGATAATGGTTGTTGGTGTAAATGGTGTTGGTAAAACAACCACTATTGGTAAATTAGCCAGTCAGTTTAAGAAACAAGGTTTAAAAGTAGTTTTAGGAGCAGCAGATACTTTTAGAGCAGCAGCGATAGATCAATTACAAGTTTGGGCAGACAGAACAGATGTACCTATTGTACGCCAAGAAATGGGATCAGATCCAGCTTCTGTTGCTTTTGATACTTTAAAATCTGCAGTTACTCAAAATGCAGATGTTGTTATTATAGATACAGCAGGACGACTGCATAATAAAGTCAATTTAATGAACGAATTGACTAAAATTAAACGTGTAATGCAGAAAGTTGTAGAAGATGCGCCACATGAAGTTTTATTAGTTTTAGATGGCTCCACTGGTCAGAATGCTTTTGAGCAAGCAAAACAGTTTACATTAGCCACAGAGGTAACTTCTTTAGCAGTGACCAAATTAGATGGCACGGCAAAAGGTGGCGTCGTTATTGGTATTTCAGATCAATTTCAAATTCCTGTAAAATATATTGGAGTAGGAGAAGAAATCGATGATTTACAAGTGTTTAATAAATATGAGTTTGTTGATTCTTTTTTTAATTAAAAAAAAGCAGGAACAAATAATTAGGTATGTTCTTGAGTCGAATTTTTGTTAAACGTTAAGTTTAATTATTCAACTATTTTATTGTTTTTCTGTAAATTAGACCACAGGTTAGGGTTTGGTTTTAAATATCTTGGTTTTGTTACTTCTTCCAACCATTTTTTTGTAATAAACTCACTTTCTTGAATTCGAGAGTCTACATGTTTAAATAAATCGTTATCTAGCCACATTGGCTGTATAGACCAGTTGACGTTAATGTAGGAGAATGCTTTTATTATATCTAGATTGTCGTTTAAGGTTTTAAGAAAAGGTATAAACCATTCTTCCCATGCCTGTTTTGCTTGATTAGGATTTGTTAGAAAAGTATCTAAAAATTCCGGACCATCAAATAGAATAGGGGAGGCCTCCGCTATAAATACGGGTTTTTTGTGTTTTCTGGCAAATGCCAGCATTTCTTCGTCTGGGTTATTAAAATAGGAATAGCCACACCAGTCGACTAAATGATCACCTGGATACCATTGTTCAAGAATTTCCTGTCCAGATTCTGTTCCTTTAGATTGCCAAACGAAAGCAACATTTTTCACTTTCATTTCTTCAAATTTAGAATGAATTCGTTTCCAAGAAGCTAAATATGCATCTTTATTATAGTCGTTCCAATCCCAACCATCAAATTCGTAACCAATTCTAAGAAAAACAGGTCTTTCTATTCCTTTAATCCAATCGCCAAGTTCTTTTATTAAATGATCGTGTATTCCAATCGCTACCTTTTTTTCATGACCAACCAGAGATAATCCAATAGCAATCATACTGTGCTTAAAATTGTCATCATCAATATAACTCTGTGCACAGCTATCTTCTGCACCCCAATTGGCAATAGTTTTAATACCGTCATTACCTTTCTGTGTATATCCATAAGATTCTGTTCCTTTAGCAAAACTAGTATATAAAGTAATACCTGCAGGAACCTCAAAATAGTCACAATAGCCATGTGCGTAATTATCAAGACCTCCAATGGCCTTCATATCTTGACCAATGAAAAATAGACACTCTCCGTCTTTAGGCTCGAATTTAGCGATAACTGTTTTGTTTTTACTTGAGGTTTTTTTCATAATATTTTAACTCATGTGCAATTATAAATAAGCGCTAGGTTGCTCGATTATTGTGTTTTTAAAAGACTTTATTGCTTGTTTGATCTTATTTTATTGAATTCTGCAATCACATAGCTAATTTAATTTTTTTAAGTCTAGAAAAAAATAAAATTTGGGCGTTAAAATAGGTAGCGTAAAAATTCATAAAATAAAATTTCAAAACCTTCAGATATATATGATTTTTTAGAATATAGGTTTCAGTTTCATGAGGTTATTAATACCCGTTTTTCTTTTGCTCTTTTTTTAATATTTATTGGATTAGAAATTATCTACCAAATCATTATAAATTCTAATCGATAATTATTATTCAGGATTTGTTGTAATTTGGAAATGCTAATATTGAACCTATCTCAAAGTTCATAAATATTCAAGAGAGACTTCCACTTTACGTTTCTTTTAATTCCTTCTTTTAATTGCTTTTTTTAGAAGTTGACTATAGTTACAAGTGATTAACAAAAGTTAGAATGATGCCTAAAAACTATCAATAGAGAGAATGAGAGTATAACAAACGAGCATTTCTAGCTTCTTTTTAAATTCCATCGATTAAATTGAGTGCTCTTCAAAAATGCTTAAAACTCATAGAAAATTCCTTCCTCAGGAATTAAAAATTTCTCATTTGAAATTTTATAGGTGCCCAATGCTATTTTTAGATCTTTCCCAGCTTCGCCTTGTCCTTCATCAGCCAAAGCAAATGTGCCAAAATGTGTGGCTACAGATTGTTTTGTCTTTAAGTCTACATGTATTTTTACGGCCTCATTCGGATTTGTATGAATTAGGGACATAAACCAATTGGGTTTATAAGCGCCAATTGGAATAATAGACAAGTCTAAACTCGGATTTTCATTTCCTATTTTCTTAAAAATATTTTCATCATACCCCGTATCCCCAGCAAAATAAATATTTTTAGATCCTTTAATTAAATACCCACACCAGAGTGTTTTATTTTGATCAAAAGCGCCTCTGCTGGAAAAATGCACGGCGGGTGTGCCTTTTATTTTTAGAGATTTAAATTTAATTTCTTCATCCCAATCAATTTCAATAACATTCTGAATGCCCAATCGTTTAAAAAAATGAGAGACTCCAAGCGGCACAATAAACTGAGGTGTATGTTCTTTTTGAAGGCCTAGAATGGTGTTTTTATCCAAATGATCATAATGATTATGGCTAATTAGCACAACATCTATGTTTGGTAAACTATTAAAAGTTACGCCAGGCGGTCTGTTTCTTTTAGGACCGGCCCATTGCACCGGACTGCATCTTTCAGACCAAATGGGGTCTGTTAGAATGTTTAGCGTATCTAATTGAATAAGAAAGGTACTGTGATTTATAAAAATTAATTTAATACTATCTGTATAATTATTCTCTATAGGGATGTCTCTTGAATACGTTTCGTATTCTTTAATCCATTTTGTAGGATTTCTAGTGCGCATAAATTTAAACAACTCTGTTGCACCATTTACTTGCCCTCCATTGATGTTTACAAACTTCTTGCCATTAAAATGATCTGAAACATCGCCAGAATACCTCTTTTTAAAGATTCCGCAACTAACTAAAAGAACAATTATACTCAAGAAAAAAAGAAACCTGAACATACTTGAAATCGTTTTTTTTAATTTTTTTATTTTCATTCCTGTTTTTTAAGCGACAAACATCCAAGTTGATTTACAAATTTACAATAAAAAGGATTTTGTAAATTATTTTGCAGTCGCAATTTATTACTTTTATCTATTCATTGGATTAAAATCTGTCCTGCACTGCTAATAGTAATATAGGAACCAGCGATTTTCGCTAAAAGTTAAAGTCTTTATTGTTAATGTATTCTTTATTTTCTCTTTATAATCCTAGAAAAGCTTCATTATATTTTTCTTTACCAAAAAAAATCTCAAAACAAAACCCTATTATCAGTGCTAAAAAAAACAAAACAGCATGTCTTTCAGCGTCTTTCGATAAAATTTTATGGGTTATTCTATACACAAGCTATTTTTTTTTTTTAAGAAGTTGTATTTGTTATCTTTTCTAATATTTTTATGAGATCTAAAAAACCCTTAAAAGTACTAATCTTAAGTATTTGCCATTTTTAAATAAATGTCGAAATTTTTACAATTGACTAAAAACAATCAATAGAAAGAATACCAATCATTTTAAAAGCACTATTTTTGCGATCATTTTAATAATTTATATTATTCGAATAATAATTTATAAAAATATACTGCCAAAAGCGATTTAGTGAAAGGCAAAAAGCTAAAATATGCGTACAAAAACCATCAAGAAAAATAAGATCAATGTTGTTACCTTAGGTTGCTCTAAAAATATTTACGATAGTGAAGTGTTAATGGGTCAGTTAAAAGCAAATGGTAAAAACGTTGTGCATGAAGATCCTGAAGATGATGGGAATATTGTAGTTATAAATACTTGTGGTTTTATAGGGAAAGCAAAAGAGGAATCTATTGATACTATTTTGCACTACGCAAACAGAAAGGAAGCAGGAGAAATTGATAAAGTTTTTGTTTCTGGATGTTTAAGTGAACGTTATAAACCAGATTTAGAAGACCAAATACCTAATGTAGATCAGTATTTCGGAACACATGATTTGCCAAATCTATTAAAAGTTTTAGAAGCAGATTATAAACACGAATTAATTGGAGAACGTTTAACAACAACCCCGAAACATTACGCATATTTAAAAATTGCAGAAGGTTGCGATAGACCTTGTTCGTTTTGTGCAATTCCTTTAATGAGAGGAAAACATGTATCTACGCCAATTGAAGATATTATTACTGAAGCAACAAAACTAGCAGAAAAAGGAATTAAAGAGGTAATGTTAATCGCACAAGATTTAACATATTATGGTTTAGATATTTACAAAAAAAGAGCATTAGCCCAATTATTAGAAGCTTTAGCAAAAGTAGACGGAATTGAGTGGATCCGCATGCATTATGCCTTTCCAACAGGGTTTCCTATGGATGTTTTAGACGTGATGAAACGTGAGCCAAAAGTTTGTAATTATTTAGATATTCCTCTACAGCACATTAATACAGAGTTGCTAAAATCTATGAAACGTGGAACAACGCACGAAAAAACAACTGCATTGATTCATAAATTTAGAGAAGCTGTGCCAGAAATGGCAATCAGAACTACTTTAATTGTTGGTTACCCTGGGGAAACAGAAGAAATGTTTCAAGAATTGAAAGACTGGGTGGAAGAAATGCGATTTGAACGTTTAGGTGCTTTTGAATATTCGCATGAAGAAAATACGGGAGCATATGTTTTAGAAGATGATGTGCCTGCTGAAGTAAAGTTTAAAAGAGTAAATGAAATTATGGAAGTTCAATCTCAAATTTCTTGGGAATTGAATCAAGCTAAAATAGGAAAGACTTTTAAATGTTTGTTTGATAGAAAAGATGGCGAATATTTTTACGGAAGAACAGAATCTGATTCACCAGATGTAGATAATGATGTTTTGGTTGATGCTAAAGAGCATTATATAAAAATAGGGGAGTTTATAGATGTAAAAATTCATGAAGCTGGAGATTACGATTTGTATGGTACTCCGATGAAATAATAATAAGTTTTATAATTAAAAAACACTTATTCTACAATGAGAAACGAAATGTGAGTTACTCATTCTTATCAATCATAATGATTTACCATTTCCGAGGTTAATCCTAAATAGTTATCAATTAATTGAATCAACTCTTTTGAGAGTTCTAATGTTTCATCTATAACTGCAACATTATTCATTAAAATTGAAATTTGTGTTCTAATAGCATTCATAAGAAGTAATTTAGATGCAGGTTTCTCTAGTAAATTATTGATGTATTTTGTGATATCTGAATCTTCTTCTAATATATATTGATTAGTAGTATTCATGTTTTTGTCATATGGTACTGCTTGAGAAAATTGATTATAAACATGGTAAATTTCTGGGTAGAATACATTTATAATAGCAGTTTTTGTATTAGTATGATTTTCTTCAATATAAATGAAGTAATCAATAATATTTAGGCTTAATTCTTTTTCCTGAATTAAGTCAAATTTACCAGAAGAAACAAGCTCAGAATACGTGTTGTTTATATTTGGAAACGTAAACGACCTCATTAAAAAATTTAGCTTTTTGTCTAAACTATCTACTTCTAAAAAAGTTTTGTTCGTTTTATATGCCTTCATAATTGATTGTCCAATTTCTATAGATTTAAGGCAATTATTTTTAATATATTTTATGCTACTTTTTTGATATTCTATATCCTCAACAATATTAATTAAGTACCAATTTTCTTTTTTCGTATTTTCTTTCTCTTGGTTCCAATTATTAAATTGTAGTGCCAGCAAAATACCAACCATTACCAATATAATTTCTCCAAAAGCATACATTAAATATTTTCTTAATCTATTCTTCGTAATGTGTTCTTGTCTAATTTTTCTGAATAAATGTATCATTAGTTCAATCTTAATTTTAAAGATACTAAAAAAACATAACGCATTAAAAACGAAAAGGATTTTGTATTAGAAAAACACTAATAGGATATTAATTAATTAAAATCAATTGAAAAAAATTATATTTGTTGTGAAAAATAAAGACAATGACATTAATAAAATCAATATCAGGAATTAGAGGAACAATTGGTGGTAAAACTGCGGATAATTTAACTCCTATAGATACTGTAAAATTTGCTTCAGCTTATGGAGCTTTTATAAAAAATAGAAATCCAAACAAAGAAAAAATCACTGTAGTAATTGGCAGAGATGCTCGTATTTCTGGTAAAATGGTTTCTAGTTTGGTGGCAAATACATTGGTAGGGATGGGCATTAACGTGATTGATTTAGGCTTATCTACAACACCAACAGTAGAGGTTGCCGTGCCTTTAGAAAAAGCAGATGGAGGTATTATTTTAACAGCTTCTCACAATCCAAAAGAATGGAATGCCTTAAAATTATTGAATGAGAAAGGTGAGTTTTTAAATGGTGCTGAAGGTGAGAAAATTTTAGAATTGGCAGAAAGTGAGGCCTTTACTTTTGCACAAGTTGATGACTTAGGAAGTTATAAAAAAAATAAAAAATATCTAAAAAAGCATATTAAAGAAGTTTTAAAACTTGATTTAGTTGATGTAAAAGCTATTAAAAAAGCAAAATTTAAAGTTGTTGTTGATGGTGTGAATTCATCAGGAGGAATTTTTATACCTGCATTACTAAAAAAATTAGGTGTAAAATGTGTTGAGTTATATTGTACACCAAACGGACAATTCCCTCACAATCCAGAACCTTTAAAAGAACATTTAACAGATATTTCGGAATTAGTAGTTAAAGAAAAAGCAGATTTCGGAATTGTCGTAGATCCAGATGTAGATAGATTAGCTTTGGTTTCTGAGGATGGTTCGATGTTTGGTGAAGAATATACCTTAGTTGCTTGTGCAGATTATGTTTTAGGACGTTTAGGTGGAGGAAATACAGTGTCCAATTTATCCTCTTCCAGAGCTTTAAGAGATGTTACTCAAAAACATGGAGGAACTTATACAGCAAGTGCTGTAGGTGAAGTAAATGTTGTTATTAAAATGAAGGAGACCAATACTGTAATTGGTGGCGAAGGAAATGGAGGGATCATTTATCCTGCTTCGCATTATGGACGTGATTCTTTAGTGGGAGTAGCTTTATTTTTATCACACTTAGCACATGAAAAAATATCTTGTAAAGAATTAAGAGATTCGTATCCTAGTTATTTTATGAGTAAAAATAAAATTCAATTAACACCAGAAATTAATGTTGATGAAATTTTAGAGACAATGGCTTCAACTTATAAAAACGAGGATGTTAATACCATTGATGGGGTAAAAATCGATTTTTCAGACGAATGGATTCATTTAAGAAAATCGAATACAGAGCCAATCATTAGAATTTATACAGAGGCAAAATCTCAAGAATCGGCAGATGCTTTAGCGGTTAGATTTATCAATGAAATTAAAGAAATTATTTAAAAATTAATTTTAAGTTTTGAAAACATATATTATAACTTTAGCAGTTCTTTTTTTAAGTATTTCTTCTTTATTAGGACAGCAAAATGATATAACATTTAAAAAAAAGAAAGTACTTAACAAAGGAAATTTCTTTGTTTATTGGGGGTGGAATTGGGCAAGTTTTTCAAAGTCAGACATTCGATTTAAAGGCGATAATTATGATTTTACGTTACAAAGTGTGAAAGCGCACGATACACCATCAGCATTTACTTTCAAAAAGTATTTTGGAATATCAAACCTCACTAAACCACAAACAAACGCGAGAATAGGTTATTTTTTTAAAGAGAATTATACGATTTCAATAGGTATAGATCATATGAAATATGTTGTTGCTAATGATCAATTTGTGGATATAGATGGAAACATAAATATTGGAAATGTTAAATATGATGGAGTTTATACTGGTCAACAAATTCAATTAACAGAAGATTTTTTGAGATTAGAACATACAGATGGTTTAAATTATATTAACATGCAGTTATATCGTTTTGATGATATAAGTAGTTGGTTTGGTTTAGATTCTGACAGCTTTCAAATAAATGCAACGGAGGGTTTAGGTTTTGGTTTATTATTTCCAAAAACAGATACAACATTATTAGATATGGAAAGACATGATGATTATCATATTTCTGGATATGGATTGTCTGTAGGATTTGGATTAAATATAACCTTTTTGAAACACTTTTTTATTCAAGCAGATTTAAAAGGTGGATATATAAATATGTCAAATGTTAAAATTAGCACCAATCCTGCAGATAGCGCTTCTCAAGATTTTTTCTTCTTACAGAACAATATTTTAGTTGGTGGAAAATTTAGAATTTAATGAAAAATTTAGAGCAATATTTCGATCAATATCGTAAGAATATTATTGGTGTAAATCAAACATTTATGTCTCCATATGGAGTGCAAAATCTTATCTATGCAGATTGGACTGCGAGTGGAAGATTGTATAGACCAATTGAGGAAAAAATATGTAATGAATTTGGACCTTTTGTAGCCAACACGCATACAGAAACTTCAACTTCTGGTGCAGCCATGACGCTCGCTTATCATGAAGCCAGAAATATTATAAAACGTCATGTAAATGCGAACTCTAATGATGTTTTGATAACAACCGGTTCTGGAATGACTGGTGTTGTGAATAAATTTCAACGAATATTAGGTTTAAAAGTTTCTGAAAGTTTAAAAGATTATACAACTGTACCAGAAGATTTAAAACCTATTGTTTTTATATCACATATGGAGCATCATTCTAATCAAACTTCTTGGTTAGAAACGATTGCAGATGTAGAGGTGGTTCCTTGTAATGAGGAAGGTTTACTGTGTCTAGATAGCTTTGAAAAATGCATCCAAAAACATGAACATAGAAAAATTAAAATTGCTTCAATTACTTCCTGTTCTAATGTAACGGGTATAAAAACTCCCTACCATAAAGTAGCTAAATTAATTCATCAATATAACGGATTGTGTTTTGTTGATTTTGCTTGCTGTGCGCCTTATGTAGGTATTAATATGCATCCAGAAATGGAGGATGAGCATTTAGATGCTATTTTCTTTTCACCTCATAAATTTTTAGGAGGCCCAGGAAGTGCTGGGGTATTAGTTTTTAATAAGAAATTATATAAAAATACAGTGCCAGATAATCCAGGAGGTGGCACTGTAAGTTATACAAATCCTTGGGGCAACATGACTATTTTGACGATGTAGAAACAAGAGAGGATGGCGGAACACCAGCATTTTTGCAAACAATTAAGATTGCACTTTCAATTCAGTTGAAAGATAAAATGGGTGTTGAAAATATTAGAAGAAGAGAAGATGAAATTAATGAAACGATGTTTCATACTTTAGAAAGTTTATCTGGGGTGAAAATATTAGCTCCGAATCATAAAAAACGATTAAGTATTTTTTCATTCTATTTTGAAAAGTATCACTTTAACTTAGTCGTAAAATTATTGAATGATCGTTTTGGAATTCAGACGAGAGGTGGTTGTTCTTGTGCAGGAACGTATGGACATTTCTTATTAAATGTAGATCAAGTGACTTCAAATAGAATAAAAGATGAAATTTCACATGGTTGCAATACACAAAAACCAGGTTGGGTGCGTTTGTCTTTGCATCCAACAATAACAAATTCTGAACTAACTTTTATTTGTAAATCTCTACAAGAATTATCATTAAATATTAAAGATTGGGCGAAGGATTATAGCTATGATTCTTTGAAGAATGATTATGTTCATAAATTTACAAAGCCCATAGAAAAAGAGTTAGTTACTTCTTGGTTTTCTGTTTAGAGGCTTTCATTTTTTGCCATTCATCAAAACTGTTTCTGTGTTTAAATCTCTTATGAGACCATAAATAAAGTTCAGGTTGCTGTATGACGTTTCTTTCCGTTAAGCGCAAATATTTATCAGTTATTTGGTAATTATCAAACTCTTTCGGAGTCTCGGTTATTAATTGAAATTCCGTTTCATAATAACCTCTTTTTACTTTTCTAGTTACATAATTTATAACGACCAAATCAAACTTTTTAGCAAGCATTTCAGCTCCCGTATGGATAGGAACCTTGACACCAAAAAATGTGCTCCAATAAAACGTTTTATGAACTTGTGGAGATTGATCACTCAACAAAATATATAACCCCTGCGTTTTTTCTGCAAAATTCCGTTGCATTCCTTTTACGGTTTCACTTGTTTTATAACCTGAAACACCAAATTTTTCTCTAGAGCTTCTTACTGCTTTTTCAAAGTAAGTATTACCCAGTTTTGTGTATGCACCATTAACTTTTCCTTCTAAAACTAATGGTAAACTTATAGACCATTCCCAATTTGCTTGATGAGCAGCAACTAATGCAATACTTTTTCCTTGTTTTGTAAAGTCGTTTACCAATTCAGGATTTTTATAGGTATAACGTTTTAAAATTTCTTTTTCTGATATTGAGAAAGCTTTTACACTTTCCATAAATAAATCAGTAAAATGTTTAAAGAAATTTTTAGATATTTTTTTTCTTTCTGCTTCTGATTTCTCAGGAAAAGCTAATCTTAAGTTTTCTAAAACTACATTTTTCCGATACCTAAAAACGTAATAAATCAAAAAGAAAAAAATATCAGATTTTATATATAATATGCGCATTGGCAATCTCGAGAATAGCCAAATAAAAGGGTAAGTAAGTGCAAAAACTAGAAATTGCATAAGGTTAATTTTTATTGCAAATATCAGTATTTATATTTAATTAGAAATAGTTAAAACAAACAGATTTTATTATGTTTGTAGGATGTTACAAGGTTCAAACCCCATAGTTTTATTAATCATTATCGTCAACGTTTTATTTTCAATGAAAGGTTTTGATGATAATTCATTCTTAAATAAATATAAATTTCAAGTTGGAAGAGTTTTGGGGAATGAAAAAATTAGAATGTTAACTTCTGGATTTTTGCATGTAGATTGGATGCATCTTGGTTTTAACATGTATGCACTCTATGTTTTTGGGGGTTTTGTAGCAACTAATTCAGGGATAACTAGTTTTTTAATTATCTATTTTGGAAGTTTAATTGCTGGAAATTTATATACATTACAATACCATAAATATGAACATTATTATAGTGCCGTTGGTGCTTCTGGTGCTGTTTCAGGGATTGTATATTCATCCATATTAGTGTTTCCGGATATGCAATTATTATTGTTTTTTGCAATTCCTATTCCTGGATATATTTTTGGAGTTGGTTATTTGTTATATTCCATTTATGGAATGAAAAAACAGGTAGGAAATATTGGACATGCTGCTCATCTAGGAGGTGCTATGGGTGGTTTTATTTTAACTTTAATTCTGAAACCAGAACTGTTCTTTACAAATACGGTTTTTGTTATTTTCTTAGCAATTCCAATTATTTTATTATTACTATTTGGCGATAAGTTAAAGAGTTTGTAAAACAGAAAAACATTATATCCGATAATGTCTTTCCTATCAGCTAAATAGTAGGTTTATTTAGTAAGTTTTTGATACTGTTTATCAGCCCTTTTATTTCAAATATTAATGAATTTAGAGCAAAAAAAAACTCTATTATTTCTAATAAAGTCTTTTTGAGCGAAAGACCAGGTTCGAACTGGCGACATTCAGCTTGGAAGGCTGACGCTCTACCAACTGAGCTACTTTCGCGTGGTAAAGAGCTGCAAATATAAAATCATTTTTGAGTTCTACAATGTTTTTTTTGCAAATTATTAATAAAACTTTTTATCTTTTCTATTCACTTTTAAAAAGTGAATTCCTTCTGTATCGTAACCTTAATCATATTAGAAGTTTATATAATTCATAAGAGATTAGCGCAAACTTATAAGAGTCATAAATTTTTAAATTTGCAACATTTTTAATATTACACCCTATTGGAAGGCCGGAAGTTATAGTATCTAGTGAGGTTTTTTATTAAAGTATTCTAGAAGGCACTATAAATTGACAGAAAAATAAAAGATTTCTGTAAAATAAAAAAGGACCCTCAAATATCGAGGGTCCCTGTTCTTTGTAAATGTGAAAAAGTTATTTTACATTCATTAATTCTACATCAAAAATTAAGGTTGCGTCTGGAGGAATTACTCCACCTGCACCTGCAGATCCATATGCTAAGTCAGAAGGGATTACAAAGCGAGCTTTATCACCAACTTGTAATAATTGAATTCCTTCATCCCAGCCAGCTATTACTTGTCCTACACCAACATTAAAATCAATTGGTTGTTTTCTTTTGTAAGAAGAATCGAAAACGGTACCGTCTAATAATTGACCTTTATAATGTACAGAAACTCCAGCTCCTTTGGTTGCTTGTTTTCCATCACCTTTTTGTAAAATTTGATAACGTAAACCACTTGCAGTTTCTGCGTAACCTTTAGCAACAGAATCTAATAATTCTTTTTGTTTTGCTTTTTCTTCTGCTTCTCTTTTCTCTCTAGAACCTTCAAAAGTTCTAAATGCTTCAACAGCATTGAAGTTTTCTGCTTCTGCACCAACTCTAATAATTTCGAGAGACATTTCATTGCCTTGTTTTACTGAATCAACAACATCTTGTCCTTCGATTACAGATCCAAAAACGGTATGTTTATTGTCTAACCAAGGAGTAGGAACGTGTGTAATATAAAATTGGCTTCCGTTTGTGCCAGGACCAGAATTGGCCATTGCAAGTTTTCCAGGAGCATCATGTTTTAAATCTGGATGGAATTCATCATCAAATTTATAACCAGGGTTTCCTGTTCCGGTTCCTTGAGGGCATCCTCCTTGAATCATAAAATCAGGAATTACTCTATGGAATTTTAATCCATCATAGTAGGGAGTTCCTTGTTGCGTGATAGCATTTTCTAAATTACCCTCTGCCAAAGCAACAAAGTTACCTACTGTTCCTGGCGCTTTTTCATGTTCTAATTGTACTAAAATTTCACCTTTTGGAGTAGTGAATTTTGCATAGATTCCGTTGTTCATTCTTTCTTATTTAATCGATTTTATTTTTTTAACATTCTGAAACAAGTTCAGAGTAAATTATTTTTTTGCGTTTAAAATGGATATTTTATAGTCAAATCCTACATTTAAATTTGTAGAATTGACATTGCCAAAAGGTGTTGAAGTTTGTCCAATAGCGATATTAAATGTTAAACTATCGCTAATGTGATAATTAAATCCACCAGTAGGTCTTATTAAAACGCCTTCGCCCGTATCTACACCCGCACCTCCGGCAACACCTCCCATGAACTCTGTAAACATTGAGATTTTATTTTTTAGAAATAGATTACTTCTTATTCCTAAACCAAATATTCCATGCGCGTAGCCTCCAGATTTCCCTTTATAAGCAAAAGATGTTTCACCCACGGCATAAAAATGTTTATTCAAATCATAATAAACTTTTAATGAAATCATTTGTAAGTCTATGGTGGTGTAGTCATCTTTTGCAATCTTAAAATAGGTTTGATTTTGAATGCCAATACCAATTCCATGTGTTTTAATTTTAGATGCAATTGCCCCTGTAAAAGGATCTTTAATCCCTCCTGTCAATCCATAATATTTTAGACTAAATCCTGCAGTATAGGCCTCAAATGTTCCTCCAATTGCTCTATGATAACCTCCATGCGCACTGATACCTAACTTATCTGTAATGCGCAAATCAAAACCAGCATTGGGATACATAGTTAAACCACCTTCAGGATATATTCTTCCTCCCGCTGCACCAATTCCTATCTTTGCAAATAAGTTGATATGAGTTGTTTCAATAAAGTTTTTGCCAACACCAAAAAATAAATCCATAAAACCTGAAACTAATCCATTATACATAGTATCTATATGCGCATAGACAAAGGTATTTGACGTTAGATATCGTTGATATTCAAAACCTATAATTGATAAGATTTCATTTAAATTTTTGTAGGATGGATTAGTTGTAGTGTCTGCTCTTGACATTCCAATTGGAAAGAAATAATCAAAAGTTAATTGTTGCACACTTTTGACCGCTGGTTTTTTCCAAAATTCATCTTTCGAAATATCATTTATAATAAACGTTTTTTGCGCATTTGCATACGTTGAAGTTCTAAGAGTTGTTGGGATTTCTAAAAAGAATGAAACATTATCATTTTTTTGAATACCTGTAAAGAAATTTACATAGCCATATTGAACACCAAATGAATAGCCATTTTTCTTATATTGCAATCCAATATTTGGATAGATCATTCCACCTCCATTTACCAAACTTCTAAAACCACCACCACCTCCAAAATGGAGGTTGCCATCAAAATATAAATTTTTATAAATTTTTTTATTTACACCTAAATTAACTCCTAATGTAAATAATCCTCCCTGATCACCAATAATAGCTGTATGAAATCCAGCACCCGCATAGAGCCAATCATTTAGAGGTAAATTATAGTTTAAACCAACAAAACCCAAAGTAGGCGCTAATTGATAGTTCACTTTACTCACAGGTTGATGAACTAAAATATAATTTAAACGAATGCTATTGTGTAATTCTTTTCCTTTAAGTTCAGATAAATTATAAGTTTGAGAAAAAGCCTGTAAACTTAATATTGTAAAAAGGAATAGTAATATTTTTTTCATAATTTTCAACCTTTAAATTCACTTGTAAAATGAAGTTTTACTGAAGGATATTTACTTTGCGTCATTTGAATTGTAAAAGCGGAATCAGCTAAAAAGACCAATTGACCTTGTTTATCCTTTGCTAAATAACGCTGTTTTACTCGTTTAAATTCTTTAAATTCTTCACTTTTTATATTTTCAGGTTCTACCCAACAAGCTTTGTGAACATTTAAATTTTCATAGGTACATTTTGCACCATATTCATGCTCTAATCGATATTGAATAACTTCATATTGCAAAGCACCAACTGTCCCAATTACTTTTCGTCCGTTCATTTCTAAAGTAAATAATTGAGCCACACCTTCGTCCATTAACTGATCTAAACCTTTATAAAGTTGTTTCGATTTCATTGGATCTGCGTTGTTTACATATCTAAAATGTTCTGGAGAAAAACTCGGAATTCCTTTAAAATTTAATTGTTCACCTTCTGTTAGAGTATCACCAATTTTAAAGTTTCCAGTATCGTGTATACCTACAATATCGCCAGGAAAAGATTCTTCTACAATTTCTTTTTTCTCAGCAAAAAATGCATTGGGACTAGAAAATTTTACTTTTTTACCATTCCTAACATGTAAATAAGGAGCATTTCTTTTAAAGGTGCCCGACACAATTTTTATAAAAGCTAATCTGTCTCTGTGTTTAGGGTCCATATTTGCATGTATTTTAAACACAAAACCAGTCATTTTTTCTTCTTTAGAATCTACTAAGCGTTCTTCCGCTTTTTTAGGCTGCGGAGAAGGTGCAATTTCAATAAATGCATCTAGTAATTCTTTCACCCCAAAGTTATTTAAAGCTGACCCAAAAAATACGGGTTGTAATTTTCCTTCTAAATATTCTTGTTGATTAAATGATGGATACACTTCATCGATTAATTCAATTTCTTCGCGTAAAGTTTCAGCTGCAGTTTCACCAACTATTTGATCTAATTCTGGGTTCGATAAATCATCAAATTGAACACCATCAGAAATAGTAGTTTTGTTATCACCAGAAAAAAGATTTAATTTCTTTTCCCAAATATTATAAATTCCTTTAAAATCATATCCCATTCCAATAGGAAAACTCATTGGAGTTACGCGTAAACCAAGTTTTTGTTCCACTTCGTCTAATAAATCAAAAGCATCTTTTCCTTCTCTATCTAGTTTATTTATAAAAACCAACATTGGTATGCTACGCATTCTACAAACTTCTACTAATTTTTCTGTTTGTGGCTCAACACCTTTTGCCACATCAATGACAACAATAACACTATCTACAGCGGTTAAGGTTCTAAAGGTGTCTTCAGCAAAGTCTTTGTGACCAGGAGTATCTAAAATGTTTATTTTTTTATCCTTATAAATAAATGCCAGGACAGAAGTTGCAACAGAAATTCCTCTTTGACGTTCAATTTCCATAAAATCGGAAGTTGCACCTTTTTTAATTTTGTTGTTTTTTACAGCGCCAGCTTCTTGAATTGCACCACCAAATAGTAACAATTTTTCTGTTAAAGTAGTTTTACCCGCATCTGGATGTGAAATGATTCCAAATGTTCTTCTACGTGCTATTTCCTTTAAAAAACTCATTTACAAAATTTGAAGTGCAAATATAGGTTTTATTCTATAATTTTTTTAGCTTATTACTTGATAATGAGAATAAGATTCATAAAAAAAATGATCTATTAATTTATCTAATTTAGTCAAATACTTCAAGTAATATTTTTTAAAAAGTTTAAAATTTCACTAAAATAGAATTTCACTAAAATACAATTTTAGATCGATTTTTTTTCTGATAATCAGTTAATTACTTGTTCTTTTAGAATATATTAATTTAAAATTTCTATGCTCATATTTATATCTTCAATGGGCCATTCATCGACACCAACTTTTACTTTAGAGATTCTATCCATAACATCAAAACCAGAAATAACTTCGCCAAAAACAGTATGCTCATTGTCTAAATGATGAGCACCACTTCTTTTATGAACTATATAAAATTCAAAAGGGCTTGATAGCTTATTTGGGTTATTTTCCCACTGTCTAGCAGCGGCTAATGCCCCATATTTGTGTTTTCTATGATTTCTGAATTCGGTTTGCATTAAATAATTCCCATATTTTCTTCGCTGTTTTTGAGTATACATATTATCAGAATTTCCTCCCTGAATAACAAAATTTTTTGCTACCCTGTAAATAACCGTAGTGTTAAAATATTTAATTTTTGTAAGAAAAATGAAATTAGCTCTATGTATTGGAACATCTTTGTATAATAACAGTTTTATATTTCCGAATTTTGTTTTTATAAGTACTTTAGTTTCTTGATTTTGCTTTCCATATTCTAATAAAAAAGCTTCAGTATTGAATCTATTTAAACTATCCCAAGGTTTCGTAATTATATTTTCTTGTTTCTTTTTAAGGTCTTTTATCTGTTTAACTTCAAGAGTTTTTTCTTTTTTATTTTTCTCTTGATTGCATTGATAAAAGGGAATAATAATTAAGAAGAATACTATTTTATAGAAACTTTTCACTTTTGATATTGATTATTATAAAAATCAAATATAAATCATCAAAATAAAACAATAGATAAATCTGATGGTTTTATTACATTTTTAAGTTTTAAAACTATTTGATTGCATTATATTTGTAATCATGGAGGAACAAGTGATTTTAGTTGATAAAAACGACAATCAATTAGGTTTAATGCCTAAAATGGAAGCGCATGAAAAAGCTGTTTTGCATAGAGCTTTTTCAGTATTTATTTTTAATAAGAAAGGAGAATTAATGCTGCAACAAAGAGCTGCGCATAAATATCATTCACCGTTATTATGGACAAATACATGTTGCTCACATCAACGAAATGGTGAAACCAATTTAGAAGCAGGTAAAAGAAGATTACAAGAAGAAATGGGTTTTGTAACAAGTTTAAGTGAAGTTTTTTCATTTATATACAAAGCTCCTTTTGATAACGGTTTAACAGAGCATGAATTAGATCATGTGTTAATTGGTTATTTCGATAATAGACCAATTATCAATAAGGATGAAGCAGAAGATTACAAATGGATGTTGTTAGAGGATGTGAAATCTGACATGGAGAAAAACCCTTCAATTTATACTGAGTGGTTTAAAATAATTTTTAAAGAATCTTTTTCGAAGATTTCAAGTTATAACCTTGGAGATACTAGTTTTTAATTTAAAACAAAAAAATATATGCCTAAAGTAACTGTTCATAGAAAAGCACATTTTAATGCAGCGCACAGATTGTATAGAAAAGATTGGTCGGATGCTAAAAACTTTGAAATTTTTAACAAGTGCAGTAATCCTAACTTTCATGGTCATAATTATGAGCTCATAGTTTCTTTAACAGGAGAGATTGATAAAGAAACAGGATATGTGTATGATTTAGGAATTCTTAAAAATTTAATAAAGTCTGAGATAGAGGAGTGTTTTGATCATAAAAATTTAAATGTTGAAGTTGAAGAATTTCAAGATTTGAATCCTACAGCAGAAAATATTTGCGTAGTTACCTATCAGAAATTAAGAAAACACCTCCCTAATAATTTAGATTTAAAAATAACTTTATATGAAACGCCTAGAAACTTTGTTAGTTATACTGGAGAATAATTTAGGCTTATTTTTATGATTTTTGAATCGTTCTAATGAATATTGAAAGTAACTATAGTTATAGTAAGTAAACCCTTGGAAATTTAATTTATCTTTTAAATTTATTCCTTCTTTTTGTAAATCTTTAAAGAAAATTTCTTCAGCCGTTTGGAATGATTGTGTACTAAACCATTTTCCCAAAAATTTCATTTCCGAAGAATTTAAAATAGAAACTTTAATTTTAGAATCAATACCTGCTAATAAGTTTAGTCTATTTTTTATATAATGAAAACTTTCTTGAGGTTTTCTCACATAGGCATGTATTAATAACCTATCGACATGATTACTTATATTTTGTACTTCTTTTCCTGTGAATTTCCCAATATAAGCCTCTATTTGTATTGGGTGATCGATTTCATTTGCGAGTTTTCTCATTATTTTTAAAGACTCAATATAGAATTTAAAAGAATTTTCACGATTACATTTTTGATAGCTATCTTTTAGATAACTTTTACAATAATAACCTTTGTTTGAAGAAGACTCCTCGTCCCAGTATTCATATTCTAAATTATAAATATCAATTTTTTCTTTAGAATTTTTCCTTGAGATATTATAGGGGTGAATAACATTAGTAAAAAAATCGCCACTTTCACCAGATGCACTTATTTTTTGAATTCCATACTCAACTTTTGCTTTAACAATAAAACTAGCTAGAACTCCATTTTTTGTCTCATCTCCTAATGGAAATCTTTTATTTATTTTATGTAAATCATAAAGAATTAAGGTATTGATTTCGTGATTTTTTACAAATTCTAATAATTCAGTTTCTAAATGATAAGATCCTAAAATATTATTAAAATTGTTGACATATAGTTCTCTTTCAGTGCTTAATGTGTAGGAAATGTTTAGCAAACAAATTGCTATTAGAACATATTTAATAAGTTTCATAATGTGGGGGGATATATATGTAGGGATATATATCCTCTCAAAGGTAATAGAGTACTTTATATAAAAACATGATATATATCATGTTTTTATAAATAAGTCGTTTATTACTAGTGTTTTATGATTAAAGAGTTCTTAAAAATTTAATAAAGTCTGAGATAGAGGAGTGTTTTTATCATAAAAATTTAAAGGTTAGAGACGAAGAATTTAGAGATTTGAATTCTACTTCAGAAAATATTTGTGTAGTTATCTATCAGAAATTAAGAAAACACCTCTCTAATAATTTAGATTTAAAAATAACTTTGAGTGAAACCCTGAAAACTTTATAAGCTACTGCGGTGAATAGTTTATTTTAGGTCTATTTCTCTGGTTTTTAAATCGCTTTAAAGAATATTGAAAGTAACTATAGTTATAGTAAGTAAACCCCTTAAAGTTTAATTTCTGCTCTAATTCTATTTCTTCTTTTTCTAATTCTTTAAAGAAAATTTCTTCAGCTGTTTGAAATGATTGTGTTTTAAACCATTTCCCCATAAAGTTCATTTCCGAAGAATATAAAATAGAAACTTTAATTTTAGAATCAATACCTGCCAATAAGTCTAGTCTATTTTTTACGTAATGAAAACTTTCTTGAGGTGTTTTAACATAGGCATGTATTAATAATCTATCTACATGATCACTAACATTTTGCACTTCTTTTTCTGTGAATTTACCAATATAAGCCTCTACTTTCACTGGGTGGGCGATTTCATCGGCAAGTCTTCTCATAGTTATTAAAGATTCCACATAGAATTTAAAAGAATTTTCACGATTACATTTTTCATAGCTATCTTTTAGATAATTTTTACAATAATAACCATTGTTTGAAGAAGACTCCTCATCCCAGTATTCATATTCTAAATTGTAAATATCAAATTTTTCACTAGTTTTTGTTCTGGAAGTATTGTATGCGTGAATAGCATTTATAAAAAAATCGCTACTTTCACCAGAGGCACTTATTTTTTGAATTCCATATTCAACTTTTGCTTTAACAATAAAACTAGCTAGAACTCCATTTTTTGTTTCATCGCCTAATGGAAATCTTTTATTAATTTTATGTAAATCATAAAGAATTAAGGTATTGATTTCATGATTTTTTGCAAATTCTAATAATTCAGTTTCTAAATGATAGGTTCCTAAAATATTACTAAAATTGTCTACATATAATTCTCTTTCGGTGCTGAATGTGAAATAAATATTTAACAAACAGATTAAGATTATAAATTTCTTTAAAGTTTTCATAAATTTTGTGGAGGTTAAAAAAAGTGCTTAAATATACTCAATAATTATTAATTTATTTACAAATATGATAAAGTATCAAAATATCTTAAGTCTTAATGCTTAGTTTTATAGTAAAATTTAATCCTTTAGTTGTTCTAATGAATTTCGCTAATTTTTTTTTTAGTGTCTAGGCGAGAGTAGAACTTTTAATTTTTATTTTAATAGTAATAACTCATAAATCTTTGTCAATCTGTTTAGGTATGATAGCAAAAACTATCTAAAATTGTGTTTGTAAAAAAAGAAGAAAATTGACTAGAAAGATCAATTCCGTTCATCATAAACTTGTTTCTAGCTTTTGAAATAAATTTAGCTAAAATGATTTTTTTTGAGAAAAGTGGAATGAAATAGGTAATTATCTATTTAACTAGAAGTACTTTTAATGTAAATCATTAAATTTGTCGGTAAAATAAATAACCATGAAAGTTAATCAACTCATTAAATTTCAACCCATATTAAAAGATAAAATTTGGGGAGGAGAAAAATTAGCAACTTTATTAAATAAGCAGTCAACAAGAGCAGATATTGGTGAGAGTTGGGAAATATCTGATGTGGAAGGAGATACTTCAATAGTTGTGAATGGTGAACTAAAAGGTCAAGATTTAAAACAGTTAATTTCTAAATTTAAAGCAGACTTAGTTGGAGGGAGAATTTATGATCATTTTGGAGAAAAATTCCCGCTTTTAATTAAGTTTATAGATGCAAAAGAAGCTTTAAGTATTCAATTACATCCTCACGACGATTTGGCAAAAAAACGTCATAACTCTTTTGGAAAAACAGAAATGTGGTATGTGATGCAAGCAGATGAAAAAGCTAATTTAATTGTAGGTTTTCAAAAAGAAGTTACTTCAAAAGAATATTTAGAACATTTAGAAAATAAAAAGTTACTTCATATTTTAAATGTTGATGAAGTTGAAAATGGTGATGTTTATTTTATTCCAACTGGAAGAGTGCATGCTATTGGTGCAGGAGTTTTGCTTGCAGAAATTCAGCAGACATCTGATATAACGTATAGAATTTATGACTGGGACAGACCCAACTCGGATGGGACTTTTAGAGATTTGCATACGGAAGAGGCCATAGATGCTATTGATTATTCTGCTCAAGATTCTTATAAAACAGTTTATTCCAAAGAACAAAATATATCTTCTGAAATTGTTTCGTGCCCTTATTTTACGACTAATGTTTTGCCAATAAACGGAGAAGTTTTTATCAACCACGAAGAAAAAGATAGCTTTGTAATTTATATGTGTGTAGCAGGCAGTGTTGAATTTAAGTATGAAGATCAGATAGAGAATTTAGAAATGGGAGAAACTATTTTAGTTCCTAATTGTGTTAAAAATATTGTAATTTTATCCGAAGAAAAATCAGAACTTTTAGAAGTTTATATCAAATAGATTTATGAAAATTATTGCAATGATTCCTGCACGTTATAGTGCGTCTCGTTTTCCAGGAAAGTTAATGAAAGACTTAGGTGGAAAGCCAGTTATTTTAAGAACTTACGAAGCAGCGTTAAATACAAATTTATTTACTGATGTTTTTATAGTAACAGATTCTGATATTATTTTTGAAACCATAGAGAATGCGGGTGGAAAAGCAATTATGAGTAAAATTGTGCATGAATGTGGTTCTGATAGAATTGCAGAGGCTGTAGAAAATATTGAAGCAGATATTGTAATTAATGTTCAAGGAGACGAACCTTTTATCGATGCAATTTCTTTATCAAAATTGATTGCTGTTTTTAAACAAGACACTAAAAAAGAAATAGATTTAGCATCTTTAAAAGTCCAAATAACCAATAAAGAAGATATAGAAAATCCTAATAATGTTAAGGTAATTACAGATATAAATAATTTAGCTATTTATTTTTCTCGAAGTGTAATTCCTTACTATAGGGATAAAGACAAACCAGTAAAATATTATAAGCATAAAGGAGTGTATGCTTTTAGAAAGCAAGCGTTAATCGACTTTTACAATACCCCCATGACTCCTTTGGAAGCAGCTGAAAAAATTGAGGCTATTAGGTATCAGGAGATCGGTAAAAAAATTAAAATGGTGGAAACGGATGTTGAAGCTGTCGGTATAGATACTCCAGAGGATTTAGAGAAGGCAATTGAATTTTTGAAATCAAAAAAATGAGGAAGATAAGTAACAAAATAAAGGTAATAGCTTTTGACGCAGATGATACTTTATGGGTAAATGAAACTTATTTTAGAGATGCAGAACACCAGTTTGCAAAGTTATTGTCAAAGTATGAAACCGAAAATAAAATTGACCAGGAGCTCTTTAGAATAGAAATAAAGAATCTAGGGCAGTATGGTTACGGTATTAAAGGTTTTATTTTATCGATGGTAGAATGCGCCTTAGAACTTTCCAATTATCAAGTTAAACAGAAAACAATTGAAGCTATTTTAACCATTGGGAAAGAAATGTTGGCAAAGCCTATAGAATTATTAGACGGAGTAGAAGAGGTGTTACACTCTTTACAAGGCAAATACAAGCTAATAGTTGCCACAAAGGGAGATTTGTTAGATCAAGAACGAAAGCTAGAAAAATCAAATTTATTAAAATATTTTCATCATATAGAGGTAATGAGTGATAAAAAAGAGAAAGATTATCAAAAATTAATTCAACATTTAGATATTCATGCATCAGAATTATTAATGATTGGGAATTCTTTGAAATCTGATGTGTTGCCGCTTGTAGCAATAGGTGCATCGGCATTTCATATTCCATTTCATACAACTTGGGCACACGAAGAGGTGTCTAAATTTAGCGAATCTAAATTTAAATATGAAACAGTTTCAAATATTAAACAAGTATTGTCTTATTTGTAATAAATACACTACTTTTGCAACTTTAAAATAAATAAATTATGTCAAGTATAAAAAACTTAAAAAAAGATATTAATTACGTTTTAGGTGATGTTATAGAATATGCAATAGATGTTGCAGCTTTAAAAAACGAGCAGAAAAAAGGTGATGAAATTATTGATGAAGCTATTGGAACTTTCGATGCTTTAATTGCAGAGGTGAATGCAAAAAAAATTGAAAACAAAAAAGCTCATTTTAAATCTATAAATGCAGATTTAGAAGCAAAAGCAAAAGGTTTAGTTGAAAAGATTAATAGTTTATAATCTTAACAGTTTTAAACAAGATTTTATATCCAACATCAGTCAATGATGTTGGTTTTTTTATTTATCTTCAAATTGCATACTAAAATTGATTAGTTTACGTTCTTATTGTTAGATAATTTAATTTTTCTTGAAAATATGGCTAGAGCAATGTTTGAGTATACCAAAATAGTATTGCAAAAAGTGAGCTTTAATTCTGAATTGTTCTGCATAGAGTTAGAAAAGGCTTTAAAAAGGTTATTGCCTTTCGAAGTAGAAGAGTTAACAATTTGGATAAAACAGTACACTGCTAACAAACCAGAACTATATGTTTGTTTGAACTTAATAGAATAAAAAAGGGAGCTAATAAGCTCCCTTTTTTATTCTATTAAGTTTTTTTAATTTCCTTTTTTATGTCTATATCTATTCAGTAATTTTCTTCCAAACTCCATTTCAGCAAGTTCTAGCTGAATTATTTTTTTATAGGAAAGAATCTTTTTTATTTTAGTTATAAAATTTTCATGAAGTTCATAGATTTTCTTTTCAGTACTCAATTTTAATGAAATTAGTCTTTCTGCATCATTTTCAGAAACGGCATTTATATTCTCATTTTCTTTGATAGCCTTTTTTATTTCTGACCGAAGTTTAACTTTTAATTCATGCTTCTTTTTATCATGAATATTGTAAACGGGCCAAAATTTTTGAGCTTCATCAGGAGTTAATTTTAACCGGTCTGTTAAATATGAAATTTTAAGCATCTTAATTTTATCTCTACTTCCTTTTCTAATTTGGGCAGAAAGAGAAAGAATACAAAAAAGGCTAATACATATAAAAATGATTATATTTTTCATAAGCTATGTTTTTAATCTGAATAATGTTTAATTAATTTCATTTAATAAATCTTTATAATCAATGGAATTATTTAAGTAATCTTCAATAGTTTCATCTTTAATTGTTAAAAAGTAAAAATCATTTTCGTCTAAAATATCATCTTCTAAAACTAAAGCAACCTCGCTGGTAGTGACAGCGTTAGAATCAAGCCAAAATTCAAAATCATCATTAGAAAGAGAATCTAAAGTAAGTGCTTTGTTCGTTTTAAAAACAAAAGAATTCAATCCAATAAATAAAATAATTGATGCTGCTGCTGCTATTGAACTAATTCTTAAAAATCGTTCTTTAAAAGAAATAACTTTTGTTTCTTTTTCTTCAGGTGAAACACTGGCTAAAATGGTATCTTCTAAATTATTGAAATAAGTTGCGGGTACCTCAAAATTATGTTCTTTTGAAAAGTTTTTTTCTAATAATTTTATAGCAATAGTTTCTTCTAAATCATTGAAATAGTCTGAAGGAACGGAGAATCCAGTTTTCTTTCCGTTTTTTTTAAGGATATATTCAACGCTATTTTTAATTTTTTTACTCATTGTTATTTAGACCTTTAATTTAAAAAAAGGTTTAATTAGCTCTTGTTTGTATATATTTTTCAATTTTTTTTACTGCATGGAAGTAAGAGGCTTTTAAGGCTCCAACAGAAGTTTCTAAAATTTCTGATATTTCAGTATATTTTAATTCATCAAAATATTTCATATTGAAAACTAACTTTTGTTTTTCAGGCAAAGTTGCTATCGCTTTTTGTAGAATAAGTTGAATTTCATCACCAGTAAAAAGGTTATCATTCGTTAAAGTAGAGACTAATTCTTGTTGATAATCAGAAATATCTTCTTTACGTTCTTTTGCTCTTTTATTGATAAAAGTAATAGATTCGTTCGTTGCAATTCTGTATATCCAAGAATACAATTTACTTTGTTGGTTAAAAGTATCAATATTTCTGAAAATCTTAATAAAAGTATTTTGTAAAACATCATCAGCGTCATCATGAGAAATCACAATTTTACGGATATGCCAATAAAGGCGTTTTTTGTAGAGGTAAATTAATTCTCTGAACGCTTTTTCTTTAGTTTTAACATTTTTTAATTCCGCTATTAAAAGAGATTCTTTTGTCAACTAGATCGTTTGAAACTATAAGACCTTCAAATTTTAAAAAGGTTTAATTCTTATTTTTTTATTCGAGATCTCGAATATCCAAAAAGCCTTTTCTGCTTTATGGTTTCTGCAATTCCTTCAGGTAACATTTCTTCCCAACCATTTTCTCCGTTAATTATCATTTTTAAAACAGTTCGTGAAAAAATATCTAAAATGGTTTTATCAAAATCATCAATATTTACAAGTTTACCATTGTTTTTAAAGAATTTATATAATTCTTTCATTCTTGGATGAACTTTTAAGCTTTCACTGTTTATGTAATCTCCTGAAACAGTATCATGATAAGGATACATATATACTTTTAAATCTCTATTAAACAATTTTCCAAAAGCTTCTAGGATTCCTCCACTCAAATTTCTATAGTATTTTTCATCAAAAATTTGGATAAGATTCTGAGTTCCCATGGTTAAACCCATTCTTTCTTTAGTAAATTCGCTAAAATATTCTACTAATTTAAAATATTGTTGAAAGCTAGTTATCATAACATTTTGTCCCAAAGAGCATAATAATTCAGCTCTATCTAAAAAATCACGCTCGTTAATTTTACCTTCCGAGGTTAGGTTACTCAATGTAATTTCAAAAATAACTTGGGTTTTGCTTTTATCAACTTTTTTTTCTGCTAAAAATAGTTTTTTAGATTTTTCATACATATCCATGTTAACCTTTGTAACAGGTCTAAAACTACCACGTAAAGCCAAAATATTTTTCTTATATAGCACTTGAGCAGGTAATAAGTTGTTTCCATCTGGCCCAAACATTACCGCATTAGTCATGCCATTTTTAAGTAACTGTAAACTCATTAAACGGTTGTCTACATACATAAATCGTGGTCCAGAGAAATTAATCATATCAATTTCTAACTGATCATTACTCAAATTATCATAAAAAGACTTTACTAAATCTTTAGGGTTATCATTTAAATAAAAAGCACCAAAAATTAGGTTTACACCTAAGGCTCCTAATGTTTCTTGTTGCAATCTTGCATCAGTTTCTTTAAAACGCAAGTGTAAAATAATTTCATTATAGCCCTCCAAAGGGTCTAATTGAAAACGAATACCAACCCAACCATGACCTTTAAATTTTTTAGCAAAATCTATTGTAGTTACTGTATTTGCATAACTAAAAAATAATTTATCAGGATGTTTTTGTCGACTTAAACGGTCTTCCATTAAATCAATTTCATGACCTAGCATTCTTTCCAAACGGGGTTGCGTTACATATCGTTTGTCTTCTTCCATACCGTAAATAGCATCAGAAAAATCTTTATCATATGCACTCATGGCTTTCGCAATAGTTCCTGAAGCAGCACCAGATCTAAAGAAATTACGAGCAGTTTCTTGACCTGCTCCAATTTCTGCAAAAGTTCCGTAGATATCTGTGTTTAAGTTTATTCTTAAAGCTTTGCTTTTAATAGTTGGTACACTGCTAATTTCTTGATCACCTCTTAAAGATATTGCCATAAATGGATGTTTTTAGTCTTAACAAATGTAATAAATAAGAGCACTATCAAACAATTTTTATCTTACTTTTGTTTTAATGGAAAATGATAAAAAACTCTTAAAGATAACTTTTTTAGGAACTGGAACATCACAAGGAATTCCAATGATAGCCAGTAATCATCCTGTTTGTTTGTCAGAAGATCCAAAAGATACTCGTTTGCGTTCTTCAATTTTAATTTCTTGGGATAAATTTTCTTATGTAATTGATTGTGGCCCAGATTTTAGGCAACAAATGTTACGTGAAAAAATACAATTAATTCATGGTGTATTTTTTACTCATGAACACGCAGACCATACGGCAGGATTGGATGATTTGCGTCCTTTTTGTTATAAAATAGGAGATATGCCTATTTATTTAGATGAAAGAACATTGGAAAGTCTAGAGTTGCGTTTCCAATATATTTTTAGCAAAGAAAACAGATACCCTGGAGCCCCAAGTGTAACCTCTAATATAGTTGCGAATGCGCCTTTTTTTGTTGACGATTTAAAGATAACACCAATTGAGGTAATGCATGGTGCTTTGCCTGTAACCGCCTATAGGTTTTTAGATTTTGCATACTTAACAGATATGAAATCAATAACAAAACAGGAAAAGGAAAAATTAAAAAATTTAGATGTTTTAGTGATAAATGCTCTAAGAATCGAGGAACATCCAACGCATCTTAATTTACAAGAAGCTTTCGAATTTATTAATGAAATTCAACCGAAAAAGACATATTTTACGCACATCAGTCATAAGTTAGGTTTTCATGCTGAGGTTTCCAAGAATTTACCGAAAAATGTTTTTTTAGCTTATGATGGCTTAAAAATTAGTGTATAGATTTTTCTAAGATATTTTTTAATGTATATTTGTTTGATAGCTAAGGCTTAGAAGCTTTCGTTTCAAAAAAAAAAAATTAGTAATTAAGGATTCAATTCTAAAATTTATGGAAAAAAATATTGAACAAGTCAACGGGGTAGAAGTTAAGCAAGAACAACAGCAAAAAGTTGATAATAGAATTGCAGCAGTTAGAGATCTTATATTTGGTGAAAACATTCAACAATATGATACTGAGTTTGCAGATGTTTACGACAAGTTAAAAGCACTAGAGGATAAAGCTAATAAGAATTTAGCAGCATCAGTAACCATTCTTGAAAATAAATTAGCAGATTTTGAAAGCTTAGTGGATCATAAATTTCAGGATTTGAATGATGATTTAGACAAAAAAATCGCAGATTTAGAGGATGAAAAAGCGGACAGAAGAAAATTAGGACGAGCTCTAGGGAAAATCGCACAGATGCTTCAAGAATAGATGAAAAAAACGACTATAGATAATATAGACAATCGTTTTGAGTTGCTTAAGGAACTTCTTCTAGCTGATGATAGAAAAGACTTTAATGTTTTAAAAGAAGAATTTGTTGAACGTGAAAAGTTTAGAGTCAAAGTAGATCCAGTAATTGATGAAAAAATAGAAGATTTAAAAGAAAATTTTCCTGAATATTTTGGAGAAACTATTACAGAAACTATTAAAGTTCAAATTAAAGAATCTCAAGATGAAGTTGTAGAGGCGTTGTATCCGATTATGGGTAAATTAGTCAAGAAATTTATTATTGCAGAGATTGCAAAACTTTCGGAAAATATAAACGATACAATTAATAATAAGTTTTCGGTTAAACAAATTATAAAACGCCTATTCAAGGGAAATACAACCGATGCAGAAGATGTTTTGCAACAGGTTTTTGAACCAATTATAGAAGAAGTTTTTATTATTGAAAAAGATTCTGGTCTGCTCGTAGGAAACTATTCTAGAGGAAACATAGCTGACAAAGATATGGTTTCTGGCATGCTTACAGCCATTAAATCTTTTGTTGAAGATGCCTTTTCTAAAGAAGGACAAGATTTAGAGGATATTAAATTTGAAACCTTTCAATTATCCATTCAAAACTTTAAATCAATCTATATAGCTACTGCAACATCAGGAGTTATAAATAATGAGTTTAAAGATGAGTTATTGGATACTATTAATAATTTTGCTGAAATTATTTTACGAGACAGAAGTTATCTGTCCAATGAAGAGAAACTTAATAAAATAATCAAAAAAACATTTATCGAATCACTATGATTTGATACGTCTTCTATAAATGATTGCAAAAAAAGTATTGTTGGTTGGTAATTTTGGAGTTGGAAAAACTTCATTAATTAGAAGATACGTGCTCAACGAATTTTCTGAGGATTATATTAGTACAATTGGTGCTCGCGTTAGTACCAAAATTGTAAAAGTTAACAATCAAGAAATCAAGTTTTTAATTTGGGATGTTGCTGGGGTAAATGATAATGATAAAATACCAAAAGCCTATTTTTTAGGCTCAAGCGCGGCTATGTATGTCTTTGATTTATCGCGATTAGAAACCTATAGTAATATAAAGAATCAAGTAGAAACTATAAAACAACTTTCTGGCTTGAAAAACATAACAGTTGTTGGGAATAAAAAAGATTTGTTAGCATCTGGGGAAATTGAAAAGATAAAAAAAACAATTTCAATTTCTATAGATTTAATTACAAGTGCAAAAGATGATGAAAACGTAGAAGATGCATTTATAAAACTTGCAGAACAATCCCTAAATTAAATAATTTGATATCCTCAAAAATTGATTTTTTTTTTATCGAACTGACAGTAGATTCTAAAGGAGTTGTTCGTGCTTTAGTTGCAGGAAAGTTTGCACATTCAGAGTTTGTATTAAATCAATCTATATTTACAGCTTGCCCTTTTTTAGAGGGCACATTAGAAGGACTTGTAATTGATGAGCCATGCGTAATGGAAGGAATGGTAATCGTTTCTAATGGGGAAGAGTATAATGTGGATGTAGAGCTTTTTAATTTAGGTAGTGAGGTTTCTATTTTGATACATGATAGAACGAATGTATACAAATATGTAGAAAAACTTAATCAAAATAGAAACGATCTTTTTTTCTTAAAAAGACAACTTAATGAAAAAAATATTGAGCTAGAAAGATTAAGGAAAATTTCCGATCAAGCAAATGAAGAAAAATCACGTTTTTTAGCCATGATGAGTCATGAAATTAAAAACCCTTTAAACGTAATTCTTGGTTATACAGAGTTAGTAAATAAAGAAAACATCTCTAAAACGGTAAAAAAATATTTAAAGTATTTAACGATCTCTGGGAAAAACTTAAAAGTTATAGTGGATGATATTTTGGATTTATCAAGATTTGAAGCTGGTAAATTACAATTAAGTAAATCAGCCGTTAATTTAAATCATGTTGTAGATCAACTTATTAATGATTACGAGTATAGTCATGGAGATATAGATGTTAAATTGTTTTTTTTATGTTCTCCAAAGCTACCAAAATTTGTGATTGGAGATGATGTTAGGATATATCAAATTCTAACAAATTTAATTAACAACTCCATAAAATTCACTCAAAAAGGTTCTATTTCATTAAATGTAGATCTAACTTCTTTAGACGAAAATGATGTGATAATTTCCTTTAAAGTAACTGATACAGGAAGAGGAATGTCTGAAAAACAAATAGCGACGGTTTTTGAAGAATATCAGCAAAATGAATTAGATGATAATCGAATTCATAAAGGAGTAGGTTTAGGATTAGCAATAGTAAAACGTTTGGTTTCTGCAATGAATGGAACCATTAGGGTAACTAGTAAAATTAATGTAGGAACAACTTTTTACATAGATATTCCTTTTCATATTGATGCATCGGTTATTGTTGAAGAGAATTCTGACGAACAGATTTTTGAAAATAATTATCTAAAAAACAGTAAAATTTTAGTTGCTGATGATAATTTTTTAAATAGAGAGATTGTAACTCATATCTTAACAAAAGAGAAAGCTAATTTTACTATAGTGAAAGATGGGTTAGAAGCACTTAATTTAATGCAAAAAGAAACTTTTGATATGGTTCTTTTAGATATTAACATGCCAAATCTCTCTGGAGAAAGTTTGATAAGACAGAAAGAAGCATATAGAAAATCGAATTTAGAAACACCTATATTAGCACTAACAGCAAACCATACTGAAGAAGAAGTAGAAGGTTATTTAAAAATAGGATTCATAGATGTGATTCCTAAACCATTTACCAGTAAACAATTTGTCCAAATGTTGAATAAAAATCTTAAAGTCAAGTTTGGGTAACTAATTTTTTATAGAACCGGTTATATAAAGATCAGTCTTTCATTATAGAAATTTATTTAAAACGAGTCTGGTTTCTTGGAAGCTATTGCTGATATTTATTCCTAATCATTTAATCGATAGCCTCTCTTTTTAGCTCTACAATAATTTCATTTTTACGGTTAAAAATTTCATAAGGAGGATTGTATCCTAAAAAGAAAAATCGGTTTGTATAAGGTATTTCTTTGGCATCCAGGGCTGATTTTAATTTTTGTTTATACTTTTCTATTTTTTCATCATTAGCCCAACCGCTAAACGCAATGGCAGCGACCGTTTTTTTGGGCTCTTCCTGAAATTTTATCTCTGATTGGTCAGGTTTGGGAAGCGTTTCTTTTTTAAATTTCTTAGGAACCATAAACATCATAGTCATGGAGTCTTCCAAAGACATGGCTACCGGAGAAGTCATGGCTATTTTTTCGTTCTTATCATTACCACCAAAAATATATCCTGCTAAAATGGAGAACCCTTTACTTGATTCGTCTCTGTATTTATTGCCTGAAAGTTTTACGTAAGTAAATAAGCTTGCTTCATAGTTTCGTATTTCGAAGGCATCATATTTTTTAGTAACGTCATAAGAATAAGTTTCAATATTTTTTTGTCCATTAATAGCAAAGAGTTGGAAGATGATAAATATGAGTAAAATTACTCCGAATATGGTTAGTAATATTTTCATTGTATAAAATTATATATAACTCTATTTTAGTTCTTAATGAACTGTAAATTTAGAGTAGGTTAATATTCTTCTTAAAGGCTTATCTCATTGCTTGTTTGGTCAAATTCAGAGTCTCAAGCTAATTTCTTGTTTTTAAATGTAAAAGTATCAATGAATACCTGTTTTTTATAAACGCTCTTCAATCCAAGATTTAAAGCTATAAAAGTTTTGTGGCGCAACTCCATGACCAACAGGGTATTCAGAATAGATGTTTTTTAAGCCTAAATTGTCTAAAAAAGGTTTGCTTTTTCTTGCCCAATCAACAGGTAAAACTTGATCTACAGTCCCGTGAGAGCAATAATAATTAGTTTTTATTTCTTTCGAAATAGAGGATGGCAATAACTCCATATTTACATAACCACTTAAAGCGATAATGTTTTGTACTTTATTTGGATAGAAAAAACTTAAGGAATAGCTTAAAATTGCTCCTTGACTAAAACCTAATAAGAAAGTTTTATCCGTATTTGTTTTGTATTTTTGTTTTATTTCGTCTATCAGAACAGCAATTTTATCTAAAGAAGTTTTGGCTTGTTTTAAATCAGAAAATTTACCATTTACATCATCAAAATTAATGGCATACCATGCATAACTTCCCGCACCTAAATTATAAGGTGCTCGCACACTCACAATTAATAATTCATCAGGTAATTCTTCAGCAAAAGAAAATAAATCATGCTCGTTGCTTCCATAACCATGCAATAAAATTAACAAAGGAGGATTTTGAATTTCAGTTTTTGGCTCTCTGACTATATATTGTAAGCTCATAAATAATAAATAATTTTATGTAAAAGGTTTAAATGTTTTTAAACCAGTTTTGAAATTGTTCTCCAATTACGGGCACCATTTTTTCTTCACCTTTAATGGCTCCAATTAGACCAATTACCCATAAAATAAAAAGAATAAAGCCAACAAAGGATCCTGCAGTTGCTCCTAAAAATTCATAAATTACCCACCCATTTAAAACAGAGGCAATACTTAAACCAATCATTTGTCTGATATGAAAGCTAGTAAAAGAATTCTTTTTACTGGTATTCATAATAAAAGCAATAATTAGTCCTACAACCCAAAAATAACTTATAATTGCGGCTGTTTTTCCTTCGTTTACTGTATAATTTTCCATGCCTATTTAATTTATAATAAGTTGATTATTTGAGAAGATTCCATAAACTTTTCCTTTTAGCTTTTTATTGATAAAAGCACTATTCTTTGAATTTGATAAAATATCTGCTTTAGTAAAAATAGTTTCTACTTCAGGATTGAAAATTGAGATGTCTGCTATATTTCCTTCTTGGATAGAATGATTTCTGATGCCGAATATCTTTTTAGGTTTTGTTGTAAAGCAGCTTATAAAATCTTCTAATTCTAAAACTGAATTTACTGCTCCAAATGCAGATTCTAGTCCAATTAGACCATCTTTAGCTTCACTAAATTCTACTTTTTTATGCTCAATATCTATCGGGTTATGATCTGAAGTTATTATATCAATATCGCCAGATTTAATGCCTTTTTGTAGTGATTTAATATCTTCTTTGGTTCTTAATGGTGGGTTTGTTTTAAAGTTGCTGTCAAAGCCATGTAATTCATTATCTGTTAGCACTAAATGATGAGCCGCAACGCTACAGGTAACTTGCAGGCCTTCCTTTTTTGCTTTCTTAATCAAGGCAACAGATTTAGCCGTTGAAATTGTTGGAATATGTAATTTTCCTCCTGTATATTCCAATAAAAATAAATCTCTCGCAATTTGAAGATGTTCTGCTAGAGCAGGAATTCCTTTTAGCCCTAATTTTGTACTATTAATACCTTCATTCGCTATTCCGTCTCCAGCAATCGCATTGTTTTTTGGAAAACTCAACACCAATCCATCAAAATTTTGTACATATAACAGTGCAATTTTCATGAGATTATCATTTTCAATGGGTTTGTTGTAATCTCCAAAAGCGATAGCTCCAGATTGTTGCATGTCATATAATTCGGCTATTTCTATACCTTTGCTTTCTTTTGTTAAAGCACCAATTGGATATAAGTTTGTAGCGGTATTAAAAGCCTTATGAATTAAATATTCAACATCAGACTTAGAGTCAATAACAGGGTTTGTATTCGCATTTAAAGCAATTGAAGTAAATCCACTTTTGGCGGCAACTTGCAAACCATTTTTTATAGTTTCTCTTTCTTCGAAACCAGGTTCTCCAAAAGAAACACTGGTATCAAACCAGCCACAAGATATATGTAAATTTTCTAACGCTAAAACCGTATAATGGTCTTTTTTTGGAATAGAATCTGCAATTTTTTCAAGCTTTCCTTCACTGATTAAAATATCCTTTTTTTGATTATGGTAAGGACTGTTAGCATCTATAATAGTTGCATTTTTAATAAGTGTAATCATGGTTTATAGAATTTTAAAATCAAAATTTCTAACAGCAAAGATACAATTGCCAAGGCTAAAAACCATTTCCAAAGCCAATGAACTTCATTTTTTTCATTTAAATCTTTAAAAACATTAGCAATAGAAGTAGAAATATGAATGTTCCTGTTTTTTTCTTTTAGTGAATTTAAATTCATAAAATTGAGTATACTTTCTTCTTTTGGTGTATTGTAAGCTAAAATTTGTAAAGTATCTTTTTTCCTTTGAATATAATAAAAGCCTGCATTATTAGGTTGCTCTTTGGTTGTTATATTTACTTTGTTTTGAAATGTTTGTTGTTCTGGAATAAATGATGATTTTGAATTTGAGATATTTAAAACCTCATCCTTTTCTAATGATATTTCTATGTCCAGATAATTTTTATCTCCTAAATAATAATATAATTTTGAATGTTTAAAGCTTAATTTTCCAAAATTGTAAAAAACAGGTACGATTAAAGGTGAATTAAGGAAGTTACTATTATTTTTGTTCAGTGCACTTGAAAACAAGTAAATCCTGCTGTTAGCGTCTTTAATTTGACTTATAAAGGATGAGTTGTTCTCGAAGGAAACAATTTTACTGCTTTTTTTTGATGAAATAGGGTAATGGCTTTGTGTGGTTGGATATTGAAAATTAAGAACTTTTTTAGAAAATACGTTTTTAAATAAAGGATGATTGAAATTAATATTTGTAATTTTTAACGTGTCGGAAACTTTAGAATTAATTTTTGATCCAGCAATTTTTGCTAAAAAAATATTATAAGATTTAATTTCTGATTTAATATTTGGAATAATGACAAGATTGCCTCCTTTATTACAATAATCTATAATGCTTTTTGATAAAATGTCTGAAATTTTTTCTAACTCATATAAAATGATTAATTGCTGTTTTTGGATGGAGTTATAATTAATATTCTGTAATGAAGATTGAGTGAAGTTAAATTCGTCTTTTGCGTAAATTTTTCTTAAAAAATCAGCTTCGTTACCAATGCTTAAAATGTTTATTTTGTTAGTGGAATTTAAATTGAAATAAAAGGTGTTGTCAAAAGTGAAAGTATCGTTAAAAGTGGTCTCAATTTTTCCCGAAAAATTAGATTGGTTTTGAATTGTAAAAGAGATGATTTTTGTATCATTTTTTTTAATAGAGTAGGACTGTTTGCTAATTAATATGTCGCTATTAAAAATAGCAATTGGAATATTTTTTTTAGCTTCTCCTTGATTTTTAACAACCACATTTACAATGAAATTATTTTTGTTGGTACTGTCGATAAAGACACTGTCTATAGAAACATTGTTTTTCTGACCGCTTTGTAATTTTATAGCCGAAAATGATGGCGTTACATTTGTAAACTTTTTTTTGTAATTAGTCTGAAAATCAGATATTAATATATTTTTATATAAAGTGTTAGTTTTATTTTTTTGAATACTCTTTATTTTTAAGAAAATACTCATTAAATCTAATTTTGTTGATACATTTTTTACTTTAAGTAGTTCTTTTTTTAATGTTGAATACGTAATGTCTTTGTATAAACGGTCATTAGTTTGTAAAGAATAGGTGTCTTTTTTTGAAGCATTTTCGATAATTTCTTGAGCTGATATTTGTAATAAATTACCTTTATCTCCTATTGAATTAGTGCTTAACGAGTTGTCTAAATAAATAAAAGTATGTTGATTTTTATTTACATGTTTGTTACTAAAATAGGGTTGTGAAAATGCAAAAAGTATCGCTGTAAATAATAGCATTCTAACACATAAAATTAACCATTTTTTTAAGCGAGAACTTTTACGTGTTTCTCGGACTAATTTTTGTAAAAAAGCAACGTTTGTAAATGGTGTTTTTACAAACTTTTGCAACTGAAAAAGATGTACTAAAATGGGGATAATTAGTAGTGCTAAAAAGTAAAGAATTTCTGGATTTTTAAATTGCATCAAAAAATAAATTAATATTTAGCGGGTCCAATATTTCTTGAACTTTTTTTAATAAAAATACGTAAATCTTCGTTCGATTTTTCTAAATCTTCTTTCCGCAAATACATCATATGTCCGCTTCTGTATCCTTTAAAACTCATTCTATTTTTCATTTTTCCACTAGGATCAATTTTTCCCATGGTATATTTTGCAACAGAGTATGTAGTTGCACCGTCATAATATCCAGATTGAACTAAAACTTGTAAGTATGGATTTTGAGCCATGGCTTTCCGTAAGTTTTCACGAGCATTTTCATTTTCAAAATCCCAGGGACGAACAGGGCCGAACATATTATATTTTACATCTGTTTTAAATTTTAAAATATTTTGTGTATAATGGTTTATTGCAGGTGTAAAAGAATGTAACCAGGATGTTAATTCTGGACTATAATCAGGACTTGTTCCAATTTCTTGTCTATCAACTCCCAGATATCTGCTATCTAATCGTCCAATAGTTTTTCCATTCTTATCGCGTAAAAGTTCTTTCCAGAAGAAACTCGGTATCATTTCTAAATTCTGCTGTAAAAGCACCTCTTTTTTAATTCCTGTAAATCGAGCCATTTTCTCAGCAACACGATTTCTTTCTGCGTCAGAAATGTTCCCTCCTTTTGATATTGCTGGAAGAAGTTCATTATAAGAAAAAAGTTCTGCCATTGGTAAAATTTCTTCTAAATCTTTCTGCTGTAGATCTTCAGGTAGCATTTTATGATACCAAGCAGTTGCTGTAAAGTATGGTAAATTCATAGAAATATCTTCTGAGGCACCAGATCTAATGATTTTATAATCCGCAGGAGAAACCATGATTACTCCGTTTAAATACATCCATTGTCTGCTCTGTAATTCGTTTGCTAGCTGCATAACACGAGTTCCTCCATAGCTTTCTCCAATAATATATTTAGGTGATAACCAACGATTATTTCGTGTCATGAAGGTTGTTAACCAATCTGCTAAATATTTTGCATCAGCATTTACACCAAAGAAGTATTTTTTATCTATTTTTTCTCCTTTTCCAATCACAGGTCGCGAATAACCGGTATTAACAGGGTTTATAAATACAATATCTGCTTCGTCTAAAACAGAATATGGGTTGTCCTTTATCCCATAAGGCTGTATTGGATTTCCTTCGTCATCAATTTTTAAAATTTTAGGACCAGTATATGCAATATGCATCCAAACGGATGCAGATCCTGGACCTCCATTAAAAGACATTATAATCGGCCTTCTAGATTTATCTTTAATGTCAGTTCTTGAATAATAAGTATAATATAAAGAAGCAACAATTTTTCCATTACTGTTCCAAACAGGTTGCATGCCTGTTATAGCTTTGTAGGGAACTTTTTTTCCTTTAATTGTAACTGAATTTAAGGTAACAATTGTTGTATCTAACGGAATTCTGTTATCTTGAGCATTAAAAGAAAAGCTAAGAAAAAAAAGAATTAAATAGGTATATATTTTCATTTTGTAAAAATTTTAGATAGACCAATTTATTACAAATAAAGCAATATTTAAAACAGTTGTTAATTTCTTATTAAAACTTTTCAAAAACCCCCAATCCAAATAAAGCAAAATCATACTTTACTGGATCATACTTGTCTAATTTTCGTAAGTTTTTGTCAAGTTCAGATAGTGCTTTCCAATCATTTTGTTTTCTTAAAAGCAGCTTTAATTTTCTTGCAACATTGCCAGAATGGACATCTAAAGGACAAGATAAATTCGCTGGTTTGTGCGTCTTCCAAATACCAAAATCTACACCTGCCTTATCCTCTCTAACCATCCATCTTAAAAACATGTTTATACGTTTTGCTGCAGAGTTTTTTAAAGGATCAGAAACATGTTTCTGTGTTCTTTGTTGATGGTCAATTTCAAAAAATACACTTTTAAACTGATTGATTGCTGTTTGATAATTTGTTGATTTATCTTTAATCAAAAGTACGTTTTCCAATCCATCATGATTTTTGTAAATATGTTGCAGTGATTTTATGAATTGTTGAAAATCAATATAGTTAAATGTTCTGTGAACAAAGTTATGGAGTCTATCTAAATCTTTTTCTTGATGATTTAAAACAAAATCATAAGGAGAGTTGCCTAATAATTCCATCATTTTAAAGGCGTTTTTAATAATCATCTTTCTGTTTCCCCACGAAATGGTAGCTGTTAAAAAAGCAGCAATTTCAATATCTTCTTTTTTGGAAAATTGATGTGGAATTTGTATCGGATCAGACTCAATAAATTTTGGGTTGTTATACAGAATAACTTTTTCATCTAAAAATTCTTTGAGTTCTTTTAGTGTCATCAAAAATTAAACAATTTTACCGTCTATCATGGTTAGTTTTCTATCTGTCATTTCTGCAAGTTCTTCATTATGAGTAACTAAAATGAAGGTTTGTCCAAATTTATCACGAAGTTTAAAAAATAGTTCATGCAAGTTTTTGGCGGATTCACTATCTAAATTTCCACTAGGTTCATCAGCTAATATAACCGATGGATTGTTAATGAGTGCTCTTGCAACGGCAACTCTTTGTTGCTCACCTCCAGAAAGTTCATTTGGTTTATGATCAATTCTATGAGAAAGGCCTAAAAATTCTAGCAATTCTTTTGCTCTTATTTCCGTTTCTTTTTTATTCTTTTTACCAATATAGGCAGGAATACAAACATTTTCTAAAGCGGTAAATTCTGGTAACAATTGATGAAATTGAAAAATAAAACCAATTTGATTGTTTCTGAATTCTGATAATTCTTTATCCGAAAGATTTTTAAGTGAAATATTATTTATAGATAATTCATACTCTTTTTCTTTTAAAGGTTTGTCTAACGTACCCAATATTTGCAATAAAGTTGTTTTTCCTGCTCCAGACGGACCAACAATAGCAACTATTTCTCCTCTTTTAATATGTAAATCAAGGCCTTTTAAAACTTGAATATCTCCAAAGTATTTATGGATGTTTTTACCTAAAATCATAATTTTTATATCGAAATACGAATGTATAAAAAAACGGATATACTTTGCGAAGTAGATCCATTTTTATTGAAGATAGTGGACACTTATGAGTTAAAATACAGCTTTTAGTTTGTTATAATCTATAAAATAAACATATCTTATAAAAACCGTGTGTCTTTGCAGTTGTTCAAACAAATTGCCAAGGTTTTCAAAGAAATCTAAATCTGATAAATTTTTGTGAGGGCTGTAACGTTCTCCAGCCTCCACTTCCATAAATGGTTTGTTGTTTATTACTTAATAGAATTTCGAAATCGTTTGGATTAAGATTTAAAGTTTTACAGCTATTAACTGTTAATTAAATCTCGGAATAAATTTGAGTTTTCAAAACGGACGTATTAGAAAATAATTAAAAAAATAGACGAGGATAACTGCGAGAAAAATGTAGTAATCTGAATATTATTTACATCAGATAATTTTATCAAAAAATTTGTAAACTTTCTTTTTTGAATTTGTATTTTTGTGCTCAGTTTAAACAAGAAACAAATGAACCTACACGAATATCAAGGAAAAGAAATATTAAATAGTTTTGGAGTTAGAATTCAAAGAGGAATTGTTGCTAGCACTCCTGCTGAAGCAGTTGCTGCAGCAAAAAAACTGACAGAAGACACAGGAACTGGTTGGCATGTTATAAAAGCTCAGGTTCATGCTGGTGGTAGAGGAAAAGGTGGTGGAGTAAAGTTGGCTAAAAACTTAGACCAAGTACTAAGTATTTCTGACGATATTTTGGGAATGATGTTGATTACCCCTCAAACTTCAGCTGAAGGAAAGTTGGTAAATCAAGTTTTAATTTGTGAAGATGTTTACTACCCTGGTGATGGAGAGCCAGATGAATATTATATGTCTGTACTTTTAAACAGAGCTACTGGTAAAAATATGATTATGTATTCTACAGAAGGTGGAATGGACATAGAAACTGTCGCAGAAGAAACGCCACATTTAATTTTTACAGAAGAAATAGATCCTTTATTAGGTATTATGCCATTTCAAGCACGTAAAGTTGCTTTTAATTTAGGACTTTCTGGAATGGCTTTTAAGGAAATGACAAAATTTGTGACAGCTTTATACACAGCGTATATTAAGTCTGACTCAGCTATGTTTGAAATAAATCCTGTTTTAAAAACTTCAGACTCTAAAATAATGGCTGTTGATGCTAAAGTTTCTTTGGATGAAAATGCGTTATACCGTCATAAAGATTATGCAGCGATGCGTGATTTACGTGAGGAAAACCCAATTGAAGTAGAAGCAAAAGCTGCTGGTTTAAACTATGTAGATTTAGATGGAAATGTTGGTTGTATGGTAAACGGAGCTGGTTTGGCAATGGGAACCATGGATTTAATTAAGGAATCTGGTGGTGAACCTGCTAACTTTTTAGATGTTGGTGGTACTGCTGATGCGCAAAGAGTTGAAACTGCTTTTGGTATTATTTTAAAAGACCCTGCTGTAAAAGCAATTTTAGTAAATATATTTGGTGGAATTGTTCGTTGTGATAGAGTTGCACAAGGTGTTGTAGATGCATACAAAAGTATGGGAGACAAAATTAATGTGCCAATCATTTGCAGATTACAAGGTACAAATGCTAAAGAAGCAAAAGAATTAATTGACAATTCTGGAATGGAAATTATTTCGGCTACAGAATTTCAAGAAGCTGCAGACAAAGTGCAAGAAGTTTTAGAAGCTTCATAAAAGTTTCTTTTAATAATATATTTAAAGCCTCACAATTTTGTGAGGCTTTTTATTTTTAAGTTGATTGAAGGTAAAAAGGTTAGTATTGATATTTTTGATTTATATTGTAAAGCTCAAATAATGCATAAATCATGAAAAAAATTTTATTTTTATTGCTGTTTCCATTACAATTAATCGCGCAGGAAGTGCCAAATTCAGTATTATTTTGGAATACTTTACAAGAACATTGTGGCAAGGCATATGAAGGAAAAATACTTGCAGGAGCGAAAGAAGGAGATGGTTTTACAGGAGAAAAATTAGTGATGCATGTTCGTTCTTGTCAAGAAAGAACTATCAGAATTCCTTTTTTTGTTGGTGATGATAAATCTAGAACCTGGGATTTTACAATGAGTGAGGATAACTTAATTACTTTAAAACACGATCATAGACATAAAGATGGTTCTGAAGATAAGATAACACAATATGGTGGTTCTAATCCAAATACTGGTTTAGCAGATATTCAATTTTTTCCAGCAGATCAGGAAACATCTAGCTTAATTTCTTATGCTTCTAATAATGTTTGGTGGGTTACTCTAGATGAAACAAGTTTTACTTATAATTTAAGAAGAATAGGAACGGATAGGTTCTTTTCTGTAAAATTCGATTTAACAAAAGAAATTGAAACGCCTAGTGCTCCTTGGGGTGAAAAAAAGTACTAGTTATGTAGTAAGTTTCTTCTATTATGAATAAGCTAAATATGATGTTTTGCATTATTTCTGAATAAACTCTTTTTTATATTTCGTATTTCAATAGCCGCAAAGCATTTATAACAACAATTAGGGTAGAACCCTCATGACCAACCACGGCCGGTCCGATTGCTATTGTTCCCATGATCGTCAAAGGAACCAAAAGAGCGACCATGCTTAAACTGATAATTAAGTTTTGCTTTATGATTAGTTTTGCTTTTCTACTAAGACCAATAGCAAATGGAAGATTATCTAGCTTATCGGCCATCAAAGCAATATCTGCTGTTTCTAAAGCAACATCTGAACCTGCAGCTCCCATAGCAATACCTACTGTACTTTTTGCCATGGCTGGAGCATCATTAACTCCATCTCCCACCATTGCGACACTACCTTCTCGCTTTTTTAGTTGTTCTATTGCTTGCACTTTATCTTCTGGGAGTAGATCACCCATTGGGTCGGTTATTCCTATATTTTTAGCGATTGCATCCGCTACTTTTTGATTATCTCCTGTGAGCATAATCATTCGTTTAATTCCCATTTTTTTTAAAGTGGATAGGGTAGTAATGGCTTCAGGACGCGCAATATCCATTACTGAAATAATACCTAGGTAGGTGTCATCTTGATGAATAATCATAGAGGTATGTCCACCTGATTCGAGTTCCGACATTTTTAGGTTCATCTCTTGAGGGATTTTTTTCCCAGTTAACTCTTCAAAAAGTCTTCGATTCCCAATATGCACCAAACAGCCATTCCAATTTGCCTGAATGCCTCTTGCAATTAATGCTTTTAAATTTTCTGCCGCAGGAATATCGATATTTCCTAATTCTTTTTTTCCTCCCTCAACGATAGCCGTAGCCAAAGGATGGTCACTTAATGTCTCCACTGCAATGGCGACTTTTAATAAATGTGTTTTACTAATAGTTCCAAATGGAATCGCATGTGTTAGGGTAGGCCTGCCTTCTGTTAGCGTTCCAGTTTTGTCAAAAGCAATTGCACTTAATCTTCCTAACTCTTCTAGAGGTCTACCACCTTTAATTAATACCCCATGATGGGCAGCTTTTGCAATTCCTGCCAATACAGCACTTGGAGTCGAAATGGCTAATGCGCAAGGGGAAGCAGCAATTAATACAGACATGGCTCTGTAAAAACTCTGTTGAAAGGTTTCATCAATAACTAGGAAAGTGAATAATAAAAATATTACTAAAACTAAAACGGAAGGAACATAGTATTTTTCAAACTTATCGGTGAGGTGTTGTGTTGGTGACTTTTGTGTTTCGGCTTCTTTTACTAAAGTAATTAATCGAGAAAGGGTGCTATCCTTTGCTTGCTTCAAGACTTTAATTTCTAGTACTCCGCTGCCATTCATTGTACCTGCAAAAACTCTGTGTTCTGGTAGTATTTTTTTTATATCTTCTTCATTTTTCCAATTGAGACAAGAGTATTTATCGACTGGCATACTTTCACCTGTTATAGATGCCTGATTGACGGGGCTTGATCCTTCTGCAACAACACCGTCCGCTCCGATTTTAGAATTAGGTTTGACAACAATAACATCGCCTATATTCAGATGCTCGACAGGCACTTCAATCAATCTACCATTGTATTTGACTAAAGCGACATTAGGAACTAAATCAGAAAGTGCTGCAATAGATTTTCTCGCTCGTTTCATGGCATAATGCTCCAAGGCATGGCCCAAACTAAATAAAAAAAGTAATAAAGCACTTTCACCCCACTTACCTAAAACGGAAGCCCCTATTGCCGCGAAAACCATTAGAAAATCTATTTGAAACTTTCTTCTAAGTAAACCTTTACCCGCAGTAATAAAGGTAAAAAAACCTCCGAAGACAGCTCCAATAATAAAAAGGGTGGTAGCCATATTATTAGAGATAGAGGTAAAAGAAAAAATAGCCCCTAGAACCCAGCAGATTCCGCTTATAATTGAGAAATAAAGTTCCGTATTTTCTCCTAGAATATGGAGATAAGTGTTTGCACTATCTTTTTTGTTCGGTTGCTCATTATCAGTTTTGACACTGACAATATTTAAACCTAGTTTTTTAACTGATTTAATAATGTCAGATTGACTTGTTTGTTGAGCATTCCATTCCAATTGTATCACTCCTAAAGCTGAAATAGAAACATTATAAATTCCTCTTTTTTTTCTTAAAACTTGCTCAATACTGCTATATTCTTGTGCATGCTGATTTTTCTCTACTTCAATATTGAGTTTATACATGTTTAATTTATAGGTACTTTGAATAATTTCGAATTCCTTTTTTGGGCACAGGAGAAAGTTATCTCTTATATAGCAGTATTTCAATGACTTTTATCAGTCGTTACTGAAATAAGTTCAATAGATCTAATGAAGCAATATTTTTGATCTTTTAGAAATAAAAAAAATAGTTATAATTGCTCTCTCAAAACAGCAATTTCATCACGCAATTTTGCAGCCACAATAAAGTCTAATTCTTTCGCTGCAGCTTCCATATGCTTGCGTTTCTGTCTAATACGTTTCTCTATTTCTTCTTTTGGTAAGTACTGTAAATCTTGTTCAGCAGCAACTTGTTTTGCATTATCATAATGATAACTAGAAACTGCAGATTTAGATAAGGTGTCATCAATTTTTTTGTTAATCTGAGTAGGAGTGATGTTGTGTTTAGAATTATATGCTATTTGCTTTTCTCTTCTCCTGTCTGTTTCATCGATAGTTTTTTGCATGCTATTGGTCATTTTATCAGCATATAAAATTGCTAAACCATTGATGTTTCTCGCTGCTCTACCCACTGTTTGTGTTATAGATCTATGACTTCTTAGAAAACCTTCTTTATCAGCATCTAAAATAGCAACCAAAGATACTTCTGGTAAGTCTAAACCTTCTCTTAAAAGATTTACGCCAATTAAAACATCAAATAAACCTTTACGTAAATCTTGCATGATTTCCACACGCTCTAAAGTATCTACATCAGAATGAATGTATCTACATCGAATATCAACTCTAGCAAGATATTTTGTTAGTTCTTCTGCCATTCTTTTAGTTAAGGTTGTAACTAAAGTCCGTTCGTCTTTCTCAACACGAATCTGAATTTCTTCAATTAAATCATCAATCTGATTCAAACTTGGGCGAATTTCTATAATTGGATCTAATAAACCCGTTGGTCTAATTATTTGTTCTACAAATACGCCCTCTGTTTTCTGCAGTTCGTAATCTGCAGGAGTTGCGCTTACAAAAATGGTTTGATTTTGTATTGCTTCAAATTCATCAAATTTCAAAGGACGATTGTCCATAGCTGCAGGTAATCTAAATCCATATTCTACCAAGTTTTCTTTTCTACTTCTATCGCCTCCATACATGGCATGAGTTTGTGGAATAGTTACATGGCTTTCATCAATTACCATTAAGTAATCATCAGGAAAATAGTCTAACAAACAGAAAGGTCTTGTTCCAGGTTCACGACCATCTAAATAACGTGAGTAGTTTTCAATTCCTGAACAATATCCAAGTTCACGAATCATTTCAAGATCAAATTCTGTGCGTTCTTTTAGACGTTTTGCTTCTAAATGTTTGCCTATTTCTTTAAAATAATCAACTTGTTTCATCATATCTTCTTGGATTTGATGAATGGCATTTTGTAAAACATCAGGAGAAGTTACAAACAGGTTTGCAGGATAAATAGTGAGTTCTTGAAAGCTTTCAATTATTGCGTTGCTCTCTAAATCAAAAGATTCTATTTCTTCAATTTCATCTCCAAAAAAGTGTATCCTATATCCATTATCACCATAAGAAGGGTATATAGTTACCACATCACCTTTAACTTTAAAAGTTCCACTTTTAATGTCTACTTCTGTTCTAGAATATAAACTTTGAACAAGTTGGTGTAAAAACTTTGTACGTGCTATTTGCTGACCAACTTCAACAGGAATTACGTTTTTCTTAAATTCTGTAGGATTTCCAATTCCGTATAAACAAGAAACTGACGCCACAACTAAAACATCTCGTCTACCAGAAAGTAGGGAAGAGGTGGTGCTTAAACGCAAACGCTCTATATCCTCATTAATAGATAAATCTTTTTCAATATAGGTTCCTGTTACAGGAATGTATGCCTCTGGCTGATAATAGTCGTAATAAGAAACAAAATATTCTACAGCATTTTCAGGAAAAAATTGTTTAAACTCCGAATATAATTGAGCTGCTAATGTTTTATTATGAGCTAAAACTAACGTTGGTTTTTTGACTTCCTTTACAACATTAGCCACGGTAAAAGTTTTACCTGAACCAGTTACTCCTAATAAGGTTTGAAATTTTTCACCTCCAAGTATATTTTGTGCAAGTTCTTTAATCGCTTGGGGTTGATCTCCTGTTGGAGAAAATTCTGATATCAATTTAAATTCCATACTGTAAAAATACGGATACTTTGTAAAAAAGTATCCGTATTTATTTAAGATTTAAAAAGCAATATTTATTTTCTAATCAATGAAAAATTCCCTTTTTTGTTGATCGTTGGTTTTGTTTTATCTGCAGGGATTAAGGTAACGCTAAACCAATAATCATCAGAAGAAAGTGTTTTTCCATTATATGTGCCGTCCCAACCTTGGTCATCAATTTGTAATTGTGCTACTAGTTTTCCATACCTATTAAAAATATTAATACTACTATTAGGATAAAAAGTTTTGTTAGCCCCTTTAACCACCCAATAATCATTCTCTCCATCAGAGTTTGGTGTAAAGAATTTAGGAAATTGAATTACGGAAACTAATAACTTTGTGTCTGGAGAACAACCGTTTTTGTCATTGACAATAATTTCATAAATACCCCCTTCTAAGTTTTGGAAAATCGGTTCCTCTTGATATCCAGCAAAAGGAGTTCTCATATTGTCATCAGTATTTAGAATTGCAAACTGATAATCTCCCGGACCTAAATTGTTATTGATGGTGTCAATAGAGATTGATAAATTATTTTGACTACCAATATTATTAGATTCATCAACAATAGTAACAAAATTCATTTCTAAGGTTGCGATACTAGATTCGCTTATTGTAATACTTTCCTCTCTTGTGCACAATGTTCCATTGGTCGAGGTTGCTGTTACTGTATAAGTTCCGCCAACTGTAACATTAACATTATCAGCTGTGCTTATGGTATCTCCATCTATATTTTTCCAAACATATGAATAGACATTCATTGCATTTTCTACTGCAATATTTAAAGGTAAATTATTTAAGCATAAAATTTGTGGAGTTGTTACGGTGAAATCTGGTAAAGGATTAATAATAACATCAAAAGATGCATCATCATTTATGCACAAGGTTGCTTTATTTTGGATACGTACAAAAATCGTTTCTGTTGCATTTAAGTTCGTGTAAGGAGAATCTATAGCGCTATTGCCAGTTGAAGCGTCTGCAGGGTTGGCATGGAAAGTAACGATAAAATCATCCGGATCTTGAGAAGTTCCTAATATTTCTGTAATTTTCCCATCTAAATCAATAGTTTGAATAATTCCATTTGCATCGTCACCATCCTCATTATTATCACATTCAGAAAGGTTAGAAATAATTTCACTGATTGGCTCTGGGTTTACAACGACAGTAAGTGTTGATTGATCAAAAATACAGCCAGTATTATTGTTTACAATTCTGATTAATAAACTTTCCTCACTAATTTTTGAAGTTGCATTAATTGTTACTCTTGTAGGGTCAGAATCATAGCTATTTTTGTCTATTCCTGTTGACGATAAATCTTCTAAATCAGTCTGGTTTTTATGATAGGTGATTGTAAAATCATTAGGATTTTTAGTTCCTAAAATATCGATATCTCTGATTGAGATATTAATATTTTGGGCTAGACCATTTCTAACATCACCATCTTTTATTCCAAGATCACAGACGGCTAAAACAGGAATTGGATTAGTGATTATTGGTAAAGGATTGATAATGATGTCAAAACTAGTATGAGGATTTGCACAGCCTGATACTATATTTTGCATGTTTATAAAAATTGTTTGAGTCACAATATCACTCTCAGAGAACCCAGTAGAAACATCATTTGTAAATTGGGCAGGAGTATCTATGTAATCAATACTATTTGTATCTCCAGAAAAAGCAGCAAGTGCAGTTTTATAAAAAGTTACCTCAAAGTCATTTTTATTTTGACCAGTTCCAAGAAAAAGTTCGTCAATTTTTTGATTTAAATCAATATTTCGGTTGCTTCCATTTGTGTAATTTCCATCAATTTCACCAGTGTCACATTCTAAGATTGGGGAAAGAGTGCTATTACTTGCAATTGGAGTTGTATTTATTTGTAAATAAAATTCGCCTAAACCTTCACAATTATTGTTTATGGTACTTAATATTTTATAATAAATAGGAAACTGAATACCGCTAGCAATAGTAGTGATGTCAATTTTAGTGATATCATTTCTGTAATTAGTGATATCGATTTCATTTAAAGTGTTATTTCTATCATCAGCATTTTCATAGAAAAAAACTTCTGTGTTTATGGGAGGATCAATTCCAGTAATAATGGCATTTCTATCCAAATAAAAGTTCGTTATTTTGTCTGTATCAGAATTAGCAGCAGAATCATTTCCATCAGCATCTAAAAAATCGTCGCAGACAGAAGGTTGAATTTCATTGTAAGGATTATCTGGAGTTTTCCCCACATTTATTTTTAACTCTACGAGATTTCTAGGACAACCAAATTGTGACGTAACTCTGACAAAAACAGATTGTAAAGTATTTACTTGAACGGGGTATGAAGTTGTATTTGTAATTTGAGAAGTTGCAGTAGCATCTTCAAAATATTCAAAAGTAGCATTTGTCGTTTCAGAAATATTTATTTCAGCGTTGGTTAAATTCACTGTTGGATTATTGTCATTAGCACTTATACATTGCTCTAATTCAGGGTTGTTTTTTAAAACCGGCAAAGGATCTACAATTAAATCTAAAGTTTTGTTGGCATCGTAACAAGCTGTATTATCTTTGTTTTCAACTCGAATAAAAATTTGTTGAGAGTCGGTTACAGAATAAAAATTATTTTTATCGATTATAGTAGCAATATCATTTGTTTCTGCACCATTTTGAGTTGAATGATAACTAACAGGATATTGAATTCCATCTAAAGTTCCAAGAATTTCTGAATCTTTAGTGTTTAAAATAAATGTATTTATGATTCCATCTGTATCAAGACCACTTTCTAAGTTATCACAGATTCTATAAGGTTCTGGTTGAATAGCAACAGGTAAATCGGTAATGGCTAACGTAAATTCTGTAATAGCAAAACAAGCTTTAGGTGCATTTTTGTTTTGCACTCTGGCATAAATTATTTGTGAACTAAATGCCGTTGTGTTTGTGTATGGATTTGGTAAAGCATTATCTCCAGAATTTGCATCATCACTGTCTGAAAAATATAAAACATCAAATTTAGAGCTGTCTAATCCTGTTAAGATTTTATCTTTTAATTCACCGGCACTATCATCTTGTAAATCAAAAGAATTAAACCCATCTCTATCTGTGTCACAAAAAATAATATCATTTGGTTTTGTTGCAGTTGCTGCTTCAAAAACATCTACGGTAAAAGTCCCATTGTATTCAGTATTGTTTCCACAATCGTCTTCTAAAGTTATTTTTAAGGCATAAACTCCTTTATCATTTTCAGTAATATTAGACAGTATTAATTTGTAATCTGGTCCAGAAGAAGGGATTTCTATAGTACTAGTTCCATTATCAAAAGTCCAAGTATATTTTATATTTTGTCCTGTAACAGCAGCTGGAACTATGGTTTTATTCTGCCCTTCACAAAATTGTAAATCTTGATTATTTATGACATTATTTGTATCCTCATCTTTTATTTCAATGGGTAATAATAAAGAAGATATAAATGGAGGTAGACCTTGGGTAGAAAATTTACCTTTTAGGTCTATTGCATTTTTTTTAAATATAATATCAGCAGCATTGGCTGTAGGGTTTTCTATGACATCGAGAAAAGGAGCAAAACCATTGAAGTAAGCTTCAGGGATGGTGGCATAAATTTTTCCATCAGGGCCGAGTTGTAATGCCCCTCTAAAGCCACCCTCTGGATATTCAGCACTACCGCCAATTTGTTGATGAATTATTGCTTTAGAATTAGGAATGTTTGTTTCAGTTAAATCAAATTGAAAAAGTTTGTATGTTACAGCTGGTCTAAATAAAGTTCCTCTAAAACTAGATACTGTAGAAATATATAGTTTTTTAGAATCTATAGAAAATTCTATGCCATAGGCTTCACCATCATTGATTCCATTAATGACAAAAGTTTCATTATTAGTTACTTCTCCGGTTTGGTTATTGAAATCATATAAAATAGCAGAGTTTTGCCCATCGTCAGATTGATTGGCGATGGCTAATTTAGTGCCATCTGGTGATAACTTTAAATAACCCCTTCTTTGGGATGAGGTAGTAACGGAAGATATTACTGGGGTTGTTTGTAATCCACTTGCATCAATGAAGTAAGAATAAAATTGATTATTAACAACGGATACTACCCAATAAGTGCTGCAATCCTGTCCTTTTACGGCAGCAACTTTTTCTTCCCAATCATTAAATTTTCCGTCAGATAAATCTGTAGGTCCTTCTGTTATTTCTCCTATACCATTAGATAGATCTATGGTATAGACATTTAAACCTTTTCCATCTTCGGTAATATTTCCTACATTACTTGGACCGTCGTCTACTGTAAATAAATAATAAATTGATGTTGATTCTGGTTTTGGGATGATCATACCAGACTGTGTACTAGAAGGGTCTCCCTTTAAATCATTGGCTAAAGAACCGTCGGTATATTTCATTACCTCGTGGTTTTTATCGTAGACTGTTATTCCATCAGAATAAAATAATAAATTACCTTCTTTATCAGAAAATGTAGAGCAGCCTTCAAGCGTATTAATTTTCCCATCAGTAAGGGCTGTTGGAGGATTTGTACTAAAATCTAGACCTGCATTTTCTCCAAAATACCAAAAGTTAGCTTCTTTTTGAGAAAATGTATTTAATGTAAAAAAAATTAGGAATAGCGGTAAAAAATTCTTCATTTGACGTTGTTTCATTACTTAGAGTCAAATATATTTAAAAAGTATTATAAATCCCTCTTTTTTAACAATGCATAAGACAAGTAAATAAATATAAAAGTCCAAACAGCAACTATTGCTATGTTAGAAAACTCTACAGCATAACTTTTTGTAAAAGTTTCACCCATTGTATTTGCTGCAGATCTAACAGCATTTAAGTTAGAAAAAGGTTCTTTTATTAAATTAGACATTGCTTCAAGAGGTAGAAATTGCATAATAGAATCAACCTTATCTCCAGTTTGTTCAGTTCCTTTAAATTGCCAGTATAAATATCCTTTTAGCATATTTTCTCCAATTAACCAAACTAACATTGCACCAACAGCAAAAGCAGATCTCTTTACAAGTATTCCTAGAAATAATCCAAAAGAGAAAAAACCAACAAGTTTAATAAAAAAGGCCAATAGATATTCTAAACCTGATGTAATAATTGATAGTTCATTATAATCAGAATAAGATAATCCTAAGATTAGTGAAACTACAAATACAAAAATAGTGGATATTAAAGCAAAAGCAATTACAGCATAGAATTTGGATAAAATAAATTCTTTTTTACTTAAACCATCTATTAAATTCTGTTTTAAAGTTTTAAAACTATACTCATTTGCCATCATAGAAACAATGACTAGTAATAAAAAGAATTTTAAAATAGCAGCTACATAGGTGTTAAAGTGCCAGATATATGGAAAATTAAAAATACCCATTTCTGCTAAATGAAACTTTATTGGGCCAAGATCAAACTTTATTGCCGCAATTAATGCAATAGAGGTCAGTAATGTAAAATAGATAATGGATAATACTTTACTGGCAGTATTATGTTTTAGTTTATAAAATTCTATCGTAAGTAGTCTAAACATGACTTTATCTTTTAGTTGATTAGTTGTTGTTGGTTAAATCTAAAAATTGTTGCTCTAAACTTGGTTTACGTTTTACCAAATGAGACAGCACAAATCCTTTATCGAACAAGTATTTATTAATTTCTGTAGATGAAATGTCACTTTTTAAAGTGGCAATTATGGTTTCATGCTCTTTAGTAACTTTCCCAATAGCATTATGATTTTCTAATAATTTTATGAGCTCATATTCATTTTCATCAACCTTTAGCTCAAATAAACCATTAGAAGCAGTCATTTCATCAACGCTGCCACTATAAAGTTTTATACCATTTCTAATCACAACAACATGAGAACACACTTTTTCAACTTCATCTAAAAGGTGCGATGCTAATAAAATAGTTGTTCCGCTGCTTGCAATTTCTGTTATAATTTGACGAATTTCATGAATCCCTTGCGGATCCAAACCATTTGTAGGCTCATCTAAAATTAAAATTTCTGGGTCATTTAACAATGCAGAAGCAATTGCCAAACGTTGTTTCATTCCTAAAGAGAATGTTCTAAACTTGCTATCTCTTCTCTCAAAAAGGTTTACAACTTTTAATTTTTCATCAATTTTATCTGCTGATATTCCTTTAATTTTACAAATTAATCTCAGATTTTGAGCAGCTGTCATGTACGGATAAAAGTTTGGGCGCTCAATAATGGCTCCAACTTTTTTTAATGCTTCATGGGTAGATAATTTTCCGTCAAACCAAGAAAATTCGCCAGAAGTTCTGTTTACAACATTTAAAATAATACCTAAGGTGGTAGATTTTCCACTTCCATTTGGACCTAGAATTCCATAAACATTTCCTTTTTGTATATCAAAAGAAAGATTGTTTACAGCATGAACTTGTCCAAATTTTTTATCGAGGTTTTTAAGTGATAATATAGTTTCCAATGAAATTGTTTTAGTCAGTTATAAGAAGTAAGACGACTAAGCTACAATTTTGTTACATAAAAAAGTTGAATTGTGCTCAGCTTTAATTGTTAAATTGAAAGAAAAAAAAGTTGAGTAAAAGAGCGTTAAACAATTAAGTAATTTCTGTTTCAACAATTTTATTAATATTCATTATAATCGAAATCATCAAAATGACCAAATTCATCATCAATATCTTCTTCATCACCAAATTCATTATTTAATTTTTCTGCAACAAATTCTTTTTCTGGTGCATCTTCAGGGATTTCGCCTATGGATAAAATGGTTTGGGGCAAATCTTCTCTTTTGTCTAATGAAATCTCTATAATATCTACATAAAAAGTCCACATATTTAAAAAATCATAAACATAAATTAGTTTACTATTTACTTCAGGTAAAGTTTCCTCTAAAATGCAGGTTTGCATTGAAATTTCTTCACCTGCTTCTGCCATGTTAAATAAAGGAATTTCTTCTCCTTGACTCCATTCATTATCAGTTTTGTAAAAAGAAGCCATTTCTTGACCTTTAAAACCAAAAGCTTTTGTAATGATGGTATGTAAATCTTTTAGATTAATACCGTCATCAACTAAAAGAGTTCTAATTACATCTTCTTTGGTATCTAATATAACGCGAATTTTATACATAAAAATTGATCAAAATATTGGCGTAAAAGTACAATAAATTATATGTATTTTTACTATTTAAATTTCATGTTGATGGATAAAATAAAAACTTTAGAAACTTTAAACAATCTCAACAAAAATACGTTGATGCAAACTTTAGAAATTGAGTTTGTAGATGTTGGTAATGATTATGTTACAGCAAAAATGCCTGTAAATTCTAATGTTCATCAACCTTATGGAATTTTGCATGGAGGTGCAACGGCTGCTTTAGCTGAAACAGTAGGTAGTTGTGCTTCTGCTCTTTTTGTTGAAACAAAAACAAAAATTGTTAAAGGAATTGAGCTAAGTATTAATCACTTAAAAAGTAAAAAGGAGGGAGTTGTTTTTGGTGTTGCAAGACCAATACATAAAGGGAGAACTACACATTTATGGGAAATTAAAATTGTTGATGAGGATGACAATCTAATTTCTATTTGTAAATTAACTAACATTGTTTTAGATAAAAAGTAGCTTGAATATTTTTGAAAAAATAACGAATTCCTATCATAAGAAAACCCCTTTTGTAGCTTATAGAAAACCTAATGAAGCGGTTATCTCTGGTTTTTTTATGGATAATGACTCCTTGTTTTTTGTAGATGATTTTTCTGAAAAAGGATTTGTATTTGCGCCTTTTGATAATCAACAAAAAGCAATTTTATTTCCAATAAATAACTCCGAATTTATTTCGGAAGATCTCTCTTTTGATGCAATTAAATTTAAAGAGAAGGATTTTTGTAATAATGATAGCTCTCAAGAACAACATATAAAATTAGTTGATAAAACGATTGAAGTAATCAGTAATAATGATTTAAAAAAAGTAGTTATTTCTAGAAAAGAAGACTTAGAAATAAGTGATTTCAATCTTATTAAAACCTATCAAAAATTACTGCAAACGTATCAGAATGCATTTGTATACGTTTGGTTTCATCCTAAAATAGGTTTGTGGCTTGGTGCAACTCCAGAAACGCTATTAAATATTGAGAATAACACTTTTAAAACCATGTCTTTGGCAGGGACTCAAGTTTATGAAAATACTAAAAATATCGTTTGGAAAAGTAAAGAATTAGAAGAGCAACAATTGGTTACCGATTTTATTGAAAGTCAATTAACAGGAATTTCATCAAACTTAAAAATTGATAAAAAAGAAACGATAAAAGCCGGTAGCCTATTACATTTAAGAACTAAAGTTACAGGAGAACTAAATGAGAACTCAACATTGAAAACGTTGATTAGAGCTTTGCATCCAACGCCTGCAGTTTGCGGTTTACCAAGGGGAAATGCTAAAAAGTTCATTTTAGCAAATGAGTTGTACAGTAGAAGTTTTTATACTGGTTTTTTGGGTGAATTAAATTTACAAAAGAATAAAATTGAAACTGAAAATTCTTCTTTGTTTGTGAATTTAAGATGTATGAATATTCTTGATGATAATGTTTCACTTTTTGTTGGTGGAGGTATTACAAAAGATAGTATTCCAAAAAATGAATGGGAAGAAACCGTGTCAAAGAGTAAAGTAATGAAACGTGTTTTATAGAAAAAACCGTAAACACCTTAGCTCACGATTTTTTCAATGTAAATTGAATTTGAATTGAAATAGTTTATTTGAATGAATATATTTTTACTAATAATTCAAATATAATGTTCTAAGACCTTTAAATATCATCAAAAGAAACATCCGTAAAACTATCTGTTGAAGTTGTTTCTTCTGTAGAGGTTTCTTCTTTCTTATAATCTTTTTGATGACGCTCGCTAATTACTTCATTTCCTTTTTCGTTAATAATGTAATTGGTAGCTTTACTTAACATTTCATGAAAATCTGTAAAATCTTCTTTATATAAATAAATTTTATGTTTTTGATAATGGAAAGTACCATCATCATGTGTAAATTTTTTGCTTTCCGTTACTGTCAAGTAATAATCATCTGCTTTTGTTGCTCTAACGTCAAAAAAATAGGTTCTTCTTCCAGCTCTTAATACTTGTGAAAAAATTTCTTCTTGTTCAACTCTCTCTGCCATAATTCTTTTTAATAGTAGTTATAAATTAGTTGTAATACTTAACAAATCTAACAAAATATTTTACGTAGCCATGTTAAAGATTAAAATTCTTTTTCTAAAAGTTGCTGTTCATACAACTCTTTGTAATATCCTTCCTGTGTTATTAATTGATTGTGAGTTCCTTGTTGTGTAATTTCTCCGGCATCTAAAATAATAATTTTATCCGCATTTTTTGCAGATGAAACTCTGTGGCTGATTATAAATGTAGTTTTATTTTTAGAAATATTTTCTAAGTTTGATAGTATTTTTTCTTCAGTTTCTGTGTCTACTGCTGATAAACAATCATCAAAAATTAAAATTTTAGGATTTTTAATAATAGCTCGAGCAATAGAAACTCGTTGTTTTTGACCTCCAGATAATGTTACTCCACGTTCACCAAGAATAGTGTTATAACCATTCGTAAATTCAATAATATTATCATGAACAACAGCATTTTTTGCAGCTGCAATAATTTCTGCATCAGTGGCATCTTCCTTTCCAAATTTAATATTATTACCAATTGTATCAGAAAATAAAAAGGGGTCTTGAGGCACAAAGCCAATCTGGCTTCTAACATCATTTAAGTTAGCCTCTTTAATAGGTTTGTTATCCAATAGAATAAGGCCTTCTGTGGTATCATACAGTCTAGAAATTAGCTCAATAATAGTTGATTTTCCCGAACCTGTTTTGCCTAAAATAGCTAAAGTGTCACCCGAATTTACAGTAAAATTAATGTTTTTTAAAGCTGTAATATTTGTATCATCATACTTAAAAGTAACATTTTTAAAAGTTACTTTACCCTTAATTTCTGTAGATGCAGAGTTGTTATTTTGAATTTCAGGAACTTGTTTTAAAAATTCATTTATTCTTGCTTGTGATGCTTCTGCTTGTTGAACCATAGACGTTACCCAACCAACTACTGCAACTGGCCAGGTTAATATGTTTACATACAGCATAAATTCAACCACTACACCTATCTGGATTTCACCATTGATATATTGATTTCCTCCAATATAAATAACCAACAAATTACTAATTCCGATTAATAAAAGCATTAAAGGGAAAAAGAGTGCATTAGCCTTGTGTAAATGAATGTTTTTGTCTTTGCTAGCGTCGGAAATTACATCAAAATCTTTAATAATAGAAGCTTCAATTCCGTATGATTTCACAACATTTATTCCAGAGAAAAACTCTTGATTAAAAGTGGTTAATTTTGATAAATACTCTTGAACCACAGTACTTCTTTTATGAATAATTTTACTTAAAATAAAAATGGATATTGATAAAACAGGAAAAGGAATTAGCGTATACAAGGTTAGTTTCAAATCAACCTGAACCATTTGTGAAAAACCAACAGCAAAGAGTACAATCATATTCATGCTATACATCACCGCAGGACCTACATACATTCTAACTTTAGAAACATCTTCACTAATTCTGTTCATTAAATCACCAGTTCTATTTTTTTTATAAAAGTTCAGTGATAATTTTTGATATTGTTGATAGATTTCGTTCTTTAAATCGAACTCAATCAATCTAGAAGTAACAATGATGGTTTGCCTCATTATAAAAGTTAAAACTCCACCTAATAATGCAATTCCAATAATAATGAGCACATTTATTAGTAGTTGATCTTTAACAACAGCAATATCGGTAACAACATTATTATGATAATCTTCTACTACATTTAAAGAGTCTCTAATTATTTGCGGTATTTTTAAAGACAAAAGTTTAGATAAGATTGTAATTAGCAATCCTATTAAAATGCGCCATTTGTATTTAGAAAAATATTTGTTTAAATATTGTAGTGCTCTCAAAGAAAATTTGAATTAAGAAATAAAGCACGAATATACGAGTTTCATAAAGATAAATTTTCTAAAAAAAAGAATTAAAAAATGCGTGATGAAAAACTAAATTAAGACTACTTTTGCAGTGGAAAAAAAACCCAATTTATCTAAGTTCTTTACCATGATTAACAGAAGACATATTCGAGTTAAAGTAATGCAATCTGTATATGCTATGCAGCAATCTCATAATGACGATATCATTAGAGAAGAAAAATTTTTAAAACATAGTATTTTAAAAATGTTTGATTTGTACGTTTTAAACCTTCAACTTTTGGCTGAAGTTCAAAAATTAGCTGCAAAAAAAATGGCGCTAGCCAAAAATAAAATTCTTGCTACAAAAGAAGATTTAAAACCCAATACTAAATTTATAGATAATAAAGTTATTAATGCAATTGCAGAAAGCATAAGTGTTGAAAGTTACATTGAGATGAATAATCTTAAAAACTGGGAATTAAATGACGAGTATGTGAAAATTATTTTTGAAGAATTACAAAAAAGTGATTTATATAAAAAATATTTAGATACAGTTGAAGATTCTTTTAAGGTAGACAAAGCTTTTGTTATTGATTTCTTTAAAGAAATTGTTGCTCCTAATCAAAAATTAGCAGAGTATTATGAAGGTGAGATGATTTCTTGGGTTGATGATATTCCTTTTGTTAATACTTGGGTTGTGAAATCTTTAAGTAAGCATAAAGAAATTGCAATCTTTGTAGTGGGAAGTTTGTATAAAGATAAAAATGATGAAGATTTTGTTTCAGCATTATTTAAGAAAACGGTTTTAAAACAGAAAACTTACGAACAAGATATTGCAGAGAAAACTCCAAATTGGGAAACTGATAGGATTGCGGATATAGACATGATTTTGATTAAAATGGCAATTTCCGAGTTTATTAATTTTCCATCAATACCAACAAGGGTCACTATTAATGAGTATATAGAAATTTCTAAAGATTACTCTACAGAAAAAAGTAGTTATTTTATTAATGGAGTTTTAGATAAAGTGTCTAAAGAATTTATTAATAATAAAAGAATTGTTAAAATAGGCAGAGGCTTATTGTAAATTATTGTTTTAGTGAATTAATTTAGTATTTTTACCCAAAATTTAAACATCATGAAAAAATTAACGATTTTGTTTGCATTTATTATTTCTGCGAACGTATTTGTCTCTTGTGCCGATGGTAATTCAAAAGCAACAGGGAAAATTAAAAAAGAAAATTTGACTAAAGCCAATTTTAGAGATACAGAAATTAAAAAAGGTACAGCTTCTATTTCTTTTGATAAGGAGGTTTACGATTTTGGTACTGTAAATGAAGGAGACTTTGTAGAAACCGTATTTAAAGTAACCAATTCTGGTAAAACAGATTTAGTCATTACAAACGCAAAAGCATCTTGTGGTTGTACAGTTCCTTTATGGCCCAAAGAACCTATTAAGCCAGGAGAAACGGGTGATGTAAAAGTAAGGTTCAATACAAGTGGGAAACCAAATAGACAACAAAAAACGGTAACTTTAACCACAAACACTGAAGCTGGAAGAGAGATTTTGACAATTAAAGGAATGGTTACACCAAAAGGAAAAAGACAAGTATGATTTCAATAATAGTATTGCAATTCGATGCCGGAAGTTTATCTTCTATGTTACCTTTTATAGCAATGATTGGCGTTTTATATTTTTTTATGATACGGCCACAAATGAATCGTCAGAAAAAAGAGAAATCTTTTCAGGCAGAAATAAAAAAAGGGACAAAAATTGTTACTTCTAGTGGTATTCATGGAAAAATTGTAGAATTAAATGCTGGGGATAACACGGTTACTATAGAAACAGGAGCCGGGAAAATAAAATTTGAACGTTCTGCAATTTCAATGGAATTAAGTCAAAAATATGTAGCACCAGCGGTTAAAAAATAAAGTATTTAAAATTTTACTAAGTGAGCTTTTCTTTAATTAGTGAAAGCTCATTTTTTTTGTTTATTACTTTTCATTAGATTGCAGATAAATTCAGAATTATTAGGTGAAAAATTTCAAAAAAATACCAAAAACCTTTATTAGTTTTTTAGTGGCTTCTTTTTTAATTTGGTTTCTAATTACTTTTTCTAAAGAGTACACTACAGTTATTACTTATGCAGTAAATTATAAAAATATTCCTCAAAATAAACTACTGCAAGAAACACCAATTAATAATATAGATATTACTGTAAAAGCATCTGGCTTTAAAATACTTAGATCTAAATTTAAAAATAAAAAGATACAATTAGAAGCCTCTAAATTAAAAAGAAAAGGACCTTCTAAATTTTATTTTTTAACTAAGAGTCAAGTGACTAAAATTCAAAAACAATTACTTTTTGGAGTTGAATTGAAAGAGATTTTACAAGATACTATCTATTTAAATCTAGGAATCTTAACTTCAAAAAGAGTAGCTATAAAACCAAATTTAGAGATTAATTATCATGTAGGTTATGATCTTTTAAATGAAATAAAAATTTCACCAGATTCAATCGTTATTTCTGGGCCAGAAGCTCAGGTAAAAAAAATTGACTACTTAGAATTAAGTGAGTTAAAGTTAAATGATGTGAAATCTAATTTTTTAGAAGAAGTATCAGTTTTAAAATTAAATAATAATTTTAAGTATAGTGCACAAAAAATTACAATTTCGGGAAATGTAGATAAGTTTACAGAGGGTAAATTACAAATACCCTTTACAACTAAAAATCTTCCGAAAAATATTAATTTAACAACACTTTCTGAAAAAGTAGAAGTTATTTTTGTGGTTGCGTTATCAAATTTTTCAAAAATATCTGAAGCATCTTTTAAGGTAGAATGTGATTACTTAATTTCTGAAAAGAATAACTTAGGGTATTTGATTCCTAAAGTTATTTTAGAACCAGTTTTTATTAAAAGTGTTAAAATTATTCCGAAAAAAATAGACTTCTTAATTCAAAAATAGCTCATGGTAGTTGGTTTAACAGGTGGTATAGGAAGTGGGAAAACCACTGTGGCAAAACTCTTTTCAAAATTTAATGATGTAGCAATTTACATTGCTGATATTGAGGCGAAAAAACTAATGAGCTCCTCAGAAATTATAAAAAAAAAACTAATCAAACAATTTGGAGAATCCTCTTTTGTAAATCAAAAATTGAATAGAAATTATATTTCTGAAATTGTATTTAATGATAAAGAAAAATTATCAATTTTAAACGCAATTGTTCACCCAGAAGTTAAAAAACACTTTCAAGACTTTATAAAAAAAAATATTGATAAAACATATATTATTTACGAAAATGCCATTCTATTCGAAAACGGAAGCAATCTACTTTGCGATTATATCATTACGGTTTATGCCAATGTAAATACTAAAATTGAGCGTGTTATTTTACGAGATTCTTCCACAAAAGAAGCAGTTGAAAGTAGAATGAAGAATCAATGGAATGATTCAAAGAAAATAGTACAATCGAACTACATAATTTGTAACGAAAATCTTGATGAAACTAAAACTCAAGTAAATAAAATTCATAATATTTTAACAGAAAAACGTAGTTCTTTTTAAATATCTTCAGTGATTTTGTTAAAAAGGTCTTAAAATTGAAGTAAATTTGCTAATCAACGTAAAAAACGTGAATTTAAAATTCTGAATAGCTTAACTTTGATATTATGGGCAAAAAAATGTTTGTTCTTATTGTTTTATTAATGAGCATTTCCTTGATAGGAATTATTGCTGTTCAACTCTATTGGATTAATAATGCAGTAGAAAGTAAGAAAGAACAATTTAAGAATGATGTTCAAAAATCATTGGGAAGTGTTTCGGAAAGAATTAATGAAAAAGAAAGGGATCTTTTCAATAAAAAGTTTGAGGGGATTATTAAAAATGCAGTTTTAGCAAATGATGCTCAAATAAAAAGTTTATTTTTTCAAGAAATTGATACTACGAATAATCAAAAAATTTCTTTTGGCTCTACAATTCTAGAGGAAAATTTTGAAATCCCAGCTGATTTTTTAGGTAGTGATTCTCTTATTTTTAAAAGAGTAACTGGTAAAAAAGATTTTTTTCAATCCAGATTAATTAAAGGTCCAGATAATTTATTTTCTAATGTAGATGAAAAAAGATACTCCTTTACCAAAAGATTAACCAATATTGAAGAAAGTCAGTTTGCAGAATGGTTTAAAGATTATAACAGAATTAATCCAATTCATAAGAGATTAAACAATAGAGAGTTAAATGAGACGATAAAAGATGAATTAAAGAAAAGAGATATCAGTTTGGAGTTTAAATATGGTGTTTATAGTAAAGATGGTTTAGCAACAAAGTTAAAATCGGGATATTACACTATAAATAAAAAAGATAGTTATCCTTATCCATTATTTTATAACTCATCCAATGAACCAGAATATTTCTTGTATGTAACATTTCCGGAGAAGAATGAGCATATTCTAGGGGGCATTTCAAATATTTTATTGTTGTCGTTATTTTTCATTTTGATAATTATTATTGCCTTTTCAAGTTCATTATACCAACTAATTCAGCAGAAAAAAATATCAGAAATTAAAACTGATTTTATAAATAATATGACGCATGAATTTAAAACGCCTATTGCTACAATTAATTTAGCTATTGATTCTATTAGGAATCCTAAAATTTTGAATAATCAAGAAAAAGTTTTACGGTATATAGAAATGATTCGTGATGAAAATAAAAGGATGCATACACAAGTAGAAAATGTATTGCGTATTTCTAGATTAGAAAAAAATCAATTAGATATCAGTAAAGAAATGATTGATATCCACGACACGATAGAGGATGCGATTAGTCATGTTAGTTTGTTAGTTAATGATAGAAATGGAACTATAGATACCCATTTTGAAGCGATCATTTCAGAGATTTCAGGTAATGAATTTCATTTAACCAATGTAATTGTAAACATGTTAGAAAATGCTATTAAATATTCAAAAGAAAACCCTAGAATTGAAGTGTATACAGAAAGTACGAACAAGTTTTTTATCTTTAAAATTAAAGATAATGGAATCGGTATGAGTAAAGGAGCACTCAAATTAGTTTTCGATAAATTTTATAGAGAACAAAAAGGAAATATACATGATGTAAAAGGTCATGGTTTAGGATTAGCGTACGTAAAAGAAATTGTAGAAAAACATCATGGAACAGTTTTTGTTGAGAGTGAAAAGGGAGCAGGAAGCATATTCACGGTAAAATTACCTTTAATTTAAAAAGTATACAAAATGGGAAGTAAAAAGATTTTATTAGTAGAAGACGATCCAAATTTTGGAACCGTTTTAAAAGATTATTTGGCGTTAAACGATTATAATGTTACACACGCAAAAGATGGCATAGAAGGTTTAATTATGTTTAAAAACAGTGATTATGATTTATGTATTTTAGATGTAATGATGCCTAGGAAAGATGGTTTTTCTTTAGCACAAGATATTAGAGGAACCAATAAAGAAGTACCAATTATTTTTTTAACCGCTAAAACATTAAAAGAAGATGTCTTAAAAGGATATTCTGTAGGTGCTGATGATTATTTAAATAAACCTTTTGACTCTGAAGTTTTATTACATAAAATAAAAGCAATTTTACAGAGAAAAGATAGTGATAAATCTAAAGAATCAGAAGAATTTGAATTTAATATTGGTTCATTTTTCTTCAATTCTAAATTACGTCACTTGTCTATTGGTAAAGATGCAGAACCAATAAAGTTATCACCAAAGGAAAGTAAATTGTTGCGGATGTTAGCGATTCATAAAAATGATTTAATGCCAAGAGAACTAGCATTAACTAAAATTTGGAGAGATGATAACTACTTTACTTCTAGAAGTATGGATGTTTATATCGCAAAGCTTAGAAAGTACTTAAAAGTTGATGAGCATGTTGAAATTTTAAACATTCACGGAGAAGGATTTAGATTGGTAGATAAGTCCTAGTAATTCAAAAATTTCTGTAAAAAAACTCAACTTAATGTATTTTAAAGTTGAGTTTTTTTTGTATTTTTAAGATATGGCAGAGTTCATAAAACTATATAATGACAACCCAAATCAGAATCAAATAGATAGGGTTGTTAAAATTTTAAAAAATGGTGGATTAATTATTTATCCAACAGATACTGTTTATGGATTAGGGTGTGATATTACGAACTCAAAGGCCTTAGAAAAAATAGCACTTATTAAACGGGTTAAATTAGAAAAAGCTAATTTCTCTTTTGTTTGTAATGACTTAAGTCATTTGTCTGATTATATAAAACAAATAGATTCGCCAACATTTAAACTTTTAAAGCGTGCTTTACCAGGGCCCTATACCTTTATATTGCCGGGAAGTAACAACCTTCCAAAAGCATTTAAAAAAAGAAAAACTGTGGGAATTCGAATTCCTGATAACAACATCGCAAGAGCTTTAGTACAAAGCTTAGGCAATCCTATCGTCTCGACTTCTATTAGAGATGATGATGATGTTTTAGAATATACCACAGATCCAGAATTAATTTTTGAAAAATGGAATCATTTAGTGGACGTTGTGATTGATGGTGGCTTTGGAGACAATTATGCATCTACCATTATTGATTTAACAGATGGTTATCCGGAGGTAATTAGGGAAGGGAAAGGAAGTTTAGATATCTTATAATTCCAAGAATTAGTATAAAAACTATAATTAAGTCAAAAATTATTTCATTCTTAATTGAATTCATTAGAAGTATAGATTTACAAAAATTTTTCACAAAAAAAACAATTACTTCAGATCTTTAAATTTGCTTCTACCTAAAACAAAATATTGCCAAACGATACTTGTATGTAGATTATAATCTTCTTTTTTTAATAATTCTTTACGCTTTATTAGAAAACTATTAAAATTTTTATAAAAGCTAAAATGTGCCTTAATAATGGCCCAAGTGTGTATTGGTCTTAATTCAACTATAAACTTTATTCCGGCAATGCCATCTAAAAGTAAACGTGAAAAAATTACAAATAAAAACCATTTTTTGGGTACATTCTTCACCACATTTAACAAACTATTTCTAAAATTTAAGAATGTTTTATGCGGATTAGCTCCTTGTAAAGTTGCACCTCCAACATGGTAAACAGTAGATTTTCCAACATATTTTATTTTGTGGCCTATATTTTGAGTTCTCCAACATAAATCAATTTCTTCTTGATGTGCAAAATAATCTTCATCAAAACCTTTCAATGTGTGATACACTTGAGAGCGTATAAATAAACAAGCACCAGAAGCCCAGAATATATCTTTTACATCGTTAAATTGACCTTTATCTGTTTCTAAATGATTAAAAACTCGTCCTCTGCAATAAGGATAGCCATATAAATCTATAAAACCACCACCAGCCCCCGCATATTCAAACTTAGTTTTATCTTTAAAGTCTAATATTTTTGGTTGAATAATAGCTGCTTTTTCATCAACTTTAAAAACCTCAATAATTGGTTTCAACCAATTTTTTGTAACTTCTATATCTGAATTTAAAAGACAATAAATATCTGCATCAATAGATTTTAAAGCATCATTATAACCTTTTGCATAGCCACCATTTATAGCATTTTCAACAATTTTAATTGATGGAAAAAACGCTCTAACATAATTAATTGAAGAATCTGTGGAGGCATTGTCTGCTAAATAAATATCAGCTTCTTGCGAACTAAAGTTTACCACCGATGGCAAGAACTGCTCTAACAGTTTTTGGCCATTCCAATTTAATATGACAATTGCTATTCTCAAGGCCTCAAATTTACATTTTATAAATTAGTTTACGGCTAAAGTTGTCTTAATAAAAAGGATGATTTACTATTTATAATGTGGAATATCTTTTAAGAAAATATAGGTTTCATTTTTAAAATCCATTTTACAGTAAAAATGTTCTAAACCGTTGGTAACAATCAAATAATTGGCTCTTAATTTTAAATTATAACGAGCAATTTGATCAAAAGTATTTTGAGTTATTTTTATGGAAGGAGCTTTACATTCAACAATAATTTCAGGTTTTCCATCTGTATTAAAAATTAAAATATCACTTCTCTTTTTTAAATTATTGATGGTTAATTGTTTTTCAAGAGCAATTAAGGTAACTGGATATTTCTTTTCTTCAATTAAAAAATAAACAAAATGTTGACGAACCCATTCTTCTGGAGTTAAAACTATATATTTTTTCCTTAATTTATCAAAAATAAGCATCTTATTTTCGCTACTTTTGAGTTTGAAATTATAAGTTGGTAGATTGAGTTTTTGCATCAATCAAAAGTAAGAAAATGAACGAAATTAGAAACATTGTTTCAGAGATAAAGAAGGGAAATATAAAACCTATCTATTTTTTAATGGGTGAAGAACCTTATTACATTGATAAAATTTCTGATTTTATTGAAGAAAATATTTTAGATGAGGCAGAAAAAGGCTTTAATCAGCAGGTTATGTATGGTAGAGATTCTAGTATAGAAGATATTGTTTCTTTCGCTAAACGCTACCCAATGATGGCGGAAAGACAGGTTTTAATTGTTAAAGAAGCACAGGATTTAAGCAGAAGTATTGAAAAATTAGTTTCGTATGCAGAAAACCCGCAACCAACAACTGTTTTAGTTTTAAATTATAAATATAAAAAACTTGATAAACGTAAAAAATTGCACAAAGCAATTGCAAAATCAGGATTAATTTATGAAAGTAAAAAGTTATACGAGAATCAAGTTTCAGATTGGATTCGAAGAGTTTTAAGTGGAAAAAAATATCAAATTGAATTAAAAGCGGCACAAATGTTAGTGGAGTTTTTAGGAACTGATTTAAGTAAAATTTCTAATGAGTTAGACAAGTTAATGTTAATTTTACCGAAAGAAACTATTATTGATGATAAGCATATAGAAGATAATATTGGTATTTCTAAAGACTTTAATAATTTTGAATTGCGAAAAGCAGTAGGAGAGAAGAATATTGTTAAATCGAATAGAATTATTAATTATTTTGCTGAAAACCCTAAGAATAACCCACTGGTAATGACAATTTCTTTGTTAAATAGTTTTTTTACACAACTTTTATTGTTTCATGGATTACAAGATAAATCTAAAAGTTCTGTTGCAAAAACATTGGGTGTAAATCCTTATTTCGTAGATGAGTATTTTTTAGCTTCTAGAAATTATCCAATGCGCAAAGTTGCACAAGTTATTGCTTTTTTAAGAGAAGCAGATATTAAAAGTAAAGGAGTTGGGGCTCATCAATCTCATAAAGATATTTTAAAAGAATTACTATTTAAAATTTTACATTAAGAGAGTTCTGATAAGAAATCTATAAAAAAAAACTCCCATAAATGGGAGTTAAATTATAAGTTATGTTTTAAATTATATATAAATTTTATCATATAAATCTTGATAAATATTTTTTATAATTGAACGTTTCATTTTCATGGTTGGTGTTAAATGTCCTCCATCAATAGACCATTCCTCTGGTGTTAATTCAAAACGTTTTATTTGTTCCCATTTCCCAAAGTTTTTGTTGCATTTGTCTACTTCTTCTTGAATCCTTTCTATTACAATCTCTGAAGCTATTATTTCGATATTTGTAGAACCAATTTCAATTTGTTTATGCTGGATCCATTCTCTTAAATATTCAAAATTTGGTTGAATAATCGCTGCTGGCATTTTTTCATTTTCACCCACAACCATCACTTGTTCTATAAATAAAGATTGTTTTAACTCACCCTCTAGTAAAGGAGGTATAACGTATTTTCCTCCAGAAGTTTTAAACATTTCTTTAGTTCTTCCAGTAATTTTTAAAAATCCATCGACGTCAAACTCTCCTTTATCACCTGTATGAAAATACCCATCTTTGATAACTTCAGCCGTTTTTGCATCATCTTTGTAATACCCTTGCATTACATTATGACCTTTTACTAAAATTTCACCAGTTTTGGCAATTTTAACATCAATATCTTTGATAATTCTCCCGACAGTTCCTACTCTAAAGCCACCATTATTTTGGTCATTTACGGATATTACTGGGGATGTTTCTGTTAAGCCATAACCTTCCATAATTGGCATTCCCGCAGCAGCAAAAACACGTGTTAATCTTTGTTGTAAAGCAGCACTTCCAGAAACCATTAATTTTAATTCGCCTCCTAAAACAGCTTGCCATTTAGAAAATATAAGTTTACGAGCTATACCCAATTGTTTTTCATACCACCAACCATTTGCACCATAAGGCTCATATTTTAAACCAAGATTTACTGCCCAGAAAAATAATCTCTTTTTTAAACCTGTTAAATCTTCACCTTTTAAAATAATTTTATCGAAGATTTTTTCATATAATCTTGGAACGGCAGTCATTACCTCTGGTTTAACCTCTTGGGCATTTTCGGTAAGTTTTTCTATTGATTCCGCAAAGTAAATTTCTACACCACAATACTGATATAAATACAAAATCATGCGCTCAAAAATATGACAAACAGGTAAAAAACTTAGGGATCTAGTATTACCATAATCTAAAGGAACTCTTTTTTGAGAATATAAAACATTTTGAACAATGTTATTATGAGAGAGCATTACACCCTTTGGTCTTCCTGTGGTTCCAGAGGTGTATATTAAAGTTGCTAAATCTTCTGGTTTTACAGCATCTTTTCTATTTTCAACTTCATTCTGGTTACTAGTGTCTTCGCCTAATTCTAGAATTTCATTCCAGCTTTTCTCATCTTTTACATCATCAAAAGTAAAAACACCTTTCAACTTTGTTTTACTTTTAATTTGATTTAGTTTTTCCAGAATAGTTACATCTGAAACAAAACAATAAATTGCTTCAGAATGGTTTAAAACATACTCATAATCTTCTTTAGAGATGGTTGGGTAAATGGGCACATTTTGTGCACCAGTTTGTAAAATTCCAATATCACAAATGTTCCATTCAGTTCTGTTGGTACTCGAGATAACTGCAATTTTATCGTTTGGTTGTATGCCTAACTTTAGTAACCCTCTACTTAATTGATTAGATTGGTTTACATAATCTTGTGTAGAAATAGATTCCCATTTTTCATTGTGTTTTGTGGAAAATGCTTTTTTAAGATTGTAAGTTTCTAATTGATAATAAGGAAAATCAAATAATCTAGTAATTTCTGTAGGCATAAGTTCTGTTTTTGTAGTATTGCAAAGTAGTACTTTTACATTGATTTTACAAATACTTATGAATAGACTTTAAGTTCTATGAATTATATATTTTTTGATGCAAATTTTTGTATTTTTCTTTAATTACTTTTCTTTTCATTTTCATTGTTGGTGTTAAATGTCCAGCTTCTATAGACCATTCATCCGGAGTAATTTCAAACTTTTTAATTTGCTCCCATTTTCCAAATTTTTGATTATGAAAATCGATTTCTTTTTGAATTCTAGAAATAATTTGTTCATCGGTAGTAACATCTGTAATTTTATATTCATGACGTTCTGCCCATTCTTCGATGAAACTAAAATTAGGCTGAATTAATGCTGCTGGCATTTTTTCTCCTTCACCAATGACCATCACTTGTTCTATAAAACGAGATTGTTTTAGTTCGCTTTCTAAGGCAGCAGGGGCAATATATTTTCCTCCTGAAGTTTTAAAGATTTCTTTTTTTCTATCTGTGATTGTTAAAAATCCTTGCTTATCAATTTCACCAATATCTCCTGTATGTAAATATCCGCCTATAATGGTTTTATTGGTCATTTCTTCATTTTTGTAATAGCCCAACATCACATTATCCCCTTTCATTAAAATCTCTCCATCATCAGCAATTTTAACTTCTATACCGTCTAAAGGTTTACCAACAGTGCCAATTTTTAAACTATTATTTCGTAGGTCATTTAAAGTTCCTCCTGGAGAAGATTCAGTCATTCCATAACCTTCAAAAATATTAATTCCGGCAGCTGTAAAAACTCTGATTAATCGATGTTGAAGAGGAGCGCTTCCTGAAATCATAAACTGTAAATTACCCCCTAAAGCTTCTTGCCATTTAGAAAATATTAATTTTCTTGCAATGTTTAATTTAAAGTGATAAAAAGCACTTTTTTGATTATAAGGTTCATATTGCTCTCCCAAAGATACTGCCCAAAAGAAGAGTTGTTTTTTAATGCCAGACAATTTACTCCCTTTATCCACTATTTTATCGAAAATTTTTTCTAATAATCTTGGGACCACGGCCAAATAATGAGGTTTAACTTCTCTTATAGTGTCTCCAATTTTTTCTATACTTTCAGCAAAATAGATTTCAAAACCCATGAATAGGTTGTAATAAGAAGCACTTCTTTCAAAAATATGACAAATAGGTAGGTAACTAATAATTCTATTATTTCCTTGAGTTAAATCTATTCCTTTTGCCGTTTTAAAAACGGTAAAAACAATATTTTTATGAGACAGCATAACTCCTTTCGGGGTTCCAGTCGTACCAGAGGTGTAAATAATTGTTGCTAAATCTTCTGGTTTTACATTTTGTTTTAAATCTTCAATTTTATCTTGGTAATTTTCTTTTTCTCCAATTTCCAGAAAAGAATTCCAACTATACGATGTTTGTAAATCCTGAAGAGAAAAAATATTTTTCAATTGGGTTTTATTCGCCACAGATTTAACTTTTTGATACAAGTCATCATCAGAAACAAAACAATATTTAGCATCGGAATGATTTAAAATATAACCGTAATCTTTTTCCGATAAAGTTGCATATAAAGGCACATTTTGTGCACCAATTTGTAAAATACCAATGTCTAAAATATGCCAATTTGGATTGTTATTTGAGGTAATTACTGCAATTTTATCATTTGGTTGCACACCTAATTTCAATAAAGAACTACTTACTTTATTTGCATCAGTTATAAATTGTTGTGTGGAAATACTTTTCCAACTATTTCCTTTTTTGTAGTTAAAACATTTTTTTTGTGGGAAATTTTCTAATTGATGGTAACCAAAATCAAAAATTCGAGAAATTTTATGAGACATATTTACAACTTAATTTCTGACAAGTTAGTAAAATGTTGGAACAAAAAAAAAAGCAACGGAAAGTTAACCTTTTTAAACCTATAGTTTATTACTATTTAATAGGTATTTATTAAAACTTTTTCCGTTAATTTTAGTGTATTTAGAGTCAATCTCATAAGCTACTTTCATATTTGTAATGTTAAATTCTCCTGATACTTTCATGTATTTAATATTTAAGTCTTCTTCAAAATTTGTATTTTTAAAAGAAACTCCATTAAAAAAATTAGTATACTTAAATGTTGCAGAGTCTTTAAATACAGCATTAGAGAAGCTTACATTCGTGTTGAATTTGGCATATTTAAAAGTAGCAGTTTTATTAAAGTTTGTATCCTTAAAACTAATATTTTCATCAAATTGAGCGTATTTAAATGTGCTGTCATTCATAAAAGAAGAACCAGAAAAATCAGAATTTCGTTTAAAACGGGAGTATTTAAACATTGCTTTTCTTTCGAAAGTACAGTTTTTAAATATAACTTCATCTTCAAAGTTAGCAGTGAATATATAACCAGAATCTTCATCAGGAATATAAGCCAAAACATCATTTTTAAAAGTACAGTTTGTAAAAGAGACTTTAACTTCAATTAACTTTTTAATTGTATTATTTGAATCGCTATAATTCCACCAGCTGGTTTTTTTCTTTTTAGGAAGTTTCTCAATAGCTTCATCCATAAATGTAAGATCTAGCACACCCACAATAGTTACATTTTGATAAGAAATTATGTTACCTGCTTTTATCTCTTGCATTATGTCTGAAGCTTCAATATTTTTTTGAGCAAAGCCCATTGTAGATATCAAAAATAAACTGAATGCTATTAGGATAATTTTACTTTTCATTTTAAAAGTTTTTAATTGGTTTACATATGAATGACATTTCATTTTTTAAGTTGTGACACAATCTTCCTTATTTTTTACTAAAAAGTAAATTTATATCGATTTTTTGTATTTTATTTTCAGCTTAAATTAAAAATGTTTGCAAGATATTTATTGTTAAACAATATTCTTTAATTATTTTGTAAAATGCTTATAACATGATTTTAATCACCTTTAATTGTTTGTTTAAAATTTACCTTTAGACATGCTTTTGGTGAAGCATAGTTTAAAATTAATTAAAAATAATATTATGGAAGTATTTCAAAAGGTAAAACCCCGTGTGTATAAATTTGGCGACAAACAAGCTGACGGTAGCAGTGCAATGAAAAACTTATTAGGTGGTAAAGGAGCTAATTTAGCAGAGATGAGTGCCATAGGTATTCCTGTCCCTCCAGGGTTTACCATCACTACTGAAGTTTGTACAGAATATAATTTATTAGGAAAGGAAACCGTTGTTGAGATGATTCGAGAGGAAATGGAAACTTCTATCGAAAATATCGAAACTCTAATGGGAACAAAATTTGGTAATAAAGAGAATCCTCTTTTAGTTTCTGTGCGCTCTGGAGCAAGAGTTTCTATGCCAGGAATGATGGATACTGTCCTGAATCTTGGAATGAATGATGATGTTGTTTTAGGCTTAGCAAAGAAAACAAATAATGAAAAATTTGCCTGGGATTCTTATCGTCGTTTTATTCAAATGTATGGTGGTGTGGTTTTAGGAATGAAACCTGCTTCAAAGGATGATATTGATCCTTTTGAGGAGATTATGGAAAATTTAAAAGAAAAAAGAGGTATCGAACTCGATACTGAATTTACAATTAACGATTTAAAGGATTTGGTATTTGATTTTAAAGAGGCGGTTAAAAAAAGAACTGGTCACGATTTCCCAACAAATCCGTGGGATCAACTTTGGGGAGCAATCATAGCAGTATTTAATAGTTGGAATGGTAATAGAGCCGTATATTATAGAAATATGCATGGATATCCTGCAGATTGGGGTACAGCCGTAAATGTGCAAGCAATGGTTTATGGAAATATGGGAGACAATTCTGGTACAGGAGTTTGTTTTACGCGTGATGCTGGTACAGGAGAAAATGTGTTTAATGGTGAGTATTTAATAAATGCACAAGGAGAAGATGTTGTTGCTGGTGTTAGAACTCCTCAACAAATCACAAAATTAGGTTCAGAACGTTGGGCGGAATTAGCAAAAATTGAGGAAGAAGATAGAGTGCAAAATTATCCTTCTTTAGAAGAATTAATGCCTTCAATTTATAATGAACTTAATTCTTATCAAGACATACTAGAAAAACACTATCGTGATATGCAAGATATGGAGTTTACTATGCAAGATGGAAAACTTTGGATATTGCAAACTAGAAATGGAAAACGTACCGGAGCTGCTATGGTTAAAATAGCAATGGATTTATTGAAGGAAGGGATGATAGATGAAAAAGACGCCTTAACTTCAATACAAGCTATTAAACTAGATGAACTTTTACATCCTATTTTTGATCCGAAGGCCCTAAAAAAAGCAAATGTTATTGCCCAAGGTTTACCCGCTTCTCCTGGAGCAGCGACTGGTAAAATTGTGTTTTTTGCTGATGAAGCTAACAAATATAAAAATAGTATTCTAGTAAGAATTGAAACTTCACCCGAAGATTTAGAAGGAATGAATATTGCCAAAGGTATTTTAACGGCACGAGGCGGTATGACATCTCACGCGGCTGTTGTAGCCCGAGGTATGGGGAAATGTTGTATTTCTGGTGCGGGAGCTTTAAAAATAAATTATAAGACTAGAACACTTAAAGTTGGAGGTCATGAATATCATGAGGGAGATTGGATTTCATTGAATGGTTCTACGGGTAATATTATAGAAGGTAAGGTTGCCACGATTGAACCTGAATTAAGTGGTGAATTTGCAGAAGTGATGGAACTTTCGAATAAGTACGCAATAATGAAAGTAAGAACTAATGCAGACAGTCCGAAAGATGCGAAGATAGCGCGTAGTTTTGGAGCACAAGGTATTGGTTTAACAAGAACTGAGCATATGTTTTTTGAAGTGGATAGAATAAAAGCAATGCGCGAAATGATTTTAGCGGAAACTGTTAAAGGTAGAAAAAAGGCATTAAAAGATTTATTACCAATGCAACGAGCAGATTTTGAAGGTATTTTTGAAGCTATGGAAGGTTTACCGGTAACAATTCGTTTATTAGACCCGCCGTTACATGAGTTTGTGCCTCATCAATTGGCTACTCAAAAAGAATTAGCAGATGAAATGCATATTTCATTACAATCAATAAAAAATAAAGTTTCAGAATTGGAAGAATTTAATCCAATGCTTGGGCATAGGGGTTGTAGATTAGGAAATACCTATCCAGAAATTACAGAAATGCAAACGAGAGCTATTATTGAAGCTGCTTTAAATCTAAAAGAAAGGGGTATTCATTCTAAACCAGAAATTATGGTTCCTTTAGTTGGAACTGTTAAGGAATTTGAGTTTCAAGAAGAGATTATTAGAAGTACAGCAAATAAAATTTTTAAAGAAAGAGATAATAAATTGGAGTATTTAGTTGGAACAATGATAGAAATTCCAAGAGCCGCATTAATGGCAGATAAAATTGCGGAAAAAGCAGATTTTTTCTCTTTTGGAACCAATGATTTAACACAAATGACATTTGGTTATTCACGTGATGACGCAGGTAAATTTCTACCTACTTATATTGAAAAAGGGATTTTAAAAGTTGACCCTTTTGAGGTATTGGATCAAGAAGGAGTAGGGCAATTAGTTATAATTGGAACAGAAAGAGGTAGAAGCGTAAAATCTAATTTAAAAGTAGGGATTTGTGGAGAACACGGAGGAGAACCCAGCTCTATCGAGTTTTGTTATAATTCAGGAATGGATTATGTGAGTTGCTCACCATATAGAGTACCAATTGCGAGATTAGTTTCTGCACAAGCAGCTATTAATTCAATTAAATAATATTTATATAATTTAATACGATGATAAAACCCAGAAGTTTAATACTTCTGGGTTTTTTTGCGAAGACTTTTCATCAATCATAAATAATTTTTTTAGTGTTGTAAAAGTAAAAAGACCAAATAGTTAAATTTGGTCTTTTTAAATTTCATAGCAATAAATTTATCAATTAATCCCCTAAAATAAATTAATAATCTATTGATAGATTGTTTCACAAAGATAATACGGCAATAACAAAAAGAATTGTAAAAAAACGTAAAAATTTACTGGTTTAGGTATGATTTTAATAATAAGTAATCTTTTTTTAAAAATGATTTTAAATTTTGCTTCATGAACAATTTAAAATCTTTTGCAAAATGCGAAGAGTCGTAATAGTTATATTTATAAATTAGATCTTTTAGCTCAATATCTCCGGAATAGTATTTTCTCATTAGTTGTTGAAAACGAAATAATCTTATATACCTGCCAGGAGTTAACCCTACTATTTTTTTAAATTGTACTTCCAATGTTTTTTGTGAAGTTGAAATTTCATTTATTATGTCTAATACATTCAATAGGCCCTCTTTTTCTCTAATTAGGTTAATAGCATCATCAATTTGTTTAGTATTTTTATCAATATGAAGAAATGAGTTTAAAAAAAAAGAATTTAAATTTTGAATCAATTCTTCAGGTCCTTTAGATTTTTTGAAAATTGGCAAAAGTTTATTATAAAAAGATTCATTAATTTGTGCTAAAGGCAAGTGCCTACTCTTTAATTTAGATACATCAATATTCAATAATTTATGAAGTGCTGTTGGGTGAAAATTAGCTCCGATGGACTCTGTAATAGAAACGGATGAAAAATCATATGACCTAAAGTACTGACCAGTAACCATAAGGTCAGTTAGAAGTGTTTCATTACCCTTAAAAACAATTTTTTGGTTACCATCTGGAATGTATAATAAATGCGTTAATCCAATAGGTAAAATAACAGATTTAAAAGGAATGTCTTCCTTTTCAAAAGAAAGGTAGAAGTATTTCTCAATTAAATGAGGAACTTCATTAGATTCAAAAAATTTATTATCCATAGCTTTTCAAATGTAGCTATGAAATTAAATAAATACTAGTAAAAAATCGTAAATAATTAAAATTTAGGCAATATGCTTAGTAGTGCAGGTTTTACAAAATGCTTTGTCATTTTTTGAACATATTTATACCTATCATAATTTTTTAATCTTATTTTTATGAAAATAAGTTGATCTACTTTTTATTTTCTATCCATACTTTAGCATTCACAAAGGCCTCTAACCACGGAGAAACTTCATCTTTTCTTCCCATTGGGTAGTTTGCCCAATTCCATTGGAAAGTGGAACGTTCTATATGTGGCATGGTAACCAAATGACGACCTGTTTGATCGCATAGCATTGCCGTGTTAAAATCGGATCCATTGGGATTATTAGGATAGCCATCATAACCGTATTTTGCCACAATATTGTAATTCTCTTCAGCTTCCGGTAAGTTAAATTTTCCTTCTCCATGAGAAATCCAAACGCCTAATTCGGTGCCTGCTAAAGAAGAAAGCATCACAGAATCATTTTCTTGAATTTTTACAGAAGTAAATGAACTCTCGTGTTTCTGAGAATCATTATGAATTAGTTTTCCATGCACTTTATGTTTTGGATTAATTAGGTCTAATTCCATCCATAATTGTGCTCCGTTACAAATACCTATAGACAATGTATCTTCTCTTTTAAAGAAGTTTTTTAATGCTTTTTTTGCTTTAGGATTGTACAAAAATGCTCCAGCCCAACCTTTAGCAGAACCTAAAACATCTGAATTAGAAAAACCACCAACGGCGCCAATAAACTGGATGTCTTCTAACGTTTCACGACCAGAAATTAAATCTGTCATGTGTACATCTTTTACATCAAAACCAGCTAAATACATGGCGTTTGCCATTTCTCGTTCAGAATTTGAACCTTTTTCTCTTATGATTGCAGCTTTTGGTCTTGTGGTTTTTGAATTTATTTTTGGTAATTTTCCTTTAAAGTTCTTTGGAAAAACATATTGCAAAGGTTGTTTTTTATAATTATCAAAACGATCTTGTGCTAAGTTGTTAGCAGTTTGCTTTTGATCTAATAGGAAAGAAGTTTTATACCACACATCTCTCATTTCAGCAACATCAAAAGAGAAATTATCTTCATTATTTATAATGTTTACTTTCCCAGAGTTGTTTGAAGTACCAATATTGAAAAATTCAATGTTATTTTCTGATAAAATTCTTTCTACAGAGTCATCAGCTTGAAAAACAATTCCTGAATTTTCAGCAAATAAAACTTTAATAGTATCTTCTTCATTTAAAGAAGTAATATTGAAATTTGCTCCTAAATTTACATCAGCAAAACACATTTCTAATAAAGTTGTAATGAACCCACCAGAAGCAACATCATGTCCTGCTGTAATTTTATCAGCTTTAATTAATTCTTGAATTGTATTAAAAGTGTTTTTTACAAACGCAGTGTTTTTTACGTCAGGAGCTTCATTTCCAATCGTATTTAAAACTTGGTGGAAAGAACTTCCTCCTAATTTAAATTCATCTTGAGAGATATTGATATAATAGATATTTCCTCCATCAATTTTTAAAATAGGTTCCACAACTTTACTGATTTCATTACAGTTTCCTGCAGCAGAAATAATAACGGTTCCTGGAGCAATTACTTCATCATGAGCATATTTTTGTTTCATTGATAAAGAATCTTTTCCGGTAGGAACATTAATTCCTAAATCAATAGAAAATTCTGAAACAGCTTTTACTGCTTTGTATAAACGAGCATCTTCACCTTCATTTTTACAAGGCCACATCCAGTTAGCAGATAAAGAAATTGAATCTAAATTATCTTTTAAAGGTGCCCAAATAATATTGGTTAAAGATTCAGTAATTGCATTTCTACTTCCTGCTGCAGGATCAATTAATCCTGAAATAGGAGAATGGCCAATAGCTGTTGCAACTCCTTCTTTTCCATTATAATCCAGTGCCATAACACCAACATTGTTCAACGGAATTTGTAATGGACCCACACATTGTTGTTTGGCTACTTTACCACCAACACATCTATCCACTTTATTAGTTAACCAATCTTTACAAGCGACAGCTTCTAATTGTAAAACTTGTTTTAAATAGATTTGTAAATTTTTCGTTTTATAACGTGGATTTTTATATTTTCTTACAACAGTGTTATCTGTTAATATCGTTTTAGGAGAACTACCAAACATATCTTCTAGAGCTAAATCCATAGGTTTTTTTCCTGTAGATTTAGATTCAAAAGTAAAACGATCATCACCTGTAACTTCACCAACAGTGTATATTGGCGAACGCTCGCGCTCTGCGATTTTTTGTAAGGTATCTATATGTTTTTCAGCAATAACTAATCCCATCCTTTCTTGAGATTCGTTACCAATAATTTCTTTTGCTGATAAAGTAGGATCTCCAATAGGTAGTTTATCTAAATCGATTTTACCACCAGTATCTTCTACTAATTCTGATAAACAATTTAAATGGCCACCAGCACCATGATCATGAATAGAAACAATAAAATTCTCTTCACTTTCTACCATTCCACGAATTGCATTTGCAGCACGTTTTTGCATTTCTGGATTAGAACGTTGTACAGCATTTAATTCAATTCCTGAATCTAAAGCACCTGTATCTGCGGATGAAACTGCAGCGCCACCCATTCCAATTCTGTAGTTTTCACCACCAAGAATTACAATTTTATCACCTTCTTTTGGCGTGTCTTTTAAGGCTTGTTCTGCTTTTCCATAACCAATTCCACCAGCTTGCATAATAACTTTATCATACCCTAGTTTTCTAGGTTTAGATTCACTTGACGAGGAGTTTTCTTCGTGCTCAAAAGTTAATACAGAACCCGTAATTAATGGTTGTCCAAATTTGTTTCCAAAATCTGAAGCACCATTAGAGGCTTTTATTAAAATATCCATTGGAGTTTGGTATAACCAATCTCTTGCTTCAAATTTATTTTCCCAATATCTTGTATTCTTAACGGCATCTATAGAGGCTTCTAAACGAGAGTAAGAAGTCATGTAAACTGCTGTTCCTGCTAAAGGTAAAGAACCTTTTCCTCCTGCAAGTCTATCTCTAATTTCTCCGCCAGAACCAGTTGCAGCTCCGTTAAAAGGCTCAACAGTGGTTGGGAAATTATGTGTTTCTGCTTTTATAGAAATTACAGAGTTAAAGTCTTCTGTTTGATAAAAATCAGGCTTTTCGGCTGATTTAGGTGCAAACTGTACAACTTTAGGGCCTTTGATAAAAGCGACATTATCTTTATATGCAGAAACAATATCGTTTGGAAATTGTTTAGACGTTTCTTTAATCATTTTAAATAGGGAAGTGGGTTGCTCTTCTCCATCTATCACAAAAGTTCCGTTAAATATTTTATGTCGACAGTGTTCTGAATTTACCTGGCTAAATCCAAATACTTCAGAGTCTGTTAATTTCCTTCCTATTTTTTTAGCAACACTCTCAAGGTAACCAACTTCTTCATCACTTAAAGACAAACCTTCCTGATTATTATATGCAGCGATGTCATCAATAGCCAAAATAGCTTCTGGCTGAATATCGATTGTAAATGATTCTTGATGTAAACCATCGAATTTCTCGGAGATCATTGGATCAAAATCAGTAAAATTTTCAGTAGAGGTAACAAATTCTTCAATTCGGATAATATCTTTGATACCCATATTTTGAGTAATTTCAACTGCATTTGTGCTCCAAGGAGTAATCATAGCCGCTCTTGGCCCCACAAAAAAAGCATCAATTGATACTTCCTCTATTTTTGGTTGATTAGCAAATAACCATGTCAGTTTAGCAATTGTAACTTTCGTTAATTCTTTTGTTGTTTGAACAGCGAATACTTTACTGTTTTTATTTCCAAAGAAATGAATCATTATCGTGTGGTGTTTTCTTGTTGTTGTAAAACGCAAATTTACTTTTTTTCAGTAGTATTTAATCATAATATGTAACTGAAGTTTTAGAGTTATTTACTTCTTTATTAACAAAAAACCTTAAATTGATATTTTATAGTACAAGTTTTCTTAATTTTAAGCATAAAAAAATACAATGAATCAGTCAAAACTATAAAAATGAATAAAAAACTACCGAATTTCGTTGCACTTTTAGGTATCACACTCCTTTTTATTAGTGCAACAATTGATTTAGATAATTTATTCAATTATGCTAATCAATCTAAACCTAATTATATTAATAAAGACAATACTGCTGATGGAAATCAAATAGATGATAAAATTGCAACTTTAGGGAGAGTGTTGTTTTATGATAAAAAATTATCTGCAAATAATACGATTGCATGCGCAAGTTGCCATAAACAAGAAAAAGCGTTTGGTGATGATGCCACTCAGAGTGTTGGTTTAAACGGTAGTTTAACAGGAAGACACTCCATGAGATTAATTAATTCGAGATTTTCTGATGAGAATAAGTTTTTTTGGGATGAAAGAGCTGCCAGTTTAGAAGATCAGACTACAAAACCAATTCAAGATCATGTAGAAATGGGTTTTAGCGGCACTGAAGGAGATCCTGATTTTAATGATTTGATTACAAAACTATCGGCCGTTGATTATTATCAAGAATTATTCAAATTTGCTTTTGGTGATGAAACAATTACAGAGCGTAAAATGCAATTAGCTTTAGCGCAATTTATAAGGAGTATTCAGTCTTTTGATTCTAAGTTTGATGTGGGTTTAGTTCAAGTAAATAATCCAAATAATGATTTCCCTAATTTCACGGCTCAAGAAAATTTAGGAAAACGATTGTTTAGAGATCCACCAAACATGAATGGAGCAGGTTGTGCAGGGTGTCATAGAGGCAATGAGTTTGATATAGATCCTAATTCAGGAAATAATGGGATTATTGGTGTTGCAGGAAGCACAACAGAAATAGATTTAACTAATTTACGAGCGCCAACTTTAAGAGATTTGGTAAATCCTGATGGAAATTTAAACGGTCCTTTAATGCATGACGGAAGTATAAAAACATTATTAGACGTAATTAATCATTATGATGCAATACCTAATAATACTGCAAATACAAATCTTGATAATAGGTTAAGACCTCGAGGAACTCCACAAATGTTGAATTTAACGAATGATGAAAAAGAAGCTGTAGTAGCTTTCTTAAAAACATTAACGGGTACTGATGTTTATACAAATGAAAAATGGTCTAATCCTTTTGATGAAAATGGGAGTATAGTATTAACAGGTAGCGTTTTATCTACAAATGAAGAAGTGTTTGGTCAGAAAGTAAATATCTATCCAAATCCTGTTGAAAACAGGTTGTTTATTGAAATTGCTAAAGGTTCTTATGTAAGTACTGTTTATGATGTTCAAGGTAAAAAAGTGTACACAAAAAATATAAAAGATACTTCAGAACTTGATTTCAGTGCTTTAAATAAAGGTATTTATATGTTAAAAATTACAGATATAATTACTCATAAAAGTTTTGTGAAAAGGCTCATTAAAAAGTAACACTTTCATCTATACATATAATTTAAAACTAAAAAAGACGCCTAAAATTTACGCGTCTTTTTTAGTTTGATTAAAAATTAAGATTTAATTTTTAATCAATTTTTTAGTCAATGATATGTTATCGACCGTCATTTTTACTATGTATATGCCTTTCGATAAGTTTGAGATATCTATGTTGTTTTTTTGTGCTGTTATTTCTATAGATTTTACCATTTTACCTAATACATTGTAGATATTAACGTCTGTATTATTTGTTGTTTTAATGTAAATTGTATTTCCGTTTGCAGGATTTGGATAGATTTTAATGTCCGATAATAAATTATCAGCTACGCTGGCAGTAGATCCATTATGAGAACCAATATCATCAACAGTGTTTTGATCAAAAGCTATCCATTCACCTTGTTCGCTATAAACAATGTTTGGCCCTGTAATGTCATTGCTTCTTCTTAAAGTTATATTTGCAGCAAAGTTATCTGTACCATCTAAATCGCCAATAATATCTACTAAAACACCATCTTTAAATAACCCAACTCTGTCATCACCATTAAAAGTCATAGGTGTTGTATTGGCAATTCCTAAATCAGCTTCATCTATTAATTTTTGAATGTTTGCATCACTGTTAATAATTACATACACATCATTAGGTGCAATTGAACCTGTTAAATTTAATGCTGTTTCCCAATTACCTCCTGATTGTCTTGCAACTGAATATGGAGTTAAATCTGCTGTATTACCAGTTATGTTTGCAATTTCAATAGCTTTATTAAAGCTATTACCTTCAACGTATTCTGAGAAAAATAAATCAACTGCATTATTACTACCATCAGTAGTTGTAGCTGTAACTGCTGTAGATTGAGCGGATAAATTATTTGCTTGATCTTTTGCTAAAACACGAACACTATAAGATGTAGAAGCTGTTAAACTTGAAACATTATAGTTTGTATTTGCAGCAGAACCATGAAGAGAACCATCTATATAAACATCATAACTTGAAACACTAACATTATCTGTTGATGCAGACCAGCTTACCTTAAAACTTGTACCAGTTTCATTTGATATAATAACGTTTGTTGGAACAGTTGGTGCAGAAGCATCTGTTAAAGTTGTGCCGTTTGCAGCCGCAGATTGGGCAGATTTATTACCGACTAAATCTTTTGCTAAAACGGTAATACTATAAGTTGTACTAGAGTTTAAGTTTGATAAAGAAAAATTAGTGTTCGCAGTATTTCCACTTAAATTTCCATCTACATAAACATCATAACTAGTAACAGCTATATTATCTGTAGACGCTGTCCAAGAAATATCAAAAGAATTAAAGTTAATATTATTTATAGAAACATTTGCAGGTACAGTAGGTGCTTCATTATCTGTAGATGTATAAATTCCCCAAGAATCTATAGCGGCGTCACCTCCCCAAATTCTGGTTGCCAAATAGGCATTGTCTATAAATGGATTTCTGTTTCCTTGTGCATAGGTTTGATTAGAATCATGATAAGTATTTCTTTGTCTTTCAAAATCTGAAACAGGATCTTCTGCGTTCCATTTTAAGAAAAGATCAATCATAGCATCTGGAGTAGCATTAGAGCTTCCAACACCAACCACAGAGGGCAAACATTGATTGCCATAACGTATGTACATATACATCATCATCCTAGCAATATCTCCTTTCCATTCATCCCCGGGGAACCAACCACCTGAGACACTACCTGAGTTACCAGAACCATCTACAAATTTTAAATTACCACGATTGCCATTATAACCTACATCACTTGGTCGCAAATGATGAGCATCTGCTCCAGGACCAGTACTCCCTAAATTTGGATTTCCTAAAGATTTTGGATAGGTGTGTTCTCTATTCCAATCTCCTGTATTGCCACCATTCGAGTTTATATTTCTTGACCTAGCGGCTGTGCCAGATGCAGCGTATCCATAAACTAATAAAACTTCAGAATTATTTGTAGGATTTAAATCCGTAACTTTTAAAGCTTCCCAAACACCAGGCGTATAGCTTAATAAATTTGTATGTTCATTTATTGTTTTTGTTGCTAATTTATCTTTTAGACTTAATCCTTCCGCAGATAAATCTACATCATTATAATAAACTTCTTGAGCATTACTAAGTGAACTTAAAAATAATGATATTAAAAGTAGTATTTTTTTCATAGTTTAATTTTTTACTAATTTTTTAATTTCAGATTTTTTATCCGAATCTATTTTTACTAAATAAATTCCTTTTGATAATTTAGAAAGGTTAATAACATTTTTATTTTTTGTACTTTCTAAAGTGAATACTAATTTTCCTAAAATATTATATATGTTAATTGTTGTAGCTTCTGTTATTCGAAAATATACTTGATCTCCATTTGTTGGATTTGGAAACATTTTAAAAGATTCAAAAGCACTATTTTTTGTGCTTAAAGCAGAGGAATGACTCCCAATACCATCAAAACTGTTTGCGCCTAAAATATCCCATTCAGCAGTATCAAATCTCGTATTTGGTTCAGTAATCGATGCTTTTCTTCTATACGTTTTATCTTTGATATGATCGCTAGAATTATCTTCTTCACCAATGATATCAATTAAGACTCCGTTTTTGAAAAAACCGATTGGGTCATTACCATTAAAATTTAAAGGAGATCCAAACCCATAGGGAGAAGTATCAACATTTGGAGGGCCTGCTAAATCAGATTCCGCAACTAGAGTAGGGTCAGACACATCAATATGAGTAATAACAAATACTTCACCAGGTATAATATTTACGTCTCCTAAATTATAATCATCAACCCAAGAGCCTCCATTAGACTGTTTTTGAATAGAATACTCTGATAAATTTATAGTAGAACCTGTAAGGTTTACAATTTCAATCGCTTTGTTATTTCCTGAACTCGGTTCTACATATTCAGAAATAAACAACTCGGTAACACCAGTAGAATTGCCTGCAGTAGTTGTCGCGTTTACCGCAGCACTTTTGGAAGATTTATTATTATCGATGTCTTTAGCTAGTATTTCTACGCTATATGTGGTAGAGGTAGAAAGGCCAAATACAGTATAAGAGAGCGCTGTTGTTGTTGCATTCAAATTTCCATCGACAAAGATTTCATAACCACTTACAGCACTGTTGTCTGTTGATGCTGACCAAGAAACTTTAAATGAAGAATCTGTACTATTGCTTACAACCACATCCCCAGGTATTGTTGGTGCTTCTGAATCTTGCAAGGTTGTACCGTTTTTAGCCACACTTGCATTAGACATATTATTGATTAAATCTTTGGCAACAATAGTAAAGCTATAGGTCGTATTTGTATTTAAATCACCAATGGTGATATTTGTACTGGTAGTTTGAGCTTCTAAAACACCATCTACATATACATTATAGCCAGTTACTCCAATATTATCTGTAGAAGCCGACCAAGAAACATTTATAGAGTTTAAACTGATGTTATTCAATGTAACATTAGCTGGAATAGTAGGTGCTTGTGTATCGCTATTTTTATAAATTCCCCAAGTATCTTCTGCCGAATTTCCTCCCCAAATTCTGGTCGCTAAATACGGGTTGTCTATAAAAGGGTTTCTATTTCCTTGTGCTGCATAATTTGAAGTGTTTTCATGATAGCTGTTTCTAGTTTTTTCAACATCCGAAACAGGATCTTCTACATTCCATTGCAAGAATAAATCAATCATCTCGTCCTGGGTAAATTCTTTGCTCCCAACACCAACTGCAGTAGGTAAGCATACAGAACCATAACGCATGTACATATACATAATCATTCTTGCTGCATCACCTTTCCAATCATCTCCCGGATACCAAGCAGCAGTATTTGGGCCGTCTAAACCTTCATGAAAATCTAAAGTTGAATAATTAGAAGTACCAGTACCTCTTCCGTATTTTCTGTTATTTCTAGCTGAATTTCTAGTTCTGTCTGCAGCTCTCAAGTGATGAGCATCTGTAGACGGACCAGGTATATCGGTATCTAATTTTGGATTGGCTAAAGATTTAGGAAAAACATGCTCTCTATTCCAAACATATGTATCTCCGTCTCCAATATCTTGTAATCTGTTATCTCTAGAAATATCATTTGAAATGTCTTGATCAGAACCATTTTCCCAACCATAAAATAAAATTACATCCCCCGAAAGAGCCACATAATCATCGGTTACCTTAGTTGCATCCCAAACATCTGGACCACTACTTGTATATTCTAAGACTCTTGTATGCGTTGCTATTATTTTAGCAGCTAATGCATCTTTAAGTTGCGTTCCGTATAATGTTAAATCTACATCATTATAATATGTCTCTTGAGAGAAAGAGACCGAGTATGAAGCAATAAAAATTAAGATAAGTAGTTTTTTCATCATGTATATTAAAATTAAATTAAAAAATAGATACTCTCTTTTTCTGCAATTGAAACTTTAAATCAGCAATAAAGATAAAGTTTTATTTTCGTTCTAAAAGGGCCATATAAAAACCATCGAATCCAGAAATATGCGCCAATACTTTTTTATCTGACACAAAAGTAAACTCTTTTCCGGCTTCCGATGTTAAGAAAGTTTTAACTTGATTTTGATTTTCTGATGGTAAAATAGAACAAGTTGCGTACACCAATTTTCCACCTGGTTTTACCATCTTAGAATAACTCTGTAATATTTCTTGTTGTATTTTTTTAATATTGTCTATAAATTCAGGTTGTAATTTCCATTTAGAATCTGGATTTCTACGAATAACGCCTAAACCAGAGCAAGGAGCATCAATTAAAACTCTGTCTGCCTTGCCATGTAACTTTTTAATCGGCTTTGTAGAATCGATAACACGCATATCAATATTATGTGCTTTGTTTCTTTTCGCTCTCACTTTAAGTTTACGGAGTTTACTCTCGTAAATATCCATGGCAATAATTTGCCCTTTATTTTCCATCAAAGCGGATAAATGCAATGTTTTACCTCCTGCACCTGCACACGTATCTATTACTTTCATGCCCGGCTTTACATCTAAATAAGCAGCAACTAATTGTGAAGAAGCATCTTGTACTTCAAAAAAGCCATTATGAAAAGCCTCTGTTTTAAACACATTGGCTCTTTCTGGTAATATTAATGCGTCTGGATGCTGCGGAACAAATTCGGTAATTACGTTTTCTGCATGTAACTTTTTTTGAAGAATTTCTCGAGAAACATTTAGTGTATTTGTTCTTAAAATCACTTTAGCTTGCTGATTTAAAGCAGCAATTTCTTTCGTCCAAAGATCTTCTCCTAGTTCAGAGACACACAATTCATCCATCCAATCAGGAATAGATTCTCTATATTTCCTTGTTTTAGACAACTCTGCAAAACGACCTTTGATTCTTCTCGTGGGCACATCACCAACTTGATTCCAATCCGGTAATGCGATGCCTCTTAAGATACACCATACAGAAAACAGTCTCCAGATATTATCTCTATCATAAGGTGCCTTTACTTCGGCAATTTCTGCATACAATCTATTCCATCGTACAATATCGTAAATTGTTTCTGCAACAAACTTACGATCTCTTGCACCCCAACGTTTATCTCGTTTTAGTGCTTTTTCAACAGCTTTATCTGCATAAACGCCTTCGTTAAATATATCTCTAATGCTGTCTATAACTGCAAAAGTTAAATTTCTGTGTAATCTCATTTTTAAATTATAATAGTGGGCAAAGATACGTCAAATAAAAGGTATTTTGTATTTTCGTTATTCATATCTTTTTAAATTGAATTTAAACTATCCAATTACATATATAAAAGGAATTAGTGTACAAAGAGCAACGCTTTTGTATACGGAGTTGGGTATAAAAACATGTAATGATTTACTAAACTTTTTTCCTTTTAGGTATATTGATAAAACTGCTTTTTATGAGATAAATGAGTTGCAACCAAATTCTTCTGAAGTTCAAATTGTTGGAAAAATAACGCATGTAAAATCTGTGGCTCAAAAAAGAGGAAGTCGTCTTGTAGCCTCTTTTCAAGATGCCACCGGAACTATTGAGTTGGTTTGGTTTAGGGGACAGAAATGGATTAAAGATTCACTTAAAATAAATGAGCCATATGTGGTTTATGGCAAGTTGAATCATTATAATGGCAGTTTTAGTATGCCGCATCCTGAAATAGAATTGGTGACAGAATACAAAAAAAAGTTGCAAACTAAAATGCAACCCGTATATCCATCAACAGAAAAATTGACAAATTCTGGTGTTTCTAATAAATTAGTTAGAACATATATTCAGAATTTACTGCAACAGTTTTATGATAAAATAGAAGAAACTTTATCAAATGAAATTATTGATGATTTTAAAATGATTTCGAAACGTGATGCTTTGTTAAATGCACATTTCCCTAAAAGCCAAGAAAATTTAGCCAAGGCACAAAACAGATTAAAATTTGAAGAATTATTTTTTATTCAGTTGCAATTATTAAGAAAGAAACTCATCAATAAAACAAAGATTAAAGGATTTGTTTTTGAAAATGTGGGAGAGTCTTTTAATTCATTTTACGGTAATCATTTGCCGTTCGACTTAACGAATGCTCAGAAAAGAGTGTTAAAAGAAATTAGAAAAGATGTTGCCTCTGGTGCACACATGAATCGCCTTTTACAAGGTGATGTTGGCTCTGGGAAAACAATCGTGGCTTTATTATCAATGCTTTTAGCAATTGATAATGGTTTTCAAGCAACCATTATGGCACCAACAGAAATTTTAGCAACACAGCATTTTCATGCAATTTCTGAGATGTTAAAAGACATGAATCTAAAAGTAGATCTGTTAACTGGTTCTGTAAAAATAAAAAAGCGAAGAGAAATTCATAAAAATTTAGAAGATGGCACGCTTCATATTTTGATAGGAACGCATGCTTTGTTAGAAGACAAAGTGAAATTTAAAAATCTTGGAATTGCAATTATCGATGAGCAGCACAGATTCGGAGTTGCTCAAAGATCAAAGTTATGGAAAAAGAACACCACTGTTCCTCATATTTTAGTCATGACAGCTACCCCAATTCCCAGAACTTTGGCAATGTCTGTGTATGGCGATTTAGATATTTCAGTGATAGATGAATTACCTCCGGGTAGAAAAGAAGTAAAAACGGTGCACAGGTTTGATAGCAATCGTTTGTCGGTTTTTAAATTTATGAGAGATGAAATTGAAAAAGGAAGACAAGTGTATGTTGTGTATCCTTTAATTCAGGAATCTGAAACGATGGATTATAAAGATTTAATGGATGGTTATGAAAGTATTTCTCGCGAATTTCCGACTCCTAAATATCAAATAAGTATTGTTCACGGAAAAATGAAACCCGCTGATAAAGAGTTCGAAATGCAGCGCTTTGTGAAAGGAGAAACTCAAATTATGGTGGCAACAACAGTCATTGAGGTTGGCGTAAACGTGCCGAATGCAAGTGTAATGGTTATTGAGAGTTCAGAACGATTTGGGCTTTCGCAATTGCATCAATTAAGAGGAAGAGTTGGGCGAGGAGCAGACCAAAGCTATTGTATTTTATTATCGAGCTTTAAATTATCTGCAGAAGGAAAAACTCGTTTAAAAACAATGGTGGATACGACAGATGGATTTAAAATAGCAGAAGTAGATTTAAAATTACGTGGCCCAGGAAACTTAATGGGAACACAACAAAGTGGCGTTTTAAATCTGAAAATTGCAGATGTGGTAAAGGATACAAAAATTTTAGTAGCAGCAAGAAATACGGCAATTAATGTTTTGCAAGAAGATTCTAATTTATCAAACCCAGAAAATATAAACATTAAAAAAGCTTACTTAGAACTCTCTAAGACGTCTAAAATTTGGAGTAATATTAGTTAGAAATGTAAAATTATCCAATGAGTTTAGTTTTTAAAAGAAAGTAGCTTTACAAGTAGTTATTGTTTTGGATACAGTTGCATGAACTGTTTTTTCATTTAAATGCAGAAGTTTTGGAAAAAAAAAATAAAAACTTTTGAAGTATTGCCTTACATTCTTGAAGAACACACCAAAGCTATTGTTTTTGTCTAAAAGAAAAACTTTCTGATACCAATAAAAACAAAAATCATAATTGTATAAATTAAGAAGAAAGGTAGAATAAATACTTTTAATCCTGCCACGAGCATAGTCGCGATAATCAATAATTGAAACCCTAAACCAAATGTTGAAATAGCCGTCATTAGCCAATTTGGGAATATTTCACCTTTATCTGCAGTACGATCTAAAGTATAAATAGTTTTATCAAAAACACCATAAAATAGTTTATATAAACGAAAAAGAATATCTACGTGCTTCTGCTTTTCGCCTTCTAAAGCTATTGGTGTTTCGTTCTCGAATACACGACTAGTAGTATCACCGTCAAACTTATTTCTTAAAATAACATAGTAGTAATTGTAAAGGGTTCCTTGCAACTGCAAACCGATGAAGGCCGCAAGGCATATCCAGATGGAACTGCTAGTAATATACCAAATAGCAATAAAAAATAAAGCATTTAAGATAATATCTGCAACAGAGTCTAAATAACGACCTGTATATGAGGGTGTTTTTTTTATGCGAGCTAATTCACCATCTGCGGCATCTAAAATAGACTTAAAGATGAGAAAAAAGGCAGCTAGCCAATAATGACCTTGAATAATACAATAAATAGCAATTAAACCAGATATAATAAAGCTAATAGTTACATGAATAGGAGTGAAAGATGTATTCCTTAAGGAGTTTGCGATAACTTTAGCGATTGGTCTTCCATAATCAGAAAGATCAATAAATTTATGCTCTTTTGGTAATTTGGACATTTAATATCATAAAAACTGTATTGTGGAATATACCAATTTAAAGTTACACAAATATACAGCTAAATTATATCTTACAACTTTGTTTTAACGGTAACTAAATTAATAATGTTTCTAATAAAATGTTTATTTCAATATTCGAAAGTATATTCTGAATTCAATGCATTAATATTTAGTCATTTGTCTTGATCGGGTTGTAAAACTAGGAATAAAATTTTCTAATTATTACAAAAGGTAATTTACAATATCCGTCTGAATTTTTGTAAAACTAAGTTTATCTAAATTTATTTTAATGGTCTCATTATTTTTAAAGGTTTGTTTTTAGTAGATTTTTTTTTAAAGAAATTGACTAATTAAATCTTTCGAAATTATTTTTAATTCCATCATTTAATTAAAAAAAACACTCAATGCTATGTAATTACATAATATTGAGTGTTTTGTGAACTGAATTATTTTAATTAGTTATTCAATAATTTTGGATGAAACCCTATTCCCATTGATATCTGAATACCAATCTAAACTAGGATCTGAAGTTACAAAATCATCAAAATTTGGGAATGCTTCTAAAATTGAAATACCTTCTTTTGGCCAAGGCATATCGATAGGTAGATCGTTTAACACCCAAGGAAATCCATTAGAATTTACAAAAAGGTTATTAATATCTGAAGATCTATCATCACATCTTAAAAAATTACTATCATCATTAAACTTTGAAGGTGAGTTTAAAGCAGAATAATTGCTATGCAAAGAGTTAAATAAAGGATGAACTTCTTGACCTGGTTCTCCATTTTTACGCATAAACTCGTCGTAAGCTCCATCTATATTCGTTACTGTTCCTGAGATTACCGGAATATCTGAGTAATCTATTCTAACCGTATTAATTAGGCCACCTGAGTTGCTGGTATATATACTTTTTATATTATTAAAAACAAATAAAGTGGTATTATTCTCACTATCATGCAGTCTCTCTATTTCACTGCTAGAATATTTGTCAGAACTATCTAAACTTAAAGTGGCATTATTATCTTGATCTATCACTCGTAAAACAAAGCTGTTATTGAAAGCGGCTCCTATTGCTGGAAATTTATAGTCGAACTTAATTTCAGTTATAAATGTATTTTGTCCATTATTACTAGAACCATTATTAATACCTTCTTGATAACTGTAATTATGCACTAGGTCATTTAAATCATAATCTCCCATACATGGGTATAAATCTTCGTATATCGTTGTATAAAAACTATTTTCTCCTTGAGGAAAATTATAAGAAGCTACATTAGGGTTGTTATCATCAACATCTACACCTGCTATAGATCCATCGTTATCATTATCAACTACATTATTATACCCAAGTGAACAAGCACTAGATGAAATAAAAGTGTCGCAAGTACTAATAACATCGCTATCACCAATACTGCTGTTATAGCTATTTGAACAAATATCTAATTCTCCTTTAAACTTTTTTTCCCACCCCGTAAAATTTATAGAACCAGTTTCTATTACAGAATAAGCCTTATCTCCTAATATGTTTCCAACAGCTGTTATACTTGCACATATAAATATTGAGCCTTCTTTAATTTTTACTTCGTCGCCATATATATTACTTGTAAAACTTCCAGTGATCGCTGTGTAAGAAGCCTTTTTAAATTCTACTTTTTTATTGTTTACAAAGTTACCGGAAATAGTAGTTTTACATTCATTTTTAAATTCACCAGCATTAACAGTAAAATTTCCTCCAACTGTAAGTGTAGACCCTTCTTTATTGTGTAATTTGTCTAAAACGGTAACATTTCCATTTACATTTAAAGTTCCACCATCAATATCAAAATGTCCCTGCATGTTTAAATCGCCTGAAACATCGCAAGTACCTCCATAAATATTTATTTCTTGAGTAAAGACACCAAGAGTTCCTACAATATTTGTAGCACCCCAGTTGTTAAATTCACTATTTTCATCGAAGACTGTATTTACTCCATTAAAAGTACCTTCGTTATATATAGTTGAATATATTCTTGAACTACCAGTAAGAGATAAACTTCCCCCACTAGCAACATATATAGTAAGTTTACCATTCCAATCAGATAACGAACTTGGTGTCCAAGAGCCTCCACTACATATATAGATGCTTGTATTCTTATTAACAGTGATTGCTTGCGTTGAATTATTTGTTATTTTAAAATTCCCATCGTCATTACCATTAAACTCACTGTAATCGCTGCAATTCCAGCTAGGAGGAGTGTTGGATGAAGATGAACTACTTGTTTTTGCAGAAGTTGAGCTTTTACTTTCGTCTGAATTATCTGTTATTTCATCCTCTATTTTAAAATTTTGTAATTCACTAGGGTTTAAAATCCATTCTCTAACTCCTATTGCTAAATCAGCCTTAACAGACAATAAACTTGTATGATTTGGCACTTTAATAATACTACTAATAGACTTTTCTCTACCAATAGAACCATCATACAATAATTTTTGTTCTTCATTCTCAAGTTTAAATATTTTTATTTTCACCAAATCTGCACGAGAATTTTCAGATAAAGATATGTTAGCAGTTTGTAATGAAATTGGCCTTAAATCATGTCCATCCGGAACTACTAAATTAGCAATGCCACCTGAGACATTTTCTGAAATTTCTTCTGAGATTTCTTCCGCTATTTCTTCAATGTCTTTTTGGAATTCTGAGATGCAACTCTGAAATAATGCAAATAGAAAAAGTAGTTTGATAAATTTGATTTTCATTTTTATAGATTTTAAAATAAGAATGTATTAATAATAATTATCATTAAAAATATGCATGAATCTTCAAAAAAATATTTTATTTGAACTGTTCAACCTTTTTGTGTCGTTCATTGGCTAGTTTGAATGGATTAACTGATTTCATCGACACTAGTTTTTGTATTATACTACTGGAATATAAATAGTTATATTTAAATGTTTAGGATTAAAAACACTGTAGGAATGGGGTTTGAAAGAGAGCTTACTAGAATTTAATAGTAAAATTACTAAAAGCAAAACTTACGTTAGTTTAAAGTAATCAAAGTGCTTTAAATTTTGATATTTTTTTTAAAAAAGAATAATGGTTATAAGCGGATTGATATAAATGTTAAATAATTTAGATCGTTTTTAAAGAAATCTAAAAAAAAACTTAATCTTAATAAGTTGGAATGTAATAAATTTTTGGACAAAAAGATCAGTAAGCTTTTTAGAGAATTATTCAAATCAATAACTATTATTGAATTAGTTTAAGAGTGAATATTCTTTTTTAAGTTTCAAATTTTATAGTTATACCATTTTATTCAAATTGAGATTTTTTTAAGGCAAAGATTTCACATAAACATTTAAAAAACAAGATTTTTTGAAACATCCCCATAATTTTTAATGCTAGTTTTAATAACTGCTGCGAAACATTTTATATTTAGATATTTAATTTTTTCCATGAGCCATAATTTATAAAAATGTTTAAACATTTAAATATAGCCTTTATTCTACATTTCTCATTATAAGCGCTGGGATGTCTAAAGACTTATAAAGTACATTATAAGCACTCATTTCAGTTGTTATAATGGCATCTCGTTCAGTTTTGTATACTTGCCAGTCTTGCATTAAATCTTTAAACCTTTCTTTAGCTCCTGTGGTAACTTTGGGGTTAGATTGATCTAGATAACTTTTAAGTTGAATAAGTTGCGCATTAAGTTTGTTATTAAAATTAATAACATCTTGAAACGTTTTTTGCTTTGCTTGTATTAGATTTTCTTCCCAGCTATTGATGCGCTTAGTCAAAGCCTCTCCTGTTTCTATCAATGAATCTGCATTCTTTTTGCCTTTTAAAAGCTTGGCATAGTTGGTAAGCTGTGTTTTAGCAGAGCGCATTTGGTTTACAGACTCATGCATTTGTTTGACGGTAGCTTCTATTGTAACTAATATTTTTTGTTGCTCTATAAAATCTTCAGGAGAAGAATCAACTCTAGGATTTGGAAGAATTGTTGCCACGGTTTCAGAAACATCGCTTCCTAATGTCATTCTTAAAGTATAATTTCCTGGAGCAACATTTGAGCCAGCTAAGCCACCAAAAATAAAAACCTGATGTATAGAAGGGAGCGGGTCTCTTCTAAAATCCCAAGTAAAACGATTGTATCCTTTTTTAGAAGGTAAAATTTGAGGTTTAGAAGGGCCGCCAGGCCATGATTTAAAATTAGAATCTTTCTTATTAGTATACGTTCTTATTACCTCAGAGTTCTGTAAAACCTCTAATGTTAGGAGCAAAGAATCTATATTTTTTTCTAGATAATAATCAAACGTAACACCACTTCTTGGGTTTTGTCCTTGACCAACAGCTTTAGAAGTGCCGCCAAAAATTCTATAGGTATCTTTGGGTTTTACAATTTCAATAGGTTTGTTGAGGCTACTTTTATTTTGCAACGCTCCTAAATCATCTAAAATCCAAAAGCCTCTTCCAGATGTTGCGGCCACTAAGTCGTTGTCTTGTATAATTAAATCGTTGATAGCAACTACTGGTAAGTTTAGTTTTAGTCGTTGCCAATGATCCCCATCATCATTAGACACATACAAACCTGTTTCTGTTCCTGCATACAACAAGCCGGGCTGTTTTTTATCTGCCCTTACCACCCTTGCAAATCCATTAGGATCGTCTAAACCATTCACAATTTTTGTCCAAGTTTGACCATAATCGGTTGTTTTAAAAATATGAGAGTTTAAGTCCATAGATTTGTATCTCATAATTACAACATAGGCAGTAGCTGGATCATGTTGGGAAACATCAATACTATTTATGATACCGTCTTTAATCCCTTCTGGTGTAATATTCTCCCAGCTTTCACCACCATTTTTTGTGATATGTAAAAGGCCATCATCACTACCGGCATAGAGCACTCCCTTTTCATGAGTTGATTCTACCAAGGCAGTAAGTGTATTATAATTTTCGCCACCAGCGGCTTCATTTGTATACGGGCCACCACCTGGGCCATGTTTGGTAATTTCATTTTTAGTTAAATCTGGACTTATTACTGACCAATTAATTCCCTGATCTATTGTTTTAAAAACCACATTTCCAGCATGATACACTGTAGCTCTATTATGAGGGGAGGTGATAATAGGAGCATTCCAATTATATCTATATTTTGAATCTTTAGGAGCAATACTTAAGCCTAATTCTGGATATTCTTTAATTGATTTTTGTTCTCTTGATTTTCTTGACCAAGTGCTAATATTTCCTTGATAAGTTCCTCCGTAAACTAACTCAGGAGCATCAGGGTCGAAAGCAATAAACGCACTTTCTCCACCAGCTACAGAATACCAATCTTTCCAATCTATTCCGGAATTATTGGTTCTGCTAGCAATACCAATAGCAGAATTATCTTGCTGTCCACCATAGACATTATAGGGCACTAAATTGTCTGTAATTACGCGATAAAATTGAGAGGTTGGTTGATTTTGTTGCGTACTCCAACTTTTACCTCCATTAAAAGAGATATTGGCACCTCCGTCATTTGAATTGATAAGGTTATTGTTGTCTGTTGGATTAATCCACAAATGATGATTATCACCATGCGGTACAGGAATATTAGAAAAACTTTGACCTCCATCTATAGATTTCATTACAGGAGCGTTTAAAACATATACAATATTTTCATTTTGAGGATCGGCAAAAATTTCCATATAATACCAAGAACGTGCAATATTTACACGATTACTATTTATTTGTTTCCATGTTTTTCCTGCGTCATCAGAGCGATATACACCTCCTTTTTCACCTTTTGCTTCTATCACTGAGAACACACGTTCAGGGTTTGCTCTAGAAACAGAAATTCCAGATTTACCAAAAGCTTTTGGCAATCCTTTTTTCATTTTATTCCATGTATCTCCTCCATCGATAGATTTAAACAATCCAGAATTTACACCACCAGATTCCATAATCCACGGGTATCTTTGATGCTGCCACATAGCAGCATATAAAATACGAGGATTGGTCATGTCCATAGACATAGAAGAAGCACCAGTATTGTTATTTACAGATAAGATATTTTTCCATGTTTTTCCCCCATTTGTAGTTTTGTAGATACCTCGTTCTTTTGAAGGCGCATACTGCGCTCCTTGAGCAGTAATATAAATGATATCAGAATTGGTTGGGTGAATTACAACATCAGAAATATGACGTGTTTTATCTAAGCCCAAATGCTTCCAAGTTTTTCCGGCATCCATAGATTTATATACGCCATCTCCCATTGAAGTCATAACACCTCTTGCCGCATGTTCTCCCATTCCAACAACAACAATATTAGGATCACTTTCTGAAACAGCTATAGCGCCAACAGAGCCCGTTTTAAAGAAACCATCTGAGATATTTTTCCATGTAATCCCATCATCAGTAGTTTTAAAAACTCCACCACCAGTAGCACCCATGTAATAGGTATGAGGTTTTCCTATGACTCCCGAAGAGGTAACGCTTCTACCTCCTCTAAAAGGTCCAATATTTCGCCATTTTAAGCCATGAAATAAGGAGTCTGTAATTGCTATAGCAGGTTCTGTTACTTTCTTTTTTCTTTTTTGAGATTGCAGGGTTAATGGAAAAAGAAGAAGACAAATAAGGAGCAGTTTGAGTGTTTTCATGAGATTAATTTTGGGTAATTATTGTATCAGTCTTTATATAACTAAGGTTTATAATCTATTAATTTGATATTATTTTTAATACTAGGTAATAAGTTGTTTCATATTTTTATCAACTTTTACTCTATGTTAAGAGCTCCAATGCCATGATCCCACAATAGACTATTATAAGCAGGAATAATAGTATTTATAAGTTCTTCTGAAGTGCTCTTAAGGATTTTCCATTGTTGGTCGAGCTCCACGCGTCTGTCCTTTGATCCTTGATTGACTATTGGCAAATCACTGTCATTTTGGTTGATGAGGAAGATGTATTCTGCTGTGAATTTATTTGGAAAATTTTCTACATCATCATAAGCTTTCGATTTACGTTGAACCATGTCTTCATCCCAAGATATAAGCTTCTTGAGTATTTTTTCACCTTTAGATATTACCATGCTATATTTCTTTTCTCTGGGTAAATCTTTCAAAATTATAGCGATTTTATGCTGCATTTTTTTTAATTTATGAACTCTGATGTGCATATCTGTGAGATTTGCCCCAGTTTTCATTTGGAAATCATGAGTTTCTTGATATGCTTCTTTAGTACTATTATATAATGGGTTTGGTAAAATATTAAATGATACTTTAGATGATTGATTGTCTTGTTTTATGGCAGCTGTATATGCATTCGGCATCGCTTTATGACCTCTAAAAGATCCTTCAATATAAGCAGTGGGCGCTCCAGGTAAATTATTATATCTCATATCCCAAACAAAACGATTAAGTCCAACTTTATTTGATAGTAAAGGCTCAGGTGAAGGGCCTCCTGGATATTTTATATAATTAGGATTTGGTTTCGAGCTAATAGTTCTGACCAAGTTCTCATCTTTATCTGTAATCACTAAAGTTAATTCTTGCTCTTTTGTGGCATTAGGTAAATAATAGTAAAATACAATTCCATTAGCAGGATTAACACCTTGGGAATCATCTGTACCTCGGAAACTATCTGAATTACTATTTAATTGACTTCTCCAGTTTCCGACAACAGCATTCTCTGGCTGAAGTAGCGCGAAAGCTTTATTAGTTCCTTTAAACTGGCGTATTAATCCTAAATCATCTAATATCCAAAAAGATCGACCCATGGTTGCAATGCTTAAGTCGTCATGGCTAACTTTTAAATCTGTGATTGGTGTAATGGGTAAATTTAATTGAAATGATTTCCATTGTTTTCCACCATTCCAAGATATGTACATACCTAATTCTGTACCAGCAAAAAGTAAGTCTTTTCGCTTAGTGTCTTCTCGAACAACCCTTGTATAGGCTCCTGTTGGAATACCAGAACTGATATTGGTCCATGATTTACCATAGTTTGTAGTTTTATAAATAGAAGGGGTATAGTCGTTAAATTTGAATCGTGTTGTCGCAATATAAGCTGTTGCCTTATCGTGAGGAGAGACTTCAATCGAATTAATTAAAGTCTCGGGAAGACTTTTTGGTGTCACAATCTTCCAAGTTGTTCCGCCATCTTTAGTTAATTGTAAAACACCATCATCAGTTGCAGCCCAAATAACTCCTTTTTCATGAGGTGACTCAACAACATACGCTAATGTGCCATAATTTTCGGCTCCTACGGCTTCGTTTGTATAAGGTCCGCCACCTTTTCCTTGTTTTTTCTTTTCATTGTTGGATAAATCAGGAGAAATTTCTTCCCAATTTAGACCCTTATCTCTCGTCTTTAATAATAGTTGTGCACCATGGTAGTATGTGTCTGTTTCATGCTGTGAACGGACGATTGGTGCATTCCAATTATATCTATATTTCATATCTTTCCCATCTCTGCCCAAATACTGTATGGGAGCAGCCATAATCTGAGTACTGGCTTTAGCTTTGGTATCTAAGATTTCAATGGTTCCCAAATAACTGCCTCCTAACACGTACCTCGGATTATCAGGGTCAAAAGCTAAAAAAGCACTTTCTCCTCCGGCGGATGGAGACCAATTATGCTCATCTATACCACCGCTGCCTAGTGCAAGGCTGCTAATTTTTACGGAAGAATTATCTTGTTGGCCGCCATAAAGATTGTAAGGAAACAAGTTGTCTGTATTGACTCTATAAAACTGTGCTGTTGCCATTCTGTTTTGGGGTGACCATGATTTTGCATAATTATACGATACAGCCGCGCCACCGTCATTCGCAATTATCATATTTTTACTGTTGTTTGGATTAATCCAAAGATCATGGTGATCTCCATGTGTCCCAGTTATTGTTTTCCAAGTTTTTCCGCCATCGATTGACCTTTGAGCACTGGCATTGAGTACATATATTTTTTCATCATCATTAGGGTCAATAAACAACTCTATATAGTACCATGCCCTTTGAATTAGACTATGATCTGAAGAAACTTTAGACCATTTAGCTCCTGCATTGTTAGAAACGAATAATCCACCCAACTCTTTGTCAGAGTCACTCTCAACTAAAGCATACACTTTTTCAGAATTTGAGCGGCTCACGGCGATGGCCATTTTACCTTTCTCTTTTGGCAAGCCTTTGTGAATTTTATTCCAAGTTTTTCCTCCGTCCGTAGTTTTGTAGAGACCACTTCCGACACCTCCACTTATCACTTTCCAAGGCAAGCGCTGATGTTCCCACATTGCAGCATACATTACTAAAGGATTGTTATAGTCCATTGATAATTCTGCACAACCTGTTAAATTATTTACATAAAGTACTTTACTCCAGTTGACGCCGCCATCTACTGATTTAAAAATACCACGATCTTCATTAGGGCCATATAATGCTCCTTGTGCTGCTACGAAAAGGATATTTGGGTTTTTTGGGTGTATTACTATTCTTGATATATGCTGAGTAGCTTTTAGTCCCACATTTTTCCATGTTTTACCGGCATCAGTAGATTTATAAACACCATCTCCATAAGAAGTCATTACGGCTCTGGGAGCATGCTCACCCATTCCCACATAAATTATGTTTGGATTACTTTCAGAAACTGCTATTGCCCCAACTGAACTAGTTTTAAAATAGCCATCTGAAATATTTTTCCAGAGCTGACCACCATCCTCAGTTTTCCAAAGCCCTCCGCCTGTATTCCCCATATAATATATCATGGGATTTCCAATTACACCAGATCCAGCTACAGATCTACCACCTCTAAAAGGACCAATATTTCTGTATTTGACAGATTTAAAAATAGAATCTATAGATTGTGCGAAGGTTGCCGAAGCTATCAAGAATATTAGAAAAGGAAGCGTAATTTTTTTCATGGTCTTAATTTTAGGTGAAGTCAGTTTTGATTTAAACAAAAGCCCTTTCAAACTTAATAAAAATTATCTAGCCTTTAATCCGAAAGAGTAATAATGTTTTACAACTTTTATTTATAAGGTTGGTAAGACTGTTAAGTTGTTTGTTGAATGCTTCATTTTACTAGTTTAATTATAAATTTCATGAAGTGTTAGCTAGCGTATTGTTTCTGTCTAGTTCAATCTAAATATTATGTACTCTATTATCTAATTTGGCGACACTATTTTAAATTAATGTTCAATTTCCCAATTCCCTTAAGGTCTATTTTATTGAAACACTTTAAGATTTGAAGTTGAAAAGAAGTTTCATGATATTTAAAATAAAACTTTACATAAGTGCTTTTAAAGCAATTGTAATTAGGTATTTATGTTTTTTATTTAATCGCCAGCAAAAGGAGTTTCAAATATGCCAACAGCTAGCTCAATCCAAATTAGTATTAAGATAATCAAAATAGCAGCTATGAGTCCCATTTTGAAATTAATGTTCGTTATTTTTCTCATTACAAATTCAGATATTAATCCCGCTGTCAATAAAAGGCTCCCTGCGATTATAAAATCCATTATTGTCCAGTTAACTTCGTCGGTAAATTGCATTGCTATTAATGGTATTAGCAATAAAGAAAATGAAATCAGCAAAATAAGGATCAATCTTATGTTTTTCATCATATTCAATTTTTTTATCGGTCTTATATTTTCACCATTGTATTTGTAAATGGCTGGTCTCAGGTTTAAAATTCTAATTTAATGAAAAGAACAAACCAAAAAAAACGTAAGATTTTCTCAGTAGACTTAAAAGAAGCAATAGACGATTTACTTTGCTACAGGCCGTCATTTTATAGTTTTGAATCTCTCAAATCATAAAATTAACAAAATTCTTTTCTTTTCCATTGGTTGATTGCATTTCTGTTTTTTGACGAGAACTTTTTTATTTTCCATATTTTATTCTCTTTATTTTCTATTGCGAAATCCAGGAAAAAACATATTTACTCTTTTTGTATAAGACTTGTAATTAGGTCTTTTTTGTAAAGAATAATACTCAGAAGGTATAGCTCCTGTAAGGTATACCAAGGTATTATACATCATTATAGAGACGAATAGCAAAGCAAGTCCCAGTAGAACCCAAATTATTAATGATTCTGAAGATTGCAATGCTAACCAAGACGGTATGGAAATAATTATTAAGGAATTCCAAATCGTCCACTCCGCAAAGTAGTTAGGGTGTCTGGTGTATTTCCATAAGCCTATTTCACAAACTTTATTCTGTAGCTTTTCAGTTTTCATTCGTCTAAGAAATCCTAACTTTTGTTTATCTGCGATGGATTCAAGGATAAATGAAGCTACCCACAATAATAAACCGACTACCTCAAAAACGGATATATTTGGATTAGGGTTAGAAGCAATAATAAAGGCAGGTAAGGCTAAATAGGAAACGTTTGCCAAACCTTGAACTAAAGCATCTATTTGCATAGCTGCTTGAATATTTGTTTTTCCTTTTCTTTCCCATCTTATTCGCTGATATCTGTATCTCGGTAATTCTTTCTGAATATATCCTTTTAACCAAAACTGAATAGCTCCAATACCCATACGAAGTCCCATGAGAATATATAAAGCACCAATACCCCAAACCCGCCACGAGTAACCTTCACCCAAAAATAAGGTCACTAATCCAATACATACTAAGCCCCAAGGCCAGCCTATATCTACATAAGATAAAGTTTCCGTTTTCCAAATGGGATAGAGTACAATTGTTCCAAAAAGAACTAATTGAATACTGCCGCTGATTACTGATATTTCAGCGAAAGATGTTGTAAACATCAAAATAATACAACCGATAATATAGGGGTATAGTGGTTTTATATAATTCATCTAACTATTTTCAGAATTTTAAATATAAGTTATTATAGTAAGACAAAAAAATAGGATAACTTAAATCAAATATTGTTTATGAATTTACTCTTTCGTATGACTGGAAACTTTTAAGTACTTCTATTTTGTTTTTTATAGGAAAAGGTCTTGTGTATAATTTCATTCCGTGAATCAGCAACTAATTGAGAATACAATTACTACTTAGAGTATCTATTGCCAAAGTTTAAGAAAAAAAGGTTATTTTTTAGTTCAGTTCTTGGTTGTAGCTTTTCGTTATTTACTAACGATATTATTCAATTTTTATAAAATTTTGTATTATTCTATTTTCAATTTTAGCAAAGCTTATTATTTTACCTTTTTCTTCATAAAAATTTAATGACAAGGGAGTTTCCTTTATGAAAAATTTATTTTTTTTATAGGGAACTATTTCAGTTTTTCTGGTGCTCTTAATATAAATACGCTTATTTTCTATTATTATATTAAGCACACTACGACCCTCTAAATAATAAGTACCAGTATACTTTTTTAAAATATCTTGTGATAGCTTTATTTGTTTATAATCCTTTTGTGGTTTATTGCTTTTTGAAATAAATTATCAAACGATTTTTTTTTTAACTTATTTATGTAATGTTAGCAGCTTATATATTCAACAATCTTTTTGCAGCGTTAAACGGGGTTGTTTTTCCGTTTTCTAAATTGTTAATTTCTTTTTCTAGTGCTTTTTTAATCTTCTTTTTTTGATAGAAATTGTCTTTTAGTTGTTGTTCTATAGTGGCTAATAACCAATATTTATTTTGGTTATTTCTTTTCAGTGTAAAATAGCCGTTCTCTTTTGTTAAAGAGATATAATCAACAATCATTTTATCAATTTTTGAAATACCTATATGCAGTAATGCACTTGCAGTGATTACTTTCGGCTGCCAGTTGCTTTCTTTTATGGGGTATAAGTGCAAAGCTCTATTAAATTCAACTTTGGCAATTTTAGCGTTCTTTTCATTATCTCCATCAGCTTTGTTAATCACAATAGCATCTGCCATTTCTATAATTCCGCGTTTAATTCCTTGCAATTCATCGCCAGCTCCCGCCAATTTTAATAATAAAAAAAAGTCGACCATGGAGTGTACAACGGTTTCAGATTGCCCAACGCCAACAGTTTCAATTATAATAGTATCAAAACCGGCGGCTTCACATAGAATGATGCTTTCGCGTGTTTTTTGCGCAACTCCGCCCAACGATGTGCCAGAAGGAGAAGGTCTAATAAAAGCATTTTTATCAGTAACCAATTCTTCCATTCTTGTTTTATCTCCTAAAATAGAACCTTTGTTTACAGAGCTACTTGGGTCTACAGCGAGTACAGCGACTTTTTTGCCTTGCTTTGTTAAATGTTTTCCAAAAGCTTCAATAAATGTGCTTTTTCCAACACCTGGAACACCTGTAATACCAATTCTTATGGAATTATTTGCAGAGGGCAAGCAGCGTTCTAAAATTTCATTTGCTTTTTGTTGATGCTTGGCATTGGTACTCTCTACTAGCGTAATGGCTCTGCTTAAAAAAGTGATATCTCCTGTTAAGATTTTAGCAACAAATTCATCCACAGAATTTTGTTTTGCTCTACTGGTTTTAATTTTTTCTGCAGCAGATTTATTGGTTGTTTCTGGTTTAGAAATACCTTCTTTTTCATGTAATGCAGACGTTTTTTTAACCATTGTAAAATAAAAAATTCACAGTAAAAATAAACTATTTATAGAATAATAGGAAAGATTTTAGGTCTTAAAAATTTTATCAGCATAAAAACATTTTTAAAGAATATAAAGTCTGCAAAAGAGTCGGTTTCATAATTTTTTAAATAGGGGCGCTCTATTCTAAAATAATATGTTGGCTGCAAATAGAGTATAGGTGCATAATTAAACTAGGAGCACTAATGTTTTTACTTCTGAATTAGGCATTATAAATAGCAAAAAGTGATTTATACAAAATAAATAAAATGTCTTATTGATAGAGAAATCCAATGTTCGTTATCAGTCAAGTAAATGCGGACTATACAGAAAGTTGTAATTCAAGGAAAATAAAGTACGATAAACAGTAAAAGAAAAAAATATGTTGGATAAATAACTACTTTTAAATTTACCAAACTTCTAACAAATTCCATTTCGCTATTCTTTTTAAAGTTCCTATATTTATCCGCTGTAAATAGGCACTTTTTTAATGGAACGCTACAAAGAAAATCAACTTAAAGTATACAACTCTTTAACGAAAAAAAAGGAGAATTTTAAAACCATAACAGACGGATATGTAGGTATGTATGTTTGTGGGCCAACGGTGTATAGCAATGCTCATTTGGGGAATGTAAGAACCTTTATGTTCTTTGATGTTGTCTATAGATATTTATTGCATTTAGACTATAAAGTGCGTTATGTGCGTAATATTACAGATGCGGGTCATTTAGAAAACGATGCTGATGAAGGTGAAGATAGAATTTCTAAAAAAGCACGTATCGAAAAAATTGAACCGATGGAAGTCGTGCAACGTTACACAGTAGACTTTCATGATGTCTTAAAAAACTACAATTTTTTACCACCAAGCATAGAACCAACCGCTACAGGTCATATTGTTGAGCAGATAGAAATGATTAAAGAAATCTTGGAGAAAGGTTTTGCTTATGAAATAAATGGTTCGGTATATTTTGACGTTTTAAAGTATAATGAAAGCAGTCATTATGGTATTCTTTCAGGAAGAAAGGTTGAAGATTTAATTCATAATACTCGTTCACTTGATGGACAATCAGATAAGAAAAATCCGCAAGATTTTGCACTTTGGAAAAAAGCAGATGAGAGACACATTATGCGCTGGCCATCTCCATGGAGTGATGGTTTTCCGGGTTGGCATTTAGAATGTTCTGTAATGAGTACAAAATATTTAGGTGAACAATTTGATATTCATGGAGGTGGAATGGATTTAAAATTTCCACATCACGAATGTGAAATTGCGCAATCACAAACGTGTAGCGGAAAGACTCCAGTAAATTATTGGATGCATACTAATATGTTGTTGTTAAATAGTCAGAAAATGGCGAAATCTACGGGTAATTTTATTTTACCAAACGAGATTTTGTCAGGAGAAAATGAGATTCTTCCGAAACCATTTTCAGCGAGTGTCGTTCGTTTTTTTAATATGCAAGCCAATTATAGAAGCATTTTAGATTTTTCTGGTGAAGCATTAGAAGCCTCCGAAAAAGGACATTCAAAATTAATGGAAGCGGTTCGTCTCTTGGATAAAATTGAAGCTGGAAAAACATCAACGTTTGATGTTCAAAAGTGGAAAAAAGAATGTTATTCAGCAATGAATGATGATTTTAATACACCTGTTTTAATTGCGCATTTATTTGAAGCTGTAAAGGTGATCAATCAAATAAAAGAACAAAAAGCAAGCATAACCTCTGAGGATATTTTAGTATTAAAAACAACTATTAATGGGTTTGTTTTTGATGTTTTAGGATTGATGAATGAAAATTCTGAAGACAATTCAAAAAAAATAAATGGTGTAGTAGAATTATTAATTAAGTTAAGAAAAGAAGCACGAGAAAATAAAGATTGGACACTATCAGATCAAATTAGAGATGAATTAATTGAATTGGGAATTCAGTTAAAAGACGGTAAAGAAGGCACAACTTTTTCAATCAATTAAGTTGAAGAAAATACTTTCATATCCATTTATTTTATTGGTGCGGTTTTATCAAAGCGCAATTTCACCATTAACACCAGCAGCTTGCAGATACAGTCCGACGTGTTCACATTACACTATTGAGGCTTTGCAAAAACATGGTTTATTTTCTGGTGGTTGGTTGGCAATAAAAAGAATATTTAGTTGTCATCCTTGGGGTGGAAGTGGTTATGATCCTGTTCCAAAAAAAAAAGAATAAATAATTAATATCGGTACTAGTAAGAAGATTAAAGTAATTTGATTTTTAATCAAAGATTGCCTCAGTACATTTTCAATTAAAAATAGAATATAAATAAAATATGAGTTTTTTAGCAATAGAGTGGGATCCATCCTTAGGCATTGATTTAGGTTTTTTTGTGGTACGTTGGTATAGTTTGATGTTTGTAACAGCATTTTTATTGGGTTTACATCTCATGAAAAAGATATATATCAAAGATGAAATTCCTATTGAAAAATTGGATACGTTATTCATGTACACCTTTATTTCGATGCTCATTGGTATGCGTTTAGGAGATGTGTTTTTTTATAGTTGGGATTATTATCAAAATCATTTACTAGAAATTATTTTACCTTTTAAAAAGCAATTAGGAGAGAGTGCTCTTTTTGGCATCATTAAAGATTGGAAGTTTACAGGTTTTACCGGGTTTGCAAGTCATGGAGCAGCAATCGGTATTATTTTTACCATGTATTTTTATGCAAAAAAACATTTACAGAAATCGTGGTTATTTATTTTGGATAGGTTAGCAATTATGGTCGCTTTGGCCGGTTTTTTTATTAGATCCGGGAATTTCTTTAACTCAGAGATTTATGGAAAAGAAACGGGTTCTAACTTTGGTGTTATATTTAAAGCTGCGGGTGAAACAACAGCAAGACACCCAACGCAATTATATGAAGCTTTTAGTTATTTAATCTTGTTTTTTGTAATGTGGCATTTGTATTGGAAAACGGATAAAAAACAACAGGAAGGTTTCTTATTTGGATTATTTATGACTGTTTTATGGTCTTTAAGGTTCTTTATAGAATTCTTAAAAGAAGCGCAAGTAGTTGGAAGGGAAGATTGGGTTTTCAATTCTTTGAATACAGGTCAGGTTTTGAGTATTCCTTTAGTATTCATAGGAGTTTGGTTAATGTTAAAGAAAACAAATAAAGCTAAAGAATTAAATGGATAAATTAAAAGAACGTTGGGGTATAGATTCCAATTGGTCCATAATCGCAATTTTTATTGTTTTTGCAATAAACGGTTCTTTTGCTGCTTGGGTAGCAAAGCCAATTACTGAGTTTTTAGGTTTATCTCCAGAAATAATTTCAGTATGGATTTATTGGCCATTAAGAATACTATTAATATTTCCTATTTATCAACTGACATTGCCAATAGTTGGTTGGTTATTTGGGCAGTTTAAATTCTTCTGGACTTTCGAAAAAAAGTTTTTAAGTAGATTAGGACTTGGTTTTTTGTTTAAAGAAAATAACTAGGTTTTAATAATAATATCCTCTTCTTCTTGAGAATTATCTTTGCTGAAAAGATAGGTATACAACCACATAATTGTAAACGTTGGAATAATATTTGTTATGGGAATTATCTCTTCTAAAAAACTAATAATACCAGCAATTTTACCTTTTTTACCTTTATACATTTTAGTCATTAAATAACCAGAAATTGGCGCCCAAACTAAATCTAAAGGTATAATTGTTAAAAAACCAATTAGATCCAACAAGATACTTAATCCTAATTTTTTATATTTTTTATTCATACTTTTATTTGTAGAACATACGTCAAAATTCTTGCCAAAAAATGTTATTTTGCTATATAAAATTATAAGTTTGTTAAAAGTAGGTATTCAAAATGAATTTTAAAGACTTTACCCAAAAAATAGGGGTTCTAAAAACAGAAAAACTCGGAGGATTAGAGGCTCAGTTTAAAATGGCGCCTAAACTTCGCGTTAAATATAATCAAGAGAAAATAGTGGCTAGTAAGCCAAAAAAAGCAGCTGTTTTAGCATTGTTTTATCCGAATAAAAAAAATGAAACCTGCTTTCTATTAACAAAAAGAGCAAGTTATAAAGGCACACATTCCGCCCAAATAAGTTTTCCTGGGGGAAAAATAGAAAAATCTGACTCCAGTTTACAAAAAACGGCATTAAGAGAAACCTTAGAGGAAGTGGGCGTGCAACCTTCATCTGTAGAAATTATAAGAGAATTAACGGATGTATATATACCTCCAAGTAATTTTTTAGCAACTCCTTTTTTAGGTACTATTTTTAAAAAACCAGATTTTATTTTAAACCATGAAGTTGAAAAAGAAATTGAAGTTTTATTAAGTGATTTATTGAATGAAGCAAGTATAACCGCCGTGAATATGAATACTTCTTATATGAATAATATAGAGGTACCGTGCTTCAAATTAAATGATCACATAGTTTGGGGGGCAACCGCAATGATGCTCTCGGAAATTAAAGAACTCTTAAAATAGCATGTTCTTAAATTGTTTTGTAATTTTGTTTGTATAACTATAAAAAAAGTAGTAAAAATGCCTCTATTTAAAAGGAATCCGTTTGGACATTATTTATTTATAAAGAAGTGGATTATTCGCTTTTTCGGGGTTATTTCTCACAGCAGGTATCGTAATTTTAATAACCTTCAAATTGAAGGTTCACAAATATTAAGAGATTTACCAGATAAAAAAGTGCTATTCATTTCTAATCATCAAACTTATTTTGCAGATGTTGCTGCTATGTTTCATGTTTTTAATGCTTCTTTAAAAGGTAGAGAAGACTCTATTAAGAATATTGGTTATATATGGAATCCAAAATTAAATTTTTATTTTGTTGCTGCTGGCGAGACAATGAAAGCTGGCTTGTTGCCTAAAATATTTGCCTATGCGGGTGCTGTCTCTATTGATAGAACTTGGAGAAGTGCAGGCGAAAATGTTAAAAGACAAGTAAAAACTTCAGATATTTCAAATATAGGTAAAGCCATAGATGATGGTTGGGTTGTTACGTTTCCGCAAGGAACAACGACGCCTTTTAAACCGATTAGACGAGGAACTGCACATATCATTAAAACATACAAACCAGTGGTGGTGCCAATTGTTATTGACGGTTTTAGACGCTCTTTTGATAAAAAAGGATTACGTATTAAGAGAAAAAATGTTTTACAATCTATGGTCATAAAAGAACCTTTAGAAATTGATTACGAGAATGAAGATATTTCGGATATTGTAACAAAGATTGAGTTTGCTATTGAACAACACCCATCATTTCTTAAAGTATTATCTGTACAAGAATTAGAAGACCTTAAAAAAGAAGAGGTTGCATTAAATAAAAAGAGAAAATTCTGGACTTCTTAGTTAAATAAGTAGACAGATATATATGAAGTCAATGATGTTTTTTTAGATTTATAAATTATAAAAAGCTTCTTATCATAAAACAAAGAAACCTCATAAATTTATGAGGTTTCTTTGTTTTACTATTTTACTAAAAGTAGTTTATCCTTTTACTTTATTTTTAAATTGGTCAAACTTGTCAGCTTGTTTCTTTGGCCAGCTATTGTTAGAAGTATCTACATCTGCAGTTTCAAAATCTGGATCAACCGTAATACTCTTAATTTCTCTTGTTGAAGCAAATACTCTTTTTACAGTTGTGTCATCTTTCATCCAAATTTGAGCGGGGAAAGTTTGTCTTTCAGTAGAACCATCTTCATAAGTCAACTCTACAATAATTGGCATTACTAAACCTCCTGGCTTCTCAAATTCTACAGAATAAATAAAAGATGGAACTTCCTTACCATTTGCATAGCTATCCATTGCTGATGCATTGGCATCTTCTTTTTTATCTGTAATATATACTAAGTCTCCTAAACCTTCAAAATACTGCTTGTATTGTTCTTTTAATTTAGTTACTCTTTCACTTGGTTTGTCTGTTAAATATAAACTTTTTACTGCTTTAATTGCAATATCTGTTACATCTGTTGTGTAAAACCATCCTCTCCAAAACCAATCTAAGTCCATTCCTGAGGCATCTTCCATAGATCTAAAGAAATCAGCAGGAGTAGGGTGTTTAAACATCCATCTTTTAGAATACGTTCTAAATGCATGGTCAAATAATTCAGGACCCATAATAGTTTTACGTAACATGTATAAACCAGCGGCTGGTTTTGAGTATGCATTCGGACCAAATTGTTTTACATAATCTCCTTGAGACATGATAGGAGAAATATTACTTTGATCTCCACCCATATATCTTGTAATCTTTTTTGCAGGATTGGTAGCAAATAATTCTGAATCGTATGTTAATTCTGCTAAAATCTCTACAAAAGAGTTTAAACCTTCATCCATCCATGTCCATTGTCTTTCATCAGAATTTACAATCATTGGGAAAAAGTTATGTCCAACTTCATGTATAATTACACCAATCATTCCTTTTTTAGTTCTATCAGAATACGTTCCATCAGCATTTGGACGACCAAAGTTGAAACAAATCATTGGATATTCCATTCCTTGTCTTTCTGAGTGAACAGAAATAGCTTTTGGGTAAGGATAATCAAAAGTTAATTTAGAGTATTCAACAAGGGTATGTGCAACCGCTCTTGTAGAATGCTCTTCCCATAAAGGATTTCCTTCTTTTGGATATAGAGAAACGGCCATTACAGTTTTACCATTTACGTTGGTCGCCATTGCATCCCAAATATATTTTCTTGAAGATGCAAAAGCAAAATCTCTTACTCTTTGAGCTTTAAATTTCCAAGTTTTTGTGCCACTAGCGCGCACTTTTTCAGCTTTTTCCGCTTCTTCTTGGGTTACAATGAATACTGGGTTATCAAAACTCTTTCTTGCTTTTTCCCAACGTTTGCGTTGTGTTTTAGATAAAACATTTTTTTCATTTTGTAAAACACCGGTTGCATCTACAATATGATCAGCAGGCACTGTTAAATTTACTTCATAATCTCCAAATTCTAAAGCAAATTCACTTCTTCCCCAGAATTGCATGTTTTGCCATCCTTCTACATTGTCATAAACGGCTAACCTTGGAAAGAACTGAGCAATCGTATAGTTGTTATTTCCATCAGGAAAAGTTTCTAAACCAGAACGTCCACCATCCTTATTAATGTCATTTATTTTATAGTTCCATTTAATTCTAAATTTGAAAGATTCACCAGGAGCTAATGCTTTAGGTAAATTAATACGCATCATTGTTCTGTTGATAAAATGAGATAATGGAGCGTCATTGGTTTCTACTTTTTCAATGTTAAAACCAAAACCTTTACCTTCTTTCATGTAGGTGCTTTGAAAGTTGTTAGGTGTTATAAATGCAGCAGCACTACCAGAAGTAGCTAAAGGAGTTTTAGAATCATCTGCTCTCATATTTTGATCTAATTGTACCCATAAATACTCTAAATGGTCTTTAGAGTTATTTTGATAGGTAATCTTTTCATCACCATAAATTATGTTCGTACTTTCTTCTAAGCGAATATTCATTAAATAATCAACTTTTTGTTGAGAATATTGATGGCCAGGAGCACCAGAAGCTGTGTGCTGGTCATTAGGGGTTGCCAAAACATCTTTCATTTGTCTGAATTTGTTTTGATCAATGTGGCCTTGTTGTGTTTTCTTTGCTTCTTTTTTTTCTTGAGCAAAATTTGTAAACACCACAAAGAATAAAGAGAATACTAATGGGAAGATTTTTTTCATTTTGATTTATTTTTATTTGATTTAAAAATGACCTCGAAATTAACGATAACTCTTTACATACGTTAAAGAATGTTTAGGTTTTAACATATTTTTATCATAAAAAAAAGACAATCTGAATTTAGATTGCCTTTTTAGCTAATTTTCAATAAATTTTATCCTTTTATATTCTTTTTAAATTTTTCAAATTTATTTGATTTCTCTTTTGGGAAACTATTATTTGAAATATCAACATCGGCAGTCTCTAAATCTGGATCAATCTTCATACTTTCAACTTCTTTTGATGATGAAAATACTTTAGTAACTTCTTTATCATTATATCGCCAAATTTGCGCAGGATATGTTTTTCTTTCTTTTGTGCCATCTTTATAAGTAAATTCTATAATAATTGGCATCACTAATCCACCCGGCTTATTGTAAGTAATTTCATAATGATATTTTGAATTTTCAACTTTTTTTGTAAAGCCTAAACCTTCCGATGTATCTTCAATAAATTCCACAGAACTATCTGTAGAATTTGTTTGATATTTCTTCACACCTTTTATGCCTATATCCGTAACATCTGTCGTGTAAAACCATCCTCTCCAAAACCAATCTAAATCTACACCAGAGGCATCTTCCATCGTTCTAAAGAAATCTGCTGGAGAAGGATGTTTAAACATCCATCTTTGAGAATAGGTTCTAAAAGCATGGTCAAATAATTCTTTACCCATAATAGTTTCACGTAAAATCCATAAAGCAGTTGCGGGCTTGCCATAAGCATTACTTCCAAAACTATATACATTATCTCCTTTAGACATAATTGGCGCAATTTTAGACTGATCTCCACCCATATATTTAATAATATTTTTAGGATAGCCTCTTGTAATTGGGAAATTAGGATCGTAAGCTAATTCGGCTAACATTTCCATATAAGAATTTAAACCTTCATCCATCCAAGTCCATTGTCTTTCGTCAGAATTTACAATCATAGGGAAGTAGTTATGCCCCACTTCGTGAATGGTAACTTTAATCATTCTATACTTCATTCTATCGGAATAACCACCATTTGGCAAATCTGGTCTACCTGGGTTAAAACAAATTTGTGGGTATTCCATGCCCATTTGGCCATCGACAGAAATTGCTTTGTGATACGGGTAATCAAAAGTGTATTTAGAATATGTTTTTAAAGTTTGCGCAACTGCTTTTGTAGAATGATCTCCATACAAAGGATTTGCTTCTTTAGAATATAAAGAATATGCCATTACAGTTTTGCCATTAATGTCTACAGCCATCGCATCCCAGATAAATTTTCTGGAAGTTGCAAAGGCATAATCACGTACGTTTTTAGCAATAAATTTCCAAGTTTTCGTTTTTTTAGAACGAGCTTTTTCAATCTTTTCTGCTTCTTCTTGTGTTCTAATTATTATAGGACTATCGAAAGTTTGTCTCGCTTTCGCTAATCGTTTTAGTTCTTTTCTTGATAAAACTTCTTTTTCATTTTGTAAAACTCCAGTGGCTCCTAACATGTGATCTTCTGGAACGGTTATATTTACTGTAAAATCTCCAAACTCCAAAGCGAATTCACTTCTTCCCCAAAATTGATCGTTCTGCCAACCTTCTACATTATCATACACGCACAGTCTTGGATAAAATTGTGCAATTACATAATTATTATTGCCATTTTCTGTAAAATGCTCATAACCAGATCTACCACCTTGTGTTCTATGATTGTTGATGTTATACCACCATTTTATATTGAATTTAAACGTTTCTCCCGAAGCCAAAGGCTTTACAAGATTGATGCGCATCATCGTTTGGTTTAGGGTGTAAGATAATTTACTACCATCTTTATTTGTAACGCTCATAATATTAAAACCACCATCAAAACGTTCTTCAGGAAAATTTCTTTTAAAACGGCGTATACTCATTTTTTTAGAAATAGAGCTTGGAGAAATATCTGGAGTTTTGGAATCTGCAGCTCTCATATTCTGGTCTAACTGAACCCATAGATAGGACAAATCATCAGCTGAATTATTATGATACGTAATAATTTCTGAACCTGTTATTTTGGTTTTATCATCATCTAAAATGATGTCCATAACATAATCAACTTTCTGTTGCGTGTATGCTTTACCTGGAGCTCCAGAGGCCGTCCTTTCTGCATTTGGCGTTGGTAGTTCTTGTTTTAATTGTTTAAATTTATTTTGATTAGTGTGGCCCTGTTTTGCTTGAGCAAAAGAGTTTGTTATTAGAACAAGGGAAAAAAGGAAAATTCCAATTTTTTTCATAAATCTGTTGTTTTGAGTGGAGTGACTATTCATATTTAAATTTAGCTACATTTTCTTTTTTGGTCAGTAATATACTTTTGTGTTTATCTCCAAGTTTACACTTTGTTAAATTTTGTTGTTCTGGAAAATGTTTTGTGAGTATATTATTAGTAAGATCTATAGTTTTTAATTGATTGATGTTTTCTATTTCTAGATAGAAATAAACTAAATCTCCATCATATTCTTTACCTATATACTTGAATTCTTTAGGAATATTATCAACTTTAAAATGTATTTTTTCTTTTAAATACCTCTTAAAATAAATATCATTATTCTTTAATTCATTTTTTGTGGTCAATTGTAAATTAATTTTGTAATCGCTATTTAATGCGGTTTCAATATCATCCATAAAAACATTGATTACAATTTGAATAGATTTCGACTCACTTTTGTAATTTATTTGTGTTAAACTTAAATAATACTTGTGTGCAGTAAAAGATAAAAAGGGAATGATAAATAGCAGTAAAAATGTTTTCTTAAATTTCATGAAATTATTAAAATAAAATATGAGACCAAATTACTGTTTTTTTATCATTTTAAGGTAAGACACCTTTTCTGTTCGTAAAATTTTTATCACCTCCAAAAGATTTCCATCTTTATGAAAATCTTCTATACCTAACGGATTGCAATATTCCAGAAAATGAAAGTATTTATCAATAGGAATTTCTAATTCATCAAAGAAAAATTTCTCTCCAAGCGTGGATAAAATTTTATACGGAAAAGCTTTTTTTTGAGCTAAATTTCTGCGCAAAGCCCATAAACGCGCTGAACTTTTAAAAGGCATAATTATGCCGCCACCAACACCTGCAAATTTTGCTGTTGGATCTGTTTCATTTATATGTGGTCGAACTCTACTATCGATATAATCATCGGCTTCAACAACTTGCATGTTAATTTTAGAAAAATTCATAACATTTTTTAAAAGAGAATCTCTTTTATTTGTGGGCACAGTTTTTGTGTCAACACTCAATCTACCTATTAAGTTATGCCTTTTTAGTTCAAATTCATCTAAAGAATATATGTTGTATTTTATGCGTATATTCATTTTTCTGTTTTCAATAATATTTTTAGTAATGATTACTTTTTTTGAAATATGTTGAATGGAAGAAAGGCTCAAAGTGTCACCTTCAGAAACGAAAATTCGAAAAATTCCATTGTCGTTAGAAAAAGTTCCTTGATTTGTTTTTAGGTTGATGACGTTTGCATTTTTAACAATACCTAAAGAATCTAATATTTTTCCAGTAATGATTTTATTTTTTTCTTGAGAAAAAGTGCTGAGCAAACTGATAAAAAAGACGAATAATACAAGAATTTTTTTTATCATGGCTTTTTTTTTAACTTTTACAAATTAAGTATTTTCTCTTTAAATTTGATGAAAATAATTTTAAAGTTCTGTTAAAAAAAAGTCCCTATTTGCTAAATAATGAGGCACTGTAAGCATTTGTTTTTTTTGGAAATACCCTGCTCTCGTCTATTAAAAATTTTGTGAGTATGATGTTCTTTTTTCTTATAAAATGATAAATGATATTTTTTTGAATACAATAATTTAAAAATGGTTTTATATACTCTTTTTTAATTTGTAAATCTGTAATAAAAAAATCATCTGTAAAGTATTTTCTAATTTTAGAAAGAACAATATTTTCTTGTGTAATTTTAATTAGTTCTTTTTTACGTTTAAAGAACTAATTAAATTATCAATACTTATTGCGGCACCAGATTTGAAGTTTATGACAGAATTATTAATCTTAGGTTTTGCATTTACAGTGAGTGATTTCAGTATTTGTGGGTCGATATAAAAAATACTTTTGGGATTTTTTAGAGTAAAACTGTCTAAAGAATATGTGTTTTCTTCAAGTGCTATTTTAATATTTCTTTCAGTGAAATTTTCTTTTGTTATTATAAATTGCTTACTTTTTATCTTGATGCGGGAAAACTGCAAACTATCACCCATAATAGCCGAAATGTCAAACCAACCTTTATCATTCGAAATGGTTCCTTTCTGTGTTTTTTTGTTAATTATATGCACATCAGACGTGACCGTTTCGTTAAAAAAACTTTCTCCCTAATTAGTATTCTTTTTTCTTGACAATAAGATAAAAAGATAAAAAGATAAAAAGGTAAAAAGTAGAAAGAATAGTACTGGTTTATTTTTCAGGTCAACAAAGAAAAGAGTAGACCTTCTTAAAACTATTTTAATAGAATTGTAAACTTCTGTTAAAAACCTTTTCTATGCTATGAACTTATTAGAGTAAATATTTTGTTTTTGGCTTAATAAGAAATACCTCATAAATATCCCTAATTATAAAGAAAAGTAAACTATTGCTTTTCTAAGGTTACAATAGACTTACCAAAAACATTCGAAGTGATACCGTTAATGGTTACGGTCTCATTTACATCTAATTCTATTTTCATAAAATCTTCAGTGAAATCAATAATATCAAGATTTAAACTAAGTCCACTATGCATTAAGCTCAATACATTGTCACTATAGTTCCATGCGCTTGAAGAAAAACCAAAAATATCGTTAAATATAAAAGCGTCTAAAGTATAGATGTCAACGTTAGTTTGATTATAACTTATTTCAAGCGTAAAATCTCCAGTAACATTAGCAATATCTGGATTTTCAGAAAAATTAATAAAAGCATTATAATTACTTCCACGAACATCTGCAATTATCGTTTGAGTGGGAGCAGGGTTTGTTACAACCACTGTAGCGCTCTCCATTTCAAAATTAGCCAATGCCCATGTACCTGCTAAGTCTGATTTTGTAATTTTAAAATCAGAGTCATTATTGATTATACATGAATAAAAAACTGAAATCATTAGTGTTAATATTGAAATTTTGGTTTTCATAAGATTTTTTTTCTGAAGTAAGATATTAATAGCTTTTCTTTGCTAATTTAGAAAAAATAACATTTAGTTTCTATTATTTTTTGAGATATGAAAAAATTAATCATTGCAAGTACGTCAACGATTCATGGAAGTGGCTATTTAGAATATTTATTACCTACATTAACTACTTTTTTTGTGGATGTAAAAACGATACTTTTTATTCCTTATGCGAGACCAGGTGGTATTTCTTATAATGAATACACTAAAATTGCAGAAAAAGCATTTGCAAAAATAAATATTGGTGTTACAGGAATTCATCAATTTGAAAACCCAAAAGAAGCCATACAAAAAGCGGAAGCTATTTTTACAGGAGGAGGAAATACCTTCGAGCTTGTGAATAAATTATATAAGAATGATATAATTTCCGCCTTAAAACAAGCTTTAGAGACTGGCACTCCGTATTTAGGCACGAGTGCTGGAAGCAATATTTGTGGCGTTAATATGAAAAACACGAATGATATGCCAATTGTATATCCGCCAAGTTTTACCACTTTAGGAATTATTCCTTTTAACATTAATGCACATTTTTTAGATCCTATACAAGGCTCTAAACATATGGGAGAAACTAGAGAAACAAGAATAAAAGAGTTTCATGTGTTTAATGAAGTTGCTGTTTTGGGTTTACGTGAAGGAAGTTGGCTTGAAGTTTTCGGTGATAATATCTCTTTAAAAGGAAAGCATACAGCAAGGTTGTTTCAACAAAATTTGGAAGCAATAGAGTTAGAGAAAGGTAGTTTGAAGTGGGAAGCAGGAAAATAATTCTTCTAATTTCTCACTCTAAATTTTAGTACGTTACATAATCTATAATTTCCAATCCGTACCCAATCATACCCACTCTTTTCGTTTGTTGTGTGTTGGTTACTAATTTTAATTTGCTAATGTTTAAATCATGTAAAATTTGAGCACCAATTCCAAAATCTCTTTGATCCATTGCTATTGCTGGTGCTTTTAATTCTCCTTTTTTCTGATTTTCTTTTAAAACAGATAGTCTGTTTAATAAGTTTTTGTATTGATTTTGTTGGTTGATAAATAATATAGCCCCTTTTCCCTCTTCATTGATCACTTGAAACATTTGATCTAACTTCTTATCAGCATTATTCGTTAAGGTTCCCAAAATATCATTATTCACTAATGTAGAATTAATTCTTGTTAAAACGCCTTCTTCATTTGTCCAAGAACCTTTTGTTAATGCAATATGTACTTGATTATTTGTAGTTTGTTGATACGCTCTTAATCTAAAATTTCCAAAACGAGTTTCTAGCTCAAAATCATCTTTCTTTTCGATTAAGGAATCATGTTCCATTCTGTAAGCAACTAAATCTTCAATAGAAACAATTTTAATATCAAACTTTTTTGCAACTAGTAGAAGTTCCGGTAAACGCGCCATGGACCCATCTTCATTCATGATTTCTACAATAACACCCGCAGGTTTTAAGCCTGCTAAACGTGCAAAATCGATTGCAGCTTCTGTGTGTCCGGTTCTACGTAAAACACCACCTTCTTTTGCTCTTAAGGGAAAAATATGACCAGGCCTTGCCAAATCAAAAGGTTTTATTTCAGCATCAATTAAAGCATTAATGGTGAGTGCTCTGTCTGAAGCAGAAATACCAGTTGTAACTCCTTTTCCACGTAAATCGACAGAAACAGTAAAACCAGTTTCCATTGGATCTGTATTGTTATTCACCATCATTCCTAAGTCTAACTCTTTACAACGTTTTTCAGTTAATGGTGCACAAATTAATCCACGACCATGCGTTGCCATAAAGTTCACCATTTCTGGAGTTACTTTTTCAGCAGCAGCTAAAAAGTCACCTTCATTTTCTCTATTTTCATCGTCAACGACAATGATAATTTTACCATTTCTAATATCGTTAATAGCAGCTTCGATTGTATTTAATTGGGTGCTTTTCTGTGAAGTTTGTGTTGTCATATTTTTTTACCTTTTTTTGGTGCTAAATTTTTAAAAAAATTGGTAATAGGTTGTAAGAATGAATCTATATTAAATATTCCTTTGTCTTTGGTGGCTCTCCTGGTTAATAATATTGCAACAGGTATCATAATAATGGCAGAAATCCATGAGCCTAAAAATGCTGAAATAGTACTTTCTTCAGCTAAGTTTTTACCAAATGTATTTGCAAAAAAGTAAATAACATAAACCGCAATTGCTAATATCATAGGCATTCCAAAACCTCCTTTTCTAATGATGGAACCCAATGGAGCACCAATAAAAAATAAGATTACACAAGATAAAGAAAAAGCAAGTCTATTGTAATACTCTGTATCATAAAAATTAAGTATCTTTCTTCTCCATTTTATGGATGCAGTATTGTTTTTTAAAGTATTAAAAACTCTGCTCGTTTTTGCTATTGCAGAATTTAAAATTGTAATTTTTTCTTTCAATTGGAAGTTTTGAAGTGTGATACTATCTAAATTCTTCTTTTTTAATGAATCGGAATATGAATATAATTTTTTTGCCTTTGTGCTTATAAAAATATTTTTTGCTCTTAAATCTAGACTTTCATAATAGGTTTCTTTTAACTTTGGAATAGTATCCTTTATCTCCTTTAAACTATACATCATAGGATATCCTTTGTTGCTCAGGGAATCTAGTTTTCCTTCATCGAAACTATTACCAATATCAATATTAAATTCATATTCCTTAAAAGTAGCATTAGAAGCTGCCATTTTTTTTCGTTTTGCAGTTGTTCTTGCATTTTTTACATGTTCCTCATAGTAATTACCATCATATAAAATAAACGTCATATATCTACTACCTTCTTCAGTAACAATTTTACCTCTGTCTGCAGTAATTACTTTTTGATTTCCTCTATTACTTTTTAAATCATAAATTAAAACTTTCTTTAAAAGGTTTTCTTGTTCCCCGTATTTTTCCTCAAATTTAATTTGATAACCAGGTAAATCTGCATTAAAACTTCCAGGCACTAATGCCATTGCGGGTTGCTTTTTTTTAATGTTTTGTTTTAAGTTTATTTGTTTAAAAACCGCATAAGGATATACATTGTTTAAAAATAAAAAGTTAATTCCGCTTAAAAGAATGGCTAAAATACCAATAGGTCTAACCAAACGTTGCAAGGAAATACCTGCAGATTTAGCAGCAGCAAATTCGTAGTTTTCACCTAAATTCCCTAATGCCATAATAGATGATAATAACACACCTATTGGCAACGCTTGTGGAATTATCATTAAAGTTGTGTAGTAAAGAAATTTTAGTATAAAAATGAGGCTAATACCTTTACCGGCAATGTTTTCAAATGCCTGCCATAAAGCCTGCATAACTAGCACAAATAGTACAATTACAAAAGTGGCTACAAAAGGTTTAAAAAAACTTTTTAAGAGGTATTTATCTAAAATTTTCATAAAAAGCAAAAATAGCATCTTAAATATTAAGATGCTACTAATTTTCTGTTAATTGAAAGAATTAATCAATGGTATAATTTTGACTTAAGTATTTTTGTTTATCAAATTTAAAAAAGTTTTCAGACAATACTTGATTACTCTTAAATGTGGTAATAGTGAATGTTGTTTTAGAGCTATTAGAGCCAGTTTGCACTAACTTATAAATATGTTTTGTTTTGGTATCAATACCTAATTCAACTTTAACAATATCTGAATTACTATCGATAGGATTTAAGGTGACAAACTGTATTTTTCTCCCATTGATATTTTGTAGTTTTCCCATATCAAAATTGTAACCATCTTTGTAAAAAGTTAATAATTTTGATGGATAAATAAAACCATCATCACCATCTAAATCACCTTCAGTAATTGAAATTTCTTTTTCATCATTATTGATTACATATAATTTGTTGCCATCATAAATGAATTTATTACCCAAGTAATTTAAGCTATATTTTTCTTTTTGTAAATTAATGACTCCTCTTATGGGAGGTTCATCATCTTCGTTAATTCCGGCATCTTCATTACTTAAAGTTTGACTAAAACCTAAATACATGTTTTCGTAAGCTCCCATTTTTGTAGAAACTTCATCTAATAAAGATTTTGCTTCTTCTGAATTCTGAGAGAAGACGATGGATGTAATACTTATGCTTAAAAATAAAAGTATTGTTTTTTTCATTTCTATTGATTCTTTTCGTTTTCTAATAATTGTTCTAATGCCAAAAAATCGGTTACTAAAACTTGTCTTGCTTTGCTTCCTTCAAAACCACCAACAATACCGGCTGCTTCTAATTGATCTATCAATCTTCCGGCTCTGTTATACCCTAACTTTAATTTTCTTTGCAATAAAGAAGCAGAACCTTGTTGCGCGATTACTATAATTTCTGCTGCTTCTTTAAAAAGTTTATCTCTGTCTTCAATATCAATATCAATACTTGTGCCACTTTCATCATCTATATATTCGGGTAATAAATAAGCTTCAGGATATGCTTTCTGAGAACCAATATAATCTGTTATTTTTTCTACTTCAGGTGTGTCAACAAAGGCACATTGTATCCTATTAATTTCATTTCCTGCAGTATATAATAAATCCCCACGTCCAATTAATTGATCTGCTCCTCCAGCATCTAAGATCGTTCTAGAATCTATTTTAGAAGTTACTCTAAATGCAATTCTTGCTGGAAAATTTGCTTTAATAATACCAGTAATTACGTTTACAGAAGGTCTTTGTGTAGCTACAATTAAGTGAATTCCAATGGCCCTAGCTAGCTGCGCTAAACGTGCAATTGGAGTTTCCACTTCTTTACCAGCGGTCATAATTAAATCTGCAAATTCATCAATAACTAAAACAATATAAGGTAAAAATCGATGTCCATCATTAGGGTTTAATTTACGCTTTTTAAACTTAATATTGTATTCTTTTATATTTCTAACCATAGCTGCCTTTAGTAAGTCATACCTGGTATCCATTTCAATACATAAAGAATTTAATGTATGCACAACTTTGGTTGTATCTGTGATAATTGCTTCTTCTACATCTGGCAATTTTGCTAAATAATGTCGTTCAATTTTATTGAATAATGTTAATTCTACTTTTTTGGGGTCTACTAGAATAAACTTTACTTCTGCGGGGTGTTTCTTATATAGTAAAGATGTTAAAACCGCATTTAAACCAACAGATTTTCCTTGACCAGTTGCACCTGCCATTAAGAGGTGAGGCATTTTTGCCAAATCAACCACAAAAGTTTCATTAGAAATAGTTTTACCCAAGGCTATTGGTAACTCCATCGATGATTCTTGGAATTTCTTTGAGGAAATAACGGAATGCATCGAAACTATTGTTGATTTTTTATTAGGCACCTCAATACCAATGGTGCCTTTTCCTGGAATAGGCGCAATAATTCTAATTCCGAGAGCAGATAAAGATAAAGCAATATCGTCTTCTAGATTCTTAATTTTAGAAATTCTGATTCCAGCTTCTGGTACAATTTCATACAACGTAATTGTAGGGCCCACTGTAGCTTTTATTTCTGCAATACCAATTTTGTAGTTTTTCAATGTTTCTACAATTCTATTTTTGTTAGCCTCTAATTCTTCTGGATCTATAGAAATAGTTTCATTGTATTGTTTTAATAAATTGAAAGTTGGGAACTTAAATTTTGATAACTCTAAAGTAGGATCAAACTCACCAAAATCTTTTAATATTTTATTAGATAAATTTTCGGTAGAATGTTCTTCCTCTTCAACTTCATCAACATCAATTTCTAAATCTTCAATAACTTCTTCAACTTTTAATTTAGGTTTAGGTTCTTTTTCTATTTTTAAACTGATTTCCTGTTTATTTGATGAAACATCAGAATGTTTAGAAATGGTAGGTTTTAAATTTTCTACTGATAATTCAAATTCTGATTTTTCTTTTTTATTAGGAGTACTGGTTTCAGGTAGCATTTCATTAAGCTCTGTTACTTCTAATACACTATCTGTTTTTTTAGCTTCAATGTTTGCTGCTTTTCTTTCTAACCTTTCTTGTTTTATTTTTTCAATGAAAGTATCTAAAGAAACTTTGTATCGAATAATTAAATAGGCAAAAAGCGAAAAAATTAAAACAATGGTTAATCCTATTTTTCCAATAAAAGTTTGTAGATAGCTATTTATTTCAAAGCCTACAACACCGGCTAAAAGAGCATGCTTTTTATTTAAAAAACCAAAAATTAAAGAAACCCATAACATGGAAATCAGACCCCAATTCCAGCTGATAATAATTTTTGAAAATTTCTTTTGAATCAGCAGGTAAAACCCCGTTAAAAAAACCTGGAAACAAATGATAAAGGAAGCCAAACCAAAACCGTCGTATATAAAAAAGTGACTTAAATTAGCGCCAATTTTGCCTAAAAGGTTTTTACTTTTTACAGTTCTATCCGTTAAATGATTAAGCGTGCTTTGATCTTCCTGCCAGTTAAAGAAAAACGAAATAAAAGCAATGCATAAAAAAACAGCAAATAACATTAAAAATATTGAGAAAAGCGATTTTGCTTGTTTCGTTTTTAAGAAGGAAAAAACACTAATTTTTTCTTCTTTTTGTAAAGATGCTTGTTTGATGCTTATTCTTTTTTTGGCCATTAAATTGCAAAGTACTTAATTTAGTAAATATATTGATGTTTAAAATAATAATAAAATTTTTGGCACGTAGATGATACCTGCAACAATCAAAGATGTAAAAGCGGCAAAACTTGGTATACCCGCTGCGATATCTTTGATCAAACCTATTTTTTCATGATACTCTGGGTGAATAAAATCGGCAACTTCTTCTATCGCTGTATTTGCAGCTTCAGCGACCAAAACCAAACCAATTATAATAAATTGAATAGCCCATTCTGTAGCATTAATATTAAAATAAAATCCTAAAATAGTGGCGATTAAAGCAAAAAATAATTGGGCTTTAATACTGTCTTCAGTAGAAATTAAAATCCACATCCCTCTGAAAGCAAACTTTAAACTTCGCATTCTTCCTATTAAAAAACCATCTTTAGGATTTTTCATCTTAGAGAGCTTTTAAGGCAGCATCGTAATTAGGTTCATCTACAATTTCAGAAACTTGTTCGGTATAAACTACATTTCCATTTTCATCAATGATAACAATTGCTCTAGAGTGCAAGTGGGTTAGTGGACCATTTATAATTTCTAATTGATAATCTTTACCAAATTTACCAGTAGCAAAATCAGAGAGCATTAACACATTTTCTATCCCTTCAGCCCCACAAAAACGAGCCTGTGCAAACGGTAAATCTCTTGAAATACACAATACAACTGTATTTTCTAATTCTGCTGATTTTTTATTAAATTCTCTGACGGACGTCGCACAAGTTCCGGTATCTATACTTGGAAAAATATTTAAAATAATTTTCTTTCCTTTAAAATCTGACAAACTTTTTTCTGATAAATCTAAAGTTGTTAGTTTGAAATTGGGAGCTTTATTTCCAGTTTTTGGTAAATTACCTAATGTATTTATCGAATTTCCTTTTAATGTAATATTTGCCATTTTTTGTTTTTTTGTAAATCAAAAGTAATTAATTTTATGATAAAAAGGTAAGAAAAATTGATAAGTTCTAAAGTTATGCTTCATCCTGTAATATGTATCTTCGCAATTTAAAAAACTAAATTTAATTAGTGAACATTACGCAATATACATCAGAATTTAAATATAATTGGAAACTTGCAGCCCCTGTTATGTTAGGTATGTTAGGTCATACTTTTGTATCTTTTGTTGATAATATTATGGTTGGTCAAATCGGAACTGCAGAATTGGCAGCAGTTTCTTTAGGAAACAGTTTTATGTTTATCGCCATGTCAATAGGTATTGGGTTTTCTACAGCCATTACACCTTTAATAGCAGAAGCAGATTCTTCAGATAATTTACAACAAGCAAGGTCTGCATACAAACATGGGTTATTTTTATGCACAGTATTAGGAATTGCTTTGTTTTTAGGAGTCTATTTTTCGAAACCAATAATGTACCTAATGAAACAACCAAAAGAAGTTGTGGAATTGGCAATTCCGTATTTAGATTTGGTCGCTTTTTCCTTAATTCCTTTAGTTATTTTTCAAGCAATAAAACAATTTAGTGATGGTATGTCTATGACTAAATATCCAATGTATGCAACATTACTTGCTAATATTGTGAATATTGTTTTCAATTATATTCTCATCTTTGGAAAATTTGGATTTCCTGAAATGGGTATTGTTGGGGCAGCTTATGGTACGTTAGCTTCAAGAATTATAATGGTTATCTATTTATGGCTATTATTACGATACAAAAAGCGTTCAGCACAAATTGTAAAAAATATAAAATTCTTTATTTTAGATATTTTAATGATAAAAAGAATCATCAATTTAGGTTCTTTAAGTGCGATGCAAATGTTTTTTGAAGTTGCTATTTTTACAGCTGCAATTTGGTTGAGTGGTCTTTTGGGTAAAAATCCGCAAGCAGCAAATCAAATTGCATTAAATTTATCTTCCATGACATTCATGGTAGCTATGGGGTTAAGCGTAGCTTCTATGATAAGGGTAGGTAACCAAAAAGGATTACAAAATTATAAAGAATTACGAAGAATAGCATTTTCAATATTTTTGTTAGGAATTATTTTAGCAGTTGTTTTCGCCATTCTATTTTTTGTTTTCCATAAAATTATGCCAACGATTTATGTTGATTTGAATGACAAAACTAATTATGTGGATAATATGGAAGTAGTTTCTATTGCTTCAAAATTACTCCTTGCTGCTGCATTCTTTCAAATTTCGGATAGCATTCAAGTATTGGTTTTAGGAGCTTTACGCGGTTTACAAGATGTTAAAATCCCCACTATTCTTACTTTTATTTCTTATTGGGTGGTAGGTTTTCCTGTTTCATATTTCTTAGGGAAAGAGGAAATGTATGGTAGTTTTGGCATTTGGTTAGGTTTGTTAGCAGGCTTAACAACAGCATCAATTTTATTATTTATCAGATTTAATAAGTTAACTTTAAAATTGATAAAAGAGAAAGAAAAATTAATATTAGAATAAACGTCAAACTTAAAATAAGTTTGAGAAACAATTAAGAGCTCATATTTTTAAAATGAGATTCTTTTGTCATTCTTCAATTAGAATGTCAAATAAAAAATAAACAAAATGGATTTACCTAAATTTTTATTAGCTGATAACAGCAAATTCCCAGAAGATATTTTTGTGTTGCATACAGAATTTCCACGTTTTATAATTAATTTAAAAGACGATTCAGTTGAGTGGTTTGAAGACTTAACTGGGGAAAGTGAAGAAGATATCGCAACAGAATTAGCTGGTTTAATGGATAAAGCAGGCGAGTTTTACGACGATGAGATGAAAGAGTATAATTAAGTCATCCGGCTTTAATAATGTTGTATTTTTCATTCTATTAACTAAGCAATTAAATTGCTTAGTTAATAGATATCTATTTTAGATATTTTTTATTTACTAGTTTCTTCTTTTTTAACTTCTACTTTATCTGCAGTAATCCTTGTTTCTCTGTTAGCAACTTCCCAAGCTGTATGAAAAACCAAGCGGGTTCTGTTTTCTAACAATTCGTAGTTAATTTTGTCCGGAGTATCACTTGGTCTGTGATAATCAGCATGTGTGCCGTTAAAATAGAAAATAATTGGAATGTTGTGTTTTGCAAAGTTATAATGATCTGATCTGTAGTAAAACCGATTAGGATCATTTTCATCATTATATTTATAATCTATATTAATGTTGGTGTATTTTTTATTTATTTCTTCAGATAAAGTATGTAATTCTGTACTTAACTTATCAGAACCTATTAAATACACATAATTTGGGTCTTCTTTATGTCTATCATCAATTCTTCCAACCATATCAATATTTAAATCACAAACAGTATTTGCTAAAGGGTACAAAGGGTTTTCAGTATAATATTTAGAACCTAACAATCCTTTTTCTTCACCTGTAACATGTAAAAATAAAACTGAACGTTTTGGACCTTTTCCTGCTTTAGCGGCCATTTGAAAAGCTTCAGCAATTTCTAAAATAGCAACAGTTCCTGAACCATCATCATCTGCACCATTATAAATTTCTCCATTTTTTATTCCTTCATGATCTAAATGCGCAGAGATAACCACAATTTCATCTGGTTTTTCTCTACCTTTAATAAAAGCAACAACGTTCTCAGAATCTTTTAAAGGTGTTTTTATTATACGTTTGTTTAAAAAATCTGCAGGTACTCCCTGAAAATAATCATCACTACCTATGGCGGGAGCAATTCCTTGTTTTACATAAAAGTTTTTTAAATATTCTACTGCTTTCTTTTGGCCAAGTTCACCTGTATTTCTTCCTTCAAATTCATCTGAAGCATAAATAAACAAATGCGTTCCTAAATCTTTTGCAGTAATTGAAGCAGCATATTTTAAAGCTTGATCTACATTTGAAGCTTCGCTATTTGAAGCATCTTTACCAGAACCACAAGCTATAAATACGAATATACTAGCTATAAAAAATATTTTTTTCATCGATTAAAAAATTATTTAAATTAATTTAATGTTATACCAAAAGTACTAAAAAGTTGAAGGTTACTCAAAATTACTTTTTGTTTATGATAAACTGCTTTAAATTCCTGTTAAAATTAATAATTTCACTAGGAAATAAGTTGTCGAAAGAATTGTTATTTATTAATTCGTTTGGAGTTCCTGTGTAAATTTTAGCGTCTGTGAATAAAATGATTTCATCTGCAAATTTTATTGATAAATTTACTTCATGAGAAGACATAATAATGGTCTTTGAAGTTTTTTCTGTCAATTTTTTTAACAAAGAAAAAATTTTAATGGTATGATGTAAATCTAAATGCGCCGTTGGTTCATCCAAAATAATAATTTCAGTGTCTTGTGCCAAAGCTCTTGCAATTAAAACTCTTTGCAGTTGACCATCACTTAATTCGTAAAAACGTTTGTGTTTTAAATGATGAATTTCTGTTTCATCAAGAGCCCAATTTACTTTTTCTAAATCAATATCGGATAATTTATCAATCCAATTTGTATAAGGCTGCCTGCCAAGAGCAACGAGTTCAAACACGGTTAATTGACTTTCGGGAAGCCTTTCAGTTAAAACCATGCTCAAAGCGGTTGCTAGTTCTTGATGCGCATATGTTTCTAAGTTCTTATTATTGATAAAAACATTACCGTTTAAAGGTTTTTGAACTTTGGCAATGGTTCTTAATAAAGTAGATTTTCCAATTCCATTTTTACCTAAAACTGTAACTAATTTTCCTTTTTCAATGGATAAATCAATATCAGAAGCTACAATATGATGTGCTTTCTTAGTTCGATAACCAATGGATAGGTTTTCAGTTGTAAGTATTTTATTTTTAGATTGGGTTTTCACGAATTAACTATTATAATATTCAATCATTTTTTAAATTAAATATTTCTTTAAACAAATATTGTCTTTTTTCTGATTAATAACCAAATAACAATAGGAGCGCCAAATAAGGACGTAATTGCATTTATAGGAAGCGTAAATTCGCTTGTTGGTAATTGTGCAATTGAATCGCAAATTAATAAAACGATTGCTCCAATAATAGCTGTTGATGGAATTAATATTTTATGGTTTGAGCTTGAAAACAACATTCTTGCGATGTGTGGTACGGCTAAACCAACAAATGCAATAGGGCCTGAAAAAGCAGTAATAACTCCTGTTAATAAACTGGTTATGAGTAAAATAATATTTCTGCTTTTTTTTATATTAATACCTAAACTCATTGCATAATTTTCACCTAGTAAAAAACTATTTAAAGGCTTAATAACAGTGATTGCTCCTATAATTCCTACAAAATAAATGAGACTAAAAACAAGTAACTCATTCCAAGTTAAGTTGCCTAAACTACCAAAACTCCAAAATAAATATTGCTGAATTTGATTAGCTTCAGAAAAATAGGCTAAAACACTAATAACAGCTGATGTTAAACTACCAAACATTAATCCAATAATTAAAATTGACATGGTATTTCTAACTTTATTTGCAGCAATAATTACAGCTGATAATACTAAAAACGCACCTAAACTTGCCGCAATTGGTAAAGACCAATTGGAAATTGAAGAGGATAATAAAAAGCCTCCAAAAACAGATGAACCTAAAATTAAAATGGCAACTCCTAAACTTGCACCAGAAGAAATACCTAAAACAAATGGTCCTGCCAAAGGGTTTCTAAAGAGCGTTTGCATTAACAAACCACAAATAGACAAACCAGAACCAACTAAAATTGCTGTAATTGCCTTCGGTAACCTAAAATTTAGAATGATAGTTTCCCAACTTTCTTTGGGTGGCGTTCCACCAATTAAAGTAGTAAAGATTTCGCTAAAAGGAATTGAAACAGAACCCAAACTAATATTCACAAAAAACAAAATTATCAGCAAAAGTGAGAGGAAAATAAAGTGTTTTGTATAGCTTATTTGTTTCATTTATGATTATCAGGTTAAGAATGTTTGAAACCTTTATTATGTTTATGATGAGTTTAAAAAGATAAACTTATGAATAATTTTTATCCAAAAAAGACACTAACTTTTGCATTGCAATTCCTCTATGAGAAATCTTATTTTTTTCTTGTGATGTCATTTCTGCAAAAGATCTATTAAAACCTTCAGGTTTAAAGATTGGATCGTAGCCAAAACCTTTTTTCCCTTGTTTTTCTTTTAAAATTTCTCCTTTACAAACCCCTTCAAAAAGGAACTTTTTTCCGTCTAAATTTAAGCAAATTGATGTTCTAAATTGTGCTTTTCTGTTTTCTAGGTCTTTTAAAACTGATAATAATTTTTCCATATTATTTTCAGAATTGCTAGGTTTTCCTGCAAATCTGGCTGAATAAACTCCAGGTTTACCATTTAAACTTTCTACCTCTAAACCTGTGTCATCAGCAAAACAATTGTATCCGAATTTCTGAGTGATATAAGCTGCTTTTAATTTTGCATTTCCCTCTAAAGTAGATTCAGTTTCTTCAATTTCATCAAAACAATTAATGTCTTTTAAAGAAAGCAATTCGATTGTATTAGAAAGCATTTTTTGAACTTCGGCAACTTTATTCGGATTATTGGTAGCAAAAACTAATTTCATTTAGCGAAAATAATCATTTTTCTAATCAGAATGGCATAATATTTAAATCAGCTCTTTTATTCATGATGATAAGGTTCATTACGTAAAATTGAAAATCCTCTGTACAATTGTTCAACAATAAAAAGACGAATCATTTGGTGAGAAAAAGTCATTTTGGATAATGATATTTTTCCAGTTGACTTTTTATAAACGGCTTCAGAGAATCCATATGGTCCGCCAATTACCAAAACTAATTGTTTGATACCAGCATTCATTTTCTTTTGTAAATATTTAGAAAACTCAACAGAGGTATAGTGTTTTCCTTTATCATCTAGTAAAACTAAGCAATCTGTGTTTTGTAGTTTAGCTAAAATCAATTCCCCCTCTTTTTCTTTTTGTTGATGCTCACTTAAGTTCTTCACATTTTTAATATCTGGAATGATCTCTAACTCAAACTTTATATAATGTTTTAGTCGGTTTTGATATTCATCAATTAACTGAATTAAATTTTTATTATCAGTTTTACCAATGGCGAGTAATTTAATTTTCATATCGTAAAATTACGAATTATGAATTATGAATTACTATTTTTACACTAGAATAAAGTTTACGAAATGATATCAAAAGAACAATTTGAAAAAGAGTTAAAAATCATTATTGCAAATGCAATTAGAGAAGATATTGGAGATGGAGATCACACATCTCTTTCATGCATTCCTGCTGATGCTATAGGAAAAGCAAAATTGTTGGTAAAAGACGAAGGAATTATTGCAGGTGTTGAATTTGCGAAACAAGTTTTTAATTATGTTGATGCAGACTTACATATAGAAACTTTTATAAATGATGGAGAAAAAGTAAAATATGGAGATATTGTTTTTCATGTTTCTGGAAAATCTCAATCAATTTTAATGGCAGAAAGATTGGTGTTAAATGCGATGCAAAGAATGAGCGCCATTGCTACAAAAACTGCTTCTTTTGCGGATTTATTAAAAGGAACAAAGACAAAAGTGCTAGATACAAGAAAAACTACCCCAGGTATTAGAGCTTTAGAAAAATGGGCTGTAAAAATTGGAGGAGGAGAGAATCACAGATTTGCATTGTATGATATGATAATGATTAAAGATAATCACATTGATTTTGCTGGTGGAATTACAGCTGCAATTACAAAAACAAAGAAATATTTAGCAGCTAAACAACTAGATATTAAGATAATTGTGGAAGCAAGAAGTTTACAAGAAATTAAAGAGATTCTTTCAAATGAAGGTGTTTATAGAATTTTAATTGATAACTTTAATTATGCAGATACTAGAAGAGCGGTTGCTTTAATTGGTAATACTTGTTTAACAGAATCTTCTGGCGGAATTAACGAGAACACAATTAGAAGGTATGCTGATTGTGGTGTCGACTTTATTTCATCCGGCTCATTAACGCATTCGGTCTATAATTTAGATTTAAGTCTAAAAGCTTTTTAGAGTTGTAAATGCATAAAATGATATGACTGATAATTATTTTGATAGCGAAGAATATTCAAAAATTGATTTTACTAAAACCAAAATCAAGAAAGGAGAATATGATAATTGTACATTTCTAAATTGTAATTTTGAGGGAATTCACGCTTCTAATATTCAGTTTGTAGAATGTGAATTTATAGATTGTAATTTTAGTAATACCATCGTTAAGGATACTGCTTTTAAGGATGTGAATTTTATCAATTGTAAGATGATTGGTCTAAAATTTAATGAAGTAAATTTGTTTTTATTGCAAATGTCATTCAAAGATTGTCAGTTAAATTTTTCATCTTTTTATCAATTAAAAATACCAAAAACAACATTCACTAATTGTAATTTGCAAGAGGTAGATTTTACAGAAACCATTGCAACGAGTTGTTTATTTGACAATACAGATTTAAAAGGCGCTATTTTTGAGGATACGAATTTAGAAAACTCAGATTTTAAAACAGCGTTTAATTTTAATATTAATCCAGAGAAGAATCATTTAAAACAGGCAAAGTTTAGCAGAGAAAATCTTTATGGATTGCTATCGGATTATAAAATTATTATTGAATGAAAAAGGTAGTTTTCTTTTCGTTATTATTAATTTTTTCATTTATTTCCTGTGATAAAATGGAAAAGAATATTCCTATTTACAGCCATTCATTGCAGACGGACAGCGTTGCAAAATTCACTTTAAATAGTGCTGAAAAAGAAGGGTTTATTATTTTTGAATACAGAAATCAAATAGATTCTCTCCTGAATTTAGATTTAAAATATAATTTAGAGGGAAATTTTTTGATATCAGATTTTGATACATTTTTAGCAACAGAAAAAGTATACAAGGCTAAAAGGTTAGCATTTCAACTATATCAAAATAAAGAAATTAAAGGCCATACTAGAACTTTGTTTTTTAATACTAAATATGGTCTTTTATCAAGTATAACTTTTGGTGGAGATTATCTTTTTTTGAAAGATTCTATTGCATTAAACACAAAAGAGTTAATTTTTAAAGAGTTATTTCTAAATTTGAATAAAATAAATATTAAGGATTTCTAATTTTTGAAAAGAAATTAATGACAAAAGAAATAGAAGACAAATTAGAAAAAGTACCCATTGTAAAAGTCTTTGTAAAATTTGGGAAGAAAATAAAAGTACCAGGTTTAGAAGGGATGTCTTTGTATGATGTTCTAGAGATGTATATTATTGGAATTGTTGAAGGTGCTTTAACCACAAGAGCAGGAGGTATTGCATTTAGTTTTTTTATGGCCATTTTTCCTTTTATGTTGTTCATACTAACCTTAATTCCATACATACCAATTGAAGGCTTTCAAGATGGATTATTTTCTTTTATTAAAGATATTTTACCACCTCAAACTTTCGAAGCTGTTAATTTTGTAATCGGCGATATAATTAATAATCAATATGGAGGCTTGTTATCTTTTGGTTTTATAGTGTCTATATTTTTAATGACAAATGGTGTCAATGCAATCTTTGGTGGATTTGAATATTCTTATCATGTAAAAGAAATACGAAATGTTTTTAGAACCTATTTTATCTCTTTAGGGGTTTCTTTATTGACATCACTTTTTTTAATAATTACAATTACTCTAGTCATTTTGTATCAAGTAGCATTGACTAAAATAGATGAAACAGGATGGTTACATACAGACGATTTGAACTTGTTTTATTATGGTAGAGGTATTTTGTTTTTAATCATGATTTTTACGATTGTTTCACTACTTTTTAGATATGGAACAAAGCAAGGGAAAGAAATTAAGTTTTTTTCTGCGGGAGCAATACTTACAACATTACTATCATTGTGCACTTTTTATTTATTTGGAATTTACGTAGTTAAATTCGCCCAATACAATCAATTATACGGATCTATTGGTACACTTTTAATATTGATGTTATTTGTTTGGTTAAATGCCATTATACTTTTGTTAGGGTTCGAATTAAATGCTTCTTTATATAGTTTAAGGCGCAGAAATAAAAAGGATACAACACTTAAAAATTTATAACTTTTTCACGATATTTGTCCGCGCAGCGAATTTTGGAATTTTACTTTAATGTAAAATTAGCTCGTTGTGTAGTTTGCCATTGCCTAATATAAATGATGAAGAGTCTTATTTCTCTTTAATAGAGTTATCAATAAAATGAGTTTTTGTTGAAGCTTACCAAAGGTGGGAATATAAAAAAGTAATAAAAGAAAATACTAAAAATGAAACCAAGCATCCCAAAAGGAACTAGAGATTTTTCGCCGACAGAGGTAGCCAATAGATCGTATATCATGAATACGATTAAAACCGCTTTTGAAGTATTCGGATTTCAACCGATTGAAACTCCTAGTTTTGAAAATTCATCAACTTTAATGGGTAAATATGGTGAGGAAGGTGATAGACTTATTTTTAAAATTTTAAATTCTGGGGATTTTTTAGCAAAGGCAGATAAGAAGTTGTTAGAAGAAAAAAATAGCTTAAAATTAACTTCTCAAATTTCTGAAAAAGCATTGCGTTACGACTTAACAGTTCCTTTTGCAAGGTATGTTGTGCAACACCAAAATGAAATTACATTTCCTTTTAAACGGTATCAAGTGCAACCCGTTTGGAGAGCAGATAGACCACAAAAAGGACGTTTTAGAGAGTTTTTTCAATGTGATGCAGATGTTGTTGGCAGTAAATCTTTATGGCAAGAAGTCGAATTTATTCAATTATACGATACCGTTTTCACCAAATTAGGTTTGGAAGGGACAACCATCAAAATGAATAATAGAAAAATACTTTCTGGTATTGCAGAAGTTATTGGCGCGCAAGATAAATTAATCGATTTTACCGTCGCTTTAGATAAGTTAGATAAAATCGGTAGAGAAGGAGTCGTTAAAGAATTGTTAGCAAAAGGAATAACAGAAGAAGCCATCGGAAAATTAACACCATTGTTTGATTTTTCTGGTTCTAATGTAGACAAGTTAGCTTCTTTAGAAAATATGTTACAAACATCAGTGGAAGGAAGTAGTGGAGTAGAAGAGTTACGTTTTGTAATTAACGCTATTGATGAATTAGGTTTAGAGTCTTCAACATTAGCAATAGATGTAACATTGGCAAGAGGTTTAAACTATTACACCGGAGCAATTTTTGAGGTCGCTGCTCCAGAAACGGTAAAAATGGGTTCTATTGGGGGTGGTGGAAGATATGATGATTTAACAGGTATCTTTGGTTTAAAAGATGTTTCTGGAGTAGGAATTTCTTTTGGATTGGATAGAATTTATTTGGTTTTAGAAGAATTAAGCTTGTTTAAGGAGGTTGCTTTACCAAAACCGAAAGTTATTTTTCTAAATTTTGATTCGGCTACAGATGCTGTTAAAATGAAAGCAATTAAAAGCTTGAGAGAACATGCTATAAAATCTGAGTTTTATCCTGATTTAGGTGAAAGTAATAAACAGCAAAAACGACAATGGAAGTACATAACTAATAGAGAAATTGAATTCGTAGTTTCTAAAGTAGAAAATGATGTTTTTACTTTAAAAAATATGAATTCAGCAAAGCAAATAAATTGCTCTTTATCCGAAATGATAAATATGTTGAAAGCATAAAAAATTATAGTTTGATAGTTATAATTTATTATTAAACTGAAATAATACGTTGTAAACGCTTAAATTTGCATCCTAATTAAGATTGAAATGTTTGAATTGAACAGCAAAATGAATGAAGAAAGAATTGAAGAAATAGGAGAGAACCATATAGGTACATCAGCCAAAACTCCATTGAGAGCAGACGCTTTTAATATTTCTGACGAAGAAAAAATAGAAAGAATTCAAGAAAGTGTAAAAGATATTTTAAACACTTTAGGAATGGATTTAACGGATGACAGTTTACAAGGAACTCCTAAAAGAGTAGCAAAAGCTTTTGTAAATGAAATTTTTATGGGATTAAACCCTAAAAATATGCCAAAGCCATCAACATTTGATAATAATTATAATTATGGGGAAATGTTGGTAGAGAAGAATATAGTGGTTTATTCTACTTGTGAGCATCATTTATTACCAATTATCGGTAGAGCTCATGTCGCTTACATTTCTGATGGAAAAGTAATTGGTCTTTCTAAGATGAATAGAATTGTAGAGTATTTTTCAAAAAGACCGCAGGTTCAAGAACGTTTAACAATGCAAGTCGTTCAAGCGATGCAAGAAGCTTTGGGAACTCAAGATGTTGCTTGTATTATAGATGCAAAACATTTGTGCGTAAATTCAAGAGGAATTAAGGACATAGAAAGTTCTACTGTAACGGCAGAATTTGGAGGTAAGTTTAAAGAAAAAAACAGGAAAAGAGAATTTTTAGATTATCTAAAAATGAATACTAATTTTGATTGATTTTTTCTAAAAAGTTATAAATTATTAAAACTGTATATATTTTATATACAGTTTTTTTCTTTTAAAAGAATTTGTTGTGTTTTTGTATAGTTGAAATCTTATGATTTTTTAGATATAAAAATTACTTTTACAACCTAATATAAACTAATATTATGTGTAGATTCTTCAAATACTTATTATTCACTTATGTACTAATTTTAAGTTTTTCATTATTTTCACAATCACCAACATCAAATGCATCTGCACCTCCAGATCGTGAAACTTTAGATGTTATTTCTATCTTTAGTGATTCCTATGATAATATAACTGGCGTAAATTATAATCCTTATTGGCAACAAAATGGTTTTAACATAGCAAATTCTGATTTTCAACCTACAGGTTCTGGAAATTCAGTTTTGGCTTATACAAACTTTAATTATCAAGGAATAGAATTTAATTCAGTTCAAGATTTAACTTCTATGGAATATTTACATGTAGATATTTGGACTGTAGGTGGACTAATTCCTAGCATAACAGTTATAAGTTCAGGAGCAGAGATTCCTCATACACTTTCAAATAAAGATGGTGAGTGGCAAAGTCTTGAAGTACCTGTTACTGGTATAACAGGCGATATTTCAAAAGCAATTCAATTAAAATTTACGGGTGGTAATGGAGTTACCACGGATATATATATTGATAATATATATTTTTATAAAAATGCAACGGAAGAAGGAAAAGATGCTACTTTAAGTGCTTTAGAAGTAAATGGAACTTCAGTTGCAGATTTTTCTCCTAATACTGAATCTTATTTGATGGCTTTGCCAGGAGGAACAACTCAGGTGCCCCAAATTACTATGGCAACAACAACAGATGCCTCAGCTTCAATAGTAGTTGCACAGGCATCTTCTATTCCTGATGAAGCTAATGTTATAGTAACATCAGAAGATGGTTCAACTACTAAAACGTATAATGTATCTTTCCATATTGGAGCACCAAACACAAATGCACCAACTCCACCAGATCGTGAAACTTTAGATGTCATTTCAATTTTTAGTGATTCTTATGAAAATATAACCGGTGCAAATTACAATCCATATTGGCAACAAAATGGTTTTAATACAGCAAATTCTAATTTTCAACCTTCAGGTTCTGGAAATGCAGTGCTTGCATACACTAACTTTAATTATCAAGGAATAGAATTTAATTCAGTTCAAGATTTAACTTCTATGGAGTTTTTACATCTAGATATTTGGACTGTAAATGGCGTAGCCCCAAGCATAACCGTTATTAGTTCAGGAGCAGAAATTCCTCATTCAATTCCAAATGGAGATGGGAAATGGCAAAGTATAGATATTCCAATAGCTGGTATTACTGGAAATATTACCAGAGCAATTCAATTAAAATTTACTGGAGGTAATGGTTTTACAACTGAAATTTATGTTGATAACATATATTTTTACAAAAGACCTACTTCTACAGGAAAGGATGCTACTCTTAGTGCGTTAAAAGTAAATGGAACTACAGTTACCGGATTTTCACCAAACTCCGAAGCATATTTAATGGCATTACCTGGAGGTACAATTCAAATACCTCAAGTTACTTTAGCAACAACTGCAGATACAGCAGCCTCTAGGGTAATTACACAAGCACCTTCTATTCCTGGTGATGCTTCAATTTTAGTAACATCGCAAGATGGTTCAACTACTAAAACTTATAAAGTTTCCTTTTTTATTGGAGCACCACATATTAATGCACCAACTCCACCTGCTCGTAATTCTTTAGATGTAATTTCAATCTTTAGTGATGCTTACAATAATATAACTGGTGCAAATTACAATCCAGATTGGCAACAAACAGGTTTTATTTCTGCAAATACTAATTTTCAACCTACTGGTTCAGGAAATGCTGTTTTGTCTTACACAAATTTTAATTATCAAGGAATAGAATTGAATTCGGTTCAAGATTTAACAGGTATGGAGTTTTTACACATAGATATATGGACTGTTAAAGAGGTACAACCAACTGTTGCAGTTTTAAGCTCCGGAACAGAAATTCTTCATACAATTGCAAATGGAGATGGTGAATGGCAAAGTATAGATATCCCAGTTGCGGGTATTACAGGTGATATTACAAGAGCTGTTCATTTAATGTTTAATGGAGGTGATGGTTCACCCAGTGCTATTTATGTAGATAATATATATTTTTATAAAAGCCCAACAGTAGCTGGAAAAGATGCAACTTTAAGGGAATTAAACGTAAATGGTAGTTCAGTTTCAGGATTTAAACCAAATTCAGAATCTTATTTGATGGCTTTACCCGGAGGAACAACGCAAGTACCTCAAATTACGTCGGCAGCAACAGCAGATGCTTCCGCTTCAAAAGTAATTTCACAAGCTTCTTCAATTCCTGGTGATGCAACTGTTATAGTAACATCGCAAGATGGTTCTGCTACAAAAACGTATAAAGTATCTTTTTATATTGGAGCACCAAATATAAATGCTCCAACCCCACCAGTTCGAAATGCTTTGGATGTAATTTCTGTTTTTAGTGATGCTTACAACAATATATCTGGTGCAAATTATAATCCAGATTGGCAACAAAGTGGTTTTAATTCCGCAAAAGCAGATTTTCAACCTACAGGCTCTGGAAATGCAGCACTAGCATACACAAATTTTAGTTATCAAGGTATAGAATTTAATTCTGTTCAAGATTTAACTTCTATGGAATTTTTACATTTAGATATATGGACTGTAAATGAAGTAATTCCGAGTATAGCTGTCCTAAGTTCTGGTACAGAAATTCCTCATAAAATACAAAATGGAGATGGTGAATGGCAAAGCATAGATATCCCTGTTGCAGGTATAACAGCCGATATTACAAAAGCCGTTCATTTAAAATTTATTGGAGGTAATGGTTTTTCAAATGATATTTATGTAGACAATATATATTTCTGGAAAGCAACATCACTTGGAACAGATGATGTTGAAATTTTAGACTTTAAAGCTTTTCCTAATCCTTCTCAGAATAGTTGGACAATAAAAACTGATATTGGGAATATTACATCTATTAAAGTATTTGACTTGCAAGGTAAAAATGTGTTTTCATCAATACCTAATAAAATTAAAGCTGTTATAGATGGATCTAATTTAAAAGGTGGACTTTATTTTGCTCAAATAAAAACATTATTTGGTGTTAAGCTCATTAAACTTATTAAAGAGTAGATTCCTAAATTAAACGTATAATACTAATTCTATTTCAAGAAAATTAAAAATAATAACATGACATTTATGAATAAAATAGCTAGAAAAACAGTCTTTATTTTCTTAATATTATTTTGTGCTTTTTCCTTTTTAGCGCAAACAACTCAGGTGGGTAGTGCTAGCTATACCAATTCACATCCAGGGGCAGATACCGCGGGTAGAAATGGTTTTCCATCAGGATCACCTCAATTAAGCGGAAATGCTATTGGTAAACCAGTTCCTACCAACGATTGGTGGTCTAAATTGGTTAAAGAAAATCATGCAGATAATTTATTTAATTATCCCATGACTATGAAAACTATTAATACGGGTTTAATTGTTACATACATCCCATTTGGTGTTATCGGAGATTCAGCTCCAATAGAGGTAGGTATTACAGGTTTAAATACCAGTAAAGCGACCGTTTCAGATTATTCAGATTGGACTGTCTCTATGAATTGGAAGGATTCAAACCATGAGTTAAAAGCTACTTCAGGAATTGGAATGCCTTTTATATATTTTGAAAAAGATGCGGATGATATCGTAGAAATTAAAGTGAATTCAGGATCAGCTAGTATTTCAAATGAAATTTTAATTATAGAAAATGCAACAAGTGGTGCAGATTTTGTTTTTTATGCGCCTTTTGGAAGCACTTGGTCACAATCCGGAAAAATTTATACTTCGATCTTAAATGGTAAAGATTATTGGTCTATGGCAATGTTACCGCAAAATACAAGTAATGTAACTGCTGTAGCTCAAGACTTAAAGAAATATGCATATGTATTTCCTTCAAATAGTTCAACCTCCTGGAGTTATGATGAAAATAATGCAAAAGTAACAACAACATTCTCCGTAGATACAGATATAAAAGAAGGCACGAATTCTAATATGCTGCTAGGGTTATTGCCTCATCAATGGTATAATTTAAGTTCTAATTCACCAACACCTAATACATATGTATATAGTTCTGTTCGAGGAACGTTAAACATGCTAGATAGTAATACTTTTACTGTAGAAAATACCTATAAAGGTATTTTACCTACAATTCCTTATTTAGCAAATTATAGTGATGGATTTAGTCCATCTGATTTAGATGCTAAAATTTCCCAAATAGAGAATGATGGTTTAGCAACTTGGACAGATTCTTATAATGAAGGACAGGTGATGAATCGATTAATTCAAACTGCAAGAATTGCAGATCAAACAGGCGATATTGCGGCAAGAGATAAAATGATTGCAACCGTTAAAGAACGTTTGGAAGATTGGTTAACTTATGAGTCAGGAGAAGTAGCTTTTTTATTTTATTATAATAGTACTTGGTCTGCAATGTTAGGCTATCCTGCAGGTCATGGTCAAGATAACAATATTAATGATCATCATTTTCACTGGGGATATTTTATTCATGCTGCCGCTTTTATGGAACAATTTGAACCCGGATGGTCTGCAAAATGGGGAGATATGATTAATGTTTTAATTAGGGATGCAGCTTCAATCGATAGAAATGATATTCAATTTCCATTTTTAAGAAATTTTAGTCCTTATGCAGGTCATAGTTGGGCAAATGGATTTGCAACTTTTCCACAAGGAAATGATCAAGAATCTACTTCAGAAAGTATGCAGTTTGCCTCTTCATTAATCCATTGGGGAACCATCACAGAAGATAATAGTATTAGAGATTTGGGAATTTATATTTATACAACAGAACAAACGGCTGTTGAGGAATATTGGTTTGATGTTTATGAGCGGAATTTTCAAGCAAATCAGCAATACAGTTTGGTTTCAAGAGTTTGGGGAAATTCTTATGATAATGGAACATTTTGGACGGCAGATATAGCTGCAGCTTATGGTATAGAAATGTATCCCATTCATGGAGGTTCTTTTTATTTAGGACACAATCAAGAATATTCTAAAAAGCTTTGGACAGAAATCGCATCAAATACAGGTGTTTTGAGTAAAGAGAATAATGATAATTTATGGCATGATACCTATTGGAAATATTTATCATTCACAAATCCTCAAGCCGCAGTTGATTTATATAATGCATATCCAGAAAGAAATTTAAAGTTTGGTATTTCTGATGCTCAAACGTATCATTGGTTGCACGGTGTTAATGCTATGGGTGTAGTAGATGCCTCAATTACGGCAAATTATCCTATTGCTTTGGTTTTTAATCAAAACGGAGAAAATACATATGTGGCACACAATTATTCAGATTCCGAAATTACTGTTTCATTTTCTGATGGTTTTCAATTGACGGTTCCCGCAAATCAAATGAGAACAAGTAGAGATGTTGATGCAAGTGGAGTTTTGTCCTCAGACTTCGACCAAGCTTTTCCTAACGGTAGTGTAAATTTATCTGTAACCACCTCTGGAAATGGTATTACTAAAGTAGCCTTTTATGACGGTAAAAATTTAATTGGAGAGGATACAGCTGCTCCTTTTGCTATAAAAGCTGCAGATTTAACATTGGGTGTTCACGGTTTTTATGCTAAAATTTATGTTGATAATCAGTTTAATGTCTCAAATATTATAAACGTTCAAGTGGGTGAGCAGATTCCTTATTCAGGAAGTGCTATTTCAATTCCAGGTACTATTGAAGCTGGTTTTTACGATAAATTTGAAGGAGGAATAGGACAAAACATATCATATATAGATAACTCTATTGGAAATAATGGAGATTTTAGAACTGGAGAAAATGTGGATGCTATTTCCGTAAATGGAGAAGGCGCAACAGTCGGTTGGACTGGTGCTGGTGAATGGATGGAGTACACGGTTAATGTTGAAACAGCAGGTCTTTATGACCTAAGTTATAGAGCTGCCTCTGGTAATTCTAATGGAGGAGGCCCATTCTATTTTGAAATAGAAGGAAAGAAAGTAAGTCCAAGTATTTCAGTTCCAAATTCTAACGACTGGGAAAATTGGACAACAAATAGTGCTTCTAATATTGCATTAACAAAAGGTGAGCATGTGCTACGCTTATTTATTGAAAGTGGAGAATTTAATTTAGGTAAAATGACTTTTAGCTATAAAGAATCATTACCATTCGTACCTCCAGTTGCTGATGCAGGCACAAATGTTTCTGTAATATTGCCAAATTCAACGGGAGTTTTAGATGGTTCCTCAAGTTATGACCCAGAAGGTGAAACTATCATCTATCAATGGGAACAGATTTACGGCCCCTCAATTATAAATTTTGATAATACCACAATTGCATCACCAAATATTTCTAATTTAGAAAATGGCGTGTATAAGTTAAAATTAACTGTTAGTAATGGTACTTACAACGATTTTGATGAGGTTTTAATTCTTGTTTCTGCAGAAGGGAATCTAAGCCCTTCAATTTCGATAACTTCACCAAGCAATGAATCTTCTTTTAAAGAAGGGGAGGATATCAATATAACAACAATTGCTACCGATTTAGATGGCAGTATTATAATAGTAGAGTTTTTTGATGGCTCTCAAAAAATAGGAGAAGATACAACTGCTCCTTTTAGTTTAGTTTGGCCTATCGCCGCTATTGGAAATCATGAAATTACTGCGGTAGCCACTGATAATATGGCTGCTAAAACAACATCTGCAGCAGTAAATATTACCGTTTCTGAAGAAAAATTATGCTCTGAAACTTCTACTGAAGCGCAGCAGGGAAGTTTTTCACAAGGGTATGAGGTGACTTTTGAGACTGTGGGTTCCAGCGTAACAATTACATTTAAATTGTTAGATAATAACAAAGCGGGGGTTATTGCGTATTTATGGAAGCAATCTCCTTTCTCTGAAACTCAATTAGCAGAGGTTGGTGATTTAACTTTTTCTAAGACCATTAGTGGTTTTACAACAGGAGAAACATTAAGTTATGCTTGTAAATTTGCTTATGCAGGAGGTTTAGCCGCTACAAAATATTTTAATTATGTAGTAGGAGATAATTGTTCAGGCAGTGCCTCTGATGTAACGGCTCCAGAAAATTTTACAGCTTCTCTTGGAAACATAACTGCTAATAGTGTTGAATTATTATTAAAGGCTTCAGACGGTTCAGGTAAGGTAATTTATGATATTTCTTACGGCAGTTCCTCAGAATCAATAAGCGGAGATTCAGGGGTTCAAAAAGCTTATATTGTAAATAGTTTGACGCCAGAAACATTGTATTCTTTCGCTATTTCGGCAAAAGATTTGTCTGGGAACATCGCTTTAAATAATCCATTAAACTTGCAAGCAACAACCCTGGGGAGTTCTAATTCTCAATGTATTGGAACTGATAGTGATGCAACTCAGGGGTCTTTTTCAATAGGCTATAATTATGAATTTGAAACCAATGGCACAGATGTTACAATTACATTTGAGTTATTAGATACAGATAAATCTGATGTTGGTGCTTATTTATGGGAAGAGTCACCATTTTCGGAAACTACCATGAATGCCGTTTCTGGAAAAAAGTTTTCCAAAACAATTACTGGTTTAACGAACGGACAAACTATTAGCTATGCTTGTAAATTTGCTTTTGCCGGGGGTCTAGCGGTAACTAAATATTTATCATATACGGTTGGAAATAATTGTGCTTTAAATGTTGAAAATAATAAGTGGACACAAGCTGTTCATTTATATCCTAATCCGGTTAAAAATGTGCTGCGTATTGTTTCACCAATTAAGACAATAATTAAAGTTGAAATTTATTCGGTAGTCGGAAAAAAGGTACTAGAGTTCAATAGAAATGCAGAAAAATTGAATATTGAAGAATTATCCAGCGGATTGTATTTGATAAAAATTTCATCTATTGAAGGAAGTTTTACAACAAAATTTATCAAAGAATAATCCTAGAAGTAAAATGTAAAGAACCGTTTATAATTAATTTTTAAACGGTTTTTTTATTGGTGTTAGTTTTTTTTATTTTTAAAATAATTCTTTACTTGAATTAAAAAGGTGGTTGGAGTCCCAATAATCATATTTTTGGTCATTACATATTTCTTCTGAAATAGTGTTTTCATAAAAAGATGAGCACTTGATAAAATGAGTAAAAAAGCAGTACCAAACCAGGTACCAAGAAAAATTGGAAGTATTTTCCCAAAAGGATTTAAAATAGGTTTATCCATCCTTGTTTTCTAAAATACAAAATCCGTTTAGAAAACTTCTAAACGGATTTATTACTTATTGTTAGTTCGAGACAATTTCTTTTTTAAAGAAACTTATTTCGAGAACTTTTAGCACTAATTATTTATTAACTAAAACAAATTCTCCTTTTTCTAATAAAGGGATAGCTTGTTTATATTTCACTTCTTTTTCTTCACCGCTCATTACATTTTTTATAGTAACACGTTCGTTTCTACCAATCTTTGGTTGTTCACGAACAACAGTTTCGACAGGTTCAGATTGTTGACGAGAATTTTGAATAGCTTGCTCAGTAGAGTTTTGAACATCTGCTTTACTCGTATTTAAACGTTCTCTTTTTTGCTGACGTGCCTCAGAAATTTGGTTGGTATCTTGAGAAGGTAATTCTCCTTTGAATAAGAAAGACAATACTTCTTTATTAATTTCATCTACTGTTTTCTTGAACAATTCAAATGCCTCAAACTTGTAGATTAATAAAGGATCTTTTTGCTCATAAGATGCATTCTGTACTGAATGTTTTAACTCATCCATTTTACGTAAATGATCTTTCCAATTTTCATCAATAATTGCTAACGTAATATTTTTTTCGAAATCTGTAATTAAGCTTTTTCCTTCACTTTCATAGGCTTCTTTTAAGTTCGTAACAACTTGTAAAGATTTAATTCCATCTGTGAAAGGAACTACAATTCTTTCATACCTATCTCCTTCATTCTCAAACACACCTTTAATAACAGGAAAAGCCAAAATAGCATTTCTTTCAATTTTACTTTTGTAATGTTTAGAAACTATTTCATATAATTGATCAGCCAATTCCTTCTCAGAAAGTTTCTCGAAGTCCTCTTCAGAAAAAGGCGAAGTCATTGAAGAAAACTTAATCAATTCAAACTCGAAATTCTGAAAATCTTTAACCGCTTTATTACTATTAATAATCGATTCACAAGTATCATAAATCATATTTGCAATATCCACTTGTAAACGTTTTCCATCCAACGCATTACGTCTTCTCTTATAAACAAACTCACGTTGAGCGTTCATAATATCGTCATATTCTAATAAACGTTTTCTGATTCCGAAGTTATTTTCCTCTACTTTCTTTTGTGCTCTTTCAATAGATTTAGTAATCATGGAATGCTGAATTACTTCACCTTCTTTTAAACCCATTCTATCCATCATTTTGGCAATTCTATCAGAACCAAATAAACGCATTAAATTGTCATCTAAAGCAACATAAAATTGTGTTGACCCAACATCACCTTGTCTACCTGCACGTCCTCTTAACTGTCTATCCACACGTCTAGAATCATGTCTTTCTGTACCGATAATAGCTAAACCACCAGATACTTTTACCTCTTCAGAAAGTTTAATATCTGTTCCACGTCCAGCCATATTTGTAGCAATAGTCACAATACCAGGTTTACCAGCTTCTGCAACAACATCAGCTTCACGCTTGTGTAATTTTGCATTTAAAATATTATGAGGAATTTTACGCATCTGTAACATTCTTCCCAATAGTTCTGATATTTCAACAGAAGTTGTTCCTACCAAAACTGGTCGTTTTTGCTCAACTAATTTTACAATATCTTCAATAACTGCATTGTATTTTTCACGAGCAGTTTTATAAACTAGATCTTCTTTATCATCCCTTTGAATCGGTTTGTTTGTAGGTATTTCCACTACATCTAATTTGTAGATTTCCCATAATTCACCAGCTTCCGTAATTGCTGTTCCTGTCATTCCAGACAGTTTTCTGTACATTCTAAAGTAATTCTGTAATGTTACCGTTGCAAAAGTTTGAGTAGCATCCTCAATTTTTACATTTTCTTTAGCTTCAATTGCTTGATGTAATCCATCTGAATAACGACGACCATCCATGATACGCCCAGTTTGTTCATCAACAATCATTACTTTATTTTCCATCACAACATATTCAACATCTTTCTCAAAAACAGTGTATGCTTTTAAGAGTTGATTCATTGTATGAATACGTTCACTTTTGATACTAAAATCTTTATATAATTCTTCTTTTTGAGAAACCTTTTCTTCAGAAGTAGTCTCTGCAGTATCAATTTCACCAATCTTTACACCAATATCTGGTAATACAAAGAAGTTGTCATTTTGAGTCTTTTTTGATAAGTGCGCTATTCCTTTATCCGTTAAATCAATTTGATTATTTTTTTCTTCAACAACAAACCATAAATCTTCATCAATTTCTGGCATCAACTTATTGTTGTCTGCCATGTAATAATTTTCTGTTTTCTGTAAAATTTGCTTAATCCCTTCTTGTGATAAAAATTTAATTAAGGCTTTATTTTTTGGCAAACCTCTGTAAACTCTTAACAATGAGAACCCACCATCTTTGGTGTTACCATCGGCAATTAATTTTTTAGCTTCTGCTAAAACACTAACTAGATGTTGTTTTTGTAAAGAAACTAAATCGGCCACTAGTGGTTTTAGATCATTAAATTCATGTCTATCTCCTTGTGGTACTGGGCCCGAAATAATTAACGGAGTTCTAGCATCATCAATTAAAACAGAATCTACTTCATCAATAATGGCATAATTTGGGGCTCTTTGCACTAAATCATCTTTAGAACTGGCCATATTATCACGTAAATAATCAAATCCAAATTCGTTATTTGTTCCGTAAGTAATATCTGCATTATACGCTTGTCTTCTTTCGTTAGAGTTGGGTTGGTAATAATCTACACAGTCTGTAGAAAGTCCGTGAAACTCAAAAATTGGTCCCATCCAAGCTTTATCCCGTTTTGCTAAATAATCGTTTACGGTAACTACGTGAACTCCATTTCCGGTTAAAGCATTTAAATAAACAGGTAAAGTTGAAACTAATGTTTTTCCCTCACCAGTCATCATTTCTGCAATTTTACCTTGATGTAAAACAGAGCCACCAATTAATTGAACATCATAATGAACCATATCCCAAGTAACAGGTTTACCAGCAGCATCCCATGAGTTTGCCCAAAAAGCTTTATCGTCTTCTAAAGTAATATGATCTCTTTCGCCAGATAATTCTCTATCAAAGGCAGTAGCAGTAACCTCTACTTCTTCATTTTCTACAAAACGTTTTGCAGTTTCTTTGATGACTGCAAAAGCTTCTGGCATAAGTTGTAATAAAGTTTCTTCAGAAATTTTGTAAGCTTCATCTTTTAAAGAATCAATTTCTGTATAAATATCTTCTTGTCTATCAATATTTGCATTTTTTGCTTCTTCTTCTAGCGTTTCAATTTTATCATCAAACTCTTTTGTAGCCTCCTTAATTTTATTTTTAAACTCTTGTGTTTTGGCTCTTAAACCATCATGAGATAATTGAGCAATTTCTGCTTCAAACTTTTTTACGTCTTCAACAACTGGTTGTAAAATTTTTAAATCTTTTTGTTGTTTATCTCCTACAAAAAGTTTGATTACCGAATTTAAAATACTCATTCTTTATATATTTTTATTAGCTACATTTTTAGCTATATTGTTTAGTTGTAAATCAAGACTTTAACGATCTTAAAAAAACCTGTTTTCTTGGCTAAAAGAAAACAAAAAAAAAGTCTCTTTAGAGACTTTTTATATTAGATTATTTTATTTAGTATTCATCCTCGTTCCAAAGATAATCATCTTCTGTAGGATAATCTGGCCAAATTTCAATAATTGAGTCATATGAATCACCTTCATCCTCTATATCTTGTAGATTTTCTACTACTTCTAAAGGAGCTCCAGTTCTAATAGCATAATCTATTAACTCATCTTTGGTTGCTGGCCAAGGTGCATCTGCTAAATACGATGCTAATTCTAATGTCCAATACATTTCTTAATATTTAATTTTGTGCAAAAATAATTTTTTTACGCAGTTATGCAAGTCTTTTTTAAGAAATATACTTTGAAGTTGTTGCTTTTTTTTATGAATACCTATAAATCAGTTATTTATAATTTAAATAAAAGTAAAGTTCACTTCAAAATCGATAAAAAAAGAACTTAACTATTTTTTTCAGGAATCCACTTGATTTCCTCTACTAGTAACTCTTTAGACAACATTCGTGCCAACACAAAAAGAAAGTCAGAAAGTCGGTTTAAGTATTTTATAATGTCATTTTGTATATTTTCTTGGTCATTTAATTCTACAGATAACCGTTCTGCTCTTCTGCAAACACATCTGGCAATGTGACAAAATGACACTGATTGATGGCCTCCAGGAAGGATAAAATGAGTCATTTGTGGAAGCAATGCATCCATTTTATCAATTTCATTTTCTAAAAACAAGATAGAATCACTATCAATTTTAGGAATATTCAATCGTTCTTTTCCTGATTTTAAAGTTTCTTTTTCAGGAGGAGTTGCCAACATAGCGCCTAAAGTGAATAAATCATTTTGAACTTTTAATAAAGATTCTTTAATATAACTATTGATTTCTTGGTCTTTTATCAAGCCAATGTAAGAATTTAATTCGTCTACAGTACCATAACTTTCAATACGTAAATTATATTTTTTAACTCTTGTTCCACCGAATAAAGCAGTAGTTCCTTTATCTCCAGTTTTTGTATATATTTTCATTTTATTTAATTGCTCGATATAAAGACCAAAGTTACAAAGTTTATCTTTTAGAAAGTGTTAAACTCTAATATTAAAATGTTCTTTAGCTTGTTCTTTTCTGAAAAAAATGATTCCGAAATAAAATAAATCAATAGTTACAATATCTTCTGTTTTTTTGATGATTTCTAACCACTTTAATTTTGTTTTTTTATCCTTATAAATTCCATGAACAACCACAAAATGTTTTGAGTTTAACTTTTTTAATTCATCTAATATTAACTCTTTTGAGAGTTTTATATATAGTAATTTGTATTTATTATTTAAGTTTTTATTTAAACTTACAAGGTCAAAATGGATGGTGCTAATATTAAAATAGTGTATAATTTTTGAAAGAATCCTTTCTTCTTTTTTTGTAAGTGATTTTAATGCTGGATATTTTTCAGGAATATTATTTATTATCTTTTTATGATACAATCCTTTTGTAACAAAATCAAAAACAAAAGGAGAATGCACTCCATGTTGATTTGTAGATTCTAAAAGAAATTTGAAGTAGGAGATCTTTCTGAAAAACATTATTTAAGATTTCCGTTAATATAGACTTCATTAATTAAATTAGAACCAAAACTGTAAGGTAAAAAACCATAAGAAGGAATTTCTTTTGTAATGATAAAATTAGCTAATTTTCCTTTTGTAATAGAACCTACAGTGTTCTCTAAGTTCATAGCAAAAGCTCCATTTATAGTAGCTGCATTTATGGCTTCTTCAGGTGTCATTTTCATCTTTATACAAGCGGTAGCAACCACAAAATTCATGTTTCCAGAAGGTGTAGATCCAGGGTTATAGTCAGTTGCAATAGCTAATGCTAAACCACTATCTATTATTTTCCTTGCTGGAGTATATGGAATGCCTAAGAAAAAAGAACAGGAGGGAAGTGCTACAGGCATGGTTTCAGAAGCTTTTAAACTTGCAATATCGTCATCATTTAAAACTTCTAAATGGTCCACAGAAAGCGCATTGTGTTTTGTTGAAACTTGAATTCCGCCAATAACATTAAACTGATTTACATGCACTTTCGGAATTAAGCCATGTTTTTTTCCAGCAGATAAAATTTTGTTTGTCTCATCCACAGAAAAATAGCCAACCTCGCAAAAAACATCTATAAAATCAGCTAAATTTTCTTCAACTATTTTAGGCATCATCTCTTCAATAATTAAATTGATGTAGCCTTCTTTGTTATTCTTAAATTCTGTTGGAACTGCATGAGCCCCTAAAAAAGTTGCTTTGATAGGAATGGCATAATTTTCTTTGAGTTTTCTGATAACTCGTAACATTTTTAATTCAGCTTCAACTGTTAATCCGTATCCTGATTTTATTTCTAAAGACCCAGTGCCTAAAGCAATTACATCTTCTAACCTTTTTGCAGATTGATTGTACAAATCTTCTTCTGAAGTTCTTTGTAATTTTTTGGCAGAGTTTAAAATTCCTCCACCATTATTGGCAATTTCCTCATAAGACAACCCGTTAATTCTATCTACAAATTCTTGCTCTCTATTGCCAGCAAATACGATATGGGTATGAGAATCGCACCAAGTTGGAAGTATCATTTTACCCTTACAATCTATCATATTGGCAACTGATCGGTTTGGTAATTGTTCCATCTTACCAAAATCTATGATTCTATCGTTTTCAATTAATAAAAAAGCATTTTTAATAGTAGGCAAACTATTCATAGCTTTACCGGATACTTTTTTTACACCAGTATCCCTAACCTGAATGAGTTCTTTTATATTTACAAAAAGTGTTTTCATAGAAAAGTAAAGATAATACATTATCTATGTGTAAATAAATAAAAAAACCGATGCAATTCGCAACGGTTTTAAAGTCTAAATATTTTTTTGTCAATTAATTACAGCCTCCTTGTAGGCTTGGAATATAATTTAATTCTAATCCAGAGTTTTCAGAAAAGTAAAAACATTCAGTAACATTGCTAACATCCCAATCAGAAATATTTTGGTTAAAACTTTCTGCTGCACTAAACATATAACTCATATCAGTTACATTGCTTACATCCCAACCAGAAATATTTTGATTAAAGCTTTCTGCACCTACAAACATACCATGCATACTAATCACTTTATTAACATCCCAACTAGAAATATCTTGGTTAAAGTTTCTGCATTGAGCAAAAACACCAGTCATATTAGTTACATTACTGACATCCCAATTAGAAATATCATTGTTAAAGTTAGATTGATAAAACATACCATGCATACTAGTCGCTTTACTAACATCCCAACTAGAAATATCTTGGTTAAAGTTTCTGCATTCAGCAAAAACACCAGTCATATTAGTTACATTGCTTACATCCCAATTAGAAATATCTTGATTAAAAGTGTGGTTTCCATAAAACATGAAAGCCATATTTGTCACACTGCTAACATCCCAACTAGAAATATCGTCATTAAAGTATCTAGCCCCTAAAAACATTTCATTCATATCAGTTACATTACTTAAGTCCCAATCAGAAACGCCATATTCTAGCATCCAACAAGCTTTAAACATGGAACTCATGTCTTTTACCTTCTTTAGGTTAGGGTTGTCTTTCGCATTTATTTCAAGTGCCTTACAATAATTAAACGCATGATTAAATGATGACCATTCTATATTACCCCATTGTTCTATTGAAATTATTTTATCATTATCTAAATATGGACTACTAAATTTAATTTGATGAAAAGCAGGGGTTCCACCACTTATGCTAACTTTGTAGATTCCAGCTTTTGGAAATGTTATAGTATGAGAATTAGTTGCTGTTTCTAAACCATTATTATTTGGATTACCTACTTCTTCCCAAAATATTTTATAATTTGTTCCTGAGCCTGGTATTTCTATTTGATTGTCTTCTGTATATCCTTCAGGTTCATCAGTTTTCCAGATGGTTACAAACGCATTTGGACTGTTTCCATACAATTCTCTAATTGAAGTGGTGTCATCATTGTTACAAGCATTAAAACAAAGAATGCTTGTCAAGGTAAATAATAAAATTTTTTTCATGTTTTTTTTGTAAATATAAAAAAATAAGTTATTTTTTGCTAACTTAAAACTTTATTAATGATTCCTAAAAACGAATATGCTCCTTATTTTGAACAATACATGCAACTGGTTTCTAAAGATGAGAAATCAATTATAGAAAATTTAGTAGCTTCTCAAAAAGTATTTGATGATGTATTAAGAAATTTACCAGTAGAAAAGCACAATTTTTCTTATGCTGAAGGCAAATGGACGATCAAAGAATTGATTCAGCACATTATTGATACAGAACGGGTTTTTTCTTATAGAGCTTTATGTTTTGCTAGAAATGATAATACTTCTTTGCCTGGATTTGATCAAGATGTTTTTGTTGAGAATGACAATGCAAACGATAGAAACTATTATGATTTATTAAATGAAATGGAGGTGTTAAGAAAATCTTCAATCCAATTATTTAAAAGCTTTTCTGATGAAGCTTTGTTAAGAGTAGGTGTTGCTTCGAATAATAAAATGTCTGTAAGAGCTTTAGGATATTTATTTTCAGGGCATCAAATGCATCATTTGAATATTATAAAAGAAAGATATTTATAATAAAAAAACCGAAGTTTTAGCTTCGGTTTAATATCACTTAATAATTATTGAGTAACTTAATTACAGCCTGCAGACAGGATTGGTAAGTATATAGGGTTTAAACCATCTTTTTCATTATTTTTGATTTTTAGTGTTTAATTGCAGTTTGCTGGAAAATTAGGTAATTGGCTATCATCTAGATTAGAGCCATCTGCGAAAGAATTACATCTTTGTACATTGCTAACATCCCAATCAGAAATATCTTGACTAAAATTTGTTGCATTTAAAAATGTCCAAGCCATTTGAGTGACGTTGCTAACATCCCAACCAGAAATATCTTGGTTAAAATTTGATGCACCCCAAAAAACATAAGACATCAATTCTACATTATTTACATCCCAACTAGAAATATCTTGGTTGAATTTTTTTGCATTTGTAAACATATAATTCATATCAGTTACATTACTTAAATCCCAATTAGAAATATCTTGATTAAAACTTATTGCTCCATGAAACATGTCACTCACATTTATTAGACTACTGGTGTCCCAGATAGATATATTTTGATTAAAATTATGTGCAGCACTAAAAGTCGAACTCATAGTAGTGACATTACTTACATCCCAACTAGAAATATCTTGATTAAATACAAATGCACCGGTAAACATAGCATGCATGTTCGTCACGTTACTAACATCCCAACTAGAAATATCTTGGTTAAAATTGTTGCAAGCAAAAAAAACCATACCCATTTTCGTTACATTGCTAACATCCCAATCAGATGTATTTCCATTAAAATTTTGACAACCATAAAACATACTCTTCATATTCTCTACATTTTTTAGGTCTGGGGAGTCTGTAGCACTCGCATTAAGGTTTCCACATCCCACAAATGCATCTTCAAAAGAAGACCATTCTATAGTACCCCATTGTTTTATTGAAATTATTTTTTTAGAATTTGAACTACTAAATTTAATCCGATGAAAAGCAGGTGCTCCGCCACTGATACTAACTTTGTAGGTTCCAGCTTTTGGAAATGTTATAATACGAGAATTAGTTGCTGTTACTAAACCACTATTACTAGGGTTCCCTAATTCTTCCCAAAATATTTTGTATTTTGTTCCTGAGCCAGGTATTTCAATTTGATTGTCTTCTGAATCTCCTGGATTATCAGTTTTCCAAATGGTTATAAATGCATCTGGATTGTTTGCATACAAATCTCTATTTGAAGGGGTGTCATCCTTGTTACAAGCACTAAAACAAAGAATACATGTTAAGGTTAATAAAAAAATCTTTTTCATATTTATTTGAGGTTTTAAATTATATATTTTGATAAAAATGCGAATTAAACATTAATTTTTAATTAATTAATTCATCACGTTGTTGCTAAAAAATAACTTTTTCGTAATGCTATAATTATAAATTTTTATTGAAATAAAAGAGACTATTTGATTATTAAATTCGCTTCAATAAACATAAATAAATCTATTATATCGATTCCTAAAAACGAGTATGCTACTTATTTTGAACAATACACACAACTGGTTTCTAAAAACGAGAAATCAATTACATAAAATTTAGTAGCTTGTCTAAAAGAATTTAATTATGTATTCAGAAAATTATTCATAGCAAACAGAATTTTTATTGTGACGATTGCAAATGTAGAAATTTAATAGCAAATAATTTTCACGCCTAGGCGTGAAAACTCAATAACAAATAATTTTCATGCCTAGGCGTGAAAATTATTTGCCATTTTATTTTTCTTATGCTGAAGGTAAATGGAAGATGAAAGAATTGATTCAGCACATTATTGATACGGAACGGGTTTTTTCTTATGTAGCTTTGTGCTTTGCTAGAAAAGATAAAACTTCTTTGCCAGGTTTTGAATAAGATCTTTTTGTTGAGAACGACAATGCTAATGATAGCAGTTATTATGATTTATTGGATGAAATGGAGGTGTTAAGAAAGTCTTCAATTCAATTATTTAAAAGCTTTTCTGATGAAGCTTTGTTAAGAGTAGGAGTTTTTCAAATAATAAAATGTCTGTAAGAGCTTTAGGATATTTATTTTCAGGTCATCAAATTCATCATTTGAATATTATAAAAGAAAGGTGTTTTTAAGAGAAAAACCGAAGTTTTAGCTTCGGTTTTAGTATGAATTTAATATTCAGTTTTATCTTGTTTTTCTGCCCACTTCTTAAAGGGTTCTAGTGCAATTTCTCTTCCAATTTGTTCAAAAGGAATACTTCTTTTTTCATAGGGTAAAGGAATTTCTTTATAGATGAATTCATCATCAAAACCAATGTTTGCGGCATCTTGCTGATTGCTTCCATAATACACTTTATCTGGTCTAGCCCAATAAATGGCTCCTAAACACATTGGGCACGGTTCGCAAGAAGTATACACAATACACCCGTCTAATTGAAAAGAGCCAATATTTTTACAAGCATCTCTAATTGCTGTAACTTCTGCATGTGCTGTAGGATCGTTGGTAGAAGTAACTTTATTATTTCCTCGACCAATAACTAATCCGTCTTTGACAACAACACAACCAAAAGGTCCACCTTCGTTATTATTCATTCCTTTTAATGCTGCTTTTACAGCTCCACTCATAAATTCTTCGTGTTTATTCATCTGCCTTTTCTATTATTATGATTATTTTTTTGAGATAAAAAAAGCTGCATTTAGTATGCAGCTTTTAAGAGATTTTAAAATTAATATTTTTATTTTAAACCACCAGTCATTTCTTCTGGTTTTACCCAATCATCATATTGTTCTGGAGTAACATATCCTAAACGTACAGCTTCTACTTTTAAAGAAGTTCCGTTTAGATGCGCAGTATTTGCAATTTCTGCAGCTTTGTAATAGCCTATTTTAGTATTTAAAGCAGTAACTAACATTAAAGAGTTATTTACTAATTCAGTAATTCTTGCATGATTTGGTTCTATACCTGAAGCACAATGTATATTAAAAGAAATACAGGCATCACCAATTAATTGTGCAGATTGTAGAACATTTGCAGCCATCATAGGTTTAAAAACATTTAGTTCATAATGCCCCTGAGTGCCACCAACAGTAACAGCAACATCATTACCCATTACTTGCGCACAAACCATAGTCATTGCTTCTGCTTGCGTAGGATTTACTTTACCTGGCATAATTGATGAGCCTGGTTCGTTTGCAGGAATTATTAATTCTCCAATTCCTGATCTAGGACCTGAAGCCATCATTCTAATATCATTTGCAATTTTATTTAAAGAAACGGCAACTTGTTTTAAGGCTCCGTGGGTTTCCACTAAAGCATCATGCGCAGCCAAAGCCTCAAATTTATTTTCTGCAGTGATAAAAGGCATTTCTGTAAATTGGGCAATATATTTTGCAACTAAAACATCATAACCTGCAGGTGTGTTTAATCCTGTACCAACTGCCGTACCTCCCAAAGCTAATTGAGCTAAATGTTCTAGGGTGTTTTTTAAAGCTTTTAAACCGAAGTTTAATTGAGCTACATAGCCAGAAAACTCTTGACCTAAAGTTAGGGGAGTAGCATCCATTAAATGTGTGCGTCCAATTTTTACAACATCCTTAAACGCTTCTGATTTTGCTTTTAAGGTATCTCTTAATTGCTCAATACCTGGAATTGTAGTTTCTACAATTTTCTTATATGCTGCAATATGCATTCCTGTTGGAAATGTATCATTAGAAGATTGCGATTTATTAACGTCATCATTTGGTTGAATCGTCTTTTCTCCTTCACCAATAACTTTTCCTGCAATTTCATGCGCTCTGTTGGCAATCACTTCGTTCACATTCATGTTAGATTGTGTACCTGAACCCGTTTGCCAAATTACTAAAGGAAATTGGTTATCTAGTTTTCCTGCTAAAATTTCATCACAAACTTTTGCTATTAGATCTCTCTTTTCGGTGGTTAAAACACCGAGCTCTTCGTTTGTATAAGCAGCAGCTTTTTTAAGATACGCAAAACCATATACAATTTCCAGAGGCATAGAGGCTGAAGCCCCAATTTTAAAATTATTGCGCGAACGCTCTGTTTGTGCCCCCCAGTATTTATCTGCAGGAACTTTTACGTTTCCCATGGTATCTTTTTCGATTCTATATTTCATAATTATGATATAAATTTTGGATACAACAAAATTACAAAAAAGTATGATTACATAAAGTTGATAATTATCATTTTTAGATAACTAAAAAAAATATTTTTTTGATTGGTGTTTTTTGAAAATAAGTCTTATTTTTGCTTCAATAATTTTTCAAAATATTTCAATGTTAGATTTTTCACAATTTTCAGGATTAGTTTTATTTATGTTTGTTTTTACAGCTGGTTTTTGGTTGTTAATATTCTTATTAACATTTGTTGTTCCTTATTGGATTGGCGGAACTATCTGGGAAAATATGAAATTAAAGAAAGAAGCTAAAAAGGCTGCTGAAGGCAAGTAAGCTTTAAAATATATGATAAAAAAAACTCGTTCAAGAAATTGAACGAGTTTTTTTATGAGTTTTATTGATATTTAAGTATTGAAATAAAAACCTCTTATATTCTATTTAACCAGCTTAAAAGGGAGTTAATGCAGTAATTTTTTAATTATGATAAAGTTATTGTCTAAAACAAAAAAAGTAGTTTTGTAATAGAAGTAATAAAAAGATATTATTTCAAACCCTTTTGTAATTCAAAAGGTTAACCTTCAAATTCTTCTCCACCACCATTTTGTCTTCCATCTTTTTGTTTTTGATTTTTTTGTTGATTAAATCTGTAAGTAAAGTTTAAAGATATTTGACGAACGCGCCATTGAAAAGTTTGGTCAGAAATATTGGTTGGATTCTCTCTGTTTGGCGTGTAGTTGGTAGAATTTCTTTTTCTAGAATTAAAAAGATCACTTACATTTAAAATCAACGTTCCTTTTTCTTTTAACACATCTTTACTGAATGCCAAGTTGGCTGAAAAAATTCCATCACTTTCGCTTTGTGCACTTTCGCTTGGACCTCTGTAAGATAACCTTGTTTGCCATTCTATTTTATATGGTAAAGTTACTCTTGCGTTAAAACGTGCTCTCCAGCTTGTGTTACTGTTACTTAAATCCTCTGAAATTGTATTTGTAATATTCGTAGTTGGGTCTAAAAAGTCATAGGTATAAATTCCCTCTGTTTTAGAATTGAATACATTAAAACTTCCATCAAATTTTACTGTTTTCGCTGCATTATAATTGGCAGTAAACTCAAATCCATACCTATCTTCTGAAGCTAAATTGATTGGTTCTCTAATTAAAACAGATTCGTTATTACCATTAATTTCTCTAATTTCTTGCCTTGTAACTCTACTAATATTGTTTGTTGAATATTGATAATAAATAGATGAACTTACTGTTAATTTACCAATTTTATTTAGATAGCCTACATCATAAGAGTTCGTAAAGGTTGGTATTAAAGCAGGATTTCCTTTAAAAATAATGTTCTGACTATTTCTTGATTCAAACGGATTTAAATACCAAAACCTTGGTCTTCTTAAGCGTCGACTATACCCTAAAGTAAAGCTTTGTTTTTCTGTTACTTCATAACCAATATTTAATGTGGGGAATAATTCTGTATAACTAAAATCGTTATTTTCATTCGTATTTAATAATCTTACTTTTACATCTGTAGTTTCTAAACGCAACCCTAAAAGAAAAGAAAATTTGTTAAATTTATTTCCGTATTGTGAATAAAACGCATGAATATTTTGACCAAATTCTAAGTTATTTGATGGGTCAAAATTTGGATCTGTTACCGGAGTTACTAAAAAATCTGAAGTTAAATCTTGAAAATCACCACGGTATCCCGCTTCAAACTGAGTGTTTTCGCCAATTGGTAGTACATAATCTGCTTGTAATAAAGTGTTTTTAGATGATTCGTTTGTAATGTTTGTTTCGTTTGTAAAACCAGTTTCGATATTGACAGCTTCTTCATTCTCTTTACTATCACTATACTGAAAATCTAAAGTTAATTTATGACCTTTTTTATTAAAATTGTTTGAGTAGTTTAACGAATATTGTATCGTTTCATCATCAGAATTTTCATCCTGTATTCTTATAATATTATCTGTTAATGCATTATTTTGGTCAAATTCTTTAATATCATTTGTAGAAAAATTCCCACCTTTTGTATTTCGGTAAAAAATGTTACCAGTTAAAGAGCTTTTTTTAGTTAAAAAATATTCTAAGCCAACATTTGCGTTAAAACTATTTCTATTTCTTGACCAATCTCTATCTTCAATTCTAGAACTTGTAACAGCACCATTTGTAAGATTTTTTAAATTTGTAAAAAAATTTCCAGGACCTTTTCTATAGCTATATCCGAAATTAGAAAATAAGTTCGTTTTCTTTCCTCTTTGGTTTAAATTGGTTGCTAATTGAAACTGATCTGGTGTTCCAACTGTTGTGTTTACAGAACCATTAAAACCTAAAGCTTTTCCTTTTCTAAGAATAATATTTAAAATCCCGGCGGTTCCTTCTGCATCATACCTTGCAGACGGAGAGGTTATTACTTCAACTCTTTCTATAGCATCTGCAGGTAATTGTCTTAATGCATCTGTACCACTTAAGCCTACAAGAGCAGATGGTTTTCCGTCAATTAAAATACGCACATTTTCATTTCCTCTTAAACTTACATTTCCTTCTACATCTACACTTACAGAGGGCACATTATCTAGAACATCAGATGCTGTTCCTCCTTTTAACGTCATGTCTTTTCCAACATTATAAATACGTTTGTCTAAACGAATATCTACTGTAGATTTTTCTGCAATAATTATTACTTCACCCAAACTACTTGCGTTTTCAGAAAGTTTTATGATTCCAAAATCTTTATTTGTGTTTAAGGTTTGCTTTGGTAGTTTTATACTTTTAAAAGAAATATATTCAATACTAATATCATAATTTCCTTTGGGAGTTATGATACTAAAAATTCCTTTTTCATTAGTAATTCCACCAGAAACTTTTTTTGTTTCAGTCTCTTTTAAAACGATGGTAGCATATTCTAACGGTTCTTTAGTATCTGCATCAATAACTTTACCTATTAAGGTTATACTGTTAATGCTAGACGGCTTTTGAGCGATTAGAAATAGTGAAGTGAATAAACAGAATACTAGTAGTGTAATTTTTTTCATTAGTTGTTTTGGTGATTATTCATTTAAAACAACAAAGAACTAATTAAGTTTGAGAGTTAATAGTTAAAAAAAAGTTAAAGAAATTATATGAATAGAATTTAAAGAATAGCTGCTATTTTTTCTGGTGGTCTACCAATAACTGCTTTGTTATTATTGATTACAATTGGTCTTTCAATCAATTTAGGGTTTTCTACCATTGCAATAATAATTTCTTTATCAGAGAGTTCTTTTCCTTTGTAATTCTCTTTCCATATTTTTTCATTTTTACGAACTAAATCAATAGGAGAGATGTTTAAAAATTTTATTAACTCGTTTAATTCTTCTTCGGATAAAGTATGATCTAAATATTTTATAACTTCAAACTCTTTTTTAGAATCTTCTAAAATCGCTAAACCTTGTCTAGATTTTGAACAACGTGGATTGTGGTATATTTTTATCATTTTTATTTAAGTTTTAAATATTACGAACTCTTTTTCTGCCCATTTAACATTAAGTAAGACTTTAAAAACGGATTTATATCTCCATTCATTACATTATCTATATTCCCTGTTTCGTAACCTGTTCTTACATCTTTCACCAATTTGTAAGGATGCATTACATAATTTCTTATCTGGCTTCCCCATTCGTTTTTCATTTTATTAGCCTCAATATCATCTCTAGCCGCTTGTTGTTTTTGCAATTCAATCTCGTATAATTGAGATTTTAACATTTTCATTGCAGTTGCTCTATTATCATGTTGAGAGCGAGAATTAGAACAGGAAATTTGAATTCCAGTAGGTTTATGTGTTAGTTGAACTTTTGTTTCAACTTTGTTTACATTTTGCCCTCCAGCTCCACTAGATCTTGCAGTTACAATTTCTATATCTGCTGGGTTTACATCTATTTCTATAGAATCATCTGCCACAGGAAAAACGTAAACAGACCCAAAAGTTGTATGTCGCTTTGCATTAGAATCGAAAGGTGAAATTCGTACCAATCTATGAACACCATTTTCTCCTTTTAACCAACCAAAAGCATAATCGCCTTCAATTTCTATCGTAATTGTTTTTATTCCTACAACATCTCCCGCTTGATAATTCAATGTTTTTAATTTAAAACCTTGCTTTTCTGCCCACATCGTGTACATTCTAGATAACATTTCTACCCAATCACAACTTTCTGTTCCTCCTGCACCTGCTGTAATTTGTATAGTTGCAGATAAAGAATCTCCTTCTTCAGAAAGCATATTCTTAAACTCTAAATCTTCTAAAAAAGAACTTGTCTTTTCAAACTGTTCTATAACTTCATCTTCTTCAACTTCACCTTCTTTGTAAAATTCATATAACACATTTACATCTTCATTTAAACTGATTGTTTTCTTGTAATCTTCAACCCATTTTTTCTTAAAACGAAGTTCTTTCATTATAATTTCTGCTTGTTTTGGATTGTTCCAAAAATCTGGATTTACAGTTTTTTCTTCTTCGTTCGAAATTTCAATCAGCTTTTTATCAATCTCTAAATAAGATTTTAATTTTTCAATTCTTGAAGCAATATCTTTAAGTTGGTCTTGTGTAATCATAAGTCAAACAAAAATAAATTAATTTTTAAGATTTCTTGTTTTAAAACTGATCCTTATTTTATAGATTTATACAAAATATATCAAACATGAAAAAATTACTACTTATCCTTTTTTTTATAGCTGCCTCTTTTGATGGGTTTTCTCAATTTTTTACAGAGAAAACAGCAAATAAATTGCAAAAAGGAATTACAAAATATGAAGGCTATTTTACATTTTATTATGATGAAAATTCTGATAAAATATTTCTTCAAATTGACCAATTAGATACTGACTTTCTTTATGTTCGTTCGCTTTCAGAAGGAATTGGTTCTAATGATATTGGTTTAGATAGAGGTCAGTTAGGAGCAGGGGTTGTAGTTCATTTTAAAAAAGCAGGTAATAAATTAATGTTGATTCAACCGAATCAAGATTATAGGGCAATTACAGATAATGTAGAAGAAAAAAAATCAGTACGAGAAGCGTTTGCAAAATCTGTTTTGCATGGTTTTGTGATCAAAAAAGAAAAAAAAGGCATCTATTTAGTGGATGCAACTGATTTTTTTATGAGAGATGCTCATGGAGTAAGTAGCACTTTAGCAAGAAATAAGGAAGGAACTTACAGTTTAGACGAAAGTAAATCTGCTTTTCATTTGGATAGAACAAAAGCATTTCCAAAAAACGTTGAGTTTGATTTGATGTTGACGTTTAAAGGTGCTCCGAAGGGATCAAATCTTAGAAGCGTGTCTCCCAATGGATTTTTGGTTACCGTTCATCAGCATCATTCTTTTGTAGAATTACCAGATAATAATTACAAACCAAGAAAGTTCGATCCACGTTCAGGAGGTTATCCAATGTCATATTTAGATTACGCAACGCCAGTTAATCAATCAATAAAAAAGAGATTTATTTATAGACATCGATTAGAAAAGAAAAATCCAGAGGCAGAAATTTCTGAAGCTAAAGAACCAATTATTTATTATTTAGATAGAGGAACTCCAGAACCAGTGCGTTCTGCTTTATTAGAAGGTGGAAGTTGGTGGAATCAAGCTTTTGAGGCTATTGGTTACAAAGATGCTTTTCAAATGAAAATGTTACCGGTAGGCGCAGATCCTTTAGATGTTCGTTATAATATGGTGCAGTGGGTGCACAGATCTACAAGAGGTTGGAGTTACGGCAGCAGTATTTCTGACCCAAGGACAGGAGAGATTATAAAAGGTCATGTTAGTTTAGGGAGTTTACGTATTCGTCAAGATTTTTTAATTGCTCAGGCTTTGCAAGCTCCTTACAAAAAGGATGCTGTAGACGATGATTTTGCTTTGCAAATGGCAATTGCAAGAATTAGACAATTATCTGCACACGAAATTGGACATACGTTAGGTTTTGCGCACAATTTTGCTGCAAGTACAAACGGAAGGGCTTCCGTGATGGATTATCCGCATCCAAAATTTAGTTTAAAAGAGAATAAAATTGATTTTTCTAATGCTTACGATACTAAAATTGGAGTTTGGGATAAAGTTACTGTCGCTTATTTTTATCAAGAATTTGAGAAAGATGAAGAGAATGAGTTGCATAAAATTTTAGAAGATGCATTTGCAAGTGGATTAAAATATTTGTCCGATGCTGATGCAAGGTCTCAAGGAAGTGCAAGTAGTTCTGCGCATCTGTGGGATAATGGTTCAAATATTCATGATGAGTTGTATAATATTCTTAAAATTAGAAGAACTGCTATCGAAAATTTTTCAAAAGATAATATTAAAACTAAGCAGCCTTATTCTGCTTTAGAAGATGTGTTTGTTCCCTTGTATTTTTTTCATAGATTTCAAACGGAAGCTGCGGTCAAATTAATCGGCGGTTTGGAATATAGTTACGCCGTAAAAGGAGGTAATCAAACGATCGTAAAAAGAGTTTCAGGAACAGCTGAAAGAATTGCTTTACAAGCAGTTTTAAAAACGATTGCTGTAGATGAAATTGCAATTCCGAAAGAAAAGTTAGCACTATTTCCGCCAAGGGCCATGGGGTTTGGAAGAACAAGAGAATCTTTTAAAAGTGATTTAGGAGTAGAGTTTGATGCATTTGGAGCTGTAGAAACAGCTAGTGAAATGACATTAAATTTATTATTAAACCCACAAAGGGCATCGAGGTTAATTGCGCATAAAAGTTTAAATAAAAGACAACTAGGTTTAGTCGAGTTGCTCGATGAGTTGATAACAAAAACTATAAAAAAAACACATAAAGATTCTTATTATCAAGAACTACAAAGTGTCATAAATACAGCGGTATTAGAACAACTATTTTATCTAGCAGCATATAAAAATCAGTACAAACAAGTAAATGCAATTGTATTGTATAAGTTATCTGAAATCAAATCAATTTTACAAAATAAAAAACTAGAAGGAATTCAGAAAATATATAATTTAGCAATGATAAAAATGATTGAAGATTTTGTTAAAAATCCTACATCATTTAAAAAATCAAACGCCCCTAAAATTCCAGATGGATCGCCAATTGGAAATGATTATAAATATTAATTTATAAAATATAGTGTTTACCAAAATCGTGACATAAAAACCTAAATATGATAATAGACCTAATATCAGATACAGTAACTAGGCCTACAATTGGAATGTTGGGGGCGATGATGCATGCAAAAGTTGGTGACGATGTTTTTAAAATGGATCCAACAGTCAATGCTCTGCAAGAAAAAGCGGTTGCTATGTTTGGAATGGAAGATGCATTATTTTTTCCTTCAGGAACGATGGCAAACCAAACAGCGATAAAATTACACACGCAACCTGGAGATAAATTAATTTGTGATAAATATGCACATGTTTATAATTATGAAGGTGGAGGAGCTGCATTTAATTCTGGGGTAACCTGCAAATTAATTGATGGAAATAGAGGTATGTTTACCGCCGAGCAATTGCAAGAAGCGGTTGCTGGTAGATCAGATATTCATGTTCCGTATTCTAGATTAGTTTGTATTGAGAATACAACAAATAAAGGTGGAGGAGCTTGTTGGGATTTTTCTGAACTAAAAAAGCTTCAAAAAATTTCTACAGACAATAATTTGGCTTTTCATTTAGATGGAGCACGTTTATTTAATGCTTTGGTAGCAAAAAACGAAACTCCGCAACAATATGGACATTTATTTGATACTATTTCTATATGTTTATCAAAAGGTTTGGCGGCTCCCGTTGGTTCAATTTTACTAGGCTCTAAAGAGCATATAGCAAAAGCTTTAAGAATTAGAAAACTTTTAGGTGGAGCTATGAGACAAGTTGGTTTTTTGGCAGCAGCAGGTATTTATGCATTAGATAATCACATAGAAAGATTAGCTGAAGATCATCAAAAAGCAAAAGAAATTGGAGAAGTTCTAGAGTCTGTTGCTTATGTAACAAAAGTAGAAACGATAGAGACCAATATCATTATTTTTTATGTTGACGAAAAAATAGGCGCAGATAATTTTATTCAGAAAATGAAAGCTAAAAATATTCTTTTAACCCCAATGGGTGAAGGTAGAATTAGAATTGTTACCCATTTAGATTACACGAATGAAATGCATGAAATTTTAATAAAAGAGCTAAAAGAGTTTTTAAAATAAAACCGTAGAACTGGAAAAAAAATAAGAAATAAAATGATTTCTAAATCTTTTAGTATTCCAAAAGATTCTGAATTTACTGAGAAAAAATTTTAACACAAATACTTTAAAATAAAAGGAGTTTTTTTAGAAAAATAACTTAATTGGTGTCATTTACTTTAGCTAATTCCTTATAATTTCTATTTAATTTTTTTAATAAAATGCCATATAATAATTGATAGAAAAGCCATAAAACCCCTAGAATTAATAATGTAGCAATTAGAGTAGCGATTATTATTAAAATAATTTGCTTGTTGTTTAAATCATTAAAATTAGTATTTATGGATGCTATGGTAACAGCTATCATAACTAATGCCATATAACTTAAATTAAACAACACATAATTACGAACTGTTTTCCTAGTTTTTATTATTTTTTTCATCAATGTTTTTGTTGAATCTGTAGTAGAAATTCTTTTGTAATTTAAATAGAACATTACTAAAAAATAAAACAATATCACATAAGCTACAATTTGCGAATAGAAAATAAAGTTTTTTAAACCCATTTTTTCGTATTCAGTATAAACCTCCTCCATGTCGAATACAAAGTATAGTGAGTTTAAAATCACAAATTCTAAAACACCAATAATAAAAATCCACTTTACAATTGATGATGATTTGGAGTGCGCTAACTTATAAATTTCTAAGGCAGAAAACTGTTTAGTCTCGTCAGGTTGATTATCCCAAGTTTTTTTATATTTCTCTAATAAATCCATAATTATGGGTTTAATATATTTTTTAATTTCTCTTTTGCTCTGTTCATTTTTACTCTTGCATTCACAGAAGATATTCCTAATGTTACAGAAATCTCCCGGTAAGGTTTGTCTTCTAGATATAAAAATATTAAAGCTTTATCAATATCATTTAATCTATGAATTGCTGTATACAAAGCTTTTAATTGTAATTCTTCTGTATTATCATAATCTGTGGCTTTAATTTTGTAGGTAAAATCACTAATGTCCTGTGTTTTTATGGTTCTGGTTGATTTTCTATATAAGGAAATTGCAGTATTTAAAGCAACTCTATACATCCAAGTACTAAATTTAGAGTCTCCTCTAAACTTTGAGTAATTTTTCCATAGTTGTATCGTTATTTCTTGAAATAAATCATTGTGAGCATCTTGATTTGTTGTGTAAATTCTACAAATTTTATGTGCTATATTTTGATTGCTTTCAAAGTCTGATAAAAATTTAGTTTCTAAATCTTTTTGCACCCGATAATAAGTTAGTTTGGTTATAAGTAGTGTAAAAGTATAAAATGTTACAATTTTCTAAAAAAATATTTACAGTTAATTATTTTTGTTAAATTTGTTCAACGCAAAATGTATAAAATTGAACAATATTAAACAAGATTTTACAATTAAAGACCTTGAGAATATTTCAGGAATTAAAGCACATACCATTAGAATATGGGAAAAACGTTATAATTTATTAAAGCCTAAAAGAACAGAAACAAATATTAGGTTGTACACTCCGGGGGACTTAACTAAACTTTTAAATATTGTTCTATTAAACAATAATAATTTTAAGATTTCTAAAATAGCAGAACTCTCCGATGAAGAGATCACACTTCAATCAAGAGAATTAGCTTTTAATACTGCAATTAATGATGAGGCTATAAATACTTTTAAGTTAGCCATGTTTCAATTTGATAAAGTTCTTTTTAATAACGCTTATAATACTTTACTGCATAAAAAAACATTTAGAGAGGTATTTAAAGATGTTTTTATTCCTTTTTTAGAAAATATAGGGTTACTATGGCAGACCGAAACTTTACTGCCTGCCCACGAGCATTTCATTTCGAATCTAATTGCTCAAAAGATTCAATCTAACACGGAAAAATTACAATATAATATTAATGATACCAGTAAAACATATGTATTGTTTTTACCTGAAAATGAAATTCACGAACTAGGACTTTTATACTTGAACTATGAGTTGGTTCTTAGAGGATTTCACACCATATATTTAGGACAAAGTTTACCTTTAAATAATTTAAATTATTTTTTGGAAAGTGAAAGGGAAATATGTTTTATAACCTCTTTAACTATTCAGCCCTATGATGATAAAATTGTAGATTATTTTAATGAGATTAATGCAGTTATGGGTATTACTAAAAATGAGTTTATAGCAACAGGGAGGAAAGTGAATAAAGTAAAGCATCTCAAATTGAATCCAAATATTCAATTATATGATTCTATTCCAGATTTGTTAAAAGTACTATAAAATTGCATTCTTTTGCACTTAATTGTTCAATTAATAAATATATTTGTTAAACAAAATAAATAATGAATAAGAATATACATATTATAGGTTCAGGTTTTTCGGCTTTAGCATCTTCTTGTTATCTTGCAAAGCAAGGATATAGTGTTACTGTTTTAGAAAAAAATGATACATTAGGTGGCAGAGCAAGACAGTTTAAAAAGGATGGTTTTACGTTCGATATCGGACCTTCTTGGTATTGGATGCCAGACGTTTTTGAGCGTTTTTTCGCTGATTTCGGTAAAAAACCTTCGGATTATTACACGTTGGATAAATTAAGTCCGGGTTATGAAGTTTACTTTGGTGAAAAATCTTCTTTAAAGATTTCTGAAAATCTAGAAGATATTTATAAAATGTTTGAAGAAGAAGAGAAAGGAAGTGCAAAACATTTAAAATCGTTTTTAGATTCTGCAAAATCTAATTATGATACCGCTATAAAAGATTTAGTTTATAAACCTGGGGTTTCGCCTTTAGAGTTGGTAAATACAACAACGATAGCTAGAGTTACACAGTTTTTTTCTACGATAAGAAAACATGTTAGAAAAAATATAAAGAATCCCAAATTAATAAAGATTTTAGAATTTCCTGTATTATTTTTAGGAGCAAAACCCAGTAATACACCTACATTTTACAATTTTATGAATTATGCAGATTTTGGTCTAGGAACATGGCATCCAAGAGGAGGTATGTATACCGTTATAGAAGGTATGGTTTCTTTAGCCCAAAGTTTAGGCGTAAATTTTAAAACCAATTCTAACGTTGAAAAAATTATTACAGATACATCAAAAAATGTTGTTGGATTATTGGTTAATGGTGAGAAAATCGAGACAACTTTAGTTTTAAGTGGTGCAGATTATCATCATACAGAAACTTTATTAGATAAAAATCTAAGACAATATTCAGAAAATTATTGGGACAAAAAAACGTTTGCACCTTCATCACTTTTATTCTATGTTGGTTTTAATAAAAAGATAGAAAACGTAAGTCATCATACCTTGTTTTTTGATACCGATTTTGATGCTCATGCAAAAGAAATATATGATAATCCGCAATGGCCGTCAGATCCTCTTTTCTATGCAAATTTTACTTCAATAACAGATAAAACATCTGCACCTGAAGGCAAAGAAGCAGGATTTTTCTTAATTCCATTAGCACCAGGAATTGAAGATACCTCAGAGCTAAGAGAAGAATATTTTCATAAAATAATGGATAGATTTGAAAAATTAACAAATCAAAAAGTTAAAGAACATGTGTTGTTTAACAGATCTTTTTGTGTAAATGATTTTAAAGAAGAATACAATTCTTATAAAGGAAATGCTTACGGTATGGCAAATACACTTTTACAAACTGCTTTTTTAAGGCCAAAAATAAAGAGTAGTAAAGTAAATAATTTGTATTTTACAGGCCAATTAACAGTTCCTGGTCCAGGTGTTCCACCTGCATTGATTTCAGGAAAGATAGCATCAGAATTAATCTGTAAAAATCAATAATAAAATGAAAGACTTATTTGATCGAGTTTCTAATGATTGTAGTAAACTAGTTACAAAAAGTTATAGTACATCTTTTTCTTTAGCTGTAAATATGTTGTCTCCAATTATTAGATCAGATATTTATAATATTTATGGTTTTGTCCGTTTTGCTGATGAGATTGTAGATACTTTTCATGATTACGACAAAGAAAAATTAATGGAGCATTTTGAAAGAGATTATTACCTTTCAAAAGAGTTTGGTATTAGTTTAAACCCAATTTTAAATTCATTTCAGCAAACGGTGAATAAGTATAAGATTCCTGATGAAATGGTGCAAGCTTTTTTAAAAAGTATGAAAGCTGATTTATTTAAAACTGAATATCAAACAAAAGCGGAATATGACGAATATATTTATGGTTCTGCAGATGTTGTAGGATTAATGTGTTTAAAAGTATTCGTAAACGGAAATGACCAAATGTATGAAGCATTAAAAGATGCGGCAATGCGTTTAGGATCTGCATTTCAAAAAGTGAATTTTTTGCGTGATCTCAAAGATGATTATGAGGTTTTAAATCGTTCCTACTTTCCAAATATAAATTTGGGAGAACTAAATGCAGCTTCAAAACAAATTATTATTGATGAAATTGAAGATGATTTTGATTTTGCTTACAAAAATGGGATTCTAAAATTACCTGTTGAAGCAAAATTTGGAGTGTATATGGCGTATAGATATTACAGAAGATTGTTAAAAAAATTAAAAGCAGTGCCCTCAGAAAAAATCATGGATACTCGTATTCGTATTTCAGATCCAATGAAAATAAACTTATTGGCAAGAAGTTATGTGAAATATAAATTAAATATCATAAAATAATGTTCGGACTAATTACTCTTGTTGTTTTTTTATTGATGGAAGGCATCACTTGGTGTACACATAAATTTGTAATGCATGGTTTTGGATGGTATTTGCATGAAGATCATCATAAACCAAAATATCAAGGTTTTGAGAAAAATGATGCTTTTTTTGTTGTTTTTGCCATCCCTAGTATTGCTTTTTTCTATTATGGTACATATACAGAACATACCTATTTATTTTTTATAGGATTAGGTATTTTATGCTATGGATTGGCCTACTTTTTGGTACATGATGTATTAATTCATCAACGTTTTAAATGGTTTAAAAACACCAACAACTTTTATTTGAGAGGATTAAGAAAGGCGCACAAGATTCATCACAAAAATATGAGAAAAGAAGATAGCCAATGTTTTGGAATGTTATTTGTACCCTTTAAATATTTTCAAAAACCTAAAATTTAAACATTAAATTTAAAGGATACTTTACTATATCCTTAACTCTTTATTTAAATATTAAGCTCATTTAACCCAAATGAATTATTACGATTACATAATTGTTGGTGGAGGTGCTTCTGGCTTAATGATGGCGTACAGAATGTCTAAAGATGCTTTTTTTGATGATAAATCAATCCTAATTTTAGATAGAGAAAAGAAAATTGCAAACGATAGAACTTGGTGTTATTGGGAAACTGATAATGATGAGTGGAATGGAATTGTAAGTGCATCTTGGAAAAATATTATTTTTAAAAGTAAATTGTATGCTACGAAAGAAAATATTGTTCCTTATCAATATAAAATGATTCGTAGTAAAGATTTTTATTCAAAAATCTGGTCTCATTTAGAAACGAAATCAAATATTACTTTTCAAACAGCAAATGTTGTAAGCCTTCATCAGGGAGATGAGGAAGCAGAAGTAATTACTGCTGGCACAATTTTTAAAACAAAGACAATTTTAAACAGTATTTTGTTTACTGATGCGTATAAGAAACAAACCAAATATCCTGTTTTGCAGCAGCATTTTGTTGGTTTTTTTATACAAACGAAGAAAGATTTTTTTGATGATAGCGCTGCCACTTTTATGGATTTTACAGTGGCTCAAAAAGAAAATACCCGTTTTATGTATATTTTGCCTTATGCTAAAAATGAAGCTTTGTTTGAATATACCTTGTTTTCAAAAGATATACTGCCTTATGAAGACTACAAATTAGAAATTGAAAAATATTTAGAGGAGAGAAATATTACAGATTATGAAATTGTAGAAAAGGAGCAAGGTTCCATACCTATGACGTGTTATAAATTTTGGAAACACAATTCTAAAAACATCATCAATATTGGTACAGCAGGAGGTTGGTCTAAAGCAAGTACGGGTTTTACCTTTAAAAATACCACTAGAAAAACGGCAAAACTCATTACGCATATAAAACAGGATAAACCATTAACAGAATTTCATAAAATTGATAAATTTTGGTTTTACGACCTATTGTTGTTAGATATTCTCTCTAAAAAAAACCATTTAGGAGCTTCCATTTTTGCGAAAATGTTTCAAAAAAATCATCCAAAAAAAATATTAAAGTTTTTAGATGAAGAGACTTCTTTATTGGAAGATTTACAAATTGAATTAAAAATGCCTCCAATTAATTTTATCAAAGCACTTTTTCAGAGAGTTTTTTAGGCTTCTCTTCAGATTGGATAAAAGGATTTAAAATACAGTTTTTTTTATAAAATGAAACAAAACAGACCAAACACTCAATTTAGGATTTGGCAAATTACCTTTACCCATCATTTTCATTTGATGAGAGAAATAAGAAATATCCAAGAAACCCATTTTATCAATAAATTTTAAACCTGTCTTCACAGGTGGAATATGTACTTCTGTTCTTGTTCCTTCAAAAAATTCTTTAGAAAGGTAAGGGAATACAGCAAAAGGACGCGCTAAACCAACAAAATCCAATTCGTTATTCTCTATAGCTTTAGCCATTACATCTAAGGTTCTAAAACCTCCAGTTAATAATAAAGGCGCTTTTGTTTTTGCTCTCGCTTTCTGAATAAAATCTGCAAAATAAGCTTCTCTCTTTTTTGTGCTTTCTTTTACTTTTTTACCTGCACCCATCATTGCAGCTTTTTCGTAAGTACCGCCAGAAACTTCAATCATGTCAATACCTTCAGCAGAAAGCATATCTATTACTTCTAGAGATTCTTCTTCTGTAAATGCGCCTCGTTGAAAATCTGCAGAGTTTATTTTAATTCCAATAGGAAAACCAGCGCCAACTTTCTTTCTCATATTTCTGTATATCTCCAAAGCAAAACGAGCTCTATTTTCTAAAGAACCTCCCCATTGATCTGTTCGTAAATTGGTCAGTGCAGAAAGAAACTGACTTACTAAATATCCATGAGCTCCATGTATTTGTACACCTTTCCAACCTGCTTTTTTAGCAATTAAAGCACAATCTCCAAAACCATCTATTGTTTTCCAAATTTCCTCTTCTGTCATTGGGCGAGGTTTTGGAAACATTGATTTCATAGGCAGTTGAACATCAGAAGCACTTACTACATCTTTGTTAAATTTGGGTGATTGTCTTCCAGGGTGATTAATTTGCATCCAAAGATGGCTTCCATGCTTTTGTGAAACATCAGCCCATTCTTTTAGTTCAGCCATATATTTCTCATCTTCTACAACAACATTTCTTGGTTCATTTAAAGCTTTACTATCCATCATTACATTTCCAGAAATCAAAATTCCTGTACCACCTTCTCCCCAAGTTTTATACAATTTTATAATTCGTTCAGAAGGTTTTCCACCTTTATCCGCATTGTTTTCACTCATGGCAGATTTTACCATTCTATTCGGTAAAATAACTCCACAAGGCAAAGTAAAGGCTTGTTGTAAGATATTTGCTGATTTCATTATGAATATGGATTTTTTGTGAAAGTAAATTTTGAAAGTGCAAATTAACTTTTATTAATGGATATTTAAAGCTTAATTGTTACATATAGTAAATATATAAAATGGGTATTTTCCCTATAAATTTTAACTTTATTTTCTTATACAAAAACACTAACTTCGTTAAAGACTGATATGAGCGTAAGTTATCTTTAATCTAAAAATGAAAAAATTCTTAATTAAGAAGTTGATCGATTTTACTAGTTGGGAGAAAGTTACAAAATTAGATGACTTTTCTTATCCTTGGCAAAGCGAAAAATCCCCTGTTACTAGTTTTAGTGCATATTATGATGAAAATCATATCTATTTTCGTTTTGTTGCTTACGGTTCTAAACCTTTGGTTTATATAGAGGATAATAGCAAATTGGCAGTAATGCACTCTGAACGCGTAGAAATATTTTTTCGTAGAGATCAAAAAATGAGCCCTTATTACTGTTTAGAAATGGATCCGCATGGTCGTGTGCTTGATTACAGAGCTAATTTATATCGAAAATTTGACAGAGATTGGCAATGGCCTGAATCTTTATCGATTAAATCAAAAATTAATGAAGAAAACTATACAGTGGAAGGTAAAATAAGCTTGTCTATTCTTAATGAATTAGGTCTTATAAATAATAATAATATACAAATAGGATTATTTAGAGGTCATTGTACCAAATTGGTGGGCAAGGTCGCATTATTGAAATGGATTAGCTGGGTAGATTCTAAAACACAAGATGCAGATTTTCATGTACCGTCTGCATTTGGAATTCTTAAACTTTGTTAGTTTGGAAACTGAAGATAACTATGGCTATAAGTAATTGCTAATTATGGCCCACTACTGAAATTTTCTAAAGGTTTTCTGATAGGTGTGTTCTTGTAAATTTAATTACTAAAGTGCACAACTACTTATAGTCTAAACCGTTAATGAATCTTCAATTTTCATTAATTTTTTTCTTAAATGCACTATTCATATAGAAACCTATGTTTAGTATCTGTAGATAAATATTCTACTAATTCCCATTCAAAACCAGCACTATCATAATAATAAATTCTTTTTTTAAAAGTTCTTTTGAAGTGTCAATTCCTTTCTTATCACCAGCTTCTTTTAATTATTTTTCAATTTTATCAATAGTATTCGCAACTAAACCAATATGGTTAAATCCATAATTTATATAGGTTTGATTTAGTTTTTTAGGTTCAGTTTCTAATGGAGATTCTTGTAAAGTAAAATAGAATTCTTTATTGCCATTGTGCATCCATCTTTTATCATTTATAGATTTTTGTTCATTTCTAATTTCAAAATCTGGAGTAACAAATTTACAGAAGTTTACAGCTGCATTAATGTATTGAACTGTAATATTTTAGTGTTCAATTTTTATCATCATCATTTATCTTTTCAATTAATAGATACAATATGATTTGATGCAAACATTGATTGTGATTTCTGATATTTCTATTTGTCAATACTTTTTTTTGTCATTCCTACTTTTGAAGGAATTACGAACTGATAAAGATTAGTGAAAATTAGTGGAATTCGTGTTTTGTTAGTTTTTAGGATATTTTGCTGCAATCTTATCTAAACTTAAATTATGAATACTACCAACATGTGAATGTTGTTTTCCTAAATCGGGTTTATACGTCCCTTCTTGAACTTGGCCTCCAATTTTTTGATATGCTTCTCGAAAAGACATGCCTCCAACCACTAAATTATTGATGCTATCGACTGTAAATAAGTATTGATATTTTTCATCATTCAAATCGATATCTTTTACAATGACTTGTTGAATAGCATAATTTAAAATGTCTAAAATATCTTTTACATCTTCAAAAGCACTGATAATATTTTCTTTTAATAATTGAAAATCTCTATGGTAACCTGATGGTAAATTATTGGTGATCATGACCATTTCTGTATGTAAAGCCTGAATTTTATTGCATTTTCCGCGAATCAATTCAAAAACATCAGGATTTTTCTTATGTGGCATAATGCTACTTCCAGTAGTTAACGCATCAGGAAAAGAAATAAAATTAAAATTTTGACTCATATATAAACAAACGTCCATTGCAAATCGAGACATTGTATTACACAATCCGCCTAAAGCTGAAGCAATAGAACGCTCACTTTTTCCTCTACTTAATTGAGCTGCAACAACATTGTATTTTAAAGTAGCAAAATCTAATTCTTTCGTCGTTAATTCTCTGTCGATAGGGAAGGAACTTCCATAACCGGCAGCAGAGCCTAAAGGATTTTGATCTACAATTTTAGAGACTGCATTTAGCATATATACGTCATCAATTAGTAATTCTGCATACGCAGAAAACCACAATCCAAAGGAGGATGGCATTGCTACTTGCAAATGGGTATAACCAGGTAATAAACTTTCTTTGTGTATTTCTGCTAAACCTATAAGTGTATCAAAAAGTGTTTTTGTTTTATCATTTATAATCGCTAAATTTTCTTTATAGTATAGTTGCAACGACACTAAAACTTGATCGTTTCTTGAACGAGCAGTGTGAATTTTCTTACCAACCTCACCTAATTTATCGGTCAATTCCCATTCAATTTTAGAATGTACATCTTCAAAAGAAGGTTCAATTACAAATGTTCCGTTTTCTATATCTGAAGCTAATTTTTGCAAACCTCTTTTAAGATCTGATAACTCATTTGCAGTAATTATTCCAATAGATTCTAACATTATTGCATGTGCTAAAGAAGCTTGTACGTCATATTTTGCAATATGAATGTCAATTTCTCTATCATTGCCAACTGTAAAGTTTTCTATTTGTTTGTCTATTGAAAATCCTTTATCCCAAAGTTTCATATTTCTTTTTTTGTAATTAAACGATTACTTTATTTAATAATTCTACGTAAATCTGTATTCCTTCTTGAATTTCAGCTAAGTAGATAAATTCATTGGCAGAATGAGAACGAGTGCTATCTCCAGGTCCTAATTTTAAAGATTGGCAACTTAAAGCAGATTGATCTGATAACGTTGGTGATCCATAAGTTTCTCTACCCATTGCAATTCCTGCTTTCACCAAATCATGATTTAAAGAAATAGAGGAGGAGTTTAATCGTAAACTTCTTGGAGCTATTTTACTGCAAGGAGATTGTTCTTGTAGAATATTATCAATTTCTTGATTAGAATAGGCATCATTTACGCGAACATCAATCACTAAATCTACGTGACCAGGAACTACATTATGTTGTGAACCAGCATTTATTTGAGTTACTGTCATTTTTACATCACCTAAAGCATCTGAAGATTTATCAAACTTAAAATCTTTAAACCATTGCAAAACTTCAATGGTATTATAAATTGAATTATTATCATTTGGATGAGCTGCATGACTTGGAGTACCGTCTATAACTGCATCAAAAACAACTAAACCTTTTTCTGCAACTGCAAGATTCATTAAAGTTGGCTCACCAATAATAGCCACATCTATATGTGGAATAATTGGTAACATAGAGTTTAAACCATTTTGACCACTGTTTTCTTCTTCAGCGGATGCTACAATTACCAAATTGTATTTTAGATTTTCATCATCATAAAATTTTGTAAAAGTTGCCATTAAAGAAACCAAACAACCACCTGCATCATTACTTCCTAAACCAAATAATTTTCCATCTTTTACAAAGGCCTCAAAAGGATCGTTTGTGTATTTTGAATTTGGACGAACAGTATCATGATGAGAGTTTAATAATAATGTTGGTTTACTTTCATCAAAATATTTATTTGTCGCCCAAATATTATTTTTTGTTCTTTTAAATGATATTTGATATTCACTGAACCATCCTTCAATTAATAGAGCAGTATTTTCTTCTTCTTCAGAAAAAGATTGGGTTTCAATCAATTTTTTTAAAAGTGAAATTGCATTTTCTGTTAATTTTTTAATACTCATATTATAATGTAATTGTAGTAAAAATGTTATTTTCTTTAGTTAACATACTCGTGTTTCCAATGTGTACTTTTTGAACACCACTATTTAGTGCATCAAAACAATTATCCAATTTAGGAATCATGCCATCAGAAATAATCCCTTCTTTTAATAATTTTTGATAGTTTTCTGAATTGATCTTTTTAATTATTGATTCTTTATCATTAAAATCTTCTAAAACACCATTCAATTCAAAACAATAGTATATTGATGTATCATAAATCTCACTCATTCCAACTGCAATTTTACTAGCAATAGTATCTGCATTTGTGTTTAATAATTGTCCATTACCATCATGCGTTATGGCACAAAAAACAGGCGTAAAATCAGCTTTCAATAATTTATTAATTGATTTGGATGCTACTTTTTTCACATCACCAACAAAGCCAAAGTCAATATCTTTAACAGGTCTTTTATCAGATTGAATGCTGTTGATGTCTGCACCCGTTAAACCAATGGCATCAGTGCCTAAAGCTTGTAATTTAGCTACAACATTTTTGTTTACTAAACCACCATAAACCATAGTAATAACTTCCAAAGTTTCAGGATCAGTTACGCGTCTTCCTTTTACCATTTTAGATTCAATACCTAATTTTGATGCAATATGAGTAGCTCTTTTTCCTCCTCCATGAACCAAAATCTTATTTCCTTTTAAATTTGAAAATAATTTTAAAAATTTGTTTAGAGAAATTTCATCTTCTATGATGTTACCGCCTATTTTTATAATTGAAAGTTTTTCCATTTTAATTAATAACTAAAAGTTATTTTACAAGTCTTCTAATATTTTTTTCAATACTAATTGCGCTGCATATGTTCTATTATTGGCTTGTTCAATAACTAAAGAGTTATTCGAATCTAAAACAGCATCTGCTACCACAACATTTCTTCTTACAGGCAAACAATGCATAAATTTTGCATTTTTTAGTTTTTCTTCTGTGATCATCCATTGTTCATTACCACCTAAATTTTGGCCATAATTATCGTAAGAACTCCAGTTTTTAGTGTAGACAAAATCTGCATCTTTAAATGCTGCTACTTGATTATTATAAATAGGGGTGTCTTTTGTGATTTCTGGACTTAAATTATATCCTTCTGGGTTTGTAATTACAAAATCAACATCCATTTTTTGCATAGCTTGTACAAAACTATTTCCAACCGCATGAGGTAAAGATTTTAAATGGGGCGCCCAACTTAAAACTACTTTTGGTTTCTTTTTTGTGGAGTTTTCAGAAATGGTTATTGCATCTGTTAAACCTTGTAAAGGATGACCAGTGGCGCTTTCCATACTTACAATGGGTGTTGAAGCAAATTTAACAAAGGACTCTAGAACGTGTTCAGATTCGTCCTTTTCTTTGTCTGTTAATGTTGGAAATGCTCTTACAGCAATTATATCACAATATTGAGAAACAACAGCAGCAGCTTCTTTAATATGTTCTGCGGTGTTTCCATTCATAATCGTTCCATCTCCAAATTCAATTCCCCAAGCATCGTCAGAAACATTCATAACAATAGGGTTCATGCCTAAATTTAAAGCTGCTTTTTGAGTGCTTAAACGTGTACGTAAACTTGAATTAAAAAACAGTAACCCTAATGTTTTGTTTTTTCCTAATTCAATATTTGCAAGTGGATTTGCTTTAATTTCTTTCGCCTCTTTGATCCAAGTAGCAATATTATCAATGTCGTTTATGGAGGTGTAATTCTTCATAGTCTGTTATTTAATTTTCGTAAAAGGAACTTTATTGTCAAACGCATTGCAGATAAAATTATCTTCTAGGCCATTGACAATCCATGTTTCTATATTAGCTTTTTTGGCAACTTCAGCAGCTTCAATTTTAGATTGCATTCCTCCACTTCCATGACTAGATTTGGAGTTCACAATTTCATTCTTTAAATCATCAAAATTGATAACTTCTTCAATGGTTTTTGGAACTTTATTTTGGATGGATTCTTTAGTGTAAATACCATTAGTATTAGTTGCTATTATCAATAAATCAACTTCTAATAATGATGCTGTTAGCGCTGCTAATTTATCATTATCACCAAATTTTATTTCATCTGTGGCAACTGTATCATTCTCATTTATGATTGGAATATAATTGTTATTTACCAACACTTTTATAGTATTGGTAATATTGGTTTTACTTTCGTCTTTTTCAAAATCAGAATAGGAGAGAAGGCATTGAGAACTTAATAAACCATATTCTCTAAAAATCTCTTGATAAATTCTAATTAAATGAGGCTGACCAATTGAAGCTAATGCTTGTTTTACAAATACATCTTTTTGCTTACTTTCTAGTTTTACAAATTGTTTTGCAACGGCAATTGCACCAGAACTAACAATTATAAATTCATAAGTTTCCTTTAGTTTTGCAATTTGACTTGCAATATCTTCAATTTTTCCTCTTGAAATATTATCTGTTTCTTTGGTAAGTGTATTCGAACCAATTTTTAGTAAAATGCGTTTCTTTTTTTGCATATTATCTTATTTGTCCGTTTCCGTGAACATACCATTTGTTTGTTACCAAATGTTGTAACCCTATAGGTCCACGTTGATGTAATTTATCTGTACTTATAGCTAATTCTCCACCCAATCCTAATTGACCTCCATCTGTAAAACGTGTAGATGCATTATGATATACGGCAGCTGTATCAACATTTGCCATAAATAATTTAGCTTCCGCTGTATTCTTGGTAATAATTGCTGAGGAGTGGCCGCCAGAATAGTTATTAATCATTGCAATCGCGTCTTTATTCGATGGAATTTCTCCAATTACAATTTTGTAATCTAAAAATTCTTTGTACCAAACATCATTTGATGAAATTTCTTCAACTTTATCAAATTTTGAAATTATTGTATCCCCTAAAACATCAATTTTAAACTCTTTTAACTTTGATAATAAACGATTAATAAAAGCTGTTTTATTTGGAAGGTTTTTGTCAATTAAAACTTTATCGACCGCATTACAAGCAGAAATTTTGGATTTTCCATTTAAAATAATCTCAATTGCAATAGCTGTATCTGCTTCTTTATGAACAAAAACAAAGTTATTACCACGTCCGCTAATAATTATAGGACACGTAGCGTGTTTTTTTACAAACGCAATCAAACGTTCACCGCCTCTTGGAATAATTAAATCGACTTTTTGGGATGGTCTTTCTAAAAAAGCTTGCGTTTCAGTTCTATCAAATTGTAAGTAGGCAATCCAATTATTAGATGCATTGTGCTGGTTTAAAGCTTGATGCCATAAGTCCACAATTTTTAAGTTCGATTGTAAAGATTCTTTACCTCCTTTTAAAAGTATTTTATTTCCAGATTTAAATGCAATTCCAGCAGCTTCAACCGTTACATCTGGTCTAGATTCATAAATGATTAATATTGTGCCAAAAGAAGCGGTTTTATTATAAACCTGCATTCCATTATCATGTCTAAAGCTAAATCGTTCTAAACCAACAGGATCTTCTTGAGTTGCCAAGTGTAAACAAGCTGCAATCATTTCATGAACTTTTGCTTCATCAACTTTTAATCGATCGAACATAGAAATATCATCACCCTTGTAAGCTTTTAAATCTTTTTTGTTTAGGCTAATAATAGCTTCTTTTTCTCGATCAAGAAGTGAGGCCATTGTGCGTAAAACATTATTTCTAGTTTTTATGGATAATAACGTATTCATTTATTTTCTTATTTTTTTCTAGGAATCTAAAGCATTAACCAAAGCTTTAAAAAACTGATTTATATGTTCTTTTTTCACGTTTAATGGGGGTAAAATTCTTAATAGTTTTTTATTTGCCGCTCCACCTGTAAAAATCTGATACTCGTAGATTAATTTTTTTCTTAAATCGCTTACTTCATAATCGAATTCTAGACCTAGCATTAAGCCTCTTCCTTTAATGTTTTTTATCTGGGGAATTGTTCTAGCAATTTTAATAAAGTATTGAGATATTTCATTGACATTGTGCATTAAATTATCTTCTTCAATTACGTTTAAAACCGATAAACCTGCAACACAAGCTAAATGATTTCCGCCAAAAGTAGTGCCTAACATTCCGAACTTTGCTTCAATGGAGGGGTGAATAAAAATTCCTCCAATAGGAAAACCATTTCCCATTCCTTTTGCGATAGAAATAATATCTGGAGTAACCTTATAATGCTGAAATGCAAAAAACTTTCCTGATCGGCCATATCCAGACTGCACTTCATCTGCAATAAAAAAGGTATTGTTCGCTTTACAAAGTACATCGACTTTTTCAAAAAATTTAGCAGTGGCCTGATCTAATCCTCCAACACCCTGAATAAATTCTATAATTATAGCACAAACATCTCCCTTTTCGAGTTCTCTTTGAACTCTTTCAATATCATTTAGCTCTAATATTGTAACCTTTTGTTGTGCGTTTATTGGCGCAATAATATTGGTATTATCCGTGGCAGCAACAGCCGCAGACGTACGACCATGAAAACCATTTTTAAAAGCGATTACCCTGGATTTACCTGTTTTAAAAGAAGCTAGTTTTAAGGCATTTTCATTCGCTTCTGCGCCTGAATTACATAAAAACAATTGGTACTCTTTACAGCCAGAAAGAGTTTCTAATTTGTCAGTTAATTCTTTTTGTAATGGATTTTGAATTGCATTTGAATAAAAACCTAATTTAGCAACTTGATTTGTAATTGCTTCTACATATTTTGGATGTCCATGCCCAATAGAAATTACTGCATGACCTCCATACAAATCTAAATATGCAGTATTATTTTCATCATATACATACATGCCTTTTGCTGAAACTGGAGTAACATCATATAAAGGATAAACATTAAATAAAGGCATTTTAATTTGTTTTAATTTGGTTTATTTTTTCAAAAGAAGCGTTAATTCCTTTTATCAAAGAAGAGCTTAATCCTTGATGTTCCATTTCATTTAATCCCTCAATGGTGCATCCTCCAGGGGTGGTTACCCTATCTATTTCTTCCTCGGGATGATTGCCAGATTCTTTTAATAGGGTTGCAGCTCCAAAGCAAGTTTGCATTGCTAATTCGTGTGCTTCGTGCGCTTCGAAACCTAATTGAATAGCCCCTTGGGTTGTCGCTCGAATTAAACGCATCCAAAAAGCAATTCCGCTTGCACAAATAACTGTTGCTGCTTGCAGTTGATCTTCAGGAATTACCATAGAACGTCCTAAGCTATTAAAAATAGTCTTTGCTAATTCAACTTTTTCCTTTCCTTTTGCATTTGTAGAGAGGCATGTCATAGATTGTCCTACAGATGCGGCTGTATTTGGCATTGCACGAATTATATAATGCTTTCCACCAATTACATTTTCAATTTTTCCTAACGAAAAACCGGTAATCACAGAAATTAGTATTTGCTCTTTACTGAGTTTGTATTTTAAATTTTCTAAAATATCTCTTAGATGTCTTGGTTGTACTGCAAATATTATAATATCAGAATTTTTAACTGCTTCTTCATTATTAGTAGTTAAGGTTACTGCCTTGTATCTATTAAATTCCTTTATAGAATCTGTGTTTCTTTTTGTAAGATATAAAGAACTTACAACTTTATTTTTCAACAATCCTTTTGCAATCGATTGCCCTAAACTTCCTGCTCCAATTATTGCTACTTTCATACTTTATTATTTTTTGGGCGTTACCTGCAGGTCACGCTTTACACTATATCTTTTTTCGTTCCTCAAAAAGGATGTCATTTCACTCGTTAACGCAACTAATTACTACTAAAAATAATTTGCTTTTAAATTTAAACCTAAAGTTTCTTCAAATCCGTACATTAAATTCATATTCTGAATTGCTTGGCCAGAGGCTCCTTTTAATAAATTGTCTATTACGCTTGTTATTAGTAATTTATTGTCATGTTTTGCTATATGGATTAAACATTTATTTGTGTTTACAACTTGTTTTAAATGTATATCGGTATCAGAAATAAATATAAATGCTGCATCTTTATAAAATACTTGATACATTTCTTTTGCTTCTGCTATACTGCCTTTAAATTTTGTGTAAGTGGTGGCAAAAATTCCTCTTGAAAAGTTTCCTCTATTTGGCATAAAGTTTATTTCAGAATCAAAATTAGGCTGTAACTGATTTACAGTCTGTTGTATTTCTCCTAAATGTTGATGATTAAAAGCTTTATAATGCGAAAAATTATTATCTCTCCAAGTAAAATGTGTGGTTGTCGACAAAGAAGTTCCTGCTCCAGTTGCACCAGTAACGGCATTAATATGAATATCGTTCTGCAGTAATCCTTTTGCAGCCAGTGGTAGAATAGCCAATTGTAAAGCAGTTGCAAAACAACCAGGATTTGCAATACATTTTGCTTCTTTTATAGCATCTCTTTGCAATTCTGGTAAACCATAGACAAATTCTTTTTCTTCGAAATTTTTATCCTTGAATAGTCTAAAATCATTACTTAAATCAATAATTTTCATGTGATCAAAAAAACTGTTGTTTTCTAAAAAAGTAGTTGAATTGCCATGACCCAAGCATAAAAATAATACATCAATTTCTGTATTAATTTTATTAGTAAAACTTATTTCAGTCGAACCAATTAAATCTTGATGCACTTTATACAATTTGTTGCCAGCATTAGAAGTGCTGTAAACAAAATTGATATTTGTTTTAGGGTGATTCAGTAACAATCTTATTAATTCCCCCGCGGTATAACCTGCACCACCTATAATTCCTACTTCTAACATCCTTAAGAATTTACTTGTTGATATATTTTATTCTGATTCCCTAAAATTTTAATAAAACCTTTTGCATCGTCTGCTGACCAAGCTCTATTTTCTTCACCATACGTGCTAAATTTACTAGACATTAAATCGTGATCAGAAATAATTCCATCTAAAGAAAAATGATACGGTTTTAAAGAAACCACAACATTACCAGAAACCATTTTTTGAGAACTTTGTAAAAAAGCTTCCGTATCTCGCATTACAGGATCTAAATATTGACCTTCATGCAAATGCATTCCATAGAAACTAGCTAAATATTCTTTATGTTGTAATTGCCATTTTGTCAAGGTATGTTTCTCTAATAAGTGATGTGCCTTTATTGTTATTAAAGCAGCTGCTGCTTCAAATCCAACTCTTCCTTTCGTACCAACTATGGTATCACCAACATGAATATCTCTTCCAATGGCATATGAAGCAGCAATGTCATTTAATTTTTCAATATTTATTTCTGGCAAATTTTCTTTTCCATTTAAACCAATAAATTCGCCCTTTTTAAAAGTTAGTGTAACTTTTTGTTCTACTTCTTTTTCTAATTGAGAAGGATACGCTTCACTAGGTAATGGTTTTTCAGAATTTAAAGTTTCTACACCTCCAACACTTGTTCCCCAAAGGCCCTTATTAACGGAGTATTTTGATTTTTCCCAAGACATATCAATTCCTTCGGATTTTAAATAATCTATTTCTTCTTGTCTTGTTAATTTTTTATCTCTAATTGGAGTTATAATATTGATTCCTGGAGCCAACGTTTGAAAAATCATATCAAAACGTACTTGATCATTTCCTGCACCTGTGCTTCCGTGTGCAATATATTCAGCTCCAATACTTTTTGCGTACTCAACAATTTCTATCGCTTGTATAATTCTTTCTGCACTTACAGAGAGCGGATAGGTACTGTTTTTTAAGACATTTCCAAAAATTAAATACTTTACTACTTTATTGTAAAAAGTAGCAACTGCATCAATATTTTTATATGTAGCAACGCCCATTTTATAGGCGTTATTTTCTATATGTTTAATTTCTTCTTTTGTAAATCCACCAGTATTAACACTTACCGCATGAACATCATATTTTTTTGATAAACTTACAGCACAATAAGAGGTGTCTAAACCGCCACTATATGCAATTACTAATTTTTTCATTTTTTATCTTTTTTTAGAAACAAGTTCTGTTTAATATTTTTTAATTTTTTGAAAACGCTTTCTTTCACTTCTTCAGAGGCTTCTTTATTATTGTTTTTTGGATCGAATAACATACCAGTACACAAGCACATTTTTCTATCTGTTCTTGTCAAAACATCAAAGTTTCTGCAAGTCTGACAACCATCCCAAAAGCTTTGGTCGTCGGTTAGTTCAGAGAAAGTAACAGGTTTATAACCTAAATCGCTATTTAGTTTCATAACAGGTAACCCAGTTGTAATACTAAATACTTTTGCCTCTGGGAATTTAGTTCTTGAGTGCTTGAAAATAACTTGTTTAATTTGTTTGGCTAACCCTATATTTCTATAATTTGGATGTACAATTAACCCTGAATTAGCAACAAATTTCCCATGTCCCCATTTTTCTATATAGCAGAATCCAGCAAATTTTCCATCATCTAAAGCAATTACGGCATTACCATTTTCCATCTTAGTGGCAATGTATGCTGGTTTTCGTTTTGCAATACCCGTTCCCCTAACTTTTGCAGCTTCAGCAATAGTATCACAGATAATGTCAGCGTAAACGATATGAGATTTATTAGCAATTACAATTTCCATTGCATTGTATTTTTATTTGATAAAACTTGTTGTTTGTTGTTTTCTGAATGTAGAACTGGACTCACCTAAATTCCATAAATAAATTTTACCCCAAAGGGCGAAACTTGAAACTGCGGCAAAAATTTATTTGGCTATCGTTTAAAATAACTAAAATTTGTAAGTATGTTTTGTAAGAAAGGTTCACGATAAAAAAATAAATAATTAAAAACTATAAGAGTGTGATAAGAGGATTAATTGCTAATAAAAAATATTAGCGACGACGATTGCGCAGGCGCAAACTGGGAGCTATTGTAGTACATAATTTATTGTTTCTAATAGTAATCATGATGCTAATGTATATGTTTTTTGAAAGCAATCATTAAAAATGAATCGCTTTTTTATCAGTTTTATGAAATTTAAACAAAATTGGATTTTGAGTTATAAATTCATTAAAATAATACTTAAATATTCCCTTTTTGACAATTCTTTAATTGACATTTCAAGTAAAATCTTATTAAATCTAATATTATTCTTAATGAATAATACAGTTCATCCTTAAATTAATACAACTCAGTATTTTTTAATTTAATAAACTTTAAATCTATTTCATATTTGTAGCATAATAAACAATTAAAACTTAAAATTATGAAACTTATCGTAGCCTTTTTAACAACACTAATATTATTAATTACAAGTACAATAGCTGCACAAAATCACACAATTACAGCAACAGTTGTAAATGTAACCTCGGATTCAGGAAAAGTAGGATTTGCTCTATATAACAAAACTAATTTTAGAATGCAACCAATTAAAGGGTCAGAATCTAAAATTTTAGACGGAAAAAGTATTGCCGTATTTGAAAACATCTCAGCAGGAGAATATGCAATCATTTGTTATCACGACAAAAATGATAATAATAAAATGGATTTTCAATCTAATGGAATGCCCAAAGAGGATTATGGATCATCTAACAATGTAATGAATTTTGGACCTCCAAAATTTGAAGATGCAAAATTTGTTGTTGTTGATAAAAATGTATCTTTAGATATTAAATTTTAATAATTTAAGCATAAAAGTAGAAATGAAAAAAATAACAACGTTTTCTATCGTAAACCTAAAAAAAAGTATTTTTCTTACTTTAAAAATTGCACTAATTTTTACCCTGATTTTTGTAGTTTTTAAACAGCAATTTAATTTAAAAGGAATCGCCTATATTTTTATGATTTCTTGCTTGTATTCTTTTGGACTCGGTTTTGGAAACGCTCTTATAAACGATTTTCTTAATAAAAAGTGGAGTTGGATAGCAGAAACAAATCAGAGAGTTTGGGCGGGAGTTGTTTCAACTGTAGTGTATACAATTATAGCAGTATTAGTAATTAATTATATACAATTTATAGTTTTACAAGGCTTGAAGGTGGAAAGTTTTTTTACTGGCTTTCTACTTTATGTACACATGTTTACTGTTATTATTTCCTTAGGAGTTGCTACTTTTTTTCATGCACGTGGTTTTATGATTAATTGGAAAGCATCTGTTAGTCAAGAAAGCACAAAACAAGAAATTGTCGCAAAAACTGAAACAGCAAAATTCGAGTCTTTAAAAAATCAATTAGATCCGCATTTTTTGTTTAATAGTTTAAATGTGTTAACGAGTTTAATTGGTGAAAATCCAAATCAGGCAGAGAAATTTACCACAAAATTATCTAAAGTATATCGATATGTTTTAGAACAAAGAAATAAAGATTTAGTACCAATTGAAGAAGAATTAAAGTTTGCAAAAACGTATATGGAATTATTAGGAATGCGTTTTGAAGATGCAGTACAATTTAATATTCCAGATTCTATAAGTAACAATGAGCTAAAAATTGTGCCTTTATCATTACAACTTTTGTTAGAGAATGCAGTGAAACACAATGTGGTTTCTACTTCTAAACCACTAACGATTACTATTTATGAAGAAGACACTTATTTAATTATAGAAAATAATGTAAATCCTAAAGAAGCAATAGGAAAAAGCACCAAAGTTGGTTTGCAAAATATTGCTGATAGATATGGATTAATCACTCAAAAAGGAGTGAAAATAGAAAATAACAACAAAACTTTTAAGGTGAGTTTACCGCTCCTTTATAAAATGAACGATAGTATGTACACTGAAGATTTAGAAAATAGCAACTATGTAAAAGCAGTAGAAAGAGTAGAGAAACTAAAAGAGTTTTATCAGAATTTAGCTTCATACTGTTTAGTAATTCCTTTTTTAATTTTTATCAATTTACGTTTTTCACCAGGTTTTCACTGGTTCTGGTTTCCAATATTTGGATGGGGAATGGGCTTAACTTTCCACTTTTTAGAAGTAAATAATTACACTATTTTCTTAGGAAAAAATTGGGAAGACAAAAAGATTAAAGAAATGATGGATAAAGAGAATCAACAAAACAGAACAAGATAATGGAAAAGGAATTCACTAAAGAACAGAAATATGTTCTGGCTCGTAAAAGAGTAGAGAAAATTAGTAAGTTTTATAAACATTTAGCGAGTTACATTGTTGTAAATATCTTTTTAACGGCAATTTTTATTTCAGGTGATATGAATGATGGAGATACTTTTATAGAAGCTCTTTCTGATTATCATAATTATAAAATTTGGTTGTATTGGGGAATCGGAATCGCTTTTCAAGCATTAAATACTTTTGGTTTAAATCTGTTTATGAGCAAAGACTGGGAAGAAAAAAAGATTAAAAAATACATGGACGAACAAGATCATAGAAGGTAATTATGGAATTAGATTTTACACAAGAACAGCGTTATTTGAAAGCTCAGAAAAGAGTAAAAGACATTAAAGGATTTTATACGCATTTAACAGTTTACTGTATAATTATCCCTGTAATTATTTTTATGAATTTAAAATTTGAACCTCATTTTCATTGGTTTTGGTTTTCTGTTATTGGTTGGGGTTCTGGACTTTTTATTCATTGGTTAACTGTTTTTGGACTTAGGTTATTAGGAATCGGAAAAAACTGGGAAGAAAAGAAAATTAAAGAATTTATGAACGAGAATAATTAATATTATGGAGCAAGATTTTACACAAGAGCAAGCATATATTAAGGCAAAAAAGAGAGTGAAAGAGATAAAAGGATTTTATATCCATTTCTCTTTATATTGTGTTACAATGCCTATAATAATTGCAGTAAACTTACTATTTTCGCCCGGTTTTCATTGGTTTTGGTTTTCATTATTAGGTTGGGGAGTTGGTATTTTCTTTCACTGGATGGCTGTTTTTGGATTTAGAAAAATAGGTTTTGGAAAAGATTGGGAAGAAAAGAAGATTAAAGAAATCATGGAAGAACAAAGTAAAAAAAATAGAAATCATGGACAATAATTTTACACAAGCAGCGAGTTATATAAGAGCCAAAAAAAGAGTGAAAGCTATAAAAGGATTTTATATTCACTTAATTGTTTATGTTTTAACAAACATTTTTATTAGTGGAATTATCATATGGGGATTAATGAAAAGTGGCTATCGTTTTGAAGATACTCTTTCTAACTTCGGAGTTTATTCTACATGGGTTTTTTGGGGAATCGGAATGTTTTTTCACTGGTTAGGCGTTTTTGGTTTTAAATCTTTAGGTTTTGGAAGTGATTGGGAAGAAAAGAAAATTAAAGAATTGATGGACAAAGAAGAACAACGTAATAAAAATATGTAAAGCGATGGAAAACTTAAGTGAGAAAAAATTATTGAGAGCAAAACTAAGAGTAGAAGAAATTAAAAAATTCTACAAACACGTAGTTACGTATATATTGGTAAATTTGTTTTTAGCGTTTGTTTGGAATTTCTCTTTTAAAATAGTTGGAGATTTTAAAGTAAGCAATCAATTTGATGGCGATGGTTTTACGCATATTCCTATTTGGTTGGTGTGGGGAATATTCTTAGCATTTCATAGTTTAAAAACTTTTGGATATCTTAACTTGTTTGGTAAAGATTGGGGAGAAAGAAAGATTAAAGAATTTATGAAAGAGTAAATTTAGTTACAAAATTGAAAAGTTAGAAAGGTTCTCTATTTAAGACCGAACTAGGAGGGAAGAGGAGTATCAAAATAATAAAAAGCTATTAAAAATGAACGTATTAATAATTGAAGATGAAAAGCCAGCAGCAAGAAGGCTAAATAGAATGTTGGCAATACTAGATTTAGAAGTTCAGCAAATGTTACATTCTGTAGAAGAGTCTTTAAATTGGTTGCAAAACAACGAACATCCAGATTTAATATTTTTAGACATTCAGCTTTCTGATGGTTTGTCTTTTGAGATTTTTGAAGAAATTGAAGTGAAATCTGCCATTATTTTTACAACAGCTTATGATGAATATGCTTTAAAAGCTTTTAAACTTAATAGTATAGATTATTTACTAAAACCTTTAGATGAAGATGAGTTAAAAGTAGCCATAGATAAGTTTAAAGAGAATCGACCAAAACAAACAGATGTTCAGGTAAATATTGATGACATTCGTAAATTATTGATAAATCCGGTTGATCGTAAATTCAAAAAAAGATTGACAATTAAAGTTGGACAACATATAAAAATAATTCATATCGATGAAGTAGAGTGTTTTTACAGTGAAAGTAAATCAACCTATATTCATACAAAAGTAAATAGAGATTACCTATTGGATAGTTCCCTAGAACATTGGCAAGAACAATTAGATCCAGAATTTTTTTTTAGAGTCAATCGCACTTTTATTGTGCATATAAATGCAATAAAAGATATTATTGCATATTCCAATTCTCGTTTAAAATTGATATTACATTCGTATACTGAATGCGAAATTATTGTGAGTAGGGAGAGAGTAAAGGATTTTAAAAATTGGATTGACTAAAACTAACAACATTATTTTGCATGAAGCAGAGAACAAAATGTAATTTTTTATCTGAGGATGTTATTTTACTCTTTTTTTAAAAATTATAAAGTGTAAAAATGATAGTTTTAGAATATGGAGATATACAATTTAAACAATATTAATTGTATGCTTTTGTTTAAATTAATATTTTCTTCAAAAGAAAAGAAAGGTTAGAAAAACTTTAAATAAATAGATATAAAAATTATTCTTCAATTTTTTTAGGTTCTCTTTTAGCTTCTTTTAATGCTTGCATGAGCATCCATTCAATTTGACCATTTGTAGACCGAAATTCATCCGCAGCCCATTTTTCAATGGATTTCATCATATCTTCATTTAAGCGTAATGCAAAAGCTTTTTTCTTTGCCATGTTATATGTTTACAGTTGCTTGAGGATAAGAGATTACAATTCCAAAAATAGAATCCATTAAATAACAGATAATTTGTATCATATAATTTTATTTTTATATGTGTCTAGAACTCTTTTTGCTTCAGATTCTTTCTGAGTTCCTATCAATAATTTTTTACCATTTTTTAGTGTTAATTGAATACCAATATCACCAGAAATATTGATGGCTTTTCCTTTAGCTTTATTCCAAAGAGAACCACCTTTTAGACCCCAACCTCCATATTCACCTATGGGATCATAGTTTCGAACGTTTACAGAATTGATTTCTGACCAACTAATCCTTCTTAAAGAAAAATGAAATGGAAAAAATTGATAATGAATTCCTTTTTCATCAATTCTAGTGGTTAGTTTAAAAAAGAAAATACACAAAACAGAAACTAATATTCCTACTAAAGTTAGTACAAATTCATTGGTGGTCATTTTACTATTTTCTTTGGCATATTCTTGTATCATAATTCCGATGGGGACTATGATACTCATGGCTAAAAGTATTATTAACCAAGTTTGCGTAAAACGTTGCTGTTCTTTAAAAATTTTCATTATCTATTTTTATCTCTTTCTAAAACAATACTAGACCAATGTTCACCCATATGCTTCAAAATCCAACCTTCTCTTGCATGTTGATTTAATAAGTCCTCCATTTTTTCAAATCTATTTCTCAATCCTAACTTAGGTTGTATAACTTTATATTCTTTCATTTTAAATTCGTGTTACTTACTTTGTTTGATATTAATGATTTAAAGTTCCGGTATTAACTACTGGAGAAGCCTCTTTATCACCACATAAAATAACCAATAAATTACTAACCATTGCTGCTTTTCGTTCATCGTCTAATTCAACAATCTTCTTTTGATTTAATTCATTTAAAGCCATTTCTACCATTTCTACAGCACCTTGAACAATTTTATGTCTAGCAGCTACAATTGCTGTTGCTTGTTGTCTTTTTAACATAGCGCTGGCAATTTCTTGTGCATAGGCTAAATAACCAATTCTAGCCTCTAAAACTTCAATTCCTGCTATTGATAAACGTTCGTCTATTTCTTTCTCTAAAGCTTCAGAAACTTCATTTACACTAGAACGTAATGTGATATCTTCATCAGAACCTTCATCTGCAAAATTATCATAAGGATACATGCTAGCTAACTTTCTAACTGCTGCATCTGTTTGAACACGTACAAAGTTTTCGTAGTTATCAACATCAAAAGCAGCTTTATAGGTATCAGTAACCCTCCAAACTAGGATTGTAGAAATCATTATAGGATTCCCAAGTTTGTCATTTACTTTCAAACGCTCACTATCAAAATTACTAGCTCTTAAGGATATTTTCTTTTTTGTAAAAAAAGGATTTGCCCAATACAAACCATTTTCTTTTATCGTTCCAACATATTTACCAAAAAGTAAAATAACCTTAGATGTATTTGGATTTACTAAAATAAATCCAAAAAAGCCTATAAAACCAAACAATGTAGGTATTAAATACATTGAATTTTCTTGCATAATAACTAAAACTATGCCTCCAAAAAACAATAATAGAACGACTAATAACATTAAATAACCATTTGCTGGTTTAATTATTTTTTCCACTTTCATAAGAATAAATTTATATTGATATTAATTTGATATCACAAATGTATGGTTATTTTTTCTAATTTAACAAATAATTCAGTAATTATTTTTATACTTTAGCTGTAAATTAAATTCAAACGATTCAAATGAAAATTAAGTTATTAGTATTAATTCCTTTTCTTTTTTTTATGAAAAATTCTTCTGATGAAGCAGTTTTTTGGGGAAAAAATGGACATAGAGTAACGGGTAAAATAGCAGAAAAACATCTTACTAGAAAAGCTAAAAGAAGTATAGATAAATTATTGAAAGGACAAAGTTTAGCATTTGTTTCCACCTATGCAGATGAGATAAAATCAGACAAGAAGTATAATAAGTATTATTCTTGGCATTACGTAAATATGAATTTGAATCAGAATTATGAAGAAGCAGAGAAAAATTCAAAAGGAGATTTAGTTACAGGAATTGATGCCTGCATAGGGGTTTTAAAAAATAAAATGAGTTCTGAAGAAGAGAAAGTGTTTCATTTAAAAATGTTAGTTCATTTGATTGGAGATTTACATCAACCAATGCATATTGGAAGAAAAGAAGATAAAGGAGGAAATAACATACAAGTGGAGTGGTTTGGAAGAGGAACAAATTTACACAGAGTTTGGGACACAAACATGATCGATGATTGGGAGATGAGTTATATTGAATTGGCTGATAACGCAGATGATTTGTCAAAAAGACAAAAAGAATCTATAGAAAAAGGAACCGTTATTGATTGGGTCAATGAAGTACATGAAGTAACAAATGAAGTTTATAATTCAGTGAAAAAAGGAGAGAATTTACGCTACAGATATTCTTACAATCATTTTGGAACCGTAAGAACGCAATTACAAAAAGGTGGAATTCGTTTGGCAAAAGTGTTGAATGATATTTTTGATTAACGAGCTGTAAAAGATAATTCGAAAACCTCATAAACTCGTTTTTTGAGGTTTTTTTGTTAACAATCAAATAATTATCTTCTATTAAAATTTAAAATAGGTATTTTTATAAAATGATTAAAAAATTACTCGTTATATTATTGATTTCTTTAGGATTTATTTCTTGCAAAAAAGAGGTTGTTAAAGAAACTTCTAAAGAAAAAAACCTTCAAGTATCATCCGTTAAAACATATACTTATAGTGAGTTAAAACCATTATTAGAGAAGAATGATGGTAAGACTTATATTGTTAATTTTTGGGCAACTTGGTGTGCACCTTGTGTAAAAGAGTTACCCTATTTCGAAAAAATAAAAAAAGAGTATGATGATAAAAATGTAGAAGTTTTGTTGGTGAGTTTAGATTTTCCGAAACAAGTTGAAAAGAAATTAATACCTTTTATTAATAAGCGTAAATTAAATTCCAAAGTAGTTTTATTAGATGATATTAATGAAGATGTTTGGATTAAAGCGATTGATGAAAATTGGAGTGGGGCTATCCCTGCAACATTGATTTACAATAAAAATAAACGTAAGTTTTATGAGCATTCCTTTGATTATGAAACATTAGAAAAAGAGTTACAAACTTTTATTAATTAGCATATTATGAAAACAATTAAAATAGTATTATTGATAGCAGTTGTTACTTTTTCAGCAGTTTCCTTTACTTTAAAAACTGAAAAAGGTTATAGAATAGGAGATATCATCGAAGATTTTACTTTGAAAAATATTGATGATACCATGGTTTCTTTGTCTGATTATAAAGAGGCAAAAGGATTTATTATCATTTTTACGTGTAATATGTGTCCTTATTCAGTAGCGAATGAAGATAGAATTATAGCTTTGGATGCAAAATATAAATCAAAAGGATATCCTATTATTGCCATAAACCCTAATGACCCGAAGGCTTCTAAAGGAGATAGTTTTGATGACATGAAAGTTAGAGCAGCAGAAAAAGGATTTACGTTTCCATATTTGTTTGATGCTGGTCAAAAAGTATATCCAAAATTTGGAGCATCAAAAACACCACATGTTTATATTGTGAACAAAAAGAATATGAAAGTTGAATATATTGGCGCTATTGATAACAGCTCTCGAAACCCTGATGCAGTAACAGAAAAGTATGTTGAAAATGCTGTGGATTCCTTACTAACTGGCGATAAAGTTGAAAAGACAGAAACTAGAGCAATTGGTTGTTCTATAAAGGTTGATAGAAATTAAACTTGTTAAAAAAATAAACTTCTTCAAGATAATTTCTTCATTTTTACGATTAGGAGAACTTAAATTATTTTAATTTTCACTAATGACACTTTGATAACTAGCTTTCTATATGTTACATAAAAAGCAATGAAAATTTAAAGAGTTTTATTAATTCAGCAAAAAAGTTACTGTCTTAAGAGTATATTTGCTGTCTATTTATTACATATGTCTATCCATACTCTTTTAATAACTCCACCTTTTACACAGTTTAATACGGCTTATCCAGCAACTGCATATATCAAAGGGTTTTTAGAGTCTAAGCAGGTAAAAGCAACGCAAATGGATTTAAGTATCGAGCTTTTTACAGCAGTCTTTACCAAAGAGTTTATACATGCTATTTTTAAACAAGCAGATATGTTGGGTAATAAAGACTTTCCTTTGGTGTATCAGCAAAAGCAACAGTATATAAATAAAGTAGACTCTGTAATGAATTATTTACGAGCACAAGAAGTTACCGCTGCTTATCAAATAGTGCATAAAGATTACTTGCCTCATGGTCATAGGCGTATTAAATTAGATAACGATTTAACCACTGAGTTTGGCAAATTAGGAATTTTAGATAAAGCCAAGCATATAGCGACCTTGTTTGTTGAAGAATTAGGAGATTTTATTAATGCGAATGTGGATGAATTTTTTTCCTTTACACGCTATGCCGAACAAATAGCAAGAACAGCCTCTAGTTTTGATACTATTGATAGCTATTTGCAATACGAAACTACTTTAATAGAGGATGAAATGTTGTATTTGTTAGATGAAAAATTACAACAATACACCTATGATTTAGTTTGTTTTACAGTTCCTTTTCCAGGGAATTTATTTTCGGCTTTACGATGCGCTCAATTTATAAAAAAACAATACCCAGGACTTAAAATAGCCATGGGAGGTGGATACTGTAATACCGAGTTAAGACGATTATCTGACCCCCGAATTTTTAATTTTGTTGATTTTATTTCTTTAGATGATGGAGAAGGACCTTTATTAAAAATAACCGAATTTTTAGCGGGTAAAATAGCGGAAGATTTACTTGAAAGAACTTATATCCTAAGAAATAATAAAGTTGTGTACGCTAATAAAATACCGAATACTATATTCCATCACAAAAATTTACCAGCTCCGAGTTATGCTGGACTTCCAACAAATAAATATTTATCTTTTTTAGATGTTATGAATCCGATGCACAGAATGTGGTCTGATGGAAAATGGAATAAATTAACAATTTCTCGGGGATGCTACTGGAAACAATGTTCTTTCTGTGATGTTACTTTGGACTATATTGGTAACTACGAAAATACTACAGCGACCGATTTGGTTAATAAAATTGAAAAAATAATATCAGAAACAGGTATTACTGGTTTTCATTTTGTTGATGAAGCTGCTCCACCTAAAATGCTAAGAGCTTTAGCAAATACCTTAATTGAAAGAGAGGTGTATATTACCTGGTGGATCAACATTAGATTTGAAAAAACTTTTACAGCTGAGCTTTGTTCTTTATTGTCAAAATCAGGATGTATTGCTGTAACCGGTGGTTTAGAAGTTGCTTCAGATAGATTATTGGCTAAAATGAAAAAGGGGGTAGATATAGCACAAGTAGCGAGAGTAACCAAAGCTTTTTCTGATGAAAATATTATGGTACATGCGTATTTAATGTTTGGTTTTCCTACAGAAACAGAACAAGAAACAATTGATTCTTTAGAGGTTGTTAGACAATTATTTCAACACAATTGTATCCAATCCGCTTTTTGGCATCAGTTTGCTTGCACTAGTCATAGTCCTGTGGGTAAAAACCCTGAAGAATTTCAGATTAAGATTACAGGACCAAAATTTGAGGGCTTTGCTGAGAATGATTTGTACCATGAAGATCTAAAAGGAGCAAAGCACCACTTATATAGCCAAGGATTAAATACTGCCTTAAATAATTATTTAAATTACAAAGGATTTGATATTCCTTTGCAGAAATACTTCGACTTTAAAGTACCCAGTACAAAGCAACAAAGTGGTTTGATAAAGAGTTACCTAAAAACATAAATATTATTTCCTTTGTAAAAAATCCTCATACGAGTTTTGGGTAATAGCTTTTCCCAGAGAATCTAGTTTTTTTGAATTCTCACCGGTTTCTAAAATTGATTTTTTACTCACATAATCATACAGAAAAAGACTATTCTTTGTGAGTGTGCCAAAGCCTTTATTAAAAGTATAATGAGCAAACTGTGCATCGGAAGTATTAAAGATGTTTTTTCCGAAAATAAAATCTTTGTTGTCTTCTTTTAATAAGTCTAATAGGGTGTAAGAAAAGTCCACTTGACTGGCAATTGTATGTATCTCTTTATGCTGTTTATTGATTGCACCACCTAGCCATAACATCGGAATTCTAAATTTTTTAGGAGAAAAATAAGGACCTACATGTTTTGGAGAACTGTGTCCATGATCAGACATAATAACGATTAATGTGTTTTTATACCAATCTTGTTTTTTTGCAAACTTTATGAAATCACCAATTACTTGATCGGTATAATGATGTGCACTTCTAAATTTATTATCTTCCGAGTCTTTCCCGAATTTGTACTCGCCTTTAATTTCATAAGGTTCATGACTCGTTAAAGTAAGAGCTATTTTAAAAAAAGGTGTTGCTTGTTTGGTTGATAAATCTTTTGCAAATCGTTTCATGAAAACATGGTCATACGCTCCCCATTTTGAGTTCCAATCTTTTTTATCAAATTCATTTCCGTCAACAAAATCGGTAATTCCTGCATTTCTTAAATATGTATTCATATTGCCGAAATTTAAATCTCCTCCATAATAAAAAGAGGTTTTATACCCTAAATCTATCATCTTCTTCGGTAACATTGGCAAGCTTCTAGTTTTATTAGGCATGCGCATAATTCTTCTTACTGGTGGTGGATAGTAACCACTTAAAACAGCAGGAATTCCTTTATCGGTTCTATCTCCATTTGCATAAAAATTAGTAAATAAAATTCCTTCTTTAGAGAATTTATTTAAATTAGGAGTTACATCCGGTTCCCCGCCTAAAGCGCCAACAATTTTTGCAGGTAAACTTTCCCAAAGAATTAAAATGACATTAGGTCTAGAGGTATTTAAAATTGAATCTGTATTCGCTGTTAAGAGCTGATTTTTTGTTTTGTTGATAATGTTAATCGCAGTGTCATCATCAAAATATTTATAAAGATTTGTGCCGTCAGATTTGTGCGTAAGTGTGTTAAAAAAGTTCCAAATAAAATTTACTGAAGCATGATTTGCAAACATTTTATTAGAAAAATATACATTACTTTGATTTACAGGGATGGTTTGAAACCCGCCTCTTAAGGGAATAATTAAAGCTGCTGTGATTAGCAAAAAAAGTGGAATTTCTAACCAACTTCCAAAGTTGATTTTTTTACTATTTTTATTTTGTATTTTTTCAAATAATTTGATAAAAGTATAGGATATCAAAATCCAAGAAAGTCCGCCAGAAATCAACTGAAAAGTTGATGCTGAAGAAATCATTAATTGAGGTGTATTTAAATAGGGTAAAAGTGATGTGTCGACACGAACGCCCCATGCCTGATATAATCCAGCATCAATTAATAACATTAAATTAATGAATAATAGGACGAGAATGGTGTACCACTTTATAATTTTGAAGATAATTTTGGCTTCAATAATTATTGAGGAGCATATTAGTAAAAAAGGAACAAAAGAGATATAAGCTGCAAATGAAGCGTCTAATTGTAAACCATAAAAGAAGGTTTTTATAGTTGTTGTTAAACCAAGATCTTGTGATTTTTCAAAATAATAAACTAGAAAAAATAATCTTGCAAAAATAAAATATACGATCCAAAAAAGAAAGTAATATAAGTTAGATAATAGTCTGTTTTGTAAATTTATCATAAATTACTCTGTAACTTTTAAACGTGCTTTTGCAGTTACAGAAACATCAGCATAATTTTGATTTAAATATTTTAAATATCCAGTAATAGCAATCATTGCAGCATTGTCTGTTGTGAATTCAAATTTAGGGATATAGGTTGTCCATCCAAAATGTTTTTCGGCTAATTTTAGTCTGCTTCTAATTTCTGAATTTGCCGAAACACCGCCAGCTATAGCAATCTGTTTTATACCTGTATGTTTTACCGCATTTTTTAATTTATCCATCAAAATTTCTACAATTGTATCTTGGATAGAAGCACAAATATCGCCCAAGTTTTCTTCAATAAATTTCGGATTTATTCTTTGTTGTTTTTGTATAAAATAGAGAATTCCTGTTTTTAAACCACTAAAACTAAAATCTAAATCGCCTACTTTGGGCTTGGTAAATTTATATGCTTTCGAGTTTCCTAATTTCGCATATTTATCTATTAAAGGACCTCCAGGATAGGGTAGTCCTAAAATTTTTGCTGATTTATCAAAAGCTTCACCAACGGCATCATCAATAGTTTCTCCTAAAATTTCCATTTTAAAATGATCAGAAACTTTTACAATTTGTGTATGCCCTCCGCTAATGGTTAAACATATAAAAGGAAAAACAGGAATTTTATTTTGCTCGTCATTTATAAAATGTGCTAAAATGTGAGCTTGCATATGATTTACGTCTATGAGAGGAATTTTTAAACCTAATGCTAAAGATTTTGCAAAGGATGTACCAACCAGCAAAGACCCCATTAAACCTGGGCCTTTCGTAAATGCAATCGCAGATAATTTTTCTTTCTTAATATTAGCTTGTTCTAAAGCTTGTTGTACAACGGGGACAATATTTTGTTGATGGGCTCTAGAGGCTAATTCTGGAACTACTCCTCCATATTTAGAGTGCACTTCTTGATTTGCAACAACATTGCTTAATACTTTTCCATTGTAAATTACCGAAGCGCTTGTGTCATCACAAGAAGATTCTATTCCTAAAATATAAACTGATTTTTCCATTAAAGAGCTATAGATGATCGCGAAATTAAGTATAATTTTATCTACGTTCCATTTTTTTAAGATTAGAAATTTAAATATTTATTAAATTTGCACGTTCTTTGTAATGAATGGTAACATTTTTGATTATCATAGAATATGTTTTGCATCTATTTTAAATAAAAAATCATCAAAAAAGCAGGAAAAAAAATACTAACGTGGCTAGGGTACATTGCACTCTTCTTACTGTTGATTAGTATTTTACTTTCCATACCTGCAGTGCAAACTAAAATAGGAAATTATGTAACCAAAAGAATCAACAAAAATTTGGGTACAAATCTCAATATTGAAAAAATAGATTTATCTTTTTTGGGAAGTGTGCAATTAAAAGGCGTTGAAATAAGAGATCATCATAAGGACACTTTGATTTTTGTAAAAAGATTAAGGACTTCACTTTTAAATGCAAAAAAAATTATAGAAAATGAAGTAAACTTAGAGAGTGTTTCTCTAGATGGTGCAAATTATCATATGAAAACCTACAAAGGTGAAGAAGACGATAATATGTCAATATTTATTGCTTCTTTTGACGATGGTACCCTGAAAGACTCTTTAAGTAACCCTTTTATTTTAAGGGCATCAAATGTGTATGTGAATGAATTAAATTTCAAAATAATTAATGCGAATAATAAAGATTCTATAAATTATGCTGTTAAAAATATTGGAGGAAATTTACAAAATTTAGCAATTGTTGGACCTAGTGTTGCAATAGATATTCGAGGTTTATATTTTTCTGATTTATTCGGGTTAGAAGTTACTAATTTAACTACAAACTTCTCTTATTCCCCTAATGCAATGCATTTTAAAAATACGAGACTTCAAACAAAAAAAACAAATATTAAGGGAAATATTGATTTCATTTACAAAAGAGAAGATTTAAAATACTTTAATGATAAAGTAAAGATTAAAGCTCGTTTTGGTAAAAGTAAAATTGCAATAGAAGACATTCAGAAATTTTACAAAGAACTAAGTGGAAATGATATTTTAGATTTTCAAGGAAATGTTACTGGTCAGCTAAATAATTTTGACTTAACAAAGCTTAACATCTCTTCTAGAAGTGGAATAAAAGTTCAAGGAAAGTTATCATTTGTAAATTCGATAGCAAATGAAAGAGGTTTTGTTTTTGATGGGGATTTAACCAATTTAACAGCAACTTATAAAGAGTTGAAAAATATTTTACCAAACGTTTTAGGTCAAAATTTACCAACAGAATTTGATAAATTTGGTAAATTTACCTTAAAAGGAAAAGTAAGAGTTACCCCAGATAAAATGCAGGCAACTGTAAATGTAAGTTCAGAAATTGGCGCTGCCATTGCTGATTTACAAATTTCCAATGTTGGAGATATAGATTATGCAAAATATAATGGTGAAATAGAATTAAATAATTTTGATCTTGGATACTTTTTTAATGATCCGTTGTTTGGTACTATTTCTTTAAAAGGTGATGTAATTGGGAGTGGTTTTAAGATAGATAATATCATGACTTCGTTTATTGGTGAAGTTTCTGAATTTCAATTTAAAAATTATACTTACAAGAATATTGCGGCTAATGGGCAGTATCAAAACAATAAATTTGATGGAGACTTAATTATTGCAGATGACAATTTTAAAATGAATTTTAAAGGGTTAGCAGATTTGTCCTCTGCAATTCATAAATTCGATTTTAGGTCGGATATTGAATATTTAAATCTTAGAGAAACAAATCTTTTTATTAGAGATAGTATTGCTGAATTAAAAGGTAAAATTGAGTTGGATATAGAAGGTAATACTTTTGATGACATTATTGGAAATGCTATTTTTAAAAACGTTTTTTATACGAATCAAAAAAAAGAATTTAGTTTTAAAGAATTTAAAGTTTCCTCTTCTCTAAAAGATAGTATAAAAAGAATTGATGTTGAATCGAAAGATATTGCAAATGGATACATAACAGGTAAGTTTACCTTTTCGGAATTACCAAAAGTTGCACAAAATGCTTTGGGTAGTATTTATTCAAATTATCAAAGTTTTGAGGTTGCTCCAAATCAGTTTTTAGATTTTAATTTTACAGTTTACAATCAAATCGTAAATGTGTTTTTTCCAGAAATTTATATCGATGATAAAACTAAAATTAAAGGAAAAGTTAAATCGAATAAAAATCAATTAAAACTAACATTTTTATCACCTAGAATAGATTTATATGGTAATGAATTGAAAGATGTTTTATTAAGGACAGACAATCAAAATCCTCTCTATAATTCGCATTTAACAGCATCAGAATTTAATACTAAATATTATAATGTATCTAAGTTAAACTTATTAAATTTAACTCAAAATGATACCTTATTTTTTAAATCTGTATTTACTGGAGGAAAAACGAAAAATGAAAACTTTAACTTGGATTTTTTCTATACAATCAATCCAGAAGCAAAATCCGTAATTGGGTTTCAAAAATCAACTTTTGTTTTTAAAAATAATGCTTGGGAAATTAATCCCAATAAAGAAAATCCGGATAAAATTATTTTTGATTTAAAAAAGAATGAATTTAATTTCAGCAAATTTAAATTAGTTTCAGGAGAGCAAAAAGTCGAATTTACAGGAAAGTTGAAAGGGAATTCAGAAAAGATGTTATTAGCCGATTTTACAAAAGTAAAATTACAAAGCTTTTTGCCAGAAATTGATAGTTTGTCTTTAAAAGGAAAAGTTTCTGGGAACATAGATTTTGTTCAAAAAGATAAGGTCTATAATCCTGAAGCAGTTTTAGTTATAAAGGATTTTGAGGTAAATGATTTTAAACAAGGAGAATTAGCAATCAATATTAAAGGAGATAATTCTTTTGAGGAGTACAATGTAGATTTATTTATTAATAATGATAAAGTAAAAAGTATTGCAGCTACTGGAGCTATAGATTTCTCTAATTCAAGACCGCTAATAGATTTAGATGTTTATTTAGAAGAATATGCTTTAGAAGCCTTTAGTCCTTTAGGAAAAGATGTAATTTCATCTATAAGAGGAAGTGTTTCAGGGAATTTTAATCTAAAAGGGTTTTTAAGAAACCCGGATATGGAAGGAACTTTACGTCTTAAAAATGCAGGTTTAAAATTTCCTTATTTAAATATAGATTATGATTTTGAAGGTGAATCCATTATTTCTTTGATGCAGCAATCTTTTATTTTAGAAGACATAAAATTACAAGATATAAAGCATAAAACTAAAGGTAGATTATTGGGTAGTATTTCTCATCAAAATTTTGAAAAGTGGTTTTTAGATTTAGAAATTGATACGAATAATTTATTGGTTTTGGATACACAAGACAAAGAAGAAGCTAGCTATTTTGGGACAGCTTTTATGAATGGAACTGCAAGTATTTCTGGCTTAACAGATCAATTAACTATAGATATTAATGCGAAAACTAATCCAGGAACTAAGTTTGTAGTGCCTTTAAAAGATATTGAGACAGTAAATAGTTACAAGTTAATTTATTTTAAGTCCAATAAAATATTAGTTGAAGATAAGCAAAGAGAGATAGCTCAAGAAGCCTTAAAAGGCTTGTCTTTAAATATTGATATAGAAGTAACAAAGGATGCGGAAGCACAAGTTGTAATTGATGAGATTAATGGAAGTCAGTTAACAGGAAGAGGCTTTGGTAATTTACAAATAAGAATTAATACTAGAGGGAAGTTTAATATGTTTGGAGATTATACTATAAATAGTGGTGTATATGATTTTAAATATGGAGGTATCATTAATAAGCCTTTTGTAATTCAAAAAGGAGGAACAGTCTCTTGGAACGGAGATCCTTATGAAGCTAATTTGGATGTTACAGCAATATATAAGGCCAAAGCAAACCCTGCAATCTTATTAGAAAATTTTAGCTCAAATAGAAAGGAAGAAATAGATTTAGTAACTAAAATTACTGGAGGTTTATTTAGTTCTAAACAAGAATTAGATATCGAATTAACAAATGTAGATCCAACAATTGCAAGTGAATTAGAGTTTATTTTAAATGATAATGATGTAAATGAAAAAACTACTCAATTTATTTCGTTATTAGCTTTTGGAACATTTAGAAATCCTGATGTAGTCAATTTTGATGTAAATAACACCTTAACAAGCACAGCCTCAAGTGCAATTGCAGCAGCATTTTCTAGTTTATTAAATAGTCCAGATAGTAAATTTCAACTAGGGGTGGATTATCAGCAAGGAGAAAGAGGAAATGATGTTGATCGTTTAAATATAGACAATCAAGTAGATGTGTCTGTAAGTACTCAAGTTAGTGATAGGGTAATTATTAATGGTAAAGTTGGAGTGCCCGTTGGAGCACAAACACAGTCTAGTGTTGTAGGTGAAGTAAAAGTTGAAGTATTACTAAATAAAGAAGGTAATTTTAGAGGAACCATTTTTAATCGTCAGAATGAAATACAATACTCGGCAGAAGAGGAGGGTTACACACAAGGTGTTGGTTTATCTTATCAAGTAAATTTCAATAATTTATCTGGATTATTTACTAAAATTGGTTTGAGGAATAAATCAAAGAATAAAAAGATTAAAAAATTAAAAAAAGATTCCTTAAACCTCAAAGCAAATAAGTTAATTAATTTAAACAAAAATAATTAACTTATTTTCCTTTTAATTTTTATTTGAAAGAAACGAAAACCTTGTCGATTTAATAACTCTATTTCCCTTTTAAAATTGAGGGTTTAAGGCTAAAACGATTTCGTAGTTTTATTATTTTAAATCACTAAAAAGAGTTAATTTTACACAGTTAAATTATGAAGAAAATTAGAAAAATAGGAGTCATGACTTCTGGAGGAGACTCTCCTGGAATGAATGCAGCAATTAGGTCTGTTGTAAGAACATGTGCTTTTTATGGTATAGAATGTGCAGGTATTTATCGAGGATACCAAGGAATGATTGAAGGTGATTTTATAGAATTAAATGCGCGTAGTGTAAAAGGTATTATTAATAAAGGAGGAACTTTTTTGAAATCTGCAAGATCAAAGGATTTTAGAACCAAAGAAGGTAGAGAAGAAGCACACAAGCAATTAAAAAAAGCGAATATAGATGCTTTAGTTGTTATTGGTGGAGATGGAAGTTTTACTGGGGGATTAGTATTTAACCAAGAATTTGGTTTCCCGGTCATGGGAATTCCAGGAACTATTGATAATGACATTGCAGGAACTTCTCATACATTAGGTTATGACACAACTTTAAATACAGTTGTAGATGTAATTGACAAAATTAGAGATACAGCATCATCTCACAATAGATTGTTTTTTGTAGAGGTAATGGGCAGAGATGTAGGTCACATTGCATTAAATGTTGGTGTAGGAGCTGGAGCAGAAGAAATTTTAATTCCAGAAGAAGATTTAGGCTTAGAACGTTTGTTAGAGTCTTTAAGAAGAAGTAAAGAATCTGGAAAGTCTTCTAGTATTGTTATTGTTGCTGAAGGAGATAGAATTGGTAAAAACGTTTTTGAATTAAAAGATTACGTAGAAGAAAATTTGCCAGAATACGAAGTTAGGGTTTCTGTTTTAGGACATATGCAAAGAGGGGGTTCTCCTTCTTGTTTTGATAGAGTCCTTGCCAGTAGAATGGGAGTAAAAGCAGTAGAAAGTTTGTTAGAAGGTAAATCAAATTTAATGGTTGGTTTAATAAATGATAAAATTACTGTGACGCCCTTAGAAAAAGCAATAAAAGGACAATCAAAAATAAATAAAGAATTAATAAGAGTTTCAGATATAATGTCTGTTTAGAAAAAATAAATATAAATAATATGATTAAAGTAGGAATTAACGGATTTGGAAGAATAGGAAGATTAGCATTTAGATCTTCTGTTTTAAGAGATAATGTTCAGGTAGTAGCGATAAATGATTTATTGGATGTAGATTATTTAGCTTACATGCTAAAATACGATTCAGTTCACGGTAAATTTGATGGAACTGTTGAAGTAAAAGATGGTAAATTAGTTGTAAACGGAAATGAAATCAGAATTACAGCAGAAAGAGATCCAGCAAATTTAAAATGGGATGAAATTGGTGCTGAATACGTAATTGAATCTACCGGGTTTTTCTTAACAGAAGAAACTGCAGGGAAACATTTACAAGCTGGTGCTAAGAAAGTAGTATTATCTGCTCCTTCTAAAGATCACACACCAATGTTTGTAATGGGTGTAAATAATACAGAATTAACAGCCGATCAACAAATTTTCTCTAATGCGTCTTGTACCACAAATTGTTTATCTCCTATTGCTAAAGTACTGAATGACAATTGGGGAATTTCTGAAGGTTTGATGACAACTGTTCACGCTGCTACGGCAACTCAAAAAACAGTCGATGGTCCTTCTATGAAAGATTGGAGAGGTGGACGTTCTGCTATACATAACATTATTCCTTCTTCTACTGGAGCTGCCAAAGCCGTAGGTAAAGTAATTCCAGCTTTAAATGGGAAATTAACAGGTATGGCGTTTAGAGTTCCAACTATGGATGTTTCTGTTGTAGATTTAACAGTTAAATTAGAAAAACCAGCTACTTATGCAGAGATTTGTGCAGCAATGAAAGCGGCTTCTGAAAGTGGTTCTATGAAGGGTGTTTTGGGGTATACTGAAGAGTTAGTAGTTTCTCAAGATTTTGTTGGAGATACTCGTACTTCAATTTTTGACGCTAATGCAGGAATTGCATTAAACGAAAACTTTGTAAAAATTGTTTCTTGGTACGATAATGAAATGGGTTATTCAACTAAAATCGTTGATTTAATTGAATATTCTGCTTCTTTGTAATAAAAAAAGTAATTCGAATGAATAAAAAACCTGATAGCATCAAAGTTATCAGGTTTTTACTTTTGTATTAAATTCATAAGCCTACTTAATTGCTATAGCGCTAATTTCTACATTTACAAATTTAGGTAAGTTTGCTACTTCTACGGTTTCTCTTGCAGGCGCTGTTTCTTCATTAAAATAACTTCCATAGACAGCATTTATCTCTGAAAAATTATTCATATCTGAAATAAAGATAGAGGTTTTTATAACATTTTCAAAAGTCATTTCTGCAGCCGCTAAAACTTCTTTCATATTTTCCATCACTTGTTTTGTTTCAACTTTAATAGAATCTAAAACCAACTCTCCATTTTCAGGGTTAATTGCAATTTGTCCAGAAGTGTATAAAGTATTTCCGCTTAAAACTGCTTGATTATAAGGTCCAATTGGGGCCGGTGCCTTTGCCGTTGTTATTATTTTTTTCATGTAATTTCAAAGTTTCAGAGTTATTATTTTTTCATTCTATTAATAGTCAATAGTTATAGAGTTAAAACAGCCTTCTATCTGGTGGTTTATTTTTGTCCCACTTTAAATCAGCTAAAGTTGAAGATTTAACACCTATAAAGAATGTGTAAGAGGAGTTTCTACCAAAAGGAACCCAATTAAAATTGAATTGCCAGCTATCCAAATCCCTTGTAAAGTTAAATCTTGAGAAGGAAAAAGCTCCGGATTTAACATCATAGCCTGAAGAATAACCAACTTTCCATTTAGGAGATAACTCAATATTTCCGCTAAAGCCCAAGGTATGCACTCCAATTTCTCCAGGTTCAACTCCATTATTCCTATAATTTGCAGAATATACTAAATTTACAGACCATGGTATTTTAGCTTTATATAAATCGGTTTTTGAAGTTTTACTTTTAGTCTGGGTGTTTTGTACTCCTCGTCTATTTGTAGGATCAATATTGGCACCCATTACATCTGGAGGATTATTAGCACCATTTCCATTTTGTCTATCATCGTTATCTTTCCCGTCTTCTTTGTTTTTATCAAAATCGGTACTAGAAATAGAATAGTTTGCAGTTAGGTTTGCATTGGTTAGCCTAAAAATATTAGGATTAAATTTATCAATTCTTCTTCCTTCATCATTAACTTGATAAGGATCTAAAGACCCATTAAAATTTAATGCTAATTTGTCATTAAGTAATCTTGTTCCAGCTGAAAAACTTACATTAGACCAACGTAAACTATCTGCAGCAATGTTGTAGGAAGAATTAAAATTTAAGTTGTTTAAAAGCATTATTTTTTCATCTTCTTCATCACTATCAGGATCTTTAGGTGCAACTTTAGCTTCTAGAACATTGTTTAAAGAAATACCTATAGAATTGCTTAACCCAGCTGACGGAGAACCATAAATTCCTTGATCAAAAATAGTATATTGTTTTAGGTCCGAAGCAAGGGCGCTTTGCTGCACCTCTTTAATATATTTATCTTTAAAATCTGGTCTATAAGAATAAGATACAGTTGGTCTAAAAGTATGTCTTATGGCTTTTAATCTTCCTTTGTTAAAGTTAAAAGTACCGTAAATATTTGTTGATAAACTTACACCCATATTATACTCTCTGTAGGTTTTAAATCCTCTTAAAGTATCCGTTACAATAACATTATCAGTAATATCATATTCTTTATTGATGTAATCAAATTGCCAAGTTTCTTCATAATTGGCAGTTGGTGATAATGTAAAATATTTAAAAGCTTTTATATTTGTACTTGTACTTGTTCTATGTTGCATTCCAGATCTTGCAGTTTCAAACATTTTACTTGTAAAGAACTCGTCATCCGTAGTATTAATCAAATACTGACCTTGCATGTTGTAATTGAATCCTAACTTTTGAATTGGATTCTTTTTAACACCACCTTTACCTGCAAAAGGATAAACTCTATTCATATTTAAGGTTAATGAAGGCAAGGTCATTGTAATAGTTTCTGTATTTGTGTTTTGCTGATGAGATGCCGTTACAGCCATGTTAAAGGGAGTGTCAACAAAAGTTTTACTGTAATTTATGGATGAGTTAAAGGTGTTATTTTGTGTTTGTGCAACATTAAATTGATTGAGTGATTCTCTAAAGAAGCTACTACTACCTAAATTAACAGAAGCTGTAAACCTTGAGTTCGGACTTGCTTTTGAATCTTGACTATGAGACCATCTAATATTAAAATTATTTGCTTTACTGTAATTGTCAAAACCTCTAATACCTTTAATAATGTTTTCAAAATTAAAACTAAAAGCACCATTAAAATGGTAGCGTTTTTTATAATTTGATGATATTCTTGAACCCCAGCTACCATTGGAATATACATCACCTAAAACAGTTAAATCTGCATAATCACTTAAGGCAAAATAATATCCTCCATTTTGAAAACCAATTCCTCTACTACTACTACCGGTATCAAAAGATGGAATTAAAAATCCAGAAACACTCGTTTCTGTCATTGGAAAATAAGCAAAAGGTAAAAATAATGGTGTGGGAACATCTGCTAAAACTAAATTACTAATACCAACAATAATTTTTTTTCCGGGCACTAATTTTGCTTTGTCTGTTGATATATAATAATCAGGATTTTTTTTATCGGAAGTTGTAAATCTTATTTTTCTAATATAGACGGTTGAATCATTTACACGTTTTGTTTTTTTACCGTATGTATACATTTCGCCTTGTTTGGTTTTTAAACCGTAAATTATAGCACGTTTACTTTTAAAGTTATAAATCATTGAATCTTGTTCAGATTCTTCATTTCCTTGCTTAAATATAGGTCTTTGAGCATAGCCTGTGCTATCTTTAATTCCTTTGGCAAAAAGTGTATTTTTCTTATAATCAATAATTATAATTCCTGCTTTTAAATCAATATCTGTATATTTTATATTTGCTTCATTATACAGAGTAACAGTCTTATCTCTTGCGTTTTGTATGGTATAGTCTTTGGCAACATGGGTTATAATGTCTTCAACACTCTCTTTAGGTTTTATAGAATCAATAGAAACTGTATCCTTGTTTCTAAGAAGTAAGCTGTCTTTTTTAGAACTATATAAAGAATCCTTTTTCTTTAAAAATATAGTGTCTTTTTTTGGTAATGCTATAATAGTTTTTTCTTTAGACTTTATATCCTGGGAAAAACTTGTCTTTATAAAAAAGAAACTGCAAAATAAAAGTATGTATGATAGGTTTGTTTGCAATGCTATAAATACTATTTTTGTAATAAAGTAAAAGTATGGCTCAATATTTGGCCTACCAAATTAAAGTTGCCAAAATTAGTTAAATTTTATTGATGAATTTTCTACAAATGAACAAATTTGATACCAAAGTGAAAAACTTGTTTTTTTTAATATTTTTTATATCATTTTTCTTTTTTTCATCAACATTTGTTTATGCTCAAAAAAGTTACACAATTGTTTTGGATGCAGGTCATGGTGGCAAAGACCCAGGCAATGAAGGGAATGGTTACAAAGAAAAAAATATTGCTCTAAAAGTAGCTTTAATTGTTGGTGATGAATTAAAAAATGATAAAGCTATTAATGTAATTTATACCAGAAGTAAAGATCTTTTTATTGATTTATGGAAAAGAGGAGATATTGCGAATACGGCAAAAGCAGATTTGTTTGTATCCATTCATTGTGATTCTCATACATCTAATGCCTATGGAGCAGGAACTTTTGTTCTGGGTTTAAGAGGAAATAAAAAGAATTTAGAAATTGCGAAAAGAGAAAATGCTGTAATACTTTTAGAAGATAATTATAAAGAAAAATATAAAGGATTTGATCCAAATTCTGCAGAATCTGTGATCGGTTTATCATTGCTGCAAGAAGAAAATTTAGATAAAAGTTTAGAAATTGCAAGTTTAATTCAAACAAATTTCACTAAGAGTTTAAAAAGGTTAGATAGAAAAGTGAAGCAAGATAATTTTCAAGTTTTACGAGAAACTATCATGCCAAGTGTTTTGATAGAATTAGGTTTTTTAACAAATAAAAACGAAGGTAGATATCTTAACTCTAAGGCAGGACAGCAAAAAATGGGGAAAGCTATTACGAATGCGATTAAAAATTATGTAAATCATTTAAAATTAAATACGGTTGTTGAAGTTTTAAAGGATGAAGAAAATTTTAAAAATAATGTTGAGTATAAAATTCAAATCGCATCTGGAAAAAATAAAATTTCAACAAAACCTTATAATTTTAAAAATCTTAAACAAGTTCAAGTAGTTAAAGTTGGTTCATATTATAAATATTATTACGGTAATGCCTCTGAATATAAAGAAGTTTTAAAAGCTTTAAAAATTGCCAAAGAAAAAGGGTATTCATCCGCATTTATTGTTGCTTTTAAAAGCGGGAAAAAAATCTCTGTTAAAGAAGCAAAGAAAATGCAGTAGTTTTGGTAGCCTCAACCAAAAATTATTAGTAATTTTGTTGTAAAATCTCTCTAAATGTCTAAAGAATTAAAAACAGGAATTGTTCTAATTATTATTATTGTTGGTTTTATATGGGGATTTAATTTTCTTAAAGGACAAGATTTTTTCAAACCAAATAAGAGGTTCTATAATGTAGAATATACGAATGTTGGTGGTTTAACAGAGGCTAGTTTAGTTACTATAAATGGATTAAAAGTAGGTAAAGTTGAAGATATAGATTTTAACGACAAGATAGAAAAAAGAGGTCATTTAGTTGTTCGGTTTTCGTTAGAAAATGATTTTGAGTTTTCTCAAAATAGTGTCGTAAAAATTTATTCTCCTAATCCATTATCCGGTTCTAATTTAGCTATTATTCCTAATTTTACCGGTGAACCAGCAGTTTCTGGTGATTTTTTAAAGGGAGAAATAGAATCAAGTTTATTTACTTCTATTGGAGAAAAATTAGATCCTATTCAAGCAAAATTAGAAAATGTAATTGTAAGTGCAGACACACTTTTTAAAAGAATTAATAGTGTTTTAGATAAGAGAACATCAGAAAGCATTAAAAGATCTGTAAAGGGTTTAGAGTTTACAATTGTTGATATTAGAAAAACACTCAGTTCTGTAAATTCAATGATAGATTCATCTTCTGTTAGTTTTAAAGAAACTTTGGTTAACACAAAAAATATAACTGAAAATTTATTAAAAGTAACAGATACTTTAGCGAACTCAAATATTGGAGAAATTATAAGGAAAGCAGAAATTTCACTGACATCTGTAAATTCTTTATTAAAAGGTATGGATGAAGGAAAAGGTACTTTGGGTAAACTGATTAATGATGATGCTATGTACAACAACCTAACAAATGTTTCTAAAGAATTGGAATATTTGCTAAGAGAAATAAAGCTGAATCCAAAGAGGTTTGTGCATTTTTCTTTATTTGGTAAAAGAGCAAAATCTTTTAACGAAGAGAATAATAAAAATAACAAAACCAATCAATAAGATTCGTTTCAAAAAATATATTTAAAACATTATGCCATATTTACCAAACATTCTCTTTGCAATCGCATTAACTGCTGGTATCAGTTTTTTTGTGATGAATATTCGTAAAATTTTTAGAAATATAAAGCTAGGAAAAGATATAGATAGGACAAATAATAAGTCAGAACGTTTAAAAAACATGATGAGGATTGCTCTTGGGCAATCTAAGATGGTGAAAAGACCAGTTTCTGGATTTCTCCATATTATAGTGTATGTTGGCTTTGTCATCATTAATATTGAAGTTTTAGAAATTATTATTGATGGTTTATTTGGAACGCATAGGATTTTTAAAGATATTTTAGGTGATGGATTTTATGGGTTTTTAATAAGTTTTTTTGAGATATTAGCAGCTTTAGTTTTTGTAGCTGTTGTAATTTTTTGGTTGCGTAGAAATCTCGCAAACATTAAAAGATTTTTGAGCAAAGAAATGAAAGGTTGGCCTAAAATAGATGGAAATATAATTTTATATTTCGAAATGGTTTTAATGACACTTTTTTTAGTGATGAATACTACTGACACTCCATTTCAAGAGGCAGGAGTGGGAAATGTTATAAGTCAATTTATTGTCCCATTATTTGATGGGTTTTCTCCGGAAACATTGCATGCAATAGAAAGAACTTCTTGGTGGATTCACATTTTAGGCATTCTAGTTTTCTTAAACTACTTATTTTATTCAAAACATTTGCACATTTTGTTAGCATTCCCAAACACATTTTTTGCAAACTTAAATCCAAAAGGACAATTCACAAATTTAGAATCTGTTACCAATGAGGTAAAATTAATGATGGATCCAGATGCAGATCCTTATGCAATGCCAGAAGAAGGAACAGAAGAAACTGTGCCCGAAAAATTTGGTGCAAGTGACGTTGCTGATTTAAATTGGGTTCAATTATTAAATGCATATACGTGTACAGAGTGTGGAAGGTGCACATCAGCTTGTCCTGCAAACTTAACGGGTAAAGAGCTTTCTCCAAGAAAAATCATGATGGATACACGGGATAGATTGGAAGAAGTTGGTAGAAATATCGATGCAAATAAAGGGACTTATGTTGATGATGGAAAGCAATTATTAAACGATTATATTTCACCAGAGGAATTATGGGCATGTACAAGTTGCAATGCTTGTGTAGAAGAATGTCCGGTAAATATAGATCCATTATCCATAATCATGGATATGAGAAGGTATTTAGTGATGGAAGAAAGTGCCGCACCCCAAGAATTAAATATGATGATGACCAACATCGAAAATAATGGTGCTCCATGGCCATACAATCAGCAAGATAGATTGAATTGGGCGAATGAAGAGTAGTAGTTTATATTGCAGCTTTTAAAGTAGTATTTATCATGCAGTAACTGATTTAAAAATAAGATAAATTAGAGTCAAAAGAAGTATAACATCAACATATAAACAATTTAAACATCAAAATTATGAACGTACCAACAATGGCAGACATGATGGGGAAAGGTAAACAACCAGAAGTGTTGTTTTGGGTTGGCGCAGCTGGAAGTTATGATGATAGAGCAAAAAAAATATCGAGAGCATTCGTAAAGATATTGCATCAAGCAAATGTAGATTTTGCAGTTTTAGGAACTGAAGAATCATCCACAGGTGATGCGGCAAAAAGAGCAGGAAACGAATTTTTGTTTCAGATGCAAGCAATGATGAATATTGAAGTTTTAAATGGGTATGAAGTTAAGAAAATTGTTACTTGCGATCCTCACTCATTTAATACCTTAAAAAACGAATATCCAAGTTTAGGAGGTAAGTATGAAGTTTTTCATCATACGCAGTTTATACAAAATTTAATTTCTGAAGGTCGTATAAAAATTGATGACGATACTCTCAAGGGAAAAAGAGTGACTTTTCATGATCCTTGTTATTTAGGAAGAGCCAATGAGGTATATGAGTCTCCAAGAGATTTAATAAAAAGGTTGGGTGTGAATCTTACAGAAATGAAACGGAATAAAGCGACAGCTTTATGCTGCGGTGCAGGAGGTGCTCAAATGTTTAAAGACGCGGAGAAAGGTGACAAAGAAATTAATGTTTTAAGAACAGAAGATGCTCTAAAAACCAAACCAAACATTATTGTAACCGGCTGTCCATACTGCAATACAATGATGACCGACGGAATTAAATTTAAAGAAAAGGAAGCTGAAGTTTTAGTAAAAGATATTGCAGAGTTAATAGCTGAAGCTAATAAATTGTAAATACAATGGCAGTTTTTTTTAACAATATAGTTTTAGAATTACCTGACATTACTAAAATTGAGTTTAAAAAGATCGATAGAAAATATTTTAAGGTAATCCTTGTTGTTTATTTTCTATTTTTTATATCACTTTTTATAGGTTTAGTTTTACTGCATCAATTTTTGTTTTTGGAGGAGTTGAAAGCATACATAATTCTTTTGTATACATTTTTTATAATTATTTTCGGATTTATTTTTTTGTATTTAAAGCTAGGTTTTCCAATGAAAAAATATGCATTAAGAGAAAGAGATATTTCTTATAAATCAGGATTGTTAATTAAGAAAATAACAACAGTACCTTTTTCAAGAATACAACATGTAGAAATTGATGAAAAACCTATTTCACGCCTCTTTGGATTAGCATCTTTAAGTGTTTACACTGCTGGAGATAGTAGTGATGATTTAGTTGTTAAAGGACTAAAAAAAGAGGTTGCAATTCAGCTTAAAGAATTCATTATTACAAAAATTGATGAATAATTCCTTTGATTTTTCTAGCTTTTCAAAACAATCTCCTAAAGGAATTTTTGTTATTTACATTAATTCAATTATAAAATGTATAAAGGTAACTTGGATTCTCTTATTTCTTATTTTAAAAGATTTTTCAGAAATTTCTGATGGTAGATTAAATTATATGTATGCTGGTGTAATACTCATCTTAGTTTTTCTTTTAATAAGAGCTTATTTGGTTTTTAAAAACTTTCAATTTAAAATTGCAGAAGAACATTTTATATTGAAGCAAGGAATTCTAAAAAAAACCAATACATCTATTCCTTTAGAAAGAATACAGAATGTAAATTTTAAACAGAATATTATTCAGCAAGTTATTGATGTTTTTGAAGTAAGTTTAGAAACAGCAGGTTCTAGTAAGACAGAGATTGCAATCAGAGCAGTATCTCTGGAAAAGGCAACTGCATTGAAAGAAATCATAACAAAAGTTTCTAAAAAAAATGAAGAGATAGATTATACAAAAGAATCAAAACCTTTAATTCATGTCAGTTTTTTAGCGCTTTTAAAAGTGAGTTTAACTCAAAATCACTTGCAAAGTTTATTTTTATTTTTAGCGATTGTTTTAGGTTTTTTTCAACAAATTCAGCAAATTTTTGATAGTTTAGGTAATAGAGATTTATTGGACGGATTTATAGATAAAAATACAAATGCTATTTCTAGCAGTATTTTAATTATTATAATTTGTATAATTATTTTAACTATAAGTGCATTAATAAGTTCTTTTGTTCGAGTATTTCTTATTCATTTTAATTTAGTTGCATATCTAAAAAAGGATGCTTTCGAAATTAATCAGGGTTTATTAACAAAGAAATCTATAGTTTTAAAAAAACAGAAAGTACAAAGTATTACCATTTCTACAAATCCTATTAAAAGACTTTTTGGCATTTCGTTTATTACTTTCAAACAAGCTGTTAGTGGTAAAATAAATGTTAAAAAAAATAAACTCATTAGAATTGTGGGTTGCAAACGAAATCAAGTAGAAACTGTTAAATCAAGCTTATTTAACACAGCTCAGCTTGAAAATTCTGAAAAGAAACGAACAGATAACTATTATAAAAAACGATTGTTTTTTATACTTTCATTTTTTACAATCACTTTATATACAGTTTTAGTCTATGTTGTTGATTCTTTAGAAGTTTTGTATTCTGTAGTTGTGATCGCACCTCTAATTATATTTTTGATACTTAAAAAAGTGGAAAAGCGTTATTATAAAATTTCGGAATCAATGCTCCTCGTGGGAAGTGGTCTATTAGAAACTCATTTAACTTATTTAGAAATTTTTAAGGTTCAGAATATTAAGATGAAACAAAATATTTTTCAAGAAAGAAGTAATGTTGCAGATCTTATTCTACAGACTGCTTCAGGGAAAATTAAGATTCCTTGTATTCATTTTAACGATGCAATACAAATTTATAATCATACTTTATTTAAAGTTGAAACAAGCAAAAGTTTATGGATGTAAAAAGTTTTATAAAAGCAGCACGTTTAAGAACTTTGCCTTTATCTGTTTCTGGTATTATTGTTGGAAGTATTCTTGGCAATCAATTACGTTATAATCATTCAGTATTAAATGATGCACCTTCTGTCTTATTATCTAGCACTTTCTGGTTGGCCATTTTAACAACAATGGGGTTTCAAATATTATCAAATTTTGCCAACGATTATGGAGATGGAATAAAAGGTTCGGATAAAAATAGAACTGGAGAAGCAAGAATGGTGGCATCAGGAGCAATTACACCAATGCAAATGAAAACTGCGATGATACTGACTACAATTATTACTTTAATAATTGCATTATTACTTATTTATGTAGCTTTAGGAAAAGAAAATTTCGGATATTCCATTTTGTTTTTCGGCTTAGGAATTATATCAATTACAGCAGCTATAAAGTATACAGTTGGTAATTCAGCTTATGGTTACAGTGGTTTTGGAGATGTCTTTGTGTTTCTATTTTTTGGATTATTAAGTGTTGTAGGAAGCTATTTTCTATTCACAAAACATATTAATATAGCCATATTTTTGCCTGGAATTTCAATAGGAATGTTAAGTACTGCGGTGTTAAATTTAAACAACTTAAGAGATAGAGAAGAAGATAAAAAGAATAACAAAAATACGTTAGTTGTTAAATTTGGAAGTGACAAGGCAAAAAAATATCATTACTTTTTAATAATAGGAGCTTTAGCATCATCTTTACTGTATGTCTTTTTAGATTTTAAATCGTTGTATCAACTAATTTTTTTGGTTTCTTTTGTTCCTTTAATTAAAAATATTAAGACAGTGGCGCAGAATAAAGTTCCTGCGAAATTAGATAGTGAACTTAAAAAAGTAGCATTAAGTACATTTTTATTTGCTGTTCTTTTTGGAATTGGCCAAATTTTTTAATCCATAATTATGAAAACAATAAAAATAATTTTAGGTATAATTACAGCGGTAATTGTTGTTTTTCTTGCGACAGGTCTGTTCATAAAAGAAACAACTTACACAACTCAAGTTGCTGTAAATAAATCTATTGAAGAAGTTTTTCAAATATTTAATAACTCAGAAAATATTAAAAATTGGATTCCGGAAATAAAATCTTTTACTGTTATTAAAGAGAACGTGGGTAAAACCGGAAGTCTTTATAAAATGGTGGTAGACAATCAAGGGCAAGAAATTACCATGACACAAAAAATAATTGCTTACGTCCCAAATGAAAAAGTAACGTTATTTTTTGATGCTGAAAATATGTTGAAAAGGGACGATTATATTTTTACAAAAAAAGGTGGGTTCACATATATTACTCTAAACTCTAGTTGTCGAAGTGAATCTTATTTAATGGCGTGCATGTTTCCATATTTTAAAGGAACCTTCAAAAAACAAGATCAAACTTATTTGAATAGTTTTAAAACATTCGCGGAAAAAACCAATCTTTAATTTTGATAAAAGCTAATTACAAAAAATATATTCTCAATTTTAAAAATCCAAGTGGTACTTCACGTGGAGTTTTAAGAACTAAAGAAACCTGGTTTATCATTTTAGATAAAAAAGGTAAAAAAGGTATTGGAGAAACAGGTTTGTTTAGGGGTTTAAGCATAGATGATTTTTCGAATTATGAGGAAAAATTGAGTTGGGCTTGTCAAAATATTAATCTTGGTTTAGATTTTTTACTAAAAGAACTATGGGCGTTTCCATCAATTCAATTTGGATTAGAACAAGCTTTTTTATCCCTGAAGTCTGAAACTTCATTTGAGTTGTTTCCATCCCAATTTACCAAAGGAAAAAAATCAATTCCTATTAATGGTTTAGTTTGGATGGGAGAGAAGAAGTTTATGAAAAATCAAATTAAGGAAAAATTAGAAACTGGTTTTTCTTGTATTAAAATGAAAATTGGTGCTATCGATTTTAAGGCGGAACTGGAGCTCCTAAAATCTATCCGGAAGGAATTTTCATCCAATGAGATTGAATTAAGGGTTGATGCTAATGGTGCTTTTAACTCAAAAAATGCGTTAGAGAAATTAAATAGATTATCGGAGTTAGAAATACACTCTATCGAACAGCCAATTAAACAAGGTCAGGTTCAAGAAATGGCAGAATTATGTTCTAAAACACCTTTGCCAATTGCACTAGATGAGGAGTTAATTGGTGTATTTTTTAAGAAAGAGAAAAATATATTATTAGAGACGATAAAACCACAATATATTATTTTAAAGCCAAGTTTAATTGGTGGTTTTGCTGGTAGTAAAGAATGGATTAGACTTGCAGAGCAAAATAAATGTGATTGGTGGATTACTTCTGCTTTAGAAAGCAATATAGGCTTAAGTGCAATTGCACAATTTACGTATACATTGCAAAGCACTTTACCTCAAGGTTTAGGAACAGGTAGTTTGTTTACCAATAATTTTATAAGTCCATTAAAAGTAAAAAATGGAACGATACAATACAACCCAAGTATAAATTGGGACTTTAATATAACGTAGTTTTCAATAAATTTTTGAATTATAGAATAAAATGAATTATATACAACAAGGTTTTACAGGAAAGAATGAATGGTATCATTGGGTTTTAACTATTATTTTAGTTTTTGTTGGATGGCAAATTATTGGAGTAGTTCCTTTAATAATTTCGGCTGCAGTATATTCAGAAAATATCACAGAGTTTTTAAATGCTGCTGCAGATAATTTTATGACTTTAGGTATGAACAAAAATTTATTTTTGTTTTTAATGCTTATTATGTTTGCTATAGGCCTGTTTTTTTTAATTATTGCGATTAAATATATTCATAAAAGAACTGTAACATCTATTGTTACCAGTCGAAAAAATATTGATTGGAAGCGTTTTTGGTTTGGTTTTTTAAGCTGGGGAACTATAGTCGTTTTGCTTTCAATTATAGGTGTTTTATTAGCTCCAGAAAATTATACTTATAATTTTAATGCAAAACCCTTTTTCATTTTAGTGGCAATTTCAATTATATTTATTCCTTTGCAAACGAGTCTTGAAGAGTTGCTGTTTAGGGGTTATTTTATGCAAGGAATTGGAGTTTTAGCAAAAAACAAGTGGGCTCCGCTAATCATCACATCAGTTTGTTTTGGCTTATTACATGGTGCAAATCCAGAAGTCCAAAAGTTAGGTAGTATAACGATGGTTTTTTATATTGGTACTGGTTTTTTCTATGGAATTACAACTTTAATGGATGAAGGCACAGAATTAGCGCTAGGCCTGCACGCCTCAAATAATATGTTTGCAGCTTTTTTAATAACTACCGATTGGACGGTTTTTCAAACTGACGCGCTTTTTATAGATACCTCAGAACCCTCTTTAACTTGGGAAATGTTTTTACCTGTTTTTGTTTTGTATCCCTTAATATTATTGTTGTTTGCTAAAAAATATGGATGGAAAAACTGGTTAGAAAAACTAACTGGTAAAATTGTTAAACCAGTAAATTTTGAAGAAATTATAGCTGATTAGATGAAATTGGAGCAAAATAAATTTCATAAAAGTTTTAAATTAAATGGAGTCTCTTTTTCTTCTGTGGATGAAATTTTCGATTATACAATAGGTTTGTCAGATGAAATACACGAATTCTTACAAAGTTGGTTCTCTGCTGATAAAAGTATAACCGTTCAAACTTCAGGTTCTACAGGAATTCCTAAATCAATTTTGTTGAAAAAGGAGCATATTCTGAATTCTGCAAAAGCTACAGGGAACTATTTCGGTTTACAAGAGAATACAACAGCTTTATTGTGTTTGTCAGTAAAATACATTGCTGGTAAATTAATGTTGATTAGAGCGATTACTTTAGGTTGGGAATTGGATGTTATTGAATCAACTTCTAACCCTTTAGAAAAAGTTAGTAGGCAATATGATTTTTCTGCCATGGTTCCTTTACAACTTGAAAATTCTTTGTCTAAAATTAATTTGATAAAAAAATTGATTGTAGGAGGAGGAGTCGTATCAAAAGTATTAGAGCGTAAATTAAAGAATGTTGAAACGGTTATTTATGCTACTTATGGTATGACAGAAACCATAACTCATATTGCAGTAAAAAAGTTAAATAGGATTAATGTAATTCCTAATTTCTATGAATTATTACCAGATGTTCAAATTTATGTAGATGCTAGAAATTGTTTAGTTATTAAAGCATTAAAAGTTGCTGATGAAATTGTTTTCACAAATGATGTAGTACAAATTGTTTCAGACACACAATTTGAGTGGTTAGGTCGTTTTGATAATGTAATTAATTCAGGAGGAATTAAATTACATCCCGAAAAAATAGAGAAGGCGCTTTCAAAAATTATTAGTAATCGATTTTTTGTTGCAGGAAAACTTGATGAAACCCTAGGCGAAAAATTAATTTTGATTATTGAAGGAAATCGAAAAAACCTCAATTTTAATGAATCTGAACTTTTAAAGTTTGAGATTCCAAAAGAAATTTATTTTGTAGAGAAGTTTTTAGAGACTGAAACAAAAAAAATCCAACGCAGAAAAACATTGGATTTAATAAAGATATAAATTATTGAATCTATTTAAACAGCAATTCTAAAGATAAAGCATCGATATAACCATCCGCTAAAAGATTATTTTTTTCTTCAAAAGTTTTAATAGCCTTTAAAGTTTCTATTCTGTACACACCATCAATAGTAATATTATAACCAAGTGTTACCAATCTTTTTTGTACTTCAAAAATTATTGCATTTTTTTCACCTTTGTACAAATTTATGTTTGGGTCGAATAAACTTTGAATTTTTGAAAATTTTTCTCTATTTCTATACGTTTCTATATCAATTCCATTTTCTTCCAAGAATTTTATTTCTTTATTCGAAAGACCTTTTTCTTTATGTTTAAACGAGTTTACAAGCCTAGCTTCATAGTAATTTACTTTTGCTAATTTTTTTGAATAGTTCTTAACGGCCGTTTTTGTTTGGATATCATCATTTTCTGGAGCTCTTACATCGATATCCTTTGCAGACCATTCTAACATAATATAGCTATCTAATTCTTCAACAGCTTCATAATAATTTAGCACTAGATCTTGGTTATAATATTCTAGATCTAGCTTTTTGTCAGTTTTATAATTTACTTCAGGGGAATGATACCTTTTGTATTGATTGTATTTTCCAAAACCAATAATAAATAAAATTATTACCAATAAAAAAATAATTAGCTTCTTCATAATTTATGTGTGTATTCTACAAAGATAATGTAAGTAAAACTTTTAAAAAATTATAAATGATAAGAGCAATACAAAAAAGAAATAAATTAAAATTGATGATAAAAAAATAGATTTCTAAGTAGTTTATATAATTTTGTATAAAATAATTAAAAATCTAAAAAACAACGCTTTATGGGGAGTAATAAATTTTAAGAAGTTTAAAACTTAAAATTATAAAAAATGAAGATTTAAAATTAATAATCGGAAAAACCTTGAGCTATTTTTTCCAGTTTAATTTTATTAACGATAATAATATCTTTTCCTTTAAATGCAATAATTTCTCTTTTTTTTAAATCTGACAATAATCGAATTGCAGATTCAGTTGCCGTGCCAATAATATTTGCAATATCTTCTCTGGAAAGATGAATGTTTATAGCATTCTCTTGGTTTGTCTTAAATTCTGAATGCAAGTTTAAAAGTGTTTCAGCTAATCGTTGTTTCACATTTTTTTGTGCCATGTTTACAACTGAATTTTCAGATTTTTTTAAAGAATTAGCCATAGTTTTTAGAATATCCATAGTAAAGTCAGGGTTTTTTTCTAAATCCTTTATTATTTCATCTTTAGGTATAAAACACACTTCCATAATATTTAAGGCAAAGGCACTTAGATTAGAAACTTCATCAGAAACTAAACTTCTTTCACCTATTAAATCTCCACGTTTTACCAAACTTACAATTTGATTCTTTCCGTTTTCACTCATTTTGGAGACTTTACAAATTCCTTTTTTAATGCAGAAAACACCATTAATATGCTCACCTTCCTCAAAAATAGGTTGGCCTTTTTTAATGATTTTAGATGTTTTACAAGCCGCCATCCTCAGTAACTCGTCCTTAGAAAGGTGTTTTAGAGAATTAAGTCTACGTACTATGCATTGTTCACAGTTTTTCATTGACTGAAGGTCTTTATTATTGTTCCAAATATATTCAAAAACTGACAAAAATCATATTTTAAACTCAAATCTTATCAGAAATTTGTTTAGGCAAAAGAGTAAATATGAAGACTACACATTGTTATCATTGTGGAGATTCTTGTAAGAATGCTGATATTCAGTTAGATTATAAGTTTTTCTGTTGTAATGGTTGTAAAACAGTTTATGAAATTTTTTTTGAAAATGATTTAACATGCTATTACGATTTTCAAGATACTCCAGGAGCAATTCCTTCTGAAATTGAAGGGAAGTATGACTTTCTTGAAAATAACAGTATACAGGAAAAACTATTAGATTTTATTGACGGAAATAAGGCAATAGTAACGTTGTACATTCCTCACATTCATTGTAGTTCTTGTATTTGGGTATTGGAAAATTTACATAAATTAAATACAAAAATTTCTTCTTCACAAGTAAATTTTCTGAAGAAAACTGTAAGGATTTCTTTTAACTCAGAAACAATATCTCTTAAAGAAATTGTCCTTTTATTGACTGCTATTGGTTATGATCCCTATATTAGTTTAGAAGATTATGAGACAGGCACAAAGGATGTAGATAGAAGTTTAATTTATAAATTAGGAATTGCAGGTTTTGCTTTTGGAAATGTTATGTTTTTATCATTTCCAGAATATTTTCAAGTGGATGGTTTTTGGATAGAAAAATATAAAAATATTTTTAGATGGTTAATGTTTTTCTTTTCACTGCCAGTAGTTTTTTATGCTGCAAATGATTATTTTATTTCGGCTTATAAAGGTCTAAATTCTAAAATATTAAATATTGATGTACCAATTGCTCTAGGAGTTTCTGTATTGTTTATTAGAAGTTCGATTGAAATAATTTTTGATTTAGGAACTGGCTTTTTTGATAGCTTAACAGGTTTAGTTTTCTTTCTCCTTTTAGGAAAATATTTTCAACAAAAAACTTATAATTTCTTGTCTTTTGAACGTGATTATAAATCCTATTTTCCAATTGCAGTAACCAAAATTATATCAAATCAAAAAGAGGAAAATATACAAATCTATAAAGTTGAAAAAGGTGATAGATTATTGATTAGGAATCAAGAATTAATTCCTGTTGATAGTGTTCTTATCAATGGAAAAGCACAAATAGATTACAGTTTTGTTACAGGTGAAGCTGTGCCTGTTTCTAAAAAATCTGGAGATAAATTATTTGCTGGTGGTAAACAACTTTCAGGAGTTTCAGAAATAGAAGCTTTAGCATCAGTTTCTCAAAGTTATTTAACACAACTCTGGAGTAATGATGTTTTTAATCTAGACAAATCTTCTTCTTTTAAAACATTAACAGATAAAATCAGTAAAAACTTTACAATTTTTGTTTTAAGTATTGCTTTTTTGTCAACTCTATTTTGGCTGTTTTATGATGCTTCAAAAGCATTAAATGTATTTACAGCAGTTTTAATTATTGCTTGTCCTTGCGCAATTGCATTAGCAGCTCCTTTTACTTTAGGAAATCTTTTACGCATTTTTGGAAAGAAAAAATTCTACTTAAAAAATGCAACTGTTATTGAACAATTGGCAAGTATAAATTCTATAATATTTGATAAAACAGGAACGCTAACTACTAGTAAAGAAGAAACAATTTCTTATAATGGAGCTACTTTGGATCATCAAGAAAAAAGCATTTTAAAAAGTGCTTTAAGAGCTTCTAATCACCCTTTGAGCAGAGCTTTATATAAGACTTTTGCTGAAGTAGAAACAATTGCAATCTCTAATTATAAAGAAGTTGTTGGTCAAGGAATTGAAGTTAAGTATAAAGAAGATAAATTAAAATTAGGTTCAAGTTCATTTGTCAATAATGATTATGAAATTAAGTCTTTAGACACCTCAGTGCATATCAGTTTTAATAATATTTATAACGGTAAATTCACTTTTAAAAATTCATACAGAAAAGGAGTGAATTCACTTTTTAGATCCTTAAATAATGAATATGATTTAGCTGTACTATCTGGAGATAATGAAGGAGAAAAAGATTTTTTACAAGAAAACTTCCCAAAAGAAACCAAATTGTTGTTTAACCAGAAACCAAATGATAAATTAGAGGTAGTTGCTGCATTTCAAAAAGAAAATAAAAATGTAGCTATGATTGGTGATGGTTTAAATGATGCGGGAGCTCTTGCACAAAGTAATGTAGGTATTTCTTTATCAGAAAATATCAATGTTTTTTCCCCAGCATGTGATGCTATCTTAGATGCTTCACAATTTGATAAAATTGAAGATTTTTTTAAGGCATCAAAAAAAGCAATGACAATTATAAAATATTGCTTTTTATTATCACTTTGTTACAATGTTGTTGGATTGTACTTTGCGGTAACAAGTCAGTTAAGACCGGTGGTAGCGGCAATTTTAATGCCTTTAAGCTCCATAAGTGTTGTTGTCTTCACAACAATTTCAACTAATTTAATAGGAAATAAAATCAAATAATTATGAGCGTACATATAGAAGCCAAAAAAGGAGAAATTGCTGAAACAGTTTTATTACCAGGAGATCCTATGAGAGCGAAATGGATTGCAGAAACTTTTCTGGAAGATAGCTTTCAATACAATGATGTAAGAGGAATGTTAGGTTTTACAGGAACTTATAAAGGTAAAAAAATATCTATTCAAGGCACAGGGATGGGGATTCCATCCACCTTAATTTATTGCCATGAACTTATTAATGAATATGGAGTCAAAAATTTGATTAGAGTAGGTTCTGCCGGCTCATATCAAAAAGAAGTTAAGATTAGAGATATCGTTTTGGCTATGGCAACTTCTACGAACTCAGGATTAAATACCATTCGTTTTAGTGGAGCAGATTTTGCACCAACTGCAAGTTTTAAATTACTTCAAAAAGCGATTGAAGTTGCGAAAGAAAAAAATATTCCTATTAAAGCTGGAGGTGTTTTAAGTTCTGATGAGTTTTATGCCGATGATTTTGAAAGCTATAAAAAATGGGCAGATTACGGAGTTTTATGTGTAGAAATGGAAACATCTGGTTTGTATACAGTTGCAGCAAAACATAATGTTAATGCATTATCAATTTTAACAATTTCTGATAGTTTGGTTACGAAAGAAAGAACTACCTCAGAAGAAAGAGAACATACTTTTAAAGAAATGATTGAAATTGCCTTAGAACTTACGGAATAATATAAAAATGATAAAATCACTAATTCAAAAATATAATATTCCAGGTCCAAGGTATACTAGTTATCCTACAGTTCCTTTTTGGGACGAAGCAACATTCACAAAAAAAAAATGGATTAAAACATTTAGAGATTCTTTTAATGAAAGCAACAAATTAGAGGGTATTAGTCTTTATATTCATTTACCTTTTTGTGAGAGTTTGTGTACATTTTGTGCTTGCCATAAACATATTACAAAACGTCATGAAGTAGAGGAGGAATATATCAAAACGGTTTTAAAAGAATGGAAATTATATGTTGATTTGGTTGATGAAGTACCCATTGTTAAAGAGTTGCATTTAGGAGGAGGGACACCTACTTTTTTTTCTAAAGAGAATTTAAAAGTTTTAATTGATGGAGTGTTTAAAGATGCAATAAAACATACAGAATCGGAATTTAGTTTTGAAGGACATCCAAGTAATACAACTAAAGAACAGTTGCAAACTTTGTTTGATGTTGGGTTTACGAGAGTCAGTTTTGGCGTACAAGATTATAATGAAAAGGTTCAGAAAGCAATTCATAGAATTCAACCTTTTGAAGTTGTAGAACGAGTTACAAAATGGGCTAGAGAAATTGGCTACACATCAGTAAGTCACGATTTAATTTTTGGGTTGCCCTTTCAAACCAAAGAAAACGTTATTTATACAATCGATAAAACAAAAGAATTAAAGCCAGATAGAATTTCCTTTTATAGTTATGCTCATGTGCCTTGGGTAAAAGGTGTAGGTCAAAGAGGATTTAATGAAAACGATTTACCAAAAAATGAAGAAAAAAGAGAGTTATATGAAATTGGAAAACAACTATTTTCTGAATTGCAGTATGAAGAAATTGGTATGGATCATTTTGCGTTAAAGACCGATAGTTTATATCAGGCGACAATCAACAAAACATTGCATAGAAATTTTATGGGGTACACATCCAACAAAACTCAATTAATGATTGGTTTAGGAATGTCAGCAATTTCTGATTCTTGGTATGGATTTGCACAAAATGTAAAAACGGTTAAAGAATACCAACAAATTGTAAATTTAGGAGAAATTCCAGTTTATAGAGGACATCTATTATCTGAGGAAGATCAAATTATAAGAAGGCATATTTTAAATATAATGTGTCATTTTGCTACTTCTTGGGAAGAAAAATCAACTCAAATCAAAAATATTGAAATGCACTTAGGTCTTTTACAAGAACTGCAAAAAGATGGTTTGGTGAAAATTGAAGAAAACTCTCTCTCAATTCCAGGACATGCTAGACCTTTTGTAAGAAATATTTGCATGGCTTTTGATAAAAGGTTGCAAGAAAAAGAACCGGCAACAAAACTATTTTCAATGACAATTTAAAGTGTTTAAAACAATTTAATAGAAACTTTTTTGAAAAAATAACTTTTTTTTACCAAAATAAACAACAATATTATTAATCTTCTTGAATTTTTTTTTTGTTAAAAACTCAAATATGATAAAAGTCATATATTAAGAATTGTATCAAAACTATTTTTGAAATATTAAATTATCAGGCAAGATATGAGCGTAATATATTTACTACTTACCTTAAGTATTTTAGTGGCATTAATATTTTTTATAGCATTTATTTATTCAGTAAAAAGAGGGCAATATGATGACTCATATACGCCATCTGTTCGCATGCTATTTGATGATGAACTCGTAAAGAAAAACAAGAAAATTAACTAAATATTAATACATTAAATTATGGAGATGCAACAATTTTATTACGATAATAAAATCGTAAAAAAATTCATTTATGCGACATTACTATGGGGAATAGTAGGGTTTAGTATAGGTTTACTATTAGCTTTTATGTTTTTATTTCCAAATCTTACAGACGGCATATCCTGGCTAAGTTTTGGACGTTTAAGACCTTTACATACTAATGCTGTAATTTTTGCTTTTGTAGGAAATGCAATTTATGCAGGAGTTTATTATTCACTTCAGCGATTGTTAAAAGCGAGGATGGCAAGTAATTTTTTAAGTAATTTTAATTTTTGGGGTTGGCAATTAATAATTGTTGCAGCCGCAATTACTCTTCCTTTGGGGTACACTAGCTCAAAAGAATATGCAGAGTTAGAATGGCCAATAGACATCTTAATAGCGTTAGTTTGGGTTGCATTCGGTGTAAATATGATTTGGACAATTTTACAACGAAGACAACGTCATTTATATGTTGCTATTTGGTTTTATTTAGGAACATTTGTTACTGTAGCTGTGCTTCATATTTTTAATAGTTTAGCATTACCAGTAAGTTTTTTAAAAAGTTATTCTGTTTATGCTGGCGTTCAAGATGCTCTTGTGCAATGGTGGTATGGTCATAATGCAGTTGCATTTTTTTTAACAACACCATTTTTAGGTTTGATGTACTATTTTGTTCCAAAAGCTGCAAATAGACCTGTTTATTCTTATCGATTATCAATAGTGCACTTTTGGTCTTTAATTTTTATATATATCTGGGCAGGACCGCACCATTTATTATACACCTCATTACCAGATTGGGCTCAGAATTTAGGAGTTGCATTTTCTGTTATGTTAATTGCTCCTTCTTGGGGGGGGATGATAAACGGCTTATTGACTTTAAGAGGTGCTTGGGACAAAGTTAGAACAGATCCTGTTTTAAAATTTATGGTGGTTGCAATTACAGGTTATGGTATGGCAACTTTTGAAGGCCCAATGTTATCGCTTAAAAATGTAAATGCAATAGCACACTTTTCTGATTGGATTATTGCACACGTTCACGTTGGCGCACTAGCATGGAATGGATTCTTCACTTTTGGAATGCTGTATTGGCTAATACCAAGAATGTTTAAATCAAAATTATATTCAGTGGCATTAGCAAACTTCCATTTTTGGATAGGAACTTTAGGAATTATATTATACACTTTACCAATGTATGTTGCTGGTTTCGTGCAAGCTTCTATGTGGAAACAGTTTAATCCTGATGGATCTCTTACGTATGGAAACTTCTTAGAAACAGTTAATGAGATTATTCCGATGTATTGGATGCGGGCAATAGGAGGAACTATGTTTATAATAGGTGCAATTGTAATGTTATACAATGTTGTACAAACTGTAAAGTCAGGCAGTGGAGTAGAAGATGAGCTAGCAGAAGCAGCGGCTTTAGCCAAGGTTTCTAAATATAGAACAAAAGGTGAAGGTTGGCATACTTGGTTAGAAAGAAAGCCTATTAAATTAACAATTTTTGCAACAGTTGCAATCCTAATTGGAGGTGTTGTTCAAATTATACCAACATTATTAGTGAAGTCTAATATACCAACAATTAGTAGCGTAAAACCATACACTCCTTTAGAGTTAGAAGGAAGAGATTTATACATAAGGGAAGGTTGCGTTGGCTGTCACTCTCAGATGATAAGGCCTTTTAGAAGTGAAGTAGAGCGTTATGGTGAATATTCTAAAGCTGGTGAGTTCGTGTATGACCATCCATTTTTATGGGGGAGTAAACGTACCGGACCAGATTTACACAGAATTGGTGCAAAATATTCTGATAGTTGGCATTTAAACCATATGTACGATCCACAAAGTACATCTCCAGGGTCAATTATGCCATCTTACAAATGGATGATTAGGAATGTCCTTGATAAATCTGATACAGAAGGTAAAATGAAAGCTATGGTTGCTTTAGGAGTTCCTTATTCAGAAGAAGAAATAGCAAATGCACAAGTTGCAATGGATTTACAAGGAAAAGAAATTGAAGATAATTTACATCAAGATCCAGATTTTGCTAAGAATTATGCAGATGATAAAAAGTATGCAAAGGAAAATGGAGAAGAGTTTGTTGAAATGAAGAATAGAGAAATCGTTGCTATCATAGCTTACATTCAAAGACTTGGAACAGATATTAAAGTTAAAGACGAGCAAAAAACCGATAAAAATTAGAAAATATGTTAAAATTTGTAAAAAATCATATGGAGAGTATCACTGGTATAGAAATCTATCCAATGATATCACTAATAATATTCTTCACTTTTTTTGTAGCCCTATTTTGGTGGGTTTTTACAGCAGAAAAAGAGTATATAAGTACCGTAAGTAATTTACCGTTAGATCATTAGTAAAATAAATAAAAATGAAAAAATATTTTCAATCCACAGTATATGTAATTTTTGTAATAGTTACGTTTATAGCACTTGCGAAATCTTTTATGGTGTATGAGAACCCCTTTGATCTTTATGAAAACCCTCTTGTATGGTTGGCATTAATAGGATTAATTTTAGTAGTCGCTTTAAAAGAAATTGTAAATATTATTGCAGTAACTAAGGTAAGACAATTTCAAAATGAAAAAGAGGGTATTGTTCCAGAAGCAGCAGATGCCTGGATTCAAAAGCTAATAAAATCTTGGACAAAAGTAAAACCGATAGAACAAGAGCAAGAAATTATTTTAGACCATAATTACGATGGTATTAGAGAATTAGACAATTCTCTTCCACCTTGGTGGGTGTATATGTTTTATGCAACTATTGTTTTTGCAGTTGTTTATTTAATAAGGTTTGAGGTTTTAGACGGAGATAATCAAATTATGGAATATGAAAAGGCAGTGGCAGCGGCAAGAACGGAAATAGATAAATACAAATCTACGGCTACAGATTTAATTACAGCTGAAAACGTAACTCTACTGACAGAAAGTAAAGATTTAAAAAGAGGTAAAGCTGTTTTTAATTTAAACTGTGCATCTTGTCATTTGTCAGATGGAGGTGGATCTATAGGTCCAAATTTAACAGATGAATTTTGGTTTCTTGGTGGTGGTGTTAAAAATGTTTTTATGACTATTTCTAATGGAGGTAGAGATGGAAAAGGCATGATTGCCTGGAATAAAACTTTAAAAGCAGCAGACATAGCTAAAGTTTCTAGTTATGTAATTTCATTGCAAGGAACTACTCCAGCAAAAGCAAAAATAGCTCAAGGGGAAAAATGGGTTCAAGAATAATAAAGTGTAAAAGAAAAAAGTTTAACAAAGAAAGTTAAAAAGAATAATTGGTTAGGTTTTTATAGGAATACCATGGAAATACCCAAAAAAGAAAGTTTTAGAGATAGCATTGGTACCATTAATTCAGATGGGAAACGATCTTGGGTATTTCCAAAAAAACCAAGTGGCAGGTTTTATAAATATAGAAGCTATGTAAGTTATTTTCTTTTGATTTTTTTTCTTTTTTCACCATTTTTAAAAATTAAAGGAAATCAGTTTTTACTATTTAATGTCTTAGAACGTAAGTTTAATATTTTTGGATTTCAATTTTGGCCTCAAGATTTCTATTTATTGGTAATTTCAATGATCGTAGGTGTCGTCTTTATAATTCTTTTTACAGTTGTTTTTGGTCGAATTTTTTGCGGGTGGATTTGTCCACAAACTATTTTTTTAGAAATGGTTTTCAGAAAAATTGAATATTGGATTGATGGTAATCGAGGAAAACAAATAAGGCTCAGTAAACAACCTTGGAATTCAGAAAAAATAAGAAAACGAATTCTAAAATGGTCTATTTTTTTTATCATTTCTTTCATTATTGCCAATGTTTTTTTAGCTTATTTAATTGGAGGTGATACAGTTATAGGTTTTATTAAAGGAAACCCCTTAGATAATATTAGAACACTTATATCTCTTATAATTTTTACTTGTGTATTCTATTTTGTTTTTGCTTGGTTTAGAGAGCAAGTATGTATTATAGCCTGTCCTTATGGTCGATTGCAAGGAGTTTTATTAGACAACAAAACTATAAATGTAGTGTATGATTACAAAAGGGGAGAAGGAGAAAATGGAAGAGCTAAATTTAGAAAAAATGAAGACAGAACAGTCGCAGGAAAAGGAGATTGTATAGATTGTAAACAATGCGTGGTAGTTTGTCCGACTGGTATTGATATTAGAAATGGTACGCAATTAGAGTGTATAAATTGTACAGCTTGCATAGATGAATGTGATCATATGATGGAAAACATAGGTTTGCCTAAAGGATTAATTAGATATGCAAGTGAAGATAATATTGCTAAAAAGAAAACATTTAAGTTTTCAGCAAGAATGAAAAGCTATTCAGCCGTATTATTCATACTATTAGGTATTTTAATAGGAATGTTGTTTTTAAGAAATGAAGTAGAGGCTAACATTTTAAGATTACCAGGACAATTATATGAACTCAAAGAAAATAATATTATTAGTAATGTGTATACGTACAAAGTTATCAATAAAACAATAAAAGATATTCAAGATGTGAATTATAAAATTTTGTCTCATACAGGTAAAATAAAACTAGTTTCAAATCATAACTTTATAATTCCAAAACAAAGTTTAGCAGAAGGAACTTTATTTATAGAGTTAAATACTTCAGCTATAAAAAAGGATAAAATAAAATTAGAAATAGGAGTTTTTAGTGGAACTAGACTAATAGAAACCACCTTTACAAATTTTCTAGGACCAAGAAGTTACAGATAAAAGAATAGAATTATGAAAATAAATTGGGGTACAGGTATCGTTATTGTTATTGCGGCGTTTATAAGTTTTATTATGTATTTTGTAATTACTATGAGTACAAATAATAAATACAGTTATGATTTAGTAACTGATAACTATTATCAGCAAGAATTACAATACCAAAAACAAATTGAAGCTGAGAAAAATGCAAAAAATTTAATAGAGAATGTAAAACTAAAACATTCTGAATTCGGACTAACCGTAAATTTTCCGAAAGATTTAGATTATAAAATGATTAATGGAAAAGTGTTCCTATACAGACCATCTAATAAACAATTAGATTTTGAAATACCTATCTCAATCTCTAAACCATATTTGCTCGTGCCTGAGAAACGTTTATTAGATGGTCGTTGGAACATTATTGTGTCTTGGACTTATGAGAAAAAAGATTATTTATTTAAAAAAGAATTAAACTTATAATGTTTTTATCTGCAATCATATTTGGTGTGTTGGGGAGTTTTCATTGCATAGGAATGTGTGGTCCAATAGCTTTTATGCTGCCGGTAGACAGACAGAAACCGTTAAAAACTTTTTTCCAAATTTTAAGTTATCATTTTGGAAGGTTATTAACTTATAGCTTCATTGGTTTGCTTTTTGGTATTTTAGGCAAAGGTTTTTATTTCTTTGGATTTCAGCAGCAATTATCGATTATTGCAGGTGTTTTAATGATTTTTATAATTCTTTTTCCTAGAATATTTAAAAAATTCAGTTTTTCTAAAAATATAAGTACCATCATTTTCAGAATAAAAAATAGCTTAGGAAAAGAGTTGAAAAAGAAAGGAAATGACACTTTTTTTACCATTGGATTTTTAAATGGTTTTTTACCTTGTGGTTTGGTATATATGGCTATTTTTGGAGCAATAGCAGCTTCTAATCCACTGTCAGGCAGTTTATATATGTTTTTATTTGGTTTAGGTACCATTCCGTTAATGACAGCTGTGGTTTATTTAGGCCGCTTTACCAAAGGTAACTTCAGAAAAAATATTCAAAAAGCAATTCCAATTTTTGTTGTTTTTATTGGCACTTTATTTATTTTAAGAGGTTTGGGTTTAGGCATACCTTTTATTTCTCCATTAGAACCTATTTTATCTTCTGCTGGCAGCAGTGCACGAAGTTGTTTTTAAGATAAATTTATTTTCTGATTTTGTATTATATTAATTCATCTATATTTAATTGAATTTTATCTATAGAAGTATAACTATTAATCAATTATAAAATACCGTAATCATAAAATGACGTAATTTAGTTTTAGTGAATTTATTTTAAATTTCTTAAATGAGCTATGCTCTTTTTACTTGAATAATTTTAGAATAAAGTTATTTAACTAAATATTTCAGTTCTGTAGAATTAAATGATGAGAAAATTACCTTCATTAAAATGGAAATAAATTCGTTTAGTTAAAGAGTCTTAATTATTTATTATCAATAGTTGTTCATATGAAAAAATTTATGGAATTTACTTTTAAATAATGTCAAGAGTATTAAAAAAATGGTTTTAAGGACTTCAAAGAATGATAATGAAGTATATTCTATATTTTTTAGATAGGATCACCATTTTTAATGTCTAATATTATAAATTATAAAATCAAAATTATTGTTACCTTGCGTTATTAGATTCCAAACAAATTTATACTCAACTAAAGTTTGATAAAAAAAGAAATCTTTCAAAGAGAATTAGAGCGTCAAAAGAAAGCTAGGGCGTTAGCTGAAGAAATTCTCGAGAGTAAGTCTTTAGAACTATATAATACTGCGGAAGAATTAAAAAAAGTTAATAAAAAACTAGAAGACCTTTTAGTAGAAAAAAACTCTCAATTACAAGGTGTTTTTGAGAATATAAATGATGCTTACATTGCAATGGATTTGGAAGGTAATGTATTGAAAATAAATGATATTGCTGAAAGTTTTTTTGGTTATAATTTTAGAAAAGAAGCTATAAATGTTTTAGATCTTATTTATGAAGAGGACTATACTTATGCAATGGAATCATTTGCAGAGTTAATAAAAAAAGGTTATTTTTATCAATATACTGCAAGAATTATTACAAAAAGTAAAAAAATAAAATGGGTTCAAATTAATGCAAGTATTATTTTTGATAATTCTAATAATGCCATTGGAGCCCAAGGAATTATAAGAGATATAACGGAAGAAAGAGAGAAGAAAATAATATTAGACTTAAATAACAACATAGCAAAATCTATTTTAGGAAAAGAAAATATAACTGAAATAGCTTGGTTAATTTCTAATCAAATTGCTAGCTATTTAGGAACGAATGATTGCGTAATTTATTTAGTTGATGACTGCACAAATACTTTAGAACAAATAGCTGCATCAGGAAATAAATTATCTCCAAATAAAGAGATATTAAATAAAATAATTATACCAATAGGAAAAGGTATTGTTGGTGAAGTTGCAAATACTGGGAAGTATGAAATAATAAATGATACCAGTAAGGATGAGAGATATATAATAGATGATGAATTTAGATTTTCCGAAATTACGGTGCCTATAATAAGTGATGGTCATATTATTGGTGTTATTGATGCCGAACATAAAGAAAAGAATTATTTTAAAAAAGAACATGTAACTGCATTAGAAAGTACAGCCGTTATAGTTGCATTGCAATTTAAAAGTGCCCTAAATTTAAGGGAAAGAAAAGAGGCTGAAACAAAAAATGTAGAACTTTTAAGAAAATTAGAAAAAAGTAATCAGGAATTACAGGAGTACGCGCACATAGTTTCTCATGATTTAAAATCTCCATTAAGAAGTATTACAGCTTTAATATCATGGATAAAAACAGACAATATAAATGTATTTGATGGGAAGAGTTTACAAAATTTTCAAGATTTAGATTTAACTTTAGAAACCATGGATAATCTAATTACTGATGTTTTAAAGTACGCTAGTTTAGATGCAAATGTTTCGAATGATGAATATGTGAAATTAGACCCACTAATAAGAAACTTAATTAATGTTTTATACATACCTAAAAATATTTCTATTAATATTTTAAATAAGCTACCATCTATAAAAGGTGATAAAACAAAGTTTCAACAATTATTTCAAAATTTAATTGGAAATGCAATTAAGTTTAGTAACAAAAAAGAAGGATTTATAAATATTGACGTGGAAGATTTTCATTCTTTTTACAAGTTTTCAATTAAAGATAATGGCATTGGTATTGAAAAAAGACATTTTGAACGTATTTTCAAAATATTTCAATCACTAGAAAAATCAAAAGATTCATCAGGTATAGGCTTATCAATAGTTAAAAAAATTGTAGATATCTATAAAGGTGAAGTTTGGCTTGAATCTGAAATAGATAAAGGAACCATTTTTTATTTTACATTAAAAAAATAAAAACTCTTTAAGTGTTATTCTTATAAAAAAATAGTATTTTAGTTCTTTTAAAAGTTGTTATGGCTATTAAATTTGAAAACCCCCAGTTTTTATAGGTTTACATTATTTTTTTAATATACCAACAACTATATCAATTATGGAAAAATAATTATTTTACATGGAGTGTATTATTATTGATGATGAAAAAATGGCAAGAGTTATTACTCGAACTTTAAGTGAAGAAATTTCAGAGTTAAAGGTTGTTGATGAGTTCTCGAATGCCATACAGGCTATTAAATTTTTGAATGAAAATCAAATAGATTTAATTTTTTTAGATTTACATATGCCAGATTTTAATGGTTTAGATTTCATGAAAACATTAAAAAATCCTCCAAAAATTATATTAACAACTTCAGATCCTAATTTTGCTATAGAAGCATTTGAATATGATTTTATTATAGATTACCTCCTTAAACCATTAGAACTATCACGCTTTAAAAAAGCAGTTCAAAAAGCTCAAAAAAATAAAATTGAGTCAATAAAAGAAAATAACACAAAAGAAGATAATTCAAACGATTTCTATATTAATATTGATAGACGGTTAATAAAAATTGATTTACCTAGTATTTATTTAATTGAGGCCAGAGGAGATTATATTCAAATAAAAACTGAAGATAAAAATTATATTGTACACTCAACATTAAAGAAAATAGAAGAAAAACTTCCAGATTCGTTATTTTTAAAAATTCATCGTTCTTATGTTATTAATATCAAAAAAATTATTGATATCGAAGATAATAGTGTTTTAATTAAAAAGGATGTAATTCCGGTTAGTAGGTCTAAGAGACCAGAATTAATGAAGCGATTAGATTTACTTTAAATTTTCGTCTTAATAAAACATGCATTTCGTCTACATATATCGTTTAAAGAGCGAAAAATAAAAATTTTAATTCAATAAGTTACTAATTTCGTTACTTAGAGATTATCATGAAAAAAATGATAATTTTAAGGTCATATGCTGTAAGAGATTTACAAGCAAAGCCTTTTAAATAATTTCAAAAAACATCTTTTTAATGAACTCAGGAGTCATTATTATATTTTTAAATAACGAAAAAGAAATTGAAAATAACGAAATAGAAAAATTATTAGATTTAGATGCCTACAACGTATGTTTTGTAAACAATGGTAGTACTGACAATACACTTCATTTACTACAAGATATAAAATTTAAATTAAGAAATAAAATTTCAATAGTTGACATAAAGCATGAAAAGGGATTAAAGTCAGCTATAAAGGCAGGTGCAAGAAGTTTAAGAAGTGAATCATCTGAATACGATTTTATTGTATATTTAAATTCAAATATGCTAGATTATTTAGAATCCTTAAATGAATATTTTACCAATATTAAAGCAAATAGGAAAGAATTAACTCCCATGCCAAGCAGATCTCAAAGGAATGTTTTGAAAGATGTTTTTTCAATAAGCGAACTCTTAAAAAATTCAAATGCTAATGAATTCAATGTATAAGTTCAATTAATATATAAACACCCAAATAATAAATACTTCAATTTATTTAAATTTAAAAGTTTATAAGTTTTTACTAGTCAAAAATTTCTTCACTTTTTTTTTTAGTTGTTCTAACGTTATAATCCTGATTTAGCTTTTATAGCATTGAAAAATAGTTAGAATTTATCATTATAGTACTTTATAAAGATTTATTTATAAAGAGAAGCATGATTTATTTATTAACCTATTGAAATTCGATGAAATATACTCTTCTGTTTTAAAGTATTATTAAAACCGTTTACCAATTCCAATACCAATAGACCAAGTGCCAAAATTATTTGAACGATAATCATAAAAAATAGTGGGAGCAACATCCCAATGATTTCCAAATTCTACTTCATATTCTAAGCCAGCTCTAATTATAAAAAGATTCTCCGCTTTTTCAATTTCAACACCAGTACCAAAAACTAAAATCCATTCTTTAAAGAACTTCCAAAGTGCATCAAAAGTTAAAACTACAGGAAACTCTTTTTCAATAAAGAATTGTTGATCTTTTTCTATTTCAAAACTTTCGAGTTCTAAATCATTATGGAAACCAATTCCCCATTTTTTATTAAACCAATATTCTATATCTAGACCAATTGAAGGCACAATAACGGTTTTATCACCATCATTGGTTGCCTTAGGAATGTATGTGTGACTTAAAACGGGACTAATTCTCACATTTCTAAAATGTTCTTGTGAGTTTATAATATAGCTATTCAATAAGAATAATAGTACAAGGATCTTTTTCTTCAAAATTATTTTAATTTTCAATTAAATTTAAGGCAAATTTAAGGTGTCTTTTTTTTTTGAAATATGATAAATGTTAATTATTATTCGAAAAGAAAAGTTATCTAAAAAAACTAAAATCTTAGTATAGATTTATTTTAAATGTGTTGTGACAAAAAAAATAAATGAATAAGTTTGTTTCAATTGAATTTTTTTGACGTTTGATTTTTGACTGTTATTAAGTGCTTTTTAAGTTATTTTAATAAGTAAATAATGGAGATTAAGGCAATATAATAGCTTTTGGAATACTCCATTAAAAAGAGAAATTATAGTATTGAAAATTAAAATTATTTAGCATTTAGATATACCCAATAATTATTTTCTTTACAAAAAACAGAGTTTTCATGAATAATATCAAAACTTCCATTCTCTATAAAGGTTGCTTTAAATTCAACAAAGTATTCTTTAGAATTTAGTATTTCTAATTTAACCCATCTCACAGACCTTGCCCATAATTCTAATTCTTTGTATTCTTTTTTCGAAGGACGTGTTGAGCTATGATGACTTTTATTTAAATATTTTATATCCGCCAAGACGAAAGCACTATATCTAGAACGCATTAATTGTTCTGCAGAAATAACTTTTTTTATGTTTTTGTGAGCTTTCTGGCAACAATCTTTGTACAATCGATTTGGATTACAGGGACAATTCATAATTAATTTATAAGTCTATTTTTTTTGATACGAAAGCAATTTTCAGATCCAATAAATTTAGGATTTCCTTTCTCTTCAGACCAAAAGCCTTCTAAAATATCTTTGTTTAAACATTTATAAACTACAACACCTTTATATATTTTTTTTTCTTCACATTTATAATTAAAGTTGATCACTAGAATATTGTTTTTAAAAAAAACCAGACCCAAATTGTTCTTGTGTTTTGTTGATAATCCATTTTGCAAGAATTCTATTGTTATGATCTAAAGATAAATGGAGTTCCCCTTTATATGCGTTTTGTAAATCATCTTGATTACTTCCAATAATGGAATATGTACCAACTAAATCTTGAACTTTCATTTTATTTTTTTTATATATTTTTTCTTTTAAATATAGGGTGAAATTTTACTCGCTTTTAATTCATATCTCCTCATAAAATCCACAAAGGAAAATGCTAAATGTATTTTGAAATGGACAAACGTTATTTAAATAAAAGTAAAAAAAAAAATACTTTAACTCGATTTTATCATCAAAGAAAAAAAAGACCCATCAAAAGAAGCTGAGAGGAATACAAATTATTTACCGATACAAAAATTACTAAAAATATGTCCAAGAATATCTTTGTCAACATCATATTCTCCCGTAATGTTACCCAAATGACGCAAACATTCTCTAATATCAATTGAAAATAAATCGGTTGATATTTCTAAATCAATTCCTTGTTGTACAGAGGTAATAGCAATTAATGCATTATTTAGAGCTTCAAAATGACGAGAATTGGTTACAATAGTTTCATTATTACTTAAAGCTCCAATATTAACAAGAGAAGTCAATTCTTGTTTTAAAGCATCTATTCCTGTTTTATTTTTTGCTGATAAAAGAATTAAGTTTTCAATTTCTGATTGTAATATTGAAGAGTCGTAACATGACAAAGTATCAACTTTATTCGCAATTACAAGTAATCTCTTGTTTGGAAATCGATCTTTGATTGTTTTAATTTCATAAAAAAAATCTTCACTTGAATAAGCAAATTTATTCGAATCAATCAAGAAAATAATCAACTGAGCATTTTCTGCTTTTTCATATGCTTTTTTAATCCCGATGCTTTCAATAACATCTTCAGTTTCTCTAATTCCTGCGGTATCAATAAAACGAAAAGCAACACCATCAATAATTAATTCATCTTCAATAGCATCTCTAGTAGTGCCGGCAATATCAGAAACAATCGCTTTTTCTTCATTTAAAAGTGCATTTAAAAGTGTAGATTTCCCCACATTTGGCTCGCCTATAATGGCAACAGGAATTCCATTTTTCATAGCATTTCCAAAAGAAAAAGAATCAATTAAACGTTTTAAAACAAATGTGATTTTTGAAACTAGTTCTTTAAACTTAGTTCTATCAGCAAATTCAACATCTTCACCAGCAAAATCTAATTCAAGTTCTATTAAAGCTGCAAAATCCAATAATTGAGTACGTAACTCTTTTAGTTCATTCGTAATTCCTCCACGCATTTGCTGAATTGCCATTTGATGACTCGCAGCAGAATTAGATGAAATCACATCTGCAACAGCTTCAGCTTGAGACAAATCCATCTTGCCATTTAAAAAAGCTCGCATTGTAAACTCACCATTATCAGCCATTCTACAACCATTTTGAAGGAATAACTGGATAATTTCTTGCTGAATAAAACTAGAACCATGACAAGAAATTTCAACTACATTTTCTCCAGTATAAGAACGAGGGTTTTTAAAAACAGACACTAAAACTTCATCTAAAATCGTATCTTTATTTATAATATGACCTAAACGAATAGTATGTGATTTTTGATCTTTTAAAAGCTTAGATTTATTTATAGCTCTAAAATTGACGTCAACAATATCAATAGCTTTTTCACCAGAAAGTCTAATTACAGAAATTGCACCAACTCCAGCAGGAGTTGCTAAAGCTATAATAGTATCTTGTTGAATCATTTTGTAAAGATACGGAGGTTAATTTAGATTTTTAAAGTAAAAATTGTAACATAACAAGCAAATTTTCGTCTAATATATAGACAACCATAAAGCATAAAAAGAATTATGAAAGAGAATAAACAACTTTTAGTACTAACACATTTAAGTCAATTATTAGATTTTGTAACAGGAATTGGAGGCTTTATAGTGCCTTTAGTTTTATGGTTCACAAAAAAAGACGAAATAATAGGAATGAACTTGCATGGAAAAGCAATTATAAATTTTAGAATTTCTATTTTTATTTATATTTTATTGTGTTTTCCACTAATATTATTATTCGGTTTAGGAATTATAGGAATCATAGCAGTTGTTGTATTTTCTTTTATTTTCCCGATTATTAATGCAATTAAAGCAAGTAATAATGAAGCACCATATTATCCTTTTAGTATTACTTTTATTCAATAGAAAAATAATTCATATAATTTAAGTTGTTCTTTTTGGTTGATTTTTGGAGCATTACTAAATCCTGAATTATTTATAACCAATTTAAGCTTGTGAATACATGTTTTTTCAAAAAAAAGGAATTTGGGGTCAAACCTTAACGTAACTTAATAATAAGATTTAGCGCAAGAATTATTTAGGTAGCTTGTTTAATAAAATCTTCATATTCATAGAAAAAGAGTTCAAATTTAGGCATTGTTTCTACAAAAAACTCATAGCAATCTCTCCAAGTATTTTTATTATGAATGCTAAATTTTCCATCAAAAGGAACATAAATTCTATGAATTATTTTTCTACTTTCTAGCTCATAAGAATTATCAAAAATAACTTCAGGCATTTCAGCTTCTAACAACACTTTTAAAGAAATCATTTGATCATACAACAATTCATTCGCAATTTCTTCTGGGTGTTCAATATCTAAGCTAACCATTGCTTTCTTTCTATCAGCAACAAATTTAAAAGAGAAGCCCTTAATTTTAGTGTTATATAACAACCATTTCCTTGGAAAAGACTTTCCAAAACTTGTCCAGAATTCTTTACGCAATAATGCAGCTTCTTCTTTAGAGAACATATTTTTAAATTAACTTGTTTAACGCTGTTATCCGTGAATTTTAGCTAATCTTCCTCGCTCTTTCATCATATCTGCTTCAAAGTTAACTAATGCAGTCCATTTTGCGTCAACAATTTCTCTGTCTTGATATTTACGAGCAAATTGTAAAAAAGTAGTGTAGTGGCTTGCTTCAGAAATCATTAGGTTGTTATAGAATTTAGCCAATTCTTGATCTTCCATGTTTTCAGAAAATACTTTAAAACGTTCACAACTCCTTGCTTCAATTAAAGCAGCAATTAGTAACCGCTGCACTAGAGCATTCGTTCGATCTTTTGTTTTAGTAAAAAATTTTTGTAATCTAATGGCATAATCATTCTTTTGTTCTCTCCCTAAAACCATTCCACGTTTTACCATTAATAAATGTACCATTTTAAAATGTTGCATTTCTTCAATGGCAATGTTGCTCATTTCTTTTACTAATTCAGTTTCTTCAGAATAATTAATAATAATAGAAACCGCGTTTGAAGCAGCTTTTTGTTCTAAAAAAGCGTGGTCTGTTAATATCTGTTGTAAGTTATCTTTGGCTATTGCTGCCCAAGAAGTTTCTGTTTCAAATTGTAATCCTAACATTATAATTAAATTATTTTTTGCAGCCCAATTCCAAAATAGGCTAGAGCTTTCATTTCTTTTACACTAGAAAAACGTTCATTTCCGATAATTAAGAGTCCGTTTTCTGAAGCTTCAATATGATATTGTTTATTACTTTCAAAGAACAAAATTAATTCATCAGTAAAAAAGATTCTTATTTTTTCTTGATTTTTTCCAGATAAATAAAATCGTTTGCTAAAATCTGGATGGTCATCGATATCAATATCTTTATAACCAGCAAAGTCCATAATATATTCAAAAATACCTTCCTTATCCAAAGTAAAAAAAGGAATGTCTTTTTTTGTGTGAATATGCAGCATTGTAGACTTAATTACTTGTTTGGCAATCATTTCACCTTCGGAAAATTGTACATCGAAAATAGTGCAGTCCCCGTTAGAAAGTACGTTAGAAACTTTGTTTATCCTTCTATTTTTAAAATATCCAAAAGTGGGTAATTCTTTCATTTCTTGCTCAGAAAAAGCATCGTATTTCCAATGCATTTCTAAACTAATTTTTTCTATTGATTTTTGCCTTTTCGTTAAAACTTTATTTATTTTCTGTATTTGTTTAGGGATAATTTTGCGCAAAGCAAATGGATGATCACTTGCAGGTTTAGAGTCATCTAAACCAATTACTTCAAAATGACCTCCTTTTCGGGCAAAGGTTTCTGCGAAATTGTTCATGTTTTCCATTACGGAATCATCCACAAAATCACACATAGAAAAATCGATAATTGCTTCTTCTGTTTCTGGAATTTGATTTAATTTCGATTTTAGTTTGGTATAGTTTAGGAAGCTAGAAAAATGTTTCACACTTACATAATATTTTTGATCTTCTTTAAACATTAATACATTTGGTTTTAAAATGTTTTTAAAGAATAAACTTGCTTTTTTGTTGATGATAATATGAATGATTAAAGTAATCAAAATTCCTACTAAAATACCTGTAATTAGACTCGTTGCAATTGTTGTGAACAGCGTTACTAAAAAAATAATTAATTGTTCTTTACCAACTTTAAAAACCTTTCTAATGTTTTCTGGGGAAGCTAGTTTATACCCTGTAAAAACCAAAATTGCAGCTAAAGCGGGTAATGGTATTTTGCGTAATTCCGTTGCAAATAATAAAATAAAAGCCAACAAAAAGCCTGCATGAAAAAAGTTAGCAGATCTGTTAGAACCGTTGTTATTTACATTTACAGAACTTCTCGCAATTACAGTTACAACATTTAAACCTCCTAAAAAACCACTAATCACAGTAGCCAATCCTAAAGCTCTAATATCTTTGTTTACATTAGAACGTCTTTTTAAAGGGTCTAATTTATCAACAGCTTTAATACTGAGTAAACTTTCTATACTAGCAATTAATGTAATTCCAATTACAGCATTTATAAAGCTAAGCTCGTAAACTTTACTAAAATCTGGAAAAGCAAAATTTGATAAAATATCATTCGGTAAACTAATTAATAAGCTTTTATGAATCGGATAATCTGAGTTTGAAAAAACATCAAAATAATAGTACATACCCACACATAAAACTACAATCCACATAGGAGCAGGAACTAATTGAAAATATCTATTTCTAATTTTTCCATAAAAAATCATAATAAGTAAGCTCACAATTCCTACTAAACCAGCATAAAACATGCTAGAGTTTTCAGTATTGATAAGATTTATTATTCCCTCAGGAAGCTGAATAAGTAACTCAATAATACTACCCTTTGTAGCAGTATTGCCCAACATTACATGTATCTGTTTTGCGAATATACCAATACCGATGGCAGCCAACATTCCTTGAATTGCTGAGGATGGAAAGAAATCACCTAAAGACCCCATTCTTAAAAAACCTAAAATAATCATTATTATTCCAGAAATTACAATGGCAGCCAAAGTGTATAAAAAGCCTTGGTGCATATCTCCATTCCCAAGTGTTGTTATAGCCGCTAATATTACGACTACTAAACCATTACCTGGACCTGTAATTGTCACATTAGAACCACCAATTAAAGAAACTACTGTTCCACCAACAATGGCAGCAATGATTCCAGAAATAGGAGGAGCACCAGATGCCAAAGCCAAACCTAAACCCAAGGGTAGTGCAATTAAAGAAACTACAAAACCAGCAAATAGATTCTGTGGAATTTCAGATATAAATGTTTTAAATATACTTTGTTTTTTCATTTATTTTACAATTAAAACATCTGTGGGTAATTCTGATAAAATATATTCAATATCATGAGGGAAAATTCTGTCTAATACACTTAATTTAGAAGGAGCATTCATCACTAATAAATCAGCTCTTTTAAGTTTCGCATAATGACCAATAGAATAACCTCTTTTACCAAAGATACTTTGAGTCTTTACAGATAGATTAGAACAATCTATATCCTTTAAAATACTTTTTACACGTCTATCTTCTCTTGTTTTAATTCGTTCCTTAGCAATAGTGGCTCTTCTTAAAGAAATATCATCATTAACTTTCACGTGTAACTCTTCTTGTTTAATTTCCTCAACGATGGTAATTTTTTTACAATTTAATTTTTTGGTTATAAAAAAAGAAGTTTTAATAGTTTCTTCTGTTCTATTGTCGCTTAAACCATTAACTACTATGTGTTTACAGGAAACTCTTTCAACCGATGGTTTTATTAGTAAAAGAACAGAGCAAGGTGCTTTTCTCGTAATCTTTCTAGCAATAGAACCTACATAATATTTAAATAAATTTTCTCTTTGAAGGGCTCCAAGAATTAGTAAATCAATATTTTCGTTAGAAGATGTTTGTAAAATTACATCTACTGGTTTTCCTTCTTGCCAGATTACTTTAAAATTTTTATTTAAAGAGTCTGCTTCTTCTAAAAGAGCATTTAAATCAGTAATTTTTTTGTCAGTTTTTTTGCCTACATGCACTCCTACTAATTCAGCATCAAACATATTAGCTAATCTTACCGCTTCAAAAATGTTTGGTTTTAAGTTTGGAGAAAAAGCAACACCAATAAGTATTTTGTCTATCTTTTGCAATAGGAAGTCTTTAAAAATCGTTTATTGGCACAATATAAGGAACTTTGTAAGAAAGAAAAAAACTATAAATTTAATTTTTATGATGAATAAAGATTGTTAAATTTACAATTAAAAGCACACATTGATTTATGTTAGAGTTAGCAGGAATTATAATTTTAGGAATATTGGCTCAATGGTTTGCTTGGAAGTTTAAAATCCCAGCAATTTTGCCTTTAATATTAATAGGTTTATTAGTAGGACCAATCGCTGCAGCATATTTAAGTGAAGATGGTTCTAAATGGATAGAACCCATTTGGAATGGTGAAAAAGGATTATTCCCTGGAGATAATCTATATTATTTTGTATCTCTCTCGATAAGTATTATCCTTTTTGAAGGTGGACTTACGCTTAAAAGGAATGAAATTATAAATGTAGGCCCTGTAATCACAAAGCTTATCACTTTAGGTTCTGCAATTACATTTTTTGGAGCAGGAATTGTTGCACATTTTATTTTTGGTTTAGGTTGGGATTTATCGTTTTTATTTTCAGGATTAATCATTGTTACCGGGCCAACCGTGATTACTCCAATTTTAAGAAATATTCCTCTAAAAAAGGATATTTCTACAGTTCTAAAATGGGAAGGAATTTTAATAGATCCAATAGGAGCATTAGTTGCTGTATTGGTTTTTGAGTTTATTAGTGTTGGAGGAGGAGGAGGATTTACTAAAACTGCATTAATGGAATTTGGAAAAATTTTATTATTTGGTACTAGTTTTGGATTTACATTTGCGCATGCATTAGCTTATGTTATCAACAAAAAATTAATTCCACATTATTTATTAAATGTTGTTTCTTTATCAACGGTATTACTAGTATTTGTAGAATCAGAAGTATTTGCTCATGAATCAGGTCTTTTAGCTGTTGTTGTAATGGGCATGGTTTTAGGAAATGGAAAACTTAAGAATATAAAAGAATTACTTTATTTTAAAGAATCTTTGAGTGTTTTGCTAATTTCTATGTTATTTATCTTGTTATCTGCAAATATTAATATCGAAGATTTAATGTTATTGTATACATGGAAAACAGTCTTGTTATTTGCAATCGTTGTTTTTGTAATTAGACCTCTGGCGGTATTTGCAAGTACTTATAAATCAAATCTAGAATTTAAAGAAAAATTATTTATTAGTTGGGTAGGGCCGAGAGGAATTGTAGCTGCAGGAATTGCTTCTTTATTTGGAAGTAAGTTATTGAAAGAAGGAGTGGAAGGTGCAGAATATATTACACCGTTGGTTTTTATGATTGTGCTAGGAACTGTGCTTTTAAATGCTACTACAGCAAGATTATTTGCAAAAATGATAGGGGTATTTCTAAAAAGTTCTGAGTCGATTCTTATTGTTGGTGCTTCAAGTCCATCAAGATTAATTGCTCGTTTTTTAAGAGATAAAGGGAAAAGAGTAGTATTGATTGATGCAAATAAAAACTTTATTGAAGAGGCTCTAAATGATGGTTTAGAAGCCTTTAATGTTAATGTTTACCAAGATAATTTAACCGATAATATAGAATTAAATGATGTTGGTTACCTAATAGCAATTACTGGTAGTGATGCTGTTAATAAACAAGCGCTAACTAATTTTTCTAAGATTTTTGGAGAACATGGTTCCTACAAAATAGCTTCTTCTGTTGAAACTAAAAATGCAACTATTGAAGAAAGAAAAAACTTTTTCACGCCTAATGATGATTTTATTAATTTATGTGAGGCTTATAGAGAGAATCCTATAATTAATGAAGTTAAAATAATTTCAGAGAAAGAATATTATAAAACATTAGATTTATTGGCTTTGGAGGAAAAATCAATTCCATTATTTATTGAAAAAGATAAAGGGTTGTATTTGGTTCCAGAATTTGAGAAAACAACAGAAGAAAGAAAAGAATTAGTGCTATCTTATTTAGGGAAAAAATTAGTGACTTAGCAAAAACAATTAGTTTCTATTTGACTAGAGCTTTTGTTAACTTGTTACTACTATCAATGAATTTTTATATATTAAGAGCATTTCTCGTAATTACCTTCTACTTTTAATCTAGCAATCTTTTTGTAATCATTTGAGTCGAAATTATATTCTGTAAGAATTGGGTCTTTAAAATCGAATTTAAGGCTACATATCTAATTCAAAAGATTGGCGTAGTTTTTCTAAAAGTGGATTTTTCTCTTTCAATTTGTTAAATTTCTCCAAAGGCGTATAAGCAAACTTTTTTTCTACTGTTTCGTTTAAAATAGCATCAATTTTAATTCCATAATTATTTAGTTTTTCCCTTAAAAAGTTTAATAGTTTTGGTCTTCCTTTTTTAAATTGATCTTGCATTAATTTATTAGGAACCGTAAAAGAAATTTTGAAATGTTGTTTTAGTCTAGGAACATCAGTACCTACAATCGAAGCCATACTTCGTTCTCCTTTTTTATTCAATAAATCCACATACTCTTTCCAGAATTGTTGTAATAATTTTTCTGTAAAAATAGTTTTTGGGTGGTTATCGAAATTTTCTTCAACAACTAATTTTTTTTCTTGTTTTTTCTGATGGATACTCTTTAAAGAAAGAGAAGAAGAACGTTTTTCTGCAGACTTTAAAACAGGTGTTTTAACTTTTGGCTTTGGTTCTTCTAATTTTTGAGACTGAACGGCTTCAGGTTTTTTCTGAATTGGTTTCGATATTTCTTTTGCAGCTGGCGAAAGTGCTTGGAAAAAAGTAGCAGGAATTATGTAGTTAGCTGACTTTTTTTTTTCTCCATCAAAAGTGATAGAGGCAATTTGCATTAAGGTTAATTCTACCAGTAATCGCTGATTTTTACTAGATCTGTAGTTTAAATCACAATCATTTGCTTTGCTAATGGATTGCATTAAAAAAGGAATACTCGCTTTGGTAGCTTGCTCTAAATACTTCTTTTTTGCTGTGTCACCTACCTCTAACAAGGCCAATGTTGCTTTGTCTTTGGCAACTAACAAATCTCTAAAATGACTTGCTAATCCGTTTATAAAATGATGTCCTTCAAATCCTTTTCCTAAAATAGTATTAAACGCATTTAATACATCTGGTATTTTGTTTTCTAATAACAAACCTGTCATATTAAAATAAGTATCATAATCTAATACATTCAGGTTTTCTGTAACGGCTTCACGTGTTAAGTTTTTTCCAGAAAAGCTAACCACTCGATCAAAAATTGATAAAGCATCTCTCATGGCTCCATCTGCCTTTTGAGCAATAATGTGCAGAGCATCATCATCCGCTGTTATATTTTCTTTTCCACAAATTATTTTTAGATAATTTTTAGCATCTAAAACTCCAATTCTTTTGAAATCAAAAATTTGACAACGTGATAAAATAGTCGGAATTATTTTATGCTTTTCTGTGGTCGCTAAAATAAAAATAGCATGTGCAGGAGGCTCTTCTAATGTCTTTAAAAAAGCATTAAAAGCTGCTTGCGAAAGCATGTGAACTTCATCAATAATATATACTTTATATTTTCCTGTTTGAGGCGGAATTCTAACTTGGTCCGTTAAACTTCTAATATCATCTACAGAATTGTTAGAGGCGGCATCCAGTTCAAAAATATTAAAAGCAAAATCTTCATCTCCAGAAATTTCAACATTGTGTTGATTTATTTTTTTTGCTAAGATTCTTGCACAAGAAGTTTTACCTACACCTCTTGGACCTGTAAATAAAAGAGCCTGTGCTAAATGATTGTTTTTTATAGCATTTTCTAACGTATTTGTTATGGCTAGTTGCCCAACAACATCCTCGAAATTTTTAGGACGATATTTACGTGCAGAAACTATAAAATGCTCCATTAATATTTTTTATTATTGAATAACAAAAGTAATTATCTATTAGGATTCGTACAACCCGGTTTCTTAACAAAATGCTAAAGTTGTAAACAAATTGTATGAAGTTTTAATTTAATACGACTTTATTGTTAATAGTATTTTTTTATCGAATTAAAAGTTCCGAAATTTACGTTTAAGACTATTTCATGGTCTTTTCAAAAATTTCAATTATATTAAAATAAAATTAACATATGAAAATTATTAAATCAGTTTTTACTTTTATGACCATTTTTTTTCTAATTTCTTGTTTGGGTTTTTCCAAGAAGGAAGAAGTTAGGAAAGCAACTTTTATACAAACTAAAGAAACCAAAGTTGCTTATTTTGCTAGTGGTTGTTTTTGGTGTGTAGAAGCTATTTTTGAGAGTGTAAAAGGAGTAGAGGAAGCAGTTTCTGGTTATGCTGGAGGACATACATTAAATCCTACATACAAATTAATAGGAACTGGGAACACAGGACATTCAGAAACAGTTGCTGTATATTACAACCCCACAAAAGTAAGTTTTGAAACCTTGGTTACAGTTTATTTTGGCTCTCACGATCCAACAACTGTAAATGGGCAACATCCAGATTATGGATCACAATATAGATCCATTGCTTTTTATTCAAATGATAAAGAAAAAAACATTATTGAAAACACAATCTCTAAATTAAACAAAGACATCTATAAGGGTAAAATTGCAACAGAAGTTATTCAACATACAAAGTTTTATGAGGCAGAGGAATACCATCAAGATTTTGAGAGAAGAAATCCCAACCAAGGATATGTAAAAGCTGTTTCTGTACCAAGATTAAATAAATTTAAAAAGAAGTTTCCTGAGCTATTGAAAAAAAATGGACATTAATTTATTTATTCAGGGTTTTATAATTATTTATTTTGATTTATTTGAGAACATTTGTTATTTAATATAAATATTAACTTATTAAGTTATAGACATTTTTATTCCTTAGCTTTTGTAAAGTCAACTCAAAATATATTATTCTTATTTACTTAGGTTACTAATAATAGGTGATTATGTGTTTTTTTTACAATAATTAAAACTATTCCTTTGCTCCATGGCTTTTTGCAATTTCTATCCAATGTTCAGAAATTCCTTTTGTATCAGCACCTATACCTCTAGATAAATGCAATGCCACGCTCATTATTATCACTGAGGCTTCATGAAGTTCTTGATATGATTGTAGAGCTCCAAATTTTTCTTCTACTTTTGATAGTAATAGTTCATTGTGTTTATGAGCAAAAATTACAGGGTTTTTAATATCATCTTTAATTTGAGGTAACATCAAAATATTTAACCATTCTTCCCCAATTCTTTTTGCTAACATTTCAGAATCTTCGTCACCTAATTTTCTCCATGCTGCAAGTGTATTTGTATCTCCAGAAGCGGCTAAACCAGAATCTAATAATAATTCAAAAGCAATATCAGCAATGTTTTGCATTATGATTAAATATTCGTCTTGTGCTTTTTCAAATGAATCTGCTTGTTGGTCTTTAAGATATTCACCTACACTAAGTTTTGGTAATTTTAAAACTTCTGAACAATCAGTTAAACAAGGAAAAGTTTTACCTTCATAAATATAGTGCGACTTATCAAATTGTATTTGACGGCCTAAAGGATATAATCTGCAGGCTAATGGACGACCTTGATGAACGCTGCATCCAAATCCATCTATATATTGACTGCATGCCTGTTGTCCTTTTTTATCTGTTTTTCCGTCAAAACGTAATTGAATACCGCCAAAGTTAGTGTACAAATCACGAAATTCTTTTGGACTAATTTCTTTCTCTTTACTGAATCTGTATAATTCCCAGGGATTTAACATAACAGCTTTACCAAAACAACAGCTTCCGGAACGAGAACAGGTTAGAGGTAAAATACTTTTTGTGGTAAGTTTAGTAGTTTGCATTCTTTTGTTTCAATTATAAAAGTTAACCTGGTATCTTGTAAAACGATTCGAAAATGAGTCACGTTCTTTAAGTAAAAAACCTCACAAAAAGTGAGGTTTTAAATTTAGAATTTAAAATAAATTACTTTTTGATTTCCTGTTCTTGAATACCTAATTCTGCAATTACTAATTTTGTTACGTTAAATTTTTCATCGATATAAGCAAACTGATTTCCTTTAGTTGTTAATATCTGTGTATAACCATTCTCTTTAGCAACCGTATTTATTGCATTATTTAATATTTTATACAATGGACGCATTAACTCATTTTTTTTTAATTGCATTAATTTATTACCATTGCTTTGATATTTTTTGATATCTTCTTCTAGGGCAGAAATTTCTTTAATTATTGTTTTTTTCATTAATTCCCCCATTTCTTCTTCTTTATTTTTAAAATTCTGAACTTTAGCCTGAAAATCCTGTGTTTTAAGAGAAAAGGAAGAATCTAATTTTGCTCCATAGGCTTGGGATCTTTCGAAAACCACTTTGGCTTCTGGCATTAAACTCATAATATAATCGCTATCAATTGTACCAACTTTTGTTTGTGCAATAGAAATGGTGCTTAGTAAAGCGATAAAAAGAACTGTGATTTTTGATTTCATGATATAGGTTTAGTTAAGCAAAGATATAAAAGTAGCCGAATTACAAAAACTTAGAAGTGCTAAATAGCGTTAATTTTATCAGAAATGTTCTTAATTATTTCGTGGCTGTTTTTTTGATAATCAAACCATAAAATTTCTTGATCTTTTCGAAACCATGTGAGTTGTCTTTTTGCAAAACGCCTTGTATTCTTTTTGATTTCAGAGATTGCAAAATCTTTTGTAAAATCACCATCAAAAAAAGAAAATAATTCTCTGTAACCTACAGTTTGTAAAGCGTTTAATTTTTTATTTGAGTGTAATTTTTTTGCTTCTTCTAACAAACCATTTGCTATCATATTGTCCACTCTTAGGTTTATTCTGTTGTAAATGATTTCTCTCTCTGCATTTAAGCCAATTTTAATTGAATTAAAGTTTCTAGGACATTTTGGTTTGTTTTTAAAAGAAGAATAGGGCGTATTACTACCAATACAAATTTCTAAAGCCCTCATAATTCTATGAGGATTATCGATAGCAATGTTATTGTAGGTTTCTATGTCTAATTCTTTTAATTTTTCTTGGAGGTGTTCAATTCCTTTTTCTTGCAATTGGGTGGTTAATTCTTCTCTAATTTTTACATCAACTTCTGGGAAATAATCCAACCCTTTTAAAACAGCATCTACATATAATCCGCTACCACCGACCATAATTTGAACGGGATTTACTTCAAACAAATCATCTAACTTTTGAAGTGCATCTCTTTCGAAAGAACCGACATTATACTCTTCAAAAATACTTCTATTTTGAATAAAATGATGATGTGCCGCTGCTAATTCAGCAGTTTCAGGAACAGCAGTGCCAATGGTCATTTCTTTGTAGAATTGTCTAGAGTCACAAGAAATTATATCAGCGTTAAAGTGCTTTGCGAGTTTTATACTCAAAGCAGTTTTTCCAATTGCAGTAGGACCAACAATAGTAATTAAAGTATTTCTTTCTATGTGTTTCATGCATTTAATTCACTTCCACAATGATAGCAATATGCTGCTTTATCTTTATGATTTTCTGTGGCACAACTTTTACACGATTGCGTATTAGAATCTAATTCAGTGTGATTTTTAGTCATTTCTGAACTTACGATACCTGTTGGGATTGCAATAATAGAGTATCCTAAAATCATAATAACACTCGCAATTAATTGGCCTAAAGGAGTTTGAGGAGCAATATCTCCGAAACCAACTGTAGTTAATGTTACAATGGCCCAATATATACTTTTTGGGATGTTTGTAAATCCATTTTCTTCTCCTTCTACCATATACATTATGGTTCCTAAAATAATACAAACGATGACTACAAAAAAAAGAAAAACAGCAATCTTGGCTCTACTGGCTCTTAAAGCGACCAGCAATTTATTAGAAGCTCCTACGTATCTTGCTAATTTTAAAATCCTAAAAACCCTTAATAAACGCAATGCTCTTAAAGCGACTAGACTATGAGAACCTACTAAAATAAATGACAGGTATTTGGGAATTGTTGAGAGTAAATCTATAATTCCGTAAAAGCTAAAAATATATTTTAATGGTTTTTTAATAGAAACAACTCTTAAAATATATTCAATTGAAAAAAGGATAGTGATTATCCATTCAGAAACGTTTAAAAAATAATGATATTTTTCATCAAAACTTTCTATACTTTCCAACATGACCAGAACTATACTGGCGATAATAGCAAAAAGTAAAACAACATCAAAAAGTTTACCTTCCTTAGTATCTGCTTCATAAATGATTTCATGAAGTTTTTCTTTCCAATTTAAATTTTTACTAGATTTTTCCAACTTTCATTTTTATTTATTCTTACAATACTACAAATATTTTTATTACTATAAATTTTCCTTTCTTAAGAAGTAAGAGATCTTCAACTGAAAGCTTTTGATTTTAGTAATAAGAATTTCTTTGATTTTTTATTATTGAACTTAGAGCTTATTATTTTATTCTTTACGAGGTAAATTAAATATAGAAAATTTGATTAATATTGAATTGACTCTGGTTAAAAACTACACAATGGTATTTAAACTTTAATTTTCATCCAAAATCTTCTTGAAATTTTATAAACGTGTAAAAAAATTACAAGGAAAAACTAAAATTATTATTACCATTCACAACCTAATAATTTTCTGTACCTTATTTTTATTAATATAATTTTTTATAATATTTTTAGCCTTTATTTTGTTTGCAATAGGTGTTAATATAGATTTTAATATATCTAATCTATTTTCTTGAAACTTTAAGTTTGTATAGCCATATCCCAAAACTTCATTTCTTTCTACTAAAATTATGGCATGTTCTTCAACTTCTCTTCCCTTTTCAACAATTATAAAATCTTCATTATTAAAATCTTTGTTTATTTTCTTATGTTTCTTTTTAAAATTAAATTTTGGAGATAAAACTTCTAATTCTATTTCGTATTTTAAATTTGTAAAAAGATCATTACCTGTTTTGTCAAAGGAAATAGTTTCCACCCTTTCTTGGATTTTAACAGCTCGAGTCGTTACTTTTAAAAAAAGTTTGTTTACTTCCGCCTTAATGTTTTTACCTCTTCCTAAATAAATAACTTTTCCATTGATATCATGAATATAAAAGAGCCCTTGAATAGTAGGAGTTTCCTCTATTAAAGTTTTTAATTTTTGTTTCTGAAGTCTTCTATCAAAATATTTTATTGAATTTTGTATAATTGCTTTATTAACATCTTTTTCTAAAAGTAATTTAAATAATTGAACAGTAGCCAAAGCATCACCTGAAGCTCTATGTCTATCAGTCATAGGAATTCCCAATGATTTTGTAAGTTTTCCTAAGCTATACGATGGTTGATTTAAAATTAATTTCTGACTTAATTCTACTGTACATAAAGTATTTCTATTAAAATCATAACCTAACCTATTAAATTCGGTACTTAGAATTCGATAATCAAAAGTGGTATTGTGCGCAACTAGAATACAATCTGATGTAATTTCTATAATTCGTTTGGCAGCTTCAAAGAATTTGGGTGCATTCTTGAGCATCTTATTGTTAATACCTGTAAGTTGTACAACAAATTCTTGTATGGGTTTTTCAGGGTTCACTAAAGATATAAATTGATCTACAATATCATGACCATCAAATTTATAGATAGCAATTTCGGTAATACCCTCCTCATTAAATTTACCTCCTGTAGTTTCTATATCTAAAATTGCGTACAAATTCTTTTCTTTAATATAAAATTACTAATAATAATTACGATTGCCAAATATAGAACTACCAACTCTAATCATGGTACTACCATTTTCAATGGCTAATGGATAGTCCCCACTCATCCCCATTGATAATATTTTTAGTTCACAGTTACTCGCTAGAGCTCTCAATTTTTGAGTATCAAAAAATGATTTAAGGGATAAAAACTCTTTTTTTAATTGCTCTTGATTATCTGTAAATGTTGCCATACCCATAAAACCAACAATCTTTATGTTTTCTAGGTCAGAGATTTCTTCTGAACCTATAACAGCTTCAATCTCATCAAAAGAGAGACCAAATTTAGTATCTTCTTTAGCTATTTTAGCTTGCAATAAACAATTGATAATTCTATTATGCTTTTTTGCTTGTTTATTAATCTCTTTTAAGGTTTTTAATTTATCAACTCCATGAATTAAATCAACGAAATGAGCCATGTATTTTACCTTATTACTTTGCAAATGACCAATCATATGCCATTGAATATCTTTCGGTAAAGCATCAAATTTTTCAGCCATTTCCTGAATTTTATTCTCGCCAAAAATACGTTGACCGGCATCATATGCTTCCTGTAAGTCAGATATCGGTTTCGTTTTAGAAACCGCAACTAGCGTTACATTTTTAGGAACGGATTTTTGTATTCGAAGTAAATTTGCTTTTATTATATTCATGAACCTAAAAGTTCTATTATCTGTTTTGCTAACTCTAAACCGATTCTGTCTTGTGCTTCTTTTGTGGCAGCACCAATATGGGGTGTTAAAGAAATTTCAGGATTCATTAACAATTGAACCGCAGGAGTTGGTTCTGTTTCGAAGACATCTAAACCTGCAAATTGTATTTTTCCACTCGAGATGGCAGATACTAAATCAACTTCATGCAAAAGACCTCCTCTTGCTGTATTTATAATGCCTACACCATCTTTCATTTGTTCAAATTCATTTTTTGAAATGATATAATCATCCTGGGAGGGAACATGTAAAGTGATAAAATCTGAATCTTTTAACAATACTTCTTTTTGGACAGTATCGATTGTAAAAGTAGTTTTTTGTCCGTTAAAAAACTCCAAAGTAATTGCTGCACTTTTTATTTGTTCATCTATGGCTAAAATATTCATACCTAGCCCAATAGCAATTTTAGCAACTTCTTGTCCTATTCGGCCAAAACCAATAATACCAATTGTTTTACCTCTTAATTCTGTGCCTTGAGAGTAGGCTTTCTTTAATTCTTTAAAACGAGAATCTCCTTCTAAAGGCATTTCTCTATTTGATGAATGAAGAAACCTTACCATTCCGAAAAGATGTGAAAAAACTAATTCTGCTACAGAACTAGAGGATGCTGAAGGTGTGTTTATAACATGTAAGCCATTATCTTCGGCATAATCAACATCAATATTATCGAGACCAACTCCTCCGCGTCCAATTAATTTTAAACTCGGACAAGCTTCAATTAGTTCTTGTCTAACCTGTGTAGCACTGCGAACTAAAATTGCGTCAATATTATGTTTATTAATATAATTTTCTAACTGATTCTGAGCTACTTTAACAGTAATTACTTCAAAACCTCCTTTTTCTAAAGCGTCAATTCCGCTTTTAGAAATTCCATCATTTGCTAATATTTTCATTTATAATGTTGTAGGTCACTACTTGGATTAAAACAACGTGGAAATCTCATTATTAAGATTCCTTTATTTCAATCGGAATGACAATTTATATTCTATTTTTGAGTTTTTTCGAAAGCCTGCATTACATCCACTAATACTTGCACACTATATAGGGGCAAAGCATTATACATACTAGCTCTATAACCACCGACACTTCTATGACCATTTATTCCACTAATTCCTGCATCTTTCCACATTGTATTAAAAGTTTCAGTTAAACCATCATCCGTTAAAATAAAAGTAGCATTCATAGTACTTCTATCTTCTTTGGCTACAATTCCCTTAAAAAATGGATTTCTATCAATTTCATCGTATAATAATGCTGCTTTCTTATTGTTTACTTCTTCAATAAATGGAATTCCGCCTAAATCTTTTAACCACTCCAAAGTAAGCATAGAGACATAAACAGAAAAAACAGATGGCGTATTAAACATACTGTCTTTATCAATATGTATTTGATAATTCAGCATAGAAGGAATGTATCTTTCAACTTTGCCTAAAATATCTTCCTTAATGATTACCAAGGTTGTTCCAGCAGGACCCATGTTTTTTTGAGCACCAGCATAGATTAAATCAAATTTCTCAAACTCTAATTGACGAGAAAAAATATCTGAACTCATATCACAAACCAAACTAACATTGGTTTCAGGAAATTCTTTAATTTGAGTTCCTGCAACAGTATTATTACTTGTGCAATGAAAATAATCTGCATCTTGAGGAATTGAATATCCTTTTGGGATGTAATTATAACCTTTATCCTTAGAGGATCCAACTTCTGACATTTCGCCAAAAGCTTTTGCTTCTTTTATTGCCTTGTCAGACCAGGTGCCTGTGTTTAAATAGGCAGCTTTTTTATTTAATAAATTGTAAGCAACCATTAAAAACTCTAAACTAGCACCGCCATGGAGAAATAAAGCCTTGTATCCTTTATTCTCTAGCCCTAACAATTCTAAGGCTAAAGAACGTGCTTTTTCCATAACAGCTACAAAAGATTTACTTCTGTGAGAAATTTCTATTAATGATAAATTATCATCATTAAAATTCAGAATGGCCTCTGATGCTTTTTTAAGGACTTCATCAGGTAAAATACAAGGGCCTGCGCTAAAATTATGTTTTTTCATTTTGCTATTGTTTTAATTTGGTTTGAACAACAATTAAAAACCCTGTTGTCATATTTTTGTTAAAAATTCTAAAGTATTCACTCCATCTGCATAATCTGTTAACTTTGGAGATTGTGTTTGTCCAAAACCAACTTCATTTTCAATAAAGTCTTTAGCAACAATACATTGAATTTTTTCCCTGTCTTGATGTAATTTTATTTTTAAATCTATTTCATTCTCGTAATATTCATAGAAAATGGTTGCAATAGGAGAGGAGTAGCTTTTATCTTCTTTAATCATGAGAAAACCGTTTTCTAGCAAATCATAAAGACTCATCAGATATACTGCTTTATTATAATCATAATTATTAGCATATTTCGCATTATGAATCATATCCTTCTTTGAATACATTCCCGCAAAGAACATATCGAAATTGTAGTCTTTTGGTACATATAATTTTGAAACGCTTCTGCAGCCTAAACCAAAATATTGAAAAACATCATCAGATAATTTTATAAAATCTTGCTCCGTTTCTTTACCAGTGATAATTGCCACCGAATTTCTGCTTTTTCTGATAATATTTGGTTTATTCTTAAAATAAAATTCAAAATAACGAGCTGTATTATCACTTCCTGTAGCGATTACTGCATCAAAATCAGTTAACTTTTCTTCTGTAAAAGTAATTTTCCCTTTAAAGTTCTCTTCAATATGCTCTAAATATTTTGCTAAAAAGGGTAATAAATGTTTGTCATTAGATGATTGCTTTACCAAGACAGAATGACCTGAAATTAAGACTGATAAAAAATCATGAAAGCCCACTAACGGAATATTTCCAGCCATGATAACCGCTACTTTTTTAGATGAAATAATGTTTAAATTAACACTTTTTACAAATAAATCTAAGCTGTTGTAAGTTAGTGACTTACTTATACTATTTAAAGCGAATAAAATGTTATTTTTTGTAAACCAAGAATTGCTTTCTTGAGCTATTTTAATCTGGTGTAAAAAGCCTTCAAAGAAGAGTTCATTATGTTCAATATTATCTCTTTTTTCTATTTTTTCGATAGAAAACTGACCTAAAAAGTCTCCTAGTTTTACAAGTGCAGTAATTCTGTTTTGAATACTAATCATTTATTTTGGTTGTCTGTAATTTTGGCTTTATTTTTGCAATTGCAAAGGTACAAAAACAGAAGAGAAAATTATGGCAATTATAATAACAGATGAATGTATAAATTGTGGAGCTTGTGAACCAGAATGTCCTAACACGGCAATTTATGAAGGAGCAGATGATTGGAAGTATTCAGATGGAACAGATTTAAAAGGAAATGCAGTTTTGCCAAATGGTAATTCTGTGAATGCGGATGAAGATCAGGAACCAATCTCAGATGAAATTTATTACATCGTGGCAGATAAGTGCACAGAATGTAAAGGTTTTCATGAAGAGCCTCAATGTGCTGCAGTTTGTCCTGTAGATTGTTGTGTGCCAGATGACGAAAATGTGGAGACTGAAGAAGAATTGCTGGAGAAGCAACGATTCATGCATCAGAAGTAATTTCTTGACTAAATAGCTTAAAAAAAAATTCTGAATATTTTCAGGATTTTTTTTTAAGCTATTTTTGAATATTTTTATTTGAAGAATATATTATAAATTAATTTCAATAAAAAACACCCAACTGATAACAGTTGGGTGTTTTATTCATTCAAATAATAAAACTGGTATAAATTGTTTTAAGTATTAGAATTGGTAGTTTAATGATAAATTAAACATCGTACCTAATTGACTAAAGTGGTAACCATCATATGTCATTTGAGAATAACGTTGGTTAAAAGTAATTAAGTTAGATTGCTCTTGTATTGGAGTAACACCAGCACCGTTAAGTGTAGTATTATCAATTAAAGCTTGTCCTGCAGCATTTTCTGCTTTAAACGACCATTCAGGTAATACATTCAATAAGTTATTAACATTTAAAGCAATGGTTAATTTATCAGTTGCATTATAGTTAATTCCTAAATCTGTAACAATTTTTGGAGTAAATTCTGTTCTTAAATCAGTACTCATACCTTGTTGTTTGAAAGTAGTTTTTCCAAAGTAAGTATTGTTTAAAGACCATCCCCATTTACCAATATCGTAAGTCGATCCTAAAATCCACTTTGTTTTTGGTCTAGAGGTAAAGAATAAAGCTTCTTGAGTTGCATTAACTACAGATTGGCCAGCATTAGAAACTAATGTTGGATTTTTAACATCCCCATCTCTCTCATTTTGAATTGTATAGTTTCCAGATAAGTTAAAGCCTAATTTTCCTTCACCAACGTCTAAGTTACCATAGCTTAAAACTACATCTAATCCTGAAGTTTTAGTATCTAAGGCGTTTACAAAGAAACTTACATCAGATAGGTTATTAGCAGATAATACTTGATCCAAAGGCGTATTTCCTGCAGGAGTAGCACCGATTTCAGTACTTAAAACAATTCTATCCTCAACGTTGATACTATAATAATCTACAGTAAAGCTTAAATTTCTATTTACTTTTCCTCCAAGACCAAATGTAAAGTTAGTAGAAGTTTCTTCTTTTAATTTAGGAATACCTAATAAACCTGCTTGAGAAGAAACATTATTTACTAAACCACCAACTTGAATTCCTTGTCCCGGAACAAAGCTATACTGTGCTTTTTGTGTGTAAATTTGGTGCAACGTTGGAGCTCTAAATCCTGTTGATAAAGATCCTCTTAAGGTATACTTGTCATTTATAGTATAAGCAGAACTTAATTTCCAAACAAATGTATTTCCAAAGTCAGAATAGTTTTCACTTCTAATTGTACCATCTAAAGTTAAATTTTCTGAAGGGTTCCAATTTAAAGAAGCATATCCACCAAAGTTATAACGTGTAAAAACTCCTGAGTTCTCTGGGCTATTTCCAGAAAATGAATCTGCACCACCACCATCATAAGAACCTAATTCACCTTCTATAACCTCAAAAGTTTCGTATCTAAACTCTGAACCAAATGCAAAACTTAAATTATCTGATAAAATTTTAGAAACATCAATATTTCCTACGTTATGAGAAAAACGAGTTCCACCTGGATCAAAAGACTGTTTTGAATTTTCTCTGTAAATAGAAGTCGCATCAAATTCTCCAGTTGTTTCATTGTATGTTGGAACGTATACAAAGTTTCTGTTGTGAGATTGATTTACTTTATATGTTTGAGCATTTCCACCAGTAGTAAAACTTGCATCTACATTCCAATCATTAATTACAGATTTAAATCCTACTGTAGCATTGTAATCATTCAAGTCTCCTTCAAATGTAGGAACATACCCATCATACCCTCCAGCATTTGTTGGGTGATCGCCAGGGAAAAAATCAGCTAAATAAGGAAAGCTATCTACTGTTCTCCAATATGGAGTTCTGTAGTTTGCAAAAGAATTTACTTTTTTATTGATAAAAGCAGCATTGAAATACACTTTAGATTCTTCACTTAAGTTATAAGCACCATTCAATAAAAATTTAGCAGCAGCAGTTTCTGGAGATCCATTGATATTTCCAGCATCTGGTTTTCTCGATAAAAACTCTTCAACAAATCCTAAACTAGCTCCAAAGTCAGCAGCTTCTCCTCTTGCATTTACTTTACCAGGTCTGTTAGCTAAGCTTGTTTTAGAAAAGTCTACTGTATAATTAACAAAGCCATCGCCGTTTCCAATAGTAGAGCCATTGTTAACAGAAACACCAAACATTTCACCATCTCCTTCAGAAGTCATACCAGTTCTTAAATTAGCAGAACCACCATTAGGGCTGTCTTTTAAGATAATATTCATAACTCCAGCAATGGCATCAGAACCATACTGAGCAGAAGCTCCATCTCTTAAAATCTCAATAGATTTAATTGCGTCTGTAGGTATACCTGAAATATCAGCACCTGTTTCTCCACGTCCTGGTGAAGTTTGAGTGTATAATAAAGCACTTAAGTTCTTACGTTTCCCATTAATTAAGATTAATGTTCTACTTGGTCCCATATTTCTAATTTCATATGGATCTAATAAAGAAGTCGCATCATTTACTGGTGTTTGAACTGTATTAAATGATGGAATCTTGTATTGTAAAGCCTTGTCAAAAGAAGTCTGTCCTGTTGAAATTAAATCTTTAGCAGATACAACATCAATTGGTAATGGACTTTTAGTATTAGATCTTGCTGGTGTTCTAGAACCTGTTACAACAACCTCATCTAAAGCATTATCTTCATTAACAACAATTGTTAAATAAGAAGGCTGAATTACTTTAACATTTTTAGTCTCAAAACCCATAGAAGAAACTACTAAAGTTGTAGGTAAACTCTTTACATTAATAGAGAACTCTCCATTATCGTCAGAAATAACTCCATTAGAAGTGTTTCCTTTTTCAACAACATTCATATATGGCAAACCTTCGCCAGATGAATCTGTTACTTTACCTTTTATAGTTTGAGCCATTAATCCTAAAGGAAGCATAAACATAAAAGCAATCGTACAAAATTTTAATAAATACTTTTGTTTCATAAATAAATTATTAGTTAATAAATGTGTTTATTGAGCTGATATATTGTTTAAATAAAAAGCTCTCTGTTTGTATAAGAAAGAAAAAGAAAAAATATACTCTAAAAAAAATGATTTTTTTTAAGAAAAATATAAAAATAATTATTAGCGCAAGATTTACAGTTTTAAATTCAACTTTGTATAGTAAAATGAACCGTTTGTTCCCATTTGTGTAGCATCCCATAATCCTCCACTGTCAGTATAACTATTTTGTATTGTAGGGTAAATATTGAACAAATTATTGGCACCAAATTGTAGATTAATTAGAGTATTTATTTGATAACTTAAATGCAAATCTGTTGTTATTTTTGGTCGATAAATGTCTGTTGCTGCTTCTAATCGTTCTAACTCAGAATTATTAAAATTAGATATATCTTGGCTAAGTTGCCAATCAATTAAAGTAATTTTACTAAATCTGGTAAAATTTAACGAAGTTTTAATTTTTTTATATTGATAGTTTAAACCAAGATTAAATTTGCTTTTTGGTGCTGATGCTAATAAAAATTGTTGATCTCTTTTTCCGAAAAAAGTTTCTTGGTCTAATATTTTATTTTTGATATCTGAAATACTCATATAATTTATGTTTCCAGAAAAATCAATAGAAAAAGTTTTATTACCAATACTTTTGTTCCAGTTTAAAACCAAATCAATACCAGTTGTTTTCGTATCTACTCCATTAGCAAAAAATTGAACATTATCTAATCCTAGGCCTAAATTTGATGCATTAAAATTACCACTTAAAATAATTCTATCTTTAATAAAAACAGAGTAGGCGTCTAAGGTTGCATTAAAATTTGAACTTAATTTTGCAGTAAAACCGAAACTAAAATTTCTAGCCTTTTCTTCTCTTAATTTGTCAATATTAAATCTCCGAGCAATAGGGCTATTATTTGCTATTAAAAATGATTCTGAAGGAGTATTTCCAATAAAATTTGTGAATGTTAAATTGTAATAACTTTGAGCTAAAGACGGGGCTCTAAAACCTGTACTAAAAGAACTTCTTAGATTAAATTTTCTGTTAATTTTATACCTAGATGCAAGTTTGTAATTTAATGTACTTCCAAAATCACTATAATATTCGTAACGTAAAGCGGAACCGATCATGAATTTCTCTGAAAAATCTATTTCTGTATCAATATAAATACTAAGATTTGATCTATTTCGATCTACCTCATTTTCTGGGGAATATCCAGGAAATCCCTGAGACCCACCCGGTCTTATTGCTCCATTATAATTTTTATAATCTGAAACCGGAGTTTTTGAGTTGACTAAATCTCCATTAATATCGTAGGAACCATATGAGGCTTCTTCACCAGAAAATATTTTGTATTTGTCTAATCGATATTCCAGTCCTAGAGCGATATTAAACCCATAAGAGGTCGCTGTAAAGTATTTTGAAAAATCAATACTTGTGGTATTTTGTATTAATTGATGACCACCAGCATCAAATTCTGTTGGAGAATTATCTTCAAGCGTAGCATTCAATGTGTTTTTAATGAAGTAGTGAAAGTTATTTCTTCCAAAAGTATTATTAACATCAACATTCCATTCTTTGAAATTTGTAAGCATTCCAATGGAGAATGAATTATCTAAAATATTCGAAGTAATCAGTGGATTAAATCCATTTGGGTAAATATTAAGAACATTCCTTTCGCTATCAGATTTTCGAGTAAAAGCAAAGGCTTCCGTGTTTTTATAATTAAAACCTCCATTAAAGTACAGCTTGGTGTTCTCATAAATAGGAATTTCAGAGTTTAAAAAAATACTGACATTTTTTACTGCTGCTTGTCCAAATTTTTCTCTTGCTGCAGTTCCTGGTCTTATTGTATTATCCGCGGACAAGGCTTCAACAGTAAAATTTATAAAACCTCCCTTATTTATCTTTGTTCCATAGTTTAAACCTAATTTATAGGTAAATCCATCAGCACTATTCGGGAAGACAGTATTACTATTTGCGTTATGAAAACCTAAAGTCGAAGTGACGTTTAATTCGTTATCCGAATCTTTTAAAACAATATTTAGAACGCCTGCAATGGCGTCAGAGCCATATTGGGCTGATGCACCATCGCGTAATAATTCTATTCTTTTTATCGCAGAGATGGGAATTGCATTTAAATCGGTTCCAGAATTCCCTCTTCCTCGAGTTCCGTATAAATTGATTAAAGATGCTTGGTGTCTTCTTTTACCATTAATTAATACTAAAGTTTGGTCTGGGCCCAAACCTCGTATAGTTGCAGGATCTATATGGTCTGCACCGTCAGCACCAGATTGTTTTGTGGCATTAAACGAAGGTATTACATATTGTAAAAATTGATTTACTTCTACCTGTATACTTTTGCTTGAAGTTTCTTGTATATCTATAAAATCAATGGCAACCGGTGTGTCATTAGCCACCCTATTCTTATTTCTAGAACCGACTATTTGTACTTCTTCTAATTCTTGTCCAGATAATAAAGTAATTGACTGAAATATATTTGGTTTTAGGCTAATAGTTTTAGAATTATGTCCTAAAAAACTTATTGTAATGTTGTTTTCTTTTTGAGTTTCAAATTCAAAAGTTCCATCTCTATTTGTCGTGGTCCCCTCTAAAGATTCTTTTTCTTGCAAAGTTGCTCCACCAAGTGGAGTATTGTCTGAACTTAAAACGATTCCTCGAACAATTATCTTATTGCTCTTAAAAGTACTATCAATAAAAATATCTCTAGACAAAATATTTTTATTTTTCGCGAGAAATTTCTTTTTATCGTTTTCTTTTTTAGGATAAATTACATAATAACTATTTCCTAAATCATCAAAAAGAAAGGGTGTAATTTTTTGTAATAAAAAAATAGATTCTTTTAAACTTAGGTCTTTAAATCCTTTTTCTTGAATAAATTTATTTTTAAGAAGATTAGCACTATAAGTAAAGAATACTTTGTAATCATTACTCATTTTATCTAGTAATGTTGTTAAAGGAATTGTATTGTTTTTAAACTCTTGAGCAGTTGTGTTTTGAAAATAAAAAGTTACAAAAACAATTAATATAAGTTTTATTACTAATTTTTGAACCATTCAATAATTTAAAATTACACCTATTTTTTGCTTATAATTAAATTATTTTCTTTTTTAATTATAAGTACATTAACTGACTTTTCAATAGCCTTTATACAAATGTCGATATTTGTAATAGGAACTGCACCTGTTATTAAAGTGTTTTTACTGATATCATCTTTAAAAACTGCAGAATAACCATAAGTTTCTTCTATTTTTTCCATCGCTTTTTCCAAAGATAGGTTTTCAAAGAGTAACGAACCATCTTTCCAAGAAGTTTTTATAACAGGATTAAAAATATTTTTATCTTCTAATACTTCATTTCTTTCTGATGAATAAGAAATATAATTTCCTGGAATCATTTTTTTATTCACTCCATTATTTAATTTTAACCAAATTTTCCCTTCCTCTAAAAAAACATCTGTTTTTTTCTTTTTTGTGCTTACATTGAAAGAAGTTCCAAAAACCTCAACAGACAAATCTTTTGTTACCACCCAAAATTTTGCATTTGAAGCTATTTTTTTTTCAACTTGAAAAAAAGCCTCACCTGTTAACCAAACTTTTCTACTATCAGTTTTATAATAAGACAGACTGGAATTTGAGTTTAGAGTAACAGTGCTACCATCTTGTAGCTTTAAATTTAAGATCTCTCCATAATTTGTTTTATGGATAATTTTATTATTAAAATTTAAAAAGTAAACTCCAAAAGAAATCAATAAAACAATAGAAGCTGCTATGCTAAATGGTTTTAAATATTTTAATCCTCTTTTATGAACAAGTTTTTTTGCTTGAATTTTAGATTCTAACTTTTGCCATTCTAAAGTTATTTTTTCTTTACTGACAAATTTTTGATCAAAGGAAACACCTAAAACTAGGGCTTTAGCGTTTTCTACCAATTCTTTTTTGTCGGGATTATTTTCAATCCAAAAATCCCAATAACCAATATCAGTGCCATTATTTTGATGCACCCAATTTGTAAATGAGATATCATCTAAAAAATCATAAATTGTAGAATACTTTTTCTTAATCATTCTTCTTAATCTTTCAATCTAATATAATAAGAGTATTTTAACTTTTATATACTCTATATTTTCCATAAATTTTATTTGAATAAATTTAGTATCGAAACTTCTTCTTTTAAATTTTTAATAGCTTTATGTAATATATTTACCACACTTTGGTAATTTATATCCATAATTTCAGCTATTTCTGTAGCTTTTAAACCACTATAATATTTTAAATAAATGGCTTCTTTTTGTCTTTTTGGTAATTTATTTAAAAGAGTAGGAATGTTTTTTGTTCTAAAATTACCCGTTTCTTTATTTGTAATGAGTTCTTCTGCATTAAACTGAATATCTAATACATCTTCTTGAGAAAAGTCTGTTTTGGTTATTTTTTTCTCTTTTTTTATCACATTAATTAAAAAACGTTTATAAGCAGTAAAGAGATATGGTGCAATTTTGTCTAAATCACTCAGATTTTCTCTATGGTCGTAGATATACAAGAAAAAATCTTGTAAAGAATCCTCTGTTATGGAAATATTTTTAGATATTTTTAAACCATAACTGTATAGTTGCGGATAATAGATTTCAAAAAGTGTTGAAAATGCTCTAAGATCTCCTTCCTTTAGGGCTTTCCAAATAAATTGATCTGTAATTTTGTTCATTTAAAACTTTTGATACTAAAATATTTTCTAAAAATAAATAAAATTGATGGTTATACGCTTTCTTTATTGATTTAATTCAATTTTCATGAAAGTTCTACTATATTTGCAATCGCAAAATTTATAGAAATGAAAGCCGGAATTGTAGGATTACCAAACGTAGGGAAATCAACCTTATTTAATTGTTTATCAAACGCAAAAGCGCAAAGTGCTAACTTTCCGTTTTGTACTATTGAACCAAATCTTGGAGTTGTAAATGTACCAGATAAAAGAATTGAAAAATTAGAAGAATTGGTGAATCCAGAACGTGTGATGCCTGCAACTGTAGAGATTGTAGATATTGCTGGTTTGGTAAAAGGAGCGAGTAAAGGTGAAGGTTTAGGAAATCAGTTTTTGGCAAATATTAGAGAAACGGATGCTATTTTACATGTAGTTCGTTGTTTTGATAATGACAATATTATTCATGTAGATGAATCTATAGACCCAGTTAGAGATAAAGAAACCATTGATATTGAGTTACAGTTAAAAGATCTAGAAACTGTTGAAAAACGTTTAGAGCGAGTTAAAAGAACTGCAAAAACCGGCAACAAAGAGGCACAAGCTGAATTAATAGTACTTCTAAAAATTGAAGAAACTTTATTAAAAGGAATTTCAGTGAGGGCATTAGATTTTTCGGAAAAAGAAATGGAGTTCGTTCAATCTTTACAATTTATTACTGCAAAACCAGTATTGTATGTTTGTAATGTGGATGAAGATTCAGCAGTTTCAGGAAATGAATATGTAGAAAGAGTAAGAGAAGCTGTAAAAGATGAAAATGCTGAAGTAATTGTTTTAGCAGTGGGAACAGAAGCAGATATTGCAGAGTTAGACGATTACGAAGAACGACAAATGTTTTTAGCAGATATTGGTTTAGAAGAAGCTGGTGTTGCTAGGTTAGTTCGTTCTGCGTATAAATTATTAAACTTACAGACTTACTTTACAGCAGGGGTTAAAGAAGTAAGAGCTTGGACAATACCTATTGGCTCCACAGCGCCGCAGGCTGCAGGCGTAATTCATACAGATTTTGAAAAAGGTTTTATTAGAGCAGAAACTATTGCTTACAAAGATTACATTACTTTCGGTTCTGAATCAAAAGTAAAAGAAGCTGGAAAAATGAGAGTAGAAGGTAAGGAATACATTGTTAAAGATGGGGATGTAATGCATTTTCGTTTTAACGTCTAGATTTTTAAAATAAATAAATAAAAAACCCCAATGAATTTCATTGGGGTTTTTACATTTAATAACCTTTCTTTTAAGTTCCTCGATATGTAATTTTCCGATTTTTTTGAAAAAGAATTCTTGAGAAAATATTTTTTAAAATTTATTCTTTATAGAAAGGTAATTTCACCACAGTTGCGGGTATTGCTTTTTTACGCACTTGTATCTGAATTTGTGTTCCAGCTTTGGATAATATTCTAGGCACATATCCTAATCCAATACCTTTTCCTAAACATGGGCTCATAGTTCCGGATGTAACGTTTCCGATTACATTTCCATTTCCGTCAACAATATCATAACCATGTCTTGGTATACCTCTTTCATCCAGCTCAAAAGCAACCAAACGTTTTTCAGGTTTTAACTCTTTTTGTTTTGCTAATGCCTCATGGTTTACAAATTCTTTGGTAAATTTTGTGATCCAACCTAAACCAGCTTCAATTGGCGAAGTTGTATCATCAATATCATTTCCATACAAGCAATATCCCATTTCTAAGCGCAATGTATCTCTTGCAGCCAAACCAATTGGCTTAATTCCAAATTCTGCCCCAGCTTCAAAAACTTTGTTCCAAATTTGAGTTGCTTCATTGTTTTTACAATAAATTTCAAATCCTCCTGAACCAGTATAACCAGTAGCAGAAATAATTACGTTCTCAACTCCTGCAAAATCTCCTATTTTAAATTTATAAAAATGAATATCAGCTAAATCTAAAGAAGATAAAGATTGCATTGCTTCAACTGCTTTTGGTCCTTGAATTGCTAATAAAGAATAATCTTCAGACAAATCTTTTAATTCTGCTCCAAACTCATCATTATATGAAGAAATCCAATTCCAATCTTTTTGGATATTAGAGGCATTTACAACTAATAAATATTGATTCTCCTTAATTTTATAACAAATTAAATCATCTACAATTCCATTATCTTCATTTGGGAAACAACTGTATTGAGCATCGCCAATTTCTAGTTTAGAAACATCATTAGAAGTAACTTTCTGCAGTAAAGCTAGCGCATTTTTTCCGCTAACTAAAAATTCACCCATATGGCTGACATCAAAAACACCCACAGAATCTCTAACTGTATGATGTTCTGCGGTTACTCCTTCATATTGCACGGGCATATTATAACCTGCAAAAGGGACCATTTTTGCTCCTAGACTTTTATGAATTGTATGTAATGCTATATTTTTCATTATATAATATTTAGAAATTTTAATTAAAGAAAAAATTTAAAAAAAGACCAAATTTAGTTGTCGTTTAAAGAATTCTTAAATTTCGTGCTAAATTATTTAAAAATCCGCAATAAACAATCACTAATATTCTGTTAATATTTTTAAATCAAAAATAAATAATGTTACATTTGATTCTGCAACTTATACATTGTTTTTTATGAATTTTTTTAAACTTCAAATTGTCCTGGTTTTAGCATTTTCTTTAAACGGATTTTCGCAGTTGCCAAAAGATTTTTTATCAAAAGATTTCCATAAAGATAGACGTGAAGTTTTACGTTCTAAAATGCCTTTAAACTCAGTAACAGTTTTATTTGCAAATCCAATTAGAAATAGAGCTAATGATGTGGATTATGTTTTTCATCAAGATCCAAATTTTTATTATTTAACAGGGTACAGAGAACCAAATGCTGTTTTAATACTTTTTTCCGAAAATCAAATGGATGAAAATGGAAGTTTTTATAATGAGATTTTATACGTTCAAAAAAGAGATAAAAGAGCAGAACAATGGAACGGAAAAAGGTTAGGAATTGAAGGAGCCAAAATGGAACTTGGTTTTAAAAAGGCAATGAATGCTGAAGATTTTATGAAGACAACAATCGATTTTAAAAAGTTTGATAAAGTTTTTATTGAAAAATTTAACGATGATTATAGAAATTTAAGCGATACTGCAGATATTTTTGATTTGGTAAAAGAGTTTAAAATTAAAGCAGGTTATGATCCAAAAATATATTTATCTGGAGTAAAAGAATATGTGTATAATAATATTGCAGAAACCCCAATAAAAAGTAGTGCGAATGTAATTCAATTTATAAATCAAGTGGAAGATCGTTATGCTGAAATTAAAGAAGACCAATTAATTAAAGAATATAAAATTGCTAAAACAGATGCATTAAAAAAAGAAATTAAACAAAAAATTACTTTTGCTTTAGAGTCAAAAACAAATATTGATATAAAATTTTTATCATCAAACTTAGCCACAATGCGCGAAGTAAAAACAGCTGAAGAATTAATATTATTAACCAAGGCAGTAAGAATTTCTGCCATTGGTCAAATAGAGGTAATGAAAGCAATGAAGCCTCATATGTCTGAAACTGAGTTACAAGGAATTCATGAGTTTGTGTATAAAAAATACGGAGCAGAGTATGAGGGGTATCCTTCAATTGTTGGTGCAGGTAATAATGGTTGTATTTTGCATTATATAGAAAACAACAGAACCAAAGTTGGTAATGACTTGGTATTAATGGATTTAGGTGCTGAGTATAGAGGTTTTACAGCAGACGTTACTCGTACAATTCCGGCTAATGGGAAATTTACAAAAGCACAAAAACAGATTTACGACTTAGTTTATGAAGCGCAAGAAGCAGGTATTGCTTTATACACAATCGGTACAAGTATGCAAGCTCCAAATCAAGCAGCAATAAAAATAATAAATAACGGTTTATTTAAACTAGGAATCATAAAATCTGCGGATGAAAAGCACCCTTATTTTCCGCACGGAACTTCACATCATATCGGTTTGGATGTTCATGATCCAGGAAATTATGGAGATTTTGAAGAGAATATGGTGGTAACTATGGAACCTGGAATTTATATTCCGAATGGAAGTAATTGTGATAAAAAATATTGGGGAATAGGAATTAGAATTGAAGATGATATTTTAGTAACTAAAAATGGACCAGTAAATTTATCTAGTGAAGCACCGAGAACAACCAAAGAAATAGAAGAGATGATCGCAAAAAAATCTATTTTAGATGAATTTGTATTACCAAATTTAGATGAATAATGAGTAAAACAGCTATAATTTTAGGAGCAACTGGTCTAACGGGAGGTATACTTTTAAAAAACCTAATTGCAGATAAAACGTATACAAAAATTAAAATTTTCTCTAGAAACCCTATAGATATTCAGTCAGATAAAATCGAGGAATATATTATAGACTTATTTCAATTAAATAAGTTTGAAGAAAACTTTGCAGCAGATGTGTTATTTTGTTGTATCGGAACAACAGCTGCTAAAACAAAAGATAAAGAATCATACAAAACTATTGATTATGGAATTCCTCTAAGCGCAGCAAAAATGGCAAAAAAAAAGGATATAAAAACATTTGTAGTAATCTCCTCAATGGGAGCAAATGCATCAAGTTCTGTTTTTTATAATAGAACAAAGGGCGAAATGGAACGTGATGTTTTAGGACAAAACATCAAAAATACTTTCATTTTAAGACCTTCTTTAATTGGAGGTAATCGTGATGAAGTAAGAGTAGGAGAAAGAATTGGCAAAGGAATAATGAGTTTATTAAATCCTTTGTTTTTAGGGAGTTTAAAAAAGTATAAAATGATTTCTCCTGAAAAAATTGCAACTTGTATGCAGAAACTTGCTGATAGCAAATCACATCAATCTATATTTAGTTCTGATGAAATAGTAGAAATAGCGAATTCGAGAAAATAAATGAGCAAAGAACAACCCAATAATCCTTTACACGGAATAAAGTTAGCAACCATGTTAGAACAATTGTTTCTAGAATATGGTTGGAAAGAATTAGGAGATATTTTAAATATTAATGCTTTTAAAAATAACCCTACTTATAAATCGAGTCTAAAGTTTTTAAGAACAACTCCTTGGGCAAGAGAAAAAGTAGAGCAGTTATATCTGAAAACAATGATAAAATAATTTATTTAGAAATTATATCTAATACCAATTCTTTTGACAATGTTCTTCCATTGGCAATTCTTTTGATGTTTTCAAACGTAAAAACAAAATTGCAACCCTTTTTATAATCTGAACAACCATACGCAGATTTTCCTTTTAAAATTTTTCCGTTATTACATTTTGGACATGAAATTTTTTCTGATTGCTGCGTGTTTGAATAAATAGATTTATTCGTTTCAACCTTAATAATATTATGTTTTCGTTCTAATTTCAATCTAAAATTCTCATCAAATCTAATTAAGCCTTCAACAGCTTCTGAATTTCTTTTAAAACCTTTTAAATTGGTTGTACATTTTTTGTCAATCAATCTTATGAGTTGATTTTCAGAAACTTTCTTTCCGAAAATTTCAAATGGAATCTTTAAATCACAACTATTCTTGTATTCAGAACATCCATAAGCAGAAGAACCTTTTATTATATTTCCTTTTTTACATTTTGGACAGGTTTTTCCTACAATTTGTTTTTTTGATGTAGTTCCTTTTTTTACTGATTTTTTCTTTATGGGACTGAGTTCTGTATCAGAACTAGCGGAAGAAATTCTTTTTTTAATGGTATTCGAACGAACTTCATAAACTAATTCATCCACCATTTTTTTCATATTATTGATGAATGTTCCTGCGTTAAATTCACCTCTTTCAATTTCTTTTAAACGTTTCTCCCAGCGTCCAGTTAATTCCGCAGATTTTAATAATTCGTTGTCAATAATATTAATTAAATCGATTCCTGTTTGAGTTGGTAAAACTAACTTTTTCTTACGCTCAATATATTTTCTACGGAATAAAGTCTCAATAATACTTGCTCTGGTAGAGGGTCTTCCAATACCGTTTTCTTTCATTAACTCACGCATTTCATCATCATCCACTTGCTTTCCAGCAGTTTCCATAGCTCTTAATAAACTGGCTTCTGTAAAGTTTCTTGGTGGTTTTGTTTCTTTTTCTAAAAACGAAGGTTCATGAGGTCCTTTTTCACCTTTTACAAAAGAAGGCAAAGTCATTTGCTCATTTAATTCTTTTTTAATTTTACTCTCTTCAGTTTCAAAAACTACTCTCCAACCTTTATTAATAATTTCTTTTCCAGTAGTTTTAAATGGAACTTCTGCAGCTTTTCCGAGCACCGAAGTATTAGATACATCAGAATCTGGATAAAAAACAGCAATAAAACGTTTGGTAATAATATCATACACTTGCTGCTGATTATATTGCAAATTCGTTTGTATTCCTGTAGGTATAATTGCATGGTGATCAGTTACTTTTTTATCATCAAAAATACGTTTGGTTTTTTTTATTTTCTTACCTAAAAGTGGTTGTGTTAATGAACTATAATTAGTCAGTTTCGATAAAATTCCATGTACTTTTGGATATACATCATTAGGTAAAAAAGTAGTATCTACTCTTGGATACGTAACTACTTTCATTTCGTATAACTTTTGCACCATTTTTAAGGTTTCATCCGCAGAAAAACCAAATTTATTATTACAATAAACCTGTAAACCTGTTAAGTCAAAAAGTTTAGGAGCATATTCTTTTCCTTTCTTTTTGTTAACAGAAACAATTTCAAAATCAGATTCTTTAACTTTATTAGCTAAAATTTGTCCGTCTTCTTGTTTTAAAAAACGTCCATCTTCATAATTAAAAAGTGTATTTCTATATGTAGTTTGTAACTCCCAATAAGGTTGTGGTTTAAAATTCTGAATCTCTACAAAACGATTTACCAACATTGCTAGGGTAGGAGTTTGTACTCTTCCAACGGACAAAACTTGTTTGTATCCACCATATTTTACCGTATATAAACGTGTTGCGTTTAAACCTAATAACCAATCTCCAATTGCTCTGGAAAATCCTGCATAATAGAGATTATCATAGTTTTCTGAAGGTTTTAAATTCTTAAATCCTTCTTTAATAGCTTCCTCAGTAAGAGAAGAAATCCATAATCGTTGTACTTTTCCTTTATAATTACATTGATTAATGACCCATCTTTGAATGAGTTCTCCTTCTGTTCCTGCATCCCCACAATTGATAACAACAGCGGCTTTATCGAATAGAGATTTTACAATATTGAACTGTTTTTTAATTCCATCATTGCTTGTCACTTTAGTGTCAAAACGTTCTGGGAGCATTGGTAAATTGTTTAAATCCCAACTTTTCCAATGTGGTTTGTAATCTTTAGGTTCTAAAAGTGTACATAAATGCCCAAACGTATAGGTTACTGCATAGCCATTTCCTTCGAAGAAACCATCGCGTTTTGTGTTGGCTCCTAGAATAGAGGCAATTTCTCTTGCAACACTTGGTTTTTCAGCAATACAGACTTTCATTGAATAGTTTTGATGGTTGAAAAGTAAGAAAATATTTAGGATTTTATAGTAAAGTTATTAATTAAAAACCTACTTCACCAAAGCCAATTGAATTCTCTTCCGATCAACATCAACTTCTAACACTTTTACTAAAATTTGCTGATTTAAAGCCACAATTGCGTTCACATCTTTCACAAAAGTATCAGATAAATTAGAAACGTGAATTAAACCACTTTCTTTGATTCCGATGTCTACAAAACAACCAAAATTGGTAATGTTGTTTACAATTCCTGGTAATAATTGTCCTGTTCTTAAATCTGAAATTGTTTTAATATTTTGATCAAAAGAAAACGCTTTTGCTCTTGGATCAACTCCAGGTTTTTCTAATTCTTTAATAATATCTTCTAATGTAGGTAAACCAACAGTTTCAGAAATATATTTTTTCAAATTAATCTGTTGTAGAACTTCCTTATTTCCAATAAAATCGGCAACTTTCTTTTTGTTGTCTTTTGCCATTTTATCAACTAAAGCATAACTTTCTGGATGCACACCAGAATTATCTAACGGATTCTTTGCATTCTTAATTCGTAAAAAACCAGCAGCTTGTTCAAACGCTTTTCCGCCTAAACGAGGCACTTTTTTTATAGCAGTTCTAGAAGTAAAAGAACCATTTTTATTTCTATAATTTACAATGTTTTCTGCAATTTTTGGCCCAATTCCAGAAACATAACTCAACAAAGATTCACTAGCTGTATTTATATTTACACCCACTGTATTTACACAACTCACAACAACAGCGTCTAAAGATTTTTTTAGTTTTGGTTGATCTACATCATGCTGATATTGGCCAACTCCAATTGATTTTGCATCAATCTTTACCAATTCAGCCAAAGGATCAGCTAATCTTCTACCAATAGAAACGGAACCACGCACTGTAACATCGTAATTAGGGAATTCATCTCTTGCAATTTTGGAAGCGGAATAAATAGACGCTCCAGCCTCACTTACAACAAAAATTTCAACTTCATTTTTAAACTGAATTTTTTTAACAATTTGTTCAGTTTCTCTTGAAGCTGTTCCGTTTCCAATAGCAATCGCTTCAATTTTATAAGCATCCGTTAAAGAACTAATTTTTTTAATCGCTTCAATTTTTTGATTTTGAGGAGGGTGAGGAAAAATAGTTTCATTATGTAATAAATCTCCTTGTTTACTTAAGCAAACAACTTTACAACCTGATTTAAATCCAGGATCAATTGCCAAAACTCTTTTCTCTCCCAAAGGGGCGCCTAATAATAATTGTTTTAAGTTTTTTGCAAAAACAGAAATTGCCGCATCATCTGATTTTTCTTTTGCAACGGACAAAGCTTCATTTGATAAAGATGGAAATAATAAACGTTTATAGGCATCTTGAATAGCTAATTTTATTTGATCTGAACACTCGTTTTGAGAGCGAATTATTCGATTTTCCATTTTCTGAAGTATTCTCTCTTTGTCAATTTCAATTTTCACACGAATAAAACCTTCACTTTCTGCGCGTAAAATAGCCAATAATCTGTGGGATGGAATTCTACTTAAAGATTCACTCCAATCAAAATAATCTTTAAATTTTTGTGCTTTTTCAATATCAATTTTTACTTTAATTGCTTTAGATAAAATGATCGAAAAACGCTGGATTTGATGTCTAATATTGTCTCTAATATCTTTACGTTCGTTAATCCATTCTGCAATTATAAAGCGAGCGCCTTCTAAAGCATCTTCAATCGTTTCAACTTCGTTGGAAGTATATTTTGAAGCAGTAACTTCTAAATTATTTACACGCTGACTCATTATCATTTTAGCCAAAGGTTCTAAACCTTGTAAACGTGCAGTTTCTGCTTTGGTTTTACGTTTCTTTTTAAAAGGTAAATATAAATCTTCTAAAGAAGTTAAATGTCTAGAACTGTTTACTTTTTGAGTTAATTCAATTGTTAAAACATTTTGATCTTCTAATGCTTTTAAGATGGTTTTTTTTCGCTTTTCTAATGCTTCATAAATTTCTTTAAATTTTACGATTTCACCAATTTGAACTTCATCTAAATTATCAGTCATTTCCTTTCTATATCTAGATATAAAAGGAATTGTAGCATCTTCATTTAATAATGAAATAGTATTCTTTAAAGATTTTTCTGATAGTTGCGTTTGTTTTTGTAAGTATGAGAGTAGTTGCATTTTTATTTTTATAAAATCGACTAAAAAAATAACCTCATAAAAATGATTTTATGAGGTTGCTAATATACTTTTTAAATTGTTTTATCAATCTATAATTTTTTCATAAGCCAATCTTTTAGCATCATAATTGGTATAGATAATACCACAATATTGATAGCCTAATTTTTTTATTAAAGATTGCATTCCAAGATTATCTTCATGTGTGTCAATTTTTAAACTTTCTATATTTTTTTCTTTTAATTGTTGGTGAAATTCATCAAAAAGAAAAGTTGCTAATCCTAATTTTCTAAATTCTTTTTTAATTGCCATTCTATGAATTACACCATAAACTTTAGATTCATTAATTATCCATTTCCCATCAATAACCTTGTAAGTTGGTTCAGGATTTATAGTAAACATAGAAGTTGCTATTACTTTATTTTCATCATTTAAAACAATATAACTTTCTCCATTCAAAATATCTTGTTCAACTTGTGCTGCATTTGGGTAACCATTTTGCCATTGATCAATTTTTAAAGATGCTAAAAGTTCTTTTGCATCATCTATGATTTGCATAATTTTAGAAATATTTTCTGAAGTAGAAAGTTGTAATTTCATAATATCTATTTTAAATAAAAAAGCCACGAAAAGACAAAATTAATATTTGTGATTTCGTGGCTAAATTTACTTTTTTATTTTTAAACAGGAATTTCAGTTCTCGTGTTCTTTTCAATTTTAGAAAATTCAACAATTTCTTGATTGTTTAAAATATCTTGAATGGTTTGTCTTTTTCTAATTAAATAGTCTTTTCCTTTATATAACATGACTTCCGCAGGTAAATAACGGGAGTTGTAGTTTGAGGCCATTGAGAAACAATAAGCACCAGCATTATGGAAACATAACACATCTTCTTCAGAAATTTCTGCTATTCTTCTGTTCGATCCAAAAGTATCTGTTTCACAAATATAACCGACAACAGAATAGTAACGATCTCTTCCTTTGGGATTAGATATATTTGTAATATGATGATAAGAGTCATACATCATTGGTCTAACTAAATGATTAAAACCAGAATCTACATGTGCAAAAACGGTAGAAGTTGTTTGTTTTACAACATTTACTTTTGCTAGAAAAACACCTGCGTCAGAAACTAAAAATTTTCCAGGTTCAAACATTAGTGTAATTTCTTTTCCATATTCCACACAAAATTCATTAAATCTTTCCGATAATTGTAATCCTAATTGCTCAATATCTGTAGAAATATCTCCTTCTTTATAAGGAACTTTAAATCCACTTCCGAAATCAATAAAATCTATGTTATCAAACTGTTTTGTAACATCAAACAAAATTTCTGTAGCACGCAAAAAAGTATCGATATCTAAAATATCCGAACCTGTATGCATATGAATTCCGTTGATATTCATACCTGTATTTTCTACAACACGCTTAATGTGAGGTACTTGATGTATTGAGATTCCGAATTTTGAATCAATATGTCCTACAGAAATTTTGGAATTTCCACCTGCCATAATATGTGGGTTGATGCGTATACAAACCGGAATTTCAGGATGTTTTTGTCCGAATAATTCTAAAATAGAAAGATTATCAATATTAATTTGAACACCTAATTTAGCAACTTCTTCAATCTCATTTAAAGAAACCCCATTTGGTGTAAATATTATTTTCTTTGGATCAATTCCCGTTGTTAAACCTAACTGCACTTCTTGAATAGAAACAGTGTCTAAACCCGCACCAATATTTTTAAAAAACTTTAAAATATTAATATTACTTAATGCTTTTACTGCATAATTTAATTTTAAGTTTTTAACACTGCTAAAGGCATCAGTTAATCTGTTGTATTGCGATTCAATTTTATCTGTATCATAAACATATAAGGGACTACCGTATTTATTCGCTATGTTTAAAAGTTGTGTTCTTTCCAATGTGTTTTTATTTAATTTCTGATACCAAAAGTACTTAAATTGTGTAATAAAAAATGATTTGTTTAAAAATATAACATATTGTTTTTATTTGTGATTTTTACCTTGAACTTATTGATTTATTTGGTTGAAATCCTGTTGATAACTAATTATCAGCGCTGTTTTATTTTTGTTAGTTTAATGCTATTTTAGCAAGGCTTCAAGCTTAACAACAGCAAGACATTTCATGAGTCAAGAAACAAAATATACAGAAGATAATATCAGGTCTTTAGATTGGAAAGAGCATATTAGAATGCGTCCAGGAATGTACATTGGTAAATTAGGAGACGGTTCTTCTCCAGATGATGGAATTTACATACTCGTAAAAGAAGTTTTAGATAATTCTATTGATGAATATGTAATGGGAGCTGGGAAAACTATCGAAATTTCTATTCAGGGAACAAAAGTAACGGTTAGAGATTATGGTCGTGGAATTCCTTTAGGAAAAGTAGTAGACGTAGTCTCTAAAATGAATACTGGAGGGAAATACGATTCAAAAGCATTTAAAAAATCTGTAGGTCTAAATGGGGTTGGTACGAAAGCGGTAAATGCACTTTCCTCTTTTTTCAGAGTTGAATCTTCACGTGATGGAAAATCAGCTTCAGCAGAATTCAGTCAAGGAAATTTAAATAACCAAGATTTTTTAGAAGAAACTTCTCGAAGAAAAGGAACAAAAGTTTCATTTGTGCCAGATGAAGAAATTTTTAAGAAATATAAATTCAGAAATGAGTATGTAGCAAAAATGCTTAAGAATTATGTGTATTTAAATCCTGGTTTGACGATTATTTTTAATGGAGAAAAATTCTTTTCAGAAAATGGATTAAAAGATTTATTAGAAGATAACAACAATAAAGATGATATGTTGTATCCTATAATTCATTTAAAAGGTCAAGATATTGAAATTGCTATAACGCACAGTAAGACTCAATATTCAGAGGAATATCATTCGTTTGTAAATGGGCAACATACAACTCAAGGAGGAACACATCAAGCAGCATTTAGGGAATCTATTGTAAAAACAATTCGGGAATTTTTTGGGAAGAACTTTGAAGCTTCAGATATTCGCAAATCTATCATATCTGCGATAGCAATAAAAGTAATGGAGCCTATTTTTGAAAGTCAGACAAAAACAAAGTTAGGTTCAACAGAAATGGGAGGAGATTTACCAACTGTTAGAACCTATATCAATGATTTTGTAAAAACAAAACTTGATAATTTTCTTCATAGAAATAATGATGTTTCAGAAAAGCTTCAAAGAAAGATTGTTCAAGCTGAAAAAGAAAGAAAAGAACTTTCAGGAATACGTAAATTAGCCAAAGACAGAGCTAAAAAAGCGAGTTTACATAATAAAAAATTAAGAGATTGCAGAATCCATTTAGGAGATACTAAAAAGGAAGCTTATCTAGAATCAACATTATTTATCACTGAGGGAGATTCAGCTTCTGGTTCTATTACAAAATCCAGAAATGTAAACACGCAAGCGGTTTTTAGTTTAAAAGGAAAGCCTTTGAATTCCTATGGATTAAGCAAAAAGATTGTATATGAAAACGAGGAGTTTAATTTATTGCAAGCGGCATTAAATATAGAAGATGGTTTAGAAGATTTGCGTTATAATAATATAGTAATTGCTACAGATGCGGATGTAGATGGAATGCATATTCGGTTGTTATTGATCACTTTTTTTCTACAATTTTTCCCCGAATTAATCAAAGAAGGGCATTTATATATTTTAGAAACTCCATTATTTAGAGTCAGAAATAAAAAACAAACATTCTATTGTTATTCTGATGAGGAAAAACGTGAAGCCATTAGTAAATTAAGAGGAAAGCCAGAGATTACAAGATTTAAAGGTTTAGGTGAGATTTCTCCAAATGAGTTTGTTCATTTTATTGGTGATGACATTCGTTTAGATCCTGTAATGTTAGACAAAGAAATGTCTATAGAAAGTATGTTACAATTCTATATGGGTAAAAATACTCCGGATAGACAGAAGTTTATCATCGAAAACTTAAAAGTTGAGTTGGATACTATTGAAGAGGAAGTTTAGAATATGAGTGAAGAAATAAACGAAAACGAACACGAAGAAGAATTAACAAATCTGGAAAATCAAGAAGAAATTCTTGATAATGATAACGATTCTGTTGAAACTATTACCAAAGTTACAGGAATGTACAAGGAGTGGTTTTTAGACTATGCTTCGTATGTGATTTTAGAGAGAGCGGTACCATCTTTAGAAGACGGTTTAAAGCCTGTGCAGCGTAGAATTATGCATTCTATGAAAGATTTAGACGATGGTCGTTATAATAAGGTAGCGAATATTGTTGGTCATACAATGCAGTACCATCCTCATGGAGACGCTTCTATTGCAGATGCAATGGTGCAAATTGGTCAGAAAGAATTACTGATTGATATGCAAGGGAATTGGGGGAATATTTTAACAGGAGACCGCGCGGCGGCTTCTCGTTACATTGAGGCTCGTTTATCGAAGTTCGCTCTTGACGTTGTTTTTAATCCGAAAACTACGGATTGGAAAATGTCTTATGATGGTCGTAGGAAAGAGCCAATTGATTTACCTGTAAAGTTTCCTTTGCTATTAGCACAAGGTGCAGAGGGAATTGCAGTTGGTTTATCAACAAAAATATTACCACATAATTTTATTGAACTGATAGATGCCTCTATCAAATATTTAAAAGGAAGAAGTTTTAAAATTTTGCCTGATTTTTTAACTGGCGGAATTGCAGATTTTACGAATTATAATGATGGAAAAAGGGGAGGAAAAGTGCGTGTTCGTGCTAAAATTTCGCAGTTGGATAAGAAAACTTTGGTGATTAATGAAATTCCGTTTTCTACAACAACCGTGTCTTTAATAGATAGTATTTTAAAAGCGAATGATAAAGGTAAAATCAAGATAAAAAAGATTGAAGATAATACTGCTGCAAAAGTAGAGATTTTGGTTCATTTGCCTCCAAATGTTTCGCCAGATAAAAGTATTGATGCCTTGTATGCGTTCACAAACTGTGAAACTTCAATTTCACCATTAGCCTGCACCATTGAAAATAACAAGCCAGTCTTTGTTGGAGTTTCAGAAATGTTAAAACATTCAACAGATTTAACTGTTAATTTGTTAAAAAAGGAATTAGAAATTCAACTAAATGAATTAGAAGAACAATGGCATTTTTCATCTTTAGAAAGAATTTTTATAGAAAATAGAATCTATCGAGATATAGAAGAGGAAGAAACATGGGAAGGTGTAATTAAAGCTATTGATTTAGGTTTACAACCCTATATAAAAAATTTAAAACGAGCAATTACAGAAGAAGATATTGCCCGTTTAACTGAAATTCGAATTAAGAAAATATCAAAATTTGATATTGACAAAGCTAAACAATTTATAGAGGGTTTAGAAGATAAGATTGGAGTTGTTAAAGAATATTTAGCAAACTTAATAGAATATGCGGTCAACTATTTTAAACGTTTAAAAGAGACATACGGAAAAGGGAAAGAACGCAAAACAGAGATTAGAATTTTTGATGATATTGTTGCTTCAAAAGTAGCAATGAATAATGCAAAACTTTATGTAAATAGAATAGAGGGCTTTATTGGTACATCACTAAAAAGAGATGAATTTGTGACAGATTGTTCTGATATAGATGATATAATTGTTTTTAGAAAAGATGGTAAAATGACAGTTACAAAAGTTGATTCAAAGACTTTTGTAGGTAAAGACATTATTTATGTTGCAGTCTTCAAAAAGAAAGATAAAAGAACAGTTTATAATTTTATGTATCGGGATGGTGCTAGAGGTCCATCGTATATGAAACGTTTTAATGTAACGGCGGTTACAAGAGATAAAGAATACGATTTAACGAACGGAAATAAAGGATCCCTTGTGCACTATTTTACTGCAAATCTAAATGGAGAAGCGGAAGTTGTTACTATAAATTTGCGGTCTGTAGGAAGCGTAAAAAAACTAAAATGGGATATAGATTTTGCAGATCTACATGTAAAAGGAAGAGCCGTAAAAGGCAATTTAATTACAAAATACTCTATAAAATCTGTTGATTTTAAATCGGAAGGCGTTTCTACTCTAAAACCCCGTAAAATTTGGTTTGATGATAGTGTACAACGATTAAATGTTGATGAAAGAGGCGAATTGCTGGGCGATTTCAGAGCTGAAGATAAGCTGCTAATTATTACTCAAAGTGGAAAAGCAAAAGCTGTAAAACCGAATTTAGCCATGCATTTTGAAGATGATATTATTGTGTTAGAAAAATGGAAATCTAATAAACCGATTTCGGCTATTTATTTTGATGGAGAAAAAGAACGTTATTATGTAAAACGTTTCTTGATGGAAACAACAGAAAAGGAGGAGGTTTTTATTTCTGAACATCCCAAATCACAATTAGAAATCGTGGCTACAGATTATAGACCAATTGCTGAAATTCAATACTCTAAGCGCAGTTTAGAAAATCAAGAAGTTAATTTTGAAGAATTTATTGCTGTCAAAGGAATAAAGGCGCAAGGAAATCAATTAACTACAGAGAAAATAAAACAAGTCAGTTTACTAGAATCACTACCTTTTGAAGAAAAACAAAAAGAAATTCCTGAAGAAATAGAAGTGATTAATGAGGTCGTTATTGAAGATAAGTTACCTATTGAGGTTCCCAAAACCCTGACTGAAAAACCAATTTCAGAGGAGCTTTCGGCTGCAGAAAAAGCAAAAATTGCTTTGCAAAAATCTATAGCAAAAAAGAAAGCAGAAGAAAAGAAGAGAGATGATGAAAATCAAACAAAATTATTTTAATGTACTTCAAATAAGGATAAGAATCATTTTATTAAAAATATTTAATTATGAGACGTAAACATTTATTTTTAGGATTAGCGATTTTGGGTATTACATATACCTGGTATTATAATATTCAATATTTTCAAACTGCAGAAAGCCCTTCTTTAATCAATTTTTTTAAGGATGCACAATCTAATTTCGCAGGGAAATCTTTTGGTGCTGATTTAACAGTTGTTGTGCTCACTTTTTTTGTTTTTATGATTCCAGAATCGATTAAATTAAAAATAAAATATTGGTGGATTTTAATTCCGTTAACTTTCATAACTGCGATAGCCTTTACGCTCCCGCTATATTTATACATTCGCGAAAATACATTAGAAAAACAGGATAAATAATTTGTAATGAATTGTTTTAAAATTTACAGAAATTGTTTACTAATTAATTAGTTTAGATCTCATTATTCCTATTTATAATGCAATAAATACTGTTGGTCAGGTAATTAATGTCATTGCTTTTTCGAATTCCGAATATTGGATAATATTTTAACAGAAAGCTTTTTATGATTATATTTGAAATTGAACTGTTGGGTAAAAACGAAACATGAAGTTTAATTTTTTTCTATTATTATTTTTATTACAATTATCTGTTTTTTCACAAACAAAAATTTATTTTTTAAAAGATTCTAATCATAATTTTTCTATTAATAATATAGAAAAAGCTCAGTTTATACTTTTAGAAGATCAAATTTTAGACAAGCACTCAAATGATAGTTATTGGTTTAAAATTCCTGCAATAAAAACAGATTCAAAATATATTTTTAGAATTTTATACGAAAGAATTAATAGTGCAAAGGCTTTTCAAAATGCTGTTAAATATGAAAAACTTCAAAATCAAAGGTATTTAAGTTATCGTTTTTCAAGAGATAATGATTTTTATATAAGAGTAACACCTAAACTTCACGCCTATATTCCGGTAGAACTAAAAAGTGAAAGCGAAATGCTTTTAAAAGAAAGTAATCAATTTCTTTTAAATGGTTTTTATTATGGTTTTACTTTTCTAATAATTATATACAATTTATTCTACTATCAGGTTTTTAAAGATGACGCCTTCTTATATTATGCTTTATTTTTAACAAGTATTAGTTTTGCTATTTTCACTATGGATGGAATGTTGAATTTTTATAATATTAGTGAAAAAATCAATAATTTTTTATTGGTTTTGAATGGTTTTTCGATAGCTTATTTTTCTTCTAAATTTGCAAATAGTTACTTGTTTTCAAATGAATATTATCCGAAACTTAAAAGGTTTAGTTATATTTTGATAATTATTTTAGGACTCTTATGCATAAATCAAATAAATTATTACTATCTATTGTTTTTAAATATTTTAGTATTTATAATACTCGTAGCTAATTGGCTGCCTGCTGTTTTATTATTTAAAAAAAACAGATACACTAAAATTTTTGCATTTGCATATGTAATTATATTATTTTGTGGAATTGATTTTTATATTTTAAAATTTTTAGGTGTATCTGTAATTAATGTAGAGGCTAGAACAATAAAAATTGGAGCATTCTTAGAAATGATAATTCTTTCTTTTGCGGTTTTATATAGGATGAAAATGTTAAGGAAAGAAAATATACAAATGACAACTGAAATTATAAATTACTCTAAACTTTTAAAGAATAAAAACTCTAAAAATAAAGAGTTTTTGGTAGAGGTTAATATGAAAAAATTAAGTTTAAGAGAAAGACAAATTTTTAATTTAATTTTATCAGAGAAATCAAATAAAGAAATAGCCGATATTGTGCATATTTCTGTAAATACTGTAAAGTTCCACGTAAAAAATATTTATGATAAGTTAAAAATTAAAAGTAGAAAAGAAGCTTTGAATTTATAATAAAATCAAGTTTATTACTTAATATGTTTAAAAACCACCCTAAAACCACCCATTTTAGCAGATTATTTTCTGTAGTTTTTTACTAAATTTACAATGGCTGATGATCCCTACTTATCTTCCAAATTTTTAAGTATAACCCTAGATTTATCTGGGGTTTTTTTATTTTAAAAAATAAAAAAATATCTAAAGAAAAATACTTAATAAAAAATAGTAGTTATTTCATTTTCTGAAAAAATGTCATTTTGTAATCCGGCAACAAATCTGTGTTTGTGATTTTTATAATATCTTTTAAAACCAAATCTGGTCTTGTAGGCGCTAGTTCATAATAAATAACTCCTCCAGTTGTTCCTTTTTTTGTAGAAGGAGTATAGATGTTTCCATTCTCGAAAGCTTTAAACTTAGTATAGATTTGATTACTATTTAGAAGTTGTTCTTTAGTTGAAAAATAGCCTGGAGCAATCCAAAAATCAGCATTTACACCTTTATCAAAAACACTCTCAAAACTTAAAGATAAACTTCCTTTTCCTTTAGAATTTTTCCATAGATAATCAAGGTTTGCATCTTTTAAAAATTGTGCTACAAAACTATTCCCAGCAGGTAAATTCCAGATATCTTTACTCATAATCGCTCCGGATAAAATAGTTGGCTTTTTTATTGCTGTTAATGCAATTTTTTTAGCTTCTAAATAATTAGTTTCAATAATCTTAAAAATACTATCGGCTTGTTTTTCTTTATTGAATAAAACTCCAAAAAATTTAATCCATTCTGCTCTACCCAAGGGTGTTTCTTCGAGCCAATCTCCGTTATAAATTACGTTAATACCAGCTTTTTTAATGGTTGTTAAAGATTTGTCCGCAGATGAAACACTATACCCAACTACTATCTCTGGCTCTAAATCCAATAAAATTTCTGTGTTTAAAGAATTTTCTTTTCCTATTTCAGTAATATTTCCGGAATCAATTAATTGTCTTGTTTTTTCTGAAGAGACATATTTAGAATATGGAAAACCGATAACAGTTGCTTCTTCATTCAATAATTCAACCATTGGAATGTGCGTAGTAGAAGTCACTACAATTTTAGTTAAGGGAACTTCTATTATAAGATTATTTTTATTGATGTTTTTGGGTACTGTTTTATTCTTAATTTGATATTCAAAAACATCTTTAGAATTTTGATATGGAGATTTAATAATCAATTTTTTGATTCCATTTTTTGTAATAATATCAAATCCATTAGCGTATTTAATATTATTTTCGAACCGATGTTTTATATCAACTTTTATAACTTCATTTTTACAAGAAATTGAAATAAGAATGTATATTAAAACAGGTATAAAATTTATATTTTTCATTTAGAATACACTTGATTTTCTTGTTCTTGTACTCTAATAAAAGTAGTTCTTTTCGTGAGTTCTTTTAATCTTCTTGCGCCAACATAGGTGCAAGTAGATCTAATTCCTCCTAAAATATCTGTAATAGTGTCTTCCACATCACCTCTAAAAGGAACTTCAACAGTTTTACCTTCAGAAGCTCTATAATTTGCAACACCACCAACATGTTTGTTCATGGCTGTTTCAGAACTCATTCCATAAAAAATTTTAAACTTTTCTCCATTTTTTTCAATTAAATTTCCACCACTTTGTGTGTGACCAGCAAGCATTCCTCCAAGCATTACAAAATCTGCACTGCCACCAAAAGCTTTAGCAATATCGCCGGGAATTTTACAACCACCATCAGAAATAATTTGACCTCCCATTCCATGAGCAGCATCTGCACATTCTATAATTGCAGATAATTGTGGATAACCAACTCCCGTTTTTATTCTTGTTGTACAAACAGAACCAGGACCAATTCCAACTTTAATAATATCTGCTCCTGCTAATAATAATTCTTCAACCATTTCACCAGTAACCACGTTCCCAGCAATAATAACTTTATTCGGGTGATTTTCGCGCATTTTCTTTACAAAATTTACAAAATTTTCAGAATAGCCGTTAGCAACATCAACACAAATGAAATTTATTTTTGGAAACTCAGTTAAAATTTGTTTCACTTTTTCTGAATCCTCTTTTCCTGTACCCGTACTAATCGCAATATTTTTAATTATTATTTCATCAGCTCTAGATGCAAAATCTTTCCATTCGTCAAGAGAATAATGTTTATGAATTGCTGTAAAAATATTTTGTCTACCTAATGTTTTTGCCATTTCAAAAGTACCGACAGTATCCATATTTGCTGCCATTATTGGTATTCCTTTCCAAACTATATCACTATGTAGAAAAGTAAACTCTCTTTCTAAAGTTACTTGTGAACGTGATTTTAAAGTTGATCTTTTTGGGCGAATCATTACGTCTTTAAAACCTAATTTTAATTCATTTTCAATTCTCATAACTATCAAAATTATTAGACCTTAAAGATATTAAATTTCCCAGTGTTTTTATTAGATTATTTATAAGATTGCATATATATTTGCCTCGATTTTGGTTTTGATATAAAATTCATTTTATATCAAATTAAAAGGGAATCTAGTTAAAATCTAGAACTGTTCCCGCAACTGTAAGTTTATGCTGAATATGATTCAGTGCCTCAATTGAGGATGTTGTTAATTCTTATACCACTGACAATTATTGTTGGGAAGGTCGAATAACATGAAAACAAGTCAGGAGACCTGCCATTTTCACGAGTTAAAAACTTTCGGGATAGAAGTTTATGTACTAATCTATATTTGTACACAAAATTTACCTGATTTATTGTAAATCAAATTAATTAAAAATGAAAAAACAATTATTAATTGTTGGTGTTATGGCATTTAGTTTTGTCAGCACAAACTTGTCTGCGCAGCAAAAAGAAACAAAAAAAGGAAATGTAGAAACTTTGGATGAGGTTGTTGTAACGGCAACAAAATTCAACTTAAAAAAGGAAAATACTGGTAAAGTAATTCACAAAATTACTCAAAAAGAATTGCAACAAAATGCAGGTAAAAATGTTATTGAAATATTAAATAATATTGCTGGTATAGATGTAAGAGGTGTAAATGTCAATGCAGCAGAACCAAGAAGTATTAATATTAGAGGAGGAAGAAGTAGACAAGTTTTAGTTTTAATTGATGGTGTTCCCGTAACAGATCAATCGGCAATAAACCAAGAATTTGATTTACGTTTATTGGCAGTAAGTCAAATTGAAACTATTGAAATTTTAAAAGGAGCTTCCTCAACCTTATATGGTTCTGGTGCTGCAACTGCAGTAATTAATATCATCTTAAAAACAGCTTCTGAAGATAAAATTTCTGGTTCTTTTGAAACAAGTATGGGTACAAATAATACCTCAAATGTAACAGGAAGTGGTTTTTCTGATAAAAATCAGAATGTTACGCTAAATGGCACATTAGGAAAACTTAATTTTTTAGGTTCTTTTAGTTTAACTGGTTTAGATGGAATGTCTTCTGCAAAAAGTAAAACGGATACTGAGTTTGAAAACGACAAATTTTATAGCAAAAACGCTTTAGTTAAGTTAGGTTATCAAATTAATGATAAAATTTCTGTAGAAACGTTTTTAAATTATGATGAATTTGAGTTCGATTTTGATGATGGAGCATTTGCAGATGGTGATTTAAACACAGGAAATCAAGAACAATTTAGAGTTGGAATTAAACCAACATTGAATTATAGAAACGGACAAGCTTATTTTTTAGCCTCTACAAATATTTTAGAGAGAGACTTAAAACAATACAATTCTTGGGCAGGAACTTTAGACAGTTATGAGTTTGTTGGTAGAAGTGTAAATTTAGATCTAGTAAATAAATTTGAGTTTAAAAAAGCTAATATTCAATTGATTACAGGTTTGAATTATCAAACACATAGTAATAATACGGTAACCCCTTTTGCTGAAATTAAAAAAGGAATTGCTAACTTTAATACTTTAGATCCTTATGCAAGTTTAGTGTATATATCTGATTACGGTTTAAGTGTAAATGTTGGTGGTAGATTAAACATTCATAATGTATATGGAAATCATTTTGTGTATGATGGAAATCTTGCATATTCACTTTTAAAAGATGAAAATATTTCTGTTAAATTATTAACGTCATTTAGTACAGCGTTTATTGCACCGAGTTTATATCAATTATACGATGGTTTTTCTGGAAACCTGGATTTAAATCCAGAATCTAATAAAACTTTTGAGTTTGGTTTTGATACTAGTTACCAAGATTGGTTAAAATTAGACGCAGTATATTTTAATAGAAAAGAGGAAGATGCAATAATTTATAGTAGTTCTACTTTTAAATATGCAAATGGTTCTTCTGAAGCTAACGGTTTTGAAATAAATACGTCAATAATTCCAACAGATGATATAAGGATTAATGCTTCATATACTCATATTAAAAAAGATGAATTTGAAGATTTTAACGATTACATTCCGGCAAGTAAAATTGTTGTAGGTTTGGATATTACTACTTTAAAAAATACATTTTTGAACTTAACGTATAGAAACGTTGGTGAGAGAACAATTTTTGATAGATATGGGTCTTTTGGCACAGCTGGTGACGATGTTACTTTATCTTGTTACCAAGTATTAGATTTTGCTATAAATTATAAATTACTAGATGAAACAGTAACTTTATTTGGTGCTGTTACCAACTTATTAAACGAAGATTATGATGATATTTTAGGGTATTCTACAAGAGGTAGAAACTTTAAAGTAGGAGTTAGATTGCAATTCTAGATTTCGAAGTTTCTCAGTATATTTTACCGAATAAAAAATCTTCTTTTCATTAAGAAGATTTTTTATTATAACAGTCTCAGTACTTCATTTTTTATAAGAGAAATAGCAGTCTCTGTTGGCGGTAATTTTTTAGCATAATAGATAATAACATTTTCTCTTAAATCATGGGCAGTGTTTGATGTTTCTGCAACTTCTTTTAATTTATTTATAATCCCATTTTTAGTCGCTAAAATTGCAGTCCAAGAATCGTCCGAAATGTAGATTTGCTGTACCAAGTTATGTTCAAATTCTTGTTCTACATTCGCTATAAGTAATTGTAAATAATCTTGTTTGTTTTCAGAGAGCGGTTTTATTCTAACTAACATTTTTATAGGATTAATTCGCTCACAAAATAATAGCATGCGCTCGTAAGCTTGCAACCTTATGGGTAGCGTATCTTTTTTCCTTTCAGATAAAAGCGCTAACTTTTTTGAAGTATCTTGATGTTTTATAAACCCTTTAAACATATAGTAGGCTACTAGACCTGTAACTGTGGCGGGTAAAATATATCCAATACTTTCTAATATTTTATCTTCCATAATACCATGCATATTTATACAAGCACAAATATAGAGCTTCTAAACATAGTCTAAAATCAAAATAGCGCAATGTTTCTATAAATAAAACAGATTCTGTGAGCTTTACTAATTATTTCTTTATTTTAATGAGTTGATTAGCGATATGAACTCTGCCAATATTTTATATGTTCATCAAAATTTTTATAGGTTGCTTTAAAGATTTCAAATAAATTTTATTTTCTACTACTAAAAAAGTAATGGTGATATGTCTTAAGATTTATAATTTTTTTTGACATTAAATGAGCAGATATTGTTCTTTCTTTTTAATTAATAACTTGTGAATAAAAAGTAACCATCTTCTTTTAAAAAAACGATTAGTTTGGCTAAATTCACGTTTTCAAAAACTTTCAAAACAAACAATTGAATACTTATTTAGATTCTTTAAACGAAGCACAAAAACAAGCTGTCTTGCAAAAAGACGGACCAATGATTATTATTGCAGGTGCTGGTTCTGGTAAAACACGGGTATTAACATACAGAATTGCGCATTTAATGCAGCAGGGTGTAGACGCATTTAATATTTTATCGCTCACATTTACGAATAAAGCGGCAAAAGAAATGAAGGCAAGAATAGCTGGAGTAGTTGGGTCTAGTGAAGCTAAAAATCTTTGGATGGGAACTTTCCATTCTGTTTTTGCAAGAATTTTACGATCAGAAGCAGATAAATTAGGCTTTCCATCAAATTTCACTATTTACGATACACAAGATTCAGTTCGTTTAATTTCATCAATTATTAAAGAAATGAATTTAGATAAAGAACGGTATAAACCAAAACAGATTTTAGGCCGAATTTCATCTTTTAAAAATAGTCTTATAACGGTTAGGGCGTATTTTAATAATGCTGATTTACAAGAAGCAGATTTGCATGCAAGCCGACCAAAAGTAGGGGATATTTATCGAGCTTATGTAGACAGGTGTTTTAAAGCAGGTGCTATGGATTTTGATGATTTATTGCTGAGAACCAATGAATTGTTGGCTCGTTTTCCTGAGACTTTAGCTAAATATCAAGATCGTTTTAGATATATTATGGTAGATGAGTATCAAGATACAAATCATTCCCAATATATTATTGTTAGAGCTTTGGCTGATAAATTTGGAAATATTTGTGTTGTTGGTGATGATTCTCAAAGTATCTATAGCTTTAGAGGTGCAAATATTCAGAATATTTTAAATTTTCAAAAAGATTATCCTGATGTAAAAACCTTTAAGCTTGAACAGAATTATAGATCCACAAAAAATATAGTGAATGCGGCAAATTCTGTAATTGCAAGAAATAAAACAAAGTTAGATAAAGAAGTTTGGACGAGTAATGATGATGGAGACTCTATAAATGTAATGCGTACAATTTCCGATGGAGAAGAAGGTAGGTTTGTGGCACAATCTATTTGGGAAAACCAAATGAATCATCAATTAAGTTCGGATAGTTTTTGCGTTTTGTATAGAACAAATTCTCAATCTAGAGCGATTGAAGATGCGTTGCGTAAAAAAGGAATTGATTATAAAATATATGGGGGAATTTCATTCTATCAGAGAAAGGAAATCAAAGATATTTTGTCTTATTTAAGGATTCTAATCAATCCAAATGATGAAGAAGCGTTAAAAAGAATTATTAATTATCCTGCTCGTGGAATTGGTGCAACGACCATAGATAAGTTAACGATAGCGGCAAATCATTATAAAAAATCTATTTTTGACATTATTAAATATATTGATAAAATAGATTTAAAAATAAATTCTGGAACTAAAAATAAACTTCAGAATTTTATGAATATGATGTTGCGATTGCAAATTGAAGCGCAAACTAAAAATGCTTTTGAAATTGCTGAGATCGTTGTAAAACAAACGCAATTAATCAAAGATTTAGAAAAAGATGGAACTCCAGAAGCTGTTAGTAAAGTTGAGAATGTACAGGAATTATTAAATGGAATTAAAGATTTTATAACTGATAAAATCGAAGAAGGAGAAGACACTTCTTTAACCACATTTTTAGAGGATGTTGCTTTGGCTACTGATTTTGATGCCAAAAAAGATGATGACAAACCAAGTGTGTCCTTAATGACGATTCATCAATCTAAAGGATTAGAATATATGTATGTTTATATTGTTGGATTAGAGGAAAATCTATTTCCATCAGCAATGAGTATGAGCACAAGAAGTGAACTTGAAGAAGAGCGCAGATTGTTTTATGTAGCTTTAACAAGAGCAGAGAAAGTTGCTTATTTAAGTTATGCACAAACTCGTTACCGATGGGGGAAACTGGTAGATGCAGAACCGAGTAGGTTTTTAGAAGAAATAGATGATCAATATCTACATTATATCGCCCAAAAAACTCCTGAATCATCCATAAATAAGTTTATAGATAAAAGTATTTTTGAGGACGCACCAAAAGGAATTCGTTTTCAAAAACCGATTCAGCGTAAAAAGATGGAGCGTGATTTGTCAAAAAAGAAGGAAATTATAATTCCTAAAAATTTAAAAAAAGTATCGCAAGCTTCATCAAAAACTAATTTATTTGATGGCAATATTGTTGTTGGAAATATTGTTGAGCATAATAGATTTGGGAGCGGAGAAGTGATTTCTTTAGAAGGAAATGGGCCAAATAAAAAGGCAGAAATTAAATTTGGAACTGTTGGAAAAAAGAAACTATTATTGCAATTTGCAAAATTAAAAGTGATTGGTTAGAAATCTTTAATAAAACTAAAAATAAATCGTTATTTTGCAACATTAAATAACTACAAATTATAACTTGTCAGTTCTAGTGTTTTCTTGTGATTAAAATGAACAAAGAAAATACATAGAGAATACTTCTCAAAAATAAATAAATGACATTCGATTTAGAGTACAATTCAGAAAGACCGTTAATGATTATACCAGAATACGGCAGACATATTCAAAAATTAGTAGACCACTGTTTGGCTATAGAAACTAAAGAAGAGCGTGATAAAATGGCGAAAGCTATTGTAGATGTGATGGGGAATTTACAACCACATTTACGAGATGTTCCAGATTTTAAGCACAAACTTTGGGATCAATTATACATTATGGCAGATTTTAAATTAGATGTAGAATCTCCCTATCCTCAGCCGTCTAAGGAAGAGTTGCGAGAAAAGCCGGAAGCCTTAGCATATCCAAAATCAGCTTCAAGATATCGTTATTATGGAAACAACATTCAAACAATGATAGATATTGCTTTGAGTTGGGAAGATGGTGAGAAAAAAGAAGCGCTCGTATTTACAGTGGCTAATCACATGAAAAAATGTTATTTAAACTGGAATAAAGATACTGTTGATGATGCTGTAATTTTTAAGCATTTATTTGATTTATCTGATGGAAAGTTAGATTTAAGAAATACTAAAGAAGCACTTTCTGAGAGTAAAAATTTATTAAGAAAGCCTCGCACACAAGGACAGGGTCACAATAGTTCTAAAAGTTCTCATAAGAAACCAACACATAATAACCAGCACAAAAACAGAAAAAAATATTAGTATATGGCATCATTTAAAATTGAAGGCGGTCATAAATTAAAAGGAACAATTACTCCACAAGGAGCAAAAAATGAGGTTTTACAAATACTTTGTGCAGTTTTACTTACTCCAGAAAGAGTAGTCGTAAATAACGTTCCTGACATTATTGATGTAAATAAATTAATTTTTATACTAGGAGAGTTAGGTGTAAAAGTTGAAAAATTAAATAGAAACTCTTATGCTTTTCAAGCGGATGAAATTAATTTAGACTATTTAGAATCTGCTGATTTTAAAAGAGATGGAGGTTCATTACGAGGGTCTATTATGATAGTTGGTCCGTTACTGGCTCGTTTCGGACGTGGTTATATTCCGCGCCCTGGAGGAGATAAAATTGGTCGCAGACGTTTAGATACCCATTTTGAAGGTTTTATTAGATTAGGAGCAAAATTTAGATATAACAAAGAAGAATATTTTTATGGAGTGGAAGCAGATGAATTATTTGGAACAGAGATGTTACTAGATGAAGCATCTGTAACAGGTACTGCTAATATTCTAATGGCATCAGTTTTAGCAACAGGAACTACAACCATCTATAATGCTGCTTGTGAACCATATATTCAACAGTTATGTAAAATGTTGAATTCTATGGGAGCAACTATAACAGGGGTTGGTTCTAATTTGTTAAAAATTGAAGGTGTTAAGAAGCTAATGGGCTGCGAGCATACAGTTTTACCAGACATGATAGAAATTGGGTCTTGGATTGGTGTTGCAGTAATGACAAAGTCTGAATTGACTATAAAAAATGTAAGTTGGGAAAACTTAGGCCAAATTCCAAATGTATTTAGAAAACTAGGAATCCAATTTGAAAAAAGAGGGGATGATATTTATATTCCAGAACAAAAATCTTACGAGATTCAGAATTATATAGATGGATCTGTTTTGACAGTTTCAGATGCTCCTTGGCCAGGATTTACGCCCGATTTATTGAGTATTGTTTTAGTGATTGCAACACAGGCAAAGGGAACTGTTTTAATACATCAAAAGATGTTTGAAAGCCGTTTGTTTTTCGTAGATAAATTAATAGATATGGGCGCTAAAGTTATTTTATGTGATCCTCATAGAGCAACAGTTATTGGTCAAAATTTTGAGAGTGCATTAAAAGCAACCAAAATGACTTCACCAGATATTAGAGCTGGTATTTCATTATTAATTGCTGCGCTATCTGCAAATGGAACAAGTATCATCAATAATATTGAGCAAATAGATAGAGGTTATGAAAACATAGAGGCTCGTTTAAAATCTATTGGTGCTAAAATTGAAAGAATAGAAGATTAAGACTTTCATGATAATATAAGTATTAAAATAGTGTCAGATTGACACTATTTTTTTGTTGGCAACATTTTTGCCTATTAATGGTGTATAATTTAACGATTACAAAGAAATGAGTAAAAAAGAAAATATCCAAGAAGAAGAAATAGATAACGAACAAAAAACTGTTCAAATTGAGGAAAATCAAGAAGTTGAAGTAGAAATTGTAAAAGAAGAGCCTACACAAGATGAATTAATTCAAGCTGAAAAAGATAAATTTTTACGTTTGTTTGCTGAGTTTGAAAATTATAAAAAAAGAACATCTAGAGAAAGAATAGAATTATTTAAAACTGCCGGACAAGAATTAATGACATCTTTACTGCCAATTGTTGATGATTTTGAGCGTGCGCTGCCACATATTGAAGATGGTCAAGAATTAGAAGAGTTAAGAAAAGGTGTCGTATTAATTTATCAAAAATTCTACAATACTTTAGAGCAGAAAGGCTTATCAAAAATAGAAACTGTACAAGGAGATATGTTTGATGCTGAAATTCACGAAGCAATTACACAAATTCCTGCTCCATCAGAAGATTTAAAAGGAAAAATAATTGATTGTGTTGAAAAAGGATACAAATTGGGAGATAAAATTATTCGATATCCAAAAGTAGTAATAGGACAGTAATTCGTTACTAAGTTTTTTAGTACTTAGTTTACAGCCGTTGACTGAAGATTAAATATTAAAGAACCAAATTAAACAATATGGCAAAACAAGACTTTTACGAAATATTAAACATTTCAAAATCTGCTTCTCAAGCAGAAATTAAAAAGGGATACAGAAAAATGGCAATCAAATATCATCCAGATAAGAACCCGGATGATAAAAATGCTGAAGAAAATTTCAAAAAAGCTGCTGAAGCTTATGAAGTTTTAAGCGACGAAAATAAAAAAGCACGTTATGATCAATATGGTCATGCTGCTTTTGATGGCCCTCAAGGAGGAGGAGGCTTTGGTGGAGGTGGTATGAATATGGATGACATATTCAGTCAATTTGGAGATATATTTGGCGGCGGCGGAGGCGGTTTCGGCGGCTTTGGCGGCGGCGGACAGCGTCAAGCAAGAGTTAAAGGAAGTAATATGCGTATTCGTGTAAAACTAACATTAGAAGAAATCGCAAAAGGTGTAGAAAAGAAAGTAAAAGTTCGCAGAAAAGTACAAGCAGATGGGGTTACTTATAAAACCTGTACTACATGTAACGGTTCTGGTCAGCAAATGCGGATTACAAATACCATTCTAGGTAGAATGCAAACTGCCACTACTTGTAGTACTTGTTCTGGAGCAGGAGAGATTCTAAGTAGTAAGCCTAGCGGAGCAGATTCACAGGGTTTAATAGTAAAAGAAGAAACAGTCTCAATTAATATTCCTGCAGGTGTAACTGAAGGTGTACAATTAAAAGTTGGCGGAAAAGGAAATGACGCACCTGGAAAAAACGCTATCTCAGGAGATTTATTAGTTTTAATTGAAGAAATTCAGCACGAAACTTTAAAAAGAGAAGGAACCAATATTCATTACGATTTATATATTAATTATTCTGATGCAGTCTTAGGAACGAATAAAGAAGTTGAGACAGTTTCTGGTAAAGTGAAAATTAAAATCGAAGCAGGAACTCAATCTGGGAAAATTTTAAGACTTAAAGGAAAAGGTTTACCTAGTATAGAGCGTTATGGGACAGGAGATTTCTTAATTCACATAAATGTTTGGACGCCTCAAGTATTAAACAAAGAACAAAAGCAGTTTTTTGAAAAAATGTCGGATGATGAAAATTTTACACCAAATCCAAATACATCAGATAAATCATTTTTTGAAAAAGTAAACGATATGTTTTCTTAAAAAAGTACATTTATTCTATTAAAATATTTCTGGTAACTCATTTTAATATATATTTGTATTGTTATTGAGAAATCGATAACACTTTTTCTTTTTCATAGCAATTTTTCCCACTCAAAATTTTATTTTGAGTGGGTTTTTTAAAGTTAAAATAATATTAGCAGACTTATCTTATCGCCCTGAACTTGATTCAGGGAGGAAAGTCCGGACACCATGGAGTAATCATAGCGGATAACATCCGTCCAACGTAAGTTGAGGACAAGTGCAACAGAAAGCAAGTACAGTTCGGCTGTAGTGAAACCAGGTAAACTCTATGAGGTGCAATGCCATGTAAATTAGAGCTTGAGAGCTACTCGCTCGATTCTAAAGGGTAGGCAGATAGATTCTGAAAGTAATTTTAGAACTAGATAAATGATAAGAACCTTATTTTAGGGTACAGAATTCGGCTTACAAGTCTGCTTTTTACTTTTATTTTATGAAATTCGCATAAAAAACCTCAAAATATGGATTTTAATTAAATTAAATTCAGTATTATTTAAAATAAGTTTTATTTATTGATAAATTACTGCAATCTATTATTTATAGTTTAAAATTGATTTTATTACTGTAAATTTGTTTTTCAAACCTCTTAAAAACTTATATATAATATGGCTTTTGATATTGATATGATTAAGCAAGTGTACGCTTCTATGTCAGAACGTGTTGACGCTGCTCGCGAAATTACAGGAAGACCTTTAACGCTTTCTGAGAAAATTTTATACACTCATTTATGGGATGGTAATCCTGAAAAAGCATTTGTAAGAGGAAAAGATTATGTGGATTTTGCTCCAGACAGAATTGCTTTGCAAGATGCTACTGCACAAATGGCATTATTGCAATTCATGCAAGCAGGTAAAAGCAAAGTAGCAGTCCCTACAACGACACACTGTGATCATTTAATACAAGCTAAAAACGGAGCAAGTACAGATTTACAATCAGCTTTAAATACCAGTAATGAAGTATTTAATTTTTTAGAGTCTGTTTCTAATAAATATGGTTTAGGTTTTTGGAAGCCAGGAGCTGGAATTATACATCAAGTAGTTTTAGAAAATTATGCATTTCCAGGAGGAATGATGATCGGTACAGATTCACATACAGTGAACGCTGGAGGATTAGGTATGATTGCAATTGGAGTTGGTGGTGCAGATGCTGTGGATGTTATGGCAGGTATGGCTTGGGAATTAAAGTTTCCAAAACTAATTGGAGTAAAGTTAACTGGGAAACTTTCCGGTTGGACTGCACCAAAAGATGTTATTTTAAAAGTAGCTGGTATTGTTTCAGCGAAAGGAGGAACTGGAGCTATTGTAGAATATTTTGGTGAAGGCGCAAAAGGAATGTCGTGTACCGGAAAAGGTACCATTTGTAATATGGGCGCAGAAATAGGAGCAACAACTTCTACTTTTGGGTATGATGCGTCTATGGAACGTTATTTGCGCGCTACAGACAGAGATGATGTGGCTGATGCGGCTAATAAAGTTAAAGAATATTTAACTGGTGATGCTGAAGTATATGCAAATCCAGAACAATATTTTGATCAAGTTATCGAAATTAATCTATCAGAATTAAGTCCGTTATTAAATGGACCATTTACACCGGATTTATCTACAAAAGTAGGTTCAGAAATGACTACTATTGCGAATAAAAATGATTGGCCATTAAAAGTAGAATGGGGTTTAATAGGTTCTTGTACAAACTCTTCTTATGAAGATTTATCTAGAGCTGCTTCAATAGCCCAACAAGCAATTGATAAAGGTTTAGGTACAAAGGCTGAATTTGGAATTAATCCGGGTTCTGAAAAAGTACGTTATACAGCCTCTAGAGATGGTATTTTAGAAGTTTTTGAAAACTTAAATGCTAAAATTTTCACAAATGCTTGTGGGCCATGTATTGGTCAATGGGCTCGTTATGAGGATCCTAAAAATGCACCTAAGAATTCAATAATTCATTCTTTTAATAGAAATTTTGCAAAACGTGCAGATGGTAATCCTAATACACATGCTTTTGTTGCATCACCAGAAATGGTTGCAGCCATTACTATTGCTGGAAGATTAGATTTTAATCCGATGACGGATAAATTAATAAACAGAAATGGGGAAGAAGTAATGTTAGATGAACCAACGGGATGGGAATTGCCTCCAAAAGGTTTTGAAGTAAAAGATGATGGTTATTTAGCGCCAGAAGAAGATGGAAGTGGAGTTGATATTAATGTAAATCCAGATTCTGAAAGGTTAGAATTATTAACAGCTTTTACTCCTTTAGGAAATGATTTATCTGGAGTGAAATTATTAATAAAAGCGCATGGAAAATGTACAACAGATCATATTTCTATGGCTGGACCTTGGTTGCGTTACAGAGGTCATTTAGATAATATTTCTAACAATTGCTTAATTGGTGCAGTAAATGCCTATAACATGAATACCAACTTTGTAAAAAGTCAGTTAAATGGAGAATATGATGCTGTCCCAAAAACAGCTAGAGCCTATAAAGCTGCCGGAATTAATACAATTGTAGTTGGAGATCATAATTATGGTGAAGGTTCTTCTAGGGAACATGCAGCTATGGAGCCACGTCATTTAGGTGTTGCCGCAGTGTTGGTAAAATCTTTTGCTAGAATACACGAAACAAACCTTAAAAAACAGGGTATGTTAGGGTTAACTTTTGCTAATGAAGCTGATTATGATTTAATTCAAGAAGACGATACTTTTAATTTTATAGATTTAAATGAATTTACTCCAGGGAAACCATTAAACCTAGAAGTTGTCCATGCTGATGGAAGCAAAGACATGATAATAGCAAATCACACTTATAATAAAGGACAAATAGAATGGTATAATGAAGGGTCCGCGTTAAATCTAATTAAAAAGCAAAACGCTTAAAATAAAATATTTTGATATAGAAACTCCTGAAGAAATTCAGGAGTTTTTTTATGCAAATAAAAAATGCCAACATAGTTCTAACTAAAATTTCGCAACAACTAAACAACCAGTTGTTAAATTTATTTAGCATTAATTTTCAAAGGTATTTTATAGATTTTTCATTCCTTTTAATGCAACTAGTTTATATTTTATTAACCTTTAATTTATCAAAAATAAAATCGATAGTAAAAAACAGATATTTAACTTTTTTCATTAACATATTACAAGTCAAAAAAAGAAGTGACTAAGTAGTCTTGTTATTTAGTTAAGACTTGTTGTAGTGAAAAATTAATACACTTTTCGAATTCTTCCTTAGATAAAGAAAGAAAATCTCCAATTCCTTTGTGCCTATTTGGGTTATAGTATCTAGTAAATCTTTTTAAATTAAAGAATGCTCCTTTTGTATCTTCAATTATGTCAGAGGCATTAAATACAGGTGAAAAATCTTTTATCTCTTTTTCTTTAGTCCAAAGTACATTTCCTTTTTTATTAGAGGCTATAATCATTATTTTCACTTTGAATTGTATAGATTTTATCTTATTATTTTTATGGACTTTTGCTGTAAATTTTGAGATTCCTAAGTTATCGAAATGTATTTTTATTTCATAATACTCATCAGCTTTAAATTTGACCCTTTTTAGTTTTTTATTTGGCAAAGAAAAGGATAGTTTATTTTTTCCAGTAGCATTTGTGACTACATTACCCATCATACCCAAAGCTTTACCGAACATTTTACCTGCCTTTGATTTCTTTTTAAAATAATTCACAGTTTCTGCATCTGTATTGGTTGCTATGATTGCAGATAAGCCTGATAATAATTTATCGGTCTCTTTGGAATTAAACATTTCATAAGTATTTACATTATTAGGGTTATCAAGTCGATTTCTCTCTAGAAATCTTTCATCAACTTTATCCCTATACATAGCATACCCCATTTTATGCATAAAAATTGAGTTATCAGCATTTTTAACCAAAGCACGCTCCATCAAATCTTCATCGACATTTAATTGAACTTTATAAATGAACCCTTTTTTTTCAAAAATTTCACTATTGTTTTTAATTGAAAAAGAAAATAAGAATACTGATATTATTGAACAAAGAAATAATTTGCTTTTAGTCATTTTTTTAAATTAGGAGATTAGTAATTGTTACTTATTGTTTGAATTTTATATTTATTGACGAAATGTACGAGATTCAATGAGTAATGATAAATTACTTTATTGGTTTCATAGACAGTCTATTTTTGTTTAAATATAGAAATAAATATTTTAATAATCCATAAATCAATAAACAACTATAAAACTATTTTGCTTTCTGAACGAGCTCTATTTTTTCTAAAGAAGTTTTGGTTGTAAAAATACCGTAATTAATGGTGATACTTTTTTTATCAATTTTATCAATGGTACCAACAGAATTTGAATCTATAATTCTTACTTTGTCATTTATTTTATAAATATAGGTTGCTTTTTCTTTGGCTATTTTTACTTCTTCTTGTTTCTTTTCCTTGCGCACTTCAACCACTTTTTCTAAAACCTCTTTTTCTACTTTTTTAATCACATCTTGAAGTTGTTTTTCAACAAACTTAGCTTTTTGTTTCTGTGATTTTGTTTTCGGATTTAAAGGATTTTTTTTCGCATATTTAACCTTTTCATCAACCACCCATTTATTAAAATTGGTATTCAGTTCTTTCTTGTTGTTATTCTGAAAGTATTTGTTTAAAAATTCATTAATTTTTCTTCCTAAAGAAAGCATTCTTTGGTTATTGTCATATAATTCTTGAAATCCCGCTAATTTTAACTGAATTTTATCTTCCTTTTCTTGTAAACTTTCTAAATGCTCTTGTCCCTTCGATTTCTGCTTTTCTAAATTATCAGAATTTCTCTGTAATTTGGTTCTTTCTTTTTGCAATTTAGAAATGGTTTTATCTAAACGGACTTTTTCAGTATCTACACGTTTTTTTGCTTTATTGATAATGCTAAAAGGAATTCCGTTTTTTTGCGCCACTTCAAACGTAAAAGAACTTCCAGCTTGCCCTATAAATAATTTATACAAAGGTTCCAGACTGTGCTCATCAAACTGCATGTTTGCATTGGTAACATTCTCTAGTTCGTTTGCTAATACTTTTAAATTGGAGTAGTGGGTTGTTATAATTCCGAAAGCTTTTTTCTCATAAAACTCTTCTAAGAAAATTTCTGCCAATGCACCACCCAATTCAGGATCTGAACCTGTACCAAATTCATCAATTAAAAAAAGTGTTTTTTCATTACATCTGCGTAAAAAATAACGCATATTTTTTAAACGATAACTATAGGTACTTAATTGGTTTTCAATAGATTGATTATCTCCTATATCTGTTAAAATAGTATCAAAAATATAGGTTTGACTGCGTTCGTCCACGGGAATTAAAATACCACTTTGCAACATTAATTGTAATAAACCAATCGTCTTTAAAGTGATACTTTTTCCCCCAGCATTTGGACCAGAAATAACAATAATTTGTTGTTTTTCATTCAACTCTATAGACTGGGAAATAGTTTCTAAATTTTGTTCTTTATTTTTTCTCCATAAAATTGGATGCAATGCATTTTTAAAAAAAACTCTTTTTTCTTTCGTAATTAAAGGTAAAATAGCATTTATTTCTCGTGCATATTTTGCTTTCGCACCTACTAAATCTGTGTGCACTAAAAAAACCAAATATTCTTCTAAAAGAGGTGTAAAAGGACGAATAGTTTCGGCTAGTGTTCGTAATATTTTAACAACTTCCTGCTTTTCTTCATACACTAAATTTTGAAATTCTCTGCTATAGGCAAGTGTTGCTTGTGGCGCTATATATACAATATTACCAGACTTTGAAGATCCTAACAAGCTTCCCGCAATTTTACGTCTATGCATTGCAGAAACGGCTAAAACACGTTGATTATCTACAATGGTTTCTTTAATATCATCTAAATACCCTGCTGCAATAGCTTTTGACAAAGCACTTGAAAAACTAGCACCAATTTTACCACGAATATTATTAATGTCTCTTCTAATTTGTTTTAGAACAGAAGAAGCATTGTTTTTTACTTCACCAGAAATATCAATGATCTTTTTAATTTCGTCATCTATATAAGACGTAAATTCTATTTTTTGAGAAAGCTCATAAAAAGTAGGAAACTGAATTTTAAATTTCTTGAAAAATTTTATTAATTCATTTACGGTTAAAGAAGTAGTTGCAATTTTTAAAAAGGCTTCTGTATCTAAAAAACTATTTTCTATTGCCAAACGTTTTACACTTTCTGTAATATTGTCAAAACCATGATTTGGCACTCTATTTTCACTTTGAAAAGAAGATAGGTATTCATTTACCAAATGCAACTCTACAAATAGCTGTTTTCTGCTACTTATGGGATGAATTTCACGCACACTTTCTTTTCCTAAACCAGAAATACAATGTTCCGATACATGCTGTAAAACAGTCAAAAATTCTAAATCCTGTAATGTTTTTTCTGAAATATTAGTGCTCAAATTCGTAATTTTGATATATTAAAGATTGTAAGTTCGAGTATCGTTAAAATAAATAAAAAACAACTTTCCACGTCACTCTAAAAGAAATTGTATATAATTATTAATCTTTGTAACAAAAATAAGAAACAATGACGCTAAAAATGGCTGTTAGCTGGAAAAATATTTTACAAAACGAATGTGAAAAACCATATTATAAAAATTTAATCAATTTTGTAGAAAAAGAATATAATCATCATCAATGTTTTCCAAAAAAAGAAGACATTTTTGCTGCATTTAAATTTTGTTCTTTGAACGACCTGAAAGTAGTTATTATTGGTCAAGATCCTTATCATGGAGAAAACCAAGCAAATGGTTTGTGTTTTTCTGTAAAAGACGGAATTAAGCATCCACCCTCTTTAGTAAATATTTTAAAAGAGATTGCTACAGATGTAGGTAAAAAATATCCACAAAGTGGAAATTTAGAAAAATGGGCAAAACAAGGAGTTTTGCTTTTGAATGCCACTTTAACCGTAAGAGCTCATGAAGCTGGAAGTCATCAAAATCATGGTTGGGAAACTTTTACGGATCAAGTAATTTCGAAAGTTTCTGATGAAAAAGAAAATGTAGTTTTTTTACTTTGGGGCAAATTTGCAGAAAGTAAAATAAAATTAATAAACATGGACAAACATAAAGTGTATATTGCTCCGCATCCTTCACCTTTAGGTGCTTGGAGGGGTTGGTTTGGGAGTCAACATTTCTCTAAAACCAATGAATATTTGAAATTTAATGGAAAAAAGGAAATTGACTGGTAAAAAAAAATCCGCTTAAAAAGCGGATTAATTGAATTTAAAATTAAGAAACAAGTAAATTTTATAATAGATCAACTTGTTGTAATGTTGTTTGAATAGTTATACTATCTGCTAAACCACAAGATTGTGATGTGCTTCTACAAGATGAAAAACAAATGATTCCGATAATACAAACTGCAATAAATACTGCTTTTTTCATGGTAATTTTTTTACAAGTTAAACATACATATTTTTTATGAAATTGCCCGAGATTTGCTTTTCTTTCATAACGTTAAATTGAACCATTTTATTTTGTATTCGTGTTATTAAATTTTTGGTAATAGGTTTTCCATCATTCCATTCTGTAATTTTTAACCATTGCTGAATGTCTTCTAATTGTTGCTCATATCTATTTGCCAAAGTTTGATCAATGGCAAACCTCTTTTTAAAGTATTTTGTTTCAAAATTTATAATATCTAAAACTTTTTTTACATCCTCAAAATTATTTTCTAAAACTTCATTTCTAACTGCGACAACAAAACAAGGCCAAGGAGTTGGGCAATCATCAATTCTTCTAAAAACTCCTTGGTCTACCAAAGGCTTTGTGGTAAAATGTTCCCACATAAAATAATCTGCTTCACCGCTGGTGAGTGCATTAATTCCGCCTTGTAAATCACCAACTACTTTAAATTTTAAGCCAGTAATATCCCAACCTTGGTTGTATGCATTTACAATAGCCATTAAATGAGATCCAGATCCAAACCGACTAATAGCAATTACAGCATGTTCTAAGTCATTAATTTTTTTGAATGATGATTTTTCACCCACATGAATCCCCCAAATTAAAGGCGTTTTTACAAAGGTCTGTACAATTTTAGATGGATTGCCTTCAGCAATATCTTTAATAATTCCTTCTGTTAATACAATAGCTATATCAACTTCCCCAGAACGCAATGCTGCGCACATTTCTCCAGTTCCTCCTGGAAAATCTTGCCAACGTAAGTTGATGTTATGATTACTATATTCTTTGTTTTTTAAGGTAACATACCATGGATAGTTAAAATGCTCTGGAACACCACCAACTTTTAGGTTTGTCATTTACTCAGCTAGTTTCTCAAGTGTATATTCTATTAGATTGGCTATGACTTTCCCTGGATTTTTACTAAAAGTTCCATTAGCTCTATTTGCAATAATTGCATTGATAGAGCAAGCCTTATGACCTAACAATTTCGATAAACCATAAATAGCAGAAGTTTCCATTTCCAAATTGGTAATTCTATCTTCTTTAAAATGAAAGCTATCTATTTTATGGTTTAAATCAGGGTCTTGCAACGCCAACCTTAAAACTCTCCCCTGAGGTCCATAAAATCCACCAGCAGTCGCTGTAATTCCTGTATATGTTTTTTCTGAAGTAATTTTATTTCCTAACTCACTAGAATTTTGAATGACTAAAGGATGTGCTTTTTTAGAACTCCAATTTGTATGTGCTACAAAAGCCTTTTCTATTTCTATATTTGAAATTTCGTCAATTTGATAGGAGTGAAGCAAACCATTTAAATCTAATCCATGAGAACTTACCACAAAAGAATCTACAGGAATATCTGCTTGTAGAGATCCAGAAGTACCAATTCTAACAATATTTAAAGAAATTAATTTTTCTTTTGGTTGCCTTGTTTCTAGGTCAATATTTACAAGAGCATCTAATTCGTTTAAAACAATATCTATATTATCGGGACCAATTCCAGTAGAAATAACTGAAAATCGTTTCTTTTTATAAGTTCCTGTTGTGGTTTTAAATTCACGTTTTTGAGTGGTGAATTCTATTGAATCAAAGTGTTTAGATATTTTATCTACTCTATCTTGATCACCAACAAAAATAATATTATCGGCAATATTTTCTGGCCTTAAATTTAGATGATAAATACTTCCATCAGGATTTAAGATTAATTCAGATTGTTGAATACTCATTTAAGATATAATTTGTAACATTTTTCCCTCATTATAAGATAAAAAACTGTGTATATTAGAACCTCTAAGATAAGAAATAAGATTTCTTCTGTTCCTATAAAATTGATTTGATTTCTAATAATTACTTAATTTATCGCGATAATTTTATGGGGCTTAAAGTAGTAGGTAAATTCTTGAAAGTTTCCATACGACACCCTTTGAAAATCTTTAAAATTATAGATTTCTTCAAGTTATATAAGTTTAGAAATTATTGACTATTGTTTTTTTTAATAATTTTTAAAACTATCTTTTTACTTTAATTAATTCAGTTTAAAATACTGTAAATAGGACAATAATATATTTTTGCATGGTACATAATTAACCTCCAACTCTTTTTACTTTAAAACCTTTTTCTTTTAACATATCCATAATCTTATCTCTATAATCTCCTTGAATAATAATTTTATCATCTTTAAAACTGCCACCAACACTTAATTTTGTTTTAATTTCTTTAGCAAGCATCTTAAAATCTGAAGTTGCTCCAGTATAGCCCTCTAATATTGTAATTGGTTTTCCTTTTCGTTTTTCATATTTACAGAGTATTGGAGCATCTTGTAACCAAATACTTGGTTTCTTGATCACAGGTTCGGCAGTTTCTTGATGCTCAGGAAACAAATTTTTTAATTGATCTTTAAAATCCATACTAGCCCTTCTTCAGCTCCCAAAAAGGAAGCAATTCAAATCGAATGTTTTGATTTATATTTTAAGTAATAATTTTTTATCTATTTATGCCTTCTTTGCTTATAGATAATTATAAACATTTTACTTCTTTAAGCCTAATTCTTTTAAACGTTCTTCTAAAAATGCACCAGCAGTAATATCCTTAAATTTTTTAGGATTATTTTCATCAATACAATTTTCTAACACATCAAGTTTCATATCGGATACAGGATGCATAAAGAATGGTATAGAATATCGTGAAGTACCCCACATTTCTTTTGGTGGGTTTGTAACTCGATGAATTGTAGATTTTAATTTATTGTTGCTATGTCTAGAAAGCATATCACCCACATTAATCATAATTTCATCTGGCGCTGCCATGGCATCAATCCAATCTCCTTTATGATTTTGAACTTGTAAGCCTTTTCCTTGAGCGCCCATTAATAAAGTAATTAAATTTATATCTCCATGCGCTGCTGCTCTTTCTGCACCTTTTGGTTCACTTTTGATTGGCGGATAATGAATTGGGCGCAAAATACTATTTCCATTTTTTATATAATTATCAAAGTAGGTTTCTTCTAAACCCAAATGCAAAGCCAAAGACCGCAGCACATATTTTGCTGTTTTTTCTAGCATTTTATAGGTTTGTTTTCCTACTTCATTAAATTTAGGCAACTCTTCTACATCTATATTTTTGGGATATTCTTTTGCGTATTTAGAATTTTCATTCACATATTGTCCAAAATGCCAAAACTCTTTTAAGTCTCCTTCTTTTTTTCCTTTAGCAGATTCTTTTCCAAAAGAAACATATCCTCTTTGGCCTCCAATTCCTGGAATCTCATATTGTTCTTTTATTTCTGTTGGTAAATCAAAGAAGTTTTGAATTTCTGAATAAAGGTTATCAACTAATTTTTCATCTAAAAAATGACCTTTTAAAGCAACAAAACCAATATTTTCATAAGCATGTCCAATTTCATTAATAAATTTTTGCTTTCTACTTTCATCATTAGATAAAAAGTCGGTTAAATTAACGCTAGGTATTTTGTCCATTATTTATAATTTTAAAAATGTCATATAAATCTACTAAAAATTAATAACAAATAGTAGGTTTTATTTCCTCTTAAAAGGAATTAAGTAACTTATGGTATAATTAAAACCAAAACCAGTGCTACTTTCGAAGATTCTGTTAAATCCTGGCGAGAATAAAGTTTTAAAATTCTCTGGTTCTTTCGCACTCATTAAGACTTTATAGGAAACACTGGCACTTAAAAAAAGGTTTTTAAAAGTTTCTACTTTAATTCCAAATACAAATTCAGACCAATGTGCATTCAAACTAGATGCCGTAATTGGCGTATTTATGCTATTTGAAGGAAAATAAGTGCTATTTACATTGGGAGTGTAACTATTTAAAGTTTGATCAAAAAGACTAAATCCGTACCTATATCCCAATAAGATTTCATTATTCATATCTAACCAATTTTCATAAACATTGTAGTTAAAACCAAGACGTAAATAACTTCCTTTTGAAGTGGAATTTGTATAATCTTCTTCTGATGTCTTTTCTTCATAACCCATTTCTGTGGCTATAAAAAAACGTTTAGAAATTCTATAATCTCCAACAATTTCAAAACCACTGTATAGACCATTAATACTCGACAATATGGGTTTACTAATATCAATTCCAATACGAATTCCGTAAGGTGATTTATAGATTATTGTGTCTTTTTCAGTTTCCTTAACGGTTGTCTTTTGTTCTTGAGAAAACCCATTCACAAAAACAAAAAGAAAATAAAAACTAATGAAATATTTGCACATGCGCTTCATTTTGATGATCGATAGTGGTAACTGCTTCTGGCGTAAAATCTGAAATCCAGGTATTATCTGATAAAAAAGTCACCTCATTAAAAATAGCTCTGAAACCACAAGAGCGAGAAATATACTCATCTTCCGGGGTATATTTTATGGTAAATTGATTAATCGTATTTCCTTTTGAAAAATTATACACTGTTTCTGTAGCTAAACTATTTAATGGTATGTATATAGAATCTGCACTAATGTCTTCGAAAATAGTATCTTTTCCTTCCGCCCAAATATAAAAAGAACTCACACTTTTTAAGGCTTCTCTATTGTTTGCATCATAAAAACGTAGCACTAAATTTGGAGTAATCGGATTTTGAACACAAAAATCATCTTTCTCACAAGCAGAAATAATAATGATTGATAAAAAAATAAATATAATTATTTTCCTCATAAAACTAATCTTCAACTTCTACAATTTTATTAATCGCTTCTGCTAATTCAAAATCTAATGCTGTAACACCCTGTGCATCATGTGTTTTTAAAGTTATATCCAAAGTGTTATAGATATTTGTCCATTCTGGATGATGATTTAAGGCTTCACATTCAAAAGCAATTCTATTCATGGCAGACATACAATCTTTAAAATTATCGAACTCAAAATCTGTGTGTAATGCATCATCATAAAAATCCCAATCTTGCAGAGATTTTAATCTTTTACTAATTTCAAAGTCTGTTAATTTTTTCATCTTTTTGATTTTTATACTCTTAAAAAGGTTTATTTCTAGATCCGTTTAACTAAAAATTTACAATCACTTATGATTTTAATTACGGGTTCGTATATGAATTTAATGTATTCTTAAACTTATCTGTTTTTTTTGTCCTGCTAAAATAGTCGCATTTTCATAAATAAAACCAAATTCTTTATAAATTATAAATTCATTTAACATTTTTCAAATAAAACGACAGTCTCTATATGGGCAGTATGAGGAAATTGATCTACCAAACTTATCTTTTTTAGTTGATAACCAGCTTCTCTTAATAACTCTGTATCTCTTGCTTGTGTCGCAGGGTTACAAGAAACATACACCATTCTGTCTGCATTTAAATTGATTATTTTTTGTAAAGTTTTTGGTGCAATACCTGCTCTTGCAGGATCTAAAATTATCGTCTTTATTTTACTTTCATATTCTGGGTGATTCGTTAGGAATTTACCAACATCTGCTGCATAAAACTGTAATCCTTCTATCTTATTTCTTTTGGCATTTTTTTGTGCATCCTCTATGGCAGAAGCAACAATATCTACGCCTACAATCTTAGCATTATCGCTTCTAGAAGCAACAATTTGTCCGATAGTTCCTGTTCCACAAAACAAATCCATAACCACTGTATTATCTACTTTAGACTTATCTTCTAAAACGTATTCTACTACTTTGTTATATAATTTTTCTGCACATTTTGGGTTTGTTTGAAAAAAGCTTTTCATACTAATTTCAAAATTTAAACCTAATAGTTCTTCAACAATTTTGTCTTTTCCGTAAACCAAATTTATACTTCCAGAAGTCGCAATTGTTCTATCTCCAGTTTCATCGTTTATGGTATGTAACAAACCTGCTAAACGTTCTCCAAAAAGACCTTTTAAAAAGGACGCAAATTTTTGTAGATCAAATTTTTCTAAATCGGGAGATGTAGTAACTAAATTACATAATAACTCATCTGTTTTGAAGGATTTACGAACAACAAAATATCGAAAAAATCCTTCTTTTTTTGGTCCATGCCAAGGTTCTAAACCTGTTTTTATACAATACGATCTTATGTTCTTTAAATTGTCTTCCATTTGCTTATCAAACAGACCAGAATCTTTTTCCAAATTATCGCCCATCCACCAAACACCACGTCTTTTAAAACCTAATGTAAATTCATCTTTATCTCTTTTTGAAACTCTATCGTACCCAATAGCAGAGAAACCATATTCCATTTTATTACGATAATGAAATACATTTGGAGACGTAATAAATTCGTCAAATAGATTTTTTATATTTTCTACTTTACCAATTCTTTCAAAAAGAGATAACGTACTTTCTTTTTTATATTGATGCTGAAATTCTATTGGTAATTGAATATAGGGTGCACCTGGAATGTCTTGAAACGGTACTTCTACCTCATTTTCAGAGGATTCTAAAACATCAATCAATTTAGCTTCTGCATAATTTTTACTAGACTTACTTATTTGCGCTTTCACCAATTGGCCAGGTAAAGTGTTAGGAACAAAGACAACGAAACTACCTTCCTCGGATTTAATTCTTGCAATTCCTTTTCCTCCAAAAGCGTAATCCTCAATTTTTAATTCTAAAATTTGATTTTTTTTTACAAATTTATTTCGTTCTCTGCGTGGCATTCTTTCAAATTTAATGAATCGCAAAATTAAGAAAATTTAATGCATAGTCTATCAGATAAGAATTTATTTCATTTCCAGATATTTCACTACTTTTGTAAAACTTCGGGGATGATTTCTTTCCCACGCTGAATTTTCAGTTTTTACTGAAAGGATAAAGGTAGAACAGGAATGGTTATTTAATTATAAACATTTAAAACGAAAAAAATGACTGTTTTAGACAAGTTAACTTCGGAAGAAGCAATTGCATTAGAAAACAACTATGGCGCACACAACTATCACCCATTACCAGTGGTGTTAAGTAGGGGTGAAGGTGTATATGTTTGGGATGCAGAAGGTAAAAAGTATTATGATTTTTTATCAGCATACTCTGCTGTAAATCAAGGGCATTGCCATCCTAAAATTATAGATGCCATGGTACAGCAAGCAAAAACCTTAACCCTAACATCACGTGCTTTTTATAATGACATGTTGGGAAAATACGAAAAATTTGCAACGCAACTTTTTGGTTTCGACAAACTATTACCCATGAATACAGGAGCAGAAGCTGTAGAGACTGCTTTAAAGTTAGCAAGAAAATGGGCCTATGAAGTAAAAGGAATCGACGAAAACAATGCTGAAATTATCGTTTGTGAAAACAACTTTCATGGAAGAACAACGACCATAATTTCTTTTTCTAATGATCCTGTAGCAAGAAAGAATTTTGGACCGTATACAAAAGGATTTATAAAAATTGAATATGATAACTTACAATCATTGCAAGAAGCTTTGGAAAGTAATCAAAATATTGCCGCATTTTTAGTAGAACCTATTCAAGGTGAAGCTGGAGTATATGTACCTTCTGAAGGATATTTAGCAGCTGCAAAAAAAATGTGTGCAGCTCATAATGTATTGTTTATTGCCGATGAAGTGCAGACGGGAATAGCAAGAACGGGCAGACTTTTAGCAACTTGTGGTAATTGTTCTTGTGAAGAAAAAAACTGTTCTGGAACTCCAGAAGTCAAAGCAGATATTTTAATTCTTGGAAAGGCTTTAAGCGGAGGAGCATATCCAGTTTCTGCTGTTTTAGCAAACAATCATATTATGGATGTAATTCAGCCGGGAAATCATGGTTCTACATTTGGTGGAAATCCTATTGCCGCAGCAGTTGCAATGGCTGCGTTAGAAGTAGTTGCTGATGAGAAATTGGCTATTAATGCTGATGCATTAGGAATTATTTTTAGAGAAGAATTAGCAGCTTTTGCTAATGAAAATGATCTGGTAAAATCTGTAAGAGGTAAAGGTTTGTTAAATGCTGTTTTAATTAATGATACAGAAGAAAGCTCTACTGCTTGGGATATTTGTATGAAATTAAAAGACAATGGCTTATTAGCAAAACCAACGCACGGAAATATTATTCGTTTTGCACCACCTTTAGTAATGAACAAAGAACAATTAATGGATTGTATTTCCATTATTAAGAAAACAATTACTGAGTTTAAATAATCAGTTACTACCAATAAAATGTGAGCCCTATAATCATAAAATTAAATTTGTGATTATAGGGCTTCTTTTTTTTGTTTATTTTTGAAGTAATAAAATTATAGTGCTTATAAAATGATACATAATCCAATAACAGAATTAGAGCAATTAACGTTAACTGGTGCCTCAAAAACTTTTTTAAAAGAAACGGCTAAATGGACTAAGTTTTTAGCAATTCTTGGTTTTGTGTTCATTGGTTTTATGCTCGTGTTAGCAATATTTACAACTACTATTTATGAATATGCCGTGATAATAAAACCAGATTTACCAAGAGGTTTAGGATTAGTAATGATGATTACCTATTTGCTATTAGCTTTTATTTACTTTTTTCCAGTATATTATTTATTAAAGTTTTCTAACCAACTAAAAAAAGCATTGTCTACAAAAAATGATGAGATTTTAGCAAAAGCTTTTGAAATGTTAAAATCGCATTACAAGTTTATAGGAGTGTTTACAATTATTACTATTTCTTTATATGTGCTATTAGCTATTGTTGCAATGATGGGAGCATTATAGGCTACTATAAATATAAAATTCTATTGTTTTTTGATTAGTAGTATCCTTTTTCTTTGCAAATATACCTCCTAAAACCGATTTAATTTTATTTTCGAGAATTCCTTGTTCTTTTGTCTCAATCTTTTTGGAGCCAATATTGATGATGCCTTTAAGTTTATTATTACTCTTATTAATTAATTTTATTTTTCAATAAAAAACTTTGCTAAATTAGCATTAGCTTCTTTTATATTTATGAAAACTATGAATTCTGATATTGTTTTTGTAACATTAATTATAAAACTATTAGTAAAAAAAAATGCAACTCCATATGGAATTGCATTAATAGATAATGTTGATTAATACTCTTTATTCACCCAAAACCTCATTCATTCTTTGTTGCATTAATTCTGGATTTTGTAAGTTTTCCAATCCAATTTTGTAAAATGCCAGAATAATGAAGATTATAAAAATTAGATTTAAAATGATGCCCACAACACCTAATGCTTTACCCGCATTTGCATTCCCTGAACCTTTATAGTCTTTAGGATTTTCATGGTACACTTTTAAAGCTTTGTTTCCTAAAACAAAAGCGATAATACCTAAAGGCAAACCGATTACTCCATAACAAATACAAGTTACTACTGATAAGATTCCTAAAATGAGCGATGTGGTTGCATTTGGTAAACTTTGTCTTTCCATTTTTTATGTTTTTTTAGCGTGTAAATAGATATTTCATTTTGATAAAGTAACTAATTACGATGACCAAGACATTTATGGCAGCAAAAATAATAATAATTTTTCGACTTTTTTTAAACTTGAATGCAAAATCCAGTAATAAAAAAAATGCAAAAAGTACGAGTGTGTAAATTGCAGGATAGCTCTTAAAAGCAGCAATAAACTCCCCTTTTACCAAATGAATAAATCCTCTTTGTATGCCACAACCTAAACAATCAATTCCGAAAAATTGTTTGTTTAAGCAGGGTAACATGTAGTCTTCTATCTTCAAAAGTATTTTTAAATTATGTAAACAAATTGTTTAATTTTATTTGAAAGTATTTTCTAAAATGTAAGTTGAAATAATTTTTAATGTTTTTTTTCGATAGCTTGCTTAAGCATTAAAAGTCTTATCATTGATGCATATTTTATTCAATTCCAAAATACAATATTTTGGAATTGACAATATGTGATAAAATTATTTAAACATATCCATTCCTGGAATATTTGGCATCCCACTTTTAGCAGCTACTGCCATTTCATTTTCGTTAATTTTTGAAGCTTTTTGAAGTGCTTTATTTAAGGTTAAAATTAAATAATCTTCCAATTCTTCAGCATCTGTGAATAAACTTTTATCAATATCAATAGCTTTTATTTCTCTATTGGCTGTTAAGGTTACTTTTATTTTACCGTCTGCACTCACTTCATCTAACATAACAGTATCCAATCTATGTTTGGTTTCTTCCACTTTTTGTTGTGCTTCTTTTAGTTTATTCATCATTCCAGAAAGGTCTCCAAACATAGCTGTTTTATTTACAATTAAATTTAAATCAAAATTAGTGAATTGTGTTGGAATGCTAACTACAAAAAAATGAGAAAATTATTGCTTATCTCAATGCTTTTAAGTCTTATTTTTGCAAGTGCTTGTATAAATGAAATTAAAGATATGAAGAGTACAGATGCAAAGTACCCTGTTGCTGATAGGCAGCCTGAAAAATTAGAAAAACACGGAGATGTTAGAATGGATAATTATTTTTGGATGCGTTTAACGGATGCTCAAAAAAATGCTACAGAGAAAGATCAGCAAACCCGAAAAGTAGTTGATTATTTAGAAGCAGAGAATACCTATTACAATAAAGTAACGGACTATACTAAAGACTTTCAGAAAGATTTATTTGAAGAAATGAAAGGTAGAATTAAAGAAGATGATACTTCCGTACCTTATAAAGAAAATGGTTATTTTTATATAACACGTTATGAAATAGGAAAGCAATATCCAATTTATAGCCGAAAAAAGGAAACTTTAGATGCAGCAGAAGAAATCCTTTTTAATGTAAATGATGCCGCCGAAGGGTATGATTATTTTCAATTAGGTGGTTTAAATATTTCTGAAGATAATAAACTCATGGTTTTTGCAACCGATACGGTGAGTAGAAGACAATATTTTTTACGCATTAAAAACCTAGAAACAGGAGAAATTTATAAAGATATAATTAAAAATACCACAGGTGGTTCTGTTTGGGCAAATGATAACAAAACCATTTTTTACACAAAGAAAAATCCAGAAACCTTGAGAAGCGAAAAGGTTTTTAGACATGTATTAGGTACACCAACTTCAGAAGATGTAGAAGTTTTTCATGAAAAAGATGATACTTTTGGTACGTATGTAACTAAATCGAAATCTAATGACTTTATAATCGTCGGTTCTTATAGTACATTATCTACAGAAGCACAGTTCTTAGACGCCAACAATCCAAACGGAAAATTCACCATTTTACAAGCAAGAGAAAAAGAGTTAGAATACAATGTTGCGCATTATAAAGATCATTTTTATTTATTAACCAATAAAGATGGTGCTACCAATTTCAAGATGATGAAAACACCTGTTTTAGCCACAGGTAAAGAAAATTGGGTAGATGTTATTGCACATAGAGAAGATACCTTATTAGAAGATTTTTCCATATTTAAAGACTTTATAGTAATTGAAGAACGTACCAATGGATTGAATAAAATACGCATAAAACGTTGGGATCAAAAGGAAGATTTTTATTTACCTTTTGATGAAGAAACATATGCTGCTGGTGTATTTCCTAATCCAGAATTTGATACAAACGTTATAAGGTATTCCTATAATTCGTTTACAACGCCAAGTTCTGTTATTGACTTCAACATCAGAGATAAATCGCAAGAGGTTAAAAAAGAACAAGAGGTGTTAGGCGGAAAGTTCAAAAAAGAAAACTACAAAAGCAAACGAATTTGGGCAACTGCAATAGACGGTAAAAAAGTGGCTATTTCTATAGTATATCATAAAAATACTAAGTTAAATGAAAATACACCATTATTACAATATGCATACGGTTCTTATGGAGCTACAATTCCAGATAGTTTTTCAACCACACGTTTAAGTTTATTAGATAGAGGTTTTGTTTTTGCAATCGCGCATATTAGAGGAAGTCAATATTTAGGAAGAGATTGGTATGAAGATGGTAAAATGTTTCACAAAAAAAATACGTTTACTGATTTTATAGCTTGTTCTAAATATTTAATTGATAATAAGTACACCTCTGCCAAACATTTATACGCCATGGGAGGTTCCGCCGGAGGATTATTAATTGGTGTTGTTGTTAACCTGAATCCAGAATTATACAATGGTGTTATTGCCGCCGTGCCATTTGTGGATGTCATATCGACTATGTTAGATGATAGTATTCCATTAACCACAGGAGAATATGATGAATGGGGTAACCCTAATAACAAAGATAGTTACGACTATATAAAATCGTATTCACCCTATGATCAGGTAACTGAAAAAGCATATCCAAATATGTTAGTGACCACGGGGTATCATGATTCTCAGGTACAGTATTGGGAACCTGCAAAATGGGTCGCGAAAATGCGAGCGCTAAAAACAGATACCAATTTATTAATGTTAGATACCAATATGGATGCCGGTCATGGAGGAGCATCTGGACGTTTTGAAGCATTAAAAGAAACAGCAAAAGATTACACTTTCTTTTTAGCGCTTGAAAACAAATTAAAGGTATAGCCAATTAAGCCTTAAAATGACTTTTATAATTCCGCAAGGAAGTGTATTTTTGTGTTCAGAAGAAGGGAAACGTCTTTGCAGAAGTTAAGAAGCAATCTTTATTTAAATTAATTAGGTTACTTCTATACTTTTTCAATGCAATGACGTTTCCTTTTTTAAAGAAATTAACATGACAAGACACCTAGGAATCACCAATTCAATTTTAGAGTTAGTAGGCGAAACCCCGCTAATTAAGCTGCATAAGATTACTAAAAATCTGCCAGGTTCTTACTATGCAAAATTTGAAGCTTTTAATCCTGGACATTCTGCAAAAGATAGAATTGCTTTGCATATTGTAAAAGATGCAGAAAAAAAAGGGATTCTTAAAAAAGGAGCTACGATTATAGAAACTACTTCAGGTAACACAGGTTTTAGTTTGGCTATGATTAGTATTGTTAGAGGTTATAAATGTATTTTAGCGGTGAGCGATAAATCTTCCGTAGATAAAATAGATTTATTGAAATCTATGGGGGCAGAAGTTCATGTATGCCCAGCGAACGTTGCACCAGATGATCCAAGGTCATACTACGAAGTAGCTAAAACGATTCACAAGAAAACGAAGAATTCTGTATATATTAATCAATATTTTAACGAGCTTAACATAGAAGCACATTACCGATCTACCGGACCAGAAATCTGGGAGCAAACTCAAGGGGAAGTTACTCATGTCGTAGTGGCAAGTGGCACAGGAGGTACTATTTCTGGGACAGGAAAGTACTTAAAAGAACAAAACTCAAATATTAAAGTTTTAGGAGTAGATGCTTTTGGCTCGGTACTAAAAAAATACCATGAAACCAGAGAACTCGACTTAAATGAAATAAAGCCTTATAAAATTGAAGGTTTAGGCAAAAACTTAATTCCGACAGCTACAGATTTTGATGTGATCGATATTTATGAAAAAGTATCTGACAAAGATGCTGCATTAGAAGCCAGAAATATTGTGAAAAAAGAAGGAATGTTTCCGGGGTATACAAGTGGTGCTGTTATGAAAGCTACAAAACAATATGCGGCTAAAGATATGTTTACAGAAGATAGTTTTGTAGTTTTAATTTTTCCAGACCATGGATCTCGTTATATGAACAAAATTTATAGTGATGACTGGATGAAACAAAATGATTTTCTATAAGTAGAATTGTATACTTCACTATTTGATAAACTGCAAAAAAAACGGTTACTTTGCATTTCGAAGAAAAATTAAAAATAGAGTACACGATGAAAGATTTATTTGAAAGAATAATTGAAGATAAAGGACCTTTAGGTAAATGGGCTGAGCAAGCCGAAGGCTATTACGTTTTCCCTAAATTAGAAGGCCCAATATCTAATAGAATGTCTTTTAATGGAAAGAAAGTGATTACTTGGAGCATCAATGACTACTTGGGTCTTGCGAACCATCCTGAGATTTTAAAAGTAGATGGAGAAGCAGCAACGGAGCACGGAATGGCTTACCCAATGGGAGCAAGAATGATGTCTGGTCATACTCCTAAGCATGAACAATTAGAAAGAGAATGTGCTTCCTTTGTAGACAAAGAAAAAGCATATTTATTAAATTTTGGATACCAAGGAATTATGTCGGCAATAGACGCTTTGGTAACCAAAAATGATATTATTGTGTATGACATGGACACACATGCTTGTATAATAGATGGTGTTCGTTTGCATGCTGGTAAACGTTTTGTATATCGTCATAACGATATGGAAAGTTTTGAGAAAAACATCAAGCGTGCTAAAAAAATGGCAGATAAAACGGGTGGAGGAATTTTAGTGATTTCTGAAGGTGTTTTTGGAATGCGAGGAGAACAGGGCCGTTTAAAAGAAATTATCGCTTTTAAAAAAGAGTATAACTTTAGAATTTTAGTAGACGATGCACATGGATTTGGCACCCTAGGAGAAGGCGGTAGAGGTACTGGTTTTGAACAAGGAGTGCAAGATGATATAGATGTATATTTTGCAACTTTTGCAAAATCTATGGCAGGTATTGGTGCTTTTTTGGCAGGTAATAAAGACGTTATTCAATATTTACAATATAATATGCGTTCTCAAACGTTTGCAAAATCTTTACCAATGGCAATGGTTAAAGGTGCTTTAAAGCGTTTAGACATGCTGCGTACCATGCCTGAGCTAAAAGAAAAACTATGGGCAAACACAAATGGTCTACAATCTGGGTTGCGTGCTGCTGGTTTTGATTTAGGAACTACGCAAACATGCATAACCCCAGTATTTTTAAAAGGAGAAATTCCGGAAGCAATGGCAATGGTGAATGATTTGCGTGAAAATCACGGAATCTTTTGTTCTATTGTGGTATATCCTGTAATACCAAAAGGGTTAATTATTTTACGTTTGATACCGACAGCAACTCATACAAAAGAAGATATAGATGAAACAATTACAGCATTTTCTGCGATTCGAAAATTGCTAGAAAATGGAACCTATAAAAAAATAGCAGCTTCTATAGTATAGTTTTTTAACATATATATTTATGAACCGAGCTAACTGCTCGGTTTTTTTTGTTTAAAAAAAATTTCAAGTATTAACATAAAATAAATTTTATAGAATCCCTCATTTTTAAAGAATCTTAATACTCCGGTTAATTAATAATTTTTAGATAAAAAATTAAGTGAATTACTTAACTATCTGATTATGAATATAAACAGAATGTAAATCTGATAAAATTTTTCTTAGTATTCTAGGTGATGTAACAAAATGTAAACGGAGTAAAGGCCTAAATACAATTATTATTCATTTATATTTTTACCTATTTTATTTTAAATTTATTATTTTTTAGATTCTGTTTTTTATCGTTAAAAAACTAATTGATGTGTTTATGTATTGGTGTTTTTAATAGATTTTAAATAATTTAATATTAATTTCGCTTGCTTTAAATTAATCAAAAATTATACTAAAATGAGAAAGAAAACGAGAGTAGTACATATAATATTTTTAATAATATTAACTGTTTTTTTTATAGAATGCAGCAAAGATGAAGGTAATATTATTCCTCCAGAAATAATTGAAGAGCCACCAGCTAGCGGTGATTTAATCTTTTTTGATGAATTTGATATTGATGGAGCTTTGGATACTAGTAAATGGACATTTGAAATTATACCACCTAACAACGGAAGTTGGTGGAATGGTGAAGAACAACACTACACAGGTAGAAGAGATAATACTTATATTTCTAACGGTACCATGAAAATTGTAGCAAAAAAAGAAGTTTATACTTTTCAAGGTTCGACAAAAAATTATACTTCAGCACGTTTAAATTCTAAATTTTCATTTACCTACGGACGTATTGATGTTAAAGCTAAACTACCAAAAGGAGGCGGCACATGGCCTGCAATATGGACAATTGGTTCGAATATAAATAGCGTTGGTTGGCCAGCATGCGGTGAAATTGATATTATGGAGCACTGGGGGCATGAACCGACAATTGTTTCGAGTGCTACTCACAACACCGCTTGTTCTGGTGATTGTTCGGGTGTTACCGTAGGGAAAACTGCTATTTCCGATTATAATGATGAATTTCATGTATATTCCATGATATGGAATGAAAATGAAATTCAGTTTTTAATTGATGATGAATTAAAATATACGTATGATCCTTCACCAAAAGACACACGTAATTGGCCATATAGCGCTGATCAATTTATTATATTGAATTTAGCAATGGGAGGCAGTTGGTTTACAATTGACCCTGATTTTAAAGAGGCTGCCATGGAAATAGATTATGTAAGAGTATATAAAAACTAAAATGAAGATATTTTTCTATTAAATCATAAAAGCCAATTTTTTTTGAGTATTCGTAATAATATCCAAAGTATTTGGCTTTTTTTGGAATCACATATCTCTAAGTAAAACTCTAACAGATTTTTTTTGTTACATCTATTGAATGAAAGTTAGATTAGAAATATTTTTGATTTCAATGGTTTCTAAAAGTGAAAACTAAATAAAATACACTTTTGAAGCTTTGCACTATGATCTAAGAAAAAAGTTCAAAAATCAATAAAAGATTATTCTTTTCTTAAAACGCAGCGAATACAAACAAAGCTATCATGAATATTTTAGTACCAACTTAAATATTTTGGAAATTAAGAATTGTTCCAGAAATAGTGCAAGACAATTTTATTGTATTGTAGATAGTACCAAATTTCTCAATATTCTTTTTTAATAAATCAATATTCAGTCTTTTATCGCTGCTGTAAACTATTAAATTATATCTGATATTATCTAATCGAGGTGGGTTTTCAAGACGCATGGCATAAACTTCAACATTAGCTTTTAAATAATTGAATTTTAACATCACTGAAAAACGCTCAACATTTTTTAATATGCAAGAAGCAAAAGAACTCAAAAACAACTCGGCAGGATTTGGCAAGTTTTCAGAAGTTAAACTCGTCGTTCCAAAATTTATAGTCGATTGTTTTACCTGAATAATACCCTCTTGTTTTGAAATGGAGGAAGCTTTGATGTGATACTTTATCATATTTGTTTATTTAGAAGTTTTAGTACTTCTTCTTTTGAAGGTATTCTTCCTATTATGGCGATATCATCATTTATAATTAGAGCAGGTGTTGATATTATATCGAATTTCAGAATCTCTGCTATATCTTCAATTTTTTCAATGGTTACATCAAAGTTGTTTTTGATAACCACAGCTTGAACCACATTTGTCATTGCTTTACATTTTGCACATCCCGTTCCTAGTATTTTAATTATCATATTTATATTGTTACTTCAAATAACAAATATAATACCTGCAATTATTTAAAAATATGACTTAAATCACATTTTTTTGTATAATTTATTTTATAACAACTTTTAATAAATATAAATGACTTGTCAGTATGGTGTTTTTTAACATACTTTTATTATGAGTTTAACTTAATAAATTTTCACTTCAGTGAAGATACAGATGTAGTTGAAAAAGCATCAATTCATAACTTAATCTAATTCTTTTGATTGATTATAAAATATTATTTAACTGACATTATATGATATATCTATGTTATATCATATTGACATTAAAAAGATATCCAACCAAAGCGGTTAGTCCCATGGCAACTGTGCCCCAAAAAGCAATTCTTAAAATTGATTTTCCAATGTTTGAACCTCCCGTTTTAGCAGATAACGCTCCTAAAACTATTAGAAAAAATAGCGCAAAACCATAAAGGGAATATTCGATATGTTCTAAGGGAAGAAAAAGAGTCACGAGAAAAGGAAGTAATCCGCCAATCGTAAATGCGGCTCCTGATGCCACTGCGGCCTGAATAGGTTTTGCTTGGTTCATTTCATTTATTCCTAATTCATCTCGAACATGCGCCCCAAGAGCATCTTTTTCCGTCATTTCTTTAGCAACGAGCAAAGCTGTTTCTTTTTTTAGTCCTCTATTTTCATAAATTTGTGCCAATCGTTGTAATTCAATATCTGGCATTTCTTTTAATTCAATAATTTCTCTTTCTATATCTGCTTTTTCAACATCTGTTTGAGAACTTACAGATACATATTCTCCAGCTGCCATGGATAATGCTCCTGCCACCAAACCAGCTAAAGTTGCTAAAATAATAGGCTCTCTTAAATCGCTTGCTGCGGCAATACCAATAGCTAAACTAGCAGTAGATAAAATTCCATCATTTGCACCAAGAACTGCTGCTCTCAGCCAATTACTCCGGTGTATGTAGTGATGTTCTAGATAATTATCTAATTCCTCAGTCTTTTTCTTCATTTCTATCGTTGTTATTGAGAGTTAAGGTCAATAAATGTAAGTATTATGACTTTTTTTGATAAGTATAATATATTTTCATCTTTCAGTTTGTAATAGACAAATTTATATTGATATTTCATAGAATATTATGATATCTGTCAGTTCATTATTGTTTTAAGGATGTAATTAAATTTAGATTAAAAAACGAAAGGCAAATTCTAGAAGAAAGTACTTGAACCGCTTTCATTTTTTTTTAATTCCTTGCTTTTTCTGGCAATTATTTAAATTCAATCCCCAGTGTGTCGAATATGTAGAAATTTTATTTTTCTAATTGTTATACAGCACTGATCAATGAAAATAGCTCATCTATAAGTTTAGTCTTTTCTCAAGAAACAAAAAACTCGAATAATGTATTAAACTATTCGAGCTATAAAATTGGTTTTTAAAAATAATTTTAAAAGCTAAACTCAGCACCAGCATATAAACCAAATGGATGCCCTGGTCTTAATCCTGCTGGCACTCTTGAAACTGCATAAGTATTGTCCAATAAATTTATAATATTTGCTGTTAAGCGAAGTTTTTTGTTTACATAATATTTACCGGAAATATCTACAATAAAGTTAGAGGATACTTTTTCATTTTCCGAAATATTACCTGTACCAGCTAATGTTCTAAACTCCCCATTATATCTAGCATTTAAGTTAATTTCAAAAGATGAATACTCTAAAGAAAGGGCAGCATTAAATTGGTGTTTTGGAATATAAGGCATTTCATCGCCAACAGCAACTGTTCCCCACAAACCATCTGAACTATCAAAACTATTTTGAAATTCTGAGTTCGTAAAAGTATATCCGAAAGAAATAGGCATAGAAATTTTTGAACCTTCTTTCGCTAAATTATAATTTAATAAGACTTCAATTCCGTTTACATTTACTTCACCCGCATTAAATTGTTCTAAAGAACCTGTGCCTCCTGTTGCTGCTAAATCACTTCCTAAAAGATTTGAATAATCATTAAAAAAACCAACGAATTCGCCTGTTAATTTACCTAGGTTAAAACGAGTACCTAGTTCATAATTAACACTCTCTTCAGATTCTTGTCCGTCTTGATTTCCCGGAGGTGAAAACCCCTTATGAATACCACCAAATAATGAAAAATCATTATTGAATTTATAATTTGCGCCCATTCCAGGAATAAAAACATTCACAGAATTTTCTCTTGTAGCTAAATCAACACCAGTTCTTGTAATATCATTTTTACCAAAGTCTTCTCTTTGTAATAGTATATTTTCAAATCTTACTCCAGGTGTAAACGTCCAATTATCAATTTTTAATTTATAAGTAATATAAGAAGCAAATGCCTTGGCGCTGGCAATTCTATTCGCATTTGTACCTGGAACTCCAGCTGTTGTTAAATTTAAATCTCCTGAATTAGAGATACTGTATTTATCAACCCATTGAAACCTATCTTCTTCATCGTAATGATAACGAAAACCAATTTCTATATCATGAAATAAATCGCCTTTATACCAATGGTAATCCAATTTTGTTTGAATTCCTTGTGAATAATATTTTCTGTTATTAGCTTTTACACCTAATGCATCTGCTTCAGAATTAACAACGCCATTTAAAATAGAAAAATGATTTGAAAGTGTTATTGGATCCTCTAAAACATTTGCGATAGATTTTTTCTCTCCATTAAAAGTTACATCATTTAATTTGTACCAATTTCTTGAAAAATTATTTTGATAAGCAGTAGTGGTCACTCTGAAATTTTTAGAAAAATCTAATTTATGGGTTAACATATACTGCGAATGATCGGTGGTCATTTTATCATTATTCGAGGCCGAGTATCGTGAAAATGGATTTACATTAAAATCTGCTTGAGACAACCCTAAATAAGTTTCATTACCAACTTCGTCTGCATATTGAAATTTAAATTTTAAAGATTGTTTTATAGCTGCATTTGGAAATAAGTTTATTTTAAATTTAGCCACGAAATCATTTTTATGGAAACCAGTATTTTTTCCACTTGGTAAAGTTTTAAAACCATCAGATCCATAGTTTAGATATTCTAACATATAACCAAATGAACTACTGCCACCGCCAATTTTAGCGTGCAATTGATTTGAATTAAAACTACCATAGCTTGCACTTATTTTTCCACTAAATTTAGAAGGTATTTGAGCAGAAATCATATTAATAGCACCACCCGTTGTGGAAGGTCCAAATTGTACTTGGCTACTTCCTTTCAAAACTTCTACAGCCTCCATTCTAGCTATTGTAGGGAAATAATAGGCAGAAGATGCGCTGTAAGGAGCAGGTGCAATTAATACACCATCTTCCATTAATGTTATTTTAGAACTTCTCTCTGGAGAGGTTCCTCGTAAACTAATATTTGGTCTTAATCCAAAACCATCTTCTTCATAGATAGTAACTCCAGGAACGCTTCGTAGAACCCTATTTACATCTGTAAAGCTAAATTTTTGCAATTCTTTTGGTGATAAATAATATGCTGAACCAGTTCTATGTTTTGCAACATATTTATTTCCAAAAATCATACTAGTAGAAAGTACAATTTCATCCAGCTTTTGTATGGAATCTAAAGAAGATACGTCTTCGTTTTTTTCTTTTTTTTGAGCGCTTAAACCCATTGTTAATAAGATAGATATAGTAAGTAATGTTCTCTTCATTTTATTTAGACTAATTATGAATAATATTGTTTTCGGGTGCAAATATACAAATGAACATTACATTATCAAACATTATTTAGAATAAATAAAAATAATATTTTAAAAGATACATTATCAATGTTTTAAAATGAATAAAGAAAATATTTCCTTCCTTATATAGCAAAAATCTAATAAGCCACTTTAACTTATTTAAATTCAATAATTAATTGTAAATTTGTACGCAATTATATTTTAATTGCAAAATGATAGCACACAACAACAAAATTTTAGGAGAAGGTTTAACATATGATGATGTTTTATTGGTTCCAGCCTTTTCAGAAGTACTTCCTAGAGAAGTAAGTATTCAAACAAAATTTACTAAAAATATCACGATAAACGTACCAATTGCTTCGGCAGCTATGGATACGGTAACCGAATCTGCTTTAGCCATAGCAATTGCTAGGGAGGGAGGAATAGGTGTTTTGCATAAAAATATGTCTATAGAACAACAGGCAAAAGAAGTTAGAAAAGTAAAGCGTGCAGAAAGCGGAATGATTTTAGATCCTGTTACATTGCCTTTAACTGCTGTGGTTTTCGAAGCAAAAGCAAACATGAAAGAGCATGGCATTGGTGGAATTCCTATTGTTGATGAACATGGAATTTTAAAAGGAATAGTTACCAATAGAGATTTACGTTTTGAACATGATAATCAAAGACCCATTGTTGAAGTAATGACGAGTGAAAACTTAGTTACTGCCGCTGTTGGAACTTCTTTAAATGACGCTGAAAAAATTCTTCAGAATTATAAAATCGAAAAACTATTAATTGTTGATGAAGATTATAAATTAAAGGGACTAATTACGTTTAGAGATATTACTAAAGTAACTCAAAAACCAATGGCGAATAAGGATTCTTATGGAAGATTAAGAGTTGCTGCAGCTTTAGGGGTTACTGCTGATGCCGTTGATAGGGCAGAAGCTTTAGTGAAATCTGGAGTTGACGCTGTTATCATAGATACTGCTCACGGACATACGAAAGGCGTGGTTACTGTTTTAAAAGCCGTTAAAGCAAAGTTTCCTGACTTGGATGTTGTAGTAGGTAATATTGCTACGGGCGAAGCTGCTAAATATTTAGTAGATGCCGGAGCAGATGCTGTAAAAGTAGGTATTGGTCCTGGTTCTATTTGTACAACAAGAGTTGTTGCCGGTGTTGGTTTTCCGCAGTTTTCTGCAGTTTTAGAAGTTGCAGCTGCGATTAATGGTAGTGGCGTTCCTGTTATTGCTGATGGTGGAATTCGATATACAGGAGATATTCCTAAAGCGCTTGCAGCTGGAGCAGATTCTGTAATGTTGGGTTCTTTATTAGCGGGAACAAAAGAGTCTCCTGGAGAAACCATTATTTATGAAGGAAGAAAGTTTAAATCTTATAGAGGAATGGGATCTGTTGAAGCTATGAAACAAGGTTCTAAAGATAGGTACTTTCAAGATGTTGAAGATGATATCAAAAAATTAGTTCCAGAAGGAATTGTAGGACGTGTTCCTTATAAAGGTGAATTAGCTGAAAGTATTCATCAGTTTATTGGAGGTTTACGAGCGGGAATGGGGTATTGTGGAGCAAAAGATGTTGAAACACTTAAAGAAACAGGGAAATTTGTAAGAATTACAGCCAGCGGAATTAATGAAAGCCATCCGCATGATGTAGCAATTACAAAAGAATCGCCTAATTACAGTAGAAGGTAGGTATTCATTTTTCTTGTATAAATAAAACCAAGCAATTTTGCTTGGTTTTATTTATATACATATGATTTGTAAGTTCACCTATTTACTAATGAAATATGTAAAAGAAAACAACCAATAAAAACTTCAGACTTTGCGAGAACAATTAGGAAATTTATTAGTGAAATTAATAATTTAGATCGTTTACAGTGTTTTTATCTATTTACTTCTTTAAGTAGCTCATTTGCAGCTAATTTACCAAAATCATTTGCGGCTTGAGGACTCGCTCCTGTAATTAATTTTCTATCTATATTTACCGTATTATCAGCTTCTTTGTTAATAATAGTAACACCTAATTTGTTTAATTTTTCTCCATATATCCATGGCATTTTTCCAGGTGTATATCCAATCATTGGTCCTTGTGCATCTACAGCATCTGGAAATGAAGCAATCTTATATCCTTTGTAAATAAAATCATCTCCGTTTACCTCTAAACTTGCAGCTAATAATGCAGCAGGACCATGACAAATGGCAAGAGTGAATAAACCTTTCTTATAAGACCAATTTACTAAATTACTTACATCTTTGTTTTCTGGTAAACCGAGCATGGCTCCATGACCACCAGGGAAAAATATTGCTACATAATTGGTGCTATCTATCAATGAGTTTGTAACAAAATCAGCTAAACTACCTGGTTTTTCTAATTTATTTCTAAATTCAGCATATATATTCTTAACATTTTCATCATCTTCTGGCATTGCCCACATTTCTACTGCAACCGGCTTACCTGTTGGTGTTACAACATCCACATCAAAACCCGCATTTTTTAAATGAAGAACAGGCAATAACATTTCTACAGGATGGTTTCCTGTTGAGAATTTTTTTCCATTCGCCATTGTCATGTTTCTTTCTTCTGTGCAAATCATCAACACTTTTTTATTTCCTGTATACTTATTTTCGTAAATTGTGTTATCAAAGTTAGTTGTAGAAGATGTTGCTAGTTTTAGAGCTAATGGTGATGGACTATAAGTACCATTTGCTGTTTTTGCAGGTCTTGTTGTTATGTATAACGTAATAACAATGAGTATTAGAATACTTGCTAATCCAATTAATGTTTTTTTCATAATAGTTGTTTTTTTATTTAATAAATGTCACTAATTCTTTTAATGGTTTTCTAACCTTTACAAGGTTCACCAACCAATCATTATCTACATCTTTATAACCGATGGGTAATAATAATGTACTTCGTAAACCTTTTTCGCGTAATCCTAAAATTTTATCTAATGAATCCGCATCAAAACCTTCCATTGGTGTACTATCTAAACCTTCTAAAGCTGCTTGAGTAATAGCTGCCATAAATGCAATATAAGTTTGTCGTGCAGCATGTTCAAAATTAGTTTTTGGAGGACGTTGCGGATAACCTGATAGCAACATTTGACGATAGTTTTCCCAACCTTCATTTTTGAACCCTCTAATTTCGTTGGTTAAATCAAACATATGATTAATACGATCTACCGTATAGTTATCCCAAGCAGCAAATACCAATAAATGTGAACAATCAGTTACTGGTGATTGATTCCATGCGATTTCTCTGATGCTAGACTTAGTTTCATCCTTGGTAACAACAAAAACTTCAAAAGGTTGCAATCCGCTTGATGTTGGAGCTAATCTAACTGCTTCTAAAATGTTATCTATTTTTTCTTGAGGAACTACTTTGCCATTCATGGCTTTAGTAGCATAACGCTTATTTAATATATCTAAAAAACTCATGATTTTATTTTTTAATTATACTACAAAAGTAAAAGAAGGTTAAATAGCAAAAATGAATCTATGGTAATAAATTATTATTTTTTAATTCTTTCTTTTCTTATTCTACTTAAACTTTGTGGAGTTATTCCTAAATAAGAAGCTATCTGATAGTTCGGTATTATTTTCTCAAAATCTGCATAGTCTTTAATAAATTGATGGTATTTTTTAGATGCAGAAAGCGTTAATAGACTTAGAATTCTATTTTGAAGAGCAGCAATACGCTTTTCAAAATTTTTACGCTGAAAGGTTTCAAATTGCGGATATTCATCGTAGAACTCGTTAATCTTGCTATTATCAATAACCAAAATTTTAGAATGGGTTATACTTTCTATGGATACAATAGATTTATTATTTGTATAAAGTGTGATATAATCACTTATCCACCAGTTTTTAATAGCAAATTGTATAGTGTGTTCTTTTCCGTCTTCCGTCTTGTAAAAAGAACGTAAACAACCTCTTGCCACAAAAATATGTTCTTTTTTTATAGAGTTATCAGTAAGAACTAGTTCTCCTTTGACTAACAATTTTTCTGTTATAATTCCATTCAGTTTATTTTCTATTTCCGACGAAATTGAGTTATCTTTTTTCAAATAATCTAAAAGTTCATTCATTTCTATTGTTTACGGGTATAGCTGCTAGTTTTTTAGGGTATTTTATAAATTTGAGCTAAAGTGATTTATGATTTTTTATTCTTTAAATATTTTTAATGGGTCAAAAAAAATTACATAATACAAAATGATAAGATAATCTTTCTCATGAATCAAAATAGATGTTAGTAAAGCTATATTTTTTTATTTTAAAAAACAGGCTACACTAATTCTTCAATTACATCTAAAATAATATCACAACCAGCAATTAGCTCTTCATCAGAAATAGTTAAAGGCGGAGTAATTCGCATGGCTCTTCCTTCGAATAACAAGAAGAATAAAATTAAACCTTTATCTAAACATTTTAGAATAATTTTTGCTGCTAAGTCTGGTGTTTCCACAAGTGCAGCTAGCATCAAACCTTTTCCTCTAATTTCGATTATTGATGGATGTTGTAAATGTTTTCTAATAATACTCTCTTTTCGCAAACTTTCTGAAAGTAAATTTTTGTCAAGAATTTCTTTTACTGTTGCATTGGCAGCAGCAGCAATCACGGGATGTCCGGCAAAAGTTGAGATATGGCCTAACTTAGGATTGTCTTTTAACAAACTCATGTGTTCATAAGAAGCAATAAAAGCACCAATTGGCATTCCACCACCTAAACCTTTTCCCGCAATAATAATATCAGGAATTACGTTGTAATTCTCAAATCCCCAGAAAGTTCCTGTTCTTGCAATTCCTGTTTGAATTTCATCTAAAATTAGAAGCGCTCCCACTTCTTTACAGCGTTTTTTTACCTTTGCTAAATAATTGTTTTTTGGTTCTATAAATCCTGCTCCTCCTTGAATCGTTTCTAAAATTACTGCAGCCGTATTCTTGGTGATCTTCGCAATATCCAATTCATCATTAAAGACAATAAATTTAATTCCAGGAATTAAAGGTCTAAAGGCTGCATTTTGTTTTTCAACTCCAGAAACACTCATAGCACCCTGCGTATTTCCGTGATAAGAGTTTTTTGCCGCAATAATTTCTGATCTATTTGTAATTCTTTTTGCTAATTTCAATGCACCTTCTGTAGCTTCTGTTCCAGAATTTGTGATGTAAACAGATGCTAAACTTTTGGGCAAAGTAGAAGCTAATAACTTACATAAATTAACTTGTGGTTGCTGAATAAACTCACCATATACCATTACGTGGGCATAGTTGTCAATTTGATTTTTAATCGCTCCAGAAACTTTTGGATGATTATGTCCCAAACTATTTGCAGAAACACCAGCTACAAAGTCTAGGTGTTTTTTTCCATTTATATCATAAATATAACTTCCTTTTGCATGAGAAATCTCTATACATAGTGGATAGGGCGAAGTTTGTGCTTGATGTTTAAAAAAATCAGATTTCAAAGTCATTCCTTTTTAAAAGTAGCTATTTTTTTACGCTTTAATACTATTTTTTCATCCAGCTTTAAAGGAATATTTTTTTGCTTCTTCTTCTTCTTTTTCTTTTTCTTTATCGGGATATCTTTTTCAACACTATCTCTAATAAAAATATCTTCCATTTTTTTGGGTTGTTCACTTTCTCGCCAAATAAAACCTTTTAATTTTTTTACGGCTTCAGGTAACATCGATGGGGGATAAGTTTTTCCATCAGATGCTTTTAAATACTTAATAGATTCTATAACTCCCTTCGCTAAAATAAAATCAATATTACTAGAAATTTCTTTTGTAATGGTTTCTATAATATTAGTTTCTTCATTTCTATTGTAATAAACTGATTCTGCGTTTCCCTTTACTAATAAATTTCTCAACTTATTTTCCTGAAATTTGCCATACATATTTCTTCCTTTAATTTGGTTGAAATCATTTTCTGATAATGAATCTTTCGAAACAATAAATGAATTGTTAAATACTTTTAAAGAATCTAATTTTTTTGTTTCAATATCAGATTTTAAATAAATAGAATCACCTGTAATTTGATTTTTATCAGACCAAATAACTGGGTTTCTATATAATTTTGTAAATCCTGTTTGCTGATTTGTATGAATAGAATCGCATTTTCCTTGTAAATCTGACTTAAATATTTTTACATGATGATACGCTCTAATAATACGTTCTTTTACTTTTCCAGTCACCAACAAAGTATCCCCATGAATAAAAGTAGAATCTTGATCTACAATAGAAATAGCTACTGCTTTTTTAATGACAAAAAGAGAGTCTTTTTTTTCAAAAATTTCAGCATAATTTCCTTTAGTAATAAAGTTTTGAATAGTATCAATTACTTGTATATTATTGGTTGCAGAAGCAAAACCCTTTCTCTTGTCATAATACAAACTATCACCTTCAACAGTTCTTTCTTTTAGATATAATTTTGCGTTTTTTACAAAATGAGAGATGTCTGTCTTTGTATTGTAAAACCCTCTTTCACAATAAATTTTATTTTCGTTTTCTTTATTCGTGATTGTAGAAGGTCCATACAAATAAGTGTAACCAGAATTAGTATAGTAATCTAAATGATTAGACTCTAAATGGTGATCAGGGTTTACTACTGTTACTCTTGTTGTAGCTATAAATTTCTTCTTTTCTAAATAGTAATTTCCTATTTTACTTCTTAAGGTATTGGTAGTATCTTTAATAGTTGCGTAACTCTTATAATACAATTTTTGGTTTAACCTATCGAACTGTAAAGTGTCTGTTGTCAAGGTCATTGTAGGATCTTTTAGAACTACATTTCCCCAAGAAAGCGCTTGTTTAGAATTGGCATCATAATCTGCATAATCACTAGTTTGTGTAATGGTATCTCCTTGTTTTATAAGAACTTTACCAATCGCTTTAAAAAAATTTTGTTTTTTATAATATAGTGCTTGTTGACATGTTAATTTAATACCCTCATGATTCATCTTAACATTACCAATAAGTATGCTTGCTCCTGGATATCTTTCTTCGTCAGCTTCCTGAATTTCAGCCTGATACTCAATTTTTCTTTTTTCTTGAGAAAAAGAAATTGAAGTAAAAATTATTAGTAATATAAATGTAACTCTTTTCAAGATATATATATTTCTGCAAAAATAATGAAAAGAAAATTGCTTAGTACTAAAGAAAAGTGAAAGTTAAAATAATTTAATTATTAAGTGTTTTAAAATCAAGCTTTAAAGTTTTTGGAAATAATATATTATTTTCTAAATGAACATGTTGCTGAAAATCATCTTCGAATTCTTGTAGATTTAAATACAATTTTCTAAAAGCAGTGCTAGCATTTTCTGGTATTCTATAACTGTTGGATACTTCAGAAATTCTATTAAAAACATTTCCTATTTTATCATGATGTTCCTCCATTATTTTGAGAGAATTATTTATAAAATTTGAATTTTTAGAACGAAAACTTGTATGCTTCTTGCTTGCTTTAAAAAGCTTTTTAATATAAGGAAAAACAAAGGTTTCTTCTTTAAACATGTAAACCTTCAATTCATTTGACAACTCCTTAATATGGTTGTTAATTTCTGTTAACTCAGAATAATTATGACCATGAATTTTTACCGATTTTTCTCCATATTTTTTTAAAAGAGGAATGTTTTTTCTTATATATCTGTGATGGATATGCACAATAAAAATCATTAAAAAGTCTAATGCCCACTTATTAAAATCATTTAAATAATTAGTTTTAAAATGTATCTTTTCCAATTCACTTTCTAATTCATGATAGTCTAAATCATTTTTAAAACATACATTTTCGATTGAAACTTTCCCATTAAAACAAAAATCTATTCCGTACTTTTTAAAAATGTTCGAAGTATGTATGTTTTCTGTTACAAAGTCCGCAACAGTTTTGTTTCTTATACTTTCCATTTTATTTCTTTTAGTAACAACAAATTTGAGGCCTTTTATCATTATATAAAATGATAAAGGTCATACGAGTAAGTTCCAGAAGATATACCTTTAAATAATTCGTTTTTATTACTCACAGAATCTTGACATCTTGTAATTTTGTGAAAAATAAATTAATGAAACCATTTTTTGATTTATCAGTAGAAGAAATGAAATCTTATGGCTATAAAATTGTTGATTTAATAGCTGAACACTATCATGAACTAGAAAATAAAAAACCTGTGACTATTGCTTCTAGGCAAGAAATGGATAGTATTTTTTTACAAGAAGCACCTGAAAAAGTAATGCCAGTAGATAAAGTTTTAGACTTTGTTATGCATAAAGTAATACCAAATAGTAATATTTCTAGCCATCCCAAAGCATTTTCTTTCGTTCCAGGACCAAGTAATTTTATTAGCACAATGGCAGATTCTCTAGCAACGGGGTTTAATATTTTTTCTGGTGGTTGGATTGTTTCTCCTGCCTCAGCCGAATTAGAGATTGTAACTATAAATTGGTTGCTAAAAATGTTTAATTTCCCTGTGAAAAAGGGTGGTGGTATTTTTACAAGTGGTGGTTCTATGGCAAACTTAACGGCTTTAGCAACAGCTAGAAGAATTAAATGTGGGAATGATTTTTCTAAAGCGGTTATTTACTTATCAGACCAAGCTCATTCTTCAAACATAAAAGCCATTTAGGATTTAAAAAAAAACAAGTAAAAATAATACCAACAGATTTAGAATTTAAAATTGGCATTAATAAACTTAAAAATGAAATCGCAAAAGATCAATTAGAAGGTAAAAAACCTTTTTGTATTATAGCTTCAGCAGGCACAACAAATACTGGCACAGTAGATCCTTTAGATACATTAGCAGATATTTGTGATAAAGAAAACCTGTGGTACCATATTGATGGTGCTTATGGAGGAGCAGCTATTTTATCAAAAAAAGGAAGTAGAACTTTACAAGGAATTGAGCGAGCAGATTCTTTAACTGTTGATCCTCATAAATGGTTTTTCCAGCCTTATGAAATTGGCTGCTTATTGGTTAAAGAGGCTTCTTGGTTAAGTAATACTTTTAGTGAAAAACCAGAATATTTAAGAGATATTGAAGGAAATGAATCTGAAATTAATTTTTATGATTATGGAATTCAATTAACAAGAAGGTTTAGAGCTTTATATGTCTATTAAAACATATGGTTTAGAAACATTTAAAGAAGCCATTTCTTACAATATTGATTTAGCAGGATAAACTGAAGACTTATTAAGAAAAAGTAAAAACTGGGAAATTGTTTCTCAGGCAACATTGGCTATTAATAATTTTAGATATAATCCTTTAGGATTTAATTTATCTGATGAAAAATTGGACAAATTAAATCAAGAAATTTCTGCTAGAGTAGTGGCATAAGAAGAAGCCCTATTAGTTACAACAGTTTTACAAAATCAAATTGTGATTAGAATGTGTTTAATAAATCCAAAAACAACAATAAATCATATTAGGGAAACTCTAAATCAATGCAATTCATTTGCTAAAAAGATTTTAAAGGAGTTGGAAAAATAGTTTTAATCAGAGATATGCAAACAAAAGAAATAAAATAAACTTGAACAACCATATTATATTTTTAGATAAATTTTAGACTACTTTGTTTTTATAGGTTGAAATAATTTCATAAATTCATTTAAACATATAATCGTACTTAAGCTCCTAAAAAAAGTAGAGTTTTATTTTTGTTATATTCATAACAAAAATAATAAAGTAGCTATACAATTGGTAAATAAGTTTATTTAATTAGGCTATTAATGAGGTTTTAATAGTTGCTTTAATTTTATATAAAAAAGTAAAACAAGAGTCAGTCATCTATAGCAATCCAATATTTAAAATTTTTAAAAAAGAAGATTGCTTATTTATTTAAGTAAAAAATAAAATCAGTTTTAGTTCATAATTTGGATTACATGCTCTGGAAAAAGGATTAATATTTAAAAAACAAATAATAATTAAAATAAAAACAAAAATGAAATTTAAAAATGTAGCAATGATAATGCTCATTGCATTATTTATGAGTTGTGGCGGCAAAGAAAAGAAAGTACGATCATACAATCCTTCAAGTGTTAAAAAAGAAGCTGTTAAAAAAGTAGAACAAATGGTAACAGTAGATTTAAAGAATAAAGGTATTGGTCCTATTAAAGTTGTGGAAATTAGTTCTACTATAAATCAAGCCATGGCAGACAAAGGGAAAATAATATTCAAAAACAAGTGTTCTTCTTGCCATAAAACAAATAGAAAATTTATTGGACCAAACCCTACAGGTATTTTAAAAATACGTTCTCCAGAATGGGTAATGAATATGATTTTGAATCCTGAAGAGATGGTGAAAAATGATCCCATAGCTAAAGAGTTGTTAATTAAATTCAATGGCGCACCTATGGTTAACCAAAATTTATCTAGAAAGGAAGCGAGACAAGTTTTAGAATATTATAGAACATTATAACAATTTAAAGTTAAGAGTTTTCTACTATGAAAAATAAGTATTCAAATATTATTCCTAGCAAAGAACTAAATATCTTGTGGACGTATTTTTGAAATAAATTGGAAGGATTAAAAATTTCAATAGGTCTTTATCAAAAGTATTTTTTTTGAAGATTTTAGGAATAATAGTATATAAATTATTCTCGTCTAAAGAAAAATGAGTTGCTTTCTTGAATACTTTAGATGTACAAAAAAACAATTACATTATATTCTCGAGAATGTGCAAAATTTAAATAATTGAGTAAACTTAAAGAGCATCTTTTAATTTCTTAAAAGATGCTCTTTACTAGTATATTAAAATAATAAAAAAATCATCTCATAATTGTTTGTTTTCTATCAGGACCTACAGAAACAATAGATACAGGAACACCAGTTTCTTTTTCAATAAACGCAACATAGTCTAGCAAGTTTTGTGGTAATTGATCAGCAGAAGTCATTTTTGTTAAATCTTCATTCCAACCTTTAAATTCAGTATAATTTACAGAAACATTTTCTGGTTCTATATTATAAGGTAAATGACTAATTTCTTGTCCTTTGTAATTATATGTAGTACAAATTTTTAAGGTTTCAAAACCAGATAAAACATCTCCTTTCATCATCATTAATTGTGTAACTCCATTTACATCTACAGCATATTTTAATGCAACTAAATCTAGCCAACCACATCTTCTAGGCCTACCAGTAGTTGCTCCAAATTCATTTCCAATTCTTGCCATTTCTTCCCCATCTTTATCAAATAATTCTGTAGGAAAAGGTCCAGAGCCGACACGTGTAGTATATGCTTTAAAAATTCCAAAAACTTCACCAATCCTATTAGGCGCAACACCTAAACCTGTACAAGCACCTGCTGCCGTAGTATTAGAAGAAGTTACAAAAGGGTACGTACCAAAATCAATATCTAACAATGAACCTTGTGCACCTTCAGCTAAAATTGTCTTTTTGTCTTTTATTGCTCGATTTAAAAACTCTTCGCTGTCAATAAATGCTAATGTTCTTAATTTATCTATGCCTTTAATAAATTCTGCTTCTAACTCCTTTAAATTATATTCAACCTGAACATCAAAAAAGGCTAACATTTTAATATGTTTTGCTGTTAAAGCATCATACTTTTCTTTCCAGTTTTCTAATTCTAAATCACCAACCCTCATTCCATTTCTACCTGTTTTATCCATGTAAGTTGGACCAATACCCTTTAATGTAGAGCCAATTTTAGCCTTTCCTTTAGAGGTTTCTGAGGCTGCATCTAACAATCTATGAGTTGGTAGTATTAAATGTGCTTTTCTAGAAATTAATAATTTAGAGGTATAATCAATTTTATGTTTGTCTAAGTTTTCTAGTTCTTTTTTAAAGATAACGGGGTCAATAACAACTCCATTTCCAACGACGTTTAATGCGGTTTTATGAAAAATACCTGAAGGAATTGTATGTAAAACATGTTTATATCCATCAAAAATTAAAGTGTGTCCTGCATTCGGGCCACCTTGAAAACGCGCAATGATGTCGTAATTGGAAGTAAGAACATCTACAATTTTACCTTTACCTTCATCTCCCCATTGCAATCCTAGTAATAAATCTACAGCCATTAGTTGTGTTAATTTGTTGTTTTTAGTTGTGTATTGTTTGTTAAGATTTTTTCTTTTTTGTTCCATAAAAATACAGAGAATGATTTTGAATATCAATATCAAAAATCTCTTCAATCGTTTTTTTGATAATTTGAATTCTTGGATCGCAGAATTCTTTTACTTCACCAGAATCTGTAAAAATTACATGATCATGGTTTTTATCAAAATAACTTTTTTCATAACGAGCCATTGACTGCCCATCAAATTGATGTTTTCTAACCAAGTTACAATCTAATAATAAATCGATAGTGTTATAAAGTGTTGCCCTACTAACCCTGTAGTTTTTATTCTTCATTTTAATATATAAAGATTCTATATCAAAATGCTCATCAGCATCATAAATTTCTTGAAGTATGGCATAACGTTCAGGAGTCTTTCTGTGCTTATGCTCTTGCAAATATGAGGTAAAAACTTTTTTAACTACTTCTTGATTATCAAGAGAATTACTCATGGTTTTTATTTTTACGAAAAAACAAATTTACAGTTATTTCTGAATAAAAATTGATTTTTATATAAATGATATTTACAAAGTATTAACACGTTCTACTTTTTTCACTCCATCTACTTTTTGAATACTTTTAATTAACCTATTTAATTGCGAGATATTCTTTACTCCTAATGATATTTTTCCTTCGAAAACACCTTCATTTCCAGCAATATTTATTCCATGTATTAGAACACCTATATTATTAGAAATGATTCGGGTTACATTGTTTATAATACCTTTATTATCAACACCACTAATATGCAATATAACCTTAAAGTCTTGCTTTGTAGAATCAATCCATTTGGCCAACATAATTCGATAGGCATAATTCGACTGCAAAGAAATTGAATTGGGACAATTTTTTTTGTGAATTTTTATACCATCATTAATGGTTAAAAATCCAAAAACTTTGTCTCCAGCAATTGGGTTACAACATTTAGAAAGTGTAAAATCTAACTTTTCTTCTTCTTTACCAAAAACTAAAGCGTCATAATGATGCGTTACTTCATTTGTATTCTCGGCTATATCAGTAGTTGTATTAGATCTTCGTAACTTGGTTTTAAAGAAATTTAAAATTGTGCTATTTCTTTGCGATACATATCCTTTTAACTGCGTATTATCTATCGCTCCATTTCCTAACCTATAAAATAAATCAAAGCTAGTTCTTAAATTAAAGTAAAGTACTAATTCATTAACAGTTTTTTCATTAAAAGGGATTTTTAAATGACGAAGTTTACGGGTTAAAACTGATTTTCCTTCTTCTGCTATTTGTTTTTCGTCATCTTTTAAGGCAGCTCTAATTTTTGTTTTAGCCCGAGCTGTAATTACAAAATCTAACCACCTCGAGTTTGGTTTATTTTTAGAACTCGTTATTACTTCTATTTGATCTCCACTTTTTAAGGTGTGACTTAAAGGAACCAACTTACCATTTACTTTTGCTCCTCTACATTTTAAACCAACATCAGTATGAATTGAAAAAGCAAAATCTAATGCACAAGCATCTTTAGGAAGCGATTTTAATTCACCTTTGGGAGTAAAAACATATATCTCTTTAGAGTATAAGTTCAGTTTAAAATCTTCAACAAAGTCAACTGCATTTATACTTTGGCTTTCTAATGTCTCTTTCAATTTGTTTAACCAACCTTCTAACCCGCTTTCGTTTTCATTTCCTTGCTTGTATTTAAAATGTGCGGCATATCCTTTTTCGGCAACTTCATTCATTCTTTCCGATCGAATTTGCACTTCTACCCATTTTGCATCGGGTCCAACTACGGTAATATGAAGTGCCTCATAGCCAGTAGATTTTGGTTGTGATATCCAATCACGTAAACGTGCTGGGTTTGGTTTAAAGTAATCTGTAACAATTGTATAAATCTTCCAAGCATCAAATTTATCATCGTTTGAAGAAGGAGAATAGATAATTCTAATGGCATACTTATCATACACTTCCTCAAAAGTTACATTTTGGTTACGCATTTTTTTTCTGATAGAATAAATAGATTTAAATCTACCTTTAATATCATACGTAAAATTCTCTTTATCTAAACCACTTTTAAGTTTATCAGAAAATCGTTTTAAATAATTTTGTTGTTCTTCTTTACTTTCTTTGATTTTATCAACAATACTTAAAAAAACCTCTGGTTCTGTATATTTTAAGCCTAAATCTTCTAACTCTGTTTTAATATTATATAAACCTAATCTATGTGCTAAAGGTGCATAAATATATAAAGTTTCTGAAGCAATTTTAACCTGTTTATGATCTGGCATAGCATCCATAGTCTGCATATTATGCAATCTATCTGCAATTTTTATTAAAATAACTCTAACATCGTCATTTAATGTTAAAAGCATTTTCCTAAAATTTTCTGCCTGTATGGAAGCATCTTGTTCTTTATTTAAACGTGAAATTTTAGTTAATCCGTTTACAATTCTTGCAATAGTTTCTCCAAACAATTGCTCCATATCGTTTATTGTATACTCTGTATCTTCTACAACATCATGCAACAAAGCTGCAGCAATAGAAGTGGCTCCCAAACCAATTTCTGTAGCAACAATTTTTGCAACAGCAATTGGATGAAAAATATAAGGTTCACCAGTTTTTCTTCGTTGTTTAGAGTGTGCTTCTAAGGCAACGTCAAAAGCTTTCCTTATCAATTCTTTATCTTTTTTTGACAAGACTTCATAAGTACCTTTTAACAACTCTTTGTAACGATGAGTAATCTCCTTATTTTCTTCTTCTATCGTTGCTTCATACTCCATAAATTGCAATTCAGATATATTTTAAAAATCTAAAGTGAAGTTAGAACAAACATTTTTAACAAACAAGAAATTACTTTTCTAAATTTTTAATTTTTTTGGTTAATTTTACAACATGAAAAAAGCTTTTTTAGTATTCGTAGTATTGTTTTTATCTAGCAGTATTCATTCTCAACACTCCGGAATTGGAGATGATCATTTTAAACAAGTTGAGAGGGAAATAAAAATAGACATTGATGAAACTATTTTTCCTAAAGTGAATACCAATACTTATATGTCCGGCAAGCCTAAATCACTTTTTTTATCAGCGCTTGTTGAGAATTCTTATATGAATGGCAAAAGTAAAATGCTTAAATTTTTCTATGATAAAAAGTTTGATAAAAAGGAAGAAAAAATGATTGCTAGTAAAAAAGTATTTTCTATTGAAGGTACTATAAATAAAGATGGAATAGACTTTGTAAATAAAAATTACTGTATTCAATATAATGAAAAATCTACTATTATGATAACTACTTTATTAGAAGTTGAAGCCGATGCCGAATATAAACGCATGCTTGAAAAAATAGTACAATCGGTAGTAGAGAAAAATTAAATATTAATTTTCTAAATTATTAATTCTTTTCAACAAAGTGGGATGTGAATAATGCATAAAAACATAGGCTGGGTGAGGCGTTAAATTACTCAAACTATTTTTAGATAGTTTTTTGAGTGAAGTAATTAACGGATTCCCTGCAAATGTTTCTTTTGCAAAATCATCTGCTTGATATTCAAATTTACGCGAAACGTAATTCATAAATAAACCTGTAATTTCTGAAATTGGGGAATATAATATTCCAAAAGCAACTAAGCCAATATGAAAACTTGGTTTAGAAACACTTAATGCTTTATATAAAAATGGTGAGTTTATAAATAATGATAAAATATACAAGGTAAAACCTGCGATTAGAGTGGAGGTTACTAAATTAAAAATGATGTGCTTTCTTTTATAATGCCCAACTTCATGCGCTAAAACAGCTACGATTTCATCTGTTTCTAAATCATTTATTAAGGTGTCAAAAAGTGTAATCCTTTTCTGAGAACCAAATCCTGAAAAGTAAGCATTTGCTTTTGTTGATCGTTTAGAACCATCAATAACAAAAATATTATCCAATTTAAAACCAACATTTTTTGCATAATTTTCAATAGCTGATTTTAATTTTCCTTCTTCTAAAGGAGTCTGTTTATTAAATAAAGGAACTATCAGTTTTGCATAAAATAGATTCATAAATAATGAAAAAGCTGCTATTAAAATCCAAGCATAGATCCAAAAATTTTTACCAGTAAATTGATAAAACATCATGATTAATGATAAGATTCCACCACCTAAAAGAATACCCATGAACCATCCTTTTAATTTATCTAACCAAAATGTTTTTTTTGTTGATTTGTTAAATCCGAATTTTTCTTCAATCACAAATGTCTTATAATAAGAAAAAGGAGTTGTTAAAATATCTGAACCAAAAAGAATAATACCAAAAAATATTAATGCTATTAAAATTGAATTATCTGAAAAGTTTCTTGCAAAAATATCTACAAATTTAAATCCGTTGGCAAAAAAGAAAATGAGTGTTAGTACTATTGAAAAGGTCGATGTAAGAATAGAAAATTTAGCGTTTGTCTTTTTATAAGCTTGTGATTTTTTATATGAATCTTCATCATAAACATCTTTTAAATCATAAGGGATTTCATCATCAAAGTGTTTCGAATTCAAGGTATCTAAAACCTTGTCAATAATAAAACTGATGATTATAATTGTTATTAAAATGTAAAATAGGGTAGTATGTTGCATTATTTGTTTTCCTTCTTACTAGCATACATTGCAGCACCAATTATACCAGCATTATTTCTAAATTCAGCTACTTTTATATTAACATCTGTAGTTAAGTATTCTTTAAATTCATTATATTTTTTACTGATACCACCACCTAAAATAATTAAACTTGGTGAAAATACAATTCTAGCATAATTCAATAATATATCAAAACGCAAAGCCCATTGTTTTAATGATAATTCTTCTCTTTTTCTCACAGAATCTGCAGTAAAGTACTCAATGATTCTTCCATCTGTGTGTAGCATTTTTCCTATTTCTAAATTCGGAATTAATTTACCATTAAAAAAAAGGCCTGAACCAATGCCGGTTCCAATTGTAATTGCAATTACAACTCCTTTTTCACCTTTTCCAGCTCCTAAATTTACTTCTGCAACTCCAGCTAAATCTGCATCATTACTTACATAAAAAGGTAGTTTACATTCTTTTTTGAATAGTTTATCAACTTTTACATTCAGCCATTTTTCACTTAAATTTCCAGAATGAATACATTTACCGTCAACAATAGTGGTAGGAAAGCTACAACCAACGGCTTTTTTCCAATCAAAATGAACTATCATTTCTTTGATAACTTTTACAACATTTTCAGGTGTAGCGGGTTTTGGAGTGGCTATTCTATGTCTATCGGAAAGTAATTTCCCTGTTTTTGTGTCTATAATTGCCGCTTTAATTCCCGATCCACCGATGTCTATTCCTAATACTTTCATTAATAATTATTTAAATTCTCTTTGTCTTTTTGTTTCAAAAACTATAATTGCTGCAGCAACAGAAACATTCATAGAATCTATTTTTCCTTGCATTGGAATATTAATATTTTGAGTAGCTTTTTCTCTCCAAATTTCTGATAAACCAGTTGCTTCCGTTCCAACTGCAATTGCAGAAGCATTTGTGTAATTTTCTTTATGATATTCATTTGAATTTTGCAAAGTAGCAGCATATATGTTTATATCTTTTTCTTTCAGGAAATCAATAATTTCATTGGATGTTGCCATTGCAATTTGATTGGTAAAAACACAGCCTACACTCGAGCGAATGATGTTAGGATTATATAAATCGCTTTTAGCATCTGCAATAAAAACAGCATCAACATTTGCAGCATCGGCAGTCCTTAATAAAGCACCCATATTACCAGGTTTCTCAATACTTTCAGCAACTAATATTAAAGGATTGTTATTTTTAAATTGAATATTTAGTAAAGAGAAATCTTTTACTTTCGTAACAGCTATAATTCCTTCCGTAGAATCTCTATATGCTAATCTCTGATACACTTCTTTTGAAATTTCAATTCTATTTACATTCGCATTAAAAAGGTGTAAAATTTCTTTTTCCGAAATAATTTCGGGATAAAAAAGAATAGTATCAAATTCATATCTTGAGGAGATAGCTAAAGAAATTTCACGTTTCCCTTCAATAATAAATAAACCTTGTTTTTTTCGTTCACGAGATTTATCTTGTAGTTTTAGCAAGCTTTTTATATATGAGTTTTGAATACTTGTAATTTCTTTCATTATCACAAATATACCAAAATAAGCTTCAAAAAAAAGGCCAATAATTTTAGGCCTTTTTGTTTATTCAATGATTATTTTTTTAGTAATTATTTTTTTCTTTTTAGAATACATGGAAAGTAAGTAAACACCCTTACTGATATTTTCAATTTTGATTTTAGATTTATTATTAGAGTTAACAACGTAGTTTTTTTGATATTCCTTTATCAATTTTCCTTGTAGAGAAGTAATTCTAAATGTTGGATTTTGAATTTCAAAATCATATGTTATACTAAGATAGTTCTCTGAATTTACAGGGTTTGGATAGGTCGTTATTAAATTAGACTCAAAATCATCAATACTTGCAGTATTACTTGGATCTGCTTGTGCATATAATCCCGTATCAGTACCGACCAATAATTCATCATAAAATAAACAATTAATTTCTGTTCCTACGGGGTAAGAATAGCCTAATGTCCATGAAGAAGAACTGCTAGTTAAATAATAAATTTCATGATCTACTGCACAATATAAAGTATTTGTTCCGTCATGAACAATAGCTTTTCCTTGTTTATTTATTGTAGCTGTTGAAGTTGGAAATCCAGAAGAGGTATTTACTGTCCATAAATTAGTACCTCCTAAAGGTTTGTAATATGAAACTGGATGATTTGTTCCTGCATCTGTTCCAGTTGCATAAATTGTATTGGTATTAACATTATAATCTAAATCATTAATAGTAACAACAATAACTGATCCTGTGCTTGTTCCTGATGAACTCATATCTTGAGACACACTCCATCCACCAGAAGTTTGAGTAACTTTATAAATACTATATCCTGAACCAGCTCCAGTATAATCAACACCTACATAAGCATTAATTGTACCATATTCATTTGTAAAAGAAATAGCTCTAACGTCAACATCTTTGCTACCAGATGTTGAATGTAATAAAACTTGTGACCAAGTATTTCCAGCATCCTCAGAAATAAATACCCCCCCTTTATCTGTTCCTTGAATTTCTACTCCTGCAAACACAATATTTTCGTCAAAAGGACAGATTGTTAAAGCTTTTATTTGTGTACCAACATTTGGATAGTTGTATGGTGAATTTTCTGGGGTAAATACTTTTGTCCAATTTACACCATTATTACTGGTTTTGTAAACTCTAACATTACCGGCATACGCCGTGGCATCATCAGAAGGTTTCATTGCTATTGAATAATAACTAGATCCATCACTATTTGGCCAAAGTGAATTTGTCCATACTGGAGATGTATCATAATTTGTTACTTTTCTGATTCCAGATTTAGACGCTATCCAACCTGTTTTTTTGTCAGAAGTCATTTCCATATCATTCACCTGAACGGCTTCAATACCATCATCTGCGCTTGAAACATTTTGTCCTTGATTATATGAAATTCCCAATCCTTGATCTGATGTCGAATAATAAATATTTGAATTATTTGGGTCTACAAAAACAACACCATCATTAGGGTGCGTATAATGCGATGATGTTCCAAATTTTGACCAAGTACCATCAATCCCGTTATTGTTACTGAACATAGATGCAAAAAGCACATGATATGAAGTTGAAGTCCCTGAAAAATCAAAATTAGTTCCTGACGTTCCAATAATAAAAGAATTATATTCTAAATATGTTGCACCACTATCATCAGAATAAGCAATGAATTTTGATGAATTATCATTTCCACCTACAAAGAATCTTCCATCAGGACCTATACCAAAACCTGTCCAATTTACAGAAGCACTTGTTAGAGTAGGAGAGATATCTGAAAATGTTGTTGCTCCTGAAAAATTATCATAAGTATCTGATGAAACAAAAAGTTGAGGCGATGTCCCTTTACTAAAAATATACATTTTGTTTGAAATAGGATGAATTATAAAGTAAAATATATTTGTAACTGAAGGGAAAGAAATTGAAGAACCAGACCCAGCTGTATAATTATTCGAAACATCTAATGTTCCAAAATTAAGCTGTCCTGCACCTGCTGCAAAAATATAATTATCTTGTATTAGTAATTGATTAACTGAAGAAAATCCTGTGTTATTTGCTGAAGTCAAACTTATATTTGTTGTATATAACTCATTAGAAGAGTTTATAAAATAAATACTTTCTGATAATTCATGTATTTGCACATTTTGAATACCAGATCCAAAATTATTCATATTGTCTAAACTTTCAACGACCTTAAATTGTTCAATTTTTGGAGTAGCACTGTTGCTTAAAACATCGGCATAAAAGACTGAATTTGCACTTTTCGTTGCTACAAAAATTCTTGTAGAATCAGGATGAAATGAATATCCATTAATGGCTTTTATTCTTCCTCCATAAACATCTTCAACAGTAGGCACTCCTAAAGTTGAAAGAAATGAGAGTTCAATAAAAGCAAAAACTATTAGGCAAACTGAACAGATAAATAGTATTTTATTTTTCATATTTAGGTTATTTATTTATTACTTAGTGTGTTAAATTTAATAAAAAATTAAATAAAAAAAAAGTCTTGATGATTTCAAGACTTTTTTTTATATTAATTTTCGTTTTTTTATTTCGTTTTGTATTTTTTTGAATACCGTTTCCAAAGTTTTGTTTGATGTGTTTCTAAACTAATTTTTCTTCCTTGTATAAAAGCATCCGATAAAATATTTGTTCTCATATCTAAAGCATCGCCTTCAGAAATAAATAACGTTGCATCTTTTCCAACTTCTAAAGTTCCAACGAAATCATCTATTCCTAAAATTTTTGCGGTGTTAGAGGTTAGCAATTTTAAAGCAACTTCTTTATCTAAACCATGAGCTGCTAATGTGCCTGCATAAAAAGGTAAATTTCTAGTATTCATTCTTTCCATTTGTCCTTCCATCCCTAGACTTACCAAAACTCCCTTATCAGTTAAAACCTTAGCAATTGTGTAGGTGTAATCGTAAGCATCATCTTCGCTATTTGGGTTTCTATGTGGTCTATCTATGATAACAGGAATATTATTTTTTACTAATAAATCTGAAATTTCTTCAGCTTCATTTCCATGAACTATTACAATTTTTGTAATACCTAATTCTTTAAAAAGAGAAATTGCATCCGTAATTTCTCTTTGTCCATTAACATGAACAAACAACTTCTGAGAACCTGCAAATAAACCTTTTGTAGACTCATAAGGCAGATGTTTCTTTGCATTATTACTTCCTAAATAATTTTTTGCATTCATAAAATAAGATTTTATGTTCCCTATATTTTTAGAATAGTTTTTGTTTGGTTTTAAAGCAGGATCTTCTCCTAACCACCATCTGCCACTTGAAAAGCTACTTGGCCATTCCAAATGAATAGCATCATCTACTTTAATTGCCGCATCCTCCCAATTCCAAGCATCTAATTGCACAATAGATGAGGTTCCAGAAATAGTTCCTCCTCTAGGTGTAATCTGTGCCATTAATACACCATTTGGCCTCATGGATTCGACAATTTTACTCTCGGCATTATAAGCGATTAAACTTCTTATATGAGGGTTATTTACACCTATTTCGTCCGCATCTGCACTAGCTTTTACAGCATCGATTTCTACCAAACCAAGTGAAGCATTTGCAGCAATAAAACCAGGATAAACGTGTTTCCCTTTGGAATTCATAACTTTTCCTTGCCTTGCAATTTTAGCCATTGCAGAACCTACAAATGTTATTTTACCATCATTAAATATTATTAATGAATTTTCTATTACTTGTCCATTTCCTATATGGGCTGTTGCACCTTCAATAGAAATTGCTGTGCTTTGCTTGTCAGCTGGAGTTTGTTGTGCATTTAAATTCCCTATTAAAAAGAAAAATAGTAAACTATATATTGTTTTTTTCATCATTTCTAACTTTTAAGTTCTTCTAAAGTATCGCATTGAAAGTTTCTGTCCTTTCTTTTCATAGGTGCTTTGGTTTTTCCTCCGCCTATTTTTTCTTTCAACATCATATTAATTAATATGCTTTTTTCTTTTTTAATTGCTGTACGTTTTTTAGCATCTTCAGCTCTGTCAAAGAATACTTTCCCTTCAATAATTGTTTTCTCAACTTTTGCATAAATAGACATCGGGTGATCGCTCCAAAGAACAACATCCGCATCTTTTCCTATTTTAATACTTCCAACTTTATCATCAATATGTAATAATTTTGCAGGATTAATAGTTACCGTTTTCCAAGCCTCTAATTCAGACATTCCACCATATTTTATGGTTTTAGCAGCTTCTTGATTTAAACGTCTAGACATTTCTCTATCATCTGAATTTATAGCCACAGTAACTCCCGCATTATGCATGATTGCCGCATTAAAAGGAATAGCATCATTTACTTCGTATTTATAAGCCCACCAATCTGAGAAAGTTGATCCTCCAACGCCATGCTTTGCCATTTTATCAGCAACTTTATAACCTTCTAATATATGAGTAAAAGTATTTATTTTAAAACCCATTTTATCTGCAACTTTCATCAGCATATTTATTTCCGATTGCACATAAGAATGACAAGATATATAACGTTCTCCGTTTAAAATTTCAACCAAAGTTTCCATTTCTGCATCTTTTCTATATGGCTTTCCACTTCTCTTTTTAACTTCATATTCCTTAGCTCTCGTAAAATAGTCTACAAACATTTGTTCAACACCCATTCTTGTTTGTGGAAAACGCGTTCCATTTGGACTTCTAGACTGTTTTACATTTTCACCTAAAGCAAACTTTATGAATTTTGGAGAATTTTTATACAGCATATTATCTGCATTTTCTCCCCATTTAAGTTTGATGATTGCTGAGCGCCCGCCGATTGGATTAGCAGACCCGTGTAAAATTTGTGCAGAAGTAGTTCCTCCAGAAATATTTCTGTAAATATTAATATCATTAGGATCTACAACATCTTCAATAGTTACTTCTGCAGATGAGTTTTGTGCTCCTTCATTAATAGCTGATGCTGCAATATGTGAATGTTCATCTACGATACCTGCAGTTAAATGTTTGCCAGATCCATCAATTTCTGTGGCACCTCTTTCTCGCAATTCTTTTCCAATTTTAAATATCTTTCCATCTTTCAAAAGTACATCTGTATTTTCTAAAATTCCTTCATCTTCACTCGTCCAAACAGTAGTATTTTTAACTAATATAGTTTGTGTTTTAGGTTGTACATAATTTCCAAAACCAATATTAGGATAAGTAATAGGTAAAACTGTAATGCCTGTTTTTTTTGATTTATTTAATGATTTTTTCTTGACATCTTTCTTAACTTGTTTACTTGCAGACCAAAAAGACTTCCTTCCTTCAGTATCAAAAGCATCACCTTCCATAACATTTGAAGCGTTTATTATTTTACCTAACATTCGTGTAAAATTAGCCTCATCGTTTAAGGTGATGGAAATCCAATTATTTTTAAAAGAGAATTTAGATTTAATTTTTTTTTCTCCGATTTTAATAACTCCAGTTTGCTTAGCTCCTTTTCCTGAAATTGATAATCCATAATTTTTGTTGTTCACATTTAAAAAGTAATCACCAGTAATATCTTTAATATTCATTTCATTAATTACATTTTTATCTCCTTGAATCCAATTTTCATGAATAGTAGTTTTAGCGTCAAAAACATCTCCAGAAGTAATTATAAAGTTTGCATAACTACCTACCTTTAAATTTCCTATTTTTTTGTTTCCAATAATATTTGCAGGAATTGAAGTTAAAGCAGCTAATGCTTTTTCTTTATTTAAACCATATTCAACAGCCTTTTGCAAGTTTTTATGAAAAGATTTAACATCCTTTAATTTGTGAGTTGTTAAAGCAAAATTAATTCCGTTTTTAGAAAGCACACTTAAATTTGAGGGCTCCTGATTCCATTTACGCATATCTCCTAAAGAAATATGTTGCGCTAATAAAGGATCTGCAACATCATAAGCAGCACTAAAATTAATAGGAATAATAAAATTTGCATTAGTAGATTTAATATCATTTATTCTTTCAAACTCCAGACCGCTTCCAACAATCGTGTACTGAACACCAAATTCATCACCAACTTTATCTGCCCTTAAAGCATCTAAAACATTATCTGTTTCAAAAATTTGAATTAAATCTTTATTTCCATTTAAAGCTTCTAAAGCCAAATCTTTATTCTTCATGTTACCTTTCGCATACCAATCTGCATCATTATAAACTTGACGCAATAAAGCCATAGCTCCCATTCTTGAAGATGGATACGCTTGTTTAGATTTTGCGCTTTTAGAGAATGAAAAATATTGTGCAGATTTTGTCTCTAAAATTCTGTAAGCATTTGAAGAATTGGGATTTAAAGCAATTAATAAACCATTTCCACGAATAATTCCGTCTTGTAAATGTGTATTTACAACTCCAAAACCGGCAGCAATAAAACTTTTAGCTTTTTTTGAATCAAACCTAAAATCATGAATAGGGTTTGTTTCGGGTCTAATATGATCATTCCAATAATAGCCCTCACGTTCAGATTCGTATTGTCTTACTCTAGATCTAGATTGTCTTTTTGGCTTTGCAATTCCAAAATCAGAATAAATATCAATAAAAGATGGATAAATATTTTTTCCGTTTAAATCTGTGGTTGGAGTGCCTTTCGGTATTTTTATAGATTTACCAATACTGATTACTTTACCGTCTTTAATAAGTAAAGTTCCTTTTTTAATAACCTCGTCATGCGTTACATAAATGTTTGCATTTGTAAATGCGAAAACTGTGTTTTCTACAGTTTTTACTCCGGCATCCGTTGGGAAATAATCTTGCGCATGCATCACAGAAAGCGACAAGAAAAAGAGTAAGAATAATATTTTTTTCATGTAGTTTGAAATATTTGAATTAGGGTTCAATTTATAGATACCTTTTTTGATAAAAGTTAATTCTTAAGGTTTTAACAAAATTTTAAGAAGCTAGAAATTCTTTGAAGTTTGAAAATAAGAAATTAATAGGTCAACTACATAGTTATAAGATTGTACACCTTTGGATTGCTTATTCGCTTTTAAGTATGCATTATAGCCCATTTTTACAATAGGTTCAAAAGGATTTTTATAAACTTGCCAAAACTGATAACTTGCATTAAAATCTTTAGCAATTCCTTTGTTTACAGTTTTCCAAAGCTCTTTAGAAATATTTCTATCACGTTTTCTCATTTCAGAAATACAATACCCAAAAGCCATTCTATAACTTGCATATTTAAAATAAAGATCATTTGTATAATTTGCTGCTAGAAACCCAACAAAATTTGCTTCATTTTCTGCCGCAAAACCAATTTGATGTGCTATTTCATGACAGGTAGTGGTAGGGTAACTTGTTTTAGGAATTCTGTCATTAACCTGCGCTTCACCGGTCAAGGGATTCAAATAACCAGAGGTCCCGTTATACGTCTGTAATAAACTCATTAAAGAACTTTTTACAGATTTAAATTGATATTTTAACTGCGGAAAATCTTTAGACAGGTTATCATATCCAGTAGCAGCCATTATATACATTTCTTTTTGCTTATAAGGGTTCTCAACTTTTAAAGTATCGCTCTCTGTAATTTTATGCTGATAGTAATTAAGTTTTTTAATAATATGTTCAGTAACTTTTTGAAGTTGTTCTGTGGTATATTCTTGTTGTTCATACTTTAGAGTTTTAGTCAAATTTTCTCGATAATAATTTAATCCCCAAAAAAGATAAAAGCAAAAATAAATGACAGATAGAACTGCTGTAAAATGAATAATTTTAGGAATAAAGTTTTTAAATCTAGTTTTTATCAATCTAATTAAAAACCGAATAAAAATAAATAAGCCAAAAGCTACTAATAGGTCTCCCACTGAAAAAGGAATCCAACCCAAAATAATTCTAAAAAAGGATGAAATAACCGGATAAATTCCATTGGAGTAATAAAACTCTATAAATGCAGGATTACTTGCAGCAAATTGCAACAAAAGAATCTGAATTGGTAGAAAAATGGTTAAAACAATATGTTTTTTGTTAAGTTTCAAACAGTAAAATTTAGCTATACTTTTTATTTTTTTATTTTGAAAAAGATTTAATAACCTTGAAAAAAATGAATTTGACGAAGTAAAAATAGGAATTCAATTTAGAAGATGGCTGGTTATTAACAAGATAATAACATTTTTGTTTACAAAATATGTTCACAAATTAAAGTTCGTTTTTAGAAAGTACATCCAACCTAAAAAAGTACATTTGTATAGATGGAAAAAACGACTCCTATATCAGGCAAAAAGATAGATAAATCGAGATTAATTAGTCTTGAAAAAGGAAAAATTCCTCCACAAGCAGTAGAATTAGAAGAAGCTGTATTAGGAGCAATGATGATTGATAAAAAAGGAATTGACGATGTTATAGACATTTTAAGTTCTGACGCTTTCTACGATTCGAAACATAAAGAAATTTATGCTGCAATTTATGAATTATTCCAAAACTCGGAACCCATAGATCTTTTAACAGTCTCTAATTTACTAAAAAAGAATGGAAAGTTAGAATTTGTGGGCGGTGATTTCTTTTTAATTCGTTTAACTCAAAAAGTAGCTTCTTCCGCACATATTGAATTCCATGCTAGAATCATTTTACAAAAGTATATTCAGCGGAGATTAATCTCAATTTCAAGTGAGATTATAGAAAACGCTTATGATGAAAGTACCGATGTTTTTGACTTGTTGGATGATGCTGAGGCCAAACTTTTTGAAGTTACACAAGGAAACCTAAAAAAGAGTTCTGAAGATGCTGGTTCTCTTGTAAAACAAGCACTTCAAAAAATTCAAGAAATAGGTAATCAAGAGGGAATGTCTGGTTTACAAACCGGTTTTACAAAATTAGATGCCTTAACTTCTGGATGGCAACCATCAGATTTAGTGATTATTGCTGCACGTCCTGGTATGGGAAAAACAGCATTTGTAATTTCAATGGCAAAGAATATGGCGATTGATTTTAATCATGGTGTTGCTGTATTTTCTTTAGAGATGTCCTCTGTGCAGTTAATTACACGTATGATTTCTTCAGAAACTGGCTTAACATCAGAGAAATTAAGAAAAGGAAATTTAGAACCTCATGAATGGGAACAATTAAATGTAAAAGTTAAAAAGCTTTCTGATGCACCCATTTTTATAGATGATACCCCATCACTTTCAATTTTCGATTTACGTGCTAAAGCACGAAGATTAGTCTCGCAGCACAATGTTAGAATTATTGTAATTGATTATTTACAATTAATGACAGCCGGGGGAAAATCAGGAGGGAATCGTGAGCAAGAAATCTCTATGATTTCTAGAAATTTAAAAGCATTGGCTAAAGAACTAGCAGTTCCTGTAATTGCGCTTTCACAGCTATCGCGAGCAGTAGAAACTCGTGGAGGTAGTAAAAGACCATTACTGTCAGATTTACGTGAATCTGGTGCCATTGAGCAAGATGCGGATATTGTATCCTTTATCTTTAGACCAGAGTATTATGGAATGACAGAATGGGATGACGATGAACATACGCCATGTGAAGGACAAGGTGAATTTATCGTTGCAAAACACAGAAACGGTGGATTGGATAATATTCGTTTAAAATTTACTGGACATTTAGCAAAGTTCTCTGACTTAGAAGAAGGTTTTAGTTCAGAATTTCAATCTTCTATGAATGCAGATTTCCCTGATGATGTTTTTCCAGATCAAAGAATAGAGCCTAAAGATGCTTTTGGTGGTGAGGATGTTCCTTTTTAAGCATTAAAAAAAAATCTAATTTTACAAATACACAATTGCCTCAAAGTAATTGTGTATTTTAGTTTTTAAATAAAAAAACACTCACATTTTTTTAATCCAAAGTAGAATAATCGAAGAATCATCTCATTAATACTAGTTTTATGCAACGTTTTCTAATTTTCATAATATTTTTTATAAGTTTCCAAATTGTATCATCACAAGAACAAAAAACAGCTTTTCACTCTTTAGATGTATTTTCTTTAGAATGGGCATCAAATCCTCAAATATCGCCAGATGCTTCTCAAATTATATACAGAAGAAACGGATTTGATATTATGAAAGATAACCCTAAAGGTAATCTGTGGATTCTTAACAGTGACGGTTCTTTACATAGAAAATTAACCTCTAGAGAAGTAAACGAATCACAAGCAAAATGGTCACCAAATGGAGATCGAATTGCCTTTGTAAGTTCTACGGATGAAGGTTCAGAACTCTATATGTATTGGGTTAAAACAGGACAAATTGCTAAACTTTCTCAGTTAGAAATGTCTCCGGGAAATATAACTTGGTCACCAGATGGGAAGCAGATTGCTTTCACCATGTTTAAGGCAGAAAAGCCGCCGGTTATTGTAAAAATGCCAGCAAAGCCAAAAGGTGCTAATTGGGCAAAACCTGCTAGAATTACAAATAGATTAAAACATGAACAGGATGGTAGAGGCTATATGAAACCTGGTTTTACACATATTTTTATAATTCCTGCTCAAGGTGGTACTCCTAGGCAAATAACTAGTGATAATTACAATCATAGTGGTAGTTTGTCTTTTTCACCTAGCGATAACTCTATTTATTTTTCTGCAAATCGTATTGAAGATTGGGAATACGATTTTAGAAATAGTGAAATTTATAAAGTAAACATAGAAACGAAAGTAATCACGGTTTTAACTTCTCAAAAAGGACCAGATTTTTCTCCAAAAGTTTCTCCTAATGGCAATAAAGTAGCTTTTTTAGGATTTAAAGATAAGGTGCAAGCTCATCAAAATAGAATTTTATATTTAATGGATTCTAATGGTAAGAATCGAAGGGCAATTTCCAATAATTTTGACAACAGTCTTTCAAATATTGCATGGGATAGAGAAGGCAAAGGCTTGTATTGCACCTATGACGAAAAAGGAAATTCAAAAGTAGCTTATATAACCTTAAACGGAAAAATATCAAAACTAGCAGATAATTTAGGAGGCACAACCATAGGAAGACCTTATGCTTCTGGCTCTTACTCTGTTGCTAATAACGGTACTCTAGTTTATACTCAAACAAGACCTGAATATCCATCAGAGCTGGCGGTAATTCAAGATAAAAAAAGAACAAAACTTATTACCAATTTAAATGACGATGTTTTAGGTCATAAAATACTTGGAAAAACAGAAGAAGTTTGGTACAAATCTTCTTTTGATGGAAGAGATATTCAGGGTTGGATTGTAAAGCCACCTTTTTATGATGCGTCAAAAATATATCCACTTTTGGTTGAAAATCATGGTGGTCCGATTTTAAATTATGGAGACCGTTTTACTGCTGAAATACAATTATATGCTGCAGAGGGATATTTGGTTTTTTACCCAAATCCGAGAGGAAGTACAAGTTATGGAGAAGAGTTTGCAAATTTATTGTATCATAATTACCCGGGTCAAGATTATAACGATGTAATGGATGGTGTTGATTATTTAATAAAAAAAGGGGTGGTTGATACTCATAAATTATATGTTACAGGAGGAAGTGCAGGAGGTATAATGACCGCTTGGATAATCGGTAAAAACAATCGATTTAAGGCAGCAGTTGTTGTAAAGCCAGTTATGAATTGGATTAGTAAAACACTAGTTGCTGATAACTATTTCCGATATGCGAATTCTCGTTATCCAGGTCAACCTTGGGAAAATTTTGAAACTTACTGGAAGTTTTCTCCATTATCTTTGGTTGGTAATATAGAAACACCAACGATGGTTATGGTAGGTATGGATGATTTACGAACCCCACCAAGTGAATCAAAACAGCTATACCATGCTTTAAAGTTGAGGAAAATTGAAACTGTTTTAGTAGAAATTCCTGAAGCATCTCATGGAATCGCTCGAAAACCGAGTAATTTAATCAGTAAAGTTTCTCATACCTTGGCTTGGTTTAAAAAATATCAAAAATAACAAACTAAATAGATAATTTTACTTTGAAAAAACTTCTAACAATACTTGCTTTTCTTCTAATCTCAAACTCAATTTGGGCTTCTTTTATTTATGTTCCTATGGATCATAATAATCAAAAAAACCATTTAAAAGCTTACGGAATTGTCTTTTTCTCACTAGAAGTTGGCTTAAAATCTAAATGGTTATTAAATTATGATGGTGGTGCTTTTTTAATAGAAAATAATAAAATTGTTGAAAATGAATGTAAAATACGTGGCGTTTCTTATCAAATAATTTCTGATGCAAAGGCACAAATAATTCTGCAAGAAATTGCTGCACCATCTTCTAATAAAGATGCTGTTACTTTAGAAAAAGCTCCAAAAATTGCGGTGTATTCTCCAAAAGACAAAATGCCCTGGGACGATGCTGTGACCATGGTTTTAACGTATGCAGAAATTCCTTTTGATGTAATTTATGACAAAGAAGTTTTAGCGGATAAACTTTTATTATACGAATGGTTACATTTACATCATGAAGATTTTACCGGCCAATATGGAAAGTTCTACGGCTCTTTTAGAACTGCTCCTTGGTATATCCAAAGAAAACAAAATGCAGAAAAATTAGCTCGAGAGCTTGATTTTATTAAAGTTTCTGAAGAAAAATTAGCCGTTGCAAAAAAAATTAGAGATTATGTAATAGGTGGTGGCTTTATGTTTGCCATGTGTTCTGCTACTGATAGTTTTGATATCGCCTTGTCTGCAGAAGGAATTGATATCGCAGAAGCTATGTTTGATGGAGATGCAACAACACCTAATTATCAATCTAAAATTAATTATAATAAAACTATGGCTTTTAAAGATTTTGATTTGGTTCGAAGTCCAACAACTTATGAGTTTTCTTCAATAGATATGACATCTAAACGTAAAATTCCAAAAACTTCAGATTATTTTTCATTAATAGAATTTTCAGCAAAATGGGATCCTGTACCAACAATGTTAACTCAAAATCACACAACTTTAGTAAAAGGTTTTATGGGACAAACTACTTCTTTTGATAGAAATACAGTAAAAACGAATGTGCTGGTTTTAGGAGAAAACAGAACGAATAGAGAAGCACGTTATATTCATGGAACAAAAGGAAAAGGGATGTTTACTTTTTACGGAGGTCATGATCCAGAAGATTACACACATAGAATAGGTGATCCAAAAACTGAATTAGACTTGCACCCAACTTCACCCGGTTATAGATTGATTTTAAATAACGTTTTATTTCCTGCGGCAAAGAAAAAGAAGCAAAAAACATAATAGAAAAAAAATAATAACAATATAATCTCTTTTAGCCTAAAAGATTTACTACAGTTTAAATAACCAAACTTCTTAATTATATTTTAGTAAAGCATCTACTGTTAATAATTATCAAATAAATAATTATAAAACTGAATACAAATTCATTCACTTTTGTATTTTTGTCAACAAATTAAAAAACAAAATGCCAACAACACAACAATTACAAGATTTTACACAACAAGTTCGTAGAGATATATTAAGAATGGTACATGCTGTAAATTCTGGTCACCCAGGAGGTTCTTTAGGATGTGCGGAATTTATTACTTGTTTGTATCAGGAGGTAATGGAGTATTCTACAGACTTTGATATGGATGGAAATAATGAAGATTTATTTTTTCTTTCCAATGGCCATATTTCTCCGGTTTTTTATAGCGTTTTGGCACATAGTGGATTTTTCTCAGTTTCAGAATTAGCTACTTTTAGATTGTTAGATTCTCGTTTGCAAGGACATCCAACTACACATGAAGGTTTACCTGGCGTTAGAATCGCCTCTGGTTCTTTAGGTCAAGGAATGTCTGTAGGTTTAGGAGCTGCACAAGCTAAAAAATTAAATGGAGATGATAAATTGGTATATACTTTACACGGAGATGGTGAGTTGCAAGAGGGTCAAAATTGGGAAGCAATTATGTATGCATCAGCAAAAAAAGTTGATAATATAATTTGTACAATTGATTTAAATGGAAAGCAAATTGATGGTTCTACTGATGAGGTTTTACCAATGGGAAGCATTAAAGCAAAATTTGAAGCTTTTGGCTGGGATGTTCTAGAGGTGAAAAAAGGAAATGATATTGATGCAATATTAGCTGGTTTAGCGGAAGCAAAAGCGTTAACAGGAAAAGGGAAACCAGTTTGTATTTTACTATATACAGAAATGGGTAATGGAGTAGATTTTATGATGCACACACATGCTTGGCATGGTAAAGCACCAAGTGATGAGCAGTTAGAAAATGCTTTAGCACAAAATCCTGCGACTTTAGGAGATTATTAAAATTGTTGTCTTGAGAGCAGTCGAAAGGTTTTTATAATTTATAACTAGGCCCACAATTTTTATTGTGGGTTTTTTTATGTTTTTATTTGGAATTAAAATGTAAGAATACTACTATCTTTACATTTGATGGATTAAGTTTTTTAATTTTAAAATAGTAAATATTTCAATTATAATATGAAAATAGGAATTGTTTGTTATCCCACCTTTGGTGGAAGTGGAGTAGTAGCTACTGAGCTAGGAATGGCTTTGGCTGACAATGGCCATGAAGTACATTTTATTACTTATAATCAGCCAGTTCGTTTAGATTTCTTATCACATAAATTGCATTTCCATCAAGTTTTAATTGAAGAATATCCGTTATTTCAATACCAACCGTATGAGTTAGCTTTATCGAGTAAAATGGTAGAAGTTGTTGAGAAACATGAACTGGAAGTATTGCATGTACATTATGCTATTCCTCATGCTTATGCCGCTTTTATGGCCAAACAAATGTTATTGGAAAAAGGTATTTCTATAAAAGTAGTTACGACTTTGCATGGAACGGACATTACTTTAGTTGGAAGCCATCCTACGTACAAAACAGCTGTTGAATTTAGTATTAATAATTCTGATGTGGTTACAGCAGTTTCTAACAGTTTAAAGCAAACAACAAATCATCTTTTTAAGATTAAAAAAGAAATACAAGTTGTTTATAATTTTATTGATATTGAAAAATATGATAAAGCTGAAAATCAAGAATGTAAAAGAGATGCTTTAGCCAAACCTAATGAACGAATTTTAACACATATAAGTAACTTTAGGCCTGTAAAAAGGGTTGAAGATGTTATAAAAATATTTTATGAAGTTCAAAAAGAAATTCCTTCTAAATTATTGATGATTGGCGAAGGTCCGGACAGAGCAAAAGCAGAAATTTTAACAAAGAAACTAGGCATTACAGACAACGTTTTTTACTTAGGAAATAGCACAGAAACTGTTAAAATTTTATGTTATACAGATTTGTTTTTATTACCGTCTCAAACAGAAAGTTTTGGTTTAGCTGCATTAGAAGCGATGGCTGCAAAAACTGCAGTTATTTCTACCAATACTGGAGGTTTACCAGAAGTTAATATTCAAGGTAAAACAGGATTTTTAAGTGATTTAGGAGATATAAAAGATATGGCCAAAAATGCAATTTCTATTCTAAAAGAGGATGCTATTTTAGATCAATTTAAAAGGAATGCAAAAGAACATACAAAAAAGTTTTCTTTGCAAAATATTTTACCTGTTTACGAAGAGATTTATAATTCTTGTTACAAAACTAAGGTGTAATAGAAAAGCTCAAAATTAATGTTTTGAGCTTTTCTAATACTGAAAAGTTCAAATTTATTTTCCGAAAAGACCTCCTAACAAACCACCAATTCCACCAGATTGTTTTTTAGCACCACCTAAAAACATACCCGCAACATCATCCACAACACTTCCGTCACCGTCTGCATCTAAAATTTGCTCTAAAAAATTTTGTTCATTTTTACTATCATTTCCTCCTAACAAACCTCCTAAAAGTCCAGTTATATCTCCAGAACTATTAATGTTTTGTTCTTTCTTTTGCTTTCCTAAAACCCCCATTAATAAAGGTGCAGCAACTTTTAAAATGTTGGCAACAGAACCAGCATCGATACCTGCTTTCTGGCTTAGAATTTGTTCAACTCCTTGTTGTCTATTTCCTAAAACATGTTTTAAAATCCCAGCTCCATCTTGTTTAATAGTTTCGTCAACGCCACCGCTAAACAATCCTCCAAGATTATCTAAAATACTACCATCATGCTTTCCTGATAAAGCTCCCATTAATCCTTCAGCACCCTCTGGAGTAGCCGCATTCCTCTCCATCGCTTTCATCAAAACGGGTAAAGCCATCGTTAAAACACTACTTGTTTTATCCGAATCATTCCCTGTAGAGCCTGCAACTTCTGATATAATTGATTTTCCTAAATCACTATTTAATAAATCTAAAATTCCTGACATTTTATGTTTTTAATAATTAATTTAAATGTTTTCTAAAAATATGACACAATATACAAATAAAGTCACCCTTAATTTTAAATATTTTTTTACCTTTCAACATCGAAATAATTTTAAACTAATAGATGAGAAAACTAGCATTACATTGGAAAATTTTAATAGGAATGGTTATTGGAATCCTTTTTGGGTTAGCCATGACAAGTGTTGATGGAGGAGCAACTTTTGTTTCTAATTGGATAAATCCTTTTGGAAATATTTTTGTAAAATTATTGAAATTGATTGCTGTGCCTTTGATTATTGCTTCTTTGGTAAAAGGAATTTCCGATTTAAAAGATATTTCTAAATTTAAAAATATAGGGCTAAAAACAATTGGGATTTATATTGGCACAACGGTTATCGCTATTACAATTGGATTGTTATTAGTTAATATTGTAAAACCTGGAGAAGGAATCTCTGAAGAAACTATTACCAAACTAACGGATACTTATGCAAATAGTGGAGGAGTTCAATCTAAGATTGCTGAAGCTTCTAGACAAAAAGGGAGTGGTCCATTGCAATTTATGGTCGATATGGTTCCAGATAATGCAATGAAAGCAATGAGTAATAATAAATCAATGTTACAAGTAATTTTCTTTACTATTTTCCTTGGAATATCAATGTTATTAATTGGTGAAAAAAGATCTAAGCCTTTAAAGGACTTCTTTGATTCTTTAAATGAGGTAGTTCTTAAAATGGTCGATTTAATTATGCTTTTTGCGCCTTATGCTGTTTTTGCATTATTGGCAAATGTGGTAGTTTCTTCGAATGATCCAGATTTATTATTGGCACTATTAAAATATGCATTTACGGTTGTTGGTGGTTTATTGATAATGGTGGTTTTCTATATGATTTTGGTGAGTGTTTTTACAAAAAAGAATCCATTTTGGTTCTTAAAACAATTAAGTCCGGCACAATTATTAGCTTTTTCTACGAGTTCTAGTGCAGCAACTTTACCTGTAACTATGGAAAGAGTTGAGGAACATATAGGTGTAGACAAAGAAGTTTCTAGTTTTGTATTGCCTGTGGGCGCTACCATAAATATGGATGGAACATCTCTATACCAAGCAGTTGCAGCTGTTTTTATTGCTCAAGCTTTAGGTTTCGATTTAACTTTTGCAGATCAATTAACTATTATTTTAACCGCTCTATTAGCATCTATAGGCTCTGCTGCAGTGCCCGGTGCTGGGATGGTAATGCTAGTTATAGTTTTGGAATCTGTAGGTTTTCCTGCTGATAAATTAGCCATTGGTTTAGCCTTAATATTTGCTGTAGATAGGCCATTAGACATGTGCAGAACTGTTATAAATGTAACAGGAGACGCAACAGTAGCATCACTTGTGGCTAAATCTGTTGGTAAATTACATGATAATCCACAGCCAAAAGAATGGGACGATCATTATGATGAAGTAAAATAAAATGAACAGTTAGCATACAAAATGTCTTTAAAAATTGATAAAGCTTTAGTTTCTGCAGATTGGTTGTTTAAAAACTTAAACAATGAAAATCTGGTTATTTTAGATGCTTCTATTTCGAAAGTAATAGCTGGAAATGAAGAAATTTCGGCTTATAATAAGCAATGTATTAAAGGAGCTATTTATTTTGATATAAAAAATACATTTTCTGACCAAAAGGCTGGATTTCCTAATACTGTATTATCACCTAAAGAATTTGAAGAAAGTGCCCAGAGAATAGGTATTTGCAAAGATAGTTGTATTGTTGTATATGATGATTTAGGCATTTACTCCTCACCAAGAGTTTGGTGGATGTTTCAATTAATGGGCTTTAAAAACATAGCTGTTTTAGATGGAGGTTTTTCGCATTGGAAATATAAAAAATATCCAACTGAATATCTAGAAAATTATCCCTCTAAAAAAGGTAATTTTACAGCAAGTTACCAACCTCAAAGAATAAAATTCACAAATGATGTATATTCTGCTATTGAAAATAAAACCATTTTAATAGTAGATGCACGTTCTAAAGGACGTTTTTATACAAAAGCACCAGAGCCTAGACTTACTATAAAAGGGGGACATATTCCTAACTCCGTAAATTTACCTTACACGGAAATTATAGAAAACGGAATGCTAAAATCTGAAAAAGAACTAAAATTAATTTTTAATACATTAAACAAAAAAAAGAAAGCATTTATTTTTTCTTGTGGATCAGGAATAACCGCTTCAATTTTAGCATTAGGAGCAGAATTATCAGGAATTAAAAATCACGCTGTATATGATGGTTCTTGGACAGAATGGTCAAGTACAGAAGGTTTGCCAATAAAAAAATAAAATGAAAACACTAAATTGGACTAGAAAAGAGTTTGAAGCATATGTGCTTTTATATGCAGCTCATTGCAATTTTTTTGAATCAAAAGAGGAACAAGCATATATTTTTTCTAAGGTTGATAAAAAAACATTTCATAGAATACACACAGAAGTTGTTGTTGATTCTGATGAAAATAATTTAAATAAAATACAACAATATGTATCAGAAAATAAGTTTAATCAAAAAGAGAAAGATGATTTAATTAGAGATATCAAAAATGTTTTTTTTGCTGATGGCTCTGTCGATGTAATTGAAAAAAAAGTATTCCATCTTTTAAAGAAAATTATTGATTAAATATTTTAAAAAAATGAACTTGTTTAAGTCTGTAAAGTTTATCCTTATTTTGACACTGAAGAAAAACCTGGATCTTTAGGAAAAAGGAAATTAACTTCTAAAATATGTATACATACTAAAATGAAATAATCTAATGTTTCAACATAATTTCAGGTTAAATTTTTAAAAATTGTCAAACCTCAATAAGATTTTTTTTATTAAAAGTTACATTGAACATTTATAACTTTAAATTAATTCTTTTATCTCATTAAACTCCTCAATTACAAAATCAGCATTTTCTAAAGTTTGGTCTTCAGCCATGGGATTTCTATAGCCAAAAACAAAAATACCAGCATCATTTGCCGCTTTTACACCATTATCAGAATCTTCAATAACAATACAGTTTTCTTTTGGTGTGCTACCTAAAATAGCAGCCTTTTCAAAAATTTCGGGATGTGGCTTGGAAGCTTTTAAATCTGCTCCACTAATTTTTGCTGTAAAATAGGTGTTTAACTTAAATCTATTAAAAACCCTATCAATATTTACCATCGCAGAAGAAGAAGCTAAAATTAAAGTGAAACCTTTATCATAAAAATGCTTAATTAATTCTTCAACACCTTTTACCAAATGTAAAGTTGGGTCATTTTCGAAGAAATTCACATAACGCTTTCTTTTTGCCAAAACCAAATCCTCAGGATTCAAAGTCAAATTAAAATAGGTAACTAATTTTTGAAAAGCATTGATAGTAGAGGAACCCGTAATAGTTTTATATAAATCGTCAGAAACAGTAACACCAATAGAACCAAAGGTTTCATAATAGGCTTTTTTATGAATTTCTTCAGAATCTATAATTACCCCGTCCATGTCAAAAATCACACATTTTACTTCTTTTGGTAGTTTCATTTATTTCAATAAATTATTCTAAAAATTTAGCTTTTATTTCTGGTGTTGGTAGCATACAACTTTCTCTTTTTCCAAACCATTGGTAACGGTTTTTAGCGATAAAATCATAAATCAAATTTCTCAATCCTTCAGGAAAAACGAAGAGAGTTTGTGATAAAAGCCAAAGACCTCCAAAATTATGCAACACTTTTAAAACAGCTGTAGATTTTATATCATAAGAAACTCCAGGTTCAAACAAAATAATAGAATCTACTTTAGAAACATCAATATTTAAATAATTTATAAGTTCTTGACCTGATTTAGACTGCAAAGAAGCAAACATAAAAGTGTTCTTTTTATCGATTTTAATCAATTTTAAAACAACGTCATTACACAAATTACAAATACCATCAAACAAAATTATTTTCTTATTTTTTGGAATATCAATCATTTAAGCTTCATAATTTTTATTATTGACAAAGATACTTCATCTTTTTTTAGTTTTCTTGTAACATAATAGAATTAGAAGCGTCTTATGATTGTATTTTATTGGTAATTGATTTAACAAAAAATTAATAACTGCTATTAAAAGCTATCAGTAATTTTGCATAAAAAATAGCCAACGAATGATTAGAATAGAAAAGCTACATAAATCTTACCCCATAGGAAAAGAAAAATTACATGTATTAAAAGGTATTGACTTACATATCAAAGAAGGTGAATTTGTATCTATTATGGGATCTTCTGGTTCTGGTAAATCTACATTATTAAATATTGTTGGTTTATTAGATGGACATGATGAAGGAAATTATTTCCTTAACGGGCAGTTGATTAGGGATTTAAATGAAAAAAAAGCCGCTATTCTTAGAAATAAATTTTTAGGATTTGTTTTTCAATCATTTAACTTAATATCATACAAAACAGCTTTAGAAAATGTTGCATTGCCTTTATATTACAAAGGAATGGCCAGAAAAGAACGTTTGACAGTAGCTATGGATTATTTAGATAAAGTAGGTTTAAAAGATTGGGCTAATCATTTACCCAACGAACTTTCTGGTGGTCAAAAGCAACGAGTTGCAATTGCAAGAGCTTTAGTTACAAAGCCAAAAGTTGTTTTAGCAGATGAACCAACTGGAGCATTAGATTCTACAACTACAGATTCTGTGATGGATTTATTGAAAGATATTAATGATGAAGGAATGACTGTTTTTGTAATTACGCACGAAGAAGAAGTGGCAGAGCAAACAAAAAGAATTGTTCGCTTAAAGGATGGTATTATTATTAGTGATGAATTAACTAAAGTAGCTAAAGCCGTCTAACATATGTTTGATTTAGATCGTTGGAGAGAAATTTTTCAGAGTATTAGTAAAAACAAGTTACGTTCTTTACTTTCTGGCTTTACAGTAACTTTTGCAATCTTATTATTTACATTATTATTTGGTATTGGCAATGGTCTTCAAAATACATTTAAAAAAGAATTTGCTGGTGATTCCATGAACTCCATTTACATTTGGTCTAATTATACTACAATAGCATACAAAGGAAATCAAATAGGCAAAAGAGTTCAATTTAAAAATGACGATTTTAAGTTTTTAAAAGAAAACTTTGGAAGCAAAATTCAAACAATTAGTCCAAGAATTCAAAGAGGTGTTAATGTTGTTTACAAAAATGAAAAAGACAACTACACAATTAGAGGTGTTTATCCAGAATACCAAGTTTTGGAGTCAGTAGAAATGAATGAAGGTAGATTTTTAAATTATAGAGATATTAACGAAAGATCGAAAGTAATAGTAATTGGTAAAATGGTCGAAAAAGATTTATTTGGTCAATTAAGTGCCTTCGGCAAAGATTTAAAAATTGGAGGTATTATTTATAAAATTATTGGAGTCTTCTCTGATTCTGGAGGAGATAGTGATGAGAGATACATTTATACACCATTTACAACTATGCAAAGATTATATGGTAATAATAATTATGTTGATGATTTTGGTATTACCTACAATCCGAGTTTAAGTATAAATGAAGCTATAGCCTTTGGTAATAAAATCAAACGCGAGTTAAAGAAAAAACATAACGTTTCTCCTGATGATCAAAGAGGAATAAGAATTAACAATTATGCTTCTAGTAACAAAGAAGTTTCAGGAATGATGGTTGGATTAGGAATTCTGATTTTTATTATTGGATTTGGAACTTTAATAGCAGGTGTAGTTGGTATTAGTAATATAATGGTTTACATCGTAAAAGAACGAACAAAAGAACTAGGTATAAGAAAAGCAGTTGGTGCAACACCGAAAGCAATCATTGCAATGATCATGCAAGAAGCGATTTTTATTACTGCACTCTCAGGATATTTGGGCTTAATTTTAGGTGTTGGGATTTTAGAATTAGCAGGTCCTAGTTTAGAGTCATTTTTTATTCTAAATCCAGGAGTTTCAAGGCCAGTTGTAATAGGTGCAACTATTACTTTAATAATAGCAGGTATGATTGCAGGTTATTTACCAGCAAAAAGAGCAGCAAGAATAAAACCAGTAGTAGCATTAAGCGCAGATTAATATGAAATTTTTATTCGAAAAAGACACTTGGCAAGAAATTTACGGAAGCATTCGTAAAAATAAAACCAGAACAGCAATTACCATTTTTGGTGCCTTTTGGGGTATTTTACTTTTGGTTGGTTTATTAGGTGCAGCAAAAGGAATTGAAAATAGCTTTAATAGCATGTTTGGAGACTTTGCTACTAATAGTGTCTTTATTAGTGGCAGTAGAACTTCTATGCCTTTTAAAGGATTTCAAGAAGGTAGACAAATAAAATTAACAACTAGAGATGTTGATTTAATTAGAAGTGAAATTAAAGGAATTCAGTTTGTAGTTCCAAGAAACGCAACTGGTGGTCAAGTTACTAATGGGTTTAAAACTGGTAATTTTACAGTTTTTGGTGATTTTCCCTTATTGGATAAAGTTCAGAAGAAAAAACTTACCGATGGTCGATTTTTAAATCAAAAAGATATTAATGAAAACAGAAAAGTCTGTGTGATTTCTGATGGAATTTATAAAGAATTATTTGATAAAGATGAAGAGGCAGTTGGTACTTATTTAAAAGTCAGTAATATTTCATATCAAGTTGTTGGCGTATATAAATCAGGACGATTTGAAGGTAAAAATAATTTACACATTCCATTTAGCACATTTAAATTGGTTTATAACCAAGGAGATAAATTTCAATGGATGGTGGTTACTGGTAAACAAGAATTTGATATTGTTCAAGTAGAAGCAGATGTAAAACTACTTTTAAAAAATATTCATAATATACACCCTAAAGATAATAGAGCTTTTAGGGGATTTAATCTTGGTAAAGAAATATCAAAAGTTACAGGTTTTTTAACAGGAATGCAATTTTTAACATGGTTTGTAGGTATCGCTACTTTAATTGCTGGTGTTTTTGCAATTGGTAATATTCTACTAATAACTGTTAAGGAAAGAACAAAAGAAATAGGTATAAGAAGAGCCTTAGGAGCAACACCAGGTATAGTAAGACAACAGATTATTTTAGAATCTCTGTTCTTAACCTTATTAGCGGGTTCTTTAGGTATAATTGCAGGAGGCTTAATATTGATGTTAATTGATTCTCAAGATTGGCTCACAAATCCAACAGTAAACATCCCTATAATATTAATTGCTTATAGTGTATTAGTCTTTTTAGGCACACTCATAGGTTTTATCCCTGCATATATGGCAACGATTGTGAAACCAATTGACGCACTAAGAGAAGAATAACAACCCAATAATAATAAACAGTAAATAAACATGAAAAAAATATTAATTTTTGGAAGCATAGCAGTCGCATTAATACTTGTATTAATATGGTTTGGTAAAAAAAATAGCGCCTCTCCAATAACTTATGAAACTGAAAAAGCCTTTAAAACTACTATTATAAAAAAATCTGTGGCTACTGGTAAAGTAACTCCGCTAGAAGAAATTGAAATAAAACCTCAAATTACGGGAATTATTGATAAAATATTATTGACAGAAGGTTCAAAAGTAAAAAAAGGAGATTTAATTGCAACTGTAAGAGTAGTGCCTAATGAGCAATCTTTAATTAGTGCTAAAGGTAGAGTTAACAATATTAAAATCCGTGTAAATAATGCTAAAATTCAGTATAATAGAAATAAGAACCTTTTTGACAAAGGGGTTATTTCCAGACAAGAATTTGAACAGATTGAACTTAATTACAATCAATCTAAGCAAGATTTAAAAAATGCTGAGAATGATTACATGATTATTAAAAGAGGATCAGCAAGTTCTGGAAGTGCCGCCAATACAAGTATAATTGCACAAATGTCTGGTACTATTTTGGAAATACCAGTTAAAGAAGGAGATCAAGTAATACAATCTAACAATTTTAATGCGGGTACCACTATAGCTTCAATTGCTGATATGAATAAGATGATATTTGAAGGTAAAGTAGATGAATCTGAGGTTGGTAAATTAATAAATGGAACAGCTATTGAAATTTCTTTAGGAGCAATTGAGGGTAAAAAATTTCCAGCAAACTTAAATTTTATTGCTCCAAAAGGAACAGAAGAAGCTGGTGCTGTTCAATTTAAAATTAAAGCAGATGTTGCTTTAGATGAAAATTATTTTATTAGAGCAGGTTACAGTGCAAATGCAGAAATAGTTTTAGAGAAAAAAGATAATGTAATGTCTATCAAAGAATCATTGCTTCAATTTGATAGAAAAACAGAAAAACCTTTTGTAGAGATTAAAAATGCAGAAGGCAAATTTGACAAGAAATTTATAGAATTAGGAACTTCTGATGGCGTTAATGTTGAAATTATAAAAGGTTTAACCATGGAAGATGAAATAAAGGTATGGAACAAGAAAACTGAAAAAGATGATGAAGATCAATTTAATTAATAATTAAAGTAAGCTCAATATTGAAAGGCATTCCCAAAAGGAATGTCTTTTTATTTTACCACCAAACCATAAAGAATTTTAAAATTTCTCCATTTTGTTTTTTTAACCAACAAAGTGGAGAAAATTTTCTATTTATATATTCTATTAATTCAATATCAAATTCATCGAATTTTAACCATGAAACATTTTTGTGAGGTATAATTATCCAATCTTTTTTAATAGGAATATAAAACTTACAATCTGTAAATTGATGCAATTCTTTTAAATTGCAATAAAAACCAGCAATACAATTTTTATTTAAAGTTGAAAGTTTATTTTGATGTTGAAAAGGAACAAACAATTGTGCCTTAAAATATACTTGTTGCTCCATTTCTGAAGCCTCTAAATTGATACTGTTTAAATACGTTTTGCATTCATCAGAATAGAGTAGAGGTAGTTGTTTTTTTGATAGCTTCTCTAGTTTTTCTTTTAAAGAGTCTTTTCTATTAGGTCCAATAAAATGGTCAATTTCGGTTGTTCCCACACTTTCATCAAACAAATAAAATTTGTAAATAATTTCTAAATGAATAACTGTATTCTCTTTTTTAATAATGCAATCTAATTCCCCTAAAGTAATTTTATTTTGTTGAATTTGAATATTTTCACAAATAATAGAAATAGACTCTTCTTGCTTTAATTGAAAAGAAACGAGGCGCTCTATATATTTTCCAAGTCGTAATTTTTCATTTATTTCGGCATCGATTTTCGTGGATTTTGATTCAATATCAAATTGATTTAACGCATAGATAATAGCGCCATTCCACAAACAATTTGTTTGCAAAAATCCTTCATATCTTTTCTGAATATCTTTTCTTTTTTGATACATCTTAAAATCGAAGTTACAAATCTATTTTGTAAATTGAACTTTTAAAATTTATTAAAATGCAAATAGAAAAATCTACTTTCAAGTACCTTCAAGATTTACAAAAAAACAATAATAGAGATTGGTTTGCAGATCATAAAGAAACTTATTTAAGAGGGCAGCAAAATGCGAAAGATATATTTGTAGAAATTCATGCAAACTTGCAAAAGCATGATAAAATTGAAAAATCTAAAATGATGCGTATTTATAGAGATGTGCGTTTCTCTAAAGATAAAACACCCTATAAAGCTCATTTTGCAAATTCATTTTCGAGATTAGGCAAAGAATTAAGGGGAGGCTATTTTTTAAGAATTAGACCAGGAGAATCTTTTTTGGCTGGTGGGTTTTGGGAACCTAGTAAGGAAGATTTATTCAGAATTAGAAAAGAAATAGAGCTAGATGCGTCAGAAATAAAAGATATTTTAAAAGATGAAAATTATAAAACAAATTTTGGAGGAAAGTTCGAAAGTTTTTCTGAATTAAAAACGGCTCCAAGAGGTTTTGATAAGGGGCATCCTAATATAAATTTATTACGTAAAAAGGGATTTATTGCCTCTAAAAAATTTTCCGATGCTGAAGTATTATCTCCTGATTTCATAGATAGCGTTGATGAAAGCTTTAGAGCTCTACGTCCTTTCTTTAATCTATTTAGTGATATATTAAGTACTAATTTAAACGGGGAATCTTTAATTTAGACGGTAAATATAATGCGGAAAACGTATAGACAAGAATCTTATATTCTGTTCTGTTTTGTTCTGTTCTTTAAAACTTATTAAGATAAAAGAACTCATCATAAAATGATTATTAAATCAATCGTAATCTCTTAGAACAGCTCTAACTTCAATCTTTAGGTGGACTGCATAAACTATCAACATTCCTCTACTTTAAATTCTGATCAATTTCACGTTTTAATACCAAAACAGTAATAATAGTCGACAAAACATCCGCAATAGGAAAAGACCACCAAACTCCCTCTATACCGTAATATTTTGGTAAAAAATAGGCTAGAGGAATTAAGAAAATTCCTTGTTTTAAAAGTGTTAAAAATAATGCCGGTAACGCTTTTCCTGCCGCCTGAAAATAGGCCGAACCAATGAGTTGCATCGTGACTATTGGCGTTGCCAAAAACACAATAAACATTGCATTAGGTGTTTTATTTAACAAAGTTGTATCATTTGTAAAAACCCAAATAACCTCTTCTTTAAAAAGTAAAATCCCTATAAAAATAATAGAGCCTAAAATAGAACCAAACCAAATAGATTTTTTAATGGTCTCTTGAACTCTGTTGTTTTTTCTAGCTCCTATATTAAAACCAGCAACAGGTAAAAAACCTTGACAAACTCCTAAAACGGGCGATAAAGCAAACATCATAACCCTATTAATAATACCAAAAACAGCAATGGATATTTCACCTCCATATTTAAAAAGCGAAAAATTTAAAACAATCATTAAAATACTTATTGTGCCTTGTCTAACGATTGACACCCCTCCTAATTGAAAAATCTCAAGAACAATTTTAAAATCTAATTTAAAATTTTTAGGAATAATTCTCAGCTCACTTTTTGAAGATAAAAAGAAATATAAAATATATAATCCACAACTTGCATATGCAAAAGAAGTTGCTAAACCAGCTCCCCACATTCCCCAACCAAAAAATTTGATAAATAAAATGTCGAGCAAAACATTTAAAACAGCAGGAACCATCATGGCATACATGGCAAATTTTGGTTTTCCTTCAGCTCTAATAGTTGGATTTCCCATCATTGCAAAAGCCAAAAATGGAACTCCATAAATAATGACACCAAAATATTCTGAAGCAATGGGTAAAATCTCTCCTTTAGCGCCAAATAGATTAAGAATTGGCAAGCTGTAAATGTTTCCAACAGTTACAAAAAGGATTGCCAAAATGACTGTTAAAGAAATCTGATTCCCGAAAGTTAGAAAAGCTTTTTCAGAATTTTTAGCTCCTAAAGCTCTTGATATAATTGAACTTCCTCCAATTCCAATTCCCATTCCAATAGAAGAAATTAAAAAAGCGATTGGTAATACAACAGTAATTGCTGCAATAGCCAAAACACCAATCCATTGACCTACAAAAATAGTATCAACAATCATATTTAAAGACATTACAAGAATTCCAATAGTGGCAGGAACCGCTTGTTTAATAAGTAATTTAGTAATCTTTTCGGTACCTAAATCGTTTGCTAAATTTGTCATAAGATCTTGTAAAGATTATCATAAATATGAAGTTCATTGTAAAACTATCATCAATAATTCTTATAGATATATTAAAATTTATAAGTTTGTCCAAATTCATTAAAATGGAAAACGTTTTTATATTAACAATTACAGTTTCTGCTGAAGATATTGACAATTTACAACATGTAAATAACTTAGTCTATTTAAAGTGGATGGATAAAATTGCAACTACTCATTGGACTCATTTAACAAAAAATAATCCTTTACCTCAGTACGTTTGGGTGGTAATGAGGCATGAGATAGATTATTTAAAACAAGCTAGTTTAGGAGATGAAATTATTGTAAAAACATGGGTAGGAGAGACCAAAGGTATCACCTCTATTCGTTTTATGGAGTTTTATAAAAAGGATGTGCTATTGGTAAAAGCTAAAACTATTTGGGCAATGTTAGATTCCAAAACTTTAAAGCCCGCAAGAATTAGAGAAAATGTTTTAAAAGTATTACAAGCTCCTAAATAAAAGTATATTTGCACAAAATTTAGATAAAATGTCAACTTTTTCTTCCTTAGGAATTCATAAAAATTATATTAAAGCAATTAAAGAATTAGGAATTTCTACACCCTCAGAAATTCAAGAGAAAACGATTCCTATTTTATTGAATTCTGCAACAGATTTTATTGGTTTAGCACAAACTGGAACTGGAAAAACTGCTGCTTTTGGCTTGCCAGTTTTACATCATATTGATGCTAGTTCAAACGATATACAAGCGTTAATTTTATCACCTACAAGAGAGTTAGTTCAGCAAATTAAAAAACAATTATTTAAATTCACGAAATTTAGTGAAGATAAAATTTTCATAGAAGCTGTTTTTGGAGGAGAAAAAATCGATCGTCAAATGAATAATCTTAAAAGAACCACGCATATCGTTGTGGCAACTCCGGGAAGGTTAATTGATTTAATTGAACGCGGAAGTGTCGATATTAGTCACGTAAAAACGGTGATTTTAGATGAAGCCGATGAAATGTTAAGCATGGGTTTTAAACAAGATTTGAATAGAATTCTAAAATTTACGACTAAAACTGATAGAAAAACTTGGTTGTTCTCAGCGACAATGCCAGAAGAAATTAAAAGGATTGTAAAGACGTATATGGATTCTAATGCTCCAAGAATAGAAATAAATAGAAGTTCTTTGGTCAACGCGAATATTCGACATCATTTTGCTAAAACAACCTTAAAAGAAAAGACAAATGATATTATTTCATTTTTAGAGAAGAGACAAGCTCAAAGAGGAATTATTTTCTGCAGAACAAAAGCCGGTGCACAGAACTTAGCCAATTACTTAATTGAAGAAGGGTTTTCTGCTGCCGCTTTAGAAGGAGATATGCAACAAAAAGAACGCGATAAAGTGATGAGGGCTTTTAAAAAAGAGAATTTACAGTATTTAGTTTCAACAGATGTTTCTGCTCGTGGAATTGACGTCAGTGGTTTAGAATTTGTAATTCATCATCAATTACCAGAACAATTAGAATACTATACACATAGAAGCGGAAGAACCGCTAGAGCAGGAAAAACAGGAGTTTCAATTGCTTTTATCTTACCTTCAGAATTGGATAAAATTCATGAAATTCAAAAAGAATTAAATATTAAATTTACAGAAGTTACAGTGTAAATGGAACTGATTTATGTTTTAGACATTTTAGGAACTTTTGCTTTTGCGATTAGCGGAGCACAGGTTGCTAAAAAGAAACAATTTGATATTTTTGGAGTAATAATTATCGCTTTTGTTACTGCTGTTGGGGGAGGAATGATTCGTGATGTTTTAATTAATGCACATCCTATTAATTGGATAGGTGATTTAAATTATGTTTGGACAATTTTAATAGCTGTCCTTACAATGTATTTATTCAGAAGCAAAGTCGCCCATTTAAGTAAAACCTTATTTTTATTTGACACTATAGGTATTAGTGTATTTACTTTGCTTGGCTTACAGAAAGGATTGGACTATAATTTACATCCTTTTTTAGCCTTAATTATGGGAATGGTTTCGGCTGTTTTTGGTGGAGTAATTCGTGACGTTCTGACTAGAAAAGTACCCTTGATTTTTAAGAAAGAGATTTATGCTTCAGCCTGTTTAATAGGTGGTGTCGTCTATTTATCTTTAGGATTCCTTGATGTATCCGAAAATATTCAATTTGTTTTATCAGGATTAGTGATTTTTGTAATCAGGCTAGTCGCTGTAAAATACAAATTAGAATTACCAAAAATTAATAACGACATTTTTGGGAAATAAAAAAGCGAAAATTATCTCTTCACTTTTTTACTTCACAGAAAAGTTATAACGATCATTCTACATCTTTCAATAACTCTTTTATAGAACGTTCTAATTGTTGGTCTCTTCCTTTAGAAATAACTCTAGGCATATTCTTTATTTTTATCATTGGTTCGGTTTGGTTATTTTCCATCCATTCACCTGCTTTATTTTTAGCACTTACAGGAACAACTCCCCAATAAGAACCGTTCGGTAGGCTTTCCCAACCAGCAAAACTACAAGTGCCAGGTACTGGCATACCCACAGTTTTTCCAATTTTTAAATCAGTATATCCAGAAGCGTAACAATGCCCATCAGAATACATACTTTCATTAAAAATTGATAAAGTTGGTTTTGTCCATCTGGAAGTTGGTTCTCCACCAACAACTTTATCTTCAGTTTCATATGTAATAAAAGGGACACCTGTAAAAAACATTGCTAAATCTGCTACTAAATCACCTCCACCATTAAAACGAGTATCTACAATTACTCCTTTTCTATCCGTATATTTTCCCATCATATCTTGATAAATGCTTCTGTAAGGACCATCTCCCATGCCTGGAATGTGAACATAACCAAGTTGGCCATTACTTTTTTTGTCAACTTCTTTTTCGTTAGTTTTTACCCATCTTTTATATAAAAGTCGATTTTCATCTCTTAAAGAAACTGGCTTCACAGTAATAGTTTGTTTCTTTTTAGTTTTAGGATTTGTAATATCTAATAACATAAATTTACCAACTTTTCTGTTTAAATATTTCGCAACATCTTGATTTTTATCAATAGTCTCTCCATTAATATTTTCGATAATCATTCCAGGAACAATCTTAAACTTTGCTTTATCTAATGGTCCTCCAGAAATAATTTCATCAATTAAAATACCATCACCTTTATGATTATAATTCATAAAAATTCCAAGAGATGCTGTTGCATCACCATTGGAGATTCCATTTCCTCTTGAGCCTGAACCTGAATGTGACACATTTAATTCTCCTAACATTTCTGATAACATTTCTGAAAACTCGTGAGCGTTTCCTATTGACGGAAGATACTTGGTATATTCTTTCTTCATTTTATTCCAATCAACTCCATGAAAAGTTGGTTCATAAAAAATAGCTTTTGTACGTATCCAAACATGATTAAACATGGCAGTTCTTTCTGCACTTGCATTAAATTCCATTTCACCATTAATTTTAACAGCTTTATTCTTCTTAGTACTTAAATCTAATTTAGAAATTTTACCACTGCTTAATAGGTATAAGTTTTTTACTTCTTTGTCCCATTTTAAACTACCAAAGTTGGTGTTTAATTTTATCAACATTTTTGTTTCTTTGGTACGTAAATTAGTGCTCCAAAGATTCATCTTACCTTCAAACCTTGCTAAATAATATAATTCATCTCCTTTTTTAGAAAGTACTGCATCCCCTAGACTTGAAGAATGAATAGTAAGCCTTTTTGTCCTATTTTTCATATGATCAAAATCAAAAGTAAGTGGTTTCACTTCCTTTTTTTTATCCTTTTCATCTTTATCTTTTTTAGTGTCTTTTTTATCTGATTTATCTTTTTTATCATTCTTTTTAGCTTCGTCTTTAATGGCTTGCATTAATTTATAATCTTCTTCACTTAAATTAAATTCATCCCAAGCATCCTGTGTAAAGAACATACTATACACATCATTTTGAGAACGACCACTGGTAGCATAAGACTTTAATCCATTTCTGTTACTAAACCAAATCATTTGTTTGCCACCATTTACCCATTTCGGACTAGAATCATAATATCCACTTTCATTCAAATTTATTCTTTTAGATCCATCAGCAGCCATTAATAATACTTCACCATTACTTAAGGTTTTTCCCCAATCAATTAAAAGCCATTTACTGTCTGGACTCCAAGTAAAATATTGATCACCGTCACGCATATGATATAAATCTTTAGGTGATAATAATATTGTTTCTTTATTACTTGCAATATCTTTAACTTTTATAGTTCTTCTTCCTTCAACAAAAGCTATTTTTTTTCCATCAGGTGAATATTCTGCAAGATAGTTATCATGTTTATTTTCAATTACTGATTCTTCTTTTAATACTGTTGCGGCATAAAAGAAAGGTTCTTCTTTTCTTACTTTTTCCGTTTTAAAAATGCTCCATTTTTCATTTCTTTCGCTGCTGTAGACAACAGATTTTCCATCTGGCGTCCAAGAAACAAAACGTTCTCGTTCTGGTGTATTAGTTAACCTTTTGGTAAAGGTTTTATCTACAGAAGTTACAAAGACTTCACCACGAGCAATAAAAGCAATCTCTAATCCATTAGGAGAAATTGACATTTCATTGATTCCTCCATTTATAGAAATAAACTTATCGTCATTGTCTATATTTTGAGTTTTAATGTTAACTTTTAATTTTTTAGGTTTTTCATTTTCTTTCATGGTATATAATTCACCATCGAATCCAAAAGATATAATTCCATTGCCAAAACTTAAAAACCGAATTGGGTGTAATTTAAAATCTGTTAATTGCAGATCTTGATTTGGATTGTCTAATGATAATTTGTGAATATTAAACGTTCCACTTTTTTCGCTTAAATAATAAATACTTTTTTCATCAGCACTAAAAACTGGTTGTCTGTCTTCTCCACCAAAAGAAGTAATCATTTTATGGGTATCTGTTTTTTGGTCATACAGCCATATATCTCGGGTAATTGAAGAAGTATGATGTTTTCTGAATTCATTTTCCCCTCCTTTTTTATCATGATAAATCATTGTCTTACCATTCTTTGAGAACTGAACATATTCAGCCGGAATAGTAAGTATTTGTTTTACTTTTCCTCCGCTAACGGGAACACTATATAACTCTGGTTGCGATGCAGTAGGATATTGCCTATGATTTACATCATCTTGACGCATTGCTCCAAAAACAATTTCTTTATCGTTCGAAGAAAAAGAAAATGGAGATTCATTTGTGGAATGAAAAGTTACTCTGGCAGCAGACCCACCATTAGAATCCATCACATAAATATCAAAATTTCCATAACGGTCAGATGCAAAAGCTAATTTAGAGCCGTTTTTATTCCAAACTGGCATAAAATCATGAGCCTTATGAAAAGTCAGTTGAGTGGCATTTCCACCCGTTGTTGGCACTTTATATAAATCACCCTTATAAGTGAATGCAATTTGAGTTCCATCTGGAGAAATTGAAGAATAACGCATCCATTGTGGATTATCTTGAGCATTTATTGAGAATGCAATTAAAGATAAAAATAATAGTAATTTTTTCATTTTTAGTAAATTTTAGCTAAGCTAACAAATTAATATATAAACTTATAATCACAATGTTAAATTTGAAACGAATACTGTATTTTTACTAAAAAGATAACTCTAATGAATACATTAATTTTTAATTCTATGAAAGACTTTCTTTCAATGAAAGGAAAGGCACTGCCTGAAAGTAATTGGTATAAAGTCACACAACAAATGATTAACGATTTTGCGAATGCTACTTTAGACAAACAATGGATTCATGTTGATGAAAATAGAGCAGAGAAGGAGAGTCCTTTTAAAAGTACAGTTGCTCATGGTTTTATGTCTGTATCGATGATTTCTAAGTTATTGGAAGAATCTTTTTCTGTAAAAAGTATAAAAATGGGTTTAAATTATGGATTAAACAAAGCTCGTTTTCCAAACCCAGTTCCTGTAAATAGTCAATTAAGAATGATTTCGATGGTTAAAGACATAGAAGAGATTTCTAACAACGGATTTAAAGTTACCTTTCTATGCACCATAGAAATTAAAGGGCAAGATAAACCAGCTTGTGTTGCTGAATTTATTGCGGCTTTATTTGAATAAAAAAAGTAACAAATCACAGCTTTTAATTTATGAATAATTTCTTTTAAAAAAGACAACCTTTTGCAACTACTTTTTTAGAATTTAATTAGAAAAATATAAAGAAAGGAGATATCTCTATTATTATAGAATACTCTATTTCTGTCTATAATTCTCTTCCAGAGTCCATAAATAGATTATCATTATTTTAAAGTATTTTTCACTAAATCAATAAAGAAATTTGTTGGTGTCTTTCCTTCTTTACAATTGGTAATTGATAGGAAATGTTCGTTTAAAAAATGTTGATATAAACCTCCTTCAATAATTGTACTTGCTAAACTTAGCGCATAGGGATATTCTTTTTTTACATCTAAAATCATTTCACTAATTCTAATAATTACTCTCTTATAAACTTCAAAATACCCTTCTTTATTTTCTGTATCTACTTCTTTCGTTAAAAATGATTTAGAGCTTTCGTTTACAATAATTCTGTATAATAAAGTTTCGTTAATGTGAGAGAAATTATTATCATCCTCTATGATTCTTGTTGCAATGGTAACTGCTTTTTCTAACTTATTAAAAGGATTAGAAATACTAAAAGTTTCAATGACTAATTGATATTCTAACCATGCCCAATACCAGGAAGATAGGTAAAGAAGTAGTTTATGTTTACTCTCAAAATAACGATAAATCGAACTTTCATTAGAACCTATTTTTATTCCTAATTTCTTAAAAGTAAAACCTTCAAAGCCAATCTCATTTATCAATATAATACTTCGCTCAATGATTCTTTTTCCTAATTCTGATGTTTCTGGATCTTTGATAAAAATTTTATCAGAAACAGAAATTTTTAAGACAGTTAATAAATTTTTCATGCTTTATAATTTATAGCAAATCTAATAGTAATACTATTATAAATTAATAGTATTACTAAAATTTAATAATTATTTAACATCTACATCATTTCAATTAAGAATAATTCCTGAATAAATCGTATATTTGCAGAGTAAGAAAGAATACACTCCAGTTATTACACTAGTTAGCGTTAGTTTGATTTTAAATTTTCAGTTAGGTATTTTATCTTATCAGAAACAATAATTTAAAACTCTTATATTTTTAATGGCAAAATCGCAACAAACATTTAGTAAAAGTGAAAAAGAAAAAAAACGTTTAAAAAAACGTTTAGACAAGCAAAAGAAAATGGAGGCTAGAAAAGCAGAAAAAGAAGAAAATGGACCGACAGGAATTCAGTTTGCTTACGTAGATCATAATGGAAATTTAGCAGATACTCCGCCAGATCCAGATTTAAAAGTGGAATACGAATTGGAAGATATTCAGATTTCAGTAACAAAAAAAGAAGATTTACCAGAAGAAGATCCTGTTAGAAAAGGAAAAGTAAACTTTTTCGATTCTTCAAAAGGATTTGGATTCATTATTGACCATGAAAATGGTGAAAAATATTTTACTCATGTTAGTGGTTTAATTGATGAAATTACTGAGAATGATAAAGTTTCTTTTGAACTCGAGAAAGGCATGCGTGGAATGAATGCAGTAAAAGTGAAGAAAATTTAGAGAATACTAGTTTCTCTGTGATAACTAAAAAAACCTATTACTGCCCAAAGTAATAGGTTTTTTTAATTATATGTATATATATTGCTTTAAGAATTATAAAACTCCATACTTTCTATAATTAAATCTTCAGAAACTTTACAATCTAACTTAAAGTCTTCAAAATCATTTAAAAGTACAAAATTTACTTGTCCGTTTATGTTTTTCTTATCGTGTTTTAGCAACTCCATAATGTTACAAAAATCTTTTTTTAATAAAATAGTTCTATTATAAATGGATAGAACTACTTCTTTTATTTCATTTACATTCTTTTTAGGAAAACCTAACAATTTAAAAGACATGTAACTTTCACAAACCATTCCAATAGCAATCGCTTCTCCATGTGTCAGGTTTTCTTTCTCATCAGATTCTAAATAAAAAGATTCAATTGCATGACCTAAAGTATGACCGAAATTTAAAATTTTACGTATGTTCTGTTCCTTAGGATCTTGCAAAACTACTTCATTTTTTATCTCTACAGAACGAAATATTAAATCACTGATTTTTAAATACTTATTATTCTTTATCTCCTTAAATAATTTAACATCATAAGTAATACCATATTTAATAATTTCTGCGGTTCCAGATTTAATTTCTCTATCAGAAACCGTTGATAAATAATCAGTATCTACCAATACCATCTCAGGATTAGCAAACAACCCAATCTGATTTTTCAATACTCCCAAATCTACACCTGTTTTTCCACCAACAGATGCATCAACCATAGACAATAAAGTGGTTGGAATATTTACAAAATCAATTCCACGTTTAAAGCAAGAAGCAACAAAACCACCTAAATCGGTTATTACACCCCCGCCTAAGGTGATTAACAAACTTTTTCTATCTCCACCTAATTCAGTAATTGCATTCCAAACTCCAATGCATGTTTCCAAATTTTTATTAATTTCTCCGGACTCAATTTCTATCAATTCTATAGTTTTATCAATAGATAAATTTTGAATAAACTTTGGGTAACAATACTCAAAAGTATTCTCATCCACCAAAATAAAGATTGTAGAGTAGTTTTTTATTTCAATTAATTTAGAGAGTTCTTGGTAACTATCTTTATGAAAATGAACAGGATATGTTACTGCTTGTATGGTTTTCATTTGTAATTTATTAGGTATGCAAATTAAAAATAAAAAATTCAATTATTACTATTCAATAGTTATATTTGTTTTAACTAAAATGACCTTGAATGAAACTTTTTGATAATACAGAAATTGCTTTTTCTTTAAAATCCGATTCCCAATTAGAGCGTGCCTATTTTTTGTTTAGGATGATACAAAATCAACCAATGGTAAGAATTGGTAGCGCAGTTACTAATTTTGCATTGAAAGCACATTTACCTATAGAAGGTTTAATCCGTTCAACAGTTTTCGATCATTTTTGCGGAGGAGTAACAGAAGATGATTGTTTGCCAATTATAGATAATATGTATAATAACGGCAAAGTTCATAGTGTTTTAGATTATTCCGTAGAAGGTAAAGATGAAGAAGTAAGTTTCGATGGTGCTTTAGCAAAAATTATAAGAATCATTAACTTTTGTGAAGAAAAACAATCCATTCCGTTTGCCGTTTTTAAACCGTCGGGCTTTGGTCGTTTTGCTTTATATCAGAAATTATCTGAAGGAAAAAAGTTAACCTCTAAAGAGGAAGAAGAGTGGAATAGAGTAGTAGCACGTTTTCATAAAGTATGTAAACTAGCCGTTAAAAAAGATGTTCCTTTGCTAATTGATGCAGAAGAAAGCTGGATGCAAAAATCTGCAGATGAGTTAATTGAAGAATTAATGGAGCTCTACAACAAAGAAAAAGCTATTGTTTTTAATACATTACAAATGTATAGACATGATAGAATGAACTACCTAAAAGAACTTCACAAAAGAGCAAAAGAGAAAAATTTTTATATTGGTATAAAAGTGGTGCGAGGCGCTTATATGGAAAAGGAACGAGAAAGAGCGGAAGAAAAAGGGTATCCTTCTCCAATCTGCACAGACAAAAAAGCCACAGATCTTAATTATGATACTGCTATAAAATATATGATGGAACAACCAAAAATGGCACTTTTTGCAGGTACCCACAATGAAAATAGCTCTTATTTAGTGATGGATTTAGCAAAAACACACAATATTAAAGTAGATGATAACCGCCTTTGGTTTGGTCAGTTATTTGGTATGAGTGATCATATTAGCTATAATCTAGCCAGCGAAGGTTATAATGTAGCAAAATATTTACCCTTTGGTCCCGTTAGAGATGTAATGCCTTATTTAATAAGAAGAGCGGAAGAAAACACTTCCGTTGCTGGACAAACTAGTAGAGAACTAAATCTTTTAAAAACGGAGAGAAAGCGCAGAAAATTATAATGAATAGTATAGAAGAAATAAAAACGTTACTTCATAGAAATAAATTAAGACTTGCTCAAGAATTAAAGCAAAGTAAAGAAGCTGTGTTTCTTATAAAAAAAGGGACTCATTCTTCATTAACAGAGGAAGAAAAAGAAAAGGTTAAAATACAGTTGTTAGATATTTGTAAAGCAATACCAGCATTGGCAGTTTTTTTACTCCCTGGCGGCGCTTTACTCTTACCGCTTTTAATAAAATTAATTCCTGATATTTTACCGTCTGCTTTTCAAGAAAATTTTGAAGAATAAGAGTTATTTGTTTACTATCGGAAAGGTAAATTACTCCTAAAAAGTCTGGAAATTATTATTTTTCAGACTATTTTCAAATTTTACTCTTGTTTCAAAAGATTAATATTTTAGAATGTTGCAACAAATAAAAATTCTTTAAAAAGATATAAATATCACTCTTAGGTTCCAACAGTTCTTCATTCGATTACTCTTAAATAAAAATAAATCGTTAGAATCCGTATAAATACCATAGAAACAATTACTTTTGCACGAAATTTAAGAAACACGCATGCAACCAATTAGAAATATTGCTATTATAGCTCACGTAGATCACGGAAAAACAACCTTAGTTGATAAAATTATTGATCAAGCAAAAATTTTAGACGATCGAAAAGAACGTACAGATTTATTGTTAGATAATAATGATTTAGAAAGAGAAAGAGGAATTACTATTCTTTCTAAAAACGTATCTGTAAACTATAAGAACACAAAAATTAACGTAATTGATACTCCTGGTCACGCCGATTTTGGTGGTGAAGTTGAGCGTGTATTAAAAATGGCTGATGGAGTTTTATTATTAGTTGATGCATTCGAAGGGCCTATGCCTCAAACTCGTTTTGTATTAGGTAAAGCCTTAGAGTTAGGATTAACTCCAATTGTTGTTGTAAATAAGGTAGATAAAGAAAACTGTACGCCAGATATTGTACATGAAAAAGTTTTTGATTTGATGTTCGCTTTAGAAGCAACTGAAGAGCAATTAGATTTTGCAACTGTTTACGGTTCTGCAAAAAATAATTGGATGAGCACAGACTGGAGAAATGAAACAGATAATATTATTCCTCTGCTAGATGCTGTATTAGAATCTATTCCAGAAACTACATACAATGAAGGAACTCCACAAATGCAAATTACTTCTTTAGATTTCTCTTCATTTACAGGTAGAATTGCTATTGGACGTGTTTTTAGAGGCGATTTACAAGTAGGTAAAGATTACATGTTGTGTAAAGCAGATGGTTCTACTAAAAAAGTAAGAATTAAAGAACTACACGTATTCGAAGGAATGGGTAAAGTTCAAGTAGATAAAGTTCCATGTGGAGATATTTGTGCAATTACAGGTATAGAAGGATTCGAAATTGGTGATACTATTGCTGATTTAGAAAACCCAGAAGCATTGCCAAGAACAGAAATTGACCAACCTACAATGAGTATGTTGTTCACCATCAACAATTCTCCTTTCTTTGGTAAGGAAGGTAAATATGTAACATCTCGTCATTTAAGAGACAGATTGTTTAAAGAATTAGAGAAAAACTTAGCTTTAAAAGTTGAAACTACAGATTCTGAAGATAAATTTAATGTTTTTGGACGTGGAGTTTTACACTTATCAGTTTTGATTGAAACCATGCGTAGAGAAGGATATGAATTACAAGTGGGAAGACCACAAGTAATTTTAAAGGAAATTGATGGAAAGAAGCATGAACCAATGGAAACATTGTCAATTGATGTTCCTGAGGATGCAGCATCTAAAGCAATTAATTTAGTATCTCTTAGAAAAGGAGATTTATTAATAATGGAGCCAAAAGGAGATCTACAACATTTAGAATTTTCTATTCCATCTAGAGGTTTGATCGGTTTAAGAAATAGAATCTTAACTGCAACTGCTGGTACAGCAATTATTAACCACCGTTTTTCAGAATACGGTCCTTATAAAGGAGACTTTACTGAAGATATAAAAGGAGCTATTGTATCCTCTGCTGCGGGTAAAGCAACAGCATATGCATTAAACCGTTTACAAGATAGGGGACGTTTTTTTATCGATATTAACCAAGAAATTTATATTGGTCAAGTAATTGGAGAAAACTCTAAATCAGATGATTTAGCAGTAAACTTAATTAAAGGAAAGCAATTAACAAACATGCGTAAATCAGGTACAGATGACGCTATGAAAATTGCTCCTAAAGTAGATTTCTCTCTAGAAGAAAACATGGAGTATATTAAAGGAGATGAATATTTAGAGGTTACGCCAGAAAGTTTACGTATGCGTAAGATTACTTTTAAAGGATAACAGAGAATAACTATTTCGTAATTCTGTACTCGTTTCAGAATTTAATAATAAAACCAAAAAGCTCAAGTTTAAAACTTGAGCTTTTTTTTATCTTTGCCATATGAGTGATTTTAAGCATCTTTTCAATATTTTAGAACATAGTATAGCCAGTAACAAATTTGTAAAGCTAACGTTAAGTAAGCCACTAAGAAAGAGTGAAGGCTTGTTAAATGTCTATGTACGTTTGTTTGTAGTTGATAAAAAAGAAGTTTTTCAGTTAAAATATCGTTATCCAACAGAAGAAAAGTATCAGCAATTTTCTTTAGAAGACGTAAAGACTGAGTTAGAAAAATTATTAATTGTATCCTTTAGGGCTGGAACCCTATTTACTTTAAGCGAAGATTTATTAGTAATGGTTTCTAAAAAGAAAGCTGTTTCGTATCGAGAAAATAGCCCAAGTTTTAAAAATAAATTACCAGAAATTTTGTTAAAATCAAAATAAAATAAAAAGCTCAAGTAAATTGAGCTTTCTATCTGGAGTTATATAAAGTGCATTTTTATTCATTTGAGATATCAATTTTTTCAATCATTTTTATAGCTTCAGCTCTCGGTGGATATTTTTTAGAGACTACAAAACCAACTACCATTGCAACGACAAAAGAAGGAAAAAGGACATCCATAGCAACAAAGTATTGTCCTATACTTTCTATTTCTTTAAATACAAAATTGAATAATACAACAGCTGCAAAACCTGATATCATAGAGGCAATAGCTCCTTTTTCAGAATATCCTTTCCAAAAAAGTGTAAGAATAATTACTGGACAAAAAGCGGCTGCAATGCCAGACCAACCAAAGAGAATCACCCAAAAAATCTGCCTATCAGGAGAAACATAATTCATAACCATGGCAATTATTAAAGCAGTAAAGGCCATTATAACTGTTGCTATTCTTGAAATTTTCGTTAAACTTTCGTCTTTAATATCTGGTCTAAATATTTTCTGATAAAAGTCACGCGTAATCGCACTTGATGCCAATATTAAAAGAGAATCTATGGTAGACATAATTGCAGATAAAACTATGGCAACAAAGATGGCTACTAAGATTGTGGGTAAGAACTCTTCTGTAACCATACTTAAAACATCCGCACCATTATTTCCCAAAACAGCTTCAGGATCTTGTCCTTCTTTTGTAAAATAGATACGAGCAAGAATACCAATGGTTACAGCTGCAGCATCTGTTAATAATGTAAAGGTAGTTGCCACCCATTTTCCTTTATCTATCTCTTTTTCATCATTTATAGACATAAATCGAACATATACCTGAGGCGAACCAAGAAAACCAAGACCAATCATTGAGAATCCTAGAATTGTAAAAAGATTCATCCATACGTCAGTACTTCTGCCCATTACTTGCGTTAAAGTTGGATCAATAGCATTTAACCCTGCAGTAACTCCAGCTCCATGATCCATAGAAAACCAAACAACAATTGGCAATAAAACCAATCCAAAAAACATCAGTAAACCTTGAAATAAATCTGACCAAACAGCGGCTACAAAACCACCGATAAAAATATAGGCGAGTACAATTAGAAACCCAATTAATGCGCCCAGTTTATAATCTATACCCAGCATTGAGTTAAAGGCAACACCAGTAACATCTATTTGTGAGGCTACGTAAATAACTATAAATACAACCAAAATTGCTGCAGATATAATTCTTAATGTATTTGTTTTTGATCTAAAATGACTATTCAAATAATCAGGAATTGTTATTGCACCAAATGCATCAGATCTTTTTTTGAAACGTTTTGCCATAAATTGCCAAGAAACGAAGACACCAAGTAATTCTCCAACAACTACCCAATAGCCCGAATATCCCGCCATAGCACCCATTCCTGTAAGTCCTATAAGTAACCAGCCAGATTCTCCCGTTGCTCTTGCAGAAAAAGCAACAGCCCAAAAACCCATTTTTTTTCCGCCAACATAATAATCACTCATACTTTTTATGCGCCGAGAAGCTAAAATTCCAATTAGGAATAAAATTCCAACATAAATTGCCAATATGGCTATTTTGATTATAAAACTTTGGTCTTGCATAGTTATTAACTTTTTGGTTTGTCTGTAAAGAGAGAATAAAACAAACTTATTTTTTATTTTTATGAAAAGTAGTCAAATAAATAGGAAATAGTCAGTTTTTTTGCTTCAATCGTTTGAATAATTATTTAAACAGAATTAAAAAGTTTAAAATTTACTATATTTGAATCATTGAAATGAATTAATAAATTCACTCAATTATTTAGTTAGATTTGGGGAATGACCTTGGATTTGTACATTAAATGAACAAAAAAAAGTGATACATTATTGTGAATTCTAAAAAAGATAGCACCTCAGAACTCAAAACATTAAATGATTTAATAACGGCTCTTTCAGAAGGAGAGAGGACGACTTACAACAACATAATACATTCAATAATATTTCAAGAAAACACTTTTGAGAACTATGCTTCCTGGTCTAACGATTGTTATACCCGAAATTGCATTGTAAATAACGACAACTTTGAAATAATTTTAATCTGCTGGTGTGAGGGCCATGTTACGCCAATTCATGATCATGATGGAGAAGAATGTTGGGTAAAAGTAATCAACGGTGAATTCAAAGAAACGATTTACAAAGAAGATGATAAAGGCGAGCTGAATATTTTAAAAACTTCTATTTCAAAACCGAATGAAGTTACTTATATGAAAGATTTTATGGGATTCCATAGATTAGAAAATGTCTCTAATAAAAGAAGCATGTCACTTCACCTTTATGCAAAACCAATTCGTAAGTGCAGAATATTTGATGAAAAATCAAAAGCTTTTGTGAATAAAGATTTGGGTTATGATACCATTGCATAATCAATAATAAAACAGAAAAAAACAGTATGTCAAATATAAATAATGATCTAGCTTTATTTAATGAACTCGTAGAAGTTTTAATTACTGAAGAAGAAAAAAACCCGGTAGCAGAAAGAATAGATTCGAATAAATTGTACGAATCCGTCGATCTTTCGCTGAATGATGCTGCAATGATTGATGACGAGTTTAAAAACTTACTGCGTGATGTTATTGTTTCTACTCCAAAAACGGCAACTAACTTGTTTTTTAATCAACTTTTTGGTGGAAGACAGAGTAAAGCAGTTTTGGGAGATTTATTGGCTGTTATTCTGAATAACAGCATGTACACATATAAAGTAGCCGGTCCACAGGTAGGAATTGAGCAAGAAATTATTAGACAATCTTGCGACTTAATTGGATACGGTTCAAAAAGTAATGGTACGTTTCCAACTGGCGGTTCTATGAGTAATTATATGGCTTTGGTCATGGGGCGTGACACAAAAGATCCTTCTTGTAGATTAAATGGAATGACCAAACCCATGGTTATTTATACTTCTAAAGAATCGCATTATTCTAATTCCAAGAACGCAAGTTTTGCTGGAATTGGAAGAAATAATATTCGTTATATTGAAGCAGATTCTAAAGGAAGATTGATTCCAGAAAAACTGGAAGAACAGATACTAGAAGATCTCCAAAACGACAAGATTCCAACGTATGTAAACGCAACTGCTGGAACGACAGTTTTAGGTGCTTTTGACCCTATTGATAAAATTGCTGATATTACAGAAAAGTATAAGATTTGGCTGCATGTTGATGGTGCATATTGTGGAAGTGTAATATTTAGTGATAATTATAACCATCTTGTAAAAGGAGTAGAGAGATCAAATTCTTTTAGCTATAACGCTCACAAAATGCTCGGAACACCTTTAACATGTTCAATTATATTGGTCAATGATAAAAAATATTTACATGATTCATTTAGCAATGATGCAGATTATTTATATCAAACGGATGGTGATGATTTTAACTTGGGTAAAACTTCTTTCCAATGCGGAAGAAGAAACGATGCCTTAAAATTTTGGACACTTTGGAAATCTATTGGAACAAAAGGTTTAAAGAAAATTGTAGAGCAACAATTTGATTTAGCAAATGTTGCTTTAGACTATATTAGAAGCAATCCTAATTATACTTTGTATAGTTTTGATGATTCGATTTCTATTTGTTTTAATTATAAAAACATTGAACCAATGGCGCTTTGCACTGCATTGTATGAGCATCAAATTACAGTTGTTGGTTTTGGTTCTTTTAAAGAAGATACTTTTATTAGATTAGTAACCATTAATGCAAACAATGAAAAACAAGACATCTTAAATTTCTTTAAAGTTCTGGAAGATTTTGTTGACAAAACACCAAGCTTAAAAAGAATATAAATTATGAATTTATAGTCACTGATCTTGATAAAAAATAAGCGTAATTATTTTCTATATGTTGTACTCTACTATGTAATATCTTACATCTATCTATTATTTCGAAAATTATTAAAAAGTAATAAATTATTTTTATTTTTAGAAGTAGGCTAAATACTGACAAAAAAAAGATCATTTTGTCATTCTGCGGTAATGATTTCTTTTATCTTTTGATATCATTCGTTAATAAAAAAGGCATTTAAACCTTTTCTTCTTAACCAAAACAATTTCAGAAATATTAGACCCCAAATTCTCTAAACTATATAAACTGCAATGTTTAACATCTATATTCATTGTAAAAGTAGATTAAACAAATACCCAGAAATAATAATACATAATGTTACCACTCCAAAAAAGATGGCAATTAGTTTTAACGTCATTACTTTTTTTAAGAGCATTGCTTCTGGTAAGGATAAACCAACTACACCCATCATAAATGCAATTGCGGTTCCTAAAGGGATACCTTTTGCTACTAATACTTGTACTATTGGTAAAATACCCGAAGCATTTGAATACATAGGAACAGCTAAAATAGTAGCGATAGGAACTGCGAACAAATTATCTTTATCCATATACTTTTCAAAAAAGCCTTCAGGAATATAGCCATGTATTAAACCGCCGATGGCAATTCCAATGATTACATAAGGTATAATGCCTTTGAGTATCGTTATAACTTCAGCCCAAATTATAGGCAATCTTTGTAATAACGGTTGTTTTTGGACAACAAAAATAGCTTGCTCTTTTTGTGCATTTTCTAATACTGTTTTTACCCAAGGAGTTAAAAAGGAATCTAATTTTAATTTTTGAAGAATAACTCCAGAAATAGTACCTAATAAAACACCACTAATTACATATATAATGGTGGTTTTAAGTCCGAATAAGCCAACAAACAAACCAATGGCAACCTCGTTTACTAAAGGAGAAGTAATTAAAAAAGAAAAAGTAACTCCTAAAGGAATTCCACCTCTTACAAAACCTATAAATAAGGGTACAGATGAGCAAGAGCAAAAAGGCGTTACAACACCAAAAAGACTTGCCATTAAGTATTCTAAACCATGTAATTTATTTCTAGATAAATAGTTTTTAACCTTGTCTATGGGGAAGTAACTATTTACAATTCCCATAGAAAAAATAACAAAAAAAAGTAGTATTAAAATCTTTACAACATCATATATGAAAAAATTAAGCGCTTCTGCTAAATGCGCTCCTCTTTCTAAATTTAGTAAATTATAAACGAACCAATCTGCTATATTTTGTAACCATTGAAACATATAACTATTCTAAAAGCCATTTTTTTTGGGAGATAATACGTTTACAAATGTAAGACTGCAAATTCTATATTTATCTGATTTTTATCATGTAATTATTTGAAACTTAAATGCCCTCAAATAAATTTTAAACAAATACTTAAATGTTGATAAATATTTAAGTTTAACATTATTTTTAAGAAGTTTATTTGTGTAATTAAAAATTAAATTTGAATATTTGCAAAGAAATAAACAGTACATGAATTTTATTCAATTACATCATCATCATTTTTACAATTGCAGTCAAGCGATTTAAAGATGTATTGAATAATATCAAGATATTTATAAACCCGTTTGAGCAAATCAAGCGGGTTTTTTAATTTTAAACCGTATTTGCTCAGGCATAAAATAAAACAAAAATGAGTAATTTAAGAATTGCAGTACAAAAGTCAGGAAGATTAAATGAAGATTCAATGAGAATCTTAAAAGACATTGGTATCGCTATAGACAATGGAAAAGATCAATTAAAAGCATCCGCTAGAAATTTTCCGGTAGAAGTTTTCTACCTAAGAAATGGTGATATTCCGCAATATTTAAAAGATGGAGTGGTTGATGCAGCTATTATTGGTGAGAATGTTTTAATTGAAAAAGGAGCTGATATTCAGTTTATTGAACGTTTAGGCTTTTCAAAATGTAAAGTCTCTATTGCAGTACCAAAAGAATCCGAGGCGAATTCCTTAAAAGATTTAGACGGAAAAAGAATTGCTACTTCGTATCCAGAAACTGTAAAAAAGTTTTTAAAAGAGCAAAATATAAAGGCAGAATTACATATTATAAATGGTTCTGTAGAGATTGCGCCAAATATTGGATTAGCAGATGGAATTTGTGATATTGTTTCAAGTGGTTCTACACTTTTTAAAAACGGATTAAAAGAAATAGAAGTTCTACTAAAGTCAGAAGCAGTTTTAGCCGTTTCTTCGCAAATATCTGAGAACAAAATGGCTATTTTAAGAAAGATTCAATTTAGAATTCAGTCGGTTTTAAAAGGACGAAATTCTAAATACGTTTTACTAAACGCACCTAATGATAAATTAGAGAGTATACTGAAACTGTTGCCAGGAATGAGAAGCCCTACGGTATTACCATTAGCTGAGAAAGGCTGGAGTTCAGTACACACCGTAATTAGCAAAAATGAATTTTGGGAAATTATAGACGAGCTTAAGGCTAATGGAGCGGAAGGTATTTTAGTATGTCCTATTGAAAAAATGGTATTATAAAATGAAAATAATTAAAAACCCATCAAAAAAAGATTGGACTCAAATATTAGAAAGACCAACAAAAACGGTTGATGATATTGAAAAGACTGTGAATCAAATTTTTGAGGATATTCTTAGAAATGGAAATGCTGCAGTACAAAAATATACAGACTTATTCGATGGTGTTTCTTTAGAAAATAACATTGTTTCTGTTGAAGAAATTGATGAAGCAATTACAGAAGTTTCACAAGAATTAAAGGAAGCTATAAAACTTGCAAAAGACAATATCACCAAGTTTCATATAGCTCAAAAAACAGATAAATTATTTGTAGAAACTGCAAACGGAATCTCTTGCTGGCAAGAAAAAAAAGCCATTCAAAAGGTTGGTTTATATATTCCTGGAGGAACAGCACCATTGTTTTCCACTGTTTTAATGTTAGCTATTCCTGCTACGATTGCAGGTTGTAAAGAAATTGTGTTATGCTCTCCACCAAATAAAGAAGGAAAAATTCATTCTGCAATTTTGTATGCTGCTGATTTGTGTGGCGTTACAAAAATTATAAAAGTTGGTGGAATCCAAGCAATTGCAGCCTATACATTTGGTACAGAAACAGTTCCAAAAGTATATAAAATATTCGGGCCAGGAAATCAGTTTGTAACGGTCGCTAAACAATTAGCAACAAAATATGGTGTTGCAATCGATATGCCTGCTGGCCCAAGTGAATTGTTGGTGGTTGCCGATGATTCCGCAAACGCAAGTTATGTTGCATCAGATTTATTGAGTCAAGCAGAACATGGAGCAGACAGCCAAGTAATTTTGGTTTCTACTTCAAAAAAGATGATAGATAAAGTTTCAATAGAAATACAAAAACAACTTTTAGAATTGCCCAGAGTTGACATTGCACAGAAAGCAATCGCGAACTCAAAATCTATTTTTGTTGAGAATGATGAAACTGCTTTAGCTCTAATTAATGAATATGGTCCTGAACATTTCATTGTTTGTACGAATAACAATAATTTTTATATTGATAATATAGAAAATGCAGGTTCTGTTTTTATTGGAAATTATACTCCAGAAAGTGCTGGTGATTATGCTTCAGGCACAAATCATACATTGCCAACAAACGGATTTTCTAAAGCGTATTCGGGTGTAAATTTAGATAGTTTTACAAAAAGTATTACATTTCAAAAAATATCTAAAGAAGGAATAAAAAATATAGGAAAGGCTATTGAAGTAATGGCAGAGGCAGAAGGATTACAAGCTCATAAGAATGCAGTTTCAATTCGTTTAAAAGATTTAAAGTAACATCTTAATTGTAATGCTAAGCTTGTCTAACTTTTTTTATTAATATGAAAACAACTTTTAACATCAACAACCTAATTAGAGAAAATATTAAATCTCTAAAACCTTATTCCTCTGCAAGAGACGAGTATAAGGATGTATCTGCTGCTGAAATGATTTTCTTGGATGCAAATGAGAATCCATTTCAAAACGGTGTAAATCGATATCCAGACCCACAACAACATACGGTAAAAGATTTGTTATCTGAAATTAAAGGAATTGACAAGAAAAACATGTTATTAGGAAATGGTAGTGATGAAGTTTTAGATTTAATTTTCAGAGCCTTTTGTGAGCCAAATAGAGATAATATTATCACGTTACCTCCAACTTATGGCATGTATAGCGTTTTGGCAAATTTAAATGCTATTGAAAACAGAACCGTTTTATTAAACGAAGATTTTCAGCCTAAAGTGAGTCAGATTATAGAGGCAGCGGATTCAAATAGTAAAATTTTGTTTTTGTGTTCTCCAAATAATCCCACAGGAAATAGTTTTACTGCTGATGCCGTTGAAGAATTACTTTTAAATTTTAATGGCTTAGTGGTTTTAGATGAAGCTTATATTGATTTTTCAAATAAAGAAACTTGGTTAACAAAATTAGACGAATTTCCTAATTTAATAATAACACAAACTTTATCAAAAGCCTATGGTCTTGCAGGAATACGTTTGGGGATCTGTTATGCTTCAAAAGAAATTATTAAAATTTTAAATAATATAAAACCGCCCTATAACATAAACGAGCTAACCCAGCAAAGAGCAATGATAAGATTGCAAAAAATGACTGAGATTAAAAATGAAATTGCTCAATTAATTAGTGAAAGAAAACGCCTGAAAAAAGAGTTGGAATATTGTGTTCCTTTTATTGAAAAAGTATATCCTTCAGATGGTAACTTTCTATTAATAAAAGTTGACGACGCTACAAAACGTTACAATGAATTAATAGCCTATGGAATTGTCATAAGAAATAGAACGACACAGCCTTTATGTGATAATTGTTTACGTATAAGTGTTGGAGTTTTTGAAGAAAATCAACGTTTGATTAGAACTTTAAAATCCATATCATAAAGCATTATTCCGAGCATGCCTCGGAGTTATTAAAGAAAATAAAATGAGTAAAAAAGTATTATTTATTGACAGAGATGGAACTTTAGTTATTGAGCCACCTGTAGATTATCAATTAGATAGTTTAGAAAAGTTAGAATTTTACCCAAAAGTATTTCAATACATGGCAAAAATTGCTTCAGAATTGGAATATGAATTGGTAATGGTTACAAATCAAGATGGTTTGGGTACAAGCTCTTTTCCCGAAGATACTTTTTGGCCAGCGCAAAATAAAGTGATGAGTGCCTTTGAAAAAGAGGGCGTGATTTTTTCTGATGTTCTCATTGATAAGACTTTTCCGCATGAAAATGCTGCAACTAGAAAACCAAGGACAGGTTTGTTAACCAAGTACTTTTCTGAAGAGTATGATTTAGAAAATTCGTTCGTTTTAGGTGATCGGATTACAGATATGGAATTGGCTAAAAATTTAGGGTCTAAGGGAATTTATTTATCTGAAAACCCTTTATTAGGATTTGATGAAATAGAAACTTCAAAACAAGAAATTTCAGATTGCATCGCTTTAACTAGTAAGAATTGGGCTGAAATTTATGAGTTTTTAAAATTAAAAGATCGAGTTGCAGAAATCACAAGGAACACCAATGAAACCAAAATTTATATAAAATTAAATTTAGATGGTTCGGGTAAAAATGATATCAGTACTGGTTTATCATTTTTCGACCATATGCTCGATCAAATTGGAAGACATGGTGCTATGGATTTAACCATAAAAGTTGATGGAGATTTAGAAGTTGATGAACATCACACAATAGAAGACACCATGATTGCTTTTGGTGAATTATTCAACAAAGCACTTGGGAATAAATTAGGTATTGAAAGGTATGGTTTTTGTTTACCCATGGATGATTGTTTGGCGCAAGTTGCGGTTGACTTTGGTGGTAGAAATTGGTTAGAATGGGATGCTAAATTTAAACGAGAAAAAGTTGGTGATATGCCAACAGAAATGTTTTTTCACTTGTTTAAATCTTTTACAGATGGCGCAAAATGTAATTTAAATATAAAAGCTGAAGGAGTAAACGAACATCATAAAATAGAAGGTATTTTTAAGGCGTTTGCAAAAGCAATGAAAATGGCCGTTAAAAGGGATGCTAATAAAATGTTTTTACCATCAACAAAAGGAATGTTATAGATGAAATTAGTCATTATAGATTATGGAGCAGGTAACATTAAAAGTATTCAGTTTGCTTTTAAGCGTTTGGGTATAGATGCTGTTTTGTCAAATAATATTGATGAAATAAAACATGCCGATAAAGTAATTTTTCCGGGAGTTGGAGAGGCAAGCTCAGCAATGAAAATGCTCAAAGAAAGTGGACTAGATAAAATAATTCCTACTTTAAAACAACCTGTTTTAGGTATTTGTTTAGGAATGCAATTAATGTGTAATTCATCTGAAGAAGGAAACACGAAAGGCCTAGGTATTTTTAATACTACTGTGAAAAAGTTTTCAAATGAGCTTAAAGTTCCTCATATGGGATGGAATGTTATCAAGGGTTTAAAATCTAGTTTATTTTCAGGAATAAATGAAAATGAATTTATGTATTTGATACACAGTTTTTATGCAGAGCATTGTAAAGAAACTATTGCAGCGACAGATTATGGATTAAATTATGCATCTGCATTGCGGCATAATAATTTTTACGGAGTACAATTTCATCCGGAGAAAAGTGGACTTAAGGGTGAGGTATTATTAAAAAATTTTTTAGAATTATAATATGAGAATTATTCCAGCAATAGATATAATCGACGGAAAATGTGTTCGTTTAACCAAAGGTGATTATACTACTAAAAAAATTTATAATGAAAATCCGTTAGAGGTTGCGAAAGAATTTGAAGATGCAGGTATAGAATACTTGCATGTGGTAGATTTAGATGGGGCAAAAGCGAATCAGATTATCAACTACAAAGTACTGGAAAAAATTGCTTTAAAAACCAATTTGAATATAGATTTTGGTGGTGGATTAAAATCTGATAAAGATTTAGAAATCGCTTTTAATTCTGGTGCTAGTCAAATAACGGGTGGCAGTATTGCTGTGAAAAATACAACAATTTTTGAAAGTTGGATTGAAAAATTTGGTTCGGAAAAAATTATTTTAGGAGCTGACTTTTACCCAGATACTGAAGGAGGAAAAATAGCTATAAATGGTTGGCAAGCAGAAAGTTCTTTAGCATTAATTCCTTTTATAAAAGAATATCAGCAAAAAGGAATTCAATATGTAATATGTACAGATATTTCTAAAGACGGCATGTTACAAGGTCCAAGTTTTCATGTATATCAAGAAATATTATCAGAAGTGAAAGATATAAAACTAATTGCTTCAGGAGGAATTTCAACTTTTAATGAACTTCCTAAATTAGCAGAAATGGGCTGTGAAGGAGTTATTATTGGAAAAGCAATTTATGAAAATAGAATAAGCTTAAAACAGTTAGAAAATTTTATATTAACAAACTAAATGTCATTGATGGAACCGAAGCAATCTCGTTATTTATAGATTGATTGCTTCGTCATTCTTCCTCGAAATTACAAATATGAACAAAAAATGTTAACGAAAAGAATAATACCTTGTTTAGATATTAAAAACGGAAGAACTGTAAAAGGAGTTAATTTCGTGAACTTAATTGATGCGGGAGACCCTGTGGTTTTAGCAAAGCAATATGCTGAATTAGGAGCAGACGAATTGGTTTTTTTAGATATATCTGCTACTTTAGAAGGCCGAAAAACCATGATAGAAATGGTACATCAAGTTGCCGAGCAAGTAAATATTCCGTTTACCGTTGGTGGAGGAATTTCATCCGTAGAAAATGTAAATGAATTATTGAAATGGGGCGCAGATAAAGTATCTATCAACTCATCTGCGGTAAAAAGACCAGAACTAGTAAACGAATTAGCAGAAAAATTCGGAAGTCAATGTGTGGTTGTGGCTATTGATGCAAAACAAATTGATGGAGAATGGTTTGTGCATTTGGCAGGAGGAACAATTCCTACAGATATAAAGTTATTTGAATGGGCAAAAGAAGTAGAAGAACGTGGAGCAGGTGAAATTTTATTTACTTCAATGAATAACGATGGAACAAAAACTGGTTTTGCAAATGAAGCTTTGGCTCGTTTATCAGAATTATTAAATATTCCAATAATTGCTTCTGGAGGTGCAGGAACTATCGAGCATTTTGTAGATACATTTAAAGAAGGAAAAGCAGACGCAGCGTTAGCAGCAAGTGTTTTTCACTTTGGTGAAATTCCAATTATGGAATTAAAAAAAGAATTAAAAGAAAATAATATTCCTATCCGAATTTAATTTCAAAACTGTATAAATGAATGATTTAGAAATTAGACCTTATGAAGATAAATATCATAAAGATTTTAAAAAAATCAACTTACATTGGTTAAATAAATTCGAACTTTATGAAAAAGCAGATGATGCTTTATTAAATCATCCAGAGGTATTCATTAAAAATGGTGCAACTATATTATTGGCTCATTTAGATAGCAAAATTGTAGGTACTATTTGTGTCAATCCAATTGAAAAAACTTCAAATGAAATTTTAAAATTTGCAGTTATAGATGGTTATAAAGGCTTAGGAATAGGAAAAAAATTAATGAATTGTGGCATTGATATATGCAAACAAAATAAGGTAAAAACAATAATTTTAGAATCTAGCAGTAAATTAAAAGATGCTTTAAAAATGTATGAAAAATTCGGTTTTCAACATATAAAAGTTAAAAATACTCACTTTGTAACAGCAGATATAAAAATGGAATTAAAATTAAAATAATGAATATAGATTTTAATAAAAACAATGACGGATTAGTGCCTGCAATCATTCAAGATGCAATAACAAAAAATGTATTGATGCTCGGTTATATGAATAAAGAAGCTTTTGCTAAAACTAAAGAAACTAAATTGGTTACTTTTTTTAGCAGAACTAAAAATCGTTTGTGGACAAAAGGTGAAGAAAGTGGAAATACTTTGAATTTAGTCGACATGAAATTAGACTGTGATAACGATACATTGTTAATTCAAGTAAATCCAAATGGACCAACCTGTCATAAAGGGACTGATACTTGTTGGAATGAAGAAAATAAATCCAATTACGGTTTCTTTTCAACGTTAGAAAATGTAATTACTGAAAGAGTTTCAAATAAAAATACTCAGAAGTCTTATGTAGCGTCATTATTTGCTAAAGGAATTAATAAAGTAGCTCAAAAAGTAGGTGAGGAGGCTGTAGAGACAGTTATTGAAGCTATGGATAACAATGATGAGTTGTTTTTATATGAATCAGCAGATTTGATGTTTCATTACTTGATGCTATTACAAGCCAAGGGGTTCACTTTAAAAGATATAGAGGCAGAGTTAAAAGGTAGACATAAATAATAATCAGCTTATTACGTCGATCGCAATCGAAAGATTAATAAATAAAAAAAGTTTTTGACAACGCTTATACATGCATAAACTTAGGAGTTTATCAAATCTAAAGTGACCAAATAGACATCCTGTTTGGTCATTTTTGCTTTTAACCAAGCGAAAAAACTCATTATAAAAATATCTTCTTTTTTTCTTTCAATCCAATCAAAAGAATCTTCTACTTTTTTATGAAACGCATCAGAAGTCACAATTTCAGGGTTTTTATAATAAGTTTCCACCAATTTTAAGTAGGTAATAACTCTTTCCTGTTTAATTTCTTTAAGGTGCTTAAAATAGTTTCTTTTAAAACTTAAAATTCTAGAGTCTACAATATCAATATTTCCTATATCGATTTGGAGTAAAATTTCTAATATGCTTTTTTTAATAGTCCAATAAATTCCAGCTTTTTCAATATACCATTTATCTGTGTGATAAAATTTTGAAAATAAACGCTGCGATTCTTTGTACTTTTTTTGTTGAGAATAAAACACAATTAAAGACAAATAAATATCTAGTTGAGAAACAATATCAATATTCTTTTTATTGATAAAAGGTGTTAATTGGTTTATTGCAAAATCTTGATTTTGAATATAATTATGATTTAAAGCTAGCAGTAATCGATACTTTAAATGAAACTCTTTAAAGTATTTGTTGCTGTTTTTATGCATATACAAATTCATCAAATCTAAGTAGTTCAAAGAAACTAAAAACTTTTTATTTCTAAATAACGTATTGGCAATTACATACAACACTTTTATATGGTAATACAATTGCTTGTCTTTTGATTTATGATATTTTAATATTTCATATGTTTCTAATAAAAAAGGTTCAATATTCCAATATTCATAATTTTGAGATGAAGAGATATTGGTAATTTCTATAATTTGATATAACGATTTAAAGGATAAAGAATCAGAAATTGTAATTGAACTCTCTTCTAAAACCTCTTTAATCATTGATTTTATGTCGATAATTTTATGTTGATGATTTACTTGATTTAATAGAATTCTAATTTTAGCATATGCAATATTTAAATATTCTTCTAACTGATGTTGTTTTTGATTCTCCTTAAATTTTTCTATTAAATCATCTATATTTAACGTTGAAATATGATGCGTATACTCAATTTTTGTGTGATAAATTTCAGTTAATATTGAAAAAAGTTGATGCTCATTCGCAATAATTTCGGCTTTCTCTAAAATTTTATAGCCTACTTCATATTGCTCTTTTTGTAGAAAAGTTCGTGCAGATAAAATAAATTTAATGAGTTGTATATCAATAGAATTCTCTTCTTTTAAGCTAGAATTTGCAGTAAAATCGATCAAAGACTGAAACAAACGCTTTCTTAAAGCGTGGAATGCTACTTTATTATCCTTTCGATATAATTGAATACAAATTTCTTTTGAAGATGCCTCTGAATTGATTAAAAGGTGCACCAATTGTACGTTTTTTGCATCTTTTCTTTTATTCTTTTTATGCAAATAACTGACAAAATTTTGTTGTTGTTCTTTAGTAAATGAATTTATTATTTCTCTTAAATCAATCATTATATCGTCAGTAATATTTAATCAAATATATGATATAGTTTGTAAATTATAAATTATTTATTATTTAATTCGTCAGTATTTTTAAAAAATAGATTTTACAGAGTTGTATATATGACGCAAATTTGTAGTGTAATTAAAAACAAATAGTATGAAACAAGATCTAAAAAAAATAATCGTAATCGTGGCATTTGCAATAGGTGTTATAGGATTTAATTCCATTAAAAAAACAACTGAAAATCAAATATCAAAAGGCATCAATTTTATATGTAAAAATTCTGAAAAGGGAATCACTATTAATTACTAATTATCAAATTATTACTACTAATTATTAAACTAAACATTATGGATTATCAAACTACAGCTTCTACAAATGAAGGAACAAAAAAACAAACAAAAACAAACAAATTAAAAAACAAATTCAACATGAAACCAACATCAGCCTATATTGGCGCAACTTGGGGAGTAGTTATTATTGGATTGCTATCTTACTGTATTGGTTTGTGGAACGCAAATATGGAGCTCAACGAAAAAGGATATTATTTTGCCATTCTTTTAATGGGAATTTATGCTGTTATTTCGTTGCAAAAAGCAATTAGAGACAAGGCCGAAAATATTAAAGTAAGTGATATTTATTATGGCATAAGCTGGGTTATTGTTATCACTTCTTTACTTTTATTAATTATAGGTTTACGAAATGCAGACTTGTTATTAAGTGAAAAAGGATTTTATGCTATTTCGTTTCTTTTGAGTCTTTTTGGTGCAATTACGGTTCAAAAAAATATTAGAGATATTGATTTTATCAACGCTAAAAATGAAGAAGAAAACAGTTAGTTTGATAATGGTTTTGTAAACCAAAACCTCATAAGTGTAGGCTTGTGAGGTTTAAAAAACAACCCTCGCCATTGGCGAGGGTTTTCTAATTTTGAATAGAATAGAAAGTTTAATACTCATTCATTAGAATTACCTCTAAGTTTGGATAGTTTCCTTTAAATTCTTTTTGTAAACCAATTTTCATGAATTTCCCTAATGTTGGCGTAATTCCTGTTTTACCTTTTTCTTTTTTAACAATATAAATATTTAACAATAGGTTAAAAAAACCGATTGCTGATAAACTAAAACAGCAAAAAGCAAATAAACCTTGATAAGTAAACCCTTTTACATAAAACGCTGTTGAGAATGGTAGTAGTACAATAAAAAAAAGAAGTAAGAAGTTATATCACAATATTTTACTATCTATTGTAGATGCAAATTTACAAAATTCTCATATTAGCAATCCAATATAAAGCAGTAACCATAAAACTAACAATTAAACCAATAAAACTGGGGATCCTATTTTGTAAAATTTGTAATGTATTGCCAGTTTGAAGTTCTTTATAGTTAGGAATAAATACTTCAAGAACTAATAAAGTCATTGCAATGGAGAATACTGCATCGCTAAAGCTATGGACTCTTGACTCTTGACTCTTGACTTATCATAATTTTCATTTTCAATCATAATTTAATTTATTCTTCTCGGACTAACATTTTTTTTTAAATACAATACTTAATAATAGTACTTTTGTGAAAACAATTTAATTAATTGAAAAATTCAAAAACACTTATAATTTTAGCGTTTATAGCTATTTATTTTATTTGGGGGTCTACCTATTTATTTAATAAAATTGCGGTTACAGAATTACCACCATTCTTTTTAGCTTCCATTCGTTTTTTTGTTGCGGGCATATTAATGTCTGGTCTAGCTTTACTTTCAAAGCAAAAATTAGCTATTTCTAAAAAGCAATTATCAAACTCAGTGATAGCAGCATTCTTCTTTATGGTTTATGGAAATGGTGTTTTCGTTTGGGCTCTAAAATTTGTTGATAGTGGTTTTGGAGCACTATTGGCATCTACACAGCCTTTATTTGTTTTGTTTTTATTAAGATTGATCGATAGAAAACCCTTTCAAAAAAAATCACTAATTGGTGTGGCTTTGGGCATGATAGGAATGTATTTATTAGTAAGTCAGGTAGAATTAAGAACCTCTGAAGGAAGTTTACTGGGTATTTTTATGATACTAACTTGCGTCTTAAGCTGGAGCTATGGTAGTGTTTTTGTTTCAAAAGCGGATTTACCTAAAAGTTTTATGGTAAGCACGGGTTACCAAATGTTAGCAGCGAGTTTTATTTTATTCATAGTTAGTATTAGTTTAAATGAACAATGGAGCTCTCCATTAACTTGGAGTACAAATGTTCAAATATCAATGCTAATACTAATTGTTTTTGGAGGTATTTTTGCTTTTACAGCCTTTAATTATTTATTAAAAGTAGTTTCACCAGAAAAGGTTTCAACTTCAGCTTACGTAAATCCTGTCATTGCTTTGTTTATGGGATGGTATTTTTTAGATGAAGTTTTATCAACACAATCCGTCATAGCATCGATTGTTTTATTGACGGGTGTTTATTTTATTACTTCTAGAAAAAGGAAATAGAAAATACTTATAATTCCTATTAAAACCGAATGCACTTAAAATTGGTATTCATTTTCGAATAAATTTGTGTTTAGCTTTTATGCTTTTGTAACTATGAAAATAGAATCAAAAAAACACCTATTAAAATCCCAAAAAGAGGAACTAATTTTTTTCGCTTATTTTGTTCTTTAAAAATGACGCCACCAGCAACAACAGCTATCAATATTTGACTTCTTTTTATGGCAGATAATAATAATATAAGGGCCTCTGGGTCCTGCAGCGCTTTAAAATAAAAGTAATCTGCTGTTTGCAATAATATTCCAACTGCAGGTATAGACCATCTCCATTTAAAAACTTTTCTTTTTGCAGCGAAAGGAAACCATGTCAAAGATAATATTACAAATAAAACAAGCATGGTGTAAAAGCAAAACCAAAATTGCAATGTTTGCGGATTTAAAGCTAAATTCTGAATTAAAAATTTGTCGTATAAACCGCTTGAAGCTCCTAAAAAAGTAGCCCCAATAATAGCATAAACCCATTTGTTCTTTTTAAAATGAATTCCTTCTTTTTTTCCTATTCTAGAATATAATAATACGGATGTTATAATAAGAATAAAACCAATCCATTGTAGATAACTTGGTCTTTCTTGGTAAATAATTAGTGCACCAATAAAAGTAAAAAAAGGACCTGCAGAACGAATTGGAGTTACAATTGTGATGGGTAAATGTTTTAATGCTTGATAAGCCAAAATCCAAGAAGATGCCATTATCATAGACTTTATAACTATAAACCCATGAGTTTCCCAGGTAATATCTGTAATATAGAAACCTATTTTCAGCATATAGTCAGGATACCAAATGGACCCCACATAAAAAGGAACAATTAATATAAAACCTGCAGAAATAGTGCCCAACAAAACAGGAAAAACTTCATTTCCCTGCAGTGCATGCTTTTTACATAAATTGTGTAACCCTAAAAATAGAGCAGCTAAAAGTCCTAAGTACATCCACATAATGCGCACGAAGATACTAGAATGAAAAAAATACTAAACAGTAATTAATTAATAATATTTAAATTATTTTTTAACAAGATTAAACTCATTTTATTTTGAACTAATCACTAGTTAGTTAACTAAAAAATAATCAAGAATGCAGTATCATAAATTGTTTATTCTAATCAAAATGAAGTCTGTAAAACAGCTCTATTTTAAAAATAGCGCCATCTGCAAAGCCTTCATTTAACCGTGTTCTGTTATCCCCAAAATAAAAAGAGGTAACAGCCAAGTCTATTTTATCATCAGCATCAAACACTTTATAGTTTCTTCCAAAAGCATATCCCAGTTTAGTATTTAAATATAACGATTTACTCATTTTAAATCTTAAATAGGGCGCAAATTCAATAGAATTTTTAGAAACATAAGCACCATTATTACTGTAATTTTGATTATTTAAATTATAACTAGTACCTATGCCATCAAATCTAAATCCTAACCAGAGTTTCTTATTTAACTCATAATTAATATCTGCTAGAAATGGCAATGTGAGTTTAGTTTCAAATTTTTTATTAGGACTTAAATAGTATAAACCAAAAATTGGAATTACTGCTAATCCAAATTCTTCAGTATTCACAAATACTCCGTATTTATATTTTAAGTTTGTGCGCTTTTTTTTAATAAATAAAGATAAAAAACCTAGCTGTAAATTATCACTAGAAAGTGCAAGATTATCTGAGGAAATTTTAGGATAAGCCATAAATGTAGCTGACCATTTATCGTTAAACGTTTTATTAATTCCTAGATTAAACCCTAAAACTTGTAAATTTGAATTAGATACATTAGCATCTAAACTTACCCTTGTTTTGTTTGCAAAAAGACCTGTTAATAAAATTGTTTTTTTACTCAGTACTACTGGAAAATTAACTTCTAAATTTAACTCATTTACTGCAGTTTGGTCATTTGATACTTTAAAATTGTTTGCTGGGGTATCTATATATGTTAAATTTGCAATATCAAAATAATTTTGTGAGGCTCCTTGAAATACAGTGCAGAAAAATGCAATACTTAAAATATACTTCATTTCTTTTTTTGTGCAAGATACTATTATTACCAAGAAAGAGCATAATTATATATCTTAATTACACAAAATACTATGCTTTCTTTCTTTTAGAAAAATATTTTTTTAAAAAATTAGTATTACTTAAAATTGTTTGTAAACAATCTAGTGACTAACAATATTAAAGTCTTTTTTAAATAAATAAAATAAACATTATTACTATTTTAAATTCTTAAGTTTTATCGGTTTTAATTGAATAACACCAAATCTATTTAATAGTTTAATTATTAAATAAGTTATATCAATCTCATACCATTTTACACCAAAATTAGCCCTACTGGCATGTTTATGATGATTATTATGATATCCTTCTCCCATCATTAAAAAATCAAAACGAAAGAGATTTTTACTCGTGTTTTTCATTTTATAATTGACATAACCATAAATATGACCAAACCAGTTGATGATTACACCATGGATCGGCGCCATTAAAAATGTTATCGGTAATAATAGCCATTGCCACCAAGCGGTCGCAAAGAATGCAAAGAATAAAATATAACCCGTAATCCAGAGTAAGCGAGAAAAACGAGAACCAGCAAACAAATCAAAAGATTTCCATTGAGGCACATTTTTAGTAAAACGCTCATCAATAAAAATACGTTGATTATTGATGTCTTGATAAGTGTTTTTTGTTTTCCACATCATGGCAAACAAATTCGGATCATGCGATGGAGAATGTGGATCCTTTTCCGTATCTGTATATGCATGGTGCATACGATGCATAATTCCATAACCATAAGCACTTAAATAACTGGACCCTTGAAAAATCCAAGTTAAAATAAATGCAATTTTTTCCATGGTTTTAGACATGGTAAACACTTGGTGTGCCGCATACCGATGTAAAAAGAACGATTGAAAAAACAGACCTCCATACCAAAGCACTAAAACGAAAGTAACAATAAGCATCTCTTTATTTTTTTGACAAAGATAGTTCGACACTATAAGCGAAACAATGAACCTAAATCAATTAAATTCGTTTTCTAATTCGACTTAACGCCTGTGCCGTAACTCCTATATAAGAACTAATATATTTGAGTGGAATAACTTTCAAAAGCTCTGGACGCTCTTTAAATAATTTCAGATAACGTTCTTCTGCAGTAAGATTCAAAAGATTTTGTTCTCGTTTAGATTTTATTAAAAAAAGACGTTCTGCAGTTAATCTGCCAATAAGGTTACCGATTTGAGTTGTTTTATAAACTTCTTGTAAATCGGCATACGTAATACTTAAAAGGGTTGTTTCTGTTAATGCTTGTAGTTGATATACTGATGGTTCTTGTGTTAAGAATGAATCATAAGCACTAATAAACTGATTTTTAAAACTAAATCCAAACGTGATTTCTTTTTCTGGATTTTCTTTGGGAAGATATAATCGAACAACACCATATTCAATAAAAGAAATGTAATTTTCTATCTCATTTAGTTTTAAAAAAATAGTTTTTTTTTGAATGACACGACGATGTAACTTTGAAGTGAAAAAATCCCAATCTGATTTAGATATTGTTGCTATTTGATCTAAGTATGCTTTTATCTGTTGCAAATCCTTTATTCCTATTGATTTATAAATACAAATATAAGGATTCATAAAAGCTGCACTAAAAGAAATGCAAGTATATAATTGTTATTTTATTTTCAAATGAAACATTTTAAATTCACAAGTAATTATTTGTCCATTTTACAAGAACGTTATCAGTACCTTTGCAAAAATTTTATTTAATGTCAACAACGTTTTCAGAGTTAGGTATTCATGCAGCATTGCAGAAGAGTTTAGCTAAATTAGAAATTTCTATACCTACAGATGTTCAAGAAAAAACTATTCCTTTAATTCTACATAAAAAGGAAGATGTTGTGGTTTTAGCAAAAACAGGAACAGGAAAAACAGCTGCTTTTGGATTGCCTATTTTACAATTAGTAGATTCAGAAAGTAAAGATATACAAGCATTAATACTAGCTCCAACGAGAGAATTAGGACATCAGATATACGATAACCTAATATCCTTTGCTGCAGAAGATCAAAAAGCAACAATTGCCTCTATATGCGGAGGTATCCCTATAAAATCTCAAATAGAACGTTTAAAAGAAACGATTCATATCGTTGTTGCAACACCAGGACGTTTGGTTGATTTAGTAGAGCGTGGCGTTATAGATATAAAAAACATCAACTATTTTATCCTAGATGAAGGAGATGAAATGGTTAGTGCCTTGAAAGAAGAAGTAGATACCATTATCAAAGAGATTCCTAAAACTAGAAGAACATTCTTGTTTACGGCTACAATGCCCGGTGCTATCAAGCAATTAGTACAAAACTATATGTCGAAACATGTTGTACATGTAGAAGCAGATATGGCAACTTTAGGGCATAAAGGAATAGACCATCAATATGTGGTCGTTGAACCCATAGAAAAACTAAATATTTTACTTCATTTCTTATCTTCTAAAGAAGGAGAACGTGGAATTATCTTCTGTAAAACGAAGGCTGCTGTTAATAAATTAGCAAAAAACTTAGCCATTAACAAATTCTCTTCTGGAGCTTTACACGGCAGTTTAACCCAAGGGATAAGAGATCGTATTATGGGGCAATTTAGAGAAGGTCATATCGATATTTTAGTAGCGACAGATTTAGCTGCCCGTGGAATAGATGTAAAAGAAATATCTTATGTGGTCAATTATCATTTACCAGATAGATATGATACATATGTGCATAGAAGTGGTCGTACTGCGAGGGCAGTAGCAGAAGGGCTTTCTTTAAGTATCATACAAAAAGAAGAATTGGAAGAGATTCCTGAATTTGAAGAAGATTTAGGGTTGGTTTTTAAAGAATATAAAAAGGCAGATGCACAAAGTATTGAAGAGAACAATGGTTTGCTGTGGGCTAAAAAAATATTTAAAATTAAACCAAATCGCGATGTATCTGAAGATTTTAAAGCGCAGATAAAAACAATATTTCATCATTTAACAAAAGAAGAATTGGTGGATAAAATACTTGCATATTACTTAGCACAAACTGCGACTGCAAAAACAAAACCTGAAGTATCTAAAAAGAAGAAAAAGAAATAAGTATGGCAAATATTATAAAAACGCAACAGGATATTCTAGAAAAGTTACAAATAGAAGCTTTGAACCCTATGCAAATTGAGGCTGTTTCAGTAATTGAAAAGAATGCTAATACCATCTTATTATCTCCAACAGGAACCGGAAAAACATTGGCTTTTTCTCTGCCTTTGTTAAAATCATTAGATCCTGAATGTAAAGACCTACAAGCATTAATATTAGTGCCGTCTCGAGAATTGGCCATACAAATAGAACAAGTTATTCGTTCTATGGGATCTGGATATAAAGTTAACGCGGTATATGGCGGTAGACCAATGTCTAAAGATAAAATTGAATTAAAACATATTCCTGCTATTTTAATAGGAACACCAGGTAGAATATCTGATCACTTTGCAAACGATCGTTTTTCTAAAAACAATATAAAAACCTTAATTTTAGATGAGTTTGACAAGTCTTTAGAAGTAGGTTTTGAGTATGAAATGCGGAATATAATTAATCAATTATCTACTGTAAATAAACGCATTTTAACCTCTGCTACCCAAGGTGTTGAGATACCTGATTTTGTGCAATTAGAGGAGCCTAGAATTATCAATTACTTAAAAGGAAAAAGAACCTCTCAACTAACTTTTAAAACAGTGGTTTCTCCTAATAAAAACAAAATGAGAACCTTGGTAGATGTAGTACAACATATTGGGAATGAACCTGGTATTGTTTTCTGTAATTTAAAAGATACCATTACACAATTAAGTGCTTTTTTAGACCAACACAAAGTAAGTCATGCTTGTTTCTCTGGAGGAATGGAGCAAAAAGACAGAGAACGTGCTTTAATTAAATTTAGAAACGGAACCTGTCAATTATTAATTGCTACAGACTTAGCGGCGAGAGGAATAGATATTCCAGAAATGAAATTTATTATTCATTACGAATTGCCAAAACATGAGGAGGAGTTTATCCACAGAAATGGAAGAACTGCAAGAGTCAATGAAAAAGGAACGGCCTATATTTTAAAATGGGAGAATGAACGTTTACCAGATTTTATTAAAACTAGTAAAGGGATAAACATCTCCAAAAAAGCAGAGTATGTGCCTCAATATTGGGAAACTTTGTTTATTTCTGGTGGACGAAAAGATAAAATATCTAAAGGTGATATCGCAGGATTATTCTTTAAACAAGGAGGTATTTCTAAAGATCAATTAGGTGCTATTGAGTTGAAACCAGATTGCGCTTTTGTTGCAATTCCTTTAGCACTTGCAGATGATTTGGTCGAAAAATTAAACAATACCCGTTTAAAAAAGAAAAAAGTAAGAGTTACCGTATTATAATTTATATGAGTGAAAAAGATCATAATCAAGACATTGCAAGGTGCATAAACACATTACAGCAATTATTAGAAGACACCAATCAACTTTTTGATTTACCTGAAGCACAAAGAGTTGCACTTTTTAAAGCAGCTGGTGAATTAACGAGACCGAATCGTGCTGAATTTGAGCGTAGAAGAAAAGATGCCAAAAAAGCAGCGAAACGTAAAATGATTGCGAAAGATACGCATGCTAGAAAAACAACTGGTATTCGTTCTGCACGTGAAGCGGCACTATTTGTAGCACCCAAATTACTTGGGACGGCAGCAATTAATGAAGATACTTTAGAACTAGAATCACCAAGAAACTGTTATGTATGCAAAACAGTATATACAAAATTGCATCATTTTTATGATACCATGTGCAAAGAGTGCGGTGATTTAAATTATGCCAAACGTTTTCAAACCACAGATTTAAAAGATCAAGTTGCCGTAATTACAGGCTCTCGATTAAAAATCGGATATCATATAACTTTAATGTTGTTGCGTTCTGGAGCTACAGTTGTTGCTACCACACGTTTTCCTGCAGATTCTGCGATTCGTTTTTCTAAAGAAGACGATTATAAACAATGGAGTGATCGTTTACATATCCACGGACTCGATTTAAGACACATACCAAGTGTAGAAATTTTTTGTAATTATATTGAACAAAAGTACGATCGATTAGATATTTTAATTAATAACGCAGCCCAAACAGTAAGACGGCCTTCCGGTTTTTATTTCCATTTAATGGAAAATGAAAAGTTACCTTTAGATCAACTACCAAAACTTGCGAGAACGTTGTTAAAAGATCACACTAGTTGTTTAGAAGAGTTAGCAAATTTAAGTGTATCCACTTCTAAAACAAGTAAAAACAATGTTCTGCCAGTTACTTGGCATGGTCCAGAACCAGGAATTGGATTACGTAATTCGGCAGAATTATCCCAAATTCCGTATAGTTTTGACAACTCCTTGCAAACTGCAGAAGTGTTTCCCGAAGGCGAATTAGATGCTGATTTACAACAAGTGGATTTAAGAAAAACCAATAGTTGGCGTTTAAAATTAGGCGAAATTGAAACCACAGAAATGGTGGAAGTACAGCTAGTAAATTCGGTAGCTCCCTTTGTTTTATGCAATCGTTTATCTCCTTTAATGATGAAAGAAAATACCGGCAAAAAACATATTATTAATGTCACAGCCATGGAAGGTAAGTTTCACAGATTTAAAAAAGTTGACAGACATCCACATACTAATATGGCAAAAGCGGCATTAAACATGTTAACACACACATCTGCATCTACATTGGCTAAATCAGGAATTTATATGAATGCAGTGGATACAGGCTGGGTTACAGATGAGGATCCAGCTGAATTATCTAAAAGAAAAGTGGCAGTGCATGATTTTCAACCTCCTTTAGATATTGTAGATGGCGCTGCCAGAGTGATGGATCCTTTAATTGACGGAATTAATACTGGTAAACATTGGTGTGGTAAATTCTTGAAAGATTACTTTCCTATTGATTGGTAGATTTCTATAATAACTAGTGGAGATAAGCCAAAATTAAAATGATAAATTCTTAATATTTATGAATTTAGAAAACACCAACTTTATCTACAAAATTGGTGAACAATATAAAAAAAAATTAATTAATATGTTGAATATCAAAAAAATGGTAGGATATTTGAAGATTAATTAATAATATATATAATGAGCAAAGGAACAGTAAAATTTTTTAATGATGCCAAAGGATTTGGTTTTATCACTGAAGAAGGAGTAGAGAAAGATCATTTTGTACACATTTCAGGTTTAATAGACGAAATCAATGAAGGTGACAATGTTGAATTTGACTTACAAGAAGGAAAGAAAGGATTAAATGCAGTAAACTTAAAAGTTATCTAAAAAATATACTTCAAGTTTTACAAAAGCCCATCAATAATTGATGGGCTTTTTTTTTCCTTATTTTTATTTACATATCAATATATAATTATTAGTGGTGTTCTTTGAAAGCTTTATAAAATTAAAAATTAATAAAATACTCTATTTTGATTATTTTAAAGTGAAAAATCAAATTATATCAATACTCTTTGATTAAATTAAGTTATAATAATTAATATTGGATTAATTACAAAGTTTAAATTCTAAATTTATTAGAAATATTTTAATAAAGAATTAGGGGTTTACATGAGGTTTTCATTTGTTGCCTTTTAGTTTTTAAAAAAACTTCACAGCGCGTTTACTCCTCAAGAATTTTGAAGCCTTTTTAGAAAGGTTATGCTATATCTTTAGTAAGATTTAATGCTTGTTATCTTTTTAAATTGAATTCCTTTTCTACTATCCACATAAACTTTTTCTTCTTTAGAAATTCCGTTAGCAGCTGTTAGTAATATAGAAATAGTATTCTTTCCTTTTTTTAAAGGAATTCGAGCATAATAAATACTATTCGGTAAACTTTGCCAGTTTCTTGTATCTGCTCTTTCAGTTAAGGCGTTAAAGATTCCTAAAGCAGCTCCTAAATCTTTATTTTCTTCTTTTAAAAGGTGTTCTGATATTTTTTTAGTGCCTAATCTAATAGCTGCTTTACTTACTTCACGCACGGCGCGATCTTTTAATGTTTTAAAAGCAACATCCTCATAGTTTTGAGCTAATTGAAAATCAGCAGTTGTAATAGAATCTTTTATAATGCTAGCTTTAAAAAAATAAGGATTTCTTTTAACGTATTTAGGAAAAGCTATGTTAAAAATCTCAATATCAGAAAATTTATTATTTTTTCCTTTTCCTTTACTTATTGGAACTGGAAGTGTAAGGTTCAGTTCCTCATTATAGATAGAAACAACACCATCTGTATTTCCTGGTAAAACTGTAAAACTATAAAAAGTTTGATCTTTAAAGGGAATTAAACCGTTTTCCCAAAAAAGAATTAACTCTCCTTCTATATTTTCTTCTTTTGGAGAATAAGTAGTTGCAAGTAGTTTTTGATACCGATCAAGTTCATCTGTAAAACCCAGTGCTGCAGCTGTCCTTAAAACATCTTTTTTCAATTGCTCGGGTAAAGTAGTTCCAAAAAAAGAACCACTATTAGCTAAATATAAATTTACTGCATTTCTGTAAGAAATAAAAGCATTATTCAAATCTCCAGAAGCTTCATACAAAAAACCTTGTATATTTAAGGAGAATCCGTCGGAGGTATATCTATTTTTTTGCCCTGCAGGATATTTGTCATTAAGCTGCTGCAGTTGAAGGTTAATTCTTTTTGCTTCTACTAGAGCTTCATCTAATTTGTTTAGAAAAATATAGTTTAAGGCTTTGTAGTAATGAATAGTAACTTTTTCAAAATCTTCACCTGTATAAGTCTCCATTTCCGAATTTAAGAGCATACCCAAAACTTTTCCTCCCAAATATTTTTTATTTTCTTCAATAAACAGATCTGCTTTATTCAATAAAGAATTACTTAATTCATAATCTCCATTGAGGTATGCTATTTTTCCTTTTTCGAAATAATAAAGTAGTAAATTTCTTTTCTTTTTTAAAAAAGAATTCGCATCGATGAACTTAAGTGCTTTCTCAGTTTCACCCTGTTGAAGAGCTGTTTGAAATTCTTGACTTTTTAAATTGTAAGTAGCGCAACTATTAAAAAATAGAAAAAACAACAATAAGGTTGTATATAAAGCAGTTTTCTTCATATTAAAAAAAGAAGTTATTTTTATTAAAAAAGCTTTTCTATAAATGAGAAAAGCTTTTTTAATATCTAATTAAGTAATATTAATTTTTAACAAACTTTTTAATTTTTTTATCACCTATCCAAACTTTTTCACTTGTCTGAAGGTTTGTTAGCTCTAAATCTATTTGGTAATATGTAATTTTCTCTCTTTTATGAGCATCTACAATAGAATTAATACTTCCCTGTAACATAAAATCAGCACCTGTTTCTAATCCGAATTTTTTTACAGTAGAACTTGCTGAATTTGTTTGCTGATCAGCACGTTCTGCTCTTAATTCTTCCCTCATTTTTCCACCAGAAACAATTCGAGCACTTTGTTTTTTAATCAAAACTTTTTCAATATCTTTAATAAAAGTTTCTGATTCAATATGTTCATGAGATTTATTTCTAACTAAGCCCACAATTAATACAGGCTTTTTTCCTTCATTTGCTTGCATAAAATCAGTAAGCCAATCGCCATTTAAAATTTCATCAGTTAGTTCTTCGGCCGCTAACCTAGAATCTGTGTCATTCCATCGTCCACTAATATCTATTTGAGTATTCGAATTTACACGCGTTACTTGCCTAGCACAAGATGCTAAAGCTAATGAACCAGCAATAATTAACGTTACAATAATAAGTTGTTTTCTCATAATTTTTCTAATATATATATATTCGTTTTTGTGATAATCAAATTTAGTCAAAAATTTAATAAAGTAGGACTCTTTAGTTTAATAAAGAATGGTTATTAAACCAACTTCTATTAAAGAAATTATTACCATATCTAGTATTAAAACTTCTATTTCTACCTCTAAAGAAAGATGGGCTTTTAGCACGCTCAAGACGTTCTTGATGTCTCCATAAAGGGCGCTGAGATCTAAAATATTTTCTTAACTCTTTCCGTTTTCTTTTTTCTTCCATAGGATCTATCGCTACATAGGTTTCTTGAGAAGTAGTGCCTTGAGTTAAGGTTTGACTAATATCTTTACTTGCTGCAACATATTTATCTAAACTAATTTTATAGTTCGGATTCTGATCAGTTCCTAATTCAATGGAGTTTTGAGCTATTCCCATAAAACTTAATAAAGTACATAGGATTATTGTAAAATTCTTAATTTTCATTTTTTCTTTATTTAATAATTAAAATACCAACTACTATGCCAATAATAAAAAAAACAAAAACTTTTTGTAATATCTACCAAAATATTTTTTTTAAGAATAACTCTTTTGGCTTTTTCTAGAGCTTAATGTAATTTGTTTTGAAAAATTTAATTTAAGTTTATTTTTGGTAATAAAAAATATTTTTTTTCATTAAACCTTACTTGAATATGATTCCATTCCTGACATCTATTTTTAATTGATTGAAAATAACTTCAAAGTAAATTTCTTTTCTTTTTTCAGAATGAAATAAAATTTTACAAATTTGAGGCTTAATAGAACACTACAATCAGATTATTTTTTATAAATTCGTTTCAATTCATACTAATTAAAAATATAAATTAATGGATCTAATCGACTATGTAATTATTGTATTAAAAATTATTATCTCAATCAGTATGTTAAATGTTTGGTTAATTCAATCAAGAAAACCTACAAAATGGAGAGGTGGTGCTTCCAAAAATATTATTGAAGAATTTAAAGTATATGGTTTATCAAAAGAGTTTTGTTATGTAATTGGCTTTTTAAAAGTAAGTTTGGCTTTAGTATTAATAGCTTCGATTCGATTTGATAACTTAGTTTTAATAGGAAGTTTAGGTTTAACCATTTTATTGATAGGATCAATAATAATGCATATTAAAGTAAAAGACGAGTGGTATAAATCATTTCCTGCCTTTTTATTTATTGTAATGAACCTGATTATTGCCTATGCATCTCTTTAAAAGTATTGATTAAAAGTCTTAAAAGCGATACATAAATTTAAAACTGCAAAAATAAAAGAAGGAGAAGATTTTATAAAATTATCTTTAATTTTTATTCTCACTACAAAACCAGCAAACATTAATAAAGATAACCCTATGGATGCTGCTAGTAGTAATATTGGAATAAGGTATAGACCACTTAACGAACCCATTGCACCTATTAATTGCAGAAATCCAGTCATTTTTCTATACTGTGGTAAACCATAACGTTTAAATTCTGAAATAATAAATTCTGAATAAAAACAATTAATTCCGAAATAAATAAACGCCAAACTCGAAAACCAAGTTAATACTGAAAGTAAATCCAATTTATTTTTATTTAAAGTTAAAGAGTTCTAGTTTTGTACAAGTTTACGATAAAACAGTTAATATTTAAGCTAACAACAAAGTTTTATATATAATTTAAAAAGTAATTTAACATTTCTGATTCAACACGGATAGGTTGAAATTAATATATATATTCTAATTTGTATTCATAAAACTTGCGTTACTAGGAAATTCAAAAATTTCTAAACTAAAATAGGGTACCGCAGCTATGATATGATCGAATATGTCTGCCATAATATATTCATAATTTTTCCAGCGTTTATCATTGCTAAAAGCATAAATTTCTAAAGGAATTCCTTGCGTGCCTGGAGCTAGTTGACGTACCATAATCATCATCTCTTTATTAGTGCCAGAATGGTTTTCAATGTAGGTCTCAATATACTTTCTAAACACCCCGATATTTGTCAAGTTTTTACCATTTAATAGTAACTCTTTGTTGATATTATGATTCGTATTATAGTCTTCAATATCAGATTGACGGGTTTCTAAATAAGAAGCAATAGAATGAATTTTTTTTAACTTAAAAACCTCTTCTTTAGTTAAATAACTAATACTATTTAACTTAATATTTAAAGACCTTTTTATACGTCTTCCGTCTGAATTTTCCATTCCTCTCCAGTTCTTAAAGGAGTCAGAAATTAAAGCATAGGTAGGGATCGTAGTAATGGTTTTATCAAAGTTTTGCACTTTTACCGTAGATAGGTTGATCTCAATAACATCACCGTCTGCTCCATATTTTTCAAAGGTTATCCAATCACCAATTCTTACCATGTCATTTATAGAAACCTGAATACTGGCGACAAAGCCTAGAATGGTATCTCTAAACACAAGAATAATAACCGCCGAAGCTGCACCAATAGTAGTAATAAATTTAATGAACTCTATTCCCGTAATAATGGCAAAAGCTGATAATATACCAAATACCCAAGCCAATATCATAATAACCTGAATATAGCTATCAATGGGTTTATCTTTTAAACTAGATAATGTTTTGAAGTAATCTTTGAGAGTATTTAGAAGGCTCCGAACAATCCAGAGTATAAGGACAATTGCAAATACTTGCAATCCTTTTTTAACAATCCCTGCAAAAAAAGTAAAATCAATAAAAACAATCGGCACAAGTTCTAAAACTACAATTAATGGAATAATTTGAGCGATATTTCTAGGAGCTTTATTTTTTACAAGTAAATCATCAAAATTACTCCTAGTTTTTGCTGCAAACTTCGTGAATAACTCCATTATAATTTTTCTAATGATAAAATGTACTAAGAACGAAATCACTAATAATGATGCTAGTAAAACGAGCATATTTAAATATTTTGCTGATGTCTCAGACATTCCCTTCATTACTAAATAGTCATATAAAAAGTGACCAATATTCATAAGTATGCAGTTTTATAAAAAGTAAAAGAGTAATATCCCTTAAACTTCTAATTTGTCATAAAAATAAGTATTCCTGTATATATATCATTTAGTTTCGTAAGTTTTATTTCAATGGATTTCTCAATAAACAAAATGAATATAGAATAAGAAATAAAGAAATTGAAAGAAAATTAATTTTTAGTGCAAAACAACATATCTAGACTCAGAATTAAACTGTAATAATTTGCATCACATCTGCGCATTCTATTTGAATGTATGGCGCAACTCTTTTGTTGAAGAAGCTTTTAATAATTGATTAAATGTTCTTATAACATCAAAATTCTTAGTGATTACATCCGATACAGCAATTCCAGAAATACCCGTTTCTAAAATCGCTGTAACGTCTTTTGTATTGATGCCTCCAAAACCAATAATTGGTGTCTCAGTTTTTAAAGCTTCAATAATTTCGTTATATCCGTTTAAACCTAAAACTTTAAATATATTGCCTTTAGTTACTGCATGCCTAAAAGGACTTAAACTAATATAATCAACTTGTTTACTGATTAATGTTTCGCAATCTTGTAAGGTATTTGCGGTTCCTCCAATAATTTGCCAAGTGTATAAATGCTTTCTTGCCTCTAAAGGGCAGCAATCTGTTTCACCTAGATGAACACCATCTGCTTTTATGGCTTTTGCTATTTTATAGTAATCGTTTATTATCAGTCTAGTTTGAAAATGAGAAGTAATTTCTCTAGCTTCGGTAGCTAATTTTAAGCATTTTTTTTCTGAGATATTTTTTAAACGCAATTGTACTAATTCTGAGCCACTTGAACATGCTTTTTGGATATTATCTAGATGCTCTTTAGGAGAGTTCCCCTGAGAGATGTAGTGTAGTTTAGGAATCATAATGTCTTCATTTTAATAAAAAAATAACTTAGATAATTAAAAAACGTTTTTATCCAGCTACCGTCCTAGAATACTGCATAAAATTAGTTTCTAAGCGTTTTAACATAGAATTTATTTTTTCTGAATATAACACATATTGACATTTTTGAATGCCTTGTGTAATCGCCAAAAGATCTGTATAAGCAGATTTAGAGCTCAAAAAATCGGCATCGTCTATATTAAATATTTTTAATTGCGTTAAATTTATACCTTCTAATAATAGCAACTTACAGACTGTTTTGGGCGTAGCAATAAGAATATCTACACCTTCAAAAATCTCTGAAGTTAGCAATTCAATGTGATGTTTATCATCACATGCATAAACACGCAACGAACTATGTCTCGTGTATGGCATAAAAGCTTCATGTAAAGCTAATACACAATCTCTATCTTCTACTAAAACCATCGCTCTCGGTGCAGCTCCAACTTCTTCACATTTTAATTTATGTAAGGTGGTAAGTATAAGGGTAGTAGTTTTTCCTGTATTTTTAGAGCCTGTACAAAATATATTAGCACCACTTTTTATTACTGGTATGCTAGTCTTCTGAAAAGGGGTTGGTGTTGTGATTTCTAAAGATTCGAGCTCCTCTTTTATATGAGAATGTAATTTATTAAAAGGCATAAGAATTAAATAGATAATTGTTTCGTAAACTATTGACTATAAAGTGGACAAATGTACAACTAAATTGACGTAAGTATTTTTATGTTATGCTTTTTGTTGGTAACAATTTACTAGATAAATTCAGATCCTTTTACTACTTTTTATCTCGCTTATTTATAAAGTTTATATAGAGTTAAATATCAAATGATAAATATTATTAATTTGTCTGTAGCATGAGTAACTTATTGTTTAAAAATCGTAGCCGAAACACTTGCACCATTGATAAACTTCAAATTTAAAAAATAGGCTCCCTTGTGAAGTGCACTTATATCAATTTCTCCTGACTTAAAATTGACTTTCGTTGCTCTTAATTCCTGCCCTAAAAGATTGAAAATTGTGATTTTTTGTATGGTTTGTTCCGAGTTTATTTTCAACTTATCTTCGGCTGGATTTGGATAGACATTAAAAACGAATGCACTGTGATTATAAGCATTCGTGTCTAAAACTAAATTTGAACTAGCTTTCCAACTACTCGCCAGCGAATTATCAGAATTAATATCTATAAGCTCTAAATAAAATCCAGCACCATCTGCAGATTCTGGCCAAGGTGCCTTATCCGAATATTCAACTTGATCAATGAGATTTCCAAAAGCATCTACTAAAACTAAATTATGGCTGCTATTTGATAAATCTCTTTGAAATGTATCAAAAGGTACAACACCATATCGCGCTATGAAAGTATCTCTATCTCCTGCTAATTGAATAGATTGACCAGCTTCAATGGTTGCATTATTTTCGAATTGATATGAAACACCTAGTTTAATCAAATAGATTCCGGTTAAATCTACGTTTGTAGTTCCTGTATTTTTAATTTCTATAAACTCTAGGTCATCACTCTCAGGAAACTCATTTGTTTCTTGCGGATTGTAATCAATTTTAGTAATTACTAAAGAAGGCGTGTTTATCGCTGTACAATTAGAAAATCCACCAAGGTTATTCCCCATCCATGTAATTCGTTCTTGTATCCAAGTTTTCATATTACTCACTTCGCCTGAAAAATCAGGAATTGTATTCCATCGTTGATTTTCACGAACTACAGCTTCAGAAATTAATGCAACGGTGTTGTCTATTAAATCTGATATGTAGCTATAATTTAAGGCTCCTCCGGGATTTGTAACTTCATCAAATCGTTTAGATAAATAACATTTAAACGTTGCGTTTTGAAATAAATCTCCCCAAAAACCTGCTCCTGTATTACTATAGTTAAACTGCCAAACATCCGTAAAGCTTCGGTCATAATAAGTTCCAAATGCATTAAACAAGTCATTACCAAAGGTTAAATTATAATCCCAAATAGGACCCGCTCTTAATTTACCACCTCGATCTTTATGGTAATACGTGCTCAGTGCATAGGCATCCACATTCGATGCTATTTCTGCCATAAGCATATAATCTACAAATGAAGGCACATCGATAATAGATGGGTAGCCACTTGTAACATTTGAATTCGTAGCATTATCGTCTAAATCTCTGAAAACTGATTCTATATAAGAAGACTGTATTTCTGTGATATCATCTGAATTTGGTTTTTCATGAATGTACCCAGCGCCATTGTTATACCAAGCCTCAGGGTCTTCTGCATCTGGTCTATCGGTCTGCATCAAATATCCACCAGTTACCTCTGGAAATGAATTTTCATCATCAGATAATTTTGCGATATCTACTCGGTCTCCATCACGTTTTATTTTTTCTGAAAGTGCATACAAGCCTATGTAATCTCCATTAAGTACGACTTCACAATATTTTAAATTAGCTGCATATTGTCCCATTTTTCTGGCCATTTCGTAACTAATATAGTCACGCATCATACTGTCATCAAAAGCAAATGAATTTAAAATCCAGTCATCTTCCTTTGCCATGCCTAATAATTCCACACCTTTATCTTCTATACCATCATCCTCTAAAGTATCAATTCCATAGGGTTTTTTTGGTAAGGTTTGAGAAGAAGAACCTCTGGTTTCGATTCCAATTGTTCCAGAGTAATTTAAAAATTCTTCAGTATTGGCATCGGCTAGAAAATTCCTATCACCATCAGGCCTTTGAATTATTTTCATAGTCCCAAGTATTTTTGGTTCATCAGGAATTGTAGCACCATTTTCTGTGTTGATAATAACGATAGGTAAATTACTACTCGTAAATGAACTATTGTTTAAAATATATGATTTAGTATATACTTGAGATGGCAAATAATTTTCAGAAAATATCTGTGCGCGCACAGTAGTACTCTCATTAATTTGAATAGGACTTGTATATATTGGCGAGGTATCTGTAGGATTATTTCCATCAATTGTATATCGTATTATTTCCTCTGAAGTATTTCCTGATAAAATTAAACTAAGTGGTACATCAAAAAGACCACCTGGTTGAGAAAAAACAACTTCACTCTGAATACTTCCTAAATATTCTTCGTTAGAATTTTCATAACCTGGCGTAGTCTCCAAATAACTTACAATCTCTCCAGAAGTTATAGATGTGCCAATAGAAGTATTTGGAGGAAGATTTTCTGCAATTATTTGGTATACAAGAGTGCCAGAAGCATCTGTTAAGCTTAATGTTTCTGAACTCGATGATATTTTAAAATTTGTATGAAGATTATTTCCTGTTAAGGCCAAAATAGCAGGTGGATCAATACCAGAATTGTTAGGAACTGAAAAAACTGCAGATAAAAAAGGTATTATTGTGAAATCCGAGGAGTTTGAACTGATATTGTGTGCTTGAATTGTTAAAATATTATCACCTTCATTTAAAATTGAATTGACATTTGTTATAAAAAATCTTTCTGGATTACCCCCAGAATAGATTCGAGCTTCATGATCAGTAATAGTACCTGAATCATAAGCGGGTGGATTGCCATTAATATTATCTCTTGCAACTTCAACACCATTTATGTAAGCAACGAAGGCATCATCATAATCTAAATCTAAGATTAATGAGGAAACAGTTGATAAGTTACTTATATTAAATTTTTTTCTCAGAAATACAGACTGTGTGCCATTCGGAATGAGCGTAGTATCATCTCCATCGGCATATCCAAACCCTGAAGAACCTGAGGACCAATTTGCATCATCAAAATCTAAAGTATTCCAGTTAGAAGGAGGCTCGGAGTTAGGAATTAAGTACTTAAATTCATCTCCTTGATTGATAAGTGTTCTATAATAATTATTGGTTCGACGATCTTTTGATGAAGCCCATAAAAGCATGTATTGATTGGGACTTAATGTAATATTTGGAAATGTCCATTTTATAAGATCATTTACATCATCCGATAAAGACCAGCCATTAATTGAAACATCTTTATCTCCAAAATTATGAATTTCTAACCAGTCTGGAGAATCTCCATCTTCATCTGTATATTCAGAATTAGAGGAAACTACTTCATTTATTCTTATTGTTTGGCCATAAGAGAATATAGTAATTGATATAAAGAATAGTGTAAATAAATTTTTCATAAATAAAATTTCGAAAATAAATGATGTACGAAATTAATCTATCTTTCCTCATTGAACAAAATAAACGACAATACATTTGCCATACAGATTAAACAAAACGTCTGTAAAAGAGAAATATAGATTAAATGACCAGTCTTTTAAGTTTAATTTCAGAAAGGTTTTTTAGAGCTTATAGCAAGAATTAGTTCTTTTAAAAAAAAGAGGCGAAATTTAAATTATATTAATCCACTTCTTTAAGTATTGGCTCTAAAATTTTCCAAACATTTTTAGCTAATATTTGATGGCCTTCCTTTGTTGGATGAATTCCATCAGATTGATTTAATTCGACAACGCCCCCTACATCTTTTAATAAAAATGGAATTAATGATAATTTGTTCTTTTCAGCTAAAACCGGAAAAATTGTTTTAAACTCAGCTGTATATTCTTGTCCCATATTTGGAGGGATTTGCATACCTGCCAAAACAATTTTAGTTGCTGAGTTTTTGGATACAACAGCATTAATAATTACTTGTAAATTTTCTTTAGTTTCTTTTAAAGAAACCCCACGTAAACCGTCATTTGCTCCTAACTCTAAAATAAAAATATCTACTTTTTGATTTAGTACCCAATTAATTCTACTTTTACCTCCAGCACTTGTTTCGCCACTTATACCAGAATTTATCACCATATAATCTAATTGTAGTGAGTCAATTTTTTGTTGAATAATTCCCGGAAACGCATCATTTACATCCTCCAAACCGTATCCAGCTGTTAAGCTATCTCCAAAAAATACAATCCTTTTTGATGTGCTATTTTCTTTTAAATTATTGTTAGTTTCAATTTTATCTTTTTCAATATTTTTTTCTTTTTTAGAGTTATCTGACCCACAAGACATTAACAATAATACTCCTGAAAAATAACAAAACTTTAAGAAAATCTTCAGAACCCTATCCTTAAAATTAAGGATCAATTGTTTATTTTTAAATTTTCCCATTTCTTGGTAATATATATTAAATGAATACTATGTCAAAGATATTAAAGATACATGAACTAGAGAAAACTTATACCAGTGGTTCAAAAAATTTAACGGTATTAACCCATATTTCTTTTGAAATAGAGCAGGGTAGTATATTTTCTATTGTTGGTCCTTCAGGAAGTGGTAAAACTACACTGCTTGGTTTGTGTGCTGGTTTAGATCACCCAAGTGCTGGCGACATTGAATTATGCGGAGTAAATTTAAAGGATTTAGACGAGGATCAACGCGCACAATTGCGGAATAAAGAGGTTGGCTTTATATTTCAGAACTTTCAATTATTGCCTACACTAACTGCTTTAGAAAATGTAATAGTACCACTAGAATTACAAGGCGAAAAGAATGCTGTTAAGGTTGGTATGGAATTGTTAGAAAAAGTAGGATTATTAGATCGTTCTCATCACTATCCCTCTCAATTATCCGGAGGAGAACAGCAGCGTGTTGCACTAGCAAGGGCATTTTCTAACAAGCCTTCAATTTTATTTGCTGATGAACCTACAGGCAATTTAGATGAGGAGACTGGTGAAAAGGTTATTCAATTACTTTTTCAATTGAATCAAGAAGCCGGAACAACTTTAGTGATTATTACACATGATTTAGATTTAGCTAATAGAACGGAACAAATATTGAGATTAAAAGGAGGGAAGGTAATGTCTAACGAAAAAACAACAGTTCTTTAATGAACAAAATATTTTCAAAAGTTTTGATGCAATGGCTTTTTAAAATGGCCTGGAGAGACGGAAAGGCAAGTATCTCTAGATTACTACTTTTTATGGCCTCTATTATTTTGGGTATTGCGGCGGTTGTTTCAATACAATTATTTAGCGAAAATTTAAAAGACAATATTAAAAATCAGTCGAAAGCTTTAATGGGTGCTGACTTTATTATCGATAGCAAACAACCTCCTACAAAAAAAGTTCAATTTATTATAGATTCTTTGAATGCGTCTGGTTCAGAGGTTAATTTCATCTCGATGGCTGCTTTCCCTAAAAATAAAGAAACAAAGCTTGTAAAAGTTCGTGCCATAGAGGGTAATTTTCCTTTTTACGGAAACTTAGTTACAATGCCAGCAAATGCTGGTTCGGAATATCAAGAATTGGGCGGTGCAATTGTAGATGCCACACTTTTATTACAATTCAATTTAAAGACAGGAGATTCTATCAAATTAGGGAAGCTCATGTTACCTATACTAGGCGCTTTAAAATCCATTCCGGGTAGTACAGCGATTTCTTCTTCAGTAGCGCCAACTGTGCTCATTCCTTTTCGACTTTTAGACAAAACAGAATTGTTACAATTGGGAAGCAGAAAAGAATACCAATACTTTTTTATTGTACCACCGGCAATGGATCTGGAACTTTTAGATAAAAAAATAGATCCTATTTTAGATGATGAAAATGCTGATTTAGATACACATACAAGCACTAGTAGACGCTTGGGTAGAAGTTATGAAAACGTTTTTAAATTTTTAAATTTAGCTGCATTTATTGCCCTTTTATTGGGATGTATAGGTATTGCAAGTTCAGTTCATATTTATATCAAAGAAAAATTGAAAAATGTAGCCGTCTTAAAATGTTTAGGAGCTTCAAGAAAACAGACGTTTTTCATTTATTTGTTGCAAATTATTGGAATTGGACTTATAGGAGGGATCATCGGTTCTATAATTGGTATCGGTTTACAATACGTATTTCCATATATTTTAAAAGATTTTTTACCATTTGATGTTCAAATATCAATCACTGCCCAACCATTGATGATTGGCGTAACATTGGGTGTTTTAATGTCAGTATTATTCGCTTTACTGCCATTGTTAGGTACTTGGTATGTTTCACCGTTAGAGGTATTAAGAGGATCAGAAGAAAATTCGATAAAACCAAGAAAGGCACGACTTCTTATATTAGCAACTATCCTGCTTTTTATCTTTTTATTTTCGTTTTGGATGTTAAAAAACGCCCTTAACGGATTTATATTTACGATTGGCATTTTAATTACATTCTCTATTATGGCAGGTATTGCAAGTCTGTTTATGAAAGTGATTAAAAAATATTTTCCCACGAACTGGGATTTTACAAAACGCCAAAGTTTACTAAACCTATACCGCCCAAATAATCAAACAATGGTATTGATATTAGCAATAGGTTTGGGTACTTTCTTAATTAGTACACTTTATTTTACGAAAGATATTTTGCTAGCTAAAACGGCTATTGATAACAAAAAAAATAGTGCAAATATTATTTTAATGGATGTTCAAACCCAACAAAAAGAAGCGGTTCTGAATACCATGCAACCAAAAGGTTTAGAGGTAATAGATAACATTCCGATTATCACTATGAGGATGCATCGCATCAAAGGAAAATTGGTAAATGATATCCGCAAAGACACGGTTTCGAAAATGAATAGATGGATTTTAAATCGAGAATTTAGAACAACCTATCGCGATTCATTGCTTGATTCGGAAGAACTATTGGAAGGAAGTTGGACCAAAGAAGTGGCAGCGGGTGAACCTATTTTAATTTCTATTGCCGATAATATTGCAAGAGATGCAGATTTAAAAGTCGGAGATTTTGTCGTTTTTAATATTCAAGGGGTTTTAATGAAAACCACCATTGGAAGTATACGAAAAGTAAATTGGGGAAATATGCAACTTAATTTTTCAATTGTATTTCCTGCTGGTGTTTTAGAAAATGCACCTCAATTTAATGTGATGACAACCTATGTATCAGATAATGTGAGCTCTGCTGCTTTGCAGCGAGATTTGGTCCAGAACTTTCCTAATATTACAATTTTAGATTTAAGACAGATTTACACGATTGTTGAAGACATTTTAGATAAAGTCTCTTGGATTATTAATTTTATGGCCTTCTTTAGTATTCTTACGGGTATTATTGTTTTAATAGGTTCAGTTAGAAATAGTAAATATCAGCGAATAAAAGAAAGTGTATTACTAAGAACATTAGGAGCTAAGAGCAAACAAATTTTACAAATTACGGCGCTAGAATATGTCTATTTAGGAATGTTAGGGAGTCTAATTGGCATTTTACTCTCTTTAATTAGCAGCCAGCTATTAGCAGCACTTTTATTTAAAGAACCTTTTATACCCTCTGCAATTCCTTTTTTAGTATTTCTTCCCGGAATTACAATATTGGTTGTAATCATTGGATTAACAAATATTAGAGCTGTTTTAAAAAGCCCTCCATTAGAAGTTTTAAGGAAAGAAGTTTAATACAATATGTCTGTCATTTTTAAATGAAAAATATATAAACCCTCTATCTACGTAGATTTTACTGACGGCCATCAAGGGGTATGAACACATTATGGACTTATTATAGTAGGTGTTTCATATTTTGTTAGTGCATTACATAAAATATTAGATGTTTGGAATGATAAGGATTGATATTTTGACAAGAAATTGAGAAATTTCAGACTTGATATTTAGCGCCATATAAAAGGAAAGGGTTGATAACCCTTTTTTTACGATTAAAAATCTCGTTTTACTGCAAAACTGCTTTGTAATTATTTTAGGTAAATCAAATTAATTAAATAATATCTAATAAAAACAACCAAAAATAAAATTTCAAAAATTTTCTCAGTTTGATTTAATTGAAATTTTATTTTTGGTTGTTTCTTTTAATTATTATAATCAATAATATTGAACCTTTTTAAGAGAATACAATTTTTTAAATACATCATGTGTTTTTATTAATCATCGGGTAAATCCGGAATTATATCCTTTATAAATTCAAATAAAGGACTATCAATAACTCTCTCTTTATTTACATTCTGTATCAATTCTATTATTTTTTCTTGACATTCTTCAGCTTCACGATCTCCAATAACTTGCCCTAAAGGAGTATAAATACACATTTTATTTTGACCTACATCAAATCTTTTTTCTCCTTGTTTCTTGTTTAAAATTATGGTTGAATTAGGGTGAACTGCCTCTCTAATTCCTACTTGTCTTGTCCTGAAATATGGCTACAGGTTAAAATTGAATTAAGCTGATAATTTATATACCATATTAGGTGTTTTATAATCTAAAGATAAATGTAATCTTAATTCATTGTATAAATTAATTGCATTTTTTGCAGCTCTCTTTGCGTGACTCACGTTATCAAAGGTTTGGTCTAAATAAAATTCATCTTTTAAAATTCCATTTACTCTCTCTGCCATTGCATTTTCGTAACAATGATTTTCTTCTGTCATACTAATATCTATCTTTTTTCTTTTGAGTATTTGTGTGTACACATTACTGCAATATTGTATACCTCTATCAGAGTGGTGTATGAGTCCTTTAATGTTTTTAGCTTGATAAATGGCCTTATTAAGTGCCCTCACACATCCTTTAAGTTCCAAGCTATCACTAATATCATAACCCACTATTTTTCTGGAATGCATATCTGTTATTAAAGCCAGGTAGCAAAAGCCCTTTATGGTTCTAATGTATGTAATATCAGATACCCAAACTTGGTTAGCTCTAGTGATTTCTAAGTCTTTTATGATGTTATTATATTTATAAAAACGATGATAAGAGTTCGTAGTTCTAGCACTGGTTTTCCTTCTAAGTGTCAGCATTTGATGTTTTCTAAGGACACTAAATAGAGTATCTCGACCGACTTTAATATTGGCTTTATTAAAATCTGCATTTAATGATTTCACAAGTTTTCTCACGCCTTCTCTAGGAAGGGATTTGCGTCTTTTTCTAACGATATTAATAATCTGTTGTTCTCGGTTTAAACGTATATCAGCTCTATTTTTATGCTTGTAATAAGCATCACGTTTAAGTCCAAAACAATGGGTTATAGTTGTCAAAGAAGCAAATCCCTTAGATATTTTTTTGGCCTTGCTTAAGGCTTTATAGGTAGCTTTTTTTTTAGTTCATTAACTGATTTATAGCCAAGATCTTCAGCTACTACTTCAAGATAACAATCCTGTACCATAGCGTCGAGATCTTTTTTAAGTAGTAGTTTTTTTAGCTGTTCAATCTCTTTTTGAAGTGCCTTAATTCTAGATATTTCGTCTTTTGTTTCCACTTTTACTCTGGTGTTCATTAAGTCTTTACGATTGTACTTTTTAATCCACACATTTACTGTTGTGGGTGCAATAGAGTAGAGTTTACAAAGCTCACTCTTTGTGTGTTTTCCGATTGTAAGTTCGGCTAAAATTTTTAATTTAAAAGGTTCACTGTAACGTCTAATTACTTTGTCATTTCTATACATAATGTTTAAAATTATGTAGCCTTATTTCAGGACGGGTCAACTTCATACATTGCGTTTGCATTATCTGTAGTTACGTATGCAATTACCAAGTCAGCTTGCATTAGTATTGCATACATACTTTTTTCGATTAACCCTGAATCGTCAATTTCATTAGCTCTAATACATTCATATCCTAATTTTTCAGCCGCGGGTCTTATAATTTTTTGATACGCTTTGTCTAAGTCAAATGTTATGCCAAAATCAGTATGGTTTTTTTTTCCAAAACCCATTATTACAAAACATGTGTTTTTCTTTAATTTCATTTTAATTAGCTTTTTAATTTTTCTTGTTTTTTTTTAAAAATCTAAATTAACTTTTTAGAAGGAAGTAAATATGCTTAGAAAAATAAAATTAAATAATATTTTTCTTCAAAACAAGATTTTTAATTACGAATTCAATGCAATTATTTGTAATTTAAGTTTCGGATTACCAAAAATGAGTGTAAAAACATTTTAAATACAATGCTTATTTAGCCTGCATAACTTTCTGCGATATATTCATAATAGTGAATTATGGCTATCATTTATTATTTCAATAAAACTGTACTATAATGTTCTGCGTTATGTAACTTCAGCTTTGCTTAAAAGCGAAAGTTTATCTACAGTTTCTTAAAAAAAATTATTCTCAAAAGTTTCTTCTACAATGTTAATGGAACACTTTTTATGCGACGACATAGGAGGGAAGCATATTGTGTGTGAAATGAAAAAATAAAACTTATTACATTCTTTTATAGTATTCAATTTGAATATTAGATTATATTCAAAAACACATTAAAGTTAGATCTAAAAATTCTTCACTAAAAATTTATCTACTTACTAAAATATTTTACGAACGATTTAAATTTTGTTTTAAATAAGTTTTGTATCAACAAACGAATATAATTCATTTAAAACACATAATAAAAGAATAGTTTACTGTAATAATAATTATATATGAATATATATATAGTTTTGTCATATAACAATGAATTTAAATAATTATAAATGATAAAAATAGTATATGTAGGATTTGGAATTGTATCACAAGGATTAGCTGAAATTATTTTAAGAAATAATTCGATAGTACCGCTAGCTAAAAATCTAGAAATACAAACAGTAGGAATTTTGGATACAATGAAAGGTAGTAAGATCGATGCTAATGGTATAAATATGCAGAATATACTTGCAAATGCTAATAATGGTGATTATAGTTTATTAACAGAAAATATACTTGACATTCCTAAAGCAATACAAGAAATTAATGCAGATATCATTATTGAGGCTAGTTTCACAGATATTAATACAGGACAACCAGCACTATCCCATATAGAAACTGCATTAGATTCTGATAAACATGTTGTTACTAGTAATAAAGGTCCTTTTGCTGTAGGGTATAAACACATCTTTAATTTGGCTAAACTAAAAGGAAAGACGTTAGCAATTGAAGGAACAGTAATGAGTGGTACACCTATTATAAATGTTTTAAACAATGGTCTTTTAGGTTCAGATATTACTATTGTAAGTGGTATTATGAACGGAACATCTAATTATATTCTGTCTAAAATGGAATTAGGAATGTCTTATAATGATGCACTTTCACAGGCACAAAAACTAGGATATGCAGAGGCAGATCCTACAAGTGATGTTGAAGGTTTAGACACGTTGGCTAAAGTAATGATTTTGGCAAATGTTGTTTTTAATGTGCAATTAATTCAAGAAGATATTGAAGTGAAGGGAATATCTAAAATTACACTTTCGGATGTAAAAGAAGCATCAGCAAATAATAAGAGATGGAAACTAATTGGAAGCGTTTGGAAGGATGATAAAGGTAATGTTCATGGTTCAGTTTGCCCTAAATTGATACCAATGAATGATTCATTATATGGTATTTCAGATGCTACTAATGCCTTAAAAATCACCTCTAGTATTTTAGGAGATACTACGATAGTTGGAGCAGGAGCAGGAAAAATTGAAACAGGTTTTGCTTTGTATAATGATATCATATCAATAGTTAACGGTTAAAACTCAAAACATGGTGATAGATAAAAAAAACACAATTACTGTACCTGTTTATAATAGTTACACAGGAGATAAAATCGGAACAGTTCCTCAGTCGACTAAGCAAGATGTAATGAATGCACTTAATTTAGCAAAAATAGGAGAGGCTATTGGTAAAAAAATGTCTCCTTCAAAAAGAATAGCAATTCTTAGAAAAGCCTTAACCATAATGGAGCGAGAATTTGATGTATTATCGAATCTTATTGCAACAGAAGGAATAAAAACAATAGTTCAGGCAAGAAAAGAAGTCAGTAGAGCTCTAAATACTATGCAACTTTCTGCAGAAGAAGCAGGAAGAATAATTGGAGCCACCATTCCTTTTAATGCTGTTCCAGGTTCAGAGGATAGAATTGGAAACGAAACCAAAGTCCCTATTGGTATTGTTGTTGCCATTACACCTTTTAATGACCCTTTAAACTTGATTTGCCACAAATTGGGACCCGCAATTGCTGCAGGAAACCCGGTGATATTAAAACCGAGTGATTATACACCTTTAGTAGCCATTAAGTTTGGAGAAATTCTTTCTGAAGCTGGTTTACCAAAAGAAATGTTAAGCATAATTACAGGTTCTCCAGAATATTTTGGAGATGCGCTCATTAGCGATGATAGAATAAGATTGATAAGTTTTACGGGTGGAGTGGAAGCAGCAAAAATTATCCAGAAAAAAGCAGGTTTAAAGAAAATATTGATGGAACTTGGTTCTAATTCTCCTGTAATCGTTTTATCTGATGCTGATTTAGAAGACGCTGTTCAATCTTGTGTTTCAGGCGCATTTTTTGCAAGTGGTCAAAATTGTGTTGGTGTAAAACGAATTTTTGTTGAAGAGGATATTTACGATTCATTTTTAAATAATTTTTCTCAATTAACTTCTACTTTAAAGATTGGTTCACCATTATCTGAAGATATAGATATTGGACCAATTATAAGTAAAGAATCGATTAATCAAATTGATAAATTTATTAACGAAAGTATTGAGCATGGAGCTAAGATAATTAGTGGTGGAAAAACAATTGGAAATTGCTATACACCAACCATATTGGAGGCTGCCTGCAATAATGATATTGCCAATTACAAAGAAGTTTTTGGGCCTGTGGTAACTATTTCAAAAGTAAAAAACTTAGATCAAGCTATAGAGAACTGTAATAAGTCTCCTTTTGGATTACATACGGCAATTTTTACGAATGATATCAGTAATGCACATAAAGCAATTAATGAACTAGAGTGTGCTGGTGTAATGATTAACGATTCTACAGATTATAGAATAGATGCAATGCCTTTTGGTGGCGTTAAAAGTAGCGGAATAGGTAGAGAAGGAGTAAAGTCCGCTATTGAAGCGATGTCTGAAACCAAAGTTGTTTGTTTCAAATTAAAAATATAAACAAAATTTATTTTTTCAATTAGTAATTATAGAGGAGAAGATCTAATCATTAATTTAATTAGATTTTCATCTCTATTCATCTTTTAAATAAATTGGAAACAATGGGTTTTGTGAAAAATCGTAAATCAAAGAGGTTTCTAAACTTTTTACATAATCTTTTGTGACATGATCCATTACAAAATCTCTTAAATGATTTTTATCTCTTACTGCAATGTAAAGCAGAAAATCTATTTGCCCTGCTAAATGATAAATATTCACAACTTCAGGTAACAAAGACATTGCGTTTTTAAAATGATCAACTTGATCTTTTGTGTTTTTAGTTAATTTTATAGCAACCATTGCTTCTATATTCGTACCAAGTTTAGAAGAATCTACAATAGCATGAAACCCGAAGAATATTTTTTTTCTCTGTAATTTCCGCATCCTTTCAGAACAGGTAGATTCTGCAATACCAACTTCTGCAGCAATTTGCTTATTAGATAATCTAGCATTCTTCTGTAAGAGTTTAATTATTTGTTTGTCAATTTTATCTAATTCGTTAGTAGAGTTGTTTTTTCGAATAGTATCCATATTTTTGATATTTTTATTATTTATTATATTGTAAAAGTGTAATAATACAAAATTAAAATAATTATGATTGATAAACCAAAAGTTTAGTTTTATAATATTATGTAAAATAGAATCTCGATATTTAACTTGGCCTCATAAAATTTTGGTAAAACAATAGGTGAGTGGAGCGTACATATTTTAGGCTATACAAATGCAATTATCCTGTGGATGATTGTATTAGGATACAATACTTTACTAAAACCTTGTTTCAAATCGTATTTAACTAAAAATGTACTTTGGGTACATTTTCTTAACGCTAAATAGTCTAAAATATAGCGAATGAACCGTTAATTGTTTCCAAAATTATATGCAGCCATGAATTTTTGTTTCTTTTGTTTCAAGACATTATTTTGAAGAATTGATTGAGAATCAATTTTTAAAATACTTAATAATGAAACATTAAAAAAAGGATTATTTGAAGTTCTAAATATAACAAGTGCATAGAATTTTATTTTTCTTAAAATTTATGCTCTTGTGGCAAGCTCACGAGAATCGTCTAAATTTTTTTATTGTGTACATTTTATCGAATACGCGATTTTTAATAAGAGTAAAAAGGTTAGCTTTTATTTTGGCGTTGGCAAGCGATGGATAATTACTCGCGTTATTTCTATTTAATATTTTGGAGCTCGTGAATGCTGCGCATTTGAGTTATAAAACAATCGAGCGCTTGGTAGCGGCTATTTTACATAACGGCTAATTATAGATACAAATGTTTTATAAACGCTGCGAAGCAAACCGCTTAATAGTTTAATGACCCAAGTAATAAGGTTTCTTTTGAATACTAGATATTCTGGGATATTTTACATAATGACGAATTATAGCTATAAATAAAACTACAAGTTCATAAGCCGTAATTTCTTTTAACATAATTGTTGACGATATAGACCTAAAGGCACTATATCTACAATTATGTGTAAATAGCCTGAAAAACGGCTATACAGAAATTACTGTGTATTTGTATTATAATGTTCTGCGTTATGTTACTTTGCTTTGGTAAAAAGCGAAAGTTGTTACTACTGTTTCTTAAAAAAATTTATTTTCAAAAGTTTCTTCTACAATGTTAATGGAACACTTTTTATGCGATGACTTAGGAGGGAAGCATAATGTGTGTGGAATATTTTGTTTAACTCTTGTGAATTTAGGTGAACTATCTATGGCTTTTCTATGGAGTATCCATGAAGTTTCTAGGGAGTAACCATTGACTAATAATTATTGAAATTAAAAATTATATTACACATTTACATTATTTAGCATTTTACCAGATAATAAAAAATTAACTACATATCCATTTTTTTATTTCAAGTCCAAATTTGAACTCCATCTGCAGCGGTCTTATTATACCTTTTTAACATTAAAATAATATTCTCCTTGAAATATTGCATTCATTTTAATTTAATGTTAGGTAAAGATTATTTACCGCCTTATTGTTACCCTAGACAATATAAAAAATTTTCCTTTTGTTAATGTCACAAAAAACAAATAAACTCAATACTGATGTAATTTTGGATAGAAATTTAGTCAAATTAAAATGTAACAAAAAAATCAAATTAAAATGAAACAAAAAAACTACCTGAAATTAATCATTGTAACGGTATTCTTTACCTTATGTTATGTGAAGTCGACTGCTCAGACAGGAACTATTAGTGGTGTTATTACTGATGATTACGGCTTGTATGTGCCAGGAGCAAACGTTTATATTGAAAGTATTAAAAAAGGAACAGTTTCTGACTTTAATGGACGATTTACTTTAGTGCAAGTACCTATTGGAAATCAAGACTTGAAAATTACATACCTTGGTTATGCAGATGTAGCGGAAACAGTTGAAGTAATTAAAGGTAAAACTACAGCATTAAAATTTGTAATGAAACCAGGTGATAATTTTTTAGATGAAGTAATTATTTCAACAAGTATCGGTGGAGAAGCAAAAGCTTTGAACAAACAAAAATCAAATTTAAATATTACGAATGTAATTTCTACCGATCAAATTGGTAAATTTCCTGATGCTAATATAGGTGATGCAATAAAACGTATACCAGGTATTACGATGCAACTAGACCAAGGTGAAGCTCGTAACGTAATTGTTCGTGGTTTATCGCCACAATTAAACTCGGTAACGCTAAATGGTAGTCGTATTCCATCTGCCGAAGGAGATAATAGAAATATACAAATGGATTTAATTCCGTCTGATATGATACAGTCCATCGAGGTAAACAAAGCCGTAACGACAGATATGGATGCAGATGCGATTGGTGGTTCGATAAATTTAATAACTCGTACAGCACCTCAAAACTTTAGACTATCGGCAACTGCTGGTTCTGGTTTAAACTTTATTAATGACAAAAGAATTTTAAACGGATCTTTATTATTAGGTGACAGAAGTAAAAACGGTAAATTTGGTTGGATGATTTCTGCATCGGTAAACGATTCAGATTTCGGTTCAGATAACTTCGAAGCAGATTGGGATAATAAGTTCGAATACAATACTGGAGTTCAAGATACAGATGGAGAAGATATTTTAGAGGAAGTAGATGTTAATCCGTATGCAAAAGAATTTCAAATTAGAAATTACTTGGTGCAACGTACTCGTCGTAGTTTTTCTGCAAACTTGGATTATCAGTTAAACAGTAACAACCACTTGTACTTTAAGTCAATGTACAATTGGCGTGATGACCGTGAAAATCGTTTCCGCTTAAAGCAAGAAATTAAAGACGGCGAAGATATTGCTACCGATGAGTTTACAATTACAAATAATAACGTTGTAAGTTTTCCTGTAGATGTTAAAAGAGAAACAAAAGGAGGAATTAACAACAGTAGAAATGAAAATCGCCGTTTAGAAGATCAGCGTATGCAAAATTATACGCTTGGTGGAGATCATTTATTTGGCAATGTAGAAATAGATTGGATGGCATCTTTTGCTAAAGCATCAGAAGAGCGTTTAAACGAACGTTATACTACTTTTGAATATGACGGAGATGATCCAATTATTGTCAATAACGATATTTCTAATTTAAAATTTCCAAATTACACACCTGTAAACCAACAATTAGCAAATAATTTAAGTGATTTTGTTTTAGATGAACTTTCGGAACAAAACCAATACACAGACGAAAAAGATTTTAATATTTTCACGAACTTTAAACTGCCTTTACAGGTGTTTAATAGTGAAAACGGATTCTTAAAATTCGGATTTAGAGCTCGTTTAAAAGACAAGCAACGTAATAATAATTTCTATGAATTTAAAGATGCATTTGAAGATACGTATTCTAATATGAGCATAGTTAATACAAGAGATTATTCACAAAACAATTTCTTGGCAGGAAGTCAATATCAAGCAGGAATATTTGCAACCCCAGAATGGTTGGGTAATGTAACATTAAATACCGCAGACGGAGAAATTGTGTATGATGAGTTTTTAGGTGAAAACTTTAAAGCCAAAGAAAATGTATACGCAGCTTATATAATGACAGAACAAAAACTGTCAGATAAGTTAACAGCTTTGGTAGGTGTTCGTATTGAAAACACCAACAACAAAACAACAGGAAATATTATAGAGTATAACGAAGATGGCGATTACGATTCTCATACACCTACTACAGAAGAAAATACATATACAAATGTTTTACCAGGGCTTCATTTAAAATATAATTTTAATAGAAATACCATTTTGCGTTTTGCATACACCAACACTATTGCAAGACCTAATTATGTAGATTTAGTTCCATTTAGAAATATAGTTAGAGAAGATGAAGAAATAAGTATTGGTAATTCAAATTTAGACCCTGCAAAATCATTGAACTTTGATTTAATGGCAGAACATTATTTCTCAAACTTAGGTATAGTGTCCGGTGGTTTATTCTATAAAGACATTAAAGATTTTGCTTACGTATCCGTTACAGAAGCAACTGATAATAGTTTAGGTGCAGATACAAACGGATTTGATGTATTTAGACCTAAAAATGGTGAGGATGCTTCAGTTTTTGGTATTGAATTAGCTTTTCAACGTAAACTAGATTTCTTACCAAGTTTTGCTAAAAACCTGAACATTTACTTAAATTATACCTACTTAACATCTCATGCTAATGGTATTAATAACGAAGATGGAGATGAAAGAACCGATATGACATTGCCAAACACTTCACCAAATATGTTTAACGGTTCGTTAGGCTATGACGACGGAAAATTCACAGCACGTATTTCTGGTAATTTCGCTGATGCGTATATAGATGAAATAGGTTCAAATGAATTTACAGATAGATACTACGGTAAGCAATTCTTTTTAGATATAAATGTTGGGTATGCAATTACTAAGCAATTGAGAGTTTATGCAGACTTAACCAATTTAACAGACCAACCATTACGCTACTACCAAGGAGCAAAAAATCTTACTATGCAAGCTGAGTATTATAGTAAAAGATTAACTTTTGGTTTAAAATATGACTTATTCAAAAAATCAAAAGAATCAAAAAGCAAATAAAAATGAAAAAACAAATCATATTAACTATTGCATCAATAGTAATTATTTCTTGTAAAAATGGAAGTAAATTACCACCAATAAACCCCGATATAATTACAGAACAAACCATTAATGATACAGATGACCCTGCTATTTGGGTAAATCCTAAAGACGCATCAAAAAGTATTGTTTTTGGTACAGATAAAAAAACAAACGGGGCTATTTACGCATTCGATTTAGATGGAAAGATTATTGAAGAGAAAACCATTAGAAATATTAAGCGACCAAACAATGTAGATTTAGCATATGGTTTTAACCTAAACGATAGCACAAAAGTTGATGTAATCGCTTTTACCGAACGTGAAAAGCAACAAATTCGTTTGTTTTCTGTTCCAGATATGGTGCCACTAGACAATGGTGGATTTAAAGTATTTACAGATACAACAGAGCCAGAATTTAATTTACCAATGGGTATTGCACTTTACAAATCGCCAAAAACAGAAAAGTTATATGTAATTGTAAGCCGTAAAACAGGTCCGTTAGAAAACTATTTATATCAATATGAAATATATGCTGATTCAACAGGAACCCACTCTAAATTGGTTAGAAAGTTTGGTAAGTTCAGTGGGAAAAAAGAAATTGAAGCTATAGCTGTTGATAACGAGTTAGGCTATGTGTATTATTCAGATGAACAACATTGCATCAGAAAGTACCATGCAGAACCTTCTGCTTCTAGCGAAGAAATTGCTTGCTTTGGTGGCGATAAATTTTTAGAAGATATTGAAGGAATTGCGATTGCAAAAACCGATGATAATAATGGATATATTATTGTTTCAAATCAGCAATTAGGGGAGTTTAATATCTTTGACCGTCAAACAAATGAATTTATTAAAGCCGTAAATTTAACTACTACTGAAACAGACGGATGTGATGTTGTAACAGTGCCTTTAGGAGCTAAATTCCCTAACGGATTATTCGTTGCGATGAATGACAATAAGGAGTTTTATTTTTATGATTTTAAAAAAATTATCGAGTAGATAACTAAAAGAATTCTTTTTTTTAAAACTCTACTTGATTTGAAATCGGGTAGGGTTTTATTATTTTAATCAACTAAAAAATATGAAATACGATAGAAGAAAATTTATTGAGTTTTTAGGTAAAGCAAGTTTAGGTACTTTAATAATACCTCCTTTTTTGGTTAGCTGTGGTAATACAACAACGCCAATTAAAAATAAGCAAATAGCAAATGAAACGTTTAAACGCTTAAAAAACATTGCGGTAGAAAATTTAGCCCCAACAACTAAAGACGATTTGGTTTTAACAAAGGGACTCAATTATCACACCATTATAAAATGGGGCGATAGCATAAGCGACAATGATACTTTTGGCTTTAATAATGATTTCACTTGTTTTATTCCGTTAGATAAAAACAACCCAAAAGACGGTTTATTATGGGTAAATCACGAATCGGTAAATTCACTTTTTGTGTGTGATTTTGATGAGAACAACTATGAAAACCCACAAAAACAGCGTACAAAAAAACAGGTTGACAAAGAAATGTATAACGTTGGCGGAAGTATTGTGCGTATAAGAGAAGTAAACGGACAATGGAAAGTTGTACATAACGACCCTCATAACAGGAGAATTACAGGAAAAACACCTATAAAACTAAATTGGGATACATCCATAAAAGGAGTATCTACCGTAATGGGTACTAATAGTAATTGTTCGGGCGGAATTACACCATGGAATACATTTATATCATGTGAAGAAAACTATGACGGATTTTGGGGAGAAACCAGATACGATGAAAATAATACAGCAACTTATATACCAAGCGACCACGGATGGGAACATTTTTATAATGCACCGCCAGAACATTATGGATGGGTGGTAGAAATAAATCCAAAAGACGGTACAGCTCAAAAACACGTCGCTTTGGGTAGATTTTCGCACGAGTGTTGTACGTTATATGAATTAGCAGACAAACGCGTAGTTGCCTATTCAGGTGATGATAGCAATGATGAGCATTTGTATAAATTCGTTTCATCAAAACCCAATTCATTAAAAGAGGGTACCCTTTATGTTGCTGATACAATAAACGGAAAATGGCTTCCATTAGATTGGGAAACGCAACCAGTTTTAAAAGATAAATTTAAAGACCAAACCGAAGTATTAATTAGAGCACGAGAAGCTTCTAAATTATTAGGAGCTACACCATTAAATCGTCCAGAAGATATTGAAATAGATCCTATTACTGGACATATTTTTATCACATTAACAAATAACAAACCTAAAAACGATTACCACGGTTCTATTTTAAAAATTGAAGAGACTAACGGTGCATTTGACGCCCTCACTTTTAAAGTATCAATCTACAAAGCTGGAGGCGAAGAAAACGGGTTTTCTTGCCCTGATAATTTAGCATTTGATATGGCTGGCAACCTTTGGATGACGTCAGATATATCTGGTAGTTCAATGAATAAACCTGATAAACCATATATGCCTTTCAAAAACAACAGTTTGTTTGTAATACCAAGATACGGAAAAGATGCAGGGAAAGTAATTCGAGTAGCATCAGCACCAACCGATGCAGAATTAACAGGACCTTGGTTTTCACCAGATGGTAAAACCCTATTTTTAAGCGTTCAGCATCCTGGAGACGAAACAAAAGATATTAAAAACCCAACCAGTAAATTTCCCTTTGATGCTGATGGCATACCAAAACCAACTGTTGTTGCTATTCAAGGTGATTTAATTGAGAAAATGAACTTTTTAAAACAAATTGAAAGTAGCTAATTTTCATTAATTTACAACTGGTATTTTGTATTAAACCTGACAACTACTTTGTTTTTGACTCAGTTATAATGACTAAGTCATTTTGTTTTAAAACGACCTCATAAAATTTTGGCAAAACAATAGGAGAGAGGAACGTAATATTTTAGGGAGCTAGTAATACATATTGTAAAGTTTTACAATTATAAATACTTCTAAAAATAGTCTTAAAAAGTTCTAATCTATCCTAAAACATAGAGAAACGAACCGTAATTGTTTCCAAAATTATATGCAGCCTTGAATTTTTGTTTCTTTTGTTTCAAGACAAAAGATAATGAAAGAAGAAAAAAAAGATTAATTGAAAGATTAAATATAACAAGTGCATAGAATTTTTTTTCACTCACATATTTAATTATTTGCAGAAACTTCAAATGTGTTCGTGAATCTCCTAAAAAGTTGTTTTCTTAAAATTTATGCTCTTGTGGCAATCCACGAGAATCGCGTGAAATTTTTTATGACGTACATTTTATCGAATACGCGATTTTTAATAAGAGCAAAAAGGTTAGCTTTTATTTTGGCGGTGGCAAGCGATGGATAATTGTGTTTAAAAAAATTACTGTGTAGCATAATTATTTTTAAAAAGCAATCGAGCGTTTGCGAGCGGCAATTTTACATAATGTCGAATTATAGCTACAGATTTATAATTCTAAATTTTCTTATAATAACGTATTTGAAGAATTATCTTTAGTTTTTCTAAAATATGAGATTTATAAACAAGTTTAATGAATACTTGTTGACGAATTGTAAAGCACCACCAAACGAATATTTATGTTGCTTACAAGTCTTTCTAGGCTATTTTACATAATATAGAATTATAGCTATCATTTAAAAGCTAAAAGTTAATTAGCCGTAATTGCTTTTAACATAATATCTATCGATATAAGTCTAAAGACATTATATCTGATATTATATGTAAATAGCCTGAAATACGGCTATACAGAAATTACTACATAAATGTACTATAATTTATATTATGTTAAATAGGTTTTTTGATAATATATAAACCTACTCTATAATACCTCTAACGTTCAATTTGAAAAATGCCTCCTATTTGAGAATACAAATTAACCAACAACTTGTATTAATCCAACCACTTTAAAAAATAAGCCGTAATTTCTTCTTTCAATTCATAGTGCATTTTAATATAAGTTCTCATATCTTCAACTATAGGTTTGTGTTCTCCAAAATAATTTTCATTAAGTTTATGACTATTGAGAATAGTCAATTCATTTTTACATCTGTGCTTTAATTTTGAAATTACATCTTTTTCAATTAAAATTCTATTTTGAAATTGCTCTAAAGGAATTAAAGCGTTTTTGTTATATTCTCTTTCAGCAACTTCTTCTAGTTTTTCTTCAAACGTGCACATTTCATCAAAATGAAAACTCAACTCTTTTCGCCAAGTTTCTAAATTAAATTTAAAATCACTTACAAGTGATATTTTGGTTTGCATTTTATAAATTATTTAAATTAAACTGATTGAACAAATAACTCTTTTTGAACATTTGCAGGAACTGTTTGATAGGACGAAAAGACAGCACTAAAGGTCGCTTTTCCTTGCGTTATAGATCTCAAAACAGTAGAAAACCCAAACAATTCTACCGCCGGAGTTATGCATTTTAAAATTTGATAATTATCTTGAGTTTCAATTCCTAGAATCATAGACCTTCTCGACTGTAACTCTGTCATTACATTCCCCATCATTTGCTCCGGTACTTTTATAGAAATTTCTTTTGTAGGTTCTAACAATCTGGGATTTGCATTTAAAAATGCTTCTTTAAATGCATTTGCAGCGGCTATTTTAAAAGAAATATCATTCGAATCTACTGAATGCATTTTTCCATCATACACCATTACTCTAATATCTCTTGCAAATGATTTTGTTAACGGCCCAGATTCCATCACTTCTAAAATCCCTTTAAGTACTGATGGTAAATAACGCGTATCTATAGCCCCACCAACAATACAATTATAAAATACTAGTTTGCCTCCCCAAGTTAAATCTACCACTTCTTTACCTCTTATATTAAACCCTTCTGGCTCTGGCATATTTTCATACCAAGGTGCTATTTTCATATGAACTTGTGCGAACTGTCCAGAACCTCCAGATTGTTTTTTATGTCTGTAATTTGCCGTCGCAGAGCGCTGTATAGTTTCTCTATATTGAATTTTTGGTTTTTTAAATCCCACTTTTATACCGTAAACATGTTCCAAAATCCAAGTGATAGTGGCTAGATGCAATTCTCCTTGACAACCTAATAAAGTTTCTTTAGTTTCTTTAGAATAACTCAGCACAATTGTTGGATCCTGACTTTGTAAACGTCTTAAAGATTCACTTAATTTTTCTTCGTCTTTTGTATTCTCCGCGAAAACAGCTTTCGTAATTCTTGCATCTGGATACTGAATTGGTTTAATCGTAAAACCTTTTTCTTTAGTTGATAAAGTATCATTTGTTTCCGTAAATTTTAATTTGGTAGTGGCACCAATATCTCCTGTAGATAATTTATCAACGGGTTCTTTATTTTTGCCATCCATAATATATAATTGATTGATCGTTTCTGTTTCACCATTTCTGCTATTTATCAATTTGTCATTTACATGTACTTCACCAGATTTTACTTTAAAAAAGGTAATTTGACCAAGATTTGGTTGATATGTTGTTTTGAACACAAACAAAACAGGATCTGCATCTTTGTTGCGCTGTATTTCATTTCCTTCTAAACTTTGTTCTGGTTTAAGATCTGAAGCTGCTGGTGCAACATTATCTATAAAACCCATTAAACGACCAATTCCCATATTTTTTAATGCAGAAACACAAAAAACAGGAAAAAGATCATGATTTAACATTCCTTTCTTAATTCCTTTTCGCATTTCATCTTCATTTAATGTGCCTTTATCAAAAAAAAGTTCCATTAATTCTTCATCATTTTCTGCTGCTTTTTCTACTAACTCATTATGCAGTTGATTGGCAGTTTCAAGTTGTTCTTTAGGAATTGAAAATTTTTCAGGCTTCCCTCCTTGTGCATCAAATTTGTACATTTTCATCTTTAAAACGTCAATAATGCATTGGTTACCATCCATAATTAAAGGATATTGAATTTTTATAGCATTGCTACCAACTAGTTGCTTTATACTATTAAAACTATTTTCAAAATCAGCTTGCTTATGGTCTATTTGGTTTACCACAAAAAGTGTTGGCTTGTGGTATTTGTCAATATAATTCCAAATAATTTCTGTCCCAATTTCAACACCATATTTGGCATTTATAACGGTTGTTATTGTATCAGAAACTCTAATTGAAGAAATAATTTCTCCTATAAAGTCATCTAAACCAGGTGTATCTATAATATTAATCTTATAATTTCTCCATTCTGTGTGCAAGGGTGTTGCAAAAACTGAGGCCTCTCTTTGATGTTCTATCTCATGATAATCTGAAACAGTGTTTTTATTCTCAATTGTTCCTCTTCTTTTAATAATTCCTGCCTCATACAACATTGTTTCAGCTAAAGTGGTCTTACCACTATTATGAGCACCCACAAAAACAATGTTTTTTATGTGTTTATCATCATATATTTTCATAAAGATATATTTATAAGTTTGCCCCATAAATTTAAAAACTTTATAAAATTAAAAACATGATTTTTATTAGGTTTTAAAATTATTTACATATTCCGTATATAAAAATTATAATCTTTTAAAACAGATAGCCTAACACCTATAATCGGAACTTAATAAATTAGATACTTTACTAAATAATGTTAAAGTTGCTAGTTTAGTGACCTCATCCTTACTTTATTTTTTTAAATTTTAAACTCTTATTAAATTTAAATAAAGGTATTTTTGACCCGTGGAAATAAAACAGAAATCAGAACTAGAATTTATAATTGTAATGGCATCTTTAATGTCATTAGTGGCATTATCTATCGATGCCTTATTACCAGCAATTGCAGATATCAGTAAAGCAATACATATTGTAAACCCAAAAAACAATCAGTTATTTATAACAATGATTTTTTTGGGATTGGGTTTTGGACAACTTATTTCAGGACCTTTATCAGATAGTTTTGGCAGAAAACCAATTATTTATGGAGGTTTTATCGTTTTTGCTTTTGCTAGTTTAATATGTGTTTTTGCATCTAGTTTAGAAATCATGATTGTAGGCAGAATTTTACAAGGAATAGGGCTCTCTGCTCCAAGAACTATTAGCATAGCAATGGTTAGAGATCGTTTTAGCGGTAATTACATGGCGAAAATAATGTCTTTTATTGTGGTGATCTTTATTCTCGTACCGGTAGTTGCTCCTGCAATAGGAAAGCTAATGTTAGATATATATGGATGGAAATCTATTTTTTATAGTCAGCTGTTATTTGGTTTTTTTACCATGATTTGGGTATGGAAACGGCAACCAGAAACATTAAAAATAGCACATCGTAAAAAATTTAAATTTTCCCTTTTTATAGAGGGCACAAAAGAATTTATAACACACAAATATGCTGTTATTTTTACCTTATTTTCCGGTTTTATTACGGGTTCTTTCATGGTCTATTTAAGTGCAAGTCAACGAATATTTGAAGAACAATACCACCTAAAAGAAGAGTTTCCATTTATTTTTGCCGGTCTAGCCATAAGTATTGGTTTGGCAACTTTTTTAAACGGAAAACTAGTTGTAAAGATTGGTATGCATAAATTGGTGTCAATCTTTACCATGGTATTTACGATAATTCCAGTTTTTTATATAGTCCTGTTTTCTGGAGAAAAGAATCCAAGTATTTATGTTTTAATTGTATTTTTCGGCTTACAATTCTTTTCTATTGGTTTTCTTTTTGGAAATACGAGAGCGCTGGCCATGGAACATATTGGACATATTGCTGGCATTGGAGCTGCAATAAATGGTTTTGTTTCTACAATTATGGCAGTACCAATAGCCACATTTATAGGAAGTTATATTAACGAGACTGCGCTACCTCTTTTTATTGGTTTTTTTGTTTGTGGATTTTTGTCTTTATTGTTAATTGCCTCTTTAAAATTTAAAAAAAAGGAAGGCCTAGTTTTAAAATCAACTTAAAATATGAGTTTAGAAATTATCTTTGAAGATGAATATCTTTTGTGCGTCACAAAACCCAATAATGTTCTGACCCATCATGCATTTCATTCTAGAAATGTTGCAGATGAGGATTCTTTATTACAAATTATACAAAAAGAGAGAGGTTTAAAGGTATATCCAGTGCACAGGTTAGATCGAAAAACTTCAGGAATTATGATGTTGGCAAAAGAAACTCGTTTTGTTTCTAAATTTCAAGAATTGTTTACCAATAAAGAAATTCAGAAAACCTATTTTGGTATTGTTCGTGGATTTTCTCCGGAGACTAGAACCATAGATTCTCCTGTAAAAGGAAGAGATGGAAAAATACATAAAGAAGCATTAACAGAGTTAAAAACGTTAGAAACGGTCCTTTTAAATATCCCTGTAAAACCCTATGATTCTTCTCGGTATAGCTTCGTTGAATTAGCACCAAAAACAGGAAGAATGCATCAGTTAAGAGTACACACTAATAAAATTAGTCATCCTTTAATTGGAGATTCTAAATATGGTGATAAAAACCACAATGTAATGTTTGATGAAAATTTTGGATGTAAAAACTTGTTTTTACATGCAGGAAAACTCGAGTTTATAAACCCTTTTACCTCAGAAAAAACAATTTTAAAAGCTACTTTTCCAAAAGATTGGATTGCTTTATTTGAACAATTTTCTTGGAGAAATCCTTTGATATAGATATTCATCTAACTTTTAGTGAATAACAACAAATTATAAGGACTCTTATTTCACGCGAAAAAAAAAGATTCATAAAGAAAAATTTTCAAATTCTCTATGAATCTTTATCTAATACTATTTTATTGCTCTATCGATTCAGAATCAAATCGAATCAATTCATTTTCTTCAAAAGCAGCTGTTAATTCTATGGGATTGCAACAAACTTCACAATCTTCTATATACGTTTGTTCCTGAACACTTGCATCTAAAATCATTGAAATTTCTTCCCAACAATATGGACATTGAAAAAAATGTTCCACTAATCTTCAATTACTTTTAAAACAAGTTTACCTTTTTTATCCCCAGAAAATAATCTATTGTAAGTTTCCTGAAAATTTTCTATCCCTTCATAAATATCTTCTTTAGATTTTAGTTTACCTTCTTTCATCCACATACCCATTTGCTGCGCAGCTTCCCCAAATTTTTCAGTATAATCCATAACCACCATTCCTTGCATTGTAGAACGGGTTACTAATAAAGATAAATAATTACTAGGTCCATCAATTTTAGATTTGTTGTTATATTGAGAAATTGCTCCACAAATAACAACTTTTGCGTGCATTCTTAGTTTACTTAAAGCAGCATCTAAAATAACCCCACCAACATTATCAAAATATACATCCACTCCTTTTGGACACTTTTTCTTTAATGCTGTATAAATATTTTCAGATTTATAGTCTATAGCTTCATCAAAACCTAATTCATTAATAAGATAATCACATTTCTCTTTTCCGCCAGCAATACCGATTACTGTACATCCCTTAATTTTTGCAATTTGTCCTACAATACTTCCAACAGCACCTGCAGCACCAGAGACTAATACAATATCTCCTTCTTTAATTTTACCAACTTCTGTAATTCCAAAGTAAGCGGTCATCCCTGGCATCCCTAAAGTACCAATATACATTGGCATTGGTGCTAAACGCTCATCCACTTTGTACCAACCATCTCCATTGGTAATTGCATATTGTTGCACACCTCCCCAACTTGTAACGCAATCTCCAACTTCAAATTTAGGATTTCCATTATTTTTAATCACTTTTCCTACTGAACCTGCTCTCATTACATCATCTATAGCAACTGGTGGAATATATGATTTTGTGTCATTCATCCAACCCCGCATTGCAGGATCTAAAGAAATATAGTGATGTTGTACTAAAATTTCTCCTTCTTCTAATTCAGGAATTGGATTTGATTCTAATTGCCATGTATCTGCATTCGGAACCCCAGAAGGACGTTGTTTAAAAATAATTTGTTTATTGTTCATAAATGATTTTTTTTTCGAATGCTAAATATAATCAATAATTATGTAAATCTTGAATTGCTTCTAATAAGGTTGATTTCCCTAAATATTGTTGTTCTAAATCTGATTGAAAAGGAATTGGCGTATCTATACTCGCCACACGTTTTACTGGTGCGTCTAAAAACTCAAAACAATTTTCATTGATTAAAGCGGAAATATCACTTGCAATTCCGCCAAACATAGAATCTTCTTGCACTAAAAGTGCTTTTCCTGTTTTTCTAACAGATTGATAAATTGTTTCTACATCTAGAGGTTGCAGGGTTCTTAAATCAATTACATCTGCAGAAATATCCAATAAAGTTTCTAAAGCTTCCAGCACCCAATGAACGGCCGCTCCGTAACTAATAATTGTTATATGATTTCCTTTTTTCAAAACAGCAGCTTTACCAATTTCAGTTGTAAAATAACCGTCAGAAACTTCTTGATATATAGACCTATAGAGTTCCTTATGTTCAAAAAACAACACAGGGTTTGGATCATTAATAGCAGACGCTAATAAGCCTTTTGCATCTTGTGGAAATGCAGGATAAATCACTTTTAAGCCTGGTGTTTTTGTAAACCATGCCTCATTTGTCTGACTATGAAATGGGCCAGCTCCTACTCCTGCTCCACAAGGCATTCTGATTACAACATCTGCATTTTCAGACCACCTATAATGTGATTTTGCCAACAAGTTCACAATGGGATTAAATCCTGAGGAGGCAAAATCTGCAAATTGCATTTCCATTACTGATTTTATTCCGTTTACCGATAAACCATATGCTGCAGCAACAATGGCTGATTCACAAATCGGAGTGTTTCTTACCCTTTCTTTACCAAAAGCCTTTACAAAACCATTTGTAATTTTAAATACTCCCCCATATTCTGCAACGTCTTGTCCCATAATGACCAAATCATTATGTTTTTCCATGGACAGTTTTAATCCATCAGAAATAGCATCTACTAGACGAATTTTTGTTTTTTTTAATGATGGTTTTACTTCTTTATAATTAAACTCTTTATAAACATCCTTAATTTCAGTTTTTAAATTTGGAATTATTTTTTCTTCATCAAAAGCCATATTAAGATGCTCATTTATTTCATGCACTATTTCTTCTTTATAAGCAACTTCAATCTCCTCAGTAAGAATACCTTTGTTTATTAAATACTCTTGATAATTTTCTATAGGATCTTTTGCTGTCCAAAAATCTAATACATCTTGAGGAACATATTTTGTACCACTTGCTTCTTCATGTCCTCGTATTCTAAAAGTTTTAAACTCTAATAAAACGGGTCTTGGATTTTTACGGACACTTTTAGCTAACGCAAGAACTTTTGTATATACTTCAAGAATATTATTACCGTCAATAATATGACTTTCCATGCCATAACCAATTCCCTTATCCGAAATATTTTCACAATTAAATTGTTCTTCTGTAGGCGTAGATAACCCATAACCGTTATTTTCTACGCAAAATAAAACAGGTAAATTCCAAACTGAAGCTACATTTAAAGCTTCATGAAAATCACCTTCGCTAGTGCCTCCTTCTCCGGTAAAAACAGCACAAACCTTATTATTATTCTTCAGCTTATTAGCTAGAGCAATTCCATCTGCCACCCCTAATTGCGGACCTAAATGCGAAATCATTCCTATAATATTATATTCTTGGGTCCCAAAATGAAAACTTCTATCTCTACCCTTTGTAAAACCATTCATTTTACCTTGCCACTGAGAAAACAATCTATGTAATGGAATTTTTCTAGTTGTAAAAACTCCTAAATTTCTATGCATTGGTAAAATATATTCGTCTTTATCTAGAGCACATGTAACTCCTATAGAAATTGCTTCTTGACCAATACCAGAAAACCATTTAGAAATTTTACCCTGACGTAATAAAATTAGCATTTTCTCCTCAATCAAACGAGGTTTTAACATGCTTTTGTACAAATTCAATAATACACTTTTATCTAAGTTGTTATTTGAATTATATTCAATTTTTGGGCTCATAAATTATAAATTACATAATTTAACAAACATACAGATAAAGATGTTTATTCCATAAAAAAATCCTCATCAATTGATGAGGATTTTAAATATTCAAAATATCTTATTTTTAAAATTACAATTCTTTAAAAATTGCGTGCATCATTCTTTTCTTATCATTAATACTTTCCTCAAGAGCAATCATCGTTTCCGTTCTATTTACTCCCGGAATTTCATCTATTTCATAAATGATGTCTTTCGCGTCATTCGTTCCTTTTGCTCTCACCTTACAGAAAATATTATACTTACCCGCTGTTACGTACGCTACTGTTACATTTGGTATTTTCCTTAAGTTTTCAATCACATTTTGCGTCATAGAAGTTTTTTCTAAAAACACTCCAACATGCGCTATGAAAGAATAACCCATTTTTTCATAGTTTAAGGTTAAAGTAGAACCTTGAATAATACCTTCATCTTCCATTTTTTTTACACGCACATGAATTGTTCCTGCAGAAACTAATAATTGTTTTGCAATATCCGTAAATGGTGTTCTGGCATTCTCTATTAAGATATCTAATATTTGATGATCTATTTCGTCTAAGATGAACTTTTTCATAATTTTATATATTATTCAATTTATATGGCAAATTTATGAATTTAATTTAATTTAAAACAATAAAAAGTGAGAAAAGTTTAATGTTTTTTGCTTTCGAAAACGATTTCGTTATGTCCAAATTTCAGTTTTTGGTCTTTTTCATCAACTTTATTCAATTTTGAAACTAATTGATCATTCATAATTTCATCTATATATTGATAAGCTACATCTTCTTTTGAAATGGAATATCTATGGATAACATCGTAGAAAATTTTAGTATTATTTGGAATTGTAAAATAGGATTCATAATCGTTAAAATTATCGGAAGTTGCAATGTGATACAATCCTTGTATAATTGCATAAAAAGTATGCTCTCGCGCAATTTCTCTTTGATAGTCATCAGGAAAATGACCCGATTCAATTAAAATTGTATTATATCCTAGTTTTTGAAAGTTATCTCCTGTCGCAGTGGGGTAAAATTCATCTGTATATCTACCAACAAAATCAGGTATAAGTTTTTGCAACAATCTGTTCATAGCAACAATAACATCCATGGTTTGAATTCTACCTTTTGTTAAGGCTCTAGTTTCCTCTTCTGAGGGAGCTAAAAAAGAAATAGTTGCTGGGTTTTTAGTTCCTTCTACGCCAAAAATAGTTCTTTGATCATGTAAATTAAAACAAAACTGTGGATTGAATTCCTCTAAAGTATCTCTTAACAGATTACTTTCTTTTGCAACTCTATTTACTGCATCTCTATTTAAATCTACATTATTTGCATTAACTCTTGTATACGCTTGAGAGCCATCAGGATTTAACATGGGTATAAAAACTAAAGTACATTCTTTTAAAATAATTTTAAATTCATTGTCAGAACAAGTAGAAAAGCAATTGAATATATCAAACAATGCTTTTGTACCTGTACTTTCATTTCCATGCATTTGAGACCATAATAAAATTTTCTTTTTTCCCTTACCTATTTTTAATTTATAAATTGGTCTTTCCTGTTCAGAAAATCCTAAATGTTTAATTTCAAAAGCTTCTTGATATTTTAAAAATAGGTTTTCAATATTTTTAAGAGTAATCCACTTGCCAAAAAGAGATGATTCTTTTTGAGCTTTAAAAATATTCTTTAATAACTCTGGTGATAAAATTTGCACTTGATATTCTATTTAGAAAAACAAATTTACATTTTTGAAAATAAGCAACCTATATAAATGTTACAAATGTAAAATAAAGTATTGTTACAAATGTAAATCGAATTTTCACAAACTATAGTTACTTTTGTAAACCAAAAATCTTTTTACCTAACGTTCTTAAATTATAAAATATGAGATGTTTTTATAATTGATTATAATTTTAATTAAAATACTTTATATAAACATTTTACACATAAAATATAAAGTATTAGTTTAATGTAAAATAAATTCATATTAACATTTAAAACATTCTATTTTGTTGTTTCATAAGTTTGATTTACATTTGTAATACAACAAGTATTTACAATGATAAACAGCTTAGACTTTACAAGTAGAATAAAAAAAGTAATGGATTTTCATCAATTATCTGCTTCTTTATTCGCAGATAAAATTGGTGTTCAGCGTTCAAGTATATCGCATATTTTGTCTGGAAGAAACAAACCAAGTTTAGATTTTATTTTAAAAACAACTTCAGAATTTAAGGATGTAGACATACATTGGCTGCTGCATGGAGATGGTTCTTTTCCTAAAAAAGCAGAACTTACAAACCCCGCTTCTACTCCAACGGTATTCGCTACCAGCTCTAATGATAAGAAAAAGATTCAAAGAATTGTTGTTTTTTATAATGACGGCACTTTTGAAGAGTATAGAAAGTAGTTGAAAATTGAAGAAAATTAATCACAAATTGAAGCTTCCTTTTTTGTTTTGAATTTGTCTAAATATTATATTTTAGCAATAATGAATACAATTGAAATTAGAACTGTAAATGTTGTTCAATATATTTCTCCTTTGCGAGAAGGTGGCTCTTTACCTGCTATTGTAAAAGCTGATGATGGTTTTTTATATGTACTAAAATTCAGAGGAGCTGGACAAGGGAAAAAAGCCTTAATAGCAGAATTTATAGGTGGCGAACTTGCAAGAGCTATTAGTTTAAAAGTTCCTGAATTAGTTTTTATGAACTTAGATGATTCTTTTAGTAAAACAGAACCTGATGAGGAAATTCAAGATTTATTAAAATTTAGCGTAGGCTTAAACCTTGGATTGCATTTTTTATCAAGTGCTATTACGTACGATCCTTTGGTATCTAAAGTAGATTCATTAACTGCTTCTAAAGTGGTACTTTTAGACAGTTTAATTAGTAATATAGACAGAACAGCTAAAAATACAAATTTACTCAAATGGAATAACGAATTGTGGATTATTGATCATGGAGCAAGTTTATACTTTCATCATAACTGGCAAACTTGGGAAAATCATCTCAAAAAGACTTTTCCTTTGATAAAAGATCATGTACTCTTAACTAAAGCAACTTTATTATCAGAAGCTTCAGCAAAAATTAAACAAAGGATAAATATTGACACAATCACTGAAATTATATCTAAAATACCTGAAGATTGGTTACTAAGTGAAGGAGATTTTTTAAATTCTGACGAAATGAGAGCTGCCTATATAGCATTTTTAAATGCAAAACTTTTAATGATTGATGTACTAGTAAAAGAGGCTGAAGATGCAAGATAAATACACATTTGAATATGCAATTATTAGAATTGTACCTAAAGTGGAACGCGAAGAATTCTTTAATGTTGGCGTTATCCTTTTTTCAAAAAGAAAAAATTTTTTAGGTATTAAATATGAAATCAATAAAGATAAATTGAAAGCTTTTTCACCTGAAATAGAATTGGATTTATTAAATGGTTATTTAAATGCTTGGAAATTAATTTGCGACGGAAAATCTTCTGGAGGTAAAATTGGTGAACTAGAAATTTCTGATAGATTTAGATGGTTAGCTTCTTGCAGAAGCACAATAATACAAAGCTCTAAAACTCACCCCGGACTTTGCAATGACCCTAAAAAAGAGTTACAAGATATTTTCGAAAAGTATGTACTATAATAAATCTACTTGTTTCTGAAAAAAGTTCTTGTCTCTTTTTTTTTTATTTCAAAAAAACAACCTTAATATTGACTGATTTAACAATAAAACTAGAGTAACTTCGTCATTGCCATTTTAATAATTTCTATGTTTTTTTCTCTATTTAATTTGTTAGCTTTCTTTTGCTCTTGTATCATTGTCCTCATTAAATTAATAACAACTTTATCAAAATTAAAACTTTTATATTGATTTCCTTTTAAAATCATATCATCGACCACATTCTGTATCGCTAGCGTATTATTGCTTTCTGAAATTTGTTTAAATGCTTTCTGGAACAATACTTTAGTCGCATCATCTCCAGATAAAAACATCCCAGAAACCACACTTTTTGCAATAAAAGGGAGTTCAGAATCATCTTTTTCTTCAATGAAAATTCTTGTTAAAGGTGTTGCTAAAATTTTTCTAATTTCATCTGGAAATTCTTTTGATTTTGCGATTGCAATTTGTTTATCAATGTAATACATAGAAACTAAGGCTTTACCCAACACAGAATACGATTTACTCTGTAATCCTTTTTCAAAAATAGATTTTAATTCAGGATCTGTTAATTTACCTAAAGTATTAATTGCCTCTGCTTGAACTAACGTTTTTACATCAGTATTCGCAATCTCCATAATTTTTTTAATGGCATTTTTTTTAGAAAACTTATTAATTAAATCTATCTTTTGTAGAGCTAAAATTCTAATTTCATAAGCTTCATCATCTAAAGCACCGACAACCGCACTAAAAGCAATTTTATCGTCTTGTTTCTTTGCTACCTCCAAAAAAGCCTCTCTTCTATGTCCATAATTATCCGCATTTTTAAGCTGGAAAATATAATCACTTAAAACTTTATTTTCATTGATAACACAAAGTAAAGCTCCATCTGCATTCACCTGAATTAAATTAGGCTGTTTTCTGTATGGAAAGGTAAAAGAAGCATCATTACCATCCACAAAAACATGATGTCTCGTTCTTTTTGACGCTTCAAAAACATCAATTGCAAAAGGGAATTTAAACTTTTCTGTTTGTAACTGAATCACATTTACAGTCACTGTTTTTCTTAAGGTATTATAATCATATGAAATTTCAATATTTGGATGACCACCTCCAAAATACCATTGATTAAAGAACCAGTTCAAATCTTTCCCTGTGAGTTTTTCAAAAATTAACCGCAGCTGATGCACTTCTGCTGTTTGATATTTATAGGTAGTCAAATACTCCTTTAAGCCTAAGAAAAAAGCTTCATCGCCTAAATACGATCGCAACATATGTAAAATTGATCCACCTTTATTATAGCTAACCAAATCGAACATATCTTCTTTATCATTATAATCAAAACGGACTAAATGCTTGTTTTCACTTTGTCCTTTTAAATAAGCTTGCATATTTTTATAAAAATGCATTTCAGAATTTACTTTTCCGTATTTATATTCTCTCCATAAATACTCGCTATAATTCGCAAAAGACTCATTTAATGTTAAATTGCTCCAACTTTCAGAAGTAACTAAATCCCCAAACCAGTGATGAAAAAGTTCATGAGCTATCGTGTTTTCTTGCACATTTTCATCAATTAACTGTCCGGGTTTCTGATATGCTCTTTCGCCATGCATAACAGCAGTGGTATTTTCCATAGCTCCAGAAACATAGTCTCTACCAACAATTTGACTGTATTTATTCCAAGGATATTCAACGCCTAATTTATCGGAAAAGAAACCAATCATTTCTGGTGTTAAACCAAAAATATCTTTTGCAAAAGGCGCATATTCTTTTTCTACATAATAATTTACAGGAATATTTTTATATGAGTCTTGCACAATTTCATATACACCAATTCCCATAAAAAATAAATAAGGAGCATGTTTTTTATCAAACTTCCAATAATCTATTCTATTGTTTCCCTTATTAACTTGACTTACCAATTCGCCGTTAGAAAGCGTTACATATTTATTTGGAACCGTAATATAAATTTCTTGAGATGTTTTTTGATTCGGAGCATCTAAAGTAGGAAACCAACAGCTACTTGCTTCAGTTTCACCCTGTGTCCAGATTTGTGTTGGCTTATTTTTATCAGATCCATCTGCATTTATAAAATAAAGTCCTTTTGCCCCTGTAATTGCTGTACTTCCCTTTTGATATACTTTTTCAGGTTGTGCTGTATATTTTATATAAATAGTAAATTCTTCAGCTCTGTTGAATGTTCTTGGTAAATCAATACTTAATTTTAAATTGTCATAAAAATAGTTTAGCTTTTTATCATCCATGGAAACTTCATGAATTAGCATTGCTTTCGCATCTAGAGTTATTTTGTTCTTACTGTAAAAATGTGGTTTTGCAGTTAACCAAGCTTCACCATTCATAGTTTTATCTTCAAAATTAAAATCTACTTTTAATTTCGTGTGCACTAAATCATGGATTTTTTCTTTTTCTGGTTTGTAGGATGCATTTTGCGCAATACTAACGAAACCAATCAACATAAAAAAAACCACAACTATTTTCTGATATTTCATAAAATATTTTCTATCGCTTCAAAAATAAGAAATATGAAGGAAGAACTTGTTAATGAGCAGTTAAAATGATTAAAAGAAAAAGAAACTTAAAAAAGAAAGTCTATAATTTTTTAAAAAATTATAGACTTTAAAAATATTTGCAATTGGCCTTTATTTTCCTGCAAAAATAGTGCTAAAACTTTCTAGATTATTGGCATCCATATTTACACTATTCATCATTTCTATTATTTTTACAGGATTCATATTCTCGCCTAATAATCTTGCGACTCCCACTCCAGCTTCTTTACTATAACCAAAAACAATAACCTCATTTAAAGAGTCTGTATTTCCTGTATAATAAACTTTCATGTTCATTCCTTTTGCTTTTATACTGCCTAAACTCTTATAATCTTCGCTAGTGAAAATGTTTTTTAATGTTCCTATTTCAACTTCATACGTAGTAGAATTATCATCTGTTTTTCTTAAGAAAGCTACATTAATTTTTTTGATACTTTTCATAGTCTCTTTTATTTCATCAGAAACATCTGCTTTTACAGATAATATAGAGCTTACAGGCAAATCTCCTGTAAAAAAACCATCCCTGCCGCTGGATTCTACTAAATAACTTTGTAGCGATTTTTCATTTTTGCAAGCACTAGCAAATAATACCAAAAAGACTAAAGAAAATATGGTGGTTAATTTTTTCATTATATATGTTTTAATTGATAAAAGTCAGATTTAAAAAACCTGACTTTTAAATATTGATTTTACTATTTGTTTTTCGTAAAAGTATCGGCTAACTCGGACATCTTGTTAATGTCTATATTACCTGTTAAAGAGATAACCATAGCTTCAGACATTTTATTTGTTTTTTTACTGATACCTTTAACAAACATTAAAACTTCGCTAACATAATCTTTGTTTTTACTTGCTTTTACATAAATTTTTACACGAGAGTCATCTTCTTTAATGCGCATTAACTCTGTTAAATTCTGTTTTTTAATGGCAGTATTTACCATGTTACCCATTTTACTTGCTACAGCTATGTTTTCTGTAGAAAACATTTTAAATTCTTTTAAATCTTGAATCATTTGAAAGACTTTCATTCCTTCATTATCATCAATCTTTATATTTTTGAACTTAGAGATTAACTCAAAAGCGTCTTTGGTTACAACAACAACATCTACCCCATCCATATCTTCTAAGGCCTCAAAAAATGATTGCGCATTGGTCACCATTGGAGCAACTACGAATGCTATTAATACTAATATTTTTTTCATGATTTCTTTGTTTACTTGGTTCTATTAATTTTTACTTGGTTTTATTTTAATATTTTATTTACAGTGTTTTCATAAGTATATAAACTCGCGACTGCATTTTCTCCTTTTTTAAGGTTTGAAGATAACAATCTTAATCCTTTACTTATTTGTTCAAACTGTTTTTTTGCCTGGTGCTTTTCATATTCTTGTTTGCTAATAAATACACTAAACAAAAGCATTACTGATGCCGCTACAGATAACCATTTAAAGTTTCTTTTTTTAGATCTCTTAGGTTCTAACTCAATGGTTTTTGTATAAGTTTCATCTTTGGCAGAAGCAAAATAATTAAACATAAACGCATATTCTTGCAAATGAGGTGCAACAAAACCTTCTTTAAAATAGTTTTTTAAGGTTGTTTCTTCTTGCAAAGTAGTTTCTGCATCTAAGTATTTTTCTACTAATTTTTCTATGTTAGCTAACTCCATAGTTGTGTTTTTTAATGAGTTCTTCTCGTATTGTTTTTCTTGCTCTAGATAATGCCACCCGAACTGCTGTTGGTTTCATATCTACCATTACACAGATTTCTTTAAAATCATATTGCTCAACATCTCTTAATTGAATAATAATTTTTTGTTGTTCTGGTAATTTCTCTATCAATTTGTGCACTTGGTTTACACTGTCTTGATATTCCATTTTTTTATCTAAAGATGTTTCTTTCTCTTTATAATTACTGTGAATTAATGTTAAATTACTTGCTTGTTTTGATTTTAATCTGTCATAACAATAATTTTTTGTCATCGTCATTGCAAACGCCTCAACATTTTTGTAATCAGCAATTTTCTCTTTACTTCTCCACAATTTAAAATACAATTCTTGAGTAGCATCTTCAGCTTCCTCCGCAGAAACTAGCAACCTTTTTGCTAATCTAAAGACCTTATCTTTAAATGGTAAAACTACTTTTAAAAAGTCTGATTGGTTCATTATTTATGTTTGCTTTTCTAATATTTTTTCATCTATTATATCAGATTTACCTGATTACGACGAAACAAAATTTATTTTGTTACAAGCAAATTATAAAAAAATACTAAATATGTTTAAATTGCGTTAAATTTATCACAATAACCATAAATACTTAAATGAGGGATTTTTTTAGAATTATTTGCCTTTTAATATTAACATACACCTTTACTAGTTGCTCAAAAGAATACGAAATTCCTCAAAACTTAGTTATTCATGATTTTGTTTGGAAAGGTTTAAATGCATATTATTTGCATCAAGATGAAATTACCGATTTGGCTGATACACGTTTTAATTCTGATAAAAACCTAAATACTTACTTAACTACGTTTACTGATTATAACACGTTGTTTTCAAGTTTATTAATTCCTTCGGATATAAAATCGAATTTAATAGAAGACTATAATATTATTGTTGATCCTGAATTGAGAACTTCGTTTACAACTGGTTTAGAATTTGGTTTAATTAAAGAGCAAGATTCAGATACTGTGGTTGGTTATGTTTTGGATATCCTTCCATTTTCTTACGCATCCACTCAGGCAATTTCTAGAGGCGATTATTTTTCTGCTATTGTAAATATAGATAACGACACACTAAATTTAACAAAGGAAAATTATGAAGATTTATTATTAAATTATAATCAAGACACTTTAAAATTAGTAATGGTAGATTATGATGGAAAAGATGTAGCACTAAAGAGTAAAAAGACTGAATTAGTGAAAAAAAATTATACGCATAACCCTATGAGGTTAGAAAATACTTTCTTATCTGATGGTAATACTATAGGGTACTTAATGTATCATAATGATTTTTCAAAAAATTATATAAATAATTTAAATAATACATTCTTAAATTTTAAAAATAAACAAGTAAGTGAACTAATTTTAGATTTAAGATATAATATTGGCGGTGGTAGTTTTGCGAAAAATATTTCACAAATTTCGAGTATGATTTCAGGTCAATTTATAAATGAAGTTCTCATTAAAGAAAAATGGAATGTAAAAGCACAACCTTGGTTTTTAGCAAATCAACCAGACTCTTTATTGACGAGATTTCCAGAATCGTTAAATACAACAACCAATATTAATAGCTTAAATTTGACAGATGTATATATCATTTTAAATGGTGATAATTTTACGGGGTCATCAGCCATTGAATTGTTAATTAACAGTTTAAAATCACACATAAATGTACACCTTATTGGAAATCAAACTGCCGGTAATAGTACTGGCTCTATTACACTATACAATTCAGATGACTATAATTTTCCTTTAAAAAACAACGCTCACACAGTCGCTTTGCAACCAGTTGTTTTAAGTTTTCTAAATAAAAACGATGAAAGCTATGAAAACGGATTTGCACCAAATTTAGCACTTTGTGCAAATGAAGATGTTTTAAATTTAGGTGTATTAGGCGAAACCTCAGACCCCATTTTGCATAAAGTTATAGAATATGTTTCTACAAGAAATACAGGCACAAATAATATATGTAATCCTAATAATTTTGAGTATTTATTTAATACTATTAGTGCTCAAAGAGAAATTGATCATGGCGTGTTCATACGTCAAGATTTACCAAATACCAATTAAGAATGAAGAGATTTTTTACAATCAGTGTTTTAACTATCATTTTTTTATTTACTTCTTGTGAAAAAACAAAAACTTACGGAGTTGATGTAAATGTAAATGATGAAATTAACTATTTTATTTGGAAAGGTTTGAATACCTTTTATTTATGGCAACAAGATGTACCTGATTTAGCTGATAAGCGGTTTGCAAATTTCGCTGACTTATATCTCTATTTTCGTGGATATTCTTCACCTGAGGATGTGTTTGAAAATTTACGCTACGAGCCAGGAACTATAGATCGTTTTTCTTGGATCGTGAACGATTATGTTGCTTTAGAAAATTCTTTTCAAGGAATTAATCTAAGTAATGGAATGGAATTTGGACTAGTGAAATATAAGAATGAATCTGATAATGTTTTTGGATATGTGCGTTATGTCGTTGCTAATTCTGATGCAGAGTCTAAAGGCGTTTCTAGAGGTAATATTTTTAACTCTATAGATGGTACTCAATTAACATTAACCAATTACCAAAATTTATTATTTAATGATAATAATAGTTATACAGTTGGGTTTGCCGCTTATAATAATGGCTCTCCAAACTCTAATAGTAATGCTGTTTTATTAACAAAAGAAGAAATACAAGAAAATCCTGTTGCCATCACTAAAGTTTTTACTGAAGGAACTAAAAAAATAGGTTACCTGTTATACAATCAATTTGCTAAAAATTATGATAGTCAATTAAATGCTGCCTTCTCTAATTTTAAATCAGAAGGTATTAACGAATTAGTTATTGATTTAAGATATAACGGTGGAGGCTCTGTAAGCACTGCAACCTATTTAGGAAGCATGGTTACTGGCCAGTTTAATGGGGCTTTATACTCTCAAGAAATCTGGAATGATAAAGTTAAAAGTGCTTTACCTGAAGAAAGATTTTTAAATTACTTTACAGATGAAATTAGAAATACCGATTCTCAAGGAAATTTAATTTTACAAGAAACTATTAATAGTTTAGGTTTAGATAATGTTTATTTTATAACAACATATAGCTCTGCCTCTGCCTCAGAATTGGTTATTAATTCTCTAAGCTCTCATATAGACGTGCAATTAGTTGGTAAAACTACGAGAGGAAAACAAGTGGGGTCGATTACCTTGTATGATTCTGACAACTTACAAAAAAGTGGCAGCAACCTCAATTCAAAGCACAAATATGCAATGCAACCTTTGGTTTTAGAAATAAGTAATAAAGACAATAAAAATTATCCTGATGGAATTATCCCAGGAAATACTTTACCAGGGATAGAATTAGGGGAAGATTATAATAATTTAGGAGTTCTTGGAGAACGTTCAGATCCTTTATTAGATAGAACTCTAGTTTATATTACAACAGGGTCTAAAGGAAATCAAAAAACAATTGTTTCTCATGATTTTAATGAAGTTTACAACTCAAAATTAGCAACACCTGCAAAAGATTATATGTTTATCGAATTTAAGAAGTAATTCTACAAATAAAATATAAATTCAGCTAAAAAGCTGGATTTATTATTGGCATAAAACTTAGCTTTCTATACTTACTCTTTCATTCTTAATTTGTTATGATAATACATCAGGCCTGAATTCAGTCATTAATTCCTCTCTTTTAGATTTGGCATATTTAAAACCAGATTTCCACCATTTACGCATCAACTTTTGGTCAAAAACTAAAGAATTTGTTGTTAAAACTGTTGGTGTATAATAAATATTCAATTTTACACCCTTGTGGTTTGCTGCTAATTTTCCAATAGTTATATTATGTTTTTCGACGTGAGCAAGCATAAAATCGAAAACGTCAAACAGCAATGAAAAAGGATTTTTAGAAGGTATTTTGTTAATCTGGGTAACTTCAGTTTCCAAGATAATAGCATCAATTTCTGTTGCACCTCTTAAAATTGCTTCTCTTATTGGCACTAAAGCACCAAACCCCCCATCTGCATATTGACAATGATTTTTTTCCAATAAACTCATGAAAGGCACATAGTTGCAAGAACCCCAAATCCAGTCACAAAAATCTTCATAAGAACAATCATTACTAGATTTATATTCGATTTGATTGGCGGTTAAATTGGAAACTGTTACCACAACCTCTTTATCCGTTTTCTGAATTTCTTCAAACATCTTTCTTGTAACATTTTCTTTTATCAACTTCCGTAAGTTTTTACTTTCGCCAAATGTTTTTCTTCCGTTTAAAAAGTTCCAAAGCGTATTTAAATGGTTAATACTTACTACTTTTTCCCCAGCGACCCTTTTAATATGAAAAGGATTATTACTGAAAATAGTTTTTTGATTTACGTTCGTATAAAGTTCTTTTAATTCATCTAGCATACCCAAAGCTAGATGCGACACCATTAAACTACCCGTAGATGTACCTACAAACAAATCATAATCTCTATTTTCTTTTTTCATTAAATATTGTGCAACTCCTCCTGCAAATGCTCCTTTACTTCCTCCTCCAGAAATTACCAATGCTTTTTTCATAAACTACAAATGATTTGTTTAATTTAGTCGTATAAAAATATCAAAAATGAAAAGAATATCAATATTAATATTCACTTTCCTAATAATCATTTCTTGTTCGAGTGAATACATACCAAGAATTATTGAAAATATTGAAATCCAAGAGTTTAAAATAGACAGTACAAATATCAGAGCAATACAAGGAACCAATTCAGAAACAATTTATTATGTAGGCTCTAAGGGCGATTTTGGTTCTACAGCAGATGGAGGGAAATCTTGGTTAATAAAACACATTACCTATCAAGATTCTATCATTCCAAACTTTAGAAGTTTAGCCAAAAATGGCGATAACCTATTTGCGCTTTCAATTGCGAATCCCGCATTATTGTATAAAATTTCTAAAAATAAAACAGCCTTAGTTTATACTGAAAATCATAAAAAAGCATTCTATGATGCATTACAATTTTTTGATGATGGTAAACACGGAATTGCGGTTGGAGATCCAACAGAAGAATGTGCGTCCATTATTTTAACTTCCGACGGAGGTAACTCTTGGCGCAAAATCTCATGTGCAAATTTGCCAAAATTTGCAGAAGGAGAAGCTTTTTTTGCAGCAAGTAATACGAACATTAAAACAATGGGAAGTACAGTTTGGGTTGCTTCTGGCGGAACAAAAGCACGTGTTTTAAAATCTGAAGATTATGGCGTTACTTGGGACATTTTTGAAACACCAATTATTCAAGGAAATGGACCTCAAGGAATCTATTCAATTGATTTTACTGATGAAAAAAATGGAATTGTAATTGGTGGGGATTATTCTAAACCCGAAGAAAACAAGGGCAATAAAGCAATTACAAAAGATGGTGGAAAAACTTGGACTTTAGTTGCCAATAATCAAAACCCGAATTATAAAAGTTGTGTGCAATATGTGCCTAACACAAATGGAAAAGAAGTTTTCGCTGTTGGTAAAACAGGCATTTCGTTTTCCAATGATTCAGGAAATACTTGGACAGAAGTTTCTAAAGAATCTTATTATACCATTAAATTTGTAGATAAAGATACTGCTTGGTTAAGTGGTTCTCAAAAAATTGGAAAACTGATTTTAAAATAAATGAGAACATCAATTTTAATACTTTTTACTATACTCCTCTATTTTTCTTGCAAGAAACAATCAGAAGTTGATGAAGCTTTTAATTGTAATTCATCAACCTTTAAAAATTTGGAAGAAGTTGAAGGTCTTAAAAACATGTTTTCTGTAAAACTTCCTGAAAATTGGAAAATCAATTTATATCAAGATGAAATACAATCATCAATTTTTGCAGCAGATACAACTAAACAGCTTACAGAAACTGTTTTATTAGATATAACTTATATCAATAATAATGTAAATTTTGATGACGCTTTTATGCTTCAACAAGAACAAGACAACTTAGCAAGAAGCTTGGTGAAAACAAAATCAAAAAAAATTACACTTTTAGAAAAACCATCTATTTATATTATTTATAAAGGAAATAAAGGGCAATTTAATTATCAAACTTGTCATGTTTTCATCAAAATAAATGAACAAAATTTCATCTTTGCAAAAATAGAAGTTTATGGAGATTCTATTGTAAATCAAAGATTTTGCAACGCTTTCTCATTAATCGAAAACCTTAAAATACATCAATAAAAATGATTGATAAACAACATATCATAGATCGCTTCATAAAATACGTAACTATCGATACAGAGTCAGATCCTAATAACCCTGAATTTCCTAGTACAGAAAACCAATGGAATTTAGCAAAAGTTTTAGAAAAAGAACTCAACCAAATTGGTATGCAAGAAGTTGAGTTGGATAAAAATTGTTACATCATGGCAACTTTGCCAAGTAACTTAAATTATAAAGTGCCAACAATCGGTTTCGTAGCACATATAGATACAAGTCCAGATTTTACAGGCGCAAATGTAAAACCCCAAATTATCGAAAATTATAATGGAAAAGACATCACTTTAAACAAAGAAAAGAACATTATTTTATCTCCAGATTATTTCGAGGATTTATTGCAATACAAAGGTCAAACCATAATTACCACTGATGGAACCACTCTTCTCGGAGCAGATGATAAAGGCGGAGTTACAGAAATTGTAACAGCTATGGAATATTTAATTAACCATCCAGAAATTAAACACGGTAAAATTAGAATTTGTTTTACACCTGATGAAGAAGTTGGTAAAGGAGCCCATTTATTTGATGTAGAAAAATTTGGTGCAAAATGGGCATATACCATGGATGGCAGTCAAATAGGAGAATTAGAATATGAAAATTTTAATGCTGCAAGCGCAAAAGTTACCATTACAGGAAAAATTGTACATCCAGGTTATGCAAAGGGAAAAATGATCAATTCAATTTTGATTGCTAATGAATATATTGCTGCAGTTCCAGAAAATGAAGTCCCAGAAAAAACTGCGGGATATGAAGGTTTTTTCCATTTACATGATTTAAATGGAAATGTAGAAAAAACTGTTTTAGAGTATATAGTTAGGGATCATGATTTTTCATTGTTTGAAAAAAGAAAAGAGTTACTTCAAAAAATTGCCTCCGATTTCAACAAACGTTTACACCAAGATTTGGTTAAAGTTGAAATCAAAAATCAATATTTTAATATGAAAGAGAAAATAACCCCAGTTATGCATATTGTTGATATTGTTGAAGAAGTAATGAAGGATATTGATATTACTCCCTTGATAAAACCTATTAGAGGTGGTACAGATGGTTCTCAGCTTTCTTATAAAGGTTTGCCTTGTCCTAATATTTTTGCTGGAGGACATAATTTTCATGGACGATTCGAGTATGTTCCGGCAGAATCTATGATCAAGGCAACCGAAGTAATCATTGGTATAGCTCAAAAAGTTTCTGAAAAATTTAAATAAAACTAAATATCTAAAGTTAATATTTCAATCCAACTTTTTTATAATTAAATTCCTTCTTTAAAAATAAACAGAATGGTTTTCTTCGGCATAAAACTAATTTTAGATGAAATATGAAAATTATTTATGACAATTCAGGTTTTTTACCTTTTACGTTTTCGTAAAAAGAATAAAAGAATTTAAAGTCTTTTTCTTGATCATCAGTCGGATAATAAGGTTCCGATATTTTAATCTTCTTATTTTCAAAATCCAAAGTTGCCATAACTATAGGAACCTTTGCTCCTTTTGCTATGAAATAGAAGCCTGTTTTCCACTTTTCCACTTTTTTTCTTGTTCCCTCCGGCGATAACCCAAGAATAAACTTACTCTTGCTATTAAATATTTGCACAATAGCATCTACTAAATTATTACTTTTACTTCTATCTACGGGGGTACCTCCTAATGCTCTAAAGAAAAACCCGAAGGGACCATTAAAAAGAGAATTTTTACCAATAAAATGAATCATAGTACCAGAAGCCATCCTAGCTAAGATGGCAATAGGAAAATCAATCCAACTAGTATGTGGCGCTGCTATAACTACATATTTTTTTATTTCTTTAGAAAAATCTCCTTCTAACTTCCAACCCAAAATACTAAATAAGATAAATCTTGCAAATCCTTTCATTGTGTCTTTTAAAAGTGATAAATTTAAGGACTTAATTTGATATGATGAACGAATTGATTACATACTTCTTAATTGCACTGATTTTTAGCATTATAAGCTTTTTTATTGGGAAACTTTTATCCAAATTAAATTTTGAAAAAGAGAAAACTTTAATAGAAAAAGAGAAATCTACTTTGGAAGAACGGGCTTCATTACTACAACAATCAAAGGATATGGTAGAAAATAACTATATCGAACTTCAAAAAGAGCTTAAGAATAATCAGCAAGAAAAAGAACATTTAATTTCTATAAATACGAGACAAGATTCAGAAAACATAAATTTACAACTAAAGTTAGATGAGCATAAAACCGAAGTTGAAGAATTACAAGAAAAATTTACTAAAGAATTCGAAAATTTAGCAAATAAAATTTTAGAAGAAAAATCGAATAAATTTACAGCACAAAATAAAGAGAACTTAAAAATAATTTTAAATCCATTACAAGAAAAAATTAAAATCTTCGAAGATAAAGTAGATAAAACTCACAAAGAAAGTATTGATTATCATGCAGCTTTACGTCAGCAAATTTTAGGTTTAAAAGAATTAAACCAACAAATGAGTAAAGAAACTCTAAACTTAACAAAAGCGTTAAAAGGAGACAATAAAATGCAAGGAAACTGGGGGGAATTAGTTTTAGAACGTGTTTTAGAAAAGTCTGGATTAGAGAAAGATAGAGAGTATTTTGTGCAGCAAAGCTTTACGAATGATGATGGAAAAAGAGTGTTACCTGATGTAGTAATTCATCTTCCAGATAATAAGAAAATGATTGTCGATTCTAAAGTGTCACTTACTGCGTATGAGCAATTTGTAAATGAAGATGATGATACTTCAAAAGCACAATTTCTAAAAGAACATATAGCCTCTTTAAAGCGACATATAGAGCAATTATCAGAAAAAAAATATGAAGATATTTATCAAATAGAATCTCCAGATTTTGTTTTGTTATTTATCCCTATTGAGCCAGCTTTTGCTGTAGCTATTAATTCTGACAATCATTTATATAATAAAGCTTTTGAGAAAAATATTGTTATCGTTACCCCTTCTACATTATTGGCAACATTAAGAACTATAGATTCTATGTGGAATAACGAAAAGCAGCAAAAAAATGCGATAGAAATTGCAAGACAAGCAGGCGCTCTATATGACAAGTTTCAGGGTCTTTTAAGTGATTTGATTACCATTGGAAAACGAATTGATGATAGTAAAAAGGAATATTCTAATGCAATGAATAAATTAGTAGATGGTAGAGGGAATTTAATTACTAGTATAGAGAAATTGAAGAAAATGGGTGCAAAAGCTAAAAAATCAATTCCAGAAAATATTATTGAAAGAGCAAGTCAAGACGATTAAATAAATTCACTAATTTTTCTATCTCTTTTAATAAAATAAAAATTATCTCCTTTAACCATTTTTTTTCTGTAGCCAAATAAATGGAAAATTTCAATAGCCAAAAACTTGGCTGTTCTCGGGTTTACAATTAAAGTGTAGGCGTTTCTTCTATCTAATTTTACCCCAGGTAAAAGTCTTAGTAATTGGTGAAAATGAAGTTTTCTGGCGACTAAGGAAACTTTTAACCAAAATTTAGAAATTTTTGATATGATAAAAAAACCATCATTTCCTTTTTCTTGATATAACGGCATAAAAATTTTACCTTTAATATTAGAGTGGATTTCCCTTTGATTACTATATGCTAGCAATTCATTTTTTGTAATCTCTTCAAAATTTCTATAACCTTCAATCATTTTGAAATTCTCAAAAGGTTTAATCGTGTATTTATAGTCAATTTTATAAAAATCTTGATCTTCTTTAAAAAGGGATAATGAATGTTTAAAATAGGAATACTTTTTTACTTCTTTCTTATGTATGCATTTTGCGGCCACTAAAGCTAACCATAGAAATGCTACACAATTATCTACAGATACCTCTTTATCATGCTGACCTGCCTCAAAACCTACAGCAATATGACCAAACTCATTAATAAAGGTTAACAATGGCCCGTTTAAATATTCTTCGATTCCTAAAATAGTTGGAATAGAAAAATTTGAAGAATATCTTCTATTATTTAAAGAGTCACTAATAGTAATAAAAGGTTGTGTATCTGAAGATGTAGTATGCAGGTCTAAAAAATAAAAAGGTCCTTTTTCTTTATTTAGAATATCTTTTATAATAAAATATATTTCATTTTGTTCTTCTGATTCAATTTCTAACTCATCTTTTAAATATAATTTTAAAATTTCTTCTTTTGTCCAAATTCTATTTAAATCTACATTTTTAAAACGAATATTTTCCGAAATAGCGTTTATGTTTCCTGCAATTCCATAAAAATTTCCATTCAAGCAAATATTTTCTTCTTCTATTGTTTGAAAGACTTTTAATAGTGCATTTAATCCGGCTCGTTCATTACCATGAATCCCGCCAATTGCAATCACAGTAGGAGTTTGTTTTACACCTTCTACACTGCCTAAAATTCTTTGAACAAAGATTTTTTCATTAAAGGATTCAATCACTATTTGATTAATCATTAATTTTTCTTAATTTTTTCTATTCTCTCTAAATCACTTTTAGTAAAAATACCAACTAATTTATCTTCAGTTATAACTGCAACACAAGTATTCTTTGTGTTTAGAATTAATTCTTTTGATTTCTTGTAAGACATTTCTGGGTGTGCAACATCAAAATCTTTATTCATTATATTTTTAGCAACCATATTTAATACTTTTTTTGATGAAAAATCGAGTTCATCTAATTGTTTTTTCTCAATAACACCAACAATCTTATTCCGTTTATTAACCACTGGAATATGATTGATTTGTTTCCATTCCATTATCTTTAAGGCCAACTTTATTAAATCATTTTCATGAACTACAAAAATACTTGTAGACATTATTTTATATAATTTATTATATTTTTTATCACTTTTATTCTCATAAAGATCAACAGAATCCCATTCTGAAATGACTTTATTTGATATTTGATTTCTATAAATATATTCTGTTAGAATTACATTAGACTCATATTTAGAAACTTTTTCTCTTAATTTTCGTTTGTTTCTAATAATCCATTTACTGCCAGTTGTACTTGTATCAATTCTTTTTTGAATGATTCCTAAATAATAGTTAATTTCAGATTCATTGATCTTTGATTTTAACAAACCCTCTTTTGCCATCGGAATTAAAATATTTTCTAGTAACTTTTTTGCAGAAATTCCTTTATCAAACCAGTTAAAATAAGTATTTATTCCAGTTCTTGCAGCATTTATAAAATTTCCACGAGCATCATAAAAAGACATTTTCTTCCAAATTTTCTGATATTTTTTTGGCATACCTTGCATAACACCTACCCATAAAAGTGCATTTGCTATTTCATCTTTGACACTGGGTCCAGAAGGAATATATCTATTTTCAATTCGCAAATGCGCTGTATTTTCATGAACTCCGTAACACAATCTATTCCATTTATATAAAGTGCCATTATGTAAATTCAGTGCCTTTAGTTTGGGCATAATTCCCTTTTTGACAGACTCTATAGAATTCTCCTCAAATTTTGAAAAAACTAATGGTGGATATCTAGAAATATCGTCTGTAAACAATTCTAAAATCGAATCTTTTACCCAACTATTACCAAAAGAAACTCTAGGTTTTTGCTCTCTAGATATATGAGAAACGTTGCGTAAATCTATACTTTGCTGAAAAAGAGCTATTCTAGTTTCACTCCATAATTCTTTCCCTAATAAAATTGGAGAATTGGTCATAATAGATAGCATTGGTCCTGCAATTGCTTGCGACCAGTTATATTTATCTATTATATCTTCTGGGCTTACTTGTAAATGCACTTGAAAACTAGTATTACAAGCCTCAAATAAGATGGATTCGTGCTTAAGAATCAGTTCATCTATTCCTAGAATATGTAATTTAAAATCATCCCCTCTTATTTTTTTTAAAACTTTATTCAACGTTTTATAACGTTTAAAAGGAGTCACATTTTTAAAGATTAGATCTTTTTTTCTTAATGTAGGTAAGATTCCGGTAAGTATAATTTTATTATTATCAGTTTCTGCGGCAACTTTATACCCTTTTTCCAATAAAGCTATAAGTTGTTTCTCAATATCAGAAAAGCATGTATCCTTTAATTCACAAGGATCTAAATTAATCTCTAAATTAAATAAAGCTAACTCTGTTGTGTAATGAATATCATTAATTTTATTAAGAATTTCTAAAGCATTTGTAGAAGGTCTGTAATCTTTATCTACAATACATAATTCTTGTTCTACTCCTACCCGTTGAATTCCATTTTCAAATAAGTCATTTTTAATCATATACTCTAATGCCTCTATATCATTGAGTAAATGGTGTACAAAATCCTTACGATTTTTTTGTGTTTTAATGGCAGTTACAGCGTGTGAGCCCATAATAATCATATTATACCATTGCGAAGTACAGAAATAATTTTTAAAGTAAATATGATAATTGTCATTACAAAAAAAAACATCAAGAGTTAACTTGATGCTTTTTTAACATATTTTTGATTCAGTAAAATACCTTATAACAAAGTCTTACTTTCTACATAACAAATAATCTTCTTGCACTCATCATTTCAGAAACTCGCTCTCCAATTTCGTTCAACGCATCTTCATTTTCTGCATTTTGTATAGCTTCATCGATAAAATCAACAACAGACTTCATATCTTCTTCTTTTAAACCACGCGTAGTTATAGCAGATGTACCAACACGAATTCCTGAAGTTATAAATGGGCTTTTATCATCAAAAGGAACCATATTTTTATTTACAGTGATAGCTGCTTTTCCTAACGCAATTTCAGCATCTTTACCAGAAATGTTTTTATTACGAAGATCAATTAACATACAATGGTTGTCTGTTCCTCCAGAAATTATTTTATAACCTTTGCTAACAAACTCTTTAGCCATTGCGGCAGCATTTTCTTTTACTTGTATTTGATATTCTAAAAACTCATCTGTTAATGCTTCTCCAAAAGCAATCGCTTTTGCAGCGATCACATGTTCTAACGGACCACCTTGATTACCAGGAAAAACTGCAGAATTAAGTAATGTGGACATTTTTTTTAATTTTCCACTTTTCAAAGTTTCTCCGAAAGGATTTTCAAAATCTTTACCAATCATTATAATCCCTCCTCTTGGTCCGCGTAAGGTCTTATGGGTTGTAGATGTTACAATATGACAATGAGGCAAAGGATCATTTAAAATACCTTTGGCTATTAGACCAGCAGGATGCGAAATATCTGCCAATAAAATAGCACCAACACTATCAGCAATCTTTCTGAAGCGCTTATAATCAATATCTCTAGAATATGCAGAAGCACCGGCAATAATTAACTTTGGCTGCTCTTTAGTTGCTGTTTCTTGAATTTTATCATAATTTAAAACTCCAGTTTCTTTATCAACACCATAAAAAGTTGGATTGTATAATCTGCCTGAAAAATTTACTGAAGAACCATGTGTTAAATGACCTCCATGAGATAAATCGAATCCTAAAATAGTATCTCCTGGTTTTAAACATGCAAAAAATACTGCTGTATTTGCCTGAGAACCAGAATGAGGTTGCACATTTACATACTCTGCACCAAACAATTCTTTAGCTCGGTCAATAGCTATTTGCTCTACAATATCAACAATTTCACAACCTCCATAATATCTTTTTCCCGGATATCCTTCAGCATATTTATTGGTTAAAATAGAACCTTGGGCCAACATCACTTGATCGCTTACAAAATTTTCTGAAGCGATTAACTCTATACCATTTAATTGTCTTTCTTTTTCTTCCTCTATTAGGTCAAAAATTTGATTATCTAATTGCATTGTGGTTGTTTTAAATAAGCATCAAAAGTAACAAAAAACAACTCTTTTAAAAATAAGTTTTTATAAAATTTAATAACTTTTTCATCTTATTCTCAAATTGACTATAAAGTGTTGTTAAAGTTCATTTTTTCATGATTTTTTTATTTAAAATTGCTAAAAAATTATGTAGGTTTGAAAAAACAAAAAAAAAGACAATGATTATAACAGCAAATAATCCCAATAGAAAATCATGGTTAAAAGTTAATGAAGACTCAGATTTTCCAATACAAAACATCCCTTTTGGTGTTTTTATTACTAGAGATGATATTATTACAATTGGCAGTAGAATTGGAAATTTTGCTATAGATTTAGGAGCTTTTCATCAGTTAGGCTATTTCAAAGGTATTCCGTTAACAGATGATATTTTTTTACAAGATAATTTAAATGATTTTATTGCAGATGGTAGAAAAACATGGCGACTTGTGCGAAATAGAATTGCTGAAGTCTTTGATGTTACCAGTGGGGATTTGAGAGACAATGCAGATCATAAAGATAAAATTATCTTTAGAATGGATGAAGTAGAAATGTTATTACCTGTTGCTGTTGGTGATTATACAGATTTCTATGCGAGTAAAGAACACGCCACGAACGTAGGTTCTCTATTTAGAGATCCTGAAAATGCATTATTACCAAATTGGTTGCACATTCCGATTGGATATCACGGTAGAAGTTCTTCTATTATTCCTTCTGGAACACCTGTTAGAAGACCTTATGGCCAAACAAGACCAACTGAAGGAAGTAAAACACCAGGTTTTGGACCTACTACATTATTAGATTTTGAGTTAGAAATGGCTTTTATTACAACGGACGCAAATGCTTTAGGAGATAGAATTCCTATTGAAGAAGCTGAAGAATATATTTTTGGTTTGGTTCAATTTAACGACTGGTCCGCTAGAGACATTCAAGCTTGGGAATATGTGCCTTTAGGGCCATTTTTAGGGAAAAGCTTTGCATCCACTATTTCTCCGTGGATTGTAACTCTAGATGCTTTAGAGCCTTTTAGAGTAGATAATCCTAAACAAGTTCACGAACCTTTACCTTATTTAAAGCAAAAAGGAAAAGGAAGTTATGACATTCATTTACAGGTAGGAATTCAACCAGAAAACGGAGAAGAAACTGTCGTTGCCAATTCTAATTTTAAATACATGTATTGGACTATGGCGCAACAATTAGCGCATCATACAGTAAATGGTTGTCCTATAGAAGCTGGAGATATGATGGGTTCTGGAACTATTTCTGGACCAACAAAAGATAGTTATGGCTCTATGTTAGAGTTAACTTGGAGAGGACAAAATCCTATCAAATTAAAAGACGGAACAGAACGTAAATTTATAAATGATAATGACACCGTCATTATGCGTGCTCATTGCATAAACGATAAAGTACGCATTGGATTTGGTGAATGTGTTGGTAAAGTATTACCTGCTAAATAGTATTTCTGTCTAATTATAAAAATTAAAGCTTCACATAGTTGTGAAGCTTTTTTGTTTTGTCTGAAAAATATTTTTTTGCTTCAGATAGGTAGTTTTAAAAAATAACGTTGAATTATATTATAAAAATTACTATTTATTTTAAATACCCTCGAAACAACATAAAAAAAACTCGGAAATTTTCCCGAACTTCTTTTATTTAAACTTAACAATCATACTACACATCATTTACATCAAAATCATCATTGGCATTAAAAGAATCTTCATCTTCCGCATAATCTTCGATTACTTGTTCTAATTTAGAACTAATTTTCACAAGATACACGGCGTCTTCAGTTTTAACTTCTAACGCTTTTATAGTTTCTGCTTTTGCATTCTTATAGGATATAATATCGCTATAATCATATCCATTAGGATATTTATCTACCAATAAATCTAGTATGTCCGTTGTTAATTTTGCGTATTCTACGATTACTCTTCTCATTTTTTGTTATTTTTTTGATGTCTCCTCGAGCGCAGTCGAAAGGTCTTTACATTCAAACTCTTAAAAAAGAGTTCTCGAAAAATTCCATTTTCTACTTTCCTTAAAATATATTTTAATTTCAGTAATGCTCGAACGGACAAAAATTTACATTTCTAATAAATAAGCAAATATTAATGGAGCAACAATTGTTGCATCACTTTCTATAATAAACTTAGGAGTATCAATATCTAATTTACCCCAAGTAATTTTCTCATTTGGTACAGCTCCAGAGTATGACCCATAACTTGTAGTTGAGTCTGAAATCTGACAGAAATAGCTCCAAAAAGGTGTTTCTGGTTTTTCCATGTCTTGATACAGCATTGGTACAACACAGATTGGAAAATCTCCTGCAATCCCACCTCCTATTTGAAAAAATCCAATTCCGTTTTCTGAATTATCTGTATACCAATCTGCTAAAAACGTCATGTATTCAATCCCAGATTTTACGGTACTTGCTTTTAATTCGCCTTTTAAAACATAGGAAGCAAAAATATTTCCCATAGTTGAATCTTCCCAACCAGGACAAATAATAGGTAGGTTTTTCTCTGCTGCTGCATACATCCAAGAATCTTTTATATCTATTTCATAATACTGTTCTAAAACTCCAGAAAGCAACAATTTGTACATGTATTCGTGTGGTAAATAACGTTCTCCTTTAGCTTCAGCATCTTTCCATATTTTTACAATATGTTCTTGAATTCTTCGAAACGCTTCTTCTTCAGGAATACAAGTATCTGTAACTCTATTTAGTCCTTTTTCTAATAAATCCCATTCATCTTGAGGCGTTAAATCTCTATAATTAGGAACTCGTTTGTAATGAGAATGTGCTACTAAATTCATTACATCTTCCTCTAAATTGGCGCCTGTACAAGAAACAATTTGAACTTTATCTTTACGAATCATTTCTGCAAAAATTTTCCCTAATTCTGCGGTACTCATTGCTCCTGCTAGAGAAACTAACATTTTAGAACCCTTGTTTAATTGTGCTTCATATCCTTTAGCTGCATCTACTAAAGCTGCAGCATTAAAGTGCAAGAAATATTTTTCTATAAAATTTGTAATTGGTTTGTTCATTTTAATATTTATTTTTTAATCTTTTTTAATTCAAAAAGATCTGTTCTTCTATCTTTTAAGTTACGTACACTTCCAAATTGATTTAAATCTTTTAGTAAGTCTAAATCTACATCAGCAATTAAAATCATTTCTGTATTTGTAGTTGCTTCTGCTTTTATTCCATTTGCAGGAAAAGAAAAATCACAAGGTGTAAACACCATCGATTGTGCAAACTGAATGTCCATATTATTTACTTTTGGTAAATTACCAACACTACCAGCAATGGCAACATAACACTCGTTTTCTATAGCTCTTGCTTGTGCACAATGCCTTACTCTAGAATATCCGTTTTGTGTATCCGTTAAAAACGGGATAAATAAAATATCCATTCCTTCTTCTGCCAAAATTCTACTTAATTCAGGAAACTCAGAGTCATAACAAATTAAAACACCAATTTTACCACAATCTGTATCAAAAGTTTTTAATTCATTTCCTCCTTGCATTCCCCAAACTTTAGCTTCATCCGGTGTTACATGTAGTTTTTCATATCTATCTGTGGTTCCATCTCTTTTACAGATATAACCAACATTATATAACAAACCATCTTTTAATTCTGGCATACTACCTGTAATAATATTGATGTTATAGGCAATTGCCAACTCAGAAAATTTCTGAACAATTATAGGGGTATATTTTGCCAATTCTCTAATTGCTTCAGATTCTGGCAAATGGTTATTATCTGCCATTAAAGGTGCATTAAAAAACTCTGGAAACAACGCAAAGTCAGACCTATAAGCAGAAACGGCATCCACAAAATATTCTGCTTGTTGCATTAATTCTTCTAAATCTTTATACAAACGCATTTGCCATTGTATTAAACCTAAACGAACAACTTTTTTCTTTATAACCGCTTTTACAGTTTCTTTCTTATAATAGACATTGTCCCATTCTAATAAAACTGCAAAGTCATTAGAATCTGCGTCTCCTTCTATATAGCCTTTCATCACTTTTGATGGATGAAAATCATTAGAAATTTGAAAGTTTAAAACAGGATCATAAATTTCTTTACGTTTTACCTTTTCTATGTATTCTTTAGGCGAAATTAATTCAGCATGCTTATGATAATTAGGAATTCTACCTCCAAAGGCTATTCCTCTTAAATTCAATTTTTCGCATAATTCTTTTCTATAATCATACAATCTTCTTCCTAAACGTAAACCTCTATATTCAGGTTTTATAAAAACATCAATTCCGTATAAAACATCGCCAACACTACTGTGCGTGCTAAATGTATAATCTCCAGTAATTTCTTTATAGGTATGATGATCATCAAACTTATCATAATCTACCATTAAAGACAAAGCACAACCCGCAAGTTCACCATTAATTTTTATAACAACCTGTCCTTCAGGAAATTTTGTAATTAAAGATTGTATTTGAGATTCTTCCCAATAGGTGTTTTGCATATTAAAATACACCTCAATCATTGCTTGTTTTAACTCTTGATAATCATGAATCGTTAAATACTGCAATTCTATATTTTCTATGTTTTCAATTTTCATCAGAAATTAATAATCATTATCATCATCTTTAAACTTTGATAATTTGCTGAATGCCGCATTAGAATCATCATAATCTTCTTCATCTTCCATTTTTGAAGAAAATTTATAGCTTAACATTTTGTAATACAATTTTGCAGCTAAAAAGTCTGATGATTTTTCTTTTGAATTCGGACAAAGTTCAACCATATCAAAACCAACTACATTACGTTCTGTAAATACTTTTTTTAAGAATTCTAATGTTTCATAGTATAATAAACCTCCTGGTTCTGGAGTTCCTGTACTCGGCATAATTGATGGATCTAACGCATCTAAATCAAACGTAATAAATACATTTCCAGTAAGTTGATCTAAAACATCATCCATCCAGTATTCATTTACTGCCATATCATGTGCAAAAAATACTTTATCAAGATTCATTACTCTTTTCTCAGAAACATCCATACTTCTAATACCAACTTGTACTAAATTAGTATTCTCATTCGCTTCATAAACTGCACAAGCATGATTGCAAGAAGAGCCTTCATATTCTTTTCTTAAATCTGCATGCGCATCTATATGTAATACAGAGATATTATTAAAACATTCATTAAATGCTCTAATGGTTCCTATAGAAACAGAATGCTCTCCACCAAAAATAGTTACAAACTTATTTCTATTGATATATTTTTTAGTTTCTTGATGAACAACTTCTACCATTGCTTCTGGTGAAGATTTTTCTGTAATAGCATCTGCTAAATACACACCTTCTCTGTACACTTCAGAATCTGTTTCAATGTCATATAATTCCATATTTTCTGATGCATCTAAAAAAGCTTGCGGCCCTTTATCTGCTCCTTTTTGCCAAGTACTTGTTCCATCATAAGGAACTGGAATTAACACTATTTTTGAAGTTGACAGGTTTCCATATTCTTGTGGAATTCCTGCATATGTTTTATTTATTGTCATTTTATTTTTTGAAGTATTATTCTACTTCTTGTTTTGTTAATACTTTTGTATTTATTTCTTTTGTAACTGTTTCTGCATATCCTAAAATGGAAAGTAATTCGCTACTTTTTTGTTGGTCTTTAAATATTCTTGTAGTGATATTACCCTTTTCATCTTTGTCTATAATTAAATGTTTTGGATGCGGAATTAAACAGTGTTGTAATCCACCAAAACCACCAATAGATTCTTGATACGCGCCTGTATTAAAAAAGCCAATATATAATGGTTTATCTTTCTCATAAACAGGTAAATAGATTCCGTTTACATGTTGTTCTGAGTTGTAATAATCATCACTATCACAAGTTAAACCACCTAATAATACACGTTCGTATCTATGATTCCATTTATTAATCGGTAACATAATAAAGCGCTTATTAATAGCCCAAGAATCTGGTAAAGTAGTTATAAATGAAGAGTTTATCATGTTCCAACGTTCTCTATCATTTTGTTTTTTCTGATATAAAACTTCATAAATAGCTGCCCCAGACTCTCCAACAGTAAAGCTTCCAAATTCAGTAAAAATATTTGGTACATCTACACCAGCATCTTTACATGTTTCGTTAATTTGAGTTACAATTTCGTCGATCATATATTGATAATCATACTCAAAAGCTAGCGAGTTTTTTATAGGAAAACCACCACCAATATTTAAGCTATCTAAAGTCGGACATACTTTTTTCAGGTTGATGTACACCGTTAAACATTTCATTAATTCGTTCCAATAATATGCATTGTCTTTAATACCAGTATTGATAAAAAAGTGTAGCATTTTTAAATCTACTTGTTTGTTATCAGCTATTTCACGCTCATAAAAAGAAACGATGTTTTTGTAACCAATACCCAATCTAGAAGTGTAAAACTCAAATTTTGGTTCTTCTTCTGAAGCAATTCTAATTCCTACATTTAATTTTTCATCTGTTTCATTCATTAAAAGATTTAATTCTTCATAATTATCTATAATTGGAACACAGTTTTTATGACCAGAATTAATTAATTCTCCAATATTTTTAATGTATTGATCTCGTTTAAATCCGTTACAGATAACAAAAGTGGTATCTTTTATTTTACCTTCTTTCTTTAAATTATTTACAATATCAATATCGAAAGCTGAAGAAGTTTCTATATGAATATCATTTTTTAGCGCTTCATTTAAAACATGTTTAAAATGAGAGCTTTTTGTACAATAACTATAATAATATTTTCCTTTATAGTCATGTTTTTCCATACTATTTTGAAACCATCCTTTTGCTTTATTGATGTTTTCTGATATTTTTGGTAAGTAGGTAAATTTTAATGGTGCTCCATATTTTGCTGCTAATTCCATTAAGTTGATACCATGCCAAAAAAGTTTATTATTTTCTATTTTAAATTCTTCCTGAGGAAAATCGAAAGTTTGTTCGATTAAATCTATATATTTTGTGTTCACTTTTATTTTTAAATTTATTATATGATAAAACTGCCCAAACTAAAACATTATGAATGTTTTAGGATAGAAATTATGATTCTAGAAAAGAATTTTTATCACTGTAATATTTGTAAGTAAACTACATGCAACTTTGAGAAAAGATGCAATTTTTTCAGAATTGAAAATGGAGATACCTTAATTTTTTCGTTGCATTTCCAAAATGCCATGTAACCATCATTCTCCGATTGAGAGTTATTTCCGAAATAAGAAAAACCTAACATTTCACTTAAATAAGTTAGTCAAATGTAAATTATTTTTTAATACAAAAAACAAAAGTAGAAAATAAATGAAAATATTTTTACTTTTAGCTTACCAAAACGATTTAATCCTCAGGTGGATAACCATATATTTCTTCAAACATTTCATCAAAATTAGAACGTAGAAAGGCATTTAACTTTTTTCGGTAATCATCTTTTAACCACGTAACGAAGTTGTGCGTACTTTTAGAAATACATTTTGCATATCTGTTTATTCTGTCATCTATCTCCTCGCCCAGTTTCTTGGCTAAAATTAAAGCATCAAATACATCTTCACTGTTTTCAATACACATTTTTGCATGGTGCTCTATAGACTTCTCTAAAACTCTTTTAGAAGATTCTCCTGCCCTAATAGTATCTATATACACGTGTTTCATATCAAAATATGTGTCCTGAGAATTAGCAAATTCTTTTTTAACATCTGCTGGTAATTCATATCTAAAAGTACTTTCAATATCCTCATCAGAAAGAATTGCATTTAGATAATAATCAGGAGCTCTAAACATTTTTTGCCAATCTAAATCTGCACCCCAAGGTCCAAATCTGTGAAAATTGTTACCTAAATCAATAACTTCAAAAGTATTCTTTTTACTATATATTCTAGAACCACGACCAATCATCTGATAATATAATGTAAGAGATTTTGTTGCTCTATTTAAAATAATAGCCTCAATACTCGGTTCATCAAAACCTGTTGTTAAAATACTTACAGAAGTGATAATGGCATTCGGTGTTTTATGAAACCATTTTAAAATAAAATCGCGTTCTTTTCTTGTATTAGTATTGTCTAAATGAGCAATAGGGTAACCCGCTTTTTTAAAAGCGTGATACACCTGAATAGAAGTATTAATACCATTATTAAAAATTAAAGTCTTTTTTCCTTTTGCCGTTTCTTCATATGCAGAAACCAATTTAGAAAGCATATCTGAATTAGTATACAAATCTTCTGATGATTTAACCGTATAATCGCCATTTGCACCGACTTCTAAAGAAGTTAATCCTACATTATATGAATATAGGTTAGCACTTGCTAAATATTCATTATCAATTAAATGCTGAATAGATTCTCCCACAAACAACTCTTGATAGTTCTCATACATAGGCAATTTCACATTAGAACTTAATGGAGTTGCTGTAACACCTAATATGAAAGATTTATCAAAAAACTTAAAAATTTTAGTAAATGAATTGTAATGTGCCTCATCCACAATGACTAAACCTATATCGGAAATATCTAGTTTTTCATCATTTAAACGATTCTTTAAAGTCTCAACCATTGCAACAAAACAACTGTATTCATCTTGGTCATCTAACTTTGCTGTACTGTTTATGATTTTGTTGTTAACACCGAACTCGTCTAACATTTTAGACGTTTGTTTGCTCAACTCTATTCTGTGTGTTAAGACTAAAACCTTCTTTTTAAACTTTTCTAAATAACGCCTAACAATTTCTGAAAAAATAACTGTTTTTCCACCTCCAGTTGGCAACTGATATAACAGATGATAATCTTGAGGAGCATCTTCAAACCTTCTAAAGATTTCCTGAAGAGCGTCTTTTTGATATCCGTATAATTGTTTACCTACTTTTTTTTCTGAAGTGCTTATTTCTGCCAAAGGAATATAAATTTGAGATACAAAAATAAGACTTAAAATAGGTTTTTCACGAATTTAAACTATATAAATCTTGTTAAATTAATTTGAGTAATATCATTATGCGAGACAGCATGCACGGAAACTTCATTTTTAATAACCAATAATTGAGGAGATTGATGTATTACTTGAAAGGTATATCCTACTTCATCAGACACATTCCTGTAGTTTAACAAGTCTAAATAATATACTTTTAAGTACTGATGATTTTCTTGAAACAAACCTTCAAATTGTTTGATAACCATTTTACTAATTCCACAACGAGTGGAATGTTTAAAAATAAGTATAGATTCAGTTTTAGATTGTTTCTTTATTGTATCTAGCTGCTCTAAAGAGGACAATGGTATCCATTTTAAATAAGATACTTTTTCTTTTTGAGGTACTTTACTACCAAATAAACTGTTGAATACGCCCATGTTTTTTTTTATGAATACAAATGTAAGAAACTTTTATGTGTCAAAAAGTCAGTTTTCTTAAGATTTAACAAGACAAAATGACTTTATTTTTTTCGTTTTAGTTGATGGTATTAAAGTTGATTCATTTATTATGAAAATTAAATTGTAAATCCTTTGAAAAAGGGAATCAAAAAACAAAAGAAAATGAACTTGAACAATTACACCACAAAATCACAAGAAACCATACAGATGGCGCAGCAAATTGCCCAAAGTTTTGGCCATAATCAAATAGAAAATGAACATTTTTTTAAAGCATTAACTCAAATTGATAAAAATGTATTACCTTTTTTATTGAAGAAATTAAACATTAATAGTATTGTTGTTGACCAAATTTTAGATAAACAATTAGAAAGTTTACCTAAAGTTTCTGGCGCAGAATTAATGATCTCCAGAGAAGCAGGTAAAACTTTAACAGAAGCAGCTATTATTGCTAAAAAGATGAAAGATGATTATGTTTCAATAGAACATTTAATCTTAGCTATTTTTAAATCCAAAAGTAATATTGCTCAAGTTTTGAAAGACCAAGGAGTTACAGAGAAACATTTACTAGCAGCCATTGAAGAATTACGAAAAGGTGAAAGAGTTACTTCTCAAAGCCAAGAAGAAACCTATAATTCTTTAAATAAATACGCCAAAAACTTAAATAAATTAGCCGAAGATGGCAAATTAGACCCTGTAATTGGTAGAGATGAAGAAATACGTAGATTATTACAAATTTTATCACGGAGAACGAAAAATAACCCAATTTTAGTTGGGGAACCTGGAACAGGAAAAACAGCGATTGCAGAAGGTTTAGCGCACAGAATTGTAGATGGGGATGTCCCAGAAAACCTGAAAGACAAGCTTATTTTCTCTTTAGATATGGGAGCCTTAATTGCTGGTGCAAAATATAAAGGAGAATTTGAAGAACGTTTAAAAGCGGTTATAAATGAAGTAACAACATCTGCTGGAGATATTGTACTCTTTATTGATGAGATTCATACGCTTGTTGGTGCTGGAGGAGGTCAAGGAGCAATGGACGCGGCAAACATTTTAAAGCCAGCTTTAGCTCGTGGAGAATTAAGGGCAATTGGGGCAACCACTTTAGATGAATATCAAAAACACTTTGAAAAAGATAAAGCTTTAGAAAGACGTTTTCAGAAAATTATTGTGAATGAGCCCGATACTGAAAGCGCTATTTCTATTTTAAGAGGAATTAAAGAAAAATATGAAACTCATCATAAAGTTCGTATTAAAGATGAGGCCATTATTGGCGCTGTAGAATTATCTCAACGTTATATTTCCAATCGTTTTTTACCTGATAAAGCTATTGACTTAATGGATGAAGCCATGGCAAAACTTCGAATGGAAATCAATTCTAAACCAGAAGAATTAGATGTATTAGATAGAAAAGTAATGCAGTTAGAGATAGAAATTGAAGCCATTAAGCGTGAAAAAGACGAAGTGAAATTAAAATCTTTACGTTCAGATTTAGCAAATTTGAAAGAGGAACGTAATGAAATGAGTGCCAAATGGAAGTCTGAGAAAGAAGTTGTAGATAACATCCAAAACGCAAAATTAGTCATTGAAAATTTTAAAATTGAAGCAGAAAAGGCCGAGCGCGAGGGTGATTATGGAAAAGTTGCAGAGATACGATATGGTAAAATTAAAACTGCACAAGAAAATTTAGAACAACTGCAAAAAGATTTACAAGAAAACCAATCAGAAAGTTCTTTAATAAAAGAAGAAGTAACTTATGAAGATATAGCTGAAGTTGTTGCAAAATGGACAGGAGTTCCTGTGACGAAAATGATTCAGTCAGAACGTGAAAAATTATTAAAATTAGAAGATCAATTACATAAAAGAGTTGTTGGACAAGAAGAAGCAATTATTGCAGTTTCTGATGCTGTAAGAAGATCTAGAGCAGGATTGCAAAACCCTAGTAAGCCAATTGGTTCTTTCTTATTTTTAGGAACAACTGGAGTTGGAAAGACAGAATTAGCAAAAGCTTTAGCTTCTTATTTATTTGATGATGAAAATGCCATGACAAGAATTGATATGAGTGAATATCAAGAACGCCATTCTGTGAGTAGGCTAATTGGTGCTCCTCCGGGATACGTGGGTTTTGATGAGGGCGGACAATTAACAGAAGCTGTAAGAAGAAGACCTTATTCTGTGGTACTTTTAGATGAAATTGAAAAAGCACATCCAGACACTTTTAATGTACTATTACAAGTTTTAGATGAAGGAAGATTAACCGATAACAAAGGACGTGTAGCTGATTTTAAGAATACCATTATTATTATGACTTCAAATATGGGAAGTCATATAATTCAGGAAAAATTTAGTGATCCAAAAGCTGATCTAGAATCTATAACTGAGTTGGCAAAAGTTGAAGTTTTAGGATTGTTAAAACAATCGGTAAGACCAGAATTTTTAAATAGAATTGATGATATAATTATGTTTACACCACTTACAAAAAGTGATATTTTTGAAATAGTTAAATTACAATTAGCTCATTTAAAGAAAATGATTGGCAAACAAGATATCTATATAGATGCCACAGATGAGGCTATTGAATATTTGGCTAGAAAAGGATATCAACCAGAGTTTGGAGCTAGACCCGTAAAAAGAGTAATTCAGAAGGAAGTATTAAATCAACTTTCAAAAGATATTTTATCGGGAAAAGTAACGACAGATAATATTATTCTTTTAGATGCTTTTGATGATCAATTGGTTTTTAGAAATCAGTCAGATTTGGTTCAGAATTAATCATAAAAATTTAGTTATTCTTAAAAGCGGTATTTGAAAAATACCGCTTTTTCTTTTTTAGTATATTTGGAGTGAAAAATATTATCATGAAAAAATTCCTTATCCTATTTATTTTTATATTTAGTTCATTAATTTCTTGTACCTCAGAAGAAACTAAAACTACGTATTATCTAATTAGGCATGCAGAAAAAGACAGAACAGATGCAGCTAATAAAGACCCAAATTTGAATAGAAAAGGTTTAGAGAGAGCAGAAAGATGGGCTGATTATTTTGAAAAAATTAATTTAAATGCTATCTACTCTACAAATTACCACAGAACAATGCAAACCGCTGAACCCACGGCTAAAAGCAAACAATTAGCCATTAATAATTATGACCCAAGAGATATGTACGATTCAATATTTCAAAATAATACAGCAGGAAAAACAGTTTTAGTTGTGGGTCATAGCAATACAACTCCAATTTTTGTAAATAACATTTTAGGAGAAGAAAAGCATAAAAACATGGATGATCATGACAATGCTAGTCTATACATTGTAACTATTACTGACGGTAAAAAAATGAGTAAAATAGAGAAAGTTGAATAACGTATTTTAGAAATTGTGTGAAATTTATTTTTATATCAAATTTGTATCAAAATACTTTTTATAAAATGAATAGATAAAAATTTTTCATTCTCCAAAAATTACCACAGCTAACAACTTTAGTTTAAAATATCAACTTTAATATCTTCCAAAATAATCTCAGAAACTTTTTTAAGCTGATTTTCTTCAAAAGCTTGATCAATATCAATTAAGGAAATTGAGTTATTTAATGGTTTATAATTATCATAATCTACAAAACGAATTCCTTTTTTATTGCTTTGCTCCTTTAAAGCTCTAAAACGTTTCCCTCCTCCATTTGTATGATAAGCGTACGCTAAGTAATCAATTAAAAAATCCTCTTTACCAATCCAGTAAATAAATACATCTTCAAAGTCTTCTCCTCCTCCATCTTCAGAAAATGTGATTTCAACTTTGTAATATTCTTTCCCTTTTATTGTTGATGAAGGCAAACGTTTTGCATGAACCGCTTTATCATCCAGTCCAAAAGGAAGTACGGAAAAATAATGCACAGAATTAACGGAATTAGCATACTTTAAAGCCATTGAATCTGCAACCTTAATCTCCACTCCTTCAGCGAATCTTGTAAAATTATTATTACTTAAAATATCCTTAATCGAATCAAAACTTCTAGTTAAATTAAAAAGTCCCTTGTTTCTTTTTGCACTATATTTTTTATCTCTAAATTTGAAGGCAATATTAGCGTTAGAAACCTTATTTGCTCCCGAATTTATGATACAATTATCTATGATGTCCTGAGCAGTATACTCCTTTTTTGAAGCCTTGCATGAAATAATGAAAAGTGCTAAAAGTATATAGAAGTATTTCATTCTGTGTTTTTTTAAGTTATTCAATAGTTGAAGTACAATATTACACTTCTTTATCTTAACCAAAAATGTATATTTGTAAAAATAATTTTAAAACTAAATCAGTCAATGACTGTTCAGAAAAAGATAAATATACAGAATAAAAAAGCACGTTTTGAATTTGAAATTCTAGACAAATTAGTTGCTGGAATTCAATTAACGGGAACAGAAATTAAATCAATAAGATTAAGTCAGGCTAGAATTACAGAAAGTTTTTGTGAATTTAATGAACGTGGAGAATTGTTTATTGTGAATATGTATATCCAAGAATATATGTTTGGTCATCATTTTAATCACAAACCAAAAAGTGAACGTAGATTGCTTTTAAATAAACGAGAATTAAGAAGTTTACGAAAAGATGTTGAAGCCAAAGGAAATACGATTGTTCCTTTACGTTTGTTTATAAATGATAGAGGTTTTGCTAAATTAGAAATTGCATTAGCTAAAGGAAAGCAAACACACGATAAGCGTGAAGTTCTTAAAGACCGAGATAACAAAAGGGATTTAGCCAGGATTAAAAAGAGTTTCAATTCGTAATTAATTCCTGATGTTAAGAGAAAAATTAAAAGATTATAATGTAATTTTAGCTTCTGGCTCTCCAAGAAGACAGGAATTCTTTAAAGATTTGAATATTGATTTTACAATTGAACTGAAAGAAGTTGCAGAAGTATATCCAAAAGAGTTAAAAGGTTGCGAAATCACTGATTTTTTGGCTGATTTAAAATCAAAGGCATTTACAAACTTATCAGAAAACGATTTATTAATTACTTCTGATACTATTGTTTGGCTGGATGGTAAAGCTTTAGGTAAACCAAAAAATGCAGCAGATGCATTTAGCATGTTAAGCGCTTTATCAGGAAAAAAACATGAAGTAATTACTTCAATAAGTATTAAAAGTAAATATTTTCAAAAGATAATTAGCGATACAACCATTGTTTCTTTTAACAATATTACTGATGAAGAAATTAATTATTACATAAAAAACTACAAACCTTTTGACAAAGCTGGTGCCTACGGAATTCAGGAATGGATTGGCCTTATAGGTATTAATAACATAGAAGGAAGTTATTTTAATGTAGTAGGATTGCCCGTTCATAAACTTTATAAAGAATTGATGAACTTGTAAATTCTCATCATATTTGGTTTAAAAAATTTAAATCTTGGACTTCCTCACATTATGTTAAAAAGTCTTTTTTCTAATCTCGCTTTTCTCTTCTTTAAAGGGAAATAAAAGTTTATTTTTACGCAAATTTTACAACACAATAAGTTTACAATGAAAAAATATACATACACAGAGAAAAAAGATACACGTTCTGGTTTTGGTGATGGTTTAACTGAATTAGGAAGAACAAATCCAAACGTAGTTGCTCTATGTGCAGATTTAATTGGTTCTTTAAAAATGGATCAATTTATTAAAGAAAATCCAGAAAGGTTTTTCCAAATTGGAATTGCAGAAGCAAATATGATTGGTATAGCTGCTGGTTTAACCATTGGAGGTAAAATACCTTTTACAGGAACGTTTGCCAACTTTTCCACTGGTAGAGTTTATGATCAAATACGCCAATCCGTTGCATACTCTGGAAAAAATGTAAAAATTTGTGCTTCACATGCAGGTGTTACTTTAGGAGAAGACGGAGCAACACACCAAATTTTAGAAGATATTGGTTTGATGAAAATGTTACCAGGAATGACTGTCATAAATCCTTGTGATTATAATCAAACAAAAGCAGCTACTATAGCAATTGCAGATTTCGACGGACCAGTATACTTGCGCTTTGGACGCCCAAAAGTTCCTGTATTTATGCCAGAAGATGCAAAATTTGAAATTGGAAAAGGAATTCAATTAACAGAAGGAACAGATGTAACTATCGTTGCAACTGGTCATTTAGTTTGGGAATCCTTGCAAGCAGCTGAACAATTAGAGGCTGAAGGAATTTCTGTTGACGTTATAAACATTCATACAATTAAACCTTTAGATGAAGAAATTATCTTAAAGTCTGTTGCAAAAACAGGTTGTATTGTTACCGCTGAAGAACATAATAAGCTAGGTGGTTTAGGAGAAAGTGTTTCTAGAACCTTAGCTTTAAACAATCCAACTCCACAAGAATTTGTTGCTACTAATGACACTTTTGGAGAATCTGGAACTCCAGCTCAATTAATGGCGAAATATGGTTTAGATGCGGCAGCAGTTTTAAAAGCTGTAAAAAAAGTAATTTCGAGAAAATAAGAACGTTTTCATTTTAAAAAGTGTAAAAATAGAAATCGATAAAACTTAAAATATGAAAAAAATAATTTTAATATTGTGTTTGACTTTAGGATTAAGTCAGGCGTCGATTGCTCAATTAGATTTTGGTGTTAAAGGAGGTTTAAACTATAACTCAAATTCAATTAAAGAGGTTCAATCTGACGTTTTCTCTGGCGCAAAAAGTAAAACTGGTTATCATGCAGGAGCTTGGTTACGTTTTAAATTACCTATTATTGGTTTTTATGTTAGACCAGAATTGGTGTATACAAATTTAGAAAATGAAGTGTTTTATAAATCTAAAGAAACAACTTACTCCTTCCAAAAAATAGATATTCCTGTTTTATTGGGAAAGAAAATTTTTGGGATTGGCAATATTTTTATTGGCCCTTCATTTCAATATATTTTAGCTTCTGATTTTAGCATTAACGATATTACGAGTGTAGATGCTGATGGATTAACAATGGGACTTCAATTTGGTGGGGGAGTTGAATTTGGCAAGTTAGGAATAGATCTAAGATGGGAAAGAGCTTTCTCTGGAATTAAATCTAAACTTGTGAGTAATTTAGGAAATGTAAATTACGATACTAGAATCAATCAAATTATTATTGGTTTGTCCTATAAATTATAACAAAAACTTCTTTCATTAAAAAATGCTCTTGATTTCTCAAGAGCATTTTTTGTTTTTCAGTAAGAATTAAATTTATTTATTTAATATCTGGATTTAAATAATCTGCCAATGTTGGATTATTAGAATCGCTAAAATCATTTGCTGGGTTTCCATCTCCATTAGCATCCTCATCTTTTGTCAATACCCCGTCTCCATCATCATCAATATCAGAGTAATTTGGAACCCCATCTTTATCTGTATCATCATCTCTAGGATCGCCATTACCATCTACATCTTCATTAATTGAAGGGATACCGTCATTATCATGATCTGTATCTTGCACAAAGTCAAATAAATTTATATAGAAAAAGACAGATTCATTTGCTAAAATAGGACCTTTACCTTGATTAGAATATGCCAAACCGGAAGGAATAAATAAAATTCCATTTCCTCCATTTTCGTAAGTAATTGGACCATTATCCGTTATATTATCTCCTCCTTTGAATTTTGTGTATCCAAAAGTCCAGCCTCTAATCACGCTATTAAGTGTAAACCAAATACCATTATTATTATCAAAAGAGTTACTAATACTATCAGTATTAACGATTCTTTGACCAAAATATTTTACAAACACAGAATCCATTACTGTTGGGAATCCTTTATCTATGCTCGGACTACCTATTCTATTAGTATAATAATATAAAGTATAATCTACTTCAAAATCTGTAACACTCATCGACTTTAACTTAGAATCATCATAAAGCGCAGTCTCTCCAGCAACTAAAGTTTTTACCGAATCAACAGAAGTATCAAAATAATGATTTTTTAAAAATTTCACTAAAGTATCATTATCCATTAAAGCTTGCGCTTCGTAATCAAAATCATCAACAACTCCAGTAGACGAGGTACCGCAAGCATAAATAATTAGAGTAAAAACTATAAAAGCTACTATGTTTTTTATTTTATTCATTTATTATCAAAATTTGTGCTCGCAATTTACCATTTTTATACCTTTGTAAAAAGACAAACTTTAATTTTTAACTTTTTTTATGAGAATTGATAAATACTTATGGTGCATCCGATTTTTTAAAACGAGGAGTATAGCAACTACAGCTTGTAAAAAAGGACAAGTTAAAATTGAAAATAAGAATATAAAACCCTCCAAAGAAATTTTTGGAAGTGAATTGATTTTAGTTAGAAAAAATCAAATTAATTATCAAATAAAAGTTTTAGATTTACCAGAGAGCAGAGTTGGGGCAAAATTAGTAGATATTTACAGAAAAGATATTACACCAAAAGAAGAATTTGAAAAGAATGAACTTTTAAAATATTCTAAAGATTATTACCGAAAAAAAGGTACTGGAAGACCCACTAAAAAAGATAGACGGGATATAGAAGGATATCAGGAGGAGACAGAAGATACAGAAGAAAACTTATGACAGTAGAAAGTAACATCATATTAAATACGGTTCAAGTAAACCAAAAAATTAAAAGAATCGCCTACCAGATTTATGAGAGCAATAGCAATGAAAAAGAGGTAGTTATTGCTGGTATCGTGGGAAATGGCTTTATTTTTGCTAAAAAACTAGTGGAAATTATTCAAGAAATTTCTACTCTAAAGGCAACTATATGCCAAGTAAATATTAATAAGAAGAAACCATTAGAACCAGTTTCAACTTCATTAGAAGTTAAAGATTACAAAAACAAATCATTAGTCCTGGTGGATGATGTTCTAAATTCTGGAACTACATTAATCTATGGCGTAAAGCACTTTTTAGATGTTCCTTTAAAAAGATTTAAAACTGCAGTTTTAGTGAATAGAAATCATAAAAAATATCCTGTTAAGGCAGATTTTAAAGGAATTTCATTATCAACTTCTATCAAAGAACACATCCAGATTGATTTTTTAGATAAGGAAGCTACAGCCTATTTAATTTAATATTTTCTCTAATTCCGCCGTAATTTCCTTTTTAGATTTATCATCAATTTTAATAGTCATTTTAGCCTGCTCATAAAAAGGACGTCTTTCAAAAATATGTTTAGCGACAAACTCAGGAATTTTATCATCTCCTAAAAAAGCAATTAGCGGTCTTTTGCTTTTCTTTTTAATTAGTCTTTTAATTATAGTTGGAATACTTCCTTGTAAATAAACAGAAATTACATCACTTTTATTGATTTCTTCCATGTTATTTCCATAACAAGGTGTCCCTCCACCTAAAGAAAGTATGAAATCATCATTTATCGACAGTATTTCACTTAAATATTTGCTCTCAATTCGTCGAAAGTAGATTTCACCCTTATTTTTAAAAACATCCTGAATAGACATGTGTTCTTTTTCAATGATGTAATCATCTAAATCTATAAACCTCATAGACAACTTCTTAGAAAGTCTTTTTCCAACGCTAGATTTCCCAGAAGCCATATACCCTAATAAAACTATTTTCACTTTTTTATATTTTAGGCAAATATCTTAAAAATTATTCGATTTTATATTTCAAATTACAATGTTTGATAGTATATTTGCACCACTCTTAAATTAAGACCTGGTAGCTCAGTTGGTAGAGCATCTCCCTTTTAAGGAGAGGGTCCTGGGTTCGAGCCCCAGCCCGGTCACAATAAAAAGTTAAGCTCATTGCTTAACTTTTTTATTTTAGTTCTTAAAAAGCGCGTATGGCGGAATTGGTAGACGTGCAAGCTTGAGGGGTTTGTGTTCGCAAGAACGTGCTGGTTCGACTCCAGTTACGCGCACTTTTATAGAATTAAAAATGACTTCTTCACAAAATATTAACCTTTCTATACCGTTTTATTCTTAAATTAGCCATTATGCAAAAGAACCTATTTATTCTGTGTTTATTTTTAAGTTTAAGCGCATTTTCGCAAAAAGATTCTATCCAATCTAAAACCTTAAAAGGTCAAATTATACACGCTTTAAGCAAGTACCCTTTAAGTGCTGCTCATGTTTTAAATTTGAACACGGTAAAAGGAACAATTACGAATGAAAAAGGTTTTTTTGAACTACCTACAAAAACAAATGACACCATTTTAGTTTCTTATTTAGGGTTTTCTTCAATTAAATTAAAAATTACAAATGATTTACTGAAAGGCAATGAGCTAGAGATTGCACTGTATGAAAAGCCTGAAGAAATTAAAGAAGTTATTATAAAGTCAACCAAGTTAATTGGAGTTTTAGAGATAGACATTAAACAAGTACCAAAAGACAGATTTACCAGAATCCATATTAACGGTTTGCCACAAACGTATGAAGTTGGGAATCCGAAAAGTAAAAACTTCTCCTCTCCTATTGCTGCTTTATTTCAACCTATTGATTTCTTATATAATCTTTTTGGCAAAAAACCTAAACAGTTAAGAAAGCTTCAAAAGCTAAAAAAAGAAGATAATTTACGTAAAATGTTAGCAGGTAAATTTGATAGAGAAGTTATGATGGAATATCTAGATATGGATAGACAAGAATTAACAGACTTACTTGTTGATTGCAGTTACTCAGATTACTTTATTAAAAAAGCGTCTGATTTACAAATGATTGAAGCTGTATTAGATTGTTATGAAAATTACAAAGCACTCAAGAAAGGTAAAATAGAACGTAATAAAATTCCGGTAAAAAACTAATTAAGTCAATTGTTTGTAACTGGTATTTATAGAATTTAGGAACTTCTATCTTTTTTAAAGATATCCTTTTTGTTTATAGCACGGCCTTCCTAACGAATTTTCATTTTACTTTTATGATATAAAGTTAGAAAGTGCTTGCACTTTGCAGAAGTAGTAAGAAATAACTACATATATGAATATAAAACAATAAAAATCCAGCTTTTAACTGGATTTTTATGTTATCATAAGAAATAATTTTTTATTGATTTCCTAATATAATTGGCATTCCAGATTTCCCAGAACCAATAATAATTACTTTACTATTCGGAGATTTAGAAAGCTCTAAAGTAGCTTCAATTCCTTTTTCTTGTAAAATTTTATCGGTTAGAGATGCACTTAAAATTTTATTTGCTATCGCTTTACCCTCCGCATCAATTTCTTGTCTTTTTGCTTCTTTCTCTGCTTTCGCAATTCTAAACTCGTATTCCAAAGATTCTTGCTCTTGTTTTAACTTAGTTTCAATTGCTGTTCTAATAGTAGTTGGTAATTTAACATCTTCTACTAGTACTCGTGTAACCAACAAATATTGATTTTTTAAAACTATTTGAATTTCATCTAAAATTTCTTGCTCAATTACATCTCTTTTACTCGAATATAATTGTTCTGGTGTATAACGTCCAACAACACTTCTTGCTGCTGCATTAATTGCAGGGTCTAGCAATTCACGCTCATAATCTTCTCCTTTCGTTTTAATTAGTAATCCCAAATTTTTAAACTCTGGTTCATACCAAATTGTACCATTTACTTTAACTTCTAACCCATTTACGGAAAGCACATTCATTTCATCTGAAATAGATTGTTGACGAACTTTTCTTACAATCATTCTATTCCAAGGAGCTACAATATGAAATCCTTCTCCATACGTTCTTTCAGTATTTATACCACTTCCTAAAGATTCAAAAATAACTCCTCCTTCTCCAGGACCAATAGTTATCGTAGATTTTGAAAATAAAATTATTACTGCTACAATTATTACAACAAAAAAGATGCCTCCTTTTGGTAAATTTAATTCCATTTGATTATTTGCCATTTTATATGTTTTTAATTATGATCAAATTTACGATATAAGTTCTTTAAACACAATCTATATACTAAGAATCTTTAGAAACTTAAATTTATAAAGTGATAGGACTTAAATAAAAATAATCATGTAAACTTCACCAAATTCATTTTATAATTCAGTCTTTTTTTTTCAAAAATAGGTTTCTAAAGCATCTTTAAATACACTTTTAAAATAATAGATTCAAAATTTACCAACCATAGACTAATATTATCGATTTATTTTATGAATAAAAAAATACAAATAAAGGTTAAACAGACTCGTGCTTTTCATATAAAGTTAAAAAAACACGTATGATAAAATTAAATTTTACCATGAAATTTTCTAATGAACCATTCCGCTGTAATTAAAGAAATTACAAAAAATAAAATCCATTTCCAATCAATTAAATTTTGTTGTTTAACTGATGATTTTTGAACTGTATAAAAAGATTTATTTTCTAAAAGTTCATTTTTTAAATCATCAATCTGATTTTTATAAAACAGTTTTCCCCCTGTTTTTGTAGCCAATTGTTTTAACTTATTTACATTAGCATTTGTAAACTGCTCTTCAATTTGATATTCGGTAATTTTAAAACGCCCATATTTATGAATATCCTGATCTAAAACCTCAACTCTATAGGTATATTCTCCGGAAGTTAGGTTCTCAATCTCTAATTGATAAGAATTGTTAATTAATGAAAAAGGAATTTTTATAACTTCTCTTGTTTCTTTATTTGTTATCAATAATTCTAAAGTTGCTCTTGCATCAAATCGATAGTTTTTATCTGTATAAAATGCTGAAATATTGACCGTTGAATTTGCAGGATAGATATTTTCTGCGGCTACTTCTAAACGATCTCTCTTTTTATTAGATGCCAAAAATTGGACTAAACTTCCTGTAAACTTATCAAATTCTTCAAAAGAATTGGTCGTTAAAAAACTGGCAGCTCTCCATTTCCAAATTCCTTCTCCAAATAAAACTGCAGATTTTTGATTATTCACATCAAAATTGACCAATAAAGGTTGTTTGGTTTGAATTCCGTTAATATTTTGGTGCAATAAGATTTGATGCTCTTTAGAAATAGAAACTTCTCCGAATTTATCTTTTAATGGGGGATAATTATTAAAACCAATATCCTCTTGTAAAAAAGTTAAAAATGAATCATTATAAATTGCACCATAATTTTCTGTTTGATTAATTGCTATCTTTCTAAAACCTAATTGATTTTCATTAATAAAATTCCAATCTGTATTTGCACCAGAAATCATGAAAAAATTTCTATTATTTTGTTTTATTTGGTTAAATATAGAATTAAACTTATTGTTTGGTTGATATAATATAACTAATTCATAGTCAATTAATTCATTTTTAAATTTATCAATTAAAAAAAAATCTACAAATCGCTGTTTATTGCGCTCTATTGACTTTTTTAGAATGCCAATATCTGGGTGTATAACTGAACTTAAAACAAGAATTTTTGTTTGTTCATCTATAACCTCTACTGAAAAATTCTTAATGTTATTTTTGATGTTTTTTTCATTTGTGAGTTTTCTAATAGAAGCTGTAAAATATTGCAGACCTTCTTTAGAAGCATTTAAATTTGCCACTATCGTTACTGATTTTTTAGAAGGTGAAAAACGAACATTTTTTCTAAAAATTGTTTTTCCATCAGTGAAGATTGAAAACTGTGAAGTTATACTTTTATCACCTTCATAATTTAAAATTATTTCAACAGGAAATTTATTCTTTATATAACTGTATTTATTAGAATTTAGCTGCGTAATTTTTAAATCAACATACTTAGCAGTATCACCAATAACAATAGGGTAAATAGGTTGTTTAGAATTTAGGAATTCATAATCTGATCCTATCGTTTGGTTGCCATCAGTAAGTAAAATAATAGGTGCAATTTTATCTTTTTGTAATTCATTTACCCCAAGTATTGCTTCTGAAATATTAGTTTGATTTTCCAAAAAACTAAAGCTATCCGTTACTTGTAAAGCAGCACCAAAAGAAAAATTGCTAAGCTCAAATTTCTTTTTTAAATCAATATTGTCATTTAAATTCTTAATTAAATTTAAGACGTTTTTATTCTCCTGAAAAAAAGACACTGATTTAGAGTTGTCAACTAAAATTGATACTACTGGTTTTATATTATTTATTTCTTTTATTTCAACTTTTGGGTTGATTAAAAGTAAAATTAACAGAAAAAGACTTACTGTTTTTAAAATAAATAAAATTGGGGTTACTTTAATCCTGTTTTTTAATTTGTAATATTGAAAATAAGCCACGAAGAGACTGAATAAAAATCCTAAAGTTATAGATATTATGAAAGTGAGTTGCAATATATTTATTTTAATGGAAAGATATAAATATCGCACAAAAAAGAGAAACCTGCAACGTTAAACGTGGCAGGTTTCTGAATATTTCATAATAAAAAAGATTAAGCGCTTTTAAAGCATAAAAAGAAGCTTTAAGGTTATCTAGACTATAGCGTTAAATAATGATATTTAGCACCTTCTTTCATGTAACTTTTTAAAATCCCCATACTTTTTAAATCATCTAGTATGTTATACAAAATAAGTATTAATGAGATATTTTTTATTTTCTTTAAAATCTGAAAACTTGTCAAATGATTTTCTTTTAAAGCTTCAATAACAGCTTGATGTGTGGTCGATATTTCTTTTACATTCATAATACAATAGTTTTTATACTTTAAAGTTACAATATAAATTTGTTTAGCAGCATTAAAATTAGATAGTTGGTAATATTTTATAGATAATTTGTAACTAAAAATAGATGAGCTAAAAAAACACTAAAGAATTGATTATGTGAGCATTCCACCATCAACAGACAAAGTTTGTCCAGTAATATAAGAACTCATATCAGAAGCTAAAAACACGCATGCATTTGCAATATCTTCCGGCTTCCCTCCTCTTTTTAAAGGAATAGCATCCCTCCAACTTTGTACAGTTGCTTCATCTAATTTTCCTGTCATTTCTGTTTCTATAAATCCAGGCGCTATTACATTACTTCTAACATTTCTTGAACCTAATTCTAAAGCTACAGATTTTGAAAAACCTACGATACCTGCTTTGGATGCCGCATAATTTGTTTGACCAGCATTTCCTTTTAAACCAACCACAGAACTCATATTTATAATAGAACCTGATCTTTGCTTCATCATTGGTCTAATCACAGCTTTTGTTAAATTAAAAACTGATTTTAAATTTACCTCAATTACTTTATCAAAATCTGCTTCAGAAATACGCATTAACAAATTATCTTTTGTAATTCCTGCATTATTTACTAAAATATCTATTGAACCAAATTCTTTTTGAACTTCTTTGGCCAATTCTTGGGCTGCATCAAAATTTGCTGCATTCGATTGGTATCCTTTCGCAGAAACTCCAAAAGATTTTAATTCTTCTTCTAAAGCATTTGCAGCAGCTACCGAAGAACTATAGGTAAAAGCAACATTTGCACCTTGTTTTGCAAATTCAACTGCTATTCCACGTCCAATTCCTCTTGTTGCACCAGTAATAATTGCTGATTTATTTTCTAGTAATTTCATATTGTTTATTTAGTTGATGATCAAATATAAAAAAGAAATTCCCGTTTTCACGGGAATTTATATCTCATTCTCTTTTTAGAGCTCGTTTATTTTAAGACACTTGAAACCATTTCTCCAATTTTTGCTGGAGAACTAACTACATGTATTCCGTTTTCTGCTAAAATTTTCATTTTTGCTTGCGCAGTATCATCAGCTCCGCCAACAATTGCTCCAGCATGTCCCATCGTTCTTCCTGCGGGCGCAGTTTGACCTGCAATAAAGCCTACAACTGGTTTTCTATTACCATCAGCTTTAATCCATTGCGCAGCTTCTGCCTCTAAATTTCCACCAATTTCACCAATCATTACAATTGCTTCTGTTTCATCATCATTCATCAGTAATTCAACAGCTTCTTTTGTAGTCGTTCCAATTATTGGATCTCCTCCAATACCAATTGCAGTAGATATTCCAAAACCTTGTTTTACAACTTGATCCGCAGCCTCATAGGTTAATGTGCCTGATTTAGAAACAATACCAACTCTACCTTTTTTAAAGATAAAACCTGGCATAATTCCAACTTTGGCTTCACTTGGGGTGATTACTCCAGGGCAATTTGGACCAACTAATCTAGTATCTTTATTATCAATATATGCTTTTACTTTTACCATGTCTGCAGTAGGAATTCCTTCAGTAATACAAATAATTACTTTAATTCCTGCATCTGCAGATTCCATAATTGCATCAGCAGCAAAAGCTGGTGGTACAAAAATAATTGAAGTATCTGCTCCTACTTTTTCAACAGCCTCTGCGACTGTATTAAAAACTGGCTTATCTAAGTGTTTTTGACCTCCCTTACCTGGTGTTACACCACCAACAACATTAGTTCCATAGTCAATCATTTGACCGGCGTGAAAAGTGCCTTCACTACCCGTAAAACCTTGTACAATAATTTTTGAATTTTTATTTACTAAAACACTCATGGTTTATTATTTAAATTTGTTCCGCAAAAATAGTTTATTGATTGTTTCTAAGAAAGAATTTTAGGAATTCTTTCTATCTTTTAGAAAACGTTTTATTTCTGCAATTTCTTTTAATTTCTCTCTAGATTCTGAAATCGGAGTTCCAAAATAACTTTTTCCTCCTGCTACCGACTTTGTTACTCCTGTTTGACCTAATATTATAGCTCCTTTACCAATTGTTATACCACTATTTGTCCCGACTTGCCCCCAAATAGTTACTTCATCTTCAATAATAACACAGCCAGCGATACCAGTTTGTGAAGCTATTAAGCATTTTTTACCAATAACTGTATCATGTCCAACATGAACTTGGTTATCTATTTTTGTTCCTTCTTTAATTATGGTATCTCCTGTAACCCCTCTGTCTATTGTACAAGAAGCTCCTAAATCTACATTATCTTCCAAGACAACTCTTCCTCCAGAAATAAGTTTATCATAACCTTCTGGCCTATTTTTGTAATAAAAAGCATCAGCACCTAAAACTGTATTTGCGTGTATCGTTACATTATTTCCAATAACTGTATTATCATAAATTGTAACATTGGGATGAATTACAGAGTTTTTACCAATTTTCACATTGCTACCAATAAAAACATTAGGCTGTATAATTGCGCCTAAACCTATAACTGCAGTCTCAGATATACTTTTTTTAGAGGCAATAAATGGATTAAAATTAATTGTTAGTTTATTAAAATCTCGAAAAGGGTCATCGGATATTAAGAGTGATTTCCCCTCTGGACAATCTACTCTTTTGTTAATCAATATAGTTGTTGCAGCTGATTCTAGAGCTTTCTTGTAATATTTTGGATGATCCACAAAAACGATATCTCCTTTTTCTACTACATGAATTTCATTCATACCTTTTATAGAAGAAGAGGCATCACCAACAAACTCACAATTCAAAATTTGAGCAATTTCTATTAAAGTATGTATTCTTTTAAAATTCAATTTATTATTTCAATTTAAATGCACTCTAATTTTTCTTGAAAGAAATGATTAAAAAACTAATGGATATAAAATAGCCATCAAACTTTATTTGATATCCATCTGAAAGAAAAATTATTCTTTAATACGCTCTTGATACGTTCCTTTTGTAGTTTCAATTTTAATTTTATCTCCTTCATTAATAAATAAAGGCACGTTTACTGTGGCACCGCTTTCAACAGTTGCAGGTTTTGTTGCATTAGTGGCTGTATTTCCTTTTACACCAGGCTCCGTATGTGTTACTTCCAAAATTACACTAGCGGGCATATCAACAGATAACGGCATATCATCTTCAGAATTAATGATAATAGTAACAGTTTCTCCTTCCTTCATTAATTCAGGAACATCGAGAGCACTCTCTAATAAACGAATTTGAGAGTAATCTTGTTCGTTCATAAAATGATAAAACTCACCATCGTTATATAAATATTGAAACTTATGTGTTTCAACTCTTACATCATCTATTTTTCTACCTGCAGGAAATGTGTTATCTACCACTTTTCCATTCGTAACACTTTTCAATTTTGTTCGAACAAACGCTGGACCTTTACCTGGCTTTACATGTAAAAATTCTATAATTTTATAAATATCATTATTATATCTAATGCATAATCCGTTTCTAATATCTGATGTAGTTGCCATTTAATTTTTTATTTGTTTTGTTATAAGTATTTTATTTTCAAAATAATTACTAATTAATTTACATTGAAGTACCCTTTCATAATTCCTCTATGTGAATCTTTTATAAATTGTATAATTTCATCACGTTCAGTAGTTGCTTCCATTTCTGCTTCTATAATATCAATTGCTTGCGTATAATTATAATTTTTCTGAAATAAAATTCTAAATATATTTTGAATTTCTCTTATTTTTTCTGTCGAATATCCTCTTCTTCTTAGTCCTATAGAGTTAATACCTACATAAGATAGTGGCTCTCTTGCTGCTTTAACATAAGGAGGGACATCTTTTCTAACCAAAGATCCACCAGTAACAAATGCGTGTTTTCCTACAGACGCAAATTGATGCACAGCAACCATTCCTGCTAACACTACATTATCACCAATCGTTACATGCCCTGCTAAGGTTGTATTGTTAGATAAAATACAATTATCTCCAACAAAACAGTCATGTGCAATATGACAATAAGCCATTATTAAGCAATTATTACCAACTGTCGTTTTCATTCTATCTTTCGTGCCTCTGTTTATGGTTACACATTCTCTAATGGTAACATTATCTCCTATTTCTACAGTAGTTTCTTCATCATCAAACTTGAGGTCTTGTGGAATTGCGGAGATTACTGAGCCAGGAAAAATTCTACAATTTTTACCTATCCTTGCACCCTCCATAATAGTAACGTTAGAACCAATCCAAGTTCCAGAACCAATAACTACGTTGTTATGTATCGTTGTAAAAGGTTCTATTACTACATTTCTCGCAATTTTTGCTTGAGGGTGCACATATGCTAATGGTTGATTCATAATTTATTTTTTTCTAGCAATTTGTGCCATTAATTCTGCTTCTGCAACTAATTTTCCATTTGCATAAGCATAAGCCTGCATATGACAAATTCCTCTTCTTATGGGGGTAATTAATTCCGCTTTAAAAATTAATGTATCTCCTGGTAAAACTTTTTGTTTAAATTTAACTTTATCCATTTTCATGAAATATGTTAAATAATTTTCCGGGTCAGGAACAGTACTTAACACTAAAATTCCACCACATTGCGCCATCGCTTCAACTTGTAAAACTCCTGGCATTACTGGCGAACCAGGAAAATGACCTATGAAAAAACCTTCATTCATAGTTACATTTTTCATACCAACAACGTGTTTATCTGAAAGCTCTATAATTCTATCTACCAATAAAAAAGGTGGTCTATGAGGAAGAATATCCATAATTTGATGAATATCTAATAAAGGTGGTAAGTTTAAGTCATATTGCGGAACATAATTTCTCTTTTCTGCTTTAATGATTTTTGCCAATTTCTTAGCGAACTGGGTATTTATTAAATGACCTGGTTTATTTGCAATTACTTTACCCTTTATACGTATTCCAATTAAAGCTAAATCACCAATAACATCTAATAATTTATGACGAGCCGCTTCATTTGCCCAATGCAAAGTTAAGTTGTCTAAAATCCCGTTTGGCTTTACAGCAATATCATCTTTTTTAAATGCTTTCTTTAATTTTTGCATTGTACTTTCTGATAATTCTTTATCAACATATACAATTGCATTATTTAAATCTCCTCCTTTAATTAAATCATTTTCTAACAACATTTCAATTTCATGCAAAAAACTGAATGTTCTTGCATCTGCAATTTCTTCTTTAAATTCAGAAATATGATCTAAAGTAGCATTTTGAGTTCCCAATATTTTGGTGCCAAAATCTACCATCGTCGTTACTTGATATTCATCAGAAGGCATTAAAATAATTTCACTTCCTGTTTTTTCATCTCTATATGAAATAACTTCTTTCACAACGTATTCTTCGATGTATGCATCTTGTTCCTCTAAACCCGCTTTTTCTAAAGCTTCAACAAAATATTTAGATGAACCATCCATTATTGGTGGTTCTGAAGCATCAATTTCTATTAATAAATTATCAATATCTAAACCAACTGCTGCTGCTAAAACATGCTCTGAAGTTTGAATTTTAACACCATTTTTCTCAAGATTTGTTCCTCTTTGAGTAGTTACAACATACTCCGCTTTTGCTTCTATAGTTGGAGAGCCTTCAAGGTCTACTCTACTAAAAGCAAAACCATGATTTATAGGAGCCGGTTTTAATGTCATTGATACAGTATTACCCGTGTGTAAACCTACACCCGATAAAGTAATTTCTGATTTTATAGTCTTTTGTTTCTTAATCATATTTATTGATTTTGAGCATTCAATTCTTTTTCAATTTTATGAACCGATGCTGCAATCTTTGGTAAATTTCTAAAATAAACGTATGATTTGCTGTAATCTGAATATTTCATTGCTGGCGTACCTTGTACCTTTTCTCCATCTTTTAAATTTTTGGTAATTCCAGATTGACCTTGAATTTTCACATTATTACCAATAATTAAATGCCCCGCAAAACCAACTTGCCCGCCAATCATACAATTTTCTCCTATTTTGGTTGAACCCGCAATTCCTGTTTGTGCAGCAATTACCGTGTTTTTTCCAATTTCTACATTATGCGCAATTTGTATTTGGTTGTCTAACTTTACACCTTCTCTAATAATAGTTGAACCTAAAGTTGCTCTGTCTATTGTTGATGCAGCACCTATATCTACATGATCTTCTATAATTACATTTCCTATTTGCGGAATTGCTTTATATTCTCCCGCTCCATTCGGCGCAAAACCAAAACCATCAGAACCAATTATACATCCTGAATGAATTTTACAATGATTTCCTATTTGTGTTTCTGAATAAATTTTAACTCCAGAAAAAATAACACAATGATCACCAATAATACTGTTATCACCTATATAACAGTTAGGATAAATTTTAACATTAGCACCAATGATAACATTCTCTCCAATGTAAGAAAAGGCACCTATATATTCATCATCACCAATTTCTGCTGAATCAGCTATAAATTGAGGCGCTTCCCTGCCCATCTTATTATTCTTTACTTCATTATAAAATTCTAATAATTTAGAAAAAGATTTATAAGCATTTTCTACTTTTATTAAAGTTGTAGCAATTTGTTTTTCTGGCTGAAAAGTTTTATCGACAATAGCAATAGAAGCATTTGTTGTGTACAAAAAAGGATTGTACTTGGGGTTCGATAAAAAAGTTAAAGACCCTTTCTCTCCCTCTTCTATTTTTGATAGCTTAGAAACTTCTTCATCAGGATTACCGACTACTTCTCCTTCTAAAATATCTGCTATTTGTTGTGCTGTAAATTTCATTAAACGCAAAAGTATAAAAATTATAGCTATTTGGCTAATATCATTTTACTTTGGATAGCAAATAAAATGTTTTATTACAGGTTTTGTTAAGGCTTGTATATTGAATTGATCAGATGCTTTGGCGATATCTTTTAACTTTCCTTTTTTATTTAAGATAAATATTGGTTTTTCTGAATTATAAGCTTGATTTTTAATTTCTTGCGAAAAAACAAAGGAATTAGTTTCTTCTTCAGATAAATTTAATTTCTTTGAATACTTGCTTATTTTTTTATTGATTTGATCAACATCAAAAGCATCTTTCTGAATTTCAATGCGTAGTAATTTTCTATCAACAATCATTTGAGACAGTAAAGAAAGTACTTCATCTTCATGGTTTGTCCATTCTTTTATGGCTGATAAAATATCATAATCATCTAATTTAGAAAACATTTCTAAAGTTTCATCTGTAAAATTATCTTGATTTATTTGATTGTATAAAAAATATCTTAAAGAAGTACTTGCGAACAATTCATCTCCTTTTTCTGCTAATTCTTTAGCTCGTATTAAAACATTTACCAACATATGTTCTGCCACCAAACCTGTTTTATGCAAGTATACTTGCCAATACATTAATCTTCTAGCAATCAAAAATTTCTCTACAGAATAAATTCCCTTTTGTTCAATCACTAATTGATCGTCATGAACATTCATCATAACGATTAATCTGTCTGATGAAATATTGCCTTCCGTAACTCCAGTATAAAAACTATCTCTTTTTAAATAATCTAATCTATCAATATCTAATTGACTAGAAATAAGTTGATAAAAAAATTTACGATGATAATTTCCTTCAAATATTTCAATTGCTAAATCTAATTTTCCATCAAATTCATCATTTAACTTTTTCATGAATTTTAATGAAATTTCTTCATGTGAAATTCCATGCACAATACTATGCTCTAAAGCATGAGAGAATGCTCCATGACCAATATCATGCAACAAAATAGCAATGCATAAAGCTTTTTCTTCTTCCTTCGTAATTTCAATTTGCTTAAATCTTAAAACTCTTACGGCTTTTTGCATTAAATGTATGCACCCTAAAGCATGATGAAAACGTGTATGATTTGCTCCAGGATACACCAAATTTGAAAAACCCATTTGTGAAATCCTCCTTAAACGCTGAAAATAAGGATGTTCTATTATGTCAAAAATTAACGAATTTGGAATTTGAATAAACCCATAAATTGGATCATTTAAAATTTTTAATTTATTTGGTGTTTGTCTCTTCAAAAGATGGGTTTTATCAATGTATCGCAAAATACAAACATTATTTTTTTTGGCAATATTTTATCATTTTAAAAGAACAAAAAATATAACAAAACAGTACTTTTAACGTTAAATGTTAAAATTTAAAGGAAGTTTATGAGCAGCATACAGATTTTATGGGTTGATGATGAAATTGAATTACTAAAACCTCACATTCTTTTTTTAGAGCGTAAAAATTACAAGGTAACCACTTGCACAAACGGGGCTGATGCTATTGATTTAGTAAATGAAGAAAATTTTGATATTGTCTTTTTAGATGAAAATATGCCTGGTTTAACAGGTTTAGATACACTAGCAGAAATTAAACAAAAACAGGCTAATTTACCTGTTGTAATGATTACTAAGAGCGAGGAAGAATATATTATGGAAGAAGCCATTGGCTCTAAAATAGCAGACTATTTAATTAAACCTGTAAACCCTAGTCAGATTCTGTTGAGTTTGAAAAAAAACTTAGACCATTCTCGCTTAATTTCTGAAAAAACCACTTCTATTTATCAACAAGAATTTAGGAAAATCTCTACGGATTTAGCAATGGTAAACAGCTATGAAGATTGGATTGAACTTTACAAAAAATTAGTTCATTGGGAATTAGAATTAGAAAACATTAGCGATTCTGGAATGTTGGGTATTTTAGAAAGTCAGAAACAAGAAGCGAATAATCAGTTTTTTAAATTCATCAAAAGAAATTATGAGGATTTTTTAACCGCACATGATAGACCTACTCTTTCTAATACTTTATTTAAAGACTATGTGGTTCCAGAACTGAGTAAAGAAAAAGGAGTTTTATGGATTATAATTGATAATTTAAGATATGATCAATACAGAATTTTAGAACCTCTTATCAATAGCTATTACAAAAAAGAGCAAGAATATTCTTATTTTTCCATTTTACCTACTGCTACTCAATATGCTAGAAATGCAATTTTTTCTGGTTTCATGCCATCGGAAATGGAAAAACGTTATCCTAATTTCTGGAAAAATGACACTGATGAAGGTGGAATGAATCTCTTTGAAAATGATTTTTTAACTGCTCAAATTAAAAGATTAAATTTAGATATAAAACATGAATATTATAAAATAACCAATTTAAAAAGTGGAAAGGAGTTAGCAGATAATTTTAACGGTACAAAACAAAATGACTTAACTGCCGTGGTTTACAACTTTGTTGATATGTTGTCTCATTCTAAAACCGAAATGGAAGTGATTAAAGAATTGGCGGGAGATGATAAAGCTTACAGAAGCTTGACTTTAAGTTGGTTTAAAAATTCACCTTTATTTGAAATTATACAAAAAGCACAACAGCTAGGTCAGAAATTAATAATTACTACAGATCATGGGACGATTAATTGCAAACACCCCACAAAAGTAGTTGGCGATAAAAACATCAGCTCAAACTTGCGTTATAAAACTGGTAAAAGCTTGTCTTATGAGGAGAAAGATGTGTATGCAGTTAGAAACCCTAAAGATATTTTCTTACCAACTGTTGCTATGAATAGTCCATTTATTTTCGCGAAAGAAGATCTGTTTTTTGCGTATCCAAACAATTTTAATCATTTTGTAAAATACTATAAAAACACCTATCAACATGGAGGTGTATCTCTTGAAGAAATGATTATTCCATGCGCTGTTTATAGCCCTAAATAGTAAGATCATTCTAATAATAACAAAGAAAATAAACCTATACTCTTTAAAAAAATTGTTCTCTCACAGTTCTTTGTGATAACAATTTTAATAGACACATAAAACAAGAATAGTTGATATCATTTTTTTTCACTAAAATCAAAAGTTATTTTAGTAAAACAATCTATTTTTGCAATATGAATAAAAACTATTCTTTAGAAGATTTATCATCTATTGCTGCCATTATTATCTCATCAGTGAAAATTAAAACATTGTTGTTTTATGGACAAATGGGTGTTGGAAAAACTACATTAATTAAAGAAATTTGTAAACAATTAAGTGTTTTAGACAATATTTCTTCTCCTACTTTTTCATTGGTAAATGAATATAAAACATCATCAGACCAAAAAGTTTTTCACTTTGATTTTTATAGAATTACGAATGAAGAAGAAGCATTAGACATGGGGATTGAAGAATATTTTTACAATAATGATTGGTGTTTAATTGAATGGCCTGAAAATATTGAAAATTTACTACCTTTAGATGCTGTTGAAATTCATCTTACAACTTTAGATAATGGAAAACGCAATATGCAATTAAAATAACCAAACTATGAGTCAATTTTCTCCTTTTAGTAAAGAAGAGTTATTACCACAAGCAGAAATGCTAGAAATTAAAAAACAAAAAGGAGAACTATTTATTGGCCTTCCAAAAGAAACTTATTTAGGTGAAAAGCGAGTTTGCTTAACGCCAGATGCAGTAACGGCATTAACTTCTCATGGTCATAGAATTGTTGTAGAAACGGGTGCAGGCGATGGCGCAAATTATACCGACAAAGAATATTCTGAAGCTGGTGCAAAAATTTCTTATGATCTTAAAGAAGCTTTTAAATGTAATATTGTTTTAAAAGTAGCTCCTCCAACAGAAAAGGAAATTGAATATATAAATCCACAAACCATATTAATTTCTTCACTTCAGTTAAAAACACAATCTAAAAATTACTTTGACAGTTTAGCAAAAAAAAGAATTACAGCAGTGGCTTTTGATTTTATAAAAGATGAACACGAAACCTACCCTATTGTAAAATCGTTGAGTGAAATTGCGGGTACAGCTTCTATTTTAATTGCTGGTGAATTAATGAGCGGCGTAAATAAAGGAAATGGACTGTTATTTGGCAATATAGGTGGAGTTCCACCAACAAGTGTCGTTATTTTTGGAGCTGGAACTGTTGGCGAATATGCCGCAAGAACTGCCATAGGATTGGGAGCAAGAGTTAAAGTTTTTGATAATTCTATTACCAAACTTCGTAAACTACAAAATTGTTTAAATGCGCCTATATATACGTCCACTTTGCAGCCAAAATCAATTACAAAAGCATTAATGAGATGTGATGTTGCTATTGGTGCCATAAGAGGTAAAAATAGATCTCCAATTATCGCTACCGAAATGATGGTTGAGCAAATGAAAGAAGGTGCTATTATTGTTGATGTAAGTATAGATAGAGGTGGATGTTTTGAAACTTCTAATGTAACCACTCATCTTACACCAACTTTTGTAAAACATGGAATAATACATTATTGTGTACCTAATATTCCTGCGCGTTATGCTAGAACCGCATCTTTGTCTATTAGTAATATTTTGACTCCATATTTATTAAATATTGCTGAAGAAGGTGGTTTTGAAAATGCCGCCCGCTTTGATAAAAGCTTACGAAATGGCATGTATTTTTATCACGGAATTTTAACAAACAAAACAGTTGGTGATTGGTTTGATTTACCTTTTAGAGATATTAATTTATTGATTCTTTAAGAATTTAAAGCAAAAAAAAATGCTTAAATTTGAAAAGTTTATTATGGTAAACATCAAGAAATAAAATCGTCTTATCTTCAGAAAATAGCCCCAAAAAAAGGTAACTTTACATTTCAAATTTTGACAATGCTTTTAAAAAGAATAGGGTATTATTTAGTTGGTTTATCATTAGGGTCTATTGGTGTTTATTTTTTTTGGCAAAAGAAACAAGCTACTTTCGACTATGGAATGGATGCGAGGACTTTAAAAACTATTAGAATTAAAAAAAGAGTTTTTTCTGATGAAGCTAAAAGCACTATGGAAAAATTTAATATTGATACTTTAAAAATTTCCACAATTTTGTATTCCGGTGATGTTGATTTTGGAAAAGGAAATCCAAGAGAAAAACCTTGTGCTGAATATTATATTACAGGTGAAAATGAGTTAGAGAACATACATATATATGTAAAACGGTGCGATTCCACTTCAACTATTGAAAAAATAATTATTGATTAAAATTGATTCTTTTTTAGAAATGAGATTTAAAATTGATTGTCAAGTCTAAATCCTTTTACTTTTTTGTTTTTAAGGTCTTAATTATTCTTAATCACAATCGGAAAAACATATATCAATTTCAAGTTAATTATTATTTTGATAATAATGTTGTTCAATTTTATCAACATTTTTAATGGTTTTCCTTACCCAATCCAAATACAAAATTTCTTTTTCTTCTTCAGATAATTTCCAATCAACATTAGACATCCTCAATTTTGTAGTCACATCTTGCAAAATAATTGCAGCGGCGACAGAAATATTTAAACTCTCTGTAAAACCAACCATTGGTATTTTTAAAAAACCATCTGCATTATCTTTCACATAATTAGAAACCCCTTCTGCTTCAACTCCAAAAACAAATGCTGATTTCTTGGTAACATCAAAATCCTGCAATAGACCAGAGTTATTATGAGGTGTTGTTGCTATGATTTGATATCCTTTTTCTCTTAAAGTATTTAAACAAATTTGTGTATTATTCGCATCTGATTTATACCGTTTTGAAGTTATCCATTTTTGAGAACCTTTTGCAACGTGCCTAGAAACCTTATTTGTATATTTATTTTCAATGGCATGAACATCTTGAATACCAAAAATATCGCATGTTCTTATAACTGCGCTTGCATTATGTGGTTGAAAAATATCCTCTAGAACAACTGTAAAATGACGCGTTCTATCTTCTAAAACTTTTTTAAAGAGTGCTTTTCTATTCTCTGTTAAATAACCTTCAAAATATTTTAATAATTTTTCATCCATCATAAAATATAAATTTAGTAAAAAAATAAGTCCTTAATTACTCTGATTTAGATTAAAATTTAATTGATGTTTCAAATTTCTGTTTTTTAATTTAAAAAGTCATAACCCGAAAACACATCTTGCCTTTGATAAAAAAAAGTTGTTTTAAAAATAGTATGAATTTCTATTAAAACGAAATAAAAGCCTTTGGAAATTAATAGAATTATTAAAATAGACACTATCTAAATATGAGCCTTTTAAAATGAATAATTTAAGTTATCGTTGCAAGCAGCACATTTACATAGTAAAGAAATTTTATTATTTTAATGGAATTATAATAGGTCTAACCGCTTCATTAACTCCTTTCTTTTAGAACGACTAACAGGCACTAAATCTTTTTTGATTAATACACTGTTGTCTTCTATATCTATAATTTTCTTAACATTAATAAGATAAGAGCGATGTACTTTTAAGAATAAAGAATCAGGTAATTTTTCTTCTATCTTTTTTAATGTAGAGTGCACAACATAATTTCCATCTTCCGTCTTAATATGAATGTAATCTCCTTTTGCTTCAATTAAGTATATACTAAGCAAATCAATTTTTATTAATCTTCTATCTATATTAACATAAAATTCGTTTATGAGGTCAAGTTCACTTTTTTGACTTGTTTGCCTCTGAAAAAAGAGTTGTGTTTCTACTTTCTTTATTGCCTTTTCAAAACGCTGTAACTCGATAGGTTTTAATAGATAATCAACAATAAAATCGTATTCAAAAGCTTTTATTGCGAACTGAGGGTCTGAAGTAGTGAAAATTATTTTAGGTGGATTTTTTATGGTTTTAACAAAATCTAATCCACTAAAATTTGGCATATGAATATCTAAAAAAACAAGATCAACTTTATGCTCGTTCAAGTATTTAATTGCTTGAATAGCATTTGAAAATTCATGAACAAGGTTTAATGAGTTTACTTGATCGCAAAGAGTTTTTATAATAACTCTTGCCATTTTTTCATCATCTATAATAATACAATCCATAGTGTGGGGCTAAATAGTTAACAAATATTCAGAAATAACTTTTAAAATTTTATCAAAATCTTGATGTTCTTTTAAATCTAATTGATTTTCTCGAAGATTATGCTCAAATTTATTTGCTTGAGCGTACCCTTTTTCTAGTCCTAGGATACTAAATTTATGTTTAATTCTATGAACATTATCTTCGATTCTTTTAAAATCCTTAATCTCTATACTACTAAAGTAGTCTCTTATTTCATCAGGGAATTCAGTTTTTATGACACCTATCAAAGTTTTCTTTATGGATTCTTCCCCTCTAGCAAGTTGTTCAATATACTTTAAATTTGGTTGTTCCATGTTTGTTTTTTTATTTTAAAATAAAAAATAGTTTCTACATTTGGCAAAGATTCTAACCAAATTTCCCCTTCGTAAGTTTCTATAATTTTCTTAACAATTGACAAACCAATGCCTGTAGACTTATAATCATTTTCTAGTTTTTGGAAAGCTATAAATATTTTATCAAAATACTGTTCTTCTATTCCTTTTCCATTATCTTTTATGATAAATTGCCAAAATTCATCTTGTTCAGAACAACGAATCTCTACAAAACCACCTGTTTCTTTATCATTAAATTTAATTGCATTATAAATTAAATGGCGAAATAATAATTCTAGTCGATACTGATCTCTTTTGATAATAGGTAGTTTTCTAGGAACAGAAATTATAACGCCTTTTGGATTCTCAAAAGTTAATATAAGATCATTAATTAATACATTTAAATCCACTTCATAGATTTCTTTTTCTACTTTACCAATGGAAATATATTCTGAAATTCCAAAGATTAATGTATCTATTTTTTCAATATTCTCTCTTATATGATTTATAATTTCTCTTCCTCCTTCTCCTAAAACTTCGAAATAATCTTGTTTTATCCAAGTTGTTAAAGCATCAATACTCTGCAAAGGTGATTTCAAATCATGAGAGACCATATGTGCATATTCATTTAACTCTTGATTTTGTCGCTCTAAATTTGATACAAGCTTATCTTTCTGTTTATTTATTTCTATTAATTCTCTTGTTTGATTATCTATAAAATCGACTAATTTTAAAGAATCTTTAGTTTCTAATTGAAGGTTTTCTTTAAGACCATAGAAATTTAATGTATTTATTACATTATTAAGCTTCTCTATGATTTTTTTTTGAGATTCCGACTCCTCTTTTAATTGTTGATTGGAATTAAAAAGTTCTTCAGAACTTATAGATGCCGCCCTGTGAAGTCTCGAGAACTGATCTTCTGAAGTTGCATAAGATCTATCTACGGCATCTAAAAAAGCATGCAATTCTTTATTAGATTGCAAATCTTTAGGTAAATATTTTCTTAATTGTCTTTTTAAAAGAGGGTTCATCATTCACTAATTAAGGTAATAGCCATAGTTTGGTTGTGAAGTTGACAGTTCTTTTCTCCGTTAAACGGAACTATTTCTCCATAGGAATAGAAACCTAAAATTGTTGTTTCTTTATTTAACACTTCTTCTACTTCTTCTATTTCTTCTTCTACTCTTTGGTCTAAAACTAATTTTCTACCAAAACAACTTACTAAAATTGCTAATTCTGGTTTGTTCTTTCTTAACTCTAAAGCACTTACAGCAGCAACCTCTGCCGCAGTTACGATGCTATCTACATTTGTCATCATTAACTGAACTTTAGAACCTTCTAATATATCACCCGCTAATAGCATTGAGTTATTTTCGTCATTAATATTTAAAATGGTTCTTACAATTGATTTTTTTTCATCTGTAGATTTCACTTTTAATGGATACAATAATGCTGCACTAGGTAATTCTTTAGATTTTTCTCCTAAATAAGTCTTGTATAAATTTAATGCTGGTTTACCATCTAATTCAAATAAAATATTATTTTTTGATTTCGTTACTACTCTTTCGGGTCCAAAAGGTGTCCAGCCTCCATTTGATGCAAAAGTTACTTCTAAGGTCTCACCATAAAAACCAATAGCAACTATTTTTCCTTCCTTCGGATTTTCATTATAAGATGACAATGTAGTGTCAAATCTCACTCCATCTCCGCACAAAGCTCCAGTTATAAAAAGACGATCTTTGGAAGCAAAATTCATACCTTTAGTTAGTTGACTTCCGTTGGTATAACTTCCATCAGCAACGACAAAGGCATATTTTAAATCTTTTTTCGGTAATTTTAAAATTAATTCTTTACCTGTTTTAAAACTATCAATTTGAGCGTTAGAATTTAAAACATTTGCTGTTTTAATTAAAAATTTACTCTTTTCAAATTCTATTGCAGTAATAGTTATACTCTCATCATCAACAGATTTTGAGGTTATATTTCCAGAAGTTGAACCAAAAACTATATGACCGTCTTTAAAAATATCTCTAACTTCATTAAAAATATTTTTTTCTTGCAACATAAATCTATTACCAAATACTAAAACTAGAGGATCTTTTAAAGTAAGCTCTTCTGTTAAATACTCAAATTTTTGATTTTTATTTTTTTTTAATTGTACGGTTTTCATTTTTAAGAAACGTTTTCTTTCCCAGTATATCTATATAGTTCTTGTTTTTTTTTAAATAATATATTCTTAAATAACTTCAAATTAATCTTTTTGAATAACGAATCTCACTTCTGTTCCGTCCTCTTTTATTTTTTGAAGCTCAATTTTTGCTGTAGAATTAAAGTGTGAAAAAGTTTTATTCATTAAACCTAGACCAAAATGATGCATAGCTCTACTAGACTTATAAATCATGATTAAAGAATTTTTATGTTTTTCTTCTACAATAAAAGTCGGCAACTCTGCATCTGGGTATATTTTTTTAACCTCTATATGAATGTGATTCTCTATGGATGCAAGCATTTCTATAGGATCTTTAAAAGAAGCCAATAAGCCGGGATAACTCTTTTCTATCACCGAAAAAAAATGCTCACCATATATAAGTAAAAGGCTATCAACTGAAATGGTTGTGTTCTTACTTAAATTTTGCAATAATTGCAGCATTTCTGAAAAGCTATAAGTACCTATGGTTGTATATATTCCGTTAGATTCTAGTTGAGCTTCAGAAATTATTTTATCTACCATTTCTAAACCAAACTTATCTTCAACAAGTTCTAAAAATTCAGTAAAAACAATTCCTTTCATACTGTTTTATAATTTTCTTAATTCATTTATACTCCAATAAACTAAAACACTTTCAATTTTTTTAACATAATCCTCATATTTTAAAGGTTTTAAAATATAGCCAGAAATGCCTTCTCTATAGCATTCTAATAAATCTTTTTCATTACTTGATGTTGTTAAAATAATGGTAGGAATGTGTTTTAAGTAACTCTCTTTTTTTAAGATTTTAAGAAACTCAATACCATTAATTTTAGGCATATTTAAATCTAGTAATATTATATCTGGTAAATTAGTTCTATCCTCCTCTAACAAAATTAAAGCTTCTTCACCGTTTTTTGCTTCGTGAAGAATATGATCTAATTTTAAAAATGAAATTGTTCTTTTCATCTTCATAACTTCGATTAAGTTATCTTCGACCAATAAAATTTTTAATTTTTTTTCCATTCCATTTTATGAGTTGATTTTTTTCATTTTACAAGATAAAGTTTATAAAAAATAAATTCTAATAAATAATGACGATAGACCACTTTAAGATGTTTAAATACCATAAAGTATCGACCAAATGTATTTTTTAGTCAACGAGTGTGTTTCACAAAAGGATATAAAAACACACCATATTTATAAATTAAATTAACTAATTATAGTATTAAAGTATTCAAAAATTTCTCCTTTTGAAATCGAACTTCCTTTTTCAATTAAATCGAAAATTTCTAGATTTCTTTCGAAGTTATAAGGTTTTGAACCTTTAAAAATATCCACAGAGTTATCCATTGGATTTTTCATCAGCCACTCAAAACCTTTTTGCTCTAATAGGTTAATATCCCAATTTACTTTAATAGCAACTCTATATATCTCATTATCATCACATTTAAATAAGTTCACTGAAGTTTTTGAGAAATGTTCTGCATAATTGGTTTTTGATAAAACATCATCCCAAACGATATCAGAAAAAACATTCATTTGATCTTCTGCGATACTTAATTTTTCTTTTTTTATTTGGGTCCATTCTTTAACATCTATACTTTGAGATGCTAAAAACTGTGAAAATTCTGAATGTAAACTTTCAAATTGTTCTTTAGTAAGTTGTCTGTATTTCATTTTAAAGTAAAAAGTTGATAATATGAACTAAAGCTTTAGATAGTAATCTGTTATTCCAAAAGTAAGAAAAGTAATACTATAAAAATACTTAAAAAAAAGGTTTAGACTTTCACTTATCTTAAGTAAAATATAAATACTGAACCTTTGGTTAAATTTAAAAAGCCCGTTATTTCTAACGAGCTTTTTAATAAAAAATTTTAAGAGAGTTTCTATTCAGCAACCACTTCAAAAATAATATCTGCAACTACTGCTCTGTGTAATCTTACAGAAGCCTCGTATTTACCTAATCTTTTAACAGAACCACCAACAACTTTGATAAATTTCTTATCTAATTCTGTTCCTGCTTTTGCTAATGCTGCTGCTAAATCTATGTTGTTCACAGAACCAAATAACTTGTCTCCTGAACCTGTTTTAGATGCAATCTTAATTTCGTATCCTTTAATTGTTTCTGCTAATTTATTAGCGTCTTCAATTAATTTAGCTTCTTTATAAGCACGTTGTTTTAAATTCTCTGCTAAAACTTTCTTTGCAGATGAAGTAGCTAAAACAGCTTGCCCTGTTGGGATTAAAAAGTTTCTACCATAACCGTTTTTCACAGATACAACATCATCTTTAAATCCTAAATTTTCTACGTCTTGTCTTAATATTAATTCCATATTCTACGTCTTTATTATTTTAACAAATCTCCAACGTAAGGCATTAACGCTAAATGACGCGCTCTTTTGATTGCTTGCGCAACTTTACGTTGATATTTTAATGATGTTCCTGTTAAACGTCTTGGTAAAATTTTACCTTGTTCGTTTACTAAATACATTAGGAAGTCTGCGTCTTTAAAATCGATATACTTAATATCTTTCTTTTTAAATCTACAGTATTTAGCTTCCTTTTTAGTGTCTATATCTAGTGGCGTTAAATATCTAACGTCAGCAGATTTACCACCTTTTGATTGTTGTTCTATTGTTGCCATTTTTTATTTTTTTGCAGATTTAACACGTTCCGTTCTGATTTTAGCCCAAGCTGCTGCATGTTTGTCTAATTTAACAGAAAGATATCGCATAACGCTATCATCTCTTCTAAACTCCAACTCATAAGCAGAAATTTCTTCTCCAGCTACTTTGAACTCTAATAAATGGTAAAAACCACTTTTTTTCTTTTGGATTGGGTACGCTAGCTTCTTTAAGCCCCAATCTTCTTTTGAGATCATTTCAGCTCCTTTGGAAACTAAATAATCTTCGAATTTTTGTACTGTCTCCTTTATCTGAGTATCAGATAAAACGGGATTCAAAATGAAAACAGTTTCGTAATGATTCATAAATTAAATATTTATTGTTTATTTTTAAGGCTGCAAATATACATACTTTTTTGTATTCTAAAGCATATTTTCTACATTAAAATCTCTTCATTTTTATAATGAGTTAAACTATTTAAAATACTGATATGCAAATACCTGAACTACCAAATTTAATTCATTATGCAATTCCCTTTTTTATCCTAACTGTAATTCTTGAAATAATTTTAACCGTAAAAGTAAAACTGGAAGATTACGACTTTAAAGATGCTACCACTTCTGTTTTAATGGGTTTAGGAAATGTTTTTCTTGGTTTTTTAAGTAAAGCCATGGTTTTAACTCTTTTTTTATTTCTTTATAACTATCGCATATTTACGATTTATTTTACTTGGTGGTCTTGGATTTTAATACTATGTGCAGAAGATTTTACATACTATTGGTTTCATCGAATTAGCCATGAAAGCAGATTATTTTGGGCTAGTCACGTCGTGCATCATTCTTCAAAAAAATACAATTTAAGTACTGCTTTAAGACAAACTTGGTCTGGAAGTTTTTATAGTTTTATTTTTTGGCTTCCTTTAATTTTAGTAGGATTTCATCCAATAATGGTAATGGTTCAAATGTCAATCAGTTTGATTTATCAATATTGGATTCACACAGAATTAATTAATAAATTGCCAAAATGGTTTGAAGCTATTTTTAATACACCAAGTCACCATAGAGTTCATCATGCCACAAATCCTCAATATCTAGACAGAAATCATGCAGGAATTTTTATTATTTGGGATAAGCTTTTTAAGACTTTTGAAGCAGAAGTTGAAAAACCTATCTATGGTTTGGTTAAAAATATTGAAACTTATAATCCTGTTAAAGTAGCATTTATTGAATGGTTTGAAATGTTTAAAGATTTTTCTACATCAAAAATTTCCATAAAAAATAGATTACTTTATTTAATTAAACCACCGGGATGGAGACATGACGGAACTAGTATTTTATCTGATGATTTAAGAAAAGAATGGGAAAAAAATAAAAACACTAACAATTAAAACGTAGATTCATTTGTGAATAATTTTACTACAATTAATTATTTTTGAATTATTAAAAATAGCTTTCTTTTAAAATTATAAATAAAACAGCAATGAAAAAGTTAATTTATATTTTCAGCATACTCTTCACTTTTAATTTTATAGCCCAAAACAAAAATAAAACTGTATACAATCTAAAAGAAATTACAGGAATTATCACTTTGGAAGATTCCCCGCTATCTGGTGTAAATATACTTATTAAAAATTCTAATAGAGGCACAAATACGAGCGGAAAAGGGTTTTATAAAATTAAAGCTAGAGCGGGAGAAATAATCCAATTTTCTCATTTAAATATGAAACCAATAGAAATGCTCGTAGAAGACGTAACGACGATTTTAAATTTAGAAATGATTCCTGCTGAAAATATTTTAAATGAAATTATTATTACAAGTAAACTAGACAATAAAAAAGGAATAGGGATAAAAACTCCAAGAAAATTTTCATCAGCAAGAATGAATATAGATACTAGAAGAGCCGGTTTTGCTGCTGCATTTATAAAAGGAGATGACCTCAATAAGTCTGCCTCTAGTATTGCTCAAGCACTGCGAGGTAAAGTTTCCAATTATAAATTAATAACCGATTTAAATGGTCTTGAATATGTTCGATTAAGAGAAACCAGTTTTATCGGCACTGTTTCCTATGCACTTTGGGATGTTGATGGAACTCTTTATACTCAGGTTCCTAACATAGATTTAAATGATGTTAAAGATATCGCTGTAATTAAAGGCTTAGCAGGAACAGTAAAGTACGGTTCTCAGGCTGTTGGAGGTGTAATTGTTGTAACAACAAAATCAAATTATTTTGCTTCAGCTACTACTAAAGGCATTAACTCTAAAGATGATAAATACACAAATAAAAATTATTATAATAATGATGCTGTTGCCATAAATGATTTGAAAATTGGTGAACCAAATTATTATAAGTTATTTGAAGCTGCTGGAACACCAAGCGCAGCTTATGAAAAATATAAAAACATATATCCAGAATACAAGGCTAAATCCAATTTTCATTTTAACACTGCTAATTATTTTATAAACACATTTAAGAGCAAAGAATACGGACTAAAAATACTTTTAGATTTAGAAACTTATGCAAATAACAACCCTGAAGTATTAAAAGCCATAGCTTATAAGTATCAAGAATTAAAATTACACAAAGAAGCTGTTGGTATTTATAAAAAATTGATGGTAATTAGACCTGAACATGCTCAGTCTTTTAGAGATCTAGCAAATGCATTTACACATGCAAATGAATACAAAAATGCTTGGAAAATATATCTTTACTATCTCAGAAAAGGATTCGAGATTAAGGAAAATGGAATAGGAGAGATTTTTAATACCGAAATGCAAGCAATATATGTTCAAAGAAAACAGAAAGATAATATTAAAGAAAAATTAGCTTTTAAAAACAATACTTCTTTGATTAAAAATGATATTCGATTGGTGTTTGAATGGAATACTTCCGAAGCAGAGTTTATATTCGAGTTTGTAAATCCAAACAAGCAGTCTTTTAAAGTAAACCACACATTGTCTGAAAATAGCCAACAAATATTAGATGAAAAATTAATGGGCTATAACTCGAAAGAGTTTTTAATTGAAGAAGTTGGAAACGGTGATTGGCTAATAAATCTTACATATTTAGGAAATAAAAAATATATACCCACATTTTTAAAAGCAACTACTTATTATAATTGGGGAAAATCAAATCAAAGAGAAGAGATTAAAGTTTACGAATTAACTTTAAAAAATATTAAAGCGAAACTACTAAGTCTTAATGCTGGTATGCTTTATAACTAGTCTTAAGATATAAAAATCCCAATTAAATAGACTCGAAAATTTCATTAGAAAAACATAGTATTATTTTATCTTTTAGTGTTCTTATTGACTAAAATAGCAAACAGTAAAATAAATCAATATTTGATTAAAAACTAAAGTGAACTCAAAAACTAGCTAACTAAAAACCTACCGAATGAATTCTATCGGATTATTTAATATGCATCTACATCAATAATAAAACGAATTGGTCTAAAATCTTTTACAGCTTCAAACGTATTTTTAATTTTACTTAATTGATTTTTTGTACTTACTAGGTTTTGTTTTGGCGGAATTTTAATAACAATATTTTTAATATACTGATTTCTAATTCTTGAAACAGCAGGTGCGGTTGGTCCTAAAACATGTTCTCCAAAAGAATTATAAAGCGCTTTAAATAACCAATTAACTCCGCTATCAACTTTGTTGTAATCTCTATGTTTTAGTGTAATTTTTATCAACCTGTAATAGGGCGGATATTTATATTGCCAACGTTCTTGCAACTGTTCTTTATACATTTCTGTATAATTTGTAGTTGAAACTTGTTGTAATATTTGATGAAATGGATTGTAGGTTTGTATGGCGACATTTCCTTGTTTTTTACTTCTTCCTGCCCTACCGGAAACTTGCACCATCATTTGATATGCTCGCTCATGCGCTCTAAAATCAGGAAAATTCAACATCGTATCAGCATTTAGAACACCAACCAAAGAAACATTATCAAAATCTAGACCTTTTGAAAGCATTTGTGTCCCTACTAAAACATCAATTTCTCTTGCTTCAAAAGCACCAATTATTTTTTGATATCCATATTTTCCACGAGTGGTATCTAAATCCATTCTTCCGATTTTAAAATCTGGAAATAATTTTTTTAATTCTAACTCAATTTGTTCAGTTCCAAAACCTTTATTATCTAAAGTATTACTTCCACAAGCACCACAACTATTAGGCATTGCTCTTTGATAATTACAATAATGACAACGTAACTCGTATTTGAATTTATGGAAAGTTAAGGAAACATCACAATTTGGGCATTGAGGGGAAATCCCACAAGTTTTGCATTCAACAACTGGTGAAAATCCTCGTCTATTTTGAAACAAAATAACTTGTTCTTTTTGATCTAAAGCTTCTTGAATTAATTTTAACAACCTATCGGAAAAATGACCATTCATTTCCTTTTTTCTCTGCTTCTCTTTAACATCAATCAATTCAATTTTAGGCAATTGAACATTTCCATAACGTCTTTTGATTTCTACAAAACCATATTTATTTTGCTGTGCATTAAAGTAACTCTCCAAAGATGGAGTTGCCGAACCTAACAATATTTTTGCTTTGTGAATTTTTGCCAAAACGATTGCAGCATCACGTGCGTTATATCTTGGTGAAGGTTCAAATTGCTTATAAGAAGTTTCATGCTCTTCATCCACTATAATTAATCCTAAATTAGAAAATGGTAAAAATATTGAAGACCTCGCACCTAAAATAATTCTGGCTTTTGTTTTGTTTCCTAAAACATTATTCCAGACTTCCACCCGCTCATTCATAGAATATTTTGAGTGAAAAACCGAAATTTGTTCTCCAAAATAAAACTGTAAACGTGATATAATCTGAGTAGTTAAAGCAATTTCTGGCAATAAAAACAATACTTGTTTACCCTCATCTAAAACCTCTTGTATTAACTTTGTATAAACCTCTGTTTTACCAGAACTTGTAATTCCATGTAATAAAGTTACGTCTCTATCTTTGAAAGATTCTTTAATCTCTAAAAGCGCTTTTTCTTGAAATTCGTTCAATAATTTCAAAGAATTTGTATCACCTTTAAATTGAATTCTATCCGTTTGAATATTATAGAATTCAAAAATATTTTTATCTACCAAAGATTTTAAAATCGTTGAAGAAACAGCTGCTTTTTCCTCTAAGTCTTTAGCCTTTATTGAATTTTTGGTTGATGATAATTGAAAAAATGTTAAAACCGCTTCTCGTTGTTTTTTTGCTCTTGATAATTCTTGTAATAATTTAGCTAAAGAATCATCCGAGTTATAATTTGAATGCAAACGAACATATTTCTCCAACTTTGGTTTATACTGTTCGTAAATTTCTTCCTTTATTGTAATAGCCGATTTTTTAATCAATTCATTTACAATTGGCATTACATTTTTCTTACCTAAAATATCGGCAACTTGATGAATAGTTAATTGCGATTGATGTTGCAAGGCCTCATAGATTAGAAACTCATCATCAGTCAAAGCTGAGTCCTCTAAAAATCTCTCATTTTTGTAAATAACAGTTTCACTTTCTAATAAAAAAGCAGATGGCAAAGAGGCTCTATAAACATCACCTAAAGAACACATGTAATAATTGGCAATCCATTGCCAATGTTTTAATTGTAATTCATTTACCAATGGAATTTTATCTAAAATTTGATGAATTTCTTTCGCTTCATATAGCGCGGGTGCAGTTTGATGAATATTAAAAACTAACCCTGTATATATTTTTGTTTTACCAAAAGAAACTGCTACACGCATTCCTGTTTGAAGAAAATTAGCTTCTTCTTCAGTTACAGAATAAGTGAACGTTTTCTGAAGTGGAATCGGTAATATGATATCTATAAAATTAATTTTATTAAAATTTAATGTTAGAAAGTTCAAAATTAATTAAAAATGATTATATTTATATTATAATTTTAATTAATCCCCCAGAAAATTATGACTACATTAAATTGGAAGGATAGAGGAACATTCTATTCAGTATCAAACAAAAAAATTTTTGTCATTGATGAAGGTACTTCAAAAGACGTATTAGTAATCTTACACGGTTACCCAACTTCATCATTTGATTATGAAAAAATTTTACCAGAATTAAGTAAACATTATAGAGTAATAATTCATGATCACCCAGGTTTTGGTTTTTCTGACAAACCTGATTCTTTAACTTACTCTCTCATAGATCAAGCTGATTTTGCTTTACAATTATGGTATAAAATGGGTTTGAAAGAAGTCACCATTTTAGCTCATGATTATGGCACTTCTGTAGCAAAAGAAATTTTAGCTCGAAAAAACCACAACCAAATTACTATTAAAATTAAAAAAGTATTTCTATGCAATAGCAGTAAGAGACTTGAGTACTTTCATTTAAGAAACATGGACCAACTTTTAAAAAATAAAAGATTGGGGAGTTTTATTGCGCAACTCGAAGCTAATGGAGTTCGTAAAATTAAGAAAAAAATAACTATTGAAAATCAACCTAAAAATGATATTCAAAAAGTTTGGAATAATCTAAATTCAGATGAAGGCAAGAAAGAAGTTCACTTATTAAGTAATTTTATAAATCAACATTACACATTTTGGCATAGATGGGCGCAAGCTTTAAAAGAATCTAAAATACCAATAAAAATAATTTGGGAAAGAAATGACCCTTCAGCAGTTAAAGAAATTGCCATAGTTTTAGCAACAGAGAGCGGTAATCATAATTTAGAATGGTTGGAAAACACCCGACATTATTCTATATTAGATACCCCAAAGCATTGGTTAAAGCTTGTTTTTAAATTTAATTGTGCTGCGATGTATTAATGATATTTAGAATGACGAACAATGATGAATTTATTTCTTCTTCAGATTGGCAAAAAAAAGGTTTTTTAATACCGGTTCATAATAAAAATATTTTTACAATTGATACAGGTGGCGAACATGAAAATTGTTTGGTAATTCTTCATGGATATTTAACATCGTCTTATGATTATAGGAAGGTTTTACCTGAATTATGCAAACATTACAGAGTTATCATTCAAGATTTAATTGGGTTTGGTTTCTCTGATAAGATAGAAAACAAATATTTTACAATTACGGAACAAACTGATTATGTTTTGGAATTATGGAACATATTAGAATTAAGAAACTTTACTTTAGTTTCTCATGATTACGGGAATCTAATTACTAAAGAAATTTTAGCAAGAAAAAACTCTTACAGCACAAAAATTGAAATAAAAAAGATATATTTTTCTAACGGAAGCGCACCAATAAATCACCGTGATTATTCAGAAATACATAAACCTGATGAAGATGATGTTTCTAAAGAAATGATTTCTATGCTAACATCTTTTGGCGTCTATAAAAAAATAATGAAAGAGAGTTTTTACGATGAAAATAAAATTACGGACGAAGAACTGAAAGAAATGTGGACTCAACTTCACTATAACAATGGTAGAAATATTATTAATTTTGTCTATAATTACGTAAGGGAACGTAAAATATTCTGGGATAGATGGGTTAACGCATTAAAAGAAACGGAAATACCAATTGAACTTGTTTGGGGAAGAGAAGATAAAATTACAGATCAATGTTTACCCAATTTACGGGATAACAAATTTGCTAATCAGAATATTTCTTGGATAGAAAATACTGCTCATTTCCCAATGTTAGAAAGTCCAGAAAAATGGTTGCAAAGCATTTTAAAAGCTTAAGAATTTAATTTGTTTTAATTTTACTATTCGTTAATGATTATTAAAAAAGTAAAAATGAATAGTTTAAATTGGCAAAATAAAGGAGAAATTATATCTGTTAATAACAGAAATATATTTGTTATAGACACTATAAATATTAATTTAAATACAATAGAAAATCAAAAGAAAACGCTTGTTATTCTTCATGGGTATCCAACTTCTTCTTTCGATTATTATAAAGTTTTACCAGAATTAAGTAAACATTATAGAGTTGTTATTCACGATCATTTAGGTTTTGGATTTTCTGATAAACCTTTAAAATACTCCTATTCTTTAATTGAGCAAGCAGATATTGCACTTCAATTATGGAAGCAATTGAGTTTAACAAATGTTACTTTGCTCGCTCACGATTATGGAACAAGTATTGCCACAGAAATCTTAGCAAGACAAAACAAAAAACAAATTAATTTACAAATTGATGAACTCATTCTATGCAATGGGTCTATGCATATTGAGTTGTCTAAACTACGTACAATTCAAAAATTGTTAAAAAATAAAATTACTGGTAAATGGGTTGCAAAATTAACAAACTATACTATTTTCAAAAAGAATATGCGCAATGTTTATTTTGACAAAACAAAAGCTACAGAAGCAGAACTTAAAGAAATGTGGTTACAATTAGAGCAAAACAACGGCCGAAAAATAATTCACTTTTTATCCAATTACATCAACGAGCGCTATTATTTTTGGCATAGATGGATTGGTGCTTTAAAAGAAACTAATATAAAAACTAAGATTATTTGGGCAAAAAATGATCCGGTTGCTGTAGCTGTAATTGCAGATTTACTAGCTACAGAAATTGCAAATAATAATTTATATTGGATTAAAAATTGTGGACATTTCCCAATGTTGGAAAAACCAGAAGAATGGATTGAAAAAATTTTATCTGACTAAATACTTCCAAAAATTAATTCAGAACTATTTCATGTTTAAACTAATAAATTAAATCGAACTTACTTTAGTGAAAATTCCTAAACCTATAATTCCTCATCAATCATTTCGAATTACAAAATGGTTATGAATAGCTCATGAAATTTCTTAAAAAAACATTTTTTTCTAAGATTTTAATCCAATCCTCAAAATTATATAAAAAACTAATCTTCTCGCTCAGAATCAGCATTCGTCTTTATATCTATTTCTCCTTTGCGATCCTTAATCTTACGCGATCCTTCATACAACTCATATTTTACAAACTTACAATCTAAGTCCGCATTTTTCAATGCAATTCGTTTTGATGTTCTTAAACCTACCGATTTTAAAGCATCTGTATCTGAGGTAATTAACCATGCTGTTGAATTTGGATAATTATGTTTTAGTGTATCCCCTATTTTTTTATAAAATTCTTCAACATCTATGTTTAAACGTTCTCCATACGGTGGATTAAACAAGATAGTTGTATTACCAAAAACTTCTTTTGTTGAGTTAAAAAAGTTAACATGATGTACGCCAATAAACTCATCTAAATTAGCATTTTCTAAATTGGCTTTTGCTTTTTCTACTGCTGAAGGTGCTTTGTCAAATCCCATGATTTTAAAATGAGATGAACGTATTTTCTTTAACAGTGATTCTTGAATTGTAAAATACAAATCCTCATCATAGTCTTTCCAATTTTCAAAAGCAAACAATTTTCTGTTGATATTTGCAGGAATATTATTTGCTATCATTGCTGCTTCAATTAAAATAGTTCCCGAACCACACATAGGATCAATAAAATTTTCGTCACCTGTATAGCCAGATAACAAAACCATACCTGCGGCCAAGACTTCATTAATTGGTGCTATATTAGTTGCTGTTCTATAACCACGTTTGTGCAAAGAATCTCCAGAAGAATCTAAAGAGACAGTTAACCACTCTTTTTGAAGGTGAATATGAATCTTTACATCTGGATATTTTAAATCTACATTCGGCCTTTTGTGATATTTATGCCTAAAATAATCTGCAATTGCATCTTTAGATTTTAAAGAAATATAATGTGAGTTTGATGTAAAATTCTTGGAATTTACAACAGCACCAATGGCAAAAGTACCTTCTGCATCCAAAAAATTTTCCCATTTAATTTTCTGAATCGCTTCATATAAATCTTCCTCATCATAAACCTTACAAACTTTTATAGGTTTTAAAATTCGAACAGCAGTTCTTAATGCAATGTTTGCTTTATACATAAAGCCTTTATCACCTCTAAAAGAAACACTTCTTACCGCTTCCTTTATATCCTGTGCTCCTAAATTTTTAAGTTCTTCCGCTAAAACACTTTCTAATCCAAAAAGTGTTGTTGCTGTCATTTTAAAATCTCTTTCCATACTTGTAAAATTGACCACAAAAATACTATTTAAAAATAGGTTTTATACTAATTAAGAAATTCATTTTTATAAACGTTAGATTTGGTTACTTTTACATCCTTAAATTACTTATGAAAACAAAAGATTGGTTTACAGATTGGTTTAATACTTCATACTATCATACATTATACAAAGATAGAAATGATTTAGAAGCGCAGTTATTTATGAAAAATATAACTGCTTTTTTGGCATTACCAAAGACCACTCATATTTTAGATTTACCTTGCGGAAAAGGACGTCATGCTGTATTTTTAAATTCTCTAGGCTACAAAGTTACTGGAGCTGATTTAGCAGAAAACAGTATTCAAATTGCTCAAAAATTTGAAAATAATTCTTTAAAATTTAAAGTACATGACATGCGTCAACCTTTAAATAATCAATATGATGCCATCTTTAATTTATTTACTAGTTTTGGGTACTTTGAGGAAGACAAGGAAGACCTTTTAATTCTTGAAAATATTAAAAACGGATTAAACAAAGACGGTTTTTTTGTTTTCGATTTTTTAAATGCTGATTTTGTAAAAGCAACTTTAGTTGCCGAAGAAACTAAAATTATTGATAATATTACATTTCATATTACACGAGAAATAAAAGATGGTTTTATCCTAAAAAATATTACTTTTTTTGCGGATAATAAAGATCACGTTTATACAGAGAGCGTAAAATATTTAGATATAAATAAAATGAAAGCTTATTTTGAAAAAGTAGGTTTTAGAATCACCAATATTTTTGGAGATTATAATTTATCTAATTTTAACGTTGAAACTTCAAACAGATTAATATTGGTTGCAAAGTGAATTATATCTTACTAATTTTTCCTGTTTTAGTTGGTTCTATGCTGGTTTTTGTAATAAAACCGAGCAATAGAATCGTGCGGCTTTTGCTCGCTTTTAGCGGTGCATACCTTTTATCTGTCACTATTTTACATTTATTACCAGATGTATATTCTGAATCACAAAATCACAAAAGAATAGGCGTATTTATTTTAATAGGGATTATTTTACAATCTGTTTTGGAGTCTTTTTCTAAAGGTGCGGAACATGGTCATATTCATATTCATTCTGATGGAAAACGGTTTCCAACCTTGCTTTTTATAAGCTTATGTATACATGCTTTTTCTGAAGGATTGCCAATTCATAATACTGATGATAATTTATTATGGGCAATCGTTGTTCATAAAATACCCATTGCAATAGTCTTAACTACCTTTTTGATTCATACAAAACATACAAAAAAAACTGTTTTTATTTTTCTGTTCTTCTTTGGCTTAATGAGTCCTTTAGGAGTTTTAGTCGGTAATAAATTTCAGTTTTTTACAATTTATGGAACAGAAATTACTGCTTTCATTATTGGTGTTTTCTTGCATATTTCTACAATTATTCTTTTTGAGAGCTCTGAAAACCATAAATTTAATTTACAAAAGTTTACTGCTATTCTTTTCGGGATTATATTAACCATCCTTACTTTGTAATTTTTTTTATTGATAAACTTAAAAATAAAGAATGTGATACTACTTTTTTTGAAAAGTATTTTTGTTTAATAAAAACTCATTAATAGTTGTTAGAAAACATGCCCAATAAGTATCCTTAACTTCTATAAATAAGTTGAATTAATGTGTTATAAATAAGAACTACAAACTTTAATTAGCCACTTCATTAATAAATTTAATTCGCATTAAACGAAGCTCATCTTCATCATAATCACCATCAAATTCATTTAAAGCTTCTTGTATACTATCAGTCTCAGCTTCCATGAAGTACTCATGAATCTCTTCTTGTTGATCCTCATCTAACAAATCATCGATTGCATAATCTATGTTCAGTTTTGTCCCAGAGAAAATAATAACTTCCATCTCTTTAATTAGCTCCTTCATATCCAAACCCTTGGACTTAGATATATCTTCTAAAGGTAATTTTCTGTCAGTATTTTGAATAATGTATAGCTTTAGTCCAGAATTTATACCTGTACTTTTCACAATTAAATCATCAGGTCTCAAAACTTCATTTTCTTCTACATATTTCGAAATTAATTTGACAAAATCTTTTCCAAATTTCCTGGCCTTACCCTCTCCTACACCATGCACTTTGGAGAGCTCTTCTAGATTAACTGGATATTTTAGAGCCATATCGTCTAGAGAGGGATCTTGAAAAACTGCAAACGGAGGAACATCCGATATTGTAGCCACTTTCTTTCTTAAATCCTTTAATAATTTCACAAGTTTCTCATCTGAAGAACCTCCTGCCAATTTTGCTTTAATTAATATCGAATTATCATTTTCTTCATTATACAAATGATCTTCCGTCATCATAAAAGAAGAAGGATTATTAATATAATCGATTCCTACTTCGGTTAATTTTACAACTCCATACTGTTCTATCTCTTTCTTGACAAAATTTACTACTAAAACTTGACGTATTAGTGCCATCCAATAAGAAGCTACTTTGTCTTTACCAATTCCGAAGAATGGTTGTAAGTGAGTTTTATGAGAAGTAAGCAAAGCATTTTCTTTACCAATTATAGTGTTTACAACTTCTTTAGACTTATATTGTTGTAAAGTATCTTTTATTACTTTTAAAAGTTTTATTACATCCTCTTGAGCTTCATGTTTTTTCTTTGGATTTCTCGAATTATCGTCCATATCAGCGCCATTGCCGTTTATAGCATCAAACTCTTCACCAAAATAATGTAACAAATATTTACGCCTGTTCATTGAAGTTTCTGCGTATCCTACAACCTCTTGTAACAACGCATGCCCAATTTCTTGCTCAGCGACGGGCTTACTCGCCATAAATTTTTCTAGCTTTTCTATATCCTTGTATGCATAAAAAGCCAAACAATATCCTTCTCCGTCATCCCTACCTGCTCTACCCGTTTCTTGATAATAGCTTTCTAAACTTTTTGGTATATCATGATGTATTACAAAACGCACATCTGGTTTGTCTATTCCCATTCCAAACGCAATAGTTGCAACAACAACATCACAATCTTCCATCAAGAACATATCTTGATGTCTAACTCTTGTTTTAGCATCTAACCCTGCATGATAAGGTACAGCCTTAATACCATTAACTTGTAAAATTTGAGCAATCTCTTCAACCTTTTTCCTACTTAAACAATAGATAATTCCAGATTTTCCGTCTCTTTGTTTTACAAAACGAATGATATCTTTTTCAACTTCTTTTGTTTTTGGTCTCACTTCATAAAACAAATTGGCCCTATTAAAAGAAGCTTTAAATCTGTTTGCATCTGTTATTCCTAACGTTTTTAAAATATCTTCTTGTACTTTTTCTGTTGCTGTTGCTGTTAAACAAATAACAGGAACGTTATCTATCGCTTTAATTATATGCTTTAAATTTCTGTATTCTGGTCTAAAGTCATGACCCCATTCAGAAATACAATGCGCTTCATCTATGGCCACGAAAGAAATTGTTTGAGTTCTTAAAAAAGTAACATATTCTTCTTTTATTAAAGATTCTGGAGCTACATATAACAGTTTTGTAATTCCGCTTGCAATATCTTCTTTAACCTGATTTACTTCTGTTTTGTTTAAAGAAGAATTTAAAACATGTGCAACTCCATGTTGTTCAGAAATACCTCTAATAGCATCTACTTGATTTTTCATCAATGCAATCAAAGGAGAAACTACAATTGCAGTGCCTTCTGCCATTAATGCTGGCAATTGATAACAGAGAGATTTACCGCCACCAGTAGGCATAATCACAAAAGTATTTTGGTCATTAACAATACTTTTTATAACCTGTTCTTGTAATCCTTTAAACTTATTAAATCCAAAAAACTTTTTTAAAGGACTATGTAAATCCATATGTATAATTATTCATTTATTGTTAAAGAAATAGTAAACCTATTCCTATATAGTTTCAAGAAACTTTTTTTTGTAGTAAATTTGTTCTTTTCCATATATAAAGATATAACTTTTTTTATTCTGATAAAAACATAAAGCTTGAAAGATAACTCTAACATTATTGCAAATGCAAAAAAAACAATTTTAACAGAAAGTAAAGCAATAGCCAATTTAGCCAATTTTATAGATTCAGCTTTTGAAGAAGCTGTTAAATTTATATACAATTCAAAAGGAAGAGTAATTGTCACTGGTATTGGCAAGAGCGCAAATATTGCTACGAAAATTGTTGCAACTTTTAATTCTACTGGCACTCCAGCAGTTTTTATGCATGCTGCCGATGCCATTCACGGGGATCTAGGAAATGTTTTAGAAGATGATGTTGTTATTTGCATTTCTAAAAGCGGCAATACTCCTGAAATAAAAGTATTAGTTCCATTAATAAAAAATTACGGAAATAAAATTATTGCGATTACCGGAAATATAGCTTCTTTCTTAGGTGAAAATGCTGATTTTCCTTTAAATACTTTTGTAGAAAAAGAAGCTTGCCCAAACAATTTAGCACCAACAACGAGTACAACTGCGCAGTTAGTGATGGGCGATGCTTTAGCAGTTTGTTTATTAGAATTAAAAGAATTTACAAGTAAAGACTTTGCAAAATATCATCCAGGAGGTGCTTTAGGAAAACGCTTGTATTTAAGAGTCTCTGATTTAATAAAAAATAATGAATTACCCCAGGTATCAGAAAATGATTCCGTTGTTAAAGTAATTGTTGAGATTTCAGAAAAACGTTTAGGAGTTACCGCCGTTATTAAAAATGATAAAATTATTGGTATAATTACTGATGGCGACCTTAGAAGGATGTTAAGTAAAACTACTGAAATTAATAATTTTACAGCAAAAGATATTATGGGTAATAACCCAAAAACAATAAATGAAAATGCTATGGCTATTGAAGCGTTAGATGCTTTAGAAAACAATAGTATTACTCAAATTTTAGTTACAGATGATACTAATAGATATGCAGGAGTTGTACATTTGCATGATTTAATTAAAGAAGGGATTTTCTAATGGCAGAGCAACAAAAAGAAATGTCATTTTTAGGACATTTAGAAGAACTACGATGGCATTTAGTACGAAGTGCAGGTGCTATTTTCATATTGGCTATCGTACTATTTGTGTTTGATAAACAGGTTTACGATCATTTTTTATTAGCACATATTCAACCAGACTTTATCACGTATCAACTATTTTGTGATTTCTTTAATTTGTTTGGCATGGATAGCTCCTTTTGTAATGTGAATTTTGCAGATAAAAAACTCCAAAGTATAAAAGTTACATCACAATTAATGAATTCTATTTGGTCTTCATTAATATTGGGAGTTATCGTTTCTTTCCCTTTTATTTTATGGGAGATTTGGCGTTTTGTATCTCCTGGTTTAACAAAAAAGGAAATTAAAAAATCGAGAGGATTTATATTTATAGCATCACTGCTTTTCTTTATTGGAGTGTTGTTTAGTTTTTATGTAATAGCACCAATATCTGTTCATTTCTTATATAATTATCAGATTACAGATGCCATTGAAAATAGTTTCACTTTAGAGTCTCATATAGGGTTAATAACAAATATGTTATTAGGTGTTTCAATATTATTTGAGTTACCAGTTTTAATTTTCTTTTTAACAAAAATCGGATTAATTACTCCAGAATTTTTAAAGAAATACAGAAAACATTCCTTAGTTTTTGTGTTAATTTTGGCCGCGATCATTACACCTCCAGATGTCGCAAGTCAAGTTATAGTGGCAATACCCATTCTTATTTTGTATGAAATAGGTATAATCGTTTCAAGAAGAGTTATTAAAAAACAACAAAAAGATGTCTAAAAAAGTACAAGAGTTTAATGAGTATCGTCAAAAAATGAACGATAAAATCTTAGCTTCTGATAACAAAGTTATTAAACGAATTTTTAATTTAGATACCAATGCTTTTAAAGAAGGTCACCTTCCAGTAAAAACAAAAGAGTTATTAGGTCTAGTGGCATCCACAGTTTTAAGGTGTGATGATTGTGTGCAATATCATTTAGAAGCAGCAATGAAAAATGGGGTTTCAAAAGAAGAAATGATGGAAACTATGTCTATTGCTAATTTAATTGGTGGCACAATTGTAATTCCACATTTAAGAAGAGCTGTTGAGTATTGGGAAGCACTTGAAAGTGAGGTTTAATTCTTTGTTCATGTAAATGTTTAAGAATGTTTTTAGTATCTTAAACACTATATTGATTACTTTTACACAGTTCTACAATTCTAAAATTGCACATTTCAAAAAAATATGATTTTAAGAGCAGAAAACATTCAAAAAATTTACGGAAGTAGAAAAGTTGTACAAGACATTTCTTTAGAAGTTAAGCAGGGTGAAATTATTGGACTTTTAGGTCCAAATGGAGCAGGAAAAACAACCTCTTTTTATATGATTGTTGGTATGGTAAAACCAAATGCTGGTCATATTTACTTAAATGACGAAGAAATTACTGGTGATGCCATGTACAAACGTGCACAAAAAGGAATTGGTTATTTAGCCCAGGAAGCGTCTGTTTTTAGAAAGTTATCTGTAGAAGATAATATTAAGTCTGTTTTACAATTCACAAACTTATCTAAAAAAGAACAAAAAATAAAGTTAGAATCTTTAATTGAAGAATTTAATATTGGTCATGTTCGTAAAAATAGAGGAGATTTACTTTCTGGAGGAGAAAGGCGTAGAACAGAAATTGCACGTTGTTTAGCATCTGACCCTAATTTTATTTTATTAGACGAACCTTTTGCTGGTGTTGACCCTATTGCTGTTGAAGATATCCAAAGTATTGTTGCTCAATTAAAAAACAAAAATATTGGTATTCTAATTACAGATCATGATGTGCAAGCAACGCTAGCAATTACAGACAAAACTTACTTAATGTATAATGGAAGTATCCTAAAAGAGGGAACCCCAGAAGAATTAGCGGCCGATGAAATGGTGCGTAAGGTTTATTTAGGTAAAGATTTTGAACTTAAAAAGAAGAAAACATTTAAACCTTAAACTTTAATTAATTACTTTCTCTTTTTGACAAGTTAAAATGAAAACAAACTCCTTTTTTGTATTCTTCTCGGTGCTTTAATTCTATTTTTCCTCCAAGCCTTTTTATGATAGATTTTACAGTAGTTAATCCTATACCCGTATTGTTGTTACCTGTATTATCTAACGTTTCAAACATTTTAAAAACTTTATTCCAATATTGCTCCTGAATTCCTGGACCATTATCTTCATAAACAAAATGATAACTATCTAGATCTTCTTTACACCTTATAGAAATTATTACATTTTCTTCATCAGAAAATTTTCTTGAATTAGAAATTAAATTTTGAAAGATTTGCAAAAGACCAATTTTTGAGCTGTACACTTCAATATCTAAAGGCTCAGAATTAATTAACAACTTATTTTCAAAATCAATGTTAATTCTAATACTATCTACTAGATCCTTTACATTAAATTTTTCATAGATAATATTTTCGCTTGCTACTTTAGAATCTTTTAAAATTTTAGTAACTAAATTATCCATATATAAAATTCTGTTAGAAATTAAGCTGACATACTCTTCTGCTTTTGTGTTTTTAAAAAGTTCAAAATGATCTTCTTTTAAAACATCCAACAAAAAATTCACCCCATTAATCGGTGATTTTAAATCATGAGTTAACCGATATGCAAAATCGTTTAATTGTTCATTTAACTTTAAATTTTGCTTATTTGACTCGGCTAATTCTCTGTTTTTTTTTCTTAATTCTAAAAGAGTAACCACTTGTTTCGCTAATAAACTTAAGCTTTCTTTTTGAGTATTGTTCAATTTTTTTGGCTCATTATCAATAACACATAAAGTTCCTAAAGAATAACCTTCTGAGCTATTTAATGGAGCACCAGCATAAAAAACTACATTAAGATCACTGGTGATTAATGAACTATCAAAAAAACGTTTGTCTTTGCGTGCATCATTAATGATAAATAATTCATCTGGCTGCAAAATACTATGAGCACAAAAAGAAAATTCTCTAGGAGTTTCTGTCGCATTTAAGCCATGTTTGGACTTAAACCACTGCCTACTTTCATCAATAATAGAAATAAGTGCAATAGGAGTATTACAAATAACAGAAGCTATTTTTGTGATAGCGTCGTACTCTTCTTCCGGTAGCGTATCTAAAATATGATAACTTTTTAAATTCTTTAACCTTTTAGCTTCATTTGGGGGGATATTAGCCGGTTTCATTATTGATTATTTTTTTTGGGAAATACTTTTTTAATTAAGGATAAAAGCACATAGATTACAATAATAATTGGTATCGATAAAAAGTGAATAGTTCCAATTAATATGATAGAAATTGAAAGAAAAATATATTTAATACTGTTATTTTTTATAGAATAATCTTTAAATTTTAAAGAAAATAAATGCAATTCTGCATGCATCAAATAACTTAAAACAAAGGTTACACCAATTAAAAAATAATTGTTCATAATTAAATCTTTCACAAAATCAACATCACTATATTCTGTAATTAAAGGTAATGAAAGAACAAACAAAGACATTGCCGGAGTTGGTAAACCAATAAAGGAGTCTGATTGTCTGGTATCAATATTAAATTTTGCCAATCTAAAACCTGCTGCTAATGTTAGTAGCATACCAAATAAAGGGATATCGAATATTTGTACCGCTGAATTCATAATGTTTGGTTTATCTATTAAATTATCTTGCAATAATTTATACATAATAATACCTGGTACAACCCCACTTGTAACCATGTCAGCTAAAGAATCTAATTGTTTACCTAATTCTCCAGAAACTTTTAGCAATCGGGCTACAAAACCATCAAAAAAATCAAAAATAATTCCAATACAAACAAATAATGCTGCCATTTTGTAATCTCCTTCTACCGCAAAAATTACAGCCACAGTTCCTGAAAGAAGATTGCCTAATGTAATAAAATTTGGAATTTGTTTACCTATGCTCATTTATAGATTATAATTTAAAAGCTAAAGTAAGAAATCAAAATTTGTTTGTTTTCTAATTCGTTAAATTTTTGTCATATTTGTAAAAATAAAAAGGTCTATGCCAGTTTTTACATCAAATTTCTTACCTACAATACCGTTTCGAAATGGCCATTTTAACACTATGTACAGGCCCCTTTTCATGAAAGATACTGCAACTTACACAAGAAAAAGAATTTCAACGTGGGATCATGATTTTATTGATTTGGATTTTTCTTTTGTAGGTTCTGAAACCTTGATTTTATTAATTCATGGTTTAGAAGGAAGCTCAAATTCTAAATATATAGCAGCCAACACTAACCATTTAAATTGCAAGGGATTAGATACCGTTTGTTTTAATCTAAGAGGTTGTAGTGGTGAAGATAATTTACAACTTGCAACCTATCATAGTGGAAAAACTGAAGATGTAAGTTTTGTTGTAGATTATTTATTAGAAAATTACAATTACAAAAACATTGTAATTGTTGGATTTAGTTTAGGAGGAAATTTAACCTTAAAATATATTGGCGAAAAAGGTGAAAGTATTTCGTCAATAATCAAAGGTGGAATTGCAGTTTCTGTTCCTATAGATATTGCTTCTGCAGAATTAGAAATGGATAAATTAAAAAACAAATTATATATCGAAATGTTTTTTAAAACAATGAAAAACAAAGTTTTAGAAAAAGCTTTCAAATTCCCAGAATATAAATTAGATCAAGAGAAACTTTTTAAAGCAACCAAATTTAAACATTTAGAGTATTTATACACAGTACCTGTTTTTGGTTTTAAAAGTCCTGAAGACTACTGGGAAAAAGCAAGTTCCAAACCTTACCTTTCTAAAATTAGAAAACCAACTTTATTAATCAATGCAAAAGATGACACTTTTTTATCAAGGGAATGTTATCCTTATCAAGAAGCAAAAAACTCAAAATTTTTCTTTTTTGAAGAAACAAAATTTGGTGGACATGTTGGCTTTATGACCTCTTTTAAACCCGAAGAGAATAAATGGTTAGAATTTAGAATTGAACGTTTTATAAAGGAAAATATTGAATTAGATATTTTGTAAACAATATCTATAAAAAACTATAGTTATTTTAATAGGTTTTAAGATATTTGTTATACTTAACTTTCAATACTTGTGAAGTACAAAATATTTATTTATTTATTTGTTTTACCGCTTCTTCTAAATGCGCAAACTTTTAGAAATTATTCCAATGAATTTTTAAACATTGGAGTAGATGCAGCGGCTTTAGGGATGAGTAAAACAGTTGTAGCAACTACAAATAATGTAAATGCTATATACTGGAACCCTGCAGGACTAGTGGGTATAGAAGACTACCAAGGCTCTTTAATGCACGCTTCTTATTTTGCAGGAATTGCTAATTATAATCATGCCGCTTTTGCAATGCCCATAGATGCTAAAAGTGCTTTGGGAATTTCAATAATTCGTTTTGGAGTCGATGATATTTTAAATACAACAGAATTAATTGATAGTCAAGGAAATATAGATTTTAACAGAATTAGTTTATTTTCTTCCGCAGATTATGCTTTTAATTTTGCTTATGCTCGAAATTTACTTTTTAAGGATGTTAATTTTGGAGTAAATGCAAAAATAGTAAGAAGAATTATTGGAGATTTTGCTTCTTCTTGGGGTTTTGGTTTTGATGCAGGTATTCAGTTTGAAAGAAATAATTGGAAATTCGGAATCATGGCAAGAGACATTACAACCACTTTTAATAGTTGGGCAATTAATGAAGAGGAATTCAATAAGATTAAAGATGCCATTCCTGGTCAAAATCAAGAATTACCAGAATCCACAGAAATTACAAAACCAAAAATACAATTAGGTATTGCAAAAGAATTTAGAATTGGACGATTTTTCAACCTTCAAACAGAAGTAGATTTAAATATTCGTTTTGAACAAACTAATGATATTTTCTCATCAAATGTTGGAAGTATAGACCCGGCTATTGGGTTTCAATTAGATTACGATAAACTTGTATATTTACGTCTAGGAGTTGGTAATTTTCAATATATCACTGAATTCAACAATTCAAAATCACTTTCTTTACAACCAAATTTTGGAGTTGGCTTTACCTATCAAGGTATTCAAATAGATTATGCCTTAACAAATATTGGTAGTGTCGGTAATGCTTTATTTTCAAATATTTTTTCAATAACTATTGATTATAGCTTTTTTAGACGCTAAAAATTATGAAAAAAAACTACTTACTACTATTCTTTTTCTTTCTACTTACAAAATCACTTTTTGCACAAATAAACCTTTCTGTATATTCTGAAGTTAGTATTATTACCGCCGGTCCAGGAATAGAATTGTATGAAGCTTTTGGTCATTCTGCAATAAGAATTAAAGATCCTGTTTTAAGATTAGATTTAATTTATAATTATGGGATGTTTGATTTTAACGCTCCTAATTTTGAATTAAATTTCACTAAAGGAAATTTGATTTATAGCATGGGGCGCTATAATTTTAGAGACTTTTTAGCAGGTTACAAAAGAGACAAACGTTGGGTAAAACAACAAGTTTTAAATTTAACCCAAGAAGAACGACAATCTTTTTTTATCTATTTAGAAAATAATGCTTTACCAGAAAATAAAAATTATAATTATGATCCGTACTTTGATAATTGTGCCACAAAATTAAGAGACATTACCACTGCTATTTTAGGTGATAAAGTTGTTTTAAGTAATAAAAATATAAATGAAAGACGTTCTTTTAGACAACTAATGGATAGAGAAATTCCTTGGAACACTTGGGGAAGTTTTGGAATAAATTTAGCTTTAGGAAGTAAATTAGATCAAAAGGCAAATTTCACACAATACATGTACCTGCCTGATTATGTATATTCTATATTTAAAAACAGTGCTATATTTATTGAAAATAAGCCTAAAAAATTGATTAAAAGGGAAGATGTTTTATTAGAGTTCAAGGAATTAAAGCAAGAAATTTCAATATTTAATCCATTTCTAATATTTAGTGTCATTTCTTTCATTGGCATCTTCGTTACTTTTTCTGATTTTAAGAACAAAAAAAGATCAAAATGGATGGATTTCATCTTACTATTCATTACTGGACTCATAGGATGTGTGATTTGTTTTCTTTGGTTTTTTACCGACCATTCGACAGCACCTAATAACTTCAATTTTTTATGGGCATTTGCTCCTAATTTAATAATCGCATTTTTAATGCTCAAGGTTCATCAAAAAAAATGGTTGAAATCTTATGTTAGATTTTCATTTTTTCTGCTGTTTATCATTCCAATACTTTGGGTTTTAGGAGTTCAATTATTTCCAATTGCTATCATTCCATTCTTAATTTTACTCTTGTTTAGATATGCCTATTTATCAAAAACATTGAATTAGTATATTACTTTTCATTTTTTAATAAAAATTTTAGATTTCTTTAGGTGAAAATTTTACATTTGATAAAAATTCACCAAACATGCATAGACAACTTATAGAATGCGTACCTAATATTAGCGAAGGTAGAGACATCAATAAAATACAAACGATTGCGAATATCGTAAAAACTGTAGAAGGTGTAAAACTGCTTGATATAGATCCCGGAAAAGCGACTAACAGAACTGTAATCACCTTTGTTGGCGAACCAGAAAAGGTAATTGAAGCTGCTTTTAGGTTGATAAGAAAAGCATCAGAATTGATTGACATGAGCAAACAAACCGGAGAACATCCACGTTTTGGAGCTACCGATGTTTGTCCTTTAGTTCCAATTGCAAATATTTCTATGGAAGAAACTGCAAAGTATGCGCATCAATTAGGAAAAAGAGTTGGTGAAGAATTAGGCATTTCTGGTTATTTTTATGAAAATGCAGCAACTTCTAATGAGCGTAAAAACCTAGCTACAGTTCGTTCTGGAGAATATGAAGGTTTAAAAGAAAAGTTATCTAAAGCGAATTGGAAACCAGATTTTGGCCCAACTCAATACAATGAACAAATTATTTCATCCGGAGTAACGGCAATTTCTGCCCGTGATTTCTTGATTGCTTACAATGTAAATTTAAATTCAACATCCACAAGACGTGCAAATGCAATTGCTTTTGACATCCGTGAAAATGGAAGAGCTAAATTAGTTGAAGGAAAAAAAGTATTAGACAAAGACGGTAACCCTGAGAGAATTCCCGGTAAATTAAAAGCTGTAAAAGGTATTGGTTGGTTTATTGAGGAATATGGAATTGCGCAAATTTCGTATAACCTAACCAATATTACAATCACTTCTATGCATGAAGCTTTTTATGAGACTGATGTCGCGGCAACAAAACGTGGTTTGCGGGTAACAGGTTCAGAATTGGTAGGTTTAGTTCCTTTGCAAGCAATGTTAGATGCTGCAGATTTTTATCTTAAAAAACAAGAACGCTCTTTGGGTATAAGTGAAAATGAGAAAATAAAAATTGCTATTAAGTCTCTAGGCTTAGATGATTTAAAGCCTTTTAACCCACAAGAAAGAATCATTGAATATGTGATGAATGCTGATGCGCAAAAAAAGTTAATTGACTTTAGCGTTAAAGATTTTGCTGAAGAAACTGCATCCGAATCTATGGCTCCTGGAGGCGGCAGTATTGCTGCTTACGTAGGTACTCTAGGTGTTTCTTTAGGAGCTATGGTTGCAAATTTATCTGCACACAAACCTGGTTGGGATTCTAAATGGGAGTATTTCTCTAATTGGGCAGAAAAAGGGCAACAATACAAAAATGATTTGTTATTCTTAGTTGATGAAGACACCAATGCTTTTAATAAAATTATTGATGGCTTTAGAATGCCAAAAACCAATAATGAAGAAATTGAAATAAGAAAACAAGCAATTGAAGATGCAACAAAATATGCTACTGAAATTCCTTTTAAAGTTATGGAAACTGCCTGTAATTCTATAGAAGTGATGTTGGAAATGATGAAAAATGGATTGCAGAATTCACTTTCAGATGGTGGTGTTGGCGTTTTGTGTGCTAAAACAGCTGTTACCGGGGCCTATTTTAACGTTCGTATAAATGCAAAAGATATTAAAGACAGAAAATTTGCGGAAACTATTTTAGCAAAAGCAGAAGATATCTATCAACAAACGATTGGTTTAGAAAACGAAATGATGCAAATTATAAACTCAAAAATTTAATTTATTTTTGGCACTCTTTTCTGCACTGAAACTGAAAAATTTTAGTGGAGAAAAGTCGAGCTTTTTGTTTCAATCTTTTTTATGTGTACTACATATTTTTATTTTTCCTTTATCACTTCAAAATAAAAACTAAAACTGACATAAATAAGGATTTTCACTTCAATCCCTAATGCAAACTTATATACTATGAAAATAGAAAATCTAGAGATTATAGCGTACCAACCTCAATTGGCAATTCATTTTTATAAGTTAAATGTGGAGTGGCTGGAAAAATATTTTTATGTAGAGCCTTATGATCAAAAGGTTTTAAGCAATCCAAAAAAATATGTAATTGATCCTGGAGGCTTTATCTTTTTTGCAAAATATAACAGTGAAATTATTGGTGTAGTTGCTTTAATCAATCAAAAAACATTTTTTGAGTTGAGTAAAATGGCGGTTTCACCAAAATACCAGGGCTTAAAAATTGGTCAAAAATTAATGACTTTCTGTATAGAATTTGCTCAAAATCAAGAATGGAAAAGCATCACTTTATATTCTCATAGAAAATTAGTTCCTGCAATAAACTTGTATAGAAAAATTGGTTTTAAAGAGGTTACTTTGGAAGAAAATTCTCATTATGAGCGTTCAAGTATTAAAATGCTTTTAAAATTATAAGAAACTCTGGACGGCCAACTCATATCCTTTTAACCCAAATCCGAACAGAACACCTTTTGCTGCAGGAGCAATAAAACTATGATGTCTAAACTCTTCACGAGCATGTACATTAGAAATATGCAGTTCAACAACTGGCGCATGTATGCCTTTAACGGCATCTCCAATACCAACAGAAGTATGTGTGTATGCCGCTGCATTTAAGATTATCCCATCATAATCAAAACCAACCTCATGTAATTTATCAATAATTTCTCCTTCTATATTAGATTGAAAATAAGACAATTCTACATTCTTAAATTTTAATTGCAGAGCTATAAAGAAATCTTCAAAAGTTTGAGAGCCATATATTTCTGGTTCTCTTTTTCCTAATAAATTTAAATTAGGTCCGTTTATGATGATAATTTTCATATTGCTAAAATATAACAAATAAAAAAAAAACTGTATTTTAAAAAGTAAATAATTCATTTATAGTAATTTTCAGGTTTTGGTCTTTGTAATACAATAAATTTAATACCTTGTGATTATGAAATGGCAAAACGCGATTAGAGATTATCAATTGTTTTTAAAAATTGAAAGAGGTTTATCTCAAAACACTATTGATAGTTATTCTAGAGACTTGGATAAATTAACCTTGTTTTTAGAAGAAAATGAAATCAATCTCTCTCCTATCTCTATTACTGAAACTAATATTCAACAATTTATTTATAATGTTGCTAAAAAAGTAAACCCAAGAAGTCAAGCAAGAATAATTTCTGGTTTACGAAGTTTTTTTGATTATTTAATTTTTGAGGATTATAGAAAAACAAATCCAACAGACTTAATAGAAGCTCCAAAAATTGGAAGAAAATTACCAGATACATTGTCTGAAGATGAAATAAATGAACTTATTACTGCAGTTGATTTAAGTCATCCTCAAGGAGAAAGAAATAGAACAATTTTAGAAACAATGTATAGTTGTGGTTTGCGTGTTAGCGAGCTCATCACCTTAAAAATTTCTGATTTATTCTTTGAAGAAGGTTTTATAAAAGTAACTGGAAAAGGCAATAAAGAACGTTTTGTACCGATTCATTATCGTGCTCAAAAATATATTTCTATGTATATTACTGAAATTAGAAGTCATCTAAAAACGACTAAAGGCTTTGAAGACACGCTCTTTTTAAACAGACGTGGTAAAGGTTTAACTCGTCAAATGATATTTACTATTTTAAAAGATTTAACTATTAAAATCAATTTAAACAAAAAAATAAGTCCGCATACTTTACGTCATTCTTTCGCAACTCATTTATTAAAAAATGGTGCAGACTTAAGAGCGATACAGCAAATGCTTGGACATGAAAGCATCACTACTACTGAAGTATATGTTCATTTAGACAATAGTTATTTAAAAGAAGTTGTAGAAACTTTTCATCCTAGAAAGATCCTTCCTGAGCTTTAGATTTTGTGAGTACCTAATATAAAGCAGAAAAGATGTTCTTACTCATAAAGAAATTTTAAACTAAAAAAAAATTCCTACTTCAAAAGCAGGAATTTATTAAAAATATAAGTTTAAGTATTTACTCTTCCCTAAGAAAAGAATAATAGTAACTACTTAGCAACATTTACAGCTCTTGTTTCTCTAATTACAGTTACTTTTACTTGACCTGGGTACGTCATATCATTTTGAATTTTTTGTGAAATATTAAATGATAATTCAGCGGCTTTCGTATCATTAACTTTACCACTTTCTACCATAACACGTAATTCACGACCAGCCTGAATAGCATAAGCTTTTTGAACACCTGTAAAGCCAAAAGCAATTTCTTCTAAATCTTTTAAACGTTGGATGTAAGAATCCAGTACTTGACGCCTTGCCCCTGGTCTTGCCCCTGAAATCGCATCACAAACTTGCACAATTGGAGACAATAAACTCTTCATTTCTATTTCATCATGATGGGCTCCAATTGCATTACAAACCTCTTCTTTTTCTCCATATTTTTCAGCCCATTGCATTCCTAAAAGTGCATGAGGAAGTTCACTTTCTGATTCTGGCACTTTACCTATATCATGCAAAAGACCAGCTCTTTTTGCCAATTTTGAGTTTAAGCCCATTTCAGAAGCCATAATTCCACAAAGGTTTGAAACTTCACGCGAGTGCTGTAACAAGTTTTGACCATAAGAAGAGCGGTATTTCATTCGTCCAACAGTTTTAATCAATTCTGGATGTAAACCATGAATACCTAAATCTATAACTGTTCTTTTACCCACCTCTATAATTTCTTGGGTAATTTGCTTTTCAGTCTTTTTAACAATTTCTTCAATTCTAGCCGGGTGAATTCGACCATCAGTAACCAATTTATGCATTGCTAAACGCGCAATTTCTCTTCGAACAGGATCAAAACAGGACAAAATAATTGCTTCTGGAGTATCATCAACAATAATTTCTACACCCGTTGCAGCTTCTAAAGCTCTAATATTACGACCTTCTCTACCAATAATTCGCCCTTTAACATCATCAGATTCAAGATTAAAGACAGATACGCAATTTTCTACTGCTTGCTCAACACCTACCCTTTGAATAGTGCCTAAAATAATTTTTCTTGCCTCTTGTTCTGCTGTTAATTTTGACTCTTCTATAGACGTCTGTACAAAAGCCATTGCTTCTGACTTAGCTTCTTCTTTCAAAGAAGATACAAGCTCCTTTTTTGCCTCATCTGCAGATAAACCAGAAATTTGTTCTAGCATGTCTACATGACGTTTATGCATTTTATCAAGATCACTTTCCTTATTCTCTAAGAAATCTAACTTAAAATTGTAATCTTTTTCTTTTTGCTCTAAAGATTGATTTAACCGTTTATTTTTATCAACTTCTGAAGCCACTTTAGATTCTCTATCTCGAATTCTTTTCTCTACATCTGAAATCTTTTTTTCTCTAGATAAAATTACTTTTTCATGTTCTGATTTCAGTTCAATAAATTTTTCTTTTGCTTGTAATATTTTATCTTTTTTAACTGATTCTGCGTCTATTTTTGCTTCCTTTAAAATAGTTGCAGCTTCTTTTTTAGTAACGTCAAGCATCTTTTTTCCTTTCGATTTTTCCATCAATCTAAAGATTATAAAACCTATTACTGCTCCTGCTAAAACTCCCATAATAATGGGAAGTATCATATCATCCATAATTTAAATTTAATATAAAAAAAAGCCTACACTAGTTGGGTTTTTAAACTCCAAAATGACATTTATAGGACTAACTAACCGTTCAAGACTCCATTTAAATATTAAACAAGTTCAATATTAATGGCATGCTTTTGCAGTTAAGACTCATCCTTCATAATAGAATAGTGTTGAGTTTAATAAACAATTACTAACGTAGGCAGTGTGTTGTTAATGTATTTTAATGAACTTACTTTAAATGAGAACTTACCAATTTAGTAAGTTCACTTATTTTTTCTATTTCTTCTTTTTTTGTGTGGTTTTTATCCAAAGATAATATTTCTAATTTAGATGCAAATTGCAGAGCAGACATTGCTAAAACATCTTGTTTATCGCTAACGGCGTAATTTTGCTCATACATAGAAATTAGATTATTAATTGCTATTGCAGCTTTACGCATCCCCTCTTCTTCTTTAATGTTATTAACGCTTAAAGGATAAGTTCTGCCTGCAATTACAATATTAATCTTTAGTTTTTCCACAATGTAAAGAACTTTATTCTTGTAACTGAATAATACACTTATCAATTTCTCTAATCAATGTATTTATTTTCAGTTTTGTATCTTTAGTATTTGTACTACTGCCTTCAATAGTTTTAGCAATTTTCAGCATATCAAATTCTTTTTTTTGCGCTACTAAATTTTGCTCTTTTTCTAAAAGTTGATGTTGTAATTTTGTGTTATTTTGAAGCAATATTTGATTTTCACTTTTTAAAAACTCATAATTAGAAAGTAGTATTTTTAACTTATCTTCCAGTAAATGAATTGCTTCTATCGTATTACTCATCTTACATTTTAGAATAATCTATCTCTACAAAGTTAACATTCTGTTTTATACTTTACAACATTTTATCACTTTTTTACTAATTCACTGAAATTAAACAAATTATAAAAACAATGATTTTCACTATTTTTACCGAAATAATAAATGCATTTTGAAAAAACTACTAGTTCCCTCCATTTTATTGCTTCATTTTTTATGTTTTTCTCAAGAAAAATATCCAAAGAATTATTTTATGAACCCTTTAGATATACCAATTCTTTTATCTGGTTCATTTGGTGAATTACGCAGCAATCATTTTCATGCAGGTTTAGATATTAAAACGCTAGGAAAGGAAGGCTTACATGTTTTTGCTGCGGCAAATGGTTATGTTTCCCGAATAAAAGTGCAGCAGTTTGGCTATGGAAAAGCGATTTACATTACACATCCAAATGGATATACAACTGTCTATGGTCATCTAAGCAAATTTACTGATGCAATTGAACAATATGTAAAATCAATTCAATATAAAAAAGAAAATTATGCTACTGGAAACTTATATTTTAAAAAAGATAAATTCCCTATAAAAAAAGGAGAAATAATTGCTTATTCTGGTGATACTGGTGGCTCTGGAGGACCACATTTACATTATGAGATTAGAAATACTGCTACAGAATATGTTATAAACCCGCTCTTATTTGGCTTGAAAGTTGAAGACACAAAAGCTCCTGTTTTTCAAGCCCTCAAAGTGTATGCTTTAAGTTCAGATGCAAGAATCAACCAACAAAGAAAAAGCTACCAAATCCCCATTAAAAGTATTGGTAAAGGCAAATATACTGCTGGTAGAATTACTGCAAGTGCTCTGATTGGTTTTGGGGTTAGTGTTTTTGATCGATTTAACAAAGCACCAAATAAAAATGGAATCTATAGTTTAGAGATGCTGGTAAATGGTAAACGTTTTTACTATCATGATGTAGAAACTTTTTCATTTGCAGAAAGTAAATTTTTAAATTTACATATTGACTATGAACATTTTAAAAAATACAAAAGACGATATCAAAAAACACATAAAGCAACTTCAAATACTTTATCTACGTATGAAGACTTGATAAATAATGGGAAAATCAATATCCAAAAAAATTTAAACTATGCAATAGAAATTATTGCAAAAGATTTTGAAGGAAACCTAAGTTCCCTTAAAATTCCTGTTGCGGGAAAAGAAAGCAACGCTATTTTCACGAATCAAAAAGATACAACAGCTTATAATGTGATTGCTAAGAATTTTAATAAGTTCAAACAACAAAATGTAACGATTGCTTTTCCTAAAAATACTTTTTATGAAGATGTATATTTAGATTTTAATGTTGATAAAGAAATCGCAAAAATTCATACACCAACAATTCCTTTAGATAAAAGTTTTACATTAACGTTTAATGTTTCTAAGTATTCTGAAGCTGAAAAACAATCCTTATATATTGCAAACGTTGAATATCCAAAATACCCAAGATATCAATATACCAGAAAAAAAGACAGTACTTTTTTTATTACAACAAAAATTCTAGGCAATTACACCTTACTTTCAGACACTATAAAACCTACCATTAAATTGTTATACCTCCAAGATCAACAATGGATTTCAAATGCTAAAACACTAAAAGTTAAAATTGCTGATATTGATTCTGGTATTAAAAACTACCGAGCAACTATTGATGGAGAATGGATTTTAATGCAATACAATCATAAAAAAAGAATTTTAACCTATAATTTTAGTGATAAAAAATTGGTTGGTAGCAAACATATCTTTAAAATTGTAGTCTCAGACAATGTAGGAAATACGAATGAGCTTTCTGCAACGTTCTTTAAGAAACAAATAAACTAACTTTTGTGAAAAAAATATGCTTCTTTTTGTTACTATTACCAAGTTTTCTAGTAGCCCAAAAAACCACAATCTTAAAAGGTACTGTTAAAAATAATCAGAGAGCACCTATAGAAAAAGTGTCTATAAAGTTTGGAAATACTGGAACTGTAAGTGATAAAGCTGGAAATTATCAACTAAGAATTCCTTTTAAAGAAGAAATTACTTTAGTCTTTAGTCACGTTTCTTATCGAACTTTTACAAAAAAATTTACTGCAAACAGCAGAAATACCGTTCGCTTCTCCCCTACTTTAACTTTAAAAACTGAACAACTAGATGAAATTATTATTAAAGATAATAGAAAAATAGCTTCAGGAATTACCAATATTGATATTAAAAAAGCTAAAAATATTATTGGCCCAAACGCAGGTGTAGAAAACGTTTTAATGACTTTACCTGGGGTAAGTAATAACAACGAATTAAGCACTCAATACAATGTTAGAGGTGGTAATTTTGATGAAAACCTTGTATATGTAAATGGAATTGAGATCTACAGACCTTTTCTAATTAGATCTGGTCAGCAAGAAGGTTTAAGTTTTATCAATTCGAATATGGTGCAAAATATTAATTTTTCTGCGGGTGGATTTCAAGCAAAATATGGCGATAAATTATCATCCGTTTTAGACATTACGTATAGAAAACCAAAAGAAACTGCCACCACCATAGATGCAAGTTTGCTAGGTGCAAGTGTAACTTTTGAAGGTCAGTTTTTAAAAAATAAACTGAATACAATTACTGGTGTTCGATATAGAGACAATAGTTTATTTGTAAATAGCAAAAAAATTGAAACCAATTTTAGACCAAAATTTACAGACCTACAAACCTTTTTAACCTATAAATTTTCAGAAAAATTTTCACTTAATTTTTTAGGTAACTTTTCTTTAAACAATTACGATTACCAACCATTATCAAGAAGAACACGTTTTGGAACAGTAGCGAATCCATTAGAGTTGATAGTTTTTTATTCTGGACAAGAAAAAGATAAGTATTTAACAATGTTTGGCGCTTTATCTGCTGATTATAAAGTAAATAAAAATTTCACTTTAACAACTACAGCTTCTAGATACAATACCCAAGAAGAAGAACATTTTGATATTGCTGCAGCGTATAGTTTAGGTGAAGTTGATGCCAATATTGGTTCTCAAAATTTTGGCGAAGTAAATTTTTCTCAAGGAATTGGCTCGCAACTAAATCATGCACGTAATGATTTAGATGCTTTAATTTCTAATCTTCAAGTTAGAGGAACCATTAAAAGAGGGAAAACTCAATGGAATTTTGGAGCTAAATATCAAAAAGAAGAGATTAAAGATAGAATTAGAGAATGGGAAATTATTGACTCTTTAGGGTTTTCTATTAGACCTCCTTATCATGTAGCAAACGATCAACCATATGAGCCTTTTGAAGGAGAAATTACGCCGTATCAAAATATAAGAAAAGACAATAATGTTGCAATAAATAGAGTTTCTGGCTTTGCACAATTCAACCAACGTTCTTTTTGGAATGAGCATGAAATTTTTTATAATATAGGTATTAGAGCTCATAATTGGACTGTTACAGGAAATGGAATAAAATCTAAAAGTCAAACTATTATTAGTCCAAGAGCACAATTCTCTATCAAGCCAAATTGGCAAAAAGATATGTTGTTTAGAGTTTCTGGTGGTTTATATGCACAACCGCCATCGTATAGAGAATTAAGAAATTTTAATGGTGATATAAATGTAGATGTAAAAGCACAAAAATCAATTCATTTTGTTGCAGGAATGGATTACAGTTTTCAAATGTGGGATAGACCTTTTAAACTGACGACAGAAGTTTATTTTAAAGATTTATCTGATGTTAATGCGTATTCGATTGATAACGTAAGAATACGTTATAGGGCTGATAATGTTACTACTGCTTTTGCAAACGGAGTTGATGTACGTTTAAATGGAGAGTTTGTGCCTGGAAGTGAAAGTTGGGTAAGTTTAGGATATCTAAAAACCGAAGAAAATATAAATAATAGAGGAGTTATTGCTAGGCCTTCTGATCAACGTATAAAATTTGGAATTTTGTTTCAAGATTACATGCCAAATTTACCTGATTTAAAAGTATACTTAAATTTAGTTTATAATACTGGAGTTCCTGGAGGTGCTCCTGCGTATTCAGATGTATATCAATTTCAAGAACGTTTAAGAGATTACAAAAGAGCAGATTTAGGTGTTTCTTACATTTTTGTGGATGCCAGTAAAAAATATACTACCGGTTGGCTTTCTAAATTCAAAGAATTAACGGCTGGTTTAGAGCTCTTTAATATGTTTGATATTCAGAATTCAATAACTAATACGTGGGTAAGAGATGTATACTCTAAAACACAATTCGGAATACCTAATTACATGACCTCTAGAATTTTAAATTTTAAAGTTGGCATGCAGTTTTAAATATACAAAAGAGTTAACTTTCATTAACTCTTTTATAATACTTTGTGTGCAGAGATTTTAACCCAAAATCTGAGCAGCATGTGCTTTTGTTTTCACTTTTAAAATAATGTCTTCAATAACACCATTTTCGTCAATAACAAAGGTAGTTCTGTGAATTCCGTCATATTCTTTTCCCATAAATTTCTTTGGTCCCCAAACATTAAAAGCTTCTATAACAGCTTTATCTTCATCTGCTAACAAAGGAAATGGTAACTCGTATTTATTTATCCAATTCTGTTGTCTTTTGGCAGAATCTGCACTTACCCCTAAAACGTCATATCCTTTCGCTAAAAAAGTTTGATAATTATCTCTTAAATCACATGCTTCATTAGTACAGCCAGGCGTACTTGCCTTTGGATAAAAGAATAACACTAACTTTTTACCTGCGTAATCAGTTAGTTTAATTGTATTTCCAACATTGTCTTTTGCTTCAAATTGTGGAGCATTATCTCCTATTTTTAGTGATGTCATATTCTTAATAGTTTTTAAAGTTTAAAAGTACAAAGTTTATAAAGTTCTTTCAAGTTTATTCTTAAAAAAATAAATTTTTAAAACAGTCTACTTTACTTTCAACTTTTTAACTTTACAACTTTATAACTCATTTTATGACTAAGCAAGAAAAAGTTCAATTTGTAATTGACACACTTGAAGAAAAATATCCAGAAATTCCAATTCCTTTAGATCATAAAGATCCATATACTTTGCTAATTGCTGTTTTATTATCTGCACAATGTACAGATGTGAGAGTGAATAAAATAACACCTTTATTATTCGCTAAAGCGGATAATCCTTTTGACATGATAAAAATGTCTGTGGAAGAAATTAAGGCAATTATTAGACCTTGTGGATTATCGCCAATGAAAAGCAAAGGAATATATGGTTTATCGAAAATTTTGATTGAAAAATATAACGGAGAAGTTCCGCAAAGTTTTGAAGGTTTAGAAGAATTGCCTGCTGTTGGTCATAAAACGGCAAGTGTGGTTATGAGTCAAGCTTTTGGTATTCCGGCATTTCCTGTAGATACTCATATTCACAGATTACTATTTCGCTGGAATTTAACAAACGGAAAAAATGTTACACAAACAGAAAAAGATGCAAAACGTTTGTTTCCAAAAGAATTGTGGAATGATTTGCACTTACAAATTATTTGGTATGGCAGAGAATACTCTCCTGCACGAGGGTGGAATTTAGACCAGGATATTATTACCAAAACCATTGGAAGAAAATCAGTTTTGGAGGAATATTATAAAAAAATAAAGCAATAAAAAAAGCCTCAACGTTAGTTGAAGCTTTTTCCACTCTTAATTCAAATTCAATTCAATGAAATTTTTTGATTTAATTTTCGCAATAGTTAGCGATTTGGAAAAATTAATCAAAAATTGAACTGTTTCTTGTTTAGGTTGCATCTGTAAATTGGATGACTTTCTTGTGTAAAGTTTCATCATATATTTTATTTAATCTACTGGTTATAAAATATTAACGACACTTTTTTACTTTTATTATTAGTTTACTAAAATAATTTCATGTTTTTCTATTAATTTTCTCATATTTATTAAAGCATATCGCATTCTACCCAATGCTGTATTAATACTAACACCAGTATTCTCGCTTATTTCTTTAAAACTCATGTCTTTATACATGCGCATTATTAAAACCTCTTTTTGTTCTTCTGGCAATTCTTTCACTAAATCTCTTACATCACTATAAATCTGCTCTTGGATAATTTTTTTTTCAGCATTCAAACTCCCATCACCTAAAACAGAAAAAATATCAAATTCATCAGTATTTTTAAATGTTGGCATTCTATTAGATTTTCTAAAATGATCAATAACTAAATTATGAGAAATACGCATCACCCAAGGTAAAAATTTACCTTCTTCATTATAATTTCCTTTTTTCAGCGTTCTTATGACCTTAATGAAGGTATCCTGAAAAACATCTTCAGTAATATCTCTATCCTGAATTTTACTATAAATAAAGCTGTATAATCTTTGCTGATGTCTTTTAATTAGGATTTCTAAAGAAAATTCATTCCCCTCGATGTAACTCTTTACTAAATTGCTGTCTGTTTCTTTTTTATTACGCATCATAACTACTTTTTTGAAGAAAGAAAAGTATCTCTCTTATATATTATTTATCAATAATTTAAAAGTAATTTTTTGCTATGTGCGTTTTTTTAGAAGATTATTAAGTCATCAAATATAAAGGTTATTTTTAAATTTTACAACTATTTTTACAAATACTTTAACAAATTCAATGCTATTATTATTTTAAATTCGATGAAAATAGTGGTATTTTTATAGCTTATTTTAAGATTAAATGAAGATTGATATTTCTACTGTAAACCCTAAAGAAAACATCATAATTAAAGGTGCGAAACTGCATAATTTAAAAAATATTGATGTCGTTATTCCAAGAAAAAAATTAGTAGTCATTACAGGTCTTTCTGGGTCTGGAAAATCTTCTTTAGCTTTTGATACCTTATATGCTGAAGGTCAAAGAAGATATGTAGAGAGTTTAAGTTCTTATGCGCGTCAGTTTTTAGGTAAATTGCACAAACCAAAAGTAGATTATATTAAAGGCATTGCACCTGCGATTGCCATTGAGCAAAAAGTAAATTCTACAAATCCACGTTCAACAGTGGGAACATCAACAGAAATTTACGATTACATAAAACTTTTGTTCGCAAGAATTGGTAGAACCTTCTCTCCTGTTTCTGGTAAAGAAGTAAAAAAAGATACTGTTTCTGATGTCGTGAAATTCGTTAAAGAGTTTCAAGAAAAAACGAAACTACTTTTATTAGCGCCAATTATTATCGATGAAAATCGAGATTTAAAGACTGTCTTGCAGGTTTTGGAACAACAAGGTTATGCACGTTTAAAGTGGAACCATAAAGTATATAGAATTGCAGATTTCCCACAAAAAGATTTTAAAAATGAAGCCTTATTTTTAGTGATTGATAGAATTATTACGAAAGATAATGAAGATTTTTACCACAGATTGGCAGATGCAATTCAAACTACTTTTTTTGAAGGAAAAGGAATTTGTTTTATTGAAAATTTAGAAGACAACCAGGTGGCAGAGTTTAGTAATAAGTTCGATTTAGATGGCATGTCTTTTCTAGAGCCCAATACACACTTGTTCAGTTTTAACAATCCTTATGGCGCTTGTCCAACTTGCGAAGGTTATGGAAATGTAGTTGGAATTGATGAAGCATTAGTGATACCAAATACTGGGTTATCAATTTTTGAAGACTGTATTTTTCCTTTTAAGACACCTTCTTATTTGCATTATAAAGAAGACTTAATTAATGTTGCCTATCAATTTGATATCCCGATCCATAAACCTTGGTTCGAGCTCACTGAAACCCAAAAGGAATTGGTTTGGAGTGGAAACAAAAACTTCAAAGGAATTCACCATTTTTTTACTGTTTTAGAAGAAAAAAGTTATAAAATTCAAAATAGAGTAATGCTTTCGCGTTATCGTGGAAAAACAAAATGTACTTCTTGCCATGGAAAACGATTACGGAAAGAAACCGATTTTGTAAAAATAAATGATCATAGCATTTCTGATTTGGTTACGCTTCCTTTAGATGAATTAATGCTCTTTTTTAAAAACATAAAACTAGATAAGTACGAAGCAAAAATTGGAAAACGTTTACTTACAGAAATTAATAATCGTTTGCAATTTTTAACCGATGTAGGCCTGTCTTACTTGACGATTAACAGAACCTCAAATACTCTTTCTGGTGGTGAAAGTCAGCGTATAAATTTAGCAACTTCTCTAGGTAGTTCTCTAGTTGGCTCTATGTATATATTAGATGAACCAAGCATTGGCTTGCATCCAAAAGATACAGAACGTTTAATAGGAGTGTTAAAAGATTTACGTGATTTAGGAAACACCGTTGTTGTTGTAGAGCATGATGAAGACATCATGAAAGAAGCCGATTACATCATTGATATTGGACCAGAGGCGGGAACTTTTGGTGGTCATGTGGTTGCAGAAGGAACTTTTAAAAAAATTTTAAAATCAGACTCTTTAACAGCAAAATATTTAAATGAAGAGTTAAAAATTGAAGTCCCTACAAAACGTAGAACTTCAAAAAATAGTATACAAATTATTGGAGCAAGAGAGCATAATCTCCAAAATATTGATGTTACATTCCCTTTAAACTGTTTATCTGTAATTACAGGAGTTTCAGGTTCCGGGAAAAGCACATTAGTCAAAAATATTTTATATCCATCAATGCAAAAAAAGTTGATTGGCTATGGAGATAAAATTGGACAGCATACAGATATAAAAGGAAATTTCGAAAATTTAAAACACGTAGAATTTATAGATCAAAATCCTATTGGACGTTCTTCACGCTCAAATCCGGTAACCTATATTAAGGCCTATGATGATATTAGAATGTTATATTCTAATCAAAAATTGTCAAATATTAGAAATTATAAACCAAAGCATTTTTCTTTTAATGTTGAAGGTGGTCGCTGCGAGGTTTGCAAAGGTGAAGGTGAAGTAACTATTGAAATGCAATTTATGGCAGATGTGCATTTAGAGTGTGACGTTTGTAATGGAAAGCGTTTTAAGAAAGAAGTTTTAGAAGTAAAATTTGATGGAAAATCTATTGACGATATTTTAAGCTTAACTATCGATGATGCTGTTGCATTTTTCTCTGAAAACTTAGTGCCTAAAATTGCCAATAAATTAAAACCTTTACAAGATGTTGGTTTGGGTTATGTAAAATTAGGGCAATCCTCTTCTACCCTCTCTGGTGGTGAAGCGCAAAGAATTAAACTAGCATCGTTTTTAGTAAAAGGAAATTCCAAAGATAAAGCTTTATTTATTTTTGACGAGCCCACAACAGGTCTACACTTTCATGATATTAAAAAATTATTAGGCTCTTTTAATGCCTTAATTGATAAAGGACATTCGATTATTGTAATTGAACATAATATTGAACTTATAAAATGTGCCGATTATATCATTGATTTAGGTTTAGATGGTGGTAAAAAAGGTGGAAATCTCATTTTCCAAGGAACTCCTGAACAATTAGCAAGAAATAAAAAATCGTATACCGCTAAATATTTAGCAGAAAAGCTAACTTTCTAAGAATACAAAAACTCTAATTATAGGTTTAGTAGGAATATTTGAAACAATCTTTAAATCAGGAGTTAGTGGAGACTTTGAGGTACGATTGCTTCTTTTGAAATTTTAAAATTCCATAATATTTATATTTAATACTATATACATTTTAAAAACAAAAAAAGTCCTCTCTAAATAGAGAAGACTTTGTCTTTTGGGTGGAAGACGGGACTCGAACCCGCGACACTCGGTACCACAAACCGATACTCTAACCAACTGAGCTACAACCACCATATAATTGCGGATGCAAATATAATTGTTTTTTCTTTTTCTAAGAAAGAAAAAATCAAATTAATTTATCTAAATTTTCTACGGCAACATAACGTTCTGTAGTAAAGCCTTCTGCGTATTCCACATTAATTAATCGCCCTAAATCTCTAGCTCTATAATTAATACTATCAATAAAATTTTTACTAGTTATTGGCGTTTCTGGTTCATTACTATTTTGGTCATAAAATTGAGATGAGTATGCTGATACAGCATCAATTTTTTTTTCAACAAAACCAGTAACATCAACTACAAAATCCGGTTCAATATTTTTCCATTGAATATAATGATAGACTTTTTTTGGTCTCCATTTTTCTTGATTTTCACCTTCTACAGCGGTGTTAATTTTTAATAATCCACTTAAAAAACAAGCATCAGAAACCAAACTACTTCCTTTAGGATGGTCTATATGCCTATCATCAATAGCATTACACAAAACAATTTCTGGTTGATATTTACGAATCATTTTAATAATTTCTAACTGATGTCTATTATCATTTATAAAAAACCCATCAGCAAAGCGCAAATTTTCACGCACTGATATTCCTAAAATATCCCCTGCACTTTTAGCTTCGAGATCTCTTAAATTTGCAGAACCCCGAGTACCTAGCTCACCTCTTGTTAAATCTACAATACCTACCTTTTTACCTAAAGAAATTTCTTTGGCAATGGTTGCTCCACAACCTAATTCTACATCATCTGGATGTGCCCCAAAAGCTAAAATATCTAATTTCATAAATTATTCTTTTTTAAAAATCATCTTCTTTTTGGATCAAAAAAATATTTAAAACGAAAAAAATGTCATGATTTTATTTTAATAGTATCCTATAATTGAGCAATATTAAATAAACAATCCCTTAAAGTAACTAAATTAAAGAAATTATTTAAAAAAGAGATATTTCTATTTCGTTTTCGTGGATGCATTTTAATAAAATTAAGCATTGTTTTTTATCATAATCATAAAAATTAAAAGAGTTTTAAAATGATGACATTTGTCATAAAAATCAGCCAACAATGCCCTAATTTTACCTTCTTAAAGAAAGAGAAATATTTAATAAAAATTAGATAATTATGGTTTTAATGCTCGTTATTTTAACAATTACAATTGGTGTGTTTATTTGGGGAAAATACTCTCCAGATGTCGTTGCCCTAGTATCCATGCTAAGCTTATTTTTATGTGGAATTTTAAATCTAAATGAAACTTTAAGTGGTTTTAGCAATCCTACCGTAATTATGATCGCTGCTTTGTTTATCATTGGTGAAGGTTTATCACAAACAGGATGGACCGCCTTAGCAGGGAGAAAACTAATTGATTTAGCAGGAAAAAGCGTTCCTAAACTATTAGTGATTATTACTCTAGGTTCTGGAGTTTTATCTGGTTTTGTTAGTAATACAGGTACAGTAGCTACTTTATTACCTGCCACAATATCTTCCGCTTGGAGTATTGGTACATTACCTTCAAAAATATTAATTCCTGTTGCTTTTGGGTCCAATACTGGTGGTTTACTAACATTAACGGGAACTCCACCAAATATTATTGTAAACAATAGTTTAATTGAAGCTGGTTTTGAAGGTTTTTCTTTCTTTGAATTTGGATTGATTGGTTTGCCTCTTTTAATCATTGCTATTTTATATTTTAGATATATAGGTTTTAAACTTTTACCTAAAAACAAAACCAACAACAAACCAATTAATATAGATTCTACGCTCCATGAATGGATTGAAGTCTATAAAATTGAAAATGATTATTACAGACTAAGAATAAGATCTGTATCTCCATTAATCAATACAAAAATTAGTAATTGGGATTTAGAAAACAAGTATAAAATAAATATTATTCGTTTAAAGAGAAGACACCCAAATCGATTAAAAGGAACACAACCTTTTATTGAAATGCCTAAGGAAAATACCGAATTGCGATATCATGATATTATTACTGTAAAAGGTACCACTGAAGATATTAATAAATTGATGATTAATTTTAGATTAGGACTTTTAGCAAAAGAGTCCGCTGAAAGCGAATTAAGAAACAATTTAATAAGTCAAGAGGTAGGAATGTCTGAGGTTTTGGTTACACCTAATTCGCGATTAGTGGGAAGAGAGATTAAATTACATGAATATTTTAAAAGATATGACATTCAGTTATTAGCTACTTCTAGACACAGAAAACCGTATTTAGAAGATTTAATTACTGTAAAATCTGGAGATAGTTTTATTATTAGAGGTCCTTGGAGAAATATAGAAAAGTTAAAAAATCAACACGAAAATTTAGTTGTAGTTGGAAGTCCAGAAGAAATGTTAAAAGATGTAGATGATTTAACTCCTAAATCATACATAGCATTAGGTGCTTTAATATTAATGATTGTGATGTTAGTTTTTAAAGTTGTTCCAGGTTCTATTGCTGCTTTAATTTCTTCAGGAATTGTACTATTTGCTGGCTGCATACCTTTTTCTAAAGCATACAAAGCTATTAGTTGGACGAGTGTGGTAATGATTGCTGCTATGATTCCTATGGGGGTTGCAATACAAAAAACTGGTGCTGCAGTAATGATTTCTAATGCTATTATTGATTTACTAGGAAAAGAAAATCCGACTTTATTATTGGCAGGAATCTTTTTACTAACTACAACATTTAGTCAATTTATAAATAATTCTGCAACAGCTGTTTTAATGGCTCCAATTGTATTATTAACTGCGAGCACCTTGCAAGTAAATCCTGAACCACTTTTAATTACTATTGCCATTAGTGCATCAACCGCATTTTTAACCCCTATAGGAACGACCACAAATGCAATGGTTATGAGCTCTGGTAATTATAAGTTCATGGATTATTTTAAAGTAGGCTTGCCGCTTTTAATCATCTTTTTAATAACTACAATTATTCTTGTACCAATTATTTGGCCTTTTTAATCAATAAAGCTAATTACTTAAAAAATATATAATCTCGATAAGGCTCTTAATTTAAGCTTAAAAAACTTAATCATTTTAGACTTAGACATTATGAAAACAAGAATATTTTACATATTATTATTCATTTCAATTATTAGATTACATGCACAAAGCACGAACAAAGGTGAAAATTCTTTAGGAACTTGGTATGCAGTTACCACCGCTAGCAAAGTTTCTGATAAATTTAGTATTAGCGGTTCTTTAACGAATTGGAATTATAAAATTGTAGACAATCAGCACTTATTATTAGCTATTATTGGATTAAATTATAAGGTTAATAATGCTGTATCTTTTGGAATTGGATATGGATATGGAAGTATAGATACAAGTTTCGAAGAAACAGGTGATCCGTACATAATAGAGAATAGGACTATTGAGCAAATTAGTGTAAAATATAAAGTGTATAAATTTTCATTATCTCATAGATTTAAATTAGAGCAACGTTTTATTGAATATGAAACACAGTATAAATTTAAAAATAGAATTCGTTATCGTTTTAAAAGTTCATTTCCAATTAATAAAAGATTGTCCATTACTTTTTATGATGAAATTCATTACCATTTAATAAACGGGTTAGATTTTCATCAAAACAGAGCGTATGCAGGTTTAGGTGTCAAAATTAATAAAAACATGAATTTCCAATTTGGGTATGCAAGACATAGCTACAAAACAAAAAGTTTTAACAGACTATCTGCACAACTTAATCTAAAGTTTGATTTCAGAAAAGCAAAGATTTAATTCTTTGCTTTTTTTATTGCTTGTTCTATATCAGCAATTAAATCTTCTGTTTCTTCAATACCTACAGAAAACCTTATTAAGCCATCTTTAATTCCTCTCTCTAAACGTTCTTCTTCATTTAATAAAGCATGTGTAGTTTGCGTAGGACTTACAGTTGTACTCTCTACACCAGCCAAACTCATAGAGGGTTTTATCAATTGTAAACTGTTTTGAAATTTCATTGCATCAATTCCTTTATTTAATTCAAAAGATAACATGGCGCCAAAACCTTTCATTTGTTTTTTTGCAATTTCATACTGTAGATGACTCTTTAATCCTGGATAATATACCTTATCAATATTGGGATTACCCTCAAAATATTCAGCCATAATTTGAGCATTTTTTGTTTGCTCTTTTACACGCAAATTCATGGTTTTTAAACTTCTTTCTAATAACCAAACAGTTTGATCGCTCAAATTACCACCAAAATTAATAGCAGTTTTCCATATCTGTTCTATATGTTTTTTGGATGCTGCTACTGCACCAGCAGAAATATCAGAATGACCGCCCATATATTTTGTAGCAGAATGTAAAATGATATCAATTCCAAAATCAACAGGGTTTTGATTGATCGGTGAGGCAAATGTATTATCCATCATCGTTATGATCTCATGCTGTTTTGCTAAAACAGAAATTGCTTTCATATCTGTAATGCCTAATAATGGATTTGAAGGCGTTTCTATATAAAGAATCTTCGTGTTTTTTCTGATTAAGCTTTTAAAATCATCCACTTTATCACTTTCTGTAAAAGAATATTCTATTCCGTATTTATCAAATTCAGCAACCACAAAGTTATACGTACCTCCATAAATTACTTGTTGAATAATTACGTGATCTCCTTTTTGTAAAAAAGCTAACATGGCATTCGAAATTGCAGCCATTCCTGAACTAAAAATCAAAGCATCTTCTGAATGTTCTAAAACCGCAATTTTTTTACACAACATTTCTTGATTTGGTGTGTTTAAATATCGAGGATAGCGCTTCACATCTACTCCATCAAAAGCATAAGAAGTAGACATGTAGATTGGAGAAATTGCTCCCTTAAATTGCTCATCTTTTACTTCACCAACATGAACGCAAGTTGAGTTTATTCCTAATTTTTTACTTTTATCCATTTCAGAAAATTTATATTGCTAATTTAAGAAAACCTATTGATTAGTTTCTACAAAAAAACAATATCTTCGTTTTATGATATCAGTTTTACTTGTTGGAAATGGAAATGTTGCTGCACATTTACACACTGCTTTTTTAAATGCTCCTGCTATAAATGTTACTCATATAAGTTCTAGAGATTTAGAAATCATTCCGCAAGCGGATATTACGATCATTGCTGTTTCAGATGATGCCATTGCGGAAGTTTCATCCAAAATTAAGAACCATTTTGTAGTTCATACATCAGGAAGTGTGGCCATGAATGGTTTAAAAAACACCACAAGAAAGGGTGTTTTTTATATGTTACAAACTTTCTCTAAAGATAAAATAGTAGATTTTTCTGAAGTTCCTTTTTGTTTAGAATCTGAACATGAAAATGATTATAATTTATTGGAAAAACTTGCAAAGTCAATTGGAAAAAAAATGTATGCTATAGATTCAGAACAGCGTAAAACAATCCATTTAGCTGCAGTTTTTGTAAATAACTTTACGAATCATCTGTATAAAATTGGGAACGATATTTGTAAGAAAAATAACGTGCCTTTTGAAATTTTACAACCCTTAATTAAAGAAACAGCCTCAAAAATTGAGGAATTATCTCCAAAAAAAGCACAAACAGGACCAGCTATAAGAAATGATGAAAAAACAATAAAAAATCATTTAAATTTGCTAGATAAAAAGCAACAAAAAATCTATAAAATCTTTACAAAATCAATCCAAAATGGAGATAAGCTATAAACAGTTATTACCCAATATAAATACCTTAATTTTTGATGTAGATGGAGTTCTTACAAATGGCATGGTTACTATAATGCCAGATGGTGAATTAGTAAGACACATGAGTATTAAAGATGGATATGCCCTAAAAACCGCTGTGGATCAAGGTTTTAATATTTGTATTATTTCTGGTGGAAATAATGAAGGGGTAAGAACACGTTTAGCTAACTTAGGTATTAAAGATATTTATTTAGGTGCGCATGACAAAATAAAGCAATATCAAGAATTAGTTCATAAATATCAATTACAACCAGAAAACGTTTTGTATATGGGTGATGATATCCCTGATTTTCCGGTAATGAAATTGGTAGGATTGCCTTGTTGCCCAAATGATGCAGTTCAAGAAATTCAAAGCATATCTAAATACATTTCATACAAAAAAGGTGGTGAAGGTTGCGTTCGAGATATTATTGAGCAAATTTTGCGAGTTCAAGGAAAATGGGACAATAATTTTAATGCTAAATATGACTAATATAAATTTATGAAAAAAACACTTATTTCTTTAACGTTCTTGATAATTACTGCGTCTATAAACGCACAAAATATTTTCGGAAAATGGCATTCAACCAATGAAAATACCGGAGAAGTTGATTCTGTAATAGAGGTTTATAAAAAAGATGGAAAAGCTTTTGCAAAAGTTGTTGATATTAAAGATGCTGCAAGAAAAGATGCTGTTTGCGAAAAATGTGAAGATGAAAACAAAAACAGGCCTATCTTAGGCTTAAACATTCTTACAGGATTAGAAAAAGACGGAGAAGAATGGTCTGGAGGTAATATTTTAGATCCCAGAAATGGAAAAATTTATAAATGCTATATCAAATTAATAAAACCAAATAAATTGAAACTGCGAGGTTATATTGGCCTTGCTCTATTTGGAAAAACAGCCTATTGGGAAAGAGCTGAGTAAAATTAGAAAATCATAAAAACACGAAAACTATTCGGCCTAATTTTTTTCTTCTAACATGGGTACAAAAGCAAAATCTCCTAATTCATGCTTTTCAAATTCTTTATAAGATTTTCTAATAAACAAAGTCATAATTTGAGTTGTATCTCCCACGGGAATCAATAACATTCCGCCTATTTTTAGTTGCCCTAACAATGGTTTTGGAACAAATGGTGCGCCAGCAGTTACTATAATTTTATCAAATGGAGCTTGTTCTGGCAAACCTTTGTAACCATCACCAAAAATAAATTTCTTTGGTTTATAACCTAATTTGGGCAAAAATAAAGAAGTTCTTTTGAATAATTCGTGTTGTCTTTCTATGGAATAAACTTCTGCCTTTAATTCTAATAAAACTGCTGTTTGATACCCAGATCCTGTTCCAATTTCTAAAACTTTATCTCCATTTTTTATGGTCAAAGTTTGCGATTGAAACGCAACTGTATAAGGTTGAGAAATTGTCTGTTCTGCAGCAATAGGAAAAGCTTTATCTTGATACGCATGAGATTCAAAACTAGAATCAATAAACAAATGACGTGGAATACTTTTAATCGCTTTTAATACATTTTTATCTGTTATACCTTTTGCCTTTAATACGGTAGCTAATTGATTTCTAAGTCCTTGGTGTTTTGCTGTGTCTTTCAATTCTTGTTAAGTTTCTAAAGGCTAAAAATACTAATAAATCTAAATAGATTCTTATAAAATTGTATCTTTGTTATTCTCCAATTTTAAAATTGGAAAATACTAAATAAATGTCTCTAATTTTAAGAATAACAAAGTAATATTTCTGTTGTAAAATTCATTTACTTTATTCTTAAAAACAAAAAAAATATTTATGCTAAAAGTTGGCGTTTTAGGTGCCGGTCATCTTGGAAAAATTCATCTTCGTTTATTACAAGAATCTGAAAAATATGAATTAATTGGTTTTTTTGATCCATTTACAAAAAATGCACAAAAAGTAGCTACTGAATTTGGCTATAATTTGTTTGATTCTATTGATGAATTGATTGAGGCTGTAGATGTTGTAGACATCGTTACCCCCACTTTATCTCATTTTGAATGTGCTAAAAAATCAATCGAAAAGGGACGTCACATATTTATTGAAAAACCAATAGCAAAAACTGTTTTGGAAGCAGAAGCAATTAGAACTTTGGCAAGCCAATATCACGTTATAGGTCAAGTTGGCCATGTAGAAAGATTCAATCCTGCATTTATTGCCGCTAAAGGTATGATTGATAACCCAATGTTTATAGAAACGCACAGATTAGCAGAATTTAATCCAAGAGGAACAGATGTGCCTGTAGTTTTAGATTTAATGATACATGATATCGATATTATTCTCTCTGTAGTAAAATCAAAAGTTATAAATGTGCATGCTAGTGGCATCTCTGTTATTTCTGAAACTCCTGATATTGCAAACGCGAGAATTGAGTTCGAAAATGGTTGTGTAGCAAATTTAACAGCGAGTAGAATCTCTATGAAAAACATGCGTAAAACGCGCTTTTTTCAAAAGGACGCCTATATTTCTGTGAACTTTTTAAGTAAAGAATCTGAAATTGTAAGAATTCAGGACGCTCCAAAAAACCCAGATGAATTTGCAATGATTCTACAAAATGATGAAGGTGTTAAAAAACAAATTTATTTTGAAAATCCAGAAATTGTAAATAATAACGCTATTTTAGATGAGTTGGAAACTTTTGCTGATGCAATTGTTCACAACACAACACCTATTGTAACTTTGCATAATGGAACTGAAGCATTAAGAATTGCACAATGGATAATTGACTGTTTTAAAACTGGAGATAAACTTTAAAATCTCTTTTCGATAAAAAATAGTGTAATACCAAATGTTAAAAGATTCAATATTGATCTACTTTATTTGTTATAACTATAAATTTTTAAATAAATATTCATGAAAAATTTAGCGGTAATTGGTGCTGGAACTATGGGAAATGGAATTGCGCATACGTTCGCACAATTTGATTATAAAGTTCAATTGATTGATATTTCTGAGACTGCACTTAAAAAAGGAATGGCAACTATCACCAAAAATTTAGATAGAATGGTAGCTAAAGAAAAAATTTCTGAAGCTGATAAAGAAAAAACATTAAGTAATATTTCTACTTTTACTTCCATTCAAGAAGGTGTTAAAAATACAAGTTTAGTTATTGAAGCGGCTACTGAAAATGCAGTTTTAAAAGCTAAAATATTCAAAGAATTAGATGAAGTTTGCGCTAAAGAAACCATTTTAGCTACAAATACTTCTTCAATTTCTATTACTCAAATTGCAGCTGTTACCAACAGACCTGAAAAAGTAATTGGAATGCATTTTATGAATCCTGTGCCAGTGATGAAGTTGGTTGAGATTATTAGAGGCTACAATACTTCTGACGAGGTAATGCGCTTTACAGTTGCTTTAAGTAAAAAAATTAATAAAATTCCGGTTGAGGTTAATGATTATCCTGGTTTTGTTGCTAACAGAATTTTAATGCCAATGATCAACGAATCGATTGAAACTTTATACAATGATGTTGCTGGTGTTGCAGAAATTGATACGGTTATGAAGTTAGGTATGGCGCATCCAATGGGGCCTTTACAATTAGCTGATTTTATTGGTTTAGATGTTTGTTTGTCTATTTTAAATGTAATGTATGATGGATTTAAAAACCCTAAATATGCACCTTGTCCTTTATTAGTAAATATGGTGAATGCCGGGAAATTGGGCATAAAATCTGGTGAAGGTTTTTATGATTATTCAGAAAACAGAAAAGCTGAAAAAGTTGCTAAAATGTTTAGTTAACTCAAAACAATGAAAAATAAGTTCTTAAGTTTTTTTTCACTCTTTATTGTAATGACTTCTTTTAGCCAAGAGAGAAATAAATCTATTCTAAAACCTTATAAACTTGGTTTTTTATATAATTTTAGTTCAAATGAAAACTTCATTTTTGATGATGTAGACTATACATATATTACAAATACTTATAAAGCTCAGGTATTTTATAAACTTGGAAAATGGAAAAATATTAATCTAGAATTAATTGTGCAACCTCAGGTTCAATTTTTAAAACATCAACTAATCAATGAGCAATTTATAACACCTGATCAAGAAAATTATTTAGAAAAAAGAACTGAATTTACGAAAGCCAAAATGATGAATTTATATGGTTTAGAATTTGGTTTTGGAGCAAAAAAAGAAATAACAGAAAAATTAAATTTACAAGGCACAATAAGTTTAGGTTTATCTTTTATTGATACAAGAACAGAACGTTTAACAAAAGGATTTACGTTTATAGAAAACTTCTCTTTAGGATTTTCATATAAAATAGTTAAAAATAGCTATATATATATTGGAACTAACTTTGGACATGTTTCAAATTTAAATTTCCAAAAACCAAATGATGGATATAATGTTTTGGGTATAGAAATTGGATATTCTTATGTTTTAGAATAGATAAAAACATCATTCTGAAAACGAATTTACAGCCACTTTTTCACCATCAATATCATGAGAAATATTCGTTCCTGCCAGGACAGAACCTAAACGCACATAATCTTCAAAATTATGCAAAGGCTTGCCTTGAAAAGTTAAAATGTGTTCTGATATTTCATCTATTTAACATTATAATCTGTTTGCAAGATCCCAAACTTTAAGTGTAATCAATAGAAAATTTTACCTATTATATTTTAATACAAACCTCATAAAATTTTATAATTCATTTAAAACAAGCTAATCAACCATTTATTTTTTTTAGCTAAATATTTAAGTTGGTTTATGTCTAAATCTAAATATTTATTATTAGTTTTTATTTTCTAAATTAGAATTAACTTAAAATATCATCATTAAACTATAATTAATATTGATAGTTTTAATATCTTTATCAGAAAATCTTATTATAATGACCATTACCCAATTAAAATACGTTTTATCAGTTGCAGAGTATCAAAATTTCACGGTGGCCGCGCAACATAGTTTTGTTACTCAACCAACTTTAAGTATGCAAATTCAAAAGTTAGAAGATGAATTAAGTATTCAAATATTTAATCGCTCTAAAAAACCGATTGAATTGACTGAAGTTGGTAAAAAGATTGTTGAGCAAGCTAAAGTTATTGTTGATGAAAGTAACCGAATTTTAGATATTGTACACCAACAAAAAGGTTTCATTGGTGGTGAATTTAAATTAGGAATTATCCCAACGATAATGCCTACTTTATTGCCTATGTTTTTGCAAAATTTCACTAAAAAATATCCAAAAGTAAAGTTAATTATTGAAGAATTAACGACTGAAGAAATTGTTAGAAAATTATCTGATGGTCATATAGATGTTGCAATTGCGGCAACCCCTTTAGAAAATGAAGCAATTAGAGAAAGGCCTTTATATTATGAACCTTTTGTTTGCTTAATTCCTCAAAATCATAGATTATATAAAAACAAAACTATTACTGCTGATGAGTTAGAAATGGAAGATATTCTTTTGTTGGAAGATGGACATTGCTTTAAAGACAGTGTGATTAATTTGTGTAGAACTCATAAGATTGATAATAAAAAAGGGTTTCAGTTACAAAGTGGTAGTTTTGATACGTTGATTAAACTTTCTAAAGAAGGTTTAGGAATGACACTTCTACCCTATTTACATACATTAGAATTAAATGAAGTTGATAGAACACTTTTACGTGAATTTACAACTCCCCCCCCGCAAGAGAAGTCAGCTTAATTTATCATAAATCACAACTAAAAATGCAATTAATTGAAGCTTTAAATAAAACGATTGATGGCGTTATTAGAGGTGCAATTTCTTTTTCTGATGTAAAAATTATTAGTCCTTTAAAAAAGAAATAAAATTAGTTAAAGAATTTAAAGAGTAATATTTAGAGAACAATTAAAAACCTAATCTAAAGCAATATGCATTTTAAATTAGGTTTTTGAATTTATCAGTAATTCGTAAAAAATGTTACTCTGTTTTATTAGTACATTTTTTCACGTAATTCTTTAATTTTTGGATCTGACAAATATTCATCAAAAGAAGTGTGTCTGTCGATAACACCTTTTGGCGTTAATTCTATAACTCTATTCGCTACAGTTTGCGCAAACTCATGATCATGCGTTGTAAACAAAACTGTTCCCTTAAAATTGATTAACGAATTGTTTAAGGCTTGAATCGATTCTAAATCTAAGTGATTTGTTGGTTCATCTAGCACTAAAATATTGGCTCTTTTCATCATCATCCTAGATAACATACAACGCACTTTTTCTCCTCCAGAAAGCACATTACTTTTCTTTAAAGCCTCTTCACCAGAAAAAATCATTTTCCCTAAAAATCCTCTTAAGAAAACTTCTTCACGCTCTTCTTCAGTTTGTGCGTATTGCCTCAACCAATCAACTAAATTCAATTCTCCATCTTGGAAAAAAGAAGAATTATCTAGAGGTAAATAAGACTGTGTTGTAGTAATACCCCATGAAAACTCACCAGCATCTTGCTTTTCATTAGCAGTAATAATCTGATAAAACGCAGTAACTGCTCTTGAATTTTTTGAAATAACTGCAATTTTATCCCCTCTATTTAGATTGATATGTACATCATCAAAAAGCTTTTCTCCTTCAAATTCCTTAGATAAACCTTCTACATTCAAAATCTGATCTCCAGCCTCCCTATCTCTGTCAAATATAATAGCTGGGTAACGTCTACTTGAAGGTTTAATTTCATCAACATTTAATTTCTCTATCATTTTTTTACGAGAAGTTGCTTGTTTTGACTTTGCCATGTTTGCAGAAAATCGTCGAATAAATTCTTCTAACTCCTTCTTTTTCTCTTCTGCCTTTTTATTCTGTTGCGCTCTTTGTCTTGAAGCCAGCTGGCTAGATTCATACCAGAAGGTATAATTCCCAGAATAATTATTTATTTTACCGAAATCAATATCAGAAATATGTGTACAAACTGCATCTAAAAAGTGTCTATCATGTGAAACTACAATAACACAATTATCAAAATTTGCAATAAAGTTTTCTAACCAAGCAATTGTTTCAAAATCTAAATCATTAGTAGGTTCATCCATGATTAAAACATCTGGATTTCCAAAAAGTGCTTGTGCAATTAATACACGAACTTTTTGTTTACCATCTAAATCTCTCATGAGCGTATAATGTACATCTTCAGAAATACCTAAATTAGATAACATGGCAGCAGCATCAGAATCTGCATTCCAACCATTCATTTCTTCAAAAATTATTTGAAGCTCACCAATCTTTTCTGCGTTTTCATCTGTATAATCAGCATATAAATCATCAATTTGCTTTTTAATTTTAAATAACTCTTTGTTACCCATAACAACAGTCTCTAAGACAGGGTACTCATCAAAAGCATAATGATCTTGAGTTAAAACAGACATTCTTTTCCCTTTCTCTAAATGAACTTGACCAGAAGTTGGTTCTTGAACACCAGAAATAATCTTTAAAAAAGTAGATTTTCCTGCACCATTTGCACCAATAATTCCGTAACAATTTCCTTGCTGAAACTTCGTATTAACTTCGTCAAACAAAATGCGTTTACCGAACTGAACAGATAAATTAGAAACTGATAACATAATATTATTTTAAATTTCTGCAAAAGTAGTAAATTGATTTCTCTTTTCCCACCTGATTTTTAATGGTTTTTATAAAAAAACATAGTTAATAGGTATTTACTTTAGAATATTTTTAACAACGTATTAACAACTGTCATTCCCTTGAATACTTAAATTTGTAACCAGGTTCTCCTAGACCAATAATATGATAAATAAAGTTATAACTTTTTTACAAATTTTACTCTTAATCGGTTTAATTAGCTGTAAATCAGAAAATAATAAAAGAGCAACTTATTTTGGTGGTAAAATTATCAATCCAAAATCTAACCATGTTGTTCTTTTTTCAATGGACAAAGCCATTGACACTTTTTACTTGGATAAAACGAATAGATTTATTGGGAAATTAGATAGTATCGATGAAGGTTTGTATTCTTTTTTTCATGGAAATGAAAGTCAATATATATACTTAGAGCCCAAAGACAGCTTAATGTTGCGTCTAAATACTTGGGCTTTTGACGAATCTTTAGTCTTTGCTGGTGAAGGTGCTGAAAGAAATAACATTTTAATTGATTGTTTTTTAGAGGATGAAAAAGAGAAAAAAAAATTTTACAATCAAAATAAATTAGAGCCGACAAAATTCAAAGAAAAAATGGACTCTTTATTTGTTTTAAAATTGAAAACTTACATTACTTATTTAGAGAATCATCCGAATGAAACAAAAGGTTTTAGTGAAGTTTTAAAAATATCCCTTACATACCCTTTGCTGGCGAGAATTGAAAAATACCCGATAATGTATGCTAAATATTCGAAAACTAGGAATTTTCCAGAATTAGATAAATCTTTTTTTAACTTCAGAAACAATATCAAAATTGACAAGGATTTATTAATGTATTATCCTCCTTATTATAGATATGTTAAAAATTATTTATATAACGAAACTTATTCTTTAGGCCATCCTCCTGTAAAAAATACGTATTCAGCAAAATTTACGTTTGATTTATTAAATACAATTGACAAAAAAATTGTTAGTGAAAAGTCAAGAAATGCTCTTTTAAAAGAAACTTTTATTAGTCATTTTTATAATAAATCAAGTTGTAACATAAATAAAGATCCACTCAATAAATTTTTTGAACTTAGCACTAGTGAAAAGGATAAAAAACTTATTCAAAAAATAGTCAATGACGCTAAAGCTGTAGTTAAGAATCAAAAAATTCAAGATTTTGATGTTATTGATTATTCAGATTCGAAAAAATCAATTAAAGATATTATTAAAGGTAAAAGTGCCATGCTTTTATTTTGGAATCCAGAATATTATTCTGAAAGCTATATTGTTTCAAGAGTTAATTACTTATCAACATCATATCCAAACATAAAATTTATTCAAATAAAAATTGATGGAAATGATTCAGATAGAATAAAAGAACTTGATATCAAAGATCAATTCTACCTTGATGAAAATAGTGAAGCTCAAACTTTTTTAACCAGTAAAATGCCTCGATGTATTTTAGTGAATAAATTAGGAAAAGTTACAAATGGATATGCTTCATTCTCTTCTTATAACATAAATCCATATCTTAAATTACTGAATGAGATTAATTAATTGGGTTTTAATCCAATATCTATTAATTTTACAGTACTTTTGCACGGTTTTATTTTTGAGTGTAACTCATTAAAAACCAAGTCGAATTTTATAATCGGGTTTGCAGCAGGGCGTTCTGTGAATCCAAAAAAACACAGAAATGTCAACATTTTTAGAATTAGGTTTAAAAGAACCTATAGTTAAAGCATTAACAGATTTAGGTTACGAAAAACCAACTGTTATTCAAGAAAAAGCAATACCACAAATTATTTCATCTACAGACGATTTAAAAGCATTTGCACAAACAGGTACAGGTAAAACTGCCGCTTTTAGCTTACCAATATTAGAACTTTTAGATGCTTCTAACGGTAATGTGCAAGCAATTATTTTATCACCAACAAGAGAACTAGCCGTTCAAATTGGTAATAATATTAAAGATTTTTGTAAATACTTAAAAGACGTTAAAGTAACAACTGTCTATGGAGGATCTAGTATGGAAGATCAAATTAGATCTTTAAAAAGAGGCTCTCAAATTGTTGTTGGAACTCCTGGTAGAACAGTAGATTTAATTAACAGAAGAGCATTAAAATTAGGAAACGTTCAATGGTTAGTCTTAGACGAAGCTGATGAAATGTTAAATATGGGATTCAAAGATGAATTAGATAAAGTACTAGAAGCAACTCCAGACACTAAGCAAACCTTGTTGTTTTCTGCAACTTTCCCAAGAGAAGTTGAAGCTATAGCAAGAAATTACATGACCAAACCAGTCGAAATTACTTCTGGTCAAAAGAATGCAGGATCTGAAAATGTAAGTCATGAATATTATGCAGTAACAGAAAGAACACGATACCCTGCTTTAAAAAGAATTGCAGATTTAAACCCTGACATCTACGCAATTATTTTTTGTAGAACTCGTAGAGAAACTCAAGAAGTTGCAGACAACTTAATTAAAGATGGCTACAGTGCAGATTCTTTGCATGGAGATCTATCTCAAGCACAGAGAGATTCTGTAATGGGAAAATTCCGTAAAAAATCAATTCAAATATTAGTAGCTACAGATGTTGCGGCTCGCGGATTAGATGTAACAGAATTAACACATGTAATTAATCATAAATTACCAGATCAAATAGAAAACTACACACACAGAAGTGGTAGAACAGGTAGGGCTGGTAATAAGGGAATCTCTATTGTTTTAGTAAATGGAAAAGAGAAAGGAAAATTACGTCCTATCGAAAAAATTATTCAAAAGAAATTTATAGAGGGTAAAGTTCCTTCTGGAAAAGAAATTTGTCAAAATCAATTAATGAATTTAATTGATAAAGTTCAAAATATCGAAGTAAACGAAACTCAAATTAATGAGTTTTTGCCAAGTATTTATGAAAAACTAGAAGGATTAGATAGAGAGGAATTAATCAAAAAATTTGTTTCGTTAGAGTTTAATACAATGTTAGCTTATTATGAAAATGCTAAAGATTTAAATAACTTATCAAAAGAAACTTCTAGGTCAAGAGCAACGGCAGATAATATGACTCGTTTTTTCATCAATATAGGAAGAAAAGATAGTTTAAATCCTGCTAAATTAATTGGCTTAATTAACGACCAAAATATTGGTGATAAAATAGAAATTGGTGCTATTGATATTTTAGACACATTTTCTTTCTTTGAAATCGATAAAAACTTCCAAGAAAAGACTTTAGAGGCTTTTTCTTCTAATCAACCAGATTTTGATGGACGCTCTGTAAATGTAGAAATTACAAAAAAAGAACGTTCTGGTGGTGGAAGCGGTTCAAGAAGAGGTGGTAAAAAACCTTTTGGTAATAAAGATGGTGGATTTGGAAGACGTAGAAGTGATGATAGGGGAAAAAGAAAATCAGAAAATCGTTCTTCTGATAGACCTGATAGAAATTCTGGAGACAGACAATCTGGTGGTTTTGGAAGAAGACGTAGAGAAAGATAATCTACCTCAACACAATATAAAGCCTCACATTTTGTGAGGCTTTTTTTTTACTTAAAAAATAAAAGTAATTATAACAGATGATGCTTCAGTATTTAAGGCAATAGAAACAATTAAGAAAGCTTTCCCAGCACGATAGGAGATTGATGATGCTAATAAAGTGACAATTAATGCCATTGAAAAAAATATTACTTAAATTATCTTTTAAAAAAAACTGTTCAGTAAGAGAAAAATTAATTTTTCTGTTTTCTTAGATATTCAAAAACAGCTTTTCTAATATCAAAAGCCAATTCGTTTTTTTCAGGTTTAAATACTGATAATACTTCTTTATTTTCTATTGATAAAAAAGGAATATCAAAACCTTTTAACAAATAATCAGAAAAAGCAACTGTATACGTTTTTCTATTATTCAACTCTTTGTTCTGAATAATCCACTTCTCTCCTATTTTTCGAGCATTAAAACGTTGCAAATAAGCTCCTGTTCCCGCTGCTAAAACACCATAATCCAAAACACGTTTTAATAATCTTCCTTTAATTTCTACTTTTAAAACAGCACCTCCATAAGGTAAAATTCTAAAAACATCAACTGCATTAATATCTCCTTCTAATTGATCATCAATTCTAATAGAACCGCCATTTACCAACGCACAATCAACTTGATCATCAAAAGAAAAAGACATAGCCTTTGTTATAATTTGACCTAAATTAGTCTGAACACTTCTAATTGGTGTATCCCTACCATCTAAAGGAGTTTTTGCCTTATAGATTATTTCTTCTGGATTTGGAATAAGTTCTTTAATTTTTATTTTTAATATTTTTTGCCATTTAGTTACAACTTCACCAACTTTATCATCAGGTTTAATTGAAGAATTTATTTCTTTTAATTCTGATTTTACAATCGTTTTTTTTGTCTTTTTATCAAATGAAATTCTATGAATATAAGCTGTCTTAGCATTGGCGTCAGCCTTAGAAATGATTACATTTCCAATTTTATTATATGAATTTGTGTGTTCGTGCCCTCCCATTATTAAAGGTAAATCTGGAATTAACTTTGCAATTCTTTTATCATTTGTAATTTTAACATGTGTTAAACCAAAAACAACATCAACTGAATCTTTAATGGCAGTATAAGAAGCTCTTGCTTTTACAAACATATTGCCATATTCTACATAATCTTTTGGATTTGAGGGTATACAAACACTTATAAAACCTACTTTTATTTTTGTACCATCTTCATCAGAAAATTCTTTAATAAACGTTTCTTTTAGAGGAATTTTTTTTTCTTCTTTTTCTTTATAAAAAGGAATCGATTTTTCTTTTGTCTTTAGTTTTACATTGGCAGAAATCCAAGGGAAATTACTTTCGTTTAAGCGTTGCTGCAAGTCTTTTTGTGATACATCAAATTCATGATTTCCAAAAGCTACTAAATCTATATTCATAGCGTTTAGCACTTCAATCATTTGTTTTCCGCGAACTCTTTCTCCATCAACTTTTATGGTTCCTATTAAGGAAGGGTTTAAAAAATCGCCCGCTAAAAGCAACATTGTATTTTTATTTTCTTCTAATAACCCTTTATGCACTGTTTCTACTCGTGCCATTCCTCCATATTCTCCACCTTGGATTGGCGAAATTTCATAGACATCATTAATTTGCAAGAAAGTGAAATCAATTTTTCCATCATCTTTTTTACAAGAAAAGAAAAGAGAAATTGATAAAATATAGCATGCTAATTTTGTGATTTTCATTTTATTTTTTTTTTTTAGATTTCTGTTTTACAGTTATAAATACACTTTGAACTTAAACAAAAAGCTCCAAAGCTTTATTGTAAGCAGTATCAAAACTCATTGACTTTATATTTGTATCCACATTTTCAGCTCTAAAATAACTCAATAATTTTTCTGTAGGCATATTACCTGTCAACTCGTCTTTTGCCATCGGGCAACCTCCATAACCTTTTATTGCGCCATCAAAACGATTACAACCAGCCTTGAATGCTGAAGCTACTTTTTCTAACCATTCATCTGGTGTTGTGTGTAAATGTGCACCAAATTCAATTTCTGGATATTTAGGAATTAAATTTGAAAATAAATAAGTGATATCTTTTGGAGTTGAACTCCCAATTGTATCTGAAAGTGATAAAATTTTTACACCCATTTTAGAAAGCTTTTCAGTCCAGTTTCCAACAATATCAACATTCCAAGGGTCTCCATAAGGATTTCCAAAACCCATCGATAAATAAGCAACAACTTCCTTTTTTGATTTATCAGCAATCTCTAAAATCTGTTCTAAAGTTTCTATTGATTCAGCAATTGTTTTATGTGTATTACGCATTTGAAAATTTTCTGAGATCGAAAAAGGATATCCTAAATAATCTATTTCTTCAAATTGAACTGCATCATTTGCCCCTCTAACATTAGCAATAATTGCTAATAATTTACTTTGCGTTTTAGATAACTCTAACTTTTCTAAAACGGCTGCTGTATCTCTCATTTGAGGTATCGCTTTTGGAGAAACAAAACTGCCAAAATCTATCGTATCAAAGCCAACTTTCAATAAAGAATTAATATATGATGCCTTTTTCTCAGTAGAAATAAAATGAGATTTTATTCCTTGCATTGCATCTCTAGGACATTCTATGATTTTGACTTTTTTCATTGAAATCAAATATACAATTGAAATTTCATTTTTAAAGCTATATTAGTTTAATAAAAATAGTTCGTGAAAAAAAAATTGAAATGTACTCTACTATTTCTTTTACTATTTTACTTAAAATATTCATCTGAAAATGATCTTTAACAATTTTATTAATGTATTCAGCATTTTTATGTATTTGCGTTTCATTAAACCAATTGATTATGCAACTCTTTTTGGTAAATTCGCTTTATAAATGAGCAAGTCAAAAACTATATTACCCATCATTGTTATTTCACAATTTTGCTGCACTTCTCTATGGTTTGCAGGAAATGGAGTAATGAGCAATCTTTTAGAAACCTTTAACCTAAAACAAAATGCCTTAGGATACTTAACTTCTTCTGTTCAATTTGGATTTATAATAGGTACTCTCGTATTTGCTTTATTCACAATTGCCGATCGTTTTTCACCATCAAAAGTATTTTTCTTTAGTGCAATTTTAGGAGCTTTTTTTAATCTTGGGTTTATATTTGAAAATCAGACTTTAGTTAGTTTGATAAGTTTACGTTTTTTTACAGGTTTTTTCTTGGCAGGAATTTATCCTGTAGGTATGAAAATAGCCACAGATTATTATCAGAAAGGATTAGGAAAATCCCTGGGGTATATAGTTGCTGCTTTAGTTTTAGGGACAGCTTTACCTCATCTATTAAAAGATGTTTTAAACAATTTTTCTTGGAAGAGTGTCTTAATTACGACTTCTTCGCTCGCATTTTTTGGTGGTTTATTAATGGTACTCTTTGTGAAAAATGGTCCTTATCGTAAAGCAAGTAAAACTTTAGATATATCTATTTGCTTTAAAGTTTTTAAAAATATAAAGTTTAGAAAAGCCGCTTTTGGATATTTTGGACATATGTGGGAATTATATGCTTTTTGGGCGTTTATTCCTGTTTTACTAATCAAATACCAAAAATTACACTCTGAAATTATTCTTAATATTCCTGTTTTATCTTTTTTAATTATTGCCGCTGGTAGTATATCTTGTGTATTAGGAGGATATATTTCTCAGAAATTCGACATAAAAAAAACTGCTTTAGGTTTTCTTTTATTCTCTTGTTTGTGTTGTCTTGCTTCTCCATTTATGTTTCAACTATCAAATAAAAATATCTTTATTACTTTCTTGCTTTTTTGGGGAATGGTCGTAATCGCAGATTCGCCCCTATTTTCAACACTAGTTGCTCAAAATGCACCATCAAAAGATAAAGGAACTGCATTAACCATTGTAAATTGTATTGGTTTTACAATTACTATTATTAGCATACAAATTATAAGCAGTGTCCTAAATGCGACTAATTCTAATTTAATATTTTCAATTTTAGCAATTGGGCCAATTTTTGGATTGATTAATTTGAGAAAGAACTTAAACTAAAATAAATACGGCAATTAATACAAAAACTACAATTTGAGTCCATTTTAGATAAAGTGCTATGTTTTTGTTTTCCTTTATTTTTTCTGCTATTACGCTTGCCAAAATTGCTATTGTAGAAAATATAATGAGTGAAACTAACATGAAAATTAGGCCTAAAATATAAAATTGAATAACAGTAGAGATACTATCCGAAAATAAAAAACCTGGAAAAAAAGCTAAAAAGAAAATAGAAACTTTTGGGTTTAACACATTCATTATAAATCCTTGTTTAAATAATTGTGCGGTCGTTTTATTTTCGACATTACCTTTTACTAAAATAATAGAGGCATCTGATTGATACACTTTAAAAGCCAAGTATAGTAAATAAATTGCTCCAAATAATTTAATTGTAAAAAATAGATTCTCCGATTGTTTTATAATGGCTGATACTCCAAAAGCTAATAAAGTGGTGTGGACTAAACATCCTGAAATTAGGCCAAAAACAGTCGCTAAACCAAACTTTTTTCCGTTAACGATACTTTGCGTGAGTACAAAAATATTATCTGGCCCAGGTGAGAGAGATAAAATTACTGTTGCTAAAACAAAAGATAAAAGGGTTTCTAACATTAAAATAAAATTATATATTCTTTCATTACAAACAGAACTGCCATTTCTTAAAAATAAGGTCCCTCTTTATTCTTCGGTTTAATATCTATAAGTCTTTCAAAATAGCCTTGTTGATTCTTTTCACCAAACTTGGTCCTTCATAAATAAATCCAGTATAAATTTGTACTAAATCAGCACCTGCATTTATTTTTTCTAATGCATCTTTTTCTGAATGAATACCTCCTACTCCAATAATAGGAAATGATTTATTGGAATTATCTGCCAAGTATTTAATCACTTTTGTACTCTGATTTTTAATTGGCTGGCCACTTACACCTCCATTACCAATTTCTTGCAAACGTTTTTTAGACACTTTTAAATTATCTCTTGTGGTAGATGTATTAGAGGCGATCACCCCATCAATCTTCGTCTCTGCAACTAATTCTATAATTTCATCTAATTGTTCATTATTTAAATCCGGAGCAATTTTTAACAAAATTGGTTTTTGTTTTTCTTCTTGATTATTTAGTTTCTGACATTCAGAAATTAACTCTAATAAGTAATCTTTGTCATTAAGTTTTGCGTGACTTCCTACATTTGGACAACTCACATTTAGCACAAAATAATCTACATACGGATGCAATCCTTTAAAACATTCTTTATAATCTTCTGTATAATTCTCGGGTAATGTTTGTGTGTTTTTACCAATATTCCCGCCGATAATAACTTTGCCTTTGTTCTTCTTTAATTGGTGAATAGCACTTCGCAAACCGTCATTATTAAACCCCATTCTGTTAATGATCCCTTGATCATCTTTTAAACGAAATAACCTTTTCTTCGGATTTCCAGCTTGGCCTTTAGGAGTTACCGTACCAATTTCTATAAATCCAAAACCAAAATTAGCTAATTCGTTATATAAGACAGCATTTTTATCAAAACCAGCGGCTAAACCCACAGGATTTTTAAAGGTTAATCCAAATAAAGTACGTTCTAATTTTTTATCATTTACTTGGTAAATAGCTCTAAATATATTTGAAACTAAAGGAATTTTAGACACTAATTTTATTAAGGAAAAAGTAAAATAATGAATTTTTTCTGGATCAAAAAGAAAGAAAAAAGGTCTAATAATAAGTTTGTACATAATTTATCAAATATAAAAAAAGCTCCAAAATAGGAGCTTAAAATTTTATCTTAAAACAGCATCTAAATTCTTCTCGAAACTTTGCTGTAATTTTTGCATTATTTTATCTATTTGCTTTTCTTCTAACGTTTTAGTTTCATCTTGTAAAACAAAACCAACGGCATAGGATTTTTTACCTTCAGGTAATTTATCACCTTCATACACGTCAAACAAATCTACATCTTTTAATAACTTTCTTTCTGATTGAAAAGCTAAATTATATACTTCCTTAAATTCAGTTTTGTTATCAATTAATAATGCTAAATCTCTTTTTACAGAAGGAAATTTAGATAAATCAGAAACTTTAATATTTTTCTTACTAGATAACTTTAAAACATTTTCCCAATTAAAATCTGCAAATAAAACTTCTTGTTTAATTCCAAATTCTTTTAAAATTGAACGTTTTACTACTCCAAAATCCACTAATTTTATTTTCCCCAAACTCAACGTAATTCCTTCAGAAAAAATATCATTTTTAGTAGGAGTAGTTTTTAAGTTCTGAATTCCTAATCTATCTAGAACTGAAGTTAAAACTCCTTTTACGTAGAAGAAATCAGAAGTTGAAGTAAGTGTATTCCACGATTCTTTTGTTCTTTTTCCGGTTACAAAAAGTGTTAGGTGTTTATCTTCTTGATACTTGTCATTATATTTATGATATGTTTTACCAAATTCATAAAATTTTAATGAATTATTTTTTCTATTTAAATTATAAGAAACCGACTCTAAACCACTAAATAATAGCGATTGGCGCATAACGCCTAAATCACTACTTAATGGATTTAACATTATAACATTAGCTTCATTATTAATATTTTCTGACAACTCTGTATAGCTTGCTTTTGTTAAGGAATTCGCCATTGTCTCATTGAATCCTAGAGAACTTAATTGATTAGCAACAACGTTTTCTATCTTGATTTCTTTATTAGAATCAAAAGAAATTGAAGTATTTAATTTATGAGAAAACTCAATATTATTATAACCATAGACACGTAAAATCTCTTCAACAATATCAGCTTCACGCTGAACATCTGCCCTGTAAGAAGGAATTGTTAATCCCAATCCACCTTCAGTTTCACTGCTAATTTTAATTTCTAAAGATGCTAAAATATTCTTTATCGTTTCTTTTGGAATCTCTTGTCCAATTAACCTGTAAGCACTCTCATAAGAGAAAAATACTTGAAAATCTTCAACTTTTACTGGGTAAAAATCTGATACGTCAGAAGCTAGTTTTCCACCAGCATATTCTTCAATGAGTAAAGCTGCTCTTTTCAAAGCATACTCTGTCATACTAATATCAATTCCTCTTTCAAAACGGAAAGAAGCATCCGTATTTAAAGCGTGTCTTTTTGCCGTTTTTCTTATAGAAACAGGATTAAAATAAGCACTTTCTAAAAATATTGAAGTTGTATTTTCTGTAACGCCTGATTTTAAACCACCAAAAACACCACCAATACAAAGCGGATTAGAATCTGCATCACAAATCATAATATCTTCTGCAGAAAGCTTTCTTTCTACTTCATCTAAAGTTGTAAACTTTGTGCCTTCTTTTAATTTTTTTACAATAATTTTATTTCCTTTAACTTTTTGAGCATCAAAAGCATGTAAAGGTTGTCCTAACTCATGTAATACATAATTTGTAATGTCTACAATATTATTTTTTGGTTGTATTCCTATGGCTTTTAAACGATTCTGAATCCATTCAGGAGATTCTTTAACAGTAATATCCGTAATTACAATTCCACAATAACGAGGCACTAATTCTTTATCTTCAATTTCTACATCAAAACGCAACGTTCTCTCATCAACATGAAAATTACTTACAGAAGGAGATATGAATTCTAACTTAATATCTTTTTGAATTAATCCTGCTCTTAAATCTCGTGCCACTCCATAATGACTCATAGCATCAGATCTATTTGGTGTTAAACCAATTTCAAACACATAATCTGTTTCGATTTTAAAAACTTCCGCAGCCGATGTTCCTGGTTTTATTTTTTTATCTAAAACTAGAATTCCATCATGATCTTTACCAAGACCTAATTCATCTTCGGCACAAATCATTCCATTGCTTTCTTCCCCTCTAATTTTTCCTTTTTTTATTTTAAAACCTTCCCCTTTTTCATCATACAAAACTGCACCAATTGTAGCTACAGGCACCTTTTGACCGGCAGCAACATTAGGAGCCCCACAAACGATTTGAACAGGCTTCCCATCTCCTAAATCAACAGTAGTAATCTTTAATCTATCTGCATTTGGATGCTGAATACAAGTTAAAACTTTACCAACAACAATCCCTTTTAAACTTCCCTTGATGGATTCTTTTATCTCTATACCTTCAACTTCTAAGCCCAAATCAGTCAACAACTCACCTGTTTTAGAAGTTTCCCAGTTAATCTGTAAAAATTGTTGTAACCAATTGTATGATATTTTCATTTTTTTTCTTTCAAATTTTCAAGCGCTAAATTAACCAATTTTTATCTATTTTTTTCCTTAAAAGTTAAATGTTAATATCTAGTTTATAACTAACTATGTTGGAAAGCTTTAACATTTCTTATTTCTCTTAATTTGCAATATTATCAATTTTTAACCCCTAAATACTTATCAAATGAAAAAATTATTACTTTTTTGCGCATTGATCATATCATGCTCAGCATTTTCTCAAATTCCAAATTATTATAATGATGTTAATTTAAATCAAACTAGTACCGCATTAAAAGATGCTTTAGCTATTAAAATTATTACCACACATACTACTAACTTATCATACACGCCAGGTGTTTGGGATGCCTTAAAGCAAACGGATTTAGACCCAAACGATAACACAAAAGTCTTATTAATATATGGGTATAGCGATATTGATGGAAACTATGTCACAGATAGAACAAGAGATAAAAATTTAAATGGAGGAACTTCTGGAACACAATGGAACAGAGAGCATACCTACCCAAAATCTTTAGGAACTCCAAATTTAGGAACTTCTGGTCCAGGAGCTGATGTACACCATTTACGTGCCGCAGATATTACATTTAACGGACAGAGAAGTAGCAAAAAATTTGCAGATGGCTCTGGTAATGCAGGCGATGTTTCTGGTGGATGGTACCCTGGAGACGAATGGAAAGGTGACGTTGCCCGTATGATGATGTATACTTACTTAAGATATGGAGACCAATGCTTGCCAACAGGCGTGGCCATAGGTTCAACTGCTACTTCTGATGTAAACATGTTAAATTTATTTTTAGAATGGAATACAGAAGACCCTGTTTCTAACTTCGAAAAACAACGTAACCCAATTTTAGAAGGAATTCAAGGTAATAGAAATCCTTTTATAGATAATCCTGCATTTGCAACTCAAATTTGGGGTGGACCACAAGCTGAAGATTTATTTGGTAATCCTCCTAATGGAGATACTGAATCACCTACCGCTCCAACAAATTTAATAGCATCGAATGCAACGCAAAGTTCTGTAGATTTAACTTGGACGGCATCAACAGATAATACAGCAGTTACTGGTTATGCTATTTTTAATGGAACAACCCAAGTTAGCACAACACTCAATACCAACTTTACTGTTTCAAATTTAATGGCTGGAACTTCATACTCTTTTTATGTAAAAGCATTTGATGCAGCTGCCAATGTTTCCTCTATTAGCAACGCAGTATCTATAACAACTACTTCTAATGAAACGGGAAGCGGAACAGCCACGGAGTTATTAATTTCTGAATATATAGAAGGCTCTTCGAATAACAAAGCTATTGAAATTGCAAACTTCACGGGTGTAACAGTAGATTTAGCAGCATATTCTATTAAAAAAGCAACAAATGGAGGTGGTACTTTTTCTAGTACTTTAACTTTAACTGGTAATTTAGCAAACGGACAAGTATATGTTATTGCCCATTCTAGCGCAACCGCAACAATTTTAAATGTAGCTAATTTAACAAATAATGGTGTTATGTCTTTTAACGGAAATGACGCCATGGGCTTATTTAAAAATGATGTATTAATTGATTTAATAGGTGATGCTTCAAACAGCAGTAACTTTGCCCAAAATGTTACGCTGCAAAGAAAATCATCGGTTACAAGTCCTAATAACTCTTATTCTGCAACTGAATGGAATTCTTTTTCAACAGATACTTTTAATGGTTTAGGAAATCATTCGATAGATGGAGGAACAACTTCAGATACTGAAGCTCCAAGTTCTCCTGCAAACCTAGTTGCTTCAAATATTTTACAAAATATGGTAGATTTAAATTGGTCGGCCGCTACAGATGACACAGCAGTCACAGGTTATGATGTTTATCAAAATGGAGTAAAAATAACAACTGTAACAAATACAACGTACACTGTTTCTGGTTTAGCAGACAATACTGCCTACAGTTTTTCTATAACCGCGTTTGATGCAGCGGCTAATGTTTCATCAGCTAGTAACACTGTTTTTATAACCACATTGCCAGTTCCTGATACTACAGCGCCAACTGCACCAACTAATTTAACTTCATCTAATATTACACAAACTACAGCTGACTTAAGTTGGGCTGCTTCTACTGACAATGTTGCTGTAACAGGTTATGATATTTATCAAAACAGCACAATTATTGCATCAATTCCTGGAACAAACTATACTGTTTCTGAATTGACATCTGGAACTTCCTATAATTTTTTGGTAACAGCAAAAGATGATGCAGGAAATATTTCTAATGCTAGTAATATATTAAATGTAACTACAGAATCTGCTCCTATAAATGGAACAACGACTGAATTATTAATTTCTGAATATGTAGAAGGGTCTTCCAACAATAAAGCTATTGAGATTGCAAACTTTACGGGTAATGCTGTTGACTTATCTTCTTACTCTCTCAGAAAAGCGACAAATGGTTCTGGTTCTTTTTCTAGTGTTTTAAATTTAGATGGAAATTTAGCCAATGAACAAGTCTATGTTATTGCAAATACTAATGCAAATGCTATTATTTTAAATGTTGCTAATATTACAAATGAAACTGTTTTAAGTTTTAATGGAAATGATGCTATTGGATTGTTTAAAAATGGAATTTTAATTGATTTAATAGGTGATGAATTAAGTAGTTCTGTGTTTGCACAAGATGTGACTTTACAAAGAAAATCATCAATAACTAGCCCTAATGTAACTTATATAATTTCTGAATGGAATTCTTTAGCAAAGGATATTTTTAGCGGACTCGGAAACCACTTTATTGATGGTGGTGTTATACCAGACACTTCAGCTCCTTCTATTCCCTCTAATTTAGTGACTTCAAATATTACTGAAACTAGTGTATATTTATCATGGTCTGCATCCACAGATGATACCGCCGTAACTGGTTATGATATTTACAATGGTACAAATATAATTGGAAGCGCAGTATCTACTAATTTTAATGTTACTGGTTTATCTGCAGTAACTTCGTATAACTTTACAATTACAGCAAAAGATGAGGCCGGAAACGTATCTTCTTCGAGTGATAGCGTTAATGTTAACACTATAGATTTAACTGCTCCTTCTGCTCCAGTTAATTTATCAGTTTTAAATATTACACAAACCACTTTAGATTTAACTTGGTCCTCTTCAACAGATAATGTAGGTGTTATAAGTTATGATATTTTAAATGGAAATTCTTTTATTGGCTCTATTTCTATTAATAATTTTTCTATTAGTGGTTTAACTGAAAACACTACTTATAGTTTCTCTGTAGTTGCAAAGGATGCCGCAGGAAATTCAACAACTAGCAACCCTGTTACTGTTACTACCCTAGCACAACCTACAAATACCTCAACAATTTTATCAGAATCTTATTTTGAATCTGGTTGGGATAATTGGATTGATGGAGGAAGTGACGCATACAGATATGCTGGATCACGCTCTTTTGAAGGAACTTATTCGATAAGAATACGTGATAATTCTGGTTCAGTTTCTGCAATGACATCACAAATATATGACTTATCTTCTTTCGACACTGTTGAAGTTGAGTTCCATTTTTATTCTTATAGCATGGAAAATAATGAAGATTTCTGGCTGCGATATTATAATGGAAATTCTTGGACCACAGTTGCAACTTATGCTAGAGGAACTGATTTTGAAAACAACAACTTTTATTCAGCAACAGTTACTTTAAATAAAAATGAGAATGTGTTTGCCAATAATGCACAGATTAGATTTCAAAATGATGCCAGTGGAAATGCAGATCATATATATATAGATCAAGTTATTGTTACTGGAAAAACGGGTTCTTTTTCAGCAAAATCTAGCGTTAAACATTCTAAATCGACAACTTTTCTAAAAAGTCTAAATACCGATGAATTTAATAATTTTGAAGCAGATTTTAAAATCTATCCGAACCCTACAACTGGAAGTTTTGTACATATTAAATTACAAAATACAGATTCAGAAAACATTACTTTTAAAATTAGCAATACATTAGGTCAAGTTGTTAAAAAAGGAACTTTATTAAAAAATACAATTGATGTAAAATCTTTAAGAAAAGGAATTTATGTAATTGAAATTAATGACGGAGAAGAGAAAATGACTAAAAAACTTATCAAAAAATAGTTCTTTATTTTAAAATAATGAAAGGCCTTATCAATTTTGATAAGGCTTTTTTATTTAAAATTATTTACTTTAGTTCTCACAACTAAATTTAAAAATGAGAAAATTATCCTATATATTTTTAAGCATTATATTTCTAATTTCTTGTACAAAGCAAACTAAGAAAACATTACAAAAAGGAACCTATAGAGCTGTTTTAAAGATACAAGACAATCAAGAACTCCCTTTTATTTTTGAAGTAAAAAATGATTCTTTACTTGCAATTTTTAATGCTGATGAAACTATTTTAGTTGATGAAATTACCTATAGTAACGATTCTGTAAGAATACAAACACCTGTTTTTGAAGGATACATTATTGCAAAAATTGAAGACAACTTTTTAAAAGGAAGTTTTATAAAAACCAGTTTAGACAGAATTGTTCCTTTTGAAGCGACTAAAAATAATGTGCGTTTTTCATCAAAAAAAGAATCTACAAAAAACATTAGCGGAAACTGGGAAACGGTCTTCAATGAGAACTCTGCTGATGAGAAATATATTGCTAAAGGAATTTTTAATCAAAATGGAAATCTTGTAACCGGAACTTTTAGAACCACTACCGGAGATTACAGATATTTAGAAGGTCTTGTATATGGTGATTCTTTAAAACTTTCCACTTTTGATGGTGCGCATGCTTTTTTATTTACTGCAAAAGTTACAGATTCTACAATGAATGGTTTTTTCTATTCTGGAAATCATTGGAAAGAACCTTTTGAAGCCAAATTAAATAATACTTATGAATTACCAAAAGCAGACAATTTGACCTTTATAAAAGAGGGATATGAAGATTTTGATTTTTCTTTTCCAGATACAAGAGGAAGAATTGTTTCTTTAAGTGATACTAAATTCCAACAGAAACCAGTTATCATACAAATTATGGGAACTTGGTGTCCAAATTGTTTAGACGAAAGTAAATTTTTGGTCAATTATTTACGAGAAAACCCAAATACTAACATTGAAGTTATTGCTTTGGCTTTTGAAGTTGCAAAAACTAGAGAAATTGCATTTAAAAGAATCAAACGATTAAAAGAAAGAATAGGTATTGAATATCCTGTTTTATTAGCGCAATATGGAAATTCGGCTGATAAAAAAATAGCAGAAAAAACATTACCCATGCTAAATCATTTAATTTCTTATCCTACCACTATTTTCATTGATAAAAATGGAAAAGTAAGAAAAATTCATACGGGTTTTAATGGACCTGCAACAGGAAAAAAATATAATGAGTTCAAAAATGAGTTTGAAAACTTTATGGATGCATTAGTTCTGGAAAAAGAATAATTTCTTTATTTTTTTAATTGAAAATTATCCATTTTAAGTTTAAAAAAAATCAATCTACTATTTCTAAAAAGATAAAATTTGGTTATTTTACGGTTACTTTTTTTTACAGCGTATTTATACTTTCAATAATAAAAAGTTAAACAAAAAGTTTTTTTTCAACTTTCTTAAAAAGGAAAAAATACATATTTGCTAGCAAAATACCTGTTACTATTCCTAAAGAAATATCAATAGGGAAATGCACGCCTAAATACAATCTACTGTACGCAAAAATTAATGGAAAAAATAAAATTAAATAAATAAATTTGTATTTTTCTCTTAATAAAAAGATGACAAATACTGAGAAAAAAGTGGATGTTGTTGCATGACCAGAAATAAAACTAAAACTTTGAGGCCTTTTTAATATACTTAATAAATGCTGTATTTCGGGATCATTATTAGGTCTTAATCTTGCTGTGGAATTCTTGATTAGGTTCACAAATTGATCAGAAAAAGCAACTAATACAATCAATGCTAGAATAACAAAACCTCCTTTTTTCCAACCAAAAGATTTTATAACCAGATAAAAAATTAAAAGGAACAATGGCGTCCAATTAAATTGGTTGGTAATTAGCAACCAAAATGAATCCCATTGTTCACTTCCTAAGTTATTTAAGAAAACAAGTAATTCTTTGTCTTTTTGTATAATGGAGTCAAATAAATTATTCACCAATTTCTAATATTTCTACTTCAAAAACTAAATCAGATTTTGCAGGAAAAGGTCCATATTTAGCCTCTCCAAAACCTATATAATATGGTATAAACAACCTTGCTTTTTCGCCTACTCTTAAAGTAGCAGCGCCTTCTTTAAAACCAGTAATCATCGGTTTTTCTGCATCATCTAACTGAAATACAAATGGATTTCCTGAATCTAGAGTAGATTGAATTTTTGTACCATCGGCAATGTACAATGTAAAGTGAGCTTTTATAGGTTTATTTGTCACTACTTTTTTTCCTGACGGATTGCTTGTTAACTTTAAAATTCGCAAACCAGAAGCTGTTTTAATTGCTTTTGATTCATTCATTTTCGCTAAAAAAGTCGTTCTATTTTCTAAGTATTTCGAAAAACGTTCTTCATCTGCATCTTTCGCTTTCTTATTTCTTTCTTTTTTACCTTCAGCATATCTAATGAACTCATTGTCAAAAACTTCAGCAGCTTTAAAAGCATTAGCTCTAGCGCCTAATCTAATTATTTTTACAGTATTAATGGTGTCAAATTGTTGAATACTGTTTACAACAGACATCCGAAGAGAGTCTATAGATTTCTTAAGTTTTAAAGAATCTTTAATTTGTAGTTTTAAAGCATTTAATTGCAAAATGTTAATAACCGTTTTACCAAAAACAGTATGCTTACCATCTAAATGCGGTATTGCTCTGTGTGTAATAAAAAACTGACTTCCATTACTTTCTGGACCTCCATTTGCCATAGATAACATTCCTGCATCACCATGAATGTGCAATAATTTCCCGTTTACATCCTTGGTAAATTCATCGCCAAATCTATAACCAGCAGTTCCTCTTCCTGTTTCTGTTGGATCTCCTCCTTGAATTATAAAATTATTAACAACTCTATGAAAACGAATACCGTCAAAGTATTTTTTTCCTTGTATAGAATCCGTAACTTTAGTATTGGTTCCTTCTGCTAAGGACACAAAATTGGCAACAGTCATTGGGGCATCTTCTGCATATAACTCCAACAAAACATCACCTTTATTGGTTTGTATTTCTGCATAAAGACCTTCCTTTAGACCATTATATTTAGCTGGTGTACAACCAACTACAAGGATTACAATTATAAAGCTGTAAATATATATTTTCATTTATTTTTTAATTATATCCAATAGCTCTACTTCAAAAACAATCGCTGCAAACGGCTTAATTATTCCTGGTCTTGGTGTTGCTCCATAAGCCAATTCTTGAGGAATAAATAACTTGTACTTAGCGCCTTTATTCATTAATAATAATCCTTCTGTAAACCCTTTGATAAACTGATTTGCATTAGAATCATAAGGTTGTTTCTTATCAACAGAACTGTCAAAAACGGTGCCATCTATTAAAGTTCCATGATAATGAATTTTAAGTTTTGAGGTAGCTATAGGGTTTTCTCCCTTTCCTTCTTTTAATACTTTATATTGTAAACCACTCGCTGTAGTAATAACACCTTCTTTCGTTTTATTGATTGCTAAGAATTCTTCACTTGCTTTTTTAACATCTGCAAATTTTGATTCTGCATCCTTCGCTGCTTTTTCTTGAGCTGCTTGTCTTTTTTTAATTTGCTGCTTCTGGAAAAAGTCTCTTAAAAAAATATTTAAATCTTTTGGCGTCATTAATAAATTCGTAGAATCCATTCCATTTCTATAGCCTTGTAAAAATAAATCTGTGCTGGATTCCTCCAAATTTGCCTTTACTTTAATCGCCATATCCATTCCTAAAGCATAACTCGCTGAATCTAATCCTGTTTCTAAAGATTTAACATCTGCTTTATAATTTCCACATGAAGACATTGATGCTACTGCTGTTATAATTACTAAACCTTTTAGTATTCTCATTTTTCTATTTATTTATATTAATTAAAGTTACTTTACTCTTTATTGATTGATTGATTCCTATTTTGTTTCCATCTCCAGCAATACCAAAAGCGCTGTAAGAAGGAATTACAAATGTAACGGTTTCTCCTATTTTCATCAACTTTATTCCTTTTTGTAATCCAGAAATAAAATCTTCTTTATCAATGATATATTTTTTAATTCCTAAATCTTCTTTACTATACAAAACTGAATTATTCAAATCTGTAATATTGTAAGCAATTATTACCTCATTACCTTTTTCAGGAGTAGGTAAATTTTCTTTTACTCTATGAATGTATGTATACCAAAATCCATTTGAAGATTGCAAATATACTTTACTAGAATCTTTTTTTATAATTTGAAGTATTTTATTGTCTTCAATTTTATTTAAAGCTAAAGCTTTGTTTATAGTTTCTTTATATAATGTTGTTGATGGTTTTGGATTGATTGGTTTTCTTGGTTCAATTTTAGAACACGAGAAACAACATAACAGCAAAACAAATAAATAACTAATCTTCATAAGCTGTTTCTAAATCAGATTGATATTCTGATAATAAACTTGTAAAATTTGTAATAGTTTCTTGCATTGACTCTTCAGATTTTCCGCCAGCAGCATTATCATGTCCACCGCCACTAAAATGGTTTCTTGAAAATTTATTTACAGAGAAATCACCTTTAGAACGGAAAGAAATTTTGATAATCCCTTGTTCTTTATCTTCAATAAATATTGCTGCAAAAATAATCCCTTTTAAAGAAAGTGCATAATTTACAACACCCTCCGTATCTCCTTTTTGAAAATCGAAACGATTTTTCTCTTCGTTCGTTAATGTTATGTATGCTGTTTTATAAGAGGGTAAAATTTGCAAATTACTAAGTGCCTGACCTAATAGCAACAATCTATTGTATGAATTTGCATCATATACATTGTTATGAATTCTGTCATTTTCAGCTCCTTTGTCAATTAAATCAGCAATAACTCTATGCGTTCTGCTGGTCGTAGATCTGAATCTAAACGAACCTGTATCTGTCATGATACCGGTATACAAGCAAGTTGCAATATCGACATCAATAAAATCTAAGTCATTATTCATTTCAATAAACTGATATACCATTTGGCAAGTTGAACAAATTTCAACATCAGAATACATATATTTCATATCATCCGGTTGCTGATGATGATCTATCATTGCAAAATCATTTGGATACGCTTCTAATATTTTTTGCATATCATGACCAACTCTGTGTAGCGCATTAAAATCTAAAAGAAAAATTAAATCAGAATTATCAATTACTCTTTTAGATTGAGAATTTTGCCAATCAAAACGATAGGTATTTTCAGAACCAGGCAACCAATGTAAAAATTCTGGGTATTCATTAGGCACCACAACTGTACAGTTATGTCCTTTTTTAGCTAAATAGTGCTTTAATGCTAAGGTAGAACCCATAGCATCTCCGTCTGGATTTCTATGCCCAACTACAACTATATTTCTTGGTTTTTCTAGAAAGCGCTTTAACTCGTCAAATCCTTTTAAAATCATAATTCGCGAATATACAATTTAATTAAAAAATTTATGTAATTTCGCGCCGAATTTGTGAAACGCTTAACAATTAGTTTTACAATATTAAATATTAATCATAAAGTAATTAAAAGTCAATAGAATGGCAACAAATAGAACATTTACAATGCTTAAACCAGATGCTGTAGAAAACGGACATACTGGTGCTATATTAGAAAAAATGAACGCTGCAGGATTTAGAATTGTGGCTTTAAAGAAAACTCAAATGACAAAATCTGACGCTGAAACTTTTTATGCTGTGCATAATGAGCGTCCGTTTTTTGGAGAATTAGTTGAGTTCATGACAAGAGGGCCAATTGTTGCTGCAATCTTAGAAAAAGAAAATGCCGTGGAAGATTTTAGAACTTTAATAGGTGCTACAAATCCTGCTGATGCTGCTGAAGGAACTATTAGAAAATTATATGCAACTTCTATGGGAGAAAATGCTGTACATGGTTCTGATTCTGATGAAAATGCCACGATTGAAGCAAACTTTCACTTTTCTGGAAGAGAGCAGTTTTAATTTATATTAAAGCGCTTCATCATAAAATTTAAGAAATTTAGATTCCAAAAATATATTGGTTAAAAACTCACAATAAAAATTGTGAGTTTTTTTTTGCTTAATAAAAATATAATCTAACATTTAGAGTTGAAAATATTTAAATTCTAAGCTTGAAGTTTTTTTTTGCTACAAAAAAAATTTATCTTCAAGGCAATAAGCGCCTCCCCAGAAACAGGGAAGAAAAAATCTCATCAATTATAGGGATTGACTTGTTTCAGATTTTTTTTTTATTTTTACCAAAAAGAGATTGTGATTATAAATAAAATAGTAGATAAAAAATTATAGACGCCTTGCCAATAAAATCTATAAAAGTTCCTGTTATCCGGAAACAGAAACCTATAAACAGGAGGTTTATTCTCCATATAACGAGTTGGCACCAATTTGAAAAAAACCTTGAATGATTCCAGATAATATAACAAAAGAACATATAGAAAAAGCCATCGAAGAAATCGATAGGGAAGGAGTTAGAAAAGGCCGACATTCTTCAACTTATGATTTAATTCATGATGGTAAATCATATCCGCCAAAGCTGATTATTTCAATTGCAAATAGATTTGCAAATAGTGTAGAACTTGACTCTGCTCATTTTGCAGGTGGAAAAGGTACTCCTGCATTTCAGTTACTCGAAAAGGAAGGTTACAAAATAATTGAAAAAAGTGACTCTTATCCTTATCAAATCATTAAGGAATACATTGGTGAACTAAAGTCTAATAGAGTAAAAGCGGCAAATTCGATTATAAAAATAATTGAACACGAAAGGTTTGAAGAAAATATTCAAAAGATAGATCAGTACTTTTTCAACACCAAATTAAGAGACATAGGTGCCTCTAATTATAAAGATGTAATTTCCTTTCTTTTGAATAAACACAAAATTCAATCTGGCAATTACAATGATTTTAATATTTGGAGTGCTTCGAAATCATATTTACAGAAAACCAATCCAAGTCTAATTAAACGTCATGAAGAACTAAACAATATATTAGGTTTTCCGGACAACGGTAATGGCATTTACAAATCTTTTTTAGGCCAAAAAAATTTAATTCAATTTATAACTAAAAAATTCAGCAATAATAGAAACTCCATTTATAATTCACTTCGTAAAAAAATGGAAGATGCTGGCTTCCAATTTGAAAAAGAGCAAGTACCACAAAGACAAAAGAGGAAAGAAACAGAATTAAAATTTATACACCCCTTACTTATTGCTAAGCTTAATGAAAATAATTTAAAAGTTAATGCCAAGAAATTTTATTTAAAACCGTTATCTGACGAACCTGATTGTGAAATCGGTCTTGTAACAGGCAAAACATCTCCTCTATTATCGGATGATTTTTTCATAAAGCCAAATACAATTGACACTTACAATGACAATCTTGCTTGGGCAAACATTGGAACCGATTTTACACTTGATAATTTTTTAAATACAATAAAGAGCTTCCTTAATAAATCAAAAACTAATATGAAACTTACCTTAAATACGATTCTATATGGACCTCCTGGAACAGGAAAGACATATAGACTGAAAAATGAATTTTTTGATAGGTTTACAGATGAAAGTGCCAATCAAACAGAAGAAGAATATTTGCAAGATTTGGTGAGTTCTTATAGTTGGTGGGAAGTAATAGCAGCTTCATTATATGATTTGAAAACAGCAAAAGTCCCAAATATTTCAGAACATCCTATTTTAAAAGCTAAAGTAGCTGTTTCATCAAATAAAAATGTAAGAGCTACTCTTTGGGGTACCCTTCAAGCTCATACCATTCAAGAATGTGAACATGTTAATTATACAAACAGACAAGCTCCATTAATATTTAATAAAAATGGTAATTCAGACTGGGAGGTTATTGAAGAAAATTTAGAGGCAGAAGCTCCTGAAATTATTGAATTAGTTGCAAATTATAAAGATTTTCAGCCTGTTACTACAAAGAAGAAAAGATATGTATTTACAACATTTCACCAATCATTTAGCTATGAAGATTTCATTGAAGGCATAAAACCAATTGTTTATGAAGATGAACAAAATCCAGAAAAAGGCAAGCAGATAATTTATGATATAAAACCTGGCTTATTTAAGAGTATAGTCAAAGAAGCTAATGAAGACAGAGGCAATGATTATGCGATTTTTATTGATGAAATAAACAGAGGGAATATTGCTAACATATTCGGAGAACTAATTACGCTTATAGAAGATGACAAACGAATAGATACAGATAATTATATACCTGCTAAACTTCCATATTCAAATGAAGATTTTGGAGTGCCACCAAACCTTTACATAATTGGTACAATGAACACAGCAGATAGAAGTGTTGAGGCTTTAGATACTGCTCTTAGAAGAAGGTTCTCGTTTATTGAAATGAATCCAGAACCAGCTAAATTAAGTTCTGAAGAGTTTAAGTGTGCGGGTATTGATTTAGAGGCTCTATTAAACGCCATAAATGCTCGAATAGAGAAATTACTTGATAAAGATTATTGCATTGGTCACTCCTATTTCATGACTATTAAAAATCGTCAATCACCGCTTGAAGAAATCAAGAATATTTTTCAGAATAAAATTCTTCCTCTATTACAAGAATACTTTTATGGTGACTGGGGCAAAATACTCTTGGTTATTGGGGAGGAATTTGTAGAAACTAAGGAAAATACAATCAAGTTCCTTTCTACAGATAGTTATGAGGACTTTGAAGAATATGACGAAAAACCTATTTACAATTTCACAAAACCATCTAGTTGGTCAATAGAATCTTTCAAGTCTATTTATGAGTAGTTCCAAAAACATATTGCAAGTTTTTGAACATCATACTTTGAAGGTTGATGAAGCAACCCCTTTTAAAATGGTTCATTTTAACGCTCTCGAAAAGTATGGCTACAAGACAAAGGAAAAATTCTTTTCAGTAGGTAATAAGCGAATCAAGTTCAATAATTATGTTGGCGTTCTTCAAGTTAAAAACCTTACAATTGAAATACTGCCCAAAGCGGATAATAACGGAGAAGACAAAGCTTCAAAAGACAAATGTCATAATGCACTAATTACAATGCTAAAAGAGTGCAAGTTGATAAAGCTTAATACAATCTCTAATGCTAAACTAAAACTAAAATCGGCATCTATTTTAGACTTGTACTATGACCTGTTTTTATCTGAAACCGAAACGATTTTCAAACACGGCTTAAGAAAAAACTATAGATCTATTGAAGAAAACCTTAATAAGGTAAAGGGCAAAATTCTCTTCACAAATCACATTCGTAAAAATGCTTTTCATAAGGAGCGGTTCTTTGTTGAGCATAAAATATTTGATGCTGACAATAATCTAAATCAAATACTGCTAAAGGCTTTACTTGTTCTAAAAACAATAGCACATAACCCAAATCATAATATTAGGATTAACAAACTACTCTTAAACTTTGAGGATGTTTCGGAAGAAAATATCACTGAAAAATGGTTTAAAAAAATAAAATTCGATAGAAACACCGAGAGATATAGACAAGCAATAACTTTAGCCAAGCTTATTATTTTAAGATACTCTCCAGATTTAAAAGGTGGAAATGAAAACGTATTAGCAATTATGTTTGACATGAATATGCTCTACGAAAACTATGTCTATCGTAAATTAAAGACTTTACAAAATGATTCAGCTAATCCAATTCTTAAAGTCAAGGAGCAAAATAGGACCCCTTTTTGGGAGACTAGAGGTTTAAGGGCAGATATCGTTGTAGAAACCGCAGATAAAAGGCTCGTAATAGATACAAAATGGAAAGTGTTGAAAGATAATAAACCATCAGATGCCGACCTCAAGCAAATGTTTGTTTACAACCTGCATTATGATACAGACTTGAGTATTTTGCTATATCCTAAAACAACTATAGAATCTGCTGTAAAGAAGCCATTTAAAGATGAGAAATTTAAAGCTTTAAGTTGTCAAGTAGCTTTTACTGACCTTTTCAATGATGAAGGAAAACTAGAGAAAGATTTAGGGAAAAGGATTTATAATGAATTATTAAAAAAAGAAATAAAAACTGGTGCCAACAATGTGTATAGTGCATAGCACCCTACGGGATGCTACGACACCATACACTGACCGTTGTACAGCATTTAAAAATGACCTTATTTATTACTTTAAAATAAACTAAATCAAATAATTAACACAATGAAAAAACTACTGCTAATATTACTTTTCTTTCCAATGGTCGGTTTTGGACAATACTCCTCTTATTACGGAACTGTAGATGTTAATGCAAATGTTAACGTGAATAAAAATGTTAATGTAAATTCTAATATCAATAAAACAGTTAGAACTATCGATTATGGAGCTCTTGCAGCTGCTAATGCCACAAGAGAAAGAAATAGAATTGAGAATTTAAAAATGGAAAATCTAAAAGATAAAGAGGCAATTATTGCTATTGCATCAGACCCATCAAAAGCATTTGATTATGGTAAGGATAATAATTGGGTAGCTACGGCTTCCCATTTTAAAAAGAAAAAATCAGATACAAGAGGGTATAGAAAGTTTACGTATTATCATAAAATTCCACATAAATCTCTATTTAGTAGGATTAATAATGGATATAATTATCAAAACCTAAGTGATGATGGCATAGAAACCATTTTAGAAATGGGTGATATTAGAAAAACAGAATATGTTTTAGAAGAAACAAAATTATTCCGTGAATTTGGTGGTGATAGAAAGAGATTAGTAAATATCTTAATTGAGGCTAATGAGAATAGTTTAGAAGAAGCTCTTAAATTTAATGACATTGTTGTTGGCGAGGTTTATGATTTAAAAGATGAATTTGGAATTTCTGGCTTTATTCACAAAAAAGACCTTAATAAAGCAACTGTTTTTGGCTTAGAAGGTTTCGTTGCAACAATTATTTCGGAAGATGATTATGAATATAAAATTACGGATTTCTACTATGCGATTAACAGAAATGGAGAAATTATTGCTGATACAAAAGCTATATTTTCTGGAGATAAGGATGAAATCTCTTTTGAAGATTTAGAAGGTAGGAGATATTATTTTAGAAAACTTTTTAAAAGAACTATTGGTTCAGCTCAATACAAAGATGCCAAATAGCTGATTTCTTACTTGTCTATATATAAAATTAATGAGTATTTATTATTAAAATGTATCCTAATTATTAATAAAACGCTGTACAACACCGTATATAATTTATTGCTAGTTCTAGCCTACTTACGAAAATCCTCGCGGATTTTCTATTCGGTTTTTATTTGCTAAATTAGGTGCTTAAACCACGCAACAAACCATACACCAAACGTTGGCAAACATTTAAACCGAACTGAAAAACCAACAATAACAACTGAATGAAAATGAATAAAATTTTAAAAACACTATTGACTTGGTTACCTTCTATAATTATAACATTGTTTTTTGTTCCAAACGCTTTGGATAAAATTCTTAACTCAAGTCAAACGGATAAAATTGTAGCTAATAGCAGTATAATGATTGCTACTGGAGTATTTCTTTTAGTTTCAACGGGAATGTTCTTGTACAATAAAACAATACTAATCGGAACTTCTCTTTTAGCTCTTTATATGACTTTTATAGTATTTATTCATATGTATAAAGGAAAACCTTACGAAGTGGCGATTTTAATTGTAATGGCAACAATATTTGCTTCATACATAAGAAAACCACAACTATTTCATCCGAAACAAGAAGTGTAGATTTATGAATAATTGGTTTGTATTGAAAACTGAAAAGCTGAATGAAATCGGAATTGAAAAGTCAATGACTGACTGATAAAAAATGGAAATAAAAAACGATTTGCCAACAATGTATAACCGCAATTACGGCGGATTCGACTACGTCCGAATCCACTCGGAATTGCTACCGTCGGTCTCTGCCGAAAGATTGTTTAACTTTAAGCCGTAACTGACGGTTATACGAACCCGTTGTGCTTCATTATTCCTCACTCAATCGGAATTAAATAAATATACTAACTTTCGGGAAACAACTAACCAATGATTAAATTCTATAGAAAAATCAGACAAAACTTACTAATGGAAAATAAAACAGGAAAGTATTTTAAATATGCAATAGGTGAAATTATTCTTGTTGTTATAGGAATTCTCATTGCATTACAGATTAATAATTGGAATGAAAACAGAAAAAAAGAAACTCTAAAAAACGAATACAAAACAGCCTTAATTAATGATTACACAAAAGATACAATTCAAATTAATGCTCGTCTTTTAAGAAACAATCTCAGAATTGAAAGGATTAACTCAATTGGTGATAGTATCGAAAATGGGCATTTTAATAATCTAGAAAGTTATTATAAACTCTATAATAATGAATTTGTTGGAATTAGAGTCACCAATGTTTACAATACCAATAGTTTTAATTTACTCATATCTAGTGGAAAAATAGATTTGTTCGATAAAGACCTAAGAAAAGAACTTATGGAATTAAATCGACTTCAAACAACTGAAAAAACTGTACAAAATGGCAATAAAGGTCTCCTCTTGGACTATATGCTAAACCTTGGAAGTAAATATCCAACCATTGGAAATCCTTTAGATAATAATGCTACACACCAACTCTTGTGGAAAAATGTAAAAGTAAATGATTTACCAAAAGATTTAGTGAACCATTTGATACAAGAACGTTACACCATTTCAAGGTATATAGAACTAACAGACAATGTATTGCAACAAACCGAATTGGTTTTAAATCTTTTATCTTCTAACAGCAAATAACGAAAGCACAACAACGTGTATAGCCAATTGCTTGGTTATCGCCTACTTGAAAATTCCTTCGGAATTTCCTCTGGTTCATTTTTGTTTACTAACTTAGTCCTAGCCAACGCAACTGAACCATACACGAACACGTTGGGCATAATTTAAGAACAAAGAGAATTGAATGGCGAAAAAGATAAACTTAAAACCCTTAAGAGAAGGAATTAAAAAAAATAAAGATGGACTTAAAGGGATATCTGAAAGTTTAAAACCTGTTAAGCCAAGACCTGAAATAACTAATGGAACAAAATCTATTAATATTAAAAGAGCTTTAATTAAGCCTGATTGTTCAAGTAAAACTGTTTTAACAGATTCAACATGGAATTACGTTGATATATTTTTAAGACAACAAAAAACAGAAAAAGCAAAAGAAGCATTGTTTTATTGGGAACAATCAAAAAATTTCTATCAAGCAACAACATCTCTATCACTTGTTTCAAAACCTCTAACAACTTATTACTGTTTTCTAAATGCAACTAAAGCATTGTTGACATATAAAGAACATAATTTCAACTTAAAACACGGAGTGAGTGGAAAAAGAATTGACAACGGTCGTATAAAACTTCAAAATGAAATAATTTCATTAAAACCTAAAGGTGTATTATCTGGTTTATGTGAATATTTAGGAAAGCCTGTTAAGGCTGATGAACCTATATATAGTCTTAAAGATATTCTCTATAACTTACCTTTTATACATAGAGCATTTCAGTTGACATTTGATAATAAAACTAATTATGGAGAACTGTATATACCTATTCAAAAATCAAGATTTGTTTACGATAAGCATAGAAAAAAGGGTTGGTTTGAAGCTGAACTTGAAAAAGAACATTCTAACAAATCTATTTTAAGTTGTTTAGTAGGTTTTGGAGTTGACAAAAAATATACAAACCAAGATTATTATGTGATTAGAAGAAACAAAACCTTTAAGTGGGATACCTATAGAAATAAACCTAATAAAGAAAGTTTAAATTCATTTGAAAATTATTATTTTAATATTAGAAATAAGCTAAGATATATCTATAGTGCAAATGACTTATGGTATATAAAAAGAACTGACTTAAAAAATCATATAATTGATAGAAATACAGTTGTTCTAATACTTGCAGGAATGCATAGATTAAGTGAATTATCAAGATACCAGCCTCAAACTTTAGAAAAGCATTTAGAAAGTGACCATAGTTGGTTATTAATTGAATTTATAAACAAATCTCTTTTACAGTTTATAGACAACATATCTTCTGAAATAACTGGGAAAGATTTTAGAGTAACAGGATTTAGAACATAAAAAAACTATGCCCAACACTGTATATAGCAAATAGGGCGTTCATAGGTTTAAGGAAGTTCAGTGCTATTTACAAACACCGCCAAATCGTTGATTTGGCTTTTAAAATGAATAAGATAAAAACAAAATACAACGTTTTGGCTCAGTACAAACTTGAAAGTTTATCGCTTTCTGCTGCCCTACTTGCCATATACTAACCGTTGTAAGCAATTAATAGTAACATGAGTGAATTAGAAAAAATCCTAAATATCGAAGCTGACTCCAACCTTAAGCACTTTAAAAAAGGTGAATTCATTCAACAACCGAACCAGCTAAAAGCCAATGCAGTCTTCGTTAAAAAGGGACTTATTAGAAGTTACATTATTGACAGCACTGGAAAAGAACACATTTATATGTTCGCCTCTGAAGGATGGATTACAGGAGATATTGATGCGGTAGAATTTAATGAGCCTACTACGTTATACATCGATTGCCTAGAGGATTCCGAGGTAGTATTATTAAAGAGTGACCACCTAAAAGAAGCGGATCTTTCAAAAGACAAATTACTGCAAAACATGAAGAAGATGTCTCGAAACCTTGGAAAGATGCAACGCAGGATACTCATGCTTATTGGTTCACCCGCTGTTGACCGTTATAATTATTTTTTAGAAACATATCCAGAGCTACCTAATAGAGTTCCTCAAAAAATGATTGCTTCCTACTTAGGTATTATGCCACAAACACTTAGTACAATTCGTAGCAAAATCGCAAAAGGAGAATAATTTCATTTCTTCATCTATGTGAATGTACAGGGATTATAAAGTGCTGACATTTGTAAAAACAAAATTTTATACAAATGAAAAAAGCACAAGTAATTATCAGAATACTTTTAGGGTTGATGGTTCTGATATTTGGATTAAACAAATTTCTACAATTTATGCCCATGCCTCCACTGCCAGAATCGGCTAGTGAATTTATGGGAGCCTTAGTTAAAAGTGGCTACTTAATGCAGGCAGTGGCCATAGTAGAAATTGTAACTGGAATAATGCTGTTAATCAACAGATTTCAAGCATTAGCATTAGTAATACTATTCCCCGTATTACTGAATGCCTTTTGGTTTCATCTTTTCTTAGACCCAGCAGGAATTGGAGGAGCTTTTGTTGCCATGGCTATGAATCATTTCTTATTCTTTGCGAACAAGGAATCATATAAACCAATGCTAAAATTTAAATAAACGTATTATGAAAAAAGCAAAAGTAGCGGGAACAACTCCGCAAATAGAACAATTAGAAGAAGGAAAAACCTACGCATGGTGTACTTGTGGAAAATCAGAAAACCAACCTTGGTGCAATGGTGCCCATAAAGGCAGTGAATTTACGCCTAAGATTTTTAAAGAGGAAGAATCTAAAACTGCGGCTCTATGCATGTGCAAGCAAACAAAGAATCCTCCTTACTGTGATGGTTCTCACGCGAACCTGTAACTATTAGAATATCTTTTAAAATTAATTTAAATGAAAACACAATATAAAAACGAGGATATTACTATCCATTGGGATCAGTCAAAATGTATTCATGCAGGAGTATGTGTTAGGTCATTACCTAACGTATACAATCCTAAAGAACGACCTTGGGTAAAAATAGAAAATGCATCTACTGAAGAACTAAAAGCTCAGATTAACAACTGTCCTTCTGGAGCATTAAGCTATACTTTGAACAATAATAACGATAAGTAATGAAGGATACTTTATACGCAAATGGCACCCTTGGTGCAGAAAACTACTTGATGGAAGTAAAAACTACCAAGCATACGGTTATGGTAGACGAACCTGAGTCTATTGGTGGATCTGATCAATATCCAAACCCTGCTCAATATGTACTATCCGCTTTAGCATCTTGTACTGCTATCACCATAAAAATGTATGCGGATAACAAGGGATGGGATGTTGGCAACATCAATGTAGATGTAAAAATGAAAGATGTTATCTCTTCGGGGAAACCAACAAAGACAATAGTTAAAGCTGTGCAGTTTGAAAACCCTTTGGAAGATGAACAAATTGAACGTTTATTAACTATTGGTTCAAGATGTCCCGTATCAAAATTGCTAGAACAACCGGTAAATATGGAATTTGAAAAATAGCATTTTATGAAAAAACTATTTATTACATTCGTTATAGGAGCTATCTTAACGGCTTGCTCTACAGAAAAAGCACACAAAACAGAAAACAAAATGGAACCAAGAATATTAGCTATCGGAAGATTACAATCAACATTAGACGTGTTAGTTGAAGAATGGGAAAGATATGGCAGAAATGTTATTGCCAGCAATTCAAAAGATAGAATTAAAGAAATAATTGAAACAGAATCAATTGATTTCATATGCATTGGTGGTGGTCTACCTGACAATGAAAGGGAAGAAATGGTAGAGTATATCTCTAATATTAATTCCAGTATTGCTGTTCACCCAATACCAAGAACTGAAGAAAAAATGGGGCCATATAACTTTATTCCTTTTCTAAACAACCTTGCTATAATGCACAAAGTGCGTAAGGCAATGGAAGAGTAAAAGCTTACAACAAGATATATAAGCAATAGCGGTTTGGGTGTGAACTCAAACCGTTTTGTGTTTAATTGAGTATATTGCTATCTGAAGAGTTAGCGCAGTTTTATTCGCTACTGCTCATATACTAAACGTTAGCATTAATACTGACCCGTCCTGAAATAAGGCTACATAATTTTAAACATTATGTATAGAAATGACAAAGTAATTAGACGTTACAGTGAACCTTTTAAATTAAAAATTTTAGCCGAACTTACAATCGGAAAACACACAAAGAGTGAGCTTTGTAAACTCTACTCTATTGCACCCACAACAGTAAATGTGTGGATTAAAAAGTACAATCGTAAAGACTTAATGAACACCAGAGTAAAAGTGGAAACAAAAGACGAAATATCTAGAATTAAGGCACTTCAAAAAGAGATTGAACAGCTAAAAAAACTACTACTTAAAAAAGATCTCGACGCTATGGTACAGGATTGTTATCTTGAAGTAGCAGCTGAAGATCTTGGCTATAAATCAGTTAATGAACTAAAAAAAAAGCTACCTATAAAGCCTTAAGCAAGGCCAAAAAAATATCTAAGGGATTTGCTTCTTTGACAACTATAACCCATTGTTTTGGACTTAAACGTGATGCTTATTACAAGCATAAAAATAGAGCTGATATACGTTTAAACCGAGAACAACAGATTATTAATATCGTTAGAAAAAGACGCAAATCCCTTCCTAGAGAAGGCGTGAGAAAACTTGTGAAATCATTAAATGCAGATTTTAATAAAGCCAATATTAAAGTCGGTCGAGATACTCTATTTAGTGTCCTTAGAAAACATCAAATGCTGACACTTAGAAGGAAAACCAGTGCTAGAACTACGAACTCTTATCATCGTTTTTATAAATATAATAACATCATAAAAGACTTAGAAATCGCTAGAGCTAACCAAGTTTGGGTATCTGATATTACATACATTAGAACCATAAAGGGCTTTTGCTACCTGGCTTTAATAACAGATATGCATTCCAGAAAAATAGTGGGTTATGATATTAGTGATAGCTTGGAACTTAAAGGATGTGTGAGGGCACTTAATAAGGCCATTTATCAAGCTAAAAACATTAAAGGACTCATACACCACTCTGATAGAGGTATACAATATTGCAGTAATGTGTACACACAAATACTCAAAAGAAAAAAGATAGATATTAGTATGACAGAAGAAAATCATTGTTACGAAAATGCAATGGCAGAGAGAGTAAATGGAATTTTAAAAGATGAATTTTATTTAGACCAAACCTTTGATAACGTGAGTCACGCAAAGAGAGCTGCAAAAAATGCAATTAATTTATACAATGAATTAAGATTACATTTATCTTTAGATTATAAAACACCTAATATGGTATATAAATTATCAGCTTAATTCAATTTTAACCTGTAGCCATATTTCAGGACAAGACATGTTAAATAAAATTACAAAGCCATCAATAATTATATTTTTGGTATCTACTTTAATTTTTGGTTGCAAGGAAGAAATAAAAAATCCTATTTCTGTAATAGAAGTTAATATCACTAATCAACAATTATTAGATAGCCTAATTATATATGATAAAGATAAATCATGGGAGATAAAGTCTGTACTTCGATTTAAGGAATCAAATAGAGTTGTTGATACTTTAAATATTCTAGAAAATAAACTTTATCAAATTTATTCATTTTTAGATAGTAAACAGGGAGAATTGGGAGAGTTCATAATTTCCCCAAATAGTAAAATAGCGCTATCTATAGATGAAAAGGAACTTTTCGAGTCCATAGATTATTCTGGCAACTTTAAGTTATCTAATAATTTCTTAGCCTTTTCTAAAAAATATCAAAACCAATTATCTGAAAAGGTTCGCAATGGAATAGAACAAAAGGAGCTTGAAATACTCATTCAAAAAAAAGGTCAATTAATATATGAAAAAGGAATATCTCTAAACATAGTTGATAGCTTAAGCACTTATGTAAAATTAAAATTTAATGAATTTTCTGATATTCTTAAAAAGAAGAATATTAAATACATATACAAAACATCACTAATTAATAAAATTGGAAATAACTTCTTTTTCAAAGACATAAAAAATAACGTTAAAACATTAAAAGATTTTAAAGGAAAATTTGTGTACATCGATGTTTGGGCAACTTGGTGTAAACCCTGTAAAGTAGAACATACTTTTCTAAAACAGCTAGAGGAACACTTTTCTAACAACGATGAACTTCAAATTATTTCTATTAGTACTGATCGCGAATATGATAAGTGGGAAAAGTATATTACCAAAAATTCAATTGATGGAGTGCAACTTTATTCTGGGTCAAATTCGGATTTTGTAAAATTTTATGATATTGGGGCACTGCCCAGGTTTATATTTTTAGATAAAGAAGGTAGCGTGATTAGTCCAGATGAGATAAGACCTTCTAACCCTAAAACATTACAAAAATTAGAAGCAGCGATTCATAAAAAATGAGATTTAAAATAATAGTAAATGAACAACAAAACCATTTTTTTAATCGGAATAGTAGGAGTTAGCCTTTTTGTAGTTTCTTCTATTTTAGGTGGATTTTTAATTGAAAATTATAACGTATTAAGTCAATATATAAGTGAATCTTATGCAATTGACACTGAATACGGAAAAATTTTAAGAATATTTGGTTACCTACCAAGTGGTATTCTTGTCACCTTATTTTGTTTTCTTGGAGTGAGATATTTTCAACCTTCCAAACTACTCAAAATAGGGTTTTATGGAATCGGAATATTTTATGGACTAGCTACAGTAATTGTTGGAATATTTCCTTGTGATAGCGGTTGTAACAGGGAATTAATCGATCCTAGTTCTTCTCAACTAATTCATAATTTTGTAGGTTTACTAACTTATCTATTCGTTCCTTTTTTTATAATTTTAATTGGGTTTGGATTAAAAAAAACACCCAATAACAATACATTTTCTTTACAATCAATTGCATTGGGCGTAATCAGCATTTTGTTTGTATATTTATTTGCATCTAACTCAAATTCTGAATATATCGGACTTTATCAAAGAATGGTGGAGTTGATGTTTGTTATTTGGATAATTTTTTGTGCTATTGTAATAAAGGATAAAAAACCAGCAGTTAACAATATTTAGGGGCAACTAAGGCGAATTCAACTACGTCAGAATCCCGTCGAAATTACTAAGGTCAGTTCTAAGCCAAATATTAAGGTATATAAACCCGCACTAAAAATTATACGAGAACGCTAGACAAACCATCCAAAAAAACTTTACAATAGCATTAGTTTAGATATTACTCCTTCTCCTATTTCTTCATTCATCATTTTAATAATCTTCTCTTTCCCATAACTTAATTCTTCACGCAAAACTGAAGAATTTAACTGAATAATAAGTGTTTTATTTTGCAATTTCACAGAGGTTGTGTGCGTCGTAACACCAGGTCCCATCATTTTATGCCAAGTTTCTTCAACTTTTATTTTTTGCATTCCTTTGCCCAGATTATTTTCCTTGATAAAGCTCTGCATTAAATCTTCTATTGAAAAAGAATCATTTTCCCTTTTTGCCATTATAATTTAAAAATTTGATAAGGTTTGTTACTCTGTTTTACAATATTTTCTGTTCTTTCTGAATGTGTATCCGTAATAAATATCTGACCGAATTCATCATTATTTACCAAATCTATAATTTGAGAAACTCGCTTTTCGTCTAATTTATCGAAAATATCATCTAATAATAAAATAGGAACTACATTTGATTGTTGCTTTATAAACTCAAACTGAGCTAATTTTAAAGCTATCAAATATGATTTTTGCTGACCTTGAGAACCAAATTTTTTAATAGGATATTCGCCAATTTCAAAACTTAAATCGTCTTTATGAATTCCGGATGTTGTGTACTGTAAAATTTTATCTTTCTCTAATGATTGCTTTAATAAATCTGATATAGAAAAATTATTTAACTGGCTTTTATAGATTAAATTAACAACCTCTTTATCGCCAGAAATAATTTGATATTTTGCATTAAAAATGGGAATAAATTCTTCTAAAAAAGCTTTTCTAATTGTATAAATTTCAGCACCGTAATTGGCTAATTGATCATCATAAACACTCAAGTTTAAAGCATCAAACGTTCTATTTGCTGCAAAATATTTTAACAATGCATTTCTTTGAGTTAATACCTTATTGTAGGCAATTAAATTTTGTAAATACTTTTTGTTTTGCTGCGAGATAACACCATCAATAAATTTTCTTCGTGTATCACTTCCATCTGTTACTAGATCTCTATCTGCTGGAGAAATAATAACCAAAGGAATTTGACCTATATGTTCAGAAAATTTGTCATAATTCTTTCCATTTCTTTTCAAAACTTTTTTTTGCCCACGTTTTAAACTGCAAACAATTTTCTCATTTCTATCATTTAAAACATAATCACCTTCTACCATAAAAAAAGCTTCACCATGCTTTATATTCTGCACAGCAACAGAATTAAAGTAACTTTTTGCAAAAGACAAATAATAAATAGCGTCCAAAACGTTCGTTTTCCCTACTCCATTATCACCCACAAAGCAATTTATTTTCTGCTGAAAATCAAAAGATTGTGATTCTAAATTCTTAAAATTGACTAAAGAAATTTTCTGTAAATACATGAATAAAGACTTCGTTTAAAAATGAATTGCAAATTATCGAAAATTTAGCGAATTATCCGCTTTTACAATCCAATTAAAAAAACTATTTTTGCGCCACTAATTTTAAGGAAAATATGGCAACATACAAGAAGAAATATAAACCAGAAGGTAAAAAAGAAGCGAATCAAATTGACGAATCTGAATTTGAAACAGCAGGAGTATTAAATACATTAGACGAAACAGCTTCTAAATCTGAAAAATGGATAGAAAAAAATAGCAAACCTTTATTTTACACATTAATAGGTATCGTTGTTGTTTTCTTAGCTTTTCTTGGATATAATAGCTATATCGTTGAACCTAATGAATTAGAAGCTTCTAACGAGTTAGCTTTTCCAAGAAAATATTTTGATGAAGCTGCAAATGCAGGAGCCGGAAAAGATTCTTTGCTCAATTTAGGTTTAGAAGGTTCAGATGGAAAATACGGTTTTTTAGACATTGCTGATTCTTATAGCGGAACAGATGCCGGAAATTTAGCAAACTATTATGCAGGTGTTTCATATCTACAAATGAAACAATATGATAAGGCTATTGAATTTTTAAGCAAGTTTAATTCTGATGATGAAATGCTAGGACCTGTTGCTTTAGGAGCAATCGGTGATGCTTTCTCAGACATAGATCAACAAGACGATGCTTTGGAATATTATGAAAAAGCAGCAAATAAAAAATCAAACGAGTTTACAACTCCAATGTTTTTATTCAAAGCAGGACAAACTGCCATGTCTTTAGAAAAATATAGCAAAGCAGAACAATTATTTACACAGATAAAAGAGAACTATTCAAAATCTGATCAAGCAAAAGATATTGAGAAATTTATCAATGCTGCTAAATACGCGAAATAGTATATCGTAATTAATTTCAATGGGCAATGCCTTATTGAAAATGAAAAATAAAAAAAATGGCTACAACCAATTTATCCATTTACGACAAAGCAACAATCCCAAATGCGAAAAATTTTCGATTTGGGATTGTTGTTTCAGAGTGGAATCCTGAAATAACACAAAATCTAAAAAAAGGTGCAATTGAAACGTTTTTAGATTGTGGAGCAATCCAGCAAAATATTGTTTCTTGGGATGTTCCGGGGAGTTTTGAGTTGATTTATGGTTGTAAAAAAATGATTCAATCTCAAAAAGTTGACGCTATTATCGCCATTGGAAATGTAATTCAAGGAGAAACAAAACATTTCGATTTTGTTTGTGAAGGAGTAACACAAGGAATTGTAGATTTAAATATCAAATTTGATATTCCTGTAATTTTCTGTGTTTTAACCGATAATACAAAACAACAATCGATAGATAGATCTGGAGGTAAGTTAGGCAATAAAGGTACAGAATGTGCTGTAGCAGCTATTAAAATGGCCGCAATTAAAAACCTAAATAGAACATCAGAAAATATTGGTTTTTAATAAAAAACAATCTTATTCTTTTAAGAATACTTTTAACATCATTTCTTGATTCATTACTTTTTAATTATTTAAATTTGATTTATTCAAAATTGGTATTATACTTGATTTTTTTTTAAATTAATATTTACCAATTATTTTCTAAAATTATGGGATTTTTAAAAAGAACAAATAAAAAATTTGATTATAAACCACGTTATTATAAGGGTGATGGCAGTCCTTATAAAATTCAACATAAATTAGATAAATTCAGGAAAACTGCAGGTAAAAACAAGGGGATAAAATCGAAATTTTCAGATGCCATCAATGAACTTAATAGTCCAAATAAAGGAGCTAACAAAACAATAATTTATATTGTTTTAGTCTTAGTTTTAATTTTTTTGTATATCATAGATTTTGATTTGTCTATATTCTTTTAAAAATAATGTCAGATATTATTCAACTTTTACCAGATCATGTAGCGAATCAAATTGCTGCAGGAGAAGTAGTTCAAAGACCAGCTTCTGTAGTTAAAGAATTGCTAGAAAACGCTATTGATGCGGGTGCAACCAGTATAAAATTATTATTGAAGGATGCCGGTAAAACTTTAATTCAGGTTATAGATGATGGCAAAGGCATGAGTACTACTGATGCCAGAATGTCTTTTGAAAGACACGCTACTTCAAAAATTCAAAAAGCAGAAGATTTATTTAACCTTTGTACAAAAGGTTTTAGAGGAGAGGCTTTAGCCTCTATTGCTGCAATTGCCCATGTTGAATTAAAAACAAAACAAGAAAATGAAGAACTTGGAACCTTTATAAAAATTGAAGGAAGTAAAATTATTTCTCAAGACTTTGTTTCTACCTCCAAAGGAACAAGTATTGCCGTAAAAAACTTGTTTTACAATATTCCGGCAAGAAGAAACTTTTTAAAATCAGATACTGTAGAAACACGTCATATTATAGATGAATTTCAAAGAGTAGCTTTAGCGCATCCAAGTATTGCTTTTTTAATGCACCATAACAATAATGAAGTTTACCATTTAAAAAGTAGTAATTTAAGAAAACGAATTGTAAGTGTTTTTGGTACTAAAATGAATGAAAAATTAGTTCCAATAAACGAACAAACTGATATTGTCTCTATTAATGGTTTTGTGGCAAAGCCAGAATTCTCGAAAAGAAAAAGAGGAGAGCAATTCTTTTTTGTAAATGACCGATTTATAAAAAGTTCTTACTTAAATCATGCTGTGGTAAATGCTTTTGATGGTTTACTCGAGCATGGCTCGCATCCCTCCTATTTTTTATACTTAACAGTGCCTGCAAATACAATTGACATTAACATTCATCCGACAAAAACGGAGATAAAATTTGATAATGAAAAAGCATTGTATGCGATGTTAAGAGCAACGGTAAAACACAGTTTAGGACAATACAATGTAGCACCTCTTTTAGATTTTAATAGAGATGCTAACTTAGACACACCTTACCATTTAAACACAAATACAGTATCTACAAAAACACCAATAATTTCAGTTGACCCAGATTTTAATCCTTTTAAAGAATTAGAACAAAAAGAAATACGATTTCCTTTCAAAAGAGAACAACAAACTGAAAGTTGGGAATCTTTATATACTTCGGTAGCAGTTACAGATGAAGAAAGACAATCGGAATTATTTGATAATCAACAAGAAATAAAAACACAAAAAACGTTTCAAATTCAGCGTAAATATTTGCTGAGTTCTATAAAATCTGGAGTTGTCTTAATCAATCAATCATTAGCGCATCAGCGTATTTTATATGAAGATTTTTTAGAGAGCATTACTGTAAAAGAAGCCAATAGCCAACAATTATTATTTCCTGTAAAAATATCATTCTCATCGCAAGAAATAGAAATGATTTACACCATGAAAACTGAATTAGAAAATGCTGGTTTTTCTTTTGATGAATTCACAAAAAGTGATGTTACCATAAAAGGAATTCCTGTTTCTGTAACAGAAAGTAAGATTACTATTATTTTAGAAGAGTTATTAAGTGATATAGATTTAGAAGTCCCAGATGCAAGTTTTAGTCATTTTGATGTAATGGCAAAATCGTTTGCAAAAACATTGTCTATAAAAACAGGAACACAACTTTCTGAAAAAGAACAAGAAAGTTTAGTGAATAATTTATTTTCTTGTAAAGAACCTACAATTTCTCCGTTTGGAAAATCAACATTTAAAACACTGACTTTAAACGAAATAGATAATCTATTTAACAGCTAATATGAATAGACTTACAGACGCCATTAAACACCTAATTATAATCAATGTAATTTTATTTGTAGTACCACAATTACTGCAATTAGACTTAACAAATATATTGGCATTACATTTTCCAAAAAACGAGCATTTTGGATTTTGGCAATATATAACTCACATGTTTATGCATGGAAGTTTTCCACATATTTTGTTCAACATGTATGGTCTATACGCCTTTGGAACTCCTTTAGAACAAATATGGGGAAAAAATAAATTTATATTTTTTTATTTTTCTGCGGGTTTAGGAGCAGGAATCATCTATTCTTTGGTGAATTATTACCAATTTAATAGCGTTTATGAGCTTTTTATAAATGCAGGTTTGAATGATTCTGAAGTTTTATCTATCTTAAAATCAGGAAGTACAAATGACGTAAGAGTCATAAATGCAATTTCTCAAGAACAATTTAATAAAATAACTTCCTTATATAGTACACCTGCGGTAGGTGCTTCTGGAGCAGTTTATGGAGTTTTAGTGGCTTTTGGGCTGTATTTTAAAGACGCTAAACTAGCCTTACTGTTTTTCCCTGTTCCCATTGCAGCCAAGTATTTTATTCCGGTAATGATTTTAGGAGATTTATTCTTTGGAATGACAAAATATTCTGTTGGAAATATTGCACATTTTGCGCACATTGGAGGAGCCTTAATAGGATTTATTATTGCTTGGCATTGGAAAAACAATCAATTTAAAGTGCGTCAATGAATTATATAAACAAATTAAAAAACCGTTTTAAAAATGGAAATATCGTAGAAAAATTAATCTACATAAATATTGCTATTTTTATTTTATCCTTACTTTTTAATGTTTTTCAAGGTTTGTACAAAGGGCAAACAAATTGGTTTGTAAATTGGTTTTCTTTAGATGATGATTACGACTCTCTATTAAAAAAACCATGGTCTATAATAACCTATGGTTTTTTACATGCAGATTTTATACACATCTTAATGAACTTAATTGTTCTGCACTTTATTGGTAATTTATTTATAGAATATTTCACTCAAAAATTATTACTTAATTTTTATATTATCGGTACTTTTTTTGGCGGACTTTTGTTTGTTTTTAGTCAAAATTATTTCCCTCTATTTGAAGGAAAATCATCTTTACTAGTCGGTGCTTCTGCAGGAATTTCTGCCATATTTATTGGGGTTGCAACGTACATACCAAATTATCAATTAAAGCTACGTTTTATAGGTTTTATAAAATTATGGCATTTAGCTGCCTTTTGGATTGGTTTAGATATTATTGGTCTAATTGGAAGTAATTCTGGTGGACATTTTGCCCATTTAGGAGGAAGTTTATTTGGTTTCTTATATGTTAAAAAAGCAAATAACAAAAAAACTGATTTCTTTAAACAATTTTTATCACTTTTTATAAGGAAGAAAACTCCTTTAAAAACAGTCCATAAATCTGCAAAAAAGAAAAGCAATTCATTAAAAAACACCGATATTACACAAAAACAAATAGATTCTATATTAGATAAAATAAGTAAATCTGGTTATGACACATTAACAAAAACAGAAAAAGATTTTTTGTTTAGACAAGGAAAAAAATAATTTTTAAAAGTGAAAAAATTATCAATTCTGAATAAAATAATATACTTGCTAAATTCGATTTTAGCGACAGTACTTTTGATTTCTTATTTATTACCTTTTATATCTCCAAAGAATATTCCTGTATTAGCAATTTTAAGTTTATTTGTTCCCACTTTAATTATTTTAAATTTATTTTTTATAATCTATTGGATACTTAAACTAAAAAAACACTTTATTATGTCGGCCTTTATTTTGGTTGTTGGTTGGTTCTTTTCTAACACTCCGTATAAGTTTACCGAAAACAAATCTTCGTTAAATGATGATTTAAAAGTAATGAGCTATAACGTAAGAATGTTCAACCATTGGAAATGGATTGATGATCAAAAAATCCCTGAAAAAATAAATGCATTTGTATCTGAAAAATCGCCAGATATTTTATTATTTCAAGAATATTATACGCTAGAAAAACAACTTTTTTTATATCCTTATAAGTACATAAAAACAAAGGACGAAAAAAATAAAATTGGTTTAGCCATTTATTCTAAATTCCCTATTATCCAAAAAGGTTCTTTAGATTTAAAAAACACTTCTAATAATATCATTTTTGCAGATATCTTAAGAAAGAAGGACACCATTAGAGTGTATAATTTGCACTTGCAATCTTTTGAATTAAACACTAGTCAAGAGAATTTCGGCCAAGAGAATTCAGAAAAATTAATTGAAAGATTAAAAAACCGTTTTAAAAAACAAGCAGAACAAACCGAAGTATTTACTGCTCATGAAAAACAATGGACGGGTAAAAAAGTTGTAGCTGGAGATTTTAATAATACAAGTTATTCTTGGGTTTACAATCAAATTTTAAAAGATAAAAAAGATAGTTTTATTGAAGCAGGAATCGGTTTTGGAAAATCATTTAATTATTGGTTTCCTATGAGAATCGATTTTATATTAACTGATAAAAATGCCATTGTGAATCAGTTTAGTTCTTTTTCAGAAAAAAACTCAGATCACTTCCCTATTCTGGCCAGAATAAATTGGAAAATTTATTAATAACTTCTTTTTTCTATAATTTTATGAGCTTTACGTTCTATCTTTTTCTTTAACAAACTAGCCATTGCTAAAAAGAAACCTTTAAATTTTGCTGCTCTCAAAGCATAATGACTAAACTTTAAAAGTCTACCGAACTCTTTTTTAAGATCTTCATCATATTTTTTTAATGAAGATTCAGAAAAACCATCATTATTTAGACATCTTTCTATATTTTTTGCAGCAATAATACCAGACATCATTCCTGTACCAATACCTTCTTTGTAAAAAGCATTTGCCAAACCAGCGGCATCTCCAACTAACAAAAATCGATCTCCAGAAGTTTTGTAATTTCCAAAATGAAACGGAATAGACCATCCCCTCCAACTACCGACTTTAGTCGCATTGCTAAATTTATTTTTAACCTTTTTATGTGTTTTTATAATGCTCTGAATTTCGTCAACTAAATTAACTCCATATTTTTTAATATGATCTGCACGTCCACCCAAACTAATATTTACTTGTCCGTCGGATAAAGGAAAGATATAAAAAAATAAAAGCATTTTTTTATAAATTATACGAACTTCTGCAGCGTTTCCATCAGGAAGGTCTTTTACATCTTTAAAATACGCACTGATAAAAGTAGATGAAAATTTTTTATCTATTTTATTGATAGCCAACTTACTAGAAACAATAGATTTAACACCATCTGCACCCACTACAAATTTTGATACTATTTCTTTACCATTTTTTAATTTGACAAAAACACCTTCAGATTCTTCTCTAAGCTCTTTAACTCCACTTCCAAAATGTTGATTGGCATAAGTATCAGATAAATGACTTACCAAAAATTGATCAAAATCGATACGTTTAGCGTATGAAATAATCATATCTCTATCATCACTCTCCTTAAATTCTATTTTAGATGTATTATTTATATGCAGGCTAATTTTTTTACTATGTATAAATTTTGGGTTTTTCAAAAAAGAGGTGAATAAATCTTCTCCTAAAAGCTTCATAGCCTTATAAGCATATAAGATTAAACCATCTCCACAAGTTTTATCTCGTGGAAAAGTTGATTTATCAATAATATAATGTGGAATTTTCAACTTTGTTAACATTAAAGAAGTCGCAGTTCCAGAAGGTCCTGCTCCGATAATGCAAACAGCTGTTTTTTCAATTTTATTCATAGCTATACAAATGCAATATAGAAAATATTTCTAACCTTCAACTCCATATTCTCGTTCTACTTTATAAATTCTTATTTGGTGTTTTTTAGACCATTTTTCTCTCCCTAGACTTCTTACTTCTGTATGTTCTAAATTATTTTTCTAAGTAACAATGTCATCCAATGTCTACCAATAAGAAACTGTAATCCCGGTTTCACTTCTTGCGGATTCTATTCCTAAATATCCTTTTTAATTTTTAGCTAGTTCCTCCATCCTTATTGACATTTCAAGTTAGTCATGGGTATTATCTGTTAAAATAGTTGAGAAAATCACTGCATAATAAAATGGCGTTAATTTGTCTTCAATCATAAAATTAATTCATATTTAGTTTCTAGTAATTTAATATCGTCACTTATAAACTGTTTTACAACTTTAAAATTATAACGTGCTAAAATTTTAGCTGAGGCTATATTTTTGTTAACAACATACCCTACTATTTTCGGAATTCCTATTTGTTTGCAATGGTAAATTAGTCCTTCACAAATTTCAGAACCATAACCCTTTTTCCAATATTTCTCTAAAAAACGATATCCAATCTCATTATCTTCTCCATCTTTTACTAAAGCGACCGTTCCTATAAAATGAGTATCAAATTTTCTTTCAATGGCGTAAATCCAAAAATCATTATTAGATAAATTATACTTGTTAATTAGATCTGTTAATTCCACTAAATGCTCCTCAAATGTTTTTGTTTCACCATCAACAAACTGCATAACATTATCATTGCTTTGCATTTCGTGAAAAGCCTCTAAATCATCTAAAACGAGCTTCCTAACTAATAATCTTTCAGTTTCAAAAATCATGAATAAAATCGTATTTTTGTCATTGTTAAATGTACATTAATGATAGCAGATAAAAAAGTAGCTTTTTACACATTAGGTTGCAAATTGAATTTTTCGGAAACATCCACTATTGCAAGAAATTTTGTTAATGAAGGTTTTGACCGTGTAGATTTTGAAGAGAAAGCAGACATTTATGTAATTAATACATGTTCTGTAACGGATAATGCAGATAAACGTTTTAAATCGATTGTAAAAAATACATTAAAGAAAAATGACAATGCTTTTTTAATAGCTATTGGATGTTATGCCCAACTAAAACCAGAAGAATTAGCAGCTGTGGATGGTGTAGATTTGGTTTTAGGAGCCACTGAAAAATTCAATGTAACAAGTTATATTAACGATTTAACTAAAAATAATGTTGGCGAAGTCCATTCTTGTGAAATTTCTGATGCTGATTTTTATGTAGGTTCTTACTCTATTGGTGGCAGAACTCGTGCTTTTTTAAAAGTACAAGATGGTTGTGATTATAAATGTACGTATTGTACTATACCCTTAGCGCGAGGAATTTCTAGAAGTGATACTTTAGAAAATGTAATTAGTAATGCTAAAGAAATTTCGTCTAAAGGAATTAAAGAAATTGTTTTAACAGGTGTAAATATTGGTGATTATGGAAAAGGCGAATTTGGTAATAAAAAACACGAACATACTTTTTTAGAATTAGTTAAAGAGCTCGATACAATTGACGGTATTCATCGTTTACGGATTTCATCTATAGAGCCTAATTTATTAAAAAATGAAACCATAGATTTTGTTGCGAAATCAAATTCATTCGTTCCTCATTTTCATATTCCTCTGCAATCTGGAAGTGATGTATTACTTAAGAAAATGAAACGTAGATATCTGCGAAAAACATATACAAATAGGGTTGTTAGGATTAAAGAAGTAATGCCAAATGCTTGTATAGGTGTGGATGTTATTGTTGGTTTTCCTGGAGAAACTGATGAATTATTTTTAGAAACTTACAATTATTTAAACGAAATGGATATTTCGTATTTACACGTCTTTACCTACTCTGAAAGACCCAATACAGAAGCTGTAGATTTGGAAGGAGTTGTTCCAAAAAAAGTACGTGCAAAACGCAGCAAAATGTTACGAGGATTGTCTGCTAAAAAAAGACGTTCTTTTTATGAATCTCAGCTTGGGAATACATTAACAGTTTTGTTTGAAAACGAAAACAAAGAAGGTTATATAAACGGGTTTACAGAAAATTATGTAAAAGTAAAAGCACCTTGGAATCCTGAATTAATCAACACTTTGCATACAATTACACTAACTAAAATTGATGAAGATGGTTTGGTGAGATTTGATTTTGTAAAAAAAACTGTAATTATCTAATTTGACAGTAAAACTGTATTTAAAACAAAACAAAGTACGTTTATATGGCTAAGATTCCTATCTACTTTATGCCTGGCTTAGCCGCTGGTCCAGAAATTTTTGAACACTTAAAATTATCTTCAGAAATTTATGAATTCTATTATTTAGAATGGATAGAACCTATAGATTTAGACGAATCTATTTTTAATTATGCACTGAGAATAACAAAAGATATTCAGCATATTAACCCTGTTTTAGTTGGTGTCTCTTTTGGAGGAATTTTAGTTCAAGAAGTAAGCAAACTTATAGCTACTAGAAAAGTAATTATTATTTCAAGTGTTAAAACACATCATGAACTTTCTAAAAGATTTAAAGTTTTAAGCATAAGCAAACTGTACAAAGCATTTCCTGCAAAATTTGTAAATAATTTTGAAGATTATGCAAAATTTTTCATTGGAAAATCCTTACAAAAAAGAGCCGTAATTTATCAGAAATATCTGTCTGTTAGAGGAACAAAGTATTTAAAATGGTCAATTCACAATGTTTTAAACTGGCAACAAGAAAGTAATTTAAAAAACATTGTTCATATTCATGGAACTAAAGACAACCTTTTTCCAATAAAACATATTAAAGACTCCATAAAAGTAGAAGGTGGTACTCATGTAATGATTTTAACAAAGGCAAAAGAAATATCAATAATCATTCATCAAAGTTTAACTTGTTAAAACTATTTCTATTAGTTACTTTTATAGTTGATTAAAAAAGGCATTTATCATGAATAAATCTTTACGTGTTTTATCTCTCTTAAGTATTGTTTGTATGACTATCTTATTTATGAATGCAATTCATAAATCTGATATCGATTCAATTACAAGCACACACAAAACTTATAAAATTAAAGCATTAAAGCTTCCTAGTAATTTGAATTTAGCTGGAGAAAGAGTACCTATAGAAAAACCAGATGTAAAAGAAAGAATGGACAGAGAATTGTTGGTAAATACCTATTGGCAATCTAATGGATTATTACTTTTAAAACGAGCTAATAAATATTTCCCTATACTAGAACCTTTATTAAGAAAGTATGGATTACCAGACGATTTTAAATTTTTGGCGTTAGCAGAAAGTGGTTTTAGTGATGAAACTTCTTCAGCTGGTGCGGCAGGAATTTGGCATTTTATGAAAGCTACTGGCAGAGAATATGGTTTGGAAATAAACAAAAATGTAGATGAAAGATATAATATTGAAAAATCTACAAAAGTAGCAGCAGAATATCTAAAAAATGCAAAAGATCGATTTGGATCTTGGACGCTTGCAGCGGCTGCATATAATGCTGGTAAATATGGAATTGCTAGAAGACTAGAAACACAAAAAGTTTCTACATATTATGATGCTAAATTAGCGAATGAAACTGAACGCTATGTATTCAGAATTTTGGCTTTAAAAGAAATTATTAAAAATCCAGAAAAATATGGTTTTGTTTTTGAAAAGGAAGACTTATATACAATTAAAAAAACCTACACTATAAAAGTAGATACTGCGATTAATAATATAGCTAGTTTTGCAAAAGGGTTTAATATTAATTACAAAGAATTAAAAATTCATAATCCTTGGTTAAGAGAAAATAAATTGAATAACAAAAGTAGAAAGGTATATAAAATTAAGATTCCAAGAAAATAAGTTACTCAATTACATTTTTCACCCTTCCAACCAAACCTGATGCTAACAATACTTTAATTCCATGAGGATGATGAATGGACTTTGTTAAAAGTTTTGCAACTATACCTTTTGTTAATTCACCCGTTCTTTGATGTGATTTTTGAACAATTTCTACAAACGAACCAATCTGTATATTCTTTCTTTGTCTACCATCAATCATAAATATATTTTTTTATAAAATGAAAATAAAAAAGCGTATCAAATTTGATAGGCTTTTAGATAAAAATTAACTAGTAATAGATATATATTATAATACTCTTACGTTTACTGCGTTTAATCCTTTTTTTCCATCTTGTAAGTCAAATTCAACTTCATCGTTTTCACGAATCTCGTCAACTAATCCTGACACATGCACAAAATGTTCTTTGTTTGATCCTTCTTCAGTGATAAATCCAAATCCTTTAGATTCATTGAAAAATTTTACGGTACCTTTATTCATTATAAAAAATTATTGTGTTGTTAATTTAGTTACTAACAACTTCTAGTGAGGTGCAAATATAATGCCAATAATCGAAAGATAAAATGAAATGTTTATTTTACTTTATCTTTTGTCAATAATCTACAATAGTTTTTAAAAATTAAAATAAAAAAAGCCTATCAAATATGATAGGCTTTTAGATAAAAAATTAACTAGTAATAGATATATATTATAATACTCTTACGTTTACTGCGTTTAATCCTTTTCTTCCATCTTGTAAGTCAAATTCAACTTTATCGTTTTCACGAACTTCGTCAATTAAACCTGAAACATGTACAAAATGTTCTGTGTTTGTTCCTTCTTCAGTAATAAATCCAAATCCTTTAGACTCATTGAAAAATTTTACGATACCTTCTTTCATTATAAAAAATTATTGTGCTGTTAAATTAATTAATAACAGCGTTTTATTAAAGTGCAAATATACACTATTACCTATAAAAAAACATAAATAATTTATTTATTTTAAAAAATCATAAATCACTATAAACCAATTCTTTAGATAAATTATACTCTTCAATAATTTCTTCTAAAACTATTTTTGCTGGTTTTATATTATGAATTAACCCAGCAATTTGACCAATTTCTAACTCTCCATCCTCTAAATCACCTTCAAACATTCCCTTTTTTGCTCTTGCTCTACCCAACAATTCCTTTAACTGATCTTTTGATGGATTTTGTTGATATAATTCTTGTACTTCTTGATAAAATTTATTTTTCAATAAACGAACAGGAGCTAGTTCTTTTAAAGTTAAATGTGTGTCTCCATCCTTTGCATCAATTATCATGTTTTTAAAATTTTGATGAGCAGAGGATTCTTCTGTGGCAACAAATCTACTTCCTATTTGAACTCCATCCGCACCTAAAACCATGGCAGCAAGCATTCCTTTACCAGAAGCAATTCCGCCTGCTGCTAATACAGGAATACCTACTTGCTCTTTTACCATAGGAATTAGCGTAAAAGTTGTAGTTTCTTCACGCCCATTATGTCCTCCAGCCTCAAAACCTTCGCAAACAACAGCATCGACTCCCGCTGCTTCTGCCTTTAAAGCAAACTTCACTGAACTTACGACATGAACAACAGTAATGCCTTTTTCCTTTAAAAATGAAGTCCAAATTTTCGGGTTTCCAGCAGAAGTAAAAACTATCTTCACTCCTTCTTCAATAATGATATCCATAATTTTTTCAATATCAGGGTATAACATAGGTACATTTACGCCAAAAGATTTATTTGTTGCTTTTTTACATTTCTGAATATGTTCTCTTAATACCTCTGGATACATTGAACCTGCGCCTATTAAACCTAAACCACCCGCATTAGATACAGCAGAGGCTAATTTCCATCCAGAAACCCAAATCATGCCTCCTTGCACGACTGGATACTTAATTTTAAAAAGAGCTGTAATTTTATTTATCATTATTCCTTTATCAACTTTATTATTTTATGTTGCTTTTCTTTTTGGATTTTAAGTAGATAAATCCCTTTTTCTAGACAAGAAATATCTATTCTATCTGAAGTAAATTTTGATTCTTCTAAAACCTTTTGACCAAGTATATTAAATATTTGAAAAGAATATTCATCCAATGAAATATTGTTTTTTGTGATTGCAAAGATTTTTTTTATCGGATTTGGAAAAATTTTAATATCAGAAAAAACATCCAAATCATTAATAGATAGCACCGTATTATATGCAGCTTCAAAGTCGGGAATTCCATACCCGTATTGATCTGTAGGATTATTAAATTTATCTGAAGAACTCCGAATTAAATTCATAATTTCAATATTTGTTTTGTTTGGAAAAGCCTGCCAAAAACAAGCTATAACTCCCGCCATGACTGGTGATGAAAAAGAAGTTCCGTTTGAAGATGATACGTTTCCTGATAAAAAATTAATGATACTAGTATTTTGACCTTGCGCTAAAACATCTGGTTTTATTCTATTATCTGCAGTTGGTCCAAAAGAACTAAAACTTGCAATATTTTCCTCAGCATTGACGGCTCCAATACTAAATACTGAGGCTACATCTGCTGGCGCCCCAATATATTTCCAAGAATCAGTACCACTATTTCCTGCTGCATTTACTAAAATCATTCCTCTAGAAGCTCCTATTTCCGCTCCTCTTGAAATAAAGGTAGTTTTCCCATCCATATCTGTATAGGAATGACTGTGATTAGGATTATCATAAGTGGTATATCCTAAAGAGGTATTAATAACATCAACACCTAAACTATCTGCTCTTTCCGCTGCTTCTACCCAAAGTGTTTCTTCTAACACTGTTTCCGATTCCGCAATTTCAGAAATAAATAAATAAAATTTTGCGTCTGGCGCTGTGCCTACGAATTCATTTTCTAAATAACCCGCAATTGTTGATAAAACATGTGTACCATGACTGTTTCTTGTATAATAATTTGTATTTCTATCAGCAAAATTATAGCCTCCTAAAATTTGATTATTATCTCTTAATCTTTGAAAAGCTGAGAGTGTATTTACATTTGGAAAACCGGCATCAATAACTGCTATTACTTGATCTTGTCCTGTAAATCCTTGTTGATGTAGATAATCACCTTTTAACATTTTAATTTGGTTATCGGCAGCTCCATAATCAAAATCAGTTAGCACTTGATTAAATTTATTGTAGTGGTCAGGAATTATTTTCTTTCCTTTTGTTTTTGAGCCAGTATTCAGCGATTTGTTAGCATATTCTATAGATTCTATAAAAGAAAATTTAGACAATAAAGCGTTAATTTGATTAACTGTACCCTGAACATGAATTGCATTCAACCATTTCGATTTTCCTAAAACAGCAATTGTAGCCTCATTTTTTAATTCACTATAATAAACGTTATAAATAGGAACGTCTTTTTCATCTATCGGAAGATTAGTTTTCTCTCTTCTTTCTATAGAACGTTGTGATAACATTTGTAATGGATTTGCTAGAAAACTAGCAGCATTAGGTTTGTCTTTTATAAATACCCAAGCATCTTCTGTTTGAGAGAAAACGTGAACAGAAATAGTTGTAAATAAAAAAAAAAGTAAATTTTTCATCCAACTAAATTACTACTTTTTAATTTTATTTTTTAGATGAATTAAAAAATTACTCCAGAGCCCAAAAGTTCTTCATCTTTATACCAAGCCACAAATTGCCCCTCCTGAATTGAAGATTGCTTATTTTCAAATTCTACATACAAACCGGTTTCTACTTTGTACAAAGTAACATTTTCTAAAGGCTGTCTGTATCTAATTCTTGCTGATAACTCAATTTTTTCACCAACTTTTAGAATTAAATCTTTACGAATCCAATGCACTTCTTCATTCGAAACAAATAATACATTCCTGTAAATACCCGGATGATTTTTTCCTTCTCCTGTATAAATTATGTTTTCTGCAACATCAGTTTCTATAACATACAATGCTTCTTTTGTACCTCCAACATTTAGTCCTTTACGTTGACCTTTTGTAAAATAGTGCGCCCCTTGATGCTTACCTACTAATTGTCCGTCTTCTTTTTTGTAAGAAAACTTTGTTGAAAAAAAGGCTAACTCCGCTTCTTTGTTTTCAAAAATTGGCGTTGACTTTGTGTATTGAGAAAAATCTACTGGAATAGTTACAATAGCACCTTCCCTTGGTTGTAATTTTTGTTGTAAAAACTCAGGCAATCTTACTTTACCAATAAAACACAAACCTTGAGAATCTTTCTTTTCAGCAGTAATTAAACCTGCTTCTTTAGCAATTACTCTTACTTCTGGCTTTGTTAATTCGCCAATTGGAAATAATGCTTTAGTTAATTGTTCTTGAGATAATTGACATAAAAAATACGATTGATCTTTATTCGTGTCTTTTCCTGCTAATAATTTATAAACAGGTTTTCCATGGATAATTTCTTCTCCTTTTCTACAATAATGACCAGTAGCCACATAATCTGCACCTAGATTTAAAGCAATATCCATAAAAACATCAAACTTTATCTCTCTGTTACACAGGACATCTGGATTTGGAGTTCTTCCTTTTGAATACTCGTCAAACATATAATCTACAATACGTTCTTTGTATTGCTCGCTTAAATCTACAACTTGAAAAGGAATCCCTAGTTTTTCTGCAACAATCATTGCATCATTACTATCTTCTAACCAAGGACATTCGTTAGAAATGGTTACAGCATCATCGTGCCAATTTTTCATAAAAAGCCCAATAACATCAAAACCTTGTTCTTTTAATAAATGTGCTGTAACACTAGAGTCAACACCACCAGAAAGACCAACAACTACTCTTTTCATTTTTTAATTTTGAGATCGCAAAGTTACAAATTTGATTAGGATTTATTGATTGAAAGAATTGATGTTATAATTGGTTTACATTATATTAAAACTATTGTCGTCTTTTTTTAATTATAATCAAATAGAAAAAGATAAAACGTCATTTTGAAACTTTTGAAACTTAGCAATCAATTCTCTTTTTGCTTCAAAAAATTAGATTTTTTTTTCTTTAAATCTTCATCCGAAGCAACTTCGCCATCTAAATAATACTCCCACTTTCCAATTCTTTTTCCTGCTAAGTATGAACCAGTCTCTTTTAAATTTCCGTTCAATTCAAAATATTTAGCAATACCATTTAGTTTTCCATTTTTATAATTAACACTTTCAATTAAAATTCCCTTGCTTGAAAATTTTTCAGAAGTTCCATTTTTAAAACCTTTTTTATAAAATGAAATTTCTGTCTCTTTTCCATTCGGATAATAGTTTATTAACTTTCCTTCTAACCTTCCCTCTTTATAAAATTCTTCAGACATTTTTTTACCGTCTTGAAAATAATATATCCAACGACCCACTCTATTTTTATGTAAAAAAGAACCTTTACTCTGTAATTTGCCATTTAGTGAATAAAACTTGACTATAACAACATCACTTTTTTTAGAATAGGATTTAATAATTACTGGAAATTGAGAGTTTGAATTGTCATAAAATTTAAAAACTCCAATTTCTTTTCCTTTTTCAAAAGCACCAGAATAACGTATTTTATGGTTGGGATAATATTTTCTCCAAACTCCTGTCCTTTGCTTACTTTTATCAAACTGATTAATTGCTTGAGCAATAGTATTCATACTTATAAAAAAACAAGTAAAAAAAGTAAATATAAAATTGAGTCTTTTTATCTTTATCATTGATATAACCTTTTTAGAGTAAATATACACTAATCGTATTAAAATGAGTGTGCTTTTTTTAACTGAACAATTTAATTCGATGGGACCTCCTAAAATATAAAACCGTCAAAAAGTTGCTAATATTATATTAGAAAATCAAAATTTGTTTAAAGATTTAGTCTCTCTAACTTTTGATATGGAAAATAAAGTTTCTATAAGAATAGCCTGGATTTTAGAACGGATATGTACACATCATGATTTAGATGAGATGGTTCCTTATTTCAATGAATTCGCTGCACAAATATCCACTTTAAAATTTGATAATGCAATTAGACCTTTTGCAAAAATTTGCGAACATTTAGCAACAGCTTTTTATTCATGTAAAGAAAATGAATTTAAAAAAGCATTAAAAGATTCTCAGATAGATGCCATTGTGACATGTGCATTTGATTGGTTCATTACTCCTCAAAAAATAGCTACTTGAGTTTATACAATTTATACTTTATATCTATTTGGATTGCAGAAAGATTGAATTCATCCTGAATTAAAACTGCTCATTGAAACTAAAATTATCCACGAGAGCGAAGGCACAAACGCGAGAGGAAAACAAGTACTGATTTTGATAGAAAAACATAAGGAATCTACTTTGTAAATCTGTTGAAATGCTTATTTTTGCATTTAACAACAGAACTGAACAATGAACTTAACTCAACTAAATGCTATTTCTCCAATTGATGGGCGTTACAGAAATAAAATATCAAAATTAGCCAACTATTTTTCTGAAGAAGCTTTAATAAAATACAGAGTTAGGGTAGAAATAGAATATTTTATAGCACTATGTGAAATTCCTTTGCCTCAATTAGCTGACTTTAATATTAATTTATTTGAAGATTTGCGTAAAATTTATACCGATTTCACAGCAGAAGATGCTCAAAAAATAAAAGATATTGAAAAAGTTACAAACCATGATGTAAAAGCGGTTGAATACTTTATAAAGGAAAAATTTGACATTTTAGGTTTACAAAAACATAAAGAATTCATTCATTTTGGATTAACTTCTCAAGATATAAATAATACTGCAATTCCGCTTTCTATAAAAGAAGTAATGAACGAAGTTTATGTGCCACAATATAATGAACTTCTAGAGCGATTACAAGAGTTAGTTATTGAATGGAAAGATATTTCTATGTTGGCAAGAACTCATGGTCAACCAGCATCTCCTACAAGATTAGGAAAAGAAATTGAAGTTTTTGTGGTTCGTTTAAAAGAGCAATTTAATTTATTAAACGACATCCCTAATGCAGCTAAGTTTGGTGGCGCTACAGGAAATTTTAACGCACACAAGGTAGCTTACCCATCTATTGATTGGAAAGAATTTGGAGGTAAATTTGTACAAGAAAAACTAGGATTACATCATTCTTTTCCTACAACACAAATAGAACACTACGATCATTTAGCAGCTTTGTTTGATACTTTAAAACGTATTAATACAATTGTTTTAGATTTAGACAGAGATTTCTGGACGTATGTTTCTACAGATTATTTTAAACAAAAAATTAAGGCTGGTGAAGTAGGTTCTTCTGCAATGCCACATAAAGTAAACCCTATTGACTTTGAAAATTCTGAAGGTAATTTAGGTATAGCAAATGCAATATTTGAGCATCTTTCTGCTAAATTACCAGTTTCTCGTTTACAACGTGATTTAACCGATAGTACTGTTTTAAGAAATGTTGGTGTCCCTTTTGGACATACAATTATTGCTTTTACATCAACATTAAAAGGTTTAAATAAATTGTTATTAAACAAACAGAAGTTTGAAGATGATTTAGAAAACAATTGGGCTGTTGTAGCAGAAGCTATTCAAACAATTTTAAGACGAGAAGCCTACCCTAATCCTTATGAAGCACTAAAAGGGTTGACAAGAACAAATGAAAAAATAAATCAAAGTTCAATTGCAGATTTTATTGATACTTTAGAAGTTTCAACAGAAATAAAGTTAGAGTTAAAAGCAATTACCCCATCCAATTATACAGGAGTTTAATGAAAAAAGCAATCTATATCATCTTAGGCATTTTAACATTAGCATCATGTAAATCTGAATTTGAAGACAATTCAGATCGATTTAAAGTAGGTGTTTTTGAAATTCCTGCTGGTAAAGGTTTTGTAAAAGAAACTATTATCAGAAAAGATAGTATTCAAATTAGTAAACATGGAAATCATATAGATACTTTGTCAATAAAATGGAAAAATAATTTCTTTTACACCTTAAAATATATTAATCCAAAAACCACATTACAGAAAGATCCAATGTTTGTACAGATTAATAAAATTCATAAAGAATCTTATGATTTTACTGTTAAAATTGGCTTTTCAAAATTTAAAAAAAAAGCAACAATATATAAAGTAAAATAATATGGAAATATTTTTACATGCAGATACTTGGGTTGCTCTGCTAACGCTTACTTTTCTAGAAATTATTCTAGGAATAGATAATATTATTTTTATTTCTATTTCAGCCAATAAATTACCTGAAAATCAGGTGAAAAAAGCGACATTATTAGGCTTAGGTTTGGCCATGATTACAAGAATATTGCTTCTATTTAGTGTTTCTTATTTAATAGCCATGAAAAATCCATTTTTAACGCTGGATATTGGTTGGTTTAAAACTGGTTTAACAGGACAGAGTATTATTTTATTTTTAGGAGGTATTTTCTTATTATTCAAAAGCACCAAAGAAATAAGACAAAAAGTTGAAAACACAAATGAAGAACATGTTTTAAAATCACCTAAAATCATATCTTTTAAGAGTGTTATTGTACAAATAATTTTAATAGATATTGTTTTTTCTTTTGATAGTATTTTAACGGCTGTTGGTATGACAAATGGAATTGATGGTGCTTTAATTATTATGATAATAGCTGTAATTATCTCTATAATTATTATGATGATTTTCTCTAAGCCAATCAATAAATTCGTCAATAGAAATCCAACAATTCAAATGTTGGCATTGTCTTTTTTAATATTAATTGGGTTTATGTTAATTACAGAAGCCGCTCATTTATCTCATACAGCCTTTTTTAACAAAACTGTTGGTGCTATTCCAAAAGGATATTTGTATTTTGCGATCTCATTTTCTTTAGGTGTTGAAATGTTAAATTTAAGAATTAGAAAAAAAGAAAAATAAGATTAAAACGTTCAAAAAACATATAGGTATTTTTCTAATGGTAATATTTTTATTACCATTAACTATAAATTCTATTCACGATTTTTTAAATCATGAACACGCTGTTTGTAGTTCTAAAACAAATCAGCATATTCATAAAAAAGATATTGATTGTAGCTTACATCTTATAAAACAAAGTGTTTCTTTTTTAGCCTCAAATCATTATAAAATTCTTACCAAAACTGTCATTTCTAATGATGATAGTATACAATATAGTTTCTTAAAAAATCATTATCGATTATCGTTTTATTTAAGGGGACCTCCTCTTTATGTTCAAGCTTAAACTTTTTTTGAACATAAAAGACTAAAATGCAAAAACTATTTTTTTTGTGTGCACTTTTGTATTGCATAAGTGCAACTGCACAAGATTGTAACATCACTTTTAAAGGTAAAATTATCGATTTCCACGACAAAACACCAATATTTGGTGCATCAATTGTTGTACTTAATTTAAATAAGTATTCAACATCAAATATTGATGGTGAATACGAAATTAATAATTTATGTAAAGGAAAAATAATTCTAGAAATTAAACATATTTCCTGCGAAACAAAGCAAATTTCAATCGATATAGATAAAAGTATTGAAAGGGACATCTTTTTAGAACATCATTTAGAAGAATTAAATGAAGTTGTTGTAAAAACAAATATAAAAACGGAACAATCTAGTGTAGAACAATCTATCAAAAAGGCAGTAATAGAAGAATTTACTGATAAATCTTTAGGAGATGCGTTAAATAACATTAGTGGTGTTTCCTCACTAAATACGGGGAATTCTATTGTAAAACCAATGATTCATGGCTTACATAGTAGCAGGCTTTTAATTATTAACAACAATGTAAGGATGTATGACCAAGAATGGGGAGATGAACACGCACCAAATATAGATATTAACGCTAGTGATAGAATTGATGTTATAAAAGGGGCAAATACATTAAAATATGGCAGTGATGCTATAGGTGGATTAATCCTTCTAAGACCAAAAAGATACTCAGTTAAAGATAGTTTATTTGGTAGCACTTTAACATCATTTAATTCAAATGGTTTGGGTGGTAGTTTAAATTCTGAAATTATTAAAACCTACAAATCAGGGCTTTATACAAAATTTCAAATGAATTACAAACAATTTGGAGATTTTGAAGCAGCCAATTATAACCTAACCAATAGTGGCATAAAAAGCTTAAATGGTTCTGTTCAGTTTGGCTATAATAGTTTTGAAAAAGGTTTTGATGTCTATTATAGTTATGTAGATAACGAATTTGGTATATTAAAAGCGTCTCATATTGGTAACGTAAATGATTTAAAAAATGCTATAGATAGTCCACTACCAAGGGTTATTGAAGATTTTTCATATACTATAGATTTTCCAAAACAGTCTATAGCTCATCATTTAGCAAAAATTGAAGCTTACAAACGTTACAAGGGTTTTGGAAAATTAACTGTTCAGTACGATTTTCAAATCAACAGACGTAAAGAATTTGATTTACGAAGAGGTGATTTAAAAAATACACCTGTTATAGACTTGAGATTGTTTACCACAAGTCTTCAGCCTAATTTACAGATAGATTATTTCGATAACTTAAAAATAAATACAGGTTTGTTATTTCGTTATCAACAAAACGTAGCTTTTAGTACTGGTGTTAGAGCTTTAATCCCAGACTTTGATAAATATGAAGCTGGAATGTATGCTATTGCAAATTATAATTTGAATGAAGTTAGTAAATTAAGTGCAGGAATTCGTTATGACTTTTCAGCAATCAATGTAAGTAAAATATATAATCTTACAGATTGGAATGAAACTTATAATTATGATGAATTGTTTCCTGAGTTCGAAGTATCAATTGACAATACACGAATTCTAACAAATCCTGAATTTACATTCCACAATATTTCTGCAATTCTAGGGTATAGCAAACAGTTTGAAAAAAATATATCATTATTTACAAATTATGGTTTGGTTTCAAGAATGCCTAATCCATCAGAATTATTCAGTGATGGTTTGCATCATAGTGCTGCAAGGTTAGAATATGGCTTTTTAACGATGAAGAAAGAAGTTGCAAACAAATTTGTAATTTCTCTTGAAAAAAATAGCGATGATTTTGGGTTTACTATTAGTCCATATTATAAATATATTGATGATTTTATTCAACTAATTCCTTTTGGCATAGATAGAAATATCAGAGGTGCTTTTCCTGAATGGAAATACATTCAAGTTAATGCGCAAATTTTTGGCGTTGATATTGATGTGAATAAGAAAATTAGTAAAAACTTTAATTATCTAGGTAGTTTAAGTCTATTACAAGGAGATAATTTAACAGATGATATTCCTTTAATTCATATGCCTGCCGCTAATTTTAGTAATCGTTTGTCTTACGTAAATGATCATTTAAATCAATTAACAATTAGTTTAAGTAACAAAACTATTTTACAGCAAAATAGATTTCCAGATTACAATTTTTATACATACAATGCTAAACTGCAAGAAGATGTTTTTATAGATATAAGTTCAACACCTCCTGCCTATTCGCTATTTAGTTTACACACATCAGCAGCGTTTAAGATTTTTAATGAAGGGAGTTTAAAATTAGAATTCAATATAGATAATGTGTTCAATGTATCTTACAGAGAACATTTAAATAGATTACGATATTTTACCGATGATTTAGGAAGAAACTATAACCTAAAACTTAAAATAAATTATTAAACAAACAATTATGAAAATTACAAATACATTAAAAATAACTCGATTACTAGCTATATTATTAATCTCTTTCTTAACATTTACAGCTTGTTCTGATGATGATGATCACGACCATGATGAAGGTACTGAAGAAGAACTAATTACTACAGTTAGATACACCTTAACCAATGGTAATAATATAGTTACGTTAACTTTTAGTGACCCTGATGGTGAAGGTGGAAATGATGGAACATATTCTATTTCTGGCGATTTAGATGAGAATCTAACGTATACAGGTCTGATTGAATTATTAAATGAAACAGAATCTCCGGCAGGGGATATTACTGAAGAAGTGAAAGATGAAGCAGATGAACATGAGTTTTTCTATACTTCTGATGTGTCTGGATTATCAATTACTAAAACTGATACAGATGGTAATGGTAACCCTTTAGGTGTTGAAACTTCTTTAACAACTGGTAGTGCAGGTTCAGGAACATTAACTGTTATCTTGAAGCATGAACCTACAAAGCCGAATAGTGGAAGCTCTGCAAGCGCTGGAGGAAGTACCGATGTAGAAGTAAGTTTTAATATTACAGTTCAGTAAAACTGAACTATTTTAAATGAAAAAGCAGCTATTTATTAGCTGCTTTTTCATTTAAATCAATTTAATTATTATAAATACTTTATATTAAATTCGTACTTAAAAAATTAACACTTAAAAAAGACACACATATATGTCTAAAAAGATAATTTTAAATGAAATTATTTTAGCTTACAGAAATGTAATTGAAGAACGATATCAATATGAAGTTTTAAAGAAAAAACATGATTTTCCTAAAACGATAAATGAGGAAATTGTAGGTGAAATAAAAGACTATTTCTTAATCTATGTATATCCTAATTTAGAAAAGAGAAAAGAATTAAACGAAGCGTTTGGCGCTTTAGATGATTTCATAAAACACCCAGAAAAGTTGTTAAATTTAGTTTTGGATTCTTTTCAATTGGTATTGAGGCAAGGAAGATATTTACCTAAAGTATTTAACGCAGGCTTAAAAGCAATGAAATCTTATCGGGGTGCAACCACATTTGAAAATGCCTTGGTTGTTATAGCTATCAATAAAAATATTGACCCTCCTTATACTACATCCAAAATAAATACTTTAATTAAACTTTTACCTTATAAAGAAATCGAAGGTTTCATGAATAATACAGAAACTTTCTTCAATATTATCCATGATAAAGAATTGGTTGCAAAAATTAAAGAAATCATTGCTTATTTAATTTCTAAAATGAAAATGAAACCTAAAATTTTTTCCAAAAAAGAAACTTTAGGTTTAGAATTAGCTCTAGAAACCATTACTAAAGGAGAACAAATGCTAAACAAACTCACCAAAAAAGATCAAGAAATTTTGATTGATTTTGTGTTAATAATAGAAAAAGATTATTTAACTGAAATCTTTCGAGAATAGATTATTGTACATGTTTTGTCTTTTTAAAAATACTAAGCACAATGAAAGAGGCTAAAAAGAAAACTGCTAATGCTAAAACACTAGATTGTATGGTAAATATAGAATTTAAAAATCCAAAAGTAACCATACCTACTACTAACGCTATCTTTTCAGTTACATCATAAAAACTAAAATACGATGCTGTATCTTCTGTTTCAGGCAATAATTTTGAATATGTAGACCTTGCTAAAGATTGAATTGCGCCCATAACAAGACCAATTAAACCTCCTAAAATATAAAAATACATCTCTATATGTGGAGTTTCTTTGGTTAAATTAAAACCAATAAAACAAACCAAACCCCAAATAGCAATTGCTATTTTTATCGTTTTAATATTTCCTATTTTATTAGATAGTCTTGAAAAAAGGAAAGCGCCTAAAATTCCAACAAATTGCACCAATAAAATAGTTGCTAATAAATTTAAAGTTTCTAATCCTAAAATAGTTCCAAAAATTCCAGCCATTAAAATAATTGTTTGAACGCCAATACTTAATAAGAAAAATGATATTAGAAAAATTTTAAGCTCTCTGTAAGCAAATAATTCTTTTGATACTTTTTGTATTTCTTTTAAACCTTTTGTAAAATAATTATCTTTAGGTAGTGTAGTTTTCTCTTCTTTTGGCAATTTAGCATAGGTAATTTGAGCAAACCCCAACCACCAAATACCAACTAAAACAAAAGAAAGTTGAGAGCCAAATTGTTTATCATAAAAACCAAAAACTTCAGTTTCTATAAGTACCAGACAAATAAGTAGTAAAATTATAGAGCCTGAATATCCCAACATAAAACCTTTAGCACTCACATTATCTTGTTGTTCTGGATTTGCTACTTCAGGTAAATATGCATTGTAAAACACTATACTTCCCCAAAAACCAATACTAGCTAAAATGGTAAACACAATGCCAACCCAAAGGGTTTCTTTACCTGTAAAAAAAAACAAACTCATTACAGATAATGAGCCTAGTAAACAAAAACCTTTTAAAAATTTCTTTTTATTCCCTGCATAATCTGCTATACCAGATAACATTGGCGATATAAATGCAACTACCAAAAAAGAAAACGCTAGCGCATAATTATATAAGCTAGTTGGGTTCCATAAAGTACCCAGAAATTCTATTTCCCCATCTGCATTTGCGAAGAATTTAGAAGTTGTTAAACCTGCATAATATATAGGAAAAACAGCTGAACTGATTACTAAAGAATATACAGAATTTGCCCAGTCATAAAAAGCCCAAGCATTGATTAATTTTTTATCTCCAATTTTTAACATAAATTATATTTTATAAAAAACCGTTCAATCTCTTGAACGGTGCACAATATAAGGAAACTATTTATTTAATTTATTTTTTGACTTGAGATTGTGCTTGATTGTACTTTTTAGCATACATTTTTGCAGTAGGTAAATAACTTTTTAAATCTTGTATTCTTGCTGCATTTGAAGGATGTGTGCTTAAAATTTGTGGTGTACTACTTCCTCCGGAATTTTTACTCATTCTTACCCAAACTTCTGCAGCTTCAATACCATCATAACCCGCCATCAACATGAAAACTAACCCTAATCTATCTGCCTCTTGCTCATGAGTTCTACTAAACTTTAACATTGTTAAACCAGAACCAACACCAAAAGCAGTATTCCATATTTGTTTTGTTTGCGAATCTTCCTTTGATGTTCCTAAAGTCACCAATAAACCGCCAATTTGTTGACCATAAGATGAAGTCATACGTTCTTGACCATGTTTGGCAAATGCATGTGCAACTTCATGCCCCATAACTGCCGCAACACCATTTATGTTATCACAAATTGGCATAATACCAGTATAAAAGACAACTTTACCTCCTGGCATACACCAAGCATTTATAGTTTTATCTTCTACTAAATTAAATTCCCATCGATAAGAATCTGCTTCTGTAACCATATTGTTGGCTCTCATAAAGCGATCTACAGCTTGAGAAATATTTTTACCAACTTCTTTTATTTGGTTTGTCATTTCTCTATTAGTAGATAATTTATTTTCCGCTAAAAAACCTTTATATTGGGCAAAGCTTGTTGGTAAAACTTGCGAATCACTTACTAAATTCACTCTTTTTCTTCCTGTAATTGGCACAGTACTGCATGCTTCAAAAAGAACCATGATTATAACTAAAATAAGTACTTTTTTCATTTTTTTATGTGTTTAGTCTATAACTAGTAAGACACTTTCTTATACAATAGGTCACAAATTTATTACTTTTTAAATTATAGATTCTATCTTTATTTAAAAATGTTTTTTTGTTGATATTTTAATAATTTATAATATTGTAAGTTATTTAATAAATATACGTCAAACCTATAAAATCAATTCTTTTATTACCAATGGATATAATAATATTCAATTAAAAAAAAGATAATATTACACTTTTAGATATATGAAAAAATTAATTAGTACTCTTGTTTTATTAATGATGTTTAGCTGTGTAGGAAATTCACAAAATTCATCAAAAGAAAAGAAAACTTATAAAGTAGAAAAAACAGATATTGAATGGAAAAAATTACTTTCTCCAATGCAATATTATGTATTACGTGAAGCTGGCACAGAAAGGGCATTTACAAGTGAATTTAATGAAAATCACAAAAAAGGTATTTATGTTTGTGCGGCTTGCAAAACAGCTTTGTACAAATCTGAAAATAAATTTGATTCAGGCTCTGGCTGGCCTTCTTTTGATCGCGCTATAAACGGCAATATTGAGTTAGATGTAGATTATAAAATTGGGTATCGCAGAACTGAGCTCAAATGCAATACTTGTGGTGGTCATTTGGGGCATTCTTTTGATGATGGACCAAAAGAAACCACAGGAAAACGCCATTGCATTAATGGAGCTGCTTTAGAATTTGTTGTTGAAAAATAAAATTTCTAATTACTCAAAACATTACTCATAATTACTTTTTTTGTTACACTTTTGAGTTGATGTCTTCTTACTTTTCGAAACAATGGATTACATTTATAATAAATTTAATAATTATGTTTTAAAAATATAGAGAGAGCATTGAAAAAGCTTAACAAAATATTAAATTATGAACACTTTAAAATTTTGTTAGAAAATTTCACTTCAAGTGCAATTAATAAATACATAAGTATTATTGGAACTTCTCAAAAACTAGCAATAAGAACAAAAAAATAATAGAAATTTATTCTTTGACTATTTTTATTAAAGGTTTAAGCACTTTTATAAATTGCATTTGTATCTTTAATCTTATAAATAGAGAACTTTTTGGTTAATTAAAGAGTAAATAACATAGCCACGGTTATGGTAAATTATTTAATCACTTTTCTAGAATATATTATAGTTTTGCTAAATAAACGATTCCTTTCTGCCCTATTTATATTGCTATCAAATGTTACGACTGGAATTAAAATACTTTTGATGTATGCAATCATCTTATTTTAAATCTTATCAATTATGCTTAAGGATTAAAAAAGAATGGCAAAGTTTAATTCAGCTCTAACTATATAGTCTAAATGCTAACATCAACACTAAATTACCATCAACATATCGAGTATAAAATCTACACTATTTTACTACTATATCTTATAAATTTATTACATTTAACGCCGCAAATTATGGATGGATGGATAAGGATGAGATTTTAGATATATTAGAAACTAAACACCAAGAATTATTTACTTGGTTAGAAAATCAGCCTCAAGAAAATTGGATATTAGGTCCCGAAAAAAAATGGTCTACAAGTCAGCACATACAGCATTTAGCAGATAGCTTACAACTATTAAATAAAGCTTTAAGTTACCCAAGATTTTTTCTGAAATATAAATTTGGCATTTGTAATAGAGAATCTAGAGATTACAATACTATTGTAAAAAAATACCAGCAAAAACTTTCAGAAAATAGAGAAGGAATAAGAAATTTTAATAAAAAATTGAATAAACCAACTTTAAAAGAAAAAAAGCGTTTAATAACAAAACTTCAAATTCAACAAAAAAAATTGCAATACAAAACTAAAAAAATTAGCGAAAAAAACTTAGATAGCTTGGTTATTCCGCATCCTTTAATGGGAAAAATGACCATAAGAGAAATTATTATGTGGACAGTATATCACACAGAACATCATACAAAAACTTTACAAAAATTCTATTAAGTGAAAACTATTATTAAAAAACCTCATATTTTATTTTTTAGCTTAATCCCTCTTTTTATTTTTACAGGCTTAATAAGGGAAGGTAACGTAATAGATGTAACAATATATAATACTTTTTTTGCCGTTAAAATTCATTATTGGTCTTACTTTTCAGCTCTTTTTGTTGCTTTAATTGGTTTAAATTATTACATGCTTTATTGGGCTAAAAAAGCAACAATACCTATATTATCTCTTTTTCACATTATATTTCAATTAGCTGCATTCATTCCTTTTATTTTTTGCCTCTTGTTTATAAATACAAAAACTGTTTTAGCACCTAACTTTCTGTCGGATTATATTAACATGTACTCAATACTTTCAACTTCATATATTCTTTTTGTAATATCCACATGTTTATGTCTACTTAACTTCATTTTAGCTTTATTAAAAAGAAGAGATAGTTCATTTCATTAATATTTATGACCTACTTTTAACAAAAACTCATTTTTCTTTGTTGGCTGTCTTTCATTATTTAATGAACTTTTTTACAAGCTCATTTCTAAATAAAAGATGATTAAAAAACTTTTTTAATCCCTAAACAAATCATCACTAATTCTTATATTTGTGCTTCCTAAAAAAGAACACAAGTTATGTTTAACAGTTTAAGCGATAAATTAGATAAAGCCTTACATACCCTAAAAGGACATGGTAAAATTACTGAAGTAAATGTTGCTGAAACCCTTAAAGAAGTTAGAAGGGCATTGTTAGATGCAGATGTTAACTTTAAAGTTGCCAAAAATTTTACAAAGAAAGTTCAAACCAAAGCATTAGGCCAAGATGTATTAACGACATTAAATCCTGGACAATTAATGGTAAAGTTAGTAAAAGATGAACTAACTGAACTAATGGGCGGAGAAACTGTTGGTATAAACCTTGGAGGGTCTCCCACAGTAATTTTAATGTCTGGTTTGCAAGGTTCTGGTAAAACTACTTTTTCAGGAAAACTAGCAAATTTTTTAAAAACAAAAAAGGCGAAGCAAGTTCTTTTAGTTGGTTGTGATGTATACAGGCCTGCTGCCATCAATCAATTACAAGTTGTAGGAGAGCAAATTGGAGTTGAAGTATATGCCGAAGTTGGTAATAACAATCCTGTTGAAATTTCTAAAAATGCAATTGCTCACGCGATAGCAAATAGTAAGAATGTTGTGATTATTGATACTGCTGGACGCTTGGCGGTAGATGAAGAAATGATGACAGAGATTTCTAACATTCATAAAGCTGTAAATCCACAAGAAACATTATTTGTGGTAGATTCTATGACTGGACAAGATGCTGTAAATACTGCAAAAGCTTTTAATGATATCTTAAATTTTGATGGAGTTATTCTTACAAAATTAGATGGTGATACAAGAGGTGGAGCAGCTTTAACCATAAAAACTGTTGTAGATAAACCGATTAAATTTATTGGTACTGGAGAGAAAATGGATGCTATTGATGTTTTCCATCCAGATAGAATGGCCGATCGAATTTTAGGTATGGGAGATGTTATTTCTCTTGTAGAGCGTGCTCAAGATCAATATGATGAGGAAGAAGCAAGAAAATTACAAAAGAAGATTGCTAAAAATCAATTTGGTTTTGATGATTTTTTAAGTCAGATTCAACAAATAAAAAAGATGGGAAGCATGAAAGATTTGGTTGGTATGATTCCTGGAGCTGGAAAAGCAATGAAAGATGTAGATATAGATGATGATGCATTTAAAGGAATTGAAGCAATTATTCATTCGATGACACCAGGTGAAAGAAGTACACCAAATTCAATAAATGCCAGCAGGAAAAAGAGAATTGCCAAAGGATCTGGAACTACCATACAAGAAGTAAATCAATTGATGAAGCAATTTAATCAAATGAGCAAAATGATGAAAATGATGCAAGGCGGTGGTGGTAAAAAAATGATGCAAATGATGAAAGGAATGCAATAAATTACACTTAGCAGTTAGTAAAAACAAACCTCTTTCAAACTGCGAATTTGGAATATAAAGTAACACAATAAACACTGAACCTGAAAAAACAAATGATTTTATTAGACGGAAAAAAAACTTCTGCAGATATTAAAGAAGAAATTGCTTTAGAAGTTCGAGAATTAAAAAATAGGGGAAACAAAACCCCGCATTTAGCTGCAGTTATAGTTGGTAATGATGGTGCTAGTATTACGTATGTAAATGCCAAAGTAAAAGCTTGTGAAAGAGTTGGTTTTGAATCTACTTTAATCAGATTACCAAAGGAAACTTCAGAAGAAGATTTGTTAAATGAAATTGCTATATTAAATATCGACAATGATATTGATGGTTTTATAGTTCAATTGCCTTTACCTAAACATATTAATGAACAAAAGGTGATCATGGCTATTGATCCTAATAAAGATGTAGATGGTTTTCACCCAACAAATGTGGGAAAAATGGCGCTGAATTTACCCACTTTTATTTCTGCAACTCCTTTTGGAATTTTAGAATTATTAGATAGGTATAATGTTGAAACTTCTGGGAAACATGTTGTTGTTTTAGGAAGAAGTCATATTGTTGGTAGCCCAATGAGTATTTTGTTATCACAAAAAAGAAAAGTAGGAAATGCTACTGTAACGATGTGTCATAGCAGAACTAAAAACCTCAAAGAAATTACTTTACAAGCTGATATTATTGTTGCAGCAATCGGAATCCCTGAATTTGTTAAAGCAGAAATGGTTAAAGATAATGTTACTATAATTGATGTAGGAATTACTCGTCTAGCAGATTCCTCTAGAAAAAATGGATTTAGATTAGTTGGAGATGTTGCTTTTGATGAAGTCTCTAAAAAAGCAGCTTTTATTACTCCTGTTCCAGGTGGTGTTGGGCCAATGACCATTGCAATGTTATTAAAAAACACTTTATTAGCTTGCCAAAGAAAAAACTAAATAATTACTTTTTCTTTTGAATACCTCAGCATGTTTATTGGAAATACTCAAAACCCTTCTTTCAAAAGAGCATTTTAGGTGATACTTAAATAGCGATTAAAGTTCTACTGCTATTTATTAAATGGTTAAAACTAAAGTTACTAATAGCAATTTTAAAGTTGTTAATCATTATTGCAATTACTTTTTAATTTTCTGGAAACTGATTTCTCAAAAAAATTAAAATAAAGTCTTTTAAATCTATTTTTGGGTTTAGCTTTATTCCTTTTGAGAAATTTATAACCATCAAAATGAATAAATTTATAATTACTGTTTTATTCTCTATGTACTAAATCTATGGAAAAAGCAGGCAGACAAACAGCAATATACTCGCAATCAGTATCAAAAGGATTAGAATATTGAACTCGTGTGTTTTTCTCTATTTTGATGGATTGCCCAGCTTTTAAAACAATCGTTTCGCCCTCGATAATAAACTGCTTTTTTCCCTTAATAATATAGGTGTACTCATCAAATTCTGGAGTTTGAAAAGGCTCACTCCATTTTGGAGGTGCAATCATGTGTGCAATACTTATTTGCGAATTTTGATCAGTAGCATTTCCAAAATGTTCTTCAATAATTTTACCATCTGTTGTTGGCACAACAAACGGTGTACTTTGAATTTGATATTTTTTTTTCATTGTAGAATTTAATTAAACCAAACTATAAAAGATTTAATTTTTGCTAAATCAGGAATTTGCTCTAAAGATATTTTTTGAGTAATAATGTCTTTAATACCTAACTCCTCTTTATCAATTGTGATGGTTGCATTTAATTCATCTAAAAAAAGGGTCACAGATTGAAGGGTAGATTCCGGCCTTATGCTATTATTGGCATTGATTTCAGAAAAATTAGAACTTAAACTTAAACCAACTTCCGTTTTAAAACGATTATCATGAATTTCAATACTTCTTATAGTAGATGTAGAATCCAACTGATCTTTTGGTATAATTGTTAACAAATGTTTTCCTCCTTTTTCAAAAACTAAAATTTCATCATCATCTTGAAAATAATTATTTCCAAGAGCTCCTTCACTTAAATTCTTAACAAGAGAATCGTTATTGAAAATAGTTTCTAAATCTTTTATAGTGGTTACAGTAGAAATTAAACCTACTTTACCTTTTTCAATTTTAAATTTATCATTTTTATTACAACTGATAATTAATAATGAAAACACAATTAAAATTACAGATAAGGACTTCTTTTTGATCATTCTTTTTGTTTTATATTTTCTTTAAACGTTTAATTTTTAATTTTGTTATTTAATCATCTTTTTTAAAATTCCAAAAAAGGCTCTAATAAAAGTGGCACTTGTTAATACTTTCACAATTGGGTTTTGTCTTGTACTTCTTCTTGAATAAGATTTCGTCGCTCTTTTTTCTTTTATTTCTCTTTCTTTTTGTTCTGCAGATTTTTTAATTGCTTTTTCTTCTGCTAAATTAATCTTTTCAATTTTATTATTTAACAATTCGTAGGCACTTTCTCTATCTAATTCTTGATTATATTTGTGCATTAACCTTGAGTTATCTATTACATTGCCTAATTCTTTGTCTGTTAATACATCCATTCTACTCATTGGCGCACGCAACATTGTTCTGGCTAGTGGAGTAGGAATTCCTTTTTCATTTAAAACAGATACAAATGCTTCTCCAATTCCTAATTGAGTTAAAACTTCTTTCGTGTCATAATAATCAGAACTTGGATAATTTTCTGCAGCCAACTTAATTGCTTTTCTGTCTTTTGCAGTAAATGCTCTTAATGCATGTTGTATTTTTAAACCTAATTGCGCTAAAATATCTTCAGGTACATCTTTAGGGTTTTGAGTAACAAAATACAAACCAATTCCTTTAGAACGTATTAATTTTACAATACTTTCTATTTGGTTTAATAATGCTTTTGAAGCTTCTTCAAAAACTAAATGTGCTTCATCAATAAATATAATAAGTTCTGGTCTGCCACTATCTCCTTGTTCTGGAAAGGTTTCATAAACCTCTGCTAACAATTGCAGCATAAATGTTGAAAATAACTTAGGCTTGTCTTGAATATCGGTTAAACGTAAAACTGAAATAATTCCTCTTCCGCTTTCATCAATTCTACTTAAATCTTCAACATCAAAAGATTTTTCACCAAAGAATAAATCCCCTCCTTGTTGTTCTATTTGTATAATTTTACGTAAAATAGCTCCAGTACTGGCCGTAGAGATTCTACCATATTCAGCTTGAATTTCTTCTTTGCCTTCTTGCGTTACAAATTGTAAAACTTTTTTAAAGTCTTTTAAGTCTAGTAAAGGCAACTTGTGGTCATCACAATACTTAAAAATAATTGCTAAAATACCTGATTGTGTCTCTGTTAAATCTAAAATTTTTGATAATAAAACAGGACCAAATTCGGATATAGTTGCACGCATTCTTGTACCATCCTGTTCTGAAATTGTTAGAACTTCTATTGGAAACTTTTTTGCTTCAAAAGGAAAACCAATTTTTGCATGACGTTCATCAATCTTTGGATGACCCGGGCTTGGTTGCGCCAAACCAGATAAATCTCCTTTAATATCCATTAATAAAACAGGAATTCCTTTTTCCGATAGATTTTCAGCTAAAACTTGTAACGTTTTTGTTTTTCCTGTACCAGTAGCGCCAGCAATTAAACCATGTCTATTCAGCGTTTTTAAAGGGACCTTAACAATGGCATTTGTAACCGTTTCTTCCCCTAACATAGCTGCTCCAAGTGCTATAAACTCTCCTTTAGTTTTATAACCATTGTTTATATACTCAAAGAATTCTTCTTGCTCACTCATCTTCTTAAATTTTTATAAAAATAATCAAAGTTTCATTGTTAAATAATAAAAAGTGGATTTAGTTTAATTCATTACCTAATTCAATAATTTCATATTTAATAGAAATTTGTTAAATTATTTGTGGAATCTTAATTGAGCTTTTCTATTTTGTATCTTGTAACCCGTTATAAAAAACCAAACTCAATGAAAAAATTATTTACAATCCTTTTTTTAAGCGCTACTTCTCTACTCTTTTCTCAAGAGTTTTCCATGGATATTTTAAAAAATATGACACCAAGAAATATTGGCCCCGGAGGAATGTCTGGGCGCGTAACTTCTATTGATGTTGTGGAATCTAATCCTGAAATCATATATGCTGGTACCGCTTCTGGTGGAATTTGGAAATCAACTTCTGGTGGAATTAAATGGAAACCTATTTTCGAAAAAGAATTAACGGCTTCTATAGGAGCAATTGCCATCCAGCAATCAAATCCCAGTGTTATATGGGCAGGAACAGGTGAAGGAAATCCAAGAAATAGTTTAAATGGTGGATTTGGAATTTATAAATCTTTAGATGCGGGAAAAACATGGAAATCCATGGGTTTAGAAAAAACGAGACACATTCATAGAGTAATTATCAATCCTACAAATCCAGATGTAGTTTATGCTGGTGCCATTGGCTCTCCTTGGGGAGAACACAAAGAACGTGGTGTTTATAAGACCATGGATGGTGGTAAAACTTGGAAACAAATATTGTTTACAAACATAAAATCTGGAACTGCAGATTTAATTATGGATCCTACAAATCCAAACAAATTAATTGCTTCGATGTGGGAACACAAACGTGATCCTTGGTTTTTTAAATCTGGAGGAACAGGAAGTGGGGTATACATTACGCATGATGGGGGAGAAAACTGGAAACAAATTACAGAAAAAGATGGTTTCCCTAAAGGTGATTTAGGAAGAATAGGCGTTGCCATAGCTCCTAGCAACCCCGATATAATTTATGCTCTGGTTGAAGCGAAAAAAAATGCGTTGTATAAAAGTGAAGATGGTGGTTTTAAATGGAAGAAAATAAATGACAAACCTGGTATTGGAAATCGTCCTTTTTATTATTCAGAAATTTATGTAGACCCTCAAAATGAAAATAGATTATACACAGTGTTTACGTATATCAATGTTTCACAAGACGGTGGCAAATCTTTCGAACAATTAATGCCTGCTTATGGCGTAGACAATGGAGTTCATCCAGATCATCATGCTTGGTGGATTCATCCAAAAAACGGAAAATTTATGATTGATGGGAATGATGGTGGATTAAATATTACGAAAGATGGAGGTAAATCTTGGCGCTTTATTGGTAACATACCAGTGGCTCAATTTTATCATATAAATGTGGATAATGAATTTCCATATAACATTTATGGCGGCATGCAAGATAATGGCTCTTGGAGAGGTCCAAGCTATGTGTGGAAAGCACAAGGAATTAGAAATTCTTATTGGCAAGAAATTAGTTTTGGAGATGGTTTTGATGTTGTACCCGATAAAGACGATTCAAGATATGGTTGGTCCATGAGCCAGCAAGGTTCTGTAGTAAGATATGATTATAAAACAGGAAATAATTATTCGGTAAAACCAACACATTTCGATGCTAGTATAAAATTACGTTTCAATTGGAATGCAGCTATTAATATGGATCCATTTGATAATTCTACCTTATATTTTGGAAGTCAGTTTGTACATAAATCAACAGATAAAGGTTTAACCTGGAGTGTTATTTCTCCGGATTTATCAACAAACAATCCTGAAAAATTAAAACAAGCAGAAAGTGGTGGTTTAACTATGGATGCAACTGGTGCAGAAAATCATTGCACCATTTTAGTAATTGAGCCTGCTGTTTTAGAAAAAGATGTTTTGTGGGCAGCTACTGATGATGGTCAAGTACATATCACCAAAAATGGGGGTAAAAACTGGGTGAATGTAGCAAAAAACATAAAAGGTTTACCCAAAAATAGTTGGATTACACAAATAAAAGCATCCAATAAAAATAAAGGAGAAGCATTACTAATAGCAAATGATTACAGACGTTTTAACTATACTCCTTATGCCTATAGAACTAAAAATTATGGATTAACTTGGGAACGTATTGTTGACGAAAATGATGTACAAAGTTATACGCTCTGTATTATAGAAGATCCTAAAAACGAGAATCTACTTTTCTTAGGTACTGATGATGGTTTGTATATTTCTATAAATGCAGGAGAAAAATGGACAAAATGGACGGAAGGTTTTCCAACCGTTCCTGTAAAAGATTTGGTAATTCATCCAAGAGAAAATGATTTAATTATTGGAACTTTTGGAAGAGCTGCATGGGTTTTAGATGATATTAGACCATTAAGAGCAATTGCAAATGGAAATATTACTACTAAAAAGTTAGCATTATTCTCACCTCCTACTGCATATCAAGCAGCAAGACAACAACCAACAGGAAGTAGATTTGGTGCAGATGCTTTGTATCAAGGAGAAAACAGAAAAAGTGGTGCTTTAATTTCTTATTATATAAATAGACCTGCGAAAAAGAAAGAAGAAATTAAGTCTACAAAGAAGAAAACAAATGAGGACAAAATTAAATCTGAAGGCAAAAAAACAGTAAAATATGACTCTATTAAATTAGAAGTTTTTGATGGTAATAGACAAATAAGAACTTTAAAATTTAAAGCACCTAAAGAAAATGGAATTCATAAAACTAGATGGTTTTTAAGAGAAAAAGGTATTGCTAGAGCTTCCAGAAGAATTTCTAAATCTAAAAGAGAACCAAGTGGCGTTTCTGTAAAACCAGGAACTTATAAATTAAAAATGACTTTTGGCGATGTTATTTCTGAACAAAATATAAAAGTAGAATTTGATCCTAGATTAGCAATTTCTGATGAAGCAATTAATCAAAAATACAATGCTAGTAAAGAACTGGAAAGATATCAAGAAAAAATTACTTCTATTGTAAACCAATTGGTAGAAAGTAAAAATACAGCAACTTCCATAAAATCTCAATTAACAAAAGAGAATAAAACGAAATATAAAAGTGAGATAAAATCATCCTCAAAAATTATAAAAGAAATTGACACTTTAATAGCTATATATCTAGGGAAAGTTGACAAAAGGCAAGGGATTACTAGAAACAAAGAAGTTACGGTAAATCAGCGTTTTGGAACTGCTAATTATTATGTTCGTTCACGATTCGGTAAACAGACTGCCACAGAAATTCAATTGATAAATCAGTTTAAAGAAGAATTCAATAAAGCGCTTTCTAAAACAAATTCTTTTTTCAATAAAGAATGGATAAGCTATAAATCATCAACAGAAAAGATATATATTTCCCCTTTTAAAGAAACTAAAATTTATTCAATTAAATAAAGATGAAGAAAACAAGTGTCATTTTGTGCCTGAGTTTTTTATGCTTTCAGCTACAAGCACAAAAGACTGCTGAAAACAGCCTAGGAACATGGTATATGTATAATGGTTCCCATCGAGTATCAGATAAGATTGCGCTAAAAACGATGGCTCATTTAAGATATTTTGAGGTTACTAGCGAATTTCAACAAGAGGTTTACAGATTAGGTCTTAACTATACTATTAACCCAAAAACTAATCTTACAGTAGGTTTAAGCTATGCTACTGCTGATGTTGCTTATGATACTCCTTCAAATAATTTATACGAATGGAGATTGTATGAAGACTTAAATTTAAAATCTAAATGGGGAAAATTTATAGCAAAACATCGTTTTCGTTTTGAGCATCGTTTTATTCATAAAAATATTACTCAGGATGCCACACAAAGTTGGATTCGTTATAACTTAAATGTAGGCACTCCAATTTCTAAAAAATGGAGTGTTTACGCTTTTAATGAACTATTTTTAAACCTAGATCGAGGTAAAAGATTTTCTCAAAATTGGACTGGAGCTGGTTTTTTACACAAACTGAACAATAATTTAAAAATAAAATTAGGCTATATCCAAATAAAATTACCAGCTAACACTTTAAAAAGATTACAATTAGGTGTAATTCTAAATACAAATCATAAAAAAAAATAAACAGATAATGACTGAACCAATTTTTACAAATGATGCCATTGTTTTTGGTATTTTAATGATTTCTTTAGGATTTGTTTTTTACACAGAAAACATAAAAGCTGGTTTTTGGCAAAAATTTTATAAAATTGTACCAGGGTTATTTATGGCTTATTTTATCCCTGCTTTGTTTACAACCTTTGGTGTTATATCTCCAGAATGGGAAACCACAAATACTATGGGAGAAACCGTTGGTGCCAGCTCACAATTGTATTACGTATCGAGTCGTTTTCTGCTACCTGCAGCTTTGGTTTTAATGACGTTGAGTATCGATTTAAAAGCTATTTTCAACCTAGGTTCTAAAGCATTAATTATGTTTTTTACAGGAACTGTTGGTATTATAATTGGTGGACCTTTGGCTATATTATTAATTTCAATTTTCTCGCCAGAAACTGTTGGAGGAGCCGATTTCGATGCAGTTTGGAGAGGACTCTCTACACTTGCAGGAAGTTGGATTGGTGGTGGAGCAAACCAAACAGCAATGCTAGAAATCTACCAATACAATCCTGCAAAATATGGTGGAATGGTAATTGTAGATATTGTTGTTGCAAATGTTTGGATGGCCATTTTATTAATAGGAATTGGTAAAAAAGATAAAATAAATAAATGGTTAAAAGCAGATACAACCGCTATTGAAGAATTGAAAGAAAAAGTAATCAGTTTTACACAAAAAGTAAAAAGAAATCCTACTCTTTCAGATTTAATGATCATGTTAGCTATTGCATTTGGAACCGTTGGTTTTGGACATTTTGCCTCTAAATATTTAAGTATCTTTTTCTCTGATTTTGTAGCTTCGATAGAATCCCAAACTTGGCGTAATATTTTCTCTTTCTTAGGTTCCGGTTTTTTCTGGTTAATTAGTGTTTCTACCCTTGTTGCTATTATTTTATCTTTTACCAAAGCAAAAAATTATGAAGGTGCTGGTGCAAGTAAATTAGGTAGTGTTTTAATTTACATTTTGGTAGCCACTATTGGTATGAAAATGGATTTAAATCAAGCTTTTGAAAACCCTGGCTTAATGGTTATTGGATTGGTTTGGATGATAATTCATGCGGGCTTATTAATCCTAGTTGCTAAAATCATCAAAGCTCCTTACTTCCTTTTGGCTGTTGGAAGTCAAGCAAATGTTGGTGGTGCAGCTTCTGCTCCCATTGTTGCACAAGCATTTCATCCATCATTAGCAACTGTAGGTGTTTTGTTAGCCGTTTTTGGCTATGCAATTGGAACTATTGGTGCAATCGCCTGTACTATTTTAATGGAATTAGCTTCAACTTTATAAAAAAAAACAGCATATTTGCACTCCAAAGTCATAATCAAAATGAAAAAAATTACCGCTCTTCTAGTATTATCAATTGTGCTTTTTGCATGTTCTTCTAAAAAGGAAGGAAATATGATTGTACAAGGACAAATTAAAGGCCTTAAAAAAGGAACTTTATATCTTCAGAAAATGAAAGATACTTTATTAGTTTCTGTAGACTCTGTTGCCTTATTAGGAAAAGATACTTTTACATTAACAGACAACGTAGATTCTCCTGTTTTATATTATTTAACATTTGATGGAAATACAACAGACAAAAGAATTTTATTTTTTGGTGAAAAGGGTGTTATTACCATAAATGATCAAGTTAAAGGATTTGGTTATGCTCCAAAAATTACTGGTTCTAAAAATCAAGCAATATTAGATAAATACAATACTGTAAGTAAACGATTTCAAAATCAACGTTTAGAATTTATCAAGAAAGATTTTGACGCAAAAAAAGCAAATGATTTAGATTTGTTAAAAAAGTTAGAAGTTGATTACAAAAGACTCACCAGAAGAAGAGTTTTATACACAACAAACTTTGCACTTACGAATGCTGATTATGAAGCTGCACCATATATTGCTTTAACAGAAATGTATGATGCTAGTCTAAAAATGTTAGATACTGTTAATTACTCTTTATCTCCTAAAGTGAAAAAATCAACATACGGAAAACGTTTTCAAGAGTATTTAGATAACATTAAAGAAGCTGAAAGAAAAGAATAGTTTACTTATCAATGCTTTTTATTGCTTTTTTAAGATCCCTTTGAGGTAATTTACAGGTACCATTTACGCATACATAAATAAAGGTTTTATCTTCATTGAATTTATACGATAACAATGGTAATGTGGTATTCTCTTTCGTGGTTCCAGCGATTAAAATATTTGGATTATAATTATTAATTAAACTAGTATTTACTTCCATTGCATTATCACCGGCAACAACCACTTCATAAAAAGGATTCGTGAAATTGATCATTAAATTTAACCAATTACTATAATTAGCAGGATTCAATTTAACATCACCCTTTAAATTATTTAACATTTGTTCTGACGTTTTTAAATATTTGGAATTTGAAAAATAATGCCCTAATTTAAAAAGACTGTTTGCTATCATTGAGCTTGACGATGGAATTACACCATCGATGATTTCGTATTTTCTAGCAATTAAATTTTCATCTTCTTTAGACGTGAAATAAAACATTTTATTGTTTTCATCAAAAAAATTAACAAACAGAATATCTATTAAATTTTTGGAAATTGTTAACCATTTTTCATCTAACGTAACTTCATATAACGAAATAAACGACTTCATCACTGCTGCATAATCTTCGGAATATGCATTTATGGTGCTTTTACCATTTTTAAAATTTCTATATAAACCTTGATCTTTTCTTAATTGATTCTCTACTAAGAAGTTTGCATTTTTAAGCGCACTCTCTAAATATTCTTTATTTCCAAAAGCTCTATACGCATCCACATATCCTTGAATCATTAAAGCATTCCAAGAGGTAAGCACTTTATCATCTAAATTAGGTTTGCTTCTTTTATTTCTTGCTTTATGTAAAACCTTTTTCCACTTAGAAACTTTTTCATTTAGAACTACTGTTGTAATATTTTGTTCTTTTGCAAACTCAACTTTTGATTTATTTCTAATCAAAACATACTTGCTATTTTCCCAAAGTCCAAAGTCATTTATGTTATAAAATTCTTTAAAAAGAGTAAAATCATCTTGAAGCAATTCTATTAGTTCTTCTTCCGTCCATTCATAAAACGCTCCTTCTTCTTTTTCTCCTGAGCTATTTTTACTGTCTGCATCTAAAGAGGAATAAAAGGCTCCATTATTGCTTGTTAATTCGTTTTCAATGAAATGTAAGGTTTCTTGTACAACATCTTTATAAAGTTTGTTTTTGTCCTTTAAATAGGCTTTAGAGTATAAACTCACTAATTGTGCATTGTCATACAGCATTTTCTCAAAATGAGGAATATGCCATTTTTCATCAATAGCATATCTTGAGAAACCACCACCAATATGATCATAAATACCGCCAAAAGCAATTTTTGCTAATGCATTTTCTAAGTAATTATCGATTGAAGTATCCTTAAATTGATAACTATACCTTGCTAAAAATTCTAATGAATTTGGCATTGGAAATTTTGGTACACCTTTAAATCCACCATAAATAGTGTCCATTTGATTTCTCCATAAGGCCACAGAAGATGTAATCTCTTTTTTAGTAAAACTAGGCGTTTCTTTGTTTAAGGTAATGAGCTGAGATTCTTGAATACCCTTTGTTAAATTCTCTGCAAACTCAATAGCTTTTTGAGGTTCTTCTTTATATAATTTAGAAATACTCTTTAATACTTTAGACCATTGTTCTTTTGTAAAATAGGTTCCTCCATAAATAGGTCTTCCATCTGGAAGTGCAATACAGTTTAGAGGCCAGCCACCGCCGCCTGTCATTAATTGTACCGCATTCATATAAACTTTATCTACATCTGGTCGCTCTTCTCTATCTACTTTTATATTGATAAAATTAGCATTCATAATTTTAGCAATAGAATCATTTTCAAAACTTTCTTCTTCCATTACATGACACCAATGACACGCAGAATATCCTACAGAGATTACAATTAGTTTATTTTCTTTTTTTGCTAATGCTAATGTTTTAGAATTCCAAGCTTTCCAATTAACAGGATTATAGGCATGCTGTAATAAGTATGGACTTGTCTCTTGTATTAAATCGTTACTTTTTTTAGACTCTTTTACCCCTTCCTTTGAACAATTTAAAAAAGTAAATAAAACAAATAGTAAGGCTGTATATTTTTTAAAGAAATTCAATTTATATTCTGTTTTTATAAAATTAAAGATACTAAATTACTCATTAGCTCAAAAATTACAAACAAAAAAAAACGCTCAAAAATAAATTTTGAACGTTTTAAAAAATTTTAAAAGTTAGTTGTTATTGCTTCACAAATTTAGCAGTACCAACTTTATTGTTTACATTATACTTAATTAAGTATATTCCAGAAGCTAAGTTAGAGATATCGATAGACTCACTTGACTTATTGATTTCTAAACTCATTACCTTTTTACCTAATACATTATAAACAGCTGCGTTTTGAATTGCTTCTTTAGCAGAGATATTTAATCTGTTAGATGCTGGATTTGGATACATAGAAAAACCTAATAGTGCATTATTATCTACACCCGCAGTTGATTCTCTGTACAAATAAATATTGTCTAAGTAGGCTAATTTAACTGTATTAGATACAGTAATTAAAAATTCTTTGATATTACCTCTTTTTGCATCACCCAAAGCTACATCAATAGATTTCCATGTCTTAACATCACTTGCTGTTAAAGCTACATTAAATTCTAAAGCGTTAGATTCACCGTCCTCACCACTAGCTTTCTCATGGTTAGATAATTTAGAATTAAATACCTGACCATCTGCAAACTCATCTGCTACGTAGTAATCCATATGAAAATGAGTCATATTTGAAGCGTCTACTGGAGTCCCTAAAGTCTGTCCTAAGAAATTACCCGCTTCCATCATTAATAATTCATTACCCGCAACAGTCGTTGGAGAAGTATCACCGTCATCCCAAGGAACATTGATAAGTCCAACACTAGCATATGCTTCGCTGTATATTGACATAACATCCGCCGCATTTCTTGCTGGTGGAGTTGGAGCTGCTGTTGTAGGAGGTTCAGGACATGCATCACAATTAGGTCCGCCACAATCTATCGCAGTTTCACCATTGTTCATTATACCATCAGTACATGTTTCTGAGGCAGCTCCTGCAGTCATTAAAGAAATATTGTCATAGTAAATTCCATCTGTAAAACCAGCACCAGCCATTAAGAAACCAATCTGAACGTTCGAAAAAGAAGAAGAAGCATTAAAGGTTGCAGTATACATAGTCATTGTTGTTGTAAGATCATAGTCCGCTCTAAATTGGTCAGACCAAACACCAACATTTTGAATTGCTACTGTAATTTTTCTATCTGCTGCTGCACGAGCATAAAAGGTAAAAACATACTCTTTATTTTCTTCAAATTGCAAATTAGCATGAACTAATTGCGTATCCCAAGGATTACCTCCTGCATTAGTTTCACTAACAAAAGCTTCACCAGCTACAACACTTAAGTTATTTCCTACCCAAGGCTCTGTACCATTCTCGAAATCACCGTTAGTTAGTAGATCATAAGTTTGCGAAAACCCAAGTGATGTAATCAAAAAGGCACATAATAATGTAATTTTTTTCATAATTTTAAATTTGTTTTAAATTAAATAATATTAATTGTTAATATCGTACACAATATAGGTAATATTAATGTTGTTTTTAGTAAAATATTATCACAAAAACTATACAAAATAAAAAGCTACACACAATCAACGATAATATTCTGCTGTTCTTTGGGTTTTTGAAACACTCATAGTTATTTAAAATTTGAGGGTATTCCTTTCAAAGGAAATAAAGTATGGGTATTGTTGTGGTTAAATTAGAATTTTTAACCGAAGATTATGATTAATTGATAGAAAAAATAGAACAAAATTTGGATTATTAAAATTAAAAAGTTTTGAATCGTAAAAAAAAGAAAAAACAACGTGTTATATAAATCAACAATTTCTTTGAAGAAACTTTAAATAATTATTAACTCTTAATATTGCTTCTTTATTTTAAATGATTTGATTGAACGACTTGTAATAGAATATAAACTCCGCTTTATGAAGATTTAGTCGATTTAAAATTATTATTACCAATAGCTAATACAAGAAGACCATTCTCTGAATTATAGCATTATATCTTATAGTTTCTGTACTATGATGAATATTATAATTAATATTTCTATAAATCCGTCATTATTAAAATCATTTTTATTCTACTTCCTAAGTTTATATAAGCAGCTACTGAAGGATTACTTCACCATCTTCATGGATTAAAATAATATTTTAATAATTAGTAATTACATATAATACAGCAGCATTAACTTTATATTCTGGAAGAATATCTAGAAATATCTTCAAACTTAAAATTTCCTTTATTCTGATATATTCTTTCACCAACTTAATTACCTCCAAAGAAAATATTTGGTAAACCATCGTTATCTAAAATCACCTATAGCTGGACCAGAGCCCACATATATTTGACCAAAAAGATAATGATTAAAGTACTTAGATTCTTTTATCATATTATTAAAATCAATTCCTGTTTGTTCTAGGGCCAATAATTCAAATCCCCCTACTAAAGTTTTTGGATATATGTCGCGATTTGATTTTTCAAGTGAGAGAATTAAAAAGCAATACAAATAAATGCTTCAAATAAATGAGTTTGAATTTCATAATCAACCGTATTTAATAATACATATATCTAATTCATGAATATATTGTAAATATTAAACCTTTGTATTTCTAACACTTTATAAAGTAAACAAAAAAAGAGTTTCTAAATAAATAGAAACCCTTTGTAGTTTATTAAAAAATTAATTAACCCTTAATACTTTAATTTTTCATGCTTATCCCATAGTCCCCAATACGCTCCAACAACACCTTCTGCTCCTACTTTCCATGATTCATCAAAAGAAGAGAAATAAAACATATCTATATCGTCCTTTGAAGACCAGGCTTGAGCATTAATAAAATACTTCATGGCATTTTCTTCAGATGAATGTGCGCCTCTTAAACTTTCTCCTTTACTTGGCCAACCAGATTCTGTAATAATTACTTTTTTACCATTTGCCGCATGTGCTGCTTGTCCATACATTTGCTGCATGTGGTTTAGAGAATGCTCTATACTACAGCCTTCCCAATATGGGTAGCAATTTGCTAAAATAACATCAGAAACTTCTACTAACTCTGGATGCTTTGAAAATTCATAATACGCATCCACATACCCAACTGGTATACCCGGTAATGCTTCTTTTACTCTTTTTATGTAGCCTAATAATTGCTCTAATGATAAATCATTTCTGTATAAAACTTCGTTACCAACTGCCGCTATATCTACACATCCTTCTTTTGCAAGTTGAATAAGTCCTTCTATTTCAGACTCATTCATTTCTAAATCGTCACTTAACCATGCACCAACCATGTTTTTCAAACCGTGCTTATGCGCCATTCTAGGTATATGCTCATTACCTTCTATACAAGAAAAAGAACGAACCCATTTTGTATAAGGTTTTATAATTTTAATTCTTCGTTCTACTTGCTCGATCGTAATAACATCTCCAGGTTTCTGTTGATCTTCATACATGCTAAAACAAAGACCGTGCATACCATTTTCTAAGGTATCGTGCCAAAGTTTTTTCAAATCCTCTTCTGAAGAATATTCATTAAAATCTACTCCTTCATGAGATTTAAAATCCTTTTCTAATTTTATAAAACTTTCTTTACTACTTGCGTAATACTGCTCTTCTCTAAATGACATTTTAATTTATTTTTTTTTATTTATTTACAACTCTCCTCTTCGTTCTACTAACAAATCTTTAATTTCTTTAGCTCTAGCCTCGTTTAAACTATATTTCCACATAATCCATATTGCCAAACCTGCAGTTGATGCCGGAATTACAACATCAGCAATACGCAAACTAGTCATTGTCTCTGCAGTTTGTTGTGCTGCAGCACCATCAAAACCAACCATTTTTAAAACGAGTCCTCCTAAAACTAACGCTAATGCTTGTCCTAATTTTACCATCCACCAGTAAATTGCTCCAAAAGTTCCTTCTTTACGTGGCATACCATTTTCTAATTCATCTAAATCACAAACATCCGCTGTCATAGACATCATTAAAGTAAATAATCCTCCTAAACCAAAAGCCATAAATGGAATTGGCATAAATAGTAAGTAAATATTTTCTGGGTCAAATGCCCACCATTTTAAAACATAACCAACAATAGAAATCGCTGTAGAGTAAATAAAAGCTCTACGTTTACCCCATTTACCGGCCATCCAAGAAACTACTGGTATAACTCCAAACGCTGTAATAACTGCAGTTACTGTAGAAAACCAAGCTGGTAAAGTACCAGCGTCCTCATAACTACCATTATACATATAAAATACGATGATATAAACACTGAAAGCTGCTACCATTTGAAAACCATTAAAGACTAAAAAAGTAGCACCACAAAGCTTTGTAAAAGGTTTATTTTTTGCAACTTGCGCTATACCTCTAAAAAGATCCATTAAATTAGAACCAAGAGATTTAAATGAAATTTCTTTTCTGTTCTCCATGTTTGCAGAATCAATTCCTTTACAGAAAAAAGCAGGTATTATCCCTAAAACGATACATGCTGCACCAACTATTACAGAAAGCTTACGAACACCATTTGCTTGAACCGCTTCTAATGTAGTTTTTGCTGCATCTGCATCACTTAACCCTAAAGAAGCTATTCTACTTATTTCTTCAGCAGATATAGGCAACATATCTGGGTCACTAATTATAACCCAAAACCAAGGAACAATCATCCATGCAATTTGACCTACCGTTTGTGAAAATGCCATTAAATTTGTTCGCTCATTATAGTCAGAAGTCATTTCATACCCTAAACCTACTAATGGAGTTGCAAACATGGTATTCCCAATTAAAAACACCATAGACATGATTAAGAAATACCAAAAATTATAATTCTGCGTGTTCTCTGGATCTAATTGCCATAAGAGCGCAAATAAAACACCACTTAAAATAGCACCCACAAAAATATACGGTCTTCTTCTTCCCCATTTAGATTTTGTATTATCTGTAATAAAACCCATAATTGGGTCCGTAATAGCATCAAATATTCTTGGCAAACCTCCAAGTAATCCTGCTAAAAAAGGATCCATTCCAAAAGCGGTTAATAAGAAGAACATAAAAACTCCCAATGAACCAGGTAATAGATTAAGTACTAAGTGACCTGAGCCAAAGGCAGCTTTCTGTCCGAATGGAACTTTACCTCTTACTGGTGTTGTAGATTTATTTGACATATTTTTACTGATTTTAAGTTAGTTTTATTTTTAATTTGGAATCACAATGGTCTGAATTGCTTGTCCTTTTATGTTAATCTCGATACTCTTATCTTTTAGAGTTAAGTTTATTTTTTTATTTATTTTGCCTTCATTAAAAACAACTACTGCGATTGTTCCGTCAAGGTTTTCTGCTGCAGTTACCATTAATTCTTTATCGGAGTTTTCAAGTCCAATTACCTTTGCCTCTGGTCTTATAAATTTGCTGAAATGTGACAGTGTGTAATAAATTGGCGTGAAATATATTTCATCTTTTTCTGGATCGACAATCACGGGCGCAACGCACCAATTCTTAAACCAGTTTGGCCCTCCTTGCGTATCTAAAACCATATTCCAATCTATCCAACCATCGACATAATTATTTAAACAACCGATAATATCTCTGGCATATCTGTTTACCGGAGAATACTTAGGATGTAAATATTTATCTTTTTCTGGAGCCCAATCCCAACCCCAATCTGTAGCCTCTTTTCTCCAATACCACGCATCATCTTGCCATTGTGGAATTTCTGAATCTACACAAGCTTCTGACTGAATGATATATTTATTCGGTGCTTTATTGTGAGCATATTTTAATTCTTCTGGAAAATAATCATATGTACTTGCATACCAATGAATTGCTGTTCCATCAAAATATTTAGATGTTTCCTCATTTTTATACATGGAATCTACCCATTCATTTAAATGTTCTCTATTTTGATCGTAGCCTAAAATTTTTGCTTTATGGCCATCGGCTTCTAATTTTGGACCTAAATGATTTTGAACAAAATTGGTCATTTCATCAGGTGAAAAGTGCATGCTCTCCCAGTTATTTCCATTTCCTAAAGGCTCGTTTTCCACTGTAAAGCCCCAAATATCAATTCCTTCTACTTTATATGCACTTATATATTTAGAGAAAAACAAGGCCCAAGTATCATAATATTCTGGTAATAACTTACCTCCTACCCATTCCTTATTATCTTTCATCCAAGGTGATGCCGTCCAGGGTGATGACAGAATTTTAAAGCCATCTTTCGATACTTTCATAGCATCTTTAATCATCGGAATTATATCGTCTATATCATCTTGTATTGTAAAATGCTTTAATTCTTTGTCATCTGCAACAGGTGCATAAGAATATTGGCTAATAGAAAAATCACAAGAATTCATATGCGTTCTTGTCAATGAATATTTTGCCCCACTTTCACCAAAATAAGCTTCAATAATAATCTCTCTATTTTCTTTACTTACCTTATTTAATAAGTAAGCAGATGATTCTGTAAATGATCCACCGAAACCTGTGATTGTTTGACGTTTTTGTGCTGGTAGTAATTTTATTTGAATTGCATTTTCTTGAGTCTCGATAGTAGAAAAATCATCCAATTTGGTTAAATTATTTCCGCTTGCCGAGGTTTCGTATACTTCTACTTCCAATTTGTCTTCTTTACTATTGCAGCTTAAAATCATACATGTCAGAAATAAATAAAAAATATATTTTATAGTTCGCATAAGTAGTTAATTATCTGTGGTATTCTGTATTAGGTACTAAAACGTCTTTCATCAAAGCCTCCTTATCTCCTTTAAATGTTTTAATAATTGAATTACCATTTCTTTTTAAATCTTTAAAAATTCCTTTATCTACTAAATCCCAAATTGGATATTTAGCTTCTCCTTTCAAAGTAAATAAACCAAAGTGATTTTCTGAACCTTTTGCATTATGTGCATCTTTCCACTGTTCATCAAAAGCTTCAAAATAGAAACAAGAAATACCTTCTTTATTTGTCCAATCACGAAGATGTTTGTAATATAATCCTTGCTTGTATTCATCTGTTGCTCTCGATCCATTAGCCCCATAATGCCCGCTAGAGACAGTTGCCCATCCCGTTTCGCCAATATGAATTGCCTTTGTAGAATCTATACTTTTCACATAATCCGAAACATCTTTATATTGCGTTTTTGCAAAATTTAATGCACGTAACATCGCCTGGTCTATTTTTTCTTTATCCGATAAACCTTTTTCATGATTTGGAACTTTCCAAAATTCTGGGTTATAATGAGAGTTATGATAAGCGTAGGTATGCATTGAAACATAATCTACTGCCCTAATTATATCTTCTAATTCTTTAACTTTATAGCTTGGATCTCCACCACCCCAGGAAGCAAAATCATCTGAACAAGTAATCCACAGATCTTTAGAAAGTTTTCCTTCTTTCTTTAAATCTTGTAAATGGTTTACCCATTTTAAAATAACATTAGGTCTTACAAAATAACTCGTAGCCCATTTAATCATGGCTTCGTTACCAACAGCAATCACTTTAACAATATCTGGATATTTGTTAGCTAGAGCAACAGCTCTTGCAATTTCTCCTTCATTCTGATCGCTTTCAATTTCGTGATTAGGCACTTTACCTGTCCAAGCATTTAAACAATCTATCCAAGCACCTAACATCACATACATTTCGAAATTTTCATCTTCTTTTTTAAGTTGACTAATTGCTTCTAAAATATTTGATGCGTGTGGTAGTTTTGGTTGCACATTATAAGTTCTAAGTATCCGAATACCCATTGCGTGCATTAACTTTAAATCTTCTTTTAACTCAGAGATTGTTGGCTGTACTTCTCTAGATTTTGCTCTATATCCTCCATAAGAAATTGCTAAATATTCTGGATTTCCTAAAATTTTGGCTGCTGTCATTTCTTTAATTGGTTGCTTTACTTCTTTTGTATTCTCTTTTTTAGAACTACATCCAAATACAATCTGTAATATTAAAAACGTTACTAAAATTTTTAAACTTGATTTCATATTCTTCTGCACTTTTTAAATGATTGTTCTTACTTCTTTTCCTTATTTAATATTTTAAACCATACCCCAAAGGATATAATGGTTGTATAGTTTTATCCCAAAAATTGGGTCCGTACTTTCCTTTGTAATCTTCTTCTGATTTTGGCCAAGAATGCGGCAATTTTCCAGAAAAATTAAAATCTCCAAAAATAATTTCGGCAACTCCATCTCCTTCTGAACCTAATAACCAAGTTGCCATAAATGCGTCAGACGTTTCTATTTGGTCTGTTACAACCAAAGGTCTTCCCGAAACTAATACCACAATTGTTTTTATTCCTTTTTCTGAATATGTTTTTATGTAGTTTTGGTGTTCTTCTGTTAAAGTTAATTTTCTTGTATTTGATTCATGCCCAATATCTCCGAAAAATTCTGCGTACGGAGTTTCTCCAACAACGATAATAGCAATATCGGCATCAAAATGATTTTGAGTTGCTTCTTTATCATACACAACATTTCCTTTTGCATGTTTTTTAATTCCTTCTAAAATGGTTGTTGCTCCTTTATAATTTTCTTTGGTTCCTTGCCAGTTAACAGTCCATCCTCCAGATTGCAAACCACTGCTATTTGCATGCTCTCCAACAACTACAATTTTCTTAGTTTCTTTATCTAAAGGCAAGACTTTATTCTTGTTTTTTAAAAGTACTATAGATTCTCTGACTGCCTGTCGTGCAACATTTCTATGTTTTTTAATTCCTATTTTAGAAACTAACGTTGAATCTGGAAATGGGTTTTCAAATAAACCTAATCTAAATTTTTGACGTAAAATTCTTTTCACTGCGTCATCAATTCTAGACATCGCAATTGTATCTGTTTCTACGCCTCTTTTTACTCCTTTTTGAAAATCTTCTAAATCACCATCAACAGCCATAATCATGTCTATTCCAGCATTTATGATATCATTTTTACCAAAACGGGAATACCCTTTCCAATCAGAAACTACAATGCCATCAAAATTCATATCAACTTTTAAAACATCAGTGATTAAGGACTTATGCGCATGCATAGAAATACCAGAAACTGTATTAAATGATGCCATAACTGCACCAACATTTTCCTTAACGGCCATTCTGTAAGGCGCCAATAAACGTTCTTTAATTCCTGCTCGAGATAAAGAAGTATTACCACCTTCTACACCAAAATCCGTTGCACCATCGCCTACGAAATGTTTGGCGGTTGCCATTACCGTTTTTGGGTCTGCTAAATTTCCCTGATGACCTTTAACAGAAGCTCTTGTTAGTTTTTCCGTTAGTTCTGTACTTTCTGAGAATGCTTCGTATACTCTTCCCCACTTTTCATTAAAAGGAATTGCAACGCAAGGTGAAAACACCCAATTAAAACCCGTTGCCTGACTTTCTAAAGCGGTAATTTTCGCAATTTCTTGAACTAAGTTTTCATTTCCTGTTGCTCCTAAACCTATGTTGTGTGGAAAAATAGTTGCTCCTTCAAAAGTATTTTGACCATGAACAGCATCTACAGCAAATAATAAAGGAATACCCAATCTTGTAGAAAGCGCCTTCTTTTGAAGTTTTATAAACCTCTTTTGCCACCCTAAAGCGGTTTTTCCCGGATTTGGGCCTTGCGTATGAATGATTGACCCTATAAATTTTTCAGTAACATCCTTATCAGCAAACTCTTCAAAATGTCTTATTTGTGACATTTGTCCGATTTTCTCTTCTAAAGTCATTAACTCTAAAAGAGCCTCCACTTTTTGTTCTATTTGAGCTTTGCTACTTACTTTCATTTCATTATTGCAACCAATACCTATCAACAAAAAACAACAAATTAGGTATATTATATTGCGGTTTTTCATCAACTTTACTTAATAATTGATACTTTTATGTGGTTAATTTTATTTGATCTATCAAACATTTCCGAGCTTGTGCTTCCATCTAAACTTAAACTATCAAAAAATATATTTGATTCATCGTTAAAAATAACTTCAACGCTGTTGTCGTTAGATAAACTATAAATGATTGGAACTTGACAATACGTAAAACACAGCTGATTTTTATCAATATTTAATTGCTGTTTTTCGCCGTTAATATTTATATACTCAAATACTTTTGGTTCATCTAAAAACTCAGAAGTTTTTAATAACCTTGGTTTAAAAATAATTTTTCCTTTTTCAACAAAAACACCTAACTCGCCAAATCTACTTAGTAAATCTTCTTTTACTTGGCCAGTCATTCCTGGCTGTTGAGCACCTTTTGTTGCTGGAGTATGTGAATATGCATCTGTTGGAAAAGCACCATATAATTCTGGTGATTTATGAACTCCAACCCCCGCATTTATTTCATAATAATGGTCAAATAATTTACCAATAACAACTTCACTTTCACCGGAGTTAACTGCTAATAAACAGTTTTCTTGGACTGCTAATAATAGCTTAGAAACCATGTGCCAATAAATAGAACCCAAACCTTCATAACCAAAGAAAGTTCCTGAACGTCCTGTAAAAGATTTATGATCAAAAATTTCCTCGAAAATATCTAAAACAGCATCCGATTCCTTTATTACTAATTCTTTATAGTCTTCTGGCAAACTTGCTAAAGCTTCTTTTACACTATTCGCATTGTTAAAATTTCCGTTAAAATGATAGTTCCCTAAAACGTCTTTTTCTATTAATTGTTTGTTTCCTGCAGCTACTAATTCTTTTAATAATTTAGAAGTTTCAACTTTTTCTGATGGAATATTATTTTTCTTGGTAAATCTTGGTAAGTTTTTATTTGGATATAAAATATAACTGTATTGGTCCGGTCTAAACAATGCCGAAGCTTTTAATCCATCTAACAAATCTAAAGCTTGCGTTGGAGTTAAGTAACCAGAACTTAAAGCTGCTACTTGACCTTCTAACATTTCCGATAGGTATGAAATAGAAACTTCATCCGTATTTTCTATCGTCATTAAATTATATGCATGATACATATTATCCGAACGTTTGTTTGCTCTAATACTATGCTCTAAATAGTCTTTTGTAACTGTAAAAAAATGTAATAAAGATGCTTTAGTTAGTGCTGATTTTTTAGCCGAAAATCCGTTTTTATAAATAAACTCTCTATATTTACTTGCAGGATTCCCTAATCCATCTAAAACTGTTTTTCTATCTTTATCTGATACTTTACTCTCTAAAATGGTAGTATTTCCGTCTAAGGTTTTTAAAATATCATTAAATAAAACTGATACCTCATCAGAAATTTTAATATTATTTACATCAGAATTTTCTAAAATACCCTCAAAGAAATTAATAAATCTTCTTAAGTAATTTAACGTTACCATAGAAACCCCATTACCAACTAACGCGTTGTTTGCATCATTCCATTCTGGTCTTTGTGTATTTAACCAAATTCCACCTTCAGGAATAAAGTTTGAAACTTTTGCCAAAACCGTAACTAATAACTTTTCAATAAGGTTTACTTTATAAACATTTTTATTTTTATCAGTTAGTAAAGAACCATCAGCACCCATTATCGCTCTTCTCTCATCAATTTCAGCATTTAATTGGTGATCGAAATCAATCGTATCTTTTGGATTCTTTAAAATATCTGAATACGGTTTTATTTTATATGGCACATTAGCATATACAAAAATATCATCATTGAATAATTCTGCAAGTTTAGATGGATAATGTTTCTCTATAAACTCTAAAAATTTAAGTAAATAAATTATTTGGTGATCTCCCCAATAACCTATATAAGACCAAGGATCATTCTCTTCTATCACTTCCCAATCAAAACCACCTTTTGTAACTCTGTAAGGATTGTAACCCTCAAATGTAGTTGCATTCAAAAATTTATGAATCATACTCTCTATAAATTGAGGATATGAATAGGCAAGAACCTCCCAATTTTGAAAAATATCTCTCCAGTTTCCTTCGTAATCTAGAATTTTAGAGCCATCAATTTCACTTTTTGTATTGATAGAAAATTTGTTCCAAGGTCTACTTGGATCTCCATGCCTTCTACTAAATTTTAATGGTAAATATTCTAAGCACAATCTTTTAAAATCTTTGTCTGCATCATTTTCTGCTAAATTTTTAATGAAATTCAATGTGAATTTCTCTGGTAAGCTAGCTAAAAATTCTTTTTTTGCAACAAATAATTGTTTGTTTGCTTTTGATAAATAGGTAATAAAATCTTGTTTTTCAATTGAGTAATTATCATCAAAAATACCACCTCTCATAATATTGAAAAGCGTATTTGAAAAATGTCTTGTATTAATTAATGGATCATTAGAAAGTTGCAAACCATCTGAAGCTGCAGCCAATTTTACTAATTTTTTTGTTCCTACCTCTATGCTAACTTGTAAAAGTTCGTCTAAGCTAGCATTATTTTTAATCATTTCTGAAATATAAGTAACATCAGAAACTGTTTGATTTACATTCACAACTTGCAACCATCTTTTTTCTTGATTGGCAGGTAAGTTGATATTAGCATTTAAGAAGTAAGCACCTTTTTCTGCTTTCATATCCACTTCTTGCTCCAGCTTCATGCCTCTTCTAAAATTGTTTAATTGTAAAGAAGATAATAAGTGTGTAGGGTTTTCTAATCCACGAGACCAAACAACATTTGCTTTTAAAGCTTCACTCGGTTCTGCTTTATCCACGATAATAGCACTTAATGCATAAATACCCAAACCTGAGTCTACTTCAAGTTCACATTTTTTATAGGCATCTACCAAGTTACTTCTAATCCCTTGCAAATCTGAACTTACACCAAAAGGTAAAATATCCTGAAATCCGTCTAGAATAGAAATATCTAAATCTAAATCAGAATTATTTATCAGTGTCGCTTTTCTAACAAAACCAAATTCATCACTAGAATTCCATTGATATTTGAATGTAAGTCCTAAATCTTGATTGATTTCTTCAAAAATTACTTTATTTCCAAATTCATTTTTGTAAAGATTTCTAACTATTGAGTAAATACCTGCTTGTCTTTCCGAAAATGGCTCCCATATAAGTGTTTTACCATTTTTTTGTATTCTAAAAATCGATTTACAACCAGTAGTTTCTGCTAATTCAGTTATTTTATCATCTGTATAATAAGGAAAAATAGCGGATTCAGCATTTTTTCTACCTGCTGTTAAACCTCCATTACTTGAGATAAACATCCAATGATTTGAGTCTGAAATAATACTCATAAAAAAAGGACGCATTTTATGACTATTAGAAATCTTATAATAAGATTCATTTTCATAATTAACTAACTCTCCAGTAATTTCCTTATCACTTTTAGAGGTTAAATTGTCTTCGTAAGAAACAGTTTTACTCATTTATTTTGTCTTGATTATATTTATATTTTATCTTATCTATAGTTTTACTATACTTTATTTAGACTTTAGTTGATTTTTTATTGCGCATAAAAAACTTCCAAATAATGTCATTTCATAAATTTCTGTTAAACTATCTTTTATTGAAGAATTCAGTTAGATATATTGAAGTGAGTCTTAAATAAAAATTTAAAGCGAAAATATTTTTAAAAAATAGAATGATGGTATAATTAATTACCATCATTCTATTCTAAATTGATTTTTTACTGATATACTTTGACGTAATCTACTACCATTTTTTGTGGAAACTCAGTTTCAGCATTTGGTGAACCTACAAAAGACCCCCCGACAGCCATGTTTAGAATAAGATAAAACTGGTTATCATTAAAAACCCATTTAGTTCCTTCTGGTAAATCACTTGGTGTTATTTGGTTATATAAAACGTCATCAATATAATAATTAATGTAGTTTGGGCCCCATTCAATTCCAAAAACATGAAAGTCTGTATCAAATCGGCTGTTTTCTAAAGTATAACTTTTTGTGACTGCTTCGCCGGCTGAATAACCGGGACCATGAATGCTACCATGCGCAATTGTTGGTTCTTGACCAACATACTCCATAATATCAATTTCACCTATTTTCGGCCAAATAACAGTGCCCTCAGCATCATCACCAAGTAGCCAAAAAGCGGGCCACAAGCCTTGGCCCCAAGGCAACTTTATTCTAGCTTCAAAGCGACCATATTTGGTTTCAAATAAACCTCTTGTTAATACTTTTCCTGAAGTATAACCAGAACCCATATAAGATTCTTGCAATGCAGTAATATGTAACATCCCATCTTTCACCTCAACATTTTCTAATCGGTCAGAATAATATTGTAATTCATTATTACCCCAGCCATTATCTCCTGTACCAGTATCATAAGCCCATTTTGCAGAATCTAGAGCCCCATCTACTTCAAAGTTATCTACAAAGACTAATTTCTTCAATGTGGTTACAGTTTGAGTTTCGTTATCTGAACAGCTATAAACCACAAATAATATTGCTGTTATAAAATACTTGCCAAATGACATAATTTTATTTTTATTAATAAAATTCATATTTGTATCTTTTTTATTTCTTATTATTTATTAAAATATATATTATCAACATACATATCAGTTACAGTTGCGTCTGAAACAAAAACAACTTGTGCTAAATTAGATGTACCTGTTAAACTAGAGAGACTAGAAAGAGGTATGTCTATACCTACCCATTCTCCTGCTACTAAATCTGATGAAGAGTACTTAATTTCTGCAGCAGAATCGTCTCCAGTGCCAAAAGTATTATCCGGTCCAATATCTTGTAATTTTACTGTAACAAAATCCCCAGAATCTAATTCATTTATAACTTGTATGTCTACATGAAAATTAGTCATTTGAGAAACATCTATTGTAGGCTTTGTAAATTGAATACCAACAAAATTCAGTTCAGAATATTTTATAATATTATCTCCATTTATTGTAATGTCATTCTGTCCTAAGGTTGTTTGATAAGGTGCCCAATAACCATTATAATATTCTACTGGTTGATTTGTATAAGCATCGCTAAAGATTGAAATTACATTACTTGCATTTACTGTTGGTGTTGCAGCTACCACAAATTGACCTAGAGAGGTAATGGATAGAGAACCTGAAACTTCAACTCCATTAAGAGTTGCTGTAATTTCTGCTGTTCCCTCGCCTACGATAGACACTAAACCTGATCTAGTTACTGTGGCAACAGAAACATCTGTTGTAGAGAACTTAAAATAATGCCCGCCAGCAGTAACCGTTTGATTAACTCCTGTTGCTAAATTATATGTTTGTGTAAGACCTGTTATTTGAATACGTCCTCCAATAAAAGAAGTTTCAATTTTATCTTCACCATTAAACATTTTTGGTTTTGCCTGTGCAATAGTACCTAACTTTTCATACTTTAATTCATCTACCCAAAAAGTATAACCTACTTCGTTACCTACAGGTCCTTCTGGTCCTTCTGCATACCAGAACATTCCTTGTTCTTGGGTTAATTTTGATGCGTCAGGAATTGGAATAATATATTTAACCCAATTCGTTGATAATTGAAGACCTTGATTACTAACCTGAAATTTGTTTCCAAAGAAATCTTGTCCAAAGCCTATGTCATTAATTACAGCTGATTTTGATGACTTTGCATAAAAGGTTAAAGCATCGTACCCAGATAAATCTCTTCCTCCATTATCATCCCGAAATATTGCACCAGCATATGCACCTCGAAGATCTCCAACATTTGGAACGTCAAACCTCATAGATGATGAACCTGAATATTTAACTTCTGTATCCACAGAAAAAGCTTCTTGCTGAGAATCTGCATAGGGATAATATTCTAATCCACCACTAAAGCCGTCTATATAAACTTCTGCACTATCCGAAAATGTAGCTAAAACTACATCGTCCGAAAGTTCTCTTTCACAACTTATGACTGTCACGAATAATAGCCCTAAAAGGAAAAAAGTTTTTGTATAATTATATTTTATATTTTTCATAAGTTATTTATTTTCCAATGTTGATATGAATGTATGTTCTAATCTCCCATTCCGAACCATTATCAAATCCTACAGGACTGATTGTTGGTGCAGTTGCAAAAGCTGAAGATGTTTGATTTGGTGAGTATCTAGGAGAGTATTGATCTAATGATCTCCAAGTTCCTCTTAAACCAACTTTGGTGCCCGGTAAAAGCAACCAATTTGGTTTCCCTACAGATGTAGATAAATCTAACATGAATTGTGCTGGATATGTTAAATTAAAATCTCTGTGATAATCAAAAGGCCCCCAATCGTTAAATTTAGCCATTGCAATAACTTTCAATTTATTATAAATCATTCTAACATCACCTCCTGCTCTTGTAATTAATCTTTCATCACTACCATTAGATTGTCCGTTACCGTAATATAAGTTTGCTATAAAACCAAATTCTGGATTTATTTTAGATACAATTCTAGAATTCACTTCCCATAAATCTTCAGCTGGTGCTGAATTTGGAAATGCAAATGAACTACGATTTGCTAAAAAACCAATTGCTGCATCTTGCGTTGTTGGTAAATGACGATATACAAAACCAAGGTTCATTGCAAATTTTGCATCTTCTGCTCTATCATTATTAAACTCATACATCCAAGTTCCTGGTGTTGGATCAAATGTTAACAAAAGTTCTCCGGCAGTGGTTTCTCTATTTCCTCTAACAGCAAATGGATCCAATACAACATTTCTTAATCTTCCAGGAGCATTTACATCATTTGGCATTGCAGCAACTAATGGTTTTTGCCATAAGAAGTTTGGTGCTATTTCGAATTTACCGAAATTATACGCAAAACCAGTTAAAAAGTTAGATTGATTTCCGCTTCCATTATCTTTTAATTTCCATCCTGTAAACGTTTGTGTTTGATCAAAACCACCATTAGCAACTAAGCCCATAACGGCGCCTTGTGCATACCAATTAAAAGTTCCTTTTTGAAAAGTTATTTTCGCTTTACCTCCCCAATTATCTGAAGACTTAATTTTATCAACAACAACATTTGAAAATCCATTTTGGTATCTAATATCTTGATACTCTCTACCATTTAAAGGCTGTCCTCCCCAGATTGCACCTAATTGCATTCCAAAATTTGCTCCTTTTCTTTCCATAGCCAAAGTGACTCTCTTTGTTTTCGGTAACGGGATAAATCCTGATGTTTGAGCTTCAGTATTACTAGCTATATCCTCATGATAAATACCTGTAAAGTTATAGTGACCTAATTGTTTACTATATTTTAATAAAACGGCTGGGTTTGCTCCCCACCATAACTGCGGACCAAATGCTGCTTTTAAACCCTCTAAAGCACCTTTACCATCAACTTCAATTCCTAAAATCTCCCCATTATATATATCTAAATTTGGCCCATAATATGATTCCCGGTATAAGCCAAAAAAATCGCCTTCATATCCCCAATGATAATGACCAGTCCTATAAAAACCTCTCATCTCAAAATCTTCTGCATTCCACTCAAATGAGGCGTTATAGACACGCAATCTATTATTATCATTAACAGGCATAGCCTCATAACCACCATTACTATTTACACTTGCAAATGAAACAGTTCTTCCTACATTTTCATAAAAAATATCATCTATTGGATTTCCTGCAATATTTCCTAATATGTTAAAGTTTACTTCTGCCCTCATGTTTGCAGAAGGTTGCCCTTGAACTCCCACATAATAAGATTGCATGTGGTCAAAACCTGTTTTGTCTGGATATTCACCAGATGTACCATCTAAACCATCAGTTGTTAGTAACGATCCTCCTGTATTAAAAGTGGTAAATTCTGCCCTTAAATTACTTAATTTAATTTTTTCATTACCTCCTAAAGCAGCTTTATCTCCTCTCGCTCTTAAAACAGCATCCATTAATTGGATATTATTAAAATGATTTGTTACCGAGGTAGCAGAGACTCCAAGTCCATAAGGATTTATACTATGAGCTTGTTTTAAGGCATAATATGCTGCCCTTGGGTATAATGTATATAATCCTGCAGAATTTGTTGGTCCTTTTGCACAGATACCAAACCATTCTTCATTCATATTATTACTCCCATTTTTAGTATCTAAATAATAACCTCCATTAGACCAAGATGCTCCATTATCATGAACATCCAAATTTTCAGTTTGACCTAATTTCCACCAGCCATCACTAAATTGAAATGTAAATCCTCCAATAGAATTATTCGCTTTCCCTAAACCTGCGGCATTTTGATAAATCTCCTTCCAATTTTCTAGCATAAAAAATGCCTGCATTTTTTGGTCTTCTTGATTCGTTAAAGCATTAAAAGCATCCGCCCCAAATTCTGTAAACATTATCGGTTTATTCAACTCCTTACTAGCTCTTTCAAAAGCATCTCCAAAAGATTTACCTCGATACATATTTGTGCCGTAAATATCTACATCTGGACATTCCTCTGCAACAATATCTGAAAACAAAAAATCACCATTACAAATAGCAACCGGATGAGAACCATCTAAGTTTTTCATTAAGATGGCAGCCTCATTCATCAATTTATACATTGGTCTACCTCTTTTTTCACCAACAGCCTTCTTTTGCTCCTCTCCCTCAGGAAAATCTTCAGTTTCTGCCCCAGACCAAAAAAGACCATAATTATTTTCATTCCCTAATAAGAATAAAAGTAATCCTGGAGTTCCTTTGTAAGTATTGGCCATCTCCTTTGCATCCGATAATAATTGGCTTTTAGTTTCTGCATCCCTGTAATCCGTGACAGGCGTCCAAACACCATTAATCGTTAACCCATAGCGCCCAAAAGAGTGATTTAACATTGTATAAATACCAAAATTTTCATGGATATAAGAAATCCACTTTGGCTGAATACCAGTATAAACCCGAATCGTGTTTACACCCATATTTTTTAGCAATCCCATTTCCGCATCCAGAGCACTTTTGATAACGTCATCAGGTTGCTTCCATAAACTGTATGCATAATTTGTACCAATTGGAACATAATCCCAATTCATACCATTAATCATAAAATCTTCTCCATTAACCACTAACTTCATTCCTTGTTCATTACTAACAACAGAAACCTTATCTGTTTTTTGAGCAAAGACATTCATTGCGAAAAAGAAAAGTAACAATCTTAAAAAAATGTTCTTCATAATTTCTTTTTTTTTTTTAGAGATAATGCTTTTTAGAATCGTTGATTACTTAAAAAGCAACATCCATTAAATAATTTAACTTATTAAACTTCTATAAATGTAATATTCTTTTCGTACTATATCAATTCTAGATACCGCAACAAAAAACATACATGACAAATAAATTACAAAACAATCAGCAATACCTTTAATATACTTCATCCTTAAGAATTCATAAAATTTGAAATCTTTATTAATGTTGTGGTATTGTATTGATTCTTTTAAAATCATTACTAAATCAATTAAAAGAAAATCGTTTCGTTGATTACTTATATAAATAAAAATAAAAAGCCGGTATTAAATAAAGTTAATACCGGCTTTTAATTCAATTAATTCAAAATTCTATACTAATTATTATTGTCTTACTAATTTGTATTTCCAATAACCACCGCCTGCAACTTCAATATCTATTTCTAAAGTATCACCATCCAAATCAGCCATATATGTTATTGAATCTGGCGCTTCTGCTGGAGATGCCAACTCAGCCAAATTAATAACTTTTGCCAAACCTAAATAAGCTCCTCTACCATCAAGTGTTATTGAACCAGCAGTTGCATCATACGTGTATGTTGCCGCTCCGCTGCCATCATGAGGAAATACTGGAACACCACAATCATCAGGGTCCGCACCTTGCCAAGCTTCTAACCAAGTGTCTGCTCCTAAAACATTATTAAAAGTTCCGTCTGCATTGAACACATATTCATCGTCAAATAAACATGCTCTTGTTGTTACATCATCCGAAGAACTAGAAAACCAAGATACATCATCTAATGCCGGTCCAACTCCGAAAGCTCCAGATTCTGGCGCTAATTTCCATGTACCTTCTAAAGAAGGTGCTGCATCTCTAACTAATTTATAAGACCAGTAACCACCACCTGCAACTTCAATATCTATTTCTAAAGTATCACCATCTAAAGCAGCGATATACGTTATTGAATCTGGAGCACCAGCTGGAGACTCCAACTCAGCCAAATTAATAACTTTTGCTAAACCTAAATAAGCTCCTCTACCATCTAGTGTTATCGAACCTGAAGTCGCATCATACGTGTATGTTGCTGCTCCGCTTCCGTCATGTGGAAATACTGGTGCACCACAATCATCAGGATCAGCACCTTGCCAAGCTTCTAACCAAGTGTCAGCTCCTAAAACATTCTGAAAAGTTCCATCCGCATTAAATACATATTCATCATCAAACAAACATGCTCTTGTTGTTACATCATCCGCAGAACTAGAAAACCAAGATACATCATTCAATGCTGGACCAACTCCGAAAGCTCCAGACTCCGGCGCTAATCTCCAAGTACCGGCTACAGCACTGGTATCACCTCCACCGCCTCCGCCTGAAGGAGGAGCTACTACGAAAGTAACTGTATGTTCTTTAGTAATTGAAACATCCTGTGCTCCTTCTAAAGAAGCTGTTACTGTAATTGTATATGTTACTGTTTCTTCTGGATAATCGTAAGTAACCATTGGGGCACTTGTTTGAAATACATCTGTATCTGAATCAGCTGTAGCGCCAAAGTCAACAGTATATAAAATGTTTCCGTTTCCAAAAGCGGTAGTTGGCACAACTCCTGCTTTTGTTCCTTCTGCATTTAATGTCGCTACTACGAAATCTAAACCAGTGATTTCAGCTATGTCATCATCATTATTTTCACAAGATACGGTGACACCTAATAATAATAGTAGTACTAAATAAGATCCTCTTTTTAATAAATTCATTTTGTTTTGTTTTTTATTCAACTTTTATATTTTTTAATAATTTGGGTTCTGACCCCATTTTTCTACCGCATTTGCTAATTGTAATTCCACTAAAGGTATCGGAAAAATTCCGTGTTTATTTTCTATGTAATTTACAGTATTAAATTCTGCTGGTTTGCTTGCATTAAATGCATCAAATGCACTTTTAGCTTTACCTGTTCTAACCAAATCGAAAAAACGATGACCTTCACCGGCTAACTCTTTACGTCTTTCTGTATAAATTGCTTCTAGCAAAGAACCTTCAGCAGCAGTATAATCTTGACTATTATTACCATATGCTCTTTCTCTAACTTGGTTTAAATAAGATTCCCCGTTTGAACCACCACTCTGAACTTCTGCCTCTGCAGCCATTAATAATACATCTGCTAAACGAATAGCTCTATAATTATTAGGATGATTTAATGGATCTGAACCCACTCTATCATCAGCTTTCCGCGGTAAATATTTTTTATTAAAAAACCCAGTATCATCTCTACCTTGAGAATAGATATCCTGTTGATCTCTTAAATCAAGAAAGGTAACATCTCTTCTTAAATCGTTCGCGTCAAACAAATCGTACAACTGTTGTGTTGGTAAATTAAATCCCCAACCTGATCTATATTCTGTACCATCATATGGTGATCTTGGTCCATTGTATTGAACGAAGTACGAACCTTCAGAACAAATAATACACCCCCATCCAGCAGCTTCAACTCCTGTATATTGAATTTCAAAAACAGCTTCAGAGCCATTCTCTCCCGTACTTTCGAATAAGTTTAAATAATTATCTCCTTGAACTAAACTATAATTTGCGTTGTTCGCTACTAATCCAAGTTGATTAGCAGCTTCTGCAAATTTAGAGTTATCAAATGTACCATGATATAAATATACTTTACCCAATAATGCTTGAGCAGCACCTTTTGTGATTTTATATGCCTCCGTTTGAGATGAAGCAGGTAATTTCGCAATGGCTTCCTTTAAATCCTCTTCTATTAAACTATAGACATCTGCGATACTACCAACTCTATTAACGTCAAACTCTTGTCCAAATAAAATTCTTTTGTCGACCATTCTATTTACACCATTTCTTTCTTCAAAACTCAATGGAACATCCCCAAAAAACTTTGTCAATTCAAATGTAAAATAAGCTCTTAAAAAATATGCTTGTGCTATAATTGCATCTCTACCTGCAAATTCTGTTTTTTCTTTAAACTCTAAAACATAATTAGCTCTATTAATTCCAGCATACATTAACTGCCATACTTCTCTTAACTGATTATTATCGGCAGGAGTATGAATCATTGAATTGATATTCTGCAGTGTTGGTTGATCATAATTAAATGCATCTCCACCAGCAATAATATCATCCGAAGCAACTACACTTATTAAAACATTCTGAAATGTAGCCTGCAATAAATCATAAGCTCCTAAAAGAGCACTTTCGTATTCTTCCTCAGAATTAAAGTAATCTTCTGCTTCAACCCCTATAGGATCTACATCCACAAAATCATCACATGCTGAAAAAGTTATTAGTATTACTAAAAAATACTGTATTATTTTTATATTCTTCATCTTTTATTAAAAATTTAAGTTAACACCTAACAAATAAGAACTAGCAACTGGATAAAATCCTTTATCTACACCTGCTCCAATAGGAGAGCCAGAACTTGCTGAAGGATCATATCCTTTATAATCTGTAATTGTAAATAAATTATTTCCTGTAAGATATACTCTTATTTTGTTGATTCCTGAACCTTTTAAACTGTCTTCTTGAATCGTATACCCTACTTGTATATTTTGTAAACGAACGAAAGAAGCGTCTTCTACAAAGAAGTCAGAAAAATTATCTGTATTTATAGATGCTCCAGAAAGCGCTCTTGGAACGGTATTACTAGTACCAGTACCTTGCCATCTATCTAACATATAATCACCTCTATTTGCAAATAAATCTTTACGCTCATAGTCCCTAACCATATCATTCCCTATAGATGCAAATGCATTTGCACTAAAGTCTAAGTTTTTGTATGAAAAGCCTACATTGAAACCCATTGTTATATCCGCAATTGGATCTCCTATATACGTTTTGTCATCATCGCTTATCATCCCATCTCCATTCGTGTCTACGAATTTTAAATCTCCAGGACCTGCTCCTAAATGATATGTACCTTCCGATGCATTTGCATCTAAAGCATCAATTTCTGCTTGTGTTTGATACAAACCGTCTGTTTGAAAACCATGAAAATAACCCATCGGAAAACCTGCTTCCATTCTAGATGTATTAATACCTAAACCAACTCCAAAATCTCCACCAACTTCAAAACCATTATCACTTGAAACAAAAAGTACTTCGTTATCTATAGTGGTAAAATTGAAACTCATATTAAATTTAAAATCTTCAGAAAAACTGTCATTATAGTCAATTTTAAATTCTATTCCTTTATTCTCTACTGTTCCTGCATTTTTAACAGGAGTAGAAGCACCGGGTGCATAAGGACCAATTAAACCTGAAACCTGCGGAGCAAGCAATAAATCTTCAGTTCTTTTCGAAAAAGCATCTACAGAAAGTTTGATTTTTCTATCTAAAAAACTAGCATCGAAACCAATATTAGCAGATTTTTGTTTTTCCCATCTAATATCTGGATTTCCAATTTTACCGATTGCTACTCCGTAAAGTAAATCATCTTGAGTTACTTCATTATTTGATGAATAAACTCCTTCTCCATTTAGTAATGAAACAAATGCTCCACCTGGAATCTTATCATTACCAATAACACCATAACTTGCTCTCAGCTTTAATGTATTAATAATTTTACTATCTTGTAAAAATGGTTCATCCGAAACATTCCAACCAACAGAGGCTGATGGGAAATAACCAAATTTATTATTTGGACCAAAACTAGTTGAGCCATCTCTACGCAATACTGCGGATAGTAAGTATTTACCTTTATAGCTATATTGTAATCTCGTAAAAATTGAAGATAAACGACTATCAAAAAAGCCTGCCCCCTTATCAATTTCACCTTGAATAACTCTAGGCGCTAACAAAGTACCATCTAAACTAAACCCATAAAATTGTTCTCCCGTAGTTTTAAATATAGAAGTACCTAATAAAACGGTTAAATCATGAACTTCGTTAAATGTATTTGTGTAGTTAATATAGTTATCCCAAGTATAATCATCATAAATATCAGAAAAATCTGTAGTAAATTCTTGAGTTCTATTTGCAGATTTCCCTGGACCATAATCAGCTATAGGGCTAAATGAATCATAAAGCACAGTTGCATGGTTTATTTGAAACTTAGAGCTTGCCGTAAAGTTTTTCCAGAACGAATAATCTAATCCTATAGTTGCACTATATTTATCAATTCTAGTGGTATTACTATTATTTGCAATTTGAGCCAATGGATTTATAATTTCAATTTGTGAAATATCATCAACAGTTGAAAAATCACCATTCTCATCTCTGATCGCTAAATCTGGATTCACGTTTACTGCACTATATAAAACCGAACCAATACCTCCTTCTGGTAAATTATTTTTTTCTGAATTTGTAAATAATCCAGTTGTAGATAGTTTTAAATTATCTAAAATATCATAATTAAAACCTATTCTTGCGGTAGACCTTGTAAAATTAGACTTCCCTAAACCAACGATACCATCTTGATCCAAGTGGGATACCCCAAAAGTATAAGCTGCTTTTTTAGTTCCACCACTCGCACTAAAGTTAACACTTGAAATAATCGCGTCACTAAAAACTTCATCTTGCCAATCAGTACCTTTATTAGGATATACAAAAAACCTTGTTTGATCTCCTGCATCATTCACATAAAGTGCAAAATCTTTTGGATTTAATAAATCGATTTTTTTACTTGTAGATTGTATACCTGTATATGCATCTAACTGGAATTTTAACTCAGATTCTTTTCTACCAGTTTTAGTTGTAATTAAAACTACCCCATTTGCTGCACGAACACCATAAATACCCGCTGTAGCATCTTTTAAAACATTGATACTTTTAATATCGTTAGGATTTAAAACTGACAAATCTGAAATAACATTACCATCCACTAAAATAAGTGGACTACTATCTCCATTTGTTGAAACCCCTCTAATTCTAATATTAGATCCACTACCTGGAGAACCAGAGGCAGATGTAATATTAACCCCAGCAATTTGACCTTGTAAAGCTTGCTCAACTCTAGTTGGGTTAAGCTTCTCAATTGCTTTAGAATCTAATACAGATACCGCACCAGTAACTTCCTTCTTCTTTTGAGTTCCATAACCAACAACTACAATCTCATCAAGAGATTCTGCTGACTCTTCCAGAAAAACATTAATTTCAGAAGAATTAACAACTACTTCTTTAGGTTTCATACCTAAATAATTAAATACTAAGATTGATCCTACCTTTACATCTGAAAGTTTAAAGACACCATCAAAATCAGTTTCGACACCAACAAAAGTACCTTTAATAACAACACTAACTCCTGGCAAAGTCTCTCCAGAGTTTGCGTCTTTTACAACACCTTTTACGTTTAATGTTTGGGCCGAAAGACCAAAACTGCAAAACATAAAAAGTAGTAATGTAATCATTTTTCTCATAAACTATGTTTTAATTAATAATGCCGTAAATTTATACATCCTTTCTTATTAAATGACTAAAAACAACCTAAACAAAAAACATACAGGGCCTAATCCACACTGAATACCTTTACAGCACTAATGTTATAGAAACGTTAAATTACAGTCAAATTAAAAAAAACAAGTAAATGTTGTGTTATTGTATAGGTGACTTTAACCTTTGTTGTGTCTTTTTAAACTTCTAAAATATAATTCGTTAAATTTGCATCATGCGGTAAACTCATTTTTTTACGAAGCCTGTAACGTTTTACTTCTACACTCCTCGGAGAGATATTTAACAATGGTGCTATTTCTTTTGAAGTTAAATTTAATCTTAGGTAAGCACACAATCTTAAATCATTTGGAGTTAACTCAGGATGTTTCGTTTTTATTTTCTTTAAGAATTTTTCGTCTGCATTATTAAAAGCTTCTTGAAACATTTTCCAATCATCTGTATTATTTAAGTTTTTATCAATAATCTTGACCACCTTTGTTAAACTTTTGACTCCTCCGTCAATTAATTCAGTTTTTATCGAACTCAAGAACTCATTCTTCTTAATAATACTCATTGTAGATGTTGCCAACTCTCTATTTTTACTAGCTATATCACTTCTTAACTTTTCATTATTCAACTTAATAATTTCTTGAGAGCTTTCTAATTCTTTTAATTCAGAATCCTTTCTCGCTTTCTCTAATAAATCTTCTCTTTGTTTTCTATAATATCTCTTAGACGTTATGTGCAACAAATAGAATACTAGTAAAAACAACAATATGTAAAATGCTATTAATGTGTTTGATATATACCAAGGTCTGTTTATTTTAAATTGATAAACTGCTACATTACTGCTTAATTTATCTCCTATAATAGCTCTTACTTTAAAGGTATAACTACCATAAGGTATATTCTCATACAAAACTGATTTAGAACTAGAAGGAACACTCCAATGCGCGCTTTGCCCTAGTAATTGATATTGATATTTTGTACTTGTAATTTTATTATAATCAGGTACACTATAAAAAAATTCAAAATTATTTTCTTCCGGTGAAAAGGTTTTACTTACAGCTAATTTTTTACTGACTTTAGGCTGATCTAAAATAAAATTATTAACTTTATTAAGGAATATATTAAAGTCTTTGGGTGTTTTTAATTTATCTAAGTTTACTGCAACATACCCACTATAAGTACCTACTAAATGTTTTTCGTTTTTTAAATGAATAATGTTCTCATAACCATACATTGCTTTTGGCATTGATGCAGAAATTGGTATGCTCTTAATTATTGGCTTATCACTTAGTTTTCCAGGTGCTAAATAACTAATATTTTCTTCAGAAAAAGACCATAGTTTATTACTTGATTTATCATATGCCAATTCTCCAGAAACAAAATTATCTTCCGAAATTAACTGACTATAAATACTATCTCTTTTAAAAAGCTCTGATTTTTTATCATATAAGTAAACCCCTGTTTTGCTTGAATACAATATTTCATCCTGATATTCAATTAAGGATGAATGTAATCCTTTTGAAACGGAGTTGTCTTTTTTAACATGAATTACCTTAGTAAATTCTTTATCCAATGTTAACTTAAAAACGCCTTTATATTCATGATTTACTAAAAATTTGTAAGTATCATATCTCGCAAAATATTTACTAGAATTACTAAAGCCTTCAATTTTATTTCTTTCTACCCAAATATCATTCTTCTTTTCTAAAACATATAATCCATCATAGCAGCCTTGTATTAAGATATTATCCTTTACTTTTTTGATAATCCAAGTACCTTGCTTATTAAAAATTAACTTAGACTTATTTTTATTTACTAAAAAAGTACCAGAAGTATGACCACAAAATAATGTATCATCAATAATTGTTAAACTCCAGGTCTGTCCTTGCGTGTTATCTACCAACTTAAAACCTTCATCTGAATTAATCTTTCGGTAAAACAATCCTTGATTCGTTCCTAAATATAAATAATCCTTGTGAACGATAGATGCATAAACAGAGCCAATAAAATCATTCTTATTAGTGTAAAATTTAAAAGGTGAATCATTATTTATGCAGTTAATTCCATTATCAAGCCCTAACCAGATGTTATTTTCAACATCTTCAAAAACCGAAAGTATTGTATTATTACTTAATCCAAGACTTTGAGTTATTTGATAATTAACTTCACCATTACTATACAAATAGATATAACCATCTGAAATTGTACCTAAAGCGAAATCATTATTTTTTAACAGCTTAGCATTATAAACAGTTACATTTTTAAGAACATTATCTGTAGGAGCTTTCCAACTTACAAGTGAATCTCCTTCTAAAAAGAAAAATCCTAGCTTCTGAGTTAAAATCAATAATTTGCCGTTTTTTTTAAAAAATTCTACGACAATATTCTCTTTTAAAATTTTGTGATTTGAAATTAACTTCGGAACACCATTTTCTATCCTATAAATACCCTTATTATTTTCTTGAAAATAGATAACATTATCTACTTTCGATAATTTATGAATCCGAAAGTCAGAATTTATAATTTTTATTTTTTTTGTGACTACATTGTATAAATAAATTCTCTCTAAGGACTTAAAAATCATCCAGCCATCAAGCTCAAAGATTTCCCAAATTTGTTCATCTTCTATCATTTGAACATTTCCCTCGCGTGCGATAGAAGTATATTTTAAAGAACCAAATTCATTTTTTTTCCAATAACCAAAATCCATGTAAAAGCCCGTATAAACTCTATCTTCAAAGCATTTAACTGACCGCATGATGGTTTCGTTAGGTGTAGGAAATAATCGCCAAATTGCTCCATTAAACTCCAATAAACCTTTATTATTCGCTACATAAATAAATTTATTCTCAGATTGAGAAATTGCCCAATTTTGATTTTCGGCTTTATAATCTTTAGCCGTATAGGTGCTAATTGGTGGTAACTCTTGTGCTGTAATTGTAAAAGAAATTAAAAGAAAGAGTAAGGTGAAAATAAATTTATGCATCTTTAAGAAAGTAATGTTTGGTTACTAATTTACGCTAAATATAATAAAACAGACTTAAAGAAGACTAATTAAAGCACTTTTGTATAGGCAAAAAATAAAGAACAAAACATCACAACATTAATAATTTAAAAAAATATAGTTTTAAAACTCTTAAATTTAGTAACTTTATTGAAATTTAAATTGATTTATGAATTTTTTAAAAAAAATGGGAATTGCTAACTTTTTAATGCTAGCCTTGTGTGTTCTTATTATCCTTGTGGCAGAATATCTTTTTTTATCTGGCGATAAGTTACATGGAATTTTTATTGGCCTTTGGGCTCCTACGTTATTAGGAGTGATGATTTACTTAAAACTAATAAGCAATGAGCACAGATAACATTATTTTCTACTTTTCAATTTTTGTTTCAGTATGTGTAGTTATTTGGGCCTTAATTATGATTAATGAATTTAATAAAGTAAGTAAAAATTAAATAATTAAACTACTTTGAAAGCAGCTCTTTAATTTGCGCAAGCGTTATATCTATCTCTTCTTTAGTTGTAAACTTAGAAAAAGAAAAACGAACAGAAGTTTTGCTCAATTCATCGGCTTTTAATATTTCTGATAACACATGAGAACCTTTAAGACTCCCACTTTGGCAAGCAGAACCGCCAGAAACTGCAATACCTGCCATATCTAAGCTAAATAAAAACATATCATTACTCAAAGGGAAACATACACTTAAAATAGTATAGCTACTAGTATTTAAATTGGAGGAAAGGCCATTAAAACTTATGTGCTTTGACAGGGTTTGAAACTCAGAAATAAAGTATTGCTTAATTTTTTCTATATGCTCTTTATCACTATCTAAATTTGCAACTGCAATCTCTAAAGCCTTTTCCATTCCTAGAATAGCATGAACATTTTCTGTACTAGACCTTGCGCCTTTTTCTTGATCTCCTCCATAAAACATTGGTAGCACTCCAAAACCTTTTTTAAAATAAGCAAAGCCCACTCCTTTTGGTCCATGAAATTTATGCGCACTTGCGGCAATAAAGTCAATAGGTGTATTCTGTAAATCTAAATTATAATGGCCAATTGCTTGGACAGTGTCAGAATGAAAAAGAGCATTATAGTTTTTACACAAAGCCGAAACCTCATCAGCAGGCAATATGTTACCTATTTCGTTATTGATGTACATTAAACTAACCAAGGTTTTGTCATTTGAATTTGACAATAAATCTTTCAAATGGCATAAATCTATATTTCCAAATTTATCAACATTAACAAAATCTAATTTTATATTATGAATCCTTTCAAGAAACTCACACGTATGCAGAACAGCATGATGTTCTATTCTTGATGTAATGATTCTCTGAACGCCTAAATTTAAAACTGCATTATGCAAGATTAAATTATCTGCTTCTGTTCCACCAGAAGTAAAAATAATTTCACTTGCAGAAACATTAAAATGTTGAGCAATATTTTTTCTAGCAGTTTCAAGAGCAGACTTTGCTTTCCTTCCAAACTGATGAGTAGATGATGGATTTCCGAAATTTTCTTGCATCGAAATATGCATCAATTCTAGAACATCAGAATCAATTTTTGTTGTTGCAGCATTGTCTAAATAAATAGCTTTCATAAGTTAAAAATATAATTAATTAGGGTTCTGAAAAACATATACTTCAGTAGCTCCTAATCCATATTTTTTAAAGGAGGCATCATAATGTTTTACAGGATATTTATTCAGTAATCTTTGAAGTTCAGATTTTAAAACCCCTTCTCCTACTCCATGAATAAATACAATTTTAGAAATTCTTTTATTTAATGCAAATTCAATTTTTCTTTTAGCAGTATCTAATTGTAGGTTTAACATATCATAATTATCCAAACCTTTTTTCGACTTTATTAATTGATTAATATGCAAATCAACCTCAAAAACAACTTCACTTTTTTCTTTTTTAAACAAACTTTTTTTAGGTGTGTTTGAATCAATTTTTTCCTTTAAAAGTTCATTATTTATATCTGAAAATTTAGACAATTCATACTGTTCTGTATCAATTCTAACCAACTCAGCTTCTGAGAAATTAAAAATCATTCCATCAGATGTTTCAACAGAAATTGAATTACCAATAATATTGATAATTTTTCCTTTTAAAACATCATCTAAAATGGCCACTTTATTTCCAATTTCTAAACCCATTCTTAACCTTATTTTAATTTACAAAAATACTTTATTTACCTAACTTTGCGCTAAAAATAACAAGATGCTTAAAACTTCAACCATTTCTTTAGAAAATTTCTTTGAAAATGCTTTCAAAAAAACTAAACTGACCAAAGATAGACAAATACTTTTATCAAAAATTGCTGAAGCAATTGCAAAAGAATATTCTGTGAATGAAGTTGTTAACCTCAATTTTATTTGTACTCACAATTCTAGAAGAAGTCAATTAGGACAAGTTTGGAGTTACTTTGCTGCAAATTATTTTAACCTCAACATAAATGCTTTTTCAGGCGGAACAGAAGTAACTGCATTTTACAGAAACACGGTAAAAACGCTCCAAAAAGTTGGTTTCGAATTTAATTTAACAGACTTCTCTCATCAAAACCCTACCTATGAAATTTCTTTTCATAAAAGAAAAAAATCTATTTTAGGTTTTTCTAAATTGTATAGCAACCCCATAAATATAGAACCCTTTATGGCAATTACAACCTGCAATAACGCTGATAAAAACTGTCCATTTATACCCACTGCAAGTCACAGGTTTCATTTACCTTTTGTAGATCCAAAACATTCTGATGGAACTAAAAAACAAGAAGAAACATATTTGGAAACCAGCGAACAAATTGCCGGAGAAGTTTACTTTATTTTTGCTACTGTAAAAAAACTTCTTTCTTAAATTTGCTCATAAAAATGTTTTTTTGTTAGAAATACCTTTACATAAAATTACATTAACCTCTATTTTAAGTAATTCAATAGGAGTGTAAATAAAAGAAAGGATTTCACTCAATTTAGAATTTTGCTTGATCCCTAAAAAATTAGAAATAACATTTATTATGGCGCAACCATCTAGTATTTCTTTTAAAATCTAAATTTAAATGTAATATTATTTCGTGAGAGCTTAAATTACTGCCCAAATTCATTGTTTTGTAATCATATGCATATCCCACTCTAAATTTTTTATTTAGAATTACTGAAAATAAAGCACTTACTGAATTTTGGTAACGATAAGACAAACCAGCTTCAATAAATTCTTTATATAACAAATTTGAATTAATATCTATTGAAATTGGCAGATTAGCCGTATATCTGACCATTGTTGATGGTTTAAACATCAAATTATCTGAAAGTTTAAATAAAACCCCAGCAGAGAAAAAATAGTTTAGATTCGTAGCAAGAGCACCTTTTCTATAATTTTCTTCAATATAAAATTGTGGGGTTTCTAATAAATATGGTATTGAGAAACCTACAAAAAATTTTCTATTGTAAAAGAAAGTACCAAAACCAACATTTGGAAATCTACCCGAAATAGAATTATATATATCATTATCGGGGGTAATTCCATTGAATAAATTATTGTTAAAAAACGTTACCCCTGCTTTTAGCCCAAAAGACAGCCTACTATATCGAGAGGTGATAATTGTATATGATCCATCTAAATTTAAATTAGTGGTTTCTGATAAGCCAATTCTATCATGCACAATTGTTGTGCCGATGCCTAACCCCCTGCTTGTTCTTCCATTTATAGAAAATGTGCTAGTACTCGGCGCTCCCTCTAAACCTACCCATTGTTGTCTAGATAATAAAGAAATGCTTAAATCTGACTTAACACCTACATATGCGGGATTTATTATCTGCATATTATATAAATATTGGGTGTAGTTTGGTAATTGCTGGGAATACGCTTTTAAACTAGTCAAAAGAGTGGTCATTATTAACATCCAAAACCACATGTTCTTTCTAATCTTAAAGACGATTATCAGTTTGTTTATCATCATCTTATTAATTGTATAAAACTTGTTCTCGGTTTAGTAACCCCATCATTAAAATCTAAAGTGTAAAAATAAACCCCAACAGGAACGGGTTTTCCTTTATGATTACCATTCCACCACAAAGGATTTACTCTCGCATTATTGCTATAATTAAACACTTCATTTCCTAAACGATTAAATATCGTCAATTTAAAATTCGGATAATCTTCAATTCCAGATATTTTAAACAAATCACTTTTACCATCAAAATTTGGAGAAAACAAATTTGGATAATCATTGTCTGTTATTAATCCTTCTCCTCTTGGTGAAAAAGTATTTGAAGTATTATTAGTAGTTATATTGACTTCCAAAAAAAAGGCTTCCGTATCTTCATTTAAGCGATCATCTATCGTTTGGATAGATTGATTTATAGAAGATGTGTAGGCAGGAATATTTGTAAAATTAATGATCGATTCATAATCTTCGTCGGCAATGGCCGTATTGCCGAAGGTCTCTAAACTAAATTTTATTGGTAAATAATTCTGCATAAGCTCAAAATTTGCATTTAAGAGACTAATTGTAAACTCTAAAGAATTACCTTCTTCAGCTTTTACATCATCTATATGCACTAAAGGATATGGGTCAATGTCTATAATTGTGCCTGTTTTCATTAAATCTTGAAACCCCACATTATTTGTTGACACGGCACCTGTTACATTTAAAGTTTCTTCATCTAACTCATTTAAATTATCCATTATTGTAACAATGTTAAACGAGACTTCCATATTTGCATTATTTTGGTCTACGGTGCCTTCTATCGTTAAATTTTCTAAAATTGCTATATAGTCATCTGGACTTACCGCAAGATTGTCTTCTGTTTTTATATCTATTAATATAGGTGTTGAGCAAGGATGAGATATCGTTATTGTATGCACTAAATCTACACCTTCATTCTCTCTAGAGTTATTCATAGTTATGGCAGGAGCTAAATCATCATCCAAAATAGTTCCTACTCCTTTTACTTCAGTATTTAAAGTATTGTTTGATATAATAACGCCCGTTAATGTAAAAAATTCGTCTAATTCAAAAATAGCATCATCCAAAGAAGTCACTGTAAAAGTTGATGTATTGTTGAAAGCAGGAATTGTGAGAATTGTATTTGTAATACTATTATAATCATATGGTGAAGTGGCTACATCATAAATATCCGTGGCATCTGTTCCGTTTGATGTAGAAAAATTAATATCAATATCAGAAGCACTTTCAATTAAAATGGAATTATCATTTTTTGTAACGAAAGTTAATTTAAATATAAAATCTCTTCCTTCTATTTCAGAGACATTAGTGATAATAACCTCTATTGCTATTATTTCTCGCCAATCTCTCTCTGGATTATCTATATTATCAGCATTTGGAAAACTTGTTGGAACCTGTCCATTTGTGGGATTTACTAAATTGTCATTAGTATCAAAAGCATCATCAAGTCCATCATTATCTTGGTCTATATTTGACGGAAGTATTTCTGCAGTACCATCACTATCTATATCCCATCCCTCAATGATATCATCTCGAATATCATTATCTGAATTCGTGTCGATATAGTCAAAAATACCATCATTTTCTGAATCAATAGGCGAAATTCCATTAGGATATGCGGTATCAATTCCTGCCTCAGAAAAAATATTACTAATTGTAATATAACTATCTGTTGATTGTCCTTCAATATTATCTACAATACCATCTCCATCGGCATCAATATCTAAATAATTTGCATTCCCATTGGAATCTGTATTTGGAACGGTATATGTAAGAAGTGCATTGTTAGTATCATTAGTTTCTATAGTATCATCAAGTCCGTTTAACCCAACAGCATTATTAGTTCTTCCGTTATTATTGGCATCTAATGCAGCGTTTCCTGCTTCAACAATATCTAGAATTCCATCATTATCACTATCTAAATCAAAATGATTAGGAACACCATCACTATCAAAATCAAAAAGATCTACAATGCCATCTCCATTCGCATCTGGTCCAAAATTTAAATCTCTATAATTTGGTATAAGGTCTGCATCATGGTCATCTAACGGATTTAAACCGTTATATTCTAATACATCTAAAATTGTATCGTTATCATCATCTAAATCTTTATCATTAAAAATACCATCATTATCTGTATCCGAAAACGCATTTACCTCTACAAAAGACGAAGAAGAAAGCAAAACATTAAAAGGATCATTTGAAGTAAAAACAGCAACATTATTACGAATACATGTTTCATTAAATACAACCGAAAATTGCACAGTAATTGTTTCATTAGCTCCTAAAATTCCTGATGAGCCATCAAATAAATTTATTTCTGAAATTCCATCATAATCTGCATTTAATAGAGGGTTTGTATTTGCTGTAGAATTTTGAATAATAGGCGTTGTTACAGAAACAATTTCTCCGGGACAGATATTATTTAAATTATCCTGTATTTGTAAATTTTTTAATTCTACCGATTCACTTGTATTTTCAATCGTAATTTGGAAAGTAATTTCTTCATGCTCTAAAATACCATTTGGAACTTTATTAACATTAGAGATTACTTTATTCATATTAGATGAAGATTCGTAAAAAAATGACATAGACGCTGTGCTACAAACACACTGCAAGCTAGAAGACACACTATTTGTTGGATTTGTTGTTTTATAATACCTATCTAAATGATCTCCTAAATTATCTGACCAGGTAACAAAAGAGTGTCTTCTTTTTATAGCATCTAAAGATTCATCAAATCCATCAAGAACTCCTTGCGTTTGAGAAAAGGGATTCTGATTGAAAACACTAGACAGACTTGATCTAATGGGTTGTGTTAAGTAAAATATTTCTAAAACTAGTTTTTCACCTGATTGAAGTGAATTGTTTGGAGAAAGTAAACTAGTTTCTGTATTTCCATTATAAGCTTGATTAATAGCTACATCAGGGCCTGAAACCTTTACAATATTTAATTGATCAAAGACAACTCCTTGGTCTATAAAATTACCTAAACCCATATTAAAATTAACATTATTAGCAGCAGCAGTGCCTTCATTTGTAATGATTACAGTATTTGTATAATCAAAAGTTCCATCTGGATTTATTACTCCTGGAGGATCTAATGAATCATTAAATTCTGGCACATATAAACCTGCCGTTACAACTGCTTCTGTTGTATGAAAATCTGTAAGTAAGAGTTCTTTTGATGCATTTCCTTTATTTGAGGTAACATTTATTATGTTGTTAAAATCAATGCCAGAACCTGATGGCGTTGGATTAGGTCTGCCATTGCAAAATGGGTCTACCGTAACACAGAAAATTACAGTAAAGTCTTGCCTTGGATATAATATTAAATTATTTATTGCACTATCATTAAAAACTAAGGTTGATGTTACAGTAGCAAAATTAGGATTTATTGCATCTCCATCAAATTCTACTGGATAACTGATTTCAGTATTAAAATCTATTCTATCAGGACCATTATAAACATTAATTCCATCTACAAGAGTTACACAATCATTTCCAAAAGTTGTCTGTAAATTATTCCTTATATCTATATTACGTATGAAACTTGGGTCATGAAAATCTTTCGCTTTGCTTCTATTACGAAAAACAGCTGAATATCTGACTTTGTACTCACCATTTGCAGTATAACCCTGATTACAACTGCTAAAACTGATAATTTCTAATAAATCTTCTGTAGGCTCAACGGTTAAAAATAACCACGCAGAACTTGTAAAAACACCGTCCGTTATAGTATATAAAATATTAGGAACAGTACCTATATAATTTGGAGTTGGAATAAATATATAACTACCGTCTGAGGCAATTGTTATACTCCCTTCAGATAAAACAGCAGTTTGACCAGGTGCATAAGTTACCCCATTTATTACAAATTCTGTAACAAATAGTTCGTCTCCATTTTCATCCGTATCATTTACAAATACCCCTGGTGATGAGACATTTAATGTAGTATTTACATCTACAGTATCATAAAAATCATTTGCATTTGGAGGCACCGGAATTGATAAAATAGAAATTATTAAATTTGCAGAACTTATCAAAGATCCATCTGTTATTGTATAGTTAATTATAGAAACTTCCCCAATATAATTTCCAGCGGGGGTAAAAGTATAGCTACCATCTTCAAAAATTGTAATATCTCCTTCAGCAAAATTAGCAGTTTGTCCAGCAACATAAGTTGTTCCATTTATTAAAAATTCTGCAATTATAATTACATCTCCAGCTTCGTGAGTATCATTTTCTAAGAGCCCAGGAGCTGAAGAATTTAAAGGAGTGTTTTGTATTGTTGTAGCTATGTCATCATTTGCAATTGGTGGCACCTGCCCAACAATAAGATTTGTGGCAAATAATAAATATAAGAAGCTTAAAGGCATATTTTTTATCAAAGACGAAAAATATGTAATTCTCAAAAAAAATAGTTTCATAAATGGGGGGGGGAGATTGGGTATACTTAAATTTCTAAATTCTTATCATAAGGAATACTTTTTAAAATGTGATTTATTACATTCACCCGTGCTTCCGTTTTTCTGTTTGCACGTATAATTTTCCAAGGAGAAATTTTAGTATGAGTTTTTTCAAACATTGCTTTTTTATAATCTGTGTATTGATCCCATAAAGCTTGCGCTTTCTCATCTAACTTGGTCATTTTCCATTGTTTTAGAGGATCACTTTTTATATCTGCAAAACGTTTTGCTTGTTCTTTTTTAGAAATAGACATGTAAATTTTAACCAAATGAATTCCAGATTCTAAAATCATTCTTTCAAAATCATTTACCTGATTCATGAAAATTTCATATTCTTTTGGTGTGCAAAACCCGTTAACAGGCTCTACAACTGCTCTATTATACCAACTTCTATCAAAAAACACCATTTCTCCTGCTTTTGGAAATTGCTCAACATAGCGTTGAAAATACCATTGAGATTGCTCGTCTTTAGATGGTTTTGGTAATGCAACAATACGCATATGCCTAGGATTAATACGTTCCGTAACCCTTCTTATGGCGCCACCTTTTCCTGCTGCATCCCTGCCTTGAAAAACAACAATTATACGTTCATCATTATTAATTGCCCAAGTTTGCATTCTAATTAATTCGGTTTGCAATTTCTCGAGTTTTTTCTGATAGTCAATATACCTAAGAGCTCTTTCTATGTTTAAAGGTTCTTTAGACAACAAAGCAATTAGTCCTTTTTTAGAATTTAAACTCCTTACTTCTGATTCTGATAATTCTTTATTCATAAAAACTTAATCTAATTCATTATTATTTGAACGATAATAGCGCATCACAACATTTGGGTCTGGATTTACAACCGTGCCAGCTTCTGATTTTCCATCATAATCAAACTGTGATAAAACATGCCTCATGGCCTCTAATCTTGCTACTTTTTTATCATTGGTTTTAATAATCATCCAAGGACTATATGTGGTATGTGTTTTTGAGAACATTTCAGATTTATAATGGGTGTATTTATCCCACAATATTTGACCTTGCTTATCAACAGGACTAAATTTCCATCTTTTTAAAGGATTTTCTTTTCTGCCTTCAAAACGTTTTTGTTGTTCCTCTTTAGTAATTGATAACCAAAACTTTATTATTACCACGCCATCTTCATACATCATGTGCTCAAATTCTGGTACTTGAACTAAAAATTCTTTGTACTGGTTATCTGAGCAAAAACCCATAACTGGCTCTACAACCGCTCTATTGTACCAACTTCTATCAAAAAAAACTATTTCACCAGGATTTGGTAATTCTTTAATATATCTTTGAAAATACCATTGCCCCTTTTCTATATCCGTAGGCTTATTTAATGCCACCAGCCTACTTGACTGTGGATTTAAGTGCTCCATAAATCTACGAATATTACCACCTTTTCCTGCCGCATCTCTTCCTTCAAAAATAATAGCAACTCTTTTATTATTTGCGGAAATATAGCGCTGTAATTTAACCAATTCTATTTGTAATAGACGTAATTCATTATTATAAGAAAGAGTCTTTTCTACCTTCGAATATGAAATGTTTTTTTGTTTTAAAAGCCTTATAAGATCCTGGTTGCTTTCTAAATTTCCTAAATCTTCTGCCGTTAGGATTTCCTTTTTATTCATACATAATTTTTACTACATCGAAAATAAGCTTTTTTTTGAAAAATCTATTATAATTTTATCATTTTAAATTAGTTCTGCTATATTTGTTTCGTATGAAATCCCTAATATTTTTCTGTTTATTTTTTTTATCTTTTTTTATTTTTTCTCAAGAAAAATTTTCTAGAGAAGTTAGTTTTATAACTGATAATGATTTGTATGTTTCTACTGCTAAAGATCGATATTATACAAGTGGTTTTTTTTTAAGTTATAGATATCTCTCTAAAACAAAAAAAGAAAACCAAGAAAAAAAGATTTTTGAATGGCTAATTGGTCATGAAATGTATACTCCATATAAATCTATTGTAAAAAGTATTAATGCACATGATAGACCTTTTGCAAGTTATTTATATGGCAGTTTTGGAATCAATAGAATTTATAAAAAGAATACAACTTTAAATACAACTTTACAAATTGGCATAGTGGGACCTAATGCCTTTGGCGAAGAACTACAAAATTTTATTCATAATATTTATGGTTTTAAAGAAGCTATTGGTTGGAAGTTTCAAATCAAAAATGCTTTTGGATTCAATTTCAACACGAATTACAATCAATTTTTAGTTAAAGACCCTTCTAACCATTATGATCTTTCATGGATAAATTCTGTAAAACTAGGTACTGTTTACACAAATATTTCTTCTGGATTTTATGCAAGATTAGGCTTTAAACCACTCGCAAAAATAATTAATTCTATTGCTTTTAAAACAAACTTAAATGATAAAAACACTAATTTTGAGAGAGCAATAGAATCTTTCTTATACATTAAGCCTTTGGTTAGATATGCGCTCTATGACGCAACAATACAAGGTAGTTTTTTAAAGACTACTAGTGAAGTTACAAAAGAACTAGTCCCTTTAGTTTTTCATTTAGAAGTAGGGTTAAAATTTACAGCTAACAGGTTTCATTTTGGATATATTTTTCATTATAATAGCAATAAATCTAAAAATTTAAGAAGAGATAACGGAAATAAATACGGTACAATTTCTGTTAATTATTTACTTGATTAATCTAGAAAGAAATCATCTTTAAAACTAATTAAATACAGTTTCTCTTGTGCCCTTGTCATGGCTGTATATAACCACCTAAAATATTCTTTAGAGACGCCATCTGGCAAATATGGTTGCTCTATAAAAACCGTTTTCCATTGCCCTCCTTGAGATTTGTGGCAAGTCATTGAATAAGAGAATTTAACTTGCAAAGCATTGAAATACTTGTTGTTTTTTATAGCTAAAAATTGTTTAAATTTCGATTTTTCATGCGCATAATCTTCTTTTATTGTTTGATACAGTTTATTAGATTCTTCATACGTTAAAGAAGGACTTTCACTGGTTAAGGTATCTAATAACAAAACAGTTTCAAAAGGTTGCATATCTGGATAATCAATCATTCGCAGCTCTACCTCAGCAAATTTAAAGCCATATAATTCTTTAATTGAAAAAATTTTTAAAACCTCACAAATATCTCCATTAGCTATAAAACCTGCTGCAGATGATTCTTTAAGCCAGTAATAATTATTTTTTACAATCATTACAAAATCACCTGCAGAGATTTCATTTTCTTGTCCACGGATTTTCATTCGTATCTGCTGGTTGTATTGATTTGCTCTTTTATTGGATCGGACTATAAATGCAGTATCTTCTACTCCATCTCTATCATATGCCATGACTAAGGCATCTTCAATGTCATAACCATCTATCAATCTTATAATATCAGGAAAATCAATATCAAACTGAAATTTATTTCCTTCATTTTGCAATTGCAATCTTAATTGGGTTGCATTTGCCAGAATTCCAGAATTCTCATGTTGACGCATCACTTCATCTAACTCGATCTCTGTAACAATTTTATCATAATCATAAGTTAATATATCTGCCTCTAAAGCTGGACTAACATTTAATTTTACTGGCGGAAGTTGCGCTGTATCTCCAATAAAAATTAATTTACATTGATGTCCAGAATATACATAAGAAATTAAATCATCTAACAACGAGCTAGATTCAAACATTTTTTGATTTTGTCTACCATCAGGAATCATAGAAGCCTCATCAACAATAAAAATTGTATTTCTGTGTTTATTAGGCTGCAAAATAAAATCTACAGATCCGTTGGTTTGCTTTTTAGGAAAATATATTTTTTTATGAATTGTAAATGCTGGTCTCTTTGAATATACTGCAATTACTTTAGCAGCTCTTCCTGTAGGTGCTAATAAAACTGCTTTTTTTCCAGCACTACTAAGTGTATTTACAAATGTACTTATTGTTGTCGTTTTACCTGTACCTGCATATCCTTTTAGTAAAAACAAAGATTCTTTTTCCTCATTAAAGATAAAAATACTAAGTAAATTTAAGAGTTCCCTTTGTTTTTGGGTAGGTATAAAAGGAAATTTCTTTAATAGTATTTTATAAAAGTCCACAGTTATTTTTATCATACAAAATTTTAATTATCAAAGATACATTTCTTTATAAAGAAAAATTTTTATCATTAAAAAAAAATTGTAAGTTTGCTTTATACTATTAAAAAAATAACAAAAATGGATTTATTACTAATGATTTTAGGAGCTGTGTTAGCTTCTGTGCTTGTAGCCTATATTATAGTTAAATTTTTGCCTTTAAAACTGAGGTGGATTCCATCTATTTTATTGCTAGTTTTAGCAATATTTTTAGGTTTTAAAATTTATAATGGGATTATGGAGCCTATTCAATTTAATAAAGAAAAAGTGGTGAAATATGCCGAAGTTGTAGCAAGCTTAAAAATTATTAGAGATGCCGAAGTAACTTTTTATGAAGTTAATGGAAAATATACCATACAGAAAGACAGCTTAATTAAATTTATAGATTCTGACTCGATTGCATTAACCGAAACGAAAACTATTGTAGAAAAAGTTAATAAAGGTGGTGGTGTTATCATAGATGTAGAAAAAAGAGTTACTGATACTATTGGTTTTGAGCCGGTTTTAAAGTATTTTAAAGATAGAAACTATAAAACTATGTTTAAAGTTCCTGGAGTTGAAAATACTGAATTCGAATTAGAAGTTGGTGAAGTTGAAAAAGTACAAGGCTTAATTGTACCTACTTTTAGAGCTAGAACTCCAAAGAAAAACATTTTAAAAGGCATGAATGAATCTTTGGTAAAACAGGAGTTAGAAGTTATAGAATCAGATCAAATTAAAGGAGAATATGTTTCTGTAGGTTCTTTAGATGAAGTTACTACGGGTGGAAACTGGCCTCCTTCTTATGATAAAAGAGACGGTGCAAAAGAAGAATAAAATAATTTCTTTAAAGAAAGCAAAAGATATAGAATTATCCATCCAATTTAGTTTGGATGGATTTTCTTTTTGTGTTATAAACTCTAAGACTAAAGAAGCTCTTTATTTTAAAAAATATCAATTTGAAGGAACCTTAAATTCTCCTGAGGATTTATTGAAAAAAATTGAAGCTATCTTCAAGAAAGATAACAACTTACAACTCACCTACTCTAAAGTTACTGTTATACATCAAAATAATTTATCGACATTTGTACCATCGAAATATTTTGATGAAAATTCTTTGGCAACCTATCTTAATTTAAATATTAAGGTTTTAAAAACTGACTTCATTACTTTTGATGATATCCATTCTATTGATGCCAAAAATGTATATGTTCCATATGTAAACATTAATAATTATTTATTTCAAAATTTTGGTGAATTTGAATACCAACATCACAGTTCTATTTTAGTAGAAAAACTTTTAAAATTAGAGAGCTCTCATCAAAAAAAAATGTACATAAATGTATCTAAGAGCTCTTTTGATTTGATGATATTAGAAAACAAAAAACTCATTTTTTCAAATTCATTTTCTTACACAACTAAGGAAGATTTTATCTATTACATTTTATTTACAGCAGAACAGCTTCTATTAAATACAGAAGAGTTTGAACTTTATTTTATGGGAGAAATTAAAGCTGAATCAGCAATATATACAATAGCATACACCTATATTAAAAATATCTTTTTTTTAGAAAGTAAAAATTCTATTTTCAAGGATTTAGAAATCGATAATCACTCTAATTACATACTATTAGGCTAATGAGAATTATATCAGGAAAACTAAAAGGAAGACGTCTCAGAGCTCCTAAGAACCTGCCTGTTCGACCTACGACAGATATGGCTAAAGAAGCCTTATTTAACATCATTAACAACCTCTATTATTTTGACAGCATTACTGTAATAGATTTGTTTTCTGGGACAGGAAATATTAGTTATGAATTTGCCTCTAGAGGCACTAAAAATATATACGCAATTGATGTCAATTACAATTGTATCAAATACATTTCTAATACAGCAAAAGAATTAAATTTAGAGATAAACACTTTTAAAAGTGATGTTTATAAATTTATTGATAAAACTTCTATGCAGGCTGATATCATTTTTGCCGACCCACCGTATGACTTTGAAATTGAAAAATTTTTAGAAATTGTTGATACTGTTTTTACAAAAAATATTTTAAAACCAGAAGGTGTTTTGATTATAGAACACTCTAAACAAACAGACTTATCAAAACATAAAAATCACTCCTATGATAAACGTTACGGAGGAAATGTATTTAGCTTTTTCGAAAATTCTACTGAAGAAGATAATTAAAGTAAAGAGTTGATAATATCAGAAATTGAGATTCCTTCTGCTTCAGCTTTGTAATTTTTCACAATTCTATGAGATAATATAGGAATTGCAACAGCACGAACATCTTCTATGTCTGGTGAATATTTACCACGAACAGCTGCGTGTGCTTTTGCTCCTAATATTAAGCTCTGAGATGCCCTAGGACCTGCGCCCCAATCTAAATAGCTTTTCACCATGTCTGTTGCTTCCTTAGACTTTGGCCTTGTTTTACCAACCAAGGTAACAGCATATTCAATTACATTATCTGTAACGGGTATTTTTCTAATTAGCTTTTGAATAGCGATGATGTCATCACTAGAAAAAATAGCATTTACTTTTTGTTGAATATCACTCGTAGTACTTTTTACAACTTCAACTTCTTCTGCAAATGTTGGGTATTCTAAATTTATAGAAAACATAAATCTGTCTAATTGTGCTTCTGGCAAAGGATAGGTTCCTTCTTGCTCAATAGGATTTTGAGTTGCCAAAACAAAAAACGGTAACTCTAATTTATAATGATTTCCAGAAACTGTTACCGAACGTTCTTGCATCGCTTCTAATAAAGCTGCCTGTGTTTTTGGCGGAGTTCTGTTGATTTCATCGGCCAAAATAATATTTGAGAAAATCGGACCTTTAATAAATTTAAACTGTCTGTTTTGATCTAAAACCTCGCTACCTAAAATATCTGAAGGCATTAAATCTGGAGTAAACTGAATTCTCTTAAAATTCAATCCTAACGCATTAGAAACAGTATTTACCAATAAAGTTTTTGCTAAACCTGGAACACCTATCAAAAGTGAATGACCCCCACAAAAAATTGATAAAAGCGTAAATTCTACCGCGTCTTTTTGACCAATAATTACTTTACCTATCTCTGTTTTTAATAAATTGAATTGACTTACCAATTCATTTACAGCTTTCACATCAGACATTATTTACTTATTTCTTTTTTCCAATTTTTTTCAAAAGAACATTTACTATGGACTTCAGACATTTTAATATAAGTATCTTTTATCTTTCCTTTAGCCCATTTAGTAATAGTTTCTTCCCTCTTCTTTCTTAAAGCTAAATCTTGTACTTTCACATAATCCTCCACCAAGTCTGCTATATGAGTATCTGTTCTATCTTTCATAACAATGAACTTAAACATTTTCTCTCCATTCCTATTTTGATCAAAAAAGACATCAGAAAGCTCTCCTTTTTTTAATTCTGCAACCCTCGCATATAAAGCAGGATCCATCCTAGTTAAATCAAATTTTGTTTCTCCTGAATAAGGGTTTACAATAACGCCTCCATTGTTTTTAGTTTCTTTATCTTCCGAATATTTTTTCACAGCATCTGCAAAAGTAATAGCTCCTTCTCTAATATCTTTTGCTATTTGTTCTGCTCTTTGCTGTGTATCTTTTAACCTAGTATCTGGGATATCTGGTTGCATTAATATGTGTGATGCAACTCTCATGTTTCCTTTTACTTCGTGTAATTGCATTAAGTGATAACCAAAATCTGATTTAAAAGGTTTAGAAACTTGACCAATATCTAAACTAAAAGCCATTTCTTTAAATTCTTTTATAAATGGTGAATCTTTTGTTACTTCGTATCTTCCTCCGTTTTGAGTAACACCCGGATCATCAGAATTAATGATCGCTTTCATTTTAAAACTTGCGCCTTCTTCAATCTGTTTTTTTATCTCCGTTAGCTTCGTTACAATTCTATCATTTTCTTCCTTTGTAGGTGCAGCGTTTAAAACAATTTGTGCCAATTCAATTTCTGCTGGAAACTCTGGTAACTCTTCATTCTTTTTTAACCCGTTAAAATATAAACGAACTTCTTCAGGAGTTACATCAATTTTCTCTGTGATATTTTGCTGTTCTTTTTCTATTAATACATTCTCTTTTTGAACCGTATATAATTCTTTTTTCAAATCATCTAAATCATTAAAACCATAGGCTTTAATCACCTTATCTAAACTGCCATATTGTTGCGTAAAATATTCAACACTTCGATCTACCCTGCCAGAAATTTCTGCTTCAGAAACAGTAACACTATCAACAATCGCATGATGTGCCAATAATTTTTGTTGCATTAATTTTTCTAACATTTCACAATCTGAGATTGTAATTTTCCCCTCTGATCTAGCATCTACTTCTTGTTTAAATTTCTCAATATCTGAATCTAAAACAATATTTTTACCAATGACCACTGCAACACCATCTATTTTTATTTTTTGTGCAAAAGTTGAAATACTCATCAACCCAAAAAAAACTGTTAATACAGTTAATTTAGTATACTTTAAAATTGTTGTTTTTTGTTGCATCTTTTACTATTATTTTTTCTATTTCTCTTATTAATTCAATTTTGCGCTTATGCAAAATCATTTGTTTTATCGTAGGTCTTATATAGCTTAAAGGAGCTATATCATTTCTAACTAATACGTCTTTTATTGTGGTCAAATATAAACCTATTGAATCTTGTTTTTGAAGTAATTTTGTTTTTTTTAACAGATTTTCTTTAGAAAACGGAAGTTTTAACAAAACCTTATCTAATTGTGTCCAAATTGAATCATTAAACTGAAAATATTTAAAACTTAATTGTTGTTTTTCTAATGCTTCTAGGTCTTCAATTTCCTCTGATTTAAAGAGTTTTAAAAATTCTTTTTTACTGACAACTTTATTGTCAAAATGAAGATATTTTATTTTAACTAACTCTTCATTTAGTCTAAAATTATCTTTACTTTTTAAGTAAAAATCTTCTATTTCCACATCACTAATAACGGTATCTAATTGCTGTTTTATCAACATTTCTTTATAATTATTAATGAACAAACTTTCTCTGTAATCATTTACAAGATGGTTAATTTCATTAATAACTTCTAGAGAGTTATTGTTTTCTGCCTTATGCAGCAATAATTGTTTTATCGCCCAATCGTTGATAAAGCTTTTCACTAATACAATACTATCGTCTTTACTTATATTTTGAGGAATAACATTTTTTAAATCTTCTTTAAACAATTTCTCTGTATTTACAATTGCAATTATTTCAGATGATTTATCTTCTTTTTCTTGCACTATAAAATAATTGCAAGAGTTAAATAAATAAATTATTAAAAATGCATTTAAAATACGTTTCATCTATTTGCTACTATATGCTTTAATTATTTTCTTTAGTTGCCTTTTTTCCACTTGAATGACGCTTTTTCTTCTTAAATCTGCAATCCAATTTTTTTCTAAAAAATTTTGATAATCATTAATTACCTCCCCTTTTATTTTTTTTAATTCTTTTGGTTGATACTTGCTTAAATTAGCGTCAAAAAAGCTTTTTAAACCTAACGTATCTTTGGATGATTTCTCCCAAATTTTTTGTTGCATTAACTCAAATAATAACAAACCATCTCTATACTCTTGCAAGACTTCTGCAAATTCAGGCTCTGTTTTTTCTAAGTTTTCTTTGTAATATGCTAAAATTTCCTTGTTTTTAAATTCGTTAAAAATTTCAAAAACAGGTTTATTTCTTTTACTCTTTAAAAAACCAAAAAATTCTTCTTGTGTAATTTTCTTATCATTTATTGATAATATTATGGCTTGCATTGAGTCTTTAGACATTGTTTTGATATCTTTTCTATCAAAGATTCTCTTAGCTTCTTCATTCTCAGAAATCGAATATTTATTCTTTAATTTATGGATAACAGCGTCTTTGGATAATTGAGCTCTATCGCCAGATCTGACTTTATTTTTCAATTCTTTTTCCAATTCTTTAAAAGATAATACAGGATGCTTTTTCGTTAATTGTAAAATATGCCATCCAAAACGAGTTTTAAAAGGTTTCGAGTATTCACCTTCTTTTTGTAGACTAAAGGCAACTTCTTCAAAAGGTTTCACCATGACTCCTGTGCCAAATTTTCTTAGCTTACCTCCTTTAGTTTTTGTACCAGTATCATCAGAATATTTTCTTGCTAAAGCTTTAAATTGCTCATCTGCTTGCAGCTTTTTATAAATATCATTAATTAATTCTTCTCCTTTAGCGCCCTTATCATTTAACAAAATATGTGCTACTTCAACTTCTCCTTTCGAAGTTCTAAAAGCGTCAACTTTTAAAATATGATATCCATAACGTGTTCTAAAAGGTTTAGAAACTTCACCTACCTTCGTATTGTAAGCTGCCGTCTCAAAGGAATACAACATTCTAAAAGCAGAGAAATACCCTAAATTACCGTTATTTCCTTTTCTTCCTGATTTGGCGTCATCTCTTGCTGAGGGATCTTCTGAAGTCTCTCTTGCTACTATTTCGAAACCTTCTCCATTTAAAACTCTATTTCTTATTTCTGTAATTTTTTGATATGCCAATAAGGTATCTTTTGGAGTAAGTGATTTTGGAGTAAGTGATTTTGGAGTTTTAATTAAAATATGTTTTGCTTTTACTTCATTTTTTGTTCTAAAATAAGCATCTTTTACTAACTTATTTATAAATACAGTGTCTTGCATATAAGGCGCAGAAAGTTGATTTTTATAGGTTTCAATCTCTTTTCTATAAGATGGCAAAGTATCTAATTTTATGTGGTAAGCTTCCTTCACTTTTAACTTATAATTTATATATAAGTCTAAGTTTTTCTCTACATCCTTGGCGTCTTCATTATCTATAGCGTCTAAGTTTTTCTCATACACTCTCTTAAAGTCTGAAACTGTTATTTTTTCACCATCTATGGTTAATAAAACTTTGCTTTTCTTTTGTGAAAATAAAACACTCGAAAAACATAAGACCACTAATAATATTAACTTTTTCATAAATTTACAATGATATAATTCCTTTAATTTTTTCTACTTTTTTGTAATATTCAATTACTTTATTAGCACTTTCTATTTTTAATACGATAGAAACACTAATATATTTTCCTGTTTTCGATTTTTTTGTTTTTATAACTGCTCCTTGGTTATTAAACAAACTATGCACTTCTTCTGCTTGATTTTCATCAGTAGGAACAATAAATTTATACATATAATCAGCTGGAAAATTAGTCGTATCGTCTAACTGCGCTTTTAATTTAGTATAAAAAATATTTTTTTTATCGCTCATAATTGAACTTCTTTTCTATTCATTTAAAAATAACCACTCACAAAATTACATTAAAAATTAGTTTTATGAAGCGAATGATTTATTTTTGTAAAACTTTCATTTGAAGTAAAAATCAAAAATAATAATTCTAAGATAAATAGCTTGCAAAAAAATCAGCAAAAAATTGTTTTAATAGGAGGACCAGGAACTGGGAAATCTACTGTTTTAAATAAACTGAGAGAAAAAGATTTTTTCTGTTTTGATGAAGTTTCAAGAGAAGTAATTTTAAAAGCGCAAAAAAAAGGAATAGAACAACTCTTTTTAACTGAACCTCTGTTATTTAGTGAAATGTTGCTTGAAGGAAGGGAAGAACAATATTTACTAGCTGAAAATAGAAAAGAAAATATTATTTTCTTGGATAGAGGAATTCCAGACATACATGCGTATCTAAATTATTTTAAAACAACCTATCCTGCTTTATTTTTAGAAAAAAGCAAACAATACAAATATGATTTAATTTTTCATTTTTCTCCCTGGGAAGAAATACATACCAAGGATAATGAACGTTATGAAACTTTTGAAGAGTCTAAAAAAATTGATAAATTTCTTACCAAAGCCTACGCTGACTTAGATTACAAAATTATAAACGTTCCATTTGGCACCGTTAGCGAAAGAACAAATTTCATCCTTCATTCGCTTTCTTGCGATTTATGATTTCTGCCAAAGAAATATTAAAAAAACACTGGAATTTCTCTTCTTTTAGAGGACCTCAAGAAGACATCATAAAAGCTGTTTTACAGCAGAAAGATGTGATTACTTTATTGCCAACAGGTGGAGGAAAATCTATTTGTTTTCAAGTTCCTGGTATCGTTAAAGAAGGTGTTTGTTTGGTTATTTCTCCATTAATTGCTTTAATGCAAGATCAGGTAGAAAACTTAAAAAAGCGTAATATAAAAGCCACAACGATAAAATCTGGTTCTTCTCAAGATGAAATTATAACACTTTTTGATAATATTAAATTTGGCAACATTAAGTTTCTTTATATCTCTCCAGAAAGGTTGCAGTCAATCTTTATGCAACAAAAAATTAAAGAATTAAATATTTCTTTTGTTGCCATTGATGAAGCTCATTGTATTTCTGAATGGGGACATGATTTTAGACCATCTTATAGAAACATAAAGATTTTAAAACAAATTAAACCCGATGTAAATTTTATTGCACTTACGGCTACAGCAAATAAAAAAGTTCTAGAAGATATTTCTTCAAATTTAGAATTAAAAAATCCAGTAATTTTTAGAAATTCATTTGCAAGAGAAAATTTAGCCTACCAAGTTTTTAACGTTGAAGATAAATTATTGAGGTTAACGCAGATATTTACAAAAACAAAATCGCCAGCCATTGTTTATGTTAACTCCAGGAAAAAAACCGAAGATCTTACAAAATTTTTAAATGCAAGGAATTTTAAAAGTAGTTTTTATCATGGTGGATTATCAGTGAAAGAAAAACAACTTTCTTTTGATAATTGGATGACAGAAAGAACACCAATTATGATTTCAACAAATGCATTCGGTATGGGAATTGACAAATCTAATGTGGGAATTGTGGTTCATTTTGACCTGCCTTTTAGTATCGAAAATTATATTCAAGAATCTGGAAGAGCGGGCAGAAATGAAAAAAAATCTTTTGCTGTTTTGTTAAAAAACGAAAATGATATTGCCATTCATAGAGAGCACATAAAAAAAGGTTTGCCAAGTATTTTAGAAATCAAAGAAGTGCACAAAAAACTGTATCAATATTTTCGAATTTCAAATGGAGAAATTACTGAAAATTCTTATAGTTTTAATCTTTTAGAATTCTCTGAAATCTATAAATTCACATCTAAAAAAGTAGATGCTGTTTTAAAAATATTATCCAATAATGGCGTCTTAGAACTAACAAATACTTACAATCAAAAATCTACTGTAATTTTCACTTCAAGTAGTAAAAACATCATTTCACACACTATAAATAATATCTATACTAAAAACCTTATAGACACATTACTAAGAACTTATACTGGTTTATTTAAACAAGAAGTTAAAATAGATGAATTTTTACTAGCAAAGAAAAGCAATACTACTTCTAAACAGGTAATTGCTAATTTAGAACGTTTAGAGCAAGAAGAAATACTCACGTATAATAGCGTGAAAACAGACTCAGAAATCCGCTTCTTACTTCCTAGAGAAGATGATAAAACAATTAATAAATTTTCAAAAGAAATCAGTCGTTTTATAAAACAAAAAGAAAAAAAATCAGAAGATTTTTTAGCTTATATTTTAAATAATAAAGTATGCAGAAGTATTCAAATTTTAGACTATTTCGATGAGATATCCACTAAAAAATGTGGTATTTGCGATGTCTGTTTATCAAAAAAAAGAATTGAAAAAAAGGATATCTCTTCTGAAATTTTATCCATTTTAGAACAAAAAAATGAGTTAACTTCACAAGAAATAAATCAATATTTAAAAGCAGACGAAAAAGACATTTTAATACATTTGCGACAACTTTTATCAGACAATAAAGTACGAATTAATCATCAAAATAAATACCACCTAAAATAAAAATTATGAAAGATTTACGCATCGTTTTTATGGGAACTCCAGATTTTGCCGTTACCATTTTAAAACATTTAGTAGAAAACCATTATAATATTGTAGGTGTAATAACTGCCGCAGACAAACCTGCTGGAAGAGGCAGAAAACTAAATGAATCTGCTGTAAAAAAATATGCTTTATCTAAAGAAATAACAATTCTGCAACCAACAAACTTAAAAAACCAAGGATTTCAACAAGAATTAGAAAACTTAAAAGCAGATTTGCAAATTGTTGTAGCTTTTAGAATGTTACCAAAAGCCGTTTGGAAAATGCCCAAACTTGGTACTTTTAACCTTCATGCCTCCCTACTGCCATCTTACAGAGGTGCTGCTCCTATTCATTGGGCAATTATAAATGGAGAAACAAAAACGGGTGTGACTACATTTTTTATTGATGATAAAATTGATACGGGAGAAATTATCCTACAAAAAGAAATTTCGATTGATAATGATGAAACTGTTGGTTCCTTGCATGATAAATTAATGTTCTTAGGAGCCGATTTAGTGACAAAAACTGTTGATTTAATTTCTGAAGGAAATGTTACCACCAAGAAACAGCCAGAACTTGAAGAAAAATCAGCTCCAAAGCTGAATCCTGAAAACACAAAAATTAATTGGACACATTCTTTAGATACAATCTATAATCAGATACGCGGATTAAACCCTTTTCCTGCCGCTTGGACAAGCATTAAAAATAATGATGAAGAAATAACTGCTAAAATTTATGCTGTTCGTAAAGAAATACAAAAACATAAATTTAATACAGGAAAAATAATTGCTTCTAAAAAAGAGCTAAAAGTGGCTATTAAAGACGGCTTCCTAATTATTGATGAAATTAAGATTTCAGGAAAGAAAAAAATGGATGCAAAAAGCTTGTTAAATGGATACACTTTTTCTGAAGATGCAGAAATGCTATAAACCCTTTATTTATAAGGTTTTTAGAGTTTTTTGATTTTACATGTTACCTTTATTAACAATTTACACCTATTTATCAACAAAATCCTACTTTTTTTAAGGGCAAATTTGCGTAAACCCTTAATCCGTCTATATTTGTTAAGCTATTATTAGCAAAATAAAATAATATTCAATTAATTTAAAATCTATTTATTATGAACAAGTCAGATTTAATCGACGCAATGGCTGCAGACGCAGGAATCTCTAAAGTAGCAGCTAAAGCAGCTTTAGAGTCTTTTACAGGTAACGTAACTTCTGCTTTAAAAGGTGGAGACAAAGTTGCTTTAGTTGGTTTTGGAACTTTTTCAATATCTAACAGAGCTGCCAGAACAGGAAGAAATCCTCAAACAGGAAAGACAATCCAAATTGCTGCTAAAAATGTAGCAAAATTTAAAGCAGGAGCTGGGTTAAGCGAAGCTGTAAACTAAGATATTGTTTTCGAAGTGATAAAGAAACTCTCTTTTTAAGAGGGTTTTTTTTTATTTCCATATTTTTTTTTATATTTACCTATGACCCATTTAAAACCTCTTAAAGGTAGATTGTTAATTGCTGAACCCGCTATTTTAAATGACAGCTCTTTTAATAGAGCAATTATTTTAATTACAGAACACACAGACAATAATTCTGTAGGTTTTATTTTAAACAGGCCTTTAGACTATACACTCCAAGATTTATTACCAGAAATTGAAAGTGATTTTGTTATTTATCAAGGAGGTCCTGTAGAACAGGATAATTTATATTTTGTGCACCAAGTGCCTGAATTAATACCAGAAAGCATTAAAGTAGATAATGGTATATTTTGGGGCGGTAATTTTGAATCCTTAAAAAAATTACTTAGCGATGGATCTTTAAATAAAAATGATATTCGTTTTTTTCTTGGTTATTCTGGCTGGGGAAAAAATCAACTTGAAGATGAACTAAATTCAAACTCTTGGTTTATTTCAGAAAATGATATCAAAAACATCTTTTCTAAAAACGAGGAATCTCTTTGGAAAAATAAAATATTACAACAAGGAGGTGACTATAAACTTTGGGCGAATGCGCCAAGTGATATCAATCTTAACTAAGAAGCAGTTACTTCTAAAACTTTTAAACTTTTACTTATTTTATTCGCAAAATCAATTGTGAAATTTTTCTTTTTATAATTCGTTATTGGTTGAACACCTATAATTGCATTTGTAATGAATACTTCATCTGCTTTTTGAATTTCGAATGGCGAAATAGTTGTTTCTTCTAAAGTATATTCTTTGTTTTTAAGAATAATTTCAATCACTTTATTTCGCACAATACCTTTTATACACCCCTCAGTTAATGCTGGCGTTTTCACTATATTTCCTTTTAAAACAAAAATATTAGCATTGGTAACTTCAACAACTCCTTTTTTCTCATTGATTAACACACAATTATCTAAGTCATTTTCTTGGGCATAAATACTTGCGAGGGTATTTACCATTCTATTATTAGTCTTTATCGTTGACAATAACCCAGAATAGTTATAAAAATCTTTAAAAACATCAACCGTGTACGTATTTTTTGTTTGATACGTATTTACCTTAACATCAATCAAATAATCTATTTCATTCGTTTTTGGTGTATACAAACCTCCATCTTTTCTGTACACATTTAATCGAACTCTAAAAGATGAAGCTTCTTCCTGCACAGCAACAGTTTTTAAAATTTCTTTCTCTAAAAACTCTAAAGTAAATTGCATCGGAATTTTCATACGCAACATTCTCATAGAAGCCATTAATCTAAAATAATGATCTTCCCAAAAAACCACTCTTTTATGACTAACTTTTATGGTTTCAAAAACTGCATCTCCATATTTAAATCCTCTATTCTCTGAAGATAATTTTACATTTTCTTCAAACAATAATTCACCATTAAAATTAATCATCTATCTATTTTTAGATTTACAAAATTAATACATTTTAATAAAAATAATGCAAAAAAAAACTCAGCAATTTGCTGAGTTTTAAATTTCTATAATACTTTATTTTTTAAGCACCAATTGTATGTCTTAATTCTTCTATTTGATTTTCCCAAAGTTGTTTTGACTCTTCAACTTCATCTTCATCATCTGCAAAATCGGTAACAATTAATGAAACATCTTTAGTAAGGGCATCTACTTGAATTTTAATTTCAAAAAAACTATTATCTCCTTCGCTTTCTAACCATTTCCAACGAACTCTTTCTCCGGCTTTTTTTGTAATTAACTCTGCTAATTCTTCGGTACCTTCCCAAACAAAACTATACACTTTACCCCTAGAATTTACTTTGTCTGCAAACCATTCTTGTAAATTAGATGGTGAAGAAATATATTGATACAACATGTTTGGAGATGCATGAATAGGGATTTCTAATTCAAATTGTACTTTTTCCATTATTTGTTTTGTTAGTCGGGCAATATAGGTATTAATTCTATGTAAAAAAAATTAAAAACACATGTTGCCAATCTATAAAAAGTAATTATATTTGCACTCGCAAAAACAATGGCGAGGTAGCTCAGTTGGTTAGAGCGCAGGATTCATAACCCTGAGGTCACGGGTTCAAATCCCGTTCTCGCTACAAAACCTTTAAAAAAACCAAGAACGTAAGTTCTTGGTTTTTTTTGTTTTTAACAATGAAAGAAATCAGGTTTCTTTTTCCATTATGATAAGAGTTTATCAAAAAGATTATATTTAATAAAAGAAAAAAAAGGAAAAAAAATTAAACTTTCTTATCAACTTAGATGTAATAATTAAACAACTAATTTTAATAGGTGGAAACCTATAAAATAAACTTTAATGTTTAACTATCTGTTTCAAAAAGAGTATATTGAAAAGAAACATCTATCTGTTTAGTAAAAATAAATTCTCAGAAAAAGGTTTTTGAAAAAGTACTATTTAAATTTTATAAACTACAATTAAATAGCATTTTCTTATTGTAAAAAAGAGCGTTTAAAAAAAATAATAGAAAAAAATTTATTCAAATTTTATTTTTTACAACATCGCTTTCTTTTAACGTTATAACGGAGTTATTAATCGAAACTTTACACAAATTTTAACGAATATATTCCAAACAGCATTGATTTCGCAGCATTTTTGTTTTTCATGATGCACTCTTAAAATTATTTTCTAGAGAAATACAGCATGATAAACATGTCTTACTACTCTTTTTGTATACAAAAAAAATAAAGTAGATATGAATTGTAACTAAGAAAAAATCAAAAAAAAAAAAATTACTATGACTAAAAAATTAAAACAATTTAAAAGCGTAAAAAGCCTTTTAATTATATGTTGCTTTTTTCTGTTCACGAGTTCTGCTTTGGCCACTCATTTTAGATACGGAGATATTAGTTATCGAGTAGACACAAATGACCCAACAGGAAGAACGGTAATATTTAAAGTAAATAGTGGATGGCGAAGTACATGGACCAGATCTTTAAATATTGAACTTCGTTTTCAGCCAACAGGTGGAGGTAAAGCTGAACTTATTGGTAAAATTCCAGAAAACTTAACTGGGAGTTCTAACGGTGTAAACTATTACACAGGTGAAATTTCTTATACTTTTAAAACGAATGGAGAATATAAAGTTTATTACGGTAGCTGCTGTAAAATAAGTACACTTGAGAATAACAAAGATAAGCCATGGTATGTGTATACAAAGGTGAATGTTGGTTCAGGAAATAGTTCTCCTGTAACTTCGCTACCCGCAGTGCAATATGTGCAACAAAATACAATAGCTAAATTTAATATCCCAGCGGTAGATCCAGATGGTAATGCTTTAACGTATAGGCTCGCAACAAATGCAGATGGTTTTGAAGGAAATCAACCTTTGAATTTTTTAGTCTCTTCAAATGGAGAAGCTACATTTAATACTACTGGAAAAACAATTGGTAAATTATATAATGCCGCAGTTGTAATAACCGATTCTGATGGAGCAGAAATTCTTGTAGATTTTATTCTAGAAATTACAAAGCAGTCTACTCCTCCTCAATGGGATTATAGCGCGGGAAAAACACCTGCTAATGACACTGCATATCAAATCTCTCCTGGACAAACCATTACATTTCCTGTTGAAGCATTTGATACAGATTCAGGAAGTTCTGTAAGCATTTCAGCTTCAGGCATGCCGTCTAACTCAACAGTTTCTCCAGAATTTGGTACTACTTCGAATCCAATAAATCATCAATTTAGTTGGACACCAAATGCCAATCAGTATGGACAATTCTTAATTAATTTTACAGCAAAAGACAATAATAATGTTACAGTTTCTTCAAGTGTTTCAATAAACATTTCTTTAAAACCTGTTTTCGACGTACCACCTACGCCAGTTTCTGGCGTACATAATACGATTGTTAGCCCTGGCGAATTAATTCAGTACACCGTGCAGGCTTCAGATCCAGATCCAACAGATTTAGTGCGTATTATTGCTATGCAAGGTAAAGACATGAGCGGAAATCTTGTTTCAGTTTATACAGGCGCCTCTTTAAATCCTATACCTACTGCTTCCAATAACCCTACATCAGGTACTTTCAGCTGGACACCAACACAAGATCAATGGGGTCATAGGCATGTTATATTTACAGCAGAAGACAGTTATGGTGATCAAGCAACCCACGAAGTGAGTCAATTAGTAAATACACCTCCCGTTTTTGCCTCTACACCAGTACTAACAGCAGATATAGGCGTACCTTATTCTTACACTATTAAAGTAACCGATCCAGATTTACCTTATGGAGATTCTTTAATGATCTTCGGAACTAATTTACCTTCTTGGTTAAGTGTAACCGATAATGCCGATGGAACTGCAACACTATCAGGTACTCCAACGCCATCAGATGTAGGTATTAACGCTGTAAAAATTGTATCAGAAGACTTACATCATCACATGGATGCTAGAGGGGTAATTAATCAATTATTCAATATCACAGTTAATAACTGCAGCGTTAATGCAATAGCAATGGATGCTGTTATAGAATTAGATGTAAATGGTCAAGCTTCAATAACGATAAATACTATTAATAATGGATCCACTGCCTCTTGTGGCATTGATACAATTGTTCTAGATAAAACAGATTTTGACTGTAATAATTTAGGAAATACAAATACAGTAACACTAACAGTTACCGACTCTAACGGAAATATCAGAACAGCAGCAGCAAATATTACTGTGATTGATATAATTGCACCTGTAATTTCACCTCCAGCCGACATTAGTGTAATTGCTACAAGTACAGCAGGTGCATTAGTAAATTATACAACACCTGTTGCAACGGACAATTGTACAGTAATAACTGCATTAACTGCAGGTTTTGCAGATGGTGCTACTTTCCCAATAGGAACAACGGTTGTAACACATACTGCAACAGACGGCGCAGGACTTTTAGCTTCGGCTTCCTTTAACGTTATTGTATCTGGTCTTGCTCCCAACATAACAGTTCCTGCCAATATAACAGTAAACAATGATTTAGGAGTATGTGGTGCGATTGTAAATTATGCCGCTACAGAAACTACCGCTATTCCAGCTTCAGTAATTACATATGACATCCAACCTGGTACTACTTTTGGAGTTGGAACTACTACCGTAACAGCGACAGCAACCAATACACTTGGAACTTCTTCAAGTACATTTGATGTTATTGTAGAAGATTCTGAACTGCCAACTGCAATTACAAAAAATATTACTGTACAATTAGATGCATCTGGTAATGCCTCTATTACCCCAAATATGATTGACAACGGGTCATCTGATAATTGTAACGTGAACACAATGACATTAGATAATACTGATTTTGATTGTGAAAATATTGCTGGTTCTAGTTCAAATAATTTTGCTTTAAACTATAATGGAAATGATAATGTAGTCATTCAAGACAATCAAGACCTAAGAATCACAGGAGATATGAGTCTTGAAGCTTGGTTTAAAATGGATACCAACCCCGGAGATTGGGTTAGAGTTGTAGGAAAAGGAGCTTCAGGACCAAGAAACTATGGATTATGGTATCATCCAAATGGTGAGTTCTTATTTCAGCAATATGGAAGCGGTGTTTCCGTCAGATTAAATCAGACAGTTAATCAAGGACAATGGTATCATTTTGCGGCCACTAAAGAGGGAGCTTTAACTAAATTATTTATTGATGGTGTTTTAGTTGCAACAACTAATGGAGGTATAAATCCAGCAACAAGTGTTGATCCTTTAACAATCGGTTATGCAGGATACCACGCATATCATCGAGGTCAAATTGATGAAGTAAGGCTTTGGAATGTGGCTAGAACAGATCAAGAAATTTTTAATAATTACAATATTGGATTAAGTGGCACTGAAAATGGTTTAGTTGCTTATTACAATATGGAAGAAGGTCAAGGAACTTATCTTACAGATGTTTCAGGGAATGATCATGTGGGTGCTATTCAAGGATCAACTTGGACTAGCTCATCTGTTGATTTGGCAGGTGGAATTTCTGGAGGTTCAGGAAACAAAGTTACTTTAACAATTACTGACACTGCAGGTAATTCATCTTCAGCAACAGCTTTTGTAACCGTTGAAGACAATATTGCCCCAAGCATTACTTTAAATGGTACAGATAATGTAAACCATGCTGCCTTCACAGCATATAAAGATTTGGGTGCGACTACTGCAGACAATTGTTCAGCTACCTTAGTTACCACAGATAACCTGAATGTAAATATTCCTGGAGACTACACAGTAACTTATACGGCAACAGATAGCAGTAATAACGTAACAATTAAAAGTAGAACTGTATATATTATGGATACAAATAATTTTCCAACAGCTCAAAATGATACAGGTATAGTGATGAAAAATAGTGAAGATAATCTTTTTACGGTTGTCACTAATGATAGTTATGGAACAGACGGACCTAACGCAACTCATCCAATATCACTTACAGGATTTTATACCGATTTAGGAGGAAAATTAGAATTAGTTGGAGATGTAGTAAAATATACACCAAAAAAGGGTTACGTAGGAATAGATAGTTTTAAATATATCATTACAGATTTAAATGGTGATGCAGCAAATGCAGAGGTAATAATAACAGTAGAAGAAATTTCAACACCCACAGCGCTAGCAGACACAGTAGATGTAATACAAGATAGTGCATCAAACCCTATTGACGTATTATTCAATGATAGTTTTGGTTCAAATGGACCAGCAGGATCAAATTCAATTACTGTTCCAGGAATAACTGCTGAATCAGGAGTGCTGGTTGTTAATGATAATAAAGTTGATTATACCCCAGCTTCTGGTTTTAGCGGAACAGATACCTTTAGCTACACAATTACAGATGGCAGTGGTGATACAGCAAGCGCAACTGTAACGATAATCGTAGCTCCAACAGTTCTAATAGATGGTTTGTTAATGGCTAAAAGTGATGCAGTAACGGTAGCACAAAATAGTACCGCTAACTATATTGATATTCTGGCAGACAACGGATCTGGAGCTGATGACTTTGGAATAGATGGCGCAATAGATAATGGATTAACCATGACAGATGGAACGCTAACCGGCCTAAGTGAACAAGGAATAATAATTGTAGACACTAATTCAACAGATAGTCCATTAGATGATGTGATTGTTTACACACCAAATACAGGTTTTGTAGGAGTCGATCATTTTTATTATATGATTACCGATGCAAATGGTGCTACCTCGATTGCACAAGTAACAATTACCGTAACCGAAATAGATACACCAACGGCACAAAACGATACTGTAGGTGTAACACAAGACAGTACTGCAACAACTATCGACGTGCTAGCAAATGATAGTTTTGGTTCAGATGGCCAAGCAACGATAAATGCGTTAACCATTAATAATGCTACCAATACAAATGGAGCAACCATCGCTGTAAATGATGCAAAGGTAAATTACACTCCAGCAACTGGTTTTAGTGGAACAGACATATTTACGTATTCAATTACAGACGGAAATGGCGATGCATCTACGGCTAACGTAACGGTAACGGTTGGCTCATATAGTTTACCAACAGCAAAAGACGATTCAGTAACCTTTATACAAGATAGTGTAGACAATGTAATCTTTATATTAGACGATAATGGATCGGGAGCAGATAGTTACGGATCAGACGGCGCTAATGCTAGTCATCCCATATCACTTGTAGCATTTTATACAGATAAAGGAGCAGCATTAGAATTAGACGGAACAACTGTAAAGTATACACCAATGGCTGGTTATGTTGGTATAGATACGTTTAGTTATTTAATTACAGACTTAAACGGAGATGCAGACAAGGCTACTGTTACGGTAACGGTAATAGAAATAGATACACCAACAGCAAATGATGATACTGCAACCGTAGCACAAGACAGTGGTATAACTAGTATCGATGTGCTAGCTAATGATAGTTTTGGATTCGATGGAGCAGCAAACGCAAATGCTCTAACTATTAATACCAACACTAATGGAGCAACTATAAATGTTAATACAGCAAAGGTAGATTACACTCCGGCAAGTGGCTATAGTGGAACAGATAGCTTTACGTATACAATTACAGATGGAAATGGTGATACAGCGACAGCTACTGTAACGGTAATAGTAAGTTCAGATAACACAAATGGTTTACCAATAGCGCAAGATGACATCGTTTCGGTTATCCTAAATAGCTCAGAAAATGTGATCTATATATTAGATGATAATGGATCTGGTGTAGATAGTTACGGAACAGATGGTCCTAATGCAACCCACCCAATATCACTTTCTGGAACTTATACAGATTTAGGAGGTAAATTAGAATTAGATGGAAACACTGTACTCTATACTCCTGCCGATGGTTTTTCAGGAGTAGATAAATTTAATTATATACTTACTGATGCAACCGGAGATGCGTCAACGGCACAAGTAACTATTAATGTTACTTCTTCAAAGTCTTCAGGGATTGTAACTACTGACGCAGTAATCAAAGACCTTCAAGTATATCCTAATCCGTCAAAAGGTGCTTTTAAAGTATTAGTTTATAGTGAAAAGCCAGAACAAGCTTCTGTACTACTATTTGATGTTACTGGCAAAGTGGTGTATAACAAGAAACAATTACTTTCTGCAGGGAACAATACAATGAACTTACATGTAAATGTGCAAACAGGTATTTTGTTTCTAAAGGTGTATACAGATAACACCAACTTTGGAACTAAAAAGATTTTATTCAAATAGGTAAATAATAGCTGTAAATAAAAAAAGAGGAACTGAAAAGTTCCTCTTTTTTTATGTGATGTTATTTTAAAAGAAATAAGTGCTCCTAATTATATTTAGAACCAGATAAAAAAAACTTAAAACATGAGTAATTGAAATATTATATTCACTGAATCTTCGGCTCACAATCCTCGCCATTAAAAAAAACACAACGTTTTCAAGTTAAAAAAGAAACTTATTTGCAAAAAAATATTTGAGCATCTAGCCATTTTTAAGGATAACTTGTTAAGATTTTTTATGTTAAAGTCAATTTTCAAAAAAAACTAGGTTATAAAATATTTCAGAATTTAAATTAATGATTTTTTTAAAGCTGCCAACTCTACTCCTAACCCATTAAACATATTTATAATACTGCTTAATTTTAATTCGTGTTCTTCATATTCTTGTGTGTTGATACTGCACGTAAACTTCCACAATTCTAAGACTTCAGAAACAGGAACATTATAAGATTGATACCCTGAATTGTCTGGCTTTAATAAAAAAGATTGCTTCTCTTCTATTTGATTATAAATTCTTTTATAGGTCATTCCATCATCTTTTGTGACCACAATATAAGAACATCCGCTTTTTGCTTCTTTTATATCTTCAACAAATTCTGCGACTACATACGAACCATCTTTCATTGGCAACATAGAATCTCCTTTTATCGGAAAAGCTCTGTGTTTACCAGTAGGTAAAAAAGGCAACTTTATTTTTTCTAATTGCTCTATATATTCCGGATCATCATATCCTAATAGATATCCTGCAGATGCTTTTGCTGAAACAACTTCAATTAAATTCTCATTATCAGCATCAACTATTATTGGAAACAAAACTCTTTTATTACCAACTTCAATAAAAGAAACGTCTTTTGCTTTTGTTAAATCGTTTTTTATAATGACGTCTATAGGAATTCTAAAGTAAGCAGAAAAGTCTATTAAAAAGTCTATTGTAGGTGAAGATCTATTCTCTTCATAAGAACTAATTCTTGATCTAGTGACCAACAATTCTTCTGCCAAAGATTCTTGTGTTAACTTTTTAAGAGTTCTTAAATGTTTAATGTTTTTTGATAAATTACTCATAATGCTACAATATTGAGCAACAAATGTATGAATTTGTAGCTAATTTTACGGTGTGAAAAAAAATATTTTACATCTCGATTTAGATACTTTTTTTGTTTCCTGTGAACGTTTGATTGACAGCCGATTACAAAAAAAACCTTTGTTAGTTGGCGGAACTGGAGACCGAGGTGTTGTTGCGGCTTGCAGTTATGAAACTAGAAGATTTGGTGTGCATTCTGGTATGTCTATGAAAATAGCGAAGAAACTCTGCCCCGAAGCAATAACTATTAGAGGAAATACAGGTACTTATTCTAAATATTCAAATTTAGTAACAGAAATTATCAAAGAAAAAGTACCACTTTTTGAAAAAGCAAGTATTGATGAGTTCTATGCAGATCTTACCGGTATGGATGCTTTTTTTGGAAGCTATAAATACGCGTCAGAATTGCGTTGTAAAATTATCAAAGAAACAGGATTGCCTATTTCTTTTGGAATGTCGCAAAATAAAATTGTGTCTAAAGTTGCTACTGGAGAAGCAAAACCCAACAATCAATTATTGATTGACAAAGGTTTTGAAAAATCATTCTTAGCACCTTTATCAATCCGAAAAATTCCATCTGTGGGTACTAAAACATATCAAACGTTAAGAAACCTTGGTATCGATAAAGTAAAAGTGATTCAAGAAATGCCTTTAGAAATGATGATAAGCGTTTTGGGGGCTAATGGAAAAACAATTTGGAAGCGTGCAAACGGTATTGACAATTCGCCAATTATTGCGTTTCACGAACGTAAATCTTTATCTACAGAAAGAACCTATCATAAAGACACGATTGATATGATAAAATTAAAAGAAACCCTATTTGCAATGGCAGAAAACTTAGCATATCAATTAAGAAAAGGGGATAAATTAACGGGTACTTTAAGCGTGAAAATTCGGTATTCAGATTTTAATACGTACAGCAAACAAATAAAAATACCATATACAAGTGCAGATCATATTATAATTCCTAAAGTTTTAGAATTGTTTAAAAAATTATACCAACGAAGATTGTTAATTCGATTGGTTGGTGTAAAAGTATCTGATATTGTAAGTGGTAATTATCAAATTAATCTTTTTGATGACACCGAACAAATGTTAGATCTATACAACGCTATGGATAACGTTCGTAATAAATATGGTGAATTAAGTATTATGAGAGCGTCTGCTATGGGGGCAAAATCTATTGGAAGGTTTAGCAATCCGTTTAACGGTGAACCGCCTTTAGTTTTAGCACATAGAAAACAATAGTACTATGTATATAAATTGTCACTCCTACTATTCGCTACGTTATGGCACATTTTCTGAAATTGAGCTATTGCAACTTGCCGTAGCAAACAATATTAAGACGATTGCGCTAACAGATATCAACAATACCTCTGCATGCTTAAACTTTATTCAACAAGCCAAAAAACACGCAATTAAACCTGTTGTTGGTGTTGATTTTAGAAATGGCAATACCCAACAGTTTGTTGCAATCGCAAAAAATAATACCGGCTTTAAAAATATTAATAGTTACTTGTCTTCTTTTTTAGAGACAAAAACTATTATTCCGGATATACCGACCTATTTAGACGAAGTATTTATCATCTATCCTTTTGAAAAAGCTTTAGAATTAAATCTTACTTCTTTTGCTGAAAATGAATTTATAGGAGTATCGATTGCAGAGATTAATAAACTTCGGTTTTCATATTTAAAAAAATACGAAGATAAAATTGTGATACAGCAACAAGTTACCATTCGTAATAAAAGAGATTTTAATGCGCATAGACTATTGCGTGCAATAGCTAACAACACTTTGCTAAGCAAACTGCCAAAAACAGAAGAATGTTTGGTAACAGACACCATGCATACTGCAACAAGCCTGCAAGAATACTTTAAAGAATTTACTTTTATTATTGCAAATACCAAAGCACTATTACAAAGTTGTAGTATAAGTTTTGGGTATGATATTGACCGTAAAAATCAGAATTTACAATTGTATTGTAATAGTTTTAAAGAAGATTATGAATCGCTCGTACGCTTGTGCAATAACAATATTTATAAGCGGTATCCAAATCCAACACAAAAAGTACATGCCCGACTTCAAAAAGAATTAAAAGTAATTGTCAAATTAAAATTTGTTTCCTTTTTTTTAATCAATTACGACATTATCCATTATGCTAAAAAAAACAACTTTTTTCATGTAGGTAGAGGAAGTGGTGCTAATAGTATTGTGGCTTATATTATAGGTATTACAGATGTAGATCCTATTGAATTGGATTTATATTTCGAACGTTTCATCAATCCTTTTAGAGCTTCGCCACCAGATTTTGATATTGATTTTTCTTGGAAAGATAGAAATACCGTTACTCAGTATATTTTTAATCGTTTTGATAATGTTGCCTTATTAGCAACTTACAACACCTTTAAATATAGAGCTATTGTTAGAGAGCTAGGTAAAGTTTTTGGCTTACCGAAAGAAGAAATAGATAAATTAAGTAAAGGAGGCCCTCAAAATAAGTTAGATGAGCTTTCTAAATTGGTCTTAAAATACGGAAAACTCATTGAAGGTTTCCCTAATTATGTGAGTGTTCATTCTGCTGGAATTTTAATTTTAGACAAACCCATTCATTATTATTCTGCAACCAGTTTGCCTCCAAAAGGATTTGCTACCGTTCAGTTTGACATGAATATTGCCGATGATGTTGGTGTTTTTAAGTTCGATATTTTAGGGCAACGTGGGTTGGCAAAAATTAAAGATGCTTTACAAATTATCAAAGAAAACAACCCAGATGCTCCTGAAATTGATATTACAGATGTTGAAAGTTTTAAAAAAGACAAAAACATTAATAACCTTTTAAAAACGGGCGGTGCAATTGGCGCCTATTATGTAGAATCTCCAGCCATGAGAGGGTTAATGCAAAAATTACAAACACAAGATTATTTAGGTCTGGTTGCTGCAAGTTCTATTATTAGACCAGGCGTTTCTGGCTCTGTAATGAAAGAAGAGTTTATAAAACGACATCGTTTTCCAGAAAAAAGAAAAGAAGCACATCCTATTTTACTAGAAATTATGCCTGAAACATATGGCATAATGGTGTATCAAGAAGATGTAATGAAAGTTGCTAATAAATTTGCAGATTTAACCTTGGGTGAGGCAGATGTTTTACGAAGAGGTATGAGTGGCAAATACAGATCTGTAAAAGAATTTAAAGCTGTTGAAGATAAATTTATTTCTAATTGCAGAAAAAAAGGACACGAAGATAAATTGATTTTTGAAGTTTGGAATCAGATTAAAAGTTTTGCAGGATATGCTTTTGCCAAAGGACATTCTGCTTCTTATGCAGTAGAAAGCTACCAAAGTCTCTTTTTAAAGTGCTACTACCCTATCGAATTTATGACGGCAGTATTAAATAATGGTGGTGGTTTTTATTCGACAGAACATTATATACATGAAGCTAAAATGTGTGGAGCAACTATAGCGTTACCTTGTATTAATAAAAGTGATCACGCAAATCGTATAAAAGAAAAAACAATTTATTTAGGATTTGGATATCTTAAAAATTTAGAGCATTTATTGGTGCAAAGATTTTTAACAGAACGCCAATTATATGGCCCGTTTCTTTCTTTGGATAATTTTATAGACCGTATTGCAATATCTATAGAACAACTAAGCGTTTTAATTCGTATTGATGCTTTTCGATTTACAAAAAAACCGAAAACCAAACTACTTTGGGAAGCTACTTTTAAACTACATAAAACAAAAACGCAAAAAGTTGAACAACAGGTAAAGTTGTTTCGATTACAACATCAAAATTTTGAGATTCCGAAACTAAATTCTCATTGGTTAGAAAATGTGTACGATGAAATAGCTTTATTAGGGTTTACCATTCACAACTATTTTTCATTAGTTACAGAAGCATTTCTACCCCATATAAAAGCCAAAGAAATGGCGCTGTTTACAAACCAAAATGTACTCTTATACGGCCAATTGGTAGCAACGCGCTTTAATAAAACTTCACAAGGAAAACTAATGCGGTTAAGTACGTTTATTGATGCAGATGGCAACTATTTTGATGCTGTTCATTTTACAGATGTTGTGCAGCTGTATCCAATAAACGGTATGGGCATTTATGGATGCTATGGAAAAATTACCAACAGATTTGGGTTTTGTAGTATGAATGTTCTTACATCTAAAAAAATGAGTATTGCCAGTGACCCCAGGTGTTAAAGCGTTTTTTTACTATCTATTAAATAGATACTTTCTAAAATAGCTCTTTATTTATTTTATTTTCATTAGATTTAGGTGCTATATTAAAAGAATGAAAAAAATCCCTACTATCTTTTTAGAATACAAGGATTACAAAAAGACTCCTCAACTACTCGTTAAATTTAAATATAACGACTACTTACTTAATTTGTTAAGAAAAATACCTGCTGCTACTTGGAGTACTTCGTTAAAAACATGGTATTTAAAAGACACCAAAGAAAATTTAAACTTAATTATAAGTACTTTTAAGGGTATTACAACCATTGATTCTAGTAAGCTTACTAAAAAAAAAAATTTTAAGCGAAATTTAACTGACAGTGAAAAAACACTTCTAAATAATTTCTACTTGTACTTAAAAGGCAAGAGATATAGTAAAAGTACGATACAAACTTATACTTTATTTATTGCTGATTTTATAAACTTTCATACAAAAACACCCTTAGCTGAACTTACAAACAGAGATGTAGAACTTTTTATTGAGACCGTATTTATAGAGCGGAAATATTCTATTAGCTCTCAAAGACAATTTATAAGTGCCTTAAAGATTTTTATTGTTTTTTATCCGCAAACAAAAATCAATGATTTGTCTTTAGAGCGACCCAAAAAATCTAGAACACTTCCCAATGTATTGTCTCAAGAAGAGGTATTACGTATTATTCAATTAACTAAAAACTTAAAGCATAGAGCCATTATTGTATTACTTTATTCTTCTGGACTGCGTATTGGAGAGGTTACGGGTTTATTGTTAAAAAATATTGATATCTTAAGAAAGCAGATTAAAGTTGAAGGAGGAAAAGGCAGAAAAGACAGATTTGTTGTTTTAGCAACTAGTTATTTACCTCTTTTACATAATTACCTAACCACTTTTAAACCAGCACTTTATTTTATAGAGGGGCCAACAGGTAAAAAATACTCTGAGAGTAGTATTAGAAAGTTTCTATTTAAGAGTGTACAAAAAGCTGGTATTTCAAAAAAAGTAACCCCACATACTTTACGACATAGCTATGCTACACATTTATTAGAAAATGGTGTTGGTTTAAGGCATATACAAGAGTTATTAGGACACGCTAAACCAGAAACTACCATGATTTATACACATGTTGCAAAGAAAGATTTACTAGATATTCAGAGCCCGTTAGACACTATTTTATTAAATTTGGATAAAAACGATAAACGAGAACAAAAGTTCCTGTTATCCGGAAACAGAAACCTATAAACAGGAGGTTTATTCTCCATATAACGAGTTGGCAAACATTAAAGCAGAATGGATATAAGAAACGAAATACTAGATAATATACTTACATTATTAATGTATAGAGATGTTCCGATTTATGATAAATTGTTTACAGAAAATGTTGGGAATTCAACAATGGATTCATTATTCGAACTAATGCCACAATTTGAACTTGAAGATTGGATGAAATCATCATTCCAAGAAGAGTTAATACATAAGAATTATATAGAAATTGACGAAGAAGGAAATTTGTATATAAAAGAAGAAGGTAAAGAATTTAAAAGAAAAGGAGGTTATTCTGCATTAGATAAAAAAGAAACGCAAGAAGGAACAATTCGAGAAAAAACAATCGAAAAGTTTAGGTATGATAAATTTGCTTTTTGGTTATCTATAATTGCTATTGGGGTTTCACTAGCGGCAATCTTTTTTAAACAGTAAAAATCTAAATAAAATTTATGAAAAAAATTTATACTTATGCTTTAATAATAGTGATTACAATTTCTTGCAACGACCATTATAAATCAGCAGAGGATTATTATCTATTAGGTCAACTCGAATTAGCAAAAAAAGAAATAGAAAAAATAAAAGAAACCGATTCAGATTTTATAGAATCTAAACTACTAATTGAAAAAATAGATAGTTCATACTTTCAACAGGCTTTTGAATCATATTCAAAAAACGATTTTACTAATTCAAATGACTTATTACAAAATATTGGTTCTCAAAGTTCATTATTTAAAAGAAAAACTGCGCTTTTAGAACAAATATCAAATAAAAAAGATAGTATCTTAAAACAAATAACATTTGAAAAAGATAGTATATCTTATCAGTTAGCATTTGAAAAATACTCAACAAATTATTTGGAAAAATCTACCGATTTATTGAAAAAAATATCTGACGAAAGCCCGTTTTATGATAAAAAAGTTAAACTCCTAAAAAAGATTTCAAGAAAAATAAAACAAAACTCAATTAAAGAAATACACATTTCTAAAGCAGTAATCTCAAGTATTTTTGGACCATCCCCTTCTATAATGAAAGTTAAAGAAGATAAAGATAAACCAGGAGTATTTATTGTCAGTTATTACAGTCGTGATGCTGGTAAGAGTTATTCATACAAAGTCAAGTTTGAAAATAATAAAGCATTTTGGGGTGCTGATGATGGTAGATGGAGATATGATAATATTTCTTATACTGAAACTAATAATGCATACTATATTATTGAGGAATACGGAGATGGCTCAAAGAGAAAAGATAAATTTTATAAAAGGAATTTATGATAATAACGATTTGCCAACAACGTATATAAAAAATAGCGCGAGTCATTGCTAAAACTGAGGTTCGGGTATTTTTGGAAAGTCGCCAAATTTTTATATTTGACAAATTTTCAAAAATAAAATAATAAATAAAATTTAAAAATTCGGCTTGTGTTTAATCCGAATAGTAATCGCTTATTTTCAGCGCTACTTTTCATATACAAGACCGTTGTGCTTCATTATCAGAAACCGCTAACCAATGATAAAATTCTTTCGAAAAATTAGACAAAACTTACTAATGGAAAACAAAACTGGAAAGTATTTTAAATACGCAATCGGAGAAATAGTACTTGTAGTTATCGGAATTTTAATTGCCTTGCAGATTAATAATTGGAATGAGCAAAGAAAAGAAAAGTCTTTAGAAAAAGAACTCATTAATTTGCTAATTACGGATTTAGAAGAAAAGAAAGATGAGAATATATCAGATTTGAAAAATAGTGACGGAATTATCCAAAGATTTCAAAGGTCAACTGATATGTGGGATTATGAAGAAAAAATCGATACTACAAGTCTAAAGAGAAATCTTGAAATACTGGGAATTGACAGATATTTTCAAAATCAAAGTTCACCTATTTATTCAGGACTATCATCTACAAACCTTTGGAAGCAAATACCAGATAGTTTGACCAAACAAATCGACAAGGTGTATCGTATTCGTCTTAAAAGAGTAGGTGTTTCTTTTGACAAATTAACCGAATATGGGACATTTTGCAGACTAAATTTCCTAACCCCAAATGATTTAATGGACTTGGATAGAGATACAGATGTAATTCTGCAAAAATTAGAACCCGTAAAAAAAGAATATATTCTAAACTCAAAGTTGTTCATAAGCGGTAAAAAACGACTTAGAGTCAGCTTAGAAGCTTGCGCGAATGAAATTGAAGATTTGATAGAAAATTTACGTCAATATAACGAGACAAAATAGAAAAATAACGAAAGCACAACACCGTATATAATTTATTGCTAATTCTAGCCTACTTACGAAAATCCTCGCGGATTTTCTATTCGGTTTGTATTTGCTAAATTAGGTGCTTAAAACACGCAACAAACCATATACAAACACGTTGTGCAAAATTACGCTCAACTAAATCTGAAAAATATTGTAAATGACTTTGAATTTCCAACAGCAAATAAATGAAATGACTGAAAAAGCCATTACGGAATTTAAAAATGCTGAACTGAAAGAACTAACAAATGAAAATAGATTAAGTGCTATTGGAAATATCTATTTTTTGTTTTCAAATAAGAAACTTAAATATATCGGGCAAAGACAGTCTAAAGGAATTAAAACTCGACTTGACCAACATTTATTTGGTAAATCATACTCCGTTGACGAAAATGGAAAACAAAACGGAACAATATCGAAATGGCATTTAGTAAAACAAGAACTTGACGATGGAAATGAAATTAGTTTTAAGACAATACTTATTGAACCAGACAACTTGAGAACGACAATCGAATTGGAAATGATTAAAAAATTAAATCCTGAATGGAATATTCAAGGAAAATAACTTTGCACAACAACGTGTATAATTAATTGCTATATTTAAACTAAAATTGAAAACTTAGTTTCGCTTTCAATCGGTTGATTTTCTATCGAAAATCTGCACTCACGAAATCGCAAATAACCATACACAAACACGTTGGCAACAAGTTTAAAGAACATATTAATTGAAAAAGAGCACACACCATAATCCTCAAATATTAGTTAATACAGTTTTCACTAAACATTTAACTATATTTGTTTTTGTTAAATGAAATTATGATTACTAGAATAGAAATCAAAGGTTATAAATCAATTAAAGAACAAGATGTTTCTTTAACTCCATTAAATATTTTAATTGGAGGTAATGGTGTTGGAAAAAGTAATTTTATATCTATATTTTCATTAGTTAGAACTGTTTATGAACAGAATCTAGCTGACTATGTAATTCGTAAAGGTGGAGCAGATAGTTTTCTGTATTTTGGAAAAAAAAATACTCAAGAAATTTTCTTTGATTTTTATTTTGGCAATGAAACAAAAAGCAAAAATAGATTTATTTTAACTCTAGCAAACAGACAAGACTCTTTGTATATTAAATCAATTGACACAGCTTTTAAAACATCTTATTGGCATTTTCAAAATCATGAGCAAAGCGTTGCAGAATCAGATTTTAAAAACAATTTTCGTGGACAAGCTTATTATGTGAATGATAGGTTAAAAGAATTCGAAGTTTATCATTTTCACGACACTAGTGATGATTCACCAATGAAAGGATTCAGCAATATAGATGATGACATTTTTTTAAAAAAAGATGGGTCGAATATTGCTTCTTTTTTATATTTTTTAAAAAATAGACACCCTAAGCACTTTACTAGAATTGAAAAAACTATAAAATCGATAGCTCCTTTCTTCGATGGATTTATTTTAGAACCGTCAGGGAGAAATGAAAATCAAATAAAACTAAAGTGGAAAGAAGTTGGTAGTTATGATGCTTATTTTGATGCTTATAATTTATCTGATGGTACATTAAGGTTTATTTGCCTAGCAACTTTATTAATGCAACCTAAACCTCCTAAGACTATTATTATTGATGAACCAGAATTAGGCTTACATCCAGTAGCAATAAATAAACTAGCAAGTCTTATGAGAAAGGTTGCTGGAAAAACCCAACTTATAGTTTCAACACAGTCTATAAACTTAATAGATAATTTTGAGCCAAATGATATAATTGTAGCAGATAGAAAAAATAATGAAACTGTTTTTAATAGGCTAAATAATGAAGAATTGGATAGTTGGTTAGAGGATTATAGTTTAGGTGATGTTTGGGGTAAAAATGTATTTGGAGGACAACCTTTTAATCAATAGAATGAAAAGATTAGTTTTTATTGTTGAAGGTGATACTGAAGTAATATTTGTAAATAAATCTATAATTCCCTATCTATATAGTCTTGGCTTTGAAAATCCAATGTATGCTCAGACAATTTTAACTAATAGAAAACAACATAAAAAAGGTGGTGTTATCAATTATCAATATTTAAAAAATGATATAAATAGAGTTTTTGCTCAAGAAAATGTAATAATAACTACGTTTATTGATTTTTTTCGATTACCTACAAATTTTCCAAATTTCACTACTGATTCCAAATTAATTCACGAAATTGAAGAAGGGGTATTATCCGATTTTGATAATAACGAAAACTTAATTCCCTATATCCAAAGACATGAATTAGAGGCCTTAATGTTTTCCAAAATTGATGGTTTTGAAATTGTCATTGACGAAAGTGATAAATTAGAAACTATTAATGAAATAATAAATGAATTCCCTAATCCTGAGGACATTAATAGTAATCCAGAAAACGCACCATCTAAAAGACTAGATAGAATATACAAATACGACAAAGTTGCTGATAGTGAAATGATTTTTGATATGCTAGATGTACAATCAATAATGGATAAATGTCCAAGGTTTAAAAATTGGTTACAAACCATTATTGATAAATTATCTGAATAAAAACAACCTGTAGCCAACAACGTGTATAACTCATTGCTACTTCTCGCCTATTTGGAAAATCTTACTGATTATTTAATGGTTAGTTTTCTTTTACTAAATTAGTACCAAACCAACGCAACGAGCCATACACAAACACGTTGTAAGTAATGCGGAAAATCGAGCAAAACAGTAAAATTTCGTGCTGAAAAGCCAACCGCACAGTCAAGCACATTTCATTTTTCTCGTGCCTCAAAAAATAAAAAGAGCTTGCCTTTTCCCACCACACACTTTTACAAAATGATAATTTTAATACTCATTTAGTGAGTATATGAAAAATCTTATTTACATTAGTGAACTGAATTAAAAAAATTCAAAATGAACCGAATAAAAGAGGTTTTAGAACAGAAAGGAATTAAACAAATCTGGTTGGCTGAAAAATTGGGAAAGAGTTACAATATGGTTCACTCTTACGCTCAAAACAAAAGACAACCAAGATTGGAAACCTTAATGGATATTGCCAATATTTTAGATGTGGACGTGAAAGAATTGATAATATCTAATAAAGAACTAAACTAATATGCCAACACTTGACTGGATAGGAAAAGATAAAGTTGTAAACCATCACCAAGAAGTACCATACAGAGTATTGGAACACAAATATGGATTTACAGAAAAAGGAGAACAACAAGCAGAGACAAACAGCGGAAATAAAATAATTCACGGAGATAATCTAGAAGCCCTTAAAAGTCTATTACCTGAATATGAAGGAAAAATAAAGTGTATATACATTGACCCACCTTATAATACTGGTAATGAAAAATGGGTTTACAATGATAATGTTAATCACCCAAAAATAAAAAAATGGCTTGGTGAGGTTGTTGGAAAAGATGGTGAAGATTTTACAAGACACGATAAATGGTTGTGTATGATGTATCCAAGGCTAAAATTACTTCATAAATTATTAGCTGATGATGGAGTTATTTTTATTTCGATTGATGATTACGAACAAACAAATTTGAAATTGTTATTGAATGAAATTTTTGGATTAAAGAATTTTGTGACAAATTTTATATGGGAAAGAAAAAAGAAACCTGCTTTTTTAAGTAAACAAGTAGGTTCTATAACAGAATACGTAGTTTGTTTTTCAAAAAATTACAATAATTTAGGTGCATTTACTTCATCCAAATTTAAAACTACTAAAGGAAAAAAGTATCCATTTAATAATGCTGGAAATGGTATAAAAACATTAGTTTTTCCACCTAAATCTGTAAAATTTGGTTACAAGAATAAAATTGTTACAGCTCAAGATATGTCAGGTGGTAATATTGTAACTAAATTATTAAATGATATAACTATTAAAAATGGTTATAATGTAAATGAATTCAAACTAGAGGGAGAATGGCGATATTCACAAACTAAATTAGATGAAATAGTAGAAAATAATGAAGAAATAGTTATCTCTAAAATACCTTTTAGACCAAACCATATTAAAACTGGCGGAGAAGAAAAAAAAATACATAATTTTTTGAGTTATAGAACTTATGAAATTGAAACAAACGAAGATGCTAGTGCAGAATTAGTAAATATCTTCAATGCTAAAATGTTTGACTTTCCAAAACCAAAAAATTTAATAGAGTTTTTAGTAGAAGCTTCTGTTTCAAAAGATGCTATTGTGCTGGATTCTTTCGCAGGTTCAGGTACAACAGCTCACGCAATTTTAAATCTAAATAAACAAGATAACGGAAACAGGAAATTTATTTTGGTAGAAATGGAGGATTATGCAAATACCATAACTGCTGAAAGAGTTAAAAGAGTTATTAAAGGTTATGGAGAAGAAAAAAAAGAAGTAGAAGCTACTGGAGGTGAATTTGATTTTTATGAATTAGGCAAACCTGTTTTCAAAAAAGATGATAATTTAAATGAAGAAGTTGGCGAACACCAAATTAGAAATTATATCTATTACACAGAGACAAAAACAAAACTAGAAAGAAAACAGTCAAAAAATGGCAAATATTTATTAGACAATTTCAATGAAACAGGTTACTACTTTTATTATGAAAAAAACAAACTTACAACGTTAGAAATAGACACTTTAAATATTGTAATTGAACCACAAGAACAATATATAATTTATGCAGATATATGTCTTCTTGACCCAGAATATATGCAAAAGAAAAATATTATTTTCAAAAAAATACCTAGAGACATAACACGATTTTAAGCTATGGAATTAAAAGAATACCAACAAGATGTAATAAATCATTTGTCTGAATTCATTGAAGAATTAGAGCAAACCAACCAAATAGATAAAGCATTCTTTAATTTTTGGGATAAAAAAGGTTTTCCTATAAACAACTTGCAAAATGATTTTTTGAAACCTTATGACAATTCCATAAAAGGAGTTCCAAGAGTTACTGTAAAAGTACCTACTGCTGGTGGTAAAACTTTTATTGCGTGTAACGCATTAAAACCAATTTTTGACAGTTTCCCATTGGATAAACCAAAAGTGGTTGTTTGGTTTGTTCCTTCAGATACAATTTTAAAACAGACCTATAAAAACTTAAACGATACAAGTCATCCTTACAGACAAAAAATTGATGCTCATTTTAACTCTCGGGTAAAAGTTTATGATAAAGAAGCTTTGCTTTTCGGTCAAGGATTCAATCCAACTGAAGTTAAAGAGCAAGTGAGTATTTTGGTTTTGAGTGTTCAGTCTTTTGTAGAAACAGTTAGAAAAGGTTTGCCAAGAGCATATAGAGAAAATGAAAACTTGGTAGAATTTGCAAAACATTACAAAAGCCTTCAAGGAGATTTAGAAAATGTTGAAGATTCAGCATTGATTCAAGTAATTGCATATTTGAATCCAGTAATTGTAATTGACGAGAGCCACAATTTTGAAGCAGATTTAAGAATTGATATGCTTAACAATATCAATCCTAGTTTTGTATTTGATTTAACTGCTACACCAAGAAATAAAAGTAACATTGTAAGCTTTGTTGATGCTATTCAGCTCAAAAAAAATAATATGGTAAAATTACCTGTTATTGTTTACAATCACCAAGACACAAACGAAGTAATAAATAGTGCAATACAACTTCAAAAAACTCTTGAACAAAAAGCAATTCAGCAAGAAAAAGAAGGCGGAAAATATATTCGTCCAATTGTTTTGTTTCAAGCACAACCAAAAACAGCAGACGACAATATTACTTTTGAAAAAATAAAGGAAAGTTTAACTGACATTGGAATTCCTGAAAATCAAATCAGAATAAAGACTGCAAATATTGATGAAATCAAAAACGAAGACTTATTAAGCAAAGAATGTGAAGTGCGTTATATAATAACTGTAAATGCTTTAAAAGAAGGTTGGGATTGTCCTTTTGCATATATTCTTGCATCATTAGCAAATAAATCATCAGCTGTTGATGTAGAACAGATTTTAGGTCGTGTTTTACGTTTGCCTTATGTAACCAAACACAAACAAGAGTTACTCAATTACTCATATGTTTTTACATCTTCAAATAATTTCTTAAACACATTAGACAAAATTATTTTAGGTTTAAATAAATCTGGTTTCAGTTCTAAAGATTACAGAATTCAAGAGCATCAAATTGAAGAAAAGAAAGAGACTAGTTCAGAAAGCTTTGAAGATTTGTTTGGAAAACCATTTGATGAATCACCAACTACAGATGGTACAGAAGAAATTGAAATTGACACAAAACAAGTGAATGAAATTTCAGGTTCTGAAAAAGGAGAAAATCAATTGAACGAAATAATTGAATTGGCTCAAAAAACAAATACAGAATTTGAAAAGAAAATTGAGGAGTTAGATAAATCAGAACATTTAATACCAACAGAATTGAAAGATAAAATACCAACCTTTGAAATCAAGGACACTTTCAAAGAAGAATCAAAAAAAGTTCATTTACCAACGTTTTATATCAAATCAGCACCTTCATTGCTTGAAAAAGAAAACTATGTTTCTCTTACCAAAAATCTGCTATTAAAAGATTTTGATTTAGACAAAGAAGACAGCAAAATAGAGCTAACAAGGACATCTTCCCAACTATATCGCGTTGACCTAACAGAAATACGAGAAGGCGAATATGTTCCTGAATACAGAAAAGAAAATAATCTTGTTAAAGAAGCATTTGTAAAATACATTTCAACTTTAAGTCCAGAAGGAAAAATCGACCAAATTTCAAGACGACTGACAAAACTGATTAAAAAAGTTGACGAAATTGCTTTACCACAAATTACTACTTACATAAAGAAAGTTCTTGTACCATTAGACAGCGAAAAAATTGCTGAAATTGCGAATAACGAACTTATTTACTCGGACATTTTTAAGACGAAAATAAAAGAACTATCAACAAAATATGCTCAAGAGAATTTCATAAAAATGTTAGACAAAGGAAAAGTTGTCTGTAAACCAACATTTAAGTTTTCGAAATCTATTCAACCGAAAAATACGCTACAAGGAATCACAAAAAACCTTTACATTGAGGAAGGCGAAATGAATGACTTTGAGAAAAAAGTTATTAATGAAATTGCGAATTTAGATAGTGTTGTATTTTGGCATAGAAACCTTGAAAGAGGAAAAGGATTTGAATTAAACGGATTTATAAATCATTATCCTGACTTCATTGTGAAAATGAAAAACGGAAAAACAATTGTAATAGAAACAAAAGGAGACCATTTAGACGGTTCTGACAGTCAAAACAAATTGAATTTAGGACAAAAATGGGCAAGTAAAGCTGGTGACGAATATCGATATTTTATGGTATTTGAATCTAAAAAATTAGATGGAGCAAAAACAATTCCTGAAATATTAGATATATTAAGCGGAATGAAATAGCCAACGCTCAAAGCCATACACATTTGCAATTCGCTACAACCAAACACAAGCCCAAAATTGCAAAAGAGTATGTCTTGCCAACGCTCACATTTGAACTAAATAAGAAACATCGGAAAAAAAAAGCTGAATGAAAAAAGCACTACTTACAACAACGTGTATAATTAATTACTTGTCTTTTAATTACTTACGAAAGTACTCGTTAACTTTTAATTCAGTTTTTATTTGTTAACTTTAGTGCTTAAACCACGCAACTAACCATACACAAACACGTTGTGCTTCATTATGACCCGTCCTGAAATAAGGCTACATAATTTTAAACATTATGTATAGAAATGACAAAGTAATTAGACGTTACAGTGAACCTTTTAAATTAAAAATTTTAGCCGAACTTACAATCGGAAAACACACAAAGAGTGAGCTTTGTAAACTCTACTCTATTGCACCCACAACAGTAAATGTGTGGATTAAAAAGTACAATCGTAAAGACTTAATGAACACCAGAGTAAAAGTGGAAACAAAAGACGAAATATCTAGAATTAAGGCACTTCAAAAAGAGATTGAACAGCTAAAAAAACTACTACTTAAAAAAGATCTCGACGCTATGGTACAGGATTGTTATCTTGAAGTAGCAGCTGAAGATCTTGGCTATAAATCAGTTAATGAACTAAAAAAAAAGCTACCTATAAAGCCTTAAGCAAGGCCAAAAAAATATCTAAGGGATTTGCTTCTTTGACAACTATAACCCATTGTTTTGGACTTAAACGTGATGCTTATTACAAGCATAAAAATAGAGCTGATATACGTTTAAACCGAGAACAACAGATTATTAATATCGTTAGAAAAAGACGCAAATCCCTTCCTAGAGAAGGCGTGAGAAAACTTGTGAAATCATTAAATGCAGATTTTAATAAAGCCAATATTAAAGTCGGTCGAGATACTCTATTTAGTGTCCTTAGAAAACATCAAATGCTGACACTTAGAAGGAAAACCAGTGCTAGAACTACGAACTCTTATCATCGTTTTTATAAATATAATAACATCATAAAAGACTTAGAAATCGCTAGAGCTAACCAAGTTTGGGTATCTGATATTACATACATTAGAACCATAAAGGGCTTTTGCTACCTGGCTTTAATAACAGATATGCATTCCAGAAAAATAGTGGGTTATGATATTAGTGATAGCTTGGAACTTAAAGGATGTGTGAGGGCACTTAATAAGGCCATTTATCAAGCTAAAAACATTAAAGGACTCATACACCACTCTGATAGAGGTATACAATATTGCAGTAATGTGTACACACAAATACTCAAAAGAAAAAAGATAGATATTAGTATGACAGAAGAAAATCATTGTTACGAAAATGCAATGGCAGAGAGAGTAAATGGAATTTTAAAAGATGAATTTTATTTAGACCAAACCTTTGATAACGTGAGTCACGCAAAGAGAGCTGCAAAAAATGCAATTAATTTATACAATGAATTAAGATTACATTTATCTTTAGATTATAAAACACCTAATATGGTATATAAATTATCAGCTTAATTCAATTTTAACCTGTAGCCATATTTCAGGACAAGACATTATGACTAACCGATAACCAATGATTAAATTCTTTCGAAAAATACGCTACGACCTTATGGAAAAAAACAAAACCGGAAAGTATTTAAAATATGCAATTGGTGAAATCCTATTAGTGATGATAGGCATTCTGCTGGCGCTCCAAGTGAGCAATTGGAATAGCGATCGCAAGGACCGCATCAACGAGCGTAAGTTATTGGATAATATTCATAGAGACTTCATTGCCAATAAAGTGAATTTCGATTCGCTCAAGGTCTTCAACTATCGAAATGTGGCAGCTTTAGATAGTATGATTGCCTTATTCCCTATAGATAAAGATTCTGTCAAGCGAAAGGCGTATTGGAAACACAATAAGAATATTGAGGAAATTAGATACAATGCATATTCAAGTACGGTCGAGACTGTTATCAGTTCTAATTCACTTGAGCTGATTGAAAACGAAGAATTACAGGGATATCTGATGTCTTGGAAAGACGTTCTGCTCGATTTCCAAGAAGAAGAGAACTCTTACCATAAAATGATGAGTAATGATTACTGGCCTTATTTTTTAGAAATCTTTGATTATTCATTAAAAGACAGTGATAAGAATTCTAAAGCAATGTCATCAATAATATTTCAGAACATAGTCATGAACCGAAGGAATTATCTCAAAAATGTTATCAGAGCTTTTGAGGAAGAATCCATTGATAATCACATCAACCAGATTATCCGATTAACTGAACCAAAATAACCAATGATAAAATTCTTTAGAAAAATTCGCTACGATCTTATGGAGAAAAACAAAACTGGCAAGTATTTTAAATACGCCATTGGTGAAATTATCCTTGTTGTAATTGGAATTTTAATTGCACTTCAAATTAATAATTGGAATGAAAACAGTGTTGCTCAAGCAAGAATCGAAATTCGTTTAACAAACATGATTCAGGATTTACAATCTGACATTGATGAAACTAATGAGATTCTATCAATCACAAAAAATAGAATTATTATTAATCAAGCTATACTTAGACGATCTGATATATTGGGAAGTATTAGAAATACAGACACTATTTATCCAGATGAAATAAGTGATAATTTTAAAAATCCGAATGCAATAATATCACAGAATGCAACCTTTGACGGAAATATGTCTACCTATAACAGTTTTATTAATTCTGGTGAATTCTATTTGATTGAAAACCAATCACTTACTAAAGAAATACAGAGGTATTATGAGAGTATTGATGAGTTAAAAGAGAAAGGAGAAGCAATTGAAAGTAACTGGCGGATTATTGTTAATTCTAAACACAGGCTAGGATTAGGCACATATACTTCGATCGAGCTGAACAAACTTATTGAACTTGCTAAAACCGATACGCAGTTTGGAGCAGAATTGGAGCACGTATATCATTTAGATCATTGGCAATATAATTATATCAGTGAACTACAAAAAGAAGCTAAAAAATTAAAACAAGTTATTGAACTAAGAAATAAATAACGAAAGCACAACAACGTATATAATTTATTGCTAGTTCTAGCCTACTTACGAAAATCCTCGCGGATTTTCTATTCGGTTTGTACATGCTAAATTTGTTACTTTACCACGCAACAAACCATATACAAGACCGTTGTAAGCAAGCTGAAAAAAGAGCCAACCGCACAAAACAAAGAGTGCCAAAAAAGGCACACATTGTTTTTTTGCCAACGCTCGGAATAACATTAAATTTGAGAAAAAACATAAAATATATATGAGCTTATTTCAGAACTCTGTTCTAAACAAATATTTAAAAGGATTGGAGTCCGAAAAAGTTACGCAAGCATACGAGCGATTTACAAGTCATTTCCATAATCCGACCATTCAAGAAAACATTCGAAACTCGAAAGAGGAACAATATCAAGGTGAATTTCTGATTGACCTTTTTGTAAATGTTTTGGGCTACACCAAAAACCCAACGCCTGACTTTAATCTGACAACGGAATTAAAAAATATAAAAGGCTCAAAAAAGACAGATGGAGCAATTCTAAAAGGCGACAAAGCACTTGCAGTAATTGAACTGAAAGGAACAAATACAACTGATTTAAGTAAAGTAGAAACGCAAGCGTTTGGATATAAAAACAACCAACCAGGTTGTAATTATGTGATTACTTCAAACTTTGAAAAGTTGCGTTTTTACATTGACAACGCAGTTGACTTTGAGGAATTTAATTTGTTTCAACTTTCAAAAGAGCGTTTTGATATTCTTTGGCTTTGTCTTTCATCTGAATATCTGTTAAAAGACATTCCGAAAAAGATTAAAGACAAATCTTTAACACAAGAAGAAAACGTTACTAAAAAACTTTACAAAGATTACGCTTCTTTTAGAAACGAGATTTTTGATGCCATCCAAAAAGAAAATCCTGAATACGACAAACTAACGTTATTCAAGAAAACACAGAAACTACTCGACCGTTTTCTATTTATCTTTTTTGCAGAAGATAGATTGTTGTTACCACCAAACTCAATACGTTCAATCGTAAACCAATGGACTGATTTACGTGATAAATATGATGAGTATTTCCCTTTATACGACCGATTTAAAAAATATTTCGGTTATATGAACACAGGACACAAAGGACAGCAACACGATATTTTTGCATACAATGGTGGTCTTTTTGCACCAGACGAAATTTTAGACAACATCAAAATAAATGACGACTTACTTCATAAACACACAATTAATCTAAGTAACTACGATTTTGAAAGCGAAGTAAGCGTTAATATTCTCGGACACATCTTTGAACATTCGTTAAACGACATTGACGAAATACAAGCAGAAATTCAGGGAGTTGCGACTGAACAAAGCAAGACCAAGCGTAAAAAAGATGGTGTTTTTTACACGCCAAAATACATTACCAAATACATTGTAGATAATACAGTTGGTAAACTTTGTGAGGAAAAGAAAACGGAACTTGACATACAAGAAACCGAATACGAAAAAGAACGCAAAGGAAGACAAAAAGCGACTTTAAAAAAACTATCTCAAAAATTAGAAGATTACAGAAAATGGCTATTGCAAATTACCATTTGCGACCCAGCTTGTGGAAGTGGTGCTTTTCTAAACCAAGCGTTAGAATTTCTAATTGCAGAACATCAATACATTGACGAACTACAAGCCAAACTTTTTGGAGATGCAATGGTATTGAGTGAAGTTGAAAATGCCATTTTAGAGAACAACATTTACGGAGTAGATATAAACGAAGAAAGTGTTGATATTGCTAAACTTTCATTATGGTTAAGAACCGCACAAAAAGGCAGAAAACTAACATCTTTAAATAACAATATAAAATGCGGTAACAGTTTAATTGACGACCCAACTGTTGCAGGAGACAAAGCATTTAATTGGAAAAACGAATTTCCAGAAGTTTTTACAAATGGAGGTTTTGATGTTGTAATTGGAAATCCGCCTTATGTATCATACTATGGTCGATTTAAGAACCCTATGAATAAGGTAACTGAACAATACTACAAAGATAAATATGACTTCATTGGAGAAGAAAATAGAAAAATAGAAACCAATCAAATTAAAGGAAAGTTTAATACAATAATGTTCTTCTTGGAACTTTCCTACAAAATAGGAAATAATGTTTCTTTAATTATTGACTTGAATTTTTCAAAACTACCATATTTAGATATAAGAAAGTATCTCGCAAAAAATAGCCACATAAAAGAAATTATCTTGAACATTAAAGGATGGAGTGATGTTGGCTCAGGTCAGATATTAGTTACTTATTCGAAAAATAGTAATGACACAAAAACATTACTTAAACAAAGTTTTTTTGCTAGGGAATCTGAAAACGTAAATCAAGAGGATTTAATTAATTTTTTCACAAAAGGAAATCAATCTTCTTCGATAGTACAAAAATTAGCATCAGACCAATTTAATTTACTTAGCAATTGGTATCCAAAAAAACTCATTCGAACATCGATTAATTTTGGGGCACAGAAAAACAATTTTATAGTTCCTAAAAATTCAAGTATAGCCAAACCTTTGGCGGAAGGTAGTAACTCTATATCAAAAAGATATTTCCCTCCACAAATAAAAACCTATATTAATTATGACCCAAGTATAATCCACAGTATAAATCACGAAAATGACAAAGAGATAATTGCTCAAAAAAATAAGCAAGGTAAAGTTGGTGGACTAGGTGATGAAATTGTTTTTCTTAACCCGAAAATAATTGTTAGACAAGCGGGTGCTAAATTATGTGCAACTTATTTTGAGCGTGAACTATATTTAGATTATAGTTTGTTCTCAATTTCTAACAAAAACTCTTCTGTTGATAATTCAAAAATACCATTATTACTTACATTAGCGATAATTAATTCAAAGCTATTGAACTACTATGCTTGGGAAATGAATATTATTGAACATCAGAAAGGTGGTACACCTCAAATTAGAATTAAGGGCTTGCGTTCTCTACCTGTTCCAAAAGAAATTCCTAATAGTATTGAACAAAAGCTAATTAACCTTTCAATGAATATAATCCAAGAAGCAAAGAGGATTGATTTAATTATTTCAAAATTCAATAATCTTATTTGTAACAAATTTGAAACAAGCGACAATTTCGATATACTTGGTGGTCATAATATTCTTGAATACTTTAAAATACATAAAATAAAACTTACACTTAGCGAAGAGTCGGAATGGATGGAGTACTTTAATGAGCAAAAACAAAAGGCAGAGGAATTAAAAGCAGAAATTGATAAAACAGACAACGAAATTGACCAAATGGTTTATGAATTGTACGGATTGACAGAAGAAGAAATAAACATTGTGGAAGAAGCCACTGCATAAGCCATACACATTTGCAATTCGCTAAAGCCAACGCTACGCCAAAAATTGCAAAAGAGTATGTCTTGCCAAAGCTGAAAACCAAGCTGAATGAAAAAAGCCAGCTTACAACAATGTATAAAAATAATAGCGGTTTAATCGATAAAACTAAAGTAAGTAAATATAAAAAAGGTCTGTGTTTAACCGAAAAGTTAGTGCGTGTAAATCCGCTACTATTCTTATACTCAACGTTGGCAAACATTTAAAACGAACCTAATAATCAATTATAGCTGAATGAAAATGAATAAAACATTAAGAACATTACTAATGTGGTTGCCTTCAGTGATAATTACATTGTTTTTTGTTCCAAACGCTTTGGATAAAATTCTTAACTCAAGTCAAACGGATAAAATTGTAGCTAATAGCAGTATAATGATTGCTACTGGAGTATTTCTTTTAGTTTCAACGGGAATGTTCTTGTACAATAAAACAATACTAATCGGAACTTCTCTTTTAGCTCTTTATATGACTTTTATAGTATTTATTCATATGTATAAAGGAAAACCTTACGAAGTGGCGATTTTAATTGTAATGGCAACAATATTTGCTTCATACATAAGAAAACCACAACTATTTCATCCGAAACAAGAAGTGTAGATTTATGAATAATTGGTTTGTATTGAAAACTGAAAAGCTGAATGAAATCGGAATTGAAAAGTCTATGACTGACTGATAAAAAATGGAAATAAAAAACGATTTGCCAACAATGTATAACCGCAATTACGGCGGATTCGACTAAGTCCGAATCCACTCGGAATTGCTAAAGTCTGTGACAAACCGAAAATTAACGCATATTAACCCGTAACTGACGGTTATACTAGACCGTTACCACACATAAAAAATGAGCATTGCAATTAACATAGTACTTTTAATAATAGTTGGAATTATTATATATTTTTCATATTCTAAAAAGAGTAAAGAAGAGATTGAGAATCATTCAAATCCTATTGAGACTGAAAAAGAATTTGAAAAGAATATGAAAATTCTTGAAAAATTTAAAAAGAAAGCCTTTTTGCCAATTACAGTAGAAAATAAAAATACTTTTTCTGAAAAATCTAAAATTGGAGGATTTCCATATTTAAGAAACGAAAACGATTGGCCTAAATGTCCTAACTGCGAGAAGAATATGCAACTCTTCCTTCAATTAAACCTTCAACAATTACCTGAAAAAAAAGAGCAAGGACTAATTCAATTATTTTATTGCACAACAAATGAGCCTTTATGTGAATCAGATTTGGAGGCATTTTTCCCATTTTCAAAATCAGTAGAATGCAGAAAAATTGAAACTAATGGAATTTCGGCTTCAATCGAACCTTTAGTTGATGAAATATTCAATGAAAAATTAATTACTGGATGGACTTCAAAAGATGATTATCCTCATCCAGAGGAATATGAAAAACTTGGAATAGAAATAGATTTAGAAGATAACGTTTATGAATTAATGGAAGAAAAAGGTGTTGGATTACCAATTGAAAATGATAAATTATATGGTTGGCCATATTGGATACAATCAGTAGAATATCCATTTGACCGAAAAACTGAAAAGCAAATGGAACTATTATTTCAATTTGACTCGGAAGACAATTTACCATATATGTTTGGAGATTCTGGAATAGGTCATTTAACTCAAAGTCCTGATAATGATGAAGAATTAGGATTTGGATGGGCTTGCTGTTAAAAAAATACGTGTGGTAACAACGTGTATAATTCATTGCTAGTTATAGCCTACTTACGAAAGTCCTCGCGGACTTTCTATCTGTGATTTATTTGCTAAATTAGGTGCTCAAACACGCAACGAAATCATACACAAGACCGTTGTGCTTCATTATCAGAAACCGCTAACCAATGATAAAATTCTTTAGAAAAATTAGACTAAAACTACTCTCTGAAAATAAATTCAGCAAGTATTTGATTTATGCAATTGGAGAAATATTATTGGTGATGATAGGAATATTGCTTGCATTACAAGTCAACAATTGGAATGAAAAAAATAAGAAAAAGGAAATTCAGTTAACCCAATTATCTGACTTGAAAATAGAAATAAAATCAATGCAAGAATTCTTAAAATTTCACACAAACGTTTTAGAAACTTCAATAAAAGGAAATGAGACCTTATTGGAATTGATGAGACCAGATGCCACCTTAACAATTTCACCAGATTCAATACATAGATTATTAGCTACTACATTAAATACAGATTTGATTACTGCGGAGAGACTAACCTTTGAGACACAAGTAGATTTTGAACCAATTCAAAAGCAAAAACATACTCTACTCATTAATAATTTAATTAACTGGAAACACTTCGCTGGAAGAATATCGGCTGATTACTCATTAATTGAAGCTAATAGAGAAGAAGATATGAAAAATGCATTAATAAAATTAGGAATTCCCAGTTGGTGGATATTTTTCGACAAACCCAACGAAGTTAAATTTCCGGTAGATTATGAATTATTGATTCGAAACAATGAAATTTATGCAGTCTTGATATACCGGTATAAAAGATCACAATTTCTTATAAATGATTTAAAAGTTGGATTAACGCAACTGGATGAAATGCTTTCTGAAATAAAATAAAGGATGAAATGACAATTTCAGTTGATTTTAAAAAATAGATAAAAACGAGAGGCTAACAACGTCTATAATTTTCATTGCCAGCAAAAGCTGGCAACGCCACATACACAAACCGTTGTGCTTCATTTCCACAAACCGCTAACAAATGATAAAATTCTTTAGAAAAATTCGCCAAAACTTGCTTATGGAAAACAAAACTGGGAAGTATTTTAAATATGCCATTGGAGAAATTATCCTTGTAGTTATTGGGATTTTGATTGCGCTTCAGCTTAATACTTGGAATGAACAGCAAAAGAAAAGTAAACTCAAAAATGAATATGTCGTTTCTCTGAAAAATGACTTAACCAAAGACACAATACAGCTCAATAGAAGGCTTAGTTTGAACAAACAAATGCTTAAAGATTTAGCTTTAATTAGAGATGATATCACTAATGGAAATATAAGAACCAAAGAAGATTTTATTATACTTTTTGAAAGTAACATTGGAACAAGCGTTAGACTTATCAATACCTATAATACTAATACTTTTAATTTATTAATATCTAGTGGCAATATTGATTTATTAGACAAACAACTCAGAGAGGATATCATGGAACTTAATAGGCTTCAAAAATATCAAAAGGAAATAACTACTTCTAATAGAGATTACTTCTTTAGTTTCATGGAAAGAATATCCATTAAATATCCTAATTCGGACAATCCATTTAATCCTGAAGGGATAAATGAACTTTTATGGAAAGGCGTAAATTTGGATGAATTACCAAGAGATGTAACTTCGTATTTAGGGCAAAGAGGATACACTATACACAGATACATTGAACTTACTCAAAATGTCTTAAGTAAAACCGAAAAAATATTAAAACAACTAAAGAATCAAGGTTAAAGGAAATTTAAACAATAAAAATAACGAACGCACAACACCATGTATAATTAATTGCTTGGTTCACTGCCGACTTACGAACATTCCTTCGGAATATTCTATCTGTGATTTATTTGCTAAATTAGGTGCTTAACCACGCAACTAACCATACACAATCACGTTAGACACAATTAATACAACCTAAATAAATACTAATATGAAGAATCAATCAGAGAATAACAACAGAAGAAATTTCTTGAAAAATTCTGCACTTTTAACTTTCGGATTAGCTTCTATTCCATTCGTTGGAATTGCAAATGAATTACCTAATCAAACTGAAGATAGTCTGTATATTATTGGGCCAATGGATGGATATGATCCACAGGTTGGAACTCTACTCTCCACTATGAACATGATGCGAGCTTGGTTAATAAACAGTGTAAAAGATTTAACAATTGAGCAACTTGACTTTCAAATCGATGAACAATCAAATTCTATTGGAGCGATGTTATTGCATTTAGCAGCAACAGAGAAGTATTATCAACTGCATACTTTTGATGGCCTTGAATGGGGAGCATGGGGTGAGGATATTAAGGCTGAATGGGATATTCCCTCAGGGCTTGGGAAGCTTGGAAGAGAACAAATAATTGGAAATGAAGTTGGCTACTACCTAGAAAAGCTTAAAGATGTAAGAGAGCATACAAAAAAGGAATTTGCCAAAAGAGGAGATAAGTGGCTTATGGAAATTGATCAAGATTGGCCATGGGGTCCCACTAATAATTACTGTAAATGGTTTCATGTCTGTGAGCATGAGTCTAATCATCGAGGGCAAATGAAATTTATTACAAAAAGATTACCGTCCTAAAAAAAGTGTCTAACACCGTGTATAATTAATTGCTAGGTTCGAGCCGACTTACGAAAATTCCGCTGGAATTTTCTATACATGATTTATTTGCTAAATTAGTTGCTTAACCACGCAACTAACCATACATCGAACCGTTGTACCCAATTAAAACATAGATTATGAAAATACTCAAGATTAAGATAGAATTGCTTCCATTATTAGTTTTAATAGCGATAGTGGTTTTCGGGTGTGAATCAAAAAATAAGAGTAAAGAATCCACTGAAGGAGTGATCCCTACTTCTAAATACCTATCTGTTCAAAAAGTTATTTCAGCGGTAGCGGATTCTATTAATTTGGAAATCAATAATGGAAAATACGGACTGATTGACCGTTTTATGGTCATACAAAACGAAAAATTATTGGCAGATTTTAAATACGAGCAGGACTATGAAACCATCGCTCAAAAATTTGACACCACTAATCATCAATATAATTACAATCATCCAAATTGGCATCCTTATTACAAGAAGACTAACTTACATACACTTCAATCAGCGACCAAAAGTATAACATCAATTCTTGTAGGTATAGCTTTAGATTCTAATAAAGATTTTGATGTTAACACAACAGTCGTATCACTATTTGGCAATTATAATGTTCAATCTTGGGATAATAGAAAGCAAGGGATGACTATTGAAGATTTACTAACTATGAGAAGTGGACTTAAATGGAACGAGGCAGACTACACCGACCCATTAAATGATTGCGTTTTATTGGAGGAAAGTGATGAATGGGTAAAGTTTATTCTGAATAAACCTTTGGATACAATTCCAGGTACAAAGTTCAATTACAATAGTGGAGCAAGTGTCTTATTAGGTAAAATTGTTCAGGTTATAACAGGAAAGCGAATTGATAAATGGGCAGAAGAAAAACTATTTGCCCCACTTGGCATAAGCGATTATTATTGGAAAGAGACACCTGATGGTGAAATTGATACCGAAGGAGGATTGTATCTTTCGTCTGAAGATCTATCAAAGATTGGCTTATTATTTCTTAATAAAGGGAGATGGAATGAAAAATCAATTGTATCTGAAAATTGGATTACCGATTCGACTAGCCCCATAGTCCAAGACACAAATCGAGGTGATAGGCGCAAGATAGGATATGGTTATCAATGGTGGATTCCAGAACATACTAATGGTAAAAGTATTATTTATTCTGCTAACGGTTTCGGTGGTCAATTTTTAATGGTAGCACCTGAATATGAATTATTAGTCATTTTTAACGGATGGAATATTAATGACAGGGCTGAAAAGTCTACTTTTAGAGTTTTACAAGACAGATTAATCCCTGCACTTAAAAATGAATAACTGGGTACAACAATGGCTATAAGTAATTGCTTGTTCTCGCCTACTTCTGAAAATCCTTGTGGATTTTCAGTTTGGTGCGTACTTGCAAAGTTAAGTGCTAACCCACACAACTACTCATAGCCGAGACCGTTGTGCTTCATTATGATAAACCGCTAACCAATGATAAAATTCTTTAGGAAAATTAGACAGAAATTACTCTCTGAAAATAAGTTCAGTAAGTATCTGATTTATGCCATCGGAGAAATCATTCTTGTTGTTATTGGAATAATGTTGGCTTTAACAATTAACGAATGGAAAAATGAAAAGCGAATCCAATCAGAAGAAAAAGCAACTTTACAAAAACTAACACAAGATTTAAAAAGCGATAATAGACGGTATTTAAAAAACATAGAGTTTTATATTAAACGTAATGATTATTTAGTTGGTGCTAAGAATATAATTATTAAAAACTCATTATTATCGGATAATGAAATAAAAGAAGTAATGTATTATGGTGGAGCAGAGCATAAAGATTTAAACCCGCGAAAAACAACCTATAATGAAATGCTAAATTCTGGTAGAATTTATAATTTATCAAACGACAGCTTAGTTAATAGTATTTTAGAATATTATCAATATCTAGATGAGAGTATCTATCAGCATAGAGAAGGTAGGAAAGAATTTAGAGCCTTATTTTATGGACCTGATTTTACTGATTTTTGGTTTTGGAAAACTGAAGATGATAGATTCCCTTTCGCCAAAAATTTTTTTAGTGATAAAGATTCGCCAGCTTACAGAAAGCTAAAACAGAGTGCTGGATGGAGTATAGCGATTAATAATAATCTACTTACGAACAACAAACAATTATTAGAAATGAACGAAAATTTAATCGAGCAAATTAATTTGGAATTAGAATATAAAAAATAACGAAAGCACAACAATGGCTATAAGTAATTGCTTGTTCTCGCTTACTTTGGAAATTCCTGCGGAATTTCCAACTTGGTGTGTACTTGCAAAGTTAAGTGCTAGCCCACGCAACTACTCATAGCCGAGACCGTTGTGCTTCATTAGACAAACATCTATCCAATGATAAAATTCTTTAGATTATCGAAACACAATTTTGCAAAGCAAAATCGAATGTCCTGTGGACATTTGGTGAAGATAGCCGCTTGCGGGAAAAATATAAACTATAAATATGATTAAGTTCTTTAGAAGAATTAGATACGACCTCATGGAAAAAAATAAAACTGGAAAGTATTTGAAGTATGCTATTGGTGAAATAATATTGGTTATGATCGGAATTCTATTAGCTCTTCAAGTAAATAACTGGAATGAAAAAAGTAAAGAAGATATTGTCCTAAAAGAAGCCCTTAAACAGATTGCACAAGACTTGAAGCAAGACGAAGTTGTTTTAAATGGCTTCTTACGAGGTGATTCCAGAAGAGTTGAGTATTTATTGGCTCTTTCAAATGGAACTTACAACACTATTAGGTTAGATTCAATAATGTATAATTTGGACAACTACTTCTTCTTTTATAAGAGCAATAACTCCTATTCAAGCTTAAAATCGAGTGGTTTATTTTCGTCATTTAAAAATGACAATCTAAAAAATAATTTGACAGCATATTATGAACAAATGTATGAACGATTAAAAACTAGTTCTGAATATGGAGAAAACTTCACTAACAACAGAATAATCCCATTTGTTCTATCTCATCTAGAATACAGTGAAAACTTACTAGTTGACGAAAAACTCGTTAAAGAAAAAATTACAACAACCAATCTTTTACAATTAGCCAAATATCAAATAAACGTCAAAAGATTTTCTATTAATTTAATGAATAGAGCTGTGGTAATGAACGGTGATTTGAGAAAAGAAATTAAAAAGGAAATTTATAATTTAAAATAACGAAAGCACAACAACGTTTATAATTCATTGCTAATTCTAGCCTACTTACGAAAGTCCTCGCGGACTTTCTATCTGTGATTTATTTGCTAACTTTAGTGCTTAAACACGCAACGAAATCATACACAAAACCGTTGGCATTAATAAAAAAAAATGCGTAAATTTACAAAGATTGTGAACCTTTTAATTTGATATCGTATGAAAACAAAATTACTTTTTATCTTACTAATTTCCCTTTTAACTAAAGGCTTTAGTCAAAAACTATTATGGACCTCCGAATTTGGAGGAGACAACTCCAATGGATCTATTGTTAGTTATGATCTTAATACTAATTCAACTAACAACGATTTAAGCTTAGAAGGTAATCCTTTGTATGGTTTTAACCTTTTACTAGAAACTGCCTTCGGAACTGATGAATACAATGGAGGCTTGACACTAGGCTCTGATGGTAAATACTATGGCGTAAATACTTCAACGAGTGGTAATCGCTCTGCTGCTTACTACCCAACAAGAAGATCAAGAGGCGCATTCTATAGTTATGACCCCACAACAGGAAAAGTGGACATCTTACATTCATTTATTGGAAACCAAGAATGGCACAGTGATTTACTAGTACCCTCTGATGCTTTTGATAATGATTTAAATGCTCCTGGCTATACTGTTCTTGAAGCGAGCCCAGGTGTCTTTTATGGAATTGCCTTAATGGGTGGCGTAGCCAATCGAGGCGGTATTTGGAAATTTGACACCAACACAGGAGGATATAAAGTGATTGGTAGTTTTAAAGACCCGCTAAACGATGTTGGTCATCTACCCGTTACGGCCTTACTTAAAGGTGATGGGGGCAACATTTATGGTCTTTGTAAAAGGAATAGTAACGCAACGAATAATGAAGAGGGATACCTGTACAAAATTGACACCAACACAGATCAATTATCATATGTAGATGCCTTAAACGCTGCAGGTTGGGTAATGGCTCATGCACATGGACAAATGGTTTATAACCCCTCAATTAATACTATTTATGGTACAAAAGACCGTTTTAACGCTACAAGTAATTGGGGTGGTGGCGTATGGAGTTACAATTTAACAACTAACACGCAAGTAAATGAATGGAGTATTCTCTTCACAGACATAGCGATTTTAGGAAGTGAACCTGCTGGTATTTTACAAGCTAACGATGGCAAAATGTATGTCACTACACGTTTTGGAGGGGCCAACAATACTGGTACTATTATTCAATATAATACTGGAACAGGTGCTTACCTTAAAGTCTTTGATTTTCCCGCTGGTTTTGCTCTAGCTTCTGGTACTGGAATGCAAGTAAGTGGAAGTAAGATTTTCGGTACGTGCTCATTCTCAGTGAGTGGAACTCAAATGTGGTCCTTTGAATACACCACTAATATGTTCGAAAGTATATTGACGGGCGATGATACGGATCCAACAAAACCAGGTTACAATACTGAGTTTGGAATATTAGTGGATAATGGAAATGTTATTGGATCTACTAGAAATGGATCAGAGGGTGGTGCTGGGGCGATTTTTTCTCACAACATTGCAACAGGTCAAAACACAATATTAAAATCTCACGGTTCCAGAGAAGGAAGAACAATTATTGGCGAACTTACTCAGCTTAATGAAACTACTTTTATTGGATATATTGGTAAAGGTGGTCCAAATACTGCCGGAAACCCTGTTGCTCAAAATGAACATGGAAGTTTAGCTCTTTTTAACGTTGTTACAGGTACAGTTCAATATTTAGAAGATCCTTTTGCAGCGCATCTCAATGATGAATATGCTCAAAGTCAATGGATGAATAGACCTCTTTTAGCCTCTAATGGAAATGTTTATTATACAACTTATTCAACCAACGGCCCGTTTAACGATTTAAGTTTAATGGAGCATGATTTAACCAATCCTGCGCAAAGTATTTATGATTATACATCTTCAATCACTGAAATAAAAGTTACTCCTGGAGTTATCGAATTACCTAGTCAAAAAATTGTTATGGCTGCAGTAAGCAATGTTGAAGTGTATGATTTAAATACAACAACGTTAACATCATTCACAAATACACATTCCACCAATCAATATGGTCATATGACGGATAATATTATGCTTGCATCTAATGGAAGAATCTACGGTATGACGGATGCTAGCGTGCTAGGAACTGGAGCAGGTGAAAACAGAGCTGTTATTTATTCATTGGATACAACAACATTTACTTTTCAAGTAGAACATATTTTTGAATCAGATGTTAGAACTACAAATAGCATACTTACCGAGTATAATGGAAAGCTATATGGTTCTACAAATTTCCTTGGATCAAATAACCACGGACACTTATTTTCGTATGATATGACAACGAATGTTTATAGCATTGAATATAGTTTTGATAGAGATCAAGATGGAGGCGGTTTTAGCGCAGGCTGGACACTTTACAATGACAAGTTATACTCTACTTCCAGAACAGGAGGAATGAATGGCTATGGAACTCTAGTAGTCTTTGATCTTACAAATTCAACATTAAGTGTTCTAGAACATTTAACTATGGAAAATGGACGTTCATTTAGAGGTACACCAATTGTTTGGGATGATTCAGCATTAGGTGTAAATGATCTAAATTCTGATTCTTTTAGTATTAATGTTTACCCAAACCCGGTAAAAAGAACTGTTACTGTAGATGTCGAGAATGTAAGTCTTATTGAAATATACTCATTAACTGGTCAGTTAGTAAAAAGTATTAAAAATTCAAAAACCGTGAATGTTGAGGATATAAATACAGGCATACTGATTATAAAAGTCTATAATGACAAAGGCATCTATTCTTCAAAATTCATAAAAGAATAACTAATGCCAACAAGGTATAAAAACAATAGCGGTTTGGGTGAATACTCAAACCGTTTTTGGGTTTAATTAAGTATATTGCTTGTCGAAAAGTAGGTGTGTTTTAATTCGCTACTGCTATTATACTAAACGTTGTGCATAATGCTGACCCGTCCTGAAATAAGGCTACATAATTTTAAACATTATGTATAGAAATGACAAAGTAATTAGACGTTACAGTGAACCTTTTAAATTAAAAATTTTAGCCGAACTTACAATCGGAAAACACACAAAGAGTGAGCTTTGTAAACTCTACTCTATTGCACCCACAACAGTAAATGTGTGGATTAAAAAGTACAATCGTAAAGACTTAATGAACACCAGAGTAAAAGTGGAAACAAAAGACGAAATATCTAGAATTAAGGCACTTCAAAAAGAGATTGAACAGCTAAAAAAACTACTACTTAAAAAAGATCTCGACGCTATGGTACAGGATTGTTATCTTGAAGTAGCAGCTGAAGATCTTGGCTATAAATCAGTTAATGAACTAAAAAAAAAGCTACCTATAAAGCCTTAAGCAAGGCCAAAAAAATATCTAAGGGATTTGCTTCTTTGACAACTATAACCCATTGTTTTGGACTTAAACGTGATGCTTATTACAAGCATAAAAATAGAGCTGATATACGTTTAAACCGAGAACAACAGATTATTAATATCGTTAGAAAAAGACGCAAATCCCTTCCTAGAGAAGGCGTGAGAAAACTTGTGAAATCATTAAATGCAGATTTTAATAAAGCCAATATTAAAGTCGGTCGAGATACTCTATTTAGTGTCCTTAGAAAACATCAAATGCTGACACTTAGAAGGAAAACCAGTGCTAGAACTACGAACTCTTATCATCGTTTTTATAAATATAATAACATCATAAAAGACTTAGAAATCACTAGAGCTAACCAAGTTTGGGTATCTGATATTACATACATTAGAACCATAAAGGGCTTTTGCTACCTGGCTTTAATAACAGATATGCATTCCAGAAAAATAGTGGGTTATGATATTAGTGATAGCTTGGAACTTAAAGGATGTGTGAGGGCACTTAATAAGGCCATTTATCAAGCTAAAAACATTAAAGGACTCATACACCACTCTGATAGAGGTATACAATATTGCAGTAATGTGTACACACAAATACTCAAAAGAAAAAAGATAGATATTAGTATGACAGAAGAAAATCATTGTTACGAAAATGCAATGGCAGAGAGAGTAAATGGAATTTTAAAAGATGAATTTTATTTAGACCAAACCTTTGATAACGTGAGTCACGCAAAGAGAGCTGCAAAAAATGCAATTAATTTATACAATGAATTAAGATTACATTTATCTTTAGATTATAAAACACCTAATATGGTATATAAATTATCAGCTTAATTCAATTTTAACCTGTAGCCATATTTCAGGACAAGACAATTAATTAAAACTACTGTGATAAATAATACCATACTATTATTAGGAGCACGAGCTCCAATTGCTCTTGAGCTTGCCCGTAGTTTTCATAAAAAGGGGTATCTTATAATTCTTGCCGACTCTTTGAGGTTTCCAATCGGTAGATGGTCCAATACAATTGTAACATACGAAAGACTTCCATGTGCTAGACAATTAACTTTAAAGTACATTGAAGCCATTTCTCTACTGGTCTCAAAATATGACATTAACCATATAATACCAACATGTGAAGAGACTTTCTACATATCTCGTTATAAAAAAAATTGGAATTGTAAAGTATGGACTCCCGAGTTTGAACTCATAGATTTATTACATAACAAAGAAACCTTTTCACAGGAGTTTAAAAATTATCTAAACATTCCTGAAACCCTTTCTTTAGAAAGTTTTTCCAATTGGTCGCAAAGCAATCGTTATGTCTTTAAGGCTAAATATTCTAGGTTTGGTTCTCAAGTTTTTATGAATCAATCTTTAACTCTAGATGCGTTTAAAAAACCTAAAAATTGGATAGTACAAAAGAAAATTGAGGGAAAAGAAATATGTATCTATTCCATTTGGGACACTGGAAAATTAAAAGGATATACTTCTTACGAACCTGTTTATAGAGCAGGAAAAGGGGCTGGTATTTATTTTAAATCAGTTAAAAATATTGAAGCAAAAAGACAGGTTGAGAATTTTGGCAGCACCCTTAACTATACGGGTCAACTAAGTTTCGATGTTATTATTTCTAATAACACTCCTTATTTTATTGAATGTAACCCTAGAGGCACGAGTGGCGCTCATATAATAAATAACAATTTAGCCGACTGCTTTTTTAATGAAGACAAAAAAGCAACAATAAAAACAGGTGATTTCATGTTAACAAGCTTAATGCTTTTAACACATCCTTTTAAATTTTTATCAAAAAATATAAGAAATTCTAAAGGGGTAATATTTAGCTTAAAAGATCCTGTACCTGCATTCGCACAATTACTAAGTGTTTTAGAATTAGTTTTTATAAAATTATCTAAAGGTATAAGCTTGTTAGAAGCAACTACCTATGATATAGAATGGAATGGTCATGAAAGTTAGATGGGCTAAGCAGGAGGATATAAAAGGTAAAGTAGGGAGCTTTAGTAAAATGTTTGAATCCCAATCTCAATTACTAATTGAAAATGTAAATACAAAATACCGTGTCTTGTATATAAATGATGACTTATTCTTTCCTGTTACAATAAATAATACCGAGTGGGATAACTCATTTGTTTGCTCTCCCTATTCTGCATATGCCGAATACTCCAAAGAAGAAGTAAAATGGACAATTAAAAACATTATTTTACGTTTTTTTCTTCTCTTCGTTATTAAAGGTATTTCTGGTTGGTTAAAACATGGCATGTTAAATAAGAATGTACATGTTAATAATTTTCTTTTATCTACCAACCCTTTCCCAGAGTGGAATGGTAAAGAAATTCCAGAAATAACTACCTTTCTTAAGTCCGAATACCCCGATCATGCAATTATTTTCAGATCTTTAAATGAATACCAGCATAGTAACTTATTAGACTTATTTAACACCAACCAATATGACACCATTGGCAGTAGACAAGTCTATATTTTCGACCTCAACAAAGAAGCATGGCTTAAACACCGAAATAATAAACATGATAATAAACTAATTAGAAAAACCGGACTTAATTATATAGAACATAAAAACATGGAGCCTCTACTTCCAGAAGCTTTGCAATTATATCACAAACTTTATATAGAGAAATACTCCACTTTAAATCCGCAATTCACAATTAAGTATTTTCAAGAATGTTATGAGAACGGAATAATAGATTTTCAAGGTTACACAGATAAGCATGGGGTTTTAAAAGCTTTTTCTGGTCAGTTTACTTTAGACAATACTATAACGTCTCCACTTGTTGGTTATGATACAAGCGCTCCTAGAAAAAAAAGTTTGTATATTCATGCCGCACAATTAGCTATCTTATCTAAATTTAAATTAAACTTACTACTCAATTTAAGTTCTGGTGCGCCAGAGTTTAAAAGAATGAGAGGCGGCGAACCTTCTATTGAATATTCTGCCCTCTTTATAAATCACCTTTCTAAAAAAAGGAAATTTCGTTGGAAAGTACTCAAATTTATTTCTAATAAATTTGGAGTTCCTCTAATTAAAAAATATAAATTGTAATAAATATAATTCCTAGATATGCACAAACAATGGTACCCCATTTCTCTTCTTAAAAAACTAAGCAAAAAACCAAAACGCTTTTTTTTGCTAGGAGAGGCTATTGTTGTTTATAAGGGTGAGCATGGTTGGGTAGCGCAAAAAGACCACTGCCCTCATAGAAACTACCCTTTATCAAAAGGAAAAGTTATTGATGGAATGCTGGTATGCGGCTATCATGGATGGCAATTTAATAATGACGGCTTTGCCACTAAATTACCTGGGTTAAAAAAACAGTACAAAGGGAAATCTTGTATTCTTTCTACTTACGGCACTCACAAACATGATGGTCTTCTTTGGGTTTGCCTAGAAAGAAATACTCCTTTTTATGAGCATTTAAAGACTTTATCTAATGGAAAAATATTTTCTTATAAAACTACAATAATTGGCAATACGGCAGACATTCTTGAAAATTTCTTAGATCCAATGCATACATCTTTTTTACACGATGGGTTAATACGAAGTTCTAGCAAGCCGAGAAAAACGACAGCCGAAATTAAAGGGATTAAAGACGGTGTAGAAGTTAAGTACGTTGAAGAATCTCACCAATCAGGAATTATTGGAAGCCTTTTTGGCCGTTTCATTACACATAGCTACGGCAGACTATATAAAGGAAATATTATTGATCTAGAATTTCATTCTAAAAGAGGAATAGAAATGACGAATAGATTTATTATTGTCCCCACTAAAACAGGTGAAAATTATTTCTTTTCTCAGATTACAGCAAGTAACAGATGGCTCCCTTCATGGCTTAAAACCTCTGTATTAGGACCATTTTTTCTCCTTGCACTTCGTCAAGATAAAAAAGCAATAAAAGCTATTTATGATAACAAACCTTTTAACACAGAGTTAAAACTTCAAAGTACATACCTCGATATTATGAGACCGTATATTGACCTGCTAATGGCCGGAGAGGAGTTAATAGTAAACAATAAAAACATAGAACTATATATTTAGTATGAATGTATTATTAACAGGGGCTACTGGCTTTTTAGGCTGGCGAACTTTAGAAGTTTTGATTAGAGACCCAGATATAAATAAAATTATAGCTACAGGGCGAACACTAAAACTTACACACACTATTAAGCATGAAAAGGTAAATTATATTCTAGGCAACCTTGAAGACAGAGTATTTGTTAATGACTTATTAAAAAACATCGATACAATTATTAACGCAGCCGCTCTATCTTCTCCTTGGGGAGGTGAATCACTTTTTAAAAAAGCAAATATAAATACTCAAATTAATTTAATTAAAGCTTCTAAAGAACATGATATTAAAAGGTTTATTTTTATCTCGAGCCCTAGTGTATATTTTGAATACAAAGACAAGTTTAATATAAAAGAAAGTGATGATCTGCCTAAAAAATTGGTTAATCAATATGCTAAATCTAAAAGAAAAGCAGAAGTGTTATTAATAAAATCTGGGTTACCATATGTAATATTAAGACCTCGTGCAATTATAGGTAGAGGAGATACTGTTATTATGCCACGGTTAATAAGAGCAGTTGATGAAGGCCGATTAAAAGTAATTGGTAATGGGAAAAATATTGCAGACCTTACTTCTGCAGAAAATATAGCTAACGCCATCTTACTTTCATTAAAAGCAAAAAACACGGCAATAAATGATATTTATAACATTTCGAACGGAGATCCAGTTTTTTTATGGGATGCCATTTTTGAAGTATTAAGCCGGCTAGGTAAAAAGGTTCCAAGTAAAAAAGTTCCTTTTCGAATCGTAAAATGGGTAGCCAAATTTCTTGAACTTAAATCTAGATTAACAAATAATAACGAACCTCCTTTAACACAATACGGAGTGGGGACACTTGCCATATCCTTAACTATGGATATTTCAAAGGCTAAAAACCAATTGGGCTATCGACCAAAAGTTACGACTAAAGAAGCTTTAAATGAATTTGTAAACTGGTATATATCTCATGAAAAAAAGTAAACTTTATTTAGGCTATGCGGGGTTCTGCTATTCACACGAGAATCATGCTATTAAAAATGGAAGGAAACAAAATATTGTATTCAATGCTCTATGGGGGTTAATTGAGCATCCTACCAGAGGCTACCTTCTGTTTGATACAGGTTATACTAATCGGTTTTACGACGCCACAAGTAATTACCCAAATAAGATTTATGCTCAAATTACCAAAGTCTATATTTCTCCTGAACAGGAAGTAAAAACGCAACTGGAAGCAAATGGTATTTCTGCTAATTCAATAAAACATATTTTTATTTCACATTTTCATGCCGATCATGTTGGAGGCCTCAAAGACTTCCCTAACGCAACATTTCATGCATCCTCAACAGCAGTAAACCAAATGCAAAATATTTCTAAGACTTTGTCTTTCACAAAAGGTATTCTCAAAGATCTTATTCCAGATGACTTTACAGATCGATTATCGTTAATTGATGAAAAACCAAAAATTGAATTACCCATATTAGGTATTGCCTATGATTTATTTGATGACGGATATTTAACAGCTATACCGCTACCTGGTCATGCAGCAGGGCAAATGGGTCTCCTACTTTCTACAAATAAAAAATCGTATTTCTTAATAGCCGATGCTTGCTGGCTTAAGGAATCTTACTCCAAAGGAGTACTTCCCCCCTCAATAGTTAGATTGTTTTTTGATTCATGGCCTAATTTTAAATCAAGTTTAAAGAGGGTTATTCGTTTCCATAAAAGTAATCCAAAAACTATTATTGTTCCAACGCATTGCGCAAAAACCACGGACCCTTTAGTTAAAACTAAAATTGATTTAGATGTACTTTAAAATTCAAATATTAATCGCCCTTTTTAAACTTAAGGTTTATAAATGGCTGTATAAAAACAGACTTGATAAACTACAAAGCATACGCTGGAAAAAGCTTCAACACATATTATTAACATCTCCATTTTATAAAGAAAATGCTTTAAAAAACAAGCCTTTACAAGAATACCCCCTGATAAACAAGTCTGAATTTATGTTAAATTTTGACCAGATTAACACAATGAGCATCACTATATCTGAAGCTATGGAAGTTGCAGAAAAAGCAGAGCAACTTCGAGACTTCTCTCCTACTATTAAAGACATTACCATTGGATTATCTTCTGGCACAAGCGGTAATCGAGGTGTTTTTATGGCCAGCCAAAAAGAAAGAGCCAATTGGGTTGCTTGTGTTCTAGATCGTGTAATAGGATTTTCTCTAAAAAAAAGACGTGTTGCTTTTTTCTTAAGAGCAAACAGTAACCTTTACAGTTCCATTACTTCAAAAATTTTAAGTTTTGAATTTTTCGATATACTTGGTCAGTTAGACTCCTATGTCGAAAAGCTTAATTCCTTAAAGCCTACCATTCTTGTTGCACAACCTAGTATATTAGTTGAACTTGCTTCATATATGGAAAAAGGAGTCTTATCCATTTCGCCTTCTAAAATAATCTCTGTAGCAGAAGTCCTATCACCAGAAGACTCCAAATACTTAAAGAATATTTTTAAACAAACTATTCATCAAGTATACCAATGCACAGAAGGTTTATTAGCTACTACTTGTAGCCATGGCAACTTACATTTTAATGATGATTTCCTAATTTTAGAAAAAAAATACCTAGACGCTGAAAAAAAACGCTTTCATCCTGTTATCACAGATTTGTTAAGAACCACTCAACCTGTTATTCGGTATGAATTAAATGATATTATCCATGAAAAAAATAATTGCCCATGTGGAAGTAAAAAGACAGTAATAGAGAAAATTGAAGGTCGGTCTGATGATGTGCTTTCTTTTAAATCAAACCAAAATGAAAAAGTTATTATTTATCCAGACTTCTTTAGACGAGAAATAATATTAGCACATCCATCTATCAATGATTTCACTATTGTGCAAAAAACTGATTCGCATTTGGAGTTGTATTTAAAGCAGTCTGAACATTATAGCTTGGCGGAAAAAAGGCTTAAAAATTTCTTAAAATCTCAAGGTGTTTATGATATTATAATTGAACAAGTAGCCTTAAAACATCACACAAAAGGGAACAAACTTAGAAGAGTGAAAAATGAAAAAAAAGAAAATTAAAATAGAGGGAACTGGTGTGTACCTTCCCAAGATTGTAACTTCGGAAGAGTTAGAATCCATGCATGGGCTTCCAAAGGGATGGAGCGAAAAATATTCTGGTGTAAAAAACAGACATAATGTTACCCATGAAAGCAATGGCTTTATGGGAGCGAGAGCCGCAGAAGCTGCTTTAGAGGCTGCTTCTGTTAATTTAGTCGACATTGACTTGCTTATTTCGGCAAGCGGTAGTTATGACTACCCGCTACCCAATCAAGCAAGTATAATAAAGCATAATTTTAAAAATGGTGATAAATATGATTTTCCGGCTATCGACCTAGACAATACCTGTTTAAGCTTTGTTGCCGGACTTGATATGGCCTCAAGAATGCTAGATGGAAAAACTTATAAACGTATCTTATTAGTTTCATCTGAAGTTTCGTCAAAGGGACTTGACCCTTCCAATTGGGAAAGCTTAACATTGTTTGGTGATGGTGCTGCTGCTGTAGTAATAACATATGACTCCACTAGTGATTCGGCTTTAATTAAAGGGCAATTTAAAAACTATTCTGAAGGAGCTTTCTTCTCCATAATTGAAGGAGGAGGAAGTGTTAATTATTACGATGACACACCATATAATAAGGCGCTTCATTCTTTTAAAATGGAAGGTAAGAAACTTTTACGTCTAGCAAAAGATAAAACCTCTTACTTTATAAAAACCTTTTTTAGCGATTTAGAATACTCTTTAGAAGATGTAGATGTTATAATACCTCATCAAGCTTCACGTGCAGGTTTAGAAATGTTTAGACGAATGTACCCAAAAGGCGCCAAGAAAACAATAAACACGCTTGCCGAAAACGGGAACTGTATTGCAGCTTCCATTCCTATTTCTCTCCATACTGCTATCCAACAAAAAAAGCTAAAAAGAGGTCAGAAATGCTTATTGATAGGAACTGGAGCCGGATTTTCAATAGGAGCTGTACTTTTTGAGTATTAAACTTACTCCTAGTTCTAGCCAATTTAAGAATAGTGCTCGATGACTTTGTACTTGTAATTTATTTACTAACTTTAGAGCATTACCAAATGTAACTTTGCTTTCACGAATACGTTAGCTCACATTCACAAAAAATAGTAATCATTTAAAAATAAATATTATGAGTAAAACATTAAACGATACAGTCAAGGCCATCAAAGAATTAGTGTCTTTGTTTAAAACTGAAAGGATGGTGTATCTGATAATTACATTAATTTCTGTTTTGGTTCTTATAGGGACAGCTATCTCATTACTATTTAAAAGTGAAACTCAGGAAAACACTATTGCAGTTATGGGCCTTTTTACTTCTACTGGAGGGATTATATACTCTTCTGGAAGACTTTTAAAAATGTGGTCAGAGGCAATGCAACTTATTCATAAAGTAATAGAACAAAAAGATGGACAATAAACAATTAAAACGAAAGTCAAAACAAGGTGCTTTAATCTCATCCCTTGGTTTTGTAATTATAATTCTAGTTTTCATTTTTGCTGCCAGTGAATTAAACAAATTAAACGATACAATTAGATTGAAAACCGACAAATTAGAATCTCTAGATTCTACAATAGTCATGCAGAAAAAGGAAATTGGCGCTAATAAAAATCTAGTAAACAGCTTAGTTACTGAAATAAATAAATTAAGAGATCCCAGCATACAACCCAATGCTCGAGCAGTTAATATTCCGGGTATTATTGATTCTAAGGGAAGACAAGTTCATGATTTTACGGTATGGATTACATCAAGTCAACATACCCTCAACAAAATTACAAAAGTGAGCTATCAATTTGGCCATGACACATTTATTATTAAAAACAGAGAGTCTAATGATAAATCAAATGGTTTTTTGGTGAGTTATAGGGGCTGGGGATGTTTGTCAGTAGTTAAAATATCTGTTGAATATGAAAACAAAGAATCGGAAGAAATCTATTTTAATATGTGTGAAGAAATTCTTTGGTAAAAGAGAAACTTAAGGCGTCATAAACAATAAGTCTAATCAAAAACATTAAACTGAAACACGTGAAATACAACCTAATTCTCGCTATGCTTGCCTTCTTGTTAGGCCAAACAGTAAATGGACAGTCTTCTTTATCAACTAAGTCCTACTATGTTCCCGCTGTCGACGGAACAAAATTGGCAGTCGATGTCCACTTTCCGAGCAGTTATGAAAATCAGAAATTACCAGCTCTTTTTGAATTTACAAGGTATTGGAGATCATCTGAAAATCCCGAAACCGGTAAGCCTAATCCATCACTAAGTGATCGTGATAAATTCTTTTTAACAAATAATTACATACTGGTTAAAGTAGATGTAAGAGGTACAGGTGCCTCCTATGGAACAAGACTTGGAGAATACACTCCTATAGAGGTAGAAGATGCTAAATATATTGTTGAATGGGCTGTCAATCAATCTTGGTCTGATGGAAGTGTTGGAGCTTATGGCACCTCGTATTCAGGCACTACTTCTGAGTTATTATGCGCCACAGGGCACAAAGCAGTTAAAGCTGTCATTCCCGGATGGTCTGATTTTGATGTATATGAAAGCCCAACAAGACCATACGGAATGCTCGCTAAAGGATTCATAGCCTTATGGAGTCAATATGTAAATTTATTAGATAATAATTCTTCAGACATATTACAAGCGAGTGTGAGACGCGTTACAGAAAGTAGTCCGGACGCCGCAATTGCTCAACATGCGAATAACCCAGTGATTCTTGAAAGTACAAGCAATGCCAGATATAAAGATTCAAAATTTGGTGAATTTACCTACCTGGAATGTTCTCCAATCAATTGGAAGAAGGAGATTTCAGAATCAAAAGTACCAATGCTTGTGCTTACTAGTTGGTTGGATGCTGGAACGGCAGAAGGCACACTCTTGAGATTAAAACATTTTGATAATCTACAGAAAGTAGTAATGATGCCAACCTCCCACGCTGGTGGATCTCATGCCAGTCCCTTTATTGTTTCAGACAAAGTAGTCGCCCCTGTTCCCTCTGTAAATGAACAACTTCAAATACAACTAGACTTTTTTGATCAATATCTGAAAGGCATAGAAAAAGGAGTAGCAAATTGGCCTGCAATTAAATACTACAATTTTGGTGAAGAAGCTTTCAAAGAATCAAATGTCTGGCCTCCTGCTGGACAAGCTCGAGTTAAATATTTTTTCCGGGATAAAGGAAAGCTAAAGACCTCGGCTTCAGCTAAACATAAAGGTATGGATGAGTACCTTGTTGACTTTTCAGTTACTACTGGAAAAAACAATAGGTGGGCAACTCAAATGGGGAATCACGTTTTGAATCTTAACAACAGAAATGCTGCTGATTCTTTAATGCTCACATACACAACTAAGCCACTAAAGAAAGACATTCAAATTACCGGAACTCCGGCAATAACTCTCAATTTGTCTTCAACACATCAAAACGGAGGAATTATTGTTTACCTAGAAGATGTTGATGAGAATGGGATGAGCAGATATATTACTGAAGGTGGACTATTGCTTGAACACCGCAAACTATCCGAACATAAAATGTTTGAAGAAGTACCATATCATTCATTCAATCAATCCGATGCGACATCTATGCCTCTTAACGAGATTGAAAAGATTTCATTCAAATTATGGCCTACCTCTGTTCTGATTAAAAAAGGTCATTCAATCAGGATTGCAATTTCAGGTGCGGATAAGGATACATTTGATAGAGTTCCAGTGGAAGGAACTCCTGCCTACAAGATATACAGAAATAGGACCAATATTTCATTTATCGAATTGCCAATAGTGAAATGAAAAACAATCGTAAAATAAAGAATTGAGCTAAAAAACAACCTTTTTCTTTATTCAGTTTTGGTAATATTTTTTCTTGCATTGTTGAATTAGAATACATCTCCGATGTCGATTTATTTTCAATACAACAAGCCACACATAGCACTATACTTTTTTTAGTAGTTATTTAATTCTTAGCACTAAAACATAGCTTGCATGATAAGAATGTACTAATTTTGCTATGACAAAAGTCTGTTTTATTAGTTTATTAGAAACTACAACTAATGCTAGTTTTTTTGCTCTTTCTTTGTTTAAAAACAAAACTGCTATTTATCATGTTCTACGAGCCTCTTTCTACAAAAAAAACCTGCGACTAAAAGCTGAACACAAAATTTCTAGCAGAATATATAAAAAACTATCAGAATGATGAAGATCATTAGCTCATAAAGTCTTCAATCATAACTTTAAACAAATTTTAAAAAATTATGCAAAAATTTGTAATCGCTTTATAATTGCCAAATTTTTTATTAAATAAGCGACTTATTATATAACAAATAGTTGGAAAAAATAAAAAACTAAATAAAAGTATCCGAAATTAAATGCTTTTATTTAGTTTTATATGATCTAAATTTTTAGACGTTTTTCGCTAACCAATCTCCTACTTCCTTCGTTCCGTAAGCTTTTCCTCCATCTGCTAAATCTTCCGTAACAATTCCTTCGTTTAAAGCATCGTTTACAACAGCTCTAATTGCTTTTCCTTCTTCTTGTAAACCAAAGTTTTCAAACATCATTGCTGCAGACAAGATCGTTGCCATTGGATTTGCAATATTTAATCCAGTTGCTTGTGGATATGAACCATGGATTGGCTCAAATAAACCTATTTTTAAACCAAGAGATGCACTTGGCATTAAGCCCATAGATCCAGAAATTACAGAAGCTTCGTCTGTTAAAATATCTCCGAATAAGTTTTCAGTAATTAAAACATCATAACTATTTGGCCACTGCACTAAACGCATTGCAACTGCATCTACAAACTCATAAGAAACCGTAACCTCTGGATAATCTTTTTCCATTGCTTGCACGGTTTCTCTCCATAAACGAGATGTTTCTAAAACATTTGCTTTATCTACACAACATAATTTTTTAGAACGTGTCATTGCTAATTCAAAACCTTTTTTTGCCAAACGAATTACCTCTGCTCTTGTGTACACACAATTATCAAATGCAGTTTCTCCAGCATCTCTTCTACCCTTTTCACCAAAGTAAATACCTCCAGTTAATTCACGTAAAAAAACCAAATCAGTTCCTTCAATACGTTCTCTTTTTAGAGGAGATTTGTCTAACAAAGAAGGAAATGTAAATGTTGGTCTTACGTTTGCGAATAAGCCCAATTTTTTACGCATTTTCAGTAAACCTTGCTCTGGACGAACTTTTGCTAAAGGGTCGTTATCAAATCTTGGATGACCAATTGCACCAAATAAAACAGCATCTGCAGCTTCACAAATTTCGTGTGTTTCATCTGGATAAGGCTCTCCGACTGCATCAATTGCAGCAGCACCTGTTAGAGCTGGTTTCCAATTGATTTCATGATTGAATTTTTTTGCGATCGCATTAGATACTTTTACGGCTTGGTCTATTACTTCAGGACCAATTCCATCTCCTGCTAATACTGCTATATTTAATTTCATTTTTTTAATTTTTTGACTGGTATTTATAGTCTTTTATTTTTTATTTCAACAAATCGCCTACGGTTAAAAAGCAAATGTTATTTAAATGATATTCAACATTTTTTCTGCAGCTTTTATTGCAGATACTGTTTGATCTGAATCTAAACCACGTGTTATAAATTCCTTTTCTTCTCTTTTCCATGTAATAATAGTTTCACATAGTGCATCGGAATTACTTCCTGGAGGAATTCTTACTCCATAATCGATTAATGCGGGTAATTCTTTTTTACTGTGAATTTTATACATTTTTTTTAATGCATTCATAAAAGCATCAAACTGACCATCGCCTTGAGCGTGTGCTTCATATAAAACACCTTCAACTCTTAATTGTAAAGTAGTAGATGGTTTCATTCCTTTTGCATGCCCTAAAACATAATTTTCTACAACTACACGTTTTTCAATTGTGTCGCTATCTAAAACATCAGAAATTATATAAGGTAAATCTTCTTGAGAAACAACTTCTTTTTTGTCTCCTAATTCAATAATTCTTTGAGTAACTTTCTTTAATTCTTCATCATTTAAGCTGATACCTAAATCTTGTAAGTTCTTTTGAATATTGGCTTTTCCGGATGTTTTCCCTAATGCATATTTCCGTTTTCTACCAAACCGTTCTGGCATTAAATCATTAAAATATAAATTATTTTTATTATCACCGTCTGCGTGAATCCCTGCCGTTTGCGTAAAGACATTTGCTCCAACTACAGGCTTATTTACCGGAATTCTAAAACCTGAAAATGTTTCTACTAACTTACTTACCTTGTGAAGTGCTTTTTCGTTTGTTGTAATTTTTACATCTGTTAAGAAATCTTTAATCACCGCCAAAACACTTGCCATTGGCGCATTTCCTGCACGTTCTCCCATTCCATTAATGGTTAAATGCAATCCATTTACGCCTGCTTTTACAGCTTCCATTACATTAGCAACTCCTAAATCATAATCATTATGACCATGAAAATCGATATGAATTTTTGGGTATTTTGTACGAACCTCATCAATATATAAAAAAGTTTCTTTAGGCGTTAATACCCCTAAGGTATCTGGTAATAAAACACGTTCTATATTTTGAGCTACTAAAAAATCTAAATATTCAAATACGTAAGTTTTAGAGTTGCGCATTCCGTTAGACCAATCCTCTAAGTATATATTCGTTTTTATGTGATTTGCCGCTGCTAGGTCAATAGCCACTTTAATATCTGAAAAATGTTGCTCAGGTGTTTTTTTTAGTTGATGCGTTAAATGATTTAAAGAACCTTTGGTTAATAAATTCTGTACTTTTGCGCCAGCATCGATCATCCATTCAATTGATTTTCCACCATCAACAAAAGTCAGGACCTCTATTTTATCCAAACAACTATTTTCATAAGCCCAAGAAGTAATCTTTTTAACAGCCTGCAATTCCCCTTCAGAAACACGAGCAGATGCAATTTCTAAACGGTCTACTTTTAATTCTTCCAGTAATAATTTTGCGATTGTTAACTTTTCAGAAACTGAAAACGACACCCCTGATGTTTGTTCTCCATCACGCAGTGTCGTATCCATTATTTCAATCTTTCTACTTCCCATACTTTAACCTAAAAAAAACTTTTTAAAATGGTCTTGTCTCAGCAAAAGCTGTAATCTCGTTTTCGATATTTTTTAAGTAATCTATATCGTCAAAACCATTTAACATATTGTCTTTTTTGTAAGCATTAATTACAAAAGATTCAGATTCACCTGTGGCTACTAAAGTTACCGTTTGATTTGGTAAATCAACTTTAATGGCTGTTTTTGAATCTGCCATAATTGCTGCAAACAAAGTATCTGCAAATTCAGCTGAAACTTGCACTGGTAAAACACCTACATTTAAACAGTTATTTTTAAAAATGTCTGCAAATGCTGATGAGATAACACAGCGCAATCCAAAATCATATACAGACCAAGCTGCATGTTCTCTTGATGAGCCAGAACCAAAGTTTCTACCCCCAACTAAAATTTTAGAACCTGCATAAATCTCTTTATTTAATGGAAACTCTGCTTTTGGTGTTCCGTCTTGATTGTATCTCCAATCACGAAAAAAATTGACATCAAAATCTACACGTTCTGTTGCTTTTAAAAAACGAGCAGGAATTATTTGATCTGTGTCAACATTCTCTGTTGGTAGCGGATATGCTGTACTTGTTAATACTTGAAATTTATCGTAAGCCATATTTTTAAGTATTCATTACCCATTTTCAATTGGCAATGTTTATTCGTTTATTTATTTTTTTTTAGATATCATTTTTCACTAAAAGCGATTACTAAACTGTTATCCAGCAAGTAATGTTCTTGGGTCAGTTACAACTCCTTCCACCGCAGATGCTGCCGCAACAAGAGGTGATGCTAATAATGTTCTAGATCCTGGTCCTTGTCTTCCTTCGAAGTTTCTATTAGATGTCGATACTGATAATTTTCCTGCTGGAATTTTATCATCATTCATTGCTAAACATGCTGAGCAACCTGGTTCTCTCAAAACAAAACCTGCCTGCGTAATAATTTTATCTAAGCCCTCTTTATTTATTTGATCTACTACTTTATGAGATCCTGGAACTAACCAAGCAGTAACATTGTCTGCTTTTTGACGCCCTTCAACAATAGAACAAAATGCTCTAAAGTCTTCAATTCGTCCATTAGTACAGGAACCTAAGAATACAAAATCAATTTCTTTACCAATCATAGAATCGCCTTCATTAAAAGACATATATCCTAAAGATTTTCGATAAGTTTCTACACCACCTTCTAAGCTTTCTGCCGTTGGAATCGATTTTGTTACCCCCATTCCCATTCCTGGGTTTGTACCGTAGGTAATCATTGGTTCAATATCTGACGCTTGATAATTAAATTCTACATCAAACGCTGCTCCTTCTTCAGTATATAAAGTTTCCCAATATTTCATGGCTTTGTCCCAATCTGCTCCTTTCGGAGTTTGAGCGCGTCCTTTTATATATTCGAAAGTTTTAGCATCTGGAGCAATCATACCTCCACGCGCACCCATCTCAATAGATAGATTACAAACAGTCATACGGCCCTCCATAGACATATCTTCAAAAACATCTCCTGCATATTCTACAAAATAACCTGTAGCTCCGGAAGTTGTTTGTTTTGCAATGATGTATAAAGCGACATCTTTAGGTGTAACTCCCAAACCTAATTTACCATTTACGTTGATACGCATTTTCTTAGGTTTTGGTTGCATAATGCATTGAGTAGATAAAACCATTTCTACTTCCGATGTACCGATACCAAAAGCGATCGCTCCAAAAGCTCCGTGCGTAGATGTATGAGAATCTCCACAAACTATCGTGGCACCAGGCAAAGTAATTCCGTTTTCTGGACCTACAACATGCACAATTCCGTTATTTTCATCTCCTAAACCCCAGTGAGAAATACCATGTTTTGCAGCATTGATTTCTAAAGCGTCTAATTGATTTGCTGACAAGGCATCTTCTACCGGTAAATGTTGATTTATAGTAGGTGTATTATGATCTGCAGTTGCGAATGTACGCTCTGGATAAACTACGGTGTTACCTCTACTCTCTAATCCTAAAAATGCTACGGGACTTGTAACTTCATGGATAAAATGACGGTCTATAAAAAACACATCTGGTCCGTCTTTAACTTGACGAACAACGTGTGAATCCCATACTTTGTCAAATAATGTATTTGCCATTTGTTTCTTCTTTAACTATTCAAATTATAATCAATTTTCAAAAATAACGTTTTTATTGTGTTTTGCTGTAGTTCGTAATAATTCAAGCATTATATTCAACCGTTGAAGAAAGTTTTATCTAACTGATTAACAACAAATTAAATTGTTAAAAAATACGATGTCTATTTATTTTGAAGGACTGTGATTTTTTATACTTAAGAGTATTTTCTTTTCAATGATGAAAGAGAAGTCTTGAATATCGGACTTTCCATAAAAATTTAATCTCTAGGAGAAATAAAAATATGAAAATTAAATATTACAACTAGTTTTATCGCATTTGATTTTTTTATATTTCTGTAAATCGGTAACTCCTACTTATTGTTTGACCAAGTTTGATCTTAAAATAACTTATACCAATTTCAAAATTTTCTCAATATTTTCTTTGTGCGCTAAATCTGAACCTTCACTTAAGGTTGCTGATACCCCGCAAGCAACTCCCCAACGTAACATGTTTTTTGGAGTTTCGTTTTGAGTAATACCATAAATTAAACCTGCTACCATGCTATCTCCTGCTCCGATTGTACTTTTTACAGAAATTACAGGTGCTGTTATGTATTCAATGCCGTTTTTATGCGCCATAAATGCACCATCTTTCCCTAAAGAAACCACTACATATTTTGCAATGTTGGACGTTACCAATTGCATTGCAAATTCTTCTCGTTCTTTTGCAGACAATGACTCTTTTCCTGCCAAACGTGCCAATTCTTTTTGATTGGGTTTTATTAAAAATAACTCATTTTTTAAAACCTCACTAAATACAGGCCCCGAAGTATCAACAATTACCTTTACGCCTTTTGATGTTAAATTTTGAATGATTTTTGAATAGTACTCCGTTGGCAATCCTTTAGGTAAACTGCCACTAATTACAAAAATATCTCCGTCTGCCACTTGCTCTTTTATCAATTGCTCTATATTTTTCATTTCAGCCTCTGAAAAAGAAGCTGTTGGCATTCCAAATCTGAATTGCAAACCTGTTTTCATATCAAAAACGGCAAAATTTTCTCGAGTCCAAATTGAAATTGGTGTTGAAAATACAGATACATGCTCTTCTTGTAATAATTCGATTAAATGCTCGCCAGTTTTACCACCATAAGGAAATAAGCAATGACTTTCTATCCCTAATCTATGCAAAACTCTAGAGATATTTATACCTCCACCTCCTGGATGATATGTAATATCATGGCATTCTAATTTATCAAAAGGTATCATTTCTGTTACTTTTGCACTTTTATCTAAAGCTGGATTGATGGTCAACGTAACTACTTTCATTTTTTCATATATTAAAAAGAATGATAAAGGTACTTTTTTTGATGATTTAAAAGCTTTTTTTATGTTGAAAAAATGCCTAATGAATATTTTAAAATGAAAGAATTTGACTAAGCTTTAAGTTCTTTTATTAGAGCAGGTGACTTTAAGCTTTTGAGTACACTTTTATTAAAAAAAATAATTTTAATGCTGCTTTAGAGGTTTTTGAAATAAATACAAACTTACACCCTAAAAGTTCATATATTTTTAATAGTTTCGGAGAGGTTTATCTTTTGAAGAAAGATACAGCGAGTGCAATTGTGATCTTTAAAAAATCCTTATCGATTAATGTGGAAAATAGAAGTTCTCAGCGCGTTTTAACGAAAATAAGTGAATAATAAATGAACCTACACACTATTAAATATCCCATAGGAATGGCAAATATTCCAAAGCAAATCACCAAAAAAAACATTGAGGATTGGATTTTTGTATTGGAAACTTTCCCTCAAAATTTAGAGTACTTAACACGATCGTTATCCGATAATCAATTAGACACCCCTTATAGAGAGAAAGGCTGGTCGATTAGGCAAGTTGTGCATCATTGTTATGATAGTCATCACAATTCTTATATTCGCTTTAAATGGGCTTTAACAGAAGATACACCAATTATTAAAGCCTATTTTGAAGAACGTTGGGCAGAACTGCATGATTCTAAATCTGCCCCTATTTCCCTATCTTTTGATTCCTTAAAAGCTTTGCATGCTAAATGGGTGTATTTGTTAAGAGGATTAACTGATCAGGAGTTAGAAAAAAAATTTATACATCCTTCAGAAAATAAAGAAGTTAGTTTAAAAAAAAATATAGGCATATATGCTTGGCATTGCAATCATCATTTTGCACATATAGATCAGTTGCTAATTCATAAAGGTTGGAAATAAGAGACCTTACCAATTTTGTTTTTTTGTTATAAAAATACTTATCTTTAATTTTTAATTTTACTATATGAGAACTGCTAAAGAATATTTTGATGAATACGCTTTAAGTCATCAAAATAAAACAAACCAAACCATACATTACATTTGTGTCCCATTAATTTTTTTTAGTATTATCGGCCTACTAATGAGCATACCAAATGTAATTTTAGAAAAAATATTAAACTTATCTAATCCCCTACTCGAAAACTGGGCCGTAGTTATTGGCCTTATTATTTCTATCTTTTATATACGTTTAGGGTTTTGGTATGCTATGGAAATGTTGTTTGTAATTCTAGTATGTATTGTTGGGAATTTTTGGTTGAGTAATCAGGTAAACTTGCTATATACATCAATCATTATTTTTGTGGTGGCTTGGATTGGCCAGTTTTATGGACATAAAATAGAAGGGGCAAAACCATCTTTTTTAAAAGATTTAGAATTTTTATTGATAGGTCCTCTATGGGTAATTCAAAAATTAGGAAAAAAAAAGTAAACGATGAAAGACGAAATTACAATTGAAGACTTTTTAAAAATTGATATTAGAATAGGAACTATTGTTGATGTCAATGATTTTCCTGAAGCAAGAAAACCTGCTTATCAACTTAAAATTGATTTTGGTGCTTTAGGGATAAAAAAATCAAGTGCTCAAATAACAGATTTGTATACAAAAGAGGATTTACTAGATGCACAAGTTTCTGCAATCGTTAATTTTAAATCGAGACAAATTGCTAATTTCATGAGCGAATGTTTAGTCTTGGGTGTTTATAATACCGAAAGAAATGTTGTCTTATTAAAAGCTTCAAAAGGAATTAAAAACGGAGAGCAGGTTTGTTAAATTTCAACTTTTTCACGGCTTAACAAGTGATACTACTTCAATAAAAAATAATATTATTTGTTGTTAATATTTTTTCAAAAAACTCATCAACCTAATTTAAGAATAATCATGCACAGGTTAGAATTAAAACTAAATAAGTAATTAATTTTTAGGATTGTTCAAAATTACCAAAGCACCAATTACGCCAGGAATCCAGCCACAAAGGGTTAATAATAGAATAATAAAGAAAGAACCACAACCTTTTCCTAATACTGATAAAGGCGGAAAAACAATGGCTAGTAAAACTCTAAAAAAACTCATTTATATATTTATTTGTTTATATCAATAAGACGTTTAACTATTGACTTTGTTACATAATTACGTTTCGATACCTTCAAATATTTGAGGGTATTATAATAATAAAAGCTCAAAAGTTGCAAATTTTAACTTTGCAACTTTTGAGCTTTTAAAAACTTCTTAATGCAATTTTCTTCATTCTTTACAAAATAAATCGAATTGACAGTTTAAGAGACAAAGCTATTACACTTTGTTTCTTTGTAAGAAAAACTTACATTTTATCACCAAAGAAAATAGCATTCATTAATAACTTATTTGTTCCATACCAAAAAGCTCTAAAATTTGTATTATCCGTAAAAACGATGACGCTACCCTTACCTAACCTTTGCACCTTAAAGGGAACTGTATTTTTAATAACTTTTGCATTTTCTTTGGAAATATAACCACTCAATAATGGGCTTGATGTATACTGAATTGGGTTGTTATAACTCTTTTTATCAGCTTTAATAAACAATGTTGAGTTTCTAAACAACGCTATTTTATCGTTCTTATATCCAAAATTAATAGGATGTGATCTATCTAAATTTGCTTCAAAAATTGCTCCACCAATATATTGTGCGCCAGACTGTAAAGATTTATTTTCAAATGAAACATTCTTAATGGTATCCATTTTTTGTTTATCAAATTGTAAGCTAATCATTTTGTTGCTGGACAACCATTTTGCAGTATTTTTATAGCCAACTAAAACTCCACCATTTTTGACCCAAGTTTTTAATTTATCAATAGCTACTTTATCAATCTTACTACTAGGTATCACTATATGTGTGTATTTACTGATATCTATATTTGTAAAATAACTCATATCTAAACGAGTTAAATGCATATCAAAACGCTGGTCTAACAAATGCCAGATTTCCCCAGAATCATTTCCTGCAATTCCGTTTCCGACTAACATTGCCACTTTTGGTTTTTTAATGGCGCTAAAATTGTTACTTCCTAAGTCAATACCTTCATTTAAACCTGTGGCTACTCCTTTTATCTGCACATGGCTTGCAATTGCTGCATTCTTTAAAAATTGATATAAATCAGTAGCATTTAATTTTTGGTTTTGAACTGGAATAAAAATGGTTCCATATTCATAAGAATTACCCCCATTTTTAAAATTCTTCATAGATACTTTTGCACGCAAACCTTCTTGCAAAATAGCATTTAAAGCTTTTGGAGTGTAATATTCATTCCAAGGCATTAAATAACCATAATCGCTTTTAAAAGAAACAGTTCCATTCTTTATTTTTAAATTTGTGATTTCACTACCTGCTTTTGCAAGCGATATATTTTCTGCATAATCAACACCAAAAGCATGATTAAAAGTCCATGCAGAAACATCGTAAAATAGACTGTCTTTAAATGTTTTTCGCACATCAAACATAGCTTTTACCAAACGTTGATTTTTCTGATTCATAGGCACTACATAACTGTATCCTTTTTTAAATTTTTTACCTTTAACCGAAAAATCAGATTTTATTTCATGAATATCTACTTGATGACGCTTTAAGACTTCTGCCAAATGAAAGCTTTTTGCCCCATCTTTTTCGTCACCAAAAACAATTGCTTTTTTCTCTCCAGAATTTCTAGATTCTTTGTAAAAATCTTGCTGATATTGTAAGATTTTAACACGCATATTTTTTGCAGCTTCTAAAGTAGATAATGCTGCTGTAAATTGATTTCTTATTGTAAACGGAAAGGTTAAAACTCCGTTTACTGTTTCCTGAGCATGTCCTCTTGAACTGGCTTGCTCAAACAAAATCCCTATACTTCCATTGATATCTGGAAACGTTGAACCTTTGCCGTAGTAAAAATCATCAAAACTTTCTTCTGAATAATATAACGAACCAATTTTATCTAAAGCTTTTGCATGATATGTTGCAATTTCTTTGGTTAAATCTTGATTCATTTGTGGTGTTAACGGATTTGTTCTGGAAGGAATTCCTGGTTGAAAAAAGAAACTAGCATTGCTACCCATTTCATGATGATCTGTTAATATATTGGGCAACCACTTATGAAAACTAGCAATTCTTGCTTTACTTTCTGGCAGTTGAACTGGCAACCAATCTCTATTCATATCAAACTGATAATGATTGGTTCTACCTCTTGGCCAAATCTCATTATACTCTCTATCATTTGGATCTGGGTTTATATTTTTACTTTTATTTATATTCGCCCAATACGCAAAACGTTGCAAACCATCTGGATTAAAAGATGGATCAAATAAAATAACAGTATTCCTTAATAAATCATCGATATTTTCTGCAGCAGCTAAATAATAAGCAACAGCTAAAGCTGCATTAGAGCCACTTGGTTCATTTCCATGAATAGAAAATCCTTGATACACAACAATTGGATTTTTTGAAATATCTACAGAACTATTATTGGTTGCATTAATATGTGCTTGTCTAATTTCTTCTAAGTTTTTATGATTTTCAGGTGCAGTAATTGTTAATAATAACAATGGTCTTCCTTCATAGGTTGTACCTCTGGTCTCTATCGAAATTCGATCAGAAGAGGATGCTAAAACCTTCATATATTCTGTTAATTTGTCATGGGTAACATGCCATTCACCTACTTCATGCCCAATAATTTCTTTAGGGGTTGGAACACTTTTATTATACGTTACGTTATTTGGTAAATAGTAAGACAAATCAACTTTTTGAGCTGATATTGAAATGGATAGAAATAGAAAGAATACGATTAGTTTTTTCATCTTAATAAAAGTTTGATTACCTCCCAAATATAAGAATTCAAAAAGGTTATATTTGGTTCTTTAACAATAATATAAAAAATTATGTATATCAAACGTATTTTCCCAATAAAAGGGATGCTGAAATGGACTAAAAGAGAAATCTTCTTGTTCATATTAATTGGCACAATTCCGGTTATTTTATATGATATCGTTGGGTTAAAATGGCTGAATGTACCTTGGTTACCATTAGGCGTTTTTGGAACTGCAATTTCTTTTTTAATCAGTTTTAAAAATAATGCGTCCTATGACCGCTTGTGGGAAGCTCGTAAAATTTGGGGAGGCATTGTAAATACATCTAGATCTTGGACTATTATGGTCAAAGATTTCATTGACAATACACATGCAAAAACACTTCTTTCTGCAGATGAATTACAAGCTGTAAAAAAAGAGTTAGTTCACAGACATATTGCCTGGCTAACAGCTTTACGTTATCAAATGAGAGGAGACAAACCTTGGGAAACTCATTTAAAAAAGGATAAACAAAATGCAGCTTTTAGAGAAAACCATTATTTAGTTTTTGAAGATAGGATCCCCATTAGGGAGGCTATAAAATCATACATTTCTGAAGAAGAATTTGAAGAAATTTTTAGCAAAGGGAACAAACCATCACAACTTTTAGGAATACAATCTAAACGTTTAAAAGAGTTAATGAACAAAGGTTTTATTGAAGATTTCAGGCACATGGAAATGATGAATATCTTAGTTGAGTTTTACACATTACAAGGAAAATCTGAACGTATTAAGAACTTTCCGTATCCGAGACAGTATGCAACATTAAACTATATTTTTGTTTGGATTTTCATCTTTCTTTTACCCTTTGGAATTATGCAAAGTTTTGAAGCTATTGGAAGTCATATTATGGAAGAATTATCGGAGCATTCATCTAGTACAAATTTGGGACATATTATTCAAGAATTTATAGCTAATCATTTTGTTTGGTTTTCAATACCCTTCAGTGCTTTATTATCTTGGGTTTTTCATACTATGGAAAAAATTGGAGAAAATACAGAGAATCCTTTTGAAGGCGGCGTCAATGACATACCAATAACAGATTTAAGTAGAGGTATAGAAATAGATATTCGTCAGTTGATAAACGACAAAGATATACCGGAACCTTATATTTGGAAGAATGATATTGTTATGTAAAACAAAAAAAACGGAAATTAAAACATCCGCCTTTTTTTGTTTTCATGAAATTAAGATTTACACTTCTTGTAATTTCATATCTGTACTTTCAAAAATCTTATCTGCAGAACCTGCTATGAAACCAGAATATAATTCGCCATTATACATGGCATGACGAAATGCAAATTCATAATAGCAAGACGTAATTTCTTTGGTGGTTTCTTTAAATACTATGGGTATTTTATCCGCTAAAACACTAGACTGTTCTAATAACTCAGAAGGAGTTCCTTTAATTTCTCCTCCCGATGTATTTATTTTAAAATGATTGTCTTTTAAGAACTGATTCACTTCTTGTAAAGTATCAAAAGAACTTAATCTATTCACATCAACTGTAAAATGATTCGAGCAAAACCCATTTACATAGAGCCATGCTGCATATTCAGTTTCTGTTTGTAGTTTTTGATAAATTTCAAAAGAAGGTTGTTCCCATAAACGTCCCTTAAAGACCAATTCTGACGGATGTAATTCTTCTAAAGCGATACTATCAATCATGTTCTTTACTATTTCTTGTAATTCTGAAGAAAACTCTTTAGTTAATAATTGACTTATAAAAACTCTAGGTAAGTTTTTATTAGTCGCATGCTCATAATGTTTAGCATATAATTTTTTCTTTTCAAAATGATAATCGCCACATTCTATGTAACCTGCCTCTATAAATGGAGCCGCTAACACTTTAATATTTGCACGATCGTCATCAAAAGTTCTAAAGGCAACATGATCATTATAAACCACATCTCCTCTGCTTTCAAATAAGTCTTTAATTCTTTTTGCGGAAGGTGTTCTTTCTGTATATTCCTTCCACAATTTCTCAAAAATTTGGATAGTATCCATGTTTATAAAATTTTTGAACAAAAATAAATAGATTACTTTATTTATAAACAAATTTTAAGTAATTTTATTTTTTTATTTATCATAATAAGTTAAATTAATTTTAATAGATTGAAATAAAATTAATTTAACTTTAAATAATCCACAATATTTATCATGGAAAATCAATTTGATTATATCGATAAACAAATTTTACAAAAACTACAATTAGACGCTCGAAAAGCCTACTCCCAAATTGCAAGTGAATTAAAAGTATCAAACTCTTTAGTGCATCAACGAATTAAAAAATTGACTGAACTAGGTGTGGTAAAAAATGCTGAATTTATTCTTAATGAAAAAAAACTGGGCTATAAAACGAAATCATATACCGGAATCCGACTAAGGGAAGCACGTTTTGCAAAAAGTGTAATGGAAGCATTAGAAAAAATTAAAGAAGTCACAGAATGTAATTATGTTTCTGGAAATTATGCCATTTTCGCGCTAATATTTGCTCGCGATAATGAACATTTAAAAAATATTTTATATGAACAAGTACATCTAATCAATGGGGTTGCTGGTACTGATACATTTATCTGTTTTGACACTGGTTTTAAAAGAAATATTTCAATTGAATAAGCAAAGCCTCATATTTAAGCCTTCTCAAATTATGAACTTTGCGAAAAAAAAGCAAAAACCATGCATTAATAGAAAAAAAAATGCTTTGTAAAGATTTAAATAATAAAATCCATAAAATTTTAGATTAGCCCCTAGTTTTTACATATTTAAAAATTATTATTGTCATATTTGTATTTATAAATAGCACTCATTTTTATAGGTAACTAATGATTGATAATTCTAACTTAGACACTTTACATAACTCACTTTCTGGTGATGTTCTTTTCGATAATTTACAAAAATCAATCTATGCCACAGATGCATCTGTGTACCGCAAGATTCCTTTGGCTGTTGCGTTTCCAAAGGATGAAAAAGACATCAAGACTTTAATTGATTTTGCTATAAAAAACAGCATTACTTTAATTCCTAGAACAGCAGGAACTTCTTTGGCAGGACAATGTGTTGGAGACGGAATTGTAGTGGATGTTTCTAAACATTTTACAGATATTATTTCATTTGATGAACAAGCAAAAAAAATCACTTTACAACCAGGAATTGTTCGAGATTCATTAAATCTTTTTCTAAAACCATTTGGTTTATTTTTTGGTCCAAACACATCCACCTCTAACAGATGTATGATTGGTGGCATGGTTGGTAATAATTCCTCGGGAAGTACATCCATAAAATACGGTGTTACACGCGATAAAGTTTTAGAAATTGATGCTATTTTAAGTGACGGAAGCTCTGCAAATTTTAAAGAAATTACTTCTGAAGAATTTATTAAAAAAACAAAAGAAAACACTTTAGAAGGCAAGATTTATAAGAGTATTTATGCGGAACTTTCTTCTAAAGAAAACCAACATGAAATCAAAAATGAATTTCCTAAAGAGATTATTCATAGAAGAAATACTGGCTATGCTGTTGATGAATTTTTGATATCTGATTTATTTGGAGGAAAATCACCAACGATTAACGTCGCAAAATTTCTTTCCGGAAGCGAAGGAACCTTGGCTTTTTCGACTGCAATCACTTTACAACTAGATGATGTTGCTCCTAAAGAAAGTATTATGGTTTGTAGCCACTTTACAACTATTAAAGAGAGTTTAAAAGCCACTGTTACGGCAATGAATCACAATTTATATAATTGTGAGTTAATGGATAAAACTATTTTAGATTGTACAAAAAGTAACCGAGAACAAGCAAAAAATAGGTTCTTTTTACAAGGAGATCCTGAAGCAGTTTTAATGTTAGAAGTGTCTGCAAATACTATTGAAGAAGCAGAAGTTTTAGCAAGTAATTTAATCACAGATTTAGAAAAAAATAACTTTGGGTACCATCATCCAAAAGTATATGGAAAAGACATTGCTAAAGTACATCATTTGCGAAAAGCAGGTTTAGGATTACTAGGAAATATGATAGGCGATAAAAAAGCTGTTGCATGTATTGAAGATACTGCTGTGGCTTTAGAAGATTTGCCAAATTATATTGAAGAATTCACTAAAATTATGGATAAATATCAGCAAAATGCCGTTTATTATGCTCATGCCGGAGCTGGTGAATTGCATTTACGTCCGATTTTGAATTTAAAGAAAAAGGAAGATGTTGTTTTATTTAGAAAAATTACTACTGAAACCGCTGAATTAGTAAAAAAATACAAAGGCTCTTTTAGCGGAGAACATGGAGATGGCATTGTGCGCGCAGAATTTATTCCGTTAATGATCGGCGAACAAAATTATCAGTTATTGAGACGCATTAAAAAAGCTTTCGATCCAAACAATATTTTTAATCAAGGAAAAATTACAGATGCTTTTTCGATGGACAAAAACCTCCGTTATGAAATTGATAGAACAGAGCCAAAAATAAATACGATTCAAGATTTTTCTGATAGCGAGGGAATTTTAAAATTAGCTGAAAAATGCAATGGCTCTGGAGATTGCAGAAAACCTGCAGAAGCAGGTGGAACGATGTGCCCAAGTTATAGAGCTACCAAAAATGAGAAAGACACCACACGGGCAAGAGCAAATATGTTACGGGAAGTTTTAACAAATAATGAGGCTAAAAACAAATTCGATTCTAAAGAACTGAAAGAAGTTTTAGATCTCTGTTTAAGCTGCAAAGCATGTGCCTCTGAATGCCCAAGTAATGTAGATATTGCGACCATGAAAGCTGAGTTTTTATTTCAATATCAAGAAACAAATGGGTATCCATTAAGAAGTAAATTGTTTGCCAATAATGCAAAACTCAATAAACTAGGAAGTATAGTACCTGCTTTATCAAACTTAGTTTTAAATACATCGATCGCAAAATCTTTTATGGGAGTTGCTTTAGAACGAACTGTTCCAAAATTAGCTCCTAAAACATTAAAAAAATGGTTTTTAAAACAACCAAAATCAAAAAACACTAAAACCATATATTTATTTTGTGATGAGTTTACTAATTTTTACGATGTCGAAATTGGTAAAGATGCTTTTCACTTGTTAGAAAAATTAGGTTATAATTTAGAAATTATCAATCACGAAGAAAGCGGAAGAAGTTATATTTCTAAAGGTTTTTTAAAAGAAGCCAAAAAAGTTTGTGATCAAAACATTAGCATTTTTAAAAATCTTATTACTGAAAAAACTCCATTGATAGGAATTGAACCTTCAGCAATTTTAACTTTTAAAGATGAATATATTCGCTTGGCAGACGATACGCTTTCAGCGAAAAAAATAGCTAAAAATACTTTTACTTTTGAAGAGTTTTTAGCCAAAGAGTTCAAAAATAAAAATATAGATACTAGTTTATTTACAACAAAGCCTAGAACATTGAAGGTTCACGGTCACTGCCACCAAAAGGCATTATCTGGAACGCATGCCAGTTTTCAGATGTTGAACATTCCTAAAAATTATTCTGTAACTATACTAAACACTGGATGCTGCGGCATGGCCGGGTCTTTTGGATACGAGAAAGAACATTATGCTATTTCCATGCAAGTTGGTGAAGATACTTTGTTTCCGAAGATTAGAAATTGTAGTTCGGAAACAGAAATTGCAGCGGCTGGAACAAGTTGCAGACATCAAATTTTTGATGGCACAAAACGCATTGCAAAACATCCTATAACATTGTTGAAAGAAGCCTTAAATTAAAAGAATACTAAACTAAGAAAAATTCATTTTCTTAGTTTATTTTTAGCTTACGACTCACTATTTTATTCTCTTTTATTTTATAAAACCTCTTTTAAGGGCAAAACCTAAAAGGTGTTTAGAATCAATAATTTTATGAACACTATTTTTTACTACTTTTTGTCATGTATGATGTCTTCCAAAAGAGGGAGAAAAGAATCAACATGAATCTCAAATATTAAACCTTTTCTACTCTCAATAAAGTCTTTACGACTTCAATAAAATATTTCAATTTCATTTAAAAATTAATCTTTTGAAAAAAATATTGTGACTGATCTGGGTCATTTTATACTTGAAACTTCCTATTTATTTTTGTTAAAGAAATATAAGATTGTTAAATCAAAAAAATTAATATTTAAATTAAAAATCATGAAAAAACTTACACTATTAGTATTCGTATTGCTTTTATGTTGTTTTAGCCCAAAAAGCTTTGGGCAAATAACCGAATTTCCTTACGAGCAAGGATTTGAAGACCCAGTCTTCACTGAAGGGGACAGCATCTATTTTATACCTAATTGGTTTGGAAATTATGTTGATAATTATAGAATATTCCAAGACAACACAGCTTTCAGAGATGGTGGAACATCATTAGGGCTTTGGCCTGTTGCTGCCGAAGGTGAGGAAGAAGAAGAAGTAGAAGTATTTGTCCAAGTTAATCTTAACCTTACAGGTCTTGAGAATGTTGTAGCTGATTTTTGGGCTTCAACGGTAGCCACAGGTGATCAGAAACACTTGAAACTTTATTTAAAAGTATCCACAGATGGTGGGGAAACCTTTGGCCCTAAAATTCTTATGGGTGACGGCGAGCTTGGTTTTTCAAACGAGGACACTCAATTTACGAAATACACCTATGCGCTGCATTCTGATGCTTTTGATGAGCCAAATGTTGTATTGCAATTCTTAGCGAAGTCAGGTGCTAAAAAAGGAGTACCACCCAAAGTTCTTATTGATGATATAACTATTTTTGCCGCAGACGAAGACATTTATCCTCCTCTAGTGCTAGATCCATCAGTTATAAGTACCACTGAAATAGAGGTACAGTTTAGTGAAGCCGTGAGTACTACAACCAATCTATTCTCGGCTGATAACTATACTTTTTTAGAAGGCGCTTTTGATATGCCAATTGTAAGTAACGTAACTCTTAAAGCCTCAGACATTATAACCCTTACCCTAGATCCCGGCATTAGTATTGGAAAATATTACGAACTCGAAATCGCAAATATTGAAGATCTTGCAGGAAATGTTATGGAGACCAGTATTGCTGAATTAATTCATAACCCGCTAGCAGAAGGATTGGTTATAACAGAAATCATGTATGATGAACCACCTGCCGAACAGGAAGATAAACTTGAATTTATAGAGTTGTTTAATATTACGGAGACACCTATAGAATTAGGAGGTCTTAGAATAAAAGGAGGTATCGCTAGTGGTAAATTACCAGAATACACCTTGGAACCTGGTGCTTATTGGGTTACAGCTAAAGATGCAGCGGCATTCAGTGCTTTTTTTGGAGTACCTGCTTTTGAATGGAAAGGTGCGAATTTAAGTAATGATGAAGCTGAATTACTTTATATTGAAAACACACAGCATCATTCAGGAATCGTGATAGATTCATTAACCTATAACATAGGTGGTGAATGGCCACAAGGTGCTATAGGACTTGGATATTCTATGGAACTTATAGACCCTTTATCTGATAATAGTGATCCTGCAAATTGGAGAGATGCTACAGATTTCGTTGGAATCTATGAAGGAGTTAATATCTATGCAAGTCCTGGATCTGCAGGAACAGGTATCCTTAAAGTTGCAGAAGAGTCTCTTGAAAAAGGTATCGCTATGTATCCTAACCCTGTTCAAAATGTTTTGTATATTAATTCTAAATCGCCATTAACAAAAGTAGAAATATATTCTTTGCTTGGTAATAAAATAAAAGAGGTTAGAACAAATTTAAACTCTATAGAAACAAAATATTTAAGCCAAGGAGTTTACATTGTTAAGGTATACTCCGAAAACGGTAGTAAAACAATGAAAATTGTAAAAAATTAAATGAATAAGATGTACAATTGACAATCTTATTATGTTATTCTTATTTAATTTTTTAAAAAATTAATTTAAAGTCTCCGAGAGTTTTAACTCTCGGAGATTTTATTTACTCAGGTATTTATAAGTCTTATCTAAAAGAAAATGAGCTTCTTTTTAAAACAAACTCACTAAAATAATGAGTTTAAAACAATAAATTATTTGGAAAAAGTGCTTTTAATTTTCTAATTTATGTTCAGAAAATTATCTTTGGCATATAAAACAACTTAATATCTAAACATAATTTATTTTATTTTTAGATATCGAAGTATTTAAAACATAGTCGGTTTTTGTTTTTACAATTACCTTTTAATAATTAAGATCTTTAAGAACATAATCTTTAAGAAGTTTGTATTTTGCTGCTCTTTAAAAGAAAATTAATTCAACTTGCAGGTACTTTGTTAGAACTAAAGTAGATGTTAATTTCGCATCAGCTATTTTGTATTAATTTTCGTAGAATCTATTTTAAAAGAAAATACTGAAAGTATAGCGCATTAGTATTTGTTTATAGATATTCCTAAAATTAATTTTTTTGTGTTATCGTAATTTAGAAAACATATAATAATATGAGTAAAAAGAGCAAATATATAGCTGATGAAAATCGCTATAAAAAAATGAAATATAGAAGAACCGGAAACAGCGGTCTATTATTACCTGAACTTTCTTTTGGTTTATGGCATAATTTCGGAGATAACGACAATTTAAATACCGCAAGAAATCTTTTAAAATGTGCTTTTGATAATGGAATTACATATTTTGATTTAGCTAATAATTATGGTCCTCCACCTGGATCTGCTGAAATAAATTTTGGAAAAATATTAAAAAAAGATTTTAAAAATTACCGAGATGAATTGATTATATCATCAAAAGCTGGTTATGGAATGTGGCCTGGTCCTTATGGAGATTTCGGATCTAAAAAATTTTTAGTGGCTAGTTTAGATCAAAGTTTACAAAGAATGGGATTGGATTATGTTGATATTTTTTATCATCACAGACCCGATTACGATACGCCTCTAGAAGAAACTATGGGTGCCTTAGATTTAATGGTTAGACAAGGAAAAGCCTTGTACGTAGGTATTTCTAATTATCAACCAAAAGAAGCTGAAAAGGCTTTTAAAATCTTGAGAAATTTAGGAACTCCATGTTTAATTCATCAGCCAAATTACAACCTATTTAATCGTTGGATTGAAGACGGGTTATTAGATGTATTAGAAAGCTCAAGAGTTGGTGCTATTTGCTTTTCCCCTTTAGCACAGGGAATGTTAACTGATAAATATATTAATGGATTGCCAAAAGATTCAAGAGCGGTGAAGGATAGCCCTTTTTTAAATACGAATCAAGTTTTAGAAATGCTTCCAAAAATTAAGGAATTAGATGAAGTTGCCAAAAATAGAAATCAGACTTTAGCACAAATGGCAATTTCTTGGATTTTAAAGGATAATAGAATTACCTCTGTTTTAATTGGCGCTAGTAAAACTGAACAAATTTTAGACAGTGTAAAAGCCATTGAAACTACTTCTTTTTTTGATGACGAGCTGACTAAAATTAATGAAATTCTTAGTTCCTAAATATGAAAACATTTTTGTTACTTAATTTATAAATTAGTGCGCTAAAATGTATAAAAAAAGCACTCGAAATGAGTGCTTTATAAATTTAATCTATTTTTTATTTTATTATTTTGTATCCGGGTCTGAAGATAACATTGCAAAAAACTTATCTAAATTAGGTAAAATAACAATTCGTGTTCTACGATTTCTTGCTCTGTTTTCTTTAGAGTTATTTTTAACTAAAGGCATAGAACTACCTCTACCTGCAGCAATTAATCTATTGGACTTTATAAAATATTTTTTTTCTAAAAGTCTAACAATAGCCGTGGCTCTTTTTACACTTAAATCCCAATTATCTTTCAGAGCATTTGTAGGGTTATTTAATGTTTTAGAGTCTGTATGACCTTCAATCATTACATCCATACTAGGTTCTGAATTAATAACATCTGCTATTTTCTGCAATAAAGGATTCGCCTTTTTGTTTACGTCAAAACTACCCGATGCAAACAATAATTTGTTCGAAACTGAGATCATAACAACTGTATTTTCTATGTTGATATTAATATCTTCTTCTGAGTACATTCCTGCAGAACGCATCGATTTTTTCACCTTATAGTCTACAGCCAAATTTATAGAATCCTTCAATGTTTTAGCTTGAGCAACTTTTTTCGCATCAATCTTAGATAACGTTTTTCCTAATTCAACTTTCTGCTTTTCAGACAAAACGGTTATATCATCATCTGTAAAGCCTAAATTACTTCTTTCTAAAGTTACGTTTTCATCTCTTAAAGAATTAATTTTATTATTGTAATTCTCTACGCGTTTCTCAATACTTCCAAACTTAGCTTCTAGTCTTTCTTTTTCAATTGTTGTTTTCTGAAGACTAGCTTTGGTATTTATTAATTTTTCATCTAATTCTAAGTATTTCTTTTTAGAAACGCATGACGCTACTAATAAAAACATTACGGTAATAGTGATAATTATTTTCTTCATTAGTTTTAATTTAATTTTTAGCAAATATAAACTCTTGTTTGTAAATCTATCAATTTATTTAAGTGATTTTAAACTACTTTTAATAGTTTCAATTTTTGCCTTTGTATCCGCTTCTTTTTTACGCTCTAAAGTAATTACTTGTTCTGGCGCATTTGCTACAAAACGCTCATTAGATAACTTTTTTGTGATTCCGAATAAAAAACCTTCTGCTCTTTTTAATTCCCCTTCTAATTTATTTATTTCTGCTTCTATATCAATATTTTCAATAGAAATTGGTACAAAATATTCATTTGATTTCACTCTAAATGAGGCTCCATCTACTTTTTCCGAAACAGCTTTTATTGTTGACGTATTTGTTAGTTTCTGAATAACAGTATCAAATTTATTTGAATTCTTTTCTACATCAATTACAAACAAGTCAATAGTGTCTTTAAAAGCAATGTTTTTATTTTTTCGAATTGTCCTAATTCCTGAAACAACCTCAGTTGCAAATTCAAAATCACTAATAATATTAGCATTGAAATCTTTAACTACTGGATATTTCGCAATAATTAATGCCTCTTCTGGAGTTCTATCTGCTATATATTGCCAAATTTCTTCCGATAAAAATGGCATAAATGGATGCAATATTTTTAGATTATTTTCTAATACAATAATAATTGCATCAAATGTTTTCTTATCTATTGGCTGTTGATATGCTGGTTTAACAATTTCTAATAACCACGAAGAAAAATCATCATTAATTAGTTTATAAATTGCCATTAAAGCATCTGACAAGCGATATTTAGAAAAATGATCTTCTATTTCTGCTAATGTTTTTTGAAACTTTGCTTCATACCATTCTAAACCAATTTTTGCAGTTTCTGGCTGCGCTAAACTTCCATCAATTTCCCAACCTTTTATCAAGCGGAAAGCATTCCAAATTTTATTTGCAAATCCTTTTCCTTGCTGGCATAAATCTTCGTCAAACATTAAATCATTTCCAGCAGCAGAGCTTAACAGTAGTCCAACTCTTACACCATCTGCACCATAATCATCAATTAATTTTAAAGCATCAGGCGAGTTTCCTAAAGATTTAGACATTTTTCGCCTTTGCTTATCTCTTACCAATCCTGTTAAATAAACATTCTGAAAAGGTTTTTCATCTTTATATTCATATCCCGCCACAATCATTCTAGCTACCCAGAAAAACAAAATATCTGGCCCAGTAACTAAATCATTTGTGGGATAGTAATATTTAATTTCTTCGTTTTCTGGATTTCTGATTCCGTCAAAAACTGACATTGGCCATAACCAAGAAGAAAACCAAGTATCAAGCGCATCACTATCCTGACGTAGATTGTTCGCTGTTAGTTCATCGTTTTTAGTCTTTTCCTGTGCTAAAATTAATGCTTCTTCGATACTTTCCGCAACAACAAAATCTTCTTTTCCATCACCATAGAAATACGCAGGAATTTGTTGTCCCCACCAAAGTTGACGAGATATATTCCAATCACGAACGTTTTCCATCCAATGACGATATGTGTTTTCGAATTTTTTTGGATATAAATTAATCTCAGCATCTTCTCCTAAAACAGCATCAATAGCAGGCTTTGCTAAATCCTTCATCTTTAAAAACCATTGATCTGATAATCTTGGTTCTATTACAGCTTTTGTTCTTTCTGAGGTTCCTACTTTATTTGTATGAACTTCAGTTTTCACTAAAAACCCTTTTTCTTCTAATTCTTTTGAAATTTCTTTACGAACTACAAATCTGTCTTTTCCTTGATAATGCAATCCAAAGGAATTTAAAGAAGCATCATCATTAAAAATATCTATCACTTCTAACTTGTGCTTATCTCCTAAATTCTTATCGTTTTCATCATGCGCAGGCGTCACTTTCAAACAACCGGTACCAAATTCAACATCAACATATTCATCTTCAATAATAGGAATAACTCTATTGCATAAAGGAACAATTGCTTTTTTCCCTTTTAAATGCCTAAAGCGCTCATCGTTTGGGTTGATACAAATTGCAGTATCTCCAAAAATAGTTTCTGGTCTTGTGGTAGCAATCGTTAACGTATCTTCTGAACCTTCAATTTTATATTCTAAATAGTATAAATTCCCTTGTCTTTCTTCATGAATTACCTCTTCATCAGAAAGTGTAGTTTTAGCTTCAGGATCCCAGTTTACCATTCTATAACCGCGGTAAATTAAACCTTTATTATATAAATCAACAAAAACCTTAATGACAGATTCAGACATTTCTGGATCCATTGTAAAAGCAGTTCTTTCCCAATCACAAGAAGCACCTAACTTTTTTAATTGTTCTAAAATAATACCTCCATATTCATCTTTCCAATCAAAAGCATGTTGTAAAAATTCTTCTCGCGTTAAATCGCTTTTATTAATTCCTTCCTCTTTTAACTTCGCAACAACTTTTGCCTCTGTAGCAATTGATGCATGATCTGTACCCGGAACCCAACAAGCATTTTTACCCAACAAACGAGCACGTCTAATTAATACATCTTGAATTGTATTATTCAACATATGTCCCATATGTAAGACACCTGTTACGTTTGGTGGCGGAATTACGATAGTATAAGGTTCTCTCTCATCTGGTGTTGAATGAAAATAATTGTTTTTCATCCAGTAGTCATACCATTTATCTTCTACCTGGCTTGCATCATATTTAGATGGAATTGTCATACTTTGGAATGGTTTTTTAAATATCGTTGGCAAAAATACAAAACTCTATTTTGTCGAGAAAATTAGTGATTGATTTTTTAAAACAAATTATTAACGTTAATTTTACCATGTAAAAAAGTAATTATGAAAACTTTCGGAACTTTATTAGTAGTATTTTTTATCTCTTTTTCCACAAGCGCACAAGAGTTTAAATTTGAAAAAGAAACTATTGATTATGGAAAAATTAGCAAAGGGTCTAATGGCGAAAGAGTTTTTATTTTTACAAATACAGGTACTCAACCTTTAATTATAAAAAACATTCAATCTTCTTGTGGCTGCACAGTGCCTAAAAAACCTGAAAAGCCAATTATGCCAGGCGAAAAAGGAGAAATTAAAGTTTCTTATGATACGAAAAGAGTTGGCGGTTTTTCTAAAGCAATCACAATTTTTTCGAATGCAAAAAATGTACGAAAAGTGATTAAAATTAAAGGTATTGTAAATAAAGGAGTTTCTTTACAAAAGGAGAAAAGTATGCTCTCTAATTTTAGAGATTAGGTTAAACTTTTTTTTCTAAACGAAATTCATATTGTAATTTTTTACCATTTCTACTCACAATAATTTTTATTTTCTTTTGGTCTCTTTCTTGAAACTTTAAGATAATATCATTCATCGTTAACTCATGAGCTGGTTTGTCATTAATTTTTAAAATAATGTCATCTTTTTTTAACCCTACTTTATCTCCAGGAGAATTTTTAATAACATTTTTTATTCTGTAGGAAGATTTAAACTTATAAGCAAAGCTAGTAATAAAACTAATTGCATTCTTTTTTTCTGATTGCCTTTGATATCCGTCAAAATTAGATACCGCCACTTGCTCTTTTACCAGTTGTTTTCCGTTGTAAACAACATCTAATCCTGTCATATTATAATTAAACCCCTTAGAAAACCAACTATTCTTTTTTAGCATTATTTTTTTATTAGGGTAATCAAACCAAACTTTAAATCTTCTTAATATACCCGCACCAATACTACCATTTCTTTCTTGAAAACTTCTTGCATTTTTGGTAGATACTGAATCTAAAAAAGATACTGTTGGATTTTGAATTTCAAATGCACCTAGTTTAATTTTCGGGATTCTACTTCTATTTCCATAAATGGCACCACTTAAACCTTCCCCTAAAATATCGTTAAAAAAACGCTTTGGTGTTTTAATTTCTTTTTTTGTATTCTCAAATAGCCAAATAGCATCACTTCCGCCTGAATCTACTAATAACTTAACAAACGTCAACTCACTGCCAATTGTATCTAACTGAACCTCGGCTTGTATATACGGTTTTCTTCTATACATTTGAATTGGAAAAACTTCACATTTTCTACATTTCTTGTAAGTATAAGTATCCGGGTTATAAAAATCAATTTTTTTAAATTTATAATTTACCTTTACTATAAAATGGCTTAAAATATTGTAGCCAATTATTCCGTGAATTGTCTTTCCCATTTTGCCAGACAAATCAAAATGATCTTGTAAGATTACATAGATAGTCTCATTACTATTCACTATGTTTTTAAGAGAAATACTATTTTTATATGACAATAACGCATCTACAGACTCCCCTTTCCCTAAACCCTGCAGCTGCACTTTTTTAACGTTTTTAAGTCCAATACTATCATTTTTTGTGATGTTAAATAAAATAGTTTTACTTACTCCTGAATCTAAAATAAAAGATAATTTTTTGCCATTTATCTTTAAAGGAATCACTATTAAATTATTAATCAACTCAAAATTTACACGTTGATGATTTTTACTTTTATCCAGAAAATGAAAACCTTTTTGTGCTTTTGTTGACAAAGAAAAGTTGAAAAATAAAATAAGAAAAAGTATCAGAGTTTTTTTCAAAAAAAATAAATATTAAAGATTGAACCTTAAGATACAATTATATGCTTTGGTTTTTATGCTTTTAGCAAATATTTAACCTTTAAAGATTCTGAAATTAAAATGCAGATATAAAATATATTTCGCAAATTTGCATCTAAATCATCTAATCAATTATTATGCCTTCTATATCTAAAAAAGGATTACAAATGCCAGAATCACCAATTAGAAAATTGGTGCCATATGCAGAAGATGCTAAAAAAAGAGGAACAAAAGTTTTTCATTTAAATATTGGCCAACCAGATATAAAAACACCACAAGTTGCCTTAGATGCGGTTAAAAATAACGAGCTACAAACATTAGCGTATGCAAGATCTGAAGGTTCTGAAGAATACCGGACGAAACTTGCCAATTATTATATAAACAATAATATCAATGTTGCTGCAGATAATATCGTTGTGACCACTGGTGGCTCTGAAGCATTACTTTTTACGATAGGAAGTATCACGGATCCTGGTGATGAAATTATTATTCCAGAACCTTTTTATGCAAATTATAATGGTTTTTCTACTGCTTCTGGAGTAACCGTAGTGCCTGTAATTTCTAAAATTGAAGATAATTTTGCTTTACCGAAAATTGAAGACTTTGAGAAACTCATCACAAAAAGGACAAAAGCAATTTTAATCTGTAACCCTGGGAATCCAACAGGTTACTTATACTCAAAAGAAGAAATTGAAAAACTGAAAAAAATTGTTTTAAACCACGATTTATATTTAATTGCTGATGAAGTTTATAGAGAGTTTACCTATGATGGCTTGCATCATACCTCTGTATTGTCTTTAGAGGGTATCGAACAGAATGCTATTGTCATAGATTCGGTTTCTAAACGTTACAGCATGTGTGGAGCGAGAATTGGTTGTATAGTTTCAAAAAATGATAACTTTATAAAAACTGCCATTAAATTCGCACAAGCACGTTTAAGTCCGCCAACGTATGCATTAATTGCAAGTGAAGCTGCGTTGGACACCCCACAAAGTTATTTTGATGATGTAAAAGAAGAGTATGTTGAAAGAAGAAATACTTTAATTACAGAATTAAACAAGATAGAAGGTGTAAAAGTTGCCAATCCAAAAGGAGCTTTTTATTGTGTTGCAGAATTGCCTGTTAAAGATTCTGATCATTTTGCACAATGGATGTTGGAAGAATTCAATTATAATAATGAAACTGTGATGGTTGCTCCGGCTAGTGGATTTTACTCCACAGAAGGTGAAGGTAAAAACCAAGTAAGAATTGCCTATGTTTTAAATAAAAAAGACTTAATTAGGTCTGTTGAAATTATTGCTGAGGCTTTAAAACAATATAATAGTTAATTGATTATTCAAAAAAACATATCATTAAAAAAATATAACACCTTTGGAATTGATGTAAATGCCAAACGTTTTATTTCTGTTGATTCAGTCTATCAACTTCAGCAATTACTAATTGCTGAAAAAAATATTTTTTTAATTTCTGGAGGAAGTAATATGTTACTCACAAAAGATATTGAAAAATTAGTTGTACATATTGATATTAAAGGGATTTCTATTGATCGAGAAGATAATAATGATGTTTATCTAACGGTTAATGCTGGTGAAGATTGGCATCAATTTGTTGTATGGTGCGTTTCAAATAATTTTGGAGGAATAGAAAATTTATCTCTAATACCTGGAAACGTTGGTACGTGTCCTATCCAAAACATTGGTGCTTATGGTGTAGAAGTAAAAGACAGCATTACTAAAGTTGAAGCCATAGAAATTGAAACAAGAAAATTGATTCAGTTTTCTAATGAAGCGTGTAATTTCGGGTATCGAAATTCGATTTTTAAAAATGAAGCAAAAGGAAAATATATTTTGACTTCAGTAAGTTTTAAACTGACTAAAAAAAATCACCAATTAAATACTTCTTACGGAGCAATTGAGGATAAGTTGGCATTCAATAAAATTATAAATCCTACTTTAAAAAATATTTCTGATGCCGTTATTGCTATCAGAAATTCGAAATTACCAGATCCTAAGAAATTAGGAAATAGCGGTAGTTTTTTTAAAAATCCTATAATATCCAAACAGCACTTTTCAGCACTTCAGACAGAACATCAAAATATACCGAGTTATGTAATTTCCGACACTGAAGTTAAAGTACCAGCCGGTTGGTTAGTGGAACAAGTTGGATTTAAAGGAAAACGTTTTGGAGACGCCGGAGTCCACAAAAATCAAGCTTTAGTGCTTGTAAATTATGGAAATGCTTCTGGTACAGAGATTTATCAGCTTTCTAAAAAAATTCAAGAAATGGTGTATAACAAATTTAAAATTTCTTTGGAGATTGAAGTAAATATTATCAATTAAAGAATTTTATATTTCTTTTTTTAATATTTCTATATGGCGTTTTAATCTCCGTATATCTAAAGCGAGTGTCCCATTATATACACCTCTAATTCTTCCTTTTTTATCAACTAGCACAAAATTTTCTGTATGAATAAACTCACTTTCATCTTTAGTCTTCTTAAAATCTTCATCTGCAAAATAAGATGTTCTTGCTATTTTATAAATAGCCTTCCTATCACCAGTAACCAAATGCCATTTCGTATCGATTACTTTTTTATCCAAAGCATATTTTTTAATTTTTTCTACAGTATCTACCCAAGGCATCACAGAATGTGACAGCAATAGAATGTCTTTATCTTCCTTGTAAGTTTCTTGAATTGACCTCATGTTTTTGGCTAATATCGGACAAATACTAGGACAAGTTGTAAAGAAAAAATCTGCAATATAAATTTTACCTCTAAAATCTTTATTAGTTATATTTTGTGAGTTTTGATTTGTAAATTGAAAAGGAGCAATTGTATGAATTGTTGCATATGAATCATCACCTTCAGCAATCCATTCAGGAGTAAACGCTGCTGAATTATAAAAAGGAAGTGTTTTTGTTTTATCTATAGTAGTCTCTTTTTTACAAGAAACAAAAAAGATAAAAATAAAAAATATTGAATTAAATTTCATACTATTTAATTTCAGTTTTTAAAACGCTTACACATTTTTTCAATCCAATTAAACCATGCCTTTCTCCATTTATAGTATAAAAATTGGCTCTTAACTTACCTTTTAAATCCCACATTTTTTGGCTACCAGATTCTTTACCTTGCACAAAATTAAAATACTTTGTGAGCATTCCGTTAGTATACCAATCTTTAACTACCCCATGATAAACGCCTTTATTGTTAAAATGATACTCAAACATTTGTACTCCGTTTTTATACCAACCTTTATGAACACCCGACTTTAAACCTTTTATATAAAAACGTTCAAACCATTGCTCCCCATTTCTATACCAACCCAAAAAAAAGCCGTGTCTTTTTCCTTTATAATATTCTGATTTTGATTTGATATTTTCATCCTCATAAAACTCATTTACGATACCAGAATACTGTTTTCCCTCAAAATATAAAATGCCATTTTTTAGTTTTAAATGATTGTTAACTTTATTAATTTCTATCGATGGAATCTTCATTTTATAGACTGAAGAAATGTTTTCGTTTTCTTGAACTGTATCATCACAAGAAAAGAAAAAAAGAAAAATTAATATGTTAATTTTTACAAACTTCAAAAACTATCTTGTTATAGTACCTGCTGTTCCAAAAAAACCATTACCATTTAAATATGGATCTTCGTTTGTAATGTGATAGTGGTAAATTCCATCAGGAAAATCGGCCGTTACAGATGTATGACCATGATAATCGTCTAAATCTGCGTTCGTAACTGTTGTTCCATTTTCCTCTGGCCCATATACAGGGAATCCATCAGAAAGTAATCCCAAAAACGCATCTTTACCAAACTGATCTGTTAAGTAACTCGGCTCTATATGATAATGATATTGTGTTCCCGCCGGGTGCCCTAGCCATTGATCAAAAGAATTTATTTCATTTGTTAAAGCCTGATTGTTTGGCCCTGCATATTGATTAAAAAAAACAATTCCGTTTCTAGAGATTCCTATTGGTCCTAAAGGAGTGGCACTTTTAGTAGTTGCCTCTTCTGGATTTAAAGTCATTGTAAACGTAATATTTTGCTCGCCAATAGAATTCGGGTTCTGATTCCAATTAGAATTTGTTCCATTATAGGCTTCATATAAAGGATGAGAAGCATCCCAATAAGGACTTGTATGATTTGGCAAATCTGTTGTTGTAAAACTGATCGTACTCCCTGAAACCGAATAAGAAACTGCATCAATATTATCGAACTTAGGGAGGATTGATGAAATATCATAATTAGTTGTTGTGGTTGTATCTGTGGTATCCTCTTGTCCTTCAGAAGAACTACAAGAAAAAATAATTAGCGTTGTAATAACTAAAAAAAGGTCTTTCGTAAATTGATTTTTTTTCATTTTTTGTATGATTAACTTTATGTTAGAACTGTAAAAATTAAAATAGTTTTAAAAAAAATCCTGAAAGATCGTTTATGACACTTTTAAAGAGCTCATTTCCTTCAATTTCTTATAGCTTTATTTATAAATTTATCTTGCTCCTCTTTACTATATATTTTTATGTTTCTTTCTATCTTTTTTTGAAATACCTTAATATCATAACCTTTTTTAACAGCTCCTATATGTAAAGGTACTGTATCTATTTTTATCAAGAGATATGGGTGCTTTTTGAATGTATTATTATATCTTTGTAGGCGTTTAAACGCATTTATTTTAATTGAAAAATTAGATTTATTTATTACTTATAAATTTTATTAATTATGAAATTATTACTATTAACTTTAGGTTTATTAGCACTTGGTGTTGCAGGAATTGCTATTAAAATTTGGGCAAAAAAAGATGGAGAGTTTGCAGGCACTTGTGCTAGTCAAAATCCAATGCTAAACAAAAATGGAGAGGCTTGTGGTTTTTGTGGAAAAACATCAGATAAGTTTGATACATGCACAGAACCTCAACATAATTAATATTCTTTTAAATCAATGATTTTATCTGTAGTCTTCAGCGTTTTTGTTGCCTGTGCAGTAATCCAAACCACATACTATATTCTTTTTTCTACCTTTCTTTTTGGGTTAAAAAAAAATAAAAATAACATTACCGAAGTCCCAGTTTCAGTAATTATTTACACCAAAAATCAAGCAAAAATCATACAACAGTTTCTTCCATCAATATTAGAACAAAAACATTCGAAATTTGAGATTGTATTAATCAATAACGCTTCTTCAGATAACACAAAAGATGTTGTAGAATTATTCACAAAAAAACATGCCAACCTAAAAATTTTAAATGTAGAAAATAATGAAGCTTTTTGGGGAAGTAAAAAATATGCATTAACGTTAGGTATAAAAGCATCAAAATACAACAATTTATTATTTACTGATGCCAAATGCAAACCTGTTTCTAAATATTGGATTTCTGAAATGAGTAAAAAATTTACTTCGAAAAAGACCATTATTTTAGGGTATAAAAAATATCAAAAGAAAAATTCAATCATAAATATTTTTACTCGTTTTGAAAACTTGTTAACAGCCATTAAGTGCTTTGGATTTACAAAATTAGGCTCCTCCTATATGGCTTTTGGCTCCAATTTAGCCTATCAAAAATCAGAATTTTTCAAAGTAAACGGGTTTATAAATCATATGAAAATAAATACTGGTGAAGATTATTTATTTATAAAGGATGCCGCGAACAATAAAAATACAACTTTTTGTATATCCGAGGACAGTTTTATTGAAACTGATACCCCAAAATCATTTTCAAAATGGTTTACAGAAAAAAAAGAAGAAACACGAATCATCAAAAAAATTCAATTTAAGCATCGTTTTCTCTTAGGATTTTTTAATTTTTCTAAACTACTTTTTTATGTTTTGGCAGTAACCTTATTGTTTTTTTATCCCTGGAAAATTATACTCGCGATTATACTCTCTTACTTTTTAGTTCAGTATATTGTCGTGGGCATTTCTGCAAAGAAATTAAAAGAACCACAAATCATCTTTTTCTTACCTTTTTTAGAAATTGGTTTATTATTGATTCAAATTAGTATATTTAGTGCAAATTTGATTTCAAAACCAGATCATTGGAAATAAACCAAAAAAAACTTCAAATAAACATTTCAAAAGCCAAAGAAGGAAATCAGGCTGCATTTAGATTTTTGTTAGATAGTTTTTGGACTAGCGTTTATAACTATCAATTAAAACGTACTAAGAATGAAAATAATGCTGAAGACATTACGATTCAAACTTTTTCTAAAGCCTTTGATAAAATTCATACTTTTAATGATCAATATGTTTTTAAAACTTGGTTAATCTCTATTTCTAAAAATGTGCACATAGATTTATTGCGTAAAAAAAACGCTTCTATTTCTATAGAAACCACCATTGAACAGGAAGAAAAAGTTTATTTAGTTGTTGATGAGAACCCTACACCTGAAGACAATATTATAAGAGAACAGAATTTAGCAAAATTATTAAGAGACATTAAGCAATTAAAACCTAAATACCAAGAAGTTATTCAGTTACGTTATTTTCAAGAACTAAGTTATAAAGAAATTTCTGAACAAATTAATGAGCCAATAAATAACGTAAAAGTAAAATTATTACGTGCAAAAAAGTTATTAGCTGCCATTATTAAGAGGTCATAAAACAAGAATGGTAAAATGTTTATAGGCAGTACATCAAAGTGATTTTCGTAATTAAACGTTAGTTTTTACAGTAATTTTAAGCAAAATTACCTTTTAAAAAGCAAGAAAATTTTCTTAATACTACTTACCTCAATTGTGTTTATATAAAAAAATGTTTAGGAATTTTTAATAGTCCATTTAAAAAATTATATTTTAACAGGTTTAAGGAAAATAAAAATTAAAAACACCTTTACTGTATTTCATAGATATCCAAAATATACACTATTAAAAAAAATATAGTTAATACTTGAAAAGCGATTAAAAAGTTAGAAATTAAATGAAAAAATCATTCTTAAATTCTCTAGGTCCAGGTTTATTATTTGCAGGCGCAGCAATAGGTGTATCTCATTTAGTGCAATCTACAAAAGCTGGAGCAGAATTTGGGTTTGGTTTATTTTGGGCTTTGTTATTGGTGCATATTTTTAAATATCCTTTCTTTCAATTTGGTCCACGTTATGCGGCTGCTACTGGAGAAACACTGCTCGATGGCTATAAAAAATTAGGAAAAAGTGTTTTAGCAATTTATTATGTGCTAAATTTTGCCACAATGTTTACTATACAGGCGGCAGTTACTATTGTTACCGCTGGTTTAGCTTCACAACTTTTTGGATTTACAAATAACCTAGTCGTTTGGTCAACTTTTTTAATGACCATAAGTCTCCTGTTCCTATTGGTTGGTAAATATAAATTGCTAGATAATCTAATGAAATACATTATAATTATCTTAACAGTGAGCACCATAATTGCAGTTTCAGTTGCTTTATTTAGCTCTAAAGAAGCTTTTGATGTACGCCAAATTTTACCATCCGGAACAGTAGAAATAACTTTTTTAATTGCATTTCTAGGCTGGATGCCTGCTCCTTTAGATGTTTCTATTTGGCATTCTATTTGGTCTGTAGAGAAAAGCAAAAATACTTTTATTAAGATAAAACCAAAAGATGCAATTTTTGATTTTAATGTAGGCTATATTAGTACACTAATTTTAGGAATTTGTTTTGTACTTTTAGGTGCTTTAGTCATGTATAATTCGGGAGAAACCTTTTCTAACCAAGGAGGGAAATTTGCATCACAATTAGTTACTTTATACACAAAAAACTTAGGCGAATTTTCTTATATATTTATAGCTATTGCTGCATTCACAACAATGTTTAGTACTACGATTACTTCTTTAGATGCGTCACCAAGAGCAATGAATAGAAGCTCAAAATTGTTGTTTGATAAAGAATTTAAATTTGGTTATTGGTTTTGGATTATTTTACTATTCATAGGTACATTTATCATATTACAATTCTTTCTTAAAAATATGGGAAGTTTAGTGAAGATCGCTACCATTTTATCATTTTTAACAGCTCCTATTTATGCAGTTTTAAACTATCTTTTAATTACTGGAAAACATACTCCAAAAGAACATCGGCCAAGTATTTACTTAAAAACGCTTAGTATTCTGGGGATTGTATTTTTAATAGGATTTAGTGTTTGGTTTTTAACAAGCATTTAAAAGTTTTCTTTGTAAATTTGCATTTCAATTATATTATAACATGGCAATAGATTCTGCAGTCCTTCCTGAAAGGCTAAAAAAACCGAAATGGTTACGTGTAAAATTACCTGTTGGTAAAAAATATACTGAATTAAGGGGTTTAGTTGACAAGTATAAATTAAACACTATTTGTACCAGCGGAAGCTGCCCAAATATGGGTGAATGTTGGGGAGAAGGTACCGCAACTTTTATGATTTTGGGAAATATCTGCACACGTTCTTGTGGCTTTTGCGGGGTAAAAACTGGAAGACCAGAAACTGTCGAATGGGATGAACCTGAAAAGGTGGCGCGCTCCATAAAAATCATGGGCATTAAACATGCCGTAATTACTTCTGTTGATAGAGATGATTTAAAAGATGGTGGTTCTATTATCTGGGCAGAAACTGTCGATGCAATTAGAAGAGCAAATCCAAATACAACCTTAGAAACATTAATTCCTGATTTTCAAGGTAACACAAAACAAATAGATAGAATTATTGAAGTGCATCCCGAAGTAGTTTCTCATAACATGGAAACAGTGAGAAGATTAACCCGAGAAGTAAGAATTCAAGCAAAATACGATAGAAGTTTAGCTGTTTTAAAATACCTAAAAGAAAACGGAATGCGCTCTAAAACAGGATTGATGCTAGGTTTAGGTGAAACTGAAGAGGAAGTTTTACAAACGATGAAAGACCTACAAGGTGTAGGTTTAGACGTACTAACTATTGGGCAATATTTACAACCAACAAAAAAACATTTACCTGTTAAAGAATTTATTACTCCGGAACAATTTAAGAAGTACGAAACAATAGGATTAGAAATGGGCTTTATGTTTGTAGAAAGTGGAGCTTTAGTTCGTTCATCATACAAAGCACATAAGCACGCAAAGTAATTGTTAAAATATTCTAAAAATAAATTTAAATATTTTTTGGCATGAAGCTTGCTGTTTAATAAATGAGAACAACCTCGTAAACTGTTTTCATTGTGTAAATTATTTGAATTAGTTGATTTAAAAAAACCATCTCTAAAGAGATGGTTTTAATTATTTAAGGCTAAAAAAATTATACTCCCAATACAAAGTGTTTAAATTTGTTCTTTTGTATATATTTTTCTTACTAATTCTATCTTTATCTTCACTATTTTAATAGCTTCATTCTAGTATTATGCTTTTCCTAATGCTGGGAAACCGAACTTATTAATAAATAATTAACTCTCTATCTCTACAAATAAATAATATATATGATTTACAAAACAAACAATATTTGAGGAATTAACAACAGATAACTAAATTTAACCTTTTGTTTCATTCGACAGCTTCATTTAAATTGCAATAGTCTTTTCTGGTGATTTTTTAAAACTTTATAATTTATTTTCGAAGAGCTAAATTTAAATTTTTCTATTTTGCTATACCTGAATCATGTTAAGTAATTTATACAAGAACTAGAAGCAACTATTTATATGATTCCATCATTTTTTTCAATCTCAATAATTGTCAATCATCTGAATTTCTAGTATCATTATAACAAGTTCTTATAAATAATGTGAAGCCTTAATTAGTGTTTTTGAAAGTTCAGTCATAAATTTGTAGCTAAAAAAAAATCATCTAAGAAAAAAATTTCCTAGACGATTTTAAACTATATTTATAAATCCCCCAACTTATAAAATAAAATAACTATTTTCTAGTTATGAACCCAAGAAACAATTATTATTGATTGAGAAATTAACTTTTCGTTAAATTACTTTTTTAATTCGATGAAATACATAATCCTACAGTTAAACGAAAAATCAAATAGCACTAATAATATCGTATTTTGTAATAATATGATGATTGCCATTTTCTAAATCAACTAAAACAGCATCATTTTCTTTAGTAATCAATTTAGAGATATCTTCTAATTTTGCAGTCTTGTTTACAATTGGGTAGGGTTTCCCCATAATATCTTTAATTGGTTTATCTGCTATATGTTTATCCGCAATAAAATAATGTAACAAAACAGATTCGTCTATAGAGCCTACAAAACCATTACTATCTTTTACCGGAATTTGAGATATTTTAAACGCTTTCATTCGCTCTATTGCATGAGAAACTAATTCTTCCGTTTGTGCAACAATCATTGGTTCTTCTGAATGAGTTTTAATTAAATCTGCAGCAGTTTTAAATTCTTCTTCTATAAAACCTCTTTCACGCATCCAATTATCATTAAACATTTTACCCACATATCTACTTCCGTGATCATGAAATAAAACTACCACAACATCATCTTTTGTAAAGTGATCTTTTAATTGTAATAATCCTTTTACGGCTGCTCCAGCAGAATTCCCTAAAAACATTCCTTCTTCTTTTGCTAAACGTTGCGTATAAATTGCAGCATCTTTATCGGTTACTTTTGTAAAACCATCAATAACACCAAAATTTACATTTTTAGGTAATATATCTTCACCAATTCCTTCTGTGATGTAGGGGTAAATCTCATTCTCGTCAAAAATACCCGTTTCATGATATTTTTTAAAAACAGAGCCGTAGGTATCTATTCCCCAAATTTTTACAGTTGAACCCGCTTCCCTTGCTTTCATCTTTAAATAACTTCCAACGCCTGAAATGGTTCCTCCTGTTCCTACACCAACAACAAAATGAGTTACCTTCCCCTCGGTTTGCTCCCAAATTTCCGGACCTGTACTTAGAAAATGCGCTTTACAATTACTAGGATTATCATATTGATTTACATACCACGAATTCGGAGTTTCTTCTCCTAAACGCTTAGAAACCGAATAATAAGAACGTGCATCATCTGGCTCAACATTTGTTGGACAAACAACAACTTCAGCTCCAACAGCTCTTAAAATATCTATCTTTTCTTTAGACTGCTTGTCTGCCATTACAAATATACATTTGTAGCCTTTTACAATTGCGGCTAAAGCCAATCCCATTCCTGTATTTCCAGAGGTTCCTTCTATAATCGTGCCTCCTGGCTTTAAACGACCATCTGCTTCTGCGTCTTTTATCATTTGCAATGCCATTCTATCTTTTACCGAGTTTCCTGGGTTAAAAGTTTCGTATTTAGAAAGCACCAAACAAGGTAATTCTTTTGTTAAAACATTCAATTTTACTAAGGGAGTGTTCCCAATAGTTTCTAATATATTTTCTGCGTAGTTCATCTCTATAATTTCTGGTGCAAATATAAATTATTTTTAGGGCGTTCCCTAAAGGTCGCGCTTTCAATTATATCTTTTTCTCATTCCTCGAAAAAGGATGCCATTTTAATCGCTAACGCAGAGTAGCTATAAATCAGCAAATTAAAAATTTAAAAATGTATTATCTCTTTTTTTGATATTTCATGAAGCAATCTTGCAATAAATTTACAACTAAGCAAACTTAATAGACTTTGAAGGACTTATTTTTGTGATGATAAAAGAAGGAATTATCAACATTAAAAAGCATAAAATTAAAGTACCGATGTTTAATAATAGAATAGCTGTAAAAGAAATATAAACCGGCATTGTAGCCACATAGTAGGTCTCTGGATTTAACGTTATTATTTTAAAGAAATGTTGAATACCAATAATCGTTAAACCTAAAATGTTTCCCCAAAAAAGTCCCTTTAGAATAAGGTAAGTAGCGTTATACAAAAAGATTTTTCTAATACTGGTATTATTGCTTCCCAAAGCTTTTAAAACACCAATCATTTGCACCCGTTCTAATATTAAAACTAACAAAGCAGTAATCATATTAATACCTGCGATTAGAATCATAATAGCAATAATAAACCAAACATTATTGTCAAAAAGTTGAATCCAATCGAACACGTTTGGATAGGCATCAACAATTGTTTTGCTATTTAAAGTAGCACTAATATTATTGTAAACCTCTTCTCCTTTTTCATCAATTTCATCAAAATCATTTAATAAAACCTCAAAGCCTCCAACTTCATTTTCTGTCCATTTATTTAAATTTTGAACCTCTCTAATGTCGCCAATCATCATGCTTTTATCAAACTGCAAAAAGCCTGTATTATAAATTCCAGTAATAATGTATTTTTTATTGGAAGGTAATTTACTGTTTACCGTTTTTATAAACGTGGCTATAATTGTATCGTTTAATTTTAATTGCAAACGATTTATAATTGTTTGTGAAAGCAAAACTTCTCTTGTTCTTGGCTGATTAAAATCCGGAACTCTTCCTTCCACCATGTATTCAGTAAAGAAAGACCAATCATAATCTGAAGAAACCCCTTTAAAAATAATACCTTCAAAATCGGTTTTAGTTCTTAAAATACCCGCTTTATTGGCGAAAATTTGCACATTTTTTATCCCTTTTATATGTTTAAAAGTAGGATAAAAGTCTTGCTCTTTTTTTATAGCTGTTGTAGAAACATCAGAATTATTGGCGTCATAATTTACAATCTGAATATGACCTTTAAATCCAGCCATTTTATCCCGAATTTTATACTGCAGACCTGCACCTGTTGCCACAGCAATTAGCATAATAATAATTCCTAACGCAATTGCTGTGATGGCAATTTTTATTATTGGCGATGAAATACTATTTTTATACTTTTTGCCAGCAATAATGCGTTTTGCAATGAATAACTCGTAATTCAAATTGATGATTCTTTTTAAACCTTTCAAAAGTACATATTTATTCTTGTTTCTGTTCCTGAATTTTCAGCTGATTTCTTGTGCACAAAAACCTCCAGAAAACAATAAAAACGACCCAAAAAAATCAGTAATTATAAAAACTGGTGCAGAAAGAACTCGTTTATATCTAAACCTTTTAAGAGGTAAGAATGTTGCTATTGTTGCAAACCAAACCTCTATTATAGAAAAAACTAAAAAGAAAAAAACGTTTGTTAGCTTAATCGACAGTTTACTTTCTCTCGGAATAAAAATTAAAAAAGTGTTTGCTCCAGAACACGGCTTTCGTGGAAAAGCAGATGCCGGTGAAACCATTAAAGACGGATTTGATACTAAAACAAGCTTGCCAATTATATCGTTATATGGAAAAAACAAAAAACCTTCTGCTGAACAATTGAAAAATATTGATGTGGTAGTTTTTGACATTCAAGATGTAGGAGCGCGTTTTTATACCTATATTTCTTCCTTACATTATGTAATGGAAGCTTGTGCAGAAGTTGGAATTCCGGTTATAATTTTAGACAGACCAAACCCGAATGGGCATTACATTGATGGCCCCGTTTTAGAATTTCAACATAAAAGTTTTGTGGGTATGCATAAAGTACCTGTAGTTTATGGTATGACCATTGGTGAATATGGAAAAATGATAAATGGGGAAAAGTGGTTGAAAAACGGAATTCATTGTAATTTAACTGTCATTCCTTTAGAAAATTACAATCACAAAACAGACTATAGTTTGCCAGTAAAACCATCTCCAAATTTACCGAATGACAAAAGCATCAACTTATACCCTAGTCTATGTTTTTTTGAGGGAACTAATGTTTCTGCAGGAAGAGGAACTGAAATGCAATTCCAAATTTATGGATCACCTTTCTTAGCAAAAAGTGAATTTACATTTATACCCAAACAAAATGAAGGCTCAAAATATCCAAAGTATAAAAACAAGCTATGTTTTGGTGAGAATTTGCAAAGCACTAAAAACTTAAATCAACTTAATTTAAATTGGTTACTTAAAGCTTACGAACAAAATTCTTCTGACGAATTTTTTAATAGTTTCTTTACTAAATTAGCAGGAACTACAAAACTGCAAGAACAAATAGAAGGAGGTTTATCTGAAGAACAAATTAGAAAAACTTGGAAAGAAGACTTGAAAGCATTTGAAAAAACTAGAAATAAGTATTTAATTTATGAATAATACTATTTTCTGGTTTTTTTTAGATTATACTCATAAGGTAATCGCTTTTTTAAAGCTTCCACAATATTATAAGTTGCAGGACAAATTGCCGTATTGGCAATTGTTAAGTCTGTAATTTGTATAAATTTACGTCTGTTTGTATGAGGATATTCTGCACACGCTTTTGGGCGAACATGATAGATTGTACAAGAATTATCAGCTTCATCGAAAAAAGAACAAGGTGCCGTTTTTAGCACCATAAAATCATCCTCATCCCTTTCTAAGAACGTGTTAGTGAAATTAGCAACTTTCATTTTTAAATGCTTAGAAATGCGCTCAATATCTTTATCTATAAATATCGGACTTGAAGTTTTACAACAATTTCCACAGTCTAAACAATCCGTTTTTGCGAACTCAGCATCGTGCAAATCTTGCATAACATAATCTAAATTTTTAGGTGTCCTTTTTTTTAGATGTGTAAAATATTTTTTATTTTCTTTTCTTGCTTCTTCTGCTAATTTCGGGAGTTGTTGTAACCGTTTTTCCATAGTGCAAAACTACAATTATTCTTGACCAAAAATCATTGAAAAAAACAAATAAAAATATGTAATTTTGCATTTCAATTTTCAAGATTAAATGAACATTCAAAACATCATAGAAACCAAAGTAAAAGAGGGGTTTTTAGCTTTATACAATATAGAAATTCCTTCAGTAGAATTTCAAGCTACCAGAAAAGAATTTGAAGGGGATATTACTGTTGTTGTATTCCCTTTATTGCGCTACAAAAAAGGGAATCCTGTTCAAATTGGTGAAGATTTAGGGAAATATGTTGTAGAAAATGTTGATGAAATCAAAAACTACAACGTAGTTAAAGGTTTTTTAAACTTAGTTGTTGATGATAGTTTCTACACAAATTTTTTTAATTCAATTTACTCAAATTCTTCGTTTGGTTTGGTTTCGTCTAAACCGCATGATAAAGCCATAATGGTGGAGTATTCATCACCAAACACAAACAAACCTTTACATCTAGGACATGTTCGTAATAATTTACTAGGCTATTCTGTTGCAGAAATCATAAAAGCTGCAGGAAAAAAAGTTTATAAAACTCAAATTATAAACGATAGAGGAATTCATATTTGTAAATCTATGTTGGCTTGGGAAAAATTTGGTAACGGTGAAACTCCAGCATCATCAGGTTTAAAAGGTGATAAATTGGTTGGAAATTACTATGTAAAATTTAACCAAGAATATAAGAAAGAAATCGCTCAATTAATTGCCGAGGGAAAAACTGAGGAAGAAGCTAAAAAAGAAGCGCCACTTTTATTAGAAGCACAGCAAATGTTGCAGCAATGGGAAGCTGGAAACGAACAGGTTGTTTCGCTTTGGAAAACTATGAACTCTTGGGTTTACGAGGGTTTTGAGGTTACTTATAAAAATATGGGTGTAAATTTCGATACTTTATATTATGAAAGCAACACATATTTATTAGGAAAAGATGTGGTTGCTCAAGGCATCCAAAAAGGTGTTTTCTATAAAAAAGAAGATGGCTCTGTTTGGTGTGATTTAACAGATGATGGTTTAGATGAAAAAATTGTTTTACGTTCAGACGGAACGGCTGTTTACATGACACAAGATATTGGAACTGCAATTCAGCGTGTAAAAGATTTTCCAGATGTTGGAGGAATGGTTTATACTGTGGGTAACGAACAAGATTATCATTTTCAAGTATTATTTTTAATTTTAAAAAAACTAGGTTTTGATTGGTCTAAACAATTGCATCATTTAAGTTATGGCATGGTAGATTTACCTTCTGGAAAAATGAAGTCTAGAGAAGGTACCGTTGTTGATGCTGATGAATTAATGTCTGAAATGACCGAAACAGCCAAAATAATTTCTGAAGAACTAGGCAAATTGGAAGGTTATTCCCAGGAAGAAAAAAACGAACTATATAAAACGATTGGTTTAGGTGCTTTAAAATATTTTATTCTAAAAGTAGACCCTAAAAAAAGAATCTTATTCGACCCGAAATCTTCTGTAGATTTCCAAGGAAACACAGGTCCTTTTATACAATACACCTATGCAAGAATTCAATCTATTATTAGAAAAGTAGCTTTTGATTATTCAAAATCTGTAACTATTGAATTACATGAAAAAGAAAAAGAGTTACTAAAACAATTAGCGTTATATCCTGAAACTATACAACAAGCAGCTACAAATTATTCTCCAGCGATTGTTGCGAATTACACCTATGATTTGGTAAAAGAATTCAATTCTTTTTATCAAAATGTATCCATATTAGGAGAAGAAAATGAAGTTAAAAAGATATTTAGAGTTCAGTTAGCAAAGAAAGTCGCAGATACCATAAAATCAGCATTTTATTTATTAGGAATTGATGTTCCTGAGAGAATGTAAAATAGTTGGAAGTAAAAACAAAAGTTAGTAAATTGCACGAGAAATTGAAAGGATATCCTTTTTAATTATCAGTTTTAGTAAAATTAGAGTTAGAACAAAACTAAAATAATTCTAGAACGCATAAAGTAAAGAAATAAAAGATAAAAAAATATAAGTATGAAATACGACATCATTATCATTGGAAGTGGACCTGGAGGATACGTAACAGGAATTAGAGCTTCTCAACTAGGCTTTAAAGTTGCCATTGTAGAAAAAGAAAATTTAGGCGGAATTTGCTTAAACTGGGGATGTATTCCTACAAAAGCATTGTTAAAATCTGCACAAGTTTATGATTATTTAAAACATGTTGATGATTATGGTTTAAAAGCGGAAGCTATTGATAAAGATTTTGATGCTGTGATTAAAAGAAGTCGTGGTGTTGCAGATGGCATGAGCAAAGGGGTTGCTTTTTTAATGAAGAAAAATAAAATCGATATAATTAACGGTTTTGGAAAAATTAAAACGGGTAAAAAAGTAGATGTTACGTCAGAAAATGGAAAAGTAACTGAATATGCTGCAGACAATATTATTATTGCAACGGGTTCTCGTTCAAGAGAGTTACCAAACTTGCCACAAGATGGTGTAAAAGTAATTGAATATAGGAAAGCAATGACATTACCAAGTCAACCAAAATCTATGATTGTTGTAGGTTCTGGAGCAATTGGAGTTGAATTCGCACATTTCTATAACACTATGGGAACAGAGGTAACTATCGTAGAGTATATGCCCAATTTAGTTCCTGTCGAAGATATTGATATTTCGAAACAATTTGAACGTTCTATAAAAAAAGCTGGAATTAAAGTAATGACAAATTCTTCTGTAGAGTCTGTTGATACTTCTGGCGAAGGTGTTGTGGCCACTGTAAAAACGAAGAAAGGAGAAATAACTTTAAAAGCAGATATTTTATTATCAGCTGTGGGAATTAAATCTAATATTGAAAACATTGGTTTAGAAGATGTTGGAATTATTGTTGATAGAGATAAAATCTTAGTAAACGATTTTTACCAAACTAATATTCCTGGGTATTATGCTATTGGAGATGTGGTTCCCGGACAAGCTTTAGCGCATGTTGCTTCGGCCGAAGGAATTACTTGTGTAGAAAAATTAGCGGGTTTACATACAGAATCTATTGATTATGGCAATGTACCTGGCTGTACTTATGCAACTCCAGAAATTGCCTCTGTTGGCATGACGGAAGCAAAAGCAAAGGAAGCTGGATATGAATTAAAAGTTGGTAAATTCCCCTTTTCTGCATCAGGAAAAGCAAAAGCAGCAGGAACTCCTGATGGTTTTGTAAAGGTGATTTTTGATGCAAAATACGGAGAATGGTTAGGTTGCCATATGATTGGTGCTGGCGTTACAGATATGATTGCAGAAGCAGTATTAGGACGTAAATTAGAAACAACTGGTCATGAAGTGTTAAAGACAATTCACCCACACCCAACAATGAGCGAAGCCGTTATGGAAGCAGTTGCTGATGCCTACAACGAAGTCATTCACCTATAAAATACGCTGTTATACAGAAAAAAAGATACATTTGATATTTTTTTTTATTACTTTCGTATAAATAGACACGAGAAGCCCTCACTTGGTCAAATTAGTATAAAAACAAGCTTTTACAAATGAGTATTGTTGAATGGTTTCTTTCTTTTGTCTTTAAGATAAAGACTTACCCTCTAATAATACAAATGACAATTGTATTAACATTGGGTTTTATAATTTCAACAATTGTTTTAGTAATAACAATTTATGTAATTAGGAGAAATTACAATAGAATTCAAAAGAAACTTAAAAAGAATGTTCCTGAAATAAAGACTTTGTTTGAAGAAGTATTATTTTTCGATAAGAAATTCTCAGAGAAAGAAATATTTGATAAGTTTGAAAATATTGTAGGAGAAGTAAATAAGGAAACTATAGATATTGGTATTGGTATTTTAATAGAATTTAAGAATAAAGAAAAACAATCAGAAAAATATCCTTTAATAATAGATGCATTAAATATTGTAGGACATTTAGAGAAAAAATTTGATTCTCGATCGAATAGTGAAAAAATGAATGCCTTTCAAGAAGCTTTCGTTTTAAATTTAAATAAATTCGATGCTAAAATACTGGTCTATGCCTACAGTAAAAATAAAAGGATTAGAAGAGAGGCACGAAATTCATATCTAGCTTTAAGTATGAATGATCCATATCGTTTTTTTGATGAGATTGAAGGTTCCCTTTCAAAATGGGATGAGATTGAATTAATGCAATATCTTAAACTTCAAAATAAAAGAGGGAACTTAGAGGGTTTAGGGAAGTGGATAAATTATTCTAAAAATGACTCTTTAGTGGTTTTTTTAATAAAAATGGTTGGTTTTTTTAAGCAAAAAGGTATCGATGAAATTTTATTAGAAAAATTAGACGATACAAATGCTGAAGTAAGAGCAGAAGCTATATTAACTTTAGGAGCATTACAAATCAAAGATACAGAGCAAACACTTATTGACAGATATTATACAGAACCAGAAATTTGTCAAGTAGCAATCGTAAAAACAATAAGAAAATTTAATACTGGTAAATCTTTAAAATTTTTACAAGAAATATTTCATGAATCAAATAACACAGATACTAAAAAGATTATTGCTGAAGGAATTCTAAATTATAGTTATGAAGGAAAAATAGCTTTTCAAAATTTAAAGAATTCATTGAAAGATTTCGATCTTACAATTTTAAATCATGTTGAAACCCCTCTAATTAAGTTTAAATAAATATGTTTGAAATTTTCGTAAAAGTTTATGAATATTTTATTTTCTTCTATGCTACTGCATTAATTTTTAGCTACCTTGTTTTAGCTGTATTTTCATATATATCCATCACAAAATATAAAAACTATAATACAGATATTGATGATGAAGAGTTATTAAGTTCAAAATTAGCTCCTGGTATTTCAGTAATTGCACCTGCGTATAATGAAGAAAAAACAATTATTATAAATGTAAAATCTCTATTAACCCTAAACTATCCTCTTTTTGAGGTAATTATTGTAAATGATGGTAGTAAAGATAAAACCCTAGATCTTTTAATTGAAGAATTTGATTTGGTTGAAGCTCCTTTTGCCTATGTTGAAAAAATTAAAACTCAACCCTACAAGAGAACTTTTAAATCTCAAAACCCTAAGTATGAAATTTTAACCGTCATTGATAAAGAAAATGGTGGCACAAAAGCAGATGCCTTTAATGCGGGATTAAATGCATCAGTATTTCCATATTACTTAAACACAGATGTAGATTGTATTCTTGCTAGAAATACACTAACTAAAATGATTAAACCCATTTTAAACTCTAAGGTAACTGTAATTGCTGTTGGCGCCACTTTAAGAATGTCTAATAATTGTGAAATTGAAGAAGGTATTATTACACGTGTAAGACCTCCAAAAGCATTAATACCACGTTTTCAAGAATTAGAATATATTAGATCTTACCTTCTAGGAAAAATGGGGTGGGAATTGATCAATTCGGTACCAAATGTATCTGGTGGATTAGGTATGTTTAATAAAGAGATTGCTATTAAAGCAGGTGGTTATGGTGCAGATTCTCATGCTGAAGATATGGATATGCTAACAAGGATGGCTGCTTACATGATGAATAATAAAATGGAATATAAAATTGGATATATTCCTCTTTCTTGCTGTTGGACAGAGGGTCCTCCCAATATTAAAATATTACGTGCCCAACGCAAAAGATGGGCCAGTGGGTTAGCCCAAATGTTTTATGATCATAGAAAAATTCTATTTAACCCAAGTTATAAAAGATTAGGGTTAATAACGTTTCCTTACATCTTCCTTTTTGAGTTTTTGGCACCAATTATTGAAACTTTTGGTCTTATTTTTGCAGTTTTCTTAATTATTACAGGTTATGTAAATTGGAACTTTGCTCCTTTAGATTTTGTATACTCTTATACTTTTGCGATTATGATTTCGTCTATAGTAATTATTTGGGATCAAATGACTTTCAAGTATTACAATACAACTAGAGAAGTTTTAACGTTATTTATTACCGCTTTTTTAGAACCCCTTTTTTATCATTGGATGATTATGTTGTTTTCTATTGAAGGATATTTTAGTTATTTTACCTCAGGAGAGCTTGCTTGGGGAACCATGACTAGACAAGGTTTTGATACCGCTGAAGAGAGAAAAGGAGAAAAGAAAAAAAATAAAGACAACATAAATGATGGAAATAACCCGAATAACAATAAAAAAGAAAACAAATCTAGTATTTTCGAAAATTTAAAAAAGAAAAAAGAAACAGATGATTTTAAACCTTTTAAAACATAAAATAACTAAAGTTATTCGTTATGAAAACAAATAAGTTTATTTACATTTTTGTTGCAATTGTTTTATCGCAATTAAATATGGCTGCTCAAGTTTATAATTCTTCGGATTTATACTTTAAAGAAGCAAAAAATGATATTGCAAATAAAAATTTCACCAAAGCTGCAAAAATGAGCTGGAGAGGTTTAAAAATATCTCCGAACGACTTAGATTTAAAAACTCTTTTAGGAAAAGCCAACCTAGAATTAGGTAGATACGATACTGCAAGATATGTTTTAAAGCAAGTTTATTTAAAAAATAGAAAAAATATTGATATCTTAAAGTATTTGGTGAACATAGAACAAGCAACCAATAGATACTCAGATGCAATATGTTTTGTAAATGAATTATTAGAAATAACACCGTACGCCAGAGATTGGTGGATGCGAAAAATCACTATCTACAAGGAAATGGGAAACTTTGAAGAAGCAGAAAGGGCTTTACAAAGACTATATCAACTATACCCAAATGACACAGATATAAAAGAACAATTTAATTATATTAGACTTGATGACGCTAGTGAAGCTTTTAAAGAGAAAAACTACGATAATGCCAATGAAATTTACAAAACAATCATAGATGAAAACCCATCTAATAAAGAGGCCTATTTGGGTATTATTAGAAATGAATTGTTAAAAGGAAATCCTGATGCTGCTCTGCAATACACCAATAGATCTTTATTAGAGATGCCTAATGATAGAGAATTAATAGAAAAAAAGATTGGCTTATTAGAAGAACTGGGAAGACATGCACAAGCAATTTCTTACATAAAAGAGAAAGTAGATAAAAATGCATTTAAAGATATCCATTCTAGAACTTTGCCATATTTATTGCAACAGTCAGCAGGATTTAATGAATATAATGATGCCTACGAAGTAAATAAAAAGTTAGTTGAATTAAATGGTAATTCAGAGTCTCAAGACTATGTCATAAAAAATTCTTTAGGGAAAGGTTATGATATAGATGCTGAATATTTTATAAAGAAGGCGATCAAGAAAAATCCGAATAATAAAAAATTATTAATTCAAGAAATGGAGCTTTACAAACCTATAAAAGACAAAGAAAGGTTTGAAAAAAAGGTATTAGAAAATCATGAAAAATTCCCAAATGATACTGATATTACATTTCAGTATAACAAAATAATGTATGACAGAGCAAAAGTACATGTAACCAATAAACAATACGATCTTGCTCTTCCCATTTTTACTGAATTAGCTTCATCTCCAGATTTCATAAAAGAATCTGAACAACAAATTTTTGGCATCTTTTTAGCATTAGAAAGATATGATGAAGCCACAGATCAAATAGATAAATTAATAGGTTTAGATTCTGAAAATCCAGATCATTTATTACGAAAATCTACACTTTATCAAAAAATGGAGCTCTTTGATGATGCTTTAAATATTACAAGAGATCTTGAACAAAAATACCCGTTAAGCTTAAAATATCCATCAGTTTATGTTAGTCAAGTAGAAGCCTACGCTACTTTTTTAATGAAAGAACAAAGATATCGTAAAGTATTACCCGTACTGGAAGATGGATTAACAAGAGAAAACAACAATAAGCGTTTATTAGACATGGCTATCAATGCCTCATCTGCCATTCCTGATTACCCAAAAGGCATTAATTATAGTTTAAGTGCCTTAAGTTTTTATCCTAAAAACAAAAATTTTAAGCTAAAACTAACCGACTTATACACTCAAAATAAAGAATTTGATAAAGCTTTAACTATTTTAGATACGCTAAAAAAAACGTATGTGTATGATCGAAAAATTAAAAATGCTGAAGCAGAAATTTTATTTTTTAGAGCTAGAAATCAAGAAGAAAGGGGTTTAGTCGATGAGGCGCTAACTAATTATGACTCTGCATATGCATTAAACCCGAAGGATGAAGGTTCTTTAATGAGAATGATTAATTTACATATTAATCAAAAACCTTATGATGAATCTTTAGAATTCATTAATAAAAAGATTAAAAAAAGTCCTAATGATAATTTCTTAAAATATAAAAAAGGAGTTGTTTTTGAAATGCAACAGAAGTTTGATTCTGCCTACTATTATCAGAAGTTTCGAAAAATAGATAATCCATACGAACAAATTGAATGGAATACGACTTTAGAGACCATTAAAGCAGAGAACCTAAAGAATGAAATAGCGGTTAGCTATTTAAACGCCACCTCTGATTCTGTAGCCTATAATACTTCTTTAGCAAGCATTAATTACAGCAGAATTGATGGAAAAAACACCTATGGCGCAGATATGAATTATGCGGCCAGAAGGTCTGGAGTTGGTGTTCAAGTAGGCGCAAACCTTGCAAGGATTTTTAATGAAACCCTTTATGGGGACGCCGGTATTTTATTGGGTTCGAAATTCTTTCCAAAATTTAAATTGTATGCAAATGCCTATAAAGGTCTAAAGAACGGATATGAAGCTCAAGTTGGAATAAGTTATGATAGATTACAGAATGATCAAAATTATTTTACCTTAAAATTAGGAGTCGCGAGAACTTGGGAAGATATTTGGGTAAATGCTAGATTGTCTTTAATGAACACTAGTCTTACATTTTTTGAAAGAGATCCCGATTCTGGTAAAATTCTTACTGAACCCGGTCCTACTGATCCTGATGGTAACGCTACTATACAAAACAAGACCTACTCAGAAAGTCTTTTTTATACTAATTTCATGGTACAAGCACGAATAAATGTGAATGCTAGGAAAGATTATTTTTCCATTATTGCCTCTGGTGGTAGTGCACCCTTTGACCAACAATTAGAATTTCAATCAAATACCTTTTTAAATTTCACAAACGTAATGATAGGTGCTGGTTATAAGTATAATATGACACCAAGAACCGCAATATTGGTAGATGGAACTTGGATTAATTTTCAAAGTAACCAAAACACAATCTTTAATGATACCGATAATACTATTGAGGTTTTCAACGCTGTATATACAAACCAATATAATTTATCTTTTACGCTTATTACTCATTTTTAATACATTGAAGATAAAGCCACTCTGAATGAATTTAAAAAAGTATACATATATTGGAATGTTTTTTTTGTGTCTTTTTTCTTACGCTCAAAAGAACGAAACTTTATACTCTAAAAAACAAAAAATATATCCTAAAATAAATATTCCTCTTTCTGCAGATATTCTTTTAAGTAATGCTGCAAATGAATTTAATAATAATTTCAGAAATATTACAGGACAGTATTTATATATTGAGCGAAGTCATAATTTAAATAAGAATTATACTTATATTATTTTACGGGTAAACCCCTCTCAAAAAGAGAGTTATTGTTTGAATAAAAAAGATAGAAATATTACTATTCAAGCAACAACCGCAGCAAATTTAGTTTTTGGAGTGAATGCTTTTTTCAGAAAATACACGAGTTTAAATTTTAAAGAAAAAAATAACAAAAGAAATGAAAACAATGGTATAATAGAACTTAAAATTCCCGATAAATTTAGTAGTTGTTCTTCTCCAGACTTTGAATACAGAGAACCTTACTTCTCCTCAAATTTCAAACCTAATTTTAGGGCTTGGAACAAAACTAATTATTTAGAATTAGAATGGGGGATTTGGGGGCACAACATTTCTAAGATTGTTAAAGAGTATAATTTACCACAATCCATTTATGCCAAAGTAGGTAAAAAAAGAATTGAAAGTCAATATTGTTTTACCAGCGACAGCTTATTTAAGTATATCAATGAAAAAGTAAAAACTATTTACGATAGTGATCATGCGCTCAACAAATACATGATTCTACCAAATGATAACAGCATTGTATGCACATGCGCTTCTTGTAAAGCAGTTGGAAATACAACTACAGATGCCGCTCCTGCTGTCTTTACCTTTTTAAATAAGCTAGCAAAAAATCATAAAAAGTCATCATTTTTCACAGCTTCGTATTTTACTGTTAAAGAAATTCCACGATTTAAGGCAGAAAAGAATGTGGGACTTTTTTATAGTACCATAGATATTCAAAAAGGTATACCTATAGAAGATACTCAATATTTAGAAAACTTTGAGGAAGCTATTAAACGATGGAAAAATTATTTAGAAAATATATATATTTGGGATTATGCTGTTAATTTTGATAATTATTTTGATATTTACCCTTCTTTAAAAGTTACTCAGAAAAACTTAAAACTATATAAAAAGTTAGGTGTTAAAGGCGTTTTCTTGCATGGTAGTGAATATCAATATAGCACATTTCAAGATTTAAAATCAACCATATTTTCCAAACTTTTATGGAATACTGATATTAATGTAGATCAGGCAATCTATACGTATTTTCACGAAAAATTTCCAAATAAATTGGCGAGTGCCTTAACCGCTTATTATTCATTTATAACCGATTCTTTTTTTATCAATAAAGAAGAATTAGCTATTTATAGTGGTATTAACAAAACCGTCAAAAAATATTTAAATCCAAAAGTCTTCTTTAGTTTTTACGATGAATTCGACTCGAATACTGAAAGAAATAAGTATGATATCGACTTTCGAAAGATTGCAACTGCTCTTACTTTTTTAAAATTAGAAGTGATGAGAGTTTATGGAATAGGCACATACGGCTTTGCGACTATCAATAATAATGAAGAAATAATTGTAAAAAACGAAGCTGGAATAATGCTAGATAAATTAAAAAGTTTTAGCAAATCTGTTAATATAAAAACATATAATGAATTAAAATATCCAATAGATGATTACATTAAAAGTTGGAAAGAGACTATTTATAAATATCATAAAAGAAAGCATTATTTCTATAAAAAACCCTTTGAAATTTTATCAAATTTAGATGAAGATTACACCAATATATCGGTTTTAAATAATGGCACTTTTGGTTTCAAAGATTACAACACCAATTGGCATATTTGCTCGATAGATAATTTAACTTTAAAAATTGAAAAAAAACATATTAAAGGATCAAAAAAAATTACGTTCTCTTTTTTACAAGATACAAAGCATGCTATTTATTACCCTAGTGTAATTGAAATATTAGACACCAATTATAAGTTAATTAAAAAATTAAATCCATTGGTAGATAAAACAAATTTGGCTACAAAAGAAATGTCAATCAATCTGCCCTCAAAATTTGATGATGAACAATTACCAGATACTTTTATCGTTAAAATTAGTAGAAGTAATGTTGCTGGAAAAAATGCTTTAGCTTGTGATGAAATCATATTTAATTAAAAAAGTTTAAATTTACATTAATGAAAAATATATATTTTCTTTTATTAATATCCATAATTTCTTTTTCTTGTGATTTAAGAAAACCAAGTATAGAGAACGTGGAAAGAACTAAAATGGAAATTATAAATCCAGATCGTCATTACTACCCAATATTGCGTGGATCAGAATTAACAGCAGTATATGAAATTTACAACAGAGGTAACCAACCTTTAATTATTTATGATGTTCAAGCGTCTTGCGGCTGTATAGAAATAGATTTCCCTTCGGCCTCTATTGGTAAAGATGAAATTGGCTTTATTACCGTGGACTATGATAGTTCTAAAAATATCGGTTATGTAGAATTTTATATTACCATTGTTGCAAATACAGAAAAAGATATCTTTAGTTCTGTTAAATTCGATGTAAGTATAGTTACATCTGCACATTACACAAAAGATTACGAAGAAATATATCTAGAAAGAAGAAAAGCCAAATTAGCTGGATCCGTAGATGGAGATCTTACGCAGCAAGGATATTATATAGATGACATTCAAACTGTCAGATAATAGTGTTAATTAAAAAAAAAAAAAAATGAAAGAAAAATATCAAAATGTTCTAGACTTAGGTCAAGAATTAGAAATTAAAAATGGCAATGTAAAAGAGGTAGATGGAATTTTACATGTTGCTGGAACCGCAAAAAATCAGTACGAAAAAAATTTAATTTGGGATAAAATAAAAGAAATTGGTGGTGATAATCCGACCGATATAATTGCAGATATTTCTGTTGAAGACACAACAATATTTGCAAATCACACCGTAAAAAGTGGCGATACATTAGGGAAGATTGCAAAGCATTATTATGGAAATGCAATGAAATATACAGCAATTTATGATGCGAATACAAATATCTTAAAAAATCCAGATGTAATTCATCCGGGTCAAGAATTGGTGATTCCAAATCTTTAAAATAAAAAAAGAATACCTTAAAACCGAAACAAATCGTTTCGGTTTTTTTATTTTTGAAAAAATTCTAAATTGTGATAACCAATAAAAATATATTCTTCAAAGAAATTTTAAAAGCACTTATAAAACTCATAATTGCAGGTATTTTAATTGGTACCTTAAAAAGATATGATTTGATTATTGCTATTCTGTTATTTCTGAAAATTGTACACAATATTTATAAAGAAATTATAAAACCAAAAAAGAACAAAAATTGGTTGCTTTTAATTGGCATGATGCTTACTGGTTTTGGAGGAATTGTTGGCGAAACTTGGGGAGTAACGAATGGTTATTGGGAATATCATGAAGTTACAAGAGCGTTGCCCTTGTGGTTGCCATTTGCGTGGATGCTTGCTTTTCATTATTTGTATAAATTAGAAAGAAATTTAATTCCTCTATTATCGAATCAAACACAAAAAAATAAAATACTTTTAGCAATTATTTTGGCCTTGATACTTCCTGCTTTTGGTGAAGTTATTACCATTTACCTGGGAGTTTGGACGTATTATTGGCCTTATCAAATTTTTGGAGTTCCTTTATATGCTTTTATATGTTTAGTCTTTGTGCATATGTTGGTATACACCATTTTACATTTTGTATGTAAAAAGCATAAAATAAAGGACATAGTTTTTAACTAAGTATTATTTATATCATATAAAATGACCAACGAATAAACCAATTATCGTAAAGTCTTCAAGAATATTGTTTTCTATTTTTCGAAGTTAAAAGTGAAATTAAAACCTCCAACAAACAATTCTCGTAACTTTGTTTCCTTGATTCATATTAATTACCTTAAACTCTTCTGCACCTAATTTCTTAGATGAATTTTGTAAACTTTCTACATTTTCCTTTTTAGAAACCAAACTTGTGAACCATTTACTTTTATTAGAAAACAGCGAACTTTCATATAAATAATTATGTAAAAAGACCTTTTCTCCGCCTTTATACCACAATTCATTATTGTTTCCAGAGAAATTTCTAACCGCATTATTCCCTAAATTTCTTGATTTTCTTCTATTTGCACCCCGTGCCTCTTCAGCAGATTTGTAAAAAGGAGGATTACACATCGTAGCAGAAAAAAAATCGTCTTCTTCTAAAATTCCTTTTAAAATTTGTTGTTCATCAAATTGCTGGCGAAGCTTAATATTAGCATCTAAATTGTTATCATCAATAATATCTTGTGCAGAGTCTAAAGAGTCTAAATCAATATCGGTGGCAATAAAATTCCAATTAAATTCTGCAACACCTAATAAAGGATAAATACAAGTTGCCCCAGTCCCTATATCTAAAATTTTTATATCTTTTTCTTTTGAAAGCAAATCTGATAAATGAAGGATATAGTCTAATCGCCCGGGAATTGGCGGACATAAGTTTTCATCAGAGAAATTCCAAAGATTCAGTTTATCTTAAGAAAACAATAATGCTTTATTGAGTTCTTTTACTGCATTTGGATTTGAAAAATCAATACTTATAGAACCAAATTTATTTTCTAACACAAACTCTTTCAATAACGGATTTTCAACAATTAAAGCATCAAAATCATAACCTTTGTTAAACTTATTTTTTGGATGTAAACCTTTTTCTTTCATTATAATTCTATTATTGTAAACTCTAATTGTAAAGATATTAAAGCACCTTTCATTGCTTTTAAAAATGATGAACCATACTCCAAATAATATTCAGAAAAATTACGTTGACGTTCTTCTAAACTTTGGTTTGGTAAAAGTTCATTCTGCAGTGCTGTTATTCTATTAACTAAATCCTTTTGCCTTCTTTTTTCAGCCTTCCATAAACGTTTATCTAAATTTTCTAGACCTTTAACCTGTTTTCTCTCTTGCGCATTTACAGCATTCAAAAAAGAAACATCCGTTTTTTCAGCAATCTCCTTTAGTTCTGAAAATTGATTTATCAAAAACTGAATTTTCTCAGTAAATTCAATTTTTATTTCTGAATTTTCTCTGACCTTTTTAGATAATAAGTCATGCTGATTTAAAAACATTTCTTCAAATGAAATATTTAGTTTTTCCAATTTTTTTGATTGTTTTTCTGAGACAACTTGCACAGAATTTCGCAATAGCAAAATAGGAAAAGGAATCTTTACTTTCTCAAAATATGTTTTTAATTCAAACCAATATGCCATTTCTCCTCCTCCACCAATATAACATAGATTAGGCAAAATCACTTCTTGATACAAAGGTCTCATAATTACATTTGGAGAAAATGCTGTTGGATTTTTATCAACTTCTGCTAAAATTTCAGCTCTCGAAAAAATGATATCAGTATTATTTACTTTATATACATCGTCTTCAAAAACAATACGTTCTCTAAATTCATTCCCTAAATAAAATAAGTTAATTTCTCTCGGATTTACCTGAATTTTGTAATTCCTTTCCAATTCTAGAATCGTTTCGGAAACTTCCTTAAATGAAGTATTATTTTGTAATTCTTCTTTTACAAAAGGATTAAATAACTGTTTTAATTTAGTATCGTCTCCATCAATAATTACTAAACCATATTCTTTAAATAATTCATTCGCAATAAAACGAGTTGCATCTGATAAATTATTATGCTTTAAATATCCTTCAGAAAAAAGATTTTTTAAGTATTTCGCATTTTTAGAATTTCCTAAATGATTAGAAAACACTTCAAAAACATCTTCTAATCCATCCGTAGAAAAACGTCCTACTGCGCCTCCATCTTTACGATTCCAAGTTACTTTTTTTCCACCAAAATTAAAATAATTGATTTCGTCAAAATCATGATCTTCTGATGCCATCCAATACATGGGAACAAAATTTTGGTCAGAAAATTTTTCTGCTAATTCTTCACATAAATTAATAGTAGAAATAATTTTATAAAGAAAATATAAGGGACCAGTAAATAAATTTAATTGATGACCAGTTGAAATTGTGTACGTATTTTGTTGTTTTAACAATTCAATGTTTTCAGAGGTATTTCCTGAAATTTTAAAAGATGCATATTGTTTTTGCAAAGCATCAACCAATGTTAATCTTGTTTGTAAGTTGTATGATTTTTGCTTTTCTTCAATTTGATTATGAAATCCAGAAATATCAGGGAAATTGTTGTAGAATGGTTTTATGTTTTCGTTTTTTTCTAAATAATGATGCATCATTTTTGAGAAAAAACCTGTCTTTTGAAAAGGAATTTGTGTTGTTTTCATTTTAACTTTTTCTTTGAAATAACGCATAAATATAAGGCCTTTGATTACCAGAAGGATTTATAAATGTATAGTTAAAACTTTTTTTAAGCACAAAATCATTTCCTAATTCATTCTCCAACATTTTCACATTATACCTTTTCAGTGGCAAGCCACAGCATTTTTCAGCTCCATTTTTTGCAAAAACAGAAATAATAACAAATCCTTCAGGTTTTACAACCTTCTTTAATAATTTAAAATAGGAAATTATTTGCTCTTTTTCTAAAAAAAAATGTAAAACAGCTCTATCATTCCATAAATCAATATTTTGCAATTCATTCAATTTTGACGGATTCAATAAATCATCAACAATAAATTTAATCTTATTATTTTTTTGATACTTATTCTTTAATAATTTTAATGATTCATCTGATAAATCATTCGCTATAATATTAGAAAATCCTTGTTCTAATAAATTATCAACTAAAATTGAAGAGCCGGATCCTACATTTAAAATTGTAGCATTTTTAGGCAATCCTGTTTCTTTGATTAATGATAACGTTGGTAATGATTTTTCTTCATACCAACCCAAATTTTCTCTCTTATTAATAAGATAAGCAGTATTCCAATGCTCCTTATAGTTGATGGTTGCTTCTGTGATTTTACAATCACTATCGTTTATTGCCATGCATCAAAAATACTAAATTTTGATGGCACTTTGTTACCTCAAATTTAATCTAACAAATTTTTAACGTGCTTCAAAAAATTGAGGTTAATTTAATAAAATTTATTTCTTATTTTTGGTAACAATCAAAACTTAATTCATGAAAATTAAATCACTTTTATTAATTGCTTTTCTAACTTTTGGAAACATTTTATCGCAAAACATAAAATCTCCTTCCGAGTTTTTAGGTTATGAAATTGGCAGTCGATTTACAAGACATCATAAAGTTGTAGAATATTTTAAATATGTTAGCAATACATTATCTAATGTTAAACTGGAAAAATATGGAGAAACTAATGAACATAGGCCTTTGTATTTAAGTTATATTTCATCCCAAGAAAACATTAATAATTTAGAAAATATTAGAAAAACAAACCTTTCTCAAACTGGAATTATAAATGGAAATTCCGATAACAAAACTGCAATTGTTTGGTTAAGTTATAATGTTCATGGAAATGAAGCTTCTAGCACAGAGGCCTCAATGTTAACCATATACGAATTGGTTACTGCTAAAAAATCTTGGTTGGAAAATACAGTAATTATAATGGACCCGTGTATAAATCCAGATGGAAGAGACCGATATGTAAATTGGTTTAATCAGGTAAAAAGTACGCCATTTAATATTACTCAAGATGCAAAAGAACATCATGAACCATGGCCGGGAGGAAGACCAAATCATTATTTATTTGATTTGAATAGAGATTGGGCTTGGGCCACTCAAATTGAAACTCAGCAAAGAATAAAAATTTATAACAAATGGATGCCACATATTCATGTAGATTTTCATGAGCAAGGGATTAATAGCCCTTACTATTTTGCCCCAGCTGCAGAACCTTTTCATGAAATTATTACAGATTGGCAGCGTGATTTTCAAACTCAAATAGGAAAAAATCATGCTAATTATTTTGACAAAGAAGGTTGGCTGTATTTTACAAAAGAAAGTTTTGATTTGCTATATCCTAGTTATGGAGACACCTACCCTACTTTTATGGGTGCAATTGGAATGACCTATGAACAAGCTGGTCATGGAAGAGCTGGTTTAGGAATACAGACTGATGAGGGTGAAGTTTTAACATTAAAAGACAGAGCACTTCATCATATGACAACAGGGTTATCAACCGTAGAAATTTCATCAAGAAATGCAGAAAAATTAAATTCAGAATTTAAAAAATTCTTCAAGAATAAAAATTTAGAATACAAAAGTTTTGTTTTAAAAAATGATAATGAAGATAAAATAAATCGTTTAATAGATCTATTAGATACTCATGAAATTAAATACGAATATGCCATCAAAGGAACTATAAAAGGATACCGTTATAATACAGAAAAAGAGGAGAAATTTACAACTTCTGATGGTGATTTAGTGATTCATACCAATCAGCCAAAAGGAAAAATGGTAAATGTTTTGTTTGAGCCTAAAGCTAAATTATCAGACTCCCTAACTTATGATATTACAGCTTGGTCCTTACCTTATGCCCATGGTTTTGATGCGATTGCATCAAAAACAAAAGTGAGTTCTATTGAATCTAAAACCGTAAAAAGTATAACAAATACTATAGATAAAAGCGCATATGCCTACATTTCTAAGTGGAATAGTTTAGAAGATGCTACTTTTTTAGGGGCTTTGTTGCAACAAAATATAACGCCTCGTTTTTCTGAAAAAATATTTTCTTTAGAAGGGAAAACTTATGACCCTGGAACTTTAATCATTTTAAGAAATGATAATAGAACTACTGACTTTGATGAAAAATTGAACAAAATTGCTAATAAACATCAAAGAAAAATTCAACCAGTTGCTACAGGTTTTGTAGATTCTGGATTAGATTTTGGCTCTTATAGTGTAAAGCCCATTAACAAACAGAAGATTGCATTACTTTCGGGCAAAGGAGCTTCATCTCTAAGTTTTGGAGAAATTTGGCACTTTTTTGAAACAGAATTAAAATACCCTCTCACTATTTTAAATTCAGATTATTTTAGTAAAACGAACTTTTCCAAGTATGATGTTATAATTATCCCAAATGGATATTACAGTAATGTTTTACATAAAACTACCTTAGATAAATTATCAACTTTTGTAAGTGCTGGTGGAACATTAATTGTGATTGGAAATGCTTTAAATAGTTTTGCTGATAAAAAAGGATATTCTATAAAGAGTAAAGAGTCTAAAAAAGATTCTACCAAATATAATTTAATTCCTTATGCTGATCAAGAAAGAAAGAATATTCAAAATCTTATTACTGGGGCAATATTTAAAAGTAAAGTTGATGTAACTCATCCTCTAGCTTTTGGATATAAAAGTGATTATTTTTCTTTAAAATTAAGTGGAACATCATTTAACTATTTAGAAAATGGCATAAATGTTGCTTACTTTGATAAAGACACAGAAAATGTTTCTGGCTATGCTGGCAGTAGAGCTATTAAAAATATTCCAGAATCGTTATTGTTTGGAGAAGAACAAAAAGGACGTGGAAGTATTGTTTATATGGTAGACAATCCTTTATTTAGATCTTTTTGGCATAATGGAAAACTCTTTTTAGCAAACGCAGTGTTTTTACTAAATTCTAATACACTGAAATAAAATTTATAAAACGATTGAACAATAAAAAAAGCCATTGCAAATAGCAATGGCTTTTTAAGTATTATGGATTTCTTTCTTCGCAGAAAGAACAACTAGTTAAGAAATTATTATTTCTTTTTGTTACCAGCTTCCATTTTCTTTTTTAAATCTGCAAGACCACCTATGTCTCCTAAAGTAGTTTTTTCTGCTTCAGCTGCTTTTTTAACGGCAACTTTCACATTTCTTTTTTCTTGCTCTTTAAAGATAGATGTATGAGATACAACAACTCTTCTGTATTCTTTAGAGAATTCTAAAACTACAAACTTAAGTGTTTCCCCTTTTCCTAATTTAGTACCATCTTCTTTTTCTAAGAATCTACTTGGTGCAAAACCTTCTACTCCATCAGCAAAAGTTACAACTGCCCCTTTATCATTCTTTTCTTTCACAACTCCTTCATGCGTAGAACCGATAGCATAAGTAGCTTCATGAGCATCCCAAGGATTATCTTGCGTTTGCTTATGACCTAAATTTAACTTTCTGTTCTCTACATCTAATTCTAAAACTTGAACTTCTAATTTATCACCAACAGTAACAAAATCTGATGGATGCTTAATTTTCTTCGTCCAAGATAAATCAGAGATATAAACTAAACCATCGATTCCTTCTTCTAACTCAACAAATACACCAAAGTTCGTGTAATTTCTTACAGTACCTGTATGAGTTGAACCAACAGGATATTTAGTTGTAATATCTGTCCAAGGATCTGGATGTAATTGTTTAATACCTAAAGACATTTTACGGTCTTCTCTGTCTAAAGTTAAAATTTGAGCTTCAACTTTATCTCCAACTTTTACGAAATCTTGTGCAGAACGTAAATGAGTTGACCAAGACATTTCAGAAACATGAATTAACCCTTCTACTCCTTGCTCTACTTCAACGAATGCTCCATAATCAGCTAAAACAACAACTTCACCAGTAACTTTATCTCCAATTTTTAATTCAGAGTTTAAAGCTTCCCAAGGATGTGCAGATAATTGTTTCAATCCTAATTGAATTCTAGATTTATTATCATCAAAATCTAAAATTACAACGTTTAATTTTTGATCTAATTCTACAACCTCATTTGGATGATTGATTCTTGACCAAGATAAATCAGTAATATGTACCAATCCATCAACACCACCTAAATCAACAAAGACACCATAAGAAGTAATATTTTTAACAATACCTTCTAATACTTGTCCTTTTTCTAATTGACCAATAATTTCTTTTTTCTGTAATTCAATATCCGCTTCAATAAGTGCTTTATGAGATACAACAACATTTTTAAATTCGTGATTGATTTTCACAACTTTGAATTCCATTGTCTTCTCTACATATTGATCGTAATCTCTAATTGGCTTAACGTCAATTTGAGATCCTGGTAAAAATGCTTCGATTCCGAAAACATCTACAATCATACCACCTCTAGTTCTACACTTAACGAAACCATTAACTACTTCACCAGTTTCATGAGCATTGTTAACACGCTCCCAAGCTTTGATTACTCTTGCTTTTTTGTGAGACAATACCAATTGACCAGAAGAATCTTCTCTCTTATCAACTAATACTTCTACAGTATCTCCTTCAGCTAAACCTTGATTGTAACGAAATTCGTTTAAAGAAATAACTCCTTCAGATTTAGAATTGATGTCAATAATTGCATCTCTGTCTGTAATTCTAATTACAGTTCCTTCAATTACATCACGTTCGTTTACGAAACCTACAGTTCCTTCTAATGCATTTTCAAATGCTTTTAATTTTTCTTCATCAACAGCTTCAATACCTTGTTCGTATTTGTGCCAGTTAAAATCAGCTAAAAATTGTTTCGGATCTACAACTGGAGTCGTTGTTTCTTGTACTTCAGTAGCAACTACTTGCTCTTCAGTGTTTTTTGTTTCTTCAGACATTTCTGAAAATTAATTTTGTATCTTATTGTTTTTCAGACTTTTAACGATAAAAACAAAAAGAGTTGTTTTTATAAATTGTTTTGTTTAATTCCTTTTATAAATCTGTTCTCGTAAAAAGGAGTGCAAATTTACATAATTTCATTGATTTTTAAGCAAATAGAATTAATTTATTATTCATTTTATTCTTGATAATCAAAAAACTACCTTTGCATCTTTTAAAAACCTTTTTGGTTGACTTTAATGTAGATGAATAAAGAAACAAAAGATTTAGTAAACAAAGGCATAATGCTTCCATTAATGGAAGAGTTCTATACAATTCAAGGTGAAGGTTCTCATACAGGCACTGCAGCTTATTTTATAAGAGTTGGAGGTTGTGATGTTGGTTGCCATTGGTGTGATGTGAAAGAAAGTTGGAACGCAGATTTACATCCTCCTACACTTGCAAATACTATTGTTGAGAATGTAAAGAAATATGCGAATACAGTTGTTATTACTGGAGGGGAGCCCTTAATGTGGTCCATGGATTATATTACAAATTTACTTCAAAAAAACAACATAAAAACACATATAGAAACTTCTGGAGCATATTCTTTTTCTGGAAAATGGGATTGGTTCTGTCTATCTCCAAAAAAGACAAAATTACCTTTAGCTGAAGTTTATCCTGAGGCGGATGAGCTAAAAATGATAATTCATAACAAATCTGATTTTGAATTTGCTGAAGAACAAGCTGCTAAAGTTGATGAAAAATGTCAATTGTTTTTGCAACCTGAATGGAGTAAAAAAGAAAAAATGACAGTTCAAATTGTTGAATATGTAATGAAAAACCCAAAATGGAAAATTTCTTTACAAACTCACAAATACTTAAATATTCCTTAATTCTTAAAACCAAATAAGGTTTAAAAAAATAAAATTTGTGTTTACTTCTATTTTTAAAAAAACTTTATTCCCAAGTCATCTAGAGAAAAACTGAAGAGATAATCATACTTACTATAAAAATGGATTTATTCATAAAAATTGCTTAAAAAAGGTAATTTTTAAATTAAATAATTTCCAGCGTATATTCTTTACTACAATATCAAAAAAAATATTTATAACAAAACATTACGTTTTAAAATATTTTCAT
>NZ_PJMV01000001.1:15000-850000 GCF_002846595.1 Polaribacter sp. Hel1_33_96 | reverse complement strand
ACCCTCTTTCTAATCTCACAACTATTTATCAATACTTTATCCAAAAGTATCATAACAAAAAACGTAAAACACTTGTTTAAAGCTATTTACAATATCCAATTTTTTGTGGAATTTTATGAATATTTTTCAAAACAACTATTTTCAACCCAAACTACTATGAAATACCCTTATTTTCACATCAATAAAACATAAAAAATCAAATCCTTTTTGGCCCTTTAAAAAATTAAACCTTGTCACAGCTATTTGGGATATAACCAAATAAATCAACTACTAGAGATTCAAAAGACAATTCTTTATTATTCTAATTTAAGTCTTAAAAAAAACAGTCATAAATCAAAGCTATTTTTCACCTATTTAATCGATAAAATTGAAAAATAATCTAAAACTATATTAGAAATCTCGTTTAACCATCAAATGACTAAAAAACAATAAAATTTAAAAGTAATGACTATTATATTAGCGTTTAAGAAACAATCATACTAATACCGAAAGCCATCAATACTAAACATGAATACATTTATTCTGTGTATATCTTTATATATGCATATATTGCAAATCAAAACAAAAATTAATTATGAAATTGAAAAGTATGAATAAAGTAACTAAGTTGTGGCTTACATTGTTTTTTGTAGGGCTAACAATTTCTTGTGATGTCTCTTATTTAGATAAAGACATAGATGACATTTCCTGGAGTGGCAATGTAAAAATACCTGCCGGGTTTATAAACTACAATTTATCTGAAATATTTGACGATTTAGGCAGCAGTAATCTTGAACCAACCTCTACAGAAGAGTTTAGCTTCAGCTACACAGAAACCTTTTCAGGGGAAAACAATGATGCATTTAATGTGGACATTGATGATACTTCAATTGAAAGTTCAATAGAAAGCCCCATAACTGAAGACGATTTGACTGCTATCGGGGAAACTTTTCCTTATACAATAACTGCAGAAATAGCACCTGGAGTTGCAAATCCTTTGATTGGGACCTACAGCAGAGAAAATCAAAAAATACATGATTTAGAGTTAACTCAAGAAATTACTGGTGTTGAATTTAATGAAGGTAATATGAGTATTACTTTTAAGTCCGCAGTAGATACGAGTATAGAACTTACATTTACAATACCATCATTTACAAAAAAAAGTGATGGAAGTATTTATACAAAAACAATAAGTATAAATGGAAGAACAGACGAAACTATTTCAATTGACTTAAGTGAATTTAATGGAGACCTCACCAATGACGGAACAGGAACAGGTAAAACTAACAATAAAGTTGTAGTTGATCTTGATGCAACTTTTACCTTTGCCGCTGGCAATAATATAGATGCAAACGATGCAATTTCTTACGAAGCTAAAATAACCAACATTGCTTACGATGTTATATATGGAGACTTTAAGCAGGAATCCTTTAACGTTTCTTCAAATACTATAGATTTAGGAGACTTTTTTGATAACTTTAGTGAGGGAAATGTAGCATTTGACAATGCAGTAATGTCTATAAATGTAAGTAATGATTATGGTTTCCCTATTAGTATGGATTTATCTTCAGTTAAAGCTGTGAATGCTAATTCTTCTTTAAACCTAAGCTATACAAGTAATTCATCACTACCTAATACCATTATTATTGATGGAGTAGAAAATTTTGGAGATAATGCAAAGGCTACAAATCAAACATTAGATGACTCTAACTCTAACATAAGCGCTTTATTAGAGTCTAAGCCTGCGTTTTTAGAGTTTGATATTTCTGGAAAAGCCAACCCAATTGATGATGGTAATCCTAATGAAAATTTTTATGCTGCTATTAATGACGGTTTTAATGCAGACATATCTATAGATTTCGATAAAGTAAGTTTAGATAAAGAAATAGATTTTAGTGGAGGGGAAGATTTGAGTGACTTTGATTACATAAAATTATTAATAAATGTAGAAAACAAAACTCCTTTAACTGGAGATATCCTATTAGAATTCAAAAATAGTAGTGGCCAAGTTGTGCATACCGAATCTATAAATGCTTTTCAAGCTGCAAATGTAAATGATACTGGAGAATCTAATGGTGTTGCAATACTTTCAAACTTTGAAATTGAATTAAATCAAAATGAAATTAATGATATAATTGATGCTGACAAAATAAACGTTAGAGTAATATTACAACTGCCTACTGGACGTGATTCTGTTATGATAAAAGGTAGTGACGAATTAAATGTTGCAGTAGCTATTGAAGCCAATGCAAATATAATATCTGGAAATTAAGAAGCTATGAAAAAAACTATATACTCAACTATACTTTTGTTTTTTATTTTAATGAACAATGTTAAAGCACAAGACTATTTATCATTTTACAACTTAGGAGACTATGTTATACAAACTCAAAATATTTCACCTATATATTTACCAAAATATAAGGTAAACTTTGGTACGCCTCTTAATATTGGTTTTAATCTTAATTCAGGAATTAAATTAAATGATATTTTAGTAGAAAGTGGAAACAACATTAAAATTGATTTTAATAACTTGAATGCATCGGCAGCAGATGCCAATGTTGTAGCTACAGATATAGTTGCAAATATTTTTATGCTCGGTTTTAAAACTAAAAAGGGATCTTTAACACTTTTCGCAAATGCTAAAAGCAATTTGGCTTGGGAATTTTCAAAAGATTTTACAACAGTCGCTGCTAATGGATTTGGTGAAAGTTTTTCATTAACTGCAGAAAAATTGGGTTTTACTTCTTACAGTGAAATAGGAATTGGAGTTACAAGAACATTTTTAGATGACAAACTTTCTATAGGTTTAAGATTAAAATCTCTTAGTGGAATAGCGCATTCTTCTTTAGAAGATGGTGCACAATTTTCATTAGACATAAACCCTGCAAACTTTCTTTGGACACTAAATACCACCAATGCTACCGTAAATACTTCTGGTGTTTCTGATACAGCAGATATCATCGCTTTCTTTGGGAAAAATAGTGGTTTTGGGATGGACATAGGTTTGGGGTACGAAATAAATGAGAAATTTTCTTTTGAATTATCTATTAACGATCTTGGTTCTATAAACTGGAAAGACAATGTAACCAACTATAATTTGCAAGATGTAAGTAATGGTGTTTATAATGGATTTGATTTTCAGAATTCTGGAAATGTACAAGATGAAATTGAGAATGCTCTAAATAATGTTTTAGGCGCAACTGAAAGTCAAGAAAGTTTTAAGTCGAAAATAGGATCAAGAACTTTCTTTTCTGCAAAATATAAAATGTCAGAAAAAAATGTTTTTCGAGCTACTTATTTCTACAATAAGAATCCTTATATAAGCATTAAACCTAGTTATGCTTTAGGCTATAACAGAGAATTAAACAAAACTACTTATGGTTTAGTTGCAAGTACTGGTGGAAACAATGGCGGTTTTAGACTTGGAGCAAACCTTGCTGTACAATTAGGCTTTTTGCAATTATATACTGCTTTAGATGACCTTTCTAGTATTGGTGGCAAAGTTCAGGATTCAAATACTGCTAATTTTAGATTCGGTATGAATTTCCTTTTTAGACAACTAAATAAATCGAAAGTTAAAATAGATAACGAAGAGCAAAAAAAAGAAGAACTTTTAGAGGAAAACAATGAATAAATCCATTATAATAAAATAATATTTCAACAAAAAAAAAGGTAGCAATTTTAGATTGCTACCTTTTTTTATTTCCTGTTTGCTTTCTTTTTTTCTTTTCCCGAATCTTGGCAAACATTTGTTTATAGATCTCAACATCTATTCTGGCTCTTTTTGATGCTATGATTTTAGTAAAATCGAAATTAAGTTTTGATTTTTGCTTTTTCAGCAAATCATCTTGAAATGCACGTTGTAATATATCCTCTATTAAAAAGTCTTCATTTGTAGTTTTTGGATGATATTCATCTTTTAAAGATAATCTAAAAACATTTGCTGTTGTATTATACCAAAATGCTTTCCAACCACTTCTTAATCCTTTTATATTGTTGAAAACAGTTTTTCCTGTTTGGCGATGAATTAACTTTATTAATATACGACCTTCTGTTTTGGTCATTTTTTTTATTTGATCTGTAAATTCACCTTCTATATATTTCTGTATTTGTTTTGTATATTTTTTGCGTTTACGTCTAGATTTTATCCTTGTTAATCTGAGGTTTAAACTATCTAGCTTTTCAGAGGCTAGTTTTGCAAAAGGATAAGCCCTGAATACTTTTCTACGAAACCATAAATAATAACGAACATCTACTTTAGAATTAAACTTTTGTTTTGGTAAGATTGAAAATTCATTCAAATTAATCGTTAATGTATCTCCTGGACTTACAAAAACATAATCTTCTATATTTTTTGGCAAAGAATCTTTTTCTCTTTTTTGGGACAAAGCCACAAAAGAGAATATCATTATATATATGTACAGAAGTTTTTTCAAATTTTATTTTTTATTTAACAAAACTAAGAACTCAGAAACCTTTTTTTTTGATCTTTCAGGAAAAATAGGTCGCATCGTTTCGTTATCACACTAACTAATTTTAGTTATAAAATCTTGTTCAGAAATTATTGCTATACCTAAATCTTTAGCTTTTGCCAATTTGCTTGGCCCCATATTATCCCCAGCAACAATATAATTTGTTTTTTTAGAAATAGACGAACTCACTTTACCTCCATTATCTTCAATAGCTTTTTTAAGTTCATTTCTAGTCATTTGATAAAAAACACCAGAGACCACAAATATTTTTCCTTGTAATTTATCTGTTAAATTTTCTAAACTTTCTGCCGAAACTTCTAATTGAATTCCTGAAACTTTTAAACGATTTATTAGTTGAATATTTCCTAAATCTGAAGAAAAATCGATAATACTTTGGGCAATTCTATCTCCTATTTCGTCAACCGAAATTAATGTTTCGAAATCTGCCGTCATTAATTTATCTATAGATTTAAAATGTTTCGCTAATTTTTTAGCAACCGTTTCACCTACAAAACGAATTCCTAATGCAAATAAGACTTTTTCAAATGGAATTTCTTTTGATTTTAAAACTCCTTTAATAATATTTTGTGCAGATTTTTCTGCCATTCTTTCTAACGGAATGATTTGTTTAGCTTTTAAATCATATAAATCCGCATAGTTTGTTATTAAACCTTCTTTACGAAGTAAATCAACAGTTTCCCCTCCTAAACCTTCAATATCCATTGCTTTTCTGCTAATAAAATGCTGTATTCTACCCGTAATTTGTGGAGCACATCCAAACTCATTCGGACAATAATGCTTCGCATCTCCTTCTTTTCTAATCAATGCTGTTTTACATTCCGGACAAATAGTTGCATACACTGTTGGTACTGAATTTTCTTGACGCTTTGTAAAATCTACCGCAATAATCTTCGGAATAATTTCTCCGCCTTTTTCCACAAAAACAGTATCCCCTTCTCTAATATCTAACTTTTCAATTTGATCTGCATTATGTAACGAAGCTCGTTTTACAATGGTACCTGCCAATTGTACCGGTTCTAAATTCGCTACTGGCGTAATTGCACCCGTTCTTCCAACTTGGTATGTAATTCCGTGTAAAATCGTTGAGACTTGCTCTGCTTTAAACTTGTAAGCAATAGCCCATCTTGGAGATTTTGCAGTATAACCTAGTTCTTCTTGTTGTTGTAAATTATTAACTTTAATAACAACTCCGTCCGTTTCATAGGGTAAATCATGACGTTTAATATCCCAAAATTTAATAAACTTAAAAACATCCTCAATAGTTTTTGTTGCTTGTAAAGTTTCTGGGACTTTAAATCCAGCTTTTCTTGCATTTTTTAAACTTTCAAGATGTGTTTTATATTTTCTACTATCCGTTACTAAATGATACAATAAACAATCTAAAGGACGTTTTGCAACTTCTGAACTGTCTTGTAATTTGAGACTCCCACTGGCAGTATTTCTCGGGTTTCTATAAGGCTCCTCTCCAATATCTATTCTTTCTTCATTCATTTTATGAAACCCATCAAAAGGTAAAATAATTTCTCCACGAATTTCAAAATTACTTAAAAAATCATCTTTTAAAACTAAAGGAATAGACCGAATTGTTTTAATATTTGCAGTTACATCATCTCCTTGAAAACCATCTCCTCTTGTTACAGCTTTTACGAAATGGTTATTCTGGTAAGTAAGATTAATTGAAGCACCATCAAACTTTAATTCACAAGTATATTCAACTTTATCTGTTCCCAACATCTTTTTGATACGCTTTTCCCAATCTAACAAATCTTCTTTAGAATATGAATTATCTAAAGAATACATTCTATTTTTATGAGAAATGGTTTCAAAGTTTTTAGTAATTTCTCCTCCGACTCTTTGTGTTGGTGAATTTGAATCAAAAAAAATAGGATTTTCTGCCTCTAATTTTTCTAGTTCTTTTAGTTTTATATCGAACTCAAAATCAGAAATTGTGGCATTATCTAAAACGTAATAATTATAATTATGTTGACGTAACCCTTCTCGAAGTTCCTCTATTTTTTGTTGAATTGTCATTAAGCTAAATAATTTTTCTTTGTCAATCTAAAATGACTAAGATTAGTTTCAAAAATAATATAATAAATATAAAACGCATCATAATTATAATTCTATTTTATGACCTAAATAACAACTCTGTAACATAAGTTACATAAAAAAATTTCATGATTTATATCATACTTTAATCAACGATTACAAATTAAATTTGAATTGTAAATGATTAATTATGAAAAACTTAGTGATTTTAGGAGCAGGAACGGCAGGAACAATGATGGCAAATCATTTGGTATCTAAATTAAAAAAAGACATTTGGAAAATTACCATTATAGATCAATATAAAACACACTATTATCAGCCAGGATTTTTATTTCTACCGTTCGATATATACACCTCAAAACAAGTTAAAAAAAATGGAAAGAAATTCATTCCAAAAGAGGTAAATTATATTCAAGAGAAAATTGAAAAAATTATTCCTGATAAAAATGAAATTCTACTGGAAAGCAATAAAAAGTTAGATTATGACCTACTAATAATCGCTACAGGAACAAAAATTGCACCTGAGGAAACCGAAGGAATGGCAGGACCGATGTGGCATAAAAACATTTTTGATTTTTATACATATGAAGGAGCGAAAGCCTTAAGAGATAAATTTAGAGAATGGGAAGGTGGAAAACTCGTTATACACATAACAGAAATGCCTATTAAATGCCCTGTTGCTCCTTTAGAGTTCGCTTTTCTGGCAGATTCTTATTTCAAAAACTCAGGAATAAGAGACAAAGTTGATATTACTTTTGTGACTCCTTTAGACGGAGCATTTACAAAACCAAAAGCGACACAAGCACTTCATTATTTATTAGAGGAAAAAGGAATAAAAGAAGTGACCGATTTTAATATTGAACGTGTAGATTATGAAAATAATAAAATTATTGATTATGCAGATACTGAAGTTGATTATGATTTATTAGTAACAGTTCCTACCAATATGGGAGATTCTTTAATAGAAAGGTCAGGCTTAGGAGATGATTTAAATTTTGTTCCCACAAACAAAGCAACACTTCAAACAACAGCAAATGAAAACATTTTTGCGCTTGGAGATTGTACTAATTTACCCGCATCTAAGGCTGGTTCTGTTGCACACTTTGAAGCAGAGATTCTAACCGAAAATATTTTAAGATATATAGATGGTAAAGAATTAAAAGAAAAATTTGATGGACATGCCAATTGTTTCATTGAAACTGGTAATGGGAAAGCTCTTTTAATAGATTTTAATTACACACAAGAACCAGTGGAAGGTACTTTCCCTTTTCCTGGAGTCGGCCCCTTAAGTTTACTGAAAGAAAGTAGAATAAATCACATGGGGAAAATGGCTTTTAAATGGATTTATTGGAATATGCTTATCAAGGGAATACACATTCCATTTGTATCCGCAACAATGAGTAAAAAAGGAAAACAGCTTAATTAAAATAGAAACTAAAAAATAATATTATGCAAAAAACATTAGCACAAGTAAAAGTAAATGTAAACGAAGAAGGCTATTTAACCGATTTTAATCAATGGACAAAAGAAATTGGTGCTGAAATTGCCAAGGAACAAGAAGTTGAAATGACAGATAAAAACTGGAAAGTAATAGATTATATTCATGATAAATTTAGAAAGGAAGAAGCATTATCTATTAGAGGTATTAAAAAGAGTGGTGTAATAAACATTAAAGAATTTTATAAATTATTTCCTGGAGGGCCTCTTAAAAAAGCAACAATGATTGCAGGAATACCAAAACCAAAAAGCTGTATTTAATCCAAAAACAAATTATCATGGGAAAAACAAAAGTTAGAAAAATGCTTTTTATCTTATCTAAAGCTACAATAGAAAATGTCTATGCTGCTTTTATTATGGCAAATGGAGCAAGAATGGAAGGTATTGAATCAGAAATATTTTTTACTTTCTTTGGATTAGAAGCAATTCAAAAGAAAAAACTAGAGCATTTAAGAGTTGCAACAGTTGGGAATCCTGCAATGCATATCCCCACAATGCTAGGCGGTTTGCCGGGAATGGAAGCTTTAGCTACTAAAATGATGAAAAAAGAAATGGAAAAATTAGATATGCCGCCTGTTGGTGAGTTTTTAGAAATTCTTTCTGATTCTGGTTGCAGACTATGGGCTTGTAAATTAGCGGTAGATATGTTTCACTTAAAAAAAGATGATTTAATTGATGAAGTAGAAGACATTATTACTATTGGTGATTTTTATGCAAGAGCAGATCAAGAAAATACACACCTCTTATTTATATAAAGCAATTAATTATTTCATAATAAAAAAACCCAAAACAATAATTTGTTTTGGGTTTTTAAATATGCATTTAACATACCTGTTTTTTAATAATAGGTATATCTTCTAACTTTTGCTATGTGTTTGGCCAAACGCATTACTTGATGAGAATAACCATATTCATTATCATACCAGACATAAATTACAATAGTTTCTTTATCCGTTATGGTTGATTTACTATCAAAAATTGAAGGTGCTGTTGTACCAATTATATCTGCTGAAACTAGTTCATTATCTAAAGAATATTTAATTTGCTCTACCAAATCACCTTCTAAAGCATATTTTTTCATAATTGCATTTATTGAATCTGTTGTGATTGGAACTCTTAATTGTAAATTTAAAATAGCTAAAGAACCGTTTGGAACAGGAACTCTAATTGCATTTGATGTAAGCTTACCTTCTAATGATGGTATTGCTTTTGAAACTGCTTTCCCTGCACCAGTTTCTGTAATGACCATATTTAAAGCTGCTGATCTTCCTCTTCTGTATTTATCATGCATGTTATCTACCAAATTTTGATCGTTTGTGTAGGCATGGATGGTTTCTAAATGTCCTTTTTTTATTCCGAAATTATCTTCTAAAACTTTTAAAACTGGCGTAATTGCATTGGTAGTACAAGATGCTGCTGAAAAAATATCTACTTTATCGGGATTGTATTGTTTGTGATTTACGCCATGCACAATATTTGGAATTCCTTTACCTGGAGCCGTTAATAAAACCTTACTTGCTCCTTTTGCTTTTAGGTGTCTGCTTAATTCTACATCGTCCCTAAAAGCACCTGTGTTATCAATAATTAAAGCGTCATTAATATTGTAGGCTGTGTAATCTATCTCTTCTGGTTTATTGGCAGAAATCATAAAAACGGTTGTACCATTTATAATTAATGCTTTATTTTCTATGTCTGTTTGCACTGTCCCTAAAAAATCTCCATGAACAGAATCGATACTTAATAATGATGCTCTTTTTTCTAAAATAGATTGCGTAATTTCTCCACGAGTTACAATTGCTCTTAATCGTAATTGAGAACCTTTCCCCATTTTAGTCATTAATTCTCTTGCCAACAACCGACCAATTCTTCCAAAACCATATAAAACAACATCTTTAGGCTTAATATCTTTAAAATTAGTAACATTTCTTAGTTGCTTTTTTACAAAGGCTACTTTATCTAGACATCCACTAGGGTTTAAATGACATTCGTAAGCTAATTTACCAATATCTAACTTAGATGATGGTAAATCTATTTTCTGAATTGCCTTGGCAATGCTTAATGCATCTTGTATTGTAATTGCTTTATTTACAAACTCTTTAGCATAATCTATTAAATTCAGAACTTCACTAGCTCTTTTATCTACTAATGTATTTCTAAACAAAACTAATTCTATAGATTTATCATACCATAAGTCGTTTACAATATTTATAAATTCTATTGTAGCTCTTCTGGTTTTTGCTTGCAATGCAACTTCTTTTTCGTAATCTAAATTTAAGGACATCTATATATAACTAATTTAAAATTTTTACAAAAGTATTTCTTTTTTTGAAAACACGAAATCGATTTCGTTAAAATCTTTAACCCACAAAAAAATCCTGATAAACTATCAGGATTCTTGCTTTTAAATTTTAAACGTATTATCTATCTGAAACGTAATCTTTCTTTTTCCCCTTCAGTATTTATCATTTCAATAACAATAGAATATCTACTTTGTGCGACATTTTCTAATATTTTTACAGCTTCATCAGCAGTTTCAATTTCTTTATCATTAATTTTTGTGATGATAAAATTCTTTAAACTGTCTTTAGACTCTCTTTCTCCAGTATTAATAATCTTTACACCATTATTAATATCATTCTTTTTTAATTCATTTTTTGATAAATCCTTCAATTCCCAATTAAAGGTTTTCGAAATAAACCTTTTTACTTTCTTACTTAATTTCACACTTTTAGTAACAAGTTTACCTTCTCTTTCTACTGTAATATTTACAAAATCACCGGGTCTTTTTGCTGTTAGTTGCCCCCTTAATTCAGAAAATTTTGTAATTTTTACATTATTTACTTTCACAATCACATCCTCTTTTTGTAATCCAGCATTCGCAGCACCTTGCCCTTCTTCAACACCTACAATTTTTACACCTACAATTTTGTCATTATCAACTGGTGAAAAACGGATACCTATTACCGCTTCTTGCACAGCACCATACTCTAATAAATCGTCTACAATTTTCTTTGCTATATTAGATGGCACTGCAAAAGAATACCCAACAAAAGAACCTGTTTTTGAAGAAATTGCAGTGTTAATTCCAACCAATTCTCCTCGTGTATTTACCAAGGCTCCTCCACTATTTCCTGGGTTTACAGCTGCATCTGTTTGAATAAAAGAATCAATTGCTGTGTTACCTTCTAAATCTCTTCCTTTGGCACTTACAATTCCTGCCGTCACCGTAGATGTTAAATTGTAAGGATTACCAACAGCTAAAACCCACTCACCGACCTTAATTGTATCAGAATCAGCAAAAGGAAAATATGGCAAATCTATTTCTGTCTCAATTTTTAATAAAGCAATATCGTTCTCCTTATCAGTTCCTATTAACTCTGCTTTGTATTTTTTCTTGTTATTTAAAGTAATTTCAATTTCGTTAGCACTATCAATAACATGATTATTAGTAATAATGTAGCCATCAGAAGAGATAATAACTCCACTTCCTGTGCCTACTTGCTCAAACTTTCTTGTTCCACTTCCATTTCCGTAGAATAATTCTGCAAAAGGATTTTTCTGTGTTCTAATTGCGGTATTTTTTACATGGACAACAGCATTTAAAGATTTTTCTGCTGCCAAGGTAAAATCTATGGCTGCCGCCGCAATAGCCGTTGAATTGCGTGTAAATGTTGGATTATAATTTGTTTGCACTGTTTGCATCTTTTCAGGCACAGTTCTTTCTATAATTACTGTGTCATTAAAGAACATTTTGTAACCACCCAATGTAAGTGCTCCGCCTAAAACTGCTATTCCTAATAAACCCAAAAGTTTCTTCATAATTATGCTTTTTTAATATATCAAATATACAATTTTAACATTTTCAAAAAATCTGTTTAACTTGCTTTTAACGGACTTTAACCACTTTTTAACAAACTTTTTTTATTCTTGAAATACTTATCTTTGTCCTATGAATTTGACTTTTTACAAATATCAAGGTACAGGAAATGACTTTGTGATGATAGACAATAGAGCAAAAACCTTTCCCAAAGAAAATACTGACTTTATTTCTCATTTAGCAGACAGACATTTTGGTGTTGGTGCAGATGGTATTATTTTAATTGAAAATGAAAGTAATTTTGATTTTAAAATGATTTATTTTAATCCTGATGGTAGCCAAACTTTTTGTGGAAATGGGGCTAGATGTGCTGTTGCATTCGCCAAACGATTAGAAATCATAAAAGATAAAACTACTTTTATAGCTGTTGATGGTGAACATTTTGCAGAAATTAAAAATGATATTATTTCTTTACAAATGATTAATGTTAATAATATACAAGTAAACGAAAATTCAGTTTTCATGCATACAGGAACCCAACATCATGTAGAATTGGTGGATGATTTAAATGAGTATCCTGTTTTTGAAAACGGAAAAGAAATAAGAAATAGTTATCAAGATCCAGGAAGTAATGTAAATTTTGTTCAGCAAATTGACGCTACCTCTTTTAGAGTTAGAACTTATGAAAAAGGCGTAGAAAACGAAACGCTTGCTTGCGGCACGGGTGTTACTGCAGCAGCAATTGCTATGCATAAAACGAATAAAACTAAAAGTAATGTAGTTTCTTTATCCACAGAAGGTGGTCATTTAGAAGTTTCATTTACAGAAGGAAAAGGAATTTATAAAAACGTGTTTTTAAAAGGACCAGCAAAATTTGTTTTTAAAGGAACAATAACTATTTAACTTTAAATTATTGATTACATACAAACATAGAAAAATGTCTATCCAGTAAAATAATGTTAACTATAATTCTATGCAGTCAAAAAATAAAATAATAACAAATGTCATTATCTGGTGAAAAAATAATTTTACGTGCTTTAGAGCCAGAAGATTTAAACTTTCTATATCAAATAGAAAATAATGAATCTTTTTGGGAAGTTAGTCATACGCAAGCTCCATTTTCAAAATATATTTTAAAACGATATTTAGAAAATGCCCATTTAGATATTTATGAAAGCAAACAACTTCGCTTGCTCATTGAAGAAAAATCAACGAGAAAACAAATTGGTATGATTGATTTGTTTGATTATAACCCGCAACATAAAAGGGCAGGAATTGGAATTTTAATTCATCCTGATTTTGAAAAAAAAGGATTTGCCTCTGAAGCTTTATCAATCATCATAAACTATTCTTTTTCTCATTTACAAATGCATCAACTATACGCAAATATTACATCGGATAACATAAAAAGTTTAGCCTTATTCAATAAATACAACTTTATCAAAACTGGTGTAAAAAAAGATTGGATTTTATCTGAAGGAAAATTTAAAGATGAAGTTTTATTTCAGTTGATAAAAGAGTAATTTTGCAGTTCTTTAAACATAAAAAAACTTGAGTAAAAAATTTATATATACCGTTATCGCTACCATTATTTTAATTGGTGGAATTTTGGCATACAACTATTATCAAAAAATATTCGGAAAAACAATTACTAAAGAAACTGTTCTTTTTGTATACACTGCAGATAGCTTAATCGATGTAAAAAATAAAATATCTGAATTTTCTAAAAACCCTAGCACTTTCCTCTTAGTTGCAGCAAAGAAAAACTTTTCTACACCCAAATCGGGAAGGTATATTTTAAAAAAAGGTATGTCCAATAATGATATTGTTAATATGCTTAGAAGTGGGAATCAAACCCCTGCAAAAGTATCCTTTAATAATCAAGATACTTTAGAAAAATTAGCTGGTAGAATTGCAGAACAACTAGAAACTGATTCTATTTCCATCATTAAATCGTTTACTGATGAAAAATTTTTATCCGTAAATAAATTATCAAAAAAATCTATTTTACAAATTTGCATTCCTAATAGTTATGAGTTTTATTGGAATGTATCTGCCGAGAATTTTAGAGACAAAATGTTAGCTGAATACCATCGTTTTTGGAATTCTAAAAGATTAGAAAAAGCAAAAACATTAAACATGTCTATTGATCAGGTAATTGCTTTAGCATCCATAGTGCAAAAAGAAACTGCGAAAACAGAAGAACGTCCAATTGTTGCAGGTTTGTATTTAAATAGATTAAAAAGGGGCTGGCCTTTGCAAGCAGATCCAACAATTATTTATTGTATCAAAGAAGTTAAAGGACAAGATTACATAGTAAAAAGAGTTTTAACGGCTGATTTGGAAATAAATTCACCTTACAATACATACAAAAAGAAAGGTTTACCTCCTACTTTGATTGCAATGCCCGACATTTCTTCTATTGATGCTGTCTTAAATTCAACGAAACACAATTATATGTACATGTGCGTAAACGTTGACAAGTTAGGGTATCATGCCTTTGCAAAAACACTCGTTCAACACAATAGAAATGCTGCTAAATATCATATTTGGTTAAATAAGCAAGGTGTAAATAGATAAAAATAAATTCTTTAAAAAACTAAGGATTTAATTACTTAAATCACAAAAGTAAAGGGAATAGTTATCCAGAATCATCAATAAAACACCTTTAAGACAGATTATCTATAATTTTTATAAAATTAACTCACTGATGGTCAATTACATTATAAATATGTTATAATTTTGCAACCGCAAAACAGAAAAATTATAAATATCAAAAAGGTTTTATTTTTTACGAGTTTGTTTTTACTATTTGTACACGCAATTTCAATGAATAGTAAATTAAAAGAAAACAACAATAAATCGTATCCAAAATTTTTAGATTACAACATTCCTTATTTACAAAATAATTTTGTTGCTTTTAAACAAGCACTCGCCTTTAAAGAATCTCAAGGAAAATATACTGTTGTAAATACCTTAGGCTATTTAGGAAAGTATCAATTTGGAAGAACTACATTAGAACGTTTTGAAATTTACAACACCAAAGAATTTTTACAAAATCCAGAATTACAGGAAAAAGCATTTACTGCTTTATGTAAAGTAAACAAATGGATTTTAAGAAAGGACATTAAAAATTCTGTTGGTAAAACCATTAACGGGATTGAAATTACAGAATCAGGAATTCTAGCTGCTGCGCATTTAGGTGGTGCAGGAAATGTAAAAAAATACTTACGAAGTAATGGAGTAAAATGCTTTTCTGATGCTTATGGCTCTTCTATACAAATATATCTGAAAAAATTTGGAGGCTATGATGTTTCTAGCATTGTCGCAGACAGAAAAGCAAAAGCGTAATTACTTTTGAATAATAAAAATAGCTGGCTTTTTGTGCAAGTCTGGTTGTTGATGTTTCCACTCTTTTACCATCATTGTTTTTATATATTCGGCTGGCAGCGTAATATCTACAGCAATACACAAATAAGTTGTTGGCGCTAAAGTTGCTTTTAAATCTGCAAACATTTTTTCATTTCTATAAGGAGTTTCTATAAAAATTTGAGCTTGATTTTTATCCTTAGATAACTTTTCTAAATCTTTTAATGCTCGTTTTCTATCTCCTTTATCAATTGGCAAATAACCATTGAAAGCAAAATTTTGTCCATTCATTCCAGAACTCATCATTGCCATTAAAATAGATGATGGCCCTACTAAAGGAACAACTTGTATGTTTTTTTGATGCGCTAATTTCACTATAGTTGCTCCTGGATCTGCCACCGCAGGAACTCCAGCTTCAGATAACAAACCAATATTAATTCCTTGTTGGCAAACATCTAAATATTTATGAGTTTCTATTTCTTCTGCATATTTGTCTAGCAACATAATATGTAAAGAAGACTGTTGTTTTTTAGGTGATATTTTTTTGATAAACTTTCTAGCTGACTTCTCATTCTCAACAATATAATAATCTATTTGCTCTACCACCTTTTTTACAGATAAAGGCATTACTTCTAAAGGTTCTGTCTCGCCCAGAGTTGTCGGAATTAAATAGAGTTTACCTGTCATTTTTTTTAGATTTAAGACAATTTATTTGCTATGATTTCACAAGCTTCTTCTAACATTGTATACACATGTTCAAAACCCTGATTTCCTCCATAATATGGATCTGGAACACTTAAATTTTGAGTAGGATGTATTTCATTTAAAATCATTTGCACTTTACTCTCCTCTTTTTGATTTCTTGCCAACATCAAAATATCTTGATAATTACGATCATCCATCACAAAAATATAATTAAAAGTATCAAAATCTTTGATTGTAAATTTTCTTGCTTTTTGATCTGCAATATTAATTCCGTATTTTCTAGCAACTTCAATAGAGCGCTTATCAGGAGCATTACCTTTATGGTAAGCTGCAGTTCCTGCTGAGTCTATAAGAAAATTTTGAGGATTCATTTTAGATTTCAAAATACCTTCTGCTAAAGGTGAACGACAAATATTCCCTAAGCACACCATTAGTATTTTTATCATGATAAAATGAAATTTTTAGAAAGTTAACTTCTTTGTTAAATCGTCAACGTATTTTCTAAACTGTTTATCAGTCTCTGTTAGATTATCGACTGTTTTACAAGCATGTAAAACAGTTGCATGATCTCTTTGTCCAATTTGATTACCAATACTTGCTAAAGATGTTTTCGTTAATCTTTTCGCAAAATACATTGCTAATTGACGTGCTTGTACAATGTGTCTTTTACGAGTTTTAGATTGTAAAGTAGCAACATCCATATCAAAATATTTAGAAACCTCTTTTTGAATGTAATCTATAGAAACTTCTTTTTTGGTGTTTTTTACAAATTTATCTACAATCTGTTTTGCCAATTCAATAGAAAATTCTCTTCTATTAAAAGAGGCTTGAGCAATCATAGAAATAATTACACCTTCCAATTCTCTTACGTTAGATTTTATGTTTTTGGCAATATATTCGATAATTTCTTCAGGCATTTCTACACCATCTCGGTACAATTTATTTTGTAAAATAGAAATTCTTGTTTCGTAATCTGGTGCTTGTAATTCCGCAGATAATCCCCACTTAAAACGAGATAATAAACGTTGTTCAATATCTTGCATGTCTACAGGTGCTTTATCGGAAGTTAAAATTACCTGTTTTCCATTTTGATGTAAATGATTAAAGATATGAAAGAATACATCTTGTGTACCTACTTTACCAGATAAAAACTGAACATCATCAATTAGTAAAACATCAATCATTTGATAGAAATGAATAAAATCATTTCTTGTATTCGATTTTACAGAATCTATGAATTGTTGTGTAAATTTCTCTGAAGAGATATATAGCACTGTTTTATCTGGATATTTATCTTTTATATCCACACCAATGGCATGTGCTAAATGTGTTTTTCCTAAACCTACTCCACCATAAATTAATAATGGATTAAAAGATGTCCCTCCAGGTTTATTCGCAACCGCCATTCCAGCTGAACGAGCTAATCTATTAGAATCTCCTTCAACAAAATTTGCAAAACTATAATTAGCATTTAATTGAGATTCAATTTTCACTTTCTGTAAACCAGGAATTATAAAAGGATTTCTTAATTCTCTTTTACTCGACTCCAATGGTACAGTAACTCTTTGAGGTTTTAATGGATCTCTATTTGAGCTTGGTATTTTTACAATCTGTGGCCTATTACTGCTATAATTATTTTCCATCTTTACATCATAAATCAATTTGGCGTCATTACCTAATTGTCTTACTAATGCAACACGTAATAATTTAATGTAGTGCTCTTCTAACCATTCATAAAAAAATTTACTTGGTACTTGAATAGTTAATGCTTCTCCAGAGAGTTTTACGGGTTTTATTGGCTCAAACCATGTTTTATAGGCTTGAGGTTTAATATTATCCTTGATAAAAGATAGACAGTCCGTCCAAACGGATTCCGCAGTATAATTCATTTATTAACTTGGTAAAATTCGAGATTCTTATTTTAATAAAAACTTTATCTTAACTTCTTCTAAGGCTACACAAAAGTGTGAATAAAATTCAGTATAAAAAAATCAATTTGCTATTGATTACTAACTATTTTTTACGTATTATCGTTAAAATTATAAACGTTTAAACCTATTGAAAAAATCATCAACAAAAACTAGGGTTCGATATTCTGAAACGGATCAAATGGGGGTAGTATATCATGGTAATTATGCACAATTTTTTGAATTAGGCAGAACTGAATGGTTACGGAATTTGGGGGTTACATACAAAGATATGGAAATAAGCGGTATAATGCTTCCTGTAATTTCATTAAACTGTAATTTCATTAAATCTGCGCGCTATGACGACGTTTTAACCATCGAAACTTTTTTAAAGAAAAAACCAATGGTGAAGATTGAGTTTGATTATAAAATTACAAATCAAGATGATGAATTAATTTGTACAGGAAATTCTGTTTTAGCTTTTATGAATATGAAAACGGAAAAACCAACAAGATGCCCTGATTATTTATTGGAAGGTTTAGGGTTTTAATTATTTATTTTATAATTATATTTTTCACTACTTGTTGATCTCCTAAGATAATTTTAATAAAATATACTCCTGAGCTCAGATTCTTAATATTCAAATTTTCTTCAAAAGTGTTGTTTTTATATATCAACCTTGCAGTAGAGTTATAAATTTTTACGTTAGAAATTTTTGAAACATCTAAGTTTTTAGAAATATCAATTTTAAAATACTTTTCAGCTGGATTAGGATAAATTTTTATGGATGTTTCGTTAAATAAACTTTCCATATTTAAAGCATCTTCATTTACATATGGATCTGTACCATTTATAAGCTCCTCTAGGTTTGTAAAACTATCATTATCCGGATCATCATTTGCATCAAAAGCATATGAAAGCAACTCTTTAAGTTCCCATTCATCATCTAAACCATCTCCATCTACATCTGATCCAGATCCAGAAAAACTTGAATGAGTTGGATCTAATTTTGGCATTGAAGCATTTACTTCTTTTAAATAATCTCTTAACTTTATTGTTAAAGTTCTTGCTAATGTAGACTGAGAACCCAACAAATCTATATTTTCACCAATATCTGAAGATAAATCATGTAAAAGAATCTCCCCTGTTTCATATTCAACCATTAATTTATAATTTCCACTAACTAGCGCTGAACGTGGTTTCTTATTTGGGTTATTATCATAATGAGGTGAATGAAAATAGATTGGATTTGTTCTTGAAAAAGAACTTCCAGTTAGTAAAGGCACAATACTCTGCCCATCTAAATTTTCAGGTAATGCAGTTGTGCTTCCTGTTAGTTCTGCTATTGTTGGAAACAAATCATACCCAACAATTACTTCAGAATTACGACTATCTTGAATTATATTTGGACCTTTAACAATAAATGGAACCCTAATTCCGCCTTCTTTTATAAATGTTTTTCCAAATGACAAAGGTGAATTATCGGTGAAATTCATTTGCCCCCCATTGTCAGAAACAAAGATCACATAAGTATTACTATCCAACCCCAAATTAGTTATTTCGTCTAATAACAATCCTAAGCCATCATCTGTATCTTCTGTCATTGCTGCATACTCCACATTGTCATGACGTGTTCCTATAGGTCTTTGTGCCTCATCATTATAAAGATCTATAGTTTCTTGTCTAGCCTCAATATCACTATGAACCGCATAATGAGAAAGTTGTAAAGCAAATGGAACTCCATCATTCACTGCATTTTGAATAAATTCAATAGATTTTGTTGTCAATTCAAATATTTTTTTAGGATCTGCTTGTACAGTTCCTCCTTGACTTCCATCTCCATTACTTGTACTACCATCTGTAAAATCAAACCCATTATTTGCTGGACTTGAGTCAGATGTATTTCCTTGATGCCATTTACCAAAATGTGCAGTTCTATAGTTCATTCCAATAGATTTTAACCATTCTGCATACGTAACTTCATTGCCATCTAATACAGTAATTATAGTTGGCTCAATTAAAATTTTACCTGTAGCAATTACATTATCTGTGTTTGTAAAATTAGCACGAGCTGGAGTTTTACCAATTAATATGCTATTTCTAGATGGAGAACATTTTGGAGCAGGTGCATATCCTCGAGAAAAAGTCATTCCTTTAGAAGCTAAAGATTCTAATTCTGAAGTTATATAATAATCACTTTTAGAGTCTAATAATGATGCATCCATTTGAACAGAAGTTCCTGTCCAACCTTGATCATCTAAAACTACGATTACAAAATTTGATTGAGCTGTTACATTGAACCCAAAAAAAGTAAAGCAACAGAGAATGAAAAAAAAATTAATGTAATTATTATTCAATTTTATGAGTTTTAAATTAAAAGACCGTAATCAAATTTTAACTTTGACCCTAATTATTTGAAATAGTTTAATCGTGTTTAACAATATCAACCTTATACAGGTTTTTAAAAATTTCAAAAATTGATTGTGCATCTTTTTTCCTGATGCAAATCACATATTCACAATCTAATTCTAATTTCTGGCTAACAATTGTTAAATTTTTCTCCTTCACAATTCTCATTACTTTATTCATCATATCGTATTGAAAATTCAATTGAAAGAAAATATCTATTGTTTTTTTAATAATTTCAGATGCTTGTAAAGTAATTTGTGCAGATGTTTTGTAAGCATTTATCAAACCACCAACCCCTAATTTTGTTCCTCCAAAATACCGAACAGAAACTATTAAAACATTGGTAACTTCAAAAGATTGAATTTGGCCATAAATTGGCATTCCTGCCGAATTATTGGGCTCACCATCATCATTGGCTCTATACTCGAGTTGCTCAATCCCTATTTGATATGCATAACAAAAATGACGCGCAGAATGGTGCTTTTTCTTTAAGAGATCTATAGCATCTTTAACGTCACCATCATTTAAGACAGGAAATGCATATCCAAAAAATTTACTATTCCTATCCTTAAAGAGTGTTTCTTCTGACGGTTTTTCTATAGTTTTGTATGCATCATTTTCCATTATGCCATGGCTACAATTACAATTCCAATAATTGCCAAAGCAACTCCAATTTTATTTTTAACACTAAATTGTTCTTTAAATAATAAAATTCCCACCAAAGTAGAAACGATTACGATACCTACATTATTAATGGTAAACAATGTTGAACTTTCAAAACCTTTAGTTTGTAATGCTTTAATTAAAAACACAATTGAATAATAGTTTGGGACTCCTAAAACAATACCTGCAATAATATTTTTAACACCAAAAGAGGTTCTTTTTTTAATGGATTTTACCAGTAAAATAATTAAACCAAAAAAGGCCGCAATACCAAACAAACTTCCGGAAAAGACAGAAACTTCTTCTTTTGGCACATGAGTAACCTCCACATATTTTAAAGTTGTATCAATCGCACCAGAACCTAAAAATAATAAAATAGGTAATAATAAACCTGCATTTTTATGCGTTGTTTTTTCCTCTTTCACCGACGCTAAATAAACCGCTATTAAGGCAATAATAATTCCTGCTATTTTTAAAATTGTAACAGATTCATTATACAGAAAAACACCGAAAAAAACAGGAATAACTACAGACATTTTTCCGGCAACAGAAGCCACAGAAACTCCATTCTCGTGAGCAGTTTTTGCCATCACAAAAAAGATGGAAACAAACAAAGCTCCTAAAAAAACAGCTCCTAAAAACCAAGGTTGTTTGGGTATTTCTGTAACAGAAAAACTTTTTTCTGCAAAAGCAAACCCCATCGAAAGGGCAACAATATAATTTACAAATATCGCTTTTAAAATATCGACTTTATAAATGCCGAAATATTTAAAAATCACAAATAAACCTGTAGAAAAAAGTATACTTAAAAGTAGATAAATCAATTAATTTTATTTTTAGTGAATAATTCTGTAACGTCTTCTTTTTTAGGAATTAAATTCCAAACATGAATCCCCAATTTATTTGCTGAATCTGTGTTTTCTTTTAAATCGTCAACAAATAAAGTTTCATCAGCAACTAAATTATTTGCGTTTAAAACAAATTCATAGATTTCTGAATCTGGTTTCCTAAAATTAATTTCATGCGATAAATAAAACTGCTCAAAAGATTTTTCAAACGTATTATAAAAAACTTCTCCTAATGAATCTTGCACCCATTTAATGTGTAAGTCATTTGTATTACTTAATAAGAACAACCTATACTTTTTACTTTCTGATAATTCTTTTAAAAAATCTAAACGCTTTTTAGGAAAATCTAACAAAATAGCATTCCAAGCGTAAACTAAATCAGCCTTAGGTATTTCAAACTTCTTATAAAAAAAATCAATAAACTCATCAGTAGTCATCAACCCTTTTTCGTATTGATGATACACGCCAATCATTTCATCAGAAATTTTTGTGACCCCCAATTTTGCCATTTCTACAAATGTAGCCTGTTTATCTAGATTGATAAAAATATCTCCAAAATCGAAGATGATGTTTTTAATCATTCGAATATCTTTTTAAAATGTCATTTTTAATTTTTATTTCTGAAGTAATTTTTGCGCAAAAAACAGGAGCTTTAATTCCTTTTATAAAAGAGGTATCTCCTGTAAAAACTCTTGCTTCATCCCATAAATTGGCATCAATAAAAGTTTGTAAAGTTTGTGTTCCTCCTTCAATAATTACAGATTGAATTTGGTGTTTCTGTAAAACTTCACAGATTTGCTTCGCTATATTTTTTGAAAAATTAATGATTTCAAAAAAGATGGCTTTATCTTCTTGAAAATGAAAATGCTCTTTCGTTTCTGTAATTACAATGGTTTTTATACTTCCGTCAAAAACATTCCTGTTTTTTGGAATTCGTAAATTGCGATCCAATACAATTCTTACAGGGTTATTTCCAAACCAACTTCGTACATTTAATTTAGGGTTATCGGCAATAACAGTATTTGTACCTACTAAAATTGCATGCTCTTCGCTTCTATATTTATGAACTAATTGCTGTGAAATCTTATTAGAAATCCAAACAGGTTTTTGCATATTTTTTGTTAATGGAGCAATAAAACCATCTATTGTTTCTGCCCATTTTAAAATGACATAAGGTCTTTTTTTCTCTTGTACTGTAAAAAATCGTTTGTGGTGCAATCTACATTCATCTTCTAAAACACCAACAATTACGTTTATTCCAGCTTTTCTCAAACGGCCAACCCCTTTACCGGCAACTAAATCATTAGAATCTAAACAACCAATAACCACCATTTTAAACTGATGCTTTACCAATAAATCTGCACATGGTGGTGTTTTACCAAAATGAGCGCAAGGCTCTAGCGTTACATAGATTGTTGCTTCTTTTAAAAGTGTTTTATTTTTAACCGAATTTATTGCATTTACTTCAGCATGATTTTCTCCATAAGCAGATGTAAAACCTTCTCCGATAATCTTATTATCAAAAACAATTACTGCACCAACACTAGGATTTGGACGTGCATTTCCAATACCGTTTTGGGCAATTTGTAAACAACGTTGTATGTATAATTCGTGATTAATAATTTGATTAATTATAAGAGAAATTTAACTAACTTAAGCTAAAAATTTATTTTCATTTCTTGAGTTTTATCAACTAAAAACTCTTTTGTAAAACCAAAAACAGCATACTTTAAGTTTCCTTTAAACTGAACTTTTACTTTATTTTTAAGAATAGAAGCTATTAATCCGCCTAAAATGCCATTTTTATTGTTTTCAAAAATACGTTTTGTAGGAATCATAACTTTTAAAGGAATTGAAAAGTCATTTCTCGCCGGAACTTTAAATTCATCAGCATACACCTGCGCAACTTCTTCTCCATTTACAATTACTTTTATTTGATCAGTAAATATTTTACCTCCAACATCATTCGGGTTTTGAAAGTGTGCATTTGCTTGTAATTGAATTGTATCTGCCTGAAAGCTGATTACTTTTACATCATCTAACTTTATAAAAACGGGTGGTTTTTTTACAGAACAACTGTAAATTAATAAAAATAAACCTAAAAAATAGAATACTTTTTTCATCAAAAATCTTTAAAAAAATAGGTAACTTGCTCTTGCAAAAATACAGTAATAAATGACAAGTCAAGATTTTATCATTAGAGAAATTACACCTGCAGATAATGCAGAACTGGCAAATGTTGTTAGAAGTGTAATTTTAGAAATGGGTGCTCCAAAAATTGGCACCGCTTATGAAGATACAGCCACGGATAACATGTTTGAAACCTATCAAAAAGAAAAAGCAATTTATTTTGTTGTAGAACAGCATAATAAAGTTGTTGGTGGTGCCGGAATTGCACAATTAGATAATTACGAAGGCAATTTTTGTGAACTTCAAAAGATGTACTTTTTGCCTTTGGTTCGCGGAAAAGGGATTGGCACAAAATTAATCTCTACGTGTTTAGAAAAAGCAAAAGAATTTGGTTTTGAAAGCTGCTATTTAGAAACCATGCCTTATATGACGGCAGCTCAAAAATTATATAAAAAAAATGGCTTTACCTCTTTAAACAAACCAGTTGGTAATACGGGTCATTATGCGTGTAATGTTTGGATGCTAAAAAAAATATGATCTTAAAAGAATTTAGAACCTTTTTTACTGAAGTACTTTCAGAAATTTATCCACAGACAGAAATAGATTCTTTTTTCTTTCTCATAATGGAAGAAAAACTAAAATTACAAAGAATTGATACGGTCTTAAAACCTAATTTTCAAATTTCTGATGCTATTTTTAAAGAATTAGAAACAATCGTAAACCAATTAAAAAAGGAAAAACCAATACAATACATTTTAGGGAAAACAGAATTTTATGGAATGCCTTTAAAAGTTGATGAAAACACTTTAATTCCAAGACCAGAAACAGAAGAATTGGTAGACTGGGTTCTTAATGAAGCTTCACATCTAGAAAATCATAAAACTAAAAACCTTTCAATTTTAGATATTGGAACAGGAACGGGTTGTATTCCTATTTCCCTGGCCAAGAACTTACCACAGGCAAACATTTCTGCTATCGATATTTCTGAGAATGCTTTAAAAATTGCAAAACAGAATGCTATTTTAAATGAAGTTGAAATTAATTTTTCTAAAATTGACATTTTAAAAACTACTACTTTATGGCAAAAATTTGACATTATAGTTTCCAATCCTCCATATGTCAGAGAATTAGAAAAAGTGGAAATGCAAAATAACGTTTTACACAACGAACCGCATTTAGCATTGTTTGTTTCTGATGAAAATCCGTTGATTTTTTATGATAAAATTGCTGACGTAGCAAAACAGCATTTAACTAAAAATGGCCTTCTTTTCTTTGAGATTAACCAATATTTAGGACAAGAAACTTTAAAATTACTAGCAGAAAAAGGTTTTACAAATATAAAATTACGCAAAGACCTATTTGGTAATGAAAGAATGGTAAAAGCTTCATTCTTTATCTAGTGTTAGCTTTCAATGTCTATTATTTTTTTTATATTTGGTTTCAAAAAAAAAAAAAAACAGCTATGAAATATAGAAAAGGTTATCCAAACAGTAAATCAGTCCAAACAACTCCCAGAATTTACTTCACAATTATTTAATATTTTTTTTTAAGAATACCCAATCATTAATACCAGTTATTTAAATAATATCATAATTTAATACTGTATTAATCTTTTATGTTATCATACCGCAGAAAATTAACTTTTATATTTACATTTCTTAGTTTTATTTTTATTCAAAAAAATAATGCTGAAGGTATTTTTACAAACTCAAAAAGCAAAGATTTACCATTCACCTATAATCTCTTATATTATAAAAAAAACAGCAATCATTTAGATTTAAACCTAGCCTCTGAAGAATTTAAAAAAATGCCTGAGAGTAATAGTTTAGGCTTTTTAAATGGCTCCTATTGGTTTCAATTAACCGTGAATGAAGCGGCAGAGCATAAAAAAATAATAGCTTACATACCAACGCATCACATTCGTAAAATTGATATTTACAAACTTACAAACCTTAAGTTAGAGCGTATTTCATCATCAGGAAATAGCCTTCTTCAAAATCAGCTTCTTGTAGATTATAAATTTCCTGCTTTTAAAATTAACACAGCGAACAAATCAGTGTACTATTTAAAAGTAGATTTTCCAAAAGAAGCTAATTTTCCAATTAAATTTATCCCTGAGAAAAATTTTATTTCATTTATTCTTAATAAACAAATGATTAACAGTTTCTACTACGGAACAGCAATAATCATGATTTTATTAAATCTTTTTTTCTTTTTTAAATTTAAAGATAAAACCTATTTATATTATCTTCTTTTTCTAACATCATTAATGGTTAACTTCTTATTATGGGATGGTTCATTCATAAATTTATTTAGAAATAATTCTAATTACTATAATTTAGAGTTCTTTATTCATATTTCTAATGAAATTTGGTTTTTACTTTTTTCAATAAAATTCTTAAACCTAGACAAAAGACATCCATTAATTACTAAAGTATTTTACATTTTCCCTGTGCTAGTGTTAACTGCATATATATGTTATTCAATTTCTAACAAGTTTATTTTTATTGCCATTGGGGACGCAATTGGAATTTCACTCTTTCCTGTCCTGTGGATTTTTGGTATTTATTATATAAAAAAAATACCCTATGCAAAATTTTATGTTTTAGGGTATTTATTAATTGTTCCTTTTGCCTTATTTTTTGTTATTGGCTATCCTTTTGGTTTCTGGGAAGTTCATGGAAATATGGATATTGTTAAAATTGCTAGTTGGTTAGATATTATTGTTTTCACCTATGCAATTAGTTACAGAATGAAAACTATAATGATTGAAGGAGAATTACATATTACAGCACTAAAAAACTCTATTGAAACAGGACAGTTATCAACTGAAATGAAGCCAAACAAAAGTCTGGTTGATCCTTATTTAATACTTTTACAACCTAACGAACTACTTAATAAACCATTAACAATAAGAGAGCTAGAAGTTTTAAAATATCTAAAAAAAGGAGATACAAATACCATAATTAGTAAAAAACTATTCATCTCTCCTAACACACTAAAATCTCATGTTAGAAATATTTATGCTAAAACCAATTCTAAAAACAGAAAAGAATTAAAAGAAAAAATAATAGAACTAATTTATTGATTAACAATGTGTTAAAAAAAAGGATTAGAAAAATCACCCCCCCTTGAGTATGATATTAATCATTATTATTTTTAAGTTTACATAAAAATCCCCACAACTCTTAAAATAATAACAGCATGAAAAAAAACTACTTCCGCTTAAAAAATTTAACGCAAACACTTCAGCGTACCTTTTAAATTAAATAAAATTTTATTCGCGCCTCATTTAGCTAAAAAAGCAAACGTTTTTTTAACTAAATGTAATTGTATTGTTATACAAATAAACTATCAAACTTAAATTACTAACCAAACTTTATTACTATGAACAAAAAAACGTACTTAAAAAGTGTCATTTTTATATTGACATTATTTTTCTCAATTACACTCTCTGCTCAATCAGAGACAGAAGCAATAGCTACATCTTCTCAAGAAATTAGTAAAACTGAAATTCTCGAAAAATGTCTTGATATTCTAGACCTTCAGCAACATTTAGCTAAGAACACAGATGGTTCATTTCTTCCAATACATATAATGCAATACCCTATTACTTTCTCGAACAATCTTAACCTATCAAAGTTTGACGAAGCTATTGTCTTCCAATCAAGACAGGAGATTTCTTCAAATAATGTTAAGTCCTTTTTTATCTTTAAAGTTCTTACTATAGATGGAGATACAGCGCAAGTAGAATTTGACTATTATAACAATACGAAAGAACCGCAATTAGTAGAAATCAAAACTAGCCTCAATAAATCTGTTTCAGAATGGGAAATTGTTAACTCAACATTAAACAAAAAATAGTCATGAAAAAATATCTATCTAATAAGTTATATACAAGAATATTAAGTTTATCTCTTGTTTTAATGTCTCTTTTTCCATTAACTGCAAATGCGCAGTCAACACTTTGTTCGTCCTCAGCTAATAATCAAAATTATGAATGGGTAACCAGGATTAAGATAAATGACGGTATTCGTACTTCAGGAAAAACAGGTTACGCCGATTTTACTTCATCTGCAATTTCTACCTTAACTGCAGGACAAACCTACAATGTTGAAATTGATGTGAGAACTAACGGTACTGTATACAATGAGTATGTCAAACTATGGTTAGACTTAAATCAAGATAACGTTATACAGGATCCACAAGAGTTAATTTTTGCAAAAAATTCAAGTTTTGCCACTTTTAAAACTTTTACAGGCACAGTAACGATACCGACTACGGCCTTCAATGGTTCGATGATAGGTAGAATGATTATGCAATATGCTGCCAGCCCTGCACTTTGTGGAACTTATACCTATGGAACAACATATGATGTAAAAGTGAATATACTTGGAGGAGTTGCAAATCCTGTTAATAAGACATTAATAGTATCAACTATTGGTTCTGGAACTGGATCTATTACAAGTTCACCTGAAGGAATAAATACTGCAAATGGTGTAAATAGTTTTGATTTTAAAGAGAACACGAATGTAACACTTATAGCAAATCCAACATCAGGTTCAACGTTTTTAAATTGGTCAGGTGCTGTTTCAGGTACCAACACAAATGTGATTGTTAATCTTAATTCAGATAAAAACATTAGTGCTAATTTCAACTATGAAGTACCGCCTCCTATTGCAATTATAACAGCTTCAGGACCAACCACAGTTTGTTCTCCTGGTTCAGTTTTGTTAACTGCCGGTTCTGCTTCAAGCTACCAATGGTTATTAAATAATAATGCAATTTCAGGTGCAAATTCAAATTCTTATGCTGCCAGCCAATCTGGTTCTTATACTGTTGTGGTAAAAAATAGTGTAGGAGTTGCAGCTACTTCAGCGGCAAAAGTAATTGCTGTTAATTCATTACCAGAATCTATAATTACTGCTGATAATTCTTTAACCTTATGTCCTTCAAGCTCTGTTAACTTAACGGCATCAGAAGGAAGTAGTTACCTATGGAGTAATGGTGAGACAACTCGAACTATCAATGCAGGTGTAACAGGCGGTTTTTCTGTAACTGTAACTAATGCTAATGGTTGTTCTGCAACTTCAGATATTACTTCTGTAGTAGTAGAGGACAATATTTTACCTGTTATTACTAGTCCATCAGACATTACTGTAAACTCAGATCTTGGTATTTGTGGAGCTACAGTAAATTTTGCAGCAACTGCAACTGATAATTGTGGGGTAACAGTTTCTTATAGTTTACCATCAGGAAGTGTTTTTGGAGTTGGAACAACAGTAGTTACAGCAACCGCAAAAGATACTTCAGGGAACAAAGCCGAAAGTACGTTTACAATAACAGTTTTAGATGTGTTACCTATAAATGCTGTTGCAGATGAGTTTACATTAAACACATGTGATACTTTTACTTTTAGTGATGCCGATTTGTTAGGAAATGATGTAGATCCTTATGAACGTGATTTAAAAATTGATTTTGTAGATCAACCTGCAAATGGAACTATTGTTGACAATAATAATGGTACTTATACTTTTACCCCAAATTCAGGAACAAACCAAACGTTTACAACAACTTATACAGTAAAACCAAATGACGGTACAACTGTATTTACTGGTAATGGACATTTTTATGAATTTATTTCAGCACCAAATATTAATTGGGCAGATGCTAAAGCTGCAGCAGAAGCAAGAACTTACAATGGTCAATCTGGTTATTTAGTAACAATAACTTCTGCTGAAGAAAATCAATTTGCTTTTTCTAAAATAGGAGCTCAAGGCTGGATTGGTGCAAGTGATGCTGCGGTTGAAGGTGAATGGAGATGGGTTGGTGGTCCTGAAAATGGTCAGCAATTCTGGTCAGGTTTATCAAATGGAGGAACTGTAAATGGAGCTTATCATGCTTGGGGAGGTGGAGAACCAAACAACGCTGGTAACGAAGACTATGCACATTTTAGAAATGACGGATTATGGAATGACTTACCATTAAGTGCAGGAGGAATTCAAGGTTATGTTGTTGAATATGGAGGAAATACAAATGATTGTAATACAGAAAATACTGCAACAGCAACAATAACTTTCAATTTAGAAGACAATATTAAGCCAGAAATTTCAGCACCAGCTGATATTAGTTTAAATGCAACAAGTGCAGCGGGCGCAATTGTTAATTATACTGCGCCAGTAGGGACTGATAATTGTACAGTGACCACGGCATTGACTGCAGGTTTTGCAGATGGTGCTACTTTCCCAATAGGAACCACATTAGTGACTTACACTGCCACGGATGGTTCAGGAAATATAGCTTCAGCTACATTTAATGTAGAAGTAACTGGCATTGCACCGGTAATTGTAGTTCCTACTAACATTTCTGTAAGTAACGATACAGGTATATGTGGGGCTTTAGTTAATTATACTGCTACAGATACTACAGGTATTCCTGCTTCAACCATCACTTATGATATACCATCAGGTTCTTTATTTACTATTGGTTCAGCTACAGTAACTGCAACTGCAACAAACGCAATTGGTACTTCAACAAAAACTTTTATAGTTAATGTAAACGATAATGAGGCTCCAATTGCAATAGCAAAAGACATTACTGTTCTATTAGATGCATCTGGTAATGCTTCTATTACTCCAGAAATGATTGATAATAGTTCTTTCGATAACTGTGAAATTGACACAATGACATTAGACATTACTGATTTTAGTTGTTCTAATGTTGGAAGTAGCTCTTCTTGCAGTCCTGGAACTGCACTCGATTTTGGTGCCGGCAATGACTATGTTAGAATCGGAGATCCATATCATGAATTCAATAATGAAATCACTGTTTCATGGTGGGTTAACTTTCAAGGTAATAGTGCATGGATGACCCAGTCTACTTTTGGAGTAGACAATATGGGGACTAATGTATGGTTGATGCATGCAGGTGGAGCCAACGGTATTATCTGGTACGTCAATGACAACGGAACTTGGAGAGCAACATCTCTTAGCACTACATCTGGATGGCATTTAATTACTGGCGTAGCTGACGCCACTTCAACACGTCTTTATTTAGATGGAAACTTGACTACTACTACTGCAGGTATTAATGGTCAAATTAAAAATAATGTCAACAGTGAAATCACTATTGGTATTGACGGAAGAATACCTAGTAGAAATAACGCTTTCCAAGCAGATCAAGTTGCTATTTACAATCGTGCATTGACCCAAAACGAAATTCAAGAATTATTGACAGATTGTCCAGACACAGGAGATAACACTTTAGTTGGTTTTTGGCCATTGAACGAAGGTAATGGAGTTACCGTTACTGATAAATCATCAACATTAGCAAACGGAGTATTGGTTAATATGACTGATGCTGACTGGATTAAATCTAACATCAATTTAAATGGAACTGGCTCATCTAACGAAGTTACCTTGACAGTAAAAGATGTTAACGGAAATATATCTACAGCAACTGCAAATGTAACTGTAGAAGACAATGTGAAGCCAATGGCACTTACGCAAGCCGTAACGGTTCAATTAGATGCTTCTGGAAACGGATCAACAACAGCAGTTCTTGTAGACAATGGATCAAATGATGCTTGTGGAATTCAATCACTAGTATTGAGCAAAACAGATTTCAGTTGTGCAAATGTTGGTGCAAATACCGTAACATTAACCGTAACGGATAACAATGACAATGTTTCCACAGAAACTGCAATTGTAACGGTTGAAGACAACGTAAACCCAATAGCACTTGCGCAAGCCGTAACGGTTCAGTTAGATGCTTCTGGAAACGGATCAACAACAGCAGTTCTTGTAGATAATGGATCAAACGATGCTTGTGGAATTCAATCACTCGTATTAAGCAAAACAGATTTCAGTTGTGCAAATGTTGGTGCAAACACCGTAACATTAACTGTAACAGATAACAATGATAATGTTTCTACGCAAACAGCAATTGTAACTGTTGAAGATAACGTAAACCCAATCGCACTTACGCAAGCCGTAACGGTTCAGTTAGATGCTTCTGGAAACGGATCAACAACAGCAGTTCTTGTAGATAATGGATCAAATGATGCTTGTGGAATTCAATCACTAGTATTGAGCAAAACAGATTTCAGTTGTGCAAATGTTGGTGCAAATACCGTAACCTTAACCGTAACAGATAACAATGGGAATGTTTCCACAGAAACTGCAATTGTAACGGTTGAAGACAGCGTGAATCCAACTGTAATCACACAAGATATTCCTGTAAACCTAGATGTTGCTGGAAATGTTTCGATTACACCAAGTATGATTGACAATGGTTCTTTTGACAATTGTAGTATAGCAACTTTATCTATAAGTAAAGATAATTTTGATTGTACAAATGTTGGTATCAATGTGGTTACCTTAACGGTTAAAGATGTAAACGGTAATGTTTCTTCTAAAACAGCAACGGTTACCGTGAATGATGTAACTGCCCCAATAGCTATTGCTCAAGATATTTCTATTGATTTAGATGCAGCTGGAAATGCAATAATTACGCCAGATATGATCGATAATGGTTCTTCGGATGCATGTCCGATTACGTTATCTTTAGACACAACAACGTTTGATTGTTCTAATATCGGTGTTGTAAACACGGTTACATTAACAGTGAGAGATGCAAGCGGAAACCAAACTTCTACAACGGCAACAGTAACTGTAAATGATCTTATTGCTCCAGAAGTAATTACACAAACAGTGATCGTTTCTTTAGACGAAAACGGACAAGGTTCTACAACTAAAGAAGCTGTAGACAATGGCTCTAATGATGCTTGTGGAATTTTATCTTCTTCAATAGACATCTCTTCTTTTGATTGTGATAACTTAGGTGAAAATACGGTTACACTTACTGTAACAGACGTTAATGGTAATACTGCAACCAATACTGCAATTGTTACTGTTATAGATACCATTGCTCCTATTGTTGGAACGCAAAACATTTCAGTGGCACTAGATGCCAATGGGAATGCGTCTATAAGTCCAGAAGATGTTTTAATCTTATCTGAAGACGATGTTGAAAGAGGCGATATTTGCAAAGTATCTGATGCCGATGATTATGCTATGTACTTAAAATATTATAATAAGTATAATTATAATCAACATGACAAAGGTGCTGCGGATGCAAATAAGCATGGAAAAGATAAAGACAAGTACAATAAAGATGGACGTTTCTCTTTTGATGAAAATCAAGGTAGTATTATAAAAAATCTTGATGGTACTGCTGTGGTTACCGGTACATTGGTAAACTCGAAAGATGCCAATGACAAATGGATTGTAACTTTAAATTTACAGAATCCAAGAAACTGGACAGAATGGTCTTCTTTAAAAAGAAAATACAAAGGATCTAAAAAAACGATAGGATACAGTTATAAAGATTGGACGTATTATGAAATGGCTGAAGGCAGTAAATTAATAGGTGCAGGATCTAATGCGGGTCAAGAAACTGAATTAACGCAGAAGTATGAAAAGTATGGATTCCAAGTTGGTGATAATGCTAATTTAGAAAACGGAAATTATGGCTTAAGTGGTCAGTTCTATTACACTAGTAATAAAGATAAGAAAGGCAAAAAAGGTAAAAAAGCAAAAGGAGAATTTAATTTTGATATTACTGATTGTGGTTTATTACCTGTACCAGAAGGAACAATTATTACAAGTGATAATTGTAGCTTAGAGAACTATAGCTTAGACATCAGTACTTTTGATTGTGATAACTTAGGTGAAAATACAGTACAAGTTTCTGTTACTGACCAAAGTGGAAACACTACTACTAAAGAGGTAACTGTAAATGTACTTGGTGAACAACCAACCATTTCTATACCAGATTTTACAACTGTAGATGGTCAAAAATTAAATACCTTCTACTTAGGATATAATAAATATATTCACTTAAAAACAGTAGTAACTGGTGGAAAAGGGTTTACTTACCAATGGAGTGATGATACTGGAAATGTGTTTTCTACAGAAGCATCTCCTAAAGTGAGTCCAAGAATTACAACAACCTATAATGTTACCGTAACCAACTCGAATGGTTGTTCTGACACTGCCTCTATTGAAGTGTGTGTAATCGATGCTAGATCGAAAGACAAGTATGGAAGATATAATGGAAAAGTGAATATATGTCATCATCATTATGGACATCATCACCATGGACATCATGATGACAGAAACAAAGGGAAAGGGAAAGGGAAAGGAAAAGACAAGAAACATTACTCTTGTGATGGTAGTAAAGACAAATTAATCTCTGTAAGCGCTAAATCAGTGAAAGGACACTTAAAACATGGTGATGTTTTAGGAGGTTGTGAAGCTACTTGTATTACAGAAATTGAGGAAGAAGTTGAAAACCTTGAAATCGTTTCAATGTATCCAAATCCTTCTTCTAGTGGTAAATTTTATGTAACATTAGAAAACTTTACTCAAGAAGCTAGAATTGAAATCTATAACTTCTATGGTAGATTGGTTCAATATAAAAAGGTAAAACCTAATTCTAAATCTAAATATAACTCCGTAAAAGTAAAAATGGGAGATTATAAATTAAGAGATGGTAATTATGTTGTTAAAGTATACTCTAACAATAAAGTCTTTACCAAAGTAATGATCATTAATAGAAATAGTAGAGATTAAGAATAGACCTTCCTAAAATTATGAAAGGAAAACAATTTTAGAGGAATTCGAGGATTCTCTAAATAAATAAGACAGGCTAAGAAAATTCTTAGCCTGTCTTTATTTTTTATAACAAGTATATAAAAAAACTATACTATACTTTCTAGCTCGTTTCTTTACTCTAGTAAAGCTTTATAAAAACAAAAACGCAGCAATTAACTTATTACCTGATAATGAAATTTCTGTTTTTATTGAAACTATATCAATAATAATATTGGTTACACTTCATAAAATAATTGTTAATAAATTTTCAAAACACAACCCTACTTCTTTTATCTAAAAACAAACAGTTTTTATAAAGTTCATAAATAAAATTACTTTTTTTATTAAAATCATAATTTTAAACGAAATATATTGTACATTCGTCGTAGATTAAGATCACTTTATCGAAAATAAGTAATTAATTCGTTTCCTATTTTCACCTCCCCCACCAAACTTTTATGTTATGAAAATAATACCCCTACTTACAAGTGAGCACATTTTCGTTGCCTTTTTTAAAAAGTATTTAATCAAACATCTATTAACATTATGCGTAATATGTTGTCTTGCAAACAAAGCACAATCCAGTAATTCTTTTATAATTGACACTGATATTAAGCAGCAATTGGATAAATTGATTTTACTAAAAAAAGCTTCTAGTGTAAAAGTTTATAATCATTTAAGTAACTACAATAATGATAACTTATATCCTATAAATCTGGATTTAAATTCAATTAATAAACTATTCATCTCTCCTCCTACACTAAAATCTCTTGTTAGAAACCTCTATGCCAAAAATAGAAAAACATTAAAAAAGAAAACACCCAAACTAATTAATTACCAACACATTAAAATAAATTATCAAAAAAATTATACCCATAATTTATTATATTCTTAATTAGTATTTCAATTTTACACAATAATCCCCAAAACTTTTAAAATAATAACAAAATGAAAAAAAACTACTTCCGCTTAAAAACTTTACTGCAGAAACGTCAGCATATCCTTTAAATAAAATAAAATTTTATTCGCGCCTCATTTAGCTAAAAAGCAAACCCCTTTTTAACTAAATGTAATTGTATTGTTATACAAATGAACTATTAACCTCAACTTAAATTACTAACTAAACTAATTATTATGAACAAAAAAACGTACTTAAAAAGTGTCATTTTTATATTGACCTTATTTTTCTCAATTACACTCTCTGCTCAATCAGAGACAGAAGTATTAAAAAACTGGACAGCTTTAGAGGAAGCTGAATTTCATTACGACGTTTCTTACACCGTTGTGAAATGTACACCTAGTTCTAAAGCAATAATTTTAATTAACGCTTTTAACGAAGATGGAACAAATGCTAAAGTAGGATTTACATTTGCTATTTCTGATGCAGCTGGAAACACAGCTCAAGTAATTATAGCACCATTTGCTTCAAAACTTGGAGATATGTTTATTGCCAATTGTAATTCTGAAGAACATTCAAATTTAAAATTTGAAGTTCCTGCAGGGATAGATACAGCAAGTATAAAAATTGAAATCACTTATCAAACAGAATCATGAGAAAAATAATTTCAATCCTAACATTAATTCTTTGCTTGGGAGTAAGCGGACAATTAAGTGCTCAATGTACAGACAGACCTATAATAAATGATTTCTCACCAAAAACTGGTTTTATTGGTAGTACAGTAACCATTACTGGAGCTAATTTTAGTGCAATGCCTAGTGAAAATCAAGTCTTTTTTGGAGCTACAGAAGCGACTATCGTTTCTTCTTCTTTTGGAACTTTAGAAGTTAGAGTACCTGAAGGAAGTACAACTTCTTTAATAAGTGTAAAAAATCAATGTAATTTATCGGCATATTCAAGAACACACTTTAATGGTGTTTTTTGTCCTACGCCTTTAACAGCTACTTCATATCAAAATACGTCTCAAGAGTTAGGTGGTGTTTATGGTGCCTATAATATGTTATCTCAAGACATGGATAATGATGGGAAACCTGAGGTGATTTCTGCAAGAAATGGTGGAGGGATTACAATTGCTATTAATAATAGCACACCAGGAACTATTAATTTTGCAAGATATAATAATGGTTCAACTGGAGGAGCAGCACAATCTATTGCCGTGGCAGATTTTGATGGTGATGGTCTTAAAGATATTGTGACCAATAGAGCAATAATGAGAAACACAAGTACTGGTGTTGGAAATATTGGATTACAATATGTTACTAATAGTAGAGCCGTTTCTAGTTATCAAGTAGGAGCTGGAGATTTCAATAATGATGGAAAAGTTGATATCATTGGAGAATATGGAGGGAGTATTTGGATTGCCTTTAATACAAGTACGGGTCCTGGTAATTTCAATTTCACTAATCGACAATTAGTTGCTAGTGGCGTTGGTAGATGTACAGGAATCCAAGTAGCTGATGTAGATGGTGATGGTAGAGCTGACTTTTTAGGTTCTCAAGGGCAATCTAATAGAGCAATTTCTATAAGAAACACAATTACTACTGGAAGTACTACTTCTTCTTTTGAAACTCCTGAATATTGGGCTTCTGGTGGATCTTTTCCTTACAGATCTATGATTGCAGATTTTGATAAAGATGGTAGAATTGATTTTACATCTTGTAATTATTTAGGTGCTACAAATACAGCAATTTGGAGAAACATATCAACTCCTGGAAATATTGTTTTTGCTACAGTAGTAAACATTCCTTCTCCAACAAGAAATTATAGAATTGGTGTTGGTGATGTAGATGGTGATGGATATCCAGACATTGTAACAAAATCTTTAGGAGTAAATGTATTTTCTGTATATAGAAATACTACTTCTGCAGCTGGTACACCTAGCTTTGCACCAAGATTTGACTACACTTCTTCTAACAGAGCTGAAGTTTCAGGAATTGTTATTGGTGATTTAGATGGTGATTTTGTACCAGATATTGCAACTTCAGGAATTAGTAGTAATACAATTCGTTTTCACAGAAATACAGGTGCGCAAAATGATGTGACTCCACCAACTGTTTCATGCAGAAATATAGTTGTTGCTTTAAGCCCTGCTGGGACAGTAACAATTATACCAGAAATGATAGATAATGGTTCTGGGGATGCTTGTGGTATTGAGTCTTTAGTTTTATCACAAACCGATTTTACTTGTACGGACATAGGAGAAAACACAGTGACTCTAACTGCTACAGATGGAGCAGGAAATCAATCTACTTGCACTGCAACTGTAAATGTACAACCTGCTGCAATTATTGTGGCTGGTCAAAGTACTGTTTGTCAAGGAGAAACTGTTAATATGAATGCCAATGATGGAGATTCTTATCAATGGAAAAAAGACGGAACTAATATCGCAGGAGCAACAACTCAAAATTATATAGCAACTATTTCTGGTGCTTATACTGTAGAAGTAACAAACGCAGGAGGTTGTTCAGGTGAATCTTTAACTACTGATGTTGTTGTAAATGATAACCCAACTGTTGATATTTCACCAAGTGGAAATGCATTTTTATGCCCACCAAATGGATCTTCAACTTTAACAGCTACTCAATCATCAATTTATCAATGGATGAGAGATGGAGTTGATATTGCAAATGCAACGCAACAATCATATACTGCAACAAGTATTGGAAGTTATAGTGTTAGAGTAATCGATTTGTTTGGTTGTTCTGCTGTTTCTGAACCTACTACAATTACTGCAAATCCTGCAGAAATAGAAGTAAGTGGAAATGGTGATTATGGAAATGTTTTTCCAGATCAAGATTATACACAAACAATTACAATTTCTAATATAGGAACAGGTGATTTAGATATTACAAACTTAACTTTAAGTGGCGCTGATGCTAGTTCTTTTACTTTAGCTGGTTTTTCTTCTCCAGGTGCAATTCCTGCTGGTGGAACAACAACTGTTGATGTTATTTTTAACGCTCCAAATATCACAACGTATTCAGCTTTTTTAAGCTTTAATTCTAATGATTGTGATGAGAATTTCTTCTCAATACCATTAACTGCCGAAATTACATGTGTAGCTGCAGCTTTTAGTTCTGTACCAGGTAATATTTCAGTAAATAATGATGCTGGTATTTGTGGAGCTACTCTAAATTATACTGTAGAAGCTACAGGGAATCCAACATCAACTATAACTTACTCTTTTAGTGGTGCAACTTCTGGAAATGGAAATGGATCTGGAGCAGGCTCGGTATTCAATGTAGGTACAACTACAGTAACCTTAAATGCTACAAACCCTTGTGGTAATGAAACTCAAAGTTTTGATATTGAAGTAACAGATAATGAGGCACCAGTATTGACTTGCCCATCTGACATAATAACAAGCAACGATGCAGGAACTTGTGGAGCTATAATTAATTACTCTGCTCCCGTTGGTACCGATAATTGTTCAGGAACTTCATCTGGAATACATGAATTACATCGAGGAGAATCTTTTTATGATTATGCTAACAATACTATGGAAAGACAAAATTCTCCAGGATTGCCAATGACATTCTTCCCAACAGAAGGACAAAACATGGCTGTATTTTTACAAAACTGTGGTAGTTCGCATTATATGTATCAAAACATCACGGTTCCTTCCGGAGGAAGTCAAATGTTGACTTATGATATGCAGTATACAAATCACAGTCAAAGTTTTTCAAACGGTCAATTTGTAGCAATTGAAATAAGAAACCCTTCAAATAATTCATTGATTGAAACTTTATTTAAAACTTTACCAGGTGATCCGAATGCTATTCCAATGACAAACTTTAGCTTCGATATTTCAGCCTATGCAGGTCAGTCGATTCAGGTTAGAATTGTGGATGCTACCATCAACAGTTACTATTTTGATGTGTTTATAGATAATGTAATGGTTGCAGGCTCAAACTTAGTAAATGGAGGTTTTGAAACAGGTGACTACACTGGTTGGTCTATTAACAGTCATAATGGAAATTGCGGAACTTTTGGAATTGGCTCAGGGCCTGGGATTACTACTGTTCAAACGGCAGGTTTGGCCTCTGGTGATATTTTCCCAATTGGGACAACAACCAATACGTTTTCTATTACAGATTTGTCTGGAAATACTAGTACTTGCTCCTTTGATATAACTGTTGAGGACAACTTTGCTCCAGAAGCAATCACTCAAAATATTGCTGTTAATTTAGATGAAAATGGCAATGCATCTATTACACCTGCAATGATAGACAATGGTTCTACTGATGAATGTGGTATTGCTTCATATTCTTTAGATGTAGATTCATTTGACTGTTCTAATACTGGAGCTAATACTGTAACTCTTACTGTTACAGATAATAACGAAAATTCAGCTTCATCATCAGCTACTGTAACGGTTAGTGATGTAACTGCTCCAACTGCAACTACACAAGATATTACTGTTGAGTTAGATGCTTTTGGTAATGCTTCAATTGTTCCTTCGGGTGTAGATAATGGTTCTAATGATGCCTGTGGTATTGCTAATTTGAGTTTAGATACTACAACATTTGATTGTTCTAATATTGGTGCTAACACTGTTACTTTAACCGTAACAGATAACAATGATAATGTGTCTACACAAACTGCAATTGTTACTGTAGAAGATAACATAGCACCAAATGTAATTATAAATGATATTACAATAGAGTTAGATGCAAATGGAAGCGCTTCAATCACTGCTGACATGATAGACAATGGTTCTACTGATGCTTGTGGTATTGCTTCTTATTCTTTAGATGTAGATTCATTTGACTGTTCTAATACTGGAGTAAATACAGTAACATTAACAGTTACAGATAATAACGATAATGTTTCTACAGCAACAGCAACTGTTACAGTTCAAGACAATATTGCTCCAACTGTAATAACTCAAAGTTATTCTATTGATTTAGCAAATGGTGTTGCAGATATTACTCCTAGTGATATAGATGGTGGTACTTTTGATAATTGTGCTTTTACACTTGCTATTGATAAAGATCACTTTACTTGTGATGATATTGGAGACCATGTGGTTACTTTAACTGCTACAGATGATTCTAATAACACAACTTCTAGTACTGCAATTGTTTCTGTTCTTGGAGATATACCAACTATAAGCATTAATGATTTTAATGCTGTACAAACTCAAAAGAAAAATACTATTTTCTTAGGCTTTGCAGATACTGTTAATTTAACAACTACGGTTTCTGGTGGAAGTGGATTTACTTATGAGTGGACAACCTCTACTGGTGAATTAGTTTCTAATGAAGCAAATCCTAGTATTAGTCCAGAAGTAAGTACAACCTACGATGTAACTGTGACCAACTCTAATGGATGTACTGCATCTACTTCTATGTATGTATGTGTTATAGACGCTAGAGCTTTTGATAAAAAAGGTAGATATAAAGGAAAGGTTACTGTATGTCATCATACAAATGGTAAAAAAGGAACGAAACATGTTCAAATTAACATTAGTTCAGATGCTGTAATGACACACTTAACCAAACATGGTGTTGGTACTGATCATGCAGATACGTTAGGTGCTTGTAATGCTGTTTGTGTAGATAACACTATTGCTAAGTCTGCTAGTAAAACAAGTTTTACAAATACTTCTATTGAAGATAACCTATCAATCTATCCAAACCCTTCAAATGGTATTTTTGATATTAAATTAACAACAGTTAATTTACAAACTGAGTTATTCCTTTTTGATACTACTGGTAAACTAATAGAACGTAAATCTATTTCTAAAGAAAACAGTGCTGGAAATATTATTACAATGGGTAATTATAATTTAGCTTCTGGAATCTATTTATTAAAAATAATGAACAAAGAAGAAACAATTACTAAAAAATTAATAATAGAAAAAAGTAATTAATCTTTTAAACTTTTTGATAAACTGTAAAGTATTTATCAAAACCAAAAACAGGCTAAGAAAAATCTTAGCCTGTTTTATTTTTTTATAAAATCAAATAAAAGACACTATTTAAGTACTTTTGCAACATGGTTAAAGAAGTTCAACTTAGAGTAAATTTAGTAGAAGAACGCAAAGAAAATATACTTTTACACAAAGCATCTAAACAATTAGGAGTTAGTAAAAGTGAAATCTCTGCTGTAAAAGTGTTAAGAAAATCTATAGACGCTCGTAAAAAAGACATTATATTTAATTATAAAGTTGCTGTTTATATTAATGAACAAATTCCCGAAAAATCTGATTATATTTTTGAATATAAAGATGTTTCTAAAGCAAAAGAAATTCATATTGTTGGTTTTGGCCCTGCAGGAATGTATGCGGCTTTGCGCTGTATAGAACTAGGTTACAAACCAATTGTTTTAGAACGGGGTAAAAACGTACAAGATAGAAGAAGAGATCTAAAAGCCATAAATCAAGATCATATTGTAAATGAAGATTCTAATTATTGCTTTGGTGAAGGTGGCGCTGGAACTTACTCTGATGGCAAACTATACACTAGGAGTTTAAAACGTGGAGATGTTAGGCGAATTTTTGAAAACCTTGTTTTTCATGGAGCCACAGAACAAATTTTAATTGATGCCCATCCTCATATTGGAACTAATAAGCTTCCGAAAATCATTCAAAATATACGGGAGAATATTTTAAAATTTGGTGGTGAAATACATTTTGAAACCCGTGTTACAGATTTCAGAGTTACCAACAATAAGCTGTGCGCAATAAAATTACAGAACGGACAAGAAATGCCTGTAAATTCTGTCATTTTAGCTACTGGTCATTCTGCGAGAGATATTTATGAACTATTACATAAAAAAGAAATTACTTTAAAAGCCAAATCATTTGCAATGGGGGTTCGGGTAGAACATCCACAAGAAATTATAGATCAAATTCAATACCATTGTTCTGGCCAAAGAGATGAACTTTTACCTGCAGCCGCTTATAGCTTGGTGCATCAAGTAAATAACAGAGGTGTATACTCTTTTTGCATGTGCCCTGGTGGATTTATTGTACCCGCGGCCACCGCCAATGGTGAAGTTGTTGTAAACGGAATGTCTCCTTCAAGAAGGAATAATAAGTTTGCTAATTCTGGAATTGTTGTAGAACTTGATATTGATAGAGATTTTGCTAAATATGAAAAATTTGGTGCTTTAAAAGGATTAGAATTTCAGAAAGATTTAGAGAAAATAGCATTTCACGCTGGAGGAAGAACACAAACTGCGCCAGCACAAAGATTAGTAGATTTTGTTGATGGAAAACTATCCCCAGAATTAAATGATTGCTCTTATCAACCTGGCTTAAAATCTGCTCCTTTGCATTCTTTATTGCCAAAAATTATTGGAGGAAGATTGCGCAAAGGTTTTGCTGCCTTTGGTGAAAAGATGCATGGATACTATACAAATGAAGCAAATATTATTGGGGTAGAATCTAGAACTTCCTCTCCTGTAAATATACCAAGAAAAGAAAACTTAGAACACCCAGAAATTGAGGGCTTGTTTCCTTGTGGAGAAGGTGGCGGCTATGCTGGAGGAATTGTTTCTGCTGCTATGGACGGAGAGCGTTGCGCAGAGGCTGCGATTGCAGTATTATAAATTATTTTAAGTTATTTATTGAGTTAAATCAAATACAATAACTATTTTTATGGTTGTTTAATTTACACGCATGAAAATTACAGTTGGTAGAATTGATAAGGCTGATTTTCCAGAATTATCTCTGAAGGATATAGATTTAAAAATTGATTCTGGCGCTTACACATCTTCCATACATTGCTCAAATATTGAAGAAATCACTGACAATGGTTGTAATTTAATTAAATTTACATTGTTAGATCCAGAACATCCATTTTACAATAATAAAGAATTTACCTTTAAAAATTACTCTTCTAAAATAGTAAAAAGTTCTAATGGTATTTCTCAAGAACGCTTTATGATTCAAACAGAAATTATCATTTTCAACATTTCTTTTCCAATTCACTTGACATTAAGCGAACGGAAAGACATGAAATTCCCTATTTTACTGGGTAGAAAATTTTTAAATAAAAAATTTGTGATAGATTCAGCTAAGGTAAATTTATCACACAAATTAAAATATAAAGAATAATGAAAATTGTAATTTTATCTAGAAACCCAAAATTATATTCTACCAAAAGGCTGCAAGAAGCTGCAGAAAAAAGAGGTCATGAAGTAATGGTTGTAGATCATTTAAAATGTAATATTGAAATTGAAAAAAAATCTCCAAAGATATATTACAAAGGTGAATACTTAGACAATATCGATGCTATTATACCTAGAATAGGTGCTTCGGTAACTTTTTACGGAACTGCAGTAATCCGTCAATTTGAGATGATGAAAGTTTTTTCAGCTGTTTCTTCTCAAGCGTTAGTAAAATCTAGAGATAAATTAAGTAGTTTACAAATTTTAGCAAGAGCTGGAGTTGGTTTACCAAAAACAGTTTTCACTAATTACACGAAAGATGTAGAACATGTTGTAGAATCTGTCGGTGGCGCACCACTAATTTTAAAATTATTAGAGGGCACGCAAGGTTTAGGCGTTGTTTTAGCGGAAACTAAAAACGCAGCAACATCCGTTTTAGAAGCTTTTAATGGATTGGGAGCTAGGGTAATTGCACAAGAGTTTATTAAAGAAGCTGGTGGTGCAGACATAAGAGCATTCGTTGTGGACGGGAAAGTGGTTGGCGCTATGAAACGTCAAGGAAAAGAAGGAGAATTTCGCTCTAATTTGCACAGAGGCGGAAATGCAACGATTATAGAACTAACCGATGAAGAGGAAAAAACAGCATTAAAAGCTACGAAAGCTTTAGGTTTAGGAGTTGCTGGTGTAGATATGTTACAATCATCTAAAGGACCATTAGTATTAGAAGTAAATTCCTCTCCAGGATTGGAAGGAATTGAGGTGGCTACGGGCAAAAATATTGCAAAAGAAATTATTCGTTATTTAGAAATTCATGTCGAATAAACCTTTTGTTCTCTTAGGAAAAGAAATACCTAAAGGAAAAAAAACTGTTTTAGATTTAGAAGTTGCAAAATTACACACAAGAACTACTGTAAAAGTTCCTGTAATTATTGAACGATCTAAAAATTCTGGCCCAGTAGTTTTATTATTAGCAGGTATACATGGTGATGAAACAAATGGCGTAGGGATTATTCGAGAAATTATTAATTTAGGAATCAATAAGCCTAAAAAGGGAACTATCATCTGCATTCCTGTCTTTAATATTTTTGGTTATTTAATTCAGACAAGAGAATTCCCTGATGGTCGTGATTTAAACAGAATGTTTCCAGGAACTTTAAATGGTTCCTTGGCAAGCCAATTTGCATATCAATTTACAAAAGAAATAGCTCCTTTTGTAGATTATGTTATCGATTATCATACAGGAGGCGGTGAACGTGATAATATTGCACAAATAAGATGTAATAAAGATGATGAAAAAGGCTTTGAATTGGCAAAAATATTTAATCCCCCAATGATTGTTTTCTCTAATAATATTGGAAAATCTTTAAGAGATACTTTACATAAAATGGGTAAAACCATTTTACTTTTTGAAGGAGGGAAATCAAGAGAACTAAAACCTACTATTATCAATGAGGGTGTTAACGGGACTAAAAATATTTTAATTCACCTAGGGCTAATTGATGGTGAAATTAGTGTTCGAGAAACCCCAGTTCTTGTGCATAAAGCAAAATGGTTAAGAGCATCTCACTCTGGAATGTTTAAAGTAATCGTACAAAACGGAACGCTTGTAAAAAAGAAAGAAGTACTAGGAGTAATACAAGATCCTTTTGGTGAATTTAACAAGAAAATTTATGCTCCTTTTGACGGTCATATTTTTTGTATCAATAAAACTCCAATTGTGAACAAAGGAGATGCTTTATTTCATTTAAGTTTGGAAGAATAAATAAATTAAAAGATGAAGAATTTTATTACTATTTCAATGTTATTTTTCTCAAAAATTATATTTTCTCAAAAAAAATTAATGTTGAGATAACTTTAAAAAAGTCCGTTTAATCATTCTATAACTAAACACGCATAAGACAAAGGGTTGGCAAAAATCTATTTACCTGATTTACGTAAATACGGTTTAACCAAGTAAGCTCAAATAGATGATAAACAATTTGTTGGCGGAGATAGTCTGGATGTAATGATAGAACCTCCTGCTAATTGAATTAAATAGCTTATTTCACTATGTCTAAACAACAACTTTTTCACTTAATATAAATTGTTTATATTTGGATATACTTGGATAAAATCTAAATTTAAATTTTTTACTAAGTTCATAAATTAAACATCATAAAACTCTTAAAGAATGAAAATTAAAGAAGCACCTTCGAAACAAATTAAATCTTCAAGAAAATGTGCAAAATGCGGTAAACCAACTACATTATGTGTTTGTACAAGTAACTAACAACTATAATTTAAACATCTTGTTATTATCTTAGCAAGATGTTTAAATTAAATTATTTGAATTCGGATGTTCAGTAAACCATTTAAATTCCAACTCACTTTTTTATACAATTAAGTTTTAACCGAGTAATTGTGAAATTAGCGATACACTGAAAATACTTAACATAAACCAGCCTATAAAACCTTCTATAATTGCTAAATAACGTGTCAGACCTTTTATAGGAATATCACCAAAACCAAGCGTTGTAAATGTGTTTATTGACAACATTAAAGCATTTAATAATTTAATAGTAATGTCATATAGAACGCTGAGGACAAAAAGTGTTCCTACTTGAAAACCTTTCCATTTTTTTTCATTCGGACTAAGTTCAGACCAAGTTCCTTTTAATATGTCCGTTGATTTTAAAAATCGCGATATTAATTTGGTCCTTAACATAGAAATTTTATAAAGTAATTTAGCCGATTTTATAAAGAATATTGGAAGTTTTAAAGTACTTGATTCTAGGTTTTTTTTGAATAATTGAAAAGAATTAATTTCCATTTTATTTTCCTCTAGATATAATGTATGTATACCATCTTTACGCTTTAAGTATTTTTGAAAAAATTCAAACCGATACATCAATCTATTTCTACCTAAAGTATCCCATGAGTTTGGAAAAAAAAAGTAAATTAAAGCAAATAAAATTATTACTTGAACAGAAAAAATAATTGCTTTGGCTGGTTCTGTCCCATAATCTGAAAAAATTGATAAAAATTGATTAATCTTCCAACTAAAATAATTTTTGAAGGTTGATTTTTTTTGATATTCAAAAGCAAGCCTTTCGGTTTCTAAATTTTTTAGACGGATATAGACTTTATTTGCGGATCGATTGTTGTGACGTGATTTATAATAATCATATAATCTACCTAGAAAAGATATTTCTAGTTCGAAAACTTTTTCTATTTCAAACACAGCATTATTTTTATATTTTTGCACAAAAAGTTTGTTAGTGTAGGCATTAAAATGATTTTTTATTGAATCCTTTATCTTTGAATAATATGAGGATTCAACAGCAGTTTGAAAAGCTTCTATTGATATAAAACCTTTTGTAAATTGCTTAATTGAAATAATATTTGTTTGGCTAAGTTCTGGAATCCCTAGAAAAATAGTTTTATTAAATTTATTTCCTGATATTTCAAACTTTCCATTTTCTGAGTTATTTTCATAACTCAAGGATACAATAGATTCCTTAAAATTATTATCAATTAGAATAATACCATTAGCATTATTATCAATATTTACAAAAGAAGCAATAGGAAAGGAGTTTTCATAAATATGATAAGATCCAAATTTTCTTCCAATTAAACCTAAACTTGTGCCGATATATTCGTCTTTGTTAGGATAGAAAATATTTTTTTCCAGAGAAATAACTGTGTTAGAATTATTATTTTGATAATTACAATTATAAAATATCTTTAAACCGTTTTTAAATACAGAGTTTTCAATTTTAATGTAATCATTTATGTTTTCATTCTGTTTAATAGTTTCTAGTTCATTACAAAAATTACCAGATCCTATAAAACTCAGTATATCGTCAAATTCACAGTTTATAATTGCAATAGAGGCACTATTCCTAATGCTTACCTTCTTCTTAAAATGTATATTACTTAAGTAACCAGAATCATTATCTTTTTTAGTTAAAACATGATTTTGAAAGTGAACATTTTCAAACTGAAGTTCCTTGTCTACAATCAATTTTTTTTCTCTTTGTAATATTTCAGTGTTACTTGCCGTAAAAAGAGTGTCAATTGTTAAGTCATATTTAATAAAAGCATTTTTTAATTTAAAGACAGCATTTTTCTCAGTGTTTATCATATCAAACAACTCTGTGTAAGAGTATTCCTTATAAAAAAAATCTTTATTCTGAGATAAAATAGTTGAAGTTGTAAATAATAAAAATAAAATGATTGTGTTTCTCATATTTTGGGCTAAAAAATCTCAAAATACAAAAATATTAATTGGGTTAAATATATTGACCATTTTATAGATTATAAAATGATTACTGTTTTATTGATTTATTTCAGCTTGTAAATTGTAAAATTATTTTTTCATTCTAAATCTAGACTATTTCATGCATTTAAAAGAATTTAAATTCTATCTATCAAAAATCAGGGCAATTTTAGAGTAGTAAAAATAAACAAGCTAACTTTATCAAAATTTTTTACATGACTACTTTTAAAGATTTAGACCTTTCTAATCAACTTTTTAATAGTATTAAAGAGTTATGCTTTACACATCCAACCCCCATTCAAGAAGCTGTATATTACCCAATATATAAAGGAAAAAATGTGACGGAAATTACCCAGCCAAGTGCAGGAAAAACATTAGTCTATATGACATCAATTCTTAGAGATTTAAAATTCTCTAAACAAATTACTCTTAGAGTTTTAGCGGTAGTTCCAACACGTAAATTTTTAATACAACTTTATTAACTTTCGTGTAATATTAAAAAGATAATCATTAACTTCAAGTTTTGCTGAATCTAAAAGAAAAGTCAACAATAGTCAATTTTTAAAAGACTCCTAATAATGTCAAAAAAAACAAAAACAGACACAGAACTTCAAGGTCTTACCCATTTAATTATGGATGCCACTGTTGGGATAACAGACATCGTTGAGGCTGCGCACAAACAAGTTGTTCATCCTCCTTTTTTACCTTCTACAATTATTCAAAAACTGATTACGAATATTGCTAGCATCTCGTATCAAAATATCAAATGGAGCACTTTATTCATAGGCAAAAGTTTACATAAAATACTTGAGCAACTAAGTCCTGTTATTGGTAAAATAAAGGATTCCCATAAGAAAGAGGCAATACTTTCGGTTTTAAACGGTGTAATTGGTGATTATCTGGAAGAGAAAGAGAATCCCTTAAAAATTACAATGCAATTTCGACATAAGTCAAAGTCTATAAAACTTGATTCTGAAAACATAAGAGCGGTTTATCCAAAAATTAATGGTAAAATTCTTTTGATGGTGCATGGTTCATGCATGAATGATATTCAATGGACTCGGCAAAATCATAACCACGGAAAAATAGTAGCAGAAGAATTAAATAAAACACTTATTTACTTGAATTATAATAGCGGTATCCATATTTCTAGTAATGGTCAAAATTTAAATAATTCGTTAGAAGAACTGGTGCAAAATTGGCCTGTACCTATTGAAGAGTTAGTTATTGTTGCTCATAGCATGGGTGGCTTAGTAACTAGAAGTGCATTATATTATGGAGAACAACATGAAAAAAATTGGACCAAACACCTTAAAAAGGTTGTTTTTTTAGGAACTCCTCACCATGGTTCATATATAGAAAGAACAGGTAATTATCTAGATCTTATTCTCGAATCTATTCCTTATGCAAAACCTTTTGCCAGGTTGGGAAAAATTAGAAGTGCTGGAGTAACTGATTTAAGATATGGAAACTTAATTGATGAAGACTGGAAAAATAATGATCGATTTGAAATGAAAAATGATCAAAGGAAAATTATTAAGCTATCAAAGCAAATAGAGTTTTATAGCATCGCTGCAGTTATTGGAAATAAAACCGCCCCTTTATCCACTCAAGTCTTAGGAGACACCTTAGTGCATGTAAAAAGTGCTTTAGGACAGCATAAAAATCCTAAAAAAAACCTAGACTTTAAGAAGGAAAATATTTGGATTTCTTATGATAGTAATCACTTAGACCTACTTAATAATCTTAAAATATTGGATAAATTAAAAGTTTGGTTGGTTTAACAAAGAGCCGTTGTAAAGATAAAAGCTGAAATAATTCATGCTCACACGCTAGTTGCGCACTAGTTTACTTTTAGCTAAAAACTACAAAAACCTTCTTCAAAAATTCGCTAAAAAACCTACATTTGCATCATGCGAATAGATATTATTTCAGTAGCACCTAAATTATTAGAAAGCCCTTTTAATCATTCTATTATTAAACGTGCTCAGAATAAAGGTTTGACAGAAATTGTAATTCACGATTTACGAGAATATGGTTTAGGTAATTACAAACAAATAGATGACACTCAATTTGGTGGAGGTGCAGGAATGGTCATGATGATTGAACCCATTTCAAATTGCATTAAAAAGTTAGAATCTGAGAGAAATTATGATGAAATAATTTATATGACTCCAGATGCACAAACCTTAAATCAAGGAACTGCAAACACCCTTTCTTTAAAAGAAAATATACTTATTTTAACCGGTCATTATAAAGGGGTAGATCAAAGAATTCGAGATAAATATATCACTAAAGAAATCTCCATTGGAGATTATGTTTTAACCGGTGGAGAATTAGCAGCTGCTGTTTTAGTAGATGCTATTGTTCGTTTGATACCTGGTGTTATTGGTGATGAACAATCTGCCTTAACCGATTCTTTTCAGGATAATTTATTATCACCTCCAGTATACACAAGACCTTCCGAGTTTGAGGGAATGAAAGTGCCTGAAGTACTATTATCTGGTAATTTTCCAAAAATTGATGACTGGAGAAATGAGCAAGCTTATAAAAGAACTGAAGAAATAAGACCAGATTTACTGAACGATGAATAAGTTTTTATCATTTATAAAAAATAACAAAGCCATTTCTTGGGTTTTAGGATTTCAATTGTTTAGATTGATTTTACTTCCATTCATGGGATTAATGCCACAAGATGCTTATTATTATCTCTATGGTCAAAATCTGTCTTTATCTTATTTTGATCACCCCGGAATGATAGGCTACCTATTAAGAATCTTTACAGAAATATTTGGTCAATCAATTTTCACAATCAAATTTACTGATTTTATCATTACAACGTTAACCATACTAAGCTTCTATAAATTAGCTTCTTACTTTTTGTCAAAACAGAAACTAGCAAGAGCGATTGTTCTATTAGCTTCAACCATTTTTGTATCCATTTTATCATTTAATTCTACTCCAGATGTTCCGTTATTGTTATTTTGGACTTTGAGTTTAATCTGCTTATATAAAGCTATTTTTGAAGAAAAAAAGTGGTTCTGGATATTAGGCGGAATTACCATGGGTTTAGCTTTTAACAGTAAATACACTGCTTTATTATTACAAATAGGTATTATTGCATTTCTTGTTTTTTCAAACAAATACAGAAAATTATTTCTTTCTCCTTGGTTTTGGATTTCTTTACTACTATCGGTTGCAGTAACATTTCCTGTTTGGTATTGGAACTGCCAAAATGAGTTTGCGTCCTTTGCATTTCAATCATCCGAAAGAACGAGTTCTATTTCAGAATTTAAAATATCTCCGAAAAATTTCTTTGGTGCGATTGGGCATCAAATGTTTTTATTATTACCTGTTTTATTTTTAATTTTCATCACATTTACATATAAATATGTAAAAAGAGCGTTGATAAAATTTAAAATACCACAGGCCAAAACATTATTTTTACTTGCATTTTTCATTCCAACCTTTGTAGGTTTCTTTAGCCTTACTCCTATTTATTGGGTAAAATTAAATTGGATGATGCCTTCTTACATTACAGGAATCATTTTAGCAGGAATGTTTATCAATAAGAAATTATTAAAAACTCAAATTATCTTTTCAATAGTATTTCACATACTAGTTAGTGCACAAATTTTATTTTATTTAGTGCCAATTAAAAGTGATGACACTTGGGTTGGATGGAAAGAACTAGCATCCGAAATAGAGACTTTACCAGAAAAAAAAATAAATACTTTCGTTTTTTCTAATGACAATTATAAAACGTCTGCCTGCTTAAACTTTTTTATGGATGAGAAAGTATATGCTCAAAACATTATAGGTTTACCAGCCTTACATTTTGATTATTTAGGCGACAACTTAGCTTTGTTAAATACCAAAAATGCTATTTTTATTGATTCTGATAAACGCTTTAAAAATGATAAGTTAAAAGGAACTCAAAATCCTATTTTAACTAAATACTTTGATAAAGTAATAGAATTAGCACCAATTATTATTAAAATCAATAATAAAGAATCACGTAAGTTCTGGGTATTCTATTGTACTAATTATCAATATAAAAAATAATTAAATTTAATTTTATCAATAAAAAATAATTAGTACTTTTGCAAACGCTAAATTAACCTCTGACGAAAAAATCGTGAATGTTACTTTACAAAATCAATAAATATTAAAACATGGAAGCTTTATTAAAGTTTGTTCAAGACGAATTTGTAACAAAAAAAGAATTTGCTGATTTCGCAGCTGGTGATACAATTACGGTTTATTACGAAATTAAAGAGGGTGAAAAAGTACGTACTCAGTTTTTTAGAGGTGTAGTTATTCAAAGAAGAGGTGCAGGAACTTCAGAAACATTTACAATCAGAAAAATGTCTGGTACTGTAGGTGTAGAAAGAATTTTCCCAGTAAACTTACCTTCTATTCAAAAAATTGAAATTAACAAAAAAGGAAGAGTTCGTAGAGCTCGTATTTTCTACTTTAGAGGTCTTACTGGTAAAAAAGCTAGAATTACTGAAAAAAGGAGATAAATTCTTTTTACTTAAAAATATAAAAAAGCTTTGTGAATATTCACAAAGCTTTTTTCATGAACAAATGTTAATAACCGTAGTTGATATCTTGTTGATTTCTAATTTCTTAAAAATTATACGCATCTAAAATTTAATAGTATTTTTATAAAGAATTTGACAATTAATGCAATGGAGTTCTCTTCAGAAACTATTAAATTAATTCTAAATTCAGAAAGTAATGTTCTTAATAAAATTATTGTTCAGTAATAAACTTAATCGGGTAACAAGATTCATATTAAAAAATAATCATTACCACTTTAAAGCAGTTCGTTTTAAAACAACAACCTGAAATAAAGGATTATATTTAAGCAGATAATAATTACAAATTAAAAAAAGCACTATGCTTATTTTAAATTAAGGAGGTTTCAAAAAATGAAAAAGTAAATTATAATTTCTTTAACAACGGAAGAAATATAGGATTTACATCTTATTTGAATTGTAGAAATACAAAACAGTTTAAGAAACTTTTTCAAAAAGCCACATCTTTACAAGCAATTGTAAGATGTGGCTTTTATTTTGATATCATTTCTACAAAATAAAGTTGATTTTATTATTAAAAACATATCAAAAGTCTTTAATTAATAGCAATTTAACAGTAAAAATCTCACCTATAATTCCTAAATTTGTGCCGCTTCAAACGAAAAGGATTTCGTACTTAGCATAGCATAGATATTTCTTTAATAAAACAAAATACTTTTATGAGCAAAATAGCTAAAATCATATATACAAAAACAGACGAAGCTCCGGCATTAGCTACCCGTTCTTTTTTACCAATTGTAAAAGCTTTTACAAAATCATCTAATATAGAAATTGAAACAAAAGACATTTCTTTAGCTTCAAGAATTTTAGCAAATTTTTCAAATTATTTGCCTGATCATCAAAAAGTGGAAGATGCTTTAACTGTTTTAGGAACATTAGCAAAAAAACCAGAAGCAAATATTATAAAATTACCAAATATTAGTGCTTCAGTGCCGCAACTAAAAGCCGCTATCGCAGAATTACAAGCGCTGGGTTATGCTATACCAAATTATCCTGAAGAAATAAAAACGGATGAAGACAAAGCTATTTCTGCACTGTATAACAAAGTAAAAGGTTCTGCCGTAAATCCAGTTTTGCGTGAAGGAAATTCAGACAGAAGAGCGCCAAAAGCGATAAAGAATTATGCCCGAAAAAATCCACATTCTATGGGTGCTTGGTCTGCAGATTCTAAAACCCATGTGGCTACAATGAAGGCAGGAGATTTTGCTCATAATGAAAAATCTATAACCACCAAGAATGCAACCTCAATAAGTATCCAACATATTGCAGAAAACGGTACTAAGATAGTTTTGAAAGATACATTAAACTTGTTACCAGGAGAAATTATTGACGCGACTGTAATGAGTAAAAAAGCATTAATTGCCTTTTTAGAAGAACAATATGAAGACGCTTTGGATAAAAATGTATTGTTTTCGTTACATATGAAAGCAACCATGATGAAAGTTAGTGATCCTATTATTTTTGGTCATGCAGTGAGTGTCTATTTTGATAATTTATTTACAAAACATGAAAACACTTTTAATAAAATCGGTGTTGATGTAAATAATGGTTTAGGAAATCTTTTAGGAAAACTAAATGAATTACCAAAAGATAAACGTGATGAAATTAGAGATGATATAAGACATGCCTTTGACCACGGACCAGCATTAGCGATGGTTAATTCAGATAAAGGGATAACCAATTTGCATATTCCTTCAGATATAATTATCGATGCTTCCATGCCAGCAATGATTAGAACCTCTGGTAGAATGTGGAACTCAGAAGGGAAGTTACAAGACACGAAAGCAATTATTCCAGATAGTTCTTATGCCGGAATTTATTCCGCAACAATTGATTTTTGTAAAAAAAATGGTGCTTTTGATCCTACAACAATGGGTACTGTGCCTAATGTTGGTTTAATGGCTCAAAAAGCTGAAGAATATGGTTCTCATGATAAAACTTTTGAAATTACTTCTAACGGTGCAGTGCAAGTTGTGGATGTAAACGGAACTGTTTTAATAGAGCACACGGTTGAAAAGGGAGATATATGGAGAATGTGTCAAACGAAAGACTTACCAATTCAAGATTGGGTAAAATTAGCAGTTACTAGAGCAAAAGCATCAGAAACACCTGCTGTTTTTTGGTTAGATAAAAACAGAGCACATGATGCAGAAATCATCAAAAAAGTAACTTTATATCTTAAAAATCATAATACTTCTGGTTTAGACATCAGAATTTTATCGCCTATAGAAGCTACAGAATTTACTTTAGAAAGAATCATAAAAGGAGAAGATACCATTTCTGTTTCTGGTAACGTTTTACGTGATTACTTAACAGATTTATTCCCAATTTTGGAAGTTGGAACATCTGCAAAAATGTTATCTATAGTGCCGTTAATGAATGGTGGAGGGCTTTTTGAAACTGGCGCAGGTGGTTCTGCTCCAAAACACGTACAACAATTTTTAGAAGAAAATCATTTACGTTGGGATTCTTTAGGAGAATTTTTAGCCTTAGCCGTTTCTTTAGAACACTTAGGAACAACAAACAACAATCCGAAAGCTTTAGTATTAGCTGAAACTTTAGATGATGCTACCGACAAATTTTTAGATAATGATAAATCTCCTTCAAGGAAAGTTGGTGAATTAGATAATAGAGGGTCACATTTTTATTTAGCACTATATTGGGCAGAGGCTTTGGCTCATCAAAATAAGAATGCATCGTTAAAAGCAGAGTTTAAAACCATGGCGGAAACTTTGAGAAAAAATGAAGAAAAAATCATCGCAGAGCTAAATGAGATTCAAAGAACAGCGGTAAATATTGGTGGTTATTACAAACCTAATGAAGCGCTAGCGACAAAATCTATGAGGCCAAATAGCCTTTTAAATAGTATTTTAGCTTAAAGCCAACAAGACAAAGTATTAAAAAACTGATGATATACTCATCAGTTTTTTTTGTACTACAATTTTAAATTTAACATTATTTTATAACTAGATAGTTGTAGTTTTGTTGAATAATAGAATCAATATATTAAACAAAAAATGCTTCATTTGAAAAAGTTACTATTTTTAATTTCCATCATAACGTTATCATCTTTTAGCCAGGAAAAATTTACGATAAGTGGTACTGTTTACGACAACTCTAATAATGAAACTTTAATAGGAGTTTCTATTTATTTTCCAGAATTAAACTTAGGTGCAACTACCAATGAGTATGGTTTTTATTCCATAACAATTCCTAAAGGAATGCACAAAATTCAAATTAGCTACTTAGGATTTTCTACTATCAATGAAAGTATTAATGTATTAGAAAATTTAACTAAAAATTTATATCTAAATGAGGAAACAGAAAGTTTAGATGAAATCATTTTTGAAGCTGACATTGAAAAAATAAATATCAGATCACCTCAAATGAGTGTGAATAAATTAACATCTGCCACTATAAAACAAATTCCTGTTGTTTTAGGTGAAGCAGATATCATAAAGTCTTTAATTCTTTTACCTGGCGTTACAAGCGCAGGGGAAGGCGCTTCAGGTTTTAATGTAAGAGGTGGAGCTGCAGATCAAAATTTAATTTTATTGGATGAAGCTATTGTTTTTAATTCTTCACATTTATTTGGTTTTTTCTCGGTTTTTAATCCTGATGTAATTAAAGATGTAAAATTATATAAAGGTGGAATCCCTGCACGTTTTGGAGGTAGGTTATCTTCAGTTTTAGATATTTATCAAAAAGAAGGAAATAGTAAAGACTTTAATATAACCGGAGGAATTGGTTTGGTTTCCTCAAGATTATTAGTGGAAGGTCCAATAGAAAAAGAAAAAAGTTCTTTCGTTGTAGCGGGTAGAGCTTCTTACGCTCATTTATTTTTACCGCTTTTTGACAATGACAACAAAGCATATTTTTATGATCTAAATGGTAAATTTAATTATAGAATGAATGATAGAAACAACGTATTCTTATCAACTTATTTTGGAAAAGACGTTTTCGGAATTAGCGACAACTTTGTAAATAAATATGGAAATACAGTGCTTAATTTACGCTGGAATCATCTATTTTCTGATAAAATATTCTCTAATTTATCTTTAATTTATTCAGACTATTTCTACGGGTTGATTCTCGACTTTGTTGGTTTTGAATGGGATTCTGGAATCACAAACTTCAATCTAAAATATGATTTTAAACATTATTTAAATAGCAAGTTTAAACTAAGCTATGGTGTTAACAATATTTACATCAAATTTAATCCAGGAGAAATCATACCTAATAGAGAAGACTCTGGGATTCAGCCAGAAAAATTAATAGACAAATACGCCAACGAATTTGCCGCTTATTTAGAAGCTGAACAAAAAATAAATGATAAACTAACGTTACAATACGGAGTCCGTTTTAGTAATTTCACACGCTTAGGACAAGATGAAATTAATGTTTACGCTAATAACGAACCCGTTATATATAATTCGCAATTTAAAAAATACGAATCTGCTGAAGCTATTGGCACAGAATCTTACAAAAGAAAAGATCAATTAGCAACTTTTAGTAATTTTGAACCTAGAGTTTCCTTATCGTATATTTTGAGTGATGCTGCATCATTCAAAATGAGCTATAACAGAATGGCACAATATTTACATTTACTTTCTAATACTGCCTCGCCTACCCCATTGGATGTTTGGGCACCAAGTGGACGTTTTATAAAACCTCAATTATTAGATCAATTTGCCCTTGGATATTTTAAATCTATAAAAAATGGAGATTATTCCTTAGAAACAGAAGTTTTCTATAAAGAAATTCAAAATAGAATTGATTATATAAATGGTGCAAACTTAGTTGCTAATAACGAAATTGAGACTGTTATTTTAAATGGTCAAGCAAGAGCTTATGGTTTAGAAGTTTTATTCAAAAAAAATGAAGGAAAATTTAAAGGTTGGTTGGCCTACACATTGTCTAGATCAGAGCAACAAACTACAGGCAGAACTGCAAATGAACCTGGCATTAATCAAGGGGAATGGTACAGTTCACCATATGATAAAACGCATGATATTTCTATAAATGCAAGTTATGAATTATCTAAAAAATGGACATTCAACGCAAATTTTTTATTTCAAACTGGGCAACCGACAAACTATCCTGTGGGGCAATATGAAGTACAAGGTTTAAATGTTCCTGTTTTTGACGATAACAGAAGAAATGCTGATAGATTGCCAGCCTATCATAGATTAGATATTTCTGCAACTTTAACTCCAGACAAGAACAAAAAAAGAAAATTGCAAGGAGAATGGGTTTTTGGAATTTATAATTTATATGGAAGACAAAATGCGGCATCTATCAACTTTAGACAGAATAGAGAAACTTTTAGAAACGAAGCAGTTCAGACTTCAATATTTGGTTTGGTACCCTCTGTTACTTATAATTTTAAATTTTAATCAGATGATGAGAAAGATATATATACTCCCTGTTTTATTCATATTGTTTTTTACTAATTGTGAAAAAGTTGTTACTATTGATGTTCCTTCTATTGAACCAAAATTAATTATTGATGCCGCTTTTGAAGTTTATTTTGACGAAAGCCCGGTTAACGCATATACAGTTGTAAAATTAAAATTATCAGCTGACTATTTTGAAGACGTAATTCCGGTAGTTACGAATGCTACTGTATTTCTTACAGACTTATCAAACCTTAGTATTATTAATTTTTCTGATCTAGATGCAGATGGAAGTTATGAACCTGAAACTGCTTTTATTCCTGCTGATAATATTGCATATGAATTAACAGTAATTCACAACAATGAAACGTATAAAGGAAAGGCTAGTAAAATAAAATCTACGCCATTATTAAGTGCTGTTCAAGGTGATGAGACTTTATTCTCTGGAAAAGAAACAGAGGTGAGAATCGATTTTACAGATTCGGATTTTGAAGATAATTATTACTTATTTGATTTTACCAATAATTTATTTACTTCTATAGAGGATCGCTTTTTTAATGGGGCTGATTATAATTTTTCTTTCTTTTACAGTGAAGACGATATCGAATTGCCAACAACGGTAAATATAAAAATGTCTGGAGTTTCAAAAGAGTATTTCACTTATTTTAGAGTTTTGGTAAATCAAAGTGGACAAAATTCAGGAGGTCCTTTTCAAACTGTTCCTTCTTCTTTATTAGGGAATATGATCAATATGACTGCTGAAGAAAATTTCCCTCTAGGATATTTTCATATTTCAGAAACAGACTCTTTTTCATTAGATTTGGTAGAAAAAGATTAAATAACTTTTGCGATAAGTAATCAATAATAACATAAAACATGTATTTTTGATTGATGACTTTTACAAAAACTACAGAACAAGATTCTAAATACAACCATCTAGAAAAAATGACTGTGTCTCAATTATTAACCAATATTAATAACGAAGACAAGGCAGTTCCTTTAGCGGTAGAGCAGGCACTGCCTCAAATAGAAAAATTAACCCAACAAATTGTTGAAAAATTAAAAACAGGGGGAAGACTTTTTTATATTGGTGCAGGAACTTCTGGAAGATTAGGTATTTTAGATGCCTCGGAATGCCCGCCAACTTTTGGTGTTCCTCATGAATTGGTTGTAGGTTTAATTGCAGGTGGAGATTATGCGATTAGAAAAGCCGTTGAATTTGCTGAGGATGCTACAAATCAAGGTTGGTTAGATTTACAAGAACATGCTATTTCTCATAAAGATATTGTTGTTGGCATTGCTGCTTCAGGAACGACACCCTATGTTATTTCAACTTTAGAAAAATGTAACGAAAACAACATTATTACAGGTAGCATTTCTTGTAATAAAAATAGTCCTTTATCTAGCACAGCTCAATTTCCTATTGAAGTAGTTGTAGGACCAGAATTTGTAACAGGAAGCTCTAGAATGAAAGCAGGAACAGCACAAAAACTAGTTTTAAACATGCTTTCTACTGCAACCATGATTCAACTTGGAAAAGTAAAAGGAAACAAAATGGTTGACATGCAACTATCTAATAATAAATTAGTAGATAGAGGTGAAAAAATGTTGGTTGCCGCATTAAACATAGACCAAACAACAGCAAGTACCTTATTACAAAAATTTGGAAGTGTAAGAAATGCTATTCAAAATTATAAACCATGAGTACAGACACAAATTTACTAGGCAAAGGATTAATAAGATTAGGAATTTTAGTATTTCTTTTTATTGCGTCTCCTATACTTTTAACGATGGGCTTTAAAGCTTTTGATAGATTTACAGAATCTCCAAAAATTTATATTGCATACCTATTAATTTTAGTAGGATTTGCTGCTTTAATTTTCACGATTTACTTTGCATTTAAAACTTTTAAAATAATCAGTAATTCTCTTTTTAACAATAAATAAACCAATAAAAATAGAAAATAAAATACATTGTAAAACGGGGAAAAGAATCGCTAAGGATGAAAATAAATAAAATGGAAAATGCCATTATCGTTATATTATCCTTTCCTGATACTATTGTTAGACCCGCCTACAGGGAATATTCAAGTAGAATTTGGCCAAAAATTGGCATAGGCAACAAGCATGCAATTCAAGCAGGGCATTCTGCACTATTATTGATCAAAAAAAATGAATCTGAAATTAAATATTTTGATTTTGGCCGATATATAACTTCTTATGGAAATGGCCGCGTAAGATCTTTTGAAACAGATCCCGAAATTTATATTCCTTTAAAAGCTTCCTTTAAAAATAACGCACTAACGAATCTAGATGACATTTTGTTGTGGTTGGAAAAACATCCTGAAAAAACACATGGAGCAGGAAGGTTAATTGCAAGTGTTAATCATAAAATTAATTATGACAAAGCATTTAACTTTATTTATAATTTAATTGATAAAAAAGAATTTCCTTATGGTGCTTTTATTAAAAATGGCAGCAATTGTGCTAGGTTTGTAACCGATACAATCATAAATTCTTGCACAAAAAAAAGCATCCAACTAAAGTTAAAAAGTTCTCATTTATTAACTCCTAGTCCTATTGGAAATACATTAAAAGGAAGAACAAGTAGAACAGTCTATAAGGTAAAAAACCAAAAGATTAAAGAATATAAAAACCGGTCTATTTTAAAAGAATACAATGCTACTTTCTTTAAAAAATTTGATTCTGAACTTAATTTAATTGGTTCTGAAATACCCGATATAAAAACATTTAATTTAATAAATGGCACCTGGTTATCTGGAGTTGGCAGTGGAGCTTGGTTTAAGGTTGAAGAAAAAATAGATGCTCTAAAGTACAGAATTTCTAGATATACAAGATGCGGTGAAAAAGACTTTGAGGGTATTTTTTTAGCTGATAACCCTTCTTTCAATTTAAGACAAAATCATAGATTTGAGCACCCAACCAATTGCAAAGAAATGTATATAAAACAAAATAATCAGGAATTTATTTTTCAGCAGGTAAAACTATAACTTCTGAATCTTAGAATCCTTCTTAATTTTTATTTGATGCTGCACTAAACTCAAAAGTACTATTTCGTCATTCAGTTACTAATACAATACTAGCCGTAAGGTTCTTGTTTACCTAATTTATTACGTTCATAGATCCTTTCTATTTATTTTCTTTTTAAGATTCATTTTAAACAGAGAAACACCTCTAAAGTAGGAAGTATATAATAGAACAAAGAGAACTAATATTGTATTCATCAGAAATATTATTTAGCAATTCTAATACTTTTTACAAATTTATCTTACTAGCTTCTAACACCTAATAATTATTTATTTCTAAGTTATATTGTCTTAGAAGTAGCCTTAAAATTATATTATTATTCTCTTAAGACACCAGTAAAAACCTACATATCAGTACAATACATTAAAAAATTCCAAATCAGAGAACTTAGTTTACATCTTTTGGCACGTTCTTTGAAATTATGATAATCAAATGCGGAAGCTGAAAAGCGTTTAGAGTAGGCAAAACCATTAAAATCATATATTATGAAAAAAACGGCACTTATATTATTTGGAATGTTGATCATGGTTTCTACCATTGAAGCCAAAACGGGAAACGAAAAACCAAACAGAATTAGGGTAAATTACACTTATGACAATGCTGTAAACTTCATAGAACGTGGAATCGAGTTCTACATTTTTACAAATGGTAATTTTGATTTTAACACGCATCTTGAAAATTCTTATAATGATTATAATAGAAGAATAAATAACAGAGGTGTTCGCGTAAATAGAGATTATAGAGGCAGGATTACAAGAATTGGAAATGCTTTTATCAATTACGATTATAGAGGAAATGTTACTAGAATAGGTAGTATTTCGATGAGATACAGATTTGGAAAACTAACAAAGGTTGGAGATTTAAGAGTGCATTACGATAGATGGGGAAATCCTAATTTTTATGGAAATGTAAGAGATTTTTATTATGATAATGGCATAAGGTTCAACATAAGTTTTGGTGATATTTGTAACTATAATGATAGTTATTTTTATAGAAATGACTTTAAAAGAAATTATAACCAATTTAGAGAGGATCAAAATTTTTATTACTATAAAGCTAGACCTAATGCCAAAATAGGAAAAAGAAGTACAATTTTAAAAAGGAGAAAACCTTCAACCGAGATTGATCCAAGAAAAAAGAGAAAAAGAAATGCTAATAATTCTTATCGAAAACCTAATAGAAACAAAAAAGTTGAGGTTGTAAAAAATACTAAAAAAAGAACCTCTTCTAAAATTAAAAGAGAAAACAGCACACAAAGAGCAGATAAAAATAGTAGCTCTATAAAGACCGATAAAAATTCTAAAAAAAGAAAAATTAGCAGAAAGAGAAGAAGTTAAGAATATAAAAATCAAAAGCCCTATTTTAAAATAGGGCTTTTCTTATTTTCTGCGTAAGTAAAAAAAAAACCTTCTATTCTTTAAATGTATAACTTACACCAAACATCACCATACTTGTTGTCATTTCGTAACCAACTTTAGATTCTGGAATTGCTCCATAAGGATTCGTAGATGATAAATAATTAGGGTTTAACATTGGCCCTTCTGTTTTTCCATCACTAGCACCATAATGATACACACCATTCAACATGAAATTATCAGTTATTGGGTAACTAAAACCTAATTGAAAAGCATTCGCAATAACTGCAGTTGCAGGAATTGAGAAAAATGCCAATTCATCCTCAATAGGATTGCTACTGTATGTATAACCAACTCTTAAAGGTAATTTTTCAATTCCTTTGTATTGAAGTCCAACGGAAAGTATATTTATATTTTTCCATCCAAATCCTGCAACTGAACCAGTTTGGGTCCATCCTTTTTCAGCAAAACCATCAGTATTTTCATAATCAACATATCTGTAATCCATAGCAAAATCAACATCTCCTTTTGAATATCCTACACCAAATGATAATATTGCTGGGTAATCCATATTAAATGAAACATCTGGAGCTACAGAGCCATCCAAATAAGTGTTTTTAAATTCTAAATCCCCAAATGACTGTCCGGTTTTATAGGAAGCTCCTAATTTAATTCCACTTGGTGAGTTGTAAAACACCCCAAACTGTGCCCCAAAACCAAGAGCAGATGCTTTATCACTATTTGGGTACATTTGATCACCTGGAGCACCTGAAGGTGGTGTGAAATCTGGAGAAGATAATGGACTTGGCGCTAACTCTAATGCTCCATAATTAATTGTTGGCTGAATACCTATTGAAAATGTTTCACTTATTTCATATGCCCAAGCCAAACCAACTTGCAATAACATATAATCAGATTCTACACGACCAAAACCAAAAGGTTGCATGTTATTAATTGGATTAAAATTAAACTCTTGCTGTGGAAAAGTAACTCCAAAACCACTAATACCAAAAGCCGATAAACCAAAGGTGTGTTTGCTATCCTCTTTTCCCCAAACCATTGCTAGAGCTGGCATAGGAGAGACACCTCTATCATCCTCAGTAAGACCAGTAATCATATTTCCTGTTTGTTCGCCAGTTGATCCATTAAACTCAAATCCAGTAGAACTTAATTCTGGAGATGAATAGAATAAACCAAAATTAAAATCTAATATTTTACTATCAAAAGTTGATATTGCCGCAGGATTCCATTGTAGAGCTCCGGAAATATCTAAGGGTTGTGCAGTGGCTGCGCCACCCATAGACATATTAACGGCACCAACACCTTGCATAACGTGGCCCGCTTGTCCGTAAACTAATGCTGATAGCATTAGAAACGCAAGTTTTAAAAAATTTTTATTCATAATATTAAGATTAAATTAATACCCTCTAAATTGTAAATGAAACAATTAATTAAAAGTATATATAACCTTTAATTTCAACTATGACCATTGTCATGAAGAGAGCACTAATTCAATAAAAATATATGAAAACTATCTAATTAACTTTCTATATTTAATTCGTTTCGGCATTAAGTCTCCACCTAAACGTTTCTTTTTATTTTCTTCGTATTCAGAAAAACCTCCTTCAAAGAAATATACTTCACTATTTCCTTCAAAAGCTAAAATATGTGTACAAATTCTATCTAAAAACCATCTATCGTGAGAAATAACCACTGCACAACCAGCAAAATTCTCTAAACCTTCCTCTAAAGCCCTTAAAGTATTTACATCTAAATCGTTTGTTGGTTCATCTAAAAGTAAAACATTCCCTTCTTCTTTTAGGGTCATGGCTAAATGTAAACGGTTACGTTCCCCACCAGAAAGAGCAGAGACCTTCTTATTTTGTTCACTTCCAGAAAAATTAAAACGACTTAAATAAGCGCGAGAATTTACTTGCTTTCCTCCCATCATAACTAAATCTTGACCGTCCGAAAAATTTTCCCATATTGTTTTTTCTGGATCAATATTGGAATGTGCTTGGTCTACATATGCAATTTTAGCAGTTTCACCTACCTTAAAAGTTCCCTTATCAGGAGCTTCTTCTCCCATGATCATTTTAAAAATCGTTGTTTTTCCTGCTCCGTTCGGACCAATAATCCCAACAATACCTGCTTGTGGTAAATTAAATTCTAAATTATCGTATAATAATTTATCTCCATAAGCTTTAGATACACCAATTGCTTCAATCACATTTGTTCCTAATCTAGGTCCATTAGGAATGTAGATTTCTAATTTTTCATCAACTTGTTTTTGGTCTTGACTCATTAATTTGTCATAATTTTTCAAACGAGCTTTTTGCTTTGTTTGACGACCTTTTGCTCCTTGACGAACCCAATCTAACTCACGTTCTAATGTTTTTTGACGTTTAGAAGCTGTTTTACTTTCTTGCGCCATTCTCTGAGATTTTTGATCTAACCAAGAAGAGTAATTTCCTTTCCAAGGAATTCCTTCTCCTCTATCCAGTTCAAGAATCCAACCAGCTACATTATCTAAGAAATATCTATCATGTGTTACTGCAATTACGGTTCCCTTATATTGTGCTAAATGATGCTCTAACCAATGCACCGATTCTGCATCCAAGTGATTTGTTGGCTCATCTAATAATAAAATTTCTGGCTCTTGCAGTAATAATCTACATAATGCAACACGTCTTTTTTCCCCTCCAGACAATACTCCAATTTTTTTATCAGAATCTGGAGTTCTTAAAGCATCCATTGCTATTTCTAATTTGGTGTCTAATTCCCAAGCATTGGCAGCATCAATCTTATCTTGCAATTCTGCTTGCTGATTCATTAGTTTTTCCATCTTATCTGCGTCAGAATAAACTTCTTCTAAACCAAACATATCATTAATTTTGTTGTATTCGTCAAGAATTGCAACAGTTTCTGCAACCCCTTCTTTTACAACTTCTAAAACAGTTTTCTCAGGATCTAGTTGAGGCTCTTGTTCCAAATACCCAACATTATAACCAGGAGAAAAAGTTACATCGCCTTGAAAATTCTTTTCTACACCCGCTATAATTTTTAATAATGTTGATTTTCCAGATCCGTTTAAACCTAGAATTCCAATTTTAGCTCCATAAAAGAAGCTTAAATATATATCTTTTAATACTTGTTTACCAGTTGATTGATAGGTTTTAGAAACCTTATTCATCGAAAAGATAACCTTCTTATCGTCGCTCATTATACTTTTTTTTAAATTTAATTTGAAAACTGCTACTGAAAATTGTAGACTTTTTTATACTCTACCCTTTAAGGCATTAAAAACCCAAGCAATAGCAAAAAAACCAACACCAACGGCTGCAAATCCCCAACCTGCAACTTCATTATATCTAAAAGCGCCTAAAGCAATTAATCCTAATCCTACAAGTATCATTATCAATGTTGCCCAAGCAAGCACTGTATTTTTATTCATTCCCATATTATGTAATTCGTTAATTTGTTCGACAAATATCGGTATTTATTTGATACTGTCAAATTATAGATTTGATAAAAAGTCTTATAAATTAGGGGGTTAGAAAGTGTTATAGATTACATACTTAATTTCTTGCAAGTTTACGCAAAGCTACCCACTGTTTCATTTTTTCTCTTGAATCGCATGCTGGATAACCAACTACCGTTTTACCCGCTTCTACGTCACTGATAACGCCAGAACCAGCGCCAACTTTAGCACCAGAATGTATAGTAACATGATCTTTTATAGAAGCACTACCTCCAATAATAACTCCATCGCCTAACGTTACAGAACCTGCTAAACCACTGTTTCCAGCCATTATACAACATCTTCCTAGCACAGAATTATGACCTATTTGCACTAAATTATCAATCTTACAGCCATCGCCTAAGACAGTAGAACTAAATTTTCCACGATCAATGCATGAATTAGCACCTACTTCTACAGCATTTCCAATAACAACATTACCAATATGCTTTATTTTAACTAAGCCTCTACCATCATTACTTGGTCTATATCCAAAACCATCTGCTCCAATACTAACGTTTGAATGAAAAATACAATGACTTCCAATTTTACTTCGTTCTCTAATCACTGTTCCAGACCAAATAACTGTCTCATTTCCAATAATAGTATCATCAAAAACAGAAACGTTAGGGTAGATGATTACATTTTCCCCTATTATTACATTTTTACCGATATAAGAATTTGCACCAATTTTGCATCCATTTCCCACTTTTGCAGTTTTATCTATAACCGCTGTTGGATGAATATCTGCTTCAAAATAGGGAGGTTCCGGTTCAAAAGCATCCAATATCAGTGCCATTGCTAAGTCAGCATTTTTTACTTTAATAAATGCTTTTCCTTCTCCTGGAAGCACCTTAATTCCGTCATATACAATTGCTATACTCGCCTTTGATTTTTCCCAGAAACGAGCATATTTAGAATTTCCTATAAAGGTAACATTCCCCTTTACTGCATTTTCAATTTGCTCTGGAGCGAATATTAAATCTTTACAATTTCCAATAAGTTCACCGTTAACAATTGCTAATATTTCTTTAAGGGAGAATGATTTCATAATTATGATTTTTAAATGTATTCGTTTTTGCGAATACTATACATTTTTTTGATAAGAGTTCCCCATAGCAATTAAAGAAAAAACTAAATTTTGGCCGCCAATATTGCACCTTGTTTGATCGCTCTTTTTGCATCTAACTCTGATGCAAAATCTGCTCCACCAATTACATGTACTTTTTTACCTGCATCCAATAAAGGTTGGTATAATTCTTTAAAAGGTATTTGACCTGCACAAATAACAATATGATCTACTTCTAAAATTTTAGCTTCCTCATTTTGTGTATAATGCAACCCTTGATCGTCAATTTTAGTATAAGAAACATCTCCTATAAACTGAACTTTTTTCTTTTTTAAACTAGAGCGGTGAATCCAACCTGTAGTTTTTCCAAGATTTCCACCAAATTTTCCTTTACTCCTTTTAAACATAAAAATTTCTCTAGATGCTGCATGAATTAATGGTTTTTCTCCTTCAATTCCTGCTCTGGCTTCTAGCGTTTTGTCAATTCCCCATTCTTTTAACCAAGCATCAATATTTAGCGAGGTAGATTCTCCTTCATGTGTTAAATATTCTGAAACGTCAAAACCAATTCCTCCCGCTCCAATTACAGCTACTCTTTTGCCTACTGGCTTTTTAAACTTTAAGACATCAATGTAACTCAATACTTTTTGATGATTAATTCCTTCAATTTTTAATTCTCTCGGCTTAATTCCTGTTGCAACTATAATTTCGTCAAAATCTGAATCTTTTAAATCATCCTCAGAAACTCTAGTATTTAGTTTTAAGCTTACTTGATGAAGTTCAATTTGTTTCTTGAAATAACGTAAGGTTTCATAAAACTCTTCTTTTCCTGGAATTTGTTTTGCAAGATTAAACTGACCACCAATTTCTTTATCCGCATCAAATAAAGTAACCAAATGGCCCCTTTGTGCCGCAATTGTTGATGCTGCTAAACCTGCTGGACCTGCTCCAATTACTGCTATTTTCTTTTGACTTTCTGTAGGATAATAATTCAGTTCTGTTTCATGACAAGCCCGAGGGTTTACTAAACAACTTGCAACTTCTTGTTCGAAAACATGATCTAAGCAAGCTTGATTACAACCAATACATGTATTTATTTCGTCTACTCTATCTTGTGCTGCTTTATTTACCCATTCTGAATCTGCTAAAAAAGGACGCGCCATAGAAATCATATCTGCATCTCCTTCTGATAATATTTTTTCAGCTGTTTCTGGCATATTTATTCTGTTAGAAGTAATCAAAGGAATTGATAATTCTTCTTTCATTTTTTTTGTAACCCAAGTAAATGCACCTCTTGGAACTGAAGTTGCAATTGTAGGGATTCTAGCCTCATGCCAACCAATCCCTGTATTTATAATAGTGGCTCCAGCTTTTTCTATTTCTTTACCCAGTTGAACCACCTCTTCCCAAGAACTACCATTTTCAACCAAATCTAACATTGATAGTCGGTAAATTATAATGAATTCTTTACCAACAGCTTCACGAGTTTGTTTTACCAACTCAATAGGTAAACGCATTCTGTTTTCATATGCACCACCATAATTATCAGTTCTTTTATTGGTTCTTTTTGCAATAAATTGATTGATTAAATAGCCTTCCGAGCCCATAATTTCAACACCATCATAACCTGCCATTTTAGATAATTCAGCACAGTTTACAAAATCTCTAATTGTTCTTTTGATTCCTGATTGTGTTAACTTAAATGGTTTAAAAGGTGTTATTGGCGACTTTATTTTAGAGGGAGCAACATTAAAAGGATGATATCCATAACGCCCTGAATGCAAAATTTGCATACAAATTTTCCCTCCTTCTTTATGAACTGCATTCGTTATTTTTTGGTGCTGTATAGCATGTTTTGTTGAAGACATTCTTGCAGCAAAAGGCCCTGTCCAACCTTGAATATTTGGTGAAATTCCTCCTGTAACAATAAGACCAACTCCTCCCTTAGCTCTTTCTGCGTAATAGGTTGAAATTTTATCAATAGCATTTTTTTCTTCTTCTAAACCTGTATGCATAGAACCCATTAAAATTCTATTTTTTAAAGTTGTAAAACCTAAATCTAATGGTTCAAAAATGTGCTTATATTTCATAATCTTGGAGTTAAATTTATTATGCATGCATAATAGTTTGCAAGATATGTTTATTTTCTGAAAATAAAAAACCAAAAAAATTGATTCTTTGGCTTTAAAAAATTTATAATTTAATTCCTATTTCATAGGAACATCAATCACTAACAATTTACTTAACACATTTGCCTTGATATTGATTTTTTCTTTTTCCGTAATTCCAATGGCATCTCTTTTTTCAAGAGTTTCATCCTCTATTAATACTTCTCCTTCAATTAAGAAAAAATAAGCTCCATTTTTTAAATTGTAAGTTGTTTCGAAGCCTTTATCTAAATCAATCATCGAAATATATCCTTGCTGGTTTATTGGCAAAGAACCTGCAACCAATTTATCTTTTGGGGAAACTAAAACTTGAAATTTGTTTTTTCTTTCTATCGCTTTAAATATTTTTTGATTGTAATAAGGCATTATATTTTCTAACTCAGGAATAATCCAAAGTTGTAAAAAATTTACAGCCTTTGTTTCACTGTCATTAAATTCTGAATGTGTTAAACCAGTTCCTGCACTCATAACCTGTACTTCCCCAACTTCTATAGAACGTTTATTACTCATACTATCTTTGTGAGATAAGGCTCCAGAAATAGGGATAGAAATAATTTCCATATTTTTATGAGGATGTGTTCCAAACCCCATTTTTGGTTCCACAACGTCATCATTTAAAACGCGTAACATCCCAAAATTCATTCTTTCTAAATTTTGATAACTTGCAAAACTAAATGTATGATGTGACCGCAGCCATCCATGATTTGCATGACCTCTAGATGCTGCTTTGTGTATTATTTTATTCATGATTTAACTTTCTTGATTAATACAAATACCCCATTTTACCCTTCTGATAATCGCGCATTGCTTCCAAAATTTCTGTTTGAGTATTCATTACATAAGGTCCATATTGAGTAATTTTTTCTCCAATTGGTTCTCCTGATAAAACCAATAGTGTACTTTCTTTTTTTGCTTCAAATTGAATGGTATTTCCATCTTGATTAAAAGTAACCATTTGGCTTTCTCCTTTCCTGAGTAGTTCTGAAGTATTCACTAAAATTTCACCAACTAACAAATAAATTAAAGATTGATGCTTTTCTGGAATATTAATTTCTAATTGTCCCCCTTTATTTGCTTTTAAGGTAAAAACGTTAACAGCCGTCTGAGTTTGTATCAAACCAGATTCATTATTTTGATTACCTGCAATAATATTTAATTGCACTTTTTTATCCTCAGAAAAAATTTTTGGTATTTGTTTTTCTTCTAAGTGCTGATAATTCGGTGTCATCATTTTATCTTTTGCTGGCAAGTTTAACCACAACTGAATTCCCTCTAAATCTCCCCCTTCTTTCACAAATTCTTTAGTTGGCCCCTCAGCATGGATAATTCCATGACCTGCTGTTGTCCATTGAACATCTCCAGCTTTCACCACCATTTCATTTCCTAATGAATCTCTGTGTAATTGCTCACCCTTAAACAACAATGTTATTGGTTCAAAACCTCTGTGCGGATGCGGCCCTAAATCAAACGGATTGTTAAATTCTGATATCGCATAAGGCCCATAATGATGCAACAATAAAAACGGATCTACATTTTCTATTTCTTCCGTTGGCAATGGTTGACGCAATTTTATTGGCCCCATATTTACCATAGGACTTGTAACTTTATGCTGTATTGTTTTATATTTTTTCATAATTAAATAATCTATTAGCTCTCGATACAATTCTGATAAAAAATACTAGTCACTCAAACTAACATTCTATAGATACTTCCCAAGGAAAATATTTTTAAAAATTTTTTCTATCTAATTTTATCTAAAAGATTGCTTAAAGTAATGGCTTCTTCATCTGTTAATTTTTCTAAAAAAGACACCTTTTCATTGTCATCTATAGTAGATAATAAATCCAACCCAGATAGCGTTATTTTTACAAACACTACTCTTCTGTCATGCTCACAGCGCTCTCTTTCAATTAAGTTTTTATCACACAACTTATCCATTAAACGAGTTGCATTTGGAGCTCTTTCTACCATTCTGTCTTTCACAATCTGAACCTTAATTTTATCTTTAGCACCCCTTAAAATTCTTAAAATATTGTATTGTTGTGGAGAAATTCCATAAGGTTTAAAAAACTCATTCTCCCTGCTATTTAACCAATTAAAAGTATATTTTATATTGATTAATGCCTTTACCTTACAGTTTATAAACTTAGAGTTGATATCTTTAGAAATGTCTCCCATAATTATGCTCTTAATCTTAAATCTTGCATTATTTTATTAAATTCTTCAGTTGTTGGCGTTAAATAGATGGTATCATCTACAAATAAAGTTGGAAATTTAACAACTCCATCATATAGTTCTTTGCTATGTTCTCTTGCTTCAGCATCCTTAGAAACATCTTTATATACATAAGGAACATCGGTTGAATTTAAAAAATTTTTAAAAGCAACTGTATAGGCATGTCCTTGTTTCCCGTATAAAACTATTTTCATATGGATTGATTTACAGCATTCTCAAATTTATTTACTTGTTCTTTTAATGATATTAATAAATTTTCATGTATGATTTTACCATCTTTAAAATTATCGTAGAAACTTGGAAAAGAAAAAGAAATTAGTTCTTTAGCACCCATTCTAGAGAATGATTGAACTCCTGTTTCTAAAACTGTTTGCCCTCCCCTACCTCCTGGTGAAGTTGCCATTAATAATAATGGTTTATCTCTAAAAAAATTCTTTTCTATTCTTGTACTCCAATCAAAAACATTCTTAAAAGCTGCAGCATAAGATCCATTATGTTCTGCTAATGAGAGGATAAATCCGTCATAATTATCCAACAAAGAAGTAAACTTTTTTGCATCTCCTGGAAATCCATTTTGTTCTTCATCAATGCTATAAATCGGTAAAGTGAAATCTTTTAAGTCTATCACATCAAAAGAGGTGTTTTCTAACTTCTCTCCAGCAAAAATTGCTAATTTTTTATTGATAGATGTTGAGCTCGAGCTTCCTGCAAACGCTAATACTTTTTTCATTTATATAATTTTTGATTCCATTTTTGTTTCTCCTTTTATCATTTTTGCCACTGGACATTTCCCTGCAATAACCAACAACCTCTTTTTTTGATCTTCAGTGATTTCTTTTTCAAAGGAAATATCTTCAACCAACCATTTTTTAATTCCTTCAGAAGTTGACTCTTCTTTTTGAGAAACATTGACAGTTATTTTACCTACATCCCATCCTTTTCTTTCTGCATACATTCTTAAGGTTATTGAAACACAACCGCCTATTGCAGTTAATAAGTATTCAACTGGTGTTGGGCCGTTATCGTCACCGCCAGAGCTGACAGGTTCATCAATTACTAAAAAGTGATTTCTTGTTTTAACTTCAGCCAGATAGTTTTTATTTGTTAAAACTACTTCAGCATTTTTATCTCTAAGCATTTTTAATTTTTTTATCAGTTTTGTAAGAGGTAATTAAAAGAATTATTGTGAATGCTGCTTCCTTCTGTTCTCCGTCTCCAATCATAAAATGTGCAAAAAAAGCATTAATAAGGTTAATAACACTATAGAGATATAGTAAATAATCTTAGTAATTTTCATCTTGTACCTTTATAAATTCAAGACAAAATTACAAAATAAAAATTTATTTACCAAGGAAAATAAATCCAAGGAAATATTTAAAATGGATTTTACTTAAAATGGATGTTTTTACGGTTGATATTCTATGATAAAAAAACTAACTTAACTTACTTTAAATATTGGTTATTAAAAACGATGTATATTCACTAATAGGTTTTAGTCAATTTAGACTCTAAATTAAATCTAATCAAAAGTTATGAATCAAATGACATCAATTAATGACCAAAAAACTGAAAACCAAAAACAATCAATAAAAGCAAAACAAAATGAATCAAATGGAATAGGGAGCGCAGGATTCGTTTTTGCATTAATTTCCATATTTATTGCATGGATTACATTTTTGGGTTGGATAATATGGCTTCTTGGATTTAGTTTATCTTGGGCAGGAATTTATAAAAAACGGAATAAACTAGCAATAGCTGGACTTGTTATCTCAATTCTAGTACTTATTTTTTATCTTGTATGTTTTTCTTTTATATTATTCATTTTTTAATCTTTAATAAACTGTTTAAAACAACAACAATAATTCATTGGAGCGGATTTTCCTACTCGAAAATTCTTTTCTTACAATGATAATTTAATGTTCTAGAATGTCTAAGAGGACAAACCCATAACTAAACTTATAAACGAAATATGCCTAAAAAATGAAAACAGAAAACTTTACTTATCCATTTTTATTGAATCGATTTTTTTCTGAAGATGTTGTATTTCTTGAATCTTATTTTGCTGTTTAGATAACAATTGAATGGAATCTATTATTTGTTCATTTTTTTTCTAAAAAACTTCCCGAATCCAGTCAATTTCATCAACAAAAAACAACATGAAATTAGTTACTATAAAACCTATTTTTACTAAATATTTAGTATAAAATTCCACTAATTTTTCATAAAATAGGAACTAGCTAACTCCTATATAAATTGATTTATTTCCAAATACTGTAATAATAAAATGGTTCTTGCATCCATAATCTCTTGTGTTTTAATCATTTTTAAAGCATCTATGAATGATATTTCTATTACTTCTATTTCTTCATTTTCAATTGCAAGACCTCCTCCATTTTCTGTTTTGTCTTCATCTTTATATTCACCCACAAAAAGATGTACTTTTTCTTTCACAATGCCTGGTGATAAAAAAACAGTGCATACTTTTTTTACTTCTGATATTCGATAACCAACTTCCTCCTCCGTTTCACGAATCACACAAGTCTCTGGAGACTCATTTTTATCAATTCCACCGCCAACAACTTCGATAGAAAATCCTTTTGAAATACCTGCCACAAAAACGGGCATTCTAAATTGTTTCGATAAAATTACTTTTTCTGTTTTAGTATTATAAAGCAAAATTGCAACTCCATCACTTTTTCCATAAACTTCATGAAATACATTTCTTGTTTTTCCGTTTTTAAACGTAAAATCAAAATTAAATTGCTCTAAAGTACCCCAAATACTGGAAATAACTTTAGAGGTAACGTTACTAATTTTATCTTTAACTTCCATCTTCAAAACTTCTTTTTACTTTTAAACCCATATTTAAATACTTTTTAGTGTCATCCGTTTTTCTCTATAATTTATATCTGTTGTTATGATAACAAAATCTCTTTAAACCATTATATCTTACCCTTTAATTTTAAGAAAAACGAATCCTTTCATCTTCATATCATCAATTTTTACAGCAGCATAAATGGTGATATACAACATACACTAGCATAAATATTTTTACAAATAAAAAACTTCTAAACAGAAAAAAATTGAGCAATTTTTAGATAACAAATTTCGTTATTTTTTTTTAATTAAAAGAAGTATTACTTTAAATATGTACAGCTATAAAACCCTTTTTTTTAGGCCAATTCTAAGTACTAATTTTATGATTTGAGATCACAACTAATTTTACACAGTCTTTTAAATAAATAGATTAATATGTAAAAAAAAGCTTTATTTTATTCTTAACAAATCCATTAACTTTTCAAGATATTAAATCTCAATTAAGAGAATAACATTTTATACCTCCATTTAACGTGCACTTAGATATTGACAACTAAGGCTAGCTAGGAAAATACATCAAAAGACTTCTCCTTCAATTGATTACTAGCTAAACGTCAGCTTAATTTCTTCAGGTAAAACAAAACTAACTATCAAATAAAAGAACATTTTTCTTTGATTAAAAATAAGAAAATCCTCTTTGAGCAGCTCAAAGAGGATTTTTTAATTATGAATTCCGTAAATTTATTAAGCTACTTTTGAAATTTTATTTCGTGTTTTTTTAACCTCTTCAGAAGCTTCAAACTGATTTGAAGTATTGTTCTCTCCTCCTGCTTTTAAAGCTTTATCACCAGCAAAAAAAGTTTTATGATCATCACCTAAATCAGAACCTGCCATTCTTTGATGTTTTACACATGAAACTCCTTTTCTAATTTCTTGTCTTTGAACACCCTTTACATAGGCTAACATTCCTTCTTCACCAAAATAACCTTCCGTAAGATCATTCATATGCAAAGCTGTTGTATGATACGTTGGCAAAGTAATTAAGTGATGGAAAATCCCTGCTTCTTTTGCCCCATCAATTTGAAAAGTTTTAATTTTTTGATCTGCACGATAACTTAATTCAGAAGTATCATATTTGACATCCATTAAATTATTTCTATCATAAGCTGTCATATTTTCTCCCTCAGAAAGCATTTCTTCAAATACTTGATTTCGGAAATTAAGTGTCCAGTTAAATGAAGGCGAATTATTATACACCAACTTAGCGTTTGGCACAACCTCTTTTACTCTATTTACCATATTTGCAATTTGCTTTACATTTGGTGTTGGTGTTTCTATCCATAATAAATCTGCCCCATTTTGTAAACTGGTAATACAATCTAACACAACTCTATCTATATTAGAACCTTCTTTAAATTTATACAAACCGTTGGCCAATCTAATTGGACGTACTAATTTACCATCTCTTTTCAATAGAACATCATCTTCTTTAGCATCCTTAATTGCTATTTCTTCTGCCTCAACAAAAGCTAAATATTTAGAAGCTAAACCTCCTGGCTCTTGACTTACTGGTAGTTTCTGAGTTAGACCTGCCCCTTCAGAATCTGTTCGTGCTACAATAATTCCATCATCCACACCCAACTCTAAAAATGCATATCTAATGGCATTTAATTTAGCAATAAAATCTTCATGCGGCACCGTTACTTTTCCATCTTGATGGCCACATTGTTTTGCATCTGAAACTTGATTTTCAATTTGAATCGCACATGCTCCTGCTTCAATCATCTTTTTAGTCAATAAATAAGTAGCTTCTTCATTTCCAAAACCTGCATCAATATCTGCAATAATTGGAACAATATGAGTTTCGAAATTATCTATTTGATCTTGCACATCTTCTCCATTCTCTAATCGTTTAAATAAATCATTCAATTCAATAGCATCTGCTTGACGAAGAAAATCATAAATTTCGCTTATTAATGATGGCACAGCCGTTTTTTCGTGCATAGATTGATCTGGTAACGGCCCAAATTCTGAACGCAATGCAGCAACCATCCATCCAGACAAATACAAGTATCTTTTATTGGTTGTTTTATGATGTTTTTTTACAGCAATCATTTTTTGTTGCGCAACAAAACCATGCCAGCAACCCAAAGATTGTGTATAGTTAGATGAATCCTCGTCATATTCTGCCATATCCTTTCGCATGATAGCTGCAGTATATTTAGCAATATCTAAACCTGTTTTAAAACGATTTTGAGTAACCATTCTTGCTGCACTTTCAGAACTTATTGCATTCCAAGAATTACCATATTTTTCTTTAAGATTTCTTACAGTTTCTAATGCTGAACTATAATTCGTTTGTGATAATTTTTTCATAATTTTGTCTTTTGATTATTAAGGTTTCTAGATTTTGATAATTTCGTCTCGCACACTATTGCCGTAGTTGCGAGACATTTTTTTTAAATATATTTATATGCTGATAGTGTTAAAAACTCTTTGTACTCCTTTGATAAAACTAACTGATCAAAGAGGTTAATTGCTAATTCAAATTTTCCATTTAAAAAATTAGTTTCACCAACTAATTCTTGAATTTTCTCTAATTCTTCTTTTTTTAATTGCTGATACATTTCTTCCCTAAAAAAGCGCCCATCTTCTAATTGAATATTATGGTTTAACCAATGCCAAACCTGAGTCCTAGAGATTTCCGCCGTGGCAGCATCTTCCATTAAATTATATATTGCAGCCGCTCCGTTTCCACGTAACCAACTTTCTATATATAAAATACCTACATTAATGTTTTTTCTAACGCCATCTTCAGTAATGGTTCCTTTTGGCATTTCAACTAAATCTTTAACTCCAACATTTACATCAAATCTTTTTACATGAATTTGATTTTTTGTCATCATGTTTTCATTAAATACGTTCATTGCTAAAGAAACTAATCCTGGATGCGCAACCCAAGTTCCATCATGTCCATTTTTTACCTCTTGCTCTTTATCTGCATACACTTTTGCGAATGCATTATTATTCGCTAATTCATCATTTTTAATCGGAATTTGTGCTGCCATTCCTCCCATCGCATGCACTCCTCTTTTATGGCATTTTTGAATAACCCTCAAAGAATAAGCTTTCATAAAAGGTGTTTTCATTGTTACTTGATCTCTATTCGGTACCATAAAATTTTGATGATTTCTAAACTTTTTGATGTAAGAAAAAATATAATCCCAACGACCACAATTTAATCCAGCCATATGATTTCTTAACTCATAAATAATTTCATCTAACTGAAAACTTGCTGTGATCGTCTCTATTAAAACAGTCGCTTTAATTGTGTTTTGAGGAATCTTTAGATATTCTTGGGCAAACACAAAAATATCATTCCATAACCTTGCTTCTAAATAGTGCTCTAATTTTGGTAAATAAAAATAGGTAGCAGAATTTTGCGCTTGTAATGCTTTAATGTTATTAAAAAAATACAACCCAAAGTCTACAAAAGAACCAGACATTTCCTCACCATCAACAGTAAAATGTTTTTCATTTAAATGTAAACCTCTGGGTCTCACAAGTAACGTTGCCGTTTCTTTATTTAATTGATAGGTTTTATCCTTTTTCTCATCATAGAATGAAATTGTTTTATTGATAGCATCTTTTAAATTAATTTGACCCTGCAAATTATTATGAATGTTTGGAGAATTACTATCTTCAAAATCTGCCATAAAAGTTTTGGAACCAGAATTTAAAGCATTAATTACCATTTTACGCTCTACAGGACCTGTAATTTCTACCCTTCTATCTAATAAATCTTCCGGCAAAGGAGCACAAACCCAATCAGATTCCCTTATTTCTTTTGTCTCTTTTGGAAAAGAAGGATAATTTCCGGCATCAAAATAAGCTTGTTCAGCTTCTCTATCTTCCAATAATTTTAATCTTCTTTGATTAAATTTTTCATGTAATTCTAATAAAAACAATTGAGCCTTGTTAGTTAAAACATCTTGATACGCATCAAACTTAAATTCTTTAAAACTGATTTCTTTAATAATACTATTTTCTTCCATAATTAGAATATTTTAATTTCTACACTACAATGATATAAAATATATTTGAACTCCACAAGCGAACGTTCGCTAAATAATATAAAAATATTAATTAAATTAATTCGCTATTTATTCTTATCTTTGATTTATGATGATAGAAGACGAATACATACGATTAATATTTGGCTTAAAACTGAAGCAAATAAGAACAGAGAAGAACCTTTCTCTTTTTGGTCTAGCAAAGTTATCCGGACTTTCAAAATCGTATTTAAATGAAATTGAAAAAGGAAAAAAATATCCAAAAACAGATAAAATATTATTACTTTCTGAAAATTTAGAAGTTCCTTATGACCATTTTGTATCTTTAAAACTAGATAAAAACCTTGCACCTATTGGCGAAATTTTACAATCTAAAATTTTGAAAGAAATACCACTAGAGCTATTTGGTATCAAAGAGAATAATCTAATAGACATCATTGCAAACGCTCCTGCAAAAGTTAATGCGTTTATAAGTACAATTATAAAAATTGCACAAAACTACAACCTAACAAGAGAAAGCTTTTTTTTAGCATCTTTACGTTCGTACCAAGAAGCGCACAATAATTATTTTGAAGATATTGAAAATGATGTAGAGAAATTTGCCAAATTATATCATATAAACTTATCAAAAAGAATAAATTCCAAGGATTTAGAAGAAATTTTAATCGAAGAATTTGGATACAAAATTGATGACAAAGAACTTTCTAAACACGACAATTTAGGTGTTTTGAGAAACATTTATATCCCAAAAAAGAAAATACTTTTAATTGATAAAAACATTTCTGAAGCACAAAAAACATTTATTTACGCAAAAGAATTGGCGTACAATCATTTAAAGATTAAAGATAGACTTTACACTTTCCCTTGGATTAAATTTGAAAATTTTGATCAAGTTTTGAATAATTTTATTGCATCTTATTTTGCTGGCGCTTTAATTATCCCAAGAAAAAATTTAACAGAGAAACTAACAAACTTCTTTGAACAGGAAGACTGGAAACCTTTAAAACTGCATCAAATAATTAAGAGCTTTAATTGCTCTCAAGAAACTTTTTACCAACGTTTAACAAATATTTTACCCAAGTTTTTCAAAATCAAAAATTTATTTTTCTTACGTTTTACACACAAAGAGAATTCACCAGAATTTAAACTAAGTAAAGAACTACACATAACACAACAACAAGCACCTCATGCAAACAGAAAAAATGAGCATTATTGCAGACGTTGGATATCTATAAAAACAATTCAAGACTTAGAAAATTCATCCAAAGAAAGAGCAACTTTTGGCATTCAAATTTCTTCTTACGAAAATCAAAAAAACGAATATTTAGTACTTTCTTCGGCAACTCCAGATCCTTTTAAAAAAGCCATTAACAGAAGTGTAAGTATTGGAATGTTACTTTCTCCTCACTTAAAAAAGAAACTTACTTTTCTTAAAGAAAACACTTTTCATAAAAATATTGTTGGCGTTACCTGTGAAACCTGCGCCGTAAAAAATTGTACAGAAAGAATTGCAGAACCAACTCGCTTAGAAAAGGAAAATCAACATAAGGAAATAGCTAAAACAGTTGACAATATTATCAATTCTTACAGTTAAAATTTTCTTATTTTAGCATCTTATAACAACTATTTTTTATGGATATCAACTTCAATAAAAACGAAGATTACAATAAACTTTTAGTCTCAGATTTACGCAAACGTTTTGTGAAAGTAAAATTAGGTGGTGGTCAAAAGAGAATTGACAAACATCACGCAAATGGCAAAATGACTGCAAGAGAAAGAATTGATTATTTGTTAGATAACAAGTCTAAATCTATCGAAATTGGCGCTTTTGCTGGTGAAGAAATGTATGCAGAACATGGAGGCTGCCCTTCTGGCGGAGTTGTTGTGAAAATTGGCTACATCAGCGAAAAACAATGTATCGTGGTTGCCAATGATGCTACCGTAAAAGCTGGAGCTTGGTTTCCTATTACTGGAAAAAAGAATTTACGTGCTCAAGAAATATCCATAGAAAACAACTTACCTATTATTTACTTAGTAGATTCTGCAGGAGTTTACCTTCCAATGCAGGATGAAATTTTCCCCGATAAAGAACATTTTGGACGAATTTTTAGAAACAATGCGGTAATGAGTAGTATGGGAATTACTCAAATTTCTGCCGTTATGGGCAGTTGCGTTGCCGGTGGTGCCTATTTACCAATTATGAGTGATGAGGCATTGATCGTAGATAAAACCGCAAGTATTTTTTTAGCTGGAAGCTATCTGGTAAAAGCTGCAATTGGTGAGAGTATTGACAATGAAACTTTAGGCGGAGCAACTACACATTGTGAGATATCAGGGGTTACAGATTACAAAGCAAAAGATGATAAAGATGCTTTAAATAAAATAAGATTTATAATTGATAAAATTGGTGATTACGACAAAGCTGGCTTTAGTAAAAAAGAAGCATTTCCGCCAAAAGAAAAAGAAGACGATATTTTCGGAATTCTTCCAAAAGAAAGAAACGCGCAGTATGATATGTTAGAGATCATAAAACGTTTGGTGGATAATTCTGAGTTTGAACAATACAAAGAAGGTTATGGAAAAACCATTTTAACTGGTTATGCAAGAATCGATGGCTGGTCCGTTGGTATTGTTGCTAATCAGCGAAAATTGGTAAAAACAAAGAAAGGGGAAATGCAATTCGGTGGCGTTATCTACAATGACTCAGCGGATAAATCAACTCGTTTTATTGCGAATTGCAATCAAAAGAAAATACCTTTAGTTTTCCTTCAAGATGTAACCGGTTTTATGGTTGGCTCTAAGTCTGAACATGGAGGAATTATAAAAGATGGTGCAAAAATGGTAAATGCCGTTAGCAATTCTGTAGTTCCAAAATTCACAATAATTATTGGAAATTCTTACGGAGCAGGAAATTACGCTATGTGCGGAAAAGCATACGACCCAAGATTAATTGTTGCTTGGCCAAGTGCAGAACTAGCAGTTATGAGTGGTAATTCTGCTGCAAAAGTTCTACTACAAATAGAAACAGCCTCACTTAAAAAACGAGGTGAAAAAATTACCCCTGAAAAAGAAGCTGAGCTATTTGACAAAATAAAATCTCGATATGACAAGCAAATTTCTCCTTATTATGCAGCCGCAAGAATATGGACAGACGCCGTTATAAACCCATTAGACACGAGAACTTGGATCTCTATGGGAATAGAAGCTGCCAATCATGCTCCTATTAAAAAGCAATTTAATATGGGCGTTTTACAAGTTTAAAAGAATCTATGCCAGCACGCAGAAGACTATTTTATTACTTTTTTACTTAAAATCTTATGCTCAGTATTTTGAAGCTGAATTGCATTTTATGAATGAAACAACTAAAAATGGAATTGCTCGAATTAATACTTTAAATGATAAAACAATTTACAAGGATCATAAAAATTCAAAAAAAGAAAAATACAATCATAAAAATAGTAGTAATTTAATATTAAAAAAAGATTCTATTTCTCATTCCTTTCGTTACAAAAAAACGTGAGGCAAAAGAGCTCCAAAATTACTCCAAGTAATTATAGAGAACGATAATTTATCATTGTGTGCTATTGCTATTGAATCTAACTATTTACATACTTTTGGTTTGATAGGCGCTCTAGCAACAAAAATTGTAGACGCTAATAAAATTAATTACGAGTATTAAATGGTAAAAAACAATGAGGCAAAGCTTTCTTTTTTGGGAACACTGAAATGACTTCAAAAAGAAGGTTTGGAGAAATTATAAAAAAACGTCTCAAGCCGTGTTCTTTAATTATGAAACATTTAGAAAACAAGGAGTGTAAAGTTAAAGAAATTCCAAAAATTGTAGCTCTATATAATACAAAGTGTGTTTCCAAATAAATTAACTTTATCTTTTTGGGAATTGCTATACTTTTATAAAAAAAGATATTTTTTATTTAAAAAATAATGACCTTTATCATAATTAGTAGTGACTTTATGCTATATTTTTGACAAATAATTTTTCATAAACAATGAGTAAAGCAATTTATATTGCCGCAACAGAATCTGACAGCGGTAAATCTTTGGTATCATTAGGTCTTTTAAGAATGATGTTAACCAAATCTTCGAAAGTAGGCTATTTTAGACCTATTATCAACGAAGTTAAACCAAGTTCATTTGATGATCATACAAATACAGCAATTAATTTTTTCAACTTAGATATTGCCTACAATGATTGTTATTCCTATAAACAAGGTGAAGTTGTAGAATTGTTAAGTGAAGGTAAAGCAGATGATGTTATTCATAATGTTATCAAAAAATACAAAAAATTAGAAGCCAAATATGACTATGTTTTGGTAGAGGGAACAGATTTTTCAGGTGAGGGTGGCTTTACAGAATTAGATGTAAATCTTATGATAGCCAAAAATCTTGGAATTCCTGCATTAATAGTGGGTTCTGGAAATGGAAAAAAGAAGAAAGATTTCATAAATACAATGCAACTTACTCATCAATCTTTTATTAATAAAGAAGTTGATGTTATTGGTATTATTGCCAACAAAATTGAAGTTGACGAAATTGATTACATTCAAAAAGAATTACAAAAAAGCTTTCCTAAAAACCTACAAATAGACATTATTCCCAAAATTGATTTTTTGTCATATCCTACGGTTAGAGAAGTGGTAAAAGCTTTAAATGGTAGCGTTTTATTTGGAAAACAATTTTTAAATAATGCAATAGGAAGTTATAGTACCGGCGCTATGCAATTGCGTAATTATTTGACTAGAATTAAAGAAAATGCTTTAATTATAACTCCAGGAGATAGAGCCGATATTATTTTAGGAGCTTTGCAAGCCAATGCTTCTAGCAACTACCCAAAAATTGCAGGAATTATTTTAACAGGAACTTTAATTCCTGAAGAATCTATTCTCAAGTTAATTGAAGGTGTGCAATCTACCGTTCCGATTATTTCTGTCGACGGAGGAACCTTTGGTGTATCTAACAAAATTGGTTCAGTAAAATCTAAAATATACTCCACTCACAACAAAAAGATCTTATTATCATTAGATACTTTTGATAAATATGTAAATGCAGAAAAATTAACAAACATATTAACATCCTATAAGTCAAATAAACTAACACCAAGTATGTTTCAGTATAATTTGCTGCAAAAAGCTAGAGCTTTTAAAAAACATATTGTGTTACCAGAGGGCGAAGATGAAAGAATTATTAAAGCTGCTGCTCGTTTGCAGCTGCTAGATATTGTTGATTTAACCTTGTTAGGAGATAAAAATGCAATTCAATTAAAATGTGATCAAATTGGATTACAAATAGATTTGGATAAAATAAATATCCTAAACCCTGAAAACTCTATTCATAATGTTGATTTTGCAAATACGTTATTTGAAGCACGCAAGCACAAAGGAATGACAGAAACTACTGCAAAAGATTTAGTACATGACGTTTCTTACTACGGTACTATAATGATTTTAAATGGTTTAGCAGACGGAATGGTTTCTGGCGCTATTCATACAACAATGCATACCATAAAACCCTCACTTCAATTAATTAAGACTAAACCTGGAGTTTCAGTAGTTTCCTCTGTATTTTTTATGTGTTTATCAGATAGAGTTTCTGTAATGGGTGATTGTGCGGTAAATCCAAACCCAAATGCAGAACAATTAGCAGAAATTGCAATTTCTTCTGCTCAATCTGCAGAAGCTTTTGGTATTGAAGCGAGAATTGCTATGTTGTCTTATTCTTCTGGAAGTTCTGGAAAAGGTGAAGAAGTTGAAAAAGTAAGAAAAGCAACAGAAATCGTTAGATCCTTACACCCAGAATTAAAAATTGAAGGTCCTATCCAATATGATGCTGCTGTAGACATGACTGTTGCTAAAACAAAAATGCCAAACTCTAAAGTAGCTGGCCAAGCATCTGTTTTAATCTTCCCTGACTTAAACACAGGAAACAATACCTATAAAGCCATACAGAGAGAAACAGGAGCTTTGGCAATTGGTCCAATGCTGCAAGGATTAAACAAACCTGTAAATGATTTAAGCAGAGGTTGCACGGTAGATGACATTTTTAATACCGTTTTATTAACCGCCATTCAAGCACACCAGGGATAATATGAATATTTTAGTTTTAAATGCAGGCTCTTCATCTTTAAAATATCAATTAATAGAAATGCCTCTACAAGTAGTAAAATGTATTGGTATTATTGAACGGATTGGTATGGATGATGCCATTTTTACGCACGAAAAAGATACGAATACATATTCTGAGGTTTTACCTGTTTTAAACCACGAAGTGGGTTTAAAAAAAATTGCTAAAACTTTAATGGATGCAAAACTTGGTGTAATAAAATCTGTAGATGAAATTGAAGCTGTTGGACATAGAGTTGTTCATGGAGGAAGAAAATTCAGCAGCACGGTAATTGTTAATCAAGAGGTTAAAGACAATATTCGAGATTTATTTGATTTAGCACCACTTCATAATCCCGCAAATCTAACTGGGATAGAGATTGCTGAAACGATATTTAATTCAGCAAAACAGATTGCAATTTTTGATACCGCTTTTCATCAGACAATGCCAAAAGAAGCGTATCAATATGCCATTCCAAATTACTATCTAGAAGAACATAAAATTAGAGCTTATGGTTTTCATGGCACAAGTCATAAATATGTTTCAGAAAAAGCCATTGAATATTTAGGAGCAAAATCTAAAAACATTCTTACAATTCATTTGGGTAATGGTTGCAGTATGTCTGCAATAAAAAGTGGAAAAAGCATAGACAATTCATTGGGTTTTGGACCCATGAATGGCTTGGTAATGGGAACTCGTTGCGGAGACATAGATCAATCTGTACTTTTATTTTTGATGAAAAAGCTCAATAAATCGGTTAAAGAGGTCACCACTTTATTACAAAAAGAATCAGGAATGAAAGGTTTAACTGGCTTTTCTGATTTAAGAGAAATTTCTGAAAAAGCTGATAACGGAGATGAAAAATGTCAAAATGCATTAAACATAGCTGCCTATAGAATCAAAAAATATATTGGCTCTTATACCGCAATATTAAACGGATTAGATGCCATTATTTTTACAGCCGGAATTGGAGAAAACTCTAGTTTAATGAGGCGAATGGCTTGTAAAAATTTAGACTTCTTAGGAATTGTTTTAGATGAACAAAAAAACGAAATTCGTTCCAAAGAAATACGAGAAATTCAATCAACAGCATCGAAAGTGAAAATTTTGGTGATTCCAACGAATGAAGAAATTGAGATTGCAAAACAGTCCTATGACCTTTTAAAATAATATTTTTCTAAAAAATTTCCTTAAAATACATTTTAGTTCGTTGGCTCTTTTTTTTAATTTAATATTAAGCAAGATTAAGAGACAAAACAAATCTAAACCACACCTTCAATTCAATATTGAATTAAAAAAAATCCTTGTCTAAAAAAATTGTGAAAGAACTTAGTATTTTTTTACATTTGCTTGCAGTTATATAATATTGAAAAACAATCATTAGAAATGGGTAGAGCATTCGAACTTAGAAAAGGACGTAAAATGAAACGATGGTCAGCAATGGCTAAAACCTTTACCAGAATTGGTAAGGATATTGTTATGGCTATTAAAGATGGTGGTCCAAATCCTGAGTCAAATTCTAGGTTAAGAGCAGTTATGCAGAATGCAAAAGCTGCAAACATGCCTAAAGATAATGTTGAGCGTGCAATAAAAAAAGCAACAGACAAAGATACAGCCAACTATAAAGAAGTACTTTTTGAAGGTTATGCACCTCATGGAATAGCAATTGTTTTAGAAACTGCAACTGACAACAACAATAGAACCGTTGCCAATGTTAGGTCTGCTTTTAATAAATGCGATGGAAATTTAGGCACTTCTGGATCTGTTATTTTTATGTTTGATCATGTTTGTACTTTCACTATTAAAAAAGAAGACATTACCATTGACTTGGAAGAACTGGAGTTAGAATTAATTGATTTTGAAGTTGAAGAAGTTTTTGACGATGAAGAAGGAATTATAATTTATGCTCCTTTTGACCAATTTGGAGCTATTCAATCTTTCTTTGAAGAAAACAACGCAGAAATTTTATCTTCTGGCTTTGAAAGAATTCCTGCAACAACCAAAAAATTAAATGAGGAACAACAAGCAGATGTAGAAAAATTATTAGAAAAACTAGAAGAAGATGATGATGTTCAAAATGTATATCACTCTATGGAAATGTAAAAAATCTTTTTTTTCCAAAAAGAAATAAAAAATAAAATATTTATAAACTCAACTTTTTTAAAACCTATGGTAAAAAAGACTCTAAAATTTTAGCACATTCTTACCAGAAAGAATAAAATATAAGCTACAAAAAAATAATGCAGAAAAAAATGGAATTTAAAACCAAAATTAAAAGTGATATTGTAGATTTAAGTTCTGTGACAAAATTTTTCTCAAAAGATAAAGGTTTTTTAATCAAATTAATAAGCGTATACCTAAAAGATACGGTTCCAAGAATAGAAATTTTAGAAAAAAGTTTAACTAAAATTGATTATCCAGCAATAAAAGACATTTCTCATTTTTTAAAATCTTCCTTTGCCTTAATGGGTATTAGATGTTTAAATGAAATTATAGAACTTGAAAACCTAGCTAAAATAGAAGCTAGTGAAAGCAGCATAAAAGAAAAACTGAATTATATAATACCTATCTCTAAAGAAAGTACTGTGGAATATGAGCGCATTTTGGGAGATCTAAAAAAACTTGAACCATAAAAAAAACTGTTACTTGACTTTTAAACTCCATTGAAATTGAAAATTAGAAACCACTACTCCATCTTCATTTACACCTTCAGATTTTAAAATAATCACCTGTCCTTCACCTGTTTCTATAGATGCCTCAATTGCTTCTCTAATTTTATTTCCACCGTTACAAGTAAATAAAATTTTACCTGTCGCTTTTTTAAAAAAATCACTTTCTTGATGCACAACCAACATAGAAACTTTACGATTAGATTTTTCTATTTCTTGCATTACTAAAACCCCTGTACTCATTTCTGCCGCCATGCCTTGAGCCGCCCAAAACATACTTTTAAACGGATTTTGATTTATCCATTTATGTTTTATTTTAACCACAGCAGCATCATGTGTAATCGTTTTTACACGCACACCTCCAAAATATGCGAGTGGCAATTTAAAAAGCATAAAGGTATTTATTTTACCAGGAGTAATCTTCATAAACTTATATTTCGCTGACAATTTACCACTTTTTTACAAAATAAAAAGAGAAAGTTAAATGTTAAATATATGTTAATTATAGTACCTTGTATTACATAATACCTTTTTAAAGATATATATTTGCATAGACAAGTATTATACACTTTATGTAATATGAAAAAAAATAACGAAAACACCAATGCTTTTTTAATCCATATTTCTGCATTTGCAGGATTTATATTTCCTTTTGGAAATATTATTACACCACTTATTGCATGGCAAACTTTAAAAGACAGAAGCACCTTTTTAGATGAACAAGGCAAAGAAGCTGTCAACTTTAATATCAGTTATAGCTTGTATGTTTTTATTTTGACACTCACTTTCATACCTATTGCAATTAGTTCTATTTTTAAAAACCAAAATAATTTTATTAGAAATACTCATTTTAATTTTGACTTTAATTTTGACTTTGATAATATATTTGGATTTATAGGATTAGGTTCCATTACAGGAATTGTATACTTAATCGGAATTGCACTTGTGATTATAGCATCCATAAAAGCAAAAGAAGGAGAGAATTACAAGTATCCTTTTACAATAAAATTTATAAAATAAAAATTTAAACCACAGTACATGAAGATTGAAAACACAAAAGCACAAATGCGAAAAGGTGTTTTAGAATTTTGCATTTTATCTATCCTAAATAATGGTGATGCATATACTTCTGAAATCCTTTCAACGCTAAAAAGTGCGGAAATGATTGTGGTTGAAGGAACCATTTATCCGTTATTAACTCGGCTAAAAAATACCGGATTATTAACATATAGATGGGAAGAATCAACTTCAGGGCCGCCAAGAAAATATTATGTTTTAACTGAAAACGGAGGCATGTTTCTAAAAGAATTAGACAAAACATGGAACAATTTATTAAAAGCAGTACACCAAGTAACTAGTAAAAAATCGACTACAAATGAATAAGACTATTAATATAAATTTAGGCGGATTTTTCTTTCATATCGATGAAGTAGCCTATCAAAAATTAAGAAGATATTTAGAATCAATTTCTAGATCTTTAAGCGACGACCCTCAAGGAAAAAACGAAATTATTGCAGATATCGAGGCTAGAATTAGTGAGCTTCTGTCAGAAAAAATCACAGATGCCAGGCAAGTTGTAAATGAAAGTGACATCGATGATATTATTGTAATTATGGGTCAACCTGAAGATTATGCTGAAGCAGAACAAGAATATAGTGATGCCAATTACTCTTACAACAGAAACAGTGCTTCTGGAAAAAAATTATTTAGAGATGGTGATGATAAATTTTTGGGAGGAGTTGCCTCCGGAATTGCTCATTATTTTGATTTAGATACAATTTGGGTACGTTTAGGACTACTGGCATTATTCATTTTTGGAGGATTTGGAGTTTTACTCTACATCATCCTTTGGGTTTTATTACCTGAAGCAAAAACAACTGCAGAAAAATTACAGATGGAAGGTGAACCTGTAAATATTGATAATATTGAGAAAAAAATTCGTGAAGAATTTAACAATGTTTCAGAAAATGTTAGCGTCTTGGCAAATAAAGCATCGGAAAAAATTAAAGAAGGAGCTAGTGAATTTTCTGAAAAAATGAATAATACTTTCTCGGGAAAGACGAAAAAAAATAACGGTTTACAAGATTTATTTGATATCATAGGTAAAATTATTCTTGCTATTTTTAAAGTAGTTGGTAAATTTATTGGTATTATTATCATATTTGTTTCTGCAGCAGTTATTTTATCTCTAGTAATTGGAGGGTTTTCTGTAGGAAGTTTAGAATGGTTAAATGTAGATGGAGAATTTTTACACTATCCACCATTTTTCTATGATTCTGTATTGCCAATTTGGTTGCTTACTTTATGTGCTTTTTTATTGATTGGAATTCCGTTTTTGATTTTATTTATTTTAGGATTAAGAATCTTATCAAGCAATGTAAGAAAACTAAGCAAACCCACCTCGTTAACTCTTCTAGGAATTTGGATTGTTGCACTATTAGCAATGATTTTCACAGGTTTAGAATTTGGAGTATCACATTCAACTCATGGTAAATCATTAGAAAAAAACAATATCAATATCGTAGAGAATGATACCTTAAAATTAAAAATGATAAATAATGATGCTATTTATTACCGTCATAATTTAAGGAGAAGCTCGCGCAAAGAAGAAGTTGAAATTGATGGAACCAAAATGGTCTACAGTAATAATATTAGACTCGATGTTAAAAAGAGTAATTCTGATGAAAGTTACTTAGTTATTCAAAAAGAATCTAAAGGTAAAAACAAAAGTAGTGCGAATACTAATGGTAAGAAAATTAACTATAAATATGAAGTCATAGACAATGTGATCATATTAGATGCTTATTTTTTATCAGACTTTAAAAATATGTGGAAAGATGAAGAAATTAACATCACGCTTTTCATCCCAAAAGATATGACTATATATTTTGATAATTCTACTAAAAACTTTTTATCAAATGTTGCAAATGAAACTGACATATATGACAAAGACATGCCTAACCATCACTATATGATGACAGAAAGCACTTTGAAATGTACGGATTGCATTGAAGAAATTAAGGAAGAAAAAGAAATCATTAAAGAAAAGGCACTCCGTAAAACTAATAAAAAACTAGATAGAGAAATTAAGGAAGAAACGATTTAAAATACAATTCAACCTTAAAAAACAACAATTCAGTACTTAAACTTTCTTTTGAACCGCCTATTAAAAGATATTTGAATCGTACAAATAATAAAACATTATGAAAAGAGCTAACTACAAAATTCTAACATTACTATTTATCGCAACACTCTTTAGTTCATGCGCTGTAGATATGTTCAATAGAGTTAATGGCAACAGAAATGTTGTTACTGAAGACAGAAGCACAAAAGAGGAATTCACAAAAATTAAAGTAAGTGCAGGTTTAGAGTTATATATTTCTCAAGGATCTAAGAACCAAATTACAGTTGAAGCTGATGAAAATTTACAAGAAATTATTATCACAGAAGTGAATAATGGAGTGTTAAAAATTTATTCAGAAAAAAATATTTGGAAAGCAAAAGCAAGAAAAATATTTGTTACAATTAAAAATTTAGAAGCTATATCAGCCACGAGTGGTGCAGCTATTTATACAGAAGAATCTTTAATACTAAACAATCTAAATATTAGTGCTACGAGCGGTGCTGAAATTAATATTTCTATTGAAGTAAATACTGTTGAAACTAGTGCAACAAGCGGTGCTAATATAAAAGTTTCTGGTGTTTCAATCAATCATATTTCTAAAGCAACAAGTGGTGCCTCCATATATACGTATGAATTACGCAGTAAAAATGTTACTGTAAAAGCTACAAGCGGTGCAAATATTGATGTATTTGCTTACGAAAGTATTGACGCAAAGGCAACCAGCGGTGGAGATATAGACTTTAAAGGAGATCCAAAAAAAGTAAATAAAAAGACGTCTTCCGGGGGAAGTGTTTCTGCTCAATAAAATTAAATTCAACCAAAAATTAACAAAATAAAAAGGGTTGGAATCGCTAATTTTACCCATATCAGGAATTTATAAAATAACAATTGGAAATTAAAAAGAGTTTTGAGTTATAATCACCAGCTCTATAGAGAATAAAAATTTATTAGAAAGCTAACTTCTAATATCATACCATTTCTATTTTTTAAATGGTATCAATACTAATACTTGGTTTTATTAGTTTACTTGGTAAGACGTCGTTTTTTTATAGAAAACGACGCTTACTTTTTTATGTTGAACATATTCTCTGTTATTCTTTAAAATCAGTCTCATTTCTTATTCAAATACTCCTCAATATCCGCAATGTGATGTTGTAAAGCCTGTGCAGAAATCTGTATTTCCTTTATTAAAAGAGCCAATGAAATTATCAATAAAATAAGTGCAAAACCAAAAACATATACAGCAATTGTATGATAATTAATATAGATCAAAAACATGGTCAGTACACAAAAAAGCAAGCTTGTAATTCCAAATATTTGCATCCATCTTGTCAAATTTAAACGCAATTTCAAATTCTGAATCTGTCTTAACAAAGACTCCTCTTGTCTTTCTAAAAACTTCGCATGTAAATTTCTGATAACAGCTGCATAGGCTAAAAAACGATTGGTATACGCCAGCATTATTAATGAAATTGCAGAAAACAATAAGGCTGGTGTTGTTAAAGTGAGCTCTTCCATAAGATATCAAAATTAAATAATATTTTCTAATTAAAAACTGATAAAATCATTTTCTGTACTTTTGAAATATGAAAAATCAATTTTTCTTTTTTACTTTCATTTTTAGCTTAACACTTTGTGCACAAAAAATTCCAAATGGTTTTGTATATCTCTCTAATATAGATAGTACTATAAAAGCTGAATTAAGGTATTTAGGCAATCATAATTTTATTGGGAAAACAATTGACGGCTATTATGATAATTGTTTAATAGTTACCAAAGAGACTGCTAATGCTTTACATAAAGTGCAAACAATTTTAGAAAAAAAAGGATTAAGTCTTAAAATTTTTGATGCATACAGACCGCAACAATCCGTAAATCATTTTGGGAAATGGGCAAGAGTTTTGAGTGACACTTTAATGAAAACTGAATACTATCCAAAAGTACCAAAATCAGAATTATTTAAGAGAGGATATATTGCATCAAAATCTGGTCATTCAAGAGGTAGCACAATAGATTTAACAATTGTTAATCTAACGACAGGAAAAGAATTAGATATGGGAAGCCCTTATGATTTCTTTGGAATTGAATCACATCCTTTCCATAAAAACATAAATGAGCATCAACAAAAGAACAGATTGTATTTACGTAAAATAATGTTAGAAAATAACTTTAAACCTTATGAGAATGAATGGTGGCATTTTACATTAAAAAATGAACCTTTTCCGAAAACGTATTTTAATTTTCCTATCAAAAAATAAGTTTCGTTAATTTCTTAACGAGTTCATTAAAAATCGGCATTATATTTGCACTCTAACTGCTAACATTCTATATATCAATGAAATCAATTTTTAAATTTTTTTTTACTATTGTTTGTCTGCTCTTATCGACTGCTCTATTTGCACAATTAGACAAAAATAACGGTAATACCGAAAAAGGAAGCCTAAAAGCAACTGTTTTAAAGAATTCAAAAGAACTTAAGAGGCCTAAATCTCTAGAATTAGATGGTACACTGGGTTTTAAAAAAGCGTTTGGTAAAGAAAAAGAAAAACTAAAAAAACAAAAAGAAGAAAAAGCGTTAAACAATAAAGGTATTTTGACGAGAGCTCAACTCAATGATTTAAGAATCAAAGAAATGTATGGCAAGCGTAAAATTAAAAAAGTTGACAGTCATCAAGGAAATTTTTTAACACTTTCAAAAACCGTTACGCTCTCCTTCAGGGACTTTGGTGCTATCGATGGTGATATTATTGGAATATATCATAATGATATTTTAATTGTAAAGAGAGCGACCCTCAATCAACATTATCAATCGTTTCCAATACATTTACAAAAAGGGAATAATAAAATTGAAATATTAGCTATAAACCAAGGATCACTTGGCGCTAATACTGCTCAATATAAGTTAGTTAACAGTTCTGGTTTCAAAATAGCATCACAATATTGGTTTTTAGCAACTGGAGCTAAAGCTATTTTTAATGTTACAAAAAACTAACTAAAACAGCTTACGAAATGCTTTTCGCTAATTTTAAAAAATCAAACTTTTTTATTCTTTATAAAACAACTATTTTTGTAATTCATTATTGAGAATAAACATATCGTTTACAAAATAAACAAGAATCATTAAGAATGAAAAAAATCACTAAACAGACCTATTTAGATTGGTACAAAGACATGCTCTTTTGGCGTAAATTCGAAGACAAATTAGCTTCTGTTTACATTCAACAAAAAGTAAGAGGATTCTTACACTTGTACAATGGTCAAGAAGCTATTTTAGCTGGAGCAATACATGCTATGGACTTATCAAAAGATAAAATGATAACTGCTTACAGAAATCACGTTCAGCCAATCGGTATGGGAGAAGATCCTAAACGTGTGATGGCAGAGTTGTATGGTAAAGCTACTGGAACCTCAAAAGGAATGGGAGGCTCTATGCATATTTTCTCGAAAGAATTTGGTTTTTATGGAGGTCATGGAATCGTTGGTGGACAAATACCATTAGGAGCAGGTATTGCTTTTGGTGACAAATACAAAGGAAGTGATGCGGTTACCTTAACTTGTTTTGGTGATGGGGCCTCTAGACAAGGTTCTTTGCATGAAGCTTTTAATATGGCGATGTTATGGAAATTACCTGTAGTTTTTATCGTTGAAAATAATGGATATGCAATGGGTACTTCTGTAGAAAGAACTGCTAATCATTCGGATATTTGGAAATTAGGCTTAGGCTATGAAATGCCTTGTGGACCTGTCGACGCCATGAATCCTATTAAAGTGGCCGAAGCTGTGGATGAAGCGATACAAAGAGCAAGACGTGGAGATGGACCTACTTTCTTAGAAATGAAAACATATAGATATAGAGGTCATTCAATGTCTGATGCTCAGCACTATAGAACTAAGGACGAAGTTGAGGAGTACAAAAAAATAGATCCTATTACACAAGTTTTAGATATCATTAAAGAAAATAACTACGCAACAGAAGAAGAAATCGCTGCAATTGATAAAGATGTAAAAGATAGGGTGAAGGAATGTGAAAAGTTTGCAGAGGACTCTCCATATCCAGAAGTACAGCAATTATATGACATGGTATACGAACAAGAAGATTATCCTTTTATAAGTTAAAATATGGCTACAATTATAAACATGCCAAGATTAAGTGACACCATGGAAGAGGGTGTTGTGGCAAAATGGTTAAAAAATGTTGGAGATAAAATTGAAGAAGGTGATATTTTAGCTGAAATAGAGACTGATAAAGCAACTATGGAATTTGAATCTTTCTATGAAGGAACGCTATTGCACATAGGAATTCAAGAAGGAGAAACTTCTCCGGTTGATGTTTTATTAGCAATAATTGGTGAAGAAGGTGAAGATATTTCTGCAATTTTAAATGCAAGCTCAGAACCAGTAATAAAAGAAAAAGAAGAAATTAGTACAGAAACTTCAAACACAAGTGCCACTGCAATTCCTGAAGATGTGCACGTAATAACAATGCCTCGTCTAAGTGATACTATGACTGATGGTACCGTGGCAACATGGTTAAAAAAAGTTGGAGACGCCGTTGAAGAAGGTGATATGCTTGCTGAAATTGAAACGGATAAAGCCACCATGGAATTTGAATGTTTTTATGAAGGAACTATTTTATACATTGGTGTTCAAGAAGGAGAAACTGCTGCTGTTGATAGCTTATTAACAATTATTGGTCCTGCAGGAACAGATGTTTCTGCTATTGTTGCAAATGGGGGTTCAATGAGCGCTGCTAGTAAACCAGCTGCTGCATCAGAAAAGAAAGAAGAAAAAATTATTGAGGAAAAATCATCAATAACTACAAAGAAAACAAATGCTGCTGGCGGTAGAATTTTTGCGTCACCACTGGCAAAGAAAATTGCATCTGATAAAGGAATTAATTTAGCCGATATAAGTGGTTCTGGTGAAAATGGACGAATCATCAAAAAAGATGTAGAAAACTATACTCCTGCAGTTAAATCTGTTGAAGTTGTTAAAACAGAAACGACTACTACCGCAGCAAAGACTTATGTCGCAGTTGGTGAAGAAAGTTCTGAAGAAGTGAAGAACTCTCAAATGCGTAAAGCAATTGCAAAATCTCTAGGAAACTCTAAGTTTTCTGCTCCTGATTTCAGTTTAAATATTGAAGTGAATATGGATAATTCCATGGCTTCAAGAAAAATTATCAATGCAATTCCAGAAACAAAAGTATCTTTTAATGATATGGTTGTAAAAGCTTGTGCAATGGCTTTACAGAAACATCCTCAAGTAAATACTTCTTGGACAGACAATACTACTATTTATCATAAGCATATTCACGTTGGTGTTGCCGTTGCCGTGGATGATGGTTTATTAGTCCCTGTTGTTAAGCATACAAATCAATTGAGTTTGACTCAAATTGGAGCATCTGTTAGAGACTTAGCAGGGAAAGCGAGACATAAGAAAATTTCTCCAGCAGAAATGCAAGGAAGCACATTTACGGTTTCTAATTTAGGAATGTTTGGAATTGAAAACTTTACTTCAATTATCAATCAACCTAATTCAGCTATTTTATCTGTAGGTGCCATTGTTGAAAAACCAGTGGTTAAAAACGGACAAATTGTTGTTGGAAATACCATGAAATTAACGTTAACTTGTGATCACAGAACGGTTGATGGTGCTGTTGGTGCTCAATTTTTACAAACATTAAAAACGTTTATAGAAAATCCCGTTACAATGTTAGCATAAGACTTTTAAATTTTATAAAACTAAAAAGCTCGCAAGTTGCGAGCTTTTTTTTATATTTATATCAAATGAAAGATATTGAAAATAAACTAAAAAATCCTGTTTGGTATTCCCTAAAAGAAACTCATAAAAAATTTACTATTGAATATGATGGCGTTCATTTTTACCAACCAGACATATGCATATTTGGTGCTTTCTTTGATGAAAGTAAAACTGCAAAAGCATTAAATGAATATGCTAAAATAGCAGATAAATTCTTTTTAGTTTCAGAAAACAAAACACCAATAATAGATACAAATAAAGTATTTCTCGAAAAAAAAATTAATGGTTGTCAAATGGTTTTAGAAAACTTAGTAGACCTTGAAATTACTGAAAATATAGTTTTATTAACAGAAGATTATATTGATGAAATTTATGATTTAATTTGGCTGGTGATGCCCGGATTTTATCGAAAAAGAGGTTTTGAAATGGGTAAATACTTTGGGATTTTTAAAGACAATAAACTCGTTTCAATTACTGGACAAAGAATACAAACAGATGATTTAATAGAAGTTAGCGGAGTTGTTACACATCCAAATTACACAAAAAGAGGTTATGCCAAACAGCTAGTTGCTTTTACAACTAAAGAAATCTTAAAAGAAAACAAGTTGCCAATTCTGCATACAAACAAAGGTAATACTGCAATTCCTCTTTATGAAAAATTAGGCTATAAATTAACTAGAGACATGAATTGGTGGTTATTTAGTAGAAAGTAAAAGACCATAGATAATCTTTTTAAAATAATCTATGAAAAAAGCCTTGAGAAAACCTCAAGGCTTTTTTGTTCTATAAATTTTAACATTTAATTCTTGCTCATTGTCATTGTCATTTTTGACAGTAATTTTTGCCCACTAGCTGAAAGAGTCAAGTCTATTAAAGTATTTGTTGGAATTCCCGTTTTTTATCAATATCTATATGGCCAGTAATATCTCCAGAAGCCATTCCTGAAACTTTACCAGATAAATCCAATTCAACTTTATCTTTTAATATTGATTTTACTTTGTAAACAAAATCCATTACCATTCCTTTTTCATTTTTAGAAGATGTCCAAGTAGTTCCTATTTTTACAGCACCTTTAGGATAAATAATAGTACTTGTTTGTTTTCCCATTTCACTAACTCCAGGAATATTTGGTTCAACTTTGGTTTCAAGAACTTCACCTAAATCATTTCCTTTGGCAAAGATTACAGCCTCTAACATTGGTTCCATTTGAGCTTTCATCATTTTACCAGTATCATCTAATTCGGCGTCAGATTTAGAAGAATCATAACTCATTATATTTCCTCCTTGTAACATGTCCATAGATATTTTAGAAAACTTCATTTCGCTTTCATAAATGCCATCTTTTACCTCTAAAATTTTCACACTCATATCTAATGTCATTCCCATGGACATAACAGTTCCCATTTCCTGTGATGATTTCATGGAAATATCATAAGTTACTCCTTTTTCGTAGTTTAAACGAAGTAATACAGCCTCTTGCGCATTAACATTTATGGATAACATTAAGAAACACAAGAATAATAATTTTTTCATTTTATTTTTTTTAATTAATATTTATTGATTTATTGGAAACAAATATAATTCTAAAAAATAAAAAGCCCAAGAAATTTCTCGAGCTTTAAAATTTTAACAAATTATTTAAATTAAAAATCCTGATTTAAATCCCAAGCTTCTAAAGTATCTTTTAAACTTTTAATAAACATACCACCTAACGCACCATTTACAACTCTGTGATCATAAGAATGAGAAACGAACATTTTTTGTCTAATTCCTATAAAATCACCTTCTGAAGTTTCGATTACGGCAGCAACCTTTCTTATTGCCCCTAGCGCTAAAATTGCTACTTGCGGTTGATTAATAATTGGAGTTCCCATTACAGAACCAAAACCACCAACATTTGTAACCGTATAAGTTCCTCCTTGAATATCATCAGGTTTTAACCCGTTATTTCTTGCTCTATTAGCTAAATCATTTACAGATTTCGTCATACCAACTAAATTTAATTGATCCGCATTTTTTATGACAGGAACAATTAGATTTCCATCTGGTAAAGCAGCAGCCATTCCTAAATTAATGTTTTTCTTTTTAATGATATGATCACCGTCTATGGCAATATTAATTAATGGAAATTTCTTAATTGTAGTTGCAATTGCTTGCATAAAAATAGGGGTAAATGTTAGCTTCTCTCCTTCTCTACTCAAGAAAGCATCTTTTACTTTATCTCTCCATTTTACAATATTTGTAACATCAATTTCTATAAACGATTGCACATGTGCGGAAGTTTGAACAGAATCTACCATATGCTTAGCAATCAGTTTCCCCATTCTACTCATTTCAATAATTTCGTCTTCTCCATTTACAGAAATTGGTGCAACTTTAGCAACCGTTTTCTCAATTTGTTTTGGAGTTTCAGCTTTTACTGGAATTGAAGTTGATATCGCTTGAGGAGATTTACTTCTATTCTCTATATAAGATAAAATATCATCTTTCGTAACTCTTCCATCTTTTCCAATACCAGAAATAGATTCTAATTCTTCCGTAGAAACCCCTTCTTTCTGAGCAATATTTCTTACTAATGGTGAATAAAATTTACCTGAATCTGAGGTCTTAGTAATAGGCATAGATACCTCTTCAACCGCTTTTGCAATTGTTTTTTCTACCTCTATAACTTCCTTAGATATCTTATTTTTAGTCTCTGTAACTCCATTAAAATTTTCATCACTTTCAGTTTCTATTATTGCAATAGTTTCTCCGACAGCCACAATAGCATCTTGTTGGAACAAAACTTCTACAAGTGTTCCTTCAACTTCACTTGGCACTTCAGAATCTACTTTATCTGTCGCTATTTCTACAACAGCTTCATCTAACTCAATAGTATCACCTACTTCTTTTAACCAAGAAGTAATCGTTGCTTCCGCAACACTTTCACCCATTTTTGGTAACTTCAATTCAAATCTTGCCATTTCTATTTGATTTTACAGAATGCAAAAATACTAAAAAACAATGTTGTTCTAGTAAAAAAGATTAAAAATAAAGTTTTCTAAAAATTAATATTTTACATTATTTATAATATTAAACAAGAAAATATCTATTTATTTTTATTATTAAACACTTAATGCGCATAATATTAATTTATTCGTAATAAAATACCAACTCTTTCTTTACTATAAATATTTATTCATTTTTTGAAAAAAAATAAATATTGATGATTTATATCATATAATTAAGATTTAATCTAATATAAATTTGCCTCATAAAACAAATAGATTATGAAAAAAATTATCTGTCTATTTATACTGTTATTCATAATAGCAACTCCATTATTCTGCCAAAAAGCTGCGACTAATTTAATTCCAGATATCAAATTACCTATAAATTTATCTGTTACAGAAACTTCTACATCTCTCAAAATTAAGTTACCAAGTAATGTATTAGTTAAAGGAACTTCCACCTTACACGACTGGGAGAGTATTGTAGAAAAAACGAATGCAACTATTACCTTTAATAATTTTGATAATGTGACTATTGAAACTTTAGAAGTAAAAATAGAAGCTACGAGTATAAAAAGTGGTAAAAAAATAATGGATAAGCTTACCTATAAAGCTCTCAAGGCAAAAGAATACCCATTAATTACTTTCATTTTTAAAAAAGGAGAAATTATCTCGGAAAATACAGACTTCATAAATATAAAACTCCGTGGAGATTTAACAATTGCTGGTGTTACCAAAAATGTAACTGTTTTGAGTAAAATTAATAAAAATGGCGACCATATTACTTTAACAGGATCTCATGAATTAAAAATGACCTCTTTTGGCATAGATCCCCCGAAAGCTTTACTTGGAACCATAAAAACAGCTGATGAAATAACAATTGAATTCAATCTGAAATTTTAAAATAAAAATTAAATTAACCAATTATGAAAAAAAATACACATTTAGTATTAATTGCAATGCTAGCTATTTTTACGCTAGGCGCCAACGCTCAAAACGTTCAATATCTGAGACAAGCAGGATATGATGGCTTAAATGTTTTTGAAACGAAAAAAACAAATGATGTAGAATTTGAAAAACTATCTATTAAAGTAGGTGGTGATTTCGCAATTCAATTTCAGTCGCTAGATCACTCCAATGACATGAATAATCTCACTGCAATTGGAGGAAATGTAAACTTACCTACTGCAAACTTAAATTTTGATGTACAACTAGCAGACGGTATAAGAATGCATTTAAGAACTTTTCTTTCTTCTAAACACCACGAGGAAACTTGGGTAAAAGGTGGTTATATTCAAATGGATAAGTTAGACTTTATAAAAAAAGATTTCTTAAAAAATATTATGGATGTAACAACCCTAAGAATTGGTGTTGATCAATTAAACTTCGGTGATGCGCATTTTAGAAGATCTGATAATGCAATGGCCATTTACAATCCTTTTGTTGGTAATTACCTAATGGATGCCTATACAGTAGAACCTTTTGTTGAAATAACATTACAACCGAGAGACTATGTAATTGTTGCTGGTATATCTAATGGTTTACTAAATCCTACAGTAGATAAAACAATCTCTCCTTGGGGATCTTCAACAATTACTGGCGAAAAAGATCTTAAAGTTACTTTTTATGGTAAATTAGGAATGGATCGTCAAATAAATGAAGCTTTAAGAGTGCGTTTAACTGGTTCTTTTATTAGTGAAAGTGGTTACAATAATGGAGACCATTTATACAGTGGAGATAGAGCTGGTGGAAGATATTATAACATATTTAACGCAAATATTGGTGGTGAATTAAAAACTGGAGGTGATTTTGCAGGACGATTTACTCCTGGATTTAAAAACAACACTTCATACCAAATTAACCCATTTATACAATATAAAGGTTTAGAATTTTTTGGAATTTATGAAACTAGTAAAGGAAGCAAAGCAGAAGGAAATGAAAAAGGATCTTTTACTCAAGTAGGTACTGAATTATTATATAGATTTGGAGAACAAGGGCAATTCTATATTGCAGGAAGATATAATTCTGTAATTGGTAATGCAGACTTTGCCCCTGGTAGCGCAAAACCAAATGAGCAAAAAATTACGAGAACTAATATTGGTGCAGGTTGGTTTATGACAAAAAATATTCTAATGAAAGTAGAATATGTAAAGCAATCTTATAATTCTGATGCTGCGGCATGGTCTCCTAACGCATGGACACCAGAAATATTATCGGGTGCAGAAATGAATGGTGTTGTACTTGAAGCAGTAATCTCTTTCTAACAATTTATTTGAATTAACTAAAAAGCAGGAATTTTATTCCTGCTTTTTTTGTTTTATTACTTAAATCCAATCTTTTGGACGTGCTAAAACCTGCAACAATCGTTCTTCTTCAGAATTTTCTTCTGGATGATGATTGTATTTCCATTGAACTATTGGCGGCAAACTCATTAAAATACTTTCTATTCTTCCGTTTGTTCTTAGTCCAAATAAAGTGCCTCTATCGTGGACTAAATTAAACTCAACATATCTTCCTCTTCTTACCTCTTGCCAATCTTTATGCGCTTTTGTAAAATCGATCTGTTTTCTCTTTTCTACAATAGGCACGTAACTTTCTAAAAAGCTGTTACCAACTTCTGTTACAAAATTATATCTATCTGCAATCGAAAGCTTATCAGTTTCTTTTAAGTAATCAAAAAACAAACCTCCAATTCCACGGGCTTCATTTCTGTGTGAATTCCAAAAATACTCGTCACAAGTTTTCTTAAACTTAGGATAAAACGATAAATCATGCTCATCACAGGCATTTTTACAGACGGTATGAAAATGAATGGCGTCTTCATCAAATAAATAATAGGGTGTTAAATCTTGGCCTCCACCAAACCATTGGGTAACAATATTTCCTGCTTCGTCGTACATTTCAAAATAACGCCAATTAGCATGCACAGTTGGCACAAAAGGGTTTATTGGGTGCAACACTAGACTTAATCCACAAGCAAAAAATTTTCCTTCTTTAACTTTAAACTGATTTCTTAAAACTTCTGGTAATTCTCCATGAACAGCAGATATATTTACACCTCCTTTTTCAAAAACAGCTCCGTTTTCAATTACACGTGTTCTTCCTCCTCCACCTTCTTCTCGTTTCCAAATGTCCTCTTCAAACTTTGCAAGTCCGTCAACCTCTTCTATTTTAGAAGTTATTTGATCTTGCAAGTTTTCTATGTATTTATAAAATTGGTCTTTCATTTTCGATATTTAGTAGCTCAACTGTTTTTACTGATGCAGCAGTTACAGATAATGGTAAAACGATTATAATTCCTATAGCAGGAATTAACAAACATACCATAAAAACGATTCCATTACCTATAGAAACCCCTTTGTTTTTTCCAACAAAGTTGATACTTTCTTCATAATTTAAATGCCTTTCTAAAGTGTAATCCATATTTCCAAAACCTGCATAATAAGCTTGCAACAAAAACAATAAAATAGTTGAAAATATATTCACTAAAGGAATAAATTTCAATAATAAAATAGGAATTGTAATCAATAATTCTTTTACTAAATTTCTGCTATTTATTCGAATTCCTCTCCATAATTGTTGTTGAAAAGTAGTTTTTCTATGATTTACTTTTAAACTTCCATTGACATGAATTTCTATTTTTTCTGAGACGGCACTCATAAATGGTGCTGATAATGCTAAAATAATATGCTTGTAAATAATCAGACCAATTACTAAAACAAAAATTGCACCTACAAAACTAGCAATTGTAGTAACTGTTTCTTTCCCCCAATCCCAAATCCAAATTTTTGCTAAAAACTGACCAATAGTATCTGACAAACCATATGCTGTAAAACCAATAATTGTTGCCGTTAATACACTAATTACAATCGGAATTACAAAATATTTACCAAGCTTTAGTCTAGAAATTAAACTAAAGGCACCTGCGTAAGCACTGATTCCTGAAAGTATATTTTTAATCATTAGCTTCGGTTTGCGTTAGCGATTGAAATGACATCCTTTTATGAATTAACGAATAAAAGATAAAATGGAAAGCGCGACCTTTAGGTAACGCCCAAAAAAGTCTTATTTTTTTTATGAAACTTTATACTCTTTTACTGCATCTACAAATGCCTTTGCGTTTTCTAATGGAATGTTGGGTAAAATGCCATGACCTAAATTTACAATATAGCGGTCTTTGCCAAATTCGTTAATCATTTGGTGCACCATTTTCTTTATTTCCGCTGGTGGCGACAATAATCTCGATGGATCAAAATTACCTTGTAAAGTAATATTTCCTCCTGATAAATAACGCGCATTTCTTGGGGAACACGTCCAATCGACACCCAAAGCAGAAGCCCCTGATTTTGCCATATCATTTAAGGCAAACCAACAACCCTTTCCAAAAGCGATCACGGGAGTTTCATCTTTTAGGGCATCAATAATTTGCTGAATATATTGCCAAGAAAATTCTTGATAATCTGCCGGAGATAACATTCCTCCCCAAGAATCAAAAATTTGAACGGCATTTACACCTACTGCAACTTTTGCTTTTAAATAAGCAATCGTTGTATCTGTAATTTTTTGCAACAAACTGTGCGCTACAATCGGATTTGTAAAACATAATTCTTTAGCCTTATCAAAGTTCTTAGAACCCTGACCTTGCACGCAATAACATAAAATTGTCCAAGGAGAACCTGCGAAACCAATCAAAGGAACATCATCATTTAGCTTTTCTTTGGTTGCTTTTATTGCTTCCATCACATACCCTAAAGATTCATAAACATCCGGAACAATTACACGATCTAAATCTTTTTGATTGCGAATTGGATGCGGCAAATACGGTCCAAAATCGGGTTTCATTTCTACCTCAATATTCATAGCTTGCGGAATCACTAGAATATCAGAAAATAAAATAGCTGCATCCATTCCATACCTCCTAATTGGCTGCACCGTAATTTCGGATGCCAGTTCTGGAGTTTGACAACGAGTAAAAAAATCGTATTTCTTTTTGATTTCTTGAAATTCTGGTAAATATCTTCCTGCCTGACGCATCATCCAAACTGGAGGTCTATCTACAGTTTCTCCTTTTAATGCTCTTAAAAATAAGTCGTTTTTTATCATTGTTTAGCTTTTGACAATTAGCTCTTGATTATTACATTACATATTTATAAAACTTCATTCCAAATTAATTGAAGTGAGCCTAATATTAATTCTTAAATTACTTTCTCACACTAACTCAGGATAATGATTTATTTACATTTTAGACACCGCTAACATTGCTTTATCGGTTGCTTCTGCTATTTTTTTAATATCCTTATTTGTTATAGCTGATGACAAAAACCAGGCTTCAAATTGACTTGGCGGTAAAAAGACACCGTTTTCTATCATTTCCCAAAAGAAGATCGCAAACTTATTGGTATCGGACGACTGTGCTTCATCAAAATTAGTTACTTTTCCTTTTGTAAAGAAAGGGTTCATCATAGAACCAAAACGATTTACAACTAAATCCACCTTATATTTTTTAGCAGTTTCTAATAAGATTACTTCTAAGATTGCAGCGGTCTCATTAAACTGCTTATATGGATTTTGTTGCTTCAATTCTGTTAATGTAGAAATTCCTCCAGCCATTGCAATCAGATTTCCACTTAACGTTCCTGCTTGATACATGCCACCCAAAGGCGCAACCTCCCGCATAATTTCATTTCTTGCTCCATAGGCTCCCACTGGGAAACCTCCACCAATTACTTTGCCTAAACATGTAATATCTGCTTCAACTCCTAATAATTCTTGAGCTCCACCGAATTTAGAACGGAAACCTGTCATTACTTCATCAGCAATTAATAAAGCTCCTTTAGTTTCTAAATATTCTTTTAAATCTTTTAAGAAGTTATTCTGCGGAATTACAACACCCATATTACCACAAATTGGTTCAATAATTACAGCCGCAATATCAGTATGTTCTTCAAAGTGTTTTTTTACACTTTCTAAGTCGTTATACTTTGCGATTAAAGTATTTTTAACTGCTCCTTCAGGAACTCCTTTAGAACCTGGTAAACTTAAAGTTGCCAAGCCAGAGCCGGCTGCCACCAACAATGAATCTTGATGTCCATGGTAACAACCCGAAAATTTTATAATTTTATCTTTTCCTGTAAATGCTCTTGCCAAACGAACACCACTGATAACAGCCTCCGTTCCAGAGTTTACAAAACGAACTTTATCCATTCCTGGAAAAGCATCGCAAACTATTTTCGCTAAAATGATTTCATTTTCTGTGGATGCCCCAAACGAATACCCATTTTTCAATGCTTTTTCAACTCCTTTTTGCACTTTTTTGTGACGATGACCTAAAATCATTGGTCCATAAGAAAGTACTAAATCTATATATTCATTTCCATCAACATCTGTAATTTTACTTCCTTTGGCCTTTTTAATAAACAACGGATTTCCACCCACCGATGAAAATGCTCTAACGGGAGAATTTACAGCACCTACAAGGTGCACCAATCCTTGCTCGTATAATTTTTGAGATTTTTTAAATTTCATTTTTTTAACTTTTCTATCATTCCGAATCTAGTGAAGTTATCTACTTAATAATCATTAGATTACTCCGTTATCTTTCCTTGTAATGACGTTATTTTTTCAATAATACTTTTGCAGCCTCTTTAGCAAAATAGGTAATAATAATATCTGCTCCCGCCCTTTTCATAGACAGTAAACTTTCCATCATTACTTTTTCTCCATCAATCCAACCTTTCTCTGCAGCTGCCTTTACCATTGCATATTCTCCGCTTACATTGTAACATGCTATTGGTCTGTCGAAATTATTTTTTAAATCTCTAATAATATCTAAATAAGACAATGCTGGTTTTACCATTAAAATATCTGCGCCTTCTTGATCATCAAAAGTAGCTTCACGCATTCCTTCATCTCTGTTTGAAGGATCCATTTGATATGTTCTTCTATCACCAAAGGTCGGTGCCGAATCTGCAGCATCTCTAAAAGGACCATAAAAAGCAGATGCATATTTTACAGAATATGCCATAATTGGCAAGTTTGAAAAACCTGTATTATCTAAAGATTCGCGAACCATAGCAATAGTTCCATCCATCATTCCAGAGGGTGCAACCATATCTACCCCTGCTTTTGCATGCGAAATAACTTGCCTTGCAATATTTACTAAAGTAGCATCATTATCAACATCATTATCATGTATAATTCCGCAATGACCATGAGATGTATATTCGCAAAAACAAACATCTGTAATTACATATAAGTTGGGATAGTTCTTTTTGATAAAACGAATTGCTTGTTGCATAATTCCGTTATCATTCCATGTCTCTGTGCCTTCTTCATCTTTGTTTGATGGAATTCCGAATAACAAAACTGCAGGAATGTTTAAAGAAACCACTTCATCTAATTCTTTAGAAATACGATCTAAAGAAAAACGTTTAATTCCTGGCATAGAAACAATTTCTGTTTCTATATTTTCTCCTTCTTCTATAAAAAGTGGGTATACAAAATCATCAATAGAAAGTCTAGTTTCTTTTACTAACCTTCTAATTCCTTCTGACTTTCTTAGTCTTCTTGTTCTATGCATAAGCTCAAAAGTTTTCACTAAACTGTCATTCCCGCGCAAGCAGTAACCACAGAATTTCGATTTAATTTGTTCTAACTAAAAACAGATTTTCATTCATTATATTAAGAAAAATTAGGGTTTGAATAATACATATTCACCAACTCTAGAACACTATCTACATCTGGTAGATTTGCAACTTCTACTTTATCAAAATGTTTCCTAGCTTCAACTGCTGTAGTTTCTCCAATACAAAAAGCAACCTTTTCCGTTGAATTTTCTTCCAAATAACTCTCAATTCCCGATGGACTATAAAATAAAACACCAGAAACATCATCATCAATTTTTACTGAACTCAACATGGTTTTGTAGGCTTCAACTTCGTTTACGTGGACATCACTTGCTTTTAAATAGGCAGGAAGAACGTCTAATCTTAGATTACTACAGAAATAAGAAACTTCTTTAATATCTGTTTCTTTTGCTACATATTCTGCTAATTTTAAAGCATTTTTAGCTACGTACGTAACTTTACCAATTCTGTTTTCAATCAGCTTTTTGGTTCTTCTGCCAACACAAAAAATATTCTTAAATTTTATTTCATCTTTTGTAAAAGAATTTAGAATTGCCTCCACTCCATTCTGACTTGTAATTAGCACATTTTCATGCTGATTTTTCATCACTTTAGCAGGAATTCGATTAAAACGAATTTTAATAAAATCACTATCTTTTACACCTATTGAGTGCGATAATGTTTCTTTTTGAAGTTCAGAAAGCTTTTTAGTGGAGTAAATATTACAAATATTATCTGCAACATCATCTTCTAACATTAGCTCTTTTCCTCCTCTATTAATTACATAATCTGCGCAATCTTTAGCCAGATACTCATGACTGCCAACTTTTGCTATTTTATTAACTGTAATTTTTTTAGAGCCATCTTTGTTTAATAAAACTCCTTTAAAATTTATTTCTTCTGTTTTTCCATCTATATAAGCCAAAGCTCCTATTGGCGCTGTACATCCACCCTCTAATAAATGTAAAAACTCGCGTTCAATAGTGGTACAAATTTCTGTTTCTCTATGATTTAATTGTTCACATGCATCTAAAACATAATCATCCTCTTGCAAACATGTTACCATAATAGCGCCTTGTCCTGGTGCAGGAATCATCCAAGAAAGCTTAATAGCTTCTGATGGTATTTTTCCCAATCGGTATAATCCAGCTGTGGCAAAAACAGCCCCATTCCAAGTTTCACTTTGTTCTAGTTTTTCTAAACGTGTATTTACATTTCCTCTTAAACCAACAACAGTGTGTGTTGGATACCGATTTAACCACATCGCTTTTCTTCGCAGGCTTCCGGTAGCAATAATAGCGTTTGGTTGTCCAAAAAACTCTTCTGTCCCTTTAAACACTAAAACATCAGAATAATCATCACGCCTTAGCACGGCGGCTTGTGTAATTCCCTCAGGCAAAACAGTAGGAACATCTTTTAAAGAATGAACTGCAATGTCAATTTCTTTATTCAACATTGCAATGTCTAAACTCTTTGTAAAAACACCTGTTACACCAAGTTCATATAGCGGTTTATCTAAAACAATATCTCCCAAAGACTTAATAGGAACCAAAACTGATTCGTAACCCAATTCCTTTAATTCTGCACGTACTTTATTAGCTTGCCAAAGCGCTAATTCGCTATCGCGAGTTCCTATTCTTATTATTTTCTGCATTGAGTTTTGATTAAGACTGAAAAACCTTATTAATTACTTGAAGGCTTTGCGAAACAGATGTTTCTTCATCTTTTAAATGTTTCACAAACTGTGTGGTTATCTTTTGAATAAAACGTGAAGTTAAGATTTCTGCTTGACTTTCATCAAAATCAGCAATTTTTTTCTTCTGAAAACTAATTTCGTCGTTTTTAATATTTTCTAATGATTTTTTTAAGGCTGCAATCGCAGGTGTAAATCTTCTGTGATTTAACCATTCTTTAAATTCTGCTTTATGTGTTTCTATAATCGCTTCTGCAAACGGAACTTCTTTTAGACGAACAGCTAGTGTTTCATCTGTAATTTTAGAAAGTTCATCAATATTTACGATTGAAACACCCTTAAAATCGGTAACATCTTTTGCCACATTCTCAGGCATTGACAAATCTAAAATCAATAAGTTTTTATGATGCCCAATATGCTCTTTCGTAATTGTTGGTTTATCTGCACCTGTAGAAACGATTAAAACATCTGTTTTTTTAATCTCTTCTGATAAATTTTCAATCACAGATTTTCTAATAGAAGCATGTTCTTTTACAAATGCTGTTGTTTTTTCTTCAGTTCTATTAATTAAACATACTGTTTTATTCTGAGTATATTCTGCTAAATTTTTACAAGTATGCTTCCCCATTTTACCCAATCCAAAAACTAAAATATTCTTAGAATTATAATCCGGCAAATTTTTGATGATATATTGAACAGCTGCATAAGAAACAGAGGTTGTTCCTGAGCTTAATTTTGTTTCATTCTTCACTCTTTTACTTGCTTGAAGTACAGAATTCATCAATCTTTCTGAATATGCATTTACCGTCTTCAAAGATTTTGCCAATCTAAAAGCCTGTCTTAATTGACCAACAATTTCGTAATCTCCTAAGATTTGACTTTCAAGGCCTGTACCAATTCTAAACAACTGATGAATTGCTTCTTGATCTTTATAAACATTCGAGAATTTTGCAAATTCCTCAATGGTACCCTCTGTAAAAGTACATAGCAATTCTATTAATTGACAAGGACGCTCTGCAAAACCAGTAATCTCTGTTCTATTACAGGTAGAAATAATAAAAACTCCTTTAAAACCTTTCTCTTTTGAAAGTTTTAACAACGCAATTTGATTTTCTTTTGTTAAAGAAAATTTTCCACGCGTGTTCGCATCCGCTTTTTTGTAACTAACTCCAATATTATAAAAGTACTCTTGCCTGTCCTCTTGCATCTATTCGTAAAAGTTGCTCAAAAGTAAAAACTTCAATTAAAAAAAAATGTCGCTCAAAGTACTTTTTATAACGTTAAATGTTTTTTAAAGAATTTTTAACTAAAAAAATGACGAAAAGCACTACTTTTGCTAGTAATAAAGGTTTTTTATTATCATTATATAGAATGATTATAAATAAAAAGAATTCCAATTAAAAGATTGTTTATGTTTAAAAATGTCGGAGAAAGTACTTTTGAAGAAATTATCTTAGATAAAGGTTTTTATTTACTTCATTTTCAAAACGAAAGTAAAACTATTCAAAACTTTGAAAGAGAGATTAATAGCACTTTTATTCAAATACATTTTTGCTTAAGAGGAAAATCTAAATTTTTATTTAACCATGGTTCTTATTCTTTTGATGTTTTAGACGACAGATCAATTCTTTTATACAACCCGCAAAGAATTTTACCCATTAACTTAGAAATTCAACCAAAAACAACATTGGTTTCTTTATTAATTTCTATAGAAAAATTTCATTCTTTATTTTCGAAAGAATCTGGTTACATTCCTTTTTTAAGTGATGAAAATAGTAATAAAAAATACTATGATGATTCTGAAATAAAGCCAACAGTTTCAATTGTTTTACAACAAATTATCAACTCTAGTGTTAACAGTTCTATTAAAGATTTATATGTAAAAGGAAAAGTATACGAATTGTTAAGTCTCCATTTTCAACAAGAAGAAAATAAGGAAGGCGAATATTGTCCTTTTTTAGTAGATGAACAAAATGTTTTAAAAATTAGAAAAGCGAAAGAAATTATTATTTCTAGAATGGCAGAGCCTCCAAGCTTACAAGAATTAGCGAATGAAATTGGGTTAAACATTAAGAAACTAAAGGAAGGCTTTAAACAAATTTACGGAGATACCGTATTTAGTTTTTTGTTTGATTACAAAATGGAACACGCAAGAAGATTATTAGAGAGTAATCAATTTAATGTAAACGAAGTGGGTGTAAAAATTGGCTACAGTACTTCTAGTCATTTTATTGCCGCCTTTAAAAAGAAATTTGGAACAACTCCCAAGAAATACGTAATGAGCTTTAATCAATAATGCGTTGACAAAAACAGAAACCCTACACGATTAAAACTTTGAACTTTTGAAACTAAAATAATTTGGAACAACTAACACATGACAACATAGAAAACAATCAGAAACAGTTTCCAATAACCATTGTTTGTGATGCTATTAGAACTCCAGAAAATATTGGAATGTGTTTCAGAATCTGTGAAAGCTTTGGGGTACAGAAAATTTATTTTCACAAGAGTTCTCCAACAATTGAAAATAGGATTGTAAAGAAAACTGCAAGAAATACAATCAATCAAATTAAGCATGATACCTACACAGATTTTAACGAAATTATATACCAATTAAAGGAAGAAGGCAATGCAATTGTTGGTATAGAAATTACTGATAAAAGTATCAATATTCAAGATTTTAATTTTACGAATCATAAAAAAATCGTATTACTTTTGGGTAGTGAAAGAAATGGAATTGAAAACATAAAATTAATAGACAATACAATCGCGATACCAATGTTTGGAAGAAATTCTTCTATGAATGTAATACATAGTTTAGCCATTACTTTATACGAAGTTACGAATCAGATTGCAGGAAGCAAAATATAAATATTATAGTTTCAAGTTAAAAAAACATTGAAACGATTAAACTTTGAAACTCATTTTAAATGAAAGGAATTTTACTAAACAATTTAGGATCACCAGATTCTACAGAAACAAAAGATGTAAAAAAGTATTTGGGTGAATTTTTAATGGACGAGCGTGTTATCGATATTCCATATTGGAAGCGCTGGATACTAATTAAAGGGATTATCTTGAAGATTAGACCAAAAAAATCGGGTGCTGCTTACAAAAAAATTTGGTGGAAAGAAGGCTCGCCTTTAGTGGTGATCTCTGAAAGATTTACAACAAAATTGATTAAAAAAATAGACATTCCAATCACTTTAGCTATGCGTTATGGCTCTATATCTATGGAAAAAGGGATTCAAGAATTAATTGACAAAGGTGTTACAGAAATCTTTTTAGCACCCTTATATCCTCATTACGCAATGTCTTCTTTTGAAACGGTGGTTGTGAAAGCAGAAGAGATTCTAGCAGAGAAATATCCCGAAGTTAAACTAGATGTCTTACCCCCTTTTTACAACAAACCAGATTATATAAAAGCGATGAGTAATAATATTGCAAATCATTTAAAAGGCTTTGATTACGATCATGTTTTGTTTTCTTATCACGGAATTCCGGAACGTCATATTAAAAAATCTGACCCTACAAAAAGTCACTGTAAATTAGATGGTTCTTGCTGTGAGCGCAATTCTGTTGCACATTACACATGTTACAGACATCAATGTTTTGAAACCACAAAAGGTATTGTAAAAGAGCTTGGGCTAAAAGAAGGTACGTATAGTAATTCTTTTCAATCTCGTTTATTAAAAGACCCTTGGTTAAAACCCTATACCGATTTCGAATTAGAGAAATTTCCAGGATTAGGAAAGAAAAAATTAGCAGTGATTACACCTGCTTTTGTTTCTGATTGTTTAGAGACTTTAGAGGAGATTGCAATGGAAGGAAAAGAAGACTTTATAGAAGCTGGCGGAACTGATTACAAACACATACCTTGTATGAATGATAATGATGATTGGGTAGCTGTAATGGCTTCTTGGATAAATGATTGGAAGCAAAAAAGTTAACTATAAATTAAAAGACTTTTACGGGTTCTATATAAAATCCGTGGAAAGTTTAAAACCTAAAACAAAACTATGGACTTCTTATACGTAAAAGCATTACACATCATTTTTGTAGTTACTTGGTTTGCTGGTTTATTTTATATTCCAAGATTATTTATTTATCATGTAGAAGCAGAAAAAAAAGAAGATCCCGCAAAAGGGATTTTACAAACTCAATATAAATTAATGAGTAAACGCTTATGGTACATAATTACTTGGCCATCTGCAATCTTAGCAAGTTTCTTTGCTTTTTGGTTACTTTATCAAAATCCATATTACTTAGAAATGCCATGGATGCATGTAAAATTGGTATTTGTTTTGGCGCTCTATTTTTATCATTATTCTTGTCAAAAAATTTATGCTCAATTACAAAAAGACATTATAAAATACTCTGCATTTAAACTAAGGATTTGGAATGAAGTTGCGACTATAATTCTTTTCGCAGTTGTATTTTTAGTAACTTTAAAAAGTGCTATTAATTGGATTTGGGGTGTTGTAGGAATTATTCTTTTTGGAGTGCTACTAATGTTAGGAATAAGACTCTACAAAAGAATAAGAGAAAAGAAAAGTTGGGAAAAAGCAGAAAAAAAAGTTTTAAAAGAAAAATAAACTAACCTCTAATACTCTGCTCAAAAGGAATTCTATTTATAATACTTCTTCCTAAAGTAACTTCATCCGCATATTCTAACTCATCTCCCACAGCAATTCCGCGAGCAATTGTGGAGGTTTTAATCTGGAATTTTTCTATCTGCTTGTAAATATAAAAGTTGGTTGTATCTCCTTCCATGGTAGAACTTAAAGCGAATATAAGTTCTTTAACTTCACCTTCTTCAACCTTGGTCACCAAAGATTCTATTTGCAAATTTTGAGGACCAATTCCTTCAATCGGAGAAATTTTACCCCCTAAAACATGGTACAATCCATTAAACTGAGAGGTACTCTCTATGGCCATTACATCTCTTATATCTTCTACAACACATATAATATCTGGACTTCTTTTCGGATTGTTACAAATATCGCATAAAATAGTATCAGAAATATTAAAGCATTTTTCGCAATTTTTTACATCATTTCTTAAATGCAACAGCGCTTCAGACAAATAGCTTGTATTCTCTTTCGGCTGCTTCAACAAGTGTAAAACCAAACGCAAAGCCGTTCGTTTTCCAATTCCTGGTAAACGAGAAACTTCATTTACTGCATTTTCTAATATTTTTGATGAAAACTCCATAGATTGCAAAATTACGAATTATGAAGTATGAAACCCTAAAAGAAGCCTAGAAAAACATATATTCGTAATTCATAATCGATCATTTGTAATCAACTCATGCAACCAGTACATATTATCCTATTAATCGTCGCATATTTTTCTGTTTTACTTTTTATTTCTTACCTCACAGGAAAATCTGCAAACAACAAAACTTTTTTTAAAGCAAATAACTCTTCTCCTTGGTATTTAGTGGCTTTTGGTATGATTGGAGCTTCACTTTCTGGAGTTACTTTTATCTCTGTTCCAGGCTGGGTAGAATCTCAAAGCATGAGTTATATGCAAATGGTTTTGGGATACATTGTGGGGTATGCCGTTATTGGCTTAGTGCTACTTCCACTCTATTACAGATTAAATTTAACATCTATTTACACTTATTTACAAGACCGATTTGGAAATTACTCTTACAAAACTGGAGCAAGTTTTTTCTTACTTTCTAGAACCATTGGTGCTGCTTTTAGACTTTTTTTAGTGGCAAATGTGTTGCAATTATTGTTGTTTGATGCCTACGGAATTCCTTTTTGGGTAACCGTTTCTATCACTATTTTATTAATTTGGTTATACACATTTAAAGGCGGAATTAAAACCATTGTTTGGACAGATACTTTGCAAACATTATTTATGTTAATTGCAGTTGGCGTTTGTATTTACACAATTTCTACGGAAATGCAAATCACCAATATTTTTTCTTATGTTGCTGAAAGCGAACTTTCTAAAACCTTCTTTTTTGATGATGTAAAAACTGGCGATTATTTCTGGAAACGCTTTTTAGCTGGAGCCTTCGTTGCAATAGTAATGACAGGTTTAGATCAAGATATGATGCAAAAAAACTTGACATGTAAAAACCTAAAAGATGCGCAAAAAAACATGTTTTGGTTTACCATTGTTTTGGTAATTGTTAATTTTTTCTTTTTGGCTTTAGGAGTTTTATTAACAGATTATGCTCAGAAAAACGGAATTGACGCTCACAAAGATCAATTATTTCCAATAATTGCCACAAAAGGAAGCTTAGGTTTAACTACTGCAATTTTCTTTTTATTAGGTTTAATCGCGGCGGCATACTCGAGTGCAGATTCTGCTTTAACTTCTTTAACAACCTCTTTTAGTATTGATATTCTAGAAATTGACAAAAAGAAAAATCCGGAAGAGCAAGAAAAAACAAGAAAGAAGATTCATATCCTTTTTTCATTTGTACTCATCGCAACTATTTTGGTTTTTAAATATTTTATTGCAGATCAAAGTGTAATCGCTAAAATATTTACGTTTGCTGGTTATACATATGGTCCTCTATTAGGTCTTTATGCATTCGGTTTATTTACCAAACTGCAAGTAAAAGACAAAGCAGTTCCTTTTATTTGTATTATCGCTCCAGTGTTAACTTTTTTAACCAATTATAGTACAATCCAATATTTCAATTTTGACTTTGAATTTTTTGTATTGGTCATTAATGGTGTATACTCCTTTCTTGGCTTATTTCTCTTTAAAAAATAAAATAATAAACACCAGAACATTATTATTTCAGGTAATATCATTAAAAAGAGATTTTTTGAATAAATACAAGAGATTTTCATAAAAATAGTAGAATCGAGAAAATTCCGAATACTATATGCTCCTTGAATAAATTAAATTCCTTAAACTTTTTAAATATAACAGGAGCATTTCATTTTCCTATTTGTTTTGCAAACCTAAATCAACTTCTATCCGTAAATCTTATAAACTGCAACCTAAAAGAAATTCCAAAAGCAATTATAGGTTTAAAAAATCTTAGAGACTTAAATATTCAAGGAAATAATATTGTAAATATTCTCGAAGAAATTGGAGAAATTAAATCTTTAGAAATACTTAGGATCGATTTCAATTCTAATTTAATACCGCCGCCAACCATTTTTAATAAAAAAAATCTTAGAGTAGATTTGATTACCTGTACTAAAATAGATGTAGAGAAAGCGAAAAGCTATTAATTAAATTTGGCAAAAGCAGAAAGCAATATAGAAATGATGGTGAAATCTATTTCTGGGTTGTTGACGAACAACTAAATAAAGATAACTAGTAAGACAAATAATGTATTAAACGTATTGCAGGACATATTAATGTCAGACATCATGTTTCAGAAACTTTTCTGCTTCTTAGATGCATTAAATCAGGGAATTAGTAAAAAAAAATCAGTTTTAAAAATAAAGACTGTTTTTGCACTTAAGCGACAAAAATAGTCATTTCAACGAATAAATATTACCAACAAGCTATATTTTTTGCTTAAAATCATTGATTTATGTAGTTTTATCAAAATTTGTATAAACGTAAATTAAGAAAAAAACAATAGAAATAGACCAAAAAGCAACACTTGTAAATCACAAATTCCTTTTGCACAGTGATTTATGTTTGTTTTTTTTTCTATGTTTGCAAACAGTTAAAAATAAAAACAATCTATATGAAGAAGAGATTATTTATATTTTCAGTAGCGCTATTATCAATTATTCAGTTTAATTATGGTTATAACGTAATTAATACTAATGAAATTGCAAACGCTATCTCAAAAAAAGATGCTAAGAATTCTTTCTCAGAAAATTTTTACAGTAGTTATGAAGCTAACTGGGAAAATCTTGAAAATTTTAATACTGAATTCAATCAGAGTGCTTTCGCAAGTAAGCAGTTTACAGCAATAAGTGCATCTGCGCTTAAGGCTACCAATTACACAAATGCTTCCGCTAGCTTTTCACAGCTAGAAAGCATACCCGTGGGATCTTATGTTATTGCAATGGATGATGCTCTGCAACCAGATGGCAATAGTTTCAACCTAAAAGCGTATGGGTTAATCGTAAGACTATTACATGCAGACATACCATTAAAATGGGCAATTAATAGCGCTAAAGTTAAAGACGGCTTAGACTTTTCTGTTGCAGCATCTAGAATTAAACCTACAACACAAACTAGTCAATCAAGAGCCTTCAGGGGTGGTCCAATTATTATTGCTCCCGGATATGAAAGTCAGGCTCTTACCGTTATAAATGCATTTAATAATGGTGTTTACGTATACGAAACAACTGCGGCTGTTGATGATGTCGAAATATATAGCGATCTTACTCACAAACCAAAAGCTGCTGTTTTTAATGATGGTGGTAAGTCTAAAATTCATACTGACATATACAAAGGCGCAGGCTTAAGCAGTGTTACTCATTATAACGCAGTCGCTAATTCTGCCACGATTATAAATGCAGCATCTTGTTACACATTTGCAAGTGAACCGCATTCTGATCATAATGATACAGACAAAAAAAACAATGTTGAATTATTTTTAAAAAGCGGAGGAAATTTTCTTGCACAATGTCATGGAGTTGAATCTTATACTAGATTAGGTTTATTAGCAAATTTTGTTGACAAAAATGATGAGGGTGCTGAAACTTATAGCAATTTCTCAGAACCATTCGCTCAATTTATAGGATTATTGCCTGATGAAGGTGGTTCTGTTAAAGATTTTGAATTATTAAATGAGCCGTTGAGCGGAAAATCAATAATTGCTAGACCAAATAATCATCATGTTGCTTATGTTGGTAAAATAACAGGAGTTACAACCACTAATGGTGGTTATGTGCATTATTTGGGTGGTCATGAACATGACCATATAAATGGTCAAAGATTATTATTAAATGCTTTATTAACGCCGGCAGACAGACCAACTGATTGTAATTTAAATATTTGTTTAAATGTTTTAGATCAAGGTACAATGAGTACTCCAAGAGACACGTACCTATGTACCTCTTACCCTATTGTAAATTTAATTATTCCACCAATTACACCAACTGCAGCCACAGGAGGTTCTGGTGGTGCAATTGAATATCAATGGCAAAAAAGACATGGTGGTGGTAGTTCTTGGACAAATATTACCGGTGCTACAAATGCAAACTACAACCCGCCAAATTCACCATATAATGGAACAACACAACCTTATGGATATGTACTAGGAGAAACTTATTATCGAAGAGGTGCAAAAACTACTTGTGCTAGTTCTTATAAATATACTGAGTATAAATATTATTGGATAACAAGAAATGTAGAAAACCCAGGTAGTATTGGTGGTGATGAAGTTTCATGTGGACAATATGACCCTTCTAACATTTGGAATATAACCTATGCTAATGGCGGTGGTGGTAGTAGTATCCAATATCAATGGCAAGAAAGTACCGATGGTATTGCTTGGAATAACATTGTTGGTGCAAATGCCGCTACTTACAATCCAGCAAACATCTCGGTAACTATGCAATATAGAAGAGGAGCTATAAGAACATGGGAAGGTTGTTCAACTTCTTATATGTACTCAAATACTATAACCAAAACAGTTGATAACACTATTTTAAATTTAGAATGTGAATATAAAATAGATGGTGGTAGTTGGATTGCTAATGATTGTTCTGTGCTAATTACACAAGGTCAAAAACTAGAATTATCTACAAACCCAAACAATTTAGCATCCTACTCGTGGTCTGGGCCAAATAGTTTTTCAGGAACTGGAGGTAACGGCGGAGATATATTAGTTTCAGATAGTATGACTGCTGCTATGACCGGAACCTATACAGTAGTTGCTACAAATAGCAATGGTTGTTCTGCAACTACACAAATTACAGTAACTGCTCAGAATGCTCCGCCTGTGGCTGTGAATGACACTGCTTCAACGAATGAAGATACGCCTGTGGATATCAGTATTCTTACAAATGATTCAGATCCTGATGGAACTCTTAATGTGACTTCTGTAGATTTAGATCCTGCAACACTTGGTCAACAAACTTCGTTTACGGTGCCTGCTGAAGGTACTTATACTGTTAATAATCTTGGAGTGGTGACTTTTACTCCTATTCTTAACTTTAATGGAACAACTACACCTATCAACTATACTGTAAATGATAATGATGGTTTGACTTCTAACATTGCAACAATCACTGTGACTGTGAATGATGTAAACGATCCGCCTGTGGCTGTGAATGACACTGCTTCAACGAATGAAGATACGCCTGTGGATATCAGTATTCTTACAAATGATTCAGATCCTGATGGAACTCTTAATGTGACTTCTGTAGATTTAGATCCTGCAACACTTGGTCAACAAACTTCGTTTACGGTGCCTGCTGAAGGTACTTATACTGTTAATAATCTTGGAGTGGTGACTTTTACTCCTATTCTTAACTTTAATGGAACAACTACACCTATCAACTATACTGTAAATGATAATGATGGTTTGACTTCTAACATTGCAACAATCACTGTGACTGTGAATGATGTAAACGATCCGCCTGTGGCTGTGAATGACACTGCTTCAACGAATGAAGATACGCCTGTGGATATCAGTATTCTTACAAATGATTCAGATCCTGATGGAACTCTTAATGTGACTTCTGTAGATTTAGATCCTGCAACACTTGGTCAACAAACTTCGTTTACGGTGCCTGCTGAAGGTACTTATACTGTTAATAATCTTGGAGTGGTGACTTTTACTCCTATTCTTAACTTTAATGGAACAACTACACCTATCAACTATACTGTAAATGATAATGATGGTTTGACTTCTAACATTGCAACAATCACTGTGACTGTGAATGATGTAAACGATCCGCCTGTGGCTGTGAATGACACTGCTTCAACGAATGAAGATACGCCTGTGGATATCAGTATTCTTACAAATGATTCAGATCCTGATGGAACTCTTAATGTGACTTCTGTAGATTTAGATCCTGCAACACTTGGTCAACAAACTTCGTTTACGGTGCCTGCTGAAGGTACTTATACTGTTAATAATCTTGGAGTGGTGACTTTTACTCCTATTCTTAACTTTAATGGAACAACTACACCTATCAACTATACTGTAAATGATAATGATGGTTTGACTTCTAACATTGCAACAATCACTGTGACTGTGAATGATGTAAACGATCCGCCTGTGGCTGTGAATGACACTGCTTCAACGAATGAAGATACGCCTGTGGATATCAGTATTCTTACAAATGATTCAGATCCTGATGGAACTCTTAATGTGACTTCTGTAGATTTAGATCCTGCAACACTTGGTCAACAAACTTCGTTTACGGTGCCTGCTGAAGGTACTTATACTGTTAATAATCTTGGAGTGGTGACTTTTACTCCTATTCTTAACTTTAATGGAACAACTACACCTATCAACTATACTGTAAATGATAATGATGGTTTGACTTCTAACATTGCAACAATCACTGTGACTGTGAATGATGTAAACGATCCGCCTGTGGCTGTGAATGACACTGCTTCAACGAATGAAGATACGCCTGTGGATATCAGTATTCTTACAAATGATTCAGATCCTGATGGAACTCTTAATGTGACTTCTGTAGATTTAGATCCTGCAACACTTGGTCAACAAACTTCGTTTACGGTGCCTGCTGAAGGTACTTATACTGTTAATAATCTTGGAGTGGTGACTTTTACTCCTATTCTTAACTTTAATGGAACAACTACACCTATCAACTATACTGTAAATGATAATGATGGTTTGACTTCTAACATTGCAACAATCACTGTGACTGTGAATGATGTAAACGATCCGCCTGTGGCTGTGAATGACACTGCTTCAACGAATGAAGATACGCCTGTGGATATCAGTATTCTTACAAATGATTCAGATCCTGATGGAACTCTTAATGTGACTTCTGTAGATTTAGATCCTGCAACACTTGGTCAACAAACTTCGTTTACGGTGCCTGCTGAAGGTACTTATACTGTTAATAATCTTGGAGTGGTGACTTTTACTCCTATTCTTAACTTTAATGGAACAACTACACCTATCAACTATACTGTAAATGATAATGATGGTTTGACTTCTAACATTGCAACAATCACTGTGACTGTGAATGATGTAAACGATCCGCCTGTGGCTGTGAATGACACTGCTTCAACGAATGAAGATACGCCTGTGGATATCAGTATTCTTACAAATGATTCAGATCCTGATGGAACTCTTAATGTGACTTCTGTAGATTTAGATCCTGCAACACTTGGTCAACAAACTTCGTTTACGGTGCCTGCTGAAGGTACTTATACTGTTAATAATCTTGGAGTGGTGACTTTTACTCCTATTCTTAACTTTAATGGAACAACTACACCTATCAACTATACTGTAAATGATAATGATGGTTTGACTTCTAACATTGCAACAATCACTGTGACTGTGAATGATGTAAACGATCCGCCTGTGGCTGTGAATGACACTGCTTCAACGAATGAAGATACGCCTGTGGATATCAGTATTCTTACAAATGATTCAGATCCTGATGGAACTCTTAATGTGACTTCTGTAGATTTAGATCCTGCAACACTTGGTCAACAAACTTCGTTTACGGTGCCTGCTGAAGGTACTTATACTGTTAATAATCTTGGAGTGGTGACTTTTACTCCTATTCTTAACTTTAATGGAACAACTACACCTATCAACTATACTGTAAATGATAATGATGGTTTGACTTCTAACATTGCAACAATCACTGTGACTGTGAATGATGTAAACGATCCGCCTGTGGCTGTGAATGACACTGCTTCAACGAATGAAGATACGCCTGTGGATATCAGTATTCTTACAAATGATTCAGATCCTGATGGAACTCTTAATGTGACTTCTGTGGATTTAGATCCTGCAACACCTGGTCAACAAACTTCGTTTACAGTAGTTGGTGAAGGAACTTATACCGTAGATAATGCGGGTGTTGTTACTTTTGATCCTGCTGAGAACTTCAATGGAGTAACGACTCCAATTGATTATACAGTTGATGATAATGACGGATTAACTTCGAATGTAGCAACTGTAACAATTACAGTAACTGCTCAGAATGATCCGCCTGTAGCGACTGACGATACTTATATAATGGATCAAGATACATCTATAATTTTAACGCCTTTAACTGAAGGTGTTGCTGATAGTGATCCTGATAATGATACTCTTGTAATTGCATCTATTAATGGGAAACCTGTAATTTTAGGAACGCCTAAAACAATTTTAGTGCCTAATGGGTCTGTAAATTATAGTGCTACTGGCGTAGTAACTTTTACACCTACTCCTGGTTATGTTGGTACTTCATCTTTCCCATATACGATCTCTGATGGCAATGGAGGAACAGATGATGCAACTGAAAACATAACTGTATTATTGGCTCCAGCTCCTGCATTAACACTAGAGAAAACTGCGAATACTGCAACATATAATGTTGTTGGAGATATAATCACATACAGCTATAAAGTAACCAACTCAGGAAATGTAATCCTAGATGGTCCTTTTACAATTGCTGATAATAAAATTACAGTATCTAATATTACGGTGTCTTTAGCACCTGGAGCATTTGAAACAGTAACCGCAACATATGCAGTTACTCAAGCAGATTTAGATAATGGAAATATTATCAATATTGCTTCTGCAACGGATACAGTTACGGGTACTACTTCTCCTGAAGATACAGTAACAGTTACTGCAGTGCAAAATCCTGCATTAACTCTTGAGAAATCAGCTAATGTAACTTCTTACAGCACCGTTGATGAAGTAATCACTTACAGCTATAAAGTCACCAACTCAGGAAATGTAACTTTAGATGGTCCTTTTACAATTGCTGATAATAAAATTACAGTATCTGATATCACCGTGGCTTTAGCGCCTGGAGAATTTGAAACAGTAACCGCAACATATACAATTGTTCAAGCAGATTTAGATAATGGAAATATTATCAATATTGCTTCTGCAACGGATACAGTTACAGGTACAACTTCACTTACAGATACAGTAACAGTAGATGCAAACCAAAATCCTGCACTTACTTTAAAGAAAACTTCTGATGAAGCTACTTATGCTGCTGTTGGAGAAGTAATCACATACAGGTATAAAGTAACTAACTCAGGAAACGTAACTTTAGATGGTCCTTTTACAATTGCTGATAATAAAATTACAGTATCTGATATCACTGTGGCTTTAGCGCCTGGAGAATTTGAAACAGTAACCGCAACACATACAATTACTCAAGCAGATTTAGATAATGGAAATATTATCAATATTGCTTCTGCAACGGATACAGTTACAGGTACAACTTCACTTACAGATACAGTAACAGTAGATGCAAACCAAAATCCTGCTTTAACTTTTGAGAAAACAGCTAATGTAACTACTTATAACAGTGTTGGAGAAGTAATTATCTATAGTTATAAAATAATTAACTCGGGGAATGTAACGTTAGATGGTCCATTCTCAATTAGTGATGATAAAATTACAGTAGCAGATGCTATTGGGTCTATCGCACCAGGAGAAAGTTTAACAGTAACACAAACGTATAGAATTACTCAGGCAGACATAGATGCAGGTTTCATTACCAATATTGCATCAGCTTCAAATGGTACAGCAACCTCACCTACAGACACAGTAACAATTACTGCAGATGTAAATCCAGCGTTGACCCTAGATAAAACAGCAAATGTAACCACATATGATACTGTTGGAGATCAAATTATATACAGCTATAAAGTAACAAACTCAGGAGATGTTGTTATATCTGGACCAATTAGCATTACGGATGATAAAATTACCGTTTCAGCTACAATTGGAACATTATCTCCAGGTGCAAGTATAACTGTGACCCAAGCGTATATAGTTACACAAGCAGATTTAGATGCAGGTTTCATTACCAATGTTGCATCAGCTTCAAATGGTGTAACTACTTCACCAACAGATACCGTTACTGTAACAGCTGTAGAAAGTCCAGCTTTGACTTTAGAGAAAACTGCAAATGTTAGCACATATACTGCTATTGGAGACCAAATTATATATAGTTATAAAGTAATCAATTCTGGTAATGTAGCTTTAGCTGGACCATTTACAATTACAGATGATAAAATTACAGTTGCAGATGGGCAAGGGCCTTTATCTCCTGGAGCAAGCGTAACTGTTACCGAAACGTATACTATTACACAAGCAGATCTAGACGCTGGATTAATAACCAATGTGGCTTCTGTCACCGATGGAACGACTACTTCGCCAACAGATACTGTAACTGTAAATATATATATAGCTCCAGCTCCTGCATTAACTTTAGAGAAAACTGCAAACACTGCAACCTATAGTGTTGGAGATGTAATCATCTACAATTATAGAGTAATCAACTCAGGGAATGTAACATTAGATGGACCATTTGCTATTAATGATGACAAAATTAGTATAGCTCCTGCTGTAGGAATTTTAACACCTGGAGAAAGTGTAACTGTAACTCAAACTTACATAACTACGCAAGCAGATTATGATGCTGGTTCAATTACCAATATCGCTTCAACAACAGATGGAACAACTACTTCACCAGAGGTTAGTTTAACCATAAATGCTGTTGACGCTCCGGCGCTTACTTTAGAGAAAACTGCAAATGTAAATACTTACACTGCCGTTGGAGATCAAATTATATACACCTATAAAGTAATCAATTCTGGTAATGTAGCTTTAGCTGGACCATTTGTAATTACGGATGATAAGATAACAGTACAAGATGCGCCTGGGCCTTTATTTCCTGGAGAAAGTTCAACGGTTACTGAAACGTATACTGTCACTCAAGCAGATTTAGATGCAGGTTCCATTACCAACATTGCTTTTGCATCCTATGGAGCTACCACTTCACCAACAGATGCTGTAACTGTAAATGTATTTGTAGTTCCGGCTCCTGCTTTAACTCTTGAGAAAACAGCTAATGCAACCACTTACAGTACTGTTGGTGAAGTAATCATTTATAGTTATAAAATAATTAACTCAGGGAATGTAACCTTAGATGGTCCATTCTCAATTACTGACGATAAGATTGCAGTAGCAGATGCTATTGGGTCTATCGCACCAGGAGAGAGTCTTACAGTCACACAAACGTATATAATTACTCAGGCAGACATAGATGCAGGTTCAATTACCAATGTTGCTTCAACATCAAATGGTACAACAACCTCACCTACAGACACAGTAACAATTACTGCAGATGTAAATCCAGCGTTGACGCTAGATAAAACAGCAAATGTAACCACATATGATACTGTTGGAGATCAAATTATATATAGCTATAAAGTAACGAACTCGGGAGATGTTCTTATATCTGGACCAATTAGCATTACGGATGATAAGATTACTGTTTCAGCTACAATTGGAACATTATCTCCAGGTGTAAGTATAACTGTGACCCAAACTTATATCATTACACAAGCAGATTTAGATGCAGGTTCCATTACCAATGTTGCATCAGCTACAAATGGCGTAACTACTTCACCAACAGATACTGTAACTGTAACCGCAACGACACCTACAGGTTTAGGAAGTATTGGAGATACAGTCTGGTATGATACAGATGGAGATGGTATTGTAGATGCAGGAGAGCCAGGTTTAATGGGTGTAACCGTAACTTTAGATCCAGGAACTCCTGGTAATCCAACGGATGATGTACCGGCGATTACAGATGTAAATGGAAATTATTTATTTGAGAATTTACCCGTTGGCGTGTATACAGTAACTGTAGATATAAGTACTTTAACAGGAGGGCTACCAGCAGGAAAAACACTAGCAGATATCATTCCAATATCTGATGGTGATGGCGTAGGCACACCAAACACAATTACGCTTACTTTACCTTCAGGTCAAAACAATCTAGATCAAGATTTTGCTTATGGAGTTTCTTCAGGAAACACGGGAACAGGTAACAACGGTGGAGTTGAATCTGAGTCATTAGGAGATGCAATTTCTAAGATTTACGTAGGTAGAAAGAAGAATTCTATGCCAACTGAATTTGTGAAATCAAGTGAGAACTTGTACAATAAAGTGAAGTTAAAATCCATACAGCCTTATCAAGGAAAAGGACAAACTTTATTAGACATGTTCCCTACCGAATTAGTAGCTGGAAATGTAGCTAATGTAACTTCACCAACTGATATTTTAGATTATACCATTGCAGATGAAGTATTATCTGTAGATTTCTCTATAAATGGAGAAACAAAAGGAGTTGTATTAGGAATTAAAACTTCAGATAAGATTTACAATCACACCAAAGCATCTTGTGATCGTTTAAGAGGTGCTGAAATATTGAATGTGCAAAAGGTTCGATTGGAAGGTTATAATTTCTTGATGCAAGGAATTAAGCAAAGAAACGGTGTTGTAGAGTATGCGATCTCATTTGCGGTTTCTAAGAACAACAATGATGATAAGTATACAATTCAGACAAACTGGTATGTAAATAACTATATCAAGTTTAACGATGCCTATAACTTCCAAGTATGGTCTACAAAGCCAGCGGATACTCAAAAATTAGTACAAGATATTTTAGATAACTTGAAATCTTATATTCCTGTACAACAAACAGAAATTCAGAAATTCCCTGAAACCTATGCTTCTAAAATTTACAGAGAAAAAGGGGAATTAGTGGTGAATTTAAGAAGTACTGAAGTTGGTAATACTGCTGAAGTTTCTATGGTAGAGTTATATTCGGAAACTGCAAATAACATCAAACACAGATACAATTCTTTAGATACTGAAATACAGCAATCGTTAAGATTAGACATTGCTGATGGATATGAGTATGATGGTCTTGTAACAGTAGAGGATGAAGTAGAAGATGCATTTTATCATGCAGATGGTAACTGGGGCTTAGATTATGATTCGGATTATACAGAGATACTAAACTACTTTGTATGGAATGATTTTGATAGAACATATCAAGATGATGAATATTCAATAAACAGAAATGTTGAGATCAAAGCAACTAGTGAGTATGATTACTTAACGGTTTACAAATCATTATTACCTGGTACATTGTCTGCTGATTACTCTAAGTACAAGTACTTATCATTTACTGCTAAAGGATCTGGTTTAATGGAATTAGGATTGATTAAATCTTCTGTTGAAAATTGGAAACAACAATACAGAGTGATGGTCGATTTATCTGAAGAAGAGCAAACGTACTATGTGCCTTTTGATATATTTTCTTCTACAGGTACAACGAATAAAATAACTGCAGATGACTTAACTACTCTAGCATTTACTTTCTTGCCTGTTGAAGCGAATACTAAAGACTTAGATTTATTTATTTCTAACGTGAAATTCACTAAAACGGCTATTGAAGATCAGATAGTAAATAAAATTGAGAAGTTTGAAAATAACTTTATGGCATACCCAAATCCTTCTAAAGGAAGTGTAAATGTTATGATATTTAGTAAAGTGGACACCAAAGCAACTATCTCTTTATTTGATGTAACCGGAAAAGAAATCTATGTAGCTCCCGTGCAATTAATAAACGGTAAGAATGAAATAGACTTCAATGTAAAAGTGAAGCCTGGTGTTTTATTCTTAAAGGTGAATAGTAAAAAAGTTAATTATGGAGTATCTAAAATTATGTTTAGATAGTATAAAATAATATCAATTGTATTTATTCAAAAAATTAAGCTGCATTTTGTAGGGAAAAGCAGCTTATGTATTCAATTGTTTTGAAGGAGAAGAGCTGTTAATTCAGCTCTTTTTTTTTTGCAAAAAATGAAAATTCAAAAAGTTGAAGAATTCTTTTTAATAAATTATATTTGTTTCACATAAAATATAGAATGAAGACAAATATCTTTTTATTTATCATTTTATCCTCAACAGCAATGTTAAGTCAATTTAAAGTTAAAGGTTATTTTAAAGGTGAAATAAATTTAACTTATAAACTTTCTGAAAATTTGCAAGCAAAACAACGTGTTCAAGATAATTTAGGAATTGAATTTAATTCAGCTTTATGGCTATTAAAAAAAATCCTTTACATAGAAGAATACAATTTAAATACAGGTGCAGAAGTTTCTAACCTCCCATTTCATTTTAGTAATATTGACTTTTTCGAAAGTTATTTTTTACCAATTCCATTAGAAATTATATCCTTTAATAAAATAAAATCTTTTGGATTCTTATTAGAAAGTACATTCCGTTTTTCTGATATTGTAATGCATCCGAGGTTAGAAACTCAATAGGAATTAGATATATTTTTAAATAAAATAAATGTTAAAAGACTTAAGTAATTATCGAAAATCTTACAAAAAAAAAGAACTCTTAGAAAGCAATTGTCCAGAAAACCCCATACAATTATTTCAAACATGGTTTTTAAATGCAGATAGTTCTGAGGCCGTTGATGAAAGTAATGCCATGACCATTGCATCTATTGGTTTAGATGGGTTTCCTAAAAACAGAGTTGTATTGTTAAAAAAATATACTTGGGAAGGTTTTATTTTTTACACTAACTATAATTCAGAAAAAGGAGAAGCTATTGCTCATAACAATCATATTTGTTTGTCTTTTTTTTGGGCAGGTTTAGAACAGCAAATTATTATAAAGGGAAAAGCCGAAAAATTACCAGATAATTTATCTGATGGTTACTTTGAATCCAGACCAGATGGAAGCAAATTAGGAGCCTGGGCCTCTAACCAAAGTAAAGTTGTTTCATCCAGAGAGGAACTAGATAAAAACTTATCATCTTATGAAAAAAAGTTTGAAGGAAAAGAAATTTTAAGGCCCAAACATTGGGGAGGGTATTTAGTACGTCCGATTTCTATAGAATTTTGGCAAGGTAGACCCAATAGAATGCATGATAGAATAAGGTATTCTTTACAAAAAGATTTTTCTTGGAAATTAGAGCGGTTATCGCCTTAATTTTTATATTTACATTTCAACAATCATTTTAATGAAAACGATATATATAGTTCGTCATGCAAAATCTTCTTGGGAGTATAAAGGAATAGAAGATATCGATAGACCTTTAAAGAAGCGCGGAATTAAAGATGCTCATTTATTGTCTAAGATCTTATCAAACAAAATTTCTAGACCCGATGTTTTTGTTACTAGTAGCGCAAATAGAGCTTTACACACGGCTGTAATTTTTTGTGAGAATTTCGAATATCCCTTATCAAACTTAAAAATTAGACGCCAACTGTATAGTTTTAGTGATGGTTACCTGGTAAAAACGGTAAAAGCGCTTGATGATGGTTTTAGCACGGCAATTATTTTTAGTCATGACCACGGTATCAACACATTTGTAAATAAATTTGGTAATAAACCAATAGCCCATGTACCCACGTGTGGTGTCATCGGAATTCAATTTGACGAAAAGCACTGGAAAAATATCAAAAAAGGAAAAACTATTTTATCTGAATCACCTAAAAATCATAAATAGAAAAAATTGTTAGAAATAAAAAAATATGGTGCTATAGATATAGGTTCCAACGCAATAAGATTACTTGTCTCTAACGTTATTGTTGAAAAAGGTAAAGACCCACAATTTAAAAAATCTTCTTTAGTACGCGTACCAATTCGATTAGGTGCAGATGCTTTTGTAAGTGGTAATATTAGCGCAGCGAATACCGAAAGAATGATTGATGCTATGGAAGCTTTTAAATTACTTATGAAAGTTCATAATGTAGAAAAATATAAAGCCTGTGCTACTTCCGCAATGAGAGAAGCAAAAAATGGTATTGAAGTTGCTGATGAAATTTTAAAAGAGACTGGAATTAAAATTGATATTATAGGGGGAAAAGAAGAAGCCGCTATTATTTCATCTACAGATTTAAATGATTTAATAGAAGGAGATAATTCTTATTTATATGTTGACGTAGGAGGTGGAAGTACAGAGTTTACCGTTTTTTCTAGAGGTAAAATCGTTAATTCCAAATCTTTTAAAATGGGAACAGTTCGCTTACTGAAAAATAAAAAAGCTATAAATAAAGAAATTTTTGAGGATGTAGAAAAATGGATTAAAAAGAATACTAAAAATCTGAAAAAAGTTTCCTTAATTGGCTCTGGTGGTAACATTAACAAACTCTTTAAAATGTCTGGCAGAACTGAAGGGAAGCCAATTTCTTTTATTTACTTAAACGCCCAATATCAGTTTTTAAAACAAATGAGTTATCAAGAAAGGATATCGGAATTAAGCTTAAACCCAGACAGAGCTGATGTTATTATACCTGCTACAAAAATTTATTTATCTGCAATGAAATGGAGTGGAGCGACAAAAATATATGTTCCCAAAATTGGTCTTTCGGACGGAATTATTAAAAGTTTGTTTTACAATAAGCTATAATTTCTAGTTATTTCCTTATCGTTTATAAATGTTTTTTATTACATTTGGCACATTGTTTATTTATTTTAAATGTATTCTTCCTAATGTTTAATTGTATGAAAAAAATCTTATTCAGTATCACTTTTCTAATGATGGCTACTGTTACTTTTGGGCAAGATTTACCTGAGAACCCAGAGCCAGGAAAGTGTTACGTTCGTTGTAAAACTCCAGACATTTACAGAAACGAAACGATTAATGTTGCAGTTTCACCAGAGTACAAAAAAATTACTACATACCCGGCACAATACAGAACTATTCAAGAAAAAGTTTTGACTAAAGAAGCTGGTGAAGAAGTTCTAATAGTTCCTGCCGTTTGGGGAACTCAAGAAGTGACTTATTACAGAAAAGAAGATGGTTCAAGATTAGAAGTTCGGGAAGCTATTTTTAATCAAGGTTTTGAAACTGTAGAAACAAGGGCAGCCTCTGCAAGTTGGGAAATGAGTGAAAAAATGGCAGGTTGTGATTCTGATGATCCTGATGATTGTAGATACTGGTGTTATAAACCTATGCCTGCTGAGTTCAAAACAATGCCCGTAGAGAAATTATTGAGTGATGCAATGACCTTAAAAATTCCTCTTCCAGGAATAAGAGAAACATATAAAAGGAAGGTTATGGTAAAAAGACCCTCGACCTCTATAGTTCAAACTGAACCTGAATATATATCTATTGAAAAAACGATACTGGTAAAAGATGCTTTTACTGAAGAGATAACAATTCCCGCTGTTTATCGATCTATCACAAAACAAATATTAGTTAAACAAGGAGGATTGACCTCATGGAAAGCAGTGGATTGTAAGTTAGTAAACAACACTCCATTACCTATAAATTGGGATTTTTCTAGTGCTACTTTAAATGAAGGTGCGAAACAAATTATTGACGCTAGGTTATTACCAATCCTAAACGATGGTGTTGCTGTTTTTATTGAATCTCATACCGACATGAGGGGAACGAAAAGAGAAAACCAAAATTTATCTGACAGAAGAGCAAAAGCGGTAACTGATTATATTATCTCTAAAGGTATTAATGCTTCGCAGTTATATGCCAAAGGTTTTGGAGAATCTAGATTATTAAATAAATGTTCTGATGGAATTGTTTGTTCTGAAGCAGAGCACTCCATAAATAGGAGAACAACATTTAGAGTCGTGAATCAAAAATAAATTATTTTTCATATCATACAACAAAAACGAAGCAATTACTGCTTCGTTTTTTTTTATTATATAGCTTTAGTATTTATTAATTTCCGATTGTAAAAACTGATAATAGTATTCAGTCATAATATAACCTTTTTTCTCTGCAATTTTTTTCCCTCTATGATTAACGATCATTAATGTTGGAAAAGAGTTGACTCTATATTTTTTTTGAATAATTTTATTTTCTTTCATTCTATCTGGTGAAATAATATCTAATCTTCTAGGAATATCAACTTCTAAAAGAATTAAATCTTCTTCAGCTAATGCTTTAAATTTTTCTGTATGAAATAAATCCTTATCCAAAACCTTGCAAGGTCCACACCAATCTGAACCCGTGAAATAAATTAAAACTGGTTTTTTTTCTCTTTTAGATTTCTTTAATGCTTCTTTATAAGTTGGCATCCAATTTAATTTAACCTCATTACTCTTTGCATACTCAGAAACTGATAAAAGGCTGTCCTGTGCAAAATAAACTTGAGTTGTGAATAGATAAATAATAAAAGCGAAAACCAATTTCCTCATAATAAACATTGTTTAATCAAAAGTATCAAAAATAATACCAATTATAAAAACTTAAATTGTGACTTCATAAACTTTATTGTGTCGAAAAAGTGTTCGGTAATCTTAAAAGAATACTTCTAACAACAATCAAAAAAGAAAAAACCGATGTTTTTAGCATCGGTTTTGTTGAATATGGGATTTTATAATTGCATTAAATTTATTTTCTCCATCTAAAAACCGGGTTTTAATTTCTAAAAAAGACAATTCTTTGAGCTTCCTAGAAAGCCTGGTATAATCCTTTTCTGTTGTTAAAATTAGCTTGTTAACAGCACTCATCGCCTCAAATTTTTGTTGAATTTCTTCTATTTCTCTGGATGAAAAATGATGATGATCTGAAAATTTTAAGTGTGTAAACTTGATTTCTTTTTTAGTTAAAAATTCTAATAATGGATTTGGATTCGCAATTCCAGTTATTAGTAATACCTCAATATTTTTTAAATCATCTAAAGATAATTGCTGACTTCCTGATGTTTTATCAGCATAAGAAATTGTCGTAAAATAAACCTCCTTTTTATATCGCTGTAACTTTCTTTTAATCTTATTCTTTTCGACTTCCTTTAAATCAAAAGGACATTTTGTAACTATAATTAAATCTGCTCTTTTCGCTCCTGCTCTACTTTCTCTTAAATTCCCCATTGGTAATAAAAAATCATCAGTAAATAAATCATCGTGCTTCGTTAGCAGAATATAGAAACTTCCTTTTATTTTTCTGTGCTGATATGCATCATCTAACAAGACGACTTCTGGAGCTATCTGCTGTACTAAGTTATTGACACCCTCTACTCTATTCTCATCTACAGCAACAGTAATTTGTGAGAATTTTTTAAAATATTGTAAAGGTTCATCACCGACATCCTTTGCGGTATGATTCTCATTTAAACGCACAAAACCTTTTGTTTTACGCTTATAACCTCTACTTAAAACCGAAATATTGTAAACATCTTTTAATAACCTTACTAAATACTCAATTTGAGGCGTTTTCCCGGTCCCTCCTACACTTAAATTACCAACTACTATTATTGGCGTCTGAAATGAAGTTTCCTTCAAAAAACCACTATTAAAAAAGAAATTACGAATTGAGGTTATCAAATCATATAAAATTGCAAAAGGAAACAATAAAAATCTAACAAATTTCATCAATGTAAAAATACATTAAAATTGTTAACTTTGGTTTTCAATACAATCTTAAAATGACCATAAAAGACATCACAAATTATATTGAAGAATTAGCACCTTTAAACTATGCAGAAGAGTTTGATAATGTTGGTTTGTTAGTCGGTAATTATAACTCAAAAGTTTCTGGTATTTTAGTTACCTTAGATACTTTAGAAGAAACTATAGATGAAGCAATCGCTAAAAAATGCAACTTGATTATTAGTTTTCATCCTATAATTTTTAGCGGATTAAAAAAAATAAATGGTAATTCTTATGTAGAAAGAGTCGTTTTAAAAGCGATTAAAAATGATATTGCTGTTTATGCAACTCACACCGCTTTAGACAATTCTAAAAATGGCGTTTCTGCAAAAATATGTGCAGTTTTAGGACTGCAAAAAACTAAAATCTTAATTCCAAAAAAAGGAATTATAAAAAAGCTCACAACTTACGTTCCTGCAAAAAATGCAGATGCTTTAAAAAATTCTCTATTTTTAGCAGGTGCAGGAAATATTGGTAATTACGATAATTGTTCGTTTACTATTTTAGGAGAAGGCACTTATAAAGGGAACGAAGCATCCAATCCTGTTTTAGGTGAAAAAGGAAAACTTCATACAGAAAAAGAAATAAAAATTTCGGTTGTCTTTGAAAGCAAAAATGAAGCTGCTATTTTAAAAGCTTTAAAAGAAAATCATCCTTATGAAGAAGTAGCCTACGAAATTGTAACTACGGAAAATGTACATCAAAATATTGGCATGGGAATGATTGGTGAATTATCATCAGAAATGGAAGAAAAAGATTTTCTATTATATTTAAAAAAAACCATGAAAACAGACTGTATTAGACATTCTGCCTTGATCCACAAAAAAATAAAAAAAGTAGCCGTTTTAGGGGGTTCCGGGAGTTTTGCAATTTCTAATGCTAAAAAAGCTGGAGCAGATGCTTATGTAAGTGCAGATTTTAAATATCATGAGTTTTTTAAAGCAGAAAATAGCATACTTTTGGCAGATATTGGACATTATGAAAGCGAACAGTTTACAAAAAACCTTTTAGTCGATTATCTTACAAAAAAAATTAGTAATTTCGCAGTCATTTTATCAGAAAAAAGTACAAATCCTATTTATTACATATAAACATGGCAAAAAAGAAAGAAGTTTCAGTTGAAGAGAAATTAAGAGCATTATATGATTTACAATTAATTGACTCTAGAATTGACGAAATTAGAAACGTAAGAGGAGAGCTCCCTTTAGAAATTGAAGATTTAGAGGATGAAGTTGCCGGTTTAAATACGAGAGTTTCTAATTTAAACGAAGATGCTACAAATTTAGAAACAGACATCAACAACAAAAAATTAGCCATAGAAGAATCTAAGGTTCTAATGAAAAAGTATGATGAGCAACAACAGAAAGTTAGAAATAACAGAGAGTTTGATTCTTTGTCTAAAGAAATTGAATTTCAAGATTTAGAAATTCAATTGGCTGAAAAAAGAATTACTGAATTCAAGGCCAAAATTGCTCAAAAAAATGAAGTAATTGACGCTACTAAAGAGAAGTTAGATCGACAAGAACAACATTTAGGTCATAAAAAATCTGAATTAGATGCAATCTTAAAAGAAACAGAAAAAGAAGAGGAACTTTTAATTAAAAAGTCTGCTGAATATTCTGAGTCTATAGACGCTCATTTATACACAGCTTATAAAAGAATTAGAACTAAAGTTAAAAACGGTTTAGCAGTAGTTGCAATAGAACGTGGAGCTTCTGGAGGATCTTATTTCACTATTCCACCGCAAGTTCAATTAGAAATTGCAAATAGAAAGAAAATAACTATTGACGAGCATAGTGGTCGTATCTTAGTTGATGCTGCATTAGCTGCTGAAGAAAAAGAAAAAATCGATAAATTATTTTCTTAATCTCAGATTATAAATTCATAAAAAAACTCGAAGCTAAAGCTTCGAGTTTTTTTATGTTTTAAATTAAACGGATTAGTAGTCTAACTTTTTAATATAACTTAATTTTTGCTTCCAAATTAATAAGTCCGCTTTAAATTCATTCACTCTATTTCGAACATTTAAAACTAAAGGGTTGTCTGCTTTGGCATTCGAGAAAAAGCCCAAGTTATTTTCTAATTGTTGAATTTCTCTAACAACTTCATCAATCTTTTTTCTAACGAACATTTGTTCTGAGTCTAACTTTCTAAAATCTTCATCTGCAAGGAAAATATCCACAGCATTTGTAAACTTAAGCATCACTATTTCATTCTTATCTAAAGATAAACCATCGAACATTCTATCAATTTGCTTATTAAATTTACCTTCCAAATGACGAACATTTCTTGGCAAACTACCTAATTTTTTCCAGTTATTAACTGCTTCTAAAATTGCTTCTTTTGTAACTTCTTTGCTTTCTTTTAAAGCTTCTAAAAACTCTTTTTTAGCAACAACCACACCTTCTTGTTCTTTGCTAATCGCATTTTTTTGTTGATGGTATCTATCAAAATAATGATTACAAGCTGCTTTAAAACGTTTCCAAATATCATCAGAAAACTTACGAGGAACATGCCCAATATTTTTCCAATCTGCTTGTACCTTTTTCATCGCATTCGTTGCCATGTCCCAATCCTCAGTATCTTTTAACGATTCTGCATATTCTATTAAAGCAATTTTGTTTTTTAAATTTTCTTGTTGCTCACCTTTTTCTTCCTTATAGAAAACATTTTTGGCAGCATTAAATTTCTTTGTGGCGTTTTTAAATTTTTGCCAAACTTCCTCACTTTTAGAATAAGGCAATTTACCAGCATTAAAATATTTCTGTCTTAGCTCCTCAATATCTTTAATACTTTTCTGCCAATCATTGTGCGTTTTATTTTTAGATGTATCATACGCATCAATTGTCGCAATAATCGCTATTTTATCATCAATAATTTCTTGATATTTAGAACGCATTTCTTTGAAATAATCATGTCTTTTGTCATGAATTTTTTTAGTAGCTGCACTAAATTTTTTCCAAATTTCTTCACGCATTTCTTTTGCTACAGGACCTACATCTTCTTTCCAAGACTTATGCAGCTCTTGTAATTCATTAGAAGCGAAATTAATATCACTCTCATTTCCTAAAGCCTCTGCTTTCGCTATGATCTTTAATTTTTCTTCTAAATTATGTTTGAAATCTAAATCTCTAAAATCGTTACTTAAATGTAATAAATCATAAAAACGTTCTACATGATGATGATAGGTTTTCCAAGTGTCATTATAATGACTTTTTGGCACAGCACCAATCGAACGCCAAGTATCCTGAATCACTTTAAATTTATTATACATTGTAGAAGTGTCTGCTTCTTCAATTAAGTGCTTTAAATTATCAATTACTTGAACACGTTTTTCTAAGTTTTCCTTTAATTGCTTTTCTATATTATTGTAATAAGCATCTCTGTTTTTCTTATGTTCTGATAATAACTTGTTGTATTCTGATTTTAAAGGACTAGAAAATTGAAAATCTATAGAATTTCCTCCTTCTTCGAGAAAAGCCGCTTTTTTTTCTGCTAATAATGCTCCAAATTTTAAATTGAATGCATTTTTTATGCCGTCTACTTGCGATTTTATTTTCTGAACAGGATTATCAGATAACGTTTTTTCTAATGTTGATACCAATTCTTCTAAAGTAAATGCAGCATAATCTACAACCGAAACTTCTTCTTCTTTAGATGCTGATTTTTCAGCATTTTCTGCTACAGATTTCTCAATTTCATCAACAGCTTCTGTTATTTCATCTACTTTTACAGTCGTTGGTAATTCCTCCTTATCATCCTCTTCTTCTACAACTTCTACATCTTTCACTATCGGATTCTTAATTTCATCAACAACTTCAGAAGGCTTATCTGTTCCATCCACATCTTTAGTTATAAAGTCTTCTACTTTTTCTTCAGAATTAGAAGAAGTGATAATCACTTTTTCTTCAGAATTTACTTCGTTTTTCTCAACGTTTTCTTCATTATTATCTAACATATCTACAATGTTTAAGGTCGTTATACTGCTATACTTATATTGCCCATAAAGATACAGACAACTTACAAAAGCTACAAGTTTACTTTATAACAAATTTTATGACCTATTAGCGCGCATTATTCCAAATTCTCCAAGATTCTTCTGCCTGTAATTCAAGCATTTCAAATCCGTTTTTGATAGCAGCTCCTTTTTCTTTTCCTTTGGATAAAAAAGTAGACACTTCTGGATTGTATATCAAATCAAATAACAAATGCTTTTCTGTTAAATATTGATAAGGAATATTAGGACATTTTTCTATATTTGGTGCAGTTCCTAGAGGTGTACAATTAATAATTACTGAATACTTTTGAAGTACCTCTTGTGTTAAACTATCGTAGGATATTTCTTTTTTTCCTTCGGGGCTTCTAGAGACAAATTTATATTTAATGTTATTCTTTTTTAACACAAAAGCAATGGCTTTAGAGGCTCCTCCTGTTCCTAAAATCAATGCTTTATTATGATGTTTTTTAAGGAGTGGTTTGATGGAGTTCTCAAAACCGACAACATCAGAATTGTATCCCTTTAAATTTCCTCTTTTCGTAAATTTGATGGTATTTACAGCTCCTATTTTTTTGGAAGTTGTATCTAATTTATCTAAATATTTTATAACCTCTTCTTTGTAAGGAATTGTTACATTAAGCCCTTTTAAATTTTGTTCTTTATTAATTATTGAAGGAAAATCTTCTATCTGCTGAATATCAAAATTTACGTATTTATTTTTTTTAAAATTTAACGCTTTAAACTTCTCTGTAAAAAATCCCCTTGAAAATGAATAGGAAATATTTTTCCCTAACAATCCAAAAACGCTACTTTCTTTTTCTTTCATAATAATCTATTGCTAAAATTAAACCAATACCAAAAAAGATAAAAAAGATTGCTAAAAGCGTATCTAAACTATTTAATTCGGGTATAAATCGTTCATAATTTTTAATTATTTTATTTCCTTTTTGATCCAATAAGAAATTTCCATTACTTGTAACATATATTTTATTTTTCCATGGCCAAACAATACCTAAAGAACCTGTTATAAAACCAATAATAATTGCATTCACAATTTTATTCCAACGTTTTAAAACATACCCTAAAATATGTGATAAAGAAACCAAACCAAAAGCAGAACCCCCCGTAAAAACAGCTATAATTTTTAAATATCTTATTTTAATAGGATCTGATAAAACCTCAAAATTACCAGAGAGAAGACTTGAAAAAACATTTAGTAATACATTTACCGAGTCTACTAAAAGCAATACATAATTACCTAATAAAATTAAGATAAATGACCCAGAAAGCCCAGGAAGTGTCATCCCTGAAACACCGATAATTCCACAAATAAACACAAACCAAAGGTTATCATTTTCTCGAGCAGGGGTTAAAAAACTAATTCCTAATCCTATCAAAGCACCGATGATTAATGAGATTCTATTTCTAGTATTCCAAGTGCCAAAATCTTTACCAATATAATAAATGGAACCTATAATCATTCCAAAAAACCAACTCCAAACATAGAGCTCGTAATTCTCTAAAAAATAATCCAAAACTAGAGAAACACTGAAGTAACTAAAAATACTCCCTCCAATTATTAAAAATAAAAATGGACCATTTACATATGCGTAAAAACTCTTAAAACGTCCGTTAAAAAGTAACTTAAAAGCTTTTAAATTTATCTTTCTAAAGGAATAAATTAATTCTTCATAAAAACCAAAAACAAAAGATACGGTTCCACCAGAAACTCCGGGAACTTTATTTGCAGCTCCCATTACCAAACCTTTAAAAAAAAGGCTTAATTTCTGCAAAAAAGTTCTTTCTCGATGCATTTATTGTTTTTTAACTGCCAATTTTTCCATCAATAAAATTAACCCAAATCCAATAGTTGCTAAAATTATTGCCATTGTTAATTCCGCTTCTCCAACATAAGAAAAAGGCGAAACACTCTGTTGATTAAATGGCACTTCTACTCCATGAGAGTTTGTGCGCCAAGTTAACGTTTCTTTCCAAGGCCAAATTTTATTTAAAGAACCAATTATAAACCCTGTTAAAACTGCTAACGTATAATTTTTATAATGGGTAAATAGCCATTTCAAGACTTTAGAAAAAGCAAGTAACCCTATTATTGCTCCAAAACCTACAGCAGCAACTGTTTTGTAATCTCTATCATTTACAGCCGCTAAAACAGGTTTATATGCTCCTAAAAGAACTAAAATAAATGCTCCTGAAATACCAGGTAAAATCATTGCGCAAATTGCAATAGCACCCGCAATAAACATAAATAATATTGAAGAATTTTCTGAGACTAAAGGATTTAAAGTCGTTATATAATACGCTAAAAACGAACCTAAAATGAGTGCCAGAATAGCTACAAAATTCCATTTTGTAATTTGTTTGGCAATATAAATAACACTGGCTAATACTAAACCAAAAAAGAAAGACCAAAGCAAAACCGGTTCATTCTCTAATAAGTACTTTATTGCTTTAGCTAAAGAAACAATACTTACAAATATGCCTATAAAAAGAGATAGTAAAAAATTACCATTAACTTCTTTCCAGGCTGCCTTAAACCCATCCTGCTTTAAGGTTTTTAGTAAGTCAAAATTTACATTACTAATAGAACCTAAAAGCTCTTCATAAATGCCAGAAATAAATGCAATTGTACCTCCAGAAACACCAGGTACTACATCTGCTGCTCCCATAGCCATTCCTTTTAAGCCAATTACTAAATAATCTTTAAGATTTCTACTCATCGTATGTTCTGTTTTTTTTTTAAACGAAGATAGTAGAAATTTGAATAAAAATTGAAATCTCCTTTTTAAATTAGTTTGCTTCTAAACTTATTATTGGATAACTTAGCTACCTTCACTTTTTTAATACAAAAACCATCATTTTATTCTAGCCCACATATATTAATTCATATTTTATGATTATTACAAAATTTCTAATAGCAGTAGTACCCTTTTCTGAAGACGAACTTAAAGATATAATACCTCATTTTGAAAAAGAAAGTGTCAAAAAAAATGAGCTTTTGAGCAAGGAAGGCCAAGTTTGTAATAAGCTCTATTTTATAGAAAAAGGTATGGGCAGAAGTTATTATATAAAAAAAGATGGAAAAGAAATTACACAATGGTTTTTTGGAGAAGGTCAATTTATGGCAAGTGCTGAAAGTTTTTTTAAACAAAGTCCGAGTTTTTATTATTTAGAAATTTTAGAAGATGCAACTCTTTATAGCATATCTTATGAAAAGATGGAAATACTCTTAGATAAATATCACAGAATGGAAAAATTTATCAGATTATTATCTACAGATATATTTATAAAAATTACGAATAAATTGAATGCTATTCAATTTCATACCGCCAAAGAACGCTATAATTATATGCTCTCTGAATTTCCAGATATTGCACATCGCATCTCTTTGGGTCATATTGCGTCATACCTTGGAATGACACAAGAAACACTTAGTCGTATTAGAAGAAATGATTTTTAACCTCAATGTAAGTTTCACTTTTTGATCTAAGTCAAATGATAATCATTGGAAACTAATATCTTTGCATTTTAAAAAATATTTGCAATGAACAAAAGTAATCGAAGATTAAGTATCTTCTTAATCGCTGCTATAGGAATTTCATCTTTTTCTTCGGCCCAACAATTAGAACCAATTTTAAAAGAGCTTATACAGAAAGGCTTAGAAAAAAGTCATGCTATTAATATCCATAATTTAGATAGTAAACAGGCGAAAGTTGATCAAAAATTAGCAAAAGTAGTTTTCCTTCCTAAAGTTACTTTTAATTCTAGCTTTACAAGATTAGATAATGATATTACGTTTGATGATGATACTCAAAATTTATTAATTGCTACCCAAAAACTGCTTATAAAAGAAGCTATTGGTATTCCGTTTAATGATGCTCTTCCAAACAACATTCCTTTATCCGAGATCCCTAACCTACAAAGCAAAAATATATTAAAATCTTCAGTAGATGTAGATTGGATTCTATTTAGTGGTTTTGAAGCTACTAATGCCTATAAAGCCAGCAAGCACAAAGAAGCTTCATTGAATTATGTTGTTATTGCAAAAAAAGATAAAATAGCTTTAAAAATAATAGAGACGTACGATAAATTGGCCCTCGTTTGCGCTTCAAAACGAGTATTAATCAGTTCGAAAAAATACTTAGATGAACAAGAATATTATGTGAAAAAAGCAATAAAAAACGGTTTAGCAATTCCTTTAAACCGAAAAAAAATTGAATTAGCTAAACAACAATTAGCAGCTAAACAATTAGAATACAATCATAATAAATCCTTATTAGTGGAAGTACTCTATCAACTTACTGGTGAAAATAGAAAAAGTTTATCCTTAGTAAATCCAACACTTCGATCATTTTCAACTGAATTTTCGAATCCTGAAAAACGAAATGAAATTAAAGCTTTAGAAGAAGCCGAAAAAGCGACAATCTTCAAGGCGAAAATGGAGAAAAGTAATTTTATTCCTAAAATTGCTTTAAAAGGGCATTATGAATTTATAGAAGAAGATTTATCACTATTAGATCCAAAATGGTATGTTGGGGTAGGCATCCAATGGAATGCTTTTGATGGCTTTAAATCAAAATTAAAAAGCATAAAAACTAAAATCGAAAGTAAAAAATATAGAGCTCAAATAGACAATGCGAATGAGATGATTGCGCTTAGTATCATGAAAGCGGAATTATCTTATGAAGCTGCTCTTGAAAACACCAAAATAATTAAAAAAGAAATTGAGCTAACAAGTGACACTTATGAGATGATTAATAAACAATATAAAAATAATCTTACATCCATAAATGATGTTTTAGACGCTTTAAATGATTTAGAAAAAGCCAGTTTTAAATTACAAAATTCCTTTTACAACGAAAGAAGAGCAATTACTAATTTATTGCATGCTAAGGGAATTCTTAAATACTAATACAACTTAAAGAAATAAAAAAATGAAATTAATTAGAAACCTATTTATTATCAGTCTTACAGTGCTAACGATAAGTGCATGCGGTAATGACGAAAAAATAAGTTACAACAGAGGAAAAGTAAAATTTGAAACGATTTCTATAAGTGGTAAACTAGCAGGGCGTGTGTCCAAAATATATATAAAAGAAGGAGAATCTGTAAAAAAGGGAGATACCCTGGCTTTATTAGATATTCCAGAAATAAATGCTAAAATGATGCAAGCAGAGGGTGCCGTAACTGCAGCGACAGGTTTGCTAAATATGGCTTCTAATGGTGCAACGCTAGAGCAAATGGATCAAATAAATGGAAAAATAGATGCTAGTAAAGCACAATTAAAATTTGCACAAAAATCTTACAATAGATTGCAAAAAATGTATGCCGATTCACTTATTAGTTTGCAACAATTTGATGAAGTAAAAATGAAACGTGATATGGCTAAAGCACAAGTTTCTGCTTTAGAAGCAAAACGAAATGAGGTTCATAAAAGTGCAAGAACTGAGCAATTAGACCAAGCTAAAGGTCAACTAAAAAGAGCTATGGGAGCCAAACAAGAGGTGCTTACTGCAGCCAATGAAAAACTTATAATTGCACCAGCAGATATGTCTATTGAAACTATTAGTTTACAAGAAGGAGAATTACTAACACCTGGATACGTTTTATTTAATGGATATAAAAAAAACAGTGTCTTTTTTAGATTTACAGTGCCTGAATCGAAAGTATATGACTTCGAAGTTGGCAAATCACTCATACTTACAAACCCGTTTACTAAAGAAGAAGTTACTACAAAAATTGCGAGCATAAAGCAATTAGCACAATATGCAAACATTACAAGCACTGCGCCATTATACGAATTGTCTGAATCTATTTATGAACTAAAAGTAGTTCCAACTTCAGATATTTCTGAACAAAAATTTTATCTAAACGCTACTATTCTTATTAAATAATATAGGCATGAAAGATTTTTTAAAATTACTACGAATAGAGTTTAAGCGTATATTCTCTAATAGTGTTTTGCTTGCTATTTTTATTGGTGCTCCAATATTTTACGGAGTGCTATTTGGTTATGTCTATAAACAAGCAAAAGTTATAAACTTGCCTATTGTAATTATCGATGAAGATCACAGCCCGATGTCTGATAAAATCATAGAAGCTTTTGAAGACAATGAAGCATTACTTGTTAGCGATATCCGTTACACAGCAGGCAATATTTTAGATGAAATGCCGGTTAAACAATTTGATGCTGTAATTACCTTACCTACTAATTTTGAAGCAGATATTCTGCAGAAAAGACATCCAGAAATTAGAGTTGATTTAAATATGGCAAATATATTAAACGCAAATACAGCCAGTAAAAATATTCAAGCAGTTTTAATGACACTAAATGCAGGTATAGAAATAGAAGGACTCAAAAAAAGTGGTCTTCATCCAACCCAAGCTGCAGCAAGCTATGAAAGTTTTAAAATCAATTTTAACAAACTATATAATTCTTCAGGAAATTATATCAATTTTATGCTGCCAGGCTTGCTTATTGCCATTATGCAGCAAATAATATTTTTGGCAATGGCATTAGTATTTGCAAGGGATTTTGAAGATGGTCATTTTGGTGTTCTTGTTAAAAAAAGTAAATCTTCTTTGTATCATATTGCACTTAAATCTACACCATTTATTATAATGATTCCAATAATGTGGTTTTTTATAAGTTTATTGTTTGACTATTTTAGGATTAATGCCGACATCTATAATCTACCCATGCTTCTTTTGACAACCACTTTAACCATGGCTTCTATGTGCATTGGTATGTTATTTTCAATAGCTATTCCTAGTCAATTAAAAGCAACGGAGTTATTAATGGTAATTTCTACACCAGCTTTTATACTAAGCGGTTTTACTTGGCCCACACTTGCTTTCCCTGATGCAATTGCAAATGTTGCTACATACATACCATCGACACAATTTTTAAGTGGTTTTAGAAAAATAGCTTTTTATGGAGGAGATGTTTCTTCTATTAAATCCGAGATAAATACGTTGTTACTAATATGTTGCGTATCGTTTGTAGTTTTAGTCCTTTTATTGCAATTTAAAATATATTTGTTTTCTAAAAAGCAAAAAGCTAATGACTCATAAAATTAAAGATTCATAAAATGATGGATGCACTTACTAAAAAAAATGCTCTGTAATATCATTTCGAAACATTTTTATTAAACTAAATTAAAACGATAATTTTCATCTCATTCATTTACGAAAAATTCAATTATACAAAAAAACTACTCCAAAGCTTTTTTATAATCCGTCAATAGTTTTTGTACTTTTTCATTCTCGTAAACTATCGGGTATAATTCCTTTAAAAGAACATTAGAATCAAAATCGATTTTTAAAGCTGCTATTAAATGACTAAATCCATAGTTTTCTTTGTCTAAAACAAAAAACAATCCTGCCAATCTATATTCTATTTCTGCAAAGTTCTTATGGGTTTTCTGGGCTTTGAATAACACTAAAACGGCATCATTAAAATCGCCTAAAAAAGATAGCATATCGGTTAATGCTAGATAGATTTCTATGGCATCATCCTTTAAAGCCAGACATTTTTCAAAACCTATAACTGCTTCCTCAAAAAAGTGAAGCTTCACTTTTATTTCTGAATACCTTATCCAATATAAAGAATTGCCTTCATCAATTTTTAATGCTTTAGAAATATAATAAGATGCTTTTTGATAATTGCCTTCGTTGTAATATAGATTAGTAAGTAAAATCCAACCTCTATCTAACAAAGGGTCTTCATGAACTGCTTTTTTATAATAAGAAATTGCAGCTTCATATTTTTGTAATCTTTCATAACACTCTCCTATTCTAACATAGGCAAATGCAGTTGGATCATCCAATTCTAAAGTAATTAAATAATTATCTATAGCTTCTTTATAACGTTTTAACTCTTCTAAAGTCTTAGCTTTTTCTAAATAGCCACCAATAAAAGATTCATCAATTAAAACCGCATAATCGAAAGAAGATAAAGCTTCTTTAAATTGCTCCAATATAAAATATTGTCTTCCTAATTGATGCCAAGCAACTTCACAATAAGGATTTATATCAACATAATTATTTAAATAATTAATAGCTGCTTCATGTTTTTTTTCCATATCAAAACAATACACAACATTGTAAAGAGCAGAATAATCTTCATAATCTACTTCTAAACATTTTGCAAAATTTACACGTGCATTTTCAAAATTGTCTAAATACAAATATTCCATTCCTAATAAAGACCAAACATCTACTTTATCGTCTGTAAAAGTTAATGCTTTTTCTAAATTCATAAGTGCTTCTTTATGATTTCCCGATTTAGAACTGATGGCAGCTTTCTGTATAAAAACTTCCTCATTATTAGGTTCTAAATATTCAATTTTCCTAAGCAAAACAGAAGCCTTATCTATTTTATTTTCAAAAATATAAAGCTCTACTTGCAGTAATTTTAAATCTACAGATTGCGGGTGTTGATCTAGTCCAAGCTTCACTGCTTTTTTTGCTAGTGAGTGTTTGCCAACATCTAAATAATGAACAATAATCTCCTCAAACTCAACTAGGTCAAAAAAATACACGCTGTTGGTTTTTAGCATGGATTCAAATTTCGTTAAAGACATAACTTAAGTATTTGAATTATAAGATAAAAATACTACAACTCTTAAAGGACATTTTAAAAAGCATTTTTTGTTTTTAACAATTTAATTAACAAGAAATCTTGCGTAAAAATTGCTAAATAGAAAATAACAACTACTTATTTATAGTCTTAAATTTTGCATATACGTTTATTTACCCTAATTTTGATTTTCAATTACTATCAACTTAAATTTGATAGGTTTCTTATGAGCCGAAAAACCTTACTTAACTCAAAAGATATTGAAATTATTCTTCACAGATTAGCTTGTCAGTTAATTGAAAATCATAATGATTTTTCGAATACAGTATTTATAGGTTTACAACCTAGGGGTTCTTTTTTAGCGCACAGATTAGCCAATTTATTAAAAAACCACTACAACATTAAAGACTTAAAGTTAGGTTTGTTAGACATTACTTTTTACCGAGATGATTTTAGAAGAAGAGATGCACCTTTGGCTGCAACTTCAACTGAAATTGATTTTTTAATTGAAGATCAAAAAGTTGTAATTATTGATGATGTACTGTTTTCCGGAAGAAGTATAAGAGCCGCATTAACCGCAATTCAATCTTATGGAAGACCAGAAAGTATTGAATTATTAGTTTTAATTGATAGACGATTTAGCAGACATTTACCTATCCAGCCTGACTATAGAGGTCGACAGGTAGATGCTATTAACGAAGAACGAGTTTTAGTTTCGTGGAAAGAGAATAACAAAAAAGACGCAGTTTATATAGAGCAAACATAGAATGGATAAATTAAGTGTAGAACATTTATTAGGCATAAAATATCTGAATCCAAATGATATTGATCTTATTTTTAAAACTGCAGATCATTTTAAAGAAGTTATAAACAGACCTATAAAAAAGGTTCCTTCTTTAAGAGATATAACAATTGCTAATTTATTTTTCGAAAACAGTACCAGAACAAAACTTTCTTTTGAACTAGCTGAAAAAAGACTTTCTGCGGATGTAATTAATTTTTCCGCTGGACAATCTTCAGTAAAAAAGGGAGAAACTTTAATAGACACTGTTAACAATATTTTATCTATGAAAGTAGATATTGTTGTTATGAGACATGGAAATGTTGGCGCAGGTGTTTTTTTATCAAAACATGTAGATGCAAAAATTATAAATGCTGGTGATGGCACGCACGAGCATCCTACACAAGCTTTATTAGATTCTTATTCTATACGAGAAAGATTAGGTTCTGTAAAAGGAAAAAAAATTGTTATTGTAGGTGATATCTTGCATTCAAGAGTTGCTTTATCAAACATATTTGCATTGCAACTGCAGGGAGCACAAGTAAAAGTTTGTGGCCCAACAACATTAATCCCTAAACATATTTCTAGCTTAGGTGTTGAAGTAGAAACTAATCTTAAAAAAGCTTTAGAATGGTGTGATGTTGCCAATGTTTTAAGGGTGCAACATGAAAGAATGGATATTAAATATTTTCCTTCAACAAGAGAATACACACAACTTTTTGGTATCAATAAAGATATTTTAGATAACCTTGGCAAAAAAATTGTAATCATGCATCCTGGACCAATAAATAGAGGTGTTGAAATTACAAGTGATGTTGCAGATTCAAATGAATCAATCATTTTAAATCAAGTTGAAAATGGTGTGGCTGTTAGAATGGCTGTTATTTATTTGTTGGCCCAGCAAATTAAAAGGTAAATCGATGCTCATAGAAAAAAAAGAAAACTACAAACTTATTTATTCGGATGAAAATTCGTTTTCAAAATTTTATTCCTCTTTTCTAAAAAAAGAAAAAGAATTTGACAAAGAAAATTTAATAGTTCAAATATCTAATGATATTAACATCACTAAAGAAGATTTTTTACTATTTCTAAGTATTGCAAAACAAAAAAAGGAAAATAGCACATCACTTGTCATTGTTTACAAGGATATAAATATTGATGATTTTCCTGAAGATTTTAATATTGTACCTACATTAGTTGAAGCAGAAGATATTATAGAAATGGAAGCAATTGAAAGAGAATTAGGATTCTAAAAAATGATAAGAAAATTACTTTCTGTTTTTACGTTAACAATTTTCTCAAATAGCTTTTCTAATGGAAAATCAATTGAAAACATATCGATTGCTTCAAATCTGTTTCATAATTCAACCAAAATCACTTGTAAATTTATTACCAATTCAAATATGAATTTTGCAGTAAAACACATTTTGAAAGTAACCGTTTTCAAGGATTTTTTAAGAACTGGAATATACCTGCAAAATAAAGAGATCATTATTTCTAAATTCCGTAATTAAATGAGTTTAAGCTTAACAATTCTAGGTTGTCATTCCGCAACTCCTCGTGTAAATGCATTTCCTACTGCCCAGTATTTAGAGATTAATAACAGTCATTTTTTAATTGATTGCGGTGAAGGTACTCAGCGTCAAATGAGAAAATATAAAGTTGGGTTTTCTAAAATTAACCATATATTTATTTCTCATTTACATGGAGACCACTTTTTTGGCTTAGTTGGTTTGCTATCTACTTATGGCATTTTAAGTAGAGAAAAAGAATTGCATATTTATGGACCAAAAGGCATCAAAGAAGTGACTCTTTTACAGTTGAAAATTTCACAATCTCATGCGCAATATCCTTTAATTTTTCACGAATTAACATCTAAAGAAAGTGAGCTTATTTTTGAAGATGATAAAGTCTCCGTCAGAACAATCCCTTTAAATCATAGAGTCTACACGAATGGATATTTATTTACCGAAAAAGAAAGACCTAGAAAATTGCACATGCAAAACATCAGCAATTATGAAGAAATTGATAAAGCTGATTACTTAAATATTAAAGCTGGTAAAGATGTTATTTTATCCTCTGGCGAAATGATACCAAATTCTGAATTAACATTACCTCAAGATAAAAACTTAAGTTTTGCTTTTTGCAGTGATACTAAATACAAACCAGATATCATTCCTATTATTAAAAATGTTGATTTATTATATCATGAAGCTACTTTTTTATCTGACAGAGAAGATTTAGCAAAAAAAACAAAACATGCAACTTCTAAACAAGCAGCTCAAATTGCTAAGGATGCTGAAGTTGGTCAACTAATTATCGGTCATTATTCCGGCAGATATAAAGATATTTCTTTATTTCAAAAAGAAGCGAAGGAGATTTTTGAAAACACCAACTTAGCTGAGCCAGGAAAAATATTCAAAATTTAAGGGTTATTAAAATTGATAACCTAGACTTTGTTTGTGTAAAAATTTTTAAACCAATTCAATTTGCAACTTTTTTAGTATTGATTTGTAGATAACAAAACTAGAGTGCATGCAATTTCAACTTCAATATTATTTTCTTGCAACAGTTTTGTAAACTCCATGTTTTCTGTTCCAGGATTAAAAATTACTCTTTTAGGATTTAGATTGATTATATAATCGTAGTATTCTTCTTGTCTTTTAGGGTTGAGATATAAAGTAACTGTGCCTATATTATCATAATCTTGCTTTTTATCCTCAATAGTAACATTTAAAACTTTTCCTTTTCTTAGCCCTAAAGCTAAAGTTGGTAATTCTTTATCTACCAATCTTTTAATTGCAATGTTAGAATATCTATTAGGATTCGTAGATGCCCCAATAACTAATGTCACATTTTTCATATATTCAAAATAAATTAAAGAATGTTGATGATAGCAACATCATATTAAGACTTGTTTGTTTGTGAATTTTTGTTTCGGAATAAAAAATATTAAAGACCAATAAAAACTTTAAAACCTATTTAGGTTCTTGACCAATTATTTTCCTCTAAAAGTATTAAATGAAGAATAAGCTCTTTATCCATAAATAGCACTTCATTAATGTATTATAAAAAACAAATAGAGGAATGACGCTATTGAGCCAGACCAAAAATTGTTATTAAAAAAATAGGGTATTAACCTCTTCTTCCCATTCTATTATTTCTCATTTCAACCATTTTCTCACGAACAGTCATAGTATAGTCACTTTTTGTAATTTCTGTTCCCTTACTAGGAGCTTCTATATCAGTGTTTTCTTCTTGATTTATAACAATCTCAGTGCATAACAAGGTAGTATTATCTACACTCACCTCTAAAATTAAACCTGGTAAGCCCCAATACTCAGCAGGTCCTTGACTAACAGGTATTTGAGGAGTATACCATGCTTCCACCACCGTAAGTTTTTCCTCTATTTCTTTATCCTCGGAATCTTTATTTGTTTTAGGTCTTAAATCGCTCCAAGAAAAGTTATACCAACTTAATTCTGCCGATGGCACAAGAGCTTTTGCTCTATAACAAGTATACTGTCCTATTTTTTTGGTTTCGGTTCCCATACTCCATTCTACACGATATAAAGCATCTTTTACCAAAAACCGTTTACCATAGAACTCTTGGCTTTGAACTATTTTATTTTCTTTTATATTTTTATAATGGTCTCCCCTTGAGAAATAACCTCCCCAAGAATCTGTGGCACCAGAAATAGCATCTATTTTTTCTTCTTCTAAAAAAGTAGACTCTTGGTTATTAAAACTTAACACATAGGTCTTTTCTAATCTATTTTTAAGACGAGCTGCAACTTGTTTTTTCCGAGCTTCACTTAATTTCGCTCCCCAATTACCAAGTTCCATTTTTGATTTCGAAATATAAGTTGCCTTTCCACTGAATTTTTGCGCATTTAAACACATTGTGAATAGTACAAAAAATAGGAAAAGCTTGTAAGTATTTGACTTCATATTTAATATTTTTGTTTAGCTAAACTAATGAAATTTTAAACAAAAAAATTGATCTTGCTTACAATTTAACAATATTTTAAATTTATTATACAACTTTACCTTCACAAATTCTCTAGGGACTACAAGCTAAAATTAAGTGTTTATATCTGTTCTTACACTATAATTTAAAATCTTTTTGTAAGGTCCCCCGAAAAAAAACCGTTTGAAAGACCCCTAATTTATGGATACTTTTTTTAGATTGTATTATTTCGAAAATTACCAACGAATCACTACAGAACCCCAGGTAAATCCACTTCCAAAAGCAGCTAAAAGTACCAAATCATTTTCTTTAATTTTGCCTTGTTCCCAGGCCTCGGTTAAAGCAATAATTACCGATGCAGCCGTTGTATTACCATATTTCATAATATTATTATGCACCTTATCATCTGTTAAGCTAAATTTCTTTTGAATGAATTGCGCAATACGTAAATTCGCTTGATGAGGAATTAACATATCTATATCTTCTTTCCCTAAATTATTCGCAGCTAAACCTTCTACAATTGCTTCAGAAAAGCGTGTAACAGCATGTTTAAAAACAAACTGTCCATTCATATGAGGATAATAAGAAACATCATCAGGATCGTTATTTTCTATAATTTCAGGTACCCATCGTTGTGTTGACGGTCCCTCTAATACGAGCTCTTTGGCATGTTTTCCTTCAGAATGTAAATGAGAAGATAAAATTCCTTTTCCTTTTTCTTCACATCTAGATAAAACTGCAGCTCCTGCTCCATCACCAAAAATAACAGTAACACCTCTACCTCTTGTCGATTTTTCTAAACCTCCAGAATGATTTTCAGAACCAATTACCAAAATATTTTTATACATACCTGTTTTTATAAATTGGTCGGCAACAGACAAGGCATAAATAAAACCAGAGCATTGGTTACGCACATCTAAAGCACCTATAGTGGGCATATCTAACATATCTTGCACTTGCACACCGCCTCCAGGAAAATACATATCAGGACTTAAAGTTGCAAACACAATAAAATCGATATCATCTTTAGTTAGGCCAGCTCTTTCGATAGCAATTCTAGATGCTTTTGCGCCCATAACTGCTGTGGTATCTCCAGATTTAGGATCAATCCAACGTCTTTCTTTAATTCCGGTTCTTTCTTGAATCCATTCGTCCGATGTTTCCATAAATTCCTTTAAATCATCATTGGTAACCACATTATCTGGAACATAATAACCAAGGCCAGTTATTTTAGAATTGTACATATGTTGATGTTTTTATTTAATTCTTATTTATATTAAGCTAAAATAGGGATAAATTTGCATGTTTACAAAATGGCTAATTGTGGTAGCAAATCATAAACATAAAACAGAAATGTTAAGAGATATTTAATTCTTTATGAGGAATTTTACTCATTGCATATTCCGATATTGCTGTAATAGATAATGAAGGATTTACTCCTGGATTTGCAGATATCATAGAACCATCACAAATCATCATGTTTTTGTAACCAAAAACATTACAATCTTTATCTATTACGCCAGATTCAATGTCATGTCCCATAACAGAACCTCCTAAAATATGAGCTGTTGTTGTTGTTCCTAATAGAACATCTGTAAAACTTGAATAAGGAATTCCCTTTATTTTTTCTCCAACTTTTTTCCCGAAAGTAATTGCCTCAGGAATAAAAGCATTTGGTTTTTCTCCATTCTTCGCAATTGTTTTCATTTTTGTAAACCTACCTCTTTTTATTTCCAGAGTGCTATCTAGGGTTTGCATAAAGAGTAGAACGGCAGTTTTCTGTGCATATTTACTAGTAAAAAACGTTTTTAAAATATAAAAAGGTTTGGTTATTAAAACTCCTAAAACTCCTAAAATTCTAAATATTCCGTATTTCCCTTTCACGGTTGGTATGGTCATCAGTTTAAAAAAACCAGATCCTTTTGCATATCTAACGGGTTCTATATGAGTATTCTTATCTGTATGTAAAATAGAACCAATTGCGATTCCTTTGGAGTAATCTTTATCCTCATCTTTTGCAGATGTAATAGATAATAAAGATTCATTATTTGTTCTAATATCTTTTCCAACAAAGTTTGATAAATTGGGTAAGGAGGTTTCTTTTAACTTCAATAATAAAGGAATCGTGCCCATAACTCCTCCCGAAAAAATAATCCCTTTTGCAGTAACACTTTCTTTCTTTTTTCTACCAATACTCGATTTATAACTTACATGGTATCCTTTCGAAGTATCACTACTATCTATAGCTTCAACATTAAAAACTTCTTTTTCTGCAATTATTTTAGCGCCTAACTTTTGTGCTAAATACAAGTAGTTTTTATCTAATGTATTTTTAGCATTATATCTACAACCAGTCATACATGCACCACAATGTGTGCATCCTTTTCTATCAGGGCCTTTTCCATTAAAATAAGGGTCTTTAGCAGTTTTGCCTGGTTCCCCAAAAAACACCGCTACTTTTGCGGCTTCAAAATCATTTTCTTTCCCCAAGTCTTTTGCAATCTCTTTTATCAATATATCGGCGTCATGCAACTTTGGATTAACTGCAGCACCTAACATTTTATAAGCTGTTTTATAAAAAGGATTTAATATTTCTTGCCAAGAATTTAAACTTGCCCAACTACCTGTTTTAAAAAAATCTTCTTTAGGAATTGGTAAAGTGTTTGCATATGTTAGAGAACCACCACCAACTCCAACTCCAGAGAGCACAGTAACATGATTTAAAAATGTCATTTTAAAAATACCGTGCAAACCAAATTTAGGAAACCACATCCATTTTTTTAAATTCCAATTTGTTTTTGGAAAATCTTCTGCTCCAAACCATTTTCCTTTTTCGATGACTAAAACTTTATACCCCTTTTCAGATAAACGCAGCGCACTCACAGAACCTCCAAAACCACTTCCTACAATTACATAATCATACTCCAAATCTATCATAAAACAAGAACTACATTGCTAGATTATAAAAATAGCAAAAAATCAGTTGTAAAAATAATTTATGTCATCTTGTCATAATAAAATGTTTGGTATTTTTTTTGACTAAGATTAATTCATAAATAATAAAGTCAAACAAAATAATCATAAAATGGCAAAAGGAAATATCAATGTATCAGTAGAAAATATTTTTCCACTGATTAAAAAATTCTTGTATTCTGATCACGAAATCTTTTTACGTGAACTAATTTCTAACGGAACAGACGCAACTACAAAATTAAAGCACTTAATTTCTATAGGCGAAGCCAAAACAGAATTAGGTGATGCTAAGATTGAAATAAGCATAAATAAAGAAGCTAAAACCCTAACAATTAAAGATCAAGGACTAGGAATGACTGCAGATGAAGTTGAAAAATACATCAACCAAATTGCATTTTCTGGAGCTGAAGAATTTTTAGAAAAATATAAAGACGATAAAAACGAAACTGGTGTAATTGGTCATTTTGGTTTAGGTTTTTACTCAGCTTTTATGGTTGCAGATAAAGTTGACTTAATTACAAAGTCTTTTAAAGATGAACCAGCAGCTCACTGGAATTGTGATGGCTCTCCAGAATATACTTTAGTTGAACACGACAAATCTGACAGAGGAACAGAAATCATTTTACATATTGCAGAAGATTCTTTAGAATTTTTAGAAGAAGGTAAAATTGAAGGTTTATTATCTAAGTACAATCGTTTTAATCAAGTACCAATTAAATTTGGAACTAAAGAAATTAACGATCCTGAATTTACCCCAGCAACTACAAAAGATGCAGAAGGTAAAGAAACTACTGAGCCGCATAAACAAATTACTGTTGATAAGATCATCAACAACACAGAACCAGCTTGGACAAAAGCTCCTGCAGATTTAAACGATGAAGATTACAATAATTTCTACAGAGAATTGTATCCAATGCAATTTGAAGAGTCATTATTTCACATTCATTTAAATGTAGATTATCCTTTTAACTTAACAGGAATTTTATTCTTCCCTAAGTTAAGTCCTTCAATGGATATGCAAAAGGATAAGATTCAGTTGTATCAAAACCAAGTATATGTAACTGATAATGTTGAAGGAATTGTACCAGACTTTTTACAAATGTTAAAAGGTGTTATCGATTCTCCAGACATTCCATTAAACGTTTCTCGTTCAGGTTTGCAAGCAGATGGAGCTGTTAAGAAAATATCTGGTTACATTACTAAAAAAGTTGCTGATAAATTAAGTTCTTTATTCAAAAAAGACAGAGCAGATTTTGAAACAAAATGGAATGATATTAAAGTAATTATTGAATACGGAATGTTGTCTGAAGATAAATTCTTTGACAAAGCGAAGAAGTTTGCTTTGTACCCAACAGTATCAAATGCTTATTTTACGTTTGATGAATTGATTGAAAAAACAAAAGATACTCAAACGGATAAAGACGGAAATCAAGTTATTTTATATACTTCTAATAAAGAGGCACAACACAGTTATATTCAAGAGGCAACAGCAAAAGGGTATGAAGTGCTAATTTTAGATTCTCCAATTATTTCTCACTTAATGCAGAAATTAGAAGGTGGAGACGGAAAAGTGAAGTTTACTCGAATAGATTCTGATCATGTTGATAATTTAATTAAAAAAGACGAAAACGTAATTTCTAAATTATCTGATGAAGAAAAAGAAACTTTAAAGCCGATTATTGAAGGTGCTGTAGATTCTAAAACCTACACCGTTCAATTAGAGTCTATGGATTCTGCTTCTTCTCCATTTATGATTACTGTACCAGAATTTATGCGTAGAATGAAAGAAATGCAAGCTTCTGGTGGTGGAGGAATGATGGGAATGGGCAATTTCCCGGACATGTACAACTTGGTTGTAAATACAAACAGTCCATTAGTTTCTGACATTTTAAATAATAAAGATGAAGCAGCACAGAAACACTTAATCTCTCAGGCTTTTGATTTAGCAAAATTATCTCAAAACCTTTTACATGGAGAAGAGTTAACAAACTTTATTAAACGTTCTTACGAACTAATTAAATAGTAAAACCTTAATACGACAAACAGTGAGGCAATCTGTTGATTAAAAAATCTGACTACCATGTCACTCTTCTAAATATTAATTAAAAACCTTTTTATTTTCATAAAGAGGTTTTTTTATGGATTTTTTTTTATTACTAAAGTAAGGCTGCACTTAACAAAATTTATCGTGAAGCAAGTATTAAAAAAGCGACTTAAAAGAACTAAGTTGTTTTTTTTTTTGAAATCTAAACTAGATTTAATGAAAACATATCAAAAGTTCTAATCGTTTATTTTATCCAAATTTCTATGTCCTGGATTATCTTTATACCAATCTGAAAAATTAGCTCCTCCGGATTCAGCCCAAGTACTAAAAAAATTGTAAGCTTCTGTTATCGCCACTTTCTCTTTTGGAACTTTAAAATCATGAATAATACTTATTGCCCACGGAAATCCATTATCTGAAATAAAGTTACCATCAGAGTCTTTATTTACACCAATAAAATCAAGACTTTGAACACCTAAGTTAGTGATATTCTTATAGGGTAAATGAATTTCTTTTTCTCTTTCTTTATTTACTATAATAAATGGATTGAAAGGTGCAACACCCAAGTCAGCTGAGCTTATTGGCTGCGTAAACCTTATAGAAATAGTAGTTTCTGTTAATATATTATCAACATCATCTGCTAAAATAATAACTGCATTATCTTGATTTGCCTCTGTACCATTTGCATTTACATTGATAAAGTTTTGTGTTAAAACAGGGCCAGTAACACTTTCGATTTGAGCTGGAGCTAAACCTTCAATTTCAAATCCAATTCCATTTGTATATCCAGCACCATTTGCTTTAATATTACAGACAAAATCTAATCCAACAGCTAAATTTTCAGCATTTAGAAATGCAATAGCTTGATAACTTAAAGCTGCATCATTAAAATCATAATCTCCTTTTGATGGCCATAAATCCTCGAAAGCAATTGTTCCTTTGCCGTATTTACTTGGTGTAAAAAACTCAAAGGCTACCTCTGGATCTTCAGGATATGCATCATCTTGATCTAAAATACCATCTCCATCGGTATCAGTTTGATCTATATTATCAGCATATACTCTAAAGGTTGTTAAATCGTTTATAGCTCTACCGAAGTCTGTATTATTAGCCGCATTTGCTCCATAATTGTATTTCCAACCACCGGTCTGAGTATCCATTATAATTAAATCTGAACTACTAGAATTGTCTGCTAACCATAACTCCTGGTTAGAATCAAAAGTCATAGACGTTGGTTTAAAAGGCAGGTTATCTGCACTTATTCTAGTACTTTGATAGTTATTACTTCCATCTAACTCTAAACGATATAAACCAGAAAATGAGCATAAAAATAGGGTACCATCTTCTGCAAAGGCTAAATCTCCTCCACTCGTATTATGAAGTCCAACAATATTCCAAGTATTTAAATTGGCTCCTGTGGAAGGATCAAACGTATAGAGTTTATCCGTTTTACTGAAATATAATAAACCATCAGTTACATTAAAATCTAATCTAGGGCCTCCTATTCCAAGATTTGCAACAGTTTCCCATGTATTATTCATTATTGAATATTTCATTAAGGGATGGGGACTACTTCTTCCTATTGAATACAATTCTTTCTTTTCTTGATCTATAGCACAAGTATAACTACCCATTGGCATACTAGACAAATCGGTAAGCGCTCCAGATAAAGGATCTACTTGAAATAATTGTCCAGATCCGTTTACACAATATAAATAATCAGTTACATTATTAGCTGATTTAGATTTTGTAGCGCTTTTACCTTCAGAAGAATTATAATTTACTTCTTGATTGACAATGTCCTTAATTGATGAAGAAAAACCTTGTTGTTCACTTCTACGTATGTACACTTTATTGTAGAATTTAGGTAAGTTAATTGTTTGTTTTAAGACTCCGTTACTAGGTACACCTGAAAAAATTAACTTATCTAAAACATCTGATTTATAAACAGTTTCAGTGACTGTTTCACCAGATTCATTTTCAAAAGTTTCAGTTCCTGCATCATATAATTCCTCTGAATATGCGTAAACATCATATTTAGCATAGTTTAAATTATCTATTATATTAATAGTTACCTCGTGATGAGTACTAAAATCAAATCCGGTGGGTATCTTCAATTTATTTGAAGTTTCATCTATAACATCAATTTTATCTATTACATTAATCTCTTCTGGTGAGGAAAAATTACAACCATAAAGTAATAGTACCGTAAAACTAAAATTAAAAAAATTCCTAATTGCATTTTCCATTATATTGGGGTCTTAATATTATGTGAATAGTGATTAAATATTTATTTTATTCAATGATCTTTCGAACTAAACTGGTTTATAAATCAAACTTGTTAATGCGGTTCTGATCAATTACTGCATTAATTAAAGCTACAAATATACCGTTAGACAAAAACTTATATCACTAAAATTAGATAATATCACTTTAACTATCGTTTAATGAGACAAAGGTGAGGATGAAAGAAGTTAAAACTATTTTGTAAAACTGAATTATTATCCGAAGAGTCTAATTATTATATTTTAAAACTGGTTAAAATTAAATTTATTGAAAAGCATTTTTCTATTTTAATTAAGTTAAAATTTCATAAAAGGCATATCTAATTAATCTAACTATTTTAATGAAATTTCATTAATTTTAACCCAAAATTAAAGTATAAAATTTAATTTGTAGTCTAAAAATTCTATTCTACAAATGCCAAACCATCTGGCACCCTTCCTGTTCCAATCGTACTAATTAAAGTAAACGTTTTCATGTCAATGACTTCAATTTTATCTGCATTTGAATTCGCGACAAAAGCATACAATCCATTCGGATGCATCAAAATTCCAACAGGACGCGGCGTATGGTAGAGTACTTTTTCAAAAAGATTTTTTTTGCCTGGAATACTTATTGTTTTAATTTGTTCTTTTAGATATCTATCATACACTGAAATAGTTCCATCCCTAGAATTAGGAACCATACAAATCTTACCATCAATAGAGAATTTAAGTCTTAAAGGCTCTTCTCCAGTAGCCAAAACATCTGTAATTTGGTAGGTCTCAGTATTAATAACAGAGATCGATTCTTTTTTATTATTCGTTACCCAAACTTCCTTTCCATCGGGTGTAATATCAATACCCTCCGTTCCTTTTCCACAAGGAATAATTTTAATTACCCTTTCTTCTAAAAGGTTAATAACGCTTACTGAACCAGAATTAATATTAGTCGCATACGCTATTGGTTTATGAGGGTCAAGAACCAGTAAATGACTCACCACTTGTTCTGTCGATATCCTTTTTTCAACAATACCAGTTTCTACATTCACCACTACTAAATCATTACCTCCATCAGTGACCACCCCAACATTATTAGAGTTCGGAAAAGCAACAATACCATGCGGTCTAATGCTCTCTTCAAGATCAATAATTTTCTCTATTTTATTAGTTTTTGTGTTGATTACCGATATACTTTTACCAACAATAGTCTGGTCTCCATAGTTTGTAATGACCACCCTTTCATGATTATCTAATGCGGTAGCCTCATGCGGTAGCACTTCGATTGGAAATTCTGCAAGCTTTTCACCTTTAAACAAATCAAAAACGGTAATACTGCTACTAAGCTTATTTACAATGTATAATTTTCCATTCGTTTGAATTGTGTAGGAAGGTCTTCTTATTACAAAAAGTGATATCATGAATATTACTAACAAAATGACACTAACAAACACAAGCTGTTTTATTCTCTTCATCATTAATTTGAAAAATATTGTTTTAGAGCAAACTGACATGCTCTTGCGGTTATTGCCATATAAGTTAGTGATGGGTTTTGACTTCCTGAAGAGGTCATACAACTCCCGTCTGTTATAAATACATTTTTAACATCATGCATTTGATTGTGTTTATTTAAAACTGATGTTTTCGGGTCTTTACCCATTCTTGCCGTTCCCATTTCATGAACTGCTGAACCGGGAGCAGGACTTGTTCTATAACTTCCAACATTTTTAAATCCAGCTTTTCTCAACATTTCTTCACTAGATTTAGTCATATGTTCCATCATCGCTAATTCATTAGGGCCATATTCAAAATCAACCTTAACAAGAGGTAAACCCCACTGGTCTTTATTTTCATTATCTAAAGAAATCTTGTTATCATAATTAGGTAATGTTTCTCCACGACCACCTAAAGAAATTTTCCATTCTCCAGGTGTTGCCAATTGTTCTTTTAAGCCCACCCCTATTCCTGAAGTTGCTTTTGATTGCCAATTCTCTCTGTGTCCTTTTCCTTGAATACCATATCCCCTTATAAAATCAACGTCTTTAGTTTCATTCTTTAAATTTTGAAATCTTGGAATATAAATTGTACCAGGAGATTTCCCCTCGTAATATTTATCTTTCAATCCTTCATAAGTTCCAAAAGCACCTTCATTCACTACATGATCCATTAAATTATGACCCAATTGTCCGCTAGTATTTCCCAATCCATTTGGAAAAGAAGGTGAAGTAGAATTTAATAAAATGGCCGTAGTAGCAATTGTTGAAGCATTTAGGAAAATTACTTTCGCATAATAACGAATCTCTTCTTTCGTAATAGCATCAATTATTACAACGCCTATTGCCTTTTTTTGCAGGTCATCATAAATAACTTCTTTTACAATAGAATCTGCTCTCATGGTTAAATTACCGGTTTCTTGAGCATCTAGTAAGGTGGATGAATTACTACTAAAATAACCTCCAAAAGGACATCCTCTACTGCATAAATTTCTATATTGACATGGTCCTCTGCCTTTTTTAGGTTGCGTTAAATTAGCAACTCTACCATTAATTACAACACGATCTGAGTACTCCCTAATTACCGTTTCTTTTAAATGTTGTTCAATCGCATTCATAGGTATTGGAGGCAAAAAAACACCATCCGGCAACTGAGAAAGGGATTCAGAACTTCCACTAATTCCGACATAATCCTCAACATAATCGTACCATTTAGCTAAATCATTATATCTAATTGGCCAATCAACCCCATGTCCATCGTTTTTATTTGCTTCAAAATCCATTTGAGAAAAGCGATAACTTTGTCGACCCCAAGTTAATGAACGGCCTCCTACCTGATAGCCTCTTATCCATTTATAAGGCTTAACTTGTACATAAGGATGTTCACTGTCCTTGACGAAAAAATGTTTGTTCCCAGCATCACAATGACTGCTTTGTATTGGTCTTTCCTCTAATTCTTTATTCGTTAAATGGGATCTATATTTAAAATCCCATGGATTTTTCCAAGCTGTGGGATAATCGACAATATGCGTTACATTTCGACCTCTTTCTAATACCAATGTTTTTAGGCCTCCTTGAGTCAGTTCTTTTGCGGCCCAACCACCACTTATACCCGAACCTACAACTATAGCATCAAAAGTATTTTCTTGTTTTTGATTTGTCATTGTTTAGTTTATTTTGTTGCCCAGGATTTCTGATTAGGACTTAACTCTGTAATAGCCTTATACCTGCCAGGAACGGGCAAGTATGTTAGGTGTTTTGTAGCTCCAATCGAAGAAGTGCAATAACCTTCTATAGTTAACGTTTTTATAATATTAAAAAAAGAACGACCAAGTAGCTTGTTACGAATTTTTGTAAATAGGCTGTTCGAGCTTGAGTTGTTGTCTAAGTTTTCTACTTGTTCTATTTTTTGATCTATCGTACAGTTTTCAAAATTACGCCCGTAGGCATCCAAACAATGCTCTTGCAAATCCTTCAATCCATTTAAAAAATTATGATATTCTTTTTTGGAGGAGCAATCTTCCATATAATAGATTATATAATCCTGCACACCTGCTGACTTTGCACCTGGAGAAGCGGCAGTAGTAGGTATAATGACATCAATCAATTCTGAAATCACATCGAAATAAACTTTTATTTCTTCTTTATTTTTATTTAAGTCTCCTAAAAAATATTTGTAACCTCCAAAGGAAGCCAACCCAACTCCTGTAAAACCTAAAATACCTCCGAGAGCTTTTCTTCTATTCATCTATGCAGTCTTTAGTGATAAATACCCTTTTTGTACTTGGACATTTAATGCTATCCTAAACAAGACCAAAGTTATGCCAAAAACACAATTGAAATAAAGTGTTAAATATCAATTAATTAAAATCAATATTAATTAATTGATATTCCGAATATCGGAATTGTTTTCCTAAAAACGGAACTGTAAGCTTTTAAAAAAATATTAAACTGCTCTTTTTGCACGTTCCCAATTAACAGATTGCGACTTTTTCATGTAACGGAAAAATCCTAAAACCACCGATAAATTCATGATAAAGAAGTAATACGGAACGAATAATACTTTTACTTTTATTGATTTGTTTTCAAGAAACCAGCCTGTTAATGCTGCAACATAAAAAAGCATTTGTAACCAAAACAATATAGAATAGAGGCCGAAATCTAGAAGCCCTTCATTATACGCTAATACAAATGAAACTGGAATTAAAAGTAAAAGACATAAGGGCGTTAAACTCCAACGTAACACACGGTGCGAAATGTATTGAAATGATAAGGTTCCGTATTTAAAAATATTGAGTAACGACCGTAATCTTACAATAGATTGAATACCACCTGCAGAAATTCTAATTTTTCGTTTTAATTCTTCTTTTACATTTGCCGATGCTGTTTCAATAGCATAGGCTTCTGGATCGTACTGAATGGTATACCCGTCTTGAGCGACTCTTAATGAGATAATAAAATCATCTAGTAAGGTGTCTTTTTCAACATGACGATAGAGCTCAGTTCTTATGGCAAATAGTTCTCCTGCAGCACCTACTACAGAGTAGAGTTCTGCATCCCATTTTTTCAAAGTAGATTCATATTTCCAGTAAATGCCTTCACCTGCTCCTGATGCTACGTCACTTTCTTTCTCAATAATTCTTTTTTCCCCAGAAACACACCCAACCGTAGGATTACTAAATAGGTTAACGATGCGTCGAATAGATTCTTTTCCTAAATTTGTATTGGCGTCACTAAATATGACAATTGGTGTTTTAACAAAATCCATTCCTCGATTCATAGCCCCAATTTTCCCATTTCTTTCGTCTAAATGATGCACGGTTGTGTTCGGAAAATCTTTTAACAAATCTGGCGTGCCATCATCTGACCCATCTGTAACCCAAACAATATTTAATTTGTCTTTAGGATAATCTAGCGATAAGGTGTTTTCCATTTTTGCATCTACATAATCTTTTTCATTATAAGCCGCAATAAATAAGGTGACTTCTGGTTCATAAGAATGATCGACTTCGACGGTCTTGCCAATTTTAAAAAATCTCCTAATTTTTATAATTACATATAATAAAATACCATAGCCCACATAGGTATAAACTATGATAAAGAGAAATGTCCAAAATAAAATTTTTAATGTATCCATAATTATGATCTTTTTTCCCAAGTTTTAGTTTCGGGGTTGAATTGTTTAATAACCTTTGCTGGATTTCCTACTGCCACTGAAAAGGGCGGAATGTCCTTTGTAACGACGCTTCCGGCTCCAATTTGACAGCGCTTACCTATTGTAACACCTGCCAAAATAACGGAATTGGCACCAATATGAGAATCTTCTTCTATGACTGTTGGTTTTACCTGTAAGGGTTGTTGACTAGAGTTTTTTGTTCCATCTGAAAACCCATGATTAAAACCAGAAACAAAGACATGTTGTCCAAGCCCTGAGCCACTGCCCATAGTCACCGGGCCAATAACCACAGAACCGATACCTACGCGAACACGATCCCCCATTAACACATCGCCAGAACCGTTATTTACAGTGCAGAAGTCTTCAATTGTTGTTAAGTCTCCAATCTCAAATCTATTCCAAGGAAAAACGTCAATTCTGCTTCTTCTACGAATTTTAGCACCTTTTCCCTTTTTGTGTTTTATAGGGTTTAAGAACCACCTAACCCAAAGCCTTGGGCGTGGATTTCGGTTTGGTGCAATACTCCAAAGCACAAATGCTTTTAGCTTTGGGTTTGACTTTATTTTTGATACAATACCCATAATAATTAAATTTTAATTCCCTTTTCTTCTGCTACTAGCAGCAAGTATTTATAAACCTCTTTTACGTTATTAACCCAACTATGACTAGTCCCGTAGGCTCTGCGCTTCATTTCTAGTTCTGTATTATTTTCTTTTAGCGCTTTTTCTGCTAAAATCACATAATCTTCTTTGGTGACACCCAAATACGTATAATCTTTAAAATAATCCATAGCTTTCGTTGCTGATGCTAAAGTGGGTTTACCCATGGCTAAATATTCATCAATTTTACGTGGATAGTTTCCAATTGTTGCATCATTAATCAATTGTGGGTTCATAGCAACATCAAAACCTTTAATGTAGTTTGGGAGTTCTGAAGAATCTCGACTTCCTAAAAAATGGACATTCGTTAGATTGTGTAAATTAGACGCCTTAAAGTTATCGTCTTCAGGTCCCACTAAAACAATTGACCATTCGGGTTTAGCAGCTGCCATATGCTCAATAATTTCAATACTTAATCTTCTACTAGACAAAAAGCCAACATAGCCAATAATAGGTTTTGGAATGTTTTCAAAATCTTTTGATGCCGTAATGTCTCGCTCTAGGTCATTGAATAAGCTGGTGTCGCAACCTTGACCAACCATATAGCTATGCTTATTGAATTTAGCTCCGTATTCAGCATATAGTGTTGAATTATTTACGACGAGGTCTGCATTTTTTATCAATTTAGGTTCTAGTCTTACACCATGTTTTTTCCAATATGGGTTTTTTGTTAGGTAGTCACGCATATAGTAAACATATAGCTTTGGCCGTAGGAGTTCTTTTAAATACTGTCCTAAAAACATTGAGCTATCATTAAAAATTATGTAATCTTTAAACTCGAGTCTGTCAATAGCACTTTTAATGTCCTTTGTGAATTTTTTAGCGTTCATTCTATTAACACTGTCAAAAATCCTTTTAGATTTTATCCAATTAATAGATTCAATAGTTCTTTTAGGGTATAGGGTCCATAGGTTTGTTTCAATAGTTTCTAGATCAGATACTTCACCAGATTTAATACGCAGTCTCTTTTTGACTTTTTCTGTGTGCCTTTCTTTAAATTTTGTAATTCTATCTAAAGGAGAATTGATATACAAAACCCTGTTGTGGTGACTCATTTCAACAGCGATATTCTTACAATTACTACCAATTTCTATATCCCATGCTTGGATACCAACTACGATGATGTCTTTACCTTTAATCATAACTGCTCATTTTTGTTAATGTCGAAATTGCTGATATTCCAAATAACACCTCTATACAAGGCAGATAAATGTTTTTTCTCAAATAAATATTTGATGGTGTTTTTTGGAAGTGAAATGACGAAGAAATAAATTATCGCTAGTAAAAACGTTATACCTTTGCTGTTTCTTCGTATAAATAAAACCCTATTTCTATTCATATAATAGGTTTTAAGTGGGCTATTTTTACCAGTAGAAATAGATTCTTTATGCAGAATATAAGAGTTGGGTTGGTAATAAATTTTATATCCTGCGCGTTTTACACGTTCTGCGAAATCAAGTTCTTCATAATAAAGGAAATACCCCTCGTAGAGTAATCCTAATTCTTCTAAAACACTTTTCCGTATCATCATACAAGCACCATGTGGATATGACGTTTCTGCTATTTTGTTATGTTGTCCATTATCTACTTCTTTATAGCCGTAATGGCTACCTCGTGATGTAATTGGGTTAATTGGTGATGCACCCGCATATTGTATAACATTGTCTTCATAGAAATAAAGAATTTTAGAACTTGCAATTCCTATGTCTTTATTAGACTCCATTAAATCTACTAAACCGTCTAAAAAGTCTGGAGGAACTTCAGTATCATTGTTTAATAGCAAGATATAATCGCCTTTTGCTTGTTTTAGAGCGATATTATTACCGCCAGCAAAACCCAAATTTTCATCACTTATAATGAGTTCAACTTCAGGGTATTTTTCTTTTATAATCGCTGGTGAGGTTGATGGCGAGGCGTTATCTACAATTAATGTTTCAAAATTAGGATACGTAACGCTTCGTAACGTTTCTAACATTTCGCAAGTCACATCGGGTTGATCGTAATTAACACTTACGATTGATACCATTGGTTGTTGAGATTTTGTATCCATAATCTATTTTTTTTTTGAATGTTCTGAATGAATTAACTCATATAGTCTCAGATAATCTTTGGCCATATTATGCCAAGAGAATTGTTTACTGCGATCTAAGCCTTTATTGCAAAGTGATGTTCTATAGTTGTCATTATTTAATATTTCTATAAGGCCTTGTGTAATTTCTTCAGGATTAAATGGGTTTACGATGTGTGCTGCATCACCAGAAACTTCTGGCATTGATGACGTGTTAGAGGTTATAACCGGCACGTTACAAGACATGGCTTCTAACATTGGAATACCAAAACTTTCCCTTAATGAAGGGTATAAAAAGACATCGCATTGCGAATAAATGGCAGGTAAGTCTGTATTTATAACATAGCCCGTTAATACGATGTGATTGATAAGGTCTACGTCATTAATCTCAATTAAAAGCTTATTAAGTTCGGTTTGATCATAATCGAGCATTACCAGTTTATGAGGAGATTTTGTTTGTTTCAAAAAATCTGAAAAGGCTTTCAATGTCCCTTTGGTGTTTTTTTTAGGGTCTGTATTTCCTAAGAAAAAGAAATAGTTGTCTGGTAAATTATATTTTTTCTTTACCCTTTTGAGCTCTTCTTTATCGCTTACAGGCTTAAAGTGTTCACTGACTCCATTATAAATAGCATCTAGCTTAGGATTACCTTTTATACCAAAGAACTCCCCAATTCTATTTTTTTCAAAGTGAGATACTGTGATAACTTTTTTACTCTTTTTAACAACACGCGGTACTACTAGTTTTCTGTATATATTTCCGAATTTCTGATAGGTGCTTGCGCTGCTTTTAAGTATTTTTAAATAGCCACTTTCCATATAAATAATATCATGGAGTATAGTAATTAAAGGAATATCTGTAAAAAATGGCGCTGTGTTACTGGTACAATGCAGTACATCACAACCGTATTTTTTTGCAGCTTTTGGCAAGGCTATTTGCTCCCAAGTAGGGTAGGGTCCACCACTTAATTCTATGATTTTAAAATTGGATGTTTCTTTAAGTACGGATGTATCTTCATCTGGTTTTACAAAGATGAAATATTCATTGTCTTGGTCTATGATTTGAAGATTTTTAATGAGCTCCAAAGCAACCATGTCCATACCATGTTTCTTTTTACGAAAAATACGTTGACCTTCTATTCCTATTTTCATAATGTATTGTATTTTAATGGAGACTTGATTTTTAACTGTCTGTCGGTAAGAATTTTTTTAATTTTATTATATATCACTACTTCGAGGACATATGAAAAAACAAGCATCAAAATGAGATAGATACTATATTCTATGATTTTGTTATTGATAAAACTTAGATACGTTGCTTCAATTACCAAATAATGATGCGAAATATAAATTGCATAAGAGAAAGGTGCTAAATACTTAAATACTCCAAATATGTTATTAAAACCAAACCAGTGTAGCTTATTCCAAATAATTCCGGCAAACATGGCTAAAATGGCAAAAACAAAATGCCTTAATTCAATAAAAGGAAAGGCCACTAAAGGATAGTTGTAAATTTTGGTGTATTCAAAATTTATATAAAAATTGACACCTAAAATTGCGAGTATTGAAATTAGAACGTAGCTATATACTTTAATCGATTTAAAAGTATAAAGTTCTACTTTGAGATACGTATCAGCAAACCGAACACCAATCCACCAAATAGCGAAATACATGAGAATTCGATTTAAGAAGAATGGGTAAATAAGGTAGGATAGGGCAGCTATAATTGTAATCATATTAACCCATGTATTAAGTTGAGCTGGCTTTATTTTTTTTGATAACACAAAAAACAGCATATAAAACCACCACTCATAAGATAGTGACCAAAGCACACCATTGCCCATATAAACTGAAGAAATTACATTTGGTTTGAGCGAAGCTATGTCTTGAAGCATAAACAAGTTGCCTAAAAGCGTTTTCCATTCTGGATCTGCCAAGCCTCCTTCATGATAACTTTTTATTAAAAAGGCTAAGAGTAATACAAAGATGAGTGGGATGTAAATTCTTGTGAACCGTTTGAAAAAGAAATTTCTAAAGGATTTATCTTGCGATTTTTCCCAAGAATATTTTATAACAAACCCACTTAGTATAAAAAACATAATAACGGCCTCTGAACCAAATCGAAAAAGAAACCCTACATTAATATCTAATATGTATATTTTTTGAGGGAGCATATGAAAAAGCACAACATATAGTGCGCAAAACCCTCTAATGGCTTCTAATTTCTCAAGCTTTTTACTTTTCATCAGTTCTGTTAAAGCGTTATTAATATTTTATTTAGTGCTTATTTCTTCTGCGTTAGACGTGTGCTGTGTATGAATAAATGTCTTATTAGCTCCTTTTATTTTTAGTAACGACAGTAACATCATAAGCATGCCTTTAGGTAAACTTATTAAGGCCTTTAATGTTCTTGAGTTATAATATGCACGCGGCACTGCAAAAACAAAGGATAAGATGCATGCTAAGCCTAAAATGATCCAGTAATTAGAATATGGAATTTGGTTATCTAAAAGGTAGTTTGCTAAAACAAAACCAATACTAAAAAGGACTACAGCACCTAATAATAATATTCTTGGTGGTTGTATAAATTGAATGGCTTTATCAAAATAATCTACATTACCTTTAGTTATTAAATCTTTAAGTGCATTAAGAAAATCTTTTCTAAAATAATGAAACTGAGCAGATAGCCAACGGCGACGTTGATTTCCGAAGACTTCTGATTTTTGTATTTTTTCATCAAAAACTACGGCATCACTTAAGTACACAATTTTACGACCTTCTTTAAGCATTTTAAGTTCAATTTCTTTGTCAAAACCACCAACAGCTGTTACAGTTGACATCAATGCTTTAAAATAGTTATATCTAAATGCCATTCCCGATCCAATAATAGCAGAGGATAGGCCGAGAACTCGGTGACCTTTTCTAAAGATATTGTTATTTATTTCTTCACTTATAGCATCGAGTGTAGCCCAAGAATTATTTGTATTTTTTGCCGTTCTGTGCCCTTGTACAGCAATAAAATCGTGCTCAAATGCCGCGTTGATTTTTCTTAAGAAATCAGGTGCCATTACATTGTCAGCATCTAAAACTACAGCAATATCGTAGGCTCTATCTAATGAAGCCATAGCTTTATTTAAAGCCTTTGATTTTGTGCTTTTTTCAAAGCTAACTTCAATTAATTTTACGGGTAAGGATTTTAGAGTCTCTAAAGTTTTATCTTTAAATGAATCGGCTATAATGATCACATCATAAAGACTTTTATCGTATTCCTGTTCTAAAGCTAGTTTAGCAACTTCAACGATAACTTGGTCTTCTTTATAACCAGGAATGAGAACAGCTATTGTTTTCATATTTCCGTTATCTGAATACGTTTTTTGTTTATAAAATAGGCTGGCTATTGAAAATATAAAAATATATAGTGTGGCTAAGCCTAAAAGAATAAGTAAAATGGTTTGAATAATATTAAGAAGTAACATAATGAGTATTTTTAGTTAATTAATCTAAAAGCGTTTGGGTTATCTATTTCAGATACCTAGTGTCATTAGAATTTCCTATTTTTCTCTCTTACTTTTAGTGAATATTTGCCAGGAAATGGTATATAATGAAAGCGTTCAAGTTCATATAAATACGATTTAGAATCTTTTAAATCGATATCACAAGACATACAATTTAACCTGTGTAATACAAGATAATCTGTGTTTATTATTGTTAGGTAAGTCATGGTGATAGATTTTAGGGGTTATAGATTCTGTTATTGCATTTTAATATCTGTTTTAAGTCTTAAATGATTTTTATACAGTAATTAATTCTTGTTCTTTATTTGGTACTTCAAATATTTCTGGATTTGACATGAGTGCCATAGAAGCGTAAATTAATAAAGCTGTTGGCAAACCGCCTAATACAGCATTTCCGTAAGATGCCACCATAACTCCGGCCATGCCGCAAATTAAAGCACTCATCTTTATCTTTGTTATTGGATCTCGAATTCTGAACATGACTTTAAAAGAAGCCATGCCTATAACATAAAATAAAATAATGAGATGTAATGTTAGGCCAATGATGCCCATCTCAGCCCAAATCATGACGTACCAGCTGTCTGTGGCAACATGAGAAAGAAATGCATTTGGTAAAAAACGCTGTGCTTTATCCCCTGCATGACCAATACCGCCTCCAAAGGGTCTAGAGGCGAGATACCCTTTGAGAATTGCTTGATTCGCTTTTCTAACTAGCAAGGATGGATTATTGGGATCAAACCCAGTTCTCATTCTTCTTATTTGGGCGTTACTATTTGCGATCATCGTAAATTTAAAAAACACAAATATGAGCGCAACAGATAAAAGACCGATGCTAAGTATTTTAATATTTTTCTTTAAAACCAAAAGAGTCATAAAGCCAGCAAAAGGTACTGCGATTGAGCCTCTTGTACCTGATATTAACATGCCATATAATCCTAATATGCCTACTGTAATAAAGAATATTTTAGGAAGCCCCTTTTTAGCACTGGAATAAATAAGAAAGACAACTCCAGCATAGCCTTGATTTCCACCAAATTGCCCCGCATCGCTGAAAAAAGAAAATATTCTGAGTTTACCAAATAATACATGAGTTTCAGCAGCTCCATTATCCAACCAAGCTTGCTCTGCAAAATCACATCCAAAAATCATTTGTCCCATGCCTTTAAATGTTGCAAGTATGGAAAACACACCCCAAATGTATAGAAATGTATCTAATCTTTTATTTGTGTTTATAAGCATAAAGGTAAGAATCACAAAGAACAAGAAATAAAATCCTACCCCTCTACCAGCGATCCACGGTTCTATCATTCTAGCTTCAGGGTTTACAAGTTCAAATATGAAATATCCTAACCAAATAGTAGCCAAAATTGTAATATGCTTATTTGCTGGGGACCAATCAACACGATCTCTAAATCTAGAAAAAATAAGCGCTATGAAAGTTAATATCATAAGTCCATCGATACCAAAACCAAGAGGTATACCTTTTATATAGCGTCCAATACCAAGTACAAGAAAGTTATAACCAATCGCCGTGAAAAATCCAATAATTGGGTTTTTAAATAATAGATATATATAAATAGCACCAAAGAAGATTGCGAACACTAAACCTGCCCCAGCTACTTCCATTTTAGCAAGTATTAATGCTATTAGAGCTATTCCTGCAAATAATAGTAAAATAACCTTTGGTTTGGCTAAACTAGCCGAACCTGAGATCTTATCAAAAGGGTTTATATGTTTACTATTTGTATTCAATGTGTTTATTTATAAGATTTCGAAAAACGATTATGGGTGACTTTATTAAAAATGGTCTTATAGAAATTAATTCCACTCGAAAAAATTTCTTTATAGGACAACGTCAATTCTTTATTTAAAAAGTACATGCCCATCCAAATACCAATTAAAGTGAATAGTATAGAGGCAACGGCAACTAGAATTAATGATTTAAAAATGAAAATGGCTATAAAATCTCCTATAACATTAGCGACGACCATGATAAATACTTTTATGGCATTAATGTTTGGTTTATTGATACTATCTAGACCAATGCCTGTCATTCTATCAATTGGTAATAACAATCCGTAAATAGAAAATACACGAACAATATCGACAACATTAAACCCTGTAATTGGATCAACTTGTAAATATTGTTCTCCGGAAAGAATTAACACCAAAAACTCAGCAAAGACAAAAGTGAATAAACTCATAAACACAAATAAATAGGTAAGCGCACCTGAGTAGGTGTAAAATAAATCTCTCACTTCTTCAACTTTCCCTTGAACACTGGCTTTAGACATTTTAGGGAATGCGGTTGCCACAAAACTTCTCAAAGGAATTTGTTGTAATTCAGTAAGCTTAAGAGGAATACTATAAAGCGCCACAGCGGCACTTCCCATTGGGCTTAAACTAATAATTACAGTATCGGCACTTCTTAATAAGTTTGTGCCTATTAAGGTAAACGTGGTGTATTTCCCGAAATTTAGTAGTGTTTTATTGGTTTCTACACTTGCTTTTGTGATGTATTTAGTGCCATCCCAACCTAAAATTATCGTTACCAAAGATGTGATAGCATTAACAATAAGTAGCCCAATAACTAATTGGGTTAATGTCATTTCAAGAAAAAAGAAATGAACTAAAATTATCAGAAAAAAGAGCCCGCTTTTTATGGATTTAATAGCTAAAATTTTTCCATATTTTCTATCTGCTTGTAATACGACTAAAGCATTGTTCCAAGGCAGATTTAAAAAGGCTAATAATGGATACCATTTAAAAAATAGGTTATAACCAGAGTTACTAATGGTATTGTTAAAAAAATTATAACAAAACACTAAGATGATGGCGATGAGAACAGTGGACCCTAAACCAATTAAAGCATTTGATCCTATTAGTTTTGTTCTAGAGGCTTCATCAGCTCCTGATAAAAAACGAATTAAACCTGTATTGGTAATACCAAATCGAAACATTTCTACAAAAGAGCCACCTGTGATAAATAAAACCCATTCACCAAAGACATCTAACGATAGACTTCGTGCGAGTAAAGCAAAGCCAGCAATACCTAAAACAGCAATAACAAGATTTCCTGTTAATGACAGAAAGTTATCTTCTCTAGCTATTTTTTTAAGCATTTTCATATGTAGGCTATTTTAGATTTGATTTTTTGATAAAAATTGAAATTTGAATATTGATTTGAGTTTTTTTCTAAACTTGGTGCGCTTTTTTGGTAAATCTCCCAAAACGGATTCAATCTCATTTAATTTAACACCGTTTACAATAATATTAAGTTTGGGGCCACAAGCTTCTCTTAAATTACTAATAGCAGATTCATCTGCATCTGACCATATTCTATTAGAACGGCACACAAGAATGTCTAAATCAGCATTAGAAATTAATTCTGCAGGATAATTATAATAGATTATCGCTGGTAATTCTATGATAACAAAGTCTGGTGTGTAATCGAGTACAATATTATTTGGCTCTAAAAGATCCATGTAACTTTTTGCGTTGAAAAACGCGCTATTCATAGCATAAGAATAGTGTTCTGAAAAATCAAGATAAGTAGATGCATCTGCCAAGAATAAATTATCTAGATCTATACGAGGATCTGGATAACCTAAAATTTTATTTATGATAGGAGATTTTCGTTGCTGCTTTAGAGGCTCTTTTTGTTCGTCATAATTGAGTAGTAATACTTTTTTACCCTCTTGCTTTAATGTTTTTGCAATATTGCCAGCTAAAACTGTTTTACCCTCTAATTTTTGTGTACTAAAGACGATAATAGTTTTTGGTTTTTGTTTTGAATTCTGCACACCAAAATATTGTAATATATTCTGTGTGATAATTTCAATGACGCGTTTTTGTATAATAGGTAAATTGATACTTCCAGGATCTAATATAATTTTAGGTATCATTCCTAAGGAGGTAAGTCCTGTTTCTTTACTGGCTTTAATAGAATTTTTAAGGGTATCATCAAAATACTCCATGACAAAAATTATCCCTAGTGTTAAAATACCTCCTATAAAAGCCGCCGCAATAATAAGGATCGGTCTTTTTGTTGGATTTGGAGATAAGGGATAATATGGCTCATCAACAGTTTTTAAACTCGAAGATAGCTCACTGTCTTGTAATTTTAGCTTCGCCAAATTCAATCCATGAAGAATTTCTAAGTAACCCTGTTCTGCAACAGCAATCTCACGTTCAAGTCTTTTCATATTGGCGCCTGCAGGGGCATAGTTTGCATATACTTCTTGAAAGTCATCCTTCTGTGCATCGATGACTTTAATTTTCGCTTTAAGATTTTCAGTTTCAACAACATTGCTCATCCAATCTGGAAGCACTTGAGATATTTGTAACCCGTCAATTGAATTTTGATATGAGTATAATTCATCAATACCTTTTTTTATAGCGTTAGTTAATAATTCACCTTGGTTTTTTAAACGAACCATTTTTATAAGGTCTGCGTCATTATTACTAGATTCAATTTCGGCTTGTGTTAAGGCAATCTCATAATTTAGATCTCCGAGTTCTTTCTGTTTGTCTAGAATACTATTACTCTTTATCTGAATAACTTCTTGCATTTGTAATTTATCTTCTAAACGTTTTGTTCCTGCTTCAAGTCCAGCTAATTCTGCTGTTTTCATCTTGTAATCAACTTCCAATTCTTCTTTTACAACAGCAACAGCTTTACTTTGCTCATAATAGTTTATAATGTTAGAACTTTTATTAAACTCAAGAAGTTTGCTTTCTGCCTCTTTTAAGCTGATTTTTGCTTTATTTAGTTCCGTTTCAAAATATTTAACTACAGAGCCTGATCTGTTTTCCTTTATATGTTTATAATTAACGGTACAAACGCTATTATAAATAGCAAGGGTCTGCTGACAAATACCAGGGTCATTAACGGTATAACTTAATTTTAGTAAGTCACTATTGTTAATTCTTTGAACCTCTATTTTAGATATTGCGTTAAGAGAATAATGATTATCATCTTCATAATTTAACAGTTCATATATAAAGTTATCACTGCCACTTCTCATTAATGTCAATAAATTTTGAACAGTTTTTTCGTAATTGTGCCTGTCTATTTCTTCTGGAAACGGATCACTAACAGCTAATATTTCGTCTGTCATAACATTGCCATTGGTTCCATTTTCAATATAATTGTATATTTCTTCAGGAACTTTACTCTTTAGCTTCTCATATAATTCCTTTGAAATATATTTGGGATTTGCTTCTGGCAACATAAGATGAATCGCTAATAATCTGACAGCAACCTCTTCTTGAGTCTCCCTTGATTTAATAATATTAATTAAATTATCAAAAGCCGAATTAGTTGCTTGATAATTATACTTTTTATCCATTTGAATAGATGAACCTGTAGCCAAGCCTGTATATAAAATGGTTTGAGAAGAAAATTCATAAGATGGGTTCATTGTAAGCAAAATAACCATCAAACCAAGAAACAATGGAACTACAATTAATAGAACCAAATGCTTTAAAATTAACCTTACAAATTCAATTATAGTCATCTCTTTAATTTAAGCGTGTTAAACCAAGTACAAACCCAGCCATATCTTCTAACAATAGCTTGGTGGTAATAAATTCAGACATTGCTTTTGCGTAATCTGCTTCCATACTTTCTGTTATTCCAACTATCCTTACGTACTCGGCTATTGGTACTATTCCATTTCTAAATTCTTTTTCAACCATTTGCATATTTACACGACCGTCACCTAAACTTCTCGATTTTATTTGAAGTATTTTTTGCTTTAATATTAAGTCTTGATATAGGACTATTACCCTTTTTCTTAATTGTTCCTTTTCAAATTCTAACATATCTTTTGCCGCATCAACTTCAAATTTCGCCAATCTAATTTGATTTTTGCGATTAAGACCATCAAACAAAGGAAACTTCACAAAAAAACCGACACTATAATTAAACTGTTTGCTTGTTGTTAAAGCTGCTGTATTAGAAAAACCATCTTCACTGGTCGCAAAATTGCTTAAATTACCATATCTAGTATCAGCTTGAGCTCCTAAATTTTTAGACCAATATATACGCTCCGAGGCTAATGCAGATTTCGTAACTCCAATATTATTCTTCCGGAAACGCACCATAGCACTTCGTTTCAACACAGAATCTATAACAACTTCAAGTGAAGGGAATTTAAATTCATCTTTTATAATAGACACACCTCCTGGTTCGGGTGTTTGAGCCATTAATGAAGGCATGAAGCAACTAAGCACTATAACGATAATTATAAATTTTAAAAAAAAACTCATTGTTAAAATCTTTTATATATTTAATATCACACTGCTGACTTTTGCAATAGTGCTGGAATTGTTCGTAAAATTAGCTTTACATCGTACCAAAATGAAAAATTATTATCGATGAAGTGATGTGCATACTCATTATCTAATTCTATTCTTTCAAGCTCTGACATCGAACCACCTTTTCCTCTTAACTCAACCTGCCATAAACCAGTAATACCAGCAGGAGCCAAAAATCTTTTTGATAAGGTATCGGCTGTAAGCATTTCTGCTTCGTAAACTGGTAAAGGACGGTTACCAACAATAGACATGTCACCTTTTAAAACATTTATAAGTTGTGGTAGTTCGTCTATACTCGTATTTCTGATAAACTTACCTACCTTAGTTACGCGAGGATCATCAAGAATTTTTACAAAAGTAGAATTGTTCTTGGAGGTTTCGTTCTTTTGAACATTGTGCCAATAGTCACAAATATGATACTTATCTACATACATCATTGGAGAACATGTTTCTCCCATTGCTAATTTAAAGCACTTAGGGCATTGGGTATTCATAGAATCAGTTGTTGAACTGGAAGCTGTGTTGTACTGGTTTTTTTCTTTTGCTAGTTTTTTTAGCATCGCATCAGAACCTGTTCGCATGGAACGTAGTTTATAAAAATTGAACGTTTTACGTCCAACTCTTTTTGAAGTATAATAAACTTTACCTTTAGATTCCAATCGGATAGCAATAATTACTACTAAAAGAAAAGGAGTCGCCACCACTAAAACACTAGATGCAACAAAAACATCAAAAATGCGTTTTGAAAATGGCATTTTATACCCTTTCTTCTTTCCATTTTTAACGGGTGAATAAAATGTCTTTCTCTTCAAATCACGAAGGAATTTGATCCGCTTCACTAAGCTTTCGGGTGAAACAGAAGTAGAAATAAAATAATCATCCACTCTTTTGCTAAACGCAAGCTTAAATACTTCGCTATTAAACTTTTTATCCAAAAGAATAAATGGAACTTCATCGTAAATATTTTGTTTTTTTACCCAATCAAACAAAAACATACCATTAGTCTCTGGTAAATCAAAATCGCAAAAAATTGCGTCTAGTTTCCTCGTATTATTAAGGAAATTTTCTGCTAACAAATTATTATTCATAACTTTAATAGAAATAGACTCTTGTTTCTGAAGGTTTTCCAAAAACTGTTGATCATTTCCTACATATAATATATTTAAATAAGATTTCATTAATAGGTATTATTTATTATATATTTTTGAATCACTACCAATTTATAGAATAATGAATTGGAAAAAGATTCTTTTTCACCAATTCTTCAAGCTCTTCAGGATTAAACGGTTTTGTTAGATAATCTTGCGCTCCAAGTTTATAGCACTTTATACGCTCTTTACTTTCAGATTTTGCCGACAACATGATAATGGGTGTATGCTTTGTAAAGCCTCTATCACGAACTTGACCTAAAAATTCATATCCATCCATATTAGGCATTTCAATATCACTGATAATAAGATCAGGAAGATTGCCTTCCAACCATTCGAGGGCGTTTATACCATTATTAAACGAAATAACATCATACTCTTCAGAAAGAAAATTCTCTAACAAAAGGCATATTGTTATTTCATCATCAACCACTAGTATTTTTTTTCTCATAACTTTAATTAACATTACAGTTTAAAATCATTTTTCATTTTAGATATTACTTGATGAACTAAATCCATCAAAATATCAATTCTGGATTGTAAATTAACGATTTCAAGTTCCCCTAAAAATAAAGCTTCTATTACTTTTACTTCATTTTCTAATTTAACCGAGCCAAAATATGTAAAAGACGGTTTTATTTTATGAACTATTGCTCTTATTTTTAAAAAATCATTTTCAGCACTTGCAAACTTTAATTCTAAAATTGACCTTGAAGTTTGACGCATAAAAGCTTGAATCATTTTTTCAATCTGTTTCTCATTTCCTCTGCACATTTTTTTTATTAGGGATAAATTATATAATTGCCCTTCATGTTTATTTTTGTTTGTTCTTAATTTCATAATTCATTGCAATTGAAATAATGGCACAAAACCATTTTTAAATATAGTAATAAAGAAAAACCTGATTTGAAAAATCTAAGATTCATTTCAAAAGCAGCATGTAGTATTACCTTTAACAATATTAAAAATCAAAAAAAATGAAATGATTTTAAACTATTTTAAAATTCTAAATGCTTTTTGTATTTCTTACACTTACCAAATAGACAAAACCAATGCCAAAACGTAAACAGCTCATTACTAAGGATTAACAATTTCACTGAAAGCATTTTATTCTATAAAATGGAATAAACCCAAATATTGGAGTGAATATAAAACTTTTTTTTATTAAACTATTTAAAAAATAAAGACTTGTTTTTATTCGACCATTTTAGTTTTTAAGAATGAATAATTGATATTAATTCTTTTTTCAGTGCTTTAAAATCCTACAAAACCAAAAAAATAAAGAAACCTCTTTTTGAGATTAATCTTTAAAGGATAATCGAGAGGTTTGCGTGGATTTTAAAAAAAATCTATATTCCGGAAAATATTTTATATTTTGGAAAATTTCTTTATATTGCAATAAACAAGTTAAACAATGAACTTTTTTAATGAATAAATATACTATTTTTATTGTAGAAGACGATCCTTGGTATAGCCAAATATTACAATACCACCTTAGCTTAAATCCGGATTATGAAGTAACCCTTTTTAGTTCTGGTCAGGAATGTCTTTCTAAAATGTCCTTAAAACCAGATTTAATAACATTAGACTTTTTATTACCCGATTTAAGAGGTGATAAAATCTATAAAAAGATAAGAGAGGTTAATCCAAATGTCCCAGTAATCATGATTAGCTCTCAAGAGGATATTGCGGTTGCAGTGAAATTACTTAAAATGGGAGTTAGTGATTATATCATAAAAGATGAGGCAACAAAAGATTTATTATGGAATAGCATTATAAGAATACGAGAAACTCAAAATTTAAAAAAAGAAGTAGCGTATTTAAAAGAAGAATTAGGGCAAAAGTATTCATTTGAAAATACCATTATCGGAAAAAGTGATTCAATAAAAAGAATTTATGGGATGATGGGAAAGGCTATTAAAACAAATATTAATATTTCAATTACAGGAGAAACCGGAACTGGTAAAGAATTAGTTGCAAAGGCTATTCATTATAATAGTTCTAGAAATAAAAAGAATTTTATTGCTGTTAATATGGCTGCCATTCCTTTCGAATTGATTGAAAGCGATCTATTTGGACATGAAAGAGGAGCTTTTACCGGAGCTATTAAACAAAAAATAGGGAAATTTGAAGAAGCTAATGGAGGGACTTTGTTTTTAGACGAAATTGCAGAACTTAATCTGAGCATCCAAGCTAAACTGCTCCGAGTATTACAGGAGCGAGAATTCGTTAGAGTTGGCGGAAATAAAAACATTAAATTAGATGTTCGCTTAATTATTGCCACCCATAAAGATCTTGCAGAAGAGGTACGCAAAGGAACTTTTAGAGAAGACTTGTTTTTTCGTGTTATGGGTTTACCCATAAAACTTCCTCCTTTGCGCGAAAGGAGTGAAGATATTTTAATCCTCGCAAAATATTTTGTAGATGATTTTGCCAAAGAAAACAATATGGGAATTATTCATTTTGCTCAAGAAGCAAAAACTAAATTATTGCATTATTATTTCCCAGGTAACGTAAGAGAGTTAAAAGCAATTATCGACTTAGCAGCCGTTTTGTGCGAGAACAATAAAATAACCGCAAATGATATCACTTTTACAACTTCCAAGAACAAAGAAGTTTTTATAAACGAGCAAAAAACTTTAAAACAATATACTCGTGAGATTATAAAATATTATCTTAAGAAAAACAATAATGACGTCATAGCCGCTGCTAAAGATTTAGACATAGGTAAAAGCACAATTTACAAAATGTTGAAAAACGGAGAGTTAGACTCAGATTAGGAGTCTTTTTCCGAAAAATGGAACAATTTCCGGAAATCGGATTAAATAACCATCTAAGCAACACACAATAAATTGAACTACAGGTTATTACAGAAATATTTCATATGGTATGATTTTAGCTCTATAAATGAAAAACATCTTAGTTCAATTTTATTTTAATGAATACATCTCTTTATAAATTTACGGAAAAAGCTTGGGGAAATAATCCCAATATCCAATTAATTAATGATAAGAAGTTTCAGCTGGCTTTGTGTTTTGCTTCAAAATCAATACTGGAAAAAGAGACCATTTACAGCAACATTAAATTAAAATTTCTAATCAATGAAGTAGCGATGTCTATTACGGCAACTGAAATTTATCATTATTACGAGAGGGATGATTCACTTATTTGTACCGCAATTCAATTTGACAAAACAACAATTGAAGCAACTACTGATCATATTAAAAACTATCAAAACTCCTCTGCCAAAACAGTCAGACTAGCTAAAAAATTACCGAAAAAAAATCTCTTTCATATATTGATACTCCCTGACAGTAGCTTAGTAGGTAGAAGCGAACTTTTAAAAGGATTAACAGCACAAATAGATAAAAATGTACCAGTTACAAGAGGCTTAACTGATAATGACGCAAATTTCAACAGCACATTAACAGGGTTAAATAAACAACCAAAAGACGGTGAAATTATTCCCATCAGTTTTTATGGCAACTATTTAACAATGACACATCAATCTTTGGGAATCTGGGATACTTTTGGTTTGAAAAAAAAATTACAAACTCTTCCGAAAATAAATTATTAAAATTGGAAAATCAAAATGCATTAGGATTGCAAAAAAAAAATTTAGACTCTGAATCAAAAAAACTACCAGAATGTGGACTATTATTTCCATTATCAGTAATCATTCCTGGAGATACAAAACCAATTATACAAACCATTCTTTCAACTAATAAGAAAGATAGTAGTATGTCTTTTGCCAGGGATGTTCCTATAGGATCTAAGGTTAGATTTATGAAAGCAAATTTCACCTTCTAATGAAGTCGGGAGTTGTCAATTAAACAATCAAATCTTTCCAATTACTTCATTTTATGAAAATTAATTGAAAGTCGTGATAACGGAAATACTCAAGAAATATTTAAAGTAAGCTGATAACCTATGACCCATCCTTTTTCATTTAACACAGAACAATTAAATCGTCTATTTCCCTTCTATATATTAATAAACCGAGATTTAAAGGTTATTGCTCTAGGAAAATCTCTGAGTAAAATATGTGATTTGAAAAATGTACAACAATTCAATCATTATTTTAACATTCCAAAACCTCTTACACCTATTAACTCCATCGATGATTTAATAAAATTAAATAATCAATTAGTAGTTTTGGAACCAACAACCTACGCTAATTATAAGCTAAGAGGCCAGTTTGAATATTTGAAAGATACAAATCAAGTATTGTTTGCAGGATCTCCTTGGTTTAGTTCTATGGAACAAGTAAAAGAAAACAATCTTGTAATTGATGATTTTGCCAAGCATGATCCTCTTATTGATTTGCTTCATGTGATGAAATCTCAAGAAACTACTAATCATGACCTTAAACAGTTAATTTCTACTATCAATAAGCAGAAGAAGGATTTAAAAAATGTAAGCAAGAAGGTGCGTGATATCGCTTTATTTCCTCAGCAAAACCCAGATCCATTATTTAGGATTAACTATCAAGGAGATATTATACAAAATAACCCTGTAGCAGAAAAACTTAATTTTATTGAATATGAAGGAAAAACTTACAGAAATGATGTTTTTTTTAAATTAATTTTATCTCTTAACTTCGAAAATGCGACAAGGTGGACTATTGAAGCCGATTCAAACAATATTAATTATTCATTTGCATGTATTGCAATGCCTCATGAAGGGTATATTAATATTTACGGAAGAGACATTACTCAACGAAAAAAATATTCTCAGGAATTAGAAAAATTATCACTTATTGTTCAGCAAACAAAAAATGCTGTTGTTATTACCGATCCAACAGGAAAGGTAGAATGGGTTAATAAAGCCTTTGAAAAAGTGACTGGCTATACTTTATCTGAAGCCAAAGGCCAAACTCCTGGAAGTTTTTTACAAGGAGAGGAAACCAAACAAGAAACCAAGGCTTATATGAAACAACAGATTCTAAAATCTAAACCCTTTTCTTGTGAAGTTTTTAATTACAAAAAATCAGGTGAAGGATATTGGTTAAGAATAAATGGTCAGCCCATTTTTGATAAACAAGGAAAAGTAATTAATTTTTTCGCTATTGAAGAAGATATTACATTCGAAAAACAAGCACAACAAAAACTTAAAGATCACGGAATTTTCTACGAACAGATCTTAGACAATATCCCTGCAGAAATCGTCGTATTTAATAAAAAACATGAATTTCTCTATTTGAACCCGCAAGCAATTAATGATTCAACTCTTCGAAAATGGCTTATTGGTAAAAAAGATGAAGACTATATGCGAAAAAAAAATAAACCTTTAGCTCTTCTTGAGAGCAGAAGAAAATTATTTAATACCATTCTAGAATCTAAAAAGCTAAAAAGTTGGGAAGAAGAATTGAAACAACCAGACGGGACAATCAAATATATCTTGCGATATTTTTACCCTGTACTTAATAGTATTAACGAGGTAGCTTTAGTAATTGGCTATGGTGTTGATATTACTCAAAGCAGAAAAATTCAACAACAAATAATACAAAGTGAAAAAAGGTACAGAGACGTAATTGACAACTGTATGGCATTAGTAACCACACACGATTTGGGTGGGAGATTATTAACAGCAAACCCGATGATCACTAAACTATATGGGTACAAAGAAGATGAAGTAATCGGTCGTTCATTAAAAGATTTTACACTATCTGAGGACAAAATTATGTTCAATGAAAATTATTTAAATAAAATAAAACAAAAAAAAGAAGCTTCAGGAATATTTAGAGTTGTTCACAAGAACGGCAATATTACATATTGTCTTTACAATAATTACCTGAAAGAAGAAAAAGGAGAAGAGCCTTATGTAATTGGTTTTGCAGTTGATATTACTGGTCGAATTTTAGCAGAAAAAGAACTAAAAATTGCTAAAAAAATCACAGAAGAACTAGCACAAACTAAACAAACTTTTTTAACGAACATGAGCCATGAAATTAGAACACCAATGAATGCTATTATTGGTATGAGCCGCCAATTACATAAAACAGATTTAAATAAAGAACAACTTATTTATTTAGATACTATTTCAAATGCTTCTGAAAGTCTCCTGGTAATTATTAACGACATACTCGACCTTTCAAAATTAGAATCAGGCAAACTATTATTTGAGAAAATTGGCTTTGAACCAAAGAGTGTAGTAGAAAGAGTAATTCAGGTAATGAGCCATAAAGCTAAAAAAAAGGGACTTAAATTGACTAATTCTTTATGTGATAGAAGATTATTTTCTATATTAATTGGCGACCCCTTTAGAATTAACCAAATATTACTCAACCTTGTTTCAAATGCAATTAAATTCACAGCTATTGGTAGCGTAGATATCCGTTGTAAAGTTTTAGAGGAAAATGATGCAATGCAACAAATAGAATTCGCAGTGACGGATACTGGTATTGGAATGGAGCCTATATTTTTAAAAAATTTATTTAAAAAATTTATTCAGGAAGACGCATCAGTTGCTCGACGTTTTGGAGGTACTGGTTTAGGAATGAGCATAACAAAATTCTTAGTTGATGGTATGGATGGTGATATTTTAGTAGAAAGCCAAAAGAATAAGGGAACGACTATCAAAATCATATTTAATTTTGAAAAAGGAACAGAATTTGATCTGATAGAAAAGAGTATTACTTCTGTAAATACCAAAATTTTAAAAGGTAAAAAAATATTGGTTGTTGATGATAATGAGATGAATAGAATGGTTGTAGATCTAATTCTAGATGAATATGACGTAGAAGTTACAGAAGTTGAAAATGGTTCATATGCCTTAGAACAGATAAAAAATAACACATTTGACCTAGTACTTATGGACCTGCAAATGCCAATTTTAAATGGATATGAGGCCACAAAAATAATTAGAGAAGAATTGAAAATGAATATTCCTGTTATCGCACTAACAGCAAATGCAATAAAAGGTGAGCAGGAAAAATGCATCAACCTAGGAATGAATGATTACTTGTCAAAGCCATTTGAAGAAGAAGAATTCCTTAAAGCCATTTGTAATTCGTTAGAGAGACCTCAAAAGCTCATTCTAGAAAATTTTAAAAATGAAAAGCAACTGTCATTATATAATCTAAGTAAATTAGAAAAAATAGCAAGAGGAAACAAAGAATTTATCCATAAAATGATTCTAATATTTATTAATCATACACCTAAATCGCTTAATGAATTAAAGGCAGCATATGATATCGGGGATTATGACAAAGTTAAAGCTATAGCACATAGAATTAAGCCATCTATAAACACAATGGGAATAGATGTCTTAAGAGATGAAATTAAAGCGCTTGAAAAGAATGCAGAAAAGCATCAATCATCAGGAGATCTAAATAAACTTATTTCTAAAATTTCTTATGTTATTGAAAAAGTCGTTGATGAATTAAAAAAGCAATACTTATAATTCAATTCAATACTAATCTAAATAATTTTTATTAAATTTTTATTTAATTGCGCTTTCATCGTGATGAAAACCTTTCTTAAAAAGAAGCCTTCGTATACATGCTATAACTAGAATTCTGTTTCTGTTGACACGTATTATAAAATAAACTTTATGATTATTTATTAGTTCTTCCAATTGACAATATTTCTACAAAACTATAACGATCTTTTACTGTTACTTACTGATAAGCCGCATTGTTTGTTTGCATCAAATCATTTCATTATTCGTTTATTTTGGTACAAACCTATATCTATTAGTATCGCAGTGCAGTTAATAAAGCTTTTCAACTATTTGCAATATTAAAAACACCTCACTACGAATTATGATTATTAAATCAGTTTATAAGTTATATAAAACTTATGTTGTAAGTCATTTTCATAAAGTTATTTTTTAATTAATCCTGATGGAATATTATGGTTAAAAAAGGCCTTGGAGCAAAATAGTGTTTAATCATTGTAAACAGTAAGTAAAATTAATTATAATATTACTCGACTATACAAAAGACTACTAAACAACCTACTGATTAAAAAACAACATTGCCTCTTACCTATTGTTAACAAAGAGAAAAACTTTAAATCGCTATGTGAAAAATATTATTTTATAATTAGATTTATAAAAAAAATAAGTAAATTTGTTTAACTATATAGTATGACAAATTAAACATTTTACATTACTAATTATATGGAAGCAAAAAACGCTGCACAAAGACTGCAATACATAGAAAATGAAATTATTGAATTGAGAACTCAATTGCAGAATCATAAACTTTATGAAAATTTAAAAACGATAATTGATATTAAAACTTTCATGGAGAATCACGTGTTTTCTGTTTGGGATTTTATGTCACTCTTAAAGAGTCTTCAAATAAGTCTTACTAGCGTTCAAATCCCATGGACTCCTTCAAAAAAACCAAAGTTATCAAGATTTATAAATGAAATTGTTTTTGGAGAAGAGAGTGATATTAATGAAATAGGAGAGCCAAAGAGTCACTTTGAAATGTATTTAGATGCTATGTCTCAATTAAGCGCAAACACTAATGAAATCAATGATTTTATAAAACTTATAGCATCGGGAAATTCGGTTCAATATTCTTTAAGCGAAGTTAATATAGACAGTAAAGTAGCTGATTTCGTAAAGTATTCATTTTCAATCATTGAAACAAACAAACCTCACCTAATTGCTTCTGCATTTACATTTGGACGAGAAGATATAATTCCTGATATGTTTATAGGAATTCTCAAAAATTCTGATTCCAAAAACAAACTTTACAACAAACTTACTTATTATCTAGAGCGTCATATAGAACTTGATGGAGATGAACACGGACCTCTTGCGCTTGAAATGATTTCTGAATTATGTGAAAATGATGACCAAAAATGGCATGAAGTATTATTAGTTGCTAAGGAATCTTTAAAAAAGAGAATTTCTCTTTGGGATGCAATCAATGATCTCATTCAAAAAAGAAACCAACATATAAAAATTGTTAATTTTAGCTAAAAAAAATTCTCCCATACCAACCAATTATTACCATTTACAGTAGTAGCCCCTGTCAAAATAAATTGGCTTTAAGGATGGTGATAAAATACTGCCTTCACATCTTAATAAAAAAAAACAGTAAAAAATTGTAATAATCATTAACTTCTGCCACTAATAGTAAAAAACAATTATTGAGCAGCGATTTTTATACATCATCAATTTTACCCTATTCCGGAATTATTATAAAAATTTGCAGAGCATATACTGATTCTCAAGAAGACTTTGAGGATTATTACCAGGAAGTCTGTTTGCAAATCTGGAGAAGTAAAGACAAGTTTCGTGGTGACTCAAAATGGTCTACTTGGATCTATAGACTCTCTTTAAATATATGTTTAACCTTAATTAAGAAAAAGAAAAAAACGCGTCAATACTTTAATAATGATGCTGTAAATCAATATGAAGAAGGTGAAGAAAACTCTGCTTTTTCTAATGAAAATCTAAATTTCTTATATGAAGCTATTAAACGACTATCAGAAATTGATAGAGCTATTATTTTACTCTATTTAGAAGAAAAACCAAACAAAGAAATTGCAGAAATAATTGGAACGACACCAAATAACATTGGTGTACGAGTAAACAGGATTAAAGAACGATTAAAAAAATTATTAGATGGAAAAATCAATTGAATCAATTTGGAAAGAAGGTTTTTTACAAAAAAATGCGCTGGTTGTTCCAAAGCTAAATAACCTTTACGATAAAAAATCTATTCATATAATCGATAAATTTAAAAGAATGTTTAAAATTAACTTAAATGCTGTTGTTGTATTTTCTTTTGTACTATTACCTGTTTCATTTTTTGTAAAAATTCCAGTCATGGGTGTACTTATGTTCATTCTGTTTAATGTCTTGGTTTTCGTAAATAAACGGTTATTTAAAGGTTTAAACAAAATAGACACAAATGTTAGCAGTTATCAATACTTAAAATCTTTCGATGTTTGGATGCAAGAACAAATTACTGTTAACATGAAAATGTCTCGTTACATTTATCCTTACATTTTTATTGCTATGGTTTCTGGATTCTGGTTTTCCAATGATTTTAACAACTCTTTAAATAAAATATTAGGAGATTACCAACCTGATATGATATATGGAATGCCGGTTTATTGGATACTTTCAATGTTACTAATTATAATATTAATTGCCATTTTTGGCGAACGAATTTATAAATGGGATTTAAATTTAGTTTACGGTGGTGTCTTAAAAAAACTAGCGGAATTAATTTCTGACATGGAAGATTTACAAGCTGAATAAAATAATAGAGAAAAACCCAAACAACGGCTCAAATAATTATTTTTCTATTGAAGTGTAATATTATCTGATTTTAGACACTAATTAAATAAAGATTAAAATTATGACAATTACAGAAACAAGTCAGTTTTTTGAAAAATTATTAAAACAAACAGATCGTAAACGAGAAATACGAGTTTATAAAGGGTATATTACTATTCTGACGAATTTAAAAAATAGGGATTTATCAAAAGGACAAATATCACTAATTGAAGATGAACTTAAATCTTTTAAATTAAAGTCCAATGCCAAAAATAAAAGAAGATATTATAGCAAAAAGCTGCAAATTTTAAAACAATTTTTAAAAGATAAATTTTCATTAATATCAGAAGGTTACTATACTGCAATAGGCATGAGTCTAGGCATGTGTTTTGGAGTAGCTATTGGCACTACTTTTGGAGCTTCTGGAAATTCAATTGGTTTAGCATTAGGAATGTTTATAGGATTGGTAATTGGTCGATATAAAGATATGGAAGCTGAAAAGGAAAATAGAGTATTAAAAACAAAAGGTTCTAGTTTATAAATTGGTAGCCACGTTCTTTTAAAGCGTGAAAAAATAGACAGTAAACCTAAGTATCTATTCAGAACAAAGCCTATTTTTTAAATACATAATTCCTCAAAAACCATAGATGCATTTAAACTACCTTTGCATTAAAAATATTCAATGCAGTTTTCTGAATTTCCTTTCCATAAATCTATCTTAAAAGCAGTTGCTGAAGAAAGATATCACACACCAACTTTAGTCCAAGAACAAGCAATACCAAAGGTGTTAGCAAAAAAAAATGTAATTGTTTCTGCGCAAACGGGTACAGGTAAAACAGCTGCTTTTGCGTTGCCTATTATTCAAATATTGTTTGATAAACAAGGTCTAAAAGAAGAAGAAGGTAAAGAGATAAAATCATTGATTATCACTCCTACTCGTGAGTTAGCAATACAAATTTTAGAAAACTTTAAAACCTACAGCAAATACACAAATTTAACAACTGCAGCAGTTTTTGGTGGTGTTTCTCTAGAACCTCAAAAAGACATTTTAGCACATGGTGTAGATATTTTAATTGCAACTCCTGGAAGGTTAATTGACCTTTATTTACAAGGATTCATAGATTTAAGTGCTATTGAAATCTTTGTGTTAGATGAAGCTGATTTAATGCTTGATATGGGCTTTATAACCGAAGTAAAAAAAATAGAACGTTTATGTCCTAAGAAAAAACAAACCTTACTTTTTTCTGCAACCATACCCGAAAAAATAGATGATTTGGCTAAAACCATGTTAAAAAAATCTGTTAAGATTGAAATAAATCCAGAGGAAACTACTGCAAAAAATATTGGACAGCTATTATATTATCTTCCTAAAAAGAATAAAACAGATTTGTGCTTAGATTTATTGAGAAATACGATAAATGGAAAAATCATCATTTTTAGACGTACGAAAATTGGTGTTGATAAGCTAGAACAGACTTTACTAAAAAATGACTACGACGTAGTAAGTATTCATGGAGATAAATCGCAAGCTATTAGAAATAAAGCTATCGAAGATTTTAGAAATAAAAAAGCAACTATTTTAATTGCTACAGATGTAGCTGCACGTGGAATTGATATTACAAATGTAGATGCTATTATTAATTTTGATATTCCGAATATACCAGAAACCTATGTACACAGAATAGGCAGAACTGGTAGAGCGGGTAAGTCTGGAATTGCGTTTTCTTTTTGTTCTCCTGACGAAAATAGCTACATCAAAACTATTGAAGCTTTAATTGAAAAAACTATTAAAATTATTGTTGACCATCCATACATCATCAATAAACCAAAACACAAAAAATTACAGCCAAATACTGTTAATAAAAATAAAAAAGGCAGAAAATCTGAAGCCTCTAAAAAAAATAAGAAACGTTGGTATTAATTTTTCTTTATTTAACAAAACCTAAAATATCAAGTCATAAAAAATTGATTGAAAAGGAAAATATAATCAAAATTCCAATAAATGTTTCGCATACAAAAAGGAACAATTAAAGATGCTGAAATTTTATCAAAAATTAGCAAAAAATCTTTCCTAGTGGCCCATGGTCATTCGGCACATAAAAAAGATATCGACAGTTATACTGCCAAAAATTTTAGCAAAGATAACTTTACAAAAGAATTAGTAAATAAAGAAAACTTATACTTTTTAATTTATTCTAAAAATAAAATTGCCGGATATTCTAAAATAATTATAAATAAAACAAATGCAAATATATCTGCTAAAAACATTACTTTAATGAGTAGATTGTATTTATTAAAAGAATTCTTTGGACTAAATTTAGGCAAAGAATTATTCAATTTTAATCTGAACTTATCTAAAGAAAATAATCAACAAGGAATTTGGTTGGCTGTTTGGATTGAAAACAAAAGAGCCATCAATTTTTACCATAAAATGGGATTTCAAAAAGTTGGAAGTTTCGATTTTGAAATTTCAAAGACACATTATAATCCTAACCATATTTTATACTTAGAATTCTAATAGTTATTTATGTAAATACGGCTTATTTTCTAATTAATTTGATTCTTTTAGGTAACCAATACTTCCCGTATTTCAAATCGAACATAGAAATTAATGGCATTCTTTATGAACCAATACAAAAGTAAAATATAGAAGTTTTTAAATCCAGACCAAATTGTGGTTTGTTTGTTCACTTTAAAATCCTTTTAATTTATTATCTTACAATCCTTTAATTATAAATTTTAAATGGAAAACTTTTTAAACTTTTTTGAAACCATGCCTTCTTGGCAAAAATTAGTATGGATTTTTATCTGTATTTCTGCTAATTGGATTGTAGAATTAATAATTCCTTTAGTAAAATTTGATTATAAAAAATTGAAGCATGCAGCAGTAAATATGTTTTTTTTATCCATGGATGTAAGCCTGAATTTAATTTTCGGAATTCTATCTGTGGGTGTTTTTATTTGGCTATCTGCAAATCAATTTGGTGTTTTAAACATAATAGACTTGCCAATTTGGACAGAGTTACTAATCGCCATCGCAGTATTAGATTTTTCCGCACAATATGTAGTGCATTATTTATTACATAAAATACCTTTCATGTGGCGTTTTCATATGATTCATCATTCAGATACAACAGTAGATGCAACAAGTGCAACAAGACACCATCCAGGAGATTATGCTTTTAGAGAAATCTTCGCATTAATTGTTATTGTAATTTTCGGAATTCCTTTAGCATATTATCTTTTTTATAGAATGGCAACGGTATTTTTTGGCTATTTTACGCATGCAAACATTTATCTACCCAAGACACTTGATAAAGTTATAAGTTTTGTTTTTGTAACTCCAAATATGCATAAATTCCATCATCATTTTGAATTACCTTGGACAGACTCTAACTTTGGAAATATCTTTTCTATATGGGATAGAATTTTTGGAACATTAACATACGATGATCCTAAAAAAGTAAAGTTTGGATTGGATTTGTTAGACGGAACTAAAGATCAAGATATTTTATATCAATTAAAAATTCCCTTTAATAAAAGTATTACATTGAAAACTGATAAATAAAAAGTTCTAGAGTTACTTATATAGAAATTATTCAAATTATTATTTAAGAAAACATTTGAATTACTATCAATAATTCAAAAAAAATTATGCCAAATACAAGGACATTACATACTTAAAAATTCGTTATTTAAATTTTATTTTAGAACGACAAATTAAGGAAAATGATGACCATATAAGTATCACTTTTCATCTTTTAATTAAAAACATAATGAAAATAATCAAACTAGCTTTCTTATTCACCATAGTATCTATTTCTGCGCAAACAGATGTAAAAATATATGATATTATAAATGATGTTTCCGCTGATAGAATTAAAGCAGATATAAAAACATTAACGGAATTTGGAACAAGAAATACGTTTTCCGATACCACTTCTACTACCCATGGAATTGGCGCTGCCAGAAGATGGATAAAATCTGAATTTGAAACTATTTCTAAAAGTTGTGATAATTGTATTGATGTATTCTATCAAAAGGATTTTGTCACAAAAAAAGGTAATAGAAGAGTTCCTCATGATGCTTGGATTGTTAATGTTGTAGCCATTCAAAAAGGAACAAAATACCCAAATAGATACGTTATTATGAGTGGCGATATTGATTCTCGAGCAAGTGATACTATGGATTTTAAAACAGATGCTCCAGGTGCAAATGATAATGCTTCAGGAATGGCAGGAACCATGGAAGCTGCCAGAGTTTTAAGTAACTATAAATTTGAAAATAGTATTATTTATGTTGGCCTTTCTGGTGAAGAACAAGGACTTTTTGGCGGAGCAGGTTTGGCAAAATATGCGAAGGAAAAAGGATGGGAAATTATCGGAATCTTAAATAATGATATGATTGGAAATATTACGGGTGTAGATGGTGTTATAGACAATCGTGCTTTTCGAATTTTTTCTGAACCGGTCCCGGCAAATGAAACAGAAAAACAAAGAAAAATGCGTCGTTTTTATGGTGGTGAAGTTGATGGAATTTCTCGTCAACTGGCAAGATATACTCATAAAATGACAAAAACATATATGCCAGAAATGAATCCGATGATGATTTATAGATTGGATAGATTTGGAAGAGGAGGGCATCACAGACCCTTTAATGATTTGGGTTTTCCAGGAATTAGAATTATGGAAGCTCATGAAAATTATACGCAGCAGCATCAGGATATTAGAGTTGAAAATGGGATTAAATATGGAGATACTTTTGAGCACGTAAATTTTGAATATGCCAAAAAATTAACTAGCGTTAACTCTATCACAATGGCTGGTTTAGCTTCTGCTCCACCAAGTCCTAAAGAGGTCGCAATTGGCGGAATTGTGCAAGCTTCAGCAAAATTAAAGTGGAATAAAGTTGATGGTGCTAAAGGTTATAAAATTTATTGGAGAGATACAACTTCTCCTACTTGGGATAATTCCAGGTATGTAGAAACTACCGAATTTACTTTAGAAGGAATTGTAATTGATAATTTCTTTTTTGGAGTTGCTGCAGTTGGAGAAAATAATCATGAAAGTGTGGTGGTTTTTCCAAATAAAATCATAAGGTAATATCCCATTTTGTAACTTCTTATTCAATTTATTTTCCAATCATTTCCTACACAAGAAATGACAATATAATTAACAAGAAGAATATTAAAACATAAAATTGCTTTTAATAACTGTCAAATTCTTGCAAAATATAGAATACAGGAGTTTTTATTGAAAGATTTAATAAAAAATAAACTTTCTAAAAAAACCGAATTATAGAAATAATTCGGTTTTGTGATAAGTATATTAAATCTCGAAGCAATTGGTAAGTAACTACAATCCAGCTATGAAATTACCATAAGGATCTTTAAATTGAGTTCCTTCTGCAAATCTAAATTTACTTAGCTTTTTAAATTCTGCTAAGGCCCAAAGAATAAACTCTTTTACAAAATAAGCATCAGCGGTATTCATATTAGGTTGGTATTTCACTAAGAAATCATCTAAAGGTTGTACCTTATCTAACTCATTTTTGTATTGTAACTCTGTAAATTCATCTAATAACTCGAAATCATCATCAGCATTAAAAAACCACGAAATAATGTCATCATAAGGTGTTTCAGTCTCTTGCTTTTCTAACTTTTTAATTTCAGGAAAATAGGTTGGAAATAATGTTTTAATGGCATTTTTAATCAATTTTTCGGCAACTACCTCAGCTCCTTCTTGCTCTCCTTCATAGACCAATTCTACTTTACCGGTAATTGCCGGAATTATTCCATCAAAATCACTTAAACGAATCATGGTTTTTTCATCACCAGAAATTAAAGCCCTTCTTTCTGCTGTGCTTAACAAGTTTTCGAAAGCAGTAATACTTAAACGCGCACTTACTCCACTTTTTGCATCTATATATTCACTTTCTCTCGCTTCAAAAACTATTTGTTCTAACAAATCTTTTGCTAATTCTGGAACTTGAATAAATTCCTTCTGAGAATTATTTTTATTCGCTTCTTGTTGCGTAATCGTTTTTGCTGTTTCTATATCCTCCGGATAATGGGTTAAAATCTGTGAGCCAATTCTATCCTTTAAAGGTGTTACAATACTTCCTCTATTTGTATAATCTTCAGGGTTTGCTGTAAATACAAATTGAATATCTAATGGCAAACGTAATTTAAATCCTCTAATTTGAATATCTCCTTCTTGTAAAATATTAAACAATGCAACTTGAATTCTCGCCTGCAAATCTGGTAATTCATTAATCACAAAAATACAACGGTTTGCTCTAGGAATCATTCCGTAATGAATAACCCGATCATCTGCATAACTTAATTTTAAGTTAGCTGCTTTTATGGGATCTACATCACCTATAATATCAGCAACAGTCACATCTGGCGTCGCTAATTTTTCTGCAAAACGATCATTTCTATGCAACCAAAAAATAGGGGTTTTATCACCTTTTTCCCTAATAGTTTCAACTGCAAATCTCGAAATAGGATTCAAAGGATCATCATTAATTTCAGAACCTTCAACGACAGGAATATATTCATCCAATAAATTTACCATCAATCTTGCTAAACGGGTTTTTGCTTGTCCTCGTAAACCTAATAAATTAATATTATGTCTGCTTAGAATTGCTCTTTCCAACTCTGGAATTACGGTGTTCTCATAACCATGAACCCCCGTAAAGACATTCTCTTTGCTCATTATTTTACTAATAAGGTTTTCTCTTAACTCATCTTTAATCGATTTAGACTTATAACCTCTTTCTTTTAATGCGCCTAATGTTTTTAAATCTTGTATTCTCATTTATCCTTTAATTCGTTTTTTTCTATTCGTTTCATAATCTTCAAAAATCATTTCTCCCAATCCTTTTAATCCTGTGTAAAATGCTTTTCCTTGATTTGCTTGTGTAAACGCTTTTACAAATTGCATTAAATATGGGTCTTGGGCAATCATAAAAGTAGTAATCGGAATGTGTGATTTTCTGGCTTGCTGCGCCATTGCGTAGCACTTATTTACAATATACTTGTCCAAACCATTACTGTTTTTGTAATATTGACCATCTGGCAAGAGTAAACAACTTGGCTTACCATCGGTAATCATAAAGATTTGTTTGTTTGTATTTCTTTTTCTTCGCAATAAATCCATCGCTAATTGCAAACCTGCAACAGTATTTGTATGATAAGGACCCACTTGCAAATAAGGCAAATCTTTAATTTTTATAGACCAAGCATCATTTCCAAAAACAATGATATCTAGAGTGTCTTTTGGATACCGAGTGGTAATTAATTCTGCCAAAGCCATCGCTACTTTTTTAGCTGGTGTAATTCGATCCTCTCCATATAGAATCATAGAATGACTAATATCAATCATTAACACGGTGCTCATTTGGCTTTTATGAAGTGTGTCTTCCACAACCAAATCGTTTTCTGTTAAATTAAAATTATCAATGCCATTGTTAATTTGAGCATTTCTAATACTTTCTGTAATAGAAACTTTATCTAATCCATCTCCAAATTGATAGGCTCTAAAGTCTCCTGTGTGTTCATCTCCAATTCCTGCAGATTTACTTTTATGATTTCCAGAACCACTTCTTTTAATCTTACCAAAAATGTGATTTAAAGCTTGCTGACGAATCGCGCGTTCTGTTTTTGGAGTAATTTTTGTACCTCCTGTTCCATCAGCTTTTACTTCTTCTCTTATATAACCTTTTTTCTTTAAATCTTCAATAAAATCGTCAATAGTGTAATTTTCATCCGTCAATTTATATTCTTTATCTAAAGAACGTAACCAATCAATAGCTTCCTCAAAATCGCCAGAAGTATGTGTAATTAATTCTTTAAAAATCTCAAAAAGCATCTCAAACGGAGATTGATTTTCTGCCTCATACGTTTTAAAGATAAATCCTTTTCTTTTCGTGTTGTTTTTCATCACCCTAAAAATACGGCTTTATTAAATGCCTTAAAAAAGATTAACATAGCTTTAATATATGCTGCTATTATGTCAACCTATAATTTAAATATCTTTAAAAAAAAGATCAAATAATGGGGCTTTTAAAACAAAAAGTAATCTATTTTACAGATTATATAATTTTATCATAAAATTAACAGTAAAATTAACCTTCAAAAAGTAATTTCACACTCCATTAAATTAATTTAAATCTAATATGAAAACAAATAATTCGCAATCATTCAAAATTCTTTGTTCGTTATTCTTAACATTAGCGATTGCTGGTGTTCAAGACACAAGTGCACAATTCTGGAAAAAGAAAACAAAGGCAAAAACTGAAATAGCTACCAAGAAAAAGGCTCCAAAAAAGAAGGGTAAAACAATAAAAGAGCTAACTAAGAGTAGTAAAAAAATTGAAGGTTTATTCGCAATCTATCAAGATACTATAACGGGAGCCACTCATTTATTAGTAAAAAAAGAACAATTAGATAATGACTTTATTTACTTCTCTCAAATTGCGGACGGAGTTACAGAAGCTGGTCAATTTAGAGGAGCTTACCAAGGTTCTAGTGTCTTTCACATTAAAAAGTACTTTAATCGTTTAGAATTTGTTGCCCCAAATACGTCGTTTTATTTTGATGAAAAGAATGCTATTTCTAAATCTTCAAGTGCAAATATTAGTGATGCAGTAATTGCAGCAGGTAAAATATTAGCTACAGATGATAAAACTGGCGAATATCTAATTGCTGCGGATGGTTTATTCTTATCAGAAACGTTTACAAGAATAAAAGGTCCAAGATTTCCAGGACAATCTCCTTTTGCTTTTAGCTTAGGTAGGTTTGACAAAACTAAATCTAAAATTGAGGAAATAAAAAACTACCCAGAAAACACCAATGTTAAAACTGAGTATGTATATAACAATCCTGCTGTTTTAAATGGTGGCAGTAGCGCAGTAACTGACGGAAGAAATGTTTCTATCAAGGTATTTCATACATTTATGAATATGCCAGAAAGTGATTATGAGACAAGAATGGATGACCCAAGGGTTGGATATTTCTTAACACAAACTAATAATATGACATCTACTGATGTTGTAAACTATAGAGATTTTATTCACAGATGGAAATTAGTGAAGAAAAATCCTGATGCGACTATATCCGAGCCAGTAACACCAATCACTTGGTGGATTGAAAACACAACACCTGTGGAGTTTAGAGAAACAATTAAAGATGGTGTTTTAGCATGGAATAAAGCTTTCGAAAAAGCAGGATTCAACAATGCAATGGTTGTAAAAATACAGCCAGATGATGCAGACTGGGATGCCGGTGATGTTCGTTACAATGTTTTACGTTGGACATCTTCTCCAAACCCTCCTTTTGGTGGGTACGGACCGAGTTTTGTAAACCCAAGAACTGGTGAAATTTTAGGTGCAGATATTATGTTAGAATATGTGCATTTTACCAATAGAGTTTACTATGATAGAGTTTTTGATAATGCCGCAGCTTTAAACTTTACTGCTGCAACTGCAGAAGAAGAAAAACTAAAATTTTTCAAAAACAAGAACAATCATTTATTCTGTTCTAAAGGACATTTAATGCATGAAAACACGTTATTTGGACAAACCGTTTTAGCGGCTGCAGGAGCGTCAGATTTAGAAATGGAAGGAATGAAAGAACAAGGGATGAAATCTTTAATTATGCATGAAGTTGGGCATACATTAGGATTAAATCATAATATGAAGGCTAGTCAATTATTTTCTCCTGAACAATTAGCAGATGCGAATTTTATTAAAGGAAAAGCCTTAACAGGATCTGTAATGGATTATGCTGGCATCAATTTAACTTTAGACAGAAGCAAACAAGGTCAGTATTATGACATGGCAGTTGGTCCTTACGATATTTGGGCAATTCAGTTTGGGTATACACCGTTTAAATCGACTTCAGAAAAAAACACTTTATTAGACAGATCTACAGAACCTTCATTAATTTTTGGTAATGATGCTGATGATATGCGTTCTCCAGGAAAAGCAATTGACCCAAGAGTAATGATTGGTGATTTATCTAACGACCAAATTGGATATTCTATTGATAGAATTCAATTATCAAATAATATGATGAAAGATATCAAAACTCGTTTTGGTAACTCTGGTGAATCTTACATGCAATTAAGACAAGCTTATTATATTTTAAGCGGGCAATCTGCTACTGCTGCAGGTGTGATTTCAAGATTTATTGGTGGTGTTTATGTTGATAGAACAAAACCTGGTCAAAATGGTGAAACAATGCCTTATACACCAGTAAGTTTGGAAGATCAAAAAAGAGCAATGAATGCTTTAAAAAAATATGTTTTTGCTCCTGATGCTTTTAAAGCTCCCGCTGATCTATATAATTATTTAGCCCAACAAAGACGTGGTTATAATTTCTTTGGTGGTCCAGAAGACCCTAAAATACATGAGCAAGTGTTAAGCTACCAAACAAGAGTTTTGGCACACATTACACACCCTAACACTTTAAAAAGAATTTCAAATTCTGAATTGTATGGAAATGAATATAAATTATCGACTTACATGACAGACTTAAACAATGCAATATTTAAAGGTGATATTAAAGGTAGCGTTAATTCTTTCCGTCAAAATTTACAAGCAACTTACACAAAGGGATTAATTAGTATAATTTCAGGAAAATCAAGCGGTAGATATCCAATAGCTGCTAAATCGATGGCTATTTACAACCTGAAAAACATACAAAACTGGGTGAGCAATACAACTGGAAATATAGCTACAAAAGCACATAAAAATCATCTTAAAACATTAATTACAAATGCGATGAAAGAGATTAAATAATCTTATAAAAATTTTCTATTATAAACCGCGCTCATTTTGAGTGTGGTTTTTTATTTTTACAGTATGGCAAGAATTTTAATTACTGGAGGTACCGGTTTAGTAGGAAAAAGACTAACACAACTATTGATTGATAAAAATCATGAAGTTTTAATTTTAAGCAGAAACCCAAAAAACGAAAATGAATTTAAATGGGATATTGTTAAAAATTATATTGATGAAAAAGCATTTAAAAATATTGATTTTATTATTCACTTAGCAGGAGCAGGAATTGCTGATGAACGTTGGACAAAAAAAAGAAAACAAGTAATTATAGATAGCAGGGTTAAAACGGCAAACTTACTTTTTGAAAAAGTTAATGCATTAAAACTGGAACTTAAGGGTTTTATTTCTGCTTCAGGAATTGGTTATTATGGAGCGATTACTTCGAAAACAATTTTTAAAGAAACAGATAAATCTGGTAGTGATTTCTTAGCTGAGGTTTGCCAAAAATGGGAAGCTGCCGCGCATAAATTTTCAAAAATAAACATACCAATAACTATATTAAGAACTGGGATTGTTTTAGCCGCAAAAGGAGGAGCATTAGAAAAAATGAAGACTCCAGTAATATCCCCATTAGGTTCAGGAAAACAATATATTCCTTGGATTCATATTGATGACCTATGCCAAATGTACATTCAATCCATAGAAGCTAATTTAATAGGTATTTATAATGCGGTTGCACCAGAACATCAAACAAGTATAACTTTTTCTAAAACGTTAGCAAAAAGCATAAAAAGACCGTATTTAGGTATTGGTGTCCCTGCCTTTATGCTGAAAATTTTATTTGGAGAACTTGCTGTAATTCTTTTAGAAGGAAGTAGGATTTCAACAAAAAAAATCGAAAAGAATGGATATTCTTTTCGATTTAAAACACTAAAAAAAGCGTTGAATAATCTATAATTATTTAGAATGTTGATGTAATATTTAAACCAACTTCACTCCAAGTTTTAGAAACACCGTCTGCACCTCTATGCAAATCTATACAAACCTTATTTAAAAATGATAAAGCATCTGATGCATTCCAATTAGTAACATTCATTGTCGCTTTCATATTAAAAGATTTACCAATAATTGTATACGTAAAAGGTACTTTTTGAGTAATACCATTCATTTTAATTTCTGCTACTCCATTTGTAACATCAGTTAAAGACAATTTACCAGAAAGTAATTTTGTATTTTCCATAATTCCAAAAAAGAACTTTTTAATTTTATAATCTCTGCCCGCATCCTTCGTAAACAAACTACTTACAGGAATTGAAAATTCAGTATTATTAATTGCTTCTTTCACACTATTTCCTTCACCTCCAGCAAGAACATCAACTTTTTTAAACTGACCTCCTACGGGCACTTTATCGGTCGTTTTATAAGCCGTAAAATTGATTTCGTTATTTGCATTTGCAACCGAAAAAGCAGCTGTACTTTTTTTGGATACTGCTTTACTTTCTTCTTTTACAGCCTCTTTTTTTTCCTCTGATTTACATGCTGAAAAATGGAACACCGTTCCTACTAATAAAAATGAAATAATAAATATTTTTTTCATGATTCTTTTGTTTAAAATTAAATTGTTTTAGCCAATTTTATATATTCTTTTTTTGCATCCTCAACAGGCATTCCATTTAATTGCATCCAAGCGTTAAATTTAAATGCACTTCTTACATCTAATCCACTATTAAATGAAAATTTATTACCAAAATTTGCTTGCTTGTAATAAGCATAAAATTTCAGCATAACATCAGGAGCAACAGCCTTTTTCAACTTAGATATTTTATCAAAAGCAGCTTTATACTCTTTATCTAAATCTATATTATTTTTCTGCGACAACTTGGACACCACCTTTAACTTTATCTCCTAATTTCACATTAACTTTTGTTCCTAAAGGCAAATATAAATCAACCCTAGAACCGAATTTTATAAAACCTGCATCCGTTCCTTGCGTTACTGCATTACCCTCTGTAGCATAGTTTACAATTCTTTTTGCCAAAGCTCCAGCTATTTGTCTATATAAAATTTCTCCAAAAATTTTATTTTCAATGACTACTGAGGTTCTTTCATTTTCAGTAGATGCTTTTGGGTGCCATGCTACTAAATATTTCCCTGGATGATATTTACTGTATTTTATAATCCCGCTCATCGCATATCTTGTAACATGAACATTTATTGGAGACATAAAAATTGATATTTGTAATCTTTTATCTTTAAAATACTCCGTCTCTTCTACTTCCTCAATAACGACAACTTTTCCATCTACTGGTGCTATAATATGGGTGTCATTTAAATTAGTGATTCTTTTAGGGTTCCTAAAAAATTGTAGTACGATAATTACAAAACCCAATATTATAACTTGAATCGTTTTTACTAACCAAGTTATATTAATAAAATTTTCAGCTAATAAAATTGCTGCAATCGCAATAATAAAAGTAATTGAAATAATTTTATATCCTTCCTTATGAAATTTAATCATTTTTAAATAATAAAGTTAATATACAAATATACAAACGGAGCAGCAAACAACAAACTATCTAATCTATCTAAAATGCCTCCGTGACCTGGCATAATGCTTCCACTATCTTTAAACTTTGCCTGTCTTTTAAATTTAGATTCCACTAAATCACCAACAGTTCCAATTACTGAAACGATAACTCCTATAATCATCCAATTTAACATAGAAAAATCTAAATTAAATTTACTAATGAACATAGCAGCTAAAAGTGAAAAAATAAACCCCCCAAAAAAACCTTCAATTGTTTTTTTAGGTGATACTGATGGAAACAACTTGTTTTTTCCAAAATTTTTACCAACTAGAAATGCAAAAGAATCGTTTACCCAAATAATTGATAAAATACTGATCATTAAATATGGATGAAAATTGTTTTCATAAAAAGGAAGCAACACTAAAAAGCACACAGAGAATATTACATATCTAATTGTAACACCTAGTTTTACTCTCTCATTTAAAAAACTAATTTCCTTCTTTGCAAATAGTTGATATATCAAGAAAACGGAAGATAGAATCGATATCATTAACACTAATGATATAGCATGACTATCCCGTCTTTTAATCATTAAAAATAATACAAATGCAAATAGAACATACGGAACGAAACTTTTAAGTTTTATCATTCTAATAAATTCCCAAATACATAAAAAACCACACAAAATTATTAAGGCTATATAAGAATTTTCAGAATATAAAATCGCCGAAAAAAATATTAAAACAAAGATAATTCCGGAAAGAGTCCTTTTTAAAAGGTTGCGCATATTATAAGTCTTCTAATAAGAGCAAATATAAGTTTTTTGAGCTACTGTTTCCATAGTTTAAAAAATTATCATCATTTTTATTGATAATATAATTCTTTACTGCAGAAATGTTTGTTGGTAAACTTTTAGTGGCATTAGTTTTAATACCTGTTAAGGCTTGACCTGTATTTTTAACTAACTGACTTGTTGTTGCGTAAACAATAAATTGATCTGGATATTCTTTTAATTTTTTACCTCCTAATTGATTTGATGAAAATAAAATATCTCCATTATCCGCAATCAAATGCTCGCAAGAAGTGAAAATTGGAGTATCTTCTTTGAAATTTTTTAATGCTTTAGCATCCTGATTTTTAAGAAATGAAAACAAATTTTCATCTAATAAACAAACTTCTTTCCAACTATTTTCTGTGAGTATTTTCTTGAAGTTTTCTAAAACTTCTTGCTTTTTTTCACAATATAAAAACTTACCACCTTTTTTCGTGAAATTGTGCACAAATAAATCATCAAGAGATAAATTTACTTCTTGTTTGTGTATTTCTTCATCTTCCCTTATGGGAATATTAAAAAGTTTCTTAAAAAAATTCATTTATAAAATTATTCTCCAGAGATTTTATCTACTGTCGTTGTCTTTACTTCTTCTTTGGTTATCACTTCTTCAATTTCCTCATCAAAAGGTCTTTCACCAAAAATTTCTTGTAAATCATCCTTAAAAATAACTTCCTTTTCTAATAACAATTCTGCTAATATAGTTAGCTTTTCTTTATTCTTATCTAAAAGATCTATCGCCCTTACATATTGAGCTTCAATCATTTTAGAAATTTCTTTATCAATTTTACGACCTGTTTCTTCACTGTAAGGTTTTACAAAAGCATCATTTCCTGAAGAATCATAATAAGTAATATTACCAACCTCTTCATTTAAACCATAAACTGTAACCATCGCTCGAGCCTGTTTTGTTACTTTTTCTAAATCACTTAAAGCGCCCGTTGAAATCTTATTAAAAATAATTTTTTCTGCCGCTCTACCCCCTAAAGTGGCGCACATTTCATCTAACATTTGCTCAGTTTGAACAATCAATCTTTCAGCTGGTAAATACCATGCAGCTCCTAAAGATTGTCCTCTAGGTACAATAGTAACTTTTACTAATGGTGAAGCATGCTCCAACATCCAACTAACAGTAGCATGTCCTGCTTCATGAAAAGCTATTACTTTTTTCTCTTTTGGTGTAATTACTTTATTTTTCTTTTCTAAACCACCAACTATTCTATCCACAGCGTCCAAAAAGTCTTGATGATGAATAGATTTTTTACCATTTCTGGCGGCGATTAAAGCAGATTCATTACACATATTTGCAATATCTGCACCCGAAAAACCAGGAGTTTGTTGTGCTAGAAATTCAATTTTAACATCATCTGCTAATTTTAGAGGTTTTATATGAACCTCAAAAATTTCTTTACGCTCATTAATATTAGGCAAATCTACATAGATTTGTCTATCAAAACGGCCTGCTCTCATTAAAGCGCTATCTAGAACATCAGCTCTATTGGTCGCAGCTATTACAATTACATTTGTATCTGTGCCAAAACCATCCATTTCTGTTAGCAACTGATTCAATGTATTTTCACGTTCATCATTCCCACCAGTCATATTACTTTTTCCTCGAGCTCTACCGATCGCATCAATTTCATCAATAAAAATAATTGAAGGTGATTTTTGTGCAGCTTGTTTAAATAAATCACGTACACGAGAAGCTCCTACTCCAACAAACATTTCTACAAAATCTGAACCTGATAAAGAAAAGAAAGGTACGCCCGCTTCCCCTGCAACTGCTTTTGCCAATAAGGTTTTACCTGTTCCTGGGGGCCCTACTAATAATGCTCCCTTTGGAATTTTACCTCCTAAAGATGTATATTTTTCAGGATGCTTTAAAAAATCTACAATTTCTTGAACTTCTTCTTTTGCCCCTTCTAAACCTGCAACATTTTCAAACGTTGTTTTTACTTTTGTATCTTGATCAAATAATTTAGCCTTCGATTTTCCGATACTAAAAATTTGACCACCACCACCAGAACCGCTGCCACCACCAGACATTCTTTTCATAAAGAACAACCAAACGGCTATTAAAATTATAAAGGGTAAAAAACTAAATATAGCGTCTAGAATACTAGTTTTTTCTTTATTATCTATATCAACGATTAAATTTCTATCCTTTTTAAGAAGAGCTACATTTTCCTCAAAAGTTCTTAAATCTCCAAAATTATATTCATAAACTGGTGAACCTGGTCTGTAAAAACTTGAAGATGTTTGCTTCGCGTGTTTATCTTTCTTTAATGCCTCTTTAGTTAAATAAATTTGAGCTATATCCTTATTTACAACAACAATTTCTTTGATGTCATTATCTTTTAAAATTTCTTCAAATCTATTTTTAGAAATACTTTTAGAAGCTAGATCTCCACTGTTAAAAAACTGTACTGCTATTAATGCTATGAAAATTGCACCATAAATCCAATATGAACTAAACTTAAATTTAGGTATATTAGATTTTTTTTCTTTATTTGAATCACTCATATGTTATAAAATCAATAGGATTAAACTGGATTTATTTCGGTAATTTTTGCATCACCCCAAAGACTTTCAATATCATAAAAGTCTCTTACATGTTTTTGAAAAATGTGCACAACTACATTTACATAATCCATTAAAATCCATTCTGAATTACCTTGTCCTTCAATATGCCAAGGTTTATCTTTTAATTGTTTACTAACTACTTTCTGAATAGAGCCAGAAATTGCATTTACCTGTGTATTTGAATTACCCGAACAGATTATAAAATAATCACAAACTGTATTTTCTATTTCTCTTAAGTCAAGTAATTGGATGTTTTCTCCTTTAACATCATCCATACCTTTAATAATGACAGAGATTAAATCATCTGTGCTTACTTGCTTTTTTGCCATTAATTTTTTTTCTATTTAAACGCAAAGTTATTATTTTTTTGCGAGTATTTTATGTAATATTGAACTAGTTTATACTTTATTTAACACTTGAAAATAATCAAACTTAATGCCATTGACTCTACAAATTCTTTTTTAAAAGAATTAGCACAAAGTACTGCCATAGAAAACGGTACTGTTGTGGTTGCAAAAGAGCAGAAAAAAGGACGCGGTCAACAAGAAAACAGCTGGGTCTCCGAACCGCTTAAAAACCTTACCTTCAGTGTTTATTTCTGTAATATTGATTTAAACATTAACCATCATAAGTTTTTAAATTTCGCAGTTAGTTTAGCTGTTTTTGAGGCACTTTCAATGCACAAAGTTAAAGATTTATCCATTAAATGGCCAAACGACATTTTGTCAGCAAACAGAAAAATTTGTGGTATTCTGATAGAAAATATAATTAAAGGCAAAAAGATTAACAACTCTATAATCGGAATTGGATTAAATGTAAATCAACAAAACTTTCCTACTTCATTAAAAAATGTAACTTCTTTACGAAATACCACAAATAAATTATATGATTTAGACGCCTTGTTAATAGAGGTTGTGGATAAAATAAAAGAGAAAATTCAACTGATCTCATTAAAAAAATACACAAATTTAGAAACTGATTACTTAAATGTCTTGTATAAAAAAAATATCCCAACTATGTTTAAAGATAGCAGGGATGTTTTATTTATGGGTAAAATTATTGGAATTTCTTCTTTGGGAAACCTTCAAATTGAGTTAGAAGATGAAAACGTAAAAGAATTTGGAATTAAAGAAGTTTCATTAGCTTAAACCCTCTAAGTTATTTGTTAACGTTTCTATAAAACTAGTCAATGGTCTTTTTACCATCATAGCCATCATCGCGTTAAATTTGCCATTAAATTCTAACTGAACTTCAGAAGAAGTGTCATCAATCTTAGTAATATCTGCAACTAATTCAAAATTAAGTTTACTACTTGCTGCACCTAAAGTAATATTAGAGTATTCCGTTTTCTCTTTTAATACCAATCTAATTTCTGGCATTCCTTTTAATCCAAATATAAAAGAATCTCCATCAACTTCAAATTTCTGGATAGATTCAGGCATTAACTGTTCAAAGTTTTTTAAATCTGATAAAAACTCAAATGTTCCTTTTTGAGATTTATTAACTACTACTTTATTTCCATTAATATTCATATTCTTATGTTTATTGGTTCCACTTACTCGGGTTTGCTCTCCACTCTCGCAATGTAAACAATTCTTTTTCAGAAATATAATTACTATCTAAAGCTTGTTCTAACAAATTATCGTAATTACTTAAAGTTGTTAAACTTACGTTTTTTTCTTTAAAGTTTTCAGCAGCAACATCAAATCCATAAGAAAAAATAGCAACCATACCTTTTACAACAGCGCCAGCTTCTTTTAAAGCTGCTACCGCATTTAAACTACTGTTCCCAGTGCTAATTAAATCTTCAATAACCACAACGTTTTGACCACTTTCTAAATGCCCTTCTATTTGGTTTTTTCTACCATGCTTTTTTGGCTCTGGTCTAACATACACAAAAGGCACACCCAATTCCTGGGCCACTAATATACCAATTGCTATGGCACCTGTTGCAACACCTGCAATCACATCTGGTTTACCATATTCTAATTCAGTAATTTTAGCAATTTCTTCTTTTAAAAAAATACGAACTGGAGGATATGACAATGTTATTCGATTGTCGCAATAAATGGGAGAATTCCATCCAGAAGCCCAATGAAATGGTTTGTTAGGACTTAATTTTATGGCATTAATCTGCAATAAAAGTTCAGATGTTTTTTTTGCTGTATCTTTGTTTAAAATCATATCGCAAATGTATAAAGTTTTTGTAAATGATACCCCAATAATTATCACATCTTCTTCAAAAAAAACAAATAATTTCCCTTTATACATTCTTAAAAATATTGTAGTAGTTGAAATTATAGAAAAATTAAAGAACAATGAGATTAATGGAGTTAACCTATACACTCCTGATTTAGAGAAAGGTTGGGCATTATTTTCGCAAAACCTGGACGTTATTACTGCTTCAGGAGGACTGGTTTTAAATCCTAAAAAAGAAGTATTATTTATATACAGAAATAATATTTGGGATCTTCCAAAAGGCTGGATTGAAAAAGGTGAAAGTATTGAAAGTGCTGCTATAAGAGAGGTTGAAGAAGAATGCGGAGTTTTTAATTTAGAAATCGTTAAAAAATTAATTACCACCTATCATATTTATTATCAAAACGGAATTAAATTAAAAAAAACACATTGGTTTTTAATGCAATCTGACTATAATAAAGAATTAGTGCCCCAATTAGAAGAAGGGATAAGTTGGGTTGGATTTAAAAATAATTCTGAAATTGAAACTGCTTTAAAAAATACCTTTGAAAATATTAAGTTAGTATACGATACTTTCAAAGAAATGTAGTTTTTTGGAAAATCCTATTATCTTTGCCGACTTAAAAAAAGTAATTCAATATGACCAAATTTATAACAAAACGCGTAACCAATGTAAGAAATGATATTCTATCTGGAATTACGGTTGCACTAGCTTTAGTGCCCGAAGCGGTTGCATTTGCATTTGTAGCTGGTGTAGATCCACTCGTAGGACTTTACGCTGCCTTTATGGTGGGCTTAATAACTTCTCTTTTTGGCGGAAGACCAGGTATGATCTCTGGGGCAACAGGTGCTTTAGCCGTTGTCATGGTTTCTCTAGTAGCAGAGGGTAATGCAATGGGAAATGCTGATGAAAATTTAGGATTATATTATCTTTTTTTAACCGTAATACTAATGGGAACCATTCAGGTCTTAGCCGGTGTTTTAAAACTAGGTAAATTTGTAAGATTAATACCTCATTCTGTAATGATGGGCTTTGTAAATGGTTTAGCGATTGTTATTTTCTTATCACAATTAGGAATGTTTAAACAAACTATTAACGACGAAAAAGTCTGGCTAGAAGGGAATGGTTTGTTGTATATGATTGGTTTAGTTAGTTTAACAATGCTAATTATGTGGGGCTTACCAAAAATAAAAGCTACTAAAAAATTACCTGAGGCTCTAATTGCTATATTAGTAGTTTCCGGAATTGTAATTTTTTCTAACTTAGATGTTGCTACTGTTGGTTCTTTTATTAAAGATGGCGGTGGCGAAGGTTTAAAGGGTGGATTTCCCGTTCCTGTTTTTGAAACTTTCAAGAACATACCAATGAATTTTGAAACTTTAAAATTCATTTTCCCTTATGCTTTAATCCTAGCAGCTATTGGATTAATAGAATCATTAATGACTTTAAATTTAATTGACGACTTAACGGAAACCAGAGGTAACACAAACAGAGAATGTGTTGCTCAAGGTGGGGCAAATATAATTACTGGTTTATTTGGTGGAATGGGTGGTTGCGCAATGATTGGACAATCTATCATTAACATAAAAGGTGGCGGCCGAGGCCGGTTATCTGGAATTACTGCCTCAGTTTTCTTACTAATGTTTATTCTTTTTGCTTCTTCTTATATAGAACAAGTGCCTATTGCCGCTTTAGTGGGAGTAATGTTTATGGTAGTTATTGGCACGTTTGCTTGGTCAAGTTTTAGAATTATTAATAAAATACCAAAATCGGATGTTTTTGTTTTGATTTTAGTTTCTGCCTTAACCGTAATTTTTGATTTAGCAATTGCCGTAATCGCAGGTGTTATTGTTTCTGCACTTGTTTTTGCTTGGGAAAGCGCCAGAAAAATTAGAGCTAGAAAACGTTTTAAAGAAGATGGGACAAAAGTATATGAGATTTGGGGACCTTTGTTTTTCGGAAGTATTGCTACTTTTAACGAAAAATTTGATATTAAGAATGATCCAAATGAGGTAGAGATTGATTTTATAGAAGCTCGTGTTTCCGACCATTCTGCTATTGAAGCTATCTTTGCTTTGGTTGAAAAATACCAAGCCGCTAGTAAAAAAATTACACTAAAACATTTAAGTGAAGACTGTAAAGTTTTACTTTATAAAGCGAGTCCGATTTTTACAGATATTATTGAAGAAGACATTGATGACCCAAGATATCATTTGGCGGCAAATCCTGAGGATTTCCCGAAACCATTAAGTGAGTATAAGTTTTAGAAAAAAAATAAAAAATCCTACTTTAAAGTAGGATTTTTTATTTTGTATTACTAAAGTATCTGATTATCGATGCTCATACTTACTATAGTTTAAACCAACCCTTCATCTACCAAAGGCAAAGTTCTATAACGTTTGCCACTAGCGTTAAAAATAGCATTACAAATTGCGGGAGCCATTACAGGAACGCCTGGCTCACCGACTCCCGTTGGTGGTTCGTGCATTTTATCCATAATATCAATATGAATTTTTGGTGTATCTTTCATTCTTGTCATTTGATAATCAAAGAAATTATTTTGTTCTACTGCTCCGTTTTTTGTGGAAATTTTCCCAAACAAAGCTATAGACATTCCAAAAATTGCAGCACCTTCTAATTGATTTTTTATATTGTCTTTATTCAGAGCCAAACCACAATCTATAGTGGTCCAAATATTTTCAATTTTTACGTTTCCATTTTTTACAGAAACCTCAACAACAGTTGCTACATAACTATAAAAACTATAATGAATAGCAATTCCCATTCCATGATTTACAGGCAATTCTAGACCCCAATTAGACATTTTAGCTGTGTTTTTCAACACATCTTTCATTCTTTTTGTACTATATGGATAATCAGATTTTCCTTGAATAATTCGATCTTTTCCTATTAAATTTAAATGAAATTGAACAGGATCTATATTAGCTGCATTTGCTAATTCATCTACAAAAGAATTATTACCAAATCCGCTATGAATATGAACTACTGACCGCAACCAACCAATTCTTAAATGCGATTCTGCTTTGGCGTTCTCTAATCTAAAATTGTCTAATTTATATGGATTATTTGTAAAACCTTGCCCAAGCTCAAAACCAGAGGCATAATCTGATAAAGGTTTAAAACTAGAGGTAATTGACGGAACTGCCACACGCTGTAACCAACCTGTAACTTTACCATCAGCACTTAAAGAACCTTTTAAATACTGTGCACTTGTAGCATGATAAAAACTTTGTTTAATATCATCTTCACGAGTCCAAACCACTTGAATTGGGGCCTTGATCTTTTTTGACAAAGCAACCGCTTCCACTACAAAATCAGATTTAGATTTACGCCCAAAACCTCCACCTAAAAAAGTAACATTAATGGTTATTTTTTCTATAGGAATTTCAAAAAAGTGTGCCAATTCTGCTCTTGCCGTTTGCGGATCTTGAACTGGTGCCCAAACCTCAATTTCATCTTCTTTAAACCAAGCAGTTGCATTTGGCACTTCCATAGGAGCATGCACCAAAAACGGAACTGTATACGCAGCTTCTATCGTATTTTCACTGTCCTTAAAAGCAGCGAAAACATTTCCGCTACTTCCAGGAACTAACTTTCCTTTTTCATGAACTCTTCTTGTTAATTTCTCTTGAAACTCTGCTGAATCAAAAGATTCATTTTCGCCATAATCCCATTCAATATCCAAGCCTAACTTTCCTTGAAATGCAGACCACGTGTTATTTGCAATAACAGCCACACCTCCCAAAGCACCAAAAAACTGACCAATCGGCGGCACGATTCTATCTAATTGAATTATATTTTCTACGCCAGCTACTTTTTTTGTACTCGTATCATCAACACTTTTTACGGAACCGAAAGTCACCGGACATCTTGCAATGGCGGCAAATTTCATGTTCGGAATTCGAACATCTATTCCATAGGTTGCAGTGCCGTGTGTAAAATCTTTTAAATCTACACTTTTTAAGGTTTTACCAATATATTTAAAATCTTCAACTTTTTTAAGTGTAAGACTTTCTTCTGATGGAATTTTAACCTTCGCTGCCTCATCAACCAAATCACCAAAGAAAATTTTATCATTGGTATTTTTATTAATTATAAAATGATTTTCTGCCTTACAATCTGTTTCAGCAATATTCCATTTTTTTGCAGCAGCAGTAATCAACATCATTTTTGCTGTTGCACCCATTTTACGCATTGGTTCTAATAAAGTTCTTACACTTCTCGAACCATCTGTATTCTGATTACCATATTTAGCATTTCCTGTTGCTTGTTTTACCGTGATATATTTCCAGTCAGCCTCTAATTCATCAGCAATTGCAGAAGCCAAAGAAGTCCTAATTCCTTGCCCCATTTCTGAACGTGAAGCCAATAAAATAATGTTACCGTCTTTCTGTATTTGTACAAATAAGTTCGGGGTAAAAATCCCCTCTACTTGCGGAATAAATTCTTTTGTATCAGAAGACACATTGCAGCCTAAAAGTATGCCACCCGAAGCCAATCCAAATAATTTTACAAAATCTCTACGATTTATTTGCTGTATTTTGCTCATATGGTTTCGTTTTTAAGTGCAACAGCTTTATGAATTGCTTTTTTAATTCTTGTATAGGTTCCGCATCTACAAATGTTACCACTCATCGCAGTATCAATATCTTCATCAGTCGGACTTTCATTTTTATCTAATAAAGCGGTAGCTGCAATTAATTGCCCGGATTGACAATAGCCACATTGTGGTACATTCCCAACATTCCAGGCTTCGCGCAAGAATTCTAGATTTTCTGAGGCCCCTTCTATTGTAAACATCTCTTTTCCAACACCATAAGAAACTGGCATACTGCACGATTTTGTTAAGATGCCATTTATTAGAATAGAACAAGCCCCGCATTGTGCAACACCGCAGCCAAATTTAGTTCCTGTTAAACCTATAATATCTCTAATTGCCCATAATAAAGGCATATCATCCTGCACATCAACTGTATAAGATTTTCCGTTAATTGATAAAGTTGTATTCACTTGTAAAATTTAGATGTTACAAGTTACGGAAATTTTAAAACAATATACAAACAGGTTTTGGTGCAAAAATTTCGCTCACAAAAGTTAATTTCCCTGTTATTTCGTCTCGTTTAAAAGAAACAATATTATTCGTATCTTGGTTTGCAACTAACAAAAATTTATCTCTCGAAGATAGTGAGAAATTACGTGGATTTCTGCCTAAAACCGGCTCAAAACCAACGAGTTTTAAGCTTCCATTTTCTGCATTTACTTTATAGATTACAATAGAATCATGACCTCGATTGGAAGCATACAAAAATTTTCCATCTTTAGAGATATGAATATCTGCACCTTTACTATACCCTGTAAATTGTTCTGGCAACATAGAAATTGAAAAATCTATATTATACATATCTTCTTTCTCTTTTACTACTGAGACTGTATTATTTAGTTCATTTAAAACATAAATCCAATTATTATTTGGATGAAAAGTTAAATGTCTTGGACCGGCTCCTGGAGCCATTTTTAAAGTTTTTTGATGGGTTAAAACCAATTCATTCTTTTCATTGTCAATCTCAGAAAGCCATAACTGATTTGTACCTAAATCAACAGAAATAATTTCTTTTTTTGTAGGATGAAAATAGGTTGAATGCGCATGAGGTGCTTTCTGGCGGTCTGTTATACCTTTACCTTCGTGTTGTTGCACGTTTAATAAAGGAGACAGTTCTCCAAAATTATCCGCTTCTAAAAAACCTACATTCCCTCCAGAATAATTCGCAACCAAAACTTGATTCTCATCATTTACAGTTATAAAACAAGGATGTGCTCCTCCTGATTTTGATGTGCTTATATGTGTAAGTGAATCTTTTTCTATTTTGTAAGATTTCACAAAACCTGTTCCTTGCTCGTTTGCTTCATCTACAGCAAAAAGCGTTTTACCATTTCTGCTTTTAGCTAAAAAAGAAGGGTTCCTTGTTTCTGCAACTAAACCAATTTGGTTCAATTTCCCTTCTTTAGATAGTTCATATTTATAAATGCCTTTACTATTGTTATCTGTATACGTTCCGACATAAAAACTGGTTGCAATTTCGTCTTTCACAGCTGAGTTCTGGCAGCTAAAAAAGATAACTACTATACATAATAATGCTACTTTTTTCATATTGGTTTTATTCTAAAAATTTAATTGCGCAGTTTCCCAAGTAATTGAGTCTCCTAAAATTTGATATCTCTCACTAACGATATTTGCTTTTTTGGGTGTAAACTTTATTAACAAATACTCAGTAGTTCTATTTTTGTAAAAGTTCTTCCAGGCTGTTTTCCAGTACTTTTCTTTTGCAGCCGCACCATTTATAATGCTAGCAACTCCTTGTAACGATACATAACTGACACTTTCTTTATCAAAATAGTACAATGTTACTTTTTTGTTATTTTTGAGCTGCTGTACTTTTAAGCTCTTCGGATTTGTTGCCATCCAAACGGTAAAGTCTTCCTCCGGCAAAAAAGGGTCCATCGCTCTTGCATGCGCAATTCCTAGAGAATCCATTGTAATTAAAGCACAGGCTTTCGCCTCCTTCATAATCTCTCTCGTAATTTCTTTTAAATCTTTTTTCACTGGATTTGAAGCATTTTTGCAGCTTAAAAAAACAAGTATAACAAAGGAAATAGCAAAAAATTTCATCAATAGTGATTCTTTAGAAAACTTTAAAAATGGGTAACCGTAAATGTGCTTTTTCATAGTAAGGTGAATTTTTATATATAAAATTCAGTTGCATTCTTGGACTTTCAACAAACTTTTTATCTGTTTTTAATTTCTCTTCAAAAGCTTTTTTAACCAATGGATTCTCTGCCAAAAATTTTTCTGCAAGATCTTCAAAAACATACCCAGAATACCCTTCTTTTTGTTGAAGAATTGTATCAAAAAAATTCCAGTTAAAAAATGAATCTGTTGCTTCTGCCTCTAATGTTTCTAATAAATAACGAATTCCATTTTGATTTGTAGAAATGTATAAATCGCCTTCTTTAAAGTTAATTTCTTTCGTTGATTTTTCTACTTTTGAATTATAATGTAGATAATGTCCTTCATAAGGTGTTTTTCTAGTTTCAAAATCTTTTATATGATTTACGGTAACAGTCATTGCTGTGTCTTTCTCAAAAAGAGAATATTCAATATGATTATTTTCTAACCTCTCAACAATGTCATGCCAACCTTGCTGTAAAATATACGCTTTAGGGATTGTAATTTTTTTTGTTACAGCGTACTCATCATAGTACTTTACTGATCTCTCAAAAGGTTTGTTTGTATCATAAAACAATCTTTTTCCATTGGTAACTTTACTAGCGATCATTTCACCCTCAAAACCTTTAAAGTTTAAGTTTCTAAATTTTTCTTTATTAACTTTGAAATGGAGAGGATATGTCTTTTTTGCCAAAATCTCAGCAGCAGCTTTAAAACGCAAATCTTTAATAGCTTCTGAATTTTCTTCCGTAAAATCAAAAACAGAAAACATCAGTTCATAGGTTTGTTCAACTCTAGTTTTGTAGGGCTTTAACATGTGTGTTTCAACCATTAAGCCTAGAGTATGAAAAAGTGTTGTATATCCTGTGGAATATCTAGGTGAGTCAAAAAACTGAGAAAATCCTGTTTCTGGAGTCGTGCCCCAAACATTTACGTAAGGTGTAATATTGACGTTTTTTGCTTCTAAATATTTTTCGAGTTCTGGACGCATCTCATACTGTAAAAAAGCTCCTAAATTGCCGCCTAATTTGTTATGTTGTGTAAACAAATGTGTAATTGCATATTGATAATCTGCACCATTACTCACATGGTTGTCAATAAAAACATCTGGATTTACAGTGTGAAATATTTCAGCAAAAGCTGCTGAATTTTTAGTGTCTTGTTTTATAAAATCTCTGTTTAAATCATAGTTTCTAGCATTTCCTCTAAAACCATAAGCTACAGGTCCGTTTTGATTAGCTCTTGTGTGTGAATTTCTATTTAAAGCACCCCCAATGTTATACACCGGAATTACACAAATAATCGAATTTTTATACTTTTCTGTTAAGGAATCATTTTGAACAATATCTCTTAATAATAACATGGAAGCATCAATTCCATCTGACTCTCCAGGATGAATTCCGTTGTTAATTAAGATTCTATTTTTCGGTGAATTCTTAATTTCGTCAATATTATAAACGCCCTCTCTATTATAGACCACCAAATGCAAAGGTTCTCCAGAATCCGTTTGCCCAAAAGAGAATAGTGAAATTTGACTATGTGCTTCTGAAAGTTTGTTATAATAAGAAATTACATCCTTGTATTCGGGAGTTTCCGTTCCTTTTGATATTTCGAAGAGTGTGGTAAAATCTTTACTTTCATTAGATGAATTTTCACAAGAAATCACCAACAAAAAGCAAGAAAAAAGTACTGATATTTTTAAAATATAGTTTGATTTTAATTTCATAGTTATAAAACTCTCACCGTTTTAGGCACTAACTTTGTGTAATCTCCATCATTTCGAATTACATCTCTTACGATAGATGATGAAATATAAGATGTACTTGCTGCGGTTAATAAAAAGACGGTTTCTACGGGCCCTAGGTCCCTGTTGGTATGTGCAATTGCTTTTTCAAATTCAAAATCTGCGGGATTCCTTAACCCTCTTAAGATAAAATCTACCTTATTCTTTTGACAAAAGTGAACCGTTAAGCCCTCATAGGTAACCACCTTTATTTTTGGTTCGTGTTTAAAACAATCTTCAATAAATTTTTTACGTTCTTCCAAAGAAAACATATATTTTTTGTCAGCATTTATACCAATTGCAATAATAAGTTCATCAAACAAATTTACACCTCTCTCAATAATGTCATAATGTCCTAACGTAATTGGATCAAAGGATCCTGGAAAAATTGCTCTTTTCATGTTCTAACTATTTAATTATGTGTGCGTTTAAAATATATCTGTAAAAAAGAATGGAAAAATCAATTCTATTCAAGAGCAGATTCAATGGCATTATCAAATAACTGTTTTAAAGAAATACCAGCTTCTTTCGCTTGTTGCGGCAAAATACTTTCTTCTGTTAAACCAGGCACAGTATTCATTTCTAAAAAATGAGGTTCTCCATCAACAAAAATATATTCTGATCTTGAAAAACCAGACATATTTAAAATTTTATATACTTTTTCAGCAATTACCTCTACTCTATTTTGTTCTTCTAATGAAATTCTTGCAGGAGTAATTTCTTGAGATTTCCCTTCGTATTTTGCTTCATAATCAAAGAAATCATTTTCCGTAACAATCTCTGTAATTGGCAATACTTTTACTTTACCTTTATATTCAAGAACACCAACAGAGACTTCGGTTCCGTCTAAAAAAGATTCAATTAAAATTTGTGAATCTTCTTTATAAGCAGTCTCTATTGCAGGCAAAATTTCTTCTTTAATATGTGCTTTAGAAATACCATAGCTCGAGCCAGCATTATTCGGCTTTACAAAACATGGCAAACCAACTTTACCTATTATGTGCTCTAAATCAACAACATCTCCTTTATTTAAATAGACAGAAACTGCTGTTTTAATACCATATTCTTTCAGAACACTTAATGTATCTCTTTTATTAAAAGTTAATGCCATTTGATAAAAAGGAGCAGAAGTATGCTTGATTCCTATTAAGCTAAAATAGGCAAGTAACTCTCCATTTTCTCCAGGATTACCATGAATTGCATTAAAGATGCAATCGAAAGTAATTAAATTACCATTTTTTGTAAATGAAAAATCATTTTTACGTATCGGATATTCATTCTCTTCATCGTCTAAAGCGAACCATTTTCCTTTTAAAATATGAACTCTAAAAGGATTGTATTTTTCTCTATCCAAATGATTGTAAACAACATTTCCACTCTTTAAAGAAATGTTAACTTCGGATGAAAAACCACCCATTACAATAGCTATATATTTTTTCATTAATGTAAAATAATAAAAACAAATTTATCAAAATATAAATAGAAACAACAACGTTTACTTTTTATATCTTTGTATAGTCTAAAAAATCAAAAAATGAGTATTTTTCAGTTTTTTAAAAGTAAATCTTTTTTTAAACAAATTGCATTTGCAATCCTTGGTGTAGTCATTATTATTTTTTTATTAAAATTTTGGTTAAATATTACTACCAATCACGATCAAAAAATACAAGTTCCAGATTTGCATAAACTAACAATTACGGATGCAGAAAAAACTTTAAAAGAATTGGATTTGTACTTTAAGGTAATTGACAGTGCTAGTTACAATCCTACTTATCCAAAAAAAGCAGTGATTAAACAAAGCCCTGAAGCTGGCGATTTTGTTAAAGAAAAGCGCAAAATTTATTTGACTTTAAATCCATCTAAATACAGAGATATAACAGTTACTGATTTAAACGGACGTACAAAAAGACAGGCTATTTCTGAGCTACAAGCTATTGGTTTTATTGTAGGTACAAATTACACATATGTAAAAGATATTGGTAAGGATGTAGTAAGAGGTTTAAGACATAAAGGGAAAATAATAAATCCGAATGACAAATTACCAAAAAACTCTATAATTGAGTTAGTTTTAGGTGATGGAAGAAGAAATTAAATTAGTTAAGAGCAAAATTTAAAAAATTCACTAATTTGTTACTTGGCAACTCTGAAACATTGCTACTAAAATAAAAACATGCAAGAAAACAATTCTGAAGATATTGAGAGTGATGATTTACACGAACATTACAGGTTTACCGCAAGTGAAGGTCAAGAGCCTTTAAGAGTGGATAAATTTTTGATGAACTTCATTGAAAATGCAACAAGAAACAAAGTACAACAAGCTGCTAAAGCTGGAAATATTTTTGTAAATGATATTGCTATAAAATCGAACCACAAAGTTAAACCAAATGATGTTGTAAGAGTTGTTTTGACTTATCCACCAGCAGAAAAACTATTGGTTGCCGAAGAGATTCCTTTAGATATTGTTTACGAAGATGATGCTGTAATTGTTGTAAATAAACCTGCAGGAATGGTTGTACATCCCGGCCATGGAAATTATTCTGGAACCTTGGTAAATGGTTTAATTCATCATATCGAAAACTTACCAACAAATTCCAATGAAAGGCCAGGTTTGGTGCATAGAATTGATAAAGATACTAGTGGATTATTAGTGGTTGCAAAAACCGAATTTGCAATGGCAAATTTGTCTAAACAATTTTTTGACAGAACTACAGAACGTTTGTATTATGCCTTGGTTTGGGGAAATATGGAGGATGATGAAGGAAGAATTGAAGGTAACATTGGGCGTAGCTTAAAGAACCGTCTACAAATGGATGTTTTTCCGGAAGGAGATTTTGGAAAACATGCAGTTACTCATTATAAAGTTTTAGAGAGATTGACTTATGTTACTTTAGTTCAGTGTAAATTAGAAACAGGAAGAACACACCAAATTAGAGCGCATTTTAAGCATATTGGTCACACACTTTTTAACGATGAACGTTATGGAGGAAATGACATTTTAAAAGGAACAACGTTTACCAAATACAAGCAATTTGTACACAACTGTTTTAAGGCCTTACCAAGACAAGCCTTACACGCAAAAACCTTAGGATTTACGCATCCAACAACAGGTACATTTATGCAGTTTAACTCAGACATACCAAAAGATATTGTTGAGTGTTTAGACAAATGGAGAACGTACTCTGAAAATTCTAAAGATGTGGATTAATGTTTCTGTAAAGGTTTTATTTCTATTTATTTACAACATGAACGCAGCTATTAAATATAAAACTGGGGTTAACGGAAAATAAATTAACAACAACCAGAACTTGGTTCGCAACAAGAACTAACAGCGTTAGCAACTTTGATTAATGGTTTTGGAATTCCACAATCTTCTAGTGCTAAACAAGCCGTAATTTTTGAAGTTAACAAAAAGTTTGTACCATCAAAATCTAAATTATATTTACCAATCGTTTCTTTTCCTTGATACTCTACTTCTATCTCTAAATCATCAAACTTGAACATCTTTTCAGACAATTCTATAATCTGTAATAATTTCTCTGGATGCAATCTATGATCGTAATCATTTTCTTCCCACAATTGAAAATTAATAACAGCTTCACTTCTAACCTTACCTCCACAATCAATAAAATCTTTAGTTATTTTACCCACTTCAGTAACATGAAAATGACTAGGAACTAAGGCTCCATTTGGTAATTTAAAAGCAATAGTTTCTAAACTTATTAAATGATTTTTTATTTCTGATAATTTCATAATTTATAGTTTTAACAACAGTTTTCTGTTGGATTTTTATTTAAAAACTGACCCAATATATTTTTTATTTGCTCCCAATTTTCTTGGTGAATGCAATAACAAACACTGGTACCTTCAATACTTCCCTTTATAATACCAACATTTTTTAATTCCTTTAGATGCTGAGAAATCGTTGGCTGTGCTAAACCAATTTCTTTTACTAAATCTCCACAGACACAAGATTTCGATTTAATTAAAAAATCTAAAATAGCAATTCTTGCAGGATGACCCAATACTTTTGCAATCTTAGCAATTTGATTTTGTTCTTCTGTGAATATTTCTGATTTCGTTAAACCCACTTTAATTTGTTTATTGCAATATTACGATTAATTGCTAAAATAAAAAAGAATCTTTTATTTTTTATTCAAATCGAACATATACCCCAAAGAAAGATTAAAAAATCCGGTACTACTTAAATCGCCTTCATTTGCGATAGCGTTTGGTACGTTTAAGTTGTAGCCCAATTCAAAATCTAAAGAATTTGTAGTTAATGAAATTGGAAAACTGATTTGTGTGTTTAATAAATCGAACACATTTTGAGTAAACTCCTTTGATTGAGATCCAGTAGGCGTTCTTACTGGTTTTATAAATAAAATGCTTTGCCTGGCAGCTATAAAATTAATGTTTGGCCTAAATCTCAATGCAAAATTAGAGCTTCTTTTTAACGTAAAATTCACAAAACTATTTGAAACTAATTGATAAGATTTATCTGAACCGAATAAGTAAGATCCAGAAATTCTACTTCCTAAAGTTCGTTTTTTATTTCTTATTCCAATACTGAAATCTAAAGAATTTGTGAAATCATCAAAATCATCTGTGTAAAAATACTTTGTGTATCCCAAATTATAAAGCACATTTTTCTTTTTTCCTATGGTATTAAAATACCCTAAAGAAATACTTGTAAAATCCCAACTTGGATCAAAATTTTGATAATAAATTCCCGAGATACTTGCATTAAAACCTGAGGAGTGATAATAAGAAACTTGTGGAATGGCATTGAATTGATCTACACCAGAATCTCTTCCTGAAAAATATGTACTGCTGTTATACGAAACTGACGAGTATAAAAAATTAAAAGAAAAATCGCTTTCTATAATCTCGTCTATAAATTGTTGATCATTAAAAAAAAGTTCATCAATTAAATCATCTATATCCTCTAAATTTTCTTTTTGTCCATAAGAACTAAAAGAGGTTGCCATTGAAACCAATAGCAACCCAAAAATTCTTATCGTATTTTTAAATCCTTGATAAAAATGTATCATAAATAATTAGAAGCTAATTTCCTCTGTTTCTTTTTTTCTTTCCATTATTAGCACTATTTATTCTTGGTCCATCTTTAAGTTCTCCTCTATCTTTAGAATTTCTAATTTTATCAATCCGTTCTTTTAGCATTTTCCTTTGCTCACCTGTAAGCGTTTTTCTAAAATTATCTCTGGTTTTCCTCAAACTTACTTGTTGATTTTTAACCATACTTTTTTGATTTCTAGAAAATGTAGCGACCAAACGCTTTCTTATTTCGTTCTTAGAAATTGTTTTATCTCTTAAAATAGCTAACTGCTCTTTGGAAAGTGATGCTTTAAAAGCTTCACGATTTGTTTTCATTGCTTCTTTTTCTTTTTGCAATAAACCCTTTTGCTCTTTAGTTAACTCTTTTTGAATTAGACGAAAACTAGCGTCTTGAGCAAAAACTGTTGTATTAAATAGCATCAAACTAAGAAAACTTAAAGTTAATATGATGGTTTTTAATTTCATTTTTATTGTTTTTAACTCTTTAAAATCTATAGTGCAAATTTATAACTTAATTTTTACAAGCATCTTTAGCTGCATCAAATTCTGTTTGATTATTTATAGTTGCTGCAGTGCCGTCTTTATACTGAATGTCTAATGGAAAATTTAAAGCTGGCTTTGCAGTAGCATCTGGGTTTGCTTTACGCCATTCTCTCAATAATCTAAAATCTGCTCTTTTCGTAACTTCAATTATACTGGCATCTTCCATCGTAAAACTTACTGGCAAGACCAATTTAAAACATTTTCTTTTGTCTTTACCTTTCTTACAAGAATTCTTTACTGCTTTTAACTCATCTCTATCAATTAAAGTTTGTACAGTTCCATCCTCTAAAGTTACATCAAATGGAAATATTAGTTCTGGTCTTTCCGTTACATCCGGATTCGCAACATACCAATCTTTCTTTAAGCTCCAGTCTTCTTTACTAGTTAAAGTTATTGTTGTATTATCAGGCATCATAAGGTCTAAAGGATACACAAATTCAAAGCATTTATTTCTTCTTTTTCTTCTTTTCTCATTAGTATCTGCTAACTGTTTTCCTTGTAAAGAAAAATAAACATCACTCTTCACTTCTTCACGCGATTCATTATCTGTTGCTATGCTAACTTTATAGCCGAAACCCTTTGCAAATTCTGCGCTTAAAACATAACTGTCTGCTAAATCTCCTCGAAATGCTGTTTCTGTTTGAGCTGGCAAACTCGACGCTGAGATAACTACTTTTGATGCACTTTCTATTTTTTCTATTAATACTGAACTATTTATTTCAAGATTATCCATAGATTCTGAATCTGAACAAGATGCAAATAAGAAAGCTGATAACAAAAAGGCTGTAATTGTAAAGAATAGAATATTTGATTTAAAAATACGCTGTTTAAAAAATGAAGTTCTCATAATGTATTAGTTTTTTAATTAATAATTGTTTCTATTCGTTAGAACTGTATTTTTTAAAATAGTTTGAAAAATTTATTTTTTTTTACAAAAAAATGGTTTCAATCAGTCCATCTTCAATATAATTATCTAATAATGAATCTCCTAACATTAAATTATCTAATACTAGATTATCTATTTTTTGTTCAGAAAGTTCTGCTTTTACTAAAATTTCATTAAATAAAATAACATTCGCAAACTCATCAAGGTTTGATTCATCTACTAATAAAGACTCTAATAAAACATCATCAGAAAAAACTAAAAACTCTAAGTTAGTTTCGTTTATTGCATTTGTTTTATTCATGTTTTGTAACCATACGGTTAAACTCAAAATAAAAACTAATGTAGCTGCCGCCATAAATTTAAACTGAGGTTGCATCCAAAAAACCAATTGTTTTTTAGTTTTTTTAGACTCCTCAATCAATATGTCCTCTTTTATTTTATCTAAAATTGAAATTTTAGATTTCATAAAATATCCTTCAGGTATTTTAGTTCCTAGATATTTATTATGATGTTTAGAAATACCATCTTTAATGTCTTCTTTTAGAAAACTTTTTTTGTTGCTATGTTCTGTTGATTTTTCCATAATACAAAAGTTAGACCCCACTTGTAATAGATAGTTTGGTTTTATAATAATATTTTTTCTTCAATAATTTTTACAGCAGCATAATAAGTAGATTTTAAAGTGCTTTCTGATACTTCTAAAATTTCCGAAATCTTCCTAAAACTCAAATCATCAAAGTATTTCATTTGAAAAACTCGCTTTTGTTTTACTGAAAATTTATTTATAATTTTTGTAAGCTTTTTTTGAATTTCATCTCCATCAAAATATTCATCTTCAAATAAAACTTCTAAATTAGATTCAGAAATAGCGTCAATATTATCATAGTCCTTCTTCTTGTTTTTATCTAAAAATCGGATGGATTCATTGTATGCAATTCTATACATCCAAGTATGTAAACTACTCTTTTCTTGAAAATTCTGAATGCTTTTGTAGATTCTAATAAAGGTGTTTTGCAAGACATCATCTGCATTTTCATGAGTTACAACTATCTTTCTGATATGCCAATATAGTCGCTCTTGATAAATATCAAGCAACTCACTAAAAGCTGAGTCTTTTAGTTTAGAGTCCTTTAACTTTTTTACAAGTTCAGCGTCTTTACTCAAATATTATTTGTTTGGTTGCTATTCTTTGACACAATATAATTCATATAGTTTGAATTTGACAGAGAAAAAAATCAAAAAAATAATTTCAATCAATTTTATAAATAGGTTTATCAATTTAAATTGATGGATTTATTTGAGAAACTTTATAATGATTTGTACATTTATACTTTAAATTTTTCAACTTACTCCAATGAAAATTATCATATCTCCAGCAAAATCTTTAGATTTTGACACTAAAGCTAGAACAAGTTTGCATACGCAACCTCGTTTTTTAAAACAATCTGAAAGGTTGAACAAAAAATTAAAAACGATTTCAAAAAGCAAATTATCCGACTTAATGAAAATTTCTAATGATTTAGCATCTTTGAATCATGAGCGCAATCAAACTTGGGCAACTCCCTTTACAATTGAAAATTCCAAACAAGCTATTTATGCTTTTACGGGTGAAGTTTTTAGAGGCATCGATATAAATTCTTTAGAAGCGGAAAAGCTACCTTTAATTCAAGAGCGTTTAAGAATTTTATCTGGTTTATATGGTTTGTTAAAACCTTTAGATTTAATTAAACCTTACCGTCTAGAAATGGGAACTAAATTAAAAGTTGGAAGAGATGAAAATCTATATAAATTTTGGGATGATACAGTTGCAAAATCTTTAAACGATGAACTAAAAGATGGTGAGCTACTCATTAATTTAGCAAGTACAGAGTACTTTAAAGTAATTCCTAAAAAAGTTTTAAAAGCACCAATGATCACACCTATTTTTAAAGATTTTAAAAATGGGGAATATAAAACGATTATGACATTTGCTAAAAAAGCACGTGGATTAATGGTTCGTTATATAATTGATCATAACGTTAAGACAATTGAAGAATTAAAAGGTTTTAATATTGATAATTATCGTTTTTCTGAAGAAATGTCATCTGGTAATGATTTAGTTTTTACTCGTTAATTTTTCATTTTGTACATCACCCAAGTGTGCGGTGCTGTTACAGCAAATAAAATCACAAAAACTACTGTGGCAAACAATTCTATTTGCGGAACTAACTTGTATAAAATTAATAACCCAACGATGCTAATAAACCAATATATCAGAGCTTTTTTTACATAAAAAAAAATAGTCTTCTTGTTTAAATTTCCTGAAATAAATTCTACTTGGTGAATAATTGAAGGAATAGAATGCCAAAAAATAAAGTAAATAGCAAAACCCAATATTAAAGAAGAATTTTTAAAGACTAGATAAAGTAAGGCTAAATAAAAGACCTCTTTTAGAAATATTTTCGGCTTATTTCTTTTAGAAAAAATTAGATATAAACTTCCTGTAAATAAAAAAACAGCACTCAAAATCAATGTAATTTCTATTTGAATTTTAGTAAAAGTTAAACCTGTTAGTTCACTCATAATTAAATCTACATCAGCGATAGATTGATAAAAAATTAAGGAAAAAATAAACAGTCCGTAGGCTAAAAAATACAAAGAATTAAATAATAAGTTTACGGTTATTTCCTTACTAAGATGTTCCTCTCCGAAATGATACGAACTCAACAAAACAAATAATGTGATAGCAATAAAAGAACTAAACAAATAAATTAATAAACACAAAAGTATTATACTAATATAAAGTAATAGGTTTTTTATGAAATTTTTATTCTTTTTCTCCTTTATTGATAAAATTAATAAATCATTAGCTCCATGCAAAATACCCAGAGAGATTACCATGATATACGCTAAAAAATCTTCTACCACTTCTCCAAATTGAATACTTATCCAAAACAAGAAAAATGTAAAAAAAATCATTAAATTTTGATAATTTCTATTAAATACCGTATTCATTTTACAAAGTTAATAATTTTATATGTATATTTGGTTTAATGTTTATTTTAAAACATTAAACGATTAACTATTTTATTAACTTAATTTATTCAAAAATTATGAATTTATCTATTAACTTTCTTTACGTTGCGAAAATGGATCCAAGTGATTACGTTGGTTTTACATTTTTTGTAGGTTGCATGGCTATGATGGCCGCTTCAGTATTTTTCTTTTTATCAATGAATAGTTTTGATAAAAAATGGAGAACCTCTCTTTTGGTCTCTGGTTTGATTACTTTTATTGCTGCAGTGCACTATTGGTATATGAGAGACTATTGGGCTTCTAACGGAGAATCTCCAACCTTCTTTAGATACGTTGATTGGATCCTTACTGTTCCATTAATGTGCGTTGAGTTCTATTTAATTCTAAAAGTTGCTGGAGCAAAAAAATCTTTAATGTGGAGATTAATCTTCTTATCAGTTATCATGTTAGTAACAGGATATGTCGGAGAAGTAATTGACACATCAAATGCATGGCTTTGGGGTCTAATCTCTGGATTAGCTTATTTCGTAATTGCTTATGATATTTGGTTTGGAACTGCTAAAAAGTTAGCTATTGAGGCGGGTGGTGCTGTTTTAAAAGCTCATAAAGCTTTATGTTGGTTTGTTCTAGTAGGTTGGGCAATTTACCCTCTAGGATATATGGCGGGAACTGAAGGATGGTATTCTGGAATGTTTGGAGGTTTAAGTATGGATGTTATTTATAACATTGGAGATGCTATAAACAAAATTGGATTTGGATTGGTAATTTATAATTTAGCCGTTCAAAGTTCTGAAAATAAATAACAAAATTTAGTTAGCTATTTATTTTAAAAGTCCAAAAGTCTTAAAAAGCTTTTGGACTTTTTTTTTAACAATCTGCCAAACCAACATTAATAGCCAAGCCTCCTTCTGAAGTTTCTTTATAATTTTTATGCATATCTTTTGCGGTTTCCCACATCGTATCAATTACTTTATCTAAAGGAACTTTTACTTCTTTAGGATTGGTTTCTAAAGCCATTTCTGCCGCGCTAATTGCTTTAATTGCGCCCATTGCATTTCTTTCTATACAAGGTATTTGCACCAAACCTCCAATAGGATCACAAGTTAAGCCCAGATGGTGCTCCATTGCTATTTCGGCAGCCACCAAAGATTGTGCTGCAGTACCCCCTAATAATTCTGTTAAAGCTGCTGCTGCCATTGCAGAAGAAACTCCAATTTCCGCTTGACAGCCTCCCATTGCTGCAGAAATTGTGGCGTTTTTCTTGAAAATACTACCAATTTCACCTGCTGTTAATAAGAACTTTTTAACATGACTAAAATCAGCATCATGGTTTTCAATCACCAAATAATACATTAAAACTGAAGGTATTACACCTGCACTTCCATTTGTGGGAGCAGTTACAACTCTACCTAAAGAAGCATTTACTTCATTTACTGAAAGCGCAAAACAACTTACCCATTTTAAAATTTCTCTAAATTTAACTTCAGTACTTCTTATCGCTGTAATCCATTGTTCTGGATTTGTATAGCTTGTATCTTTAATTAGTTTTTGATGTGTATCAAAAGCGCGTCTTTTTACATTTAAACCGCCTGGAAGTTTCCCTTCTGTATGACAACCTATATACATGCACTCTAACATGGTTGACCAAATTCTATGAATTTCTTTGTCTATATGTTCTGCAGAATTAAGTTCCAATTCATTTTTGTAAACAATTTCAGAGATAGATAAATCTTCTTTTTCGCAATATTCTTCTAATTGAATAGCTCTGTTTATAGGAAAAGGAAAGTTCTTTTTATTTATTTCTATTTCATCTTCTAAATGATCGTTTTCTTGCACAATAAAGCCTCCACCAATAGAATAAAAAGTTTGAGTAGAAATTTCTTTGCCTTTACAAAGCCCTCTAAACATTATTCCATTTGCATGAAAAGGAAGAAAATCTTTATTAAAAACAACATTCTCAACTGAAAAAGAAATTTCTTTTTCGTTGTTAAATTGTAATTTCTTTTGAGTTTTTATTTGAGTGATAATCTGCTCAATGTCATCAATAGGAATATATTCAGGATCTGTACCACTTAGACCCAATAAAATGGCATAATCAGTGGCGTGTCCTTTTCCCGTCAAAGATAAAGAACCAAATAAGTCAATTCTAATTCCATCAATTTGGTGAAATAACTTATCTTTTTTTAAAATTTTAATCCATTTTTGGGCAGCTCTCCAAGGCCCAAGAGTATGCGAGCTTGATGGACCAACACCAATCTTCAACATATCAAAAACACTAATAAATTGTGACATTGACAAAATTAAACTTAAAAATTTTGTAAATGTAAAAAATCCAACTCAATGAGTTGGATTTTTTATCAAAAATATAAATTTATATTATTTATAAATAGATTCCTTACCGAATTCTACAGCTAGCATATAGTAAACTACAGCTCTATATTTACTTCTTTCAGATTTCCCTATAGCTTCAACAACTTTTGCTATTGCCTCATCTAATTTTGGTCCTTCTGCCAATCCTAACTTTTTCATTAAAAAGTTCTTTTTAACTGTCGCTAATTCTTTCGCATCAGACCCAGAAACAGTTTCCGCGTCTCTTTTATAAATAGATGGACCAAGGCCTTTTGTTACAGCTCGTAATAAGTCTGCATCGTAATTTAGACCTTTCTCGTCCATAAACTTAGAATACTGGGCTACTTTCTCGTCAAATTTACTCATAATTAGGTGTTTAGTGATTTAAATAATATTTAATTTTAATTGAACTATTCAAATATAAGAAAATAAAAATACTTTTCATATTCATCCATTCAATATATTAGATACATATTATGTCATAATGTCACATAAATTTAAATATTTTTTTTTTAAACTGACATTTTCAAGTCAAAAAGCAGTTGGCACACACTTTGAATAATAGAAATTGTAAAATTGAATTTAAAAAATAATATAAATAAATTATTATGAGTAAAATAATTGGAATCGATTTAGGTACAACAAACTCATGTGTTTCTGTAATGGAAGGAAATGAGCCAGTTGTAATTCCTAATGCAGAAGGAAAAAGAACAACACCATCTATAGTTGCCTTCGTTGAAGGGGGAGAACGTAAAGTTGGTGATCCAGCAAAAAGACAAGCTGTAACCAACCCAACAAAAACAGTTTATTCTATTAAACGTTTTATGGGTAACAAATTTTCTGAATCTACTAAAGAAGCGAAAAGAGTTCCTTATAAAGTAGTAAAAGGAGATAATGATACGCCAAGAGTAGATATTGATGGTCGTTTATATACACCTCAAGAAATTTCTGCAATGGTGTTACAGAAAATGAAAAAAACTGCTGAAGATTACTTAGGAACTGATGTTTCTGAAGCAGTAATTACTGTACCCGCTTATTTTAATGATGCACAACGTCAAGCTACAAAAGAAGCTGGTGAAATTGCAGGTTTAAAAGTAAAGAGAATTATAAATGAGCCTACTGCTGCTGCATTAGCTTACGGATTAGACAAATCTAATGACGATAAAAAAATTGTTGTTTTTGATTTTGGTGGTGGAACACATGATGTTTCTATCTTAGAATTAGGAGATGGTGTCTTTGAAGTATTAGCTACAGATGGTGATACTCATTTAGGTGGTGATGATGTTGATGAAAAAATAATCAACTGGCTAGCTGATGAATTTAACGCTGAAGAGGGTATGGATTTACGTAAAGACCCAATGTCTTTGCAACGTTTAAAAGAAGCTGCTGAAAAGGCAAAAATTGAATTATCTAGCACAACATCAACAGAAATTAACTTACCTTATATTACGGCTACCGCTAGCGGACCTAAACACTTGGTAAGAACTATGGCCAGAGCTAAATTTGAAGCTTTAATTGATGATTTAGTAAAAAGAACAATTGAACCTTGTCAAACAGCTTTAAAAAACGCTGATTTATCAATTTCTGATATAGATGAAATCGTATTAGTTGGTGGTTCTACAAGAATTCCTGCAGTACAAGAAGCTGTTGAAAAATTCTTTGGAAAAGCACCAAGTAAAGGTGTAAATCCTGATGAAGTTGTTGCCTTAGGAGCTGCAATTCAAGGTGGAGTTTTATCTGGAGATGTTAAAGATGTATTGTTATTAGACGTAACTCCTTTATCATTAGGTATTGAAACTATGGGGAATGTTTTCACAAAATTAATTGATGCAAACACAACCATTCCTACTAAAAAATCACAAGTATTTTCTACAGCAGTAGACAATCAACCATCGGTAGAAATTCACGTTTTACAAGGTGAAAGAGCCATGGCTGCAGATAACAATACTATTGGTCGTTTTCATTTAGATGGATTACCTCCAGCACAAAGAGGTGTTCCTCAAGTAGAAGTTACTTTTGATATTGACGCAAATGGTATCATTAAAGTTTCTGCTTTAGATAAAGGAACTAACAAATCTCATGAAATTAGAATTGAAGCTTCTTCTGGTTTATCTGAAGAAGATATCGCTAAAATGAGACAAGAAGCTGAAGCAAATGCGGATGCCGATAAAGCTGCCAAAGAAACTGCAGAGAAGATTAATGAAGCAGATTCTATGATTTTCCAAACGGAAAAACAATTAAAAGAATTTGGTGATAAATTATCTGATGATAAAAAAGGTCCAATTGAAGCTGCTTTGGTTGAGTTAAAAGCTGCACATGAATCTAAAGATGTTGCACAAATTACTGCTGCAATGGAAACTATAAACGAAGCTTGGAAAGTTGCATCTGAAGAAATGTATGCTGCTGAACAAGGCGCTGCTGGTGCAGATGCAGGAGCTCAACAAGGCGAACCAGAAGCAAGTGATGCTCAGGGTGACAATGTTGAAGATGTAGATTTCGAAGAAGTGAAGTAAGCAGAGAACCAATAAAGTTTTATAACTTTATTGCATAAATCGCTTATCCCGTTGAAAAACGGAATCTCAAAATAGATATTTCTGAATTTTAATAATTCAGAAACCAACTAAAAACGCAATCATTAATTTGATTGCGTTTTTTTATATACCATTGTGAAGAAAATTTTTCTTTCTGTGACAATCTTTTGTTAAATTATAAGATTGCTTCGTTCCTCGAAATGACGATTTTAATTACTTTTACAAAAAAATAATTTTTGAAAACCTTTCACCATAAAAATTTTTTTAAACATACTTTTTGCGAATTTCAACAAGTTAAGAACTTTGAATTCCCAGAAGAGACCATCTATAAAAGTAAATCTGAAAGTATTTATTTTTATACTGACGAAGGGGTTTATAGAAAATCGAATCATTGGGGAAGAGTTGCCAATTGTAGATGGAAAATTATTGCGAATAAGAATTACAAGAATCAACAAATAGTTATTGGTTTTGCAAAATGGAATAGTTTCTACCCTATAAATTCATCAGAAAAAACATTTTTCATTGAAGTTAATTTTGATGAAAAAATGACTAAAATTCAACCAAAAAAAGAGGACTCAACTCAGTATTCATTCAACTATTCTGAAGCGCAAAAAAAAATGAAACAAATAACTCAATTATTTAAAGATGATAAATGGGCGAAACATTTCGATCTAGAAATTGAAGAATTACGATTTAAAATTATTTCTCAATATATCAATTCAGAGAGAAGCCTTCAAGAAATAAAGAGAAGTTTCAATTAAAAAATCACCTCTTTTTAGTAAATTTATAACTCTAATAATCTAAAATTATATCCATCCAAAAAAATGAACATTCCACAAACTAGTTTTCCAAGAGTTGTTATTATTGGTGGCGGATTTGCAGGTTTAGCTGCTGCAAAAGGATTAGAAGAACAAGAACTGCAAGTTATTTTAATAGACAAACACAATTACCATACTTTTCAACCCTTACTCTACCAAGTTGCAACTGGTGGTCTAGAGCCAGATTCCATTGCTTTTCCTTTAAGAAAACTCTTTAATGATGTTGAAAACTTCTATTTTAGATTGGCAGAAGTTCAAAAAATAAATCCACAAAAAAAAATAGTTGAAACTTCAATTGGTAATTTGGAATATGATGAATTAATCATTGCAACAGGATCTAAAACCAACTTTTTTGGTAACACAAATATCCAAAAATATACAATGGAAATGAAGTCTATTCCTCAATCTTTAAACATTAGAAGTTTAATTTTAGAGAACTTTGAAGAAGCTTTACTAACCTCCAATATTGAAGAAAGAAATGCTTTAATGAATTTTATAATTGTGGGAGGTGGACCAACAGGAGTAGAATTAGCTGGTGCTTTAGCCGAGATGAAAAAAGGAATTCTCCCAAAAGATTATCCGGATTTAGACATCCGTAAAATGCAAATAAACTTAATACAAAGTTCTGATTGTATTTTAAAAGGAATGAGTGCAAAAGCTTCTGAAAAAGCAGAGGATTTTCTAATTAATTTAGGAGTTAATGTTTGGAAAAACTTGCGTGTTTTAGATTATGATGGAAAAATAGTAACTACAAGTGGTCAAGATCATTTTAAGGCAGAAACCGTTATTTGGGCTGCCGGCGTAAAAGGTGAAATGATTAATGGGTTACATGCAGAATGTGTAATTGAAAGAGCGGCTAGAATTAAAGTTAATGAATATAATCAAGTTTTGAGTCACCCAAATATCTACGCAATTGGTGATGTAGCTTGCATGGCATCCGAAGAAAAACCTTACGGACATCCAATGATGGCACAACCCGCTATACAACAAGGAAGATTGGTGGCTAAAAATATTTTAGCAAAACTATTCAATAAAACACTGAAAGCATTTGTTTATAATGATAAAGGTTCTATGGCAACCATTGGACGCAATAAAGCGGTGGTAGACTTACCAAAATGGAAGTTTCAAGGAGTTTTTGCTTGGTTTGTTTGGATGTTTGTTCATCTATTTTCTTTAATTGGCTTTAGAAACAAAGCCATTGTTTTTCTAAATTGGGTGTATAATTATATTCGTTTTGATAGAGAAACTCGATTAATTATTAGACCTTATAAGAATAAAAATAGCTTTAGCTTTAAAGATAACCACTAACGACTTTTATTAAATAATAATAAAAATTGATCTTTTTTTGAGCAATATCAATAATACTTTAAATTGGTTGAAATGAATACAAATACAAAAGTAAAACAAAGTGATAAATTAGAATTAGCTTATATTTCTCACAAAGGAAAAATGGAAACTATAGGAAATGTTTATGATAGATTGGTAAAATGGGCAACTCCCCAAGATTTGATAAATAAAGAAACAAGAATGCTTACAATTTATCATGATAGCCCCAAAATTACGGATTCAAATTATTTACGCATGAGTGCTTGTATTGTGCTAAGTCATGCTCTAAAAGTTGATGGAGAAGTGAATTTAAAAACCCTAGAACCGACAAAATGTATTGTTTCTAGATTTGAGATTACTCCCAATAAATTTCAACAAGCATGGGAATCTAATTTTAAATGGATGGTTCAAAACGGATATAAAAAATCTACCATAGACCCTTTTGAAATTTATTATAACAACGCAAAAGAACATTCAGAAAACAAATTTATTGTTGATTTATGTATTCCTATTTTGTAAAGTAAAATTCATCATTAAATAATCTCAATTGAGCATGGTTCTTGTGTTAAAATTAAAAACCATCAGAGATTTGAATCATCTTAAAACAACAGTCATGAAAAAACTACTTTTAATAACTGCTTTAATTTTAAGTGTTGTAAGCAATATCAATGCACAAGAAGAAAAAGAAACACTTAATTTAACAGTAGAATTCTTTGGAATGAAGTCTGATAAAGGAAACCTTTTTGTGGCTCTTTACAACACGGAAAACACCTTTTTAAAAAAACCGTTTAAGGGTGAAATTGTAATAATAAAAAACAAAAAATCTATAGTTATATTTAAAAATTTGCCAAAAGGAGTGTATGCAATTTCATCTTTCCATGACGAAAATGATAATAAAAAAATGGATACAAACTTTTTTAGAATTCCAAAAGAACCTTTAGGAATATCCAATAATGTAAAAGGCTTTATGGGTCCTCCTAAGTATAAAGATGCTAAATTTAACTTAGATTCTAATAAAACAATTTCTATAAAAGTAGACTGATTTCTTTTAAAATTTATTAAAGAAAACAATTTTCCAAATGAATCTTGTAGTTCCGGAGTGCAAATCTTTTCTAAAGAATAATTAAGGCATTATTCTAAAATTTTTGTAATCAATTCTTGTTTCGCTTTTTCGTCATCACCAAATAACCATTGTAAGACATTATCTTCCCAAATAGCATCACAATCTTGTTCGGTTAAAATCTTTTGTTCTTTTGCTAAATCTAAAATTTTTCCGGGATAAGAAGATTGTATTTCACTCTCCATTTCTCCTAGAGGATAAGGATCATCTAATCCCATTAACACTTGTTTTACTCCTTGATTTTTAACGAGCAATCCTAAAGAACCTGTATCGTGAACTAATGTATCAAAGAAAATATTTGGATGCCCAACTGCTTTTCTAGGATGTGTTTTTCCTTCAAATAAATCTGGCCTTCCATCAAAACCTTGGATTCGTCTTCCTAAATTCATTTGCGCTAATTGACCACCGTGAGCAAAACACACACGCATATTTGGAAACTTTTTGTAATAACCATTTAACGTTAAAAAATGATAGGCATCTGCACATTGCGCCAACATCCAAATTAAATGAAATCGCCAAGAAGTATTTTCTAGTTTAATAAACTTCTCTCCATCATAAGGATGAATTTCAACTGCTAAATTATATTTACTTGCTAATTCAAAAATGGGTTCATTTTCTTCATCAAAAATACATCTCCAAGTTCCAATTGTATCCATGTAGTGTGTTGGTAAACACAATAAACGCATCCCTAATTCTTCTACACAACGTTCTATTTCCCAACAAGCTCCACGCACAAAACCCGGATGAACTACGAAACCACAAGTAAATTTTGAAGGGTTTTCGTGTTGAACTTTCGCATTAAAATCGTTCTGAAAACGCAATGCTTGTTTCATTTCTTCAACGCGCAAACCGTTTCCATATAATTGCGATAAGTTTAAAACTACCGCATGATCAATTTTAAATTGATCCATCCACTCTAATTTTTCATCTAAGAAAAAGCTAGAATCTGTTACCGGACGACTCCAATCTTTTTGCAGCATAAATTTTCGATCTTCATCTACCCAAAAAATCCCTTTATCTTTCATAAACTTAGGAATTTCCTCTGGATAAGGCAATAAATGTGAGTGTCCGTTAATACGCAGTTTACGTTTCATTTATTTAATTTTATTTGGTCCTTGCATTACAGTTCCACAAGCTTCGCATGTACATTTTTCTTTATCAGAATAATAATTGTCAAATATTCTTGGCATGTCCGTTTCTATATTATTCAGAGCAAACTCTTCTCTATATAAAGCGTTTCCACAGTTTTCGCAATACCATTCCAGTGCATCTAACATTCCTTCAGAACGAGGATATTCTATGACTAAACCAACTGTGTTTTTTTTTCTTTGTGGTGAGTGAGGAACTTTTGCTGGTAATAGATAAATATCGCCTTCATTGATTTCAACATCGATCATTGCCCCATTATCATCTATAATTTTTAAAATCATATCTCCTTCTACTTGATAGAAAAACTCAGGAGTTTCGTTATAATGATAATCTTTTCTATTATTTGGACCACCAACAACCATTACAATATATTCCCCGTTATCCCAAACTTGTTTGTTACCAACAGGCGGTTTTAATAAATGACGATGTTCATCAATCCAATTCTTAAAATTTAAAGGCTTTACTAAATTGCTCATATTCTTTAGATTTTTATCAATTTACAAACTTTTTGTTCTACCGCCATCAACAGGAATGTTAATTCCGTTTATATAACTTGCTTTTTTACTTGATAAAAACACAATTGCAGCAGCCACTTCTTCTGGTTTTGCGAAACGTTTTGCCGGGGAAGCATTTTTCATAGCTTCAGCAACTTCATCAAAAGACTTTCCTGTTTTATTGGCTTTATTGTCTATAATTTCTTTTAAACGTGCTGTTCCTGTGGCTCCTGGCAATACATTATTTACAGTAATTCCAAATTCACCCAACTCATTTGCCAACGTTTTCGACCAACTAGCTACCGCACCACGAATTGTATTGGAAACACCCAAACCATCTAAAGGTTGTTTTACAGATGTAGAAATTACGTTTATAATTCTACCAAAACATTGAGACTTCATGAAGGGCACCAAACTTTGTACTAATATATGATTGCACTTCAAATGTTGTGTAAAAGCGTTATCAAATTCCTCTAATTTTGCATTAAATATAGGACCTCCTGCAGGACCTCCTGTATTATTTACCAAGATATGGAATTGTAAATCTGATGCTTCTAAAATCTCTTTTAATTCATTTGGCTTCGAAAAATCTGCCACTAAATAACTATGACATTGATTCTCATTTGGTAATTCTGATAAAACCTTTTTTAACTTCTCTTTATTTCGAGCTATCAAAGTTACATTTACCCCTTCTTCTGCCAACAAAATTGCAGTTGCTTTTCCAATTCCTTGTGTGCTGCCGCAAACCAAAGCATTTTTATTTTTTAGTTCTAAGTTCATCTTTGTAATCTATTATCCAAATCTAACCTCATACGAGTCAAGATCAAATCCATTTATATATTTTAATTTCCTTTACCTTATTCGTATTGAATACAAATATTTTTAGGTTCTGTAAAAAACCGTAAAGCTTCAAAACCTCCTTCTCTACCAATACCAGAATCTTTTTGTCCACCAAAAGGGGTTCTTAAATCACGTAACATCCAAGTATTTACCCAAACAATTCCCGCCTGTAATTGTTTAGAGAACTGCATGGTTCTGTTTAAGTTATTCGTCCATAAAGTTGATGACAACCCATATTTTACATCATTCGCTAATTGCAATGCTTCTTCATCCCTTTTAAAAGACATAATTGTGACTAAAGGTCCAAAAATTTCTTCTTGATTTAATCTACATTGATTATCCGAAACCTCTATAATTGCAGGCTGTAAATAGTATCCATTTTCGCAATTATTGACACTTACTCTTTCACCTCCAAACAAAAGTTTTCCGCCTTCTTTTGATGCAATATCAATATAACTCTTTACTTTTTCTAAATGTTCTTTAGAAACTAAAGCACCAATATTTGTGTTCTCTTCTGATGGATGTCCTACTTTTAATTCAGCCACTTTCTCAATAAAGTCTTTTTTGAATTTCTCATAGATTTTTTCTTCCACAAAAATTCTACTTCCACATAAACATATCTGACCTTGATTTGCAAATGAAGAACGAACTGTAGTTTCCAACATTTTATCATAATTACAATCTGCAAAAATGATATTTGGATTCTTCCCTCCCAATTCCAGAGATAACTTTTTAAACATTGGCGCTGCAATTCTAGCTATTTGGGCACCCGTTCTTGTTCCTCCTGTGAAAGAAATTGCTTTGATATTTGGGTGTTCTACAATTGCTTGTCCTGTTAAGCTACCCATACCATGAATAATATTTAGCACCCCTTTTGGGAGGCCGGCTTGATTACAAATTTCTCCTAATAAATACGCTGTCATTGGCGTAATTTCACTTGGTTTTGCAACGACACAATTACCTGCAGCAATTGCTGGTGCAATTTTCCATGTAAATAAATACAACGGTAAATTCCAAGGAGAAATACAACCTACAACTCCTATTGATTGGCGAAGTGTAAAATTCAACGCATTTAAACCAAGACTCTCGTGAGCTTCTGTTGAAAACTGTGTAATTGCATTTGCATAAAATTGAAAATTACTCGCAGCCCTTGGAATATCGATCTGTTTTGCTAAACTGATTGGTTTTCCATTATCTTCAGATTCTGCCTTTGCTAAAAAATCTAATTTTTCTAGAATTAAACCTGCTATTTTCGATAAGATTTTACTTCTTTCTTCTAAGGTGGTATTGGACCATTTGGGAAAAGCTTTTGCTGCAGCTAAATATCCTATTTCTACATCTTCTTTTGTTGAATTAGGTATTTGTCCACAAACCTCCCCAATTGATGGATTGTAATTGTCTATCCAATTATTTTTAATTGGATTCACAAATTCACCATTTATGTAGTTTTGAATATTCCCCATACTATAAACTCGTGTTTAAAATAGCCAAACAAATTTTAATTCCTTGCCTAATATTTCCAATTCTTATGTTTTCGTTTGGATTATGCTGATTGTTATCCATGTTCACCATCGGAACAATAATAGCAGGAATATTTAGTTCGCTAATTGCCGAAATAATTGGAACAGTTCCTCCCATAGTTCTAATGCTAACGGGTTTCTTGCCAAATATTGAGGTTAAAGAGATTCTTAATTTTTCTCCAAATGGAGAATTCAATGGAGTTCTAAAAGCATTTATACCCGAATTCCCTTTAAAAGTTACAATTTTAAAATTTTCAAGCCTTTCTTTATCAGTCGGAACTCTATCCAAAACTAAAAATCCTTGATTTTTAATATGCTTTTTAATTTTCTCCAATTGTAATTTCCCATCAGTTTCAACTACCAAACGAACATCAATATTTGCCGTTGCATATTCAGGAATAATAGTTTTTAAACCTTCTCCTTTCCATGAAGTACCTATTTGCCTAACATTTAAAGTAGGATATTGCAATGCTTCTTGATAATTTTCTCCAACACTTTCTGCTTTATGAATCAGTAACGAATTATTAATATCAATTGTGCTGTCTGGAACTGAGTTTAGGATATTAGATACTACTTTATTTATGTTAATTCCTTTGTAGTAATCTTTAATCAAGACTTTTCCATCATCAGATTTCATTGAAGTGAGTAACCTAGAAAGACTAAATACTGGATTAGAAACATAATTTCCATAATGTCCGCTATGTTGAGGCAATTTTGATCCATATGTAGTAATACTGCATGTAGCAATTCCTCTGCACCCAAACGTTAATGTTGGTTGATTAGAGTTATGAGCAGGACCGTCCATAATAATCATGTAATCAGACCTGTATGCTTCTTTATACTTTTTTAAAGTTGATAAAAAACCTTGAGAACCATACTCCTCTTCCAAATCGAAAATAATTTTAATATTAAATTTAGGATTTTGGTGCTGTTTTTGCAATAATTCTAGAGCGGACAAAAACATTATAATTGGCGCTTTATCATCTGCGGCGGCTCTTCCAAAAATTCTCCAATCATCATTAATTTCCCCTTTTAAACTAGACCAAGGAATTGCTCTCCAGTCTCCATCTTCTTTTTGTTCTTTTAGCATGGGAAGAAATGGATTTTTTTGATTCCACATTTTAGGTTTTACAGCCTGTCCATCCAAATGAAAATAAAATAAAACTGTTTTAAACGTTGGATCGAGTATTCTTTGAGCAAATAATACTGGTAATGTGGATGATTCTAATTTTTTTAGTTGGAACCCTACTTTTTCATATCTATTTTTAACCCAATCAATGTTCTCATACATTTTTTGCTTATCAGCAGGCAAGTTAGGAATGCTTACAAATTCTTTATGACTAACTAAAACTTCTGAAAGTTTTGAATTAATTTTTGGATCCCAGTTTTCTTGTGCACTTAAAGAACTCAGGATCAATGAAAAAACTGATATTGCGATAATACTTTTCATAATTATTTCTTGTAAGCCGTTACTTTAATCTCAACTACCAAATCTGGATGTGGTAATTGATGTACCGCAACAGTTGTTCTTGCTGGTCCAGTTTCTGCATTAAAAAATTCTGCATAGGCTTTATTATATCCTGCAAAATCATTCATGTTTACCAAAAATGTAGAAACATCCACCACATCATTTATACTCGCTCCAACTGCTTGTAAGTTCTTATCAATATTTTGTAAAACTTCTCTTGTTTGATTTTCAATGTTTAGAAATTTTGTTCCCATTTCATCAATTATATCAACTCCTGCAATAGTATTATCTGCTCTTCTTGAACTCGTTCCTGAAACAAAAATAAAATCGCCTACTACTTTTACGTGCGGATATGCTCCTCTTGGTGTTACTTTTTTATCTGACATATTTATTCTATTGCTAATTCTAATAACCTTAATGTGGTTCTTACATTTCTTGTGATTGCTGTTCTTTTTAATTTCCGTTAAATAAATTGTTAAAAATATTACTACTTGTAAATTATATTGGACAACAAATACAAATCATTATAAATTTTATATTCATTCTCTTTTATTCCTTTGTTTTTAATTTTAGTTTCTTTCATTCATACCTGCAATTTTATCTTCTTGCAAAATTTCGTTTGTTTCTTCTTGTACTTTTCTCAACACGATTTCCAATTCCTCTATTGACATCTCTAACGAAGTAGAAATGTCATTATCTGCAATTAAATTCAATAGCGCCTTATCTTGCGCTCTTCCTCTTTTCATGGCTTCATTATAACCAATATTCTCATTAAAAGTAACTAAAGAATATTTAGAAAAATATTGAGTCGGAAATATTTTTTCTAAATCCATTTCTATTTTTCTTTTTTCTTTAAAAATCGGATTCGCAACGTGATCTTTCATTTCATGAAAATTATCAATCGCCAGATCTGCAATGGCATCTGTATCGTGTTTTCTAGCTTTCTGATATGCCTTAAAAACGGCTTCCCAAGTTTCTAAATTCTGATTTAAAATTTCATCAAACACAAAAACATCCTCAAAAGAAGCATTCATGCCTTGCCCATAAAAAGGCACAATAGCATGCGAAGAATCACCAATTAATAAAGTTTTATTTTTATAACTCCAAGGTGAACATTTTATAGTTCCCAACGGCCCTGTTGGATTGTTTATAAACTCCTCTTTTATATTGGGAATTAAAGCCAAAGCATCTGGGAACTCTTTCTCGAAAAATGCTGTAATTTTATCTTCTGAAGTTAAATTCTCAAAATTAAATTCACCTTCATCATAACTTAAAAATAAAGTTACCGTGAAACTTCCGTCCATATTTGGCAGCGCAATTAACATAAAATCACCACGAGGCCAAATATGCAAGTGCTCTTTACTTATTTGATGAGTGCCCATTTTATTAGCAGGAATTTCTAATTCTTTATACCCATGATTTAAGTAGTTTTGAGAATAACTAAACAAAAATTTACGCTCAGAAATATAGCTTTTTCGCAATGATGAGCCAGCTCCATCTGAACCAAAAATTACATCAGCATCAACAAAGAACTCCTCTTTAGTTTGATAATCTTTAAAATGAGCAACTGTATTTTCTATATCTACAGTTCTACACTGTTTATTAAAATGAATAGTTACATTGTCGTGTTTTTCTGCTTCGTCTAATAAAAGAGCATTCAAATTACCTCTAGAAATTGAATTTATAAATTCATTTTCTCTCCCTGAATAATTTGAAGAAAAGGTTTTTCCGTGTGCATCGTGCATTAATCTGCCAAACATAGGAATACAAAATTCTCTTGCCTTTTCCTCCATTCCACATAAACGCAATGCCTTTAAACCTCTGTCTGATAATGCTAAATTTATACTTCTTCCCGCAGAAATATTTGTAGTTCTTAAATCTGGTCTACTCTCATATACTTCTACTTCAAAACCTCTTTGTGCAAGTCTTAAAGCTAGCAATGAACCGCAAAGTCCTGCTCCAATAATTAGTATTTTATCTTTTTTATTCATTTATAGCAAATCTTTTAAAATTGAAACCATTCTATATACATCTTCAAACGAAATATACATTGGTACGGGTGCACAACGTATTACATCTGGCTCTCTCCAATCGGTTATAATATTATTTTCTGTTAGTTTTTTATGTAAACTTTTATCTGCATTTTTTACCTGAATGGACAATTGACATCCTCGTTCTTTTGGATTTGATGGTGTAATAATCTTAATGTTTTCAGAATTAATTTCATTAATTAGAAACTCAAAATAACCTGTCAACTTTTCTGACTTATCTCTTAAAGAATCCATTCCAACCTCGTCAAACATATCTAAAGATGCTTTTATTGCAGCCATCGATAATATTGGCGGATTTGACAATTGCCAACCTTCTGCTCCTTGCATCACATCAAATGGTTGACGCATGTTAAAACGGGTTTCTTTATTATGATTCCACCAACCAGCAAAACGCGGTAAATCTTTATTTTTAGCATGCTTTTCGTGCACAAATAATCCTGCTAAACTTCCTGGACCAGCATTTAAATATTTATACGTACACCAAGCTGCAAAATCTACCCCAGAATCATGTAAATTTGGTTGAATATTACCTGCTCCATGCGCTAAGTCAATTCCAACAATACACTTTTTTGAATGCCCTATTTCTGCAATTTTTTTTATATCTAAAAACTGACCCGTATAATAATTTACGCCTCCAATTAATAACAATGCAATTTCGTTTCCTTGTTCCGAAACAATTTGTTCTAAATCTTCAATTCTTAATAATACCTCGTCTTTTCTTGGTTTCCATTCAATAACGTCATCTTCTGAAAAACCGTGAAACTTAAGTTGCGATTGCACTGCATATCTGTCTGAAGGAAAAGCGTCACTTTCTATAACAATTTTATATTTTGCTTTCGTTGGTCTATAAAATGAAACCATCAAAAGATGCAAATTAGTTGTTAATGTATTCATCACTACAACTTCAATTGGTTTTGCACCAACAATTCTTGCCATTTTATCCGTTAGCAATTCATGGTAATTCAACCATGGATTCTTTGCTTCAAAATGACCTTCAACTCCAAGATTTGCCCAATCTTCTAATTCTTGATTGATATAGTCTTTTGTAGATTTTGGCTGTAAACCAAGAGAATTTCCAGTAAAATACAACCAATCGCTGCCGTTTTTATCTTTCGGAATATGAAATCGATTTCGTAGATAAGAAATTTTATCTTCTTTATCTTGTTGTTTAGCGTATGCTAAAGAATTTTGATACTGCATCTAATAAAAAATGATTTACTTCAAATATAAAACAATCCTATTGAGAATTCAGTTTTTTGAGTTTTGATTTTTTGTATTTTAGCTGAAAAATATCTTATTAATGAAAATCATAAAGCTTTTTTTTCTATTACTATTGACTGTTTCCCTGTCTTGTAAAGACAGGGAAAAAACGATTACTGAATTAGAAAACGTGCGAACAGCTATAAAAAAAGTATTTGCTCCGGACAAAAGGATTGAATTATTTGATATTCAATTCGAATTTTTGAATAATCAAATAATTTTAAAAGGAGAAACTACTTCTAAAAAAGCGCTTTCTATACTTCAAGATAGTTTAAATAAAAGAAACGTTGACTTCATCAATGCAGTTCGCATTTTGCCAGATTCTGCGGTAGGAAATCAACAATTTGCGGTAGCGAGAAATTCAGTTATAAACATTCGTTCTCAACCAAAACACTCTGCTGAATTAGGTACTCAAGGTTTATTAGGAATAGCTTTAAAAGTACTGGATAAAAAAGGTGATTTTTATAGAATCCAAACTCCTGATAATTATATCTCTTGGGTTGACAAAGGAGGAATTACACGAATGAATAAGACTGAAATTGATACTTGGAATCGTTCTAAAAAAATAATTTTTACAAAGAATTTTGGTTATGTATATGGTGAAAAATCTGAAAACGCTATAATTGTTTCTGATATTACTCTTGGAGGATCGCTACAGTATGTCTCTGAAGACCAGCAATTTTATGAGGTAAAATATCCTGATAACAGAATTGGTTTTATCAAGAAAAATGAAGCTGTCATCTATCTTTCTTGGCTAAAAAACTTAAAAGCTACCCAAGAAAATATTGAATCAATATCTAGAACAATGATTGGTTTTCCTTATTTATGGGGAGGAACTTCTTCTAAAGGAATGGATTGCAGTGGATTTACAAAAATGGTTTATTTAATGAATGGGGTTATCATTCCAAGAGATGCTTCACAACAAATTAATGCAGGTAAAACTGTTGACATCAATTTAAAATTTGAAGGCTTAGAAAAAGGAGATTTGTTATTCTTTGGAAGAAAAGCTACACCAGAAAAAAACCAAAGAGTAACGCATGTAGGAATTTGGTTGGGCAATGATAAAATGGAATTCATTCATGCATCTGGAAATGTACATTTGAGTTCTATGGATAAAAACCAATCTCATTATGATGAAATGAATAGGAATCGTTATCTAGGTAGCAAACGTTATCTAAATATTGATGATCATAATATTATTGACTTAAAAGAAAAAATAAAATTATAACTCAACCATTAATATTGGCCTGTATTTCATTTCTGACTTCAAAGAAACAAGAAAAAAAAGCTTAAAAAAATACCCTTCAGTTTCTTAAAATCCGAAGGGTATTTTTTTTTAATTTTTAAAGAGATAGTTAATACAAAACTCTAAACTTAATTGTTCCCTCTACGTTTCGTAATTTTTCAATTACCTCTTTGTTGTATTCTTTATCTAAATCTGTAATTACATAACCAACTTTAGGATCGGTAGATAAATACTGACCCGTAATATTCAAATCATATTTTGCTAAAATCTTATTGATTTTTGCCATTACGCCTGGAACATTTTTATGAATGTGTAAAAAACGATGCGCATTGGTTTGTCTTGGCAAACGAATATTTGGGAAGTTTACAGCATCCACCGTATTTCCAGAATTTATATAGGCCATAATTTTACTAGGCACAAAATCTGCAATATCTCTCTGAGCTTCTTCTGTACTTCCGCCAACATGTGGTGTTAAAATAACGTTTGACAACCCTTTTAACTCTGTGTAAAACTCTCCGTTTTTTCTTGGTTCAGAAGGATAAACATCAACCGCCGCACCCGCTATTTTTCCGCTTTTCAATGCATTTGCTAATGCATTAATATCAACTACAAATCCACGAGAAAGGTTTACTAAATGAGCTCCATCTTTCATTTGAGAGATTTCTGTTTCTCCGAAGAAGTTTTTATTCGCTGCATTATCATCAACATGCAAAGTAATCACGTCAGAAATTCCCAGCAACTCTTTTAAAGTATTCATTTTAGTTGCATTACCTAGTGCCAATTTATCTTCAACGTCATAATAATAAACATCCATTCCTAAAGCTTCCGCCAATACAGATAATTGTTTACCAATATTACCGTAACCTATAATTCCTAGCTTCTTACCACGAACTTCTCTACTACCTTCTGCTGTCTTATTCCACTGACCATTATGTATTTCTGTACTTCTCTGAAAAACACTACGCATTAACATAATAATTTCTCCAATTGCCAACTCTACTACAGAGCGTGTATTACTATAAGGAGCATTAAAAACAACGATTCCTTTTTCTTTACAAGCTTCTAAATCAATTTGTTTTGTCCCAATACAAAAAGCACTTACTACCATCAATTTTTCAGCAGCAGCAACAACTCTTTGTGTAACGTTTGTTTTAGAACGAATACCTAAGACATGTACGTCTTTTATCTTTTCGATCAATTCATCTTCAGACAAACTTTTAGAAACTGTCTCGACTGAGAAACCATCTGTAGATAACTTCGAGAAAGCATCTGGATGCACGTTTTCTAATAATAAAATTTTAATTCTATTCTTGGGATATGAGATATTTCTTGGCAACTTGTTTACGTATAAAAATTCATCTAAATTTGGGGCAATATGGTCAGCATTTTCTGTTGTTTTAACTCTTGAAACGTTTTCTGTATAAGCAAAAAACTTATCTGCCACTCCAGCTTCACGGGTTACATAATCACTATACCCATCACCAATTACTTGTATTTCTCCTTCTAGATTCATGTCTTTTAGACACTGTATTTTTCCGTTGTGTTGGGAAAGTGGATTATCAGCATCAAAACTAATAATTTTTCCGTCTTTTGCAAACTTAAACGTATTTGCGAACACTCTTTCTGAAGGGATATTGTATTCTTCTACAATAGGATCTATAAATTCTTTAAATCCACAAGAAATCACATAAATATCATCCGCAAAATTTTCAAAAAATTCTTTGTTACTTTCTATGGATTTTGATACTTGTTTTTTTAAAGCTGCTACTAAACCTGATAAATCAGCTTCATTCGCGTTTAACAACTTAATTCTTCTTTCTAAAGATTCTGTGAAAGATATTTCACCATCAATCCCTAAATTAGTAATATCTATTATTTCTTGAATAATTTCTCCTTTTTTAGGGTTGTCTTGAAGCGTAATTTCAGCTAAAACATCTAATGCTTCTACACGTGTTAAAGTGCTATCAAAATCGAAAATATAATTTCTTTTTTCGGTAATCATTTCTTTCAGAATCTGAATTGTTTTTAAGCAAGTAAATCTACAAATTTAGCAGGTAAGTAAGAAGTAATTGTATAGTTTTATGATATCTATTTTATATAGTTTAAATATCAAAAAACTTTACAAAAAAAAACACATTAACCCCTTAAAAATTATGAAATCCCAAAAGAAGCAACCACCAAACGATTGGTAACGACTCTACCCAAAAAGAACTATAGTATTTAGATTGATCTGTTTTTGCCCTCATTAACAGAATAATCAATAGAAAAAAGAAAATCATAAATGGTGTTTTTACCACATTTGAAGTAGTGAATAAATATTCTAAAACTAATGAAAGTACCAGCAACATTAAACCTAATTTTTTGGCGTTTCTGATACCGATTTTCTGAGGAATTGTTTGCAAAGAAATAGCATCATATTTTACATCCCTGATATCAAAAGGCACTATTAAAACCACTACAATTAAAAAACGTTGCAACATTATTAACATAATATTTATGGAAATTTCTCTATCTACATCAACTAAAGGTATTAATACAGTAAATCCTGTCCAAACTAATGCTACAACTACAATTTTCAAATAACTCACCTGACGCAAACTTTTATGAAATCCACTTAAAAAAGGAACAGCATACAAAAATGTAAGTAGTATGAGTGGAATTATATAAAGCAGCGTATTTTTGGGAATTAGATAGCCATAATAACCCATTCCTATAAAGCAAAAAAAAGAAAATATTTGGATTATTTTTAAATTTTTTGTTAGCCTTCTATGATGTAATTTTGCAACACTAGCATATTTGACAAAATTATAACCCGTAATTGTTCCGAAGAAAATAAAATAATTTAAATTCCCATTATAAGATAGTCCAAAATATTGTTCAGTGATCCTTACAAAAGCATAAACAGTGAAACCCACGTGAATACTGGCATTGATATAAAAATTGAATATTATTTTAAAAAAATTCATTAAACAAAAATAACCTTTCTGTTCATAACATCGATTTTTAGTTAATAATTAACATCATTTTATTCATTTTCAGATAGTAATTAATTTATTTAATTCTTATTTTTGAGGTGCCAAAAAAAATCTTTTTTTTCAAGCAAAAAAGAACACGAAATCGATTGAAATAAATCGTACACAAAACTTAATAAATGAATACAAATTCGTTTCAACTTAGGCATATTGGTCCTAGTAATGCAGAGCAAGAAAAAATGTTAGCTACCATTAAAGCTAATAGTTTAGAGGACTTAATTAATGAAACTGTTCCTGATAATATCCGTCTAAAAAATCCTTTAGATTTAGAACCTGCTATGAGCGAATATCAGTATCTAGCGCATATAAAAGAACTTTCAGAAAAAAACAAAGTTTTTAAAAGTTATATAGGTTTAGGATATCATGAAGCAATTGTGCCAAGTGTAATTCAGCGTAATATTTTAGAAAACCCAGGTTGGTACACTGCTTACACTCCTTACCAAGCGGAAATTGCGCAAGGTAGATTAGAAGCTTTGTTGAATTACCAAACGATGATTTGCGATTTAACAGGCATGGAATTAGCAAATGCATCCTTATTAGATGAATCTACCGCGGCTGCGGAAGCGATGGCATTGTTATTTGATGTTAGAGACCGAGCAAAGAAAAAATCGGGTGCACATAAGTTTTTTGTTTCTAACGAAATACTACCACAAACTTTATCCTTATTGCAAACAAGATCAATTCCTATTGGGATTGAATTGGTAATTGGTAATCATGAAGATTTTGATTTTGGTGATGATTTTTTCGGAGCAATTTTACAATATCCAGGGAAATTTGGGCAAATATTCGATTATGAAAGTTTTGTATCAAAAGCGAACAAGAATAAGATAAAAGTAGCCGTTGCAGCGGATATTTTATCCTTAGTAAAATTAAAAGCGCCCGGAGAATTTGGTGCTTCTGTCGTAGTAGGAACAACACAACGTTTCGGAATCCCTCTAGGTTACGGTGGTCCTCATGCAGCCTATTTTGCAACAAAAGAGGCTTATAAAAGAAGTATTCCTGGTCGTATTATTGGCGTTACCAAAGACAAAAATGGAAAACGTGCTTTGAGAATGGCTTTACAAACACGAGAGCAACATATTAAGCGTGAGAGAGCAACTTCTAATATTTGTACGGCACAAGTTTTATTAGCGGTAATGGCAGGAATGTATGCTGTTTTTCATGGAAAAAGCGGAATACAATTTATAGCGGATTCTGTTCACAATAAAACAATCACCTTAGCTAATAAATTATCTGATTTAGGAATTGAACAAACCAACACTTCTTATTTTGATACTATTACAGTTAAAGCTGAATCCCAAAAAGTGAAAGTTGTTGCTGAAGCAAACGGGATAAACTTTAATTATATCGATGATAGAACTTTGTCTATATCTGTTAATGAGACTACTGGTTTAAAAGAATTAAATGCAATTATTGCTGTTTTTACAGAAGTTTTAAACTTAAATTCTAACACTATACCTTCTATTTCTAGAGAAAACAATATAGAAAAAAACGTACAAAGAAACACTTCATTTTTAGATAATGAAATATTTAACACATATCAATCTGAAACTGATATGATGCGTTATATCAAAAAACTAGAGCGTAAAGATTTAGCATTGAATCACTCTATGATTTCTTTAGGCTCTTGTACAATGAAACTAAATGCAGCCTCAGAAATGTTACCTTTAAGTAATCCACAATGGGGAAATATTCACCCTTTTGTGCCGCTGAATCAAGCAGAAGGTTATCAAGAAGTTTTACAAAAACTAGAACACCAATTAAATATTGTAACTGGTTTTGCCGGTACTTCTTTGCAACCAAATTCTGGTGCGCAAGGAGAATTTGCAGGCTTAATGACAATTAGAGCATATCATCAATCAAATGGAGATTCACATAGAAATATTTGTATAATTCCTGCTTCTGCTCACGGCACAAATCCTGCCTCTGCTGTTATGGCAGGAATGAAAGTTATTGTTACCAAAACTGCTGAAAATGGAAATATAGATTTAGCTGATTTACTTGAAAAAGCTGAAATCCATAAAAATAATTTAGCCGCCTTAATGGTAACCTACCCTTCAACCCATGGAGTTTTTGAAAGTGAAATTCAAGAAATTACCAAAATAATTCATGATAATGGAGGTCAAGTTTATATGGATGGTGCAAATATGAACGCTCAGGTTGGATTAACAAATCCTGCAACCATTGGTGCAGATGTTTGTCACCTAAACTTACACAAAACATTTGCCATTCCGCATGGCGGCGGTGGCCCAGGAGTTGGCCCAATTTGTGTAGCTCCGCAATTAGTACCATTTTTACCAACCAACCCTATCATTGCAACTGGAGGAAAAAATGCAATTACTGCAATTTCCGCTGCACCTTGGGGTTCTGCTTTGGCGTGTTTAATTTCTTATGGATATATTACCATGTTAGGTGCAAAAGGGTTGACAGATTCAACAAAAACAGCAATTTTAAATGCGAACTATATTAAAGAACGTTTAGAGGGCTATTACCCTACTTTATATACAGGTGAAAAAGGACGTGCAGCTCACGAAATGATTATTGATTGCCGAGATTTTAAACAAAATGGGATTGAAGTTGTAGATATTGCAAAACGATTAATGGATTATGGTTTTCATGCACCCACTGTTTCCTTTCCAGTTGGCGGAACAATGATGATTGAGCCTACAGAATCTGAGAGTATTTCGGAATTAGATCGCTTTTGTGATGCAATGATTTCTATTCGTAAAGAAATAACTGAAGCGACAAAGGAAAATGCAAATAATCCTCTGAAAAACGCGCCTCATACTCAAGAAATGCTAACCTCTGATGATTGGTCATTACCATATACAAGAAAGCAAGCTGCTTTTCCCTTGGCCTACATTGCTGATAATAAATTTTGGCCAACCGTAAGAAGAGTTGATGACGCCTATGGCGATAGAAACTTAATTTGTTCCTGCAACCCAATAGAAGATTATATGTAGCAAACATATTTTTAAAAATTAACTTTTAAACCATCTCAAAAGAGATGGTTTTTTTATAAAAATATCATAAGAAAACAATTAACTTCTAATTTTTTGTAGAAAAATATAAAAATAAGATTGGGCTTGCAACCTCTCAGCAATTCTCTTCTGAAGCTAATTTCAGTTTCAGGCTTCGAATTGATTCTATAGTCGAGTTTATAAATGAATAACAACAAAAAGCTCCAACAAATAAATGTTGGAGCTTTCAATATGTATAAAATTCTAAGAGAATTACTTCTTGAATTTCGCGTATTTTGTTTTAAATTTATCAATACGTCCTGCAGCATCAATAAGTTTAGATTTACCAGTGTAAAATGGGTGAGAAGTTCTAGAAATCTCTAATTTTACTAAAGGATACTCTACACCGTCAACATCTAAAGTTTCTTTAGTATCTACGGTAGAACGTGTTAAAAAAACATCTTCATTCGACATGTCTTTAAAAGCTACCATTCTATAATTTTCTGGATGAATTCCTTTTTTCATTTTATAATATTTTAATTCTTTAATGTTATGTTCGTCAGAAGTAAATTTGGTAAGTATTTACTTAAGTCTATAAATAGCTTTATATTACTATTTAGAGGATGCAAATTTAACCTTATTTTTTAATTTACAAATAAAAATTTGTGTTTATTTGATCTTTCAAAGAATTTAAATGAAATTCCGATTAACTTTACCATTAGAAGCAGTTAATATATCTCATTTTTATATCTTTAAACCAAAATACAAAACATATATAATGAAGAAAATTGCTGTTCTTATTTCCTTTTTTGCCACCTTCTCTTTTACCTCTTGTAATGACGATTATAAATTTACTTTAGACGTCACAAAAAAAACAACGTTAAACTCTTTAGTTACGATTACTTTAAAAGAAAAGAATAATAAACCTTTAGACGAAGTTCAGTTTTTTATAAATGGAAAAGAAATTTCTGCCAACGGGAATTCAGTTACTATAAACACTGCTCAATTAGGTGTTGGAAAACATGCTGTTTCTGCCCTGGCTTTTTACCCTGGAAAAACAAAAAAGGAAAATAACTCTTTTGAAGTTTTGGCTGACAAGGCTCCTGCAATTTATAGCTACGAAATTATAAATTCATTTCCTCACGACAAAAAAGCATATACACAAGGTTTAGAGTATCATAAGGGTTTCCTGTATGAAACTACAGGCAGAAAAGGACAATCTACACTCCGAAAAGTAGAAATTAAAACAGGTAAGGTTTTAAAGAAAATTAACTTAGACAAAAAATATTTTGGTGAAGGAATGACCATTTTAAACAACAAAATTTATTGGCTAACTTGGCAAGCTAAAAAAGGTTTTGTGTATGATTTGGAAACTTTTAAACAAGATAAAGAGTTTACCTACAATAAAAGTCAAGAGGGCTGGGGCTTGACGAATAATGGTACTGAGCTTATAAAGTCTGATGGTTCGAACAAAATTTGGTTTTTAGATCCAGAAACGCTTTCAGAAAAAAAATCTATTCAAGTATACACAAACAAGTATGCACTTGATAATTTAAATGAACTGGAATTAATTGAAGATAAAATTTATGCAAATAAATATCAACAAAACGTAATTGTAATCATTGATATAAAAACAGGTGTTGTTTTAGGTGTTGCAAACTTATCTAATTTAAAAAAGGAAATGGAAAAAACTCAAAAGTTAGTTCCTGAAGATGAAGTTTTAAATGGAATTGCCTTTGATAAAGAAAACAACAGACTTTTTGTTACAGGTAAAAATTGGGCGAAACTTTTTGAAATCAAATTGATTAAAAAATAATAAACCAATCATTTTAAAGTTCTATTTTTATACAAAATTGATTTATGCGTTATTTTATTACTTTTCTTATTTGTGTTGCCTTAATTTCTGTGAGTTCTTGTAGAAAAGATTTCTCTACTATTCCTAATTTTGGGAGTTTAGAGTTTTCTAAAGACACTATTTTTTTAGATACGATTTTCTCAAATATTGGTTCTGGAACTTATAACCTAAAGGTATATAACAGAGGAAATAAATCGATTACAATTCCGGAAATTGCACTCGAAAAAGGGACTTCGTCTAACTATAGATTAAATGTTGATGGAATTGCAGGTAAGGCATTTAATGACATAGACATTTTAGCACAAGACAGCATTTTTGTATTTATTGAAACTACCATCAACGCAAGTAACGTTGCAAATCCTTTATACACAGATAGAATTTTATTTGATACTGGCTCCAATCAACAAGATGTCGATTTGGTAACTTTAGTCCAAGACGCTAATTTTATTTATCCTGGTAAAGATCCAATTACCATGAAAATTGATAGCTTAACCATTGATGGACAAGCAACAAATATTAAAGGTCGATTTTTAACTGATACTGAGCTTACTATTACGAATTCAAAACCAACAGTTATTTATGGTTATGCAGCAGTACCCAGTAACAGGACGTTAACTATTGAAGCCGGAGCAAGAATCTATTTTCATAATAATTCTGGATTAATTATTGATGACAAAGCCACCTTTAAAGTAAATGGGACATTAACTGAAAAAGTTGTTTTTCAAGGTGATAGATTAGAAAATAATTTTAGTCAAATTCCAGGGCAATGGGGCACAATTTGGATGCGCGCAGGAAGTAAAGACAATGAAATTTATCACGCACAAATTAAAAACGGAATTATTGGAATTCTAATAGATAGTTTAGGTTCTGCTTCTACACCAACTTTAAAATTGCAAAACTCAGAAATTTACAATCATTCAAACTTTGGAATTCTTGCTAGAGAAACAAATATTGAAGCTCATAATGTAGTTATTGGCTCTGCAGGTGAAGCTTCTTTAGCGGCAACGATTGGAGGAACTTATAATTTTACACATAGTACTTTTGCTAATTTTTGGAATAATGGAATTAGACAATTACCAGCAGTTTTGGTAAATAATTTTTTTACTTATGAAGATGAAAATGGACAAGAAACTATTGAAACTAGAGACTTAGTTGCTGCTAATTTTACCAATTGTATATTCGATGGAAATAATAACATCGAGTTTGTCCTCGACAAAGCCGATGGTGGAGGAGTTTTTAATTACAACATTAGTAATTGCATGATCCAGTTTAATGATACAAATAACTCTTTTAATGACAATAATGAATTAGATTTCACAAACTCTCTTTATCAAAATATTATCTTAAATGGAAATTCACATTTTAAAGATTCTCAAAATGAAGATTTTATTATTGGGCAAGATTCTGATGCAATTAACAAAGCAAAAGTAACACTTTTTTCAACCGATATTTTAGGAATTGACAGAACTATAAGTCCGGATATTGGAGCATACCAGCACATTACCTTTGACTAGAATTGAACTACCATTTCTGAGAAAATAGGAAAACCCATAAAAAACATTAATCTTTTATTCTAAAATATTAGGCTTTAGGTAATCATTTCAGATTTAGAGAGAAAGTCAACAGATTGCTATTATAATAAACTTTCCAAGATTATATCCCAGTAAAATCATATAAACAAGAGCAGCGAGGAAACAAGTTTACTTTCATTTATTAAAATTTTAATTTTCCAAAACAATAAATAAATAAGTCCTATTAATAACACGTCATTGCTTTATACTAGACTTAAATTAATGCAATTGTCAGTTACAGATCTGCATAATTACTTTTTATAAATAACTCCGTTTTTCATAACAAATACAACATTTTCCATTGTAGAAATATTCTTTGTAGGATCTTCATTAACGGCAATAATATCAGCAAAAAAACCTTTTTTAACTTGTCCTATTTCATTCTCCATTTGTAACAACATCGCATTTGTAATTGTCGCCGATTGAATAGCTTCCATTTCAGGCATTCCTGCTTCAACCATAAATGCAAATTCTTTTCCGTTATCTCCATGAGGATAGACTCCTGCATCCGTTCCGAAAGCAATTTTAACTCCTTTTTTATATGCTTTTTCAAAAGTACCTTGAATTTGCGGCCCAACAGCCAGAGCCTTAGGCACTACAATTGCAGGATAAAATCCATCAATTTTTGCTTTCTCTGCAACCTCTTTACCTGCCGTAATTGTAGGTACTAAATATGCATCGTACTTTTTCATGAGTTCCATTGTTTCATCACTCATATGTGTACCGTGCTCTATGGTTTTTACTCCACCAATAATAGCACGTTGCATACCTTCATCCCCATGAGCATGGGCTGCTACGTGCATTCCATAATCTTTAGCAGTTTGGCAAATTTCTTTAACTTCTTCTATGGTAAATTGCGGATTATCTCCAGATTTCGCTACACTTAAAACACCCCCAGTTGCGGTAATTTTAATCCAATCAGCTCCATTTTTATATCGCTGTCTTACAGCTTTTTTAGCATCTTCTAAAGAATTAACAACACCCTCTTTTGGCCCAGGATCTCCAATAAATTTTCTACTACTGCCGTTTGTAGGATCTGCATGACCTCCGGTAGTTGCTAAAGATTTTCCAGCCGTAAAAACTCTTGGACCTGGAATTATACCCGCTTTAATTGCCTTTTTTAAAGATATATTTACACCTGTACCACCTAAATCTCGAACAGAAGTAAAACCATTTAATAAGGTTATTTGTGCATAACCAACTGACTTAAAAGCGATATCTGCCTCATTTAAAATATAGTTGTTAATTCTTGTTTTTCCATCATATTCTTGTTCTATATGCACATGCATATCTATTAAACCAGCCATTACAACTTTGTCTCTCAAGTCAATTGAAATGCCTGATTTTGGCATAACATACCCATCCAAGACATCGATTATTTTGTTTTCTTGAACAACAATGGTCTTTTTTGTATTGATTTTTCCCGATTTTGTATCAATCAATTTTCCGCATAAAATATACGTAGTTTGTGCTGTTATATTTTGCATAAAAATAAATGCAATAAAAAGTAGAACTATTTTTTTCATTTGTTTGATTTTAATTCTTAAATGTATGAAAAATTAAGTAGATTGCTTCTTCAAAATTTTAAATTTAAATGAAGAACGTTGTTATTACAGGAACAAGTAGAGGAATTGGTTTTGAGTTAGCAAAAATGTTTGCCAACAACGGACATCGTGTTTTAGCAATCTCTAGAAATATAAAGCCTATATCAGCAATAAACCATAAAAATATCTCCATGATTTCCGTTGATATTTCGAAAGGTTCTGATGTTGAAAAAGTAACGGAGTTCATCAAAAATAACTGGAAACAAGTTGATATTTTAATCAATAATGCAGGAAAACTAATTAACAAACCTTTTACTGAATTAACTTCTGATGATTTTCTAGAAGTCTATAAAGTAAATGTTTTTGGGGTTGCTGAATTGACGAAAAATTTAATTCCATTTTTACAAAAAAGAAGTCATGTTGTAACCATAAGTTCTATGGGAGGCATACAAGGAAGTATGAAATTCCCTGGTTTAGCAGCATACTCATCTGCAAAAGGAGCAGTTATAACCCTATCTGAATTATTAGCCGAAGAATACAAAGAACATCAAATTGCATTTAATGTTTTAGCTCTTGGAGCTGTCCAAACAGAAATGTTAGCTGAAGCTTTTCCTGATTACAAAGCACCGCTCTCCGCTAAAGAAATGGCGAATTATATCTATGATTTTTCTTTAACTGGAAATACGTTTTATAATGGTAAAGTTTTGCAAGTATCATCTACAACTCCCTAATTTTTTTGAGTACAGATTATAAAAACTTCGTTCCAGTAAAGGCAATTCCCTTTGTTCAATTTTTAATTGATGAACATTCGTTTGATTTAATAATCGTGAATCAAAGACAAACAAAACACGGTGATTTCAGAAAACTTCCAGATGGTAGATTTCAAATTACGGTCAATAACAATCTTAACAAATATCAATTTTTATTGACTTTGGTACATGAAATTGCACACCATGTTACGCATCAGAAATTTGGAAGAGCGCAACCTCATGGCAAAGAATGGAAAATGGTATTTCAGCATCTAATGTTACCTTTTTTAAGACCTGAAATTTATCCAACAAAAATATTACCTTTTTTAGCTACATACTTAAAAAACCCAAAAGCGAGCACAGATTCTGATGTAAACCTATCCTTAGTTTTAAAAGGGAATGAAGCAGAAAAAGGGAAAAATTTTATTTTTGAAATAAATTCTGGGAGCTTATTTGAATTTAAAAACATCATTTACAGAAGAGGAAATAAACGAAGAACAAGATTTGAATGTTTAAATATGAATAACCAAAAAGTGTATTTATTCAATCAGAATGTAGAGGTAAAACAATATAATTTCTAAATAATTAGAAGTTAAAAAAGCATTCTTTTGAATGCTTTTTTTTTTATTTTTCTCTCTTAATAAAAAGCGTATCTAATTCCATTTCTTTTTGAAGCCAAGCTCTTAGTTCTGTTTCTTTTGGATTGATAATACTATCAGGTAATTTTAAATTCCATTTAATCGTTGCAACAGGAATTGTATCTATCTTAATAAAATCTTTTGATGATAAAACATTAGCAAAACCAATGGCTTCAATATCTACGTATCTAATTTTTGCATCCTTAGCAATTCTACTAAATGCAATTACTTTTTGATTTTTATTCAAAGCATCTTGCTCAATTCTTGTATTTAGTGTAGAAATTGTTTCTTGCAAAGCTGCTATTTGTTTTTGCAAACCATTAATAATATTTTTGCTCTCTTGCAACTCCTCCCTATTTTCTTTATACGCTATTGTAATTAATTCAAAACTTTTTGTATCACTCCCTTTTATCTCTAACTTAAAATCTTTTAAATTATTATAAGAAACATTACTATTTATTTCATTGCTCAAGTCATTATAGGTAGCATCTGTTATTTCATTAAAAAAATTAAGTTTCAACGTTTTTCTTTCAAGGTCTCTCTCGTAATCTATAAGAGTTAAGGAAGGATTGTTTTTAATTTCAGTTTTAATAAAAATTTCTATCTGGTTATTAATTCTACTTTTATTAAATACATTAATAAAGGTAAATATTGCAGGTATCATTACGGCTAAGCCTACAATAGAGGCTATGGTTGCATACTGTTTTCTTTTCGCAGCATTTGCATATTTATACATTGGAAAACTTAACAATTTTAAGACTATAAAAGCTGCTAAAGCAATAAAAATAGTATTAATCGTAAATAAATACATGGCTCCGAAAAAGTAAGAAAAATTACCTTTTGCTAATCCGTAACCAGCAGTGCAAAGCGGTGGCATTAAAGCTGTAGCAATTGCTACACCAAAAATTACGGAAGCTACAGTACCTTTTTTAGTTCTTGCAACCATTAATGCTAATCCACCAAAGAAAGCAATTAGTACATCTCTAATATCCGGACTTACACGTCCTAATAATTCAGAAGTATCTTCACTTAAAGGAAAGAAATAAAAGAACATAAAGGAGGCAAATAAACTTAACCCAATCATGGTCCCCAAATTCACCAGGGACTTTTTAAAAGTATTAATATCATTTAAGGCAAAAGACATTCCGATACCCAAAATAGGCCCCATTAAAGGCGATATGAGCATGGCTCCAATTACGACTGCAGTTGAGTTTGCATTTAACCCTATTGACGCCACAAATATTGCAAAAATTAAAATCCAAGCAGTCGCTCCTTTAAATGAAATATCAGCTTTAATAGCCTCTATTGTGGCTTCATGATCTGTATCATCTCTAAAATCTAAAAGCTCTTTTAAGTATTTTTTGATACTTACCAACAAGCCTTTAGCATCACTTTTTACTTCATTTTTAGACTGCTCTGCAGCCATTTCCTTAACTTTATCTTCCTCCATACTTACTGTTCAAAAACTTTTTAAAGATACAAAAAGCGATTTAACTATTTATTCAAGATAAATTTTATCAATTTCAATCTTAAAAGATTCATTCCTTTTGTTTCCAATAAGAAAAGCTATTTCTTCAATAATACTTGATGAAAATTTTGACATCTCTAATTTTCGACCTCTAAATCCCGGGTACATTTCAGACAAATTAATTTCAATTAATTGCCAATTTTTGTTTGTTGAAAAGGAACTTATGTAGGAATAAAAATTGCGATAATTATCTTTAACTCTAAATTGATAATCTTTACCGTCTCCTTTAATTTTTAGAATAATTTTTGAATAATTAGAAATCTCTTTTTTATTAAATCTGAATCTTAAAGAAGAAAAGCCACCATTATTTTCTAATGAAACTTCACCAAAATAAACACCGTTTCCATTTTCATTCAATTTAAAGTTACCTTCCGACTCTCCTCCCATAACAACGTCATCAACAACCCGCCATGCAGAAATATCCGAATTAGAATTAAAATCAAAAATTAATTCTTTTGAATCACTCATTAGACTTGATATTATCATAAAAAATATTATTTTATTCATCTCTAGCAACGTTAGCTACCAAAAATATTATTTTCAAAACAAAATAATGTTACAAAAAACAAAAAACTCTGCAAAATTGCAGAGTTTTCTTACTTCTATGTGACCGGGCTGGGGCTCGAACCCAGGACCCTCTCCTTAAAAGGGAGATGCTCTACCAACTGAGCTACCAGGTCTTTTTTCCTTTTAAGCGGCTGCAAATATATATATTATATTCTTTTAAACAAACCTATTTTTCATTTTGTTTTATTTAAATATGCTTCTCTTACTTTTTTAAATAAATTGGAAGAGTATACGAAATTAACAACCGCCTCATTATCAGTTCTAAATATCTCATCACTAGTCCCCTCCCAGGCTTTTACCCCATTCTTTAAAAAAAGAATCTTTTCTCCTATTTCCATCACCGAATTCATATCATGTGTATTAATTACTGTAATAATATTATACTCATCAGTAATTTCTTGAATTAAGTTATCAATTACGGTGGCCGTTTGTGGATCTAAACCAGAGTTAGGCTCATCACAAAATAAATATTTCGGATTCATAACAATGGCCCTTGCGATGGCAACTCTTTTCTGCATTCCTCCTGATAATTCTGCTGGCAACTTTTTATTTGAATTCTCTAAATTTACTCTATTTAATACGAAGTTTACTCTTTCTAACATTTCTGATTGGGATTGATTTGTAAACATTTTCAGAGGAAACATTACATTTTCTTCTACTGTTTGCGAATCAAATAATGCACTCCCTTGAAAAACCATTCCAATTTCTTGTCTCCATTGTCTTCTCTCTGCATTCGTAAACTGAGTGTTTATCCTACCATCAAAAGAGATCGTTCCTTGCTCAGGGATGTGTAATCCAATTAACGTTTTTAAAAAAACTGTTTTTCCTGAACCACTTTGCCCAATAATAAGACTTGTTTTTCCCGGATGAAATGTTGTTGTAATTCCTTTTAAAACTTTAACATCACCAAAACCTTTATGTAAATTTTTTACTTCTATCATTTAAGTTAGTAACATTTGAGTTAAAAAATAATTAGCAAGTACAATTAAAATAATAGTCCAAACTACAGCCTTTGTACTGGCTTTACCAACTGCAATAGATCCTCCTTTTACATAATATCCATGGTAAGATGGAACTGTGGCAATTAAAAATGCAAAAACCAATGTTTTAATCATTGCATAGGTAATTAAAAAAGGATTAAAAGTAGTTTGAACTCCTGTAATATAATCTGTTCCTGTAAATAAACCTGATAAAACGCCTGTAACCCATCCTCCAAAAACACCCAAAATCATGGCCAAAATAATTAAAAAAGGATAGAAAAAAACAGTTGAAATAACTTTTGGAAGCACTAAATAATTTAATGAATTGATACCCATAACCTCTAAAGCGTCAATTTGCTCTGTTACGCGCATTGCACCAATACTGGATGTAATATAAGAACCTACTTTTCCAGCCAAAATAATTGAACAAAATGTAGGCGCAAACTCCAAAATAATAGATCGTTTCGCAGCAAAACCTATTAATGATTTTGGTATAAATGGACTTTCTAAATTTAGTGCCGTTTGCAATGCTATAACTCCTCCTATAAAAAAGGAGATAAATATAATAATCCCTAAAGATTTTAAGCCTAATTCCTCAATCTCTTTCATTAGAGATTCGTAAAAGATCCTAGTTTTTTGAGGTTTTTTAAAAACCTGAACCAACATTAAAAAGTATTTACCTATATGCTCTATGTAATTCATAGATTTAATTTTATGCTAAAGTATTAAATTTACATGAATAGAATGTAAAATTAGACCGATCAAAATAAAAATTAATTACTTTTGATATTATATTATAAATATTGATTTTTCATGAAAAACATCATCTTTTTTCTCTTAATTTTTAGTGTATTTTTTACTGGATGCAAACTTAAAGAATCCAAACAACAAGAACCAAAACTTATTGTTGGTATTGTTATAGATCAAATGCGATATGATTATTTAACCAGATTTTCTGATAGATATTCTGAAAACGGATTTAAGAGATTATTAAAAAACGGATTTTCTATCGAAAATGCATACTACAATCTTATACCTACGTATACAGCAGTTGGGCATGCCTCTATTTATACGGGAACAACACCAGACAATCATGGTATAATTTCCAATAATTGGTACGATAAATTCTTAAAAAAGACTATTTACTGTGTTGATGATGATATCTATAGAACTGTTGGAAACAATAGTGATGCAGGCAAAAAATCACCTTCTAGAATGTATACAACAACAGTAACAGATCAATTACATTTGGCACAAAACATGAATGGTAAAACCATAGGAATTGCCATCAAAGATAGATCTGCAATTTTACCTGCAGGTCATACAGCAAATGCTGCTTATTGGTTTCATGGTAAACAAAAGGGACAATGGATTTCTTCTAATTTCTATATGGAAAATTTACCAAACTGGGTAACAGACTTTAACAACTCTGACAAAGCAAACAACTATTTAAAAACTCCTTGGAATACACTTTACAACATAAATACCTACACCAACAGCATTATCGATAACAACCTTTTTGAAGGAAAATTTAAAGGAGAAACAGCAACTTCATTTCCTCATGATATTCCTAATTTAAAAGTAACAAATGGAAACTTCGATATTTTAAAAGGAATTCCTGCTGGTAATTCATTTACAGCAGACTTCGCCAAGGCCGCTATTCTTGGAGAAAATTTAGGTAAAAGTGAATTTACTGATTTTTTAGCCGTAAGCTTTTCATCTACGGATTATATAGGTCATCAATTTGGACCTGCATCAAAAGAAATTGAAGACACTTATCTTCGCTTAGACAAAGATATAGCTGATTTATTATCATTTTTAGATAAACAAATTGGAAAAAATAAATATACTGTCTTTTTAACTGCAGATCACGCTGCTGTTGATGTACCTGCGTATTTACAATCTTTAAAAATACCTGCACATTATTTTGATATTCAAAAATTTAAACAATCTGCTTTAGAAATCACTAAAAAATATTTTAACTCTATTGAATTGATTGAAAATATTTCAAACTATCAAATTTTTCTAAACAAACAGAAAATTGAATCTTTAGGTTTGGACAAAAACAAAGTCGCCGATAAATTAGTTGAAGAAATTCTAAATTTTGAAGGAATTTACAAGGCTGTAACGGCTAGAACATTGCAAACAACTAGATTTTTTGATGGAATTATGAATTCTTTACAAAATGGTTACAATCAAAAAATTTCTGGTGACGTAATGATGATTCCTTATCCTGCCACCTTAATAAGAGGAAGAACAGGAACTTCACATGGTTCTGGTTATTCTTATGACACTCATATCCCGTTGATTTTTTATGGAAATGGCATCAAAAAAGGTGTGTCAAAAAGCAAATATGAGATAATTGATATTGCACCAACGATTGCGAATTTATTGCGAATTGAAGCTCCTAATTCATCTACTGGGAAGATTATTACTGAAGCTCTAAAATAATTAATTATGAATTTTAAATCTTGGAATTTATTTTTGACTACAGAGTTACAATAACCATTTTAAAGAAAAATTTATGGGTTTGATACTTTAGATAAAAAAATATCATATTTTAAAATTAGAATCTTTTTGATGTTTTTTAATCGCTTTTCTAGACAACACAGTTCCTATTATTAAAGAAAGTATTGCGCCTATTAATGTTCCGGGAACAAAGTTGATAAACAAAAAGAAATTATAAAATCCATGAAAAATTGTTGCGCCTAATAAACCTAATAAATTTAACTGTATTCTATTTTTAGAAAACTTAGCTTTCCCCATAAAATAACCCATTAAAATTCCAAAAGTTGCATGAGCAGGAACCGCTGTGAATGCTCTTGTAATTCCTGTAGACACTCCATATTGTAAAATATACAAAACGTTTTCTAGTGCAGCAAAACCCATAGAAACAGTTAAGGCATAAACAATTCCATCAAAAGGTTCATTAAATTCCTTATTCTTTTGAGCATAATATTTTACAATGACATATTTAGAAAACTCTTCAACTAAAGCAACTACAACAAATGCCTTTATAAATTGCTGAAAAACACTTTTTTCATCGGTTAAAGGATAAATTGAATTGAATAATACTCCTAAAATTAAAGTAATTATGATGCTCCCAAATGCACCTAAGAAAAAATTTTTTATTAAAAATGAAATCGGTTCTTTTTCAATTTTATCTTTGAGATAAATAAAAATGACAAAGATCATTGCTGGTGCAATTGCTAATAAAAGAAAGTCCATTTTCTAAAAATATGAGCTATAAAATTATGTTTTCAAGAATAAAACCTACATTTTAGGTAAAAAAACTTCAGCCATCATACAACGTGCACTTCCTCCTCCGCAAGTTTCAATAGTTGCTAAAGAGCTAGAAATTATTTTACAATGTTTATTTATTTGAGATTTCTGAGTTGGAGTTAAACAATCAAAAGCGGCTTGGCTCATCACTAAAAAGCGTTCATTATTTTTTCCATGAACTTGCAACATATTTCCTGCAAAGTTATTTACTTGCTCTTCAGTAATATCTATTACTTGTTTCTTGTCTTCCTTTAAATGTTTTAATACGTTCTTACGTTCTTTTTTGTCATCTATAGAAGATAGACAAACTATTGCAAATGTTTCTGCAACACACATCATTACGTTTGTATGATAGATTGCTTCTCTTTTATTATTTACAGTTTGATTTGCAGTGAAAACAACTGGTGTATATTCAAAATCTTCACAAAATTCTATAAACAATTCTTCTTCTGCTCTTGGAGAAATTGCACAGTATGCTTTTTTATTTTCTCTGTCCAAAATCATGCTTCCTGTTCCTTCTAAAAATATTTGTTCATCTTCAGCAGAAGTATAATCAACAATATTCTCTATTAAATAACCTTGCTTTTCTAAGGTTTCTAAAACATCTTCTCTGCGCTCTAAACGTCTATTTTCTGCAAACATTGGATAAATTGCTACCGTTCCATCTCCATGAAAGGACACCCAATTGTTAGGAAAAAGAGAGTCTGGTGTATCAAACTCATTCGAATCGGACACTACAATTACTTCAACACCAAAACCTCTTAATTTATCAACATAACTATCAAACTCATTTTGTGCTTTGGAGTTTATGGTTGCTGGCAATAAATCTTTAAATGTTTTCTGATAATAATTATTTACAGCAGTTTGTTCATTCATCCTAAAATTGATAGGACGAACCATAAGTATTGTATTTGTAGTTTGTTGCATTAATTTTTAGTTTATTCGCAAAATTATACTTTTTTTATGATATAATTTTTGCTAAATCAACAAATTATTCTGTTTTTTTAAAAAAATTTATACTTGAAATCCTTCTCAGTTCATTCACGCTATTTAAAATTTTATTTTTTTTGTTTAACTTATTTTATAAAACATTTAACAAAAAATATTTATCTGGCTTTTGAACAAATCTTAATTTTACATCGTTATTAACACTAAAAAATTCAATAATTATGAAAAATTTATCAAAATTCCTTTGCCTAATGTTTTTTACTACTCTTTTATCATCTTGTAATGATGATAATGATGTAATGATTGAAACAAACACAATAGTAGATGTTGCTATAAATAACAATTTAACGAGCTTAGTTGCTGCTGTAACCAGAGCAGATTTAGCAACTACCTTATCAGGTAGTGGTCCTTTCACAGTATTTGCACCTACAAATGCAGCTTTTCAAAATTTATTAGACTCTAACTCAAGTTGGAGTTCCTTAGATGACATTCCAGTTGAAACTTTAAGATCAGTTCTATTATTCCATGTATTAAGTGGAAGCGTAAAATCAACTGATTTGTCAGATACTTATGTGCCTACCTTGTCGACAGGGCCTAATGATGAAAGTTTATCATTGCAAGTGCAAGTTACTGACGGAATAGCATTTAATGGAGATGCTGCGCCAGTAGTTGTTGATGTTGAAGCAAGTAACGGTACCGTGCATGTAATTGATAAAGTAATGTTACCACCCAACGTTGTAGCTTTAGCTTTAAACAATGAAGTATTTACAAGTTTGGTTGCTGCCTTAACAGACATTAGACATACAACTGATTTTATTGCAACTTTATCTGGAAATGGTCCATTTACAATATTTGCACCAACCAACGATGCTTTTCAAGCATTATTAGATTCTAACTCAGATTGGAATTCATTAGCTGATGTTCCAATTACTACTTTAGAAGCTGTTCTTTTATATCATGTTGTTAATGGAGTCAATGTCCAGTCCGACCAATTAACCAATGGAGATGTTGATACTCTTGGAGGCACCATAACAATTGATTTAACGTCTGGGGCGCAAATAAAAACAACGAGCGAGCAAACTGTAAATATTATATTAGTTGACGTTCAAGGATCTAATGGAGTAGTTCATGCGATTGATACCGTTTTAATACCGTAATCCATTATCTTTTAAACGAAAAAAAAAAGAAAGCTGTAAAATTACAGCTTTCTTTTTTTTTGAATATCAATCTCTGACCAAAGGTAATGTAGAACACCTTAATAAGCCTTCTTGTTTTGCAATTTCTGCGTACGGAACTTCTTCGACTATAAAACCTTTTTCTCTTAACCAGGTATTTAACCTAGTAAAATTTTGTTCAGAAATAATTACATCTTCAGAAATTGAAAACACGTTACTATTCATGTTGTACATTTCTTCTTTTGTAACCTCAAATACGTTTTCTACTCCAAAATAATTCAACAACCATCGATACTCACTTTCAATTAAAAATCCATTTTCATGCAAAATGGCTTTATCTTTTCCTATTGGTTGAAAACAACAATCCAAATGCAGTGCGTTTTCCTTGGGATCTGTATTCGATTTTCTTAAATCAAAAGACTTTACAATTTTATGAGGAAACAAATCTCTTAATGCATGCACTGCCTGCATATTTGTACGAGCTGTAATAAAATCTGAATAATCTACTCCTGAATAAGTGCCTACAAAAATATATTCATTCCAGGGCATAACATCCCCTCCTTCTACATGGCATTCTTCAGGTAAAACAATTACGTTATTAGGGTTTATTTGAGAAATAACATTATTTATCGCCTTGTATTCTCTTTCTCGATCTGGAAGAATGTTAGCTTCAATAAATTTGTCTTCAATAACGAAAGCGATATCTCTTGAAAAAATTTGATTATAATCTTCAATTACAATCGGTCTAAAAACTTGAACATCATATTTTTTAAAAACTTTAGCAACAGCTTCCATTTCTAAAATCATATCTTCTTCTTTTGGATAAGTTCCAGCTAAAACATGTTGTGCGCTTTTTGGATCATAACAATCCTCTACTTTTGGCACTGGCCCACTACTTTTGGCAATTCCTAAAATAACTGCTCTTAACCTTGAAGTTTCGTTCTTAATATTAAGTTGTAACATATCTATTTTTAAAAATCTATAAAAAAAGCCTCATAAATTATGAAGCTTTCAATTTTTTAGTAAAAATAACACTATTTTTTATCTTTCCTCTAATTTTACAAAAGGTCTTTCGTTTTCACCTATGTAAATTTGACGAGGTCGACCTATTGGTTCTTTTTTAAGACGCATTTCTTTCCATTGTGCAATCCAACCTGGTAAACGCCCTAATGCAAACATTACTGTAAACATTTCTACTGGAATATCCATCGCTCTGTATATAATTCCTGAATAAAAATCCACATTTGGATATAATTTTCTTTCAACGAAATAAGGATCATTTAGAGCTTCTTGCTCTAAACCTCTAGCAACTTCTAAAATAGGATCTTCTACGCCTAAACTATTTAAGACTTCATCTGCTGCTTCCTTTATTATTTTTGCTCTTGGATCAAAGTTTTTATAAACTCTATGACCAAAGCCCATTAATCGAAAAGGATCATTTTTATCTTTTGCTTTTGCCATGTATTTTTTAGTATCTCCACCATCAGCTTTAATAGCTTCTAACATTTCTAAAACGGCTTGGTTAGCACCACCATGCAATGGACCCCAAAGTGCAGATATTCCAGCGGAAAGTGAAGCAAATAAACCTGCATGAGAAGAGCCTACAATTCTTACCGTGGATGTAGAACAGTTTTGTTCATGATCTGCATGTAAAATAAGTAACTTGTCTAAAGCATTTCTAATAATTGGATTTATTTCAAAATCTTCATTTGGCTGTTTGAACATTAAATACATAATGTTCTCTACATAACCCAAAGATTTTTTCCCATAGTTTAAATGCAATCCTTTTTTCTTACGCATAGTCCACCCAACCAATACAGGAAACTTAGCCAAAATTCTAACGATTGCGTTATACATATCTTCTCTTGACTCAATATTTACTGAGGCAGGATTAAAAGCGGTTAAAGCACTTGTTAATGAGGACAAAACTCCCATTGGATGCGCTGTTTTTGGAAATGCTTCCAAAATTTTTCTAACGTCATCATCTACTAATGAATGTGACTTTATATCTGAATGAAACTTATCTAATTGTTCTTTATTTGGTAAATCTCCAAATATTAAAGCATAAGAAACTTCTAAAAAATCTGCTTTTTCTGCCAACTCTTCAATAGCGTAACCTCTATATCTTAAAACACCTTTTTCTCCATCTAAAAAAGTAATAGCACTTTCACAAGAACCTGTGTTTTTGAAACCTGGATCAATAGTTATCACTCCATTTGTTGCACTTCTTAACGTTTTAATATTAATAGCAACTTCATTCTCTGTTCCTTTTACAAGCGGGAATTCGTAAGAATTATTTCCTATTTGTAATTTAGCGATATCTGACATTATATTGATGATTTTTGTATATTATTTGCAGGCACAATATACCATATTTTCAATAGATTTATAGGCCATGCCCAATAGATTTTTAAAATCCTAAAATAACATTCACTTATATACTTATAACGCAAAAAAAGCTTCATAAAATTTATGAAGCTTTAATTTAAACAAATTGTATGATCTATATTTTAAATGCTTTTTCTTTTGGGAAATAAGCCGTTTCACCTAATTCTTCTTCAATACGCAGTAATTGATTGTATTTAGCCATTCTATCAGAACGAGAGGCTGAACCTGTTTTTATTTGTCCACAGTTTAAAGCAACTGCTAAATCTGCAATTGTATTGTCTTCTGTTTCACCAGATCTATGAGACATTACAGAGGTGTATCCTGCATTCTTAGCCATATTTACAGCAGAGATTGTTTCTGTTAAAGTTCCTATTTGGTTTACTTTAATTAAAATTGAATTTGCGATTCCATTTTCGATTCCTCTAGATAAACGTTCTACATTCGTTACAAATAAATCATCTCCAACTAATTGCACCTTATCTCCGATTATTTCAGTTAAATATTTCCAACCTTCCCAATCATTTTCATCCATTCCGTCTTCAATAGAGATAATAGGATACTTTGCCGATAATTCAGCTAAGTAATCGGCTTGCTCTTTACTAGATCGTATTTTACCAGTTTCTCCTTCGAATTTAGAATAATCGTATTTTCCGTCAACAAAAAATTCTGCTGCGGCACAATCTAAAGCTATTTTTATTTCATCACCAAAAACATAACCCGCATTTTTAACAGCTAAAGCAATTGTTTCAATAGCATCTTCAGTACCCTCTAAAGTTGGCGCAAAACCACCTTCGTCCCCAACTGCAGTAGATAAGTTTCTGTCGTGTAAAACTTTCTTTAAGTTATGAAAAATTTCTGAACCCATTTTCATAGCTTCAGAAAAAGTTGCTGCTTTTACCGGCATAACCATAAATTCTTGGAATGCAATAGGTGCATCTGAGTGAGATCCTCCATTTATGATATTCATCATTGGAACTGGTAATGTGTTTGCCGAAACCCCTCCTACATATCTGTATAATGGCATCCCTAACTCGTTAGCTGCAGCTTTAGCAACTGCTAAAGAGACACCTAAAATTGCGTTAGCTCCTAACTTAGATTTATTTGGAGTACCATCTAAATCCATCATTAATTCATCAATTGCATTTTGTTCAAAAACCGAAACTCCAAGTAATTCTTGAGCAATAATATTATTTACATTTCCTACGGCATTTAAAACACCTTTACCCATGTAATCGTTACCACCATCGCGCAGTTCAACTGCCTCATGCTCCCCTGTAGATGCTCCTGAAGGAACAGCTGCTCTACCTAGAATTCCATTTTCTGTTGTTACATCAACTTCCACTGTAGGATTTCCTCTCGAATCAAAAATTTGACGTGCATGAACGCTAATTATTATACTCATTATATTGTTATTTAAAAATTAATTTTTGTGTATTTTAATCATATGCTAAATTACGAAATGTCTAAATCATTTAATCACTTGTGAATGATTAATTACGAAAACGATTGCACAAAAAGAAGCTTAAATAAAAAACCCACTCAGAAAACTGAGTGGGAAAATTGCTATGAAAAAGAATGTGATTTTTACATCACAATTCAAATATAATTATTTTTATTCAAAAAAAAACATAAAAATCATAAAAATCAATAAACTGTCGATGAAATACAGAAAAGTTACGATTAAGCCTTTTTTGCTTGCTTTATATTAGATATGAATTCGTCAAATAAATACTCAGAATCATGAGGTCCAGGACTTGCTTCTGGGTGATATTGCACAGAAAAAGCATTCTTATCTTTTAAACGAATGCCTGCAACAGTATGATCATTTAAATGTACGTGGGTAATTTCTACATTTTCATTGGCTTCAGCTTCTTCTCTATTAATAGCAAAACCATGATTTTGAGAAGTAATTTCTCCTTTTCCCGTTAGCAAGTTTTTTACAGGGTGGTTAATTCCCCTATGACCATTATGCATTTTATAAGTAGAAATCCCATTTGCTAAAGCTATTACTTGATGCCCTAAACAAATTCCGAATAAAGGTAAATTTCTTTTAATAATTTCTTTAGCAACAGCCTGAGCTTCAAATAATGGTTCTGGATCTCCAGGACCATTTGAAATAAAATATCCATCAGGATTAAAAGCTGCTAATTCATCAAAAGAAGAATCAAAAGGAAACACTTTTATATAAGCCCCTCTTTTTACTAAATTCCTTAAAATATTGTTTTTAATACCAATATCTAAAGCCGAAATTTTAATGTCAGAATTTTCATCACCAACCAAATAAGGCTCTTTAGTAGAAACTTTAGATGCTAATTCTAAACCTTTCATGCTAGGAACTTTAGCTAACTGTTTCTTTAATATATCAATATTTTCTATATCCGTAGAAATAATAGCATTCATAGCTCCATTATCTCTAATATAGGCCACTAATGCCCTTGTATCTACATCTGAAATGGCAACTAAATTATGTTCTAAAAACCAATCTTTTAAATTTCCCTCAGAATTTACTCTTGAATGTGTAAAACTAAAATTTCTGCAAATTAAACCAGAAATTTTAATCCCATCCGATTCTACTTCTTCATTATTCACTCCATAATTACCAATATGAGCATTGGTCGCTACCATTAGCTGACCAAAATAAGAAGGATCTGTAAATATTTCTTGGTAACCTGTCATACCGGTATTAAAACAAATTTCTCCAGTAGATGTTCCCTCTATTCCAACAGATTTTCCATAAAAAATTGTTCCGTCTGCTAATAAAACTAAAGCCTTTTTACGTGTTTGATATTTCATTTATTCTGGTTATTTTTGATAATGTAAAAATATAAAAAAAGGGATAAACGTAAACGTTTATCCCTTTGAATTTATTAATAATTTCATACTATAAACTAATATTATAATCTAATATTTGTTTCACATCTTTTTCTTTTCGAAAAGATAAATTTTTAAGTTTAACATATTCCCTTATAGCATCGATCCTATCACTATCAATTAAAGTTAATACTTTCCTTTTTGTAAATCTAAACTTGATTAAGGATTCACCCTTTAGAACATAAAATGTATTTTTTCGGATAATTTTGTCATTAACTCTATTAATCATTGGATTTGGAGAACCTTCTACCGTATGAAGATAGAAACTTTTTAAAATAGAAAATTTGTCAGACTCAAAAAGAACTTCACAAATTGTTCTGCCCTTTTCTGAATAAATATTTTTGTAAACTTTATTATTCACAACTATTTTATCTATCCCATTCATGTTAAAAGTAAAAATAGAATCTTTACTTAACCTAGTTAGAAATAAATTTCTTTTAATATTTAAGTTAATATTTTTAAGAGAATATTTATAGTTGTCTTTTGTATAAACAACAGCTTTGTTCTCCCATTCATCAAAAAGATATTCTGTACCGTCGATTGCTCTTTTTGGATTGTAAAAATAACCTGACGTTCCATGATTTTGAATATTGGTAGAAGCCGCAGAAGTTAAATTAATCGAGGAATTTTGGGTAAATCCAGAATTCTCCTCTTGAGAATACCCCAGATAACCCGCTAAAATTATGATGATGTATGTAATATGTTTAAATGAATGTTTCACAGCTATGTTTTTATTATTTAAAATTAAAAAAGCAAATTAATAAAAAATATATTAAATAAAATTATAAATTATCACAATATTTTAAAATAACTTTAAGATCTTCAATACTCTTAAATGACAACCTATAATTTTTTATATATAATTTTAAATCTGCAATTTTGTTTTTCTCTACAAGGTACTTAATATTAGATTTTTTAAGTTTAAATGGTATTAGTTTATTTTTCTTTAATAAGTAATAATTACTTTTTTGTTTAATTTCACTGTCTGGTCTGTTTACCATAGGATTTTTAGATCTTTCAATAAAAGAAATAGAATATGCTTTTAATAGTGATATATTTTTACCATCGTAAACAATCTCATGCAACTTCGTTGAATAATTATTTGGTTCTTCAAAATATTTAAAAGACCTACCATTAATCAATACCTTAGTAAATGAATTTTTATTTAATATAAAGGTAGAGTCCTTATCTATTTTAGTCATAAATGCATCTTTTTCGATATGATAATTAATGTTATTGAATAAATATTTCTTTTTACCCAGTATAACTTCACCATTATTCTCCCATGTATCAAATAAATAAATAGAACCTTTAATGTTTCTTTTTTCCAAGTCTATATCATCAAATTGAGCCAACATACCCATCATTTTAGACCATTCTCCGGAATTACCCAATCCGTCTGCATAACTATTAGTGCCATTCAAATTTTCCGCAGGAGGCATTCCTCCAGACATTTCAAGAGCTTCTACAAAGGTTTGTGAAAAGGAACTTAATGAGAAAAGAAAAACTAAAGGAAGTAATAGTTTTTTAATTTTAATAGTTTTCATAGTTTTCATAGTTTTAATAGTTTTAATAGTTTTAATATTATGGTTAATTATTTAAATATTCTTATATGCTACCCGCATGTGTTAATATTCTTTTGATATCTTCTTCAATAAAATAAGATAATCTATTTCTTCTCACGTATTTTTTTAGATTCTCTAATTTAGATGAATGAAAAAGATTTAATACATTTTTTTTAGTGAGCTTAATTTTTGTAAACTCTTTGTCTTTATATATAAAATAAGAATATCTTTTTATTACTTTATCATTTGGCCTATTAATCATAGGATTGGCAGAAGCTTTAACATATTGAACATGAATACTTTTTAATAATGCAAATTTACTCGATTCATAAACCACTTGAAATATGTGTTTTTTTTCATTTAATATGTACTGCCTAAAAATTTTATTCTCAATAATAATCTTATCAACATTCTGTATATTAAAAGTATAAATAGAATCTACAGCTACTTTAGAAACAAATGAATTCATCTCTAGGTTTAAATTTATGTTTCTTAATAAATATGTGTAATTGTCTTTTGTATAAATCCTTGCATTATTTTCCCAATTATTAAAAAGATATACTGAACCCTCTACTTTTACTTTCGGATTATAAAAATAAGCCATGGAACCATATGAACTTTGTACTGCACTACCTGCTCTTAACACGGAAGAACCAGTATTATTAATAACCCCCTGATTATCTTGAGCATTTAATTGAAAAACACAAAAAAATAGAGTAATTAGAATAAAAATTTTCATAAGCTAATATATTATAATTAACCTAATACCTATCAAAAATAATGCCAATTAGAATAGGTCCGTTTATTAAAAAAAAAGTAGCTTTAAATTATAAGAACAAAAAAAAATAAGTGTTTTCCAAAAATTTAATAGTTGTTAAAAAGTATAATAAAAAAATAATAAGCTGATTTAAGCAGGAAATTGAGTCTATAAATTATTGCAGATAAGAAACAAAAAGGTTATTCAGAATACCTAAAAAAACACAAAGAAGAAAATATTATTTTTTAGTAATACAAAAAGACGTAACAATAAATGAAGTTACAAATTCTATTATCACCAATTTGATAAAAGGAATCAGCAAATTTTTAATTGGATAATTAACTTGCTTAAATAATAAATCTTAAAATAAGATATAGCATCTGCATTGATTCAAAAGGTTCATGGGTTACAAAAAATTTTAAATACTTAAAGAATAATTGGTCACAACTTAAGTATACATTATCACAAAGATGATCGTATTTAGGCCTAAAAAAAAAGGTTGAAGAAAATTTAATTTCTTCAACCTTATATTTAATGATACAAAATTTGAATTATTCTTCAGATTTTGTTTCTGTTACCGTTTCTTCTACTTGAGCAACATCAGCTTTTTTGCTTCTTCCTCTACGTGTAGATTTTTTAGCTTTTGTACCTTTAGGATTATAAATTTCGTTGTAATCAACTAATTCTACCATTGCCATTGGAGCATTATCTCCTTGACGATTTCCTAACTTGATGATTCGAATATAACCTCCTGGTCTGTCTGCAACTTTAACAGAAATTTCTTTAAACAATTCCGTTACAGCAAACTTATCACGCAGATAAGAGAATACAACTCGTCTATTGTGCGTTGTATCTACCTTAGATTTTGTAATTAATGGCTCAACAAATACTCTTAAAGCTTTCGCTTTTGCTACAGTAGTGTTAATACGCTTGTGCTCTATTAAGGAACAAGTCATATTTGCTAACATCGCTTTCCTGTGCGCTGTTTTTCTACCTAAATGATTGAATTTTTTTCCGTGTCTCATGACGTTTGTTTTATGCTTTCATCTTGCATCTACTCATTATGAGGAGCAAAATATGAAAGGTTAATCTCTATCTAATTTGTATTTTGTTAAATCCATTCCGAAGTTTAAACCTTTAACAATAACCAATTCTTCTAGCTCTGTTAATGACTTTTTACCAAAATTACGAAACTTCATTAAATCACTCTTATTAAAAGAAACTAAGTCTCCTAAAGTATCTACTTCTGCTGCTTTTAAACAATTTAAAGCCCTAACAGAAAGATCCATATCGATTAATCTAGTTTTTAACAATTGACGCATATGCAATGATTCCTCATCATACGTTTCGGTTTGTGCAATTTCATCTGCCTCTAAAGTGATACGCTCATCAGAGAATAACATAAAGTGGTGAATTAATATTTTTGCAGCCTCCGTTAAAGCATCTTTTGGATTGATTGACCCATCAGTATCTATATCGAAAATTAACTTCTCATAATCCGTTTTCTGCTCTACACGAAAATTTTCAATGGAATATTTCACATTCTTAATTGGCGTGTAAATAGAATCAGTAAAGATTGTCCCTATTGGCGCAGAAGCTTTTTTATTTTCCTCTGCAGGCACAAATCCTCTACCTTTTTCTATAGTAATCTCTGCATTTAATTTTACAGATTTATCCATATTACAGATAACCAAATCTGGATTCAATACTTGGAAGCCAGAGATAAATTTCTGCAAATCTCCAGCAGTAAATTGCTCTTGTCCAGAAACTGAAATTGAAACAGTTTCTCTATCAGTTTCATCTATTTGTTTCTTAAAACGAACTTGCTTCAAGTTTAATATAATTTCAGTAACATCTTCTACAATTCCAGGAACCGTAGAAAACTCGTGTTCTACACCATCTAATCTTAATGATGTAATTGCAAATCCTTCTAAAGAAGATAAAAGTACTCTTCTTAATGCATTTCCTACAGTTAAACCAAATCCTGGTTCTAAGGGTCTGAATTCAAATCTACCAGTAAAATCAGTAGATTCAATCATTATTACTTTATCGGGCTTTTGAAAATTTAAAATTGCCATATGTTTCTTCTTTTTAATTGCTAATTAGTTGCGCGGCATATAAGTCTGAAGAAATACAAACATACCCTTTGGCTAAATTGCAATATTATTAATTTATTACTTAGAATATAATTCAACGATTAATTGCTCTTTGATATTTTCTGGAATCTGTAATCTTTCTGGCACTTTTACAAAAGTTCCAGTTTTGGTATCTGTATTCCAAGTTAACCATTCAAATACATTGCTGTTAGACGCTAATGCATTCTCGATAGCTACTAAAGATTTAGATTTTTCTCTCACAGCAACAACATCACCTTCATTTAAACTATACGATGGAATATTAACAATTTCACCATTCACAGTAATGTGTCTATGAGATACTAATTGGCGTGCTCCACTTCTTGAGTTAGAAACACCCATTCTGTAAACAACGTTATCTAAACGAGATTCACATAATTGCAATAAGATTTCACCTGTAATACCTGAAGCAGATTGTGCTTTTTTAAACAAGTTACTGAATTGACGCTCTAATATACCATAGGTATATTTTGCTTTTTGCTTCTCCATTAATTGAGTAGCATATTCAGATTTTTTTCCTCTTCTTCTAGCATTACCATGCTGTCCTGGAGGGAAATTCCTTTTCTCGAAGTTTTTGTCTTCTCCAAAGATTGCCTCGCCAAATTTACGAGCAATTTTAGTTTTTGGTCCTGTATATCTTGCCATTTCTTTTTTGTTATAGATAGGGATTATGAATTAAGGCTAATCCTTCGATAATCTAATTCCTATCAAGTTAAAATATTTAATTATACTCTTCTTCTTTTCGGTGGACGACATCCATTGTGAGGCATTGGTGTAACATCAATAATTTCTGTTACTTCAATTCCTGTATTGTGGATAGACCTAATTGCAGATTCTCTACCATTACCCGGTCCTTTTACGTAAACTTTTACCTTACGTAAACCTGCTTCTTTCGCAACGTTTGCACAATCTTCTGCTGCCAACTGAGCCGCATATGGAGTATTCTTTTTAGAACCTCTAAAACCCATTTTTCCTGCAGATGACCAAGAGATCACATCGCCTTTTTTATTTGTTAAAGAAATAATGATATTATTAAAAGATGCCGTTACATGTGCCTCTCCAATAGCATCAATAATTACTTTACGTTTTTTTGAACTTGCTTTTGCCATAATTTTTCAGTTTTAGTAATTTAGTTTTCCAATTGTATAGCTCAAAGCCATAATTAGATCTTGATTACTTTATCTAACTTATTTTTTCTTGTTAGCTACAGTTTTTCTCTTACCTTTTCTTGTACGAGAGTTATTCTTAGTTCTTTGTCCTCTTAATGGAAGACCAAGTCTGTGACGAATTCCTCTTTGACAACCGATATCCATCAATCGCTTGATGTTTAACTGTACCTCAGAACGTAATTCTCCCTCTATTGTGAAAGATCCTACTTGTTCTCTAATTGCTGCGATTTGATCATCAGTCCAATCTTGAACCTTAACGCTCTCATCTACTTTTGCTTCTGCTAAAACTTGTTCAGCTCTGCTGCTTCCTATACCAAAGATGTAAGTTAAAGCGATAACTCCTCTTTTATTCTTTGGAATATCAATACCTGCTATTCTTGCCATTACCCTTGTCTTTGTTTAAATCTAGGATTTTGTTTATTAATTACGTATAATCTACCTTTTCTGCGCACTATTTTGCAGTCGGCACTTCTCTTTTTAACTGATGCTCTAACTTTCATCTGTTTCGTTTTGTTTTTAGTATCTGTAAGTAATTCTTGCTTTTGATAAATCGTATGGACTCATTTCTAATTTCACCTTATCTCCAGGCAATAATTTGATATAATGCATACGCATTTTACCAGAAATGTGAGCCGTAACAATATGTCCATTTTCTAATTCTACACGAAACATGGCATTTGATAATGCTTCTGTAATTGTTCCATCTTGTTGAATTGCTGATTGTTTAGCCATATTATTTATTCGATTTTCTATTGCTGTTTCCCGCCTTCATTAATCCGTCATAATGACGATTTAACAAATACGAATTAATCTGTTGCATTGTATCTATGGCAACACCCACCATAATAATTAATGATGTTCCTCCATAAAACATAGCCCAACTTTGTTGAACTCCAAACTGAACTACAATTGCTGGTAGAATAGATAATGCTGCTAGAAATAATGAACCTGGAAAGGTAATTCTAGACAAAACAGAATCTAATCTATCTGCTGTATCTTTTCCTGGTCTAATTCCTGGAATAAAACCACCACTCCTTTTTAAATCTTCTGCCATTTTATTCGTAGGAATAGTAATGGCTGTGTAGAAATAACTAAAAATAATAATTAAAAATGCAAATATAGCATTATATCCAAAACCATTAATATCCTGCAAACTTGCCATAAACGGAAATTTTTGAGCTAAAGCAACAGGTGCAAACATAATCGCTTGTGCAAAAATAATTGGCATTACACCAGCTGCATTCAATTTTAATGGTATATAATCTCTAGACCCTGCAACATTTTGTATGTTTCCTGCAACAGTTCTTCTGGCATATTGTACTGCGATTTTTCTTACGGCAGTTACTAATAGCACAGTTAATAAAATTACTACAAACCAAACAATAATTTCAATTAAAACCATCATAATACCTCCCGCTCCTGCATTTGTTGTTTTTGCAACAAATTCTTGCAGAAATGCTGCTGGAAAGTTAGCTATAATACCAACAGTAATTAATAATGAAATACCATTACCAACACCTTTGTCTGTAATACGCTCTCCTAACCACATTGCAAATATTGTTCCTGCCGTAAGAATTATGATCGATGAAATCCAAAAAGTTGGACCACTCACCAAAAAAGCTTCAGGACCTAAGCCAAACTGAGTTTTAATAGCAGTAATATACGTAGGCGCTTGCACTAACGTAATACCTATGGTTAACCATCTCGTAATTTGTGTAATTTTTTTACGTCCACTTTCTCCATCTTTCTGTAATTTCTGTAAATACGGAACCGCAATTCCCATTAACTGAACTACAATAGAAGCAGAAATATATGGCATTATACCGAGTGCCATTACTGACGCCCTAGCAAATGCTCCACCTGTAAATGCATTCAATAAACCTAAAAGACCCCCAGAAGTACTTTCTTTCAATGCCGTTAATTGTAATGGATCTATTCCCGGTAAAGGAACAGCAGCCATAAAACGATACACAGCAATTAAACCGATCGTAAGAAGAATCTTGTTTTTCAACTCTTCAATGCTAAAAATGTCTTTTAATCTATTAATAAAATTCATCATTTACGGGTTGTTATAAAGTAACAGCTTCACCTCCAGCAGCTTCAATAGCCGCTTTTGCTGTTGCTGTAAATTTATGTACAGTTATATTCAATTTAGCTTTTAATTCTCCACCACCTAATATTTTTACTAAGTCGTTTTTACCTGCCAATCTATTAGCAATTAAAATATCTAAATTAACTGTATCTGTTATTTTTCCACTATCAACTAAAGCTTGTAACTTATCTAAATTGATACCTTGATGCTCAATACGGTTTATATTTGTGAAACCAAATTTCGGCACACGTCTTTGCAGTGGCATTTGACCTCCTTCAAAACCGATTTTTCTAGAATAACCTGAACGAGATTTTTGACCATTGTGACCTTTTGTAGCGGTACCACCTTTTCCAGATCCTTCACCTCTTGCAATTCTTTTTCCTTTTTTAATGGAACCCTCTGCTGGTGTTAAATTATGTAAACTCATTTTTTATAAATATCTTATTTAATTTCTTCGAAAGAAACTAAGTGTTTAACTGTATTTACCATACCAACTATAGAAGGAGTTGCCTCATGCTCTACAGTTTGATTCATTTTACGTAAACCTAATGCTTCTAAAGTTCTTTTTTGACTCTGAAGACGCCCGATTTGACTTTTTACTTGTGTAACCTTAATTCTTGCCATCGTTCCTAGATTTAACCGTTAAATACTTTCTCTAAAGAAATTCCTCTTTGTTCAGCAATAGACGCTGCACTGCGTAACTGTAATAAAGCATTAAAAGTTGCTTTCACTACGTTATGAGGATTTGAAGATCCTTGAGATTTTGATAACACATCATGAATCCCTACTGATTCTAACACGTGTCTTACAGCACCCCCAGCGATAACCCCTGTACCGTGAGATGCAGGCTTTAAAAACACCTTTGCACCTCCAAATTTACCTTTTTGTTCATGAGGTAAAGTTGCTCCTAAAATAGGAATTCTTACTAAATTCTTTTTTGCATCTTCAATTGCCTTTGCAATTGCAGATGCAACATCCTTAGATTTACCTAGTCCATGACCAACAACACCATTACCATCTCCAACAACAACAATTGCTGAAAATCCAAATGCTCTACCACCTTTAGTTACTTTCGTAACACGTTGTACACCTACTAATCTATCTACAAGTTCTAATCCACTTGGTTTTACTCTTTCTACGTTTTTATAACCTTGCATAATTTCTTAAAATTTTAAACCAGATTCTCTTGCAGCTTCAGCTAATAACTTAACTCTACCGTGATATAAATAACCATTTCTATCGAAAGCAATAGTTTCTATTCCAGCTTTAGAAGCTTTTTCCGCGATTGATTTCCCAACTGCAGTTGCTGCTTCTACCTTCGTAGTTGCTTTTATTTCTTTATCTCTAGATGAAACAGAAGCTAATGTTACTCCGTTTACATCGTCCACTAATTGAGCGTAAATCTCTTTGTTACTTCTATAAACCGATAACCTTGGTTTAGTAGCAGTACCAGATATAATTTTTCTGATTCTACGCTTAATTCTAGTTCTTCTTTGTAGCTTTGATAATGCCATAATGCTATATATTATGCAGATTTACCTGCTTTTCTTCTTAATATTTCACCAACAAACTTAACACCTTTTCCTTTATATGGCTCTGGTGCTCTGAAAGAACGAATCTTAGCAGCAATTTGACCAACTAACTGTTTGTCAAAAGAAGATAATTTAATGATTGGGTTTTTCCCTTTCTCTGATATTGTTTCAACCTTAACTTCTGGAGCTATTTCCAAAACAATATTATGAGAGAAACCTAAAGCTAAATCCAATTTCTGTCCTTGGTTCGATGCTCTATAACCTACACCTACCAATTCCAAATCCTTAGTCCAACCTTTACTTACACCTTCAATCATATTATTGATTAAAGCTCTCATTAAACCATGCTGTGCTTTATGGTCTTTACTTTCCGATGCTCTATCTAAAGTGATAATTCCATCTTCAATTGTTACTGTAATACCCTTAGAGATAGTTTGGGTCAATTCACCTAACTTCCCTTTTACAGTTATTACATTGTCTTTTATGTTTACATCTACACCTTGTGAAATGCTAACGGGATTTTTTCCTATTCTACTCATTTCTTATAGCTTAATAAACGTAACATAAAACTTCTCCTCCAACATTCTCTAGACGTGCTTTTTTATTTGTCATTACACCTTTCGATGTAGAAACAATAGCAATTCCAAGTCCATTTAATACTCTTGGCATCTCTGTAGAGCCAACATATTTACGTAAACCTGGTGTACTAATTCGTTGAATTTTTCTAATTACTGACTCTTTTGTTTCTCTATCATATTTCAAAGCTATCTTAATTGTTCCCTGAACCTTATCGTCATTGAACTGATAACTTAAAATATAACCTTGATCAAACAAAATTTTAGTCATTTCCTTCTTCAAGTTTGAAGCTGGAATTTCTACTACTCTGTGTCCTGCTGCGATAGCATTTCTTACTCTAGTAAGAAAATCCGCGATTGGATCTGTATACATATTTATTTAAATTGCGATTACGGTTTTCAAAATATCTCTATTTATGCTACAGATTTCTCTGTGATAATTGAACCTTTAATCAGTTAACATTCTTTTACTCAAAAAAAATAGAGCGTGCAAACATACACATTCTATTTTTATTAATAAGCTTTATTTCTAATTTCTACCAACTTGCTTTTTTAACACCTGGTATTAATCCTTGATTTGCCATTTCCCGAAACGTAACACGAGATAAACCAAATTGTCTCATATAACCTTTTGGGCGTCCAGTTAATTTACATCTATTGTGCATTCTAACTGGTGAAGCGTTCTTTGGTAATTTTTGCAATGCTTCATAGTCTCCAGCTTCTTTTAACGCTTTTCTCTTTTCTGCATACTTTGCAACTGTTTTCGCTCTCTTACGTTCGCGAGCTTTCATTGATTCTTTAGCCATTTCTTAATTTTTTTTGAATGGTAAACCTAATTCTCCTAATAATGACTTTGCCTCCTTATCAGTATCCGCCGATGTTACAAATGTAATATCCATACCGTTAATCTTCTTAACTTGGTCAATATTAATTTCTGGGTAAATGATTTGTTCAGTAATTCCTAAATTGTAATTACCTCTACCATCAAAACCGTTCGCCTTTATACCGTTAAAGTCTCTTACACGTGGCAGAGAAGCTGTAACTAATCTATCTAGAAACTCATACATTTTATCTCCACGTAAAGTAACTTTTACCCCAATTGGCATACCTTTACGCAATTTAAATGCTGCAACATCTTTTTTAGACATCGTAGAAATTGCTTTTTGACCAGTAATTTTCGTTACTTCTTCTAAAGCGTAATCTATTAATTTCTTATCTGCAATGGCAGCTCCAACACCTTTAGAAATAACAATTTTTTCTAATTTAGGCACCTGCATTACATTCTTATAACTGAATTCTTCAGTTAGAGCATTAATAACTCTTTCCTTGTATTCTGATTTTAATCTTGGTACGTAACTCATGATTATTCTTATTTTTTAGTTTTTTTAGAGACTCTAGTCTTAGTATCTCCATCAACCTGATAACCTACTCTTACCGCAACACCATCTTCAACTAACATTAAGTTAGATATATGAAGTGAAGCTTCTTTTTTTACGATACCACCTTGAGGGCTTTGAGCACTTGGCTTAGTATGTTTAGATACTAAATTTACGCCTTCAACTAAAACTCTATCCTTGTCTTTGATGATTTGTATCACCTTACCTTCAGATCCTTTATGATCTCCTGCAATTACTTTTACAGTATCTCCTGATTTAATTTTGAACTTCTTCATTTTATGAATGATTTAAAGCACTTCAGGTGCTAATGATACTATTTTCATGAATTGTTTCTCACGAAGCTCACGCGCTACAGGACCAAATACACGTGTTCCTCTCATTTCCTCTGTAGGATTTAAAAGAACACAAGCATTGTCATCAAATCTAATATATGATCCATCCTTACGTCTTACTTCTTTTTTCGTTCTCACAACAACTGCTCTAGATACTTGACCTTTTTTTACAGTTCCGTTAGGAGTTGCAGATTTAACCGATACAACAATTTTGTCTCCAATACTTGCGTAACGTTTTCTTGTACCTCCTAAAACTCTAATTACTAAAACTTCTTTAGCTCCAGTATTATCTGCTACTTTTAATCTTGATTCTGTCTGTAACATATTATTTAGCTCTTTCTAGGATTTCTACTAATCTCCAACGCTTAGATTTACTCATAGGTCTTGTTTCCATGATTCTAACAGTGTCTCCTTCGTTACAATCATTCTTTTCGTCGTGTGCAACGTACTTTTTCGTCTTTAATACGAACTTTCCGTACATTGGGTGTTTTACTCTTTTAGTTTCTGCAACAACAATAGACTTTTCCATTTTGTTACTAGACACAACACCAATTCTCTCTTTTCTAAGATTTCTTTTTTCCATCTTTAAAACTGACTATAGAATTATTGTAATTCTCTTTTTGTTAATTCTGTTGCAATTCTTGCTACAGTTCTTCTTAAACCTCTCAACTGCAATGGATTTTCCAAAGGAGTTATTGCGTGAGCCATTTTAAGATCAGTATAATTCTTTTGCAACGCTCCAAGTTTCTCAGTAAGATCTACTATGGATAATTCTTTTATCTCTGATTGTTTCATTTTTGTTTAGAATTATGCGTTAATATCAAAATCTCTTGCTACTACAAACTTCGTTCTTACTGGAAGTTTTTGAGCTGCTAAACGTAAGGCTTCCTTTGCCACCTCCATTGGTACACCACCAACTTCAAACAATATTCTACCTGGCTTAATAACTGCAACAAAATGATCTGGTGCTCCTTTACCCTTACCCATACGAACCTCTAAAGGTTTCTTTGTAATAGGCTTGTCTGGAAATATTTTAATCCATAACTGACCTTCTCTTTTCATGTGACGCGTTGCCGCGATACGAGCTGCTTCAATTTGACGTGAAGTTAACAAGTTTTGGTCCATAGATTTGATCCCGAACATTCCGTTAGAAAGTTGATTCCCTCTACCCGAAATACCGGTCATATTTCCTTTCGCCTTCTGTACCTTACGGTATTTTACTCTTTTTGGCTGTAACATTTTTAATTTCTAATTTTAAAAATTATTTTCTTCTACGAGGTTGCGGTCTTTTTCCTCTATCTCCACCACCTTTATTACCACCAGATTGCTTCTTAGACAAACCAACTAACGGCGACAACTCTCTTTTACCATATACCTCACCTTTCATTATCCATACCTTAATACCTAATCTTCCATAAGTTGTATGAGCTTCAACAAGTGAATAATCAATATCTGCTCTAAATGTAGAAAGCGGTATTCTACCTTCCTTAAAGTGCTCTGAACGTGCCATCTCAGCTCCATTTAAACGACCTGAAATTTGGATTTTAATTCCTTCAGCATTCATTCTCATTGTAGCTTGAATAGCCATTTTAATAGCTCTCTTATAAGAAATTCTATTTTCAATTTGACGAGCAACACTAGTTGCTACTAATCTTGAATCCAATTCTGGACGTTTGATTTCAAAAATATTGATTTGAACTTCTTTACCTGTAATTTTTTTTAGCTCTTCTTTTAACTTGTCTACCTCTTGTCCACCTTTCCCGATAATAATACCTGGTCTAGCTGTAGTGATAGTAACGGTTACAAGCTTTAAAGTACGTTCAATAATTACACGAGATACACTTGCTTTCGATAATCTAGCATGAATATACTCTCTTATCTTATAATCTTCAGCAATTTTATCTCCGTAGTCATTACCACCATACCAATTAGATTCCCAACCTCTGATGATTCCTAAACGATTTCCTATTGGATTTGTTTTTTGTCCCATTTCTACTTAGATTAATTACTTAAATTTTTACTTCCTAACTCTAAAGTTACGTGATTAGAACGCTTACGAATTCTATGAGCACGCCCCTGTGGAGCTGGTCTTAATCTTTTTAACATTCCTGCGCTGTCTACACAGATTGTTTTTACAAACAACCCAGCATCCTCAATTACTGCACCTTCATTTTTAGCTTGCCAGTTTGCAATCGCAGACAGTAACAATTTTTCTAAATTTATAGATGCTTCTTTTGGACTGAACTTTAAGATTTGTAAAGCTTTTTCAACTTCTACTCCTCTTATTTGATCTGCTACCAAACGCATTTTTCTCGGTGACGTAGGACAGTTAGTAAGCTTAGCGAAAGCACGTTGCTTTCTGTCTGCTTTTAACTGATCTGCCATATTTTTTTTACGAACTCCCATTGCCTACTATTTTTTACCTTTATTTTTTGCACCAGCGTGTCCTCTAAAAGAACGTGTTGGTGAAAATTCGCCTAATTTATGCCCTACCATGTTTTCCGTTACATAAACTGGTACAAACTGACGTCCATTATGAACTGCAATTGTCTGTCCTACAAAATCTGGAGTAATCATACTTGCCCTAGACCAAGTCTTAATTACAGTTTTGCTACCAGCGTCTACATTGGCTAACACTTTTTTCTCTAACTTATAGTGAACGTAAGGTCCTTTTTTTAATGATCTTGCCATAACTTATTATTTCTTTCTACGTTCTATAATGTATTTATTACTAGCCTTAGTCTTAGATCTAGTTTTAAATCCTTTAGCAGGAATACCATTTCTAGATCTTGGATGACCTCCAGAAGCACGACCTTCACCACCACCCATTGGGTGATCGACAGGATTCATTCTTACCGCATTTACTCTTGGTCTTCTACCTAACCATCTTCTTCTACCTGCTTTACCAGATACTAATAACTGATGATCTGAATTAGATACAACTCCTATAGTAGCCAAACAAGTTAACAAGATTAATCTTGTTTCACCAGAAGGTAACTTTACAGTTGCATACTTACCATCTCTTGCCATTAATTGTGCAAAAGAACCCGCAGAACGAGCCATAACAGCTCCTTGACCTGGACGTAATTCTATACAAGAAATCGTAGTCCCTAAAGGAATTTCGCTTAATGGCATTGCATTACCAATCTCTGGTGCAACTCCACTACCTGCAATAATTGTTTGACCTACATTTAAACCGTTTTGTGCAATTACATAACGTTTTTCTCCATCAGCATAACTTAGTAAGGCAATAAATGCCGTACGATTTGGATCGTACTCTATAGTTTTTACTGTAGCAGGAATACCATTCTTATCTCTTTTAAAATCGATAATACGATATCTTTGTTTATGACCACCTCCTATATTACGAGTTGTCATTCTACCTTGACTGTTTCGACCTCCAGATCGTTTTTTCGGAGCAAGTAAACTTTTCTCCGGCTTATCAGTTGTTATGGTGTCGAACCCATTTACAACTCTAAAACGCTGACCTGGTGTTATTGGTTTTAATTTTCTAACTGACATTCTGTCTTTTCTTAAAGATTGTTATAAAAATCAATGCTTTCTCCTTCTGCTACCTGAACGATAGCCTTCTTATACCCACTCTTTATACCAGTTACTAAACCTTTTTTAGTAAACTTGGTATTTCTTTGAATTGGATAATTTAAAGTCTTAACGTTTAAAATAGAAACTCCATATGCTGCTTCAACAGCACCTTTGATTTCTAATTTATTAGCTTTTTTATCTACAACGAACGTGTAACGATTAAATAATTCACTATCGCTTGTTGCTTTTTCCGTAATAATAGGTTTTATTAAAATACTCATTTCGAATCCCTATTTGCTTAAATTTGTATTAATTCCTTCTAAAGAACTCTCAGTAATTATCACTTTATTAGCGTTTAAAACACCATAAGTATTAATTTCTGAAGCTTTAACAACTTTAGACTTTTTTAAATTACGTGATGATAAATACACATTAGTATTTTCACTACCTAATACAAACAATGACTTTTTAGCCTCTAAATCTAATGCCTTTAAAACATCTAAGAAATTCTTCGTTCTTGGAGTTTCAAAATCAAAATCTTCTACTACTACTAAATTTTTATCGTTTGCTTGAATACTTAAAGCAGACTTACGTGCTAAACGCTTTAAGTTTTTATTCAATTTAAAAGAATAATCTCTTGGCCTTGGACCGAACATACGTCCTCCACCTCTAAAAACTCCAGACTTAATTGATCCTGCTCTTGCAGTACCAGTTCCTTTCTGTTTTTTTATCTTTCTTGTAGACCCAGTAATTTCTGCTCTTTCTTTAGCTTTATGCGTACCCTGACGTTGATTTGCCAAATATTGCTTAACATCTAAATAAACAGCGTGATCATTAGGCTCTATACCGAATACATCCTTAGAAAGTTCAACTTTCCTTCCTGTATCTTTTCCTGTAATATCTAAAACTGATACTTTCATTATTTCTGAATAGTTACAAAAGCATTTTTGTGTCCAGGAATTGCTCCTTTAACAACAAGTAAGTTCTTTTCAGCAACTACTTTTAATACTTTTAAGTTTTGAACTTTCACTTTATCTCCACCCATTCTACCTGCCATACGCATTCCTTTGAATACTCTTGCAGGATAAGATGCAGCACCAATAGAACCCGGGGCTCTTAATCGGTTATGTTGACCGTGAGTAGCTTGACCTACACCAGCAAATCCATGACGTTTTACAACACCCTGAAAACCTTTACCTTTAGATACACCAGATACATCAACGAATTCGCCTTCTTCAAAATGATCTACAGATATAGAATCACCTAATTTAAATTCTCCTTCAAAGCCTTGAAACTCAACTACCTTTTTCTTAGCAGTTGCGCCAGCTTTTTTAAAGTGACCATCTAACGCTTTGTTAGAACTTTTCGCCTTTTTGTCATCGAAACCAAGCTGTAAGGCACTATAGCCATCTACCTCTTTGGTTCTAACTTGGGTGACAACACAAGGACCTGCTTCGATAACTGTACAAGGAATATTCTTCCCGTTAGCATCAAATAAGCTGGTCATCCCAATTTTTCTTCCTATTAACCCAGACATTTAGTTAAAATTTTAGACGATAGATTTAATTATCCAGCGCGTCTATTATTAATAATTATTTGTTCGAAACTATTGTTTCATTTAACTCTTTCGAGTTGTTTCCAAAAAAAAAAGCGTAAAACAAATTCAACGCTGATTTTGTTTTTACCGTTTTTCCTTCGCGCAACGCTCCAGACATGTTACTATAATTGAATTTTCACTCAAAAACAGCATAACCCTACTATGTTTCGGGCTGCAAAAATATAAAAAACTTTCGGTTTAACAAAATTAAACCGAAAGTTAATATTTACTTATACTTTAATCTCAACTTCAACTCCACTCGGCAACTCTAATTTCATTAGAGCATCAATAGTTTTCGAAGAAGAACTATAAATATCTAATAATCTTTTGTAAGAAGCTAATTGAAACTGTTCTCTAGATTTTTTATTTACGTGTGGTGAACGTAATACTGTAAAAATCTTTTTATGTGTTGGTAATGGTATTGGTCCATTTACTACAGCACCAGTACTTTTTACAGTCTTTACTATCTTTTCAGCAGATTTATCTACTAAATTGTAATCGTAAGACTTTAATTTTATTCTAATTTTTTGACTCATCTTATATTATTTTAGTAGGTTATCCTTTTGCTTTTGCTATTACTTCTTCTGAAACATTTGAAGGAGTCTCTGCATAGTGTGAGAATTCCATAGTAGAAGTTGCTCTACCTGAAGACATCGTTCTTAAAGCTGTTACGTATCCAAACATTTCAGATAGAGGAACAATTGCTTTTACCACTTTCGAACCTGCTCTGTCTGACATATCATTTACCTGACCTCTTCTTCTATTTAAATCTCCTACGATATCTCCCATATTTGCCTCTGGAGTCAGAACTTCCAACTTCATTAATGGCTCCATAATCTTTGCTTTTGCAGACTTAGCAGAAGCTTTATAACCCATTTTTGCAGCTAACTCAAAAGATAATGCATCAGAATCCACTGCGTGGAAAGAACCATCTCTTAATGTAACTTTCATAGAATCCATTTCATAACCTGCTAAAGGACCATTCTTCATAGCTTCCTTGAATCCTTTCTCTACAGAAGGAACAAACTCTCTAGGCACATTTCCACCTTTAATAACAGATGCAAATTGTAATCCTTGAACACCTTCATCAGCTGGACCAATAGTAAATACAATATCAGCAAATTTACCACGACCACCAGATTGTTTCTTATAAATCTCTCTGTGTTCCGCTTGAGCTGTAATAGCTTCTTTATATTCCACTTGAGGTTGACCTTGGTTAACTTCAACCTTAAACTCACGTCTTAAACGATCTACAAGTACATCTAAATGCAACTCTCCCATTCCAGAAATAATAGTCTGTCCTGAAGCTTCGTCTGAACGCACTGTAAAAGTAGGATCTTCCTCCGCTAACTTAGCAAGTCCAATTCCTAATTTATCAACATCTGCTTTCGTTTTAGGCTCGACAGCAATACCAATTACTGGATCTGGAAAATCCATAGACTCTAGTACTAACGGGAATTTTTCAGCAGTTAAAGTATCTCCTGTTTTAATAGATTTAAAACCTACAGCAGCACCAATATCTCCAGCTTCAATATAATCAATTGCATTTTGCTTATTAGCATGCATTTGATAAATACGTGAGATACGTTCTTTTTTACCTGAACGGTTATTTAACACATAAGAACCTGCGTCTAAACGACCTGAATATGCTCTAAAGAATGCTAAACGACCAACAAAAGGATCTGTAGCAATTTTAAAAGCTAAAGCAGCGAAAGGCTCCTTTACATCAGGTTTACGCAATTCTTTTTCTTCTGTATCTGGGTTTACACCTACAATACCTTCTTTATCCATAGGAGAAGGTAAATAACGACAAACAGCATCTAATAGAAACTGAACACCTTTATTTTTAAATGCAGAACCACAAATCATAGGAATGATAGCCATATCCATTACAGCAGCTCTCAATGCATTATGCACTTCTTCTTCTGTTATAGAATCTTCATCTTCCATGAATTTTTCTAACAAGTTCTCATCATAACTTGCTACTTCTTCAATAAGGTTAGCACGTAATAATTTAGCTTCCTCTTTTAATTCTTCAGGAATTTCAACAATATCAAATGTTGCACCCATTCCTTCTTCATGCCATATAATAGCTCTATTTTTAACTAGATCTACAATACCTTTAAAGTTCTCTTCGTCACCAATATTTAAAACAATTGGCACTGCATTAGAACCTAACATTGTTTTTACTTGATCACAAACCATCATAAAATCAGATCCTTGACGATCCATTTTATTAACAAAACCAATTCTTGGCACTTTATAATTATCAGCAAGTCTCCAGTTAGTTTCAGATTGAGGCTCAACACCATCAACTGCACTAAATAAGAAAACTAAACCATCTAATACACGTAACGAACGATTTACTTCAACAGTAAAATCTACGTGACCAGGAGTATCAATTATATTAAAATGGTAATCCTTTGTATCATCAACTGGAGCATTATTCTCCGTAGGAAACTGCCATGTACAAGTTGTTGCTGCAGAAGTAATGGTAATACCTCTTTCTTGCTCTTGCTCCATCCAGTCCATTGTAGCTGCCCCATCATGCACTTCTCCAATCTTGTGAGAAACACCAGTGTAGTACAATACACGCTCAGTAGTTGTGGTTTTACCAGCATCAATATGTGCTGCAATCCCAATATTTCTTGTGAATTTTAAATCTCTAGCCATTTCTATTAAAATCTGAAGTGAGAGAATGCTTTGTTAGCTTCTGCCATTTTATGAGTATCAGTACGTTTTTTAACTGCTGCACCTTCTTCCTTAGCTGCTGCTAAAATTTCTGCTGCCAAACGTTGTGCCATGGTTTTCTCATTTCTCTTACGAGTATATAAAATCATCCACTTAATAGCCATAGATACTTTACGATCTGGTCTAATTTGCATAGGAATTTGGAATGTTGCTCCACCAACACGACGAGATCTTACTTCCACGTGTGGCATTACATTTGACAAACCATCTTTCCAAATTTCCAAAGCCGATTTTTCCTCGCCTTCTCCTTTTCTTTCTTCTACGAGCTCTAACGCATCGTAAAACACTTTAAACGCTACTGACTTCTTACCACTCCACATTAAGTTATTCACAAAACGTGTTACGAGCTGATCATTAAATTTAGGATCCGGTAATAAGACTCTTTTTTTTGCTGCTCTTTTTCTCATGTCTTTACATTAAAAAAGTTACTAATTTTACTTTTTTGGGCGTTTTGCACCATACTTAGACCTACGTTGAGTTCTTCCCTCAACACCTGCTGTATCTAATGCTCCACGTACCACGTGATATTTAACACCTGGTAAATCTTTTACCCTTCCACCTCTAACTAATACTATCGAGTGCTCCTGTAAGTTATGTCCTTCACCTGGAATGTAGGCGTTTATCTCATTACCATTTGTCAATCTAACTCTGGCAACTTTACGCATTGCTGAATTAGGTTTCTTTGGTGTTGTAGTATAAACACGTGTACAAACTCCACGCCTTTGAGGACAAGACGACAAAGCAGCCGATTTACTCTTCTTAGTTATTTTGGTTCTTCCTTTACGAACTAATTGTTGAATAGTTGGCATACTAAATAATTACTGTTTTTCGTTTATAATTAAACATTGTCTCTTTTTTAAGAGTGCGCAAATGTACAATTAAATTCTAATTATTCAAATATCAGTCAGTTATTTTTTCTAAATCATTATTTTTTACTTGATTTTCTAGATTTTCTTTTACATTTGAACCTAATAATTTAATTATTTTGAGACAAAAAGCGATTCATTTTATATCCATAATTTATTTTATATTTTGTTTTGAAACTTTCTTTTCACAAAAATTAACTTTAAAACTTTCCTCTAAAAATAAAACCGAAGTTTTAGTTCTAGATAAAATTAATTACTCAAACAAACACAAGGATACAATTTCGTTAAAAAAAGAAATCAATAGAATTTCTGATTATTTAAAAAACAAAGGGTACTTGACCACTACAATAAGCGAGATTAAAAAAGAAAACCTCAAACATGTTGCCTACTTTTCTTTGAAAGTAAAAATAGAGCGTGTAGTTCTTAACATTAACAAAAACTCAGAAATTGATCTCAATAAAGTGAGAAACGAAAAAGGAACTATTTCAATTCCTATCGAAAAACTGCAGCCTACGCTATCTAACATTTCTAAAAAACTTGATAAAGAAGGAAAATCCTTTTCTAAAATCAAGTTAGAAAATATTGTCATAAAAAATAAAACAGTTTTTGCTGATTTAATGATATCAAAATCAAAAAAAAGAATGATTAACAAGATCATTATAAAAGGCTATGAAAATTTCCCAAAATCTTATTTAAAAAACTATTTTAACCTAGAAACAAATACCGTATTTAATCAACCAAAACTGCAAGAATTATCAAAAGCATCAAAAAGTTTGAATTTTATTACAGAAATAAAATCTCCTGAAGTATTATTTACGCAAGATTCTACTTTTGTTTATATGTATTTACATAAAAAACAAAACAACAGTTTTGATGGTCTGGTTAATTTTGCATCTAAAGAAAACGGTGACATTTTATTTAATGGCAATATTGACTTAAAATTAAACAACATCTTAAATAAAGGTGAAAAGTTTGAAGTGTTCTGGAACAGCATTGGAGCAGAAAAACAAGAATTTAAACTAAAAACTGAAATTCCTTTCATCTTAAAATCAAAATTTAGTCCTCAAATAGCCTTCTCAATATATAAACAAGATTCTACTTTTTTAAATACTAAGTTTGATTCAAAATTATATTATAATGTAAACAACAAGTTAAAACTTGCACTCACCTACTCCTCTGAATCCTCAGAGACGCTAAACAACAATACAAATGATAATATTATATCATTTAGGAATTCATTTTTAGGGTTTCAATTGAAATATAAACTTCCGAAAAATGACATATTCTTTAGTGATAAATTTAACTTAGAAATTAATCCAACATTTGGAAAAAGGAAAATAAATCAAAATTCTTATAATCAAATAAAAATTAAAGCTTCTGCTTCCTACATATATGATTTAAATATCAGAAACAGTGTTTATATTAGATCGCAACTAGGACATCTAACTTCCGCTAATTTTATTGACAACGAATTATTTAGAATTGGCGGTGCTCAGTCCATTAGAGGTTTCAATGAACAAAGTATCCTTGCAAAAAGTTACATCCTAGTGAATATAGAATATCGTATTTTGGTTTCAAATACCTCTTTTTTGTATACAATCACTGATATTGGCAATTTTAAGACAAATTTCAACACAGACAACCTTACAGGAATCGGTTTGGGTTATTTATTTAACATAAATAAATCGCAAATAAAATTAAGTGCGGCCATTGGAAAAAATTCAACTCAAAGCTTTGGTTTTAAACAAAATAAAATCATAATAAATTGGTTGAGCTATTTTTAAATCTTCAATAATTCTCTTTCGACTTAACATTTTATTAACTTTTTTATGATTTTTTATGTTAAATAATTGTTTAATTAAGTTTTATTTAAGACTTTTGGGATTAATTAATTCAAATAATTATACAATGAAAACAAAGTTTAATGGAATTTTAACGCTATTACTGGCGTTTGTCGTGCAAATATCATTTGCGCAAGAAAAGACTGTTACTGGAACTGTTTCTGATGATTCAGGTCCTTTACCAGGAGTTAGTATATTAGTGAAAGGTACTACGAGAGGTACTGACACCAATTTTGATGGTAAATATTCGATTAAAGCTAAAACTGGCGATGTTTTAACTTTTAGATACCTCGGATATGAAACTATTAATAAAACAGTTGGATCTTCTAACGTAATCGATGTCTCTTTAAAAGAAGGCGGTCAGATTTTAGAAGAAATTGTTATCACTGCACAAGGTATAAAGCGTGAGAAAAAAGCTTTAGGTTATGCAGTTGCTGAAGTTGGTTCTGAAGAAATAGAACAACGAGCAGAAGGTGATGTTGCTAGAATATTATCAGGAAAAGCATCTGGTGTACAGATTACTTCACAAAGTGGTACTTCTGGTTCTGCAACAAACGTAGTAATTAGAGGTTATTCTTCTATTAACGGAAGTAACCAAGCATTATTTGTAGTAGACGGTGTGCCATTTAGTAGTGATACGAATGCACAAGGAAACTTCCTTAATGGTAATGTTGGTTCTAGTAGATTTTTAGATTTAGATCCTAACAATATCGCGAGTGTAAGTGTACTTAAAGGTTTAGCAGCAGCTACATTATATGGTACTGCTGGTAGAAACGGTGTAATTGTAATTACAACGAAAGCAGGATCTGCTTCTTCGGGAAAAAAGAAGAAAAACGAAATTACAATTAATCAATCTTTCTTCGTAAACGATATCGCATCTGTACCTGATTATCAAGATCAGTATGGTGGTGGTTTTGATCAGTCTTTTGGTTGGTTCTTTAGTAACTGGGGACCTTCTTTTAATGCTGACGGTGTAGATGGTTACAATAATGACCCTGCTGGAACTATTCAGCCTGACGGTACTGTGGAACATCCTTATGGTTCTTCTGCTTTCTTAAATAACTTTTTAGGAGGAAATAACATTTTAAATAACCAATTTACAGGTGAAAGATATGAATGGAAACCTTACAACAGTGTTGAAAATTTCTTTAGATCTGGTTCTGTTCAAAATCTTTCTGTAAACTTCAATGGTTCTTCAGATAGTGGTGATGTTACCTATAATGCAAATTTCGGTCATTTAGATGAAGAAGGATTTACTCCTGGAAACAGAGTTGGTAGAACTACATTATCTTTAGGTGGACGTGCAAAATTATCAAACAAATTCACAGTTAGTGGATCTATGAATTATTCCCAAAACAAAGTGGTTTCGCCACCTGTTGCTGCGAGTAGAGGAAATGGTACATTAGGTTGGTCTACTTTTGGTAATGTATTCTTTACACCAAGAAATGTAGATTTAATGGGTTTACCATTTGAACTACCAGAAAATGGTGGTAGTATTTATTACCGTAATGGTAACGATATTATCAATCCACTGTGGTCTATAAAAAATGCACAAAATGGGCAAGTAACTAACAGGGTATTTACATCTGCAACATTATCTTATGAAATCACTGAAAATTTAGGTGTTTCTTATCGTGCAGGTATTGACTTTTATAATGAAAGAAATAAAGCTTACTCAAACAAAAATGGTGTGAATTTTAACAATGCTATTTTTGGTTTCTTAGATACATATGACAATAACGTAAGTATTTTTGACCACTATTTAGCTTTTAATGGTAGTTATGATTTATCAGAAGATTTTAGTTTAAGTTTTGTTGCCGGAGGTACATCTCGATCTAGAACTTTTGATCAACAAGGTGTTTCAAGTACTGGCCAAATTGTATTTGGTGTATTACAACACTTCAACTTTGAAAATCAAACACCAATTCAATTTACATCAAAAAGAAACATTGTAGGTGTTTTTGGTGAAACGGCTATTGATTTCAGAAACTATGCATATCTTACTTTATCTGGTAGAAATGACTGGGTATCTAACTTACCAACTGAAAACAACAGTTTATTTTACCCAAGTATTTCTGGTTCTTTTATTCCAACCGCAGCATTTGAAGGTTTCAAATCTGACAGTGGAAAAGGATTAAACTATTTAAAAGTTAGAGCTGGTTTAGGACAATCTGCAGGTTTCCCTTCTGGATATCCAACAATAAATACAGTATCGCAAAGCACACAAGTTAATGCTGGTGGTTTTGGCCCGATAACAACTAACAGTGTTAGTGATTTTCAAGCAAATCCAAATTTAAAACCTGAGTTAATTAGTGAAATTGAAGTTGGTTTTGATGCTCGTTTTTTAGACAACAGAATTGATTTAAGTTTTTCTTATTTTGACAGAACAACTAAAGATTTAATAGTAACAAAACCTTTAGCACCAACTTCTGGATTTACATCTACACAAGCCAATGTTGGTAAAGTAGAAGGTAGTGGAGTTGAAGTAGATTTAGGTCTAGATATATTTAAAAATGATGGTGACGGTTTTAATTGGAACTCTCGTGTTAACTTTACACAAAGTGAGCAAATTGTTACAGAACAAGAAGACGACCAGATTTTATATGCAGGTTCTGCAAGCGCAAATCTTGGAGCAAACGCAGCGATTAAAGGTGAACAATTAGGTGTTATTGTAGGTACAAGAATTAGAAGAAATGATGCTGGAGAGTTTTTAGTAGGTTCAAATGGTAGTTACTTATCAGAAAGTAATGTTGTTTTACCTGATGGTAGATCGATTACTCCTATTATTGGTAATCCAAATCCAGATTATGTAATGAACTTAAACAATACATTATCTTATAAAAACTTTACTTTTAGCTTTCAAATAAACCATACAAAAGGTGGAGACATTGCAAGTAGTACAATTGCTACTTTATTAGGTAGAGGGTTAATAAATGGTGATAGAAATAAAACGTTTATTTTACCTGGTATTTTAGAATCTACAGGAGAAGCAAATACATTGCAGATTAATAATTCTCAATACTATTTTTCTAACTTATTGTTTGGTCCCAAAGAATTAACAATCTATGATGCATCTGTATTAAGATTACAAGAAGTTTCACTTGGATATTCACTTCCACAGAGTGCTTTAGACAAAACTCCTTTTGGTGCAGTATCTTTCACATTTAGTGGATTTAACTTATGGTATGATGCATACAATACTCCAGATGCTGCTAACTTTGACCCTAACGTAGCAGGTGTTGGTGTTGGTAATGGTAGAGGATTCGATTATTTAAACGGACCTAGTTCTAAGCGTTATGGTTTTAGTGTAAAACTATCATTTTAATAAATATTAAACATAATAACATATCATGAAAAAAATATATAAAATATTGCTAATAGCAATTGTGACTTCAAGCACATTGTTTTACTCTTGTGATTCAATAGAGCTAGAACAACTAGCAAGTCCAAACGAATTATCTTCAGATCAAGCAGATCCAGATTTATTATTAAATTCTATACAATTAGCCTACAGAGTAACTCAAAGAACATTTCAGGCAAATAGTGCAGAATTAGGTAGAATCGACTACATGTTTGGTAGAAATTACTTAGACAATTATGGTGATGGAACATTAAACGCTGTTTGGTCTAGGTTTTACAGTAATGATGGTGTAAGAGGTATTACCATTAATACAAATGCCATTGAAGCTTTAGATATTGCGAATCCAGATAAAGATTTATCTTATCATTTAGGTATTGCAAAAACATTACAAGCGCATACATTAATGCAATTGGTAGATTTCTTAGGAGATATTCCTTGGTCTGAAGCTGGAAAGCCTAATGAGTTTCCACTACCAAAAGCAGATAGTAGTGCAGATGTCTATACTGCTGCAATCGCTATTTTAGCAGAAGCAAAAGTACACTTTACAAATACTAGTGGTATTGGAACTGGTAATGACTTGTTTTATGATGGAGATGCAGACAAATGGATAAAGTTAGTAAACACAATCCAAATGCGTGCAGATTTAACTGTAGGAAACTATGCAGCAGTGGCTGCGGCAACAAACGTTATAGAAAGTACAGACGATGATTTTCAATTTAATTATGGAACCAACGTATTGTCTCCAGACACACGTCATCCAGATTATGCAGCTGATTATACTTCTTCAGGAGCAAACATTTACCAATCTAATTGGTTGATAAACACAATGGTTGGACAGTATGGAGATTTCTCATCAAACACAGATCCAAGAAGAAGATATTATTTCTTCAGACAAAACTGGAGAACTCCAGGGAGTTATGCCTTGATTGAAGATGTACTTGGATTATTCGGTGCTGCAGGTGGTGTTTTAATATTTAATGCTGCTGGTGACGGAGAAACTTTATCATGTTCACTGCAAGACACACCAATACACTTACAATTTACACCAGATGAAGATATATGGTGTTCAATGCCTGTAGGTTATTGGGGTAGATTTCATGGAAATGATGAAGGTACACCTCCAGATAATTTCACAAGAACTGCAGTAGGGGTTTATCCTGCTGGTGGTAGTTTCGATTGGAGAGCTGATGCTTTTCCTTATATAGGAGAATCTATTGGTGCATCTTTTGGTCAGGCCGTAGGCTTGGGTAATGGTGGCGGTGGTGCTGGTATTGATCCAATTTACCTTGCGTCTTATGTAGACTTTATGAAAGCAGAAGCTAATTTAACATTAGGAAACATGGCAGAGGCTGCAACTCACTTTGAAGCAGGTATGACAAAATCTATCGCTAAGGTTCAATCTTTTGGTGCATTAGATGGTACTGTTGATAAATCACAAGCTCCAGATGCAACTTATGTAGCTGCCTTTATTGCTCTTAAAATGGCTGAATTTAATGCAGCTGCAATGACTACTGCCTTAGATGGAACCGGTTTCCCAACCGCTAAAGACAAAATGGATTTATTGGGAGAGCAGTATTTTGTAGCAATGTATGGTGGTGCAGGAGATGCTTTTAATTTTATTAGAAGAACAGGTTACCCAAGAACATTATCTAGAAGTCTAGATACTAATCCAGGTAGTTTCCCAAGAACTGTTTTATACCCAAGTAGTGAAGTAAGTGCAAACCCAAATATTTTACAAAGACAAGACTTAAGTTCTACTGTTTTTTGGGATAAAGGTGTTGTAAATCCTGCTAACTAACATTAATAATTAAAAATAATAACAACATGAAAAACATATTTAAAATTTTTCTATCAGGTTTATTGGTTTTTTCCTTCAATTCTTGTGAGGACTCAGATACCGTAGTAGACCAGGTAGTAGAAGACACCAAAGCAGGTGCCGTTCTAAGAACAATAGAGGTATTGTCAAATACTCTAAACTCAAGTATTGCGAGTACAACCTTCTCTGTAGAAGTTGAAGAACAAGACAGTGAAGGTGGGGCATTATTAGAAAGTGTAGATGTTTATGTATCTATAAGAGATCTTACGCCAGATAACGGTAATACTGAAGCGGAAGCGTTGGTAAAAACGATCCCTGCATCTGCATTTACAACAGGTCCTGTTGGATTGCCTAGAACAACTGTATCTGCAACTTTTGGTGAAGCTGAAGCTGCAATGGGATTAGATGCATCAATGCATGCTCCTGGAGATTTATTTGTATTTGAATTACGTCTAAATTTAACCGATGGTAGAACATACGGAGCTAAAGATGCTGCTGGTATCATTACCGGTGGATATTGGTCTTCTCCATATTTATACAACACTTTATTACTATGTTCTCCTAAACCAGGTGATTATTCAATTAGAATGTATGACAACTATGGTGATGGATGGCAAGGTAGTAATGTGACTGTGACTATGGATGGTGTTGATTCAGTATTCGCTATTCCGAGTTACTGGGATGCAGATCCTGCAACTAGAGGAAGCGTTGGAGATACACAATGGATTGATGTAACAGAGACTGTTACTATACCTGCAGGAACTTTAGAGGCAACTTGGGAGTTCGTAGGTGGTTCATACCCTTCAGAAGTAGAATTTGAAATATTTGCACCAGATGGCACATCATTTGGTTATTTTGGACCTACACCTGCACCAGGTTTATTACCAATTACACTTTGTTTATAATAACTAAATATTATTTATAAAAAGAAAAAGAGCTTTATTTATAAAGCTCTTTTTTTTTAACAAAATTTAAAAAAATGAAATCTTATTTAACGCTTTATATATCAATTCTAATTCTATCAAGTTGTTCTAATAAAAGTGAAACTATCTTAGATAGTCAAAACTTGGGAGAAAAAGTAAATATAACGTTATTCAATTTTCAAAAAATAAATAAAAAACAAAGTAATTTAGATTTTAAAAACACTTTAAAGCACGATTTATCGACGAAATCAAATCTTTTTGATTACGATTTTTTTTACAATGGTGCTGGGGTTGGTATTGTAGATGTTAATAATGATGGTTTAAAAGATGTCTTCTTCTGTGGTAACCAAGTAGATAATAAATTATTCTTAAACAAAGGAAACCTCGTCTTTGAAGATATTTCAGAAAAAGCCAACATCAACCAGCATAAAAACTGGTCAAACGGTGTAACCTTTGCAGATGTCAATAATGATGGTTGGATGGATATCTATGTTACACAAGGAGGTCCTTACAACTTAGAGGAAAGACAAAACTTACTCTATATAAATCAGAAGGATAATACTTTTACAGAAAAAGCAGTAGAATATGGTTTAGCTGATACCGGTATCAGTACGCAAGCTTCTTTTTTTGATTTTGATAAAGATGGAGACTTAGACTGTATCGTGGCAAATGAAAATGATTATTACGGATTAGACCCGATTACATTTTATAAAACACTTAAAAACAAGAAACGCCTTCACCAAAGTTCGAGTCACCTATATAAAAATAATAATGGTAAATTTATAGATATTACAGAAAAATCTGGCTTACTAAAACCTACTTTTGGCCTAGGTTTATGTGTCAGTGATATTAACAATGATGGTTGGTTAGACATCTATATTGCCAACGACTACTACGTGCCAGATGCCTTATACTTAAACAACGGAAACAGCACATTCACAGATCAAATAAAAAAAGCTACCAAACAAGTATCATTTTATGGAATGGGAGTAGATGTTGAAGATATAAATAATGATAATTTAAATGATATTTTTGTTTTAGATATGGCGAGTGCAGACCACATACGTTCTAAAACATTAATGGCTTCTATGAACGTAGAAAAGCATAATCTACTTGTAAACAAATTAGACCTTCACCATCAATACATGTTTAATTCATTACAACTTAATATTGGCAACAACAAGTTTCATAATGTAGCACAAGTAACCGGCTTATCCAAAACAGATTGGAGTTGGGCAGGTCTTATTTTTGATGCAAATAATGATGAAAATAACGATATTTATGTTACAAATGGCTATCGAAGATATGCCTTAGACAACGATATTCGAATTCAAATTTCAAATATAAAAAAGCAGTATAGAGGCAAAGTACCTTTAAAAATTAAAGAAGAAATTTACAACCAATTGCCTTCAGAAAAACTAACAAATCTATTCTTTTCAAATAATGGGAACTTAAATTTCTTAAATAAAACATCAGATTCTGGTTTAAGTGAACCCTCATTCTCTAACGGAGCAGCTTATGCCGATTTAGATAATGATGGTGACTTAGATATTGTTGTAAACAACATAGATGATGATGCTTTTCTTTTTAAAAACCTATCTACAGAAAATGATACAGGGAATTATGTAAAAATAGAAACCAAAGGGACAATCTCTGAAGACTTTGCTAAAGTAACCCTTATTTATGATGGTAAAACCAGAACAAAAGAATCGAAAAGAGTTAGAGGCTATTTATCTTCTGTAGACAACACTGTCCATTTTGGTTTGGGTAAACATAAAATTATAGATACGGTAAGAGTCTTATGGGCCTCTGGAAACTTTGAAGAAAAATATAATATAAAAGCAAATTCTAATCTTATTTTTAATGAAAAAGATGCTAAAAACCATAATAAATTAAGACAAAAAACTAACAATACTCTTTTTAAGAAAAATAATACTCTTCTTAATTTTACGCACGTAGAAAATGAATTTAATGACTTTGAAAAAGAAATATTATTACCTCAAAAACAATCTACATTAGGCCCTTATATCGTAAAAGGTGATGTAAATAATGATGGTAAAGAAGATGTGTTTATTGGTGGTGCAAAAAACCAACCAGCAGCCATCTATTTACAAAAAGACAACTCTTTTGAAAAAATCAAAAATACTATTTTCGATAAAGACGCACATTATGAAGATATGGAGGCTTTATTTATTGATATTGATAATGACAGTGACCTTGATTTATATGTTGTTAGCGGCGGCAATGAGTTTCTTGAAAGATCTGAAAGCTTAAAAGATAGAATATACATCAATGATGGAAAAGGGAATTTCAAAAATAAGGAGACCAACGAGATAAAAGACTATACTATTAGTGGAAAAACAGTAAGTAAAATTGATTTTGACAATGATGGTGATTTTGATATAATTTTAGGGAATAGAATAAAACCTCAAAAATATCCTGTGCATGAACCTTCTATTATTTATGAAAATGTAAATGGAATTTTTAAAAATACCACAGCTAAAATTGCACCTACCTTTGAAAATTTCGGCATTATAAATAAGGTAATTACAACCGATTTTAATAATGATGGATGGCAAGATTTTATTGCTGTAGGCGAATGGACTCACGTGGGTGTTTTTTTAAACGATAAAGGCACCTTTAAAGACATCTCTAGTACTAGCAAGTTAAATACTGAAAAAGGATGGTGGAACAGTATTACGGAAACAGACGTTAACAATGATGGTCTTAAAGATTATGTAATTGGAAACATGGGATTAAATAATAAGCTGAAAGCAAGCAAAGAAAAGCCTTTGCGTATTTATGCCGACGACTTTGATGAAAATGGTACTCACGACATTGTATTAAGTTATCAATACGATGGAAAATATGTTCCATTAAGAGGTAAAGAGTGTTCTACCCAGCAAATGCCCTTTATATCAAAAAGAATTAAATCTTATTACGAATTTGCAAACTCATCATTAGAAGATATTTATGGTCAAAAACTTCAGACATCTTATAACCGAGAGGTCAATGAATTTAAAAGTATTTTACTTTTAAATAAAGGTGAAAACAAATTTAAAAAAATAATATTACCTGCTATGGCTCAAACAATGCCCATTTTGGATGGAGATACTTTTGATTTTAATCAGGATGGTTTTGAAGATCTAATTGTTGTTGGTAATATTTACAACACAGAAGTTGAAACTCCTCGTTTAGATAATCCTTATGGATTGGTATTACTATCAAACAAAAAGGACAATTATACGGTTTTACCTCCAAAAAACACAGGACTGTATCTTAACGGAAACGCAAAATCTGTAGAGTTGATTCATCATAAAAAATTAAATAAAATCTTAGCTATTATTGCCGTTAATAATGGTAAAACTGAATTATTCGAATTAAACGCCAAATAATTATGAAAAAAAAATATAAATTTTTAGTTTTTGTTTATTTTATAACATCACTAACTTTAAGTAGTCAAAATACCATTGGAACAATTATCAATAGCGAAAATTCTTATGATGCCTATACTCTTTTTACCACAGGCAAGGAAACCTTCTTGATTAATAATTGTGGTCAAGTTATAAATCAATGGACAAGTGCTTTCAACTCTGGTAAGTCTGTTTACTTGCTAGAAAACGGAAACTTATTAAGGGCCTCTGCTGGACCAAACCCTGGAAATATAGCTATACCAGGTGTAGGAGGAAGAATTGAGCTTTTTGATTGGGAAGGGAATGTACTCTGGGGATATGTATATTCCGATTTAAATGCAAGTCAACATCATGACATTTATCCAATGCCTAATGGAAATATTTTAGTTTTAGCAGCCTCTATTTTAACAGATACAGAAGCAATTCAATTAGGGAGAAAGCCTTCGAATTTAACATCAAATCAATTATATAATGAACACATACTAGAAATTGAGCCTCAAGGAACAGATGCTGTGAATATTATTTGGAGATGGGATTTTAAAGATCATTTCATTCAAGACTTTGACAACACAAAAGATAATTTTGGAGTTATAAGTGAGAATCATCAATTAATGGACATCAATTTTTTAGGTGAATCTAATGGTAATGCGAATTGGATGCACATTAATTCTGTTCAATATAATGAAGATTTAGATCAAATTATTTTGGGGAGTAAAACCCTTAGTGAGTTTTATATTATAGATCATTCTACAACTACTGAAGAAGCAGCTACTAACTCTGGCGGAACTTACGGTAAAGGGGGCGATCTTTTATATCGATGGGGCAACCCAGGGGCGTATGGTCAAGGAGCACTTGTAGATCAAAAATTATTTGGTCAGCATAACCCGCATTGGATTTCAAATGGATTATTAGGAGAAGGTAAAATAATTTTGTACAACAATGGTATCAATAGAGCAACACTTTATTCAGAAATAAATATTATTACGCCACCTACAAGCGCTCCTGGTGTTTATATAAAAAACTCGAATACTTCTTTTGGCCCTATTAACCCAGACTACATATACCCTTCTGTGGGCAACACCGATTTTTATTCCCCAATATTATCTAGCGCACAAAGATTACCAAATAATAATATCCTAATTTGTGAAGGAACAAGTGGTCGTTTTTTTGAAATAGACAGCAATGATACTATTGTATGGGAATATATAAATCCAATAAGCTCAGGGACAATTTTAACTCAAGGCGATATACCATCAAGCAACAATATATTTAGAGCAAAAAAATATGCCTTAAATTATCCGGCTTTTACAGGAAAAGATTTAACTCCTAATGACCCTATAGAAATAGATTTTAATCTATCAAATTGCAGTGCTTTAAGTACCAATGAAATAGCGTTAAACCAAATAAAGGCATACCCTAATCCTGTAAAAAACGTGCTAACGATAGATAGCCCAAATTCAATTCAAAAGATTGAAGTGTACACGATTTTAGGGAAAAAAGTAATTAGCACTTCTAATAAGAATGAAATAGATGTTTCAACTATTGCGAAAGGTCTATATCACTTAAAAATATATCTTACAGATAAAGTTATCACAAAAAAAGTAATGAAATTATAGACCATATTTTTAATTCAAAAAAAATAGATAGCGTACATTTGCATCATGACAGCAGAAACAACAAATATATTTGGTATTAGAGCAATTATTGAAGCGATAGAAAGTGGATCATCAATTAATAAAATATATTTACAAAAGGGATTAAGAGGTGAGTTATTTTATGAGCTCAACAAATTAATTAAAGCTAAAAATCTAACTACCAGTATGGTTCCTGTTGAAAAGTTAGATAGATTATCCAAAAACAGCAATCACCAAGGTGCTGTTGCTCAAATATCACCTGTAGAATTTCATGATTTGGAAGAATTAATTGAAAAAGTGATAGAGAGCGAAAAAACACCTTTGTTTTTACTTCTAGATCAATTATCTGATGTTCGAAATTTCGGTGCAATTATAAGAACTGCAGAATGCACTGGTGTTCACGGAATTATCATACAAAAAAATGGAAGTGCTCCTGTAAATGCTGAAACTATAAAAACTTCTGCTGGTGCCGCTTTTAAAATACCAATTTGTAAAGTTGATCATATTAAAGATGCTTTATTTTTGTTACAAGCTTCCGATATTAAAACAGTTGCCGCAACTGAAAAAACAGAAAGCTCTGTTTATGATATTGATTTAAATCAACCAATGGCTATTGTAATGGGCTCTGAAAATAAAGGTGTAAACCCATCGATCTTAAAAATGGTAGATTATAAAGCAAAGTTGCCGCTTTTAGGCGAAATAGCTTCTTTAAACGTTTCTGTAGCTTGTGGTGCTTTTTTATATGAGACTGTAAGACAACGAATGCTTTAAGTCTACTCTTCTACTCTCTTTTCGTTTTCTTTATTTTCCACTATTTCAGGTGGTGAAAAATTTCCGCTATCATCAAATAACAAATCGAATTCTGTTCTTGAAAATTCATGTTCCTTTTTTACAATCCCTTTATTTCTTTTAATAAAAGCAAAAAAGAAACCTGTTACAAAACCGGATAAGTGTCCTTCCCAAGACATACCCTCTTTAATCGGTAAAACATACCAAATCATACTTCCGTATAGAAAAATTATTATTAAAGAAAGTGCCACTAATCTATAATGCTTTTTTATGATTCCACTAAAAAAAACAAAACTAAAAAGTAAATAAACGATTCCGCTAGCGCCAATATGAAAAGATTCTCTAGCAAATAACCAAGTTAAAAAACCGGTCAATAAACCTCCAAAAATTAGAACTTTATAAGCAACATCTTTATAAAAATAAAAAAGACTGCTTAAAAGCACAAATAATGGAATTGAATTATTAAAAACATGATTAGTATTACTATGGATAAAATGCGTTAGAAAAACACCTCTAAAACCCTCAAGCGTTCTTGGATAAACACCAAACTTATTAAAATTAAACCCATATTGTATTTCAATCCAATAAATGAACCATATTATGACGATATAGAACATTGGAATTAGAAAAATTGACTTTGATATTTTTAGTTGATTCTCATCATTCATAGACAATAAAAATAGCAAAAATATAACCAAACACTAATTTTACATATTCTGTCAGAAATCTTTGCTATTTTTACTAAATGAATGAACCTTTGGCAGAAAGAATTAGACCCAAGATACTTAGTGATTATATTAGCCAGCAACATTTAGTTGGAGAAAATGGTGTTTTAACAAATCTAATTAAACAAGGAATTATTCCATCTTTAATTTTATGGGGACCTCCAGGAATTGGTAAAACTACTTTAGCAAATATTATTGCGACCGCATCTAACAGACCTTTTTATACCTTGAGTGCAATAAGTTCAGGTGTTAAAGATGTAAGAGAGATTATTGAAAAAGCGAAAAAGAGTGGAGGTTTATTTACTGCAAAAAACCCTATTTTATTTATTGATGAAATTCATAGATTTAGTAAATCTCAGCAAGATTCTTTGTTAGGTGCTGTTGAGAAAGGCTGGGTAACTTTAATTGGTGCAACTACAGAAAACCCTAGTTTTGAAGTGATTCCTGCTTTACTTTCTCGCTGTCAAGTTTATATTTTAAATTCTTTTGATAAAAACGATTTAATTGCGCTTTTGAAAAGAGCTATGGAAAAAGACCCAATTTTATCCACCAAAAAAATTGTATTAAAAGAAACGGATGCCTTATTGCAAGTATCGAGTGGTGATGCAAGAAAACTTTTAAATATTTTTGAATTACTTGTTTCTGCTGATGAAGAAATTGAAATTACAAACAAGTTAGTTCTAGAAAAGGTTCAGAAAAATACTGTCAGATACGATAAAACTGGGGAACAACATTATGATAATATTTCTGCTTTTATAAAATCCATAAGAGGTAGTGACCCAAATGGCGCTGTATATTGGTTGGCACGAATGATTGCAGGTGGCGAGGATGTTAAGTTTATTGCACGTAGATTGCTAATTTCTGCGTCTGAAGATATTGGAAATGCAAATCCTACAGCTTTAATTTTAGCAAATAATACGTTTCAAGCAGTTTCTGTAATTGGCAATCCTGAATCTCGAATTATTTTAAGTCAATGTGCTGTATATTTAGCAAATTCACAAAAAAGTAACGCTTCTTATTTAGCAATAAACAGCGCACTGGATTTAGTACAAAAAACCGGTGACTTATCTATTCCTTTGCATTTAAGAAATGCACCTACTAAATTAATGAAAGATTTAGATTTTGGAAAGAATTATAAATATTCTCATGATTTTGCTAACAATTTTGTAGAACAAGAGTTTTTACCTGAAGAACTCTCTGGAACAAAATTATATGCACCAGGAAATAATCCACGAGAAAATCAGTTTAAAGAAGCTTTAAAAAATAGATGGAAAAGTAAGTATAATTATTAGAAGTTTACTTGAAACTCTTTTCGTATGAATTGATTATTTTCATAATACTCAGAAACCCAATTCTCCCCTACTTTATAAAAAATTCCATTTACGTCTTTGATGACAAAAACATCTTTAAGATTCGTTTTTAAAATTACAAAAACGACTTCTGGTTTTGTATTAACTAATTGAAATCCGTTATTTTTCTGCTGAGCATATAAGACCTCTAAAGAATTAGAAACTAAATTTTCTTCTTTTTCACCTTCTTTATTTATCTCAGAAATTTCAACAACTTGTACTATTTTCTTAGCTTGAACAGCTGCTTCATTAGAACTCGTATTTGAACTAATTACTTCTTGGTTTTCTTTCTTTTTCAAAAACAAAGAAGGTTTGTAAGTATATTCAAAATCGGTCATTGAATCAAAAGCTTTTCTAATAGCTTCTCGATACCCCTTTTGGTAAAGTTTTTCTTTACTTTTCCCTATCTTGGAAGTGTATAAAACTTTGTTATAACAATCCTGTATTACTAATTTACTTTTAGTTATAAACATACTTGACTCGTCTTTAACTATTGCACGCAACCCAATACAGCTGTTATTTCGCAAATCTTCTGGTAATTTTTCATTACTTAAAAAAACTTTAAAACCTTTCTTTCTTAATAGAAATTTGGTTAGTGAACTTGTTTGAAATTGATCTGTAGAATTTACAAAATCAAATTTATGTGGTACAATTATATATTGATACTTATCAAATTGAGATTGTTGGCTAAAAAGTGAAGTACTTATCAAAAGCACTAAAAAAAAAATTGTTTCTTTTAACATATTAATTAAATATTACATTAATTCCTAATTGGAAAGATACACTATTTGCAGAAGATAAATTTGTGTACTCTAAAATATTATCCAACATACCATATAAATTAACCTTACCAAATTGTGCCGAAAACCCTGCTCCAATATTTGCGTACGAAAAGTCGTCTATCGTATAAGTTACTTTTGTGTGAATTTTATTTGTTATTGATTTTTGATAAAAAGCAGTTAATGCCAATTGCGGCCTTAAAGGTCTAAATATACTGTATAATTGAATACCTAAAGCATCTGTATAAAAATCTTTGTACCTATCATCATAACAAATTTCAGTTCTTTTTTCGCCAAAACTATACTTTAAAGCAGCATTTAATTTTGTTGGCCTCCACGAAATATAGGACTCTTTATTTTCTTTTACTGGCAATTGTTCTCCCAAATTATTGCCTAATTCGTTCCAAAAATTTTCTGGGTTATCAGGGTCATATTGAAAATTACTTCCTTCAGAAATAAAACTTCCTATTAAAGTTCCATTTTTAATATTTTTTTTATGTTTTATAAAACCAAAATCTAAAATACTTCCAGAAAACTCAAATTGGGGTGTTATGTGATACGTTAAGCCAAAATCGACTCCAACTCCAATATTATCTCCAAAAAACGTGTTTTTTAAATATGTAGCTGGGTCATCTATCAACTCATCATCAATATTAAACAACCCAGATGATTTTGTATTAATATTTACATTAGACAAGTAATGTCTATAAATATTATTTGTGCCTAAAACTGTAGTAAAAGTTCCGGTGTTCATGGAAGACTCGGTATTTAAAGCTGAAGAGTATATTTTAAATCTTGCCCCTGCTGTTAATTTTTCATTTATTTTTTTGCTAATACCTGCATGCAATACACCAATAACATCCGCTTTATATGTTAGTTGAGAAATTCTAAAACTTCTATTTAAATAAGCAGTATTGCCTTCATTTAAAATAGTTATTAAATCTTTTGGATAATACCCTATTACATCAATTTCTTCGTATAAACCAAAGCTTACATATGAATCATGAATCCTAAACCCTCCATTAAAAATATCAATTTGTAAATTAAGTTTAATAAAATCCCTTGTGGTTAAATTATTCAAAACCTTAGAAATCTTATCATTTATATCTTTATGATCTAACGAAAACACATCTGTTAAAACTACACCTGAAGAAGCAAATTCTGCTGACAAACCCGACAATAAGGGCAGTCCAAAATGAAATTGATAACTGGTTTCTGCTCCTGGGTTTAAAAGTAATGTTTGAGGTAATTCTACAAAATCATATAAAACTTGTTTATTTTGAGCAGTGACTTTATAGAAGAACAAAATTAATAAAAAAAATAAAAATTTTTTCATGCTAAAATCTTGATTCAATATATAAAGTAACTGATGACTTAAACTCAACCTCACTAGTGTCGTTTATGTTCAATGGAATTCCTGTTTCTGCTAATGTTATTGTAATTTTAACTTTACTTGTATCTAAAATATCAGGATTAGATGCAATTTTAATTTCATCTAAAAATATGTAATCTAAAACTTTGGATTCTACGACTAAAGGTGTAAAAGTGTATAAAACATCATTGTTTTTATTAAAAAATTCTACAACAATACTGACCTCTCTATCGAATTCATTTTTTATTTCTGCATTGAAATCGAGCTTTACTACATCATCTAGAAAATATACATTTTGTAAATCTTTCACATCAAATATATCAGAAATTTCAATTTGCTGATCGCCTGAAGCAGTAAAAAACTGATAAGGAACTAGAGAAAAATAGTTTAATGAAAAAGTGAAAATTGGTTTAGATACAAAATTATCTAATTGATCAAAATCTAACCTTTCGTAACACGAAGTAATTAGGAAAAAGCAAATAATGATACTTGTTGTGGTGGAGGATTTCATAAATAAAATGTTTTAGGGAAACATTTCTCACCTTAAAGATACTCTTTTATATCCAAAAGAGATGTTATTGAATTAAAATTAACATTATTTACTTTTCCTTTTTCAAAATTTGCATGAATTGCTTTCATTCCAACACTTAAAGCACCTTCTACGTCCGCTTCAATGCTGTCTCCGATCATTATGGAAGCACTATTTATGGCATTGGCTTTTTCAAGAGCAAAATTAAAAACTTTTGGATTTGGCTTTTTAACACCAACAGATTCAGAAGTTACGATTATATCAAAATAATGTAAAATTTTTGAAGTTTCCATTTTTTTTGTTTGAATTTCTTCAAAACCATTTGTGATGATGTGTAATTGGTATTTACCTTTTAAATAATCTAAAATTTCAAAAGTATGTTCAAATAAATGATTAAAATCTGGCAAAAAATTGATGTACTCAATGGCAATAACATCAATTAAATTATCTGAAATACGATAATTTACAGCATCAAAAGTACTCTTTAACCTCTTATATCTTAATTCTTCTTTTGTAACTTTCTCTTCTCTATACAGTTTCCAGTATTGAAGGTTTAAAGGCTTATAAACCTCCAAAAAACTGTTTAAATCTATCGTAATATTTTGTTTATCAAACACTTTTTTAAAAGCTAAGTCGGAATTCTTTTCAAAATCCCATAAAGTATGATCTAAATCAAAAAAGACATGTTGTATTTCCATACGTTAAAAGTATAAATATTAATACTAAAAAAAACTATTCTTTGTTATATTTGTAAAACTAAACAAATTTTCTTGCGCAATAAACTTAACGTTTTATTTATCTGTGGTTGGTATCCTTCTAGAGTTTTAACAAACAATGGAGACTTTATTCAACGCCATGCAGAGGCTGTTTCTTTAAAACAAAATGTTTCTGTTTTGCATATTATTACAGATAAAAATTGTACAAAAAACATAGAATTCACTTCGAAAAAAATAAATGGAATTCAGACTCACATTGCCTATGTTAAAAAAACAAATAGCAGAGTTGTAAAATTAATTCAATTTTGCAGAGCTTACTTAATTTTACTCAAAAAAGTAAAACCTTTTGATGTTGTTCATCTTCACGAATTATACCCTTTTGGGTTGTTTGCTTTACATTTAAAATGGCTTCAAAAAAAACCTTTTTTAATTTCTGAACATTGGTCTGGATATTTAACGCCAAAATTAAAAAATAGGACTTTTTTTCAAAAAATAATTTTAAATCTAATTACAAAAAATGCTTCCTTTATTTGTCCAGTCACTCAAAACTTAGCAGATTCAATGGAACATTTTGGTTTAAAAGGAAATTACTTTCCAGTACCTAACGTTGTTGATACAAAACTTTTTTTGCCCAAAAAAAAGGAAGAAAACGAATTTACCATAATTCATATTTCGAATATGGTCCCTTTAAAAAATGTTCCTCAAATGTTGCAAGTTGCTAAAAAGCTTGAAATTGAAATAGGTGCTTTTACCTGGAAGTTTATTGGTGAAAAAATAGATGGTTTTTCATCACTAATTAAAGACTTGCAATTTAAAACAGCAAACATTCATTTTATAAATCATATTGCTCATAAAGAACTTGTAAAAGAGATACAGAATGCAAATGTTTTAGTGCTTTTTAGTGATTATGAAAGCTTGCCTTGTGTAATTCTTGAGGCTTTTTCTTGCGGAATCCCGGTTATATCCACAGATGTTGGTGGTATTAAAGAGTATTTTCCTCATAACTTTGGTTTCTTAATAGAGATAGGAAATAAGAAAGAATTATTAGAAAAAATAAAACAAACACAACAACAAAAATTAGCTACATCCAAAGAAATGCACGCTTACGCTAAAAGTAATTTTAGTAAAGAAGCCATTGCTACTATTTTTTCTGATCTTTACAACAAAGCACTAAAAATAAAATATTGAATTTATTAATAACATATGTAAAAAATTTTATTAACAGGGCTGGAAGCTATGTTTTTATAGCTACCATATTTGCTAGAATTTTTTCGTTTATAGCCTCTTGGTTAGCCTTAAAATTAATTTCAAATGATGAATTAGGGGTCGTACTTTTTGCTTATAATATTATCGTTTTTTTAATTCCTATTAGTGGTTTTGGATTGAATCAAAGTTTAATAAGATACGGTGCTTTATTGAAAAGTAAAGAAGAGAAAAATAGTTTGTTTTTATATGTTTTAAATAAAGGTGTTTTAGCTTCTTTAGCCATCATAGCACTTATAATTTTCAGTAGTTTTTTTGTGACATTTAAGTTCGAGAACACACAATTATACATAATAATTTTATCATTTATAATTCTACCCTCTTTTATTTTTGAAATTATAAGAGCTCAATTTAGACTACAACATAATAACAAAATTTTTGCTTATACTGAATTTTCGCATAGCATAATACTCCTGTTAAGTGTTTTTATTTTGAGTTATTTCTTTCAAGAAATTGGGTATACAATTGCTCTTATAGCAACCCCTTTATTAACCTCAATACTATTTATAAATAAGTTAAATATTGATTTTTCATCAAAAATAAAACTAGCAATAACTAATTTTTCATTTTGGAAATATGGTGTTTTTGCCAGCTTGTCTAATGTTCTAACTCAGTTACTTTTTGTTATAGATATTTTATTAATAGGTTATTTGTTAGAGGATACCGAAATGATTACAAATTACAGATATATTTCCTTAATTCCTTTTAGTTTACTCTTTTTACCGAGAGTATTTATTGCAACCGATTTTGTTGCTTTTACAGAAAAGATTTATGATAAAAATTACATTGTTAATTATATGAAAAGTTACATGCTATTTTTTTTAATGATCAGTTGTGTTTTACTTTTATTTAGTTTTCTTTTTGCAGAACAAATTCTAGCTATTTTAGATCGCAACTTTATTCAGTTTGTAGATACTTTTTTAATATTGATGTTTGGAATTGTTGGTATTTATATTTTCAGGGGTCTTTTTGGCAACTTATTATCATCTATTGGAAAAGCCCATATTAACTATTATATAGCGAGTTTTGCATTAATAATTAATATAATAACTAATTACTATCTAATTCCTAAATATGGTATAAAAGGTGCCGCTATTACATCTGCAATTTTAATGTGGTTTACAGGTATCATATCTTTAATTTGGTTCTGGTATCTTTATAGAAAACTTCTTTTAAATAAAAAGTAATTTTTCGCCTGAGTCTCAAAACTGAAAAAAAAGAACCAATACGAATAATACTCCCTACCTTAAAGTATAATATTAGATCATTGTTCTCGTGCTTTTCAATTACCGAATTAATTAAAAAAGAAGCCGCCTATTTATATTTACCTTGACTATAACAAAGGAAAAACAAACAAATAATACTTGTATTTATTTTTATGAAAGAGAAGGAATAGTATTCAGAAAGTTTATCAAAAACGATTGATATTTTTTCAAATACTAACGTTTAAATAACTTCACTAAAAAAGATAAATTATTGTATTTTATTTGCTTGTATGGAATTGTTTTAGCACCGAAACTTAAAAAGTATTTTGCAATAGATTTCATTGAAGAACCTCCAAAATTAAATACACCAAAATTCTTTTCGTATTTATAAATAGCCCTATCAATTAAGAACGTATTTGCACCATTATTTCGATTCTTAAAATCTGTAGATGAAACTAAAATAGTTACTGTATTCTTGTGTTTTAAAAAGAAACCAGATGCAACTAAATTGCTTTCATTATCATAAATAGAAAGAATATCACCGACACTATTTTTAATGCATTCTTTTATCAACCTTAATAAATTCTGATAATCTTTTTCAACTATAAAAGGAGTTCTTTTTCCTACATTATTGTTAAAAAGCGTAATTAAGATTTCTGGATTGTCATTCCATTTTTCCATTAGACCTAACTTGTTTGCTTTTACTAAATCCTTTCTTCTATCTTTTCTATAGTTTTTAAAAACGGAGTCATGATCTTCATTCAAACGTAAAACCTGCATTTCTCTGACTAATGAATTCCCTTTAGGACTATCAAATTTATTATCTGTATTTAATCTTGATTCCACAAATCTAAACTCATCAAATAACCTTTTAAGAAATAGCTGAATATCAAACTTTTCTTCCAATGAGAATATACCTAATTCTAACAACCAGAAAGGTGGATATACATATTTGATTCCATATTTAGACTTCCAAGGAATTGGCATTACAGCTTCATAGTCATCCAAAACCAAAACATCCCAATGATCTGCAACGATATCTAAATACCAAGAAAAACCATAAATTCTACTTTGTACGGAATTCTCTATACAAGCATCATACTTTAAAATATCTAAATCTTTTCTTTTTATATATTGAATCATTCTAAGAAGTGGCAATTTTTAACATCGATTCATACAAACGTTTCCAACCTTTCCATCGCAAATAATTGCTTAAACTTTCATTATGAAACAAAGTAATAAAAGTTCCATTTACAGCTTTTACTTCATTCTTTAAATCTCTAATTCTCCCCAAAGATTGTTTAGGCGTTAATTTCATATAATCGTTTAGAGTAGTATCCATTAAAGCGAAAGGAAATATTTTTAAAGGTGTTTGAATCTCAAAGTCTAAATCATAAAAATAAAAAGGTGTACAAGTACTTGCTCTAAAACCAACATTACTGGCATAACCCATAGAATAATCTTCTTCTACTTCTAAATCTATTAAATGCTGATAGGTTTCTGGTAAAGAAAAACGCAAATAATGCTGTCTAGAACTCCTTACAGGCATATTTGTAATGTTTTCTAGCCGTTCCTTTTCTTTCTTTAAAAGTGCTACATTCTTCATGGTAAAATAAGAAGGATGCAAACCTACTCTTGCGTAGTCTACCATTTCTTTTATCAGAAGTTTATATTTTGTTTTTGACGCAGAAACGTTGGTGTCAAAAGTTGAATAATCACCAATTAAAAAGAAAAAAACAGTTTTTACATTGTACTCCTTTTTAAGCCTTAAAATTTTATCAAAAGTATCAAAAGGATCACTTTTTAATTTCCAAACAACTGCAAATCGATTCCAAGTTTCTAACAATTTAAATTTTAGTAAATCGTTAAAAAAGCCTCCAATAGTTCGCACCAAACTTTTATGCTTGTATGCAAAAGCATTGTCTATATCTATAGTAGAAATGTAGTTATATTCTCTGGTTTTGTAACTGTAATCTGGGAATTTTTCCTTTAGAATTCGCAAAAATTTGTATGCCCAAATATCTACTACAGGCTTTTCTAAAAAATTATTTTTAAAGGCCATACTTTCTTCTGCCGTAAAACGTCCATGGATATCTTTTACATGAGGCAAGTATTCCTCATATCTCGAAATTAAATAGAAACTGGCTGCAAAAATATCAAAAGGAATTACTTCTTTCAAGTTGTTTGCAAAAAAACAAGGAACATCTTCCCATTTCTGTATATTGATATCTAAATCGCTTACGCCTTGTTCAAATAATAAATCATTACTTTTTATAAAAAATTCATTTCCTAAAGAGGCTTTTGTATATGATAACTTTGGCCCGTTATGAGCAACAAATTCTTCAATTTTTGAAGTAAAATCAACGGAAATTAATAAAACTCTTGTAAAAATATGCTTAAAAATATAACGTACTCTGGGTGTTATTTTATGTGTGTAAATTAATATCATTTCTTAATTAGAGAGTTTTCATTTGCAATAAAAGTCTAACTTACAACGCTTAAATTCAATTAACAGAAACTTTTTTTATGGATAATTGTTCCTGTATATTGATTACTACAAAAGGCTTTCATCGGTAAAGCTAAAATACGCTTTTTCGGTAATTATTAAATGATCTAAGAGTTTAATATCTAAAGTTGTTCCTGCTTCTTTAATTTTTTGAGTAAGTTGTTTGTCAGCATTGCTTGGCTCTAATTTTCCTGAAGGATGATTATGACAAACAATTATTGCAACCGATGCTAATTCTAATGCTCTTTTGAACAGCAATCTAACATCAACTATTGTAGCTGTTAAACCACCTTTACTTACTTGTTTTTTTGATAAGACCTTGTTAGAGTTATTCAAAAAAAGTACCCAAAACTCCTCATGTTCTAAATCACCAATAATAGTTTGCATCAAATAAAAAACATCTTTACTACTCGTTATTTTTGGTTTTTCTAAGGCAATTTCTAGTTGGCGTCTTTTTCCTAATTCAAGCGCAGTCATAATAGCAATTGCTTTCGCTTCTCCGATTCCTTTGAAGGTAGTAAGTTTCTCTACGGATAATTTTGCAAGTTCATTTATATTTCCATCTACAGATTGTAGAATTCTTTTTGATAATGCCACAGCACTTTCTTGTCTATTACCAGAGCCTATAAGTATAGCAATCAGTTCTGCATCAGAAAGTGAAGCTTTTCCTTTTGCCAACAACTTTTCTCTAGGCCGGTCGTCTAGCGCCCAAGATTTTATGGTTAACTTTTCCATTTTTCATTTTTTTATAAAAATACAAAAATCGAAATTAACTACAATTGGTTTAAAGCTGTCCTTAATATGAACTTCAAGTGTATCTTTTTGCACAATCTTAATAACCGATGCATTAAAATTATTTCTGCGTAAACTCTTCTTGATATCCTACAAAAAATATATATTTAAAATCTACGAGGATCAGCTAATACGCTAAGTTCGCACAAAATAATGTTTTCAGAAATTGTGAATATAATTAAAACCACTAGTATCTTAAAAAAGAGGAGTATCCGTTTTTTATCCAAAAAAAGCAAATAAAATTATTTTTTTGAATCTTAGCTGAAACTTGAAAACTGCCTTTTATTTTAGTTGGAATCAAAACTAATGATATATTTGTATTTTATTTCTATATTTTAAATATGAAAATCATTATAGCGGGTGCTGGAGATGTAGGGTTTCATTTAGCAAAACTACTATCTTACGAATCTCAAGATACTTATATTATAGATTTTGATGGTGAAAAGTTAAACTACTTAAATAACCATTTAGATGTAATTACAAAAAAAGGAGATGCAACGTCCATAAAACTTTTGAAAGAGATTGGTATTGATTCTGCAGATTTATTAATTGCTGTAACCGATAGTCAAAATACCAATTTTACAATTTCTGTAATTGGTAAATCTTTAGGAGCAAAAAAAACCATTGCAAGAATAGACAATCCAGAGTTTTTAAATGATTGTGAAGTTGACTTCAAAAAATTTGGACTAGATTTTATGATTTCTCCCCAAGAATTAGCTGCTAATGAAATAAAAATGCTCTTGAACCAATCTTCATTTAATGATACTGTTGCGTTCGAGAGAGGTTTGTTTAATGTGATGGGAACAACACTTACCTACAAATCGCCCTTAGTAGATTTAACAGTTAAAGAGGCCGCAGAAAAATTTACGAATGTAGATTTCATAACAATCGCTATCAAAAGAGAAAATGTTTCTCAAACAATTATTCCTAGAGGAGATACTGAATACAAATTAGACGATCAAGTTTATTTTTCTGTGCCCAATTATAGCATGAAAGACTTGTATCCTATAATAGGAAAAAAGCAATTCAATATTAAGAATGTAATGATTCTTGGTGGAAGTAGTATTGGCGAGAAAACAGCAAGAAATCTTTGTGAAGACAACTTTAAAGTAAAGTTAATTGAAAAAAATAGAGAAAAAGCAGAAATGCTTGCTGAAACTTTGACCAATACTTTAGTTATAAATGGTGATGGTAGAGATTTAGAATTATTAGAAGAAGAAAACATTAGAGAAACAGATGCCTTTATTGCCGTTACTGGTAATTCTGAAACCAATATTATGTCTTGCTTGGTGGCAAAATCTAAAGGAGTAAAAAAGACTATTGCTTTGGTAGAAAATATGGATTATATCGACATTTCTCAAACGATAGGAATTCAATCTTTAATAAATAAAAAATTAATTGCAGCTAGTAATATTTTTAAACACATTAGAAAAGGTGAAATTCTAGAATTAGCCAATCTTCATAATATTGATGCTGAAGTTTTTGAATTCGAAGTGCAACGGGATGCAAGAGTTACAAAAAAACCAATCAAAGATTTACGAGTACCAAAAGAAGCCGTTTTTGGTGGAATTATAAGAGACGGAAAAGCATTAATGACATATGGTGATATGCAAATACAAAATGGAGACAAAGTAATTGTATTCTGTTTACCAGAGGCCATAACAGCCGTAGAGCATTTATTTAATTAAGATGGGAACGCTTAACTTTAAAATAATTTATCGCTTCTTAGGCATTACAGCCATTATTAATGGATTGTTTATGTTTATTGCCTTCCCTTTTAGTTATTTTAATGATGAAAGCCAAGCAAGTGGAATTTTAAATGCAGGGATTATTACGGTATTTATTGGACTAATTCTCTACTTTATAAACAAGCCTACAAGCACAAATATTCAAAAAAAAGAAGGGTATTTAATTGTTACTTTAGGATGGTTAACTCTTTCCTTTACAGGAATGCTACCCTATTTATTATCTGGGGCAATCCCCAATATTTCTGATGCATTTTTCGAAACCATTTCAGGATATTCAACAACTGGGTCCTCTATTTTGACAGATATAGAATCCATGCCAAAAGGAATTCTTTTTTGGAGAAGTGCCACTCATTGGATTGGAGGAATGGGAATTATTGTTCTTACCATTGCCATACTTCCACTTTTGGGAATTGGAGGCATGCAGCTTTTTATGGCGGAAGCTCCTGGACCGTCTGCAGACAAATTACATCCTAGAATTACAGACACCGCAAAACGTTTGTATCTAATTTATGTAGTATTAACTTTTGCAGAATTTTTTTTATTAAAAGTAGCAGGCATGACATGGTTTGACGCTATAAACCATGCAATGGCTACGGTTAGTACCGGCGGTTTTTCTACCAAAAACAGTAGTGTTGCTTTTTATAACCATCTGCCATCTGTACAATATATCATTATCTTTTTTATGCTGATTGCAGGGACTAACTTTGTATTAACCTATTTTGCATTAAAAGGAAAAATTCAGAAAGTTTTTCAAAGTGAAGAGTTTAAATATTATTTATTCGGAATTATTACTATTTCGGCGATTGTAACTATTTTAATTTACTTTTTTCAAGATCCAAATTTACAGACCACAATTGCGCATCCAAAAGTTTTTGGGGAAGCAGAAAGTGCTATAAGACATGCATTATTTATGGTAACCTCTGTAGTTACTACCACAGGATTTGTGACGGCAGATTTTACAATGTGGAGCTTTTTTGCTACTAGTATTTTCTTTGCGCTCTTTTTTACCGGAGGCTCCGCAGGATCTACAAGTGGTGGTGTAAAAGTAGTAAGACATATTATTATGTTAAAAAACAGTTTTTTAGAGTTTAAAAAAGCGGTACATCCAAATGCCATAATACCTGTAAGATATGATGGTAAACCTATAAATCAGACCATTGTTTTAAACATTATTTCTTTCTTTATCATTTATATGCTTATTTTTATTTTGGCCTCAGTTACACTTACATTATTAGGATTAGATTTTTTATCTGCCCTTGGAGCTGCAGCATCGTCTCTAGGTAATATAGGCCCAGCTATAGGTTCTGTAAGTCCGGTAGATAATTTTGCTCATTTATCCGCTGGTGCCAAATGGTTTTGTTCTTTTTTAATGTTAATCGGACGTTTAGAGTTGTTTACAGTACTCATTTTATTTACACCTTTCTTTTGGCGTAAAAATTAATTGCATCTAGTTCTTTCGGTAACAAAAAAACCAATACATTCTGATAACTCCGAGCATTATTTTGAGTAACCTCTAATAAAATGAACTTCTTTTTTAATTTGTTTTCATCCTTTATGTATGAACGGTCATTACTAGTTAAAAAGAGCTTTATAATATGTCACTAATGCCACTCCTCACCTGGTCAGGTATTCGCGAAACTATTATCAAATAGGCACACTGCATAAATTATATAATCCACAAATCATACTTTACATTTCTCTTAATATTTATTTTTGATATAAATAAATTGCAGATAAAACGAGCTCATATAAACAATACAATTTCTTTTTTGTGTAACGAGTTATTGATATTCTTAATCTCCCAAACTGACTTATTATTTTTAAAGTTTAACCAGCATAGATATATACTATTTTTTGCGGAAATCCGCAGTTTTAAGAGCGGTTTACTGCTAGCTTTTAATTATTTAACAAATTATCTTTGATAAAAAATTTGTTAAGTGAGGTATTTAATTACAGAATACCAAAAATTAGTGAAGGCTAAAAACTTGAAGAATCAGAACTATTTATTGCGTTATAGTAGTCATTACAAGTTACTTAAAACAATAGCGCAAAGCTGCTCTAGAATTCACCTAAACAAGGATCAAACATGACCTAAATCAGGTTTGATATTTATCCTAACATATCTGTTTACTTTCAAATTAATTGAAAAAAATACAAACTTTTATGAGCAGTGAAAATCACCTATATCCGGAGACATCTGAGTATAAATTAGTAGTTGGCTTTATCTGTTATTAGTTAAAGATTATTTTATAAAAATTGAACCTTTCAAAGAGTAGAGGCTAGAAACTACTGTAAAAAACGGGGAAAATTCCGAAAATCCAAAGAGTAGGATAATCAAGTATTATAATTATTATGAAAAAAGAAAATTTTTTAAAAATTGCGCTTACCTTAACACTATGTCTACCATTTCACAAAATTTGTGCACAATCTGTTGTTATTACAACCATTGTTGACGGCACATTAGCCGATAGCCCATGCACAAGCGATGATAATGGCTCATTACCAAGATTTATTGAACTGTATGTGAGTGGCACAATTGATTTCCAAGGTTATGATTTAGATGTAGAATTAAATGGACCTAATTCTAGCTCTGGAGACTGGGTATCAAAAAACATTTCAGATTTAGGTACAATTACAAACCAATTTGTTTATCTGATAAAAAAAACTGACACAACAAGTTTTGAGGCTGTTTTCCCTGGTAAAACCAAAATAGGAATTAGTTTAGGCACCATTAATGGCAATGATTCTTTTAGAGTAGAGGACCCTAATGGAAATATTATTGACATATTTGGTAACCCAAGCGAAATTACAGACTCTTCTTTTTTTGGAACTTGGAGTTATAAAGATAGTTATGCAAAAAGAAAAAATGGTAAAATAGCGAATGCAGGTAACTTTAATGAAGACGATTTCTTTTATGCGGGAGAAAATGCCCTAGATAATGCAGATTGCAATTCTTTAGCAAATGCTGTTAATTTAGGCTCTTATATTGCATGGACTGGAGCAACGAATAATGCATGGACAAACGCTACAAACTGGAATATTGAAACTATTCCAGAAGCGTCTGATGATATTGTTATTCCAAATGGTTTAACTAATTATCCAACAGTATTCAGTGGAACTTCAATAACAGCAAGTAGTATTACTATTGAGTCAGGAGGAACTTTAATAGCAGAGGGCACTTCTACAGTTACTGGAGATATTACTTACAATAGAAATTTACCTACTGCAGATTCATGGTATCTTGTTTCATCTCCTGTTGATGGGGAAACCATTACTGACTTAATATCTAATCATACTTTTATAACTAGTTCTAATAATGTAAGTATAGGAATAGCCCCTTATGACAACTCTCAAACGTCTAAGACGAGCGGATGGTCTTATCAAACTAATAATTCTACTGGTGATTTAGAAAATGCTAAAGGATATTCAATACAGTTGGAAGAAGTAGGCAATCTTTCTTTTACAGGTGCGCTGAGAACGGATGATACAAATGCTAGCGTTGCTCTTGTGCAAAATGCCACAAATGGGAATAACTATAATTTGATTGGTAATCCTTATACTTCTTATATAAATAGTTCGACTTTCTTAAATACACAATCTTCAGATTTAGAATCAACTTTTTACATTTGGAACGGAACCTCATATGATACAAAAACTACAGGGACAAGCCCTGATTTTATGATTGCCCCAGGACAAGGCTTTTTTGTTGAAGCTAAAACTAGTAATCCAGTAACTTTTATAGAATCTAATCAAAGTCATAATTCAATAGATACCTTTCAAAAAAGTGATTCAAAACCGGAAATTAAATTAAATCTTACAGATGGTAAAAATAACAGAACTGCAGAAATATATTATATAGCTGAAACGAGTACTGGTTTTGACACCGGTTATGATGGAAAATTATTTGGCGGAGTTTCTAATTCCTTTGCCATTTATTCTCAATTAATTTCAGATAATAATGGTAATAATTACGCAATTCAGTCTTTACCAAATTTTGATTATGAGAACATGATTATCCCTATTGGCGTCAATGCCGCTAAAGGTCTTGAAATTAACTTTACTGCTGAAATTCTTAACTTACCTCCAGACCTAAAAGTATATCTTGAAGATAAAGAAAACAATACATATACAAGATTGGATGGAGATAATAACCACAAAATTTCTTTAACAAAAGATTTAAGCGGAATAGGTAGATTCTATTTACATACTTCTAAAAAATCAATTTTAAATGTGCAAGATTTAGCTTTAGAAAATGTAAGTATTTTCCAAGCTAACAGAGCAACTTTAACTATTGTTGGTTTGTATCATGGAAAAATAAATATAAAATTATATAATCTACTTGGTCAGCAAGTTTTAAACAATTCGTTTGAAGGAAATGGTCTGAATAATATTAGATTATCAAATATTAACAGTGGCATTTACCTTGTTCATTTAACAACGCAAACAGACGCCATTAACAAAAAAATAAGCATCCAATATTAATAAAGACCTGTATGAGACATGAAAAATCAAAAAAACACTAAAAACGAAGAAATTACTCGTAAAGATGCTATTAAAATAATAGGTAATTACAGTAAATATGCAGCTTTAACTGCATTGGGAACATACTTCATCTTAAATCCACAAAAGGCTCAGGCAGCAAGTCTTGGGGATCCAGGAACTGGATTTTAAAAAAATATTTATAAAAATACTTCGAATTTTAAATCATTTTTTTATGCGAATAAGTACAAAATAACTACTTTTATCCTGTATGAAGGAAACGACAGTACTCTATAAATATTTTGACGAAAAAACCATTTCCTGGTTTAAAGATAAAAACGAATATGTAGTTTTAGAAAATACTGCAGCTGCTATTTTAAAGAAAATAAACAGCGGGATACCAGTTAATGAAATTGCTAAAACTCTTTCAAAAGAATTGGAGATTCCTATAGAAAAATCTGTAGATTTTATTTTAGAACTTGAAAAAAAATTCTTTACAGAAAAACAGTCTGAAAACATTGAAATGGCAAATGATTTTAGAAATATTAAAAGACCCAAAAATTTTGAGTTTATAAAGTATTATAAAATCAACAACATTATTTTCAAAATTTCATTTTTAAGCGACAAAGAACTTTCTTTCGTACACCCAAAATTTGCTCATTTAGTGATGGAGGAGGTCACTGAATTTCAAAATGAGTTTGAGGTTTTCATCAATCACAACTATATTTTTCTGTATGTAAATAACACATTTATTGGCTCTTGGAGCCCAGAGAATCTTCATTATTTCCAAGGAAAATTCTCAATGGAATTGATTCAAAAGATTCATCAAAAAGAAGAAAAAGAATGGATGGGGGTTTTTCACGCATCAGCAGTTAGCGATGGTAAGAAGGCAATACTGTTTCTAGGTGATTCTGGTAATGGAAAAAGTACTTCTTTAGCCATCTTGCAAGCAAATGGCTTCACATGCTTAGCAGACGATTTTGTTCCTGTAGATGTAAAAAAACAAAAAGTGTACAGTTTCCCTGCGGCTATTTCCATAAAAAAAAGTAGTTTAGAAACTTTATTACCTATGTATCCTGAATTAGAAAGTTCTGCTGAATATCATTTTAAAAGATTACATAAAATTGTCCGTTATTTGAAACCTAATAATGATGATTTCTTTGCAAACTTACCTTGTAATGATTTGATTTTTATAAAGTACCAAAAAGATGCTACCTTAGTTTGTAATAGAATTTCGAAAATTGATGCATTTCAGCAATTAGTACCCGATTCTTGGCTTTCTCCAATAACAGAAAATGCTCAAATATTTTTAGATTGGTTTGAAAACTTAAATTGCTACCAACTTGTGTATTCTAATAATGCAGAAATGATAGAAACTGTTTCTAAAATATTTAAGAATGACCTATAAAGAAGCTTTATTTTTTTATAAGAAAATGTTTAACTATTTCGTTGGAAGCAAAAAATAGAAAAGAAATTGAAAGAGAATTAAAATCAGGAAATATAGATTGGGATGCTGTTGTAAAAGTAAGTACTGCTCAATATGTATTCCCCGCATTATATTGTAATTTAAATAGAGCAGCTTTTCTACATTATTTACCAGAGGAATTAGTAAATTATATGATTCACAAATCTATGTTGAACAGAGAACATAGAAAATGGTTAATTCTAAGAACAACATATAATGACTTGCATAAAGAAAAACTAGTTCAATTAGGTTTTAAAAAAACCTAAACCAAACGCTTAACTTCTTCAAAATCTAGACCTCCATAATTGCCAGAACTCATTAAAACCACAGCAGATTTTTCTAAGTCCTGTTTCAATAAAAACTGTTTGAATTCTTTCGGATTTGTATAAATAATCAAATCATCTCTTTCAAAAGCACTCGCTATTTGTTGTTCCGTAACTTCTTCTAATTGTTTAATTTTTACAGCATCTGGAGAATAAAAAACAACCGCCTTATCCGCAAAATCTAATGCCCCTTTATATTCTGATAAAAATTCAGCATTTAAGCTAGAATAGGTATGTAATTCTAAACAAGCTAAAACTGTTCTTTCAGAATATTGTTCTTTTACCGCCTTTGTCGTTGCTGCTACTTTACTTGGTGAATGTGCAAAATCCTTAAAAATTACAGTTGACTGGCTTTCTACAATCTTTTCCAAACGCTTACTTGCTCCGTTAAAACTTGCAATAGCCTCATAAAAATCATCTTCATCAATTCCCATGTGCTGGCAGACCCATTTCGCACCTGCTAAATTTTGCAAGTTATGTTTACCAAAAATTTCTAGAGGCAAATCTCCTTCTGAAGTTTCTAGATAGGTAATTCCGTTTTCTATAAAATGATCTGGAGTTTTATATGGATATTTTTTAATATGATTTTCTGAAGATTCAACAACCTCTTTTACCTGTTCATCTTCTATATTGTACACCATACTTCCTCCATTGATCATGGAATCTGTAAAGATTCTAAACTGTTCTACATAATTTTCAAACGTAGGAAACACATTGATATGATCCCAAGCAATACCGCTTAACAAAGCAATATTTGGTTTATACAAGTGAAATTTCGGACGCATGTCAATTGGCGAACTCAAGTATTCATCCCCTTCCAAGACAATAAAATCATTTTCTTCTGTTAAATGAACCATGGTTTCAAAACCTTCTAATTGCGCACCAACCATGTAATCAACTTTTTTATCGTGATAATTTAATACATGTAAAATCATTGAAGTAATCGTAGTTTTTCCGTGAGAGCCACCAATTACAACGCGTGTTTTATCTTTCGATTGTTGATATAAAAATTCTGGATATGAATAAATTTTCAATCCTAATGCTTGGGCTTTTAACAATTCTAGATTGTCCTTCTTTGCATGCATGCCTAAAATAATAACATCTAACTCTGATGAAATCTTCTCTGGAAACCATCCAAATTCTTTAGGAAGTAAACCGTATTTCTCTAATCTAGATTTTGATGGATTATGAATTGCGTCATCACTTCCAGAAACTTGGTATCCTTTTTGGTGTAAAGCAATTGCTAAATTGTGCATTGCACTTCCTCCAATAGCAATAAAATGAATGTTCATATAAAAGAATTATAAAAAGTAAAAATACAAAAGCTTTCTGCAATATTAATTATCTTTAGAACGAAACTCGATTAAAAACTAGGTTTAAGAACTCAAAAGATCTATTTACTAAATATAGCACGTTTTACAAACGGATGAAAGCGCATTTTGGTAATACAAATCTATTAATTATGAAAAAAATTACAGCAACTTTATTAATGATTATCTTCTTTACTTTAATCATGAATGCACAAAATGATTTTAAAGACCTTTGGCTGAAAGTTGAGCAATTTGAGGCAGATGGTTTACCAAAATCCGCATTACAAATTGTGCAAGAAATCTCTATAAAATCAGATAAAGAAAATAATAATCCCCAAATTATAAAATCTCTTTTTTATAAAAGTAAATTTTCTTTAAAACTAGAGGAAGATGCTAAGCTAAGAGTTATAAACAACTTTAAAAAACAAATTTCTATAAGTAAATTCCCAACAAAAAATATTTTACAGAATATTTTAGCAAATCTATATTGGCAATACTTTAAAGAGAATTTATACAAATTCTATAATAGAACAAAAGTCGAATACAAGATTGACTCAGCTGATTTTAGAACTTGGGATATAAATACCTTATTTAAAGAAATTCACACTTATTTTGATACTTCTTTGATGCAGCCGGAACAACTTCAGCATATTAAAATTGAAGAATTTGCTGATATTTTACAAATCAATAAAGAATCTAGCATTTATAGACCAACACTCTATGATTTTTTAGCGAATAATGCTTTACAATTTTATAAATCTTCAGAAAATTCAATTACAAAACCGTCTTATAAATTGGTGATAAATAATGCTTCATTTTTAAAGGGTGCACATACTTATTCTCAATTAAACATAACTTCAAAAGATAGTCTCTCTTTGCAATTAAACGCACTTAAACTATATCAAAACCTTATTGATTTTCACCTCAAAGAAAATAATAAAAATGCACTTTCAGAAATTGATATCCAAAGATTAAACTTTGTATACAAACATTCAAATTTTAATGAAAAAGAACCCATCCTACTAAATACTTTACAAACTTCTAAGAAAGAAATTACAAACCATAGCGCTAGAGGTTTATATGCTTTTGAAATTGCGAATTTGTTCAAAAAACAAGCGAACTTAAATACATCTGAAACCAAAAAAAATAGATTTAAAAACGAAAAAGTAATTGTTATTTGTAATGAAGTAATCAATAAGTATCCAAACAGTTTCGGAGCTAAAAAGTGTCGTATTTTAAAATCTCAAATTGAAGAAAAAACACTTTTTATAAAAGCTGAAGCATATATACCCATCGGAAAAAATTCGAGAGTATTAATTACTTATAAAAATCTTGATACATTATTTTTTTCGAGCTATAAAATCAATCTAAAACAACAATTAACATTTAATAAATTGTACAAATTAGAAGAGAAAAAAGCTTTTCTAAATAAGCTTGAAAAAAGTAAAACTTGGCAACATCAATTAAGAAATGAACACGATTATTTACAACACACAACAGAAGTAATTGTTCCAAAATTTGACAATGGAATTTATTTAATTCTTGCTTCAGAAACTCAAGATTTAAAAAAGAATTCTATGTTTGGGGTCTCTTATATTCAAGCAACTAATTTAAGTTTAGTCGAAAATACTTTTGAAGGAAAGTATAATTATCAAATTGTACACAGAAATACAGGAGAACCTATAAAAAATGCAAACATATATCTTAAAAGTACTTATAAACAAAAAGGTGTATCAATAGATAAAAAATTAATTACAGACAAAAACGGGTTTGCTTATTTTAAAAGTAAAGATTATTACAGAGATGTTTTAATTTCAGTAACAACGAAGGATGATAGTGCCCATTTCGAAAATCATAATTTATACAATCAAAGTAATCAGAAGAAGCATCATACCGAGGAAATTACATTGGTTAAATCCTTTATTTTTACCGATAGAAGCATTTATAGACCTGGCCAAACGATCTATTTTAAAACAATTGCAATTAAAAAAAAAGGTAACAAATCTGAAGTTATTAAAAATGAATATGTTGAAGTTATTTTAAAAGATGTAAATAATCAAGAAGTCAAAAAAGTAGATTTAAAGCTGAACGAATTTGGATCTGTTGCTGGTGAATTTATAATTCCAAATAATGGCTTAACGGGTGAATACTCAATAACCTCAAAACTACAAAATACAAATTCCGAAGAATTAGGCTTAACCTTTGATAAGTATTTCTTTTCTGTCGAAGAATACAAAAGGCCAAAATTTGAAACTAAATTTAATCCTACAGAAAAAAGTTTTAAAATCAACGATATTATTACGATTAAAGGTTTTGCAAAAACTTTTTCAGGTGCTAATATTACAGATGCAAAAGTGGTATATAGGGTTTATAGAAAAGCACAATATCCAAACTGGTATTCTTGGTACAGACCAAATCCTATAAGTGAAACTCAAGAAATTACAAACGGAGAAAGTAGCACAGATACATCAGGAAATTTTGAAATAAAATTTAAAGCCATTCCTGATGAAAATGTTTTAAAAGAAAATCTCCCCGTTTTTAATTACGAAATCACAGCGAATGTTACAGATATTAATGGAGAGACTAGAAGTGCATCAACTATTGTAAAAGTCGGGTATCACACTTTAATCGCAACTATTTATACACAAGATAAGATTGATAAAAACAAAAAAGAGACCGCTTTAAAAATTGATACTAAAAACTTAAATGATGAGTTTGTAACAGCCAAAGGAAGTATCAAAATTTATAAATTAAAATCACCTAAAAACCCTCTTAGAAAAAGACCGTGGCCTACTCCTGATTATCAAGATATTTCAGAAAATACCTTCAGAACTTTATTTCCGCATGACGCCTATACAGGTAATGAAAGTGATGAAAATAAATGGAAAAAAGGAGAGCTAGTTTTCAGTATAAACTTTGACACATCAATCTCTAAAGAAATTATTCTAAAAAATACTAAAAACTGGATTTCCGGAAAATACATGGTTGTTTTAAATAGCAAAGATAAGTTTGGCCAAGAAGTAAAAGATGAAAAAAGGTTTACCCTCTTCTCATCAAAAGAGAAAAAAATTCCAGATAACAAATTGTTTTTTATCAATACAAATAAAACGTTTTATGAGATTGGAGATGAAGTAGAATTACAAATTGGTTCTGCTTCAAAAAACATGAGTGTTTTTGTTCAAATTGAGAAAGATCATAAAATTGTAGATACACAAATCATCAAACTAAACAATTGTACAACAACAATTAAAGTTTCTGTGCATAAAGAAGATATTGGCGGATTTGCAATTAAATATCACTTTGTAAATTATAATTATTTTGAAAGTGGAAACGTACTAATTAGTGTTCCTGAAAAACAGGAAAGTATCGAAATTGAAACCAACATTTTTAGAGACAAATTACAACCAGGACAAAAAGAAACTTGGAGTTTTACCGTTAAAAACGACAAAAATGATGCACTTACAGCAGAAGTTTTAGCTTCTATGTACGATGCTTCTTTAGATGAATTTAAAGCGCATAATTGGAAATTCAACCCAATAACTCCCAAAACTAATTATTACTCCTACAATGTTTCTAAAGCAAATACTAGTTTTAAAAACACTCGTTTTAATATCCAAAATAATCAAAGAAAGTATTTTGGACTTCCATCAATCGCAAACGAAAACTATAAATGGTTTGGTTTTAGATTTGCACGAAATAGGAATTTTATGATGAAAAGAATGTCTGGTATTTCCGAAAAAGGAAAAACGGATGAAATTGAAATGGCAGATGGACTAGAGGTTGAAGAACTTGAAGAAATAGCTTTCATGAAAATTGAAGATAATACCAAAGAAAAAATTTCTTTAAAAAAGATACAAATACGAAAGAATTTTAAAGAAACTGCTTTCTTTTTCCCTCAATTAAAAACCGATAAAAATGGAAAAGTAAGTTTTTATTTTGTGATGCCAGAGGCGTTAACAAGATGGAAATTACAATTATTAGCGCATACAACTGATTTAAAATCGTCATCAAAAACATTGCAAACAATCACTCAAAAAGAATTAATGGTGGTTCCCAATGTACCAAGATTCTTGCGTGAAAAAGATACAATTACATTGAGTGCTAAAATCACCAATTTAACCAACAATCAATTAAGTGGTATAGCGAAGCTCCTATTAACAGATGCTATTTCTGGGAAAAAAATAGATATGGAATTTCAAAATACAAATTCCACCAAAAGTTTTATTGTTGATAAAGATGGAAACACAAATGTTTCTTGGCAAATCTCAATTCCTGAAACTGTACAAGCAGTTCAATATAAAATTGTTGCAAATTCGGGTGCTTTTTCCGATGGCGAGCAAAATGTATTGCCCATTTTAACAAACAAAATGTTGGTTACAGAAACACTTCCTATTTGGGTTCGCTCAAATCAAACTAAAACATTTACCTTCGATAAGTTGAAAAAAAAGACTTCATCAACTTTAAAGAATCATAAGTTGACCTTAGAAATGTCCTCAAATCCTGTTTGGTATGCAATTCAATCTTTGCCCTATTTAATGGAATATCCGCATGCATGCTCAGAACAAATGTTTTCTAAGTATTATGCAAATACGCTAGCGAGTTTTGTAGCGAATTCCAATCCTAAAATTCAAGCAGTTTTTGATGCTTGGAAAACTTCTGACGCTTTACTATCTAGCTTAGAAAAAAATGAGGAATTAAAATCAATCATCATTCAAGAAACCCCTTGGGTAAGAGATGCAGCATCAGAAACTGAACAGAAGAAACGAATTGCAATGTTATTCGATCTATCAAAAATGAAAAATGAGCAAGAAAGAACAATTCATAAATTGCAAGATATTCAAATGGATTCTGGCGGGTTTCCTTGGTTTAAAGGCGGTCGATATGAAAGTAAGTTTATCACGCAACATATTGTTACAGGTTTTAGCCATTTACAAAAGTTAGGAATTACTGATTTTAACAAAACAACTACAAACATCATTGAAAAAGCTCTTGAGTATTTAGACAGCGAATTTTTAGCGGTATATACACAACTATTAAAAAGAGCCTCAGAAATTAAAGAAAGTTCAAAAACAAAAAAGAAAGGAGAAATAGCTTACAAAGAGTTTTTATCAAAAAATAATTTAAATTATTTTTTAATTCAATATTTGTACATGCGAAGTTTTTATGCGAATATTTCATTGGATGATAAAACTCAAGCGGCAGTTGATTATTATCAGAATCAAACTACAAAATATTGGAATGAATTTAATTTATACGCCAAAGGTCAAATCGCGTTGTCACTTTTTAGAAATGAAGAAAAAGCAGTTGCTAATAAAATTATAAAATCGTTAAAAGAAAATTCTATTACTTCAGATGAATTAGGAATGTATTGGAAAGAAAATACTGCTGGATTTCTCTACTATCAAGCTCCTGTGGAAACGCAAGCTTTGATGATTGAAACTTTTTCTGAAATCGAGAATGATAAAAAAACCATAGATAATCTAAAAATTTGGTTGTTAAAAAATAAGCAAACCAACAACTGGAAAACCACCAAAGCAACTACGGAAGCTATATATGCCATCTTATTGAACGGCAATGATTGGTTTTCCATTACAGAAATGGTAAATATTAAAGTCGGTAATCAAAAAATAAATACTGCAGAAATGCCAGCTGTAAAACTAGAAGCTGGAACAGGTTACTTTAAAACTTCTTGGAATGGAGATCAAATTAAACCCGATATGGCCGAAGTCACCATCAATAAAAGAGGAACCGGAGTTGCTTGGGGAGGTTTGTATTGGCAGTACTTTGAAGATTTAGACAAAATTACCTCTGCAGAAACTCCTTTAAAAATCAATAAAAAATTATTCCTAAAAGTAAATTCTGATGCTGGCAAAGAATTAAAAGAAATCGATAAAAATACGAAGTTGAAAGTAGGTGATTTGATTACTGTCCGAATTGAATTAAGAAGTGATAGAAATATGGAATTTATACGTATGAAAGATATGAGAGCTTCTGGTGTTGAACCAATACATGTGTTATCAAAATACAAATGGCAAGACAATTTAGGCTATTATCAAAGCACAAAAGATGCTGCAACTAATTTCTTTTTTGATCAATTACCAAAAGGTATTTATGTTTTTGAGTATGATATAAGAGTAAACAGTACTGGCGATTTCAGTAACGGAATTACAACTATACAAAGCATGTATGCGCCAGAATTTAGCAGTCATTCTGAAGCTGTAAGAATTAAAGTATTTAATAATTAGAAAAATATTTTAACAAAACTATAAACGTATTGGTTTCTTTTAGAAAAGCTAATTTTTAAATTTGCATTGATTTTAACTTAAAAAATAAATTATGAAAAAAATATTATTAGGATTTGGCTTTATTTTGGCTACAACATTTTCATCAAACGCTCAAGAAATTTCAGACAATGCAATTGGTTTAAGATTTAGTGGCGGAAATGGTTTGGGTGCTGATATTTCTTATCAAAAGAAACTAGATAACTCTAATCGTTTAGAAGTGAACTTAGGTTTAAGAGACGAATTCAGTAGTTTTAAAGGTACAGGTTTGTATCAATGGGTTTGGAATTTAGAAGATAAATTTAACTGGTATGCAGGTTTTGGTGCAGGTTTTGATTCTGGATATTCTTCTTTATTTGGTGCTGGAATAGTTGGAATTGAATATAATTTTGATGCCCCTATTTTAATTTCTTTAGATTATAGACCAGAAGTTGGTATTACAGGAAATTATGATGGTTTAAATTCTTCTTTAGCATTAGCTATTAGATATCAGTTTTAGGAAATTGTATTCTAGAAAAAGAAAGTCCTCAACATTAATTTGTTAAGGACCTTCATTTTTAATATTTGTTTTAAAGCTTATTTTTTCTCGTTTAAAACTACTCTTGTAGGAGTATCTTTTCCGTTAATAATACTTTCCGTTCCTTTTGCAACCGCCTGAATCGTTTGTGTAATCACGGTCATATTTAAAGTTTCTGCTTCATCAGAAGCTTTATGATAATCTTTATCTACATCAATAGGAGTTGTAGAAAAAGTATGAGAAGGCACTCCGAGACGGGCTAAAGAGGCATTGTCTGATCTAAAAAATAAATTAAAATTTTTATAGGGATCAGGAAATAATTGGTAACCTGTTCCTTTTAAATTCCTTTGAATAATCTTACCAAAATCTGAACGTTCAAAACCTGTTAACCACGCTGTATTTGGCCCAAAACTTGGTACTTTACCAATCATTTCTAAATTAATTCCTGCTACAAATTTGTTAGCATCAATACCTTTCCCGAAATGAGTAGAACCAATTAAACCCATTTCTTCAGCAGTAAAAGCAACAAAAACAATTGTTCTTTCATTACCAACTTTCTTAAAATATTCTGCCAATGCTAAAACTCCTGTAACCCCAGAAGCATCATCATTGGCACCATTGTAAATTTTATCTTCTCCTTTTCCTTCATTTCCTAAATGATCATAATGTGCAGAAACAATTACATATTCATCTTTTTTACTTTTGCCTTCTAAAACTCCTATAATATTGGCGCTCGTAATTTCTTCTTTACTACTTCTAGGTTTAAAGTTGAAGGTTTGTCTATAGGTTTCTAAACTTTCAAAAGTGGTTAAACCAATTCTCTTAAACTCATTTTCTATATATTTTGCAGCTTTTTCAATACCTACGGTTCCTGCTTTCCTACCTTCCATATCATCAGAAGCAAGGGTATATAAATGTTTTTTAACCGTTACTGAATCTATAAAAAATACACTTTTAACTATTTTAGTATTTACAGAATTTACAATTGGTTCACTGACATTTTTTGAACTGTTACAAGAAATTATAAATGCTAATGCCACTAAAGCGATCGATATTTTTTTCATTTTATTTTCATTTTAAAAATATAAATATAACCAATATAATAGAAAACAATCCTCAAAACACTATTTAGAAAACAACATACCCATCTTACCGCTCTTAGTTCAGAATCTTAAAACCTATCGCATTATAACACCTAATTTTTATGTATTTTTGTGCAAAATTTTTACAAATGATTTTATCTCAAATTCCAAATATAAAACACACAAACGCTAATAACTTTTTTCTTTTAGCAGGACCCTGCGCAATTGAAGGTGAAGAAATGGCCTTAAGAATTGCTGAAAAAGTAATTACGATTACTGATAAATTAGCCATCCCTTTTATTTTTAAAGGAAGTTTTAAAAAAGCAAACAGAAGCAGAATTGATAGTTTTACAGGAATTGGAGACGAAAAAGCATTAAAAATTTTACGCAAAGTTTCAGAAACTTTTAATGTACCAACGGTAACAGATATTCATGAAGTTTCTGATGCTATTAAAGCAGCGGAATATGCAGATGTTTTGCAGATTCCTGCTTTTTTAGTGCGTCAAACAGATTTAGTCGTTGCAGCCGCAAAAACTGGAAAAGTTGTCAATCTAAAGAAAGGACAGTTTATGAGTCCAGGTGCAATGAAACATGCTGTACAAAAAGTAAAAGATGCGGGTTCTAATAAAGCGTGGATCACGGACAGAGGGACTATGTTTGGCTATCAAGACATGATTGTTGATTTTAGAGGAATTCCTGAAATGCGTGAATTTGCTCCAACAATTTTAGATGTTACACATTCTTTGCAACAACCAAATCAAACTGCTGGGGTTACTGGAGGAAGACCAGAAATGATCGAAACGATTGCCAGAGCAGGAATTGTAAATAATGTTGACGGGTTATTTATAGAAACTCATTTCGATCCTGCAAATGCAAAAAGTGATGGTGCAAATATGCTGCATTTAGACAATTTAGAAGGTCTTTTAACTAATTTAGTCGCTATTAGAAAAACGATTAATAATTTATAAGTATCGTTTTGTTTATAGAGAAAATAGCATCTGTATTTCAGGGTAAAATTAATTTTACCCATCATAATAAAACAACTTCAAAAACATTCCGTTTAGTAAAAATTAATAAAAGCACTAAAATGGATTTAATTTGTTCCGGTTCATTTAGAATGAATTTTTTCGCAGAATTCATTTTTGTATATTAGCCAATAAATACTTCAAATATGCACAATACTTTTCAAATTAATTTCTGTTTAAAAGGTTTTACAAGCATTCTTATTGGAGCTTATTTTTTTATTGTAGGATATTTAATAAAAACTATTTTAGACGGTTTTTTAATTGATGATAATCCCATGGGAACGTTATCTCCAGAAATTATAGAAGCATTAATAATCGCCCTAGTTCTTTTGGTCTTTTTATTTTCGTCCTTAGCCTTGTTTTTTGGCGGAAAAAGAAGTGCTAAAAAATTTCAACACAAGCTTTGGAATAGAGAAACAAAAGTTGCATCTCGAAAATATATCCTTTACATTATAGTTATTTTCACACTATTAATGCTAGTGCTGAGTGCTGGTTTAATAGACTACCTCACTCCTATTTTTCTCTTTCTTTACGCAGTTTTACTATTTCTATTCAAGGATAAAGAACGAAAAAACCTGTTAATTTTATCTGGTTTAAGTCTGCTTTTAGCAGTTATATGCATGTTAATACCGGCCTACTGGTATTCTTCTCTTTCTATCTTAGGAATTGCGCATATTGCATATGGCGTTGTTGTTAAATAAAAAAATTAAAATTTCCTTCTTATTTCCCTTACAATATCCTCAAGTCCGTTTAATTGGAGCTCATAAACTAAATCCATTTGCTTTCCTAATTTACCCGCAGGAAAACCCTTAGTTTTATACCAAACAATATAATGTTCCGGTAAATCAATCAAAAACCTACCTTTATATTTACCAAAAGGCATTTTCATCTTTGCTAAATCTATGAGAAACTGTTTATCTTGTAACATTATTCTTTTCCATCTACATAATCCTGTAAATATGAAAAACGGTTAGTAAGCTTTCCGTTCTCTGTCATTTTAGCACGTTCTAAAATACCATCTTTGTCATTATTAAAAAAAGCAGGAATTACATTTTCTAAAAATAGTTCGCCAAAACCTTCACTGGCATCTTTGGGTAATTCACAAGGTAAATTATCTACTGCCATTACTACAATAGCGCCTTTATCTTTATAATCTACCTCAGATTCAGTTACGGGGTTGTAACCATAAATAGGTTCTGCAATTGTGGATGCTCTTAATGTTGAAGCCACGGGACCATCTACATCACAAGAAATATCTGCCACAAATTTTATTTTAAAATCTTTAGATTTTGCATCTTCTCTCGTAAATAGATAGGGTGCTCCATTGCCATAAAAATGACCAGCAATAAAAAAATCAGTTACTTTTGCAAAACACATAAAATCTGATTCATATTTTTCTGGATGATTATAAAAATCAGAATTATTAATTACTTCCCCGTCCTTGCGTTTGTTATAATCTAAAACATCTACAAGGCAATAAACAGGCTCTTCAAATGAATTATTTAAATAATCATCAACAGAAACTTGTTTAATATGCATTCCATCTAACATTTCTTTAGCACCGTATGCCACTTTTCCGTTTCCTGTTAAAAGAATTTTAATGCTCGGTAAGTTGATTTTATTTAGTGTTGCTATTAGTTCCTTTTGACTGTCTAAAGTTGCTGCTTTTGGCAAATTAAATGTTTCATTTTTTAATCCAAATGCTCTAAAACCATTGTAAGCACCCACGATTCCTGCATAACGTCCAAAACCAATTAAACGCGCACCATTTTCTTTAATGATGGTTTCATGATCAAACAGTTCAATATTTTTCTCTAAAATTGCTGCTAATAACTTTCTATTATAAGGTTGTTTTTTAATGGTATGGCTAAAGAAAAAATATTTTTTATTATCGATTAAAGCCTCAATAGGAACTTCTTTTACCCCAAATAAAACATCACAATCAGAAACATCATTTGTAACTTTCAAACCCATTTCCTCATAACTTTCATCAGAAAAAACTCGAATATCAGAACTTTCAACATTAATCTCCGAATCTGGAAATTTTTCTTGAAACTCTTTTAACTTTTCTGGAGAGAAAACAACTCTCCTATCTGGTGGATTTTTACGTTCTTTAATAATGCCAAACTTCATAATATATTGTGGTATAATATTTGCTCGAAGATATTAGAATTTAAAGAGATTAGCAACTGATTTTTTTTATACTTTTGCAATCTGTATTTTTTTTTAGAAGTACATCTTTGACATTTTGGGGACGACTGGTTTTGACAGCAAGGACAGTGAATTTGTAAGCATATCAAGGAATGAAATTATTCTTGTAAAACTTATTTCAACTTTTTAAACGGCGAAGATAACTACGCTTTAGCTGCTTAATCCGAAATATAGTAGGATTGGCCTCGGCACACAAGGTGTGCAAGCTTTATGTCCATGAAAAGCCTTGGTTTATGGCGCTTCATTTTTGGGCATCGTAAAAATAAACATAGAAAACTTGTAGCTTTGGCAAGTTTTTGAAGCTAAAGAAGATAAGCTAAAAATGGATTGTTCTTAATCAGCTTTTAGACGAAAATTAAATAAGAACTATATATGTAGAAAGCTTTTTGGCTGCTTGTTTGGACCCGAGTTCGATTCTCGGCGTCTCCACAAACAAAACACCTAATCAATTAACATTTAATTGATTAGGTTTTTTTACACCCTAAAACTATTGTTTTTGTGTCCGTTTTCCTTTTGAGCAAACAATAAAGACACTAAAGTCTTACTAATTTTATTTCACATTAACTTAAAAACGAAGCTAACAATCCTTTTTCAATCTTTTTTGGAATTTGCATTATTTATCAATTCCTTCTATCTTTACTTCAAAATAATTAGATTATGTCTACACTCGTCTTCGCTAAATTTGCTATTAACGACCAAGTCGGGTATTCACGCTATGTTGAGCTCGCTACACCTATATTTGTGCGAGAAAAGGTGATAATTCATGCATCCGATGAAGAGCCGCATGCTTTGTCTCCTGATATGCAAGCCGATAAGGTTGTGCTTCTTGAATTTAGAGACTACTCTCATTTTAAGCACTTCTTCTCTCAGATTGATTATATAGAAGCTGCGAAAATTCGTGATGCAGCTTCAACGATTTCAGCTACAGTTTTTGAACGATTTGAGATGCCAAAGTAATCTTCCTGCTCACAATATCACTTTATTTTAAAAATCAGACAGAATCTTATTTTATTGGGGTGTTTAGGTTCATCTGATATTCAGGATTTTATTATTGATGACTCTATTGTAGAAGATGTAGATGAGGGAAACCTTGTCTATTTGGATGCTAATAGAATAACTATTAAAACTAAAGATTGAGCAGTCTTTGGTGCATCAGGTGTTATTACTGGTTATACCTATAATTTGGTTAGTCTCGAAACTTTAAATTATACTATTGCACAAAGAGATTAGGCTGTAATGATTGGTACATCAAAAACTACTGATTTGAAGTCAATAGATTGGTGCCGTATAACTAATCGAGATATTAACTCTTGGGATGTGAGTACTGTGTATATTATGGGTGCAATGTTTAATAATACCACTTCTTTCAATCAAAATTTAATTATTTGGGATGTGATTAGTGTAATTAGTTGTGTGAATTTTACTTTGGGAGCAAATTCTTGGACACTTCCTAAGCCTAACTTTGCTAACTGCGCCCCTTAAATTATCAGCATACGTTTAATATCTAAAGAATAATTTAAAGAAGGTAAAAAAGTTGAGGTTTTCATATCTGTTATCGTCTCTCATTTAATAGCAATTTTAAAACCTCGTTTATTTAATTCAGTTACTTTTGTACCGCTAATCAATTATGATTTTGTTAATTAGGTTTTTTAATATTCTAATTTTGACCAGTCCTAAAAAATAGGCTACATAATTTCAAACAAAATAAAATTAACCTCCAAAAATAAAGAAATGCCAACAATGGCTTTAGGTAATTGTTTGTTCTCGCCTTTTCTGAAAATCTTAAGGATTTCTATTTGATTCGGTTTCTTTTACTACTTTAGTTCCTGCCAAGAAAACGAACCGAATACACTAAAGATAAATAAAACCCAATGAAGACAATTACTTTACCCGATGACTTAAATTTGAATTCGGCTTTGTCTATTGAGATTTATGATTATGAAAGTACTCAAGAAATCTCAAAACAAGAAATCGTACTCAATAAAAACACGTTTAGTTTTCTTCAAGAGGGAACAAAGGAAGTATTTTTTGATAATTCTTCATATGCGATTAATAACTCTCAATTTCTATTGATGAAGTCGGGTCATTGTTTAATGACAGAAAAACTTTCTAATGTTCAAGAATATTATAAAAGTATTCTATTGTTCTTCTCTAATGAGGCTGTATTAAAATTTATACGGAAATTTGAACTTCGTCAAACAGACTCAAATGCATTCTATTCGACGTATTCATTCAATTATGACTCATTTATAAAAAGATTCGCAAATAGTCTTTTAGACATCTCTAAACTTTCTAAATCGATTCAAAAGCATATTTTAGATGCTAAATTTGAGGAAATTATGCTATACCTTATTGAATTTAATGGGGTCGATTTTTTGTATTCCTTAATTAGTGATGGTGATAATCAAAACCAAAAATTTATCCAGACCATTGAGAGTAATCAATTAAATAAACTTACCATAAAAGAACTTTCTTTTTTATCAAATATGAGTGTGTCAACATTCAAAAGAGAGTTTGAAAAACATTTTCACAATTCACCAAGTAAATGGTTTCAAGAGAAAAGACTTGAGCATGCTGCCTTCCTTTTAAAAAATAAATCGAAGCGATCCTCAGATATTTTTGAGGAAATTGGCTATGAAAACTTATCAAATTTCATTCAAGCATTTAAAGTGAAATTTGGAATGACCCCAAAACAATATCAATCAAATTGAACTTTTATCACTACTTTTTGAACTGAATCAAACACAACATCTTCTATGATCCTTCCTATCTTTGTCCTATAATTAAAACCAAATATCATGAAGAAATCAAATATTATTTTAGCAGTATTAATTGCCTTTTCAAGTTCAATATTCAGTCAAAGTACATTTACTTTGTCTAGTACTGATTTAGGTGGAGAAGCAACAATCACGGAAGAATTTAACGGCTTTGGCTGTACAGGAAAAAATCAATCTCCACAGTTATCTTGGAAAAATGCTCCAGAAGGAACTAAAAGTTTCGCAGTAACAATTTACGACCCAGATGCTCCTACTGGAAGTGGATGGTGGCATTGGGTAGTATTTGATATTCCGTCAAACACAACCGAATTAGCATCTGGCGCAGGAAATATGGAACTGAACTTAACACCTGAAGGTGTTATTCAAAGTATCACGGATTATGGAATGAATGGATACGGCGGACCTTGTCCTCCTGAAGGCCATGGTTTACACCAATATATCATTACAGTACATGCCTTAAAAACAGATAAACTGGGACTAGACGAAAAAACTAATCCTGCAGTAGTTGGATATTACCTTTGGAATAACACGTTAGCAAAAGCAAGTATCGTCTCTTACTATAAAAGAACAAAAAAATAAAAACGGCCTTTAACGACCAATATAAAAATAGCTAATGAAGCGCAAGTAATCAACGCTTGCGCTTTTTTAATATACTTATACTTCAGAAAATAGTACAGCTTCTAAATACTACTTTACTATTTTAAACACGTAACAAATAATTTCATAAATACTGATCCTTAAAAATAATATAAAACGCAAATAAAAGATTTAAAAAGTAGAAAAGCAATAATTACCGGAGGTGGCAGAGGACTTGGAAAGGCGACTGCCATTGCATTTGCAAAAGAAGGAATTGACATCGCTATAACTGGCAGAAATGAAGCCGTTTTGAAAGAAACAGTTTCTGAATTAGAGACGTTTGGAATCCAGGCTATATATACTGTCTTTGATGTAAGTAATTATGAGGAAGTTAAAAGAGGTATTAAAAGTATTTTAGATTCCTTAGGCTCGGTTGATATTTTAGTCAATAACGCAGGAATTGCAGCTTTTGGGACTTTTAACGAAATGGAAGTTAGCGAATGGAGTCAAATTATTCAAACCAACCTTATGGGCATGTATTATGTAACTAAAGAAATTTTACCATACTTAATAAATCAAAATAAAGGTGATATTATTAATGTTTCATCGACAGCAGGATTAAATGGAAATGCAAACACCTCTGCGTATTCAGCATCAAAATTTACAGTTATTGGAATGTCTGAATCCTTGATGAAAGAGGTTCGTAAAAATAATATTAGAGTTTGTACTTTAACACCAAGCACCATTGTATCGGACATGTCAATTGAACTTGGCATTGCTAATAAAGGTTCTGAAGATAGTGTTTTACAACCTGAAGATTTTGCAGAATTAATAGTTGCTGGTTTAAAACTTCCAAGAAGAGCAATGCTTAAAAGTGCCGCTTTATGGTCTACAAATCCGTAATCCATTCGTAAATCTAAAAAAAGTTTGGAGCCAAACATATAAGAAAGAAAAAGTAAGCACTAAACTAAACATTTAGTACTTTTTTTTATTTTTATTTAAAAATAAAAAATAAAAACCTTTTAATTCTGTTAATAACCTAAGAGTAACTAATTGGTAGTCATAAAATAGTGAGAAAGTATCTGGATAATTATTTTTTATTGACCAGAAAGAAAAACATATTTTCGGAACAAAGCATTTCAAAAAAATGAAAATATTCAGTACAAAACAAATAAAATCTTGGGATACGTTTACGATCGAGCGCGAACGCATTACTTCTTTAGAATTGATGGAACGTGCTTCTAATGTTTTTGTAGGTTGGTTTATCAAACAGTTTCCAAATAAAACGACTCCAATTTATATCTTTTGTGGAAATGGTAATAATGGCGGTGACGGTTTTGTAATCAGTCGACTCCTGCATCAAGAATCATACAAAGTTAATGTCATAGCGCAAGCACTGCCTATTAAAAGATCTAAGGATAATGAAGCAAATCTTAATGCCATCCATAAGATTAGTGATCTTAAAATTTTAACAGTGTCAAATAGTGACGATTTTCCATCCATTGAAAACGATTCTATTGTTGTAGATGCTCTTTTTGGAACTGGTCTCAAAAGCGAACTACGTGGTTTCTTTAAAAATTTAGTCCGTTTTTTAAATAAGTTGAATGTAATCCGAGTAGCCGTTGACATTCCTTCTGGACTCTCTGGAGATGCGTCTTCAACAGGCGCCATCTTCAATGCCAATTACACTTTCTCTTTTGAACAACCCAAATTAGCCTTTATGTTCCCTGAAAATCATAAATATGTTGGGGAATGGTTTGCAAAAACGATCCATCTTTCGGAAGAATACTATTTTAGCGAAAGTTCTGACAGCTATCTTTTAACGCCTCAAGTAGCATTATCGCATTATAAAAAAAGAAAAAAATTTGAGCATAAAGGAAATTTTGGACATGCTCTTTTAATTATGGGCAGTAGAGGGAAGATTGGTGCTGCCGTCCTTTCAACTTTTGCTTGCTTGAAATCAGGATGTGGATTAGCAACCGTTTATACACCATCTTGCGGCTATGAAATTTTACAGACGAGTATTCCCGAAGCCATGGTAATTACAGATAATAACGATTCTTATATTAGCAGTTTTCCTAAAACTGATATATATAACGCTATTGGCATTGGATGTGGACTGGGTTTGGCAACTGAAACTGAAAAGGCCTTTGGTAAATTATTGCAAAATTCAAAGCAACCATTAGTGTTGGATGCAGACGCCTTAAACATTATTGCCATGAATCCAAATATGTTAACTAAAATACCAAAAGACTCAATTTTAACACCTCATCCGAAAGAGTTCGAAAGATTGTTTGGAAAAACTTCTAATGATTTTGAAAGAAATATACTTCAAAAGCAAAAAGCTATGAAGCTAAAATGTTTTATTTTACTGAAAGGCGCACATAGCTGTATCGCTACACCAGAAGGAATATGTTATTACAATTCAACTGGAAATTCTGGAATGGCAACAGCAGGAAGCGGAGATGTGCTTACCGGAATTATTACCGGCTTATTAGCCCAAGGGTACTCATCTAAAGCTGCAGTTTGTTTGGGGGTATATTTACATGGATTGGCTGGTGATTTGGGTGCGCAAGAATTAGGACAAGAATCGCTAATAGCAAGGGATATCATAAAACATTTTCCCAAGGCTTTTATAAAATTAATTCAGCAATAGTTTACACCTTTAAAGCTACTTTAAACTGACCAAAGTCATTATATATTTTAAAGTATCTATTTAAATTTGACTTTCAGTAACTATTGTGTATAATTTGACGCAACCAAATGGAAATTTATGCATCTAATAAGTATTATGATTTTAGTAATAATTGCTTACCGACCTGATGAAAATGATATCCATAATTGGGAAACCATTGAAAGAGGCGAAATAAAAATTTAAAACCTGTATAATAATGTCTATGAAAAATTATTATTTAATTTTAACCAAAAACTTTCTCGGGATTGGATATCTACTATTATTTTTAATTGGATTCTTTATCAATGATTTAAATTTATATCATATTGGAGGTGGTGGAATGTTCATTTTTATGGTTGTGATGACCATCAGTCAATCAAAAAAATTATTTTTATTTCTTTTTATGGCCTCAATTGGATGTATCGTTGCATTTTTTGCTTCAAAGTGGTGGCTTGGACTCTTTTGGGTTAGTTCACTTTATTCAGCTGAACAGTTATTTGGAGTTAGTCCATTATTGAAAAATAAGAAAAAATTAATAGAGGGAATCTCTAAGAAAACAACTATCAGGGATAACATAGAACTCTCCGAAATTCTATTTTTCATAGCACTAATAATTGCACCGTATGTATTCGTAAACCATATACATTAGAAAAGACAAAAACAATAAGAGCATCCATCAAATCGTTTTTTACTGAGTCCTTAGAACCATAGAGAAAAAATATCCGTAAAGGAAATAACTCTCGAATTAAGACTTCAGAAAAACATTAAGCTCTCTTTTAACTATATAACATCGACTAGGATCTGTAAAATATCAACCTAAAAATTAATTTTAAACTGTAACCATATTTTTAGTGCAATACCTCATAAACCTAAGCCTCTAAAATATCCGATATATTTGGTTTAAAGTAATTTGGTCCTTTTAAAACTTTACCATCTTCTCTATAAATTGGTTCACCATCTTCACCCAATTTACTCATATTACTTCTTTGTATTTCATTAAAAACGGCTTCAATTTTATCTTGCATTCCATGCTCTATTATAGTTCCACATAATATGTACAACATGTCTCCTAGCGCATCTGCAACTTCAACTAAATCATTGTTATTCGCAGCTTCTAAATATTCTTCATTTTCTTCACGCATTAACTTATAGCGTAATAAGTTTCTATCTTCTCCAATATGGGCAATCGGTGAATTGTTCATATTCAATTTAAAGGCGGTATGAAATTTAGTTACTGCTGTTATTTTGTTTTTCATTTTTAGTTTGTTTTTATATATTTTAGATATTATTTGGAGAAAAGACAGAATTACTACAACTCAAATTTATTTTATTATTAAATCTCTAAATTTTTCGAAATGATATTTTTACTACTATTTGTTCCCGATAATTTTAGAGTACTTTTTTTAATAGCCAAGCGGGCGCTAATTTTAAAATCCAAGCAATTAATTGCCATCGTTTAGATATATAAGCAACTCTTTTTTTGTTTTTAATAGCGGCATAAATTTGTTTTACTGCTTTCTCTAAAGGAACCAACCAAAATACACCATCTTCTAAAGTCACAGCCATATCTGTCGCTACAAATCCTGGTCTAATTTCTGTGATAAAAACCTTCTTCGATTTAATTGACTTCGTTTTGATATACAAACTCTCTAAATATGCTTTTTGATATGCTTTAGATGCAAAATAAACTGGCGCAGAGCGATTTCCTCGAATAGAAGCTATCGATGAAATACCCACTAAGTGCCCAAATTGTTGTTTTTTAAATAGATTATAACTTAAAGTATATACTCTTGTAACTCCTAAAACATTGGTATTTATACTTTGCGCTTCTTTATCCCACTCAAACTTAGGATTTATATGAACAACTCCTGAAGATTGAATAACTAAATCTATTGTTTCGAATTCTTCTACAATCTCATTGAAAATTTTTTCGACCTCTTTTACATTTTGAATATCATTTTGCTTTACTAAAACTTGATTTGGATATTCATTTTTTAATGCTATTAACTTCTCTAATCTTCTTCCTGTGATTGCTACGTTATAACCTTCATTTAATAAAATTTTGGCTATAGATTTCCCAATACCAGAAGTTGCTCCAAAAACGATGACGTTCTTCATTTAATTTGTAATTTTGCAACAGACAATATATAGAAACTTTATGAAAAACTGAACCTTCATGAAATCTAATATTTTAAAACTTATAAAGAATTAAAACTATGTTTTTGAGTGCATTTTTTTCTACGGGTAGAATTATTTTTATCATTTTATTTGTGATTGGTTTTGGAGCTGCTATAGCTTGGAGCTATCGAAAAGACATCAAAAATCATGAACGTTATTATAAAAGTGCTGGCAAAAAAGTAGCTATTTATGGGGGATTGATTATTGCTGTTTTTCTTGCGATTAGAATTTTGTTTGGTAATTAAACATCCATTTTCTCTACTTCACTCAATTTATTATGATCTAAAACAGTATAACCTTCATCATCGAAACTAGAGGAAGGAACATATTTTACATCCATCATTAAATCACTAAAATGGTAGTTATAAATTTGATATACTTTTTGCGAAAATGATTCTTCATGATAGTTTATGAGCAAATATAAATGCGCATCTAAGTTTTTAATTTCTTCTTTAGAATATTTAAACAACGGACTTTTATCATCAATTTCATGCACTACCGTCCAAATTGTTGGCAAGTACATAATTTTATTTCGTTCTAAACTTAGTGTATAAAAATTACGTTTAAACTCTCCATTTTCATCTTTTTCAGAAATAGATAAGGTTACCGTAATTTCGGGTTCAATCATTACGGTTTTTCTACTATTCATTAATCGAAACATTAAAGCTTTATTTTCTTTAAAATCTCTTATAATAAGGTTTTTACTGAATTTTAAAGAAGTTTTAGGTTTTGAAAAACGACCATATAATAACCCCGTAATAAATGAAAAACTTAACAAACCAATCATAGCTTCAAAAGCGGCAATTAAGTTGGCCATAATTCCTTTTGGTGCAATTCCACCATAACCAACAGTCGTTAGTGTTTGTGCACTAAAGAAAAATCCGTTTAAGAAATCTGCAAAAAAAGTACCTCTTGTTTTCGTTATTTCTTCAATACCAATGGCAACATACAGCAATCCAAAAAAGACATTAAAAAGTGTATATGAAAGGATAATTAACGAGAAAAAATGAAACCAAGAAATATCAACAAAGAAGGTATATAAATCGTTTATATTTCTTTTTCTATTCATGTGACTTACATTACTACTGCCGTCATCATTCATAATACTCTGTGCATTCTCCCGAGTGCTGTAACCAATACCTGGGTCTTTTGTTTTTCTTGCCATTCTGTAAAAATACAAAAACCGACTCTTCTCAGAATCGGTTTTTGAAATTGTATGTTTTTTGTTTTAATTCTCCGTTCCTAAAAAATTATAATTTTTAGAGTAGAATAACATCTGCTCCTCAAAAGTCTTTGGTTGAGTTACAACAATATCCAAAATAGATTCGTTTTCATCCAACTTTGTAGCTAAAACAGGATTTACAAAACCACTATATGGTGCCGAAGTAAATTGTTCATTTCTCTTAATTACTTCTTTATGAATCTGCTGATCTACTTTTACTCCGTAACCTTCTACTAATTTTTTAGCGGCTTCAAAATCTCCCTCAGATTTTATACGTTGAGTTTCACGTAATAATCTACCAAAAATTTCTCTTAACTTTTCGTAATTAGTAATATTGAAGTAAGTCTTATTATTCTCTTTTACGATTTTTTCTATCACATTTTCTTTTTCACCTTGTTCAAACGCCCAAGCAGAGACCCATTGGCGATTCACCATATGATCTTCTTCGATTTCATCACCTAAATTAATTCTTATTAACTGTGTCATTAAACCATTTCTGATGTATCCATCATACGCAGCCATTCCTAGCTCTTTATAATTATCAGTTAAACCTAATTCTTGTAATTTTGGATCCATTAAATAATACAAACCAACTAAATCTGCACGTCCTTCTTCCATGGTAGAAGCATAATTTTGAAGTGTTTCTTTAGGTTGACCGACACCATCATTTATTTGACCAGAGGCATGCCCAACAACCTCATGCAAAGCTGTATGTAGCTTGTCAGAAATTTGACCATATTTTTCTTCTAATCTTATCTCCTCATCATCATGAGCAAATTCTTTTAAACGTCCTGTGCCACCTGCATTGTTGTATGCCCCTATAATGTTACCAAGAGAAACCGATTTAGAACCATGTTGTTGACGTATCCAATTATTGTTTGGTAAATTCACGCCAATTGGTGTACTTGGAGATGCATCTCCTGCTTCACCTGCAACATTCACAGTTTTATAAGAAACACCTACTACATTCTCTTTTTTATGAGTTGGATCTAATGGGGCATTATCTTCAAACCACTGTGCATTATCCGATAAAACTTTCATTTTACGGGACATATCAAAATCTTTAATTTGAACAACAGTTTCATAAGAACCTCTGTAACCTTTTGGGTCGTTATAGACTTCAATAAAACCGTTAATCCAATCTATATTCCCTTCAATAGATGTTACCCAGGCAATGCAATATTTATCCCAAGTATCTAAACTACCTGTTTTATAATAATCAATTAACAAACTTAGAGCATTTGCTTGTTTATCGTTTTCTGCTACGCCTTTTGCTTTTTCTAACCAAATAATAATATTATCAATCGCAGCTCCATACATTCCTCCAGATTTCCAAACTTTTTCAAGTAACTTTCCGTTCTCTCTCACTAATTTAGAGTTTAAACCTGCTTCAACTGGCATTCCTTTAGGACCTTTGTATGCTGATTTATAGAAATCAACAACATCTTTATCCGTAATATCTGGTGCATAAAAATTTATTGCTGATGACAAAACGTTGTCATTTCCAGATTTTTTGTTTACTTTTTTCGTATCTGCATCGTTAAATAATACTTCAATAATATCCGCAGATAATTCTGAATTAGAATTTTTCAACAATTCGCTTACAAAATATTCCTTTGTAAATTCTGGCTTAATTTTATCATTAGAATAGTGATGATGAATTCCGTTTGAGAACCAAACTCTTTTTAAATATGTTTTAAAGAATTTAAAATTTTTACTTTCTCTATCTCCTTTATAGTTTTGATTGATACTTTCTAGAGCTTTTCTAATACTTAAATTATAGCGGTAATTTTGATCCCACATAATATCTCTACCTGCTAAACCTGCTTGCGTTAAATAATACACAAGTTTTTTTTCTTTTAAGGTAAGTTCTTCAAAACCGGGTATTTGGTAACGTAATACTTTGATATCTGCAAATTGCTCCACAAAATGATTAAATTCAGTTTCCGCTTTTACAGTTTTCTGGTTATTTTCTGATTTACAAGAAATCAATAAAGCAGCTAGTAAAAACGTGTAAATTATATGTTTTATTTTCATTTTATTAAATTTATAATTGATCCATAAATATACAAAATTTATACGTGATTTCTTTGGATACTTTTTAGCCTTGACCAAGTTATTTTATGTCTTTGGGTGTACATAAAAAAGCATCCAATATCCAATAAAAAGTAAAATAAACTAATACCACTAGGAGGATTATTACTTGGCAAAAAGGTAAAAACATCAAATGCAGTAGAAGGCCATTTCCAACACCCAAATGCAGTTCCTCCAATTTCTAGAATAGCGACTAAAATATACATTGAGAAGAAGAACAGTTTATCTTTTGGTCTTTTCCAAAGTAGTAAAAACATACAAATAGTCATTACAAAGCCAAAAACATCTGAAAAGAAAATTAAATACACAGTGGCAAAAATTCCGATACAAATTCCAAATAATCTTTCAATTTTTTTATGATACTTTCTTACTACTGGTGCTTTGCTAAACATAATAATACGTCCGTATAAAGCTGCATGCCCTAAGGGAACGTATAATGGTACATTTTCTAAGCGATAGGTGTACATATTTAAACCTCTAGAAAATAAATATTCTCCTCCAAAGCCTAAAATTACAGCATAAATCATTAATTCTTTAGTTCTTGGATTTGCTCTCCAGTACATTACAATAAACCCAAAAATCATTAAAATATTAATAGGTATTTGAGAATCTAAAATGTTTTCTATAAAATAAATACTATCAAAAAAAAGAACGAAAACGAAAATAATAAAGAGTCCGAATCTCCTATTAAAAACATTTATGAATTTCTTTAAATCGTATTTTGGGATTTTTAATACACCCATTACTTTGGATATTTATAACATTCAGTTGTATGATCATTTACCATACCAACTGCTTGCATATATGCATATATTACAGTTGAGCCAACAAATTTAAAACCTCTTTTTTTTAAATCTTTAGAAATTTTATCAGACAATTCTGTAGTAGCAGGAACTTCCTCTCTTTTATGAAATTTATTAATAATAGGTTTGCCTTCTACATAAGACCAAATAAATTTAGAAAATGAGCCAAATTCTTCTTGCACTTGCATAAACAATTGTGCATTTGCAATGGCACTTTTTATTTTTAATTTATTTCTGATAATACCTGCATCTTGTAATAAAGACAAATATTTACTTTCAGTATATTTTGCTATTTTTTCATAATCGAAATTATTAAAAGCTTTTCTAAAATTTTCTCTTTTATTTAAAATGGTAATCCAACTTAAACCTGCTTGAAAAGTTTCTAACACTAAAAATTCGAACAAAGTTTCATCATCATAAACAGGCTGCCCCCATTCATTATCATGATATTCTTGATATAATTTACTATCTGACACCCAAAAACATCGAGACTTCATTTATTTAGTTTCTATTGGTTTAATATTTGTTTGCCTTCCATTAACATATTCAAAAACATCATCACCAAAAAAGCCAGCTTCTTCTAGCATAATTCTAATATCTTTTTGCCATTCTTTTATAGTTACTGTGGTGTTTAGCTCAATTGCATATGCAGTATTTTTTTGCAAAGGATAATCCCCTTTAAAAGGAACTCCATTTTGAGAATCCCACATACCAATTGTGGTCCCCGCACTATGACCATATTTCCCTAAAGGATGCGTATAAATTGACGGTTTTAATCCTTCTTCTTTTGCTTGAGATAAAGATTCTGATAAAATTTGATTCCCAGTTTTACCATACTTCATAGAACTTGTTAAAATATCTTGCAGTCTATTTCCTTTCTTAAAAGCATCTTTTAAAAATTGTGGAACCTGCTTTTCATCATCTTTTAAAACATAAGCATGCTGCTGACAATCTGTATTTAACCCAACATAAGTAATCCCAAAATCACAATGTAATAAATCTCCTTTTTGAATAATCTGTTCTTCTTTCCCTTTAGAAAAAGATTCAATATGTGATTTTAAAACTTCTTTATTCCTTTGCACATCTATTGTTGGATGAAACCAAGTTTCTAAACCTAAACTTGTTACTTTTTGGCGCAAAAACCAGACAACATCATCTGTTGAAGTTACACCAGGAACAATTACTTCCTCAGAAAAAGCTTCATCAATAATATCGTGAGTAATTTTTACTAACTCTCTAAATAATTCTAATTCTTTTTTAGTTCTAGTTTCTATCCAAGCAATCGCTAATTTTTCTGCTGAAACCAATTTTGAACCTAATTCTTCTGGCAAATTCTCCTTTAATTCATCATAATCTGTTTTTACTAAACCATCTGCTAATGGAAAGTGTTTTGAAAAATTAATTCCGATCTTTTTAGGATTTCTCTCTCTTATCATTTCTGCTAAAGCGACCCACTGATTGGGTTCCTTTTCTTTATCCCAGGCAGATTTTATGCTTTTCCCTATATTATATCTTGCTACCGCTAATCTTTCTAAAGTGTTTTTTTCTTTATTTCTATAAAAAACAATAATAGTTCTTCTCCTTGCATTTAACCAAGTTGCGGGTAACATTGTCTTTAAAACTGGATCTTCATTATATTCTCTAGAAATTAATAGCCACATATCAATCTCTGATTTGTCCATTAATTCTGGAAGCAAATTTGTAAATCTATCTTCTAAAAGTTTGTCTTTTAAAGCTGCCCTATCCTTTTCTTCTAAAATTGAATATTGATTCTTTACCAATACTTTTTTCGTGCAAGAAAAGAAAATACAAAAAACAAGAATTACTACTATTTTAAACTTCATTTTTTTTGATTTTAATTTTTAAAATTAATGTTAAAAGAATTAAAAACCAATGGTTTTTAAAGAAAATTTTGCAAATTTACATATCATAAAACTTCTGATTATGAAACTTTTAAAACAAATACTTATCCTATTTACTATTTCGATATTTTTTTCGGCATGCGGTTCTGCTTCCATAAATAGCCAAAAAATAAAAAAAGAAGAACCCGTTATTATTGCTAATGAACGTTTAGAATATGAAATTATAATTATTGATATTGGCTTTACAAGTTTTTTAAATTCTATCTCAAAACCTGAAGGATATTATTCTCAAAATTATTTAGAAGCTAGAAATAGAGTTTGGGTTTTAGAATGGAACAATAGAGCCAGAAACCCTAGCCGATTTAATCCTAATATTTACGAAAACACAGTTGACTATCAACCAACTATAAATTATGGCTATGAGGTAAATTATAAATTATATAATTACTTTTTATTTGCACAACAAAAATATAAGATGAATTTGGGTGGCGGGTTTAGAGCCAACAGAATTAATTAGTTCTCTTTTGAAATCTTAAAAAACTATAATCGAATTTATTCTTTTCATCGGCTTTAAAATCTTCTCTTGCAACTTCTTTCCAAATTTCGGGATCTATTTCCGGAAAAAAAACATCTGCTTCAAACTCATGATGAACCAAAGTAATATCTAAAGTATCTCCAATATTATTTTCCATAGCATATTTATACACTTGAGCTCCACCAATAATAAAAATTTGATCGTCTTCTTTTGCTAATTCAACTGCCTCTTCCAGACTGTTTGCAACTAAACACCCATCTTTGAAGTATTTTTCATTTCTAGTAATAATAATAGAAGTTCTGTTTGGCAATGGTTTGCCTATAGATTCAAAAGTATTTCTACCCATTAAAATATGATGACCTGTAGTTGTTTTTTTAAAGCGTTTTAAATCTCCTGGCAAATACCATATTAAATCATTATCTTTTCCTAACGCATTATTTTTTGCAATTGCCGCTATAATTGTAATCATTTGTGCTCTTTGAATTTATGCGAAATTACAGTAAATGTTTTGAGATTTGATGCTTTTTGCTCATTTTGAACTAAATCTTTAGAAAGCGAATACGTTTTCGATACAAAAATCGCTGATAATCAACTTAAAACAACTGTACATTATTTTAAAAATACAATAATTTAGTTCTACTTTTATTTTGAATTATCAATAATTTGAACACACAATTTATGAAACTGATAATTCTCTAAAATTCTTATAATATTATTTTTGTAGCTATATTCTACTTCAATAAATTTACATTATAATTTAATTTAATAATTATGTCAATTAAAAAACAATTTTTAAAAAGTAAGCCAGTGTGTAAAGTAACTTTTACTGTACCTGCTGAAGAAGCAAATAATGTTGCAGTAGTTGGAAGCTTTAATGAGTGGAATGGAAAAGCAACTCCACTTAAAAAATTAAAAAATGGATCTTTTAAAGGTACTGTTGATTTAGATTGTGGAACTGCGTATGAATTCAGATATCTAGTTGATGGAGAATATATAAATGAGCAAGAAGCGGATGGTTCCGTTTGGAGCGATTTTGCTGGAGCTAATAACTGTGTATTAAGTTTATAATACTTATTATGTAGTATAAAAAAAGAACGTTCAAATTAGAATTGAACGCTCTTTTTTTACACTGCCACGATACCTTTTATATGCGGATGCGGATTGTAATCTAACAACTCAAAATCATCAAAAGTAAAATCTTCGATGTTTTTTATAGCTGGATTAATTTTCATTTTTGGCAATGACCTTAAATCTCTAGACAATTGTAATTCTAACTGTTCTAGATGATTGTTATAAATATGTGCATCTCCAAAAGTATGTATAAATTCTCCTGCTTCATAACCACAAACTTGTGCAATCATCATTGTAAATAATGCATAAGAGGCAATGTTAAAAGGAACTCCTAAAAAGATATCTGCACTTCTTTGATATAGCTGACAAGATAATTTTCCGTCAGTAACATAAAATTGAAAAAATGCATGACAAGGAGGCAAAGCTGCTTTTCCATTGGAAACATTTTCTGAAAATGAAATAGAGGTATCTGGCAATACCGAAGGATTCCATGCCGAAACCAACATTCTTCTAGAATTCGGATTCTTTTTTAAAGTTTCAATCACTTCTTTTAATTGATCTACTTCATCGCTATTCCAATTGCGCCATTGATGACCATAAACAGGTCCTAAATCTCCATTTTCATCTGCCCAATCATTCCAAATTCTTACACCATTTTCTTGCAGATATTTAATATTGGTATCGCCTTTTATAAACCAAAGCAATTCGTAAACAATCGATTTTAAATGCAACTTTTTTGTAGTTACCATTGGAAAACCTTCACTCAAATCAAAACGCATTTGATATCCAAAAACACTTTTTGTTCCTGTGCCTGTTCTATCTCCTTTTTCGTTTCCGTTCTCTAAAACATGTTTTACTAAATCGTGATATTGACGCATTGTTTAATCATTTAATTATTACATTGTTTAAACATATAAACGCTTAAACAATTATACTTTTTTCTAGCCTATAATCATCCCTGCAATCGTTGCAGACATTAAAGAAGCAATTGAACCACCAATTAAAGCTTTCATTCCGAATTCTGATAACGTTTTACGTTGACCAGGAGCTAAAGAACCAATACCACCTATTTGGATCCCAATAGAAGCAAAGTTTGCAAAACCGCACAACATATAGGTTGCCATTATCACAGATTTATTAAAGGTAAGGTGTGTTGCATTTGCTACATTTTTTAATTCTGCTAATTGAATATACCCAACAAATTCGCTTGCTGCTAATTTAATTCCTAGTAACTGACCCATCATAGAAATATCTGCAGTAGGCACTCCAATTAGCCACATTAATGGCGCAAAAATAGATCCCAAGATAAATTCTAATGATAAGGCTTTATATGCTGAGTTTTCTGCAATAATACTATTCAAAGTTGTTACGTCTCCAACCCAACCTAACATACCATTTAACATGGCAATAACAGCAACAAAAACTAGAAGCATTGCTCCAACATTTACTGCTAAACGCAAACCTTCGGTAGTCCCATTTGCAATAGCATCTAAAATATTAGATCCTATTTTCTCTTGAGAAACCGTAACATCTGAATTTACCTTTTCTGTTTGGGGATATAATATTTTTGAAACTACAATAGCTCCTGGAGCTGCCATAACTGAAGCTGCTAAAAGGTGTTTCGCAAATACTAACTCCAAAGCTTTGTCTCCACCTCCTAAAAAACCAATGTAAGCTGCCAAAACTGCTCCTGCTACTGTAGCCATGCCGCCAATCATAACCAAAAGCATTTCTGACTTATTCATTTTTTCTAAATAAGCTTTTATTAAAAGTGGTGCTTCTGTTTGCCCTAAAAATATATTACCTGCTACAGAAAGACTTTCCATTCCAGAAATTCCTAAAAACTTAGATAAACCAATTGCTAAAACTTTAACAACTTTTTGAATAATCCCCAAATAAAATAATAATGAAGTTAGCGCTGAAAAGAAAATAATAGTTGGTAATACTTGAAAAGCAAATATGTATCCAAATTTACTCATATCACCCACCATACCTGCAAATAAAAACTCACTACCTGCCTTTGTATACCCTAATATTTCTATAAATACTCCGCCAACCAATTCAAAAATAGATTGAATAAATTCTACCTTTAGAACACCAATTGCAATTATTAATTGAAGAAATAAACCAATAGCTACTTTCTTCCAGTCAATTGCCTTTTTATTAGCGCTAAATAAAAAGGCAATAATAATTAGAGCGAACATTCCTAAAACCCCTCTCCATAAACTACTCAGAGAAAATCCTTGGCTTGGTAAAATTTCAGACACATCAGCGACTGTTTCGGTATTTTGAGAAAAAATTGAAATTGATAATAAACAAAAAATGACTGTAAGTATTTTTTTCATAATCTAGTTGTAATACATTTAAGAACGTTTGCTAATTTCGTCTCTAATTTTTGCAGCTATTTCATAATTTTCATTAACAACTGCATTGTTTAATTGTTTGTGTAATTCTTTTAAAGACAAACGCGAGTAACTATTTTCTTCTTTATCAAGAGCCTCCTCTAATTCAAAAGAGAGTTCAGAAGGTTCTTTTTTCTTTTGAATAGCCATTTCTTCTTCAGCTTTTAAATAAACACCAGCTTTATCTAGGATGTTTTCATAAGTATAAATTGGCGCTTTAAAACGCACTGCGATCGCTATAGCATCAGAAGTTCTGCTGTCGATGACCTCTTGCTTGCCTTCTCTTTCACAAATTAAACTAGAAAAGAAAACTCCGTCTACCAGCTTATGAATAATTACTTCTTTTATGTTAATTTCATACCGATCAGAAAACGTTTTAAATAAATCGTGTGTAAGCGGTCTTGGCGGTCTAATTTCGGTTTCTAGCGCAATAGCAATAGATTGTGCTTCAAATGCTCCAATTATAATAGGTAATGTTCTTGTTCCTTCCATTTCACTCAAAACTAATGCATACGCACCGCTTTGAGTTTGACTGTAAGAAATTCCTTTAATATTTAGTAGTATTAAACTCATATATAATTATATACGATACAAAAGAGTATCTTATATTACATTTTTTCTGAGGGCACAATTTAATAAAAATAATAGATTGAATACTTTTATTTAAAGAGTTTTTATGAAAAGAAAAAACCTACTAGTTATAAAACTAATAGGCCTCCATTTAAACCAACTAATTTAAATATTTGAATTAAGCTTGTTTAAAAGCTTTTAACTTCTCTATTAATTTTGGAACTACCTCAAAAGCATCACCAACAATACCATAATCTGCAGCTTTAAAGAAAGGTGCCTCTGGATCTGTGTTAATAACTACTTTTACTTTGGATGCGTTAATTCCGGCTAAATGCTGGATTGCTCCAGAAATTCCGATAGCTATATATAAATTAGATGCTACAGGTTTTCCTGTTTGCCCAACATGTTCGCCGTGAGGACGCCAACCTAAATCTGAAACTGGTTTAGAACATGCAGTTGCAGCACCTAAAATATCTGCTAACTCCTCAATCATTCCCCAATTTTCTGGCCCTTTTAAACCTCTTCCTGCAGAAACAACTGTATCTGCATCTGCAATGGTTACTTGACCTGTAATTCTTTCTACTTTTTCTGATGTTACTCCTAAATCCGTGTCAGATACTGAAGCTTCAAAATTTTCTACTATTCCAGAAACTAAATTCTCATGAATTCCATAAGAATTTTTAGCGACTCCAATTACTTTTTTCTCCGAAGAAATTACGGTATTTGAAAATGCTTTGTTAGAAAATGCTTTTCTTTTTACTGTAAATGGATGCGTAGCACTTGGCAATGCAACCACATTAGATGCATAACCGGCATCTAACGCCACTGCTATCATTGGTGCAACAAATAATCCATCTATACTAGAATCTAAAATCACTACTGAAGAACCTTGTGCATCTGCCACTTGTTTTATAACCGATGCATATGCTTTGGCATTAAATGTAGCTAAAGAATCGTTAGAAACTGAAACTACTTTTTCTGCTCCATAAGCAAATAACTCTTCATTATTATTGGCATTTATTGCAAGAGCAATTACATTACTTCCTAATTGTTCAGCAACCTTTTTCCCGTAAGAAACTACCTCAAAAGCACTCTTTTTGAATTTTCCTTCTGTTGAATCTGCAAAAACTAAAACTGACATATTTTTATTTTTTTACCCTGAACTTGTTGCAGGATCTAATTATTTTTTCTTTCCTCTTTAAACGAGATTCCGAAATAAACTCGGAATGATTTCATCTTTACTAAAAAAGTTAAATCACTTTAGCTTCATTATGCAACAAGTTAATTAACTCATCAATATTATCCGCATCTACTAATTTTACAGCTCCTTTTGGCACTGGCTTTTCAAATGACTCTGCAGAAGTTGCATTTTCTACAGTAATTGGTTCAAGGACATTTAAAGGTTTTTTACGAGCCATCATAATTCCACGCATATTTGGTATACGTAAATCTTTTTCTTCAACAATTCCTTTTTGACCAGCAACAACTAATGGTAAAGATGTACGTAAATGTTCATTTCCACCGTCAATTTCTCTAGATAGAGAAACCGAAGTTCCATCAACTTCCATTCCAACACAACCATTCACAAAATTGTAATCTATTAAAGAAGCTAACATACCAGGAACCATTCCTCCATTATAATCAATGGATTCTCTACCCGCTAAAACTAAATCATATTCTCCGTTTTTAACAACTTCTGCTAATTGCTTTGCAACAGATAAACCATCAGTAGCCTCCATATTAACACGAACTGCAGCATCTGCTCCAATTGCCAATGCTTTACGTAAAGTTGGCTCAGTAGATGCATTTCCAACGTTCACAACTGTTACACTTGCCCCTTGTTTTTCTTTAAACCACATAGCTCTTGTAAGGCTAAACTCATCATAAGGATTAATTACAAACTGAACTCCATTTGTATCAAACTTAGTGTCGTTTTCTGTAAAATTAATTTTAGAAGTGGTATCAGGAACATGACTAATACATACCAATATTTTCATAAATTTTATTTTTAATCATTTTTTCTGGAGCAAAATTACGTCTTTTTTTTAAAAAATACTATGCACGCATAGTATTTTTTTTATTATTTATTAATTTCCGAAAACGATTGAGTGTTTATTCTCCTATTTCCAATGAGTTTCTATAGTTGAACAAAAAAAATTGACAATTATTTCATTACTTTTGCAACAAGAATAAATAACTATATTAAAAAATACATGAAAACAGTTCAATTCAGAGAAGCTATTTGCGAAGCAATGAGTGAAGAAATGCGCCGAGATGAAAGCATTTATTTAATGGGTGAAGAAGTTGCGGAATACAACGGAGCTTACAAAGCTAGTAAAGGAATGTTAGATGAGTTTGGAGCAAAGAGGGTTATAGATACTCCAATTGCTGAACTTGGTTTTGCTGGTATTGCAATTGGTTCTGCTATGAATGGGAATAGACCTATTGTAGAATATATGACGTTTAACTTTTCTTTGGTTGGTATTGATCAAATTATAAACAACGCTGCAAAGATTAGACAGATGTCTGGTGGTCAATTTAACTGTCCAATTGTATTTAGAGGTCCAACAGCATCTGCTGGCCAATTAGGAGCAACACACTCGCAGGCATTTGAAAACTGGTTTGCAAATACACCTGGTCTAAAAGTGATTGTGCCGTCAAATCCTTATGATGCGAAAGGTTTATTAAAAGCAGCTATTAGAGACGATGATCCAGTAATTTTTATGGAATCTGAGCAGATGTATGGTGATAAAATGGAAATTCCAGAAGGAGAATATATAATTCCTATTGGCGTTGCAGATATTAAAAGAGAAGGTACCGATGTAACTTTGGTCTCTTTTGGAAAAATTATCAAGGAAGCTTACAAAGCTGCTGATGAATTAGCGAAAGAAAATATTTCTGTAGAAATTATCGATTTAAGAACTGTGAGGCCTATGGATCATGCAGCAATTATTAAATCTGTTAAGAAAACAAATAGATTAGTAGTTTTAGAAGAAGCATGGCCTTTTGGAAGTATTGCAACTGAAATTACCTATAGAATTCAAGACGAAATATTTGACTATTTAGACGCTCCTGTAAAAAGAATTACAACCGCAGATACTCCTGCTCCATATTCTCCCGTTTTATTTGAAAAATGGATCCCAAATTCTAATGATGTAATAAAAGCAGTTAAAGACGTTTTATATATATAGTTTAAACTTTTTTTAAAAGAAATATAGAATCCTTTTTGATGAATTTCAAAAAGGATTTTTTATTGCTTTCTATATTCCTAACCTGTTCGAAAACCATTGCGTAATTTCACTATAAATTTCCTTGAAAAACTTTCTAGATTAATTACTTTTGCCGGAAGTTTAAAAATAAAAATTCATGAGCCTAGAAAACAAGAAAACTTTCGATGTTTTAATCGAGATACCTAAAGGAAGTAGAAATAAATATGAATACGATTTTGATTTGAATAAAATACGTTTCGACAGAATGTTATTCTCTTCTATGATGTATCCTGCAGATTATGGTTTTGTACCAGAAACATTAGCATTAGACGATGATCCATTAGATGTTTTAGTTTTAGGACATGAACCAACTTTTCCTATGTGTGTTATTGAAGTAAAACCTATTGGAGTCTTTCATATGACAGATGAAAAAGGGCCAGATGAAAAAATTATTTGTGTACCTATTTCAGATCCAATTTGGAATAATAAAAATGATATTTCAGACTTAAATCCTCATAGGTTAAAAGAAATAGAACATTTCTTTCAAGTTTATAAAGATTTAGAAAAGAAAAAAGTAGATGTTGGTGGTTGGGGAAATGCTACAGAAGCAATGCAAATCTATAAAGATTGTGTTAGGAGATACGAAAAAAGCGACTACAAAAAGACCGATAATTTCAAGATATAGAAATTATTATATTATAAAATTAAAGACCTCCTAAAATTAAACATTTTAGGAGGTTTTTTAGTTCTGTTTGATTTTATTACTTTTACCACCGTTTTAAACTAATCAAATATAAAAATTTATGGAATCAATGATGATTTGGATGCCAATTGCAATGGCTTTATTAGGCTTAGCATATATGGCAGTAAAGAAATCCTGGGTAATGAAGCAAGATGCAGGTGATGGAAAAATGAAAGAAATTTCGGATCATATTTATGAAGGTGCTTTAGCATTCTTAAAAGCCGAATATCGATTACTAGCAATTTTTGTACTTGGAGCAAGTATTGTTTTAGCTGGTGTTTCTTTTGTGGTTGAATCAACTCACATTCTTATCGTAATCGCCTTTGTTATTGGTGCTATATTTTCTGCTTTTGCAGGAAACATGGGTATGAAAATTGCAACCAAAACAAATGTAAGAACAACGCAAGCTGCAAAAACTAGTTTACCGAATGCATTAAAAGTTTCTTTTGGTGGTGGTACAGTTATGGGCCTTGGAGTTGCCGGTTTAGCGGTATTAGGTTTAACAGCATTCTTTATTATATTCTATCACATGTTTATGGGTGGTGTTTGGACAAACACTAGCGATATGACAATGGTATTAGAAACATTAGCAGGCTTTTCCTTAGGAGCTGAATCTATCGCATTATTTGCTAGAGTTGGTGGAGGTATTTATACTAAAGCTGCCGATGTTGGAGCTGATTTAGCGGGTAAAGTACAAGCAGACATTCCTGAAGATGATCCAAGAAACCCAGCAACTATTGCTGATAATGTTGGAGATAATGTTGGAGATGTTGCAGGTATGGGCGCAGATTTATTTGGTTCTTATGTAGCTACCGTTTTAGCCGCTATGGTTCTAGGAAACTATGTAATTAAGGATATGGGGGGAAGTATTACCGACGCTTTTGGCGGAATTGGACCCATTTTATTACCTATGTCTATTGCCGGTGTAGGAATTATCATTTCTCTTATCGGAACCCTTTTAGTTAAAATTTCATCTAACGATGCAAAAGAAGCGGATGTGCAAAAAGCATTAAATATCGGAAACTGGGCATCAATAATAATGGTAGCCGTGGCCTGTTATGGTTTAGTAACTTGGATGTTACCAGAAACAATGAAAATGGATTTCTTCGGAGAAGGTCCTCAAGATATCTCTTCAATGAGAGTATTCTATGCTTGTTTAGTCGGTTTAGTTGTGGGTGCTGGAATCTCAGCATTTACAGAATACTACACAGGATTAGGTTCAAAACCAATTTTAAAAATTGTACAACAATCTAGCACTGGAGCAGGAACAAATATTATAGCTGGTTTAGCTACGGGTATGATTTCTACATTCTCTTCTGTATTATTATTTGCTGCTGCAATATGGGCATCATATGCTTTGGCTGGATTTTATGGAGTTGCTTTAGCGGCTTCTGCAATGATGGCAACAACCGCTATGCAATTAGCGATTGATGCTTTTGGACCAATTGCCGATAATGCTGGTGGTATTGCTGAAATGAGTGAGCAAGATCCAATTGTTAGAGAAAGAACAGATATTTTAGATGCGGTTGGTAATACAACTGCTGCAACTGGTAAAGGTTTTGCTATTGCATCTGCTGCATTAACATCGTTGGCTTTATTTGCGGCGTATGTAACCTTTACAGGTATAGACGGAATTAATATTTTTAAAGCTCCCGTATTAGCAATGCTATTTGTGGGTGGAATGGTTCCTGTAGTATTTTCTGCTCTAGCAATGAATGCTGTAGGTAAAGCTGCCATGGAAATGGTAAATGAAGTTGTAAGACAGTTTAAAGAAATTCCTGGAATTATGGAAGGAACTGGAAAACCAGAATATGATAAATGTGTAGCTATTTCTACAAAAGCATCTTTAAAGGAAATGATGTTACCAGGCATCTTAACAATTGGTTTCCCAATAGCAGTTGTATTAATAGGTAAATTAGTTTACCAAGAGAACAATATGTTGGTTGCTGAAATGCTAGGTGGTTATATGGCTGGTGTTACTGTTTCTGGTGTACTTTGGGCTATTTTCCAAAATAATGCTGGTGGTGCGTGGGACAATGCTAAAAAATCTTTTGAAGCTGGTGTTGAAATTAACGGAGTAATGACCTATAAAGGTTCTGAAGCGCATAAAGCTGCTGTAACTGGTGATACTGTTGGAGATCCATTTAAAGATACTTCTGGACCATCAATGAATATCTTAATTAAACTTACCTGTTTAATTGGATTGGTAATTGCGCCAATTTTAGGAGGACATGCTGATGCAAAACCTCATGCTGAAGAAATTAAAAAAGAAGTAAAAGTTGAAATAAAACAAACTTCTGGAGATTTAGCAATGGCTACAATTACAACGACTAAAACTATTGGTGGTGAAGTAACTGAAGAAATTCAAAAAATTGAAGGAACTGTTGCAGAAATAGAAAAGAAAGCGAATGAAGCTGGAAAAATTACTTCTACTAATATAGAGACTTCAAAGCATAAAATAAAAGAAGTAAAAATGGTTGTAAAATCACAAGAATAACTTCTAATCTTAATTATATAAAAAAGCATCCAGATTTGGATGCTTTTTTTATATTCCAATTTTAAGCTCCGTTAAGAAGTCGTTTACAGTTTATATTAGTACTCATTATTATCCTAAAAATATTTTAAAAAAAAATCGGATTGTACTATAATTTGAAACTACATTAAATTAAGCTTATTTTTGTTTTAAATCATTACAATTTATTTATGAATTTATTATTAATTCCCTTTAAAAGAATACCTATATTATTATATTTTCTAGCTTTTCAATGCGCAACTTTTGCCCAAGAAACGATTGTAATTTTTGCTATTAATGATCCACACAGTGAAATAGAAAATTTCGCTAAAATCAAACCACTAATTGATGCTGAAAAAGCAAAAAATCAAAAAGTATATTTTGTAGCAGGCGGAGATCTTTTTTCAGGAAATCCGATTGTAGATTATCATCAAAATAAAGGATATCCAATGATTGACATGCTTAATAAAACTGGACTCGATGTAAGTGTTATTGGTAATCATGAATTTGATTATGGTCAAGCGATACTTAATGATCGTCTTGAGCAAGCAAATTTTCCTTTTATTTGTGATAATGTCTCTGGAGGAACCGGTAAACTAGGCGATATTCAGGGAAGTACAATTATAACAAAAGATGATTTTTCAATTGCATTTGTAGGTGTCGTAGAAACAGGTAGTCCAGGAGGATATCCATTAACGCATCCAAAAAAAATTCAAGGTTTATCTTTCACAGAAGGCTTAGATAGTTTTGAAAATTACAAAGATCTTAAAGTTAATGATAATGTTGACTTAATCGTTGCTCTTACGCATTACGGAAGTTATAAAGATGAAGAAATTCTTGAAACCTACAATTTTGTAGATTTAGTTATCGGTGGTCATAATAACCAGGAGTATGGTGTTGCACATGCGAACGGTTATAAAGTAATGTCTGGTGTAAATTTAGAAAAAATTTCAAAAACTACTTTAACCGTAACTAATAAACAAATAACAAATTTTGAATTTGAACTCATCAATTTATCAAATTCTAATTTAGCTTTAGACAATGCTTTAGCAGAAGACATTGATGGGTATTTTAATAACCCGAGCTTTTATACAAATATCGGTTCTTCTGTATCAACATTAACAAAGACCTCAACAGGTTGTTTTTATACAGATGCTCTACAAGTAATTTCTGATTCAGATATGGTGATACAAAATTTTGGAGGTATTAGAGATAAAATTTATGAGGGTATAATTACACCTTTTTCTATTTACTCGATAGATCCATTTGGTAATGGATTTGACACCTATACAATGAGTGTTACAGCACTTAGAAATTTTTTAAATGAATACCCCTCTAGTTTTAGCTATTCATTAGACACAAGTTTTAAAGTTTCAAAGAACCAAAACAATGAATTTATCTTTTTTAAAGATGATATTTTGCTTCAAGACAGTAGTCAAATAACCTTAAGTCTTAATGACTATATATCTAGTGTATATCCAAACTTATTTCCAACAACCCCTAGCTATTCATTTCCCCTAACCACAGCCGATTATTTAATTGAATATTTAACGAATCATACAGACCAGCCAATCGATTACCTAAACTGTAATCAAAAAAATAACACATTGAATATTAATGAGATCGTTCATGAACCTATTATAAAAATATATCCATCATACATTGAAATTAATTCGGAGGAAGATAACTTTAGTGGAGAAATTTATAATATTACAGGTCAGTTAATTTATAGATCTGTAAATTCAAATAAAATTGATATTCAATTTTTAACAAACGGTATCTATTTATTTAAATTAAACTCGCGAAACGGCACTCAATTTAAAGTTCAAAGATTTGTGAAATGAATTTAAGGCCTTCTCTCTGATCTATAAAACTACAGTTTACAATGCTCCGAAGCGACCTATAAAACATTGGAAACTAAAGATTTTTTTTGGAAAATTCATTGGCTAAATCTAATGAATGTATAAACTCCTGAAAACGTTACATCTAAAGAGATTAGATCTAGTAATACTCTAACTTGAATAATTGTGCAGAAACCTAAATGTAAAACCTTAATCATTCGAAACAGTTTTAAAAAGTTAAAATGAATTATTAAACATTCGATTTTCAAGTTCAAAAAAATCTTTTTTAGTAATTATGATAAATTTTAAAAATTGAAAAACTACTTCTATTAACGTTATGAAATCCAAATAAAAAGAGACCATAAATGGTATCTTTTTATTCCAAAATTTAGAGATAGTAGAATATTATATAATATTCTATTAAATCCTCATTCATCCGATAATTAATTCAAAAAACAAGTTTTATTCATAGCCTTTTCCCTTTAAAACCAATTCATCTTGGCCCTTTACAATTTTCATAAACTCTAAACTTGTCATCGGTTGACTAAACATTGGAAAATCTTTCTCAATAGCATTTTTATGTTCTTCCAAACTTAAACCCGCGCAACAATCTGTAAGTGTAATCACGTTATATCCATTTTCATAAGCAGTGCGCATTGTAGACTCTACACAACAATTAGTTAAAAATCCTCCAATTGCTATATTTTTTATTCCTTTACTTCTTAAAATAAAACCCAAATTTGTGCTATGGAAACCACACAAACCACGTTTACCTTCTATTATTACTTCATTTTTTTGTGGAGTAAATTTTTCATGAATTTCAATACCCCAAGAGTTTTTTTGAAAAGCATTATTATCTACAATACCTTTTAAAATACCATAAGGATTACTCGTTAATTCACTATAGTTCTCAGTAAATGAAATTGGTATATGAATAACATGTACTCCCTCTTTTCTTGCTTTTTCAACTAGATCAAAAGTATTAGATAACATATTGGTCTCATCCATAACATTTTTTACTGCATCATGAAATATACCACCCTCTGTGGTAAAGTCATTTTGAAATTCAATTAAAATAATTGCTGTTTCGTCTTTCTTCATATTTTTAAAATTTAACTTTTGCAAAAAGTATTTTATAATTTTAGATATTCACATTGCTAAACTAAATTTTATATTTAATTAAGAATGTCACAATCATAACGATTAATAGCACAATCTTCCCAATGAGTTTGGATTAATGTTCTTAAATTATTAAATTACACCATGAATAAAATCAAACCGCTTGATCTAACTCCAAATGCCAATGTAAATAAACTCATAGAGCAAAGGCGAGGTTTTAATTTTAACATGTGTGAGTTAAACATTTATGAGACAAGACAAAGAGTTTTAAATTTTCCTTTGAGCTTTAACGGTTTTACCATAACTTCAATGCTAAGAGGTTCAAAACGGGTGCGTTTTAATGACCTAATATCTAGAGATTACAACCCGGGTAATACAATTATAGCGCCTGCTCATGAAAAATTAGAAATAGATTTCCCGGAAGCATCTTTTACGAATCCAACACAATGTTCAGCTTTGACGTTAGATGATAATTTCGTCAAGAAACAAATTAATGAATTTAATGAAAGTCTAGACGGAGGTACTTTCATAAAAAACTGGCAATTATTTGATAATGCCTGGTTATGTAATAATAATGAAGACTTTGTAAATATTAAAAAGAAAATAACAAGAATCGCAGCTTCAAAAAATCCTTTAAATAATTTACATCTTAGCATATTATTAAAAGAACTTTTACTTTGTGTGCTCAAAATGCAAAATATAAGTGAACTAAGAAAAGATGCAAAATTCAATACTAACAATAGCCCTTTTTCTGCAGTTATTAATTTTATTCAACAAAATATATATAAAGAAATCAATATAACAGATTTATTGAAAATTTCTACAATGAGTAAATCCTCTTTTTATAGAGCATTTGCTGAGGAGTTAGGTATTTCTCCCTATCAATTGATTATTGATGAAAGACTTAAAATTTCTAAAAAATTACTTCTCGAAGAAAAGTTATCGATAAAAGAAACTGCTTATGCATCTGGCTTCTCAAGCTCCAACTACTTCATTCGATTATTCAAAAAAAACGAAGGATTAACGCCTAAACAATTTATGACCTCTAAATTAGTCCATCCTAAATAAACTTTAGAGTAATACAAAGTTTATTTTACTTCCGGTAAATTTTTGACTTAGTTTGGACAGAGAACTTTCAGATACTTGTAAAATTCTGGGATAACCACCTGTAACTTGACAATCTCTCATTAAAATAATTAATTTTCCGGAAGGAGTTAACTGCACTGTACCTGGTAAAACTGCTGATGTTAAAATAGATGGTAATTTATTTTCAATAATTTCATATAATTTATACCCCATTCTGTTATTTTCTTTTGAAATACTAAACTGATTTTCTACTATTTTTTTTTGTTGTTGGTCAGATAATAAGTAAAATTCAGGCCCTTTAGAACATTCAATATCGGTAGATTCATAATGACTTTTATTTATTTTAATCAACATATTTGAAGTTTCTGTAGTTATTTTTAGTTTAGAAATGGGTAAGATATCTCCAGACCTCAAAAGAAAAGTATTCGTAATATTTTTAAACGCACTTCTACTCCCCAACTTCCTATCAGATTGGAACCCATTTTTAACAGCCAGATAAGAACGAATGCCAAAATTCACTTTGCCAAAAGATAAAATATCGTTTTCTTGCACAATGATTTTAGAATTTAATAAAATAGGTTTCTTATTAATTTTTGGAGAAAAATTACCTCCAGAAATGCATATAACCGTTTTTGATAAAAACTGAAGTTTACAGCCTCCTAAAGTAATTTCTAAAACAGCACAATCTAAAGAATTGTTTAAAATTCTATTGGCTAAATCTGCTGAATAAGCATCCATTGCCCCTGAAACTGGAACCCCTAAAGAGGCAAAACCCCATCTTCCTCTATCTTGGATAGTTGTGTGGAATCCTGAATTTAAGACTTTAATCATTCAATACTGTTTTAAAAAGTTGAAATGAATTATCGGACACTAGATTTTCAAGTTTGAAAAACTCTTTTTTAGTAATTGAAATAAATTTTATACGATCTCCTGATTTAGCAAAACAAGGTTTTTTTTCTCCCACATCAAAAAAATTAATTGGCGTTTTACCGATAATATTCCAACCACCAGCAGAATTCACAGGATAGACTCCGGTTTGTTCCCCTCCTATTCCAACAGCACCTCGCTCAACATTCAATCGGGGATTTGGTTTTCTATCAAAATATAATTTTGAATTTAGGCCTCCTAAATAAAGAAAACCAGGTAAGAATCCAATAAAAAAAACAGTATAAACACTTTCTGAATGCATTTTAATAATTTCGGAAATCTCTAAATTTAAAGATTGTGACATTTCCTTTAAATCAATACCAAATTCCAAATCATAACAAACGGGAATTTCCCATAGAAAATTTTGTTTTTGTTCAACCGCTGAATTTACAGCATAAATTGCTTTTAATTTTGCAACTTCTTGCTTAAAGTTTACAAATATGTCTCTGAATATGATGGTTAAAGAATTGTAACCAACAATAGAATCTAGATAGGTATCCCCTTTTTGGTCTTTAATTTTATCTTTAAATTCTAATATATCTTGTAAAATTGCTTCATCAATTATAGGTTTCCATTCAATCAGAATTGCTTTAGCTCCAAAAGGTTTATATGTAAGCGTATTATCCAACAATAATTCCTTCATTTTTTATGTTATTCGAAACGTACTCTGCGATTTCAATTGCATTATTTGCATCTCCATGCAAACAAAAAGTGGTTGCTTTTATTTGCACTTCTTTTCCTGAAATTGTTTTTACTTTATCTTCTTTTATAATTCTCATAACATGTTGAAAAACGTTTTCTTTATCTAGTATCATCGCATTTTCACAAGCTCTAGAAACTAATGTTAAATCATCATTATAGTTTCTATCAGCAAAGGCTTCATACTTGATTTTTATATTATTTTCTAGGGCAACTTTTTCAATAACGGAACTATAAGGCACATACAAATAGGCATCAATAGCATACTTTTTAATGATGTCAATAAATAAAACTGCTACATCTTTATCTATAGCAATGGCATTGTATAAGGCGCCATGTGGCTTTATATGATGCATTTTCACTTTAAAAACAGCAAGCCTATTCAGAAATAAATTCAACTGATTTTGTATACTTTCTTTAAAATCATCGTCGGCCATCTCTATTAATTTTCTGCCAAAATTTTCTTTGTCAGGAAAAGATGGATGTGCACCAATTAAAACCTTGTTTTGAACCGCTAACTCTATCGTTTTATCTATGGTATTTTTATCACCAAAATGACCACCGCAAGCAATATTACAAGAAGAAATATAGGGCATTAATAAATGCTCATTATCCACTCCTTCACCAACATCACAATTGATATCAATTTTCATTTTATATAAAATTAAAAACTTTTAAAATTCCTTTAGCTCCTAAAAAAATAGAAATTGCTAAAATTATAAAACCTAAAAAATTTTGTGTTTTTGTATTTACAAAAACTCCTAAAACATTTTTCTTGTTCATAATCCACAATAAAATCCCTGCAATAATAGGCAATAACATACCATTTGCAACTTGAGCAAACTTTATAATTTCAATGGGTTTAATTCCTACAGATGAAAATAAAACCCCTAAGAATAGGATAATAATCCAAACCATTCTAAATGATTTTGACTTCATGTTTCCTTTCCAACCTAAACAGCCTTTTGCAACATAAGCAGCAGCCAAAGGAGCTGTAATAGCCGATGTTATGCCAGCAGCAAATAAGCCCAATGCTAAAAAATACTTAGAGAAATCGCCAAATAAAGGTGCTAAACCTTTTGCTAAATCGGCTGCATTTAAAATATCTTTTGATGGAATTGCCGCTGCAGAAATAATAATTGCCAAAGAAACCAATCCTCCAAGAATAATAGAAATTATAGTATCTTTTCTAGCCATAGAGACATCATCTTTATGCTTCCATCTTTCCTTAACCAAAGAAGCATGTAAAAACAAATTATAGGGCACTACCGTTGTGCCGATTAAACCAATTACGGTAAGTAAACTTTTCTCTGGAAATTTAGGAATAAACATCCCTTTCATCACCTCTAAAAGATTAGGCCTAGTGATCATTGCCGTTATCACAAAAGACAAACTCATGATTAAAACTAGCGCTATTAATGCTTTTTCTAAAAATTTATAATTACCAATATATAAAAGAATAAATGCAATAATACCAATGACGATACTCATAAAGTTGATGGAGCTCCCATTAAAATTATATCTAAATTCCCCAAAAATAGTTTCTAAACCTAAGATTCCTCCACTAATATTACCTGCTTCATAAGAGGCATTACCAACTACAATTGCAGCTAAAATTAGTATTGTAACTAATTGTTTTAAAAACGGAATTTTAATTTCTTCTCTAATAACCTCAGATAATCCTTTTTGAGAAATAATACCCAACCTAGCTGCCATTTCTTGCAAAATAATGGTTGCAAGTATTGAGAGTACCATTGCCCATAATAAATTGAATCCAAAATTTACACCTGCAAGCGTACAAAGTGTTACGGTTCCTGGGCCAATAAAAGCAGCCGCTATTAATGTACCAGGACCAATATTTTTAAAAATATTTTTAATCATTCAAATAATCGAGTGTTAAAGCAGTCATTGTTTTGACACCTAGTATAAAACCACTTTCATCAATCACAAAATCTGGCGTATGATGTCCAGCGGCATCTTCTGGTTTTACATCTAAGGTCTTTCCGCCTAAAAAGAAAAACATTCCAGGTACTTTTTGTTGATAGAAAGAAAAATCTTCTGCCCCCGTTATAGCACTAATTTTAACCACCTTTTCAGTTCCTGCAATTCGCTGCAACGTAGGCAGCATTTTTTCTGTTAATTTAATATGATTATATGTAATTGGTAGTCCCTTAGAAATTTCTATAGTTGCTTCTGCTCGGTGCACTTTTGCTATAGCAGGCACCATTTCATTCATTCTTTTATTGATAAACTTTTGCATATCATAATCTAAAGTTCTTATTGTACCGATTAATTTTGCGCTTTCCGGAATGATATTAGATCGTATGCCTCCATTCATCACTCCTACAGTAATGACCGCACCTTCTTTCGTCAGTTCTGCTTCTCTACTAATTATGGTCTGCAACCCTTGAATAATACTTGCAGATGTTAATATTGGGTCTACGCTTGTCCATGGTCTTGAACCATGAGCCTGTTTTCCTTTTATATTTATTTCAAAGGTTTGCGCTGCTGCCATAATTCCACCTGTTTTGTATTTTAAAGTTCCTACATCAGTTCCTGAATTGATATGTAATCCAAAAATTGCATCTACATCAGGATTTTTAAGGACATTTTCTTTCACCATTAATTCAGCGCCCCCTTCTTCACCCTTTGGTGCGCCTTCTTCTGCCGGTTGAAAAATAAATTTAACAGTTCCTTTAATTTTACTTTTCATTTTAGAGAGCACTTCTGCAGTTCCCATTAAAATAGCAACGTGAGAATCGTGACCACATGCATGCATTACCCCTGTTTTTTTTCCATTGTACTCAGAAGTTACAAGAGATTTAAAAGACAAATCGTTTCTTTCTGTGACTGGTAATGCATCCATATCTGCTCTTAGCGCTACTACTTTTCCTGGCAAATCTCCTTTTAATAAGCCAACCACACCTGTTTTAGCAACACCTTCTTGCACTTCTAATCCTAATTCGTTTAAATGTTTAACAATATATTTTGCCGTATTAAACTCTCTATTCGATAATTCTGGATTTTCATGTAAATGCCTTCTCCACTCAATCACTTTAGACTCTATCTCTTTTGATAATTCGCTTATTTTCAAATCATTTGTCTGTGAAAAAGAACTGAAGGTAACTGCAAATAATAAAAATACTGATACTATAATTTTCATAATTTTATAGGTTTTAGTTTTTGTAAATAAGGCGTACCATTTTACGATTAATATTTTATTTTTTAAATATATGATTTTAAATCTAAAGTAGTATTCACAATTTATAACTGCTTTCGAATTACAATTCAGAATAATCAATATAAATAAACTTAAATACAAGTATTATTTTCAATAAAATGATAAACGATTTAAAGCTCTCTTAGGATGGCGCCTTTCTTAAACAAAAAAACATCTCTTAAAAGAGATGTTTTTTTTAGCCAATAAGTATTAAATAGTTAAAAGTTATATCTCTGCGGACCTCCTCTGCGTATTTCTTCACTTGCATATTCTTCAAATTGCTTAAAATTCACTCTAAAAGCATTCGATAATTGAAAAGCAGTTTTATAATAAGCGTCATCATTATTCCAAGTTGTTCTTGGGCTTAATAATTCTGCCGGAACTCCTGGGCAAGTTCTAGGTTGTGCAACTCCAAATACTGAATGAATGTGGTAATTTTCATAAGTATAATCACTCAAATCACCGTTTAAAACAGCAGTAATCATAGCACGTGTATACTTCAAGGGCATTCTTCTGCCAACTCCATATTTACCACCAGACCAACCTGTATTCACCAACCAAACATTAACTCCGGCATCCTTCATTTTTTTACTTAACATTTCTGCATATCTTGTGGGATGTAATGGCATAAAAGGTGCACCAAAACAAGCTGAAAAACTTGGCATAGGCTCTGTTACTCCTGCTTCTGTACCCGCAACTTTTGCGGTATAACCAGATATAAAATGATATGCTGCTTGACTTGGCGTTAATTTAGAGATTGGAGGCAAAACACCAAAAGCATCTGCTGTTAAAAAGAAAATATTTTTTGGATTTTCACCTATGGAGGGTTTCTGAATATTATCTATATGATAAATTGGATAACTAACTCTCGTATTCTGAGTTATAGAAGTGTCAGTAAAATCGATCGCTCCTTGGTCATCCATGACTACATTCTCTAAAATTGCTCCTTTTTTAATGGCTGCAAAAATCTCTGGTTCTTGTTCTTTTGATAAATTGATCACTTTTGCATAACAGCCTCCTTCAAAGTTAAATACCTTATTTTCTTCTGTCCAACCATGTTCATCATCACCAATTAAACTTCTATTTGGGTCTGTAGATAAGGTTGTTTTTCCTGTTCCAGAAAGTCCAAAGAAAATAGCCGTATCTCCTTCTTTACCAATATTTGCAGAGCAATGCATTGGTAACGTATTTTTAAAAACAGGAAGTATAAAGTTTAGCGCAGAAAAAATTCCTTTTTTAATTTCACCTGTGTAGCCTGTGCCGCCAATCAATGCAATTTTTTTTGTGAAATTTAAAATGGCAAAATTGTGCTGTCTTGTTCCATCTATTGCTGCATCAGCCATAAAACCTGGTGCATTGATTACGGTCCATTCAGGAGCAAAATTTTCTAATTCTTTTTCTGTTGGTCGTAAAAACATATTGTAAGCAAACATATTACTCCACGGATACTCATTAACAACTCTGATGCTTAGTTTATAATTTTCATCTGCACAAGCAAAACTATCTCTTACAAAAATTTCTTTTTCAGATAAATAATCCACAACTTTGTTGTAAAGCTTGTCAAATTTATCCTCTTCAAAAGGTAAATTAATTTTACTCCACCAAACTTCATCCTTCGTAACGTTGTCTTTTACAATAAAACGATCCATCGGTGAGCGTCCCGTAAATTCTCCTGTATTCACAGCAAGTGCTCCTAAAGAAGAAACAACACCTTGTCCTTTTTTTATTGTTGCATCATGTAAATCATTAGAATTTAGCTGATAACGAATTGTTGCATTTTTGATTCCTAGATTATTTAACGAAATCGATTTCGTATTTGTATCTACCATATCAATATAATTTGTTGTTTTTAGTATCCTACAAAATTAAACAATAATTTAAAACAGGACTCTTTTTGCTCAAAAATTATTAATATTTTATTTGTTAAAGTATTTTTTTATAAATATTACCATCATTGAAACCCAACCTATTACAAAGAAAAAACCTCCTAAAGGTGTTACAAACCAAATAGATTTTGCCGTAATTGAGGTAAGCTGAATTAGGTAAATTGATCCAGAAAAGAATAAAACCCCCATGAAGAACAAAATACTAATTACATTTTTTTGTTTCGCTGAAAAACCTTCAAAAATATTTACAAATAATAATACAATAGCATGATACATTTGATAACGCACTGCGGTTTCAAAACTCAATAATTGCTCTGCAGTCAGTATTTCTTTTAAGGCATGTGCTCCAAAAGCCCCTAAAATAACTGCTGATAATCCTAAAAAACAAGTAATTATAATATTTTTAAACATTTTTATGTGTTTTTGTTAAATTTTAAACAAATAGAGTATCTTCGTTTTTGTAAAAATACATCTTTCTTTTATGAAAAATATTCTAATTATTGGTGCCGGAAAATCAAGTTCTTATCTCATTAAATATTTATTAGATAAATCTAATGAAGAAGACCTACGGCTCACCATTGCCGATATTTCAACAGAAAATGCACTGAAATTAATCAATCATCATAAAAATGCCAAAGCCATCATTCTAGATGTTTTTAATGCATTTGAGCGCGAAAAAGAAATTAAAAAAACAGACCTAGTTATTTCAATGTTGCCTGCTCGCTTTCATACAGAAGTCGCAAAAGATTGCATCAGATTTCAAAAACATATGGTTACTGCGTCTTACATCTCTGAAGAAATGAAAGCTCTTGATGACGCAGCAAAAGAAAAAGGTTTGGTTTTTATGAATGAAATTGGCTTAGATCCTGGTTTAGATCACATGAGTGCCATGCAAATAATTGATAGAATTAGAGGAAATGATGCTAAAATGTTATTGTTTGAATCTTTTTGTGGTGGATTGGTTGCACCTGAAAGTGATAATAACTTATGGAACTATAAGTTTACTTGGAACCCAAGAAACGTAGTTTTAGCAGGGCAAGGAGGCGCTGCCATGTTTATCCAAGAAGGCACCTATAAATACATACCGTATCATAAATTATTTAGGAGAACAGAATTCTTAAAAATAAATAATGCCAATTATGAAGCCTATGCAAATAGAGATTCTCTCGCATACAGAAGTATTTACGGTTTAGATACAATCGCAACAATGTATAGAGGAACCATAAGAAAAGTAGGTTTTTCTAGAGCATGGAATATTTTTGTGCAATTAGGTATGACAGATGATTCTTATACCATTGAAGATTCAGAAAACATGAGTTACCGAGATTTTGTAAACTTATTTTTAGCCTACTCTCCATCGGACTCTGTAGAACTAAAATTACGATCTTATCTAAAAATTGATCAAGATGATGTAATGTGGGAGAAGTTAATAGAACTCGATATTTTTAATCCGAAGAAAAAAATTGGAGTTAAAAATGCCACACCTGCTCAAATATTACAGAAAATTTTATTGGATTCTTGGACCTTGCAAGAAGAAGAAAAAGATATGATTGTAATGCAGCATCTATTTGGTTATGAAATTAATGGAAAAAAATATCAAATTGAAAGCAGTTTAGTTGTTACCGGAGAAAATCAAACCTATACCGCTATGGCCAAAACAGTAGGCTTGCCAGTTGCCATTGCTGCTTTAAAAATTTTAAAAGGAGAAATTACAAGCCCTGGTGTTCAAAGACCAATTACAAAAGAGGTATATGAACCTATCCTAAAAGAATTAGAAGAACATGGAATAAAATTCTCAGAAAAAAAAGTGCCTTATTTAGGATATAATCCTAATCATGTAATGGGATAGAAGCTTGTTTAATCCTGTGATTTTTGAAAAATAAAAATTTGTATCGAGAGTTTTTAACAAAACATCTCGATACAAATTTGATAAAAAATAAAATTACATCTTTACATAAAAATCTTTGGTCAGGTTTATATACGCTTGGGTATATTGATGACGACCAGTTTCTATCACTAAATGCTCTTCTCTAATTTTTGATGGCTGAAAAGAAAACTCAAATAAGCATCTTTTTATTGCTGAAGATGCATTGCCTTGAACTCTACAAACCCTATTTAAAAATAAATTATGTTGCTTGGCTAAATTAACAAAAGAATCTTCTTCTTTAAAAGGGAGAATTACTGAAAACTTACCGTTTTCAGATAAAATTTTAGAAACACCAATAATCAATTCTTCAAAAGATAAAGACGATGTAAAACGCGCTTTATTTCTTGCCTCATCTGCAGATTCAAACGTATCCGTATAAAATGGTGGATTCGAAACAATTAAATCATAAGTTTCTTCTTCCTCAGTAATTTCAATAGCAAATTCTTGAAAAGTAGTATTGTAGCAATACAAACGATCTCCCCAATCTGAATGCTCAAAATTTTCTACCGTTTGTTCATATGCATTTTCATCAACCTCAACAGCATCTATGGTCATGGCATCAGAACGTTGCGCAAGCATTAAAGCAATAACACCCGTACCCGCACCAATATCTAAAATTGAATTTGAATACTCATTCAAAGCGCACCAAGCACCTAATAAAACGCCATCAGTACCAACTTTCATAGCTGTTTTAGCTTGGTGAATAGTAAATTCTTTAAATTTAAAAGGTTGACTCATTTAAAAACTAAAAATTATTTCAATGCTTTTTAAAACACACAAAAATTAAATGTGCACTTGTTTTGTATAAGTACAAATTTATAACAAAATCAGCCAATAGCAATCTTGTAGAGAACTAACTATTTTAAAAATGAAACCTCATCATTTAGCAACTTCATTTTTTACTTCATTCGTTCCTAATGCTTCGTAATAATACTTTTTTTCATGAGATTATATCACACAGTGGGTTTGTGCTTACTAGGAGAAACGACGTGGCAATCTGTTTGTTTTTATTTTCAATCCTGAGATTACTTAGTTATTCATCCCTCTTTCCTTATCCTGACGATCGGTTAGCATTAAAAAAGACAAACTATTAAAAGTAACTGGAGATTTAATATATTTGAATATTAATTATTTTACTTTTATTTAATGAAGAAGTTTACGGCAATGCTTATCCTTTTGGCCCTACTCGCTTGTGAAAAAAATAATCTATTAACACCTCAGGAAGTAGAAGAACTTATTACAAAAGATATTGAAATTATTTTTACAACCAACGAACCCAATTATGATGAAGTGATGATAACTTATTACGATTTTAGTATTGGCACTGATATTGCCAAAGCCTATCCTTTCGAATATGATATTGATGGAAATTCACTTCCTTTAAAAATCATTTTTGAAAATTATAAATATAAAACAATCAGAGGAGAAGGCTTTAGAAACAACTTTAGTGAAGCAGAATTAAAAGTTCAACTTTATATTGATTCAAGATTAGTTAAAGAACGAAAAAGTAATGGCACTAGTACTATTTTTGCTAGAGTTAATTTTAACTACGATATTTAAAATTATTTTTATTTTATTGAACTCAAGATACGTACCCTAAAAAGAAGTATAATTTCGTAAACGTTCAAAGTTGTTTTTTATACGAGCTATTGGATTTTTCCATGCTGTTCAAGTTCAACTTAATGCACTAGGTATTCCTAACTTAGCGCTAATTTAATGTAACTGGTTGATTACCAGTGTAATTGTAGAGAGGAAGGGATTCGAACCCTCGATACGTTGCCGTATACACGCTTTCCAAGCGTGCGCCTTCGACCACTCGGCCACCTCTCTTTCTTATACTGAACTAGGTTCAGAATATGTAAACTATAAATAAAGTTCTATTAAACCACCAGGAGTTTCTACCTGAATCGTTTTGTTTTCTCTGTCTACTTTTTTTATGAAATCGTCAATCATCGGAATAAAAATTTCTTTTCCTTCTCTATCAATTTCAAAAAGTGGCTGCGCAGCTTTGTCGTTTATATGAACAATTGTCCCTACTTCTCCAAAATTAGCATCCACAACTGTAAAACCAATTACTTCATGAAAGTAAAATTTATTTCCAGATAATTTTGGCAATAAATCCATAGGTAAATAAATTCCGCATTTTAAAATTGAATCTGCTTCTTCTTCAGAATATACATCTTCAAATTGTACACGTAATTGATTCCCTTTATGTAGTGAACTTTTTTCAATAAAAAATGGAACCAGATTACTGCCAAATTCGACATAAACTGATTCCATTTCCTTATACAACTCAGGCTCGTCTGTATCTAATTTGATAACAACTTCGCCTTTAAAACTATATTTTGTTACGATTTTGCCTAAATAAAAACAATCTTCTTTACGCATTATCGTAATTCTTTATAATTTATTCTGCTGCTTTTGATGCTGCTTCATCAATTGTTTCTGGAGCTGCTTCAACTTCAGCAACTGCCTCTTCAACAACCTCTTCAACAACTGGTTTAGCTGCTTCAATTCTTGCTTCGTTCACAGCTTTTTCTGCTGCCAATGCTGCTGCTTTCGCTTCAGATTGTGCTTTAGATAATCCTGCTTCTTTATCAGAAACTTTAGCTGCTTTTTCTTCTAACCAAACCGCAAATTTTGCATCTGCTTGCTCTTGAGTTAAAGCACCCTTGCGAATACCACCAACTAAATGATTTTTTAACATCGCACCTTTATAAGATAAAATGTTTTTTGCAGTATCGGTTGGCTGTGCACCATTTTGTAACCATTCTACAGCTTTATCAACATTTAAATCAATAATTGCAGGGTTAACGTTTGGATTGTAAGTACCTATTTTCTCTAAGTATTTACCATCTCTTTTTGCACGAGCATCAGCGGCAACGATCCAATAGAATGGTTTCCCTTTTTTACCGTGTCTTTGTAATCTAATCTTTACAGACATAATTTGTTAATTTTTTAAGGTTCTCGACCTTGATTATTAAAAATCTTACCATCTCGTAGTAAGTGGGCGCAAAAATACAAAACCTTTTTAAACTAAAATGAGATTTGTTAATATTTTTTTATGGCGTTCGAGCAGGCTTTCACCACTACCTTTTTATGATGCTGAATTTAATTCAGTATCTACCCAATTCAAGAAAAAATTAAATTTTCATAAACGATCCTGAAACGATTTCAGTATAAAAAAAGAGCTCAAACAGGCTATTCAATCCCTAATGGCCTTGCAGATAAACAATCAACAATAGTTAATAACTTCCAAGTAAAATCTCTTCAAAAAAATGTAAATTTACAGTTACTTTTAAACGAACAAAATCATCCATAAATAAACTTTTTTCATGTATTTAATTTTCGATACCGAAACTACAGGTTTACCAAAAAGTTGGAACGCCCCTATTACAGATACAGATAACTGGCCAAGATGCGTTCAAATTGCCTGGCAATTGCATGATGAAATGGGGATTGTATTAGAACACAACGATTTTCTAATAAAACCAGATAATTTCAACATTCCTTATGACGCAGAGAGAATTCATGGAATTTCTACGGAATTAGCCGAAGAACAAGGAATTTCTTTAGACGAAGGTTTACAATTATTTAACGAAGCTTTAGAAAAAACAACCTTTATTGTTGGTCAGAATTTAAATTTCGATTTGAATATTATGGGATGTGAGTTCCATAGATTAGGTGTTGAAAACAAACTTACATCACTTCCAATTTTGGACACTTGTACAGAAAAAACAGCATTCATGTGTCAGATTCCTGGAGGTCGTGGAGGAAAATTTAAATTACCAACATTAACAGAATTACATACCCATTTATTTGGTGCTGGTTTTGGTGAAGCGCACAATGCAACTGCCGATGTTGAAGCAACAACTCGCTGTTTTTTAGAATTAATTCGTTTAAGAGAATTCACAAAAGAACAATTAGATGTTGATGCATCGTATTTCAAAAATTTCTCTGAAGCCAATCCCAAACCAATTCAGTTTATTGGATTAAAACACATCAACCTTAAAAAAGAAAGCGATAAAATTCGCAAACGTCTTGAGAAATTAAAAAATACAGCAACTACAAAATCTACTTCTGATGGTTTAGCTGCATTAGAAAATGTACAGTTTTCACATTTACACAATCATACGCAATTTTCGGTTTTGCAATCTACCATGCAAATTGGCAATATTGTAAAGGCTGCTGCAAAAGACAATATGCCAGCAGTTGCTATGACAGATACTGCGAACATGATGGCTTCTTTTCATTTTGTTAGCGCTATTTTAAATCATAACAAAACAGCAGAGACTCCAATGAAACCTATTGTTGGTTGCGAGTTTAATGTTTGTGAAGATCATAAAAATAAATCGCAGAAGGACAATGGCTATCAAGTTGTTTTATTAGCAAAAAACAAAAAAGGATATCACAATTTAGCAAAAATGTCTTCTATTGCTTTTGTAGATGGTTTTTACTATGTTCCGAGAATTGATAGAGAAATTATCAAAAAATACAAAGAGGATATTATTGTTTTAACTGGAAATTTATTCGGTGAGGTGCCGAGTAAAATTTTAAATCTTGGAGAAAAACAAGCTGAAGACGCACTACTTTGGTGGAAAGAGGAATTTAAAGACGATTTTTATATTGAGTTGATGCGTCATAACCAACAAGATGAAAAAATTGTAAATGAAACCTTATTAAAGTTTTCTAAAAATCATGATATTAAAATCGTTGCCACAAATAACACCTTTTACTTAGAGCAAAAAGACTCTAATGCACACGATATTTTATTATGTGTAAAAGACGGTGAAAAACAAGCTACACCTAAAGGAAAAGGTCGTGGTTACAGATACGGTTTGCCAAACGATGAGTATTACTTTAAGTCTACAGCAGAGATGAAAGCACTCTTTGCAGATCTACCTGAAGCCATTATAAATATTCAAGAAATTGTAGATAAGATTGAAATTTTCACATTGGCCCGTGATGTTTTATTACCTGCCTTTGATATTCCGGACGAATTTAAAGACGTAAAAGATGAAGAAGATGAAGGAAAACGTGGAGAGAATAATTTTTTAAAACACTTAACTTTTGTAGGTGCTAAAAAACGATATGGTGAGATTACAGAATCTATCAAAGAACGTTTAGATTTTGAGCTTTCCGTAATTGAAAAAACAGGATACCCTGGTTATTTTTTAATTGTGGAAGATTTTATACGAGAGGCAAGAAATATGGATGTGGCTGTTGGGCCAGGACGTGGATCAGCTGCAGGTTCTGTAGTTGCTTTTTGTCTGTGGATAACCAATATTGATCCCATTAAATATGACTTACTTTTTGAGCGTTTCTTAAATCCAGAACGTGTTTCCATGCCAGATATTGATATTGATTTTGATGACGAAGGCCGCGGAAGAGTCATGGATTATGTAATTAATAAATATGGTGCCAATCAGGTTGCTCAAATTATTACCTACGGAACCATGGCTGCAAAATCATCTATTAGAGATACCGCCAGAGTTTTAGATTTACCACTTTTTGAAGCCGATAAGATTGCAAAGCTAATTCCGCTTATCAAACTAAAAAATATTTTTGGTGAGGATGCAAAAAGTAAAGGAAAAGTTGCAGGTCTTAGAGCTGAAGAAAAACAACTTGTGGAAGAATTAAAGAACATTTCTTACGGAAGCGATTTAGCGGCAGAAACGATAAATAAAGCTACTATTTTAGAAGGTTCTGTGAGAAATACGGGAATTCATGCCTGTGGTGTTATTATCACGCCTAGTGATATTACCAACTATGTACCGGTTGCTTTGGCAAAGGATTCTGACATGTATGTTACTCAATTTGATAACTCTGTGGTAGAGTCTGCAGGTTTGTTGAAAATGGATTTCTTAGGATTAAAAACATTGACTTTAATTAAGGATACGGTAAAAATTGTAAAAGCAAAGCATAATGTTGATTTAGATCCAGAAAATTTTCCTCTAGATGACGAAAAAACCTATGAACTTTTTCAAAAAGGAGAAACTGTTGGTATTTTTCAATATGAATCTCCCGGAATGCAAAAACACATGCGTTCTTTAAAACCAACAGTTTTTGCAGATTTAATTGCAATGAATGCATTGTACAGACCAGGGCCAATGGAATATATTCCGTCTTTTATCAACAGAAAACACGGAACAGAAGATATCGAATATGACTTGCCTGCCATGGAAGAATATCTAGCAGAAACCTACGGAATTACAGTCTATCAGGAGCAAGTAATGTTACTCTCGCAAAAATTAGCAGATTTCACAAAAGGTGAAGCCGATGTTCTGCGTAAAGCAATGGGTAAAAAACAAATTGCGGTTCTAGACAAAATGAAGCCTAAATTTGTAGAACAAGCTGCTGCAAATGGTCATGATGCAGAAAAATTAGAGAAAATCTGGAAAGATTGGGAAGCCTTTGCCAGTTATGCTTTTAACAAATCGCACTCTACTTGTTATGCATGGATTGCCTACCAAACAGCTTATTTAAAAGCACATTACCCTGCTGAATATATGGCTTCTGTACTTTCTAATAATATGAACGATATTAAATCTGTTTCGTTTTTCATGGAAGAATGTAAACGCATGGGCTTAGCTGTTTTAGGTCCAGATTTAAATGAATCATACTTAAAATTTTCTGTAAATAATGAAGGCGCTGTTCGTTTTGGAATGGCAGCGGTAAAAGGAGTTGGTGCATCTGCCGTGAGAGCCATTATCAAAGAAAGAAAAGAAAATGGAAATTATACTTCTATTTTTGATTTGGCAAAACGAGTAGATTTAAGAGCTGCCAATAAAAAATCTTTTGATAGTTTAATAAAAGCAGGTGCTTTTGATTCTTTTTCAGATACACATAGAGCGCAATATTTTGCCGTAGACGAAAAAGGCATGACCTTTTTAGAACGGTCTATGAAATTTGGAAGTAAATACCAAGAAAACGAGAATTCTGCTCAAGTATCTATGTTTGGGGAAGCCTCTAACATTCAATTTCCAGAACCAGACATTCCAGCATGTGAAACCTGGGGAAATATGGAGCTTTTATCTCAAGAAAAAGAAGTAATTGGTATTTATATTTCCGCACATCCTTTAGATGATTTTAAGAATGAAATGATTTTTTGTAATGCAACCTTAAAACATTTTAAAGAAGATCTTAGCAAATATGAAGGCGTAAACTTAACTTTTGCAGCTATCATTACAGATGTTCAACATCGAGTATCTAAGGCAGGTAAAGGTTGGGCTATGTTTACAATGGAAGATTACGGAGATAGTAACGAATTCAGAATTTTTGGTGAAGATTATTTAAGAATGAAACACTTTTTGACCCCGAATTCGTTCTTATTTGTCCGTTGCACAATTCAACCAGGATGGACGAATAAAGAGGGTATTAAAGGAGAACCTCGTTTAAAATTTACAGATTTTAAACTGTTACATGATATTATGGATGAACTTTGTAAAAAAGTAACTATAAGAATTCAACTACAAGAAATTAAGGAAGATACCATCCTAAATCTTGAAACTATTCTAAAAAATAATCCTGGTAAACAATCTTTAAATTTCACAATTTGGGATGCTAAAGAAAAAATTGAAGTCAGTTTACCTAGCCGAAACACCAAAGTTAAAATTTCGAATGAATTGCTAGCAACTCTAAAAAGCCAACAAATTAATTTTAAATTAAATTGATTCTAATTAACAAGGTAAAGTAAAACTAGTTCTTTTTAAGAAAGAGGTTTATTTATTTTTGCATCCAATTTTAGAAATTAAATGAAACAAGAAAAAAGTGGTGTCTGGCAGAGCTGGAACGAAAATATAAGTTACAATTACAAATCTCTTTATAAAATTACCTCTGAAGATGAATTGCAGCAAATCATAAAAAAATCAGAAAAAATTCGTTTTTTTGGAACCAAGCAATCTTCGGCTGATATTGCGTCTGGTACTGAGACTTTAGTGGACATTACTACCTATAATAAAATTTTATCCTATAACGATTCAGAACGCACTATTACTGTGCAGTCTGGACTCATATTAGGTGATTTACTGGAAGCTATCGAAGCAAAAGGTTGGTGTATTCCATGTTTACCTGACATTAATACAATTACTATTGGTGGCGCTTTGGCAACAGGAACCCATGGCACAAGTGGAAAATTATTGTGTGAATACATGACTGAATGTAGTCTTGTTTTAGCAGATGGTACTGTTAAAAAGATTAATGAGGAAGATGAACTAACAGATGCCGTTAGAGTTTCTCTGGGCGTTTTAGGCGTGATGTCTGAAATTACTTTTAAATGCGAACCTCTTTACACATTGCATATAAAAGAAGGTCCAGAAGACGATAGCGAATGGTTACCTAAAATTAAAGAGCGGTTAAAACAGCATGATTTCTTAAGAATTCTATGGCTTCCTCATACTGATAAAGGATACGTAATTACGGGTGATAAAATTGATTCCAATACAGAGATTATAGAAGATCTGGGGCCTAAATACCTAAAGCACCGAAGAAAAGCTTCTAAAATATTATATAAATACACACATATTTTTCCTTGGATAACAGCCATTGCCAATAAACTTCTATATAGAGGTTTTTTTAGTGCAACGAAAGAACATAAAGGTTCATTATACCAAGCTACGGTTACTAAATCTAGAGGTTCTACTTTAGAATTAGCAGAATGGACCATTGGTTTGGATACATTTCCAAAAGTGTTTGAAGAATTAAAAACTGAAATTAATAAATGGAGTAATAAATCCTTTATTCATATTCCTATGGATATCCGTTTTGTGTATAAAGACAAATCTTGGTTAAGCTATGCTTATGGAAAAGATACGGTTACAATGGGATGTGTTTCAAGAAATGCAGCTACCGCAGACACGTATGAAGCTTTTAAAAGTATTGAGAACATTTTTCTAAAATATGGCGGAAAACCTCATTGGGGAAAACGTTTTGTAGCCAAAGATGCTGAATTGTCTAAAATTTATGACAAATGGCAAGATTTTAAACTTTTAAGAAAAAAATTAGATCCAACTAATAAATTTTTAAACCCATATTTAACGAAATTATTCAACGAAAAAACAAATAACTAATGAACCCAAAAGGATTTTTATTTGATTTTGATGGTGTAATCGTAGATAGTTTTGAGAGTCATTATTCGGCTTGGACTTCTGCTTTTAAAGAATTATTTGGTAAGGAAATAGCCACATTCCCAAAAAGTTGTGCGGGAAAATCTCCTATGATCATTTCAGAATATTTTTGCAGTGTTATTGGCAAAAAACAACATACTGAAGAATTATTTTTTCTCAAGGATAAACATTTAGATGTGCACTTTACTTTACCAAAATTACTGCCTGGCGTTCATGAATTTACGCAGTTTCTAACAAAAGAAAACATTCCTTACGGAATTGCGAGTAATGCTACAAAACAGTTTTTAAAGAATAGTGTTCATCATTTGAAGTTGAACTTTACGACCGTTTTTGGTGTGGAAGATTATGAAAAACCAAAACCTTCTCCAGAAGCATATATTACGTTAGCGAAAGCATTAGGATTTCATACAAATAATTTTAAAGATATCTGGGTTTTTGAAGATAGCTTAACAGGAACAGAAGCTGCAAAATTAGCAGGCATGATTCCTATTGGAATTTTAACACAATATTCGAAAGAAAAACTTACAAAAGCTGGAAGTGTTTTAGTTTTCCCCACGTTGTTAGAAGCGTATAAATATTTAATAAATTAAATATTTACTACAGATTTTTTTTTAGCCCCCAGCTTGTTGCGAAAAAAATTGAATAAAAAACCTATGCAGTAATTTCTCTAAACAAGGTTTCTAAAGTCTTATTTTGTGTATTTAAACCAAGAATTTTAAGTCCGTTTTCTTGCGAAAAATCAAATACTTTTGGACGCATATCTTCTTCACTCTCAAAAGTAATACACCAATTATTGTCGTAGTTATTTTTATAAGAAACTACATTTGGTAATTTATTAATCCACTGTTCTTGAATTTTATTATCAAAGGTAACATCTATGGTTTGTTGCTTATTTTCTTGGAGCTCCGAGAGCTTCTTATCAATCATAATCTTACCTTTTTTAATGATGAGAACTCTATCGCAAACGGCTTCTACTTCTTGCATAATATGTGTAGAAAACAAGACCGTTTTATCTTTTCCCAATTCTTTTATTAATGCTCTAATTTCAACTAGTTGATTAGGATCTAAACCTGTTGTTGGTTCATCTAAGATTAAAACTTTAGGATTGTGTAAAATGGTAGCAGCCAAACCAACTCTTTGCTGATATCCTTTTGATAATTGATTTATTTTCTTGTGAGCTTCTGAAGTTAAACCTACCCTCTCTATACAGCTTGAAATTTGGCTTTTATCAACTTTAAAAATAGTAGCCAAAAATTGCAAATATTCTCGCACATACATATCTGTATATAAAGGATTGTGTTCTGGTAAATACCCTATTATTTTTTGGGCTTCTAAAGGGTTTTGCAGCACATCAATTTCATCAACAAATACTTCCCCAGCATTTGGTTTTATAAAACCAGTAAGAATTTTCATCATGGTCGATTTCCCTGCTCCATTTGGACCTAAAAAACCAATAACTTCTCCTTTATTCGCCGAAAAGGACACATTATCTAATGCTTTTTGTGTTTTATAAATTTTAGAAACTGAAGTTACTTTAATAGACATTTAATAAGTGTAGTTTAAATTATATTGATAACGAATCTATGCTGCTTTTAGTCTACAGAATTTGAATCATTTAATCTTATTTTTCTAACATTCTTCATTCTAGACCAAGCAATTTTATGACGTTGTTTATATAACCACAAAGTTCCTAAATCTAATAAAAAATAGAAAAAACTAATGCCACTTGGTGGATTATGACTTGGTAAAAAATCAAAAACTCCCCAAGCTGTGGCTGGCCATTCCCAACACAAATAATGAGTACCAATAATTTCTAAATAAGCAACTGAAATATACATGGTTAAATAAAATAAACGCTCTCTTGGTTTTTTTCTTAGAATAAAAAGAGTTGCTATTGTCATTACAAAACCAAACACATCATTTTTAAAAACCAGGAAAACAGTCGCATAGATAAAAATGAAAATTGCCAAAAACCGCTCTATTTTTATTCTATTTTTTATAATTGATTTTGCTTTGGAGAAATACAAAACAGCTACATAGACTAAAGCATGACCTGGAGGTACATAGTGTGGCACATTTTCTAATCTATAGGTGTACATTCCTAAAACTATTGAAAATAAATACTCCCCTATAATTGCGATAATTACAGCAGAAATCATTTGCTCTTTTACTCTTCTATTTACTTTCCAAAAAGTAATTAAAAAGCCAATAAACATACTAATATTAGCATAAATTTGAGCATCCTCAGTAATTTCTAGCATATAGAAACTATCTAAAAATAATCCAAAAAGTATGAACAAATAAAGAGCTCCTAAACTCTTAGAAGTTGCGTAAAAAGAAGATTTTGATGCTAATAAACTCATGCTGCTAAAGTAAATAAAAAATGGCTCAATTTCTTGAGCCATTTTAAAAAACTAAGTTCTATTATGTTATAATTGATATCTCACTCTAAGACTAACATATCTTGGCAAAATAAATCTTTCGTTTACGTTGAACGAAATAATACTTTGATTTACAGAAGCTTGAGAACCTGTTGCTAATAAATTACTTCCAACCAATTCATATTCCCATTTTGCATCTTTATTTTTTCTATAGGCTAGCTTCGCATTCCAAATTTTAAATAAATTAAGCACATTTCCTTCTTGCCTCGTTTCGTTATAAGAAAAATCTGAACGAACTGTTAAAGAATTCCAGATATATGCATCAAAATTTATAGATGGCACATGCGTTATAGATTTTACATCTGCAGATCTGGCACTATTACTTTGGTCTGCAAAATTAACTCTGTATCTAAATGTTACATTTGGAGCTTTTGTAAAATTTGTACCAATACTTGCATTCAAACCTTTTGATATGTTTTCGTTCGTATTTTCTCTAGAGTTAATAAATTGATAGCTTTTGTTATAGGAGAAATTACCTCCTAATCTCATTCTAATCTTTTTAATGGTTTTACCAAGACCAAAGAAAGCGGTTAAACTTTCATTATCCAAAGGTGAATTGATACTCGTACTACTTGAAACTACCGAACCTGGTGCAAAAATGGTATTTCTATTTACTTGATCAGCAGTTTTTCTATAATTTATTCTTGCAAAAACATTACTTGCATTAAATAGATTAAAACTCGAATATCTTAATGTCAAATTATGAAAACTAGCATTTATTAAATCAGCGTTTCCAGCAAAGAAAGAGTTGTAACTATTGGCGACAATACCTCTTGCTATTTGGTTTACATCTGTAAAATTAACCTCTTGTTTATAGCTAAAATTTAAACTTTCGCTTCTTTTAAACTGGGCAATAACTTCAAATTCTGGCAAAAATTTAGCAAATTTATCTTGAAAAAATTCTGTACCATATTGTGTATTTTTTGAATTATAAGAATGGATTGTAAAACCAGGTGTAATCGTAAAAATACCAGCTTTTAAACGATATCTCAATCCAGCATAGATATCTGTAAAGTTATATTCTGTATCGTTTGTAGATTGTGCATCATTGATTCCAGGAATTGTAGGGTTTGGATCTAACTCAATACCATTATCTAAAATTTGAAAAAATCTAGAATTAAAATTTTGTGTACTCAAAATAGTACCAGCTACAAAGTTTAAATTACTCTTGGTATTTAAAATATAATAATAATCTAATTTTGCATCTAATTGATTTGATTTTACACGTCTATCTTGTTCTAAATTATAAAACATATTAGACCTATCTAAGCCTAAAGTTGAGGCTGCATCATCAAAACCATCCCTATCTTCAGGATTTATGGCATCATTATTATTTGGATCATTTTCTAATGAAGCTACATAAAACGGATCTTCATCTTGCAGTAAATGTTTCACTTCTAAAGCGAAGATACTTTTTTCACTTGCCGTATAAAAATAGCTTAAATTTTGATTTATTTTAAATGGCGTCGCTCTTTCAGTTTCTGTTATGTCACTTAAAACGCGAGAATTTATATCTTCAGTTTTAAATTCATTTGAAAAACGACCGGTAATATCATAATTTAATTGATTGTTAAAGTCTTTTTTATAAATTGAACTAAAACGAAATAAACCCGTATTACTTGTTTGATCTGTTGTATTATCAACTAGATCATCTGGAGTATTGGGATCTATATAATCTATAGAATTAATATTTCTTTGTCCGCTACTATTACCAGACCAAATTAAGAAACCACTTAAATCTAATTTTTTATTGGGAGAATAACTAAAGTTTAAGGCAGATAATTTAGTTTCAATTCTATTTGCGTTTCTGGCGCTGGCATTTAAAAAACCAATACCTGCATCTGCAATATTAATGTTTGTTCCATTCGATGGACTCTGACTTTGAAAGCCTCCTCCAAAACTTCTTACATCTCTTCTGCTTAAAACAACATCTCCAATATTATTTACATCTCCAATAACATTGATCGTATATTTAGGAGTGTAGTAGAACAATTTCGGTTGAAAAAGATATAAGCCATCATCGGGCGAATTTCCTGCACCTAAAGTTACATCTCCAAACCAAAAATTCTTTTTACCTTCTTTTAATTTGATATTAATAGCAACCCTATCTTGATTGTTTTGAACACCACTAAGTTGATTTACATTTGAATAATTTCTTAATACCTGAATTTTGTCTACTGCATTAGAAGGAATATTCTTAGAGGCTAATTTAGTATCACCACTAAAAAATTCTTTTCCATCCACCATTATTTTTTCAACAACTTTTCCTTCAACTTCAATTTCACCAGCATCATTTACTTCTACTCCCGGTAATTTTTTTAATACATCTTCCAACTTTCGTTCAGAACCATTTTTAAAGGAATCCGCATTATATATTATCGTATCTCCTTTAACAGTAACTGGCATTTTAGAAACAATAGTAATACCGTCTAACATTTTATCTTCGACCATGTTAAAACTCTGAGAAATGTTAGTTTCTTTGGTCGTAATAAATGTGCTAACTTCCTTATAACCTATGTAACTAATTTTAATGTTATAAACTGTATTATTTCTCAAATCCAATTTAAAATTTCCCTTGGCATCTGTAAAACCGAAGGAAGCAATTCTTTTCGCAACTGTATCTAGTGCAATTACATTTGCCATTTCTAAAGGACTTCCAATAGAATCTTTCACAACACCCCTTAAATTAATTTGAGCAGTTGAAACCCAAGACACCATAAAAATGGTGATAAGTATAATTTTTTTCATATGATAATGATTAAGTTTAGTCAGATTAATTTAGAGTTACTAGAATCTTCTTCCACCTCTTCCTCTACTTTTAAATTGTTCTCTAATTTCTTCCGATTTCTTTTTTACAATTTTGTTGTATTCTTCTCTGTTAACTTCCTTACCCTTGGTTGGTTTCTTAATCTCTATTGTTTCTGCTGGATTCATTACAATTTCTGTGCACAACATCGTTGTTCTTCCCTCATTTATTTCTAAAATTAAACCTGGTAAACCAAAATAAGTTCCTGGTCCTGAGCTTACAGGAATTTGAGGAGTGTACCATGCCGTTACTGCTAACATTTTTACATCTTCTTTTTTATCAACTGTTTCTGTAGAATCTTTCTTTTTACTGTTTCCTCTTCTACTAAACATTTTTCCCCAATCTACTTTGTTATCTACTTTTACCATCGTTGCTTTGTAGCAAGTATATTGGCCAATCTTCTTTGTTTCCATGCCCATTTCCCATTTTGGTTGATCCATCTGCTCAACAACCAAAAACCGTTTGCTAAATTGCTCTACATCTTCAATCATTTCGCGATCTTTCAGATTTTTGTAAATAGACCCCTGACCATTGTTATTACCCCATCTTCGCGCAGTTGTACCAGGAGCATCTAATTTCACATCCTCTTTAAAGGAAGATGCTGTTTTATTGAAACTTAATGTATAGTTTTTTTCTAAAAAATTCTTGAAACGCGCCATCATTTGTTTCTTCTGCTGCTCGCTCATTTGATCACCAAATCGACTCATATCCATCGTAGTTTTAGACATATATGTAGCTTTTCCTTGAAAGTCTTTTTGAGCAAATGTTGTAACAGTAACCATTGCTAATAGGAATGTAAATAGTAATTTCATATTCTTTTATTTTATTTTTCTTCAAAAGTAATCTTAAAAACTAACCCTAAGACTTAAAAAAAACTTAAAAGTTTAATGAATTTGCATAAAAATTAAACATTTCACAAAAATATTACCCTCCAATTTTTATTTCGATTCCTTTTCCATCTCTACTTCTATAACGTTCCATCATTTCTTTTGTTTTTTCTTTTTGAATTTCATCATATTTTTTTTGTGAAACAACCTTGCCTTTTTCCGGTTCTTGAAGCTTAATTTTATCTGCAGGGTTCAAAATAATTTCTGTACATACAATTGTTTTCTTACCATCATTTATCTCTAAAATTAAACCGGGTAAGCCTTGGTAATTTCCAGGGCCGTTGCTAATAGGCACTTGTAATGTATACCAAGCAGTTGTAATTATCTTTTCTTTCTTTTTTTCTTCTTTACTTTCACCATTATCAAAAGTCATTCTAATATTTTCTACTTCTTCTGTAAACGTCGCTTTGTAACAAGTATAATTTCCAATATTTTTTGTTTCTGATGACAATTCCCATTCGTACTCCGTAAGTTCGTCTTTCACTAAAAAACGTTTTCCCATAATTTCTGTTTGATTCGAAAAACGTTTCTCCTTAATATTTTTGAAATAGACACTACCATTTCCAGCACCACCAAAAGACATCAACATAACCCCGGCTCCGCCCACTTGAGGTTTTGGAGCATCTAATTGTATGTCTTCTTTGTAGGTTGACGTTTTTTGATCAAAATTTAAAATAAAAGTTTTCTGATTCATTTTTTGCAATCTCGCCTGAATTTGTTTTTTCATATCATCAGACATCGTTGATTTTTTATCATCACCAAATTTAATATTAGATTTACTGCTTGTTTTATAAATAGCTTTTCCTTCAAAATTTTGAGCATTTGCTGCAAGAGAAATTAAAACGATTAAAACGGATAATTTTACTTTCATAAGATATATTATTTATAGTTTGAGACTAATTTAGAAATTGCTTTTGCTCCTTTTTTCATCTGATGAATCAAAGAATCAATATTTTTTGTTTTCCCACTTACTTTCATAGAAGATTTAAATTTATTTTTAGATTCTGGTAAATCAACCTCAAAAGCAAACTCAATTAAATCCTCTGGTTTGTTCTCTTTAAAAATTTCTTTCATGTCATTCCAATTAATGCCTTTTAGATCTTCCTGAGAATTGACATTATATTTAATAGTGTGTACTGTAAATTTATTCCCCTCTTTATCTACCTTAGAAGAAGCTACTTGAGAAGAAATAGAAAAACAAATTAGTAAAAATGTAGTTGTAAAAAATTGTTTCATAACTATAGTGTTTAAATTAGACACTGCAAATATCTTACATAAAGAACCTTTTCTTAGTTAACGAACGTTAACGAGTGTTAACGCTTTTTATTTATTAAAAAAAGAAATTACCTTTGAAGTATGAATACGCAAAAACATAGATGGATTCTCTATTTAATTGTAATTACAATTATTACTACAATTGCAGTGCAAGCTTATTGGAATTACAAGAATTACGAAGAAAACAAGCGTTTAGTCACCAATGAAATTCAATTAAGTTTAGATAATGCAATTGAAGAATATTATGCTAAAATTGCTAAAAATAAATTTACTACAATTATAGGTTTAACACCAGAATCAGGCGATAGCTTCCTCACCGACAATATTAATTTGGAGATGTTTTCAAAAGACACCAATTTAGCTAAAATGAAAGACTCTGTAAAATCTCATGAAATTAAACCTAGTTTTACTATAGAAAATATTTCTATTAATTTGGATGAAAATTTCACAAAAGTCCAGAAAGACTCGATGGTAACACACTTTAAAGAACTCTTTAATGAAAAACCTAAAATAAAAGCACAAACAGAGGAGAAAGCTTCAAAAATTGCAACTAAAATAAAAAATTTTACAAATAAAAAAAATGCTGATAGTTTACAATTAATTAAGAAATTAAAACCTATTTTTTTCTCCATAACATCGAATGCAATCATTTATAAAGAATTGGATTCTTTGATTAAAAATCAGCTTTTAGAAAAGAAAATTCCGATAGATTATAAAATTAATCATCTAAAAAATGACACGCTCTTTTATGCCTCTAACGATTCTTTACCTATTAAAAAATTCACAAAAAGTCTCTCCTCAAAATCCACCTATGTAAAGAAAAATGAAGAAATTAAATTACGCTATAACCATCTAAACTCAGAAGTTTTAAAAAGAAGTTTTTTTGGTATTACTCTATCACTTTTATTGTCTTTAGCTGTAATTTCTTCTTTGTTTTATTTACTAAAAATTATCAATCAACAAAAAGAATTAGCTACCATTAAAAACGACTTGATAAGCAATATCACGCATGAGTTTAAAACTCCTATTGCTACTATTTCTGCAGCTATTGAAGCAATTAAAAATTTTAATGTTTTAGAAGATAGAGAAAAGACGCATAAATATCTTTCCTTGTCCTCTATTCAGATAAATAAACTAGATCAAATGGTTGAAAAATTATTAGAAACAGCCATGTTAGACAGTGAACAATTAGCACTCAAAAAAGAAAGTATTGATCTAATTGATCTGGCAGAAAGATTGGTTTCTAAACATCAAATATTAACCCATAAAAAGGAACTTTCATTTTCTACAAACTTGCAACCTTGTTATGCAAATGTTGATGTTTTTCATTTCGAAAATGTGATTTCTAATTTGATTGATAATGCTGTAAAGTATGGAGGTGATAAAATTGAAATAAATATAAACTCAACTTTAAACTCGATAGAAATTACAGTAGCTGATAACGGAGTTGGCATTGAAAAAAATCAACAAGAAAAAATATTTGATAAATTTTACAGAGTTCCTAAAGGAAACACGCATGATATTAAAGGTTTCGGAATTGGTCTGTATTATTGCAAAAAAATCATTGAAAAACATGAAGGTAGTATTTCTATTTCTTCGGATAAGAAACAAACTATTTTTAAAATAACGATTCCTAATGAATAAAATAAAAGTGCTTTTAGCAGAAGATGAGGCTAGTTTAGGAATGATTGTAAAAGAGAGTTTAGAATCAAGAGACTTTATTGTCTTTCATGGAGAAAATGGCGAAATAGCTTCAGAAATATATCAAAAAGAAAAACTAGATATTTTGGTTTTAGATGTAATGATGCCTTTAAAAGATGGTTTTACATTAGCAAAAGAAATTAGATTAGAAAACAAAAAAATTCCTATTATCTTTTTAACAGCAAAATCGCAAACTTCAGATGTATTGGAAGGTTTTAATCATGGAGGAAATGATTATTTAAAAAAGCCTTTTTCTATGGAAGAATTAATTGTGAGAATCAAATCTTTATTAAATAGAATTGAAATTAAAACGAATGTTGATGCCATTAAAATAGGTAATTATTCCTTTAACCTAACCAAGCAAACACTTCAAAATTCTTTAGAAATTGAGCAACTTACGCATAGAGAAGCACAACTACTTTTTTATCTTTTTGAAAAGAAAAATGAAGTTTTAGATAGAACTTTTATTCTAAACAAACTTTGGGGAAATGATGATTTCTTTAACGCAAGAAGTATGGATGTTTTTATTAGTAAACTTAGAAAAAAGTTAAAGAAAGATACAAATATTCAAATTATAAATATTAGAGGTTTTGGATATAAATTAATTTGTTAGTCTTTCTGCGCACTATATTTTTCACTACCTTTATAGCTAGTTTTAATTTTAGAATATTTAAAATATGCACGTTGCAATTGCAGGAAATATTGGTGCCGGTAAAACCACACTAACTAGACTTTTAGCCAAACATTATAAATGGAATCCACATTTTGAATCTGTAGATGAAAATCCTTATTTAGACGACTTTTATTCAGAAATGGAGCGTTGGTCTTTTAACTTACAAGTTTATTTCTTGAACAGTCGTTTTCGTCAAATATTAGAATTAAGAGAATCTGGCAAAAATATTATACAAGACAGAACCATTTATGAAGATGCTCATATTTTTGCTCCTAATCTGCATGCAATGGGTCTAATGACCAATAGAGATTACAATAATTATAGTTCTTTGTTCGATTTAATGGAAAACTTGGTTTCTCCTCCAGATTTATTAATCTACTTAAGAGCAGATATTTCTACTTTAGTTGGGCAAATTCATAAACGAGGTAGAGATTATGAAAACTCAATTAGTATTGACTATTTAAGCAGATTAAATGAGCGCTATGAAGCTTGGATTTCTACTTACAAAAAAGGAAAGTTACTAGTAATTGATGTTGATAATTTAGATTTTGTTACAAATCAAGAAGATCTAGGTTATATAATCGATAGAATTGATTCGCAAATTCATGGTTTATTTTAATAAATCAATAGTATAAAAAAGTAAAGAGACCGTTAAGCACGGTCTCTTTTTTTGTGATAAAATCACTCATGATAGTTAGTCCCCCAACTTCCTATCAAATTTTGATAGAGTATAAACTTCATACTTCTATTTTAGATCCTGTAAATGCCTTACTAGGAACTATTATTATCTTATTAAGTGATGATGCCTAAAAACCATCACGATTCATTTCATTTTTTACCTGCTGTTGATGTCTAAAACAATAACGTTTTAATACTATTTATTTAACAAAAAGCAAATACTACCGCGCTAAGATTTTGCAAATATAGTAGATTAATTACTATTCATCTAATATAAAGCACCTTTAGACATAACTTATAGGTTGTCCAAAAAATATTTGGTCAATTCTAAAGAAAAAAGCATACTCCAAACTGCCTTCTTTTCATTGTTTTTCTTCATAAAAAATCTATCATCAGAATAACTACTTTATTTTTTAATTTTGACAAAAAATCAATTTAATAATTCAAATACTTCTACTTAAAAGGTAGCTTTGATATTTGGATATTTTATAAGAAACAATTCAGCTTGTTATTTAAGGAACTTGATTAAATTAAATACGCCCTGGCTCAATAACTTCTGACATCTCATATTGAGGTATAATCTCTTTAAAATAATTACTCTTATTTAAAATTCTTTATATAAGCAAATAACTTTTTGCTTAGCTCTCTTTACACGCATTTTCACAGCACTTTCACCAATTTCTAACTTTTCAGAAATTTCTTTAATACTCAAATCATCTTGATACTTCATTAACAGAATCATTCGCTCTTTTGCCGCTATTAAAGCCAATACTCTTTCTGATTTTTCTGACTTTAACTGAAACAATTTTGTATCATCTGTATCTTCAGAAGCATCCTCTTCTTTTATTTGACTTGTAACTAGTGTCACTTTTTCTTTCTTCTTATATTCATTTCTTTGCACATAATTTACACAAAAATTATAAGTAAATGAATACAACCAAGTAGAAAACTTAGAATTTCCTTTAAATGTTTTAAGTTTTGTAAATAAACGAATAAAAACATCGTGTGTTAAATCTTCTGCTTCCTCTTTATTTTTAGAAAAACCATAACATCTATTATAAATTGCTTTATAAAACCTACCATACAATAAGGCGAGTAATTGACAACTATTTGTTTCAACTATTTTAAAAACCAATTCTTCGTCTGTAAAGTTATAAGCACTAATAGATTTCACAATTCATTCTACTTTATACACAAAAGAAAGAAATAAGTCACGTGCGTATTAAAAAATAAGTTAAACTGTAGTTTTGAATCGATGGAAAGGCTATTTGTCACTTTTAAGAAAAAAAATAAAAAAGTTTACAACTTTTGTAACATTTATAAAAGTTCTTACGTATAATGAATTGTAGCAATTACATTAATCCTTTAAAAAGTAATAGAGAATTAGATGAGACAACTTAAAATCACCAAGCAGGTTACCAATAGAGAAACTGCATCATTAGACAAGTATTTACAAGAAATTGGTAAAGTAGATTTAATTACTGCTGATGAAGAAGTAGAATTAGCACAGCTTATTAAAGCTGGTGATCAAAGAGCGTTAGAAAAATTAACGAAAGCCAACTTAAGATTTGTTGTATCTGTTGCTAAACAGTATCAAAATCAAGGATTAACACTACCCGATTTAATAAACGAAGGAAATTTAGGTTTAATTAAAGCAGCAAAACGTTTTGATGAAACGAGAGGTTTTAAATTTATATCCTATGCGGTTTGGTGGATTCGTCAATCTATCTTACAAGCATTAGCAGAACAATCTAGAATTGTACGTTTACCGTTAAATAAAATTGGTTCTATCAATAAAATTAACAAAATGTATGCTTTCTTAGAGCAAGAAAATGAGCGCCCACCAAGTGCTGAAGAAATTGCTAAGAAATTAGACATGACTGTTAATGATGTAAAAGAATCTATGAAGAATTCTGGACGTCACGTATCTATGGATGCACCATTGATTGAAGGAGAAGATTCTAATTTGTATGATGTATTGAATTCTGGAGAATCTCCAAATCCTGATAAAGTTTTATTACATGAATCTTTACGAATTGAGATTAACAGAGCACTAGAAACATTAACGCCGCGTGAAGCAGATGTTGTAAAACTATACTTTGGTTTAGGAGAACACCAACCAATGACATTAGAAGAAATTGGTGAAACGTTTGATTTAACTCGAGAACGTGTCCGTCAAATTAAAGAAAAAGCAATTAGAAGATTAAAACATACGTCTAGAAGTAAAATTTTAATGACGTACCTTGGGTAGTCATTATTGTAAATAAAACTTGTAAAACTCTCGAATTTAATTCGGGAGTTTTTTATTTTATATCCCTATTTTTACAACAACAATAAAACACAACAACAAACTAATGAGTAATTTAATTGCACCTTCAATTTTAGCGGCAGATTTTGCCAATTTACAGAGAGACATCGAAATGATCAATAACAGTGAAGCAGATTGGTTTCATATTGATATTATGGACGGTGTTTTTGTGCCTAATATTTCATTTGGAATGCCTGTTTTAAAAGCAATTACCAAACACGCTAAAAAAACAATTGACGTACATTTAATGATTGTAAATCCTGATCAATACATTCAAACATTTGCAGATTTAGGAGCTACTATTTTAACCGTACATTATGAAGCGTGTACGCATTTACACAGAACGATACAATCCATAAAAGCTGCAGGAATGAAAGCAGGTGTTGCTTTAAACCCTCACACACCGATTGCAGTTTTAGAAGATGTAATTTCTGAATTAGACTTGGTTTGCATCATGAGTGTAAATCCGGGTTTTGGAGGACAATCTTTTATTGAAAACACGTACAAAAAAGTAAGTCAATTAAGACACTTAATAGATTTTACGAAATCTGATTGTCAAATAGAAATTGACGGCGGAGTTACAGATAAAAACGCAAATGCTTTAATTGAAGCTGGGGCGAATGTTCTGGTTGCTGGAAGTTATGTTTTTGGTGCAGAAAACCCTACTGAAACTATTGCTGACTTAAAAAACTTAATTGCCTAATTGTTATACGCTGTAGTAGATATAGAAACCACCGGAAACGGCTATAAAGGTCAGAAAATAACTGAAATCTCTGCTTTAATTTTCGATGGAAAAAAGATTGTTGATGAATTTACTTCCTTGGTAAATCCTGAACAAAATATTCCAACATTTATTACCAATCTCACAGGCATTACAAATGCCATGGTTAGAAATGCACCCAAGTTTTATGAAGTTGCAAAAAAGGTTGAAGAAATTACAAAAGGCACTATTTTTGTTGCCCATAATGTAAACTTTGACTACAATATAATTCAAGCAGAGTTTAAGAGTCTAGGATACGATTTTAAACGAAAAAAGCTTTGCACTGTTCGCTTAACAAGAAAAATAATTCCGGGATTACCTTCCTATAGTTTAGGTAATATTTGCAGTGGTGAGAATATTTCCATAAATGGAAGGCACCGGGCAAAAGGAGATGCTGAAGCTACGGTTGAATTGTTTAGAAGATTACTTGAAAGAGATGATAATTTCACCATCAATTCTTTTTTAAATCCAAGATCTAGACAAGCAACCTTACCCCCTCTTTTAGATAAAATAGTAGTTGATAAATTACCTGAAACATTTGGCGTTTATTACTTTAAAAATTTAGCAAAGGAAGTTATTTATGTTGGCAAAGCCAATAATATAAAGCAACGGGTTATCAGTCATTTTTATGATAAAAAGAAAAAAGAACAAACCATGTGTTTAGAAACCGCTGATGTCTCTTTTACAAAAACAGGTAGCGAATTACTGGCATTATTACTAGAGTCCTCAGAAATAAAACATATATATCCAAAATTTAACAGAGCTCAAAGAAGAGCAGGAGAAGCCGTTGGTCTATTTTCTTATGAAGATCAAAAAGGAATCATTCATTTGGCGTATAATCGATTAAAATTAGCTCCAAATGCAATCATGAAATACTATTCTGTGGCCGAATGTAGAACTCATTTGGAATCTTTGTGTGCTGAGTTTGAATTGTGTCCCAAATACTGTCATTTACAAACCAATGTTTCTAGCTGCTTTCATTATCAATTAAAAGAATGTAAAGGTATTTGCTGTGATAAGGAAACTGTAGAAAATTATAATGTAAGAGTAAGAGAAGCCATAAAATCGGTTGGCATTGGTGCCGAAAATTTAGTCATCAAAGAAAAAGGTAGAACTAAAAATGAAGTTGGTTTTGCTTTAATTTTAGATGGAATTTACAAAGGAATTGGTTATTTAGATGCATCTCAAGATGAAGTCTTAAAAACTCCAGAAGAGTATCAATTTTTTGTAACACCCAAAAAAGACAATAGAGATGTTCAAAGAATTATTGCTTCTTACCTGAAGAAAAAAGAAAAATTAAAAGCCCTCGAAAATGGAGAAATCAGCATATAAAATACATATCATTGGTGCAGGAATTAGTGGTTTAATAGCAGCACAAGTTTTAGAAAATTATGGTTATCATCCAACAATTATTGAGGCTTCTAGTTCTGTTGGCGGACGTGTAAAATCTGATATTATTGATGGGTACACGTTAGATCATGGTTTTCAAGTATTATTGACTTCTTATCCTGCAGCAAAAAAATATTTAGATTTTGATGCGCTAGAAGTACAAAAATTACTGCCAGGTGCTACCATTTTTAAAAATGGAAAGTCACAAACAATTGGAGATCCTTTGCGTTCTTTTTCTTTATTGTTACCCACACTATTTTCTTCTATTGGATCTTTTTCTGATAAAATAAAAATCCTAAAACTAAATATTCTTTTAAAGAAAAAGAAAATTGATACGATCTTTAAAGAAGATGAAAAAACTACACTTCAATATTTAAAAGGTGTTGGCTTTTCAGAAGAACTGATTCAATCCTTTTTTACACCTTTTTTTAGCGGCATATTTTTAGAACCCAATTTAGAAACTTCAAGCAGAATGTTTGAGTTTGTATATAAAATGTTTGGTGAAGGATTCGCTGTTATTCCAAAAAATGGCATGCAAGCCATCTCAAATCAACTAAAAGAAAATTTAAAAAACACAACCTTTTTATTCAACTCAAAAGTTCAAGAAGTTCAAGATAATCAAATTACTTTAGTTGATACTGCAGCAATTAAAAGCCATATTACTATCATTGCCACAGATGCAAGTCATTTTATTTCTAATCTTAAAAATCAAGAAACAGCTTGGAAAAGTTGTGATACTTTATATTTTGAAACTCCCGTAAAATCGATTAAAAAACCTTTAATTGGTTTAATTGCAGATAAAAATGCTTTCATTAACAATATCTTTTACCCAACGAGTATCAACACAGCAACAAAAGGAAACAAAGAATTACTTTCTGTAACCATAGTAAAAAAGCACCACTTAAAAGAAGATGAATTGATTAAAAAAGTTGAAGAAGAATTATTAAAATACTGTAATATTTTCGAAACAAAATTTTTAAAAAGATATCAAATAAAAAAAGCATTACCCAATATTAAAAATCTAGAATATGAAATTTCTAGTACTGAAACCAAATTAAAATCTACTATATTTTTAGCTGGAGATCAATTACTAAATGGCTCTTTAAATGCGGCAATGATATCAGGAGAAAGAGCGGCAATGGGTGTTATACAAACTTTAGAAGACGGCTTCATTATAGATGAATTAACCTCTGAATATTCTTAAAATTAAAAGAAATCATTTTTATTTTTTTTTGATTTTAGAAGTGTTTCATTTATTTTGTAAATCAAAAAAGCCCATAGATCTTTCTATAATTATTACCAACTAATACAAGAAAAAAAAGATTTTAAAAAAACCTCTCCTCAAGAACTCAATATTTACAAGCTACAATTGCGCTATTAAATAGTTAATTAAATCTGTAGTGGTAACAATACCAACCAACTCGTTATCTTCAACAACTGGTAAGGCATGAAATTCTTTTTTAGATAACAATTCCGCCACTTCTTTAATCGTGGAATTCGGTGCCACCATGAATAAATTTCTAGCCATAACTTGTTGAATAGAAAACATATCATACACAAAGGCATCTATACTAGTTTCATCATCCGAAACATCCGCAAAACTAATTCTTAAAAGATCTGTGTAACTTAACATACCCAGTACAGCTTTATCTTTGACTACAGGAATATGCCTAATTTTATATTTTTTAAATAATTTCTCCGCAGTTTCTAGTCTATCAGCAACATTTAAAGTAACTACCTCTGTTGTCATAATTTCTGATATTGGAGTTGTTCTCTTCATAATATTAGTTTTAATGTTGAACCAAATTTCATAAAAAAGCAGGTATTTAAAGCTGATTTATATCATTTAAGAAAAACTATTTTGGTAGTATCTTACTAAGGATTATTTTTTTCTGCAAATTCTTTAAAACAAAAAAAAGCCTCAAAACATAACGTTTTAAGGCAATTATATGGTGACCCAGAAGGGATTCGAACCCCCAACCATCAGAGCCGAAATCTGACATTCTATCCAGTTGAACTACTGGGCCTAATTTAATTCCTGGAAAAACAGGAATTAATTATATTTAAATCAAATTCTTTTTTACCAATGCAGAAATCGTTTTACCATCTGCTTGACCGGCTAATTGTTTTGAAACCATTCCCATTACTTTACCCATGTCTTTCATTCCTGCTGCACCCATACTTGTAATAGCTTCTAAAACAACTTTTTCAATTGCTTCTTCAGATAATGCTTCTGGTAAAAACTGTTCTAAAATTGCTAATTCAGCCAATTCTGGATCTGCTAAATCTTGTCTATTTTGTTTTATAAAAATAGCTGCACTATCTTTTCTTTGTTTCACTTGTTTCTGGATAATTCTAATTTCCTGCTCATCCGTCAATTCCGCTTGCACACCAGTTTCCGTTTTTGCCAATAGAAAAGCAGATTTTACAGCTCTTAAAGCTTGTAAAGCAATTGTATCTTTTGCTTTCATTGCTTCCTTCATTTTATCCATTACTTGTTTTTGCAAACTCATATTTTCGTTTTTTTAAGATATCAAAGATACACTTCTCCCGTTTATTTTTTTGACTTTTTTAAATACAAAATTTTTTGTTTATAATCTATGAATGCTTTACCACTCTCTAAAATATCAGCGCCTATAATACCGTGAACTTCATTCGCATTATGCTGTGTTAAAGCCTTATTTACGTGTGATAAATTAAACAAAACTAAATGACATTTATTTGTTTTCCAATCCCCAATTTTAAGTGAATTGTTTTCTGACTGTAGCGTCTCCATATCCGTAGCACCTGCACCCGCAGCTTTGGTTTCACTTTCTTGAGCATCCAAATTAAAATATTCAATTCTATCTAAACCTACGCAAGAATTTGAAGCACCGGTGTCTAAAATAAAACGTCCTTTTACACCATTTATTTTCGCTTTTAACTCTAAATGATTAGTAGCAATTCTTTTTAATTTTACTTTAAAATACTTCTTTTTTTTTAATATTTTTTGGATACTTTTCATTCTAAAATTTGAATTACGCTCAAAAATACGATATAAAAAATTCACAAAAAAACCGACACAAAATTGCATCGGTTTTAATATTATAGTGTGAGATTTTCTAACCTCCAAAGTCATCAAAACGAATGTTCTCATCTGCTAAACCAAAATCTTCACCCATTTTTTGAACTGCATTGTTCATTAATGGTGGTCCACAGAAATATAATTCCATATCTTCTGGAGATTCATGATGATTCAAATAGTTTTCGATTACACAATTGTGTATAAACCCAACAAAACCATCTCCTTCAGTGTCATTAATATCTTTCTTCACTTTCCAATTGTCAACATCTAAAGGATCAGACAATGCGATAAAGAATTTAAAATTAGGGAAATCTTTTTCTAAAGCCCTAAAATGCTCGATATAAAACAACTCTGCCTTCGATCTACCTCCGTACCAATAAGTTACTTTTCTTCCTGTTTTCAAAGTTCTGAATAAATGATATAAGTGAGAACGCATTGGTGCCATTCCTGCTCCACCACCTACGTATAACATTTCTGCTTCAGATTCGTTAATGAAAAATTCTCCATAAGGACCAGAGATTACACATTTATCTCCTTTCTTTAAGTTAAAAATATAAGAAGAAGCTACTCCTGGATTTACATCCATCCATCCGCCTTTTGCTCTATCAAAAGGTGGTGTAGCAATACGTACATTTAACATAATTTCTCTTCCTTCTGCTGGATATGAAGCCATAGAGTATGCTCTTTCTACAGTTTCTGCATTTTTCATTACCAATGGTCTCAGTTTAAACTTATCCCATTCTGCTTTAAATTTATCTGGTGTATCGTGCTCTTCTGGATGTGCTGTAATATCCATATCAGCAAACTTTACTTCACAAGGAGGAATTTCAATTTGAATATACCCACCTGCTTTATACCCCATATCTTCTGGGATTTCCACAACAAATTCTTTAATAAATGATGCAACATTATAATTTCTTACTACAGTTGCATCCCATTTCTTAATTCCAAAAATCTCTTCTGGAATAGAAATATCCATATCTTGCTTCACTTTTACTTGACAGGCTAAACGAACTCCTTCTTTTAATTCTTTTCTAGAAAAGTGAGGCGTTTCTGTAGGTAAAGCTTCACCTCCACCAGAGTTTACATGACATTCACATTGAACACAAGAACCTCCACCACCACAAGCTGATGGCAAGAATATTTTTTCTGCACCTAATGTTGTTAAAAGTGTGCTTCCTGAAGCCACTTCAATTTTTCTTTCTCCATTAATAGTCAATGTTACTGGACCTGATGGAGATAATTTTTGTTTTACAAATAATAATAATGTTACTAATAATAACACAATAGCTAAAAACGCTGCTACTGTTGCTATAATAGTTCCTGTAGTACCTGCTGCTAATATCATATTACTGATTGTTTGTATTTGTGTTTTCGGCTATAATTTCTTTAGCGTCTTCTTTTTTTACTTCTTTTACTTTAGCTTCTACTTTTGGCGTTTCTTTCTTTTCTTCATCTCCACCGGTTAACATTCCACCAAAACTCATAAAACCAATGGCCATTAAACCTGTAATGATAAATGTAATTCCTAAACCTCTTAAGGCTGGAGGCACACTTGAGTAACGAATTTTTTCACGAATTGCTGCAATTGCTAAAATTGCTAAAAACCATCCAATTCCAGATCCTACACCATACGTTAATGATAAGGCTAATGTTGGTATTTCTCGCGATTGCATAAATAAACTACCACCTAAAATAGCACAGTTCACTGCAATTAATGGTAAAAATATACCTAATGAATTATACAATGATGGTGAAAATTTCTCAACAATAATTTCTACCAATTGAACCATCGTTGCAATGGTTGCAATAAACATAATAAATGATAAGAAACTTAAATCATAAGCTGCATATTCTTCGCCTAACCAAACCAAAGCGCCTTCTTGCAAAATATATTGATCTAATAACCAGTTTAAAGGCACCGTAACTGCCAATACAAAAATTACAGCAGCACCTAAACCAACAGCAGTTGCTACTTTTTTAGACACGGCCAAGTAAGAACACATCCCTAAAAAGGTTGCGAAAACCATGTTATCTATAAATATCGATTTGAAAAATAATTCTATATGTTCCATATTTTTAAGTTTTCAGTTCCAGATTTTATTTTTTATTTAGCTTTTTACCGCCAATTGTTAACACCTACTGGAAACTAATTCTAGTTTTCTTCTATTAATGCTTTATTTCTACTTCGTTGAATCCAAATAATTAGTCCTACCACAATTAAGGCCATTGGTGATAATAACATGAATCCGTTATTTTCATATCCATATGCATATAGTCCTGATAATTCCCCTGGAATAGGATTCCCTAACACAGGATAACCTAATAAAGTTCCTGCTCCTAAAAGTTCTCTAAAGAAACCTACAATAACTAATATAACTCCGTATCCTAGAGCGTTTCCAATTCCGTCTAAGAAAGATTTCCATGGTCCGTTTCCTAGAGCAAAAGCTTCAAAACGCCCCATAATAATACAGTTCGTTATGATTAACCCTACGAATACAGACAATGTTTTACTTAATTCGTATGCGAATGCTTTTAGCACTAAATCAACAATAATTACTAAAGTTGCAACTACAATTAGCTGTACAATAATTCTAATTTTTGATGGAATAATATTTCTCATTAAAGAAATAACAACATTCCCTAAACCTAGCACAAATAATACAGAAATAGACATTACAATAGAAGCTTCTAGCTCTGCCGTAATTGCCAATGCAGAACAAATACCTAATACTTGAATAGTAATTGGGTTGTTATCTGCTAATGGATCTGTAATTAATTTTGCGTCTTTTTTTGATAAAAGTCCCATAAATTATTTTTTTAATGTTTTAAAATATGGCACATACATTGCCAAGTCTTTCTTTATCATTGCAGAAACACCATCACCAGTAATTGTAGCACCAGCAATTGCATCTACTTCGTAATCTGTTTTATCTTCATTCTTTGGATCATTGTTACCTTTGGCAACTCTAATTCCTTTAAAATCTCCAGATGCTGACAACAAGTGCTCACCAATAAAATCGTCCATGAAATAACGTTGTTTTATGTTTGCACCTAAACCAGGAGTTTCTCCTTTATGATCAAAATAGGCTCCTTGTACAATCATATTTTCATCTAAAGCAACATACCCCCAAATGGCATCCCAAAGTCCTTTTCCTCTTATTGGTGCAACATAAAGAACATCTCCATTTTTATTTTTACCAACAAACAAAGGCAATCTTCTTTGTTTTCCTTGTTTAGCTAAAGTTTGCTGTTTTTTAATATCAATTAAGTAAGCATCTGAATTCTCAACTTCTTTACCTCCTTGAACTTCAATTTGCTTTGTAATGTATTCTGAAAATGCTGCTCCTGCAACGTCTGTAGAAATAAAGTTTGCACTTGTCCCTTCATTCTCATTTACGCCCAACGCGTAAAGGATGTTTTGTTGCTTTTCTATTCTTTTATTCTCGTCAATATTTGGTTTTAATGACGAAGCCATAAAAGCCAACAAAGAACCTACGACCAACACCATAATTATGGCGAAAATCATTGTATAACTGTTACTATCTGTTCTCTTACTCATAATTAGGCAGTTTTAACTTTAGTACGTTTTAATCTTTTCTTTACATTTCCTTGAACCACATAATGGTCTATTGTTGGCGCAAATACATTCATTAGTAAAATTGCTAAAAACACACCTTCAGGATATGCAGGATTAAATACACGAATCATGATAGATATAAAACCTATTAAGAAACCATACATCCATTTTCCTTTATTTGTTTGCGAGCCTGTTACTGGATCAGTAGCCATAAATACGGCTCCAAAAGCCAAACCACCAATCATTAAATGTTCGTACCAAACAGTATTCATTAATCCGTAGAACTTACTAGATTCTGTAATAATATCAGCAGCTACAATTTGATTAAAAATCATTCCCATTACCGCAGCTCCTATGAATGTTGAAAGAATAATTCTCCAACTTCCAATTTTTGTAAAAACTAAGATCGCAGCTCCTAATAAGATTAACAAGGTTGAAGTTTCTCCAATAGAACCTGGTATAAAACCTGCAAATTTATCCCAATTAGAATAAATTACTTCTTGGTTTTGAGCATAACTTCCTAAAATTGTTTCTCCAGAAATAGCATCTGCTGTTCCCGTTCTGTTTACTGCATCATATACCCATACTTTATCTCCAGACATCCAAGTTGGATACGCAAAGAATAAAAATGCTCTAATCGTTAAAGCAGGATTTAAGATATTCATTCCTGTTCCTCCAAATACTTCTTTACCAATAACAACACCAAATACCACTGCAACTGATAACATCCATAACGGTGTGTCTATAGGTACAATTAATGGCACTAACATTCCCGTTACTAAGTATCCTTCTTCTACTTCGTGTCCTTTTATAACTGCGAAAATAAATTCAACTAAAAGTCCCACTCCATAAGAAACAATCACCAATGGTAGTACTTTTATAATTCCAATCCAGAAATTATCAAACGTAAAAAAATTTGCTAATACATTCGTTCTTAAAGAACCATCTATTGCTGCATAGTGTTGATATCCTGCATTGAACATTCCGAACAACAAACAAGGAACCAAAGCCATAATTACAATATTCATTGTACGCTTTAAATCATCTGCTGCCTTGATATGAGTTCCTCCGTGAGTCACTTCATTTGGTAAATATAAAAAGGTATGGATTGCATTAAATGCAGGCGCCATTTTAGTTCCTTTATATTTCTCTTTTAAAATATGTAAGTTTTGTTTTAAGCTCATAACCTTATCCTAATTCTTCTCTCATTAAATCTAAACCTTCACGAATTATTTGCTGGTGAGGTTGTTTAGATACGCAAATAAATTCTGTTAGTGCAAAATCTTCTGGAGCTATTTCATAGCCTCCCAAAGCTTCCATTTCGTCTAAATCTTTATACATAAATGCTTTTAATAATTGCATTGGATAGATATCTAGAGGAAATACATTTTCGTAGGAACCAGTTACTACAAATGCTCTGTGTTCTCCATTTGTATTGGTATTTAAATCGTACTTTTTATTTGGTGTTAACCAAGAAAAAGTTAATGCTCTTGAAGTAGATATTTTATTGAAAATCGGCTTATTCCATCCAAAAAACTCATAATCATCTCCTTCAGGGATTGCTGTAATTTGATTATCATAATAACCAATAAAACCATCTTCTTTAACTTGCACGCCAGACAAAACGTTTCCGCTAATAATTCTTGTGTTGTCATTCTCTAAATTATCAGCTACTAAATCAGCAATATTTGCTCCTGCAATCGCAGTAACATATTGTGGTTTGCTAAATTTAGAACCAGTTAATGCAACAGTTCTTGTAGCATTAAACTTGCCCGTTAATAACAACTCACCAATAATTACTAAATCTTGTGGCGCAATTACCCAAACAACTTCACCTTTATTAATAGGATCAATTTTTGCAATTTGCGTACCTACATTTCCTGAAGGATGTGGCCCTGAAACTTTATGAATTTCAACTCCATTTAATTCACTAAGAGGAGAATTTCCATTTGCACCTATAGAAATATGCACTTTACCTTCCGTAAGTTTAGAAACAGCTGTAATAGCTGCTTGTAATTCTGCTGTTTTACCTGCTAAAGTGAAATCTAAATCTGCAGCTAAAGGAGCACTTGCATAGGCAGAAACAAAAATAGCTTTTGGTGCTTGATTTGGATTTGCAACAATATCATAAGGACGCTGTTTTATAAATGGCCAACAACCTGCATCAAATAAATAATTTTTAACCTCTTCTGCAGACATGTTTTCTGCATCTCTAGTCTCAAAATTTTTATATGCTTGTTTTGCATCAGCAGCAATTTTCACTGTTAACACTTTTCTTCTTGCTCCACGAATCACCTCCACAACTTTGCCAGAAACAGGACTAGGAAATAAAATGCGTTCGTCACTTTTTGAATAAAAAAGTGTATCTCCTGCTTTTACTTTAGTTCCTTCTTTGGCAACAAGTTTGGGTGTAATTCCATGAAAATTTTCTGGCTTAACCGCATAAACACTACTCAAAGAAATAGCTTTCGTTGTTTTTTCTGCACCGCCAATAAGCTTAATATCTAAGCCTTTTTTAATACGAATGTCTTTTGACATAGTAATTTGGAATTGTTAGTTATCTTAAAAAATCATGCAAATTTAATGTTTTTGCTAATTGTGACAGATATAATTCAGCTGTTATCTCTACCTATTATTATTATTTATAATAATTCTAAATAAATGATTTTAAAGAAATCGTTGGGTTTATTTTAAAAAAAAGCCTCAACTGTAAATGAGGCTTAAGTAGAATAGTTTAGAAAAAACTCAAAATTTACAACTTTCAGCAATAAATAAATCAGTTAAAAATTTGCTGCATTTTTTAATTTAAAAAAATCTCTTTAAGATTGAATACCTGCCTCTTAGGCAGTTATTTGAGAAGTAAGTAATCGCTAAAATAGTAAGCTTCATATATTTCTATATTAGAGTGAAGATAGGTCGTTTTTATTTAGAAATACTACTTGCATTTGTGATACAAAAACTTATATCGCAAATCTTCCACTTTAAATACTTTAAGAAGTATGCAGACATTTACGAGTTTGGCTTTGCCTGGTCTGCAATTTCAAGAACTACTTTATAGCCCTTACTCCATAATATTTTCGTCTATCTAACTACTTTATTTTAATCTTTAGCGGCATCTTTTGTTAATTAAACCATAAAACCTAACAAAGAAGTGTTATCACAAGTGTCTTTAAAGTGCTAAATTCAGTACTTTTACAAAGTATAAAAGAAAAATATGCATCAAAAAATATTCCTTGCTTTCTTGTTTTTTACAATTAGTTTTTTTGCACAAAACATAAAATCTATTCAATTAAGACCCTTACAAGAAAACAACTATTCATCTATTGTGCCTTTAGGTACCATTTTAGAATTGTCTTTTGATGATTTGGATGCAGATAGTAAAGACTACCAATATAAAATAGAACACATGACGCATGATTGGCAAAAAAGCAGATTGCTTTCTAGTCAGTTTATAGATGGTTTTGATCAGAATTCAATTATAAATGTGACCAATTCTTTTAACACCTTTCAGAATTACACACATTATGAGGTGAAAATTCCGAATGTAAATTCTATTATCACCAAAAGCGGAAATTATTTAGTTTCTATCTTAAATGATGACGATGAAGTTGTTTTTTCTAGAAAACTTGTTCTCTATGAAAATGCAGCAACCATTGGAGTTGCAGTTTCTAGGAGCAGAAACACGAAAACAAGAGATACGCAACAAACCGTTGAATTTACAGTAAATCATCCAAACCTTAGAATCAACAACCCTTCTCAAGAAGTGCATATTGCTCTGCTAAAAAATGAAAATTGGAATGAAAAAATTACCAATTTACAGCCAACTTTTTTTCAACAAAATCAGTTAAAATACACCTACGCGAACAAAACTAATTTTTGGGGAGGAAATGAATATTTAAATTTTGACAGTAAACTCATCAGAAATAAAAGTTTGAATGTGGTTAAAATAGACATGAAGAATGTTTTTCATCATTACTTATACCCTTCTACCTACAAGCCGAATAGAAGTTACACATACAACCCAGATATTAATGGCCAATTTGTGATAAGAACTTTAGATGCAAATGACACAAACACAGAGGCAGATTATGCCATGATGCATTTTACTTTATATGCAGACACACCAATTGCCAATAAAGACGTTTATATCTATGGCGCTTTTAATAATTTTAAAATTGAAGATGAAAATAAACTTTTTTACAATTTTGAAACCTCTAGCTATCAAGGACAAATTTTACTAAAACAAGGTTTTTACAATTATACCTTTGCCACGGTTGACGAGAACCAACAAGTAGATACGAACCAAATTAATGGTACTTTTTTTCAAACTGAAAACCAATATACAGTAATCGTATATTACAAACCTTTTGGTGGTTTGTACGATAGAGTGATTGGTATTGGCGCTGGTTTTTACAATCAAAATAGGTAACTAAAAATTTTGATTTGCAGTCTTTAATCTAAAAAGCTATATTTACTGCAATGGTTCAACAAATTACAAAAGGAATTAAAATTTCTGTAAAAACAAAATATAATGGCACAAGCTATAGAAATAATAGGTTGTATTATACTTTTGTTTACTTTATAACCATTGAAAATAAATCATCAGAAACGTTGCAATTAACAGATCGTTTTTGGAAAATTTTTGATTCGTTGAATACTACCGAACTTGTAAAAGGAGAAGGAGTTGTTGGGCAAACTCCTATATTAAATCCCAATGATAATTACACTTACAGTTCTGGGTGTTTTTTAGAATCTACAATGGGCGCCATGAAAGGGTATTATACCATGAAAAACATAGAAACTTTAGAAGAGTTTAAAGTATACATACCAACTTTTCAACTTGCAACACCAGTATTATCAAACTAAAAAAAATAAAAAATAAAGTAGCAAAAATTAAAGATCCTGCATGTTTAAATTGTGGGCATCCATTTTATGGCCAAGAAAAATTCTGCCCAGAGTGCGGCCAAGCAAATAAAGGAAACAACATTACTTTTAAAAGTTTTATTCATGAAGTTTTTAATGGATTTTTCAATTTTGATGCAAAATTCTGGAATACAATAATTCCGCTTTTAATAAAACCTGGTAAAGTTTCTAAAGAGTATGTGGATGGCAAAAGACAGCGCTACTCCAATCCTTTTCAGTTTTATTTAACCGTTTCTATCCTTTTCTTTTTAATCTTAGGACTTTCTAAAAACATTGATAAATTTAAAGAACTTAAAAACGGCACTGAACAAAAGCAATCGAAAATTATTTCTTTTGATACTGATCAAGCAGTAAAGAATGTAGATATAGACTCCTTAAAAAACGCTGTTAATACCGAACTTAAAAACTCTTGGATTCCTATAGATTCTGTAAAAAGAAAAAAAATTATAGACCAAGTAGCAGAAAAAGCAAAAGACTCTACAAAATCGATCAGTACAACCGGAAATAAAATTGACTTTGCAGGGCTTCCAATTGCTGATTATTTAGAATTTCAAAAAAAACACCCTAAAACAAGTATCGATGCTGCTTTAGATAGCCTTCAAAAAGAAAAAACATTTTTCAATAGGTTTTTATACAACAGAGCAAAAGTGATCAATTCTTTGACTACTGAAGGAGAAAGTCAAGAACAATTTAGCAACCAATTGCTATCCTATATTTCCATAGCACTATTTGTATTTTTACCCTTTTTTACCTTATTTTTAAAGTTGTTTTACATTAGAAGAAAATACACGTATGTAGACCATTTAGTCCTGGTATTTCATACGCAAACCGTATTTTTTATGCTTTTATCTATTTACTTTTTATTAGAACTCTTTGGGGCTACACCTCAATTATGGATTTTTGCAGTCCTCTTTTTAATGTATCTTTTGATTGCCATGCGCAAGTTTTACCAACAAGGTTATTTTAAAACTTTTATAAAATTTACACTCCTAAACTTTACCTATATTTTTATTTCTATTTTCGGGGTTGTTATTGTTGGCTTAATTTCTTTTGCACTCTTTTAGTTGTTCTTACATCTAAATAAGTCATTTCTATGTTGGATGCTATTTTTTTTACCGAAGTTATACTCACCGTTTCTACAAAAGCTCTTTTCATTTTAAGCGAAATTTCTGTATTTCCTAAGTTTTCATTTTGATGAAAGTCAACAATTTTTTCTTGCTGAAAGACATCATTTTTTGCTAACCAATCAGAAAACCATTCTTTTCTTAAGACTTTCATTTCTTCGGTATATAAAGAAGATGAAGACCAAATTTTAGGCTCCTCTGCTAGTTTTTTAAAATGTTTTTTAATGCCGTCCCAAACCAATTCATAAGCTTCTAATTGCAAATGATAATCAATCAAAATCAATGTAAACGGTTCTATATCTGTAAAATCAAAATTGTTAATATAAGCAACCCCATTATCTGTAGAAAGGATTTTTTTTACAATAACACCTCTACTTATCTTGTAATAACGATTTCTTGTATGGTTTTTAAATCCGCCATTTAGCAAACAAACCAATCTATTTTTTGTACTTGCACCAATCCAAGTTCCTCCTGCTAAAGCATCTTTCGGGTATGTTAATTCTACACCATTTTCTTTATAGGTCTCTAGTGGTATTGTTTTTCTTAGTGGCGTTTCATCACGATTAGAGGTTAAAATAAAATTATTATTGCCTAAAGGAAGATAGGTTACCGTGCACATATATCATTTAATTATTTATTAAAAATAGTGTTTTTTAATATAATTATTGAATTTACTTTAACAAAAGACATCAAAAATCAACTAAATTTATTGAAACAAAAATTGTAACTTTGACACTCAAAATTAGAGATTAAAACTTAAAAACACATAAAATGGCAAGAGGATTTTTTAATGTTCCAGAAGCGGTTAATGAACCAGTAAAAGGGTACGCTCCAGGTTCTCCTGAAAGAACAGAATTATTAGCTACTTACAAAGAAATGTTTAACCGCAATATTGATGTGCCAATGCATATTAATGGCGAAGAAGTTAGAACAGGAAATACAAAGAATATTACACCTCCACATGACCACAAACATGTTGTTGGACAATATCATACTGCAGACAAATCTCATGTAGATACTGCAATTGCTACTGCTTTAGCGGCAAGAGAAGCATGGTCTAGCGTAAGTTGGATGGAAAGAGCTTCTATTTTCTTAAAAGCTGCTGAATTATTAGCAGGACCTTACAGAGCGAGAATGAATGCGGCTACAATGATTGCACAATCTAAAAACGTTCATCAAGCAGAAATTGATGCGGCTTGTGAAATGATTGATTTCTTCCGTTTCAATGTACAATATTTAACAGATATATTTAAAGATCAACCAGCATCTGCTCCAGGAATTTGGAACCGAGTTGAGTATAGACCGCTAGAAGGATTTGTATATGCCATTACACCTTTTAACTTTACCTCTATTGCTGCAAATTTAGTTGCTGCCCCAGCTTTAATGGGAAATGTTGTGGTATGGAAACCCTCTGATCATCAAGCATATTCTGCTCAAGTAATTGTAGATTTGTTTAAAGAAGCTGGTTTGCCTGATGGTGTAATAAATGTAGTTTACGGAGATCCTGTGATGATTACCGATACTGTATTTGCTTCTCCAGATTTCTCTGGATTACACTTTACAGGATCTACGCATGTATTTAAAAACTTATGGAAACAAATAGGAAATAATATCCACAACTATAAAACATATCCAAGAATTGTTGGAGAAACTGGTGGTAAAGACTTTATCTGGGCGCATAATTCTGCCAACCCTCTGCAAGTTGCAACAGGAATTACAAGAGGTGCTTTTGAATTTCAAGGTCAAAAATGTTCTGCTGCATCACGTGCATTTATTCCTGCATCCATGTGGGAAGAAGTAAAAGGGCATTTAATTGCACAAGCAAATGAAATAAAAATGGGTTCTCCAGAAGATCCATCAAACTACGTAAATGCAGTTATACACGAAGGTTCTTTTGATAAAATTGCAAGCTTTTTAGACGCTGCTAAAACGGATCCTGATGCAGATATTATCATTGGGGGTGGTCACGATAAATCTGTTGGATACTTCATAGAACCAACCGTTATTGTAGCTAAAGATCCAATGTACAAAACAATGTGTACAGAATTGTTCGGCCCTGTTATGACAATCTATGTATACGAAGATGCTGCATGGGAAGCTTCTTTAAAATTAGTAGATGAATCTACTGAATATGCTTTAACAGGAGCAATCTTTTCTACAGATAGATATATTGTTGAAAAAGCATCTAAAGCATTAGAAAATGCAGCGGGAAATTTCTACATCAACGACAAACCAACAGGAGCAGTTGTTGGTCAGCAACCATTTGGAGGCGCAAGAGCTTCTGGAACAAATGATAAAGCTGGTTCTGCACAAAATTTATTACGCTGGACTTCTGTTCGTTTAATTAAAGAAACTTTTGTAACACCAACAGATTATAAATATCCTTTTTTAGGATAATACTATTGTTTATGCATACAAAAAGCCTCATCTTCATAAGATGAGGCTTTTTTTTTATTCTTAACCCTATCATTTCTCTCGCAAGATTAAATACCAAGATTTTGTATCTTTAACGTAATCCTTTAAAATCAATCACTAATCCTATGAAATCAATTTTCAAAAGTATTCTTGTTATCATGTTGTTCTTATCAACAGCGCATATAGCAGCGCAAGAAACACGGCTATTAAGACAACCAACAATTAATGGAAACCAAATAGCATATACTTATGGATCTGATGTTTGGACAACAAATTTAACTACAAATCTTACAACTAGATTAACAAGCACAGCAGCACTTGAAAGCAATCCGCACATTTCTCCAAACGGAAAATGGATTGCGTTTACATCAAACAGGTCTGGCTCTTCAGCAGTTTATATTGTTTCGATTGCTGGTGGAGAAGCCAAAAGATTAACATGGCACACAAGTGCCGATGTTGCTAAAGGTTGGACTAATGATGGTAAACGAGTTTTATTTGCATCAAATAGAGACACTGCACCAAGTAGGTATAACAGATTGTATACTGTTTCTATAGATGGCGGTCCAGTCACTAAATTATTTGAACAATGGGCAACTGCAGGATCATATTCTCCGAATGGAAAACAATTGGTGATTGATAAAATGAGACGTTGGGATGAAGAATGGAGAGATTATCGTGGTGGACAAAACACTCCGTTAATTATTATCGATTTAAAAACCTTAAACGAAACCTTATTACCAAACAATAAAACTACTGATAAATACCCCGTTTGGAATGGAAGTATGGTATATTTCTTATCCGACAGAACACATACCTCTAACGTTTGGTCATACAACACAAAAACAAAAGCAGTAAAACAAGTCACTCGTTTTAAAGGAACTGCTGTAAAATATTTAAGTGGATCTAAAAGTCACTTAATCTTTGAACAAGATGGTTATTTGCACACGTTAGATATAAAAAACAATAAAACAAAACGTTTAAAAATTTCTATTAAAGGAGATTTTCCTTGGACAGATACTAAATGGGTAAATGTCAATAAAAGAGTAGATTATGCAAATATTTCTCCTAATGGAAAAAGAGTTGTAATGGCTTCACGTGGCGATATTTTTACGGCTCCTGTAGAATTTGGAGATGCAAGAAACATCACGAAAAGTTCTGGAGCTGCTGATAGAGCGCCAATTTGGTCACCAGAAGGAGATAAAATCGCATGGTTTTCTGATTCAAATGGAAAAGGATATGCTTTGCATGTAAATAATCAAGACGGAACCACCAAAACAACCACTATTTCTATTGGGGTTTCTAAAATGGCTTGGGAACCAACTTGGTCTCCAGACGGAAAGAATATTGCGTTTGTAGATGATGATACACGCATTAGAATTGTTAATTTAAAAGCAGCAACCATCAGAACGATTGACAATGCTGGCAACAACTTAGAACGTGGTAGAATGGGAATCACATGGTCTCCAGACTCTAATTGGTTAGCGTATGCTAAATCTGGCGACAATAGTTTAAAACAAATAAAAGTATGGTCTTTAGCGTCTAATAAGGTTACAGCAATTACAGATCCATTTGCAGATTCATTTTCTCCTACCTGGGATTTAGACCACAAACATTTATACTTTTTAGCAAGTACAGATGTTGCATTGCGCTCTGGTTGGGCAAATACAAGTTCTATGACGGCCAAACCAAATTATGCTGCTTATGTAATTAATTTGGCTAAAAAAGATGCTTCTCCTTTTAAACCGAAAAGCGATGAAGAAGTTGTGGAAAAAGAAAAGTTGAAAGACGATAAAAGCAAGAAAGATGATGAAAATGAAGATTCTAAGAAAAAATCTGAAGATAAAAAAGACAAAAAAGTAGTTATTGATTTTAACGGAATTTCTCGTAGAATTTTGGCTTTGCCTCTAAAAGAAAGTTTCAGAAGTATTGCTGCTGGACCTGCCGGATTTGTATTTATTTCTAATGAAAAAGCAATTCAAAAATTTGATTTGAAAAAATTAAAGGCAACAGAATTTGGAAAAAAGCTAAGCATATATGGTATTTCTCCAAACGGAAAACACATGATTGTGAAAGCCGGCAGAGAATGGAAAGTAGCAAAAACTACTGGGGCAAATATAAAAGGTGCTAAAACTTTAAAGTTAGATTTTAACATGAAGCTAAACAGAATTAGTGAATGGAATCAAATTTTTGAAGAAGCTTGGCGCTACGAGCGCGATTATTTTTATGATCCAGGAATGCACGGTAGAGACTGGAACAAAGTTTATAAACGGTATGCACCGCTAGTGCCTTTTGTAAAACACAGAGCAGATTTAAATTATATTTTAGATCAAGTAAATGGAGAATTATCGGTTGGACATAGTTTTGTTCGTGGTGGAGATTTCCCTACTATTGATACAGCTAAAGGAGGCTTGTTAGGTGCAGATTTTTCAGCCAGACAAGGAAAGTGGCAATTCAAAAGAATTTATACTTCAGAGGCTTGGAACCCCGGATTAAATGGCCCTTTAGATCAGCCTGGCATGAAAATTAAAGCAGGACATTATCTAGTCGGCATCAATAATGAAGAAATTACTGACAAAGACAACATCTATAAATATCTCGATGGTACTGCTACTAAACAAACTACGTTACATATCAATACAAAACCATCTTTTGAAGGTGCTTGGAAAGAAATTGTAAAACCAATTAAAAGCGAAAATTCATTGCGCCAAAGAACTTGGGTAGAAGATAACCGAAGAATGGTAGACAAACTTTCTGGAGGAAAGCTAGGTTATATTTGGGTACCAAATACTGGTGGACCAGGATTTGTTTCTTTTAATAGATATTATTTTGCTCAGCAAAATAAAGAAGGGGCTGTCATTGATGAACGTTTTAATGGCGGTGGATTATTAGATGATTATATGGTAGACTTAATGACGCGTAAACCAAGAGCAGCATTGACAAATGAAGTTCCGAATGGAAAAGCGATGCGTTTACCTGCTGGAATTATGGGACCCAAAGTATTATTGACAAATGAACTTGCAGGATCTGGAGGGGATTTTTTCCCTTGGGTTTTTAGACAACAAAAAGCAGGATTATTAATAGGAGCTACGACTTGGGGTGGATTGGTGAAATCATCTACTCATTATAGAATGATAGATGGTGGTTCTTTAACAGCACCAGACAATGCTGTTTTTGATCCAGCAACAAATACCTGGATTGCAGAAAACAAAGGAGTTGCACCAGATATAGCTGTAAGGCAAAATGCAAAATCTTTAGAAAAAGGTTCAGATCCTCAGTTGGAAAGAGCCGTTACAGAATTATTATCTCAGTTAAAAGGTAAAAAGAAAATAACCCCTCCTAAATTTCCAAAACCAACAAAAGGGAACTAAATAAATAATTTATAAATAGCCTTTTTTAAGGTAATACTATTGTTCATTTTTACAAAAAACTTCATCTTCATAAGATGAGGTTTTTTTGTACTATCTTTGATACATATCAAAATAAATCCTATTGAAAAATATTTTAGTTTTTATTACTTTCCTTTTTGTAATCCATAGTTTTTCCCAAACAACTAATAAATCCGTATTTGTTAATTTCATTGAGAATCCAATCGTTTTAGATGCAAATCTTAACGAAAATGAATGGAAAGACAGCAAAGGAGCTTCCGGATTCTGGCAATATTTTCCTTCAGATTCTACGCAAGCAAAACAACAAGCAAATATTAAGTTTTTATTTGATGATAAAAATTTATACATAGGTGCCAAAGTAAATGCTCCTGATAATAAATTTATTACACCTTCTCTTAGAAGAGACTTTAGAGCCGGCGGTAGCGATAATATTACCTTTTTATTTGATACATTTAATGATGGAACTAATGCATTCATTTTTGGAACCAATCCTTATGGAGTAAAAAGAGAAATGCTTCTATCTGGCGGAGGTTCTGAGCTAAGAGGGTTTACGATGGCTTGGGACACCAAATGGCAATGTAAAACGAAAATTAAAGACGATCATTACATTATAGAGATGATCATTCCATTGTCGGCTTTTAAATACAGAGAGGGTGAAACCAAATGGCGCTTTAACAGTTATCATTTTGACACACAATATAATGAAAGAAATACCTGGGTAAATATTCCTCAAAATCAATTTATATTTAACTTGGCTTATATGGGAGAAATGATTTTTGAAAAGCCTCTAGGAAAATCAAAATCTCCAATTTCTATTATACCTTATGTAAATGCAATAACCGCAAAAGACTTTGAAAACAAAACCTCTATTACAGATTTAAAATTTGGTGGAGATGCAAAATTCACTATTGGTAATAGTATGAATTTAGATATTACTTTAAATCCTGATTTTTCTCAAGTAGAAGTAGACCAACAAATCACAAATCTTACTCGCTTTGAAGTTTCATTGCCGGAAAGAAGACTATTCTTTATTGAAAATAGTGATTTGTTTGCAGATTTTGGTAACAATAGAGATTCTAATCCTTTTTTCTCCAGAAGAATAGGTATTGCAAAAGATGCCAATGATAATACTATAGAAAATGATATTATTGCTGGAGTGAGATTAAGTGGCAAAGTAAATAACAACTTAAGGGTTGGTTTGTTAACAATGCAAACTGCAGAAGACATTGAAAATGAAATCCCTACTGTTAATAGTGCTGTTATTACACTTCAACAAAAACTGTTTAGCCGATCAAATATTAGCTTTATGATTATTAATAAAGAAGCTACAAAGGAGTATGATTTTCTTGCAGAGGAAGATACATATAATAGAATTATTGGGATGGATTATCGCTTAGCTTCAGAAGACAATTCTTGGGTTGGGAAATATTTCATTCATAAGTCTTTTTCTCCAGGTATAAAGAACAAAGATTATTCTGCTGGGTTTTCTACGCAATATTTTAATAGAAATTTTAGTGCAAGAATAAATGGGGTTTATGTTGGAGAGAATTATCAGTCCGATTTGGGGTTTCTTAGAAGAACCGATATTTTTAAAATTTCGCCTCAAATAGAACGTACTTTTTGGCCAAATGAAAGTAAAATTCAAAAACATAGCTTCTCGATTACTCCTATTTTTATTTGGAAACCTGAGTTAAACTTTAAAAATTCAGATTATGCAATCAGCAGCAGATGGCGAGCAAATTTTATAAACACTGCAGAATTGACTGCAGAAATGAATAATCGTTTTACTTATCTTTTTAGTGAGTTTGATCCTACAGGAACAGATGGAGCAATTCCTTTGCCTGCGAATAAAGGTTATGCATACACCAATTTTAACCTTAGTTATAGATCCGATCAAAGAAAAAATTTTTCTTATCGAATAGAACCTTCAGTAGGTACTTTTTTTAATGGTAAAAAATATTCTTTAACAACTAATTTAGCTTGGAGAATTCAACCCTATTTTTCCGGTTCTATGCAAATTAATTATGATAAAGTAATACTCCCTAATCCCTTCCCAAATGCTTCTATTTGGTTAATTGGTCCAAAAATAGACATCACTTTTAATAAAAGCTTATTTTGGTCTACTTTTATTCAATATAGCAGTCAGCAAGAAAATTTTGGAATCAACACAAAATTACAGTGGCGTTTTGCTCCGCTTTCAGATCTTTTTATTGTCTACAACGACAATTATTATTCTAATAATTTTGCACCTAGATTTAAATCTTTAAATTTAAAATTAACGTATTGGTTAAATATTTAGCTTTTTTAAGAGAAGTTTGTAGTGGCATTGTAACGTGTGTTTTTTATCAATCAGTCTTCCTTTAATTTAAGCTTTATAACAGTGTAAAATTTAAACTAAATGCTTCATTTGTTAGGTTTTAAAATAAATTAAACAATTCTAAGACCTCACATGTACGAGTAAAAATGGCTTTTAATTCACTGTAAAAGTCCAAGTTTGACCAATGGATTTTGCTTCATATTGATCTTTTACATTTACTTTCCAAGAATAGGTTTTACCTGATTCTACAGAGACTGTATAAGATTTTTCGGTAAGTGTATCGTCCATTAAATTTAAGTCAGAATTTTCTCCAAAATAAAGTTCATAACTTAAAATATCATCCGTATCAGCATCAGCAGCTTCCCAGGTTAAACTTACAGAAGTTGCATTTACTTGACCATTATTTTCAGGAGAAACTAATTCTGATGCAAATGGAGCATAATTTAAAACTCCTTCTCCTTTGGTATAAAAAGCAAATATTTCTGACTCCGTACCTTGATTGTTCTTTACATCTAAGGCATCAACTTTCCAATAATAAGCAGTTTGTTTTTCTAATATAAATGTTAATTCTGAAGAAGTAGTCGTTTCGTTTTCAATAATATTTGTCATCGCCCTGTCTGTAGCAATGATAATATTATATTCTAATGCATCGTTTTCAGGATCTATAGCTTCACTCCAATTAAAGGTAATTGTATTTTCTATACACAATAAATTCTGGGATGGATAAATTAAATTAACTGCACTTGGTGCTCGATTTTTAGGATCTTTTGAACATTGAATACTCACAAAAGAAGCAAAAACTAAAACAATACTTATTAATATCTTTTTCATTGCTTTATAATTTTAATTGGTTTTGAATTTTCAATGGATAATTTTAAGATATAAATACCTAAAGCATAGTCTTTAAAAGGAATTGATAAGGTATTCTCCTCTCTTTTTATACTCTGGCTGTAAATCATTTTTCCATTCAGATCAAAAATTAGGGCATTGATATTAGGCTCACTAATACCTATCGGCAATAACAAATCAATAGAATCTGAAATAGGGTTTTGCTTTAATAAAATTTCACCAATACTAGTCTTGTAAAATCCTTCACAATCTTTTGCAGTTTTAACCTCTAATTTTCCACTTCCAAAAATTTCTATTTCAAATTCTTTGGTATCAGAAACGCTTAATAACTTCTCGTTCAGATACACCTTATAAGGAGCTGTTCCGCTATCAATATTAAAAGAGTATGTATTCGATTGATTTTTGCTTGCTACTTTTAATGCTATTTGTTCAGATGCCTCTATATTTACCTCAAAACACTGTGTGTAATTTGATTCTACAACAAAGAAACAAACTTCATAATCTCCAGGGGCCAAACCTTGACGCGTATAAGAAGTACCGGGTAAGTTTTCAGTTATATTAATTGAAGGTCCAGAAACTGTGACTTGATAAGTATATTCACTTTGATCCATAACTGCATTGATAACTCCATCATTTTCATCTACACAAGATTCTGAAGTTGTTAACACAGAAAAATTATCAGGATTATTTACCAGTTCAACAACAGTTACTGAGTAATCCTCAGTTTCTCCCCATTCTGTTACATGATCTACATCACAAGCTCCGTCTCCATAACCATTTGTAGGATCAGCGTACTCAATAATGACTCTCATTCTTGTTTCCCCAAACTTTGCACTCACCGGTACTGAAATATTAAAAGTAACGGTGCCGATATCCGCTGTCACAGTTCCTAAATCATACCTTTCTGTCTCCTTATCAAAAGTAAAATCTTGATTCCAATCGATAAAAACAAAACAATGATCTTGAAAACCGTCAGTATCTAGAGTTACACTTATCTGTTTTGTTTGCCCTCTCAGAAGGTTTGTATTTATGGATCTAAAATCTTCATAACCATCAGAGGTATCATTTCCTGAGGTATTGTTAATTCCACTAAAGGTAACATTTGTAATATGCTCTCCACCTCCTGATTCATCTGTAAAAGTTGATGGGCAGTAAAGTGGAATTTCTGTTGTAAAACTAAAAACATCCGAAAAGCTTCCCTCTCCACAATCATTTTTAGGTTTTACCCTCCAAAAATATACTGTTTCTGAAACTAAACCATCAACTTGAAAGGAGTTTTCTAAAACATTTACGCTAGAAACTATGGTCTGAAAACCACTATCTAATGCTATTTCCACATCATAAGATGCTGCATTTTCATCTTCAACCCAACTTAAAACTTCCTTTATGGAAATATTTGTAGCCCCATTTGTTGGCGAGGATAAGCTTAAAACATCAAATATTGAACTTTGTAATTTTAAAACCAAACTTACGCTTTGTGTTACTGTTGCAGATGTTCCTACAATAGTAATTTCATAATTTTTAGCTTCTTTATCTTCTAGATTTGAAACCGTTACAAGCACATTCCCATCTGAATTTATTGTCGTTGGATTAAATGTTACAGAAGAACCTACTGGGTATCCTGTAGCACTTAAAGTGGCTGTTTCTGTAAAACCATTTATAAAATCGAAGTTTAAAGTATAACTGATACTTTCATCACCCGTATTACAAACTGATTGCTCACCAGTCTCGTCTATAATTAAAAAGGTTGGTGTTGATGAAACAATGCTCAACTTAGAGGTGTTTACATTATAAAAAATATTGTCAACAGCTTCTACTAGAATTCTTGCATTAGCTGTTGCATTATCTGGCACAATTATATCCTCTGCACCATCATTTGGGGTATTTGTTTTTAAGAAAATAGGAAAAGTAACACCTCCATCAATAGATAATTTAATATTGACATTTTCACAATCTATTGGAGCGAGATCGGTAGTTCCTTTATTCCAAGCAACTGAGATTGTTTGTCCAGAACTAAAAGTTTCTTCCGCATTTTGCGAAGTTACAATGAAAGCTTCTGCGTCTACAACTTGAACTTTCATATCATCTCGAGCTGAACTTCCTCCTCCAATATGATTGTCTCTTACTAAAAATGAAAAATTCAATTCTCTCGCTACAGAAGGCACTACCTCCCAAGTTGTAGAAGTACTGCCTAACATCACCGTAGCTATATCTGGCATAAATCGAACAGGTGCTGTTTTGGAAGGCAACGATCTAAACATTGGTCCTGAAGTATTTGTGCTTAACGGCGGCATGGTTGCAATTTCAATATCTAATTGCTCCCAATTATAGGTTAAACTAGACAAACCTTCTTCATCTGTTGCAGTGCCTTCTAATTTAAAAGGTGTAGACTTAGGAATAAAATAATCTAAACCTGCATTTGAGGTTGGCGCAGTATTATTTGTGTTCGTTAAAGCACCACAATCACCAGAACTTTGAATAGTATTCCACATTTGGGCTATGCTAACGGCATGAAAATAGTCATCACTATTTCCATTAGGATCTCCTGCTTGAACATTTGGTGAACAAATACCAGCATATCCCATAATTGTTGATCCGCTTCCAGGTTCTACTGCGGTAGAATTTGTTCTGTTACCATTACAACTATTATTAAATGTATGGGTTGCGCCAAATTGATGGCCCATTTCATGTGCTACAAAATCTATATCATAGGGATCACCAACTGGTTGAGATCTTCCTGTTACACCTCTGGCTTTTTGACCTGATATACACACAACTCCTAAACCAGCTAAGCCATCACCACCGATGCTAAAAATGTGTCCAATATCATAATTTGAATCTCCTATAGAATTATCACAAATCGTCTGTACTTCATTAATCATCGTAGACGGTGAGCCATCTGAAATACCATCTGTAGCCGCATCTAAAAAAATTATTTTATTATTATCATTTACAATAACGAGCTTTATTGACAAATCTTTTTCAAAGATTCCGTTAATTCTTGTCATGGATGTATTCATTGCAGATAACACAGCTTCTTTTTTAACTTCATCTGTAGCAGTATCTGGAATATTTTGTTGACTTACCCCTAAATGAAATTCGGAATACTCTGCACTACAAACCAATGCCAATCTATAAGTTCTTAATTTTCCATCATTAGCATTTTTACTAAAATCGGAAACCGAAAATTCCTTTTTTGCAGAGGCTTCTACTTGACATTTAAAATCTTCGTCAAGCTTACTTAAACTACTTCTTTTGTAAATAATATAATCTTTATTATCTCTTGAATAAGGATCTATATAAACCGTTTCTTGATTACCAGAAAAAATTACTGCATGAAAACCATCGGTGCCAATGCTAATTTTTGCCAAGGCAGTTGGATCATCTATTCCTTGGGCTGAATAGGATTTAATATTGGGAAATTTAGCTTGTAATTTAGCTTCAAAATTGGAGCTTTCTTTACATCTAAATCTTGACAAACTTCCATCAGCATTAGGCAATTCAATAGTATGCTCTTCTGAGCTAGATTTACTTTTTAGCCTAGTTGTAAAACTCTCAATATCTAAACTTAGTATTTCATAAGTAGACGGAAAATTTTTCTTCTGATAAATATCTTTCTTTCCTAAAAGGGAATTCATTTTTTCTTGCTTACTCCAAGTATTTTGAGAATAAGAAAAATCAACTTTTACAAGTACTACTATTAAAAAAAGAAATAGAGAAAATTTAATTTTCATAAAAGTATATTTTGAATGCAATTTTAGTCTCAAATATAATCAATTATTTACCTTTGTCATTGAACTTATGAACAAAAACATACTTTTAAAGGACCTCCTTGTTAAGGATTATAAAGAAACTTGGGAGTTTCAATCTGAATTATTGCAAGAAATTGTTGATGTTAAAATTAAGAACAGAAGAAATAATCTACAAGAAAGTACGAAAAACCACTTTTTATTTGTGGAACATCCGCATGTCTACACATTGGGTAAAAGTGGAGATCTAAGCAATCTATTGTTAAATGAAAAACAATTAGAAGAAAAAGGTGCTACTTTTTACAAAATTAATAGAGGTGGTGACATTACCTATCACGGACCAGGACAGATTGTGGGATATCCTATTTTAGACTTAGAAAATTTCTTTACAGATATCCATAAATACTTGCGACTACTAGAAGAATCTATCATTTTAACCATTGCAGAATATGGCCTAAAGGGCGTTAGAAGTGAGGGAGAAACAGGTGTGTGGCTAGATGTTGGAACACCTTTTGCTCGTAAAATTTGTGCTTTAGGAATTCGTTCTTCTAGATGGGTAACTATGCACGGTTTTGCATTGAATGTAAATACTAATCTAGGTTATTTTGACAATATAATTCCTTGTGGAATTAAAGGAAAAGCAGTGGCTTCTATGGAATCTGAATTGGGTAGAAAAATAGATACAAATGAAGTGAAACAAAAGATTTTAAAACATTTTAAAACATTGTTTGAAGTTGATGAATTTATCCTTTAGAAAACAAGAAATACCTACAAGGTTTTTAAAACCATGCGGCATAAATTATTTTTCTTCGTTAAAATAAACTTTATAAAACTTCATTTTTTTCTCTTCGTCATAACCTCTTTCTAAATACTCTGAAGCTGCCTCTGGGGCATCTACGTCTAATTTTATGCTGATATGGGTATCTAACTTAATCTCTGTTTTTAACTTGTTTTTTTCTTTCTTTAAAACAACTCCAGAAACATCAAAATTATTTCTAATTAAAACGTCATTTAAAGTTTCATAATGCTTTTTATAATCATCAAATAGCTCTTTATGCTTGTCTCCCTCAAAAACCTCATCTTTAAAAGTAGCATAATCTACAGACTCATTTTCTTTAAAGTAATCTACTGTATTTGCTAAAAAGTTGCCTTGCTCTTTCATTCCTAATTCAGGCTTAATAACCTCTTCAGAAAATTCTTTACAAAGCTCTAAATAGTTTTGGGTATGCGAATTGTAATCATCTGCCAATTTTACACTCAAGAAATTTTTAATCCAATATTGAGCATCATAGTTATTATTATCCACAGAAAGAACAACCGTTCCTTCAGTATCTGAAGTATTTAAAATTAAACAACCTTTATCTATTCTTTTGGTCGATATTCCTTTCTGAATAACAACATCAAAACTTTCATTATCGTCTAAATAGGTTTGAAAAAAATCTACTTTATTTTCAATTTTAAAAATACCTACAGCCTCCGTTAAAACATCTTTATACTCGATACCTTCAATAAAAACGATGAGCACATCTCCTGTTTTTATCTGAGCAGAATTGGATTGTTCATATAAATGATTCACGATGTTTTTGGAATATTCTACAAACGAACTCTCTTCTTTAAAAACCTCTGAAGCATAATTATTCAATTCATTTAAACGCACATCTGCATGATGTGAAAAACGATAACTCTGCGTTAAACCACCAAAAGGTTTTAATAAGAAGTTCTTCATTAAATCGTAACTTTCTTGATCGAAGCGAATTAGATTTTCAGAGAACACATTATGCCCGCTATTAAATTTATTTGCTACTTTATGAAGAATGCATTTGGTAATTTCTGCGCGTGTTTTTTTAATCATCTTGTAAAATTGAGAACGTAAAAATAGTTGAAGTTTTTAAATAAACCCTAAATAACTTAATCTGTTTCTGAAATTATAATTCTAAAAATTCGCAGCAGTGTTTTGGATTATTTGAAAGATTTGTTTGTACTATTTAAGGATTCCTAAAGGAAAATATATTTTTATTGTTCGTCGCTTATCAAGTGAAAGAATGAAAGTCAAAAGAGTAAGAAATAACAGCAGAAAAAATATGAATTGAAGTTTACAAGTCTAGCTTTATTTGTTCTGGTAATAAACGAAATGTTTTTCTGTGGTATTGTGTTATCCCAAATTTACGAATTCCATTGCGATGTTCTTTGGTAGGATATCCTTTGTTTTTTTGCCAATTATACATTGGAAATTCTTGGTGAATCTTTTCCATATATTCATCTCTATATGTTTTTGCCAATACTGAAGCTGCTGCAATACTCACATATTTTGCATCTCCTTTTACAATCGTTTCATGAGGTATTTCTTTATAATTCTTGAATTTATTTCCATCTACAATTATAAATTCTGGCAGAATTTCAAGTTCTGTAATCGCTCGATGCATACCAGTAATGGATGCCTGCAAAACATTAATTTCATCAACCTCATCTTGCCAAACAAATGAAACCCCAAATGCAATGGCATTTTCTTCAATAAATGGTCTTAATTCTTCTCTCTTTTTTTCCGATAATTGCTTCGAATCGTTTAAAAAAGGGTGTGTAAAATCCTTACGAAGAATTACGGCTGCAGCAACAACAGGTCCGCATAAACAACCTCTTCCTGCTTCATCCGTGCCAGCTTCCAAAGAAAAACCACTAAAATTTGACTTCAACATATTACAAAGAAAAGAAAACTTTTTCTTTTAGATTCTTATTATCCCCCATTAGTTGGAGACAAATTCTATAGAAATTACAATTTTAAGAAGCTTTAAAGAAACTTAATGAAGAATTTTTAAAGAATCGGATTTCATCATAATTATTACTGATTCATTTCGTTTAATTATTTTACATTTGTCTTTGTTAAAATTTGGAATGAAAAAAACAATTTTTTTAACCTTTTTATTATTTGGCTTTGTACTGAATAGTATTTACTGTCAAACAAAATTAAATTTTGATGGAAAGAGAGGAGACAAATTTGAAGCTTTAAACGGCAGCATTGATTCCTTAAGAAATAACGGATCTACCAAGATTATTTTATCCGGAAAAACAAAATATACAGACTATAAAATATTTTCTCACAAAAGAGATACTTCATACATCGACACTACTTTAACTTTAAAAAAGGAATACAAATTCAACTATTTAAGAACAGATAACTTTGAATTACTTCCTTTTCATAACCAGGGTCAAACTTTTAATAATTTAGCATACAGTTTTAACAATTTAAATAATCTGCCAGATATTGGTTTTACTGCAAAACAATTTAGCTATTTAGACATTGATGAAATAAAATATTATGAAGTTCCTACACCAACTACAGAAATTTCATACCGCACAGGCTTGCAACAAGGGCAATTTGTAGATGCTCTTTTTACACTAAATTTTTCGAGACGATTAAATGTTTCTGTTTCCTACAAAGGTCTTCGTTCTTTGGGTGCCTATAGACAATCTTTAGCCAGTAATGGAAATTTTCGCGGAACTTTTCAATACAGAACCAAAGAGAATCAATATCAAATTAGAGGCCATTTAACAAGTCAAGATTTTTTTAATGAAGAAAGTGGTGGTTTAACAACAGCTGCTTTAGAAAGTTTTATTTCTGAAGATCCAGATTTTGACAAAAGGGCAAGATTAGATGTAAATTTAACCGATTCAGAAAATCAATTCGATAGTAATCGCATATATTTAGAACAAAGTTTCAAACTACTATCTAACAAAGACACCATCACTAAAAAAGATTTCAGCAATTTAAAAATTGGTCATATTTTTATAAATGAAAGTAAAAATTATAATTTTACACAAAAATCCGCAACATCAGCAATATTTGGAGAAGTAACTGCAACTGATGCCAATAAAAATGATGCAGAAAGTAAAATTACAAGTAATGAAGTACATTTAGAATTTAATTCAAAATATGTTTTAGGTAAATTTAAAGCGAAAGTGAATTACACAAATTATTCTTATGGCTATGACACTATTTTAAACAGTAAGAATATTGTAAAGAAATTAAAATTAGCAGGAAGTGCAATTTCTATTGGAGCAGATTGGAATGCAAAAATTAAAAATTTTCAACTAAATGCTGATGCTTCTCTCACACCAGGCTCTGGAAGGTTGTCGGGCACTTATTTAAAAGGAGAGGCTATTTATGAAAAAGACAGTCTTTTCGCTGTAAAAGGAAGTTTATTAATAAATTCTAAATCGGCAAATTTCAACACATTATTACATCAAAGCTCTTATGATGCTTACAATTGGCAAAACGATTTTAGCAACGTAAATACGAGAGATCTAGGTTTTACCTTTCATTCTAAATGGATCAATGCCGCACTAAATTTTACTAATATTGACAACTATACTTATTTTGATGAAAACAATACACCACGGCAATTTGAAAATCAGATTACCTATTTAAAAGTAAAAGCAAATAGAGAGTTTAAATACTGGAAACTAGCTCTAGAAAATACGGTTATGTATCAAAACGTAACGAGTGGAAGTTCGGTTTTTAGAGTTCCTGAGTTTGTAACGAGAAATACTTTTTACTACACCGATTATTGGTTTAAAGGAAAACCCATGTTGGTAAATATTGGCGTTACTTTTAAATATTTCACCAAGTACAAAGCAAATGCTTATAATCCTTTATTAGCAGAATTTACTTTACAAAATGATGAAGAAATAGGTTTTCCAACTTTTGATGTTTTTATAAATGCTCAAGTCCGCAGAACCCGCTTGTATCTAAAAGTAGATAATGTAACTTCTGGTTTTACTGAAAAGAATTATTTTTCTGCACCGAATTACCCTTACAGAGATTTAACCATTCGTTTTGGATTGGTGTGGAACTGGTTTATTTAGCAAGTTACCCGCAATATATAAAGAAAAAGTTCCTTTCAAAAGTGATGAACATACTGAAACAAAATTGGAAGCTGTTTTTAATAGCAAGTTTAACGTTAGGTTTAGCACCTTTTAATCCGCCACATATTTGGGGTAAATTACAATGGATTTTGGGAGGTAATGCTTTTTCTGCAGAAAACGGAATGGAATCTCAAGATTGGTTTGACGTTTTACTTCATGGAACTCCTTGGATTTTATTACTGATTTCTATTTTTCTAAATCTTTTTGCAGCCAAGTCGAAAGTTACATCATCAAAGAAGACTTAATAATTGAGCATTTCTTGAGATAGAGTTACATCTTAAACCCAACTCCGTTAGTACTTCGTTGTAATAACCCTAAAAATTTTGGCTTGTAATGGCATTTTTCCTAGTTTTTAAGCTTCAATAATAATTACATAAACCATCATTTTACTTAGTTGCCAACTGCTTAATTTTTATTTTGAAAGCGGCAAAAATCAATGTCATAAAAGGACTAAGCCAATTAAAAATTGCATAGATGGCGTAATCAAAAACAGAAACTCCTAAAACTCCAGAGTGATACGCTCCACAAGTATTCCATGGAATTAATACAGAGGTTACGGTACCAGAATCTTCTAAAGTTCTACTTAAATTTTCTGGTGCTAACCCCTTATCTGCATATGCTTTGGCGTACATTTTACCAGGCACCACAATGGCCAAATATTGATCTGATGCTGTAAAGTTTAATCCGATACAAGTAAAAACTGTACTTGCAAACAACCCAAAAATAGAATCAAATAGCGTTAACATAAATGCACTAATTTTTGCCAATGCACCAATTGCATCCATAATACCACCAAAAACCATAGCACATAAAATAAGCCAGATTGTTCCTAACATTTTAGCCATTCCGCCCGCAGTAAATAAATCTGCTAAAGCTGCATTTTCTGTAGCAACTGATGTTTTAACAGTTATGGCTTGCATAATTCCTTTATACGCAGTCGTAAAAGTTAGTTCTTCAGCACCCGTAATCTGTGTAACAACTTCTGGTTGAAAAATTAAGGCAAAAATACCTCCTAAAATAGTTCCGGCTAATAATGCTGCTAATGGCGGAGTTTTCTTAATGATTAATAAAACGACAATTATTGGCACTACAAACAACCAAGGTGTAATATTGAACGCCTTATTAATATCTGCTAATAAAACAGCCGTATCTGCCTCTCCAGTGGAATTCTGTGTAAATCCTAAAATGATAAAAATAATTAAAGTAATTACTATGGTTGGCACTGTGGTATATGCCATGTATTTTATGTGCGTAAAAAGATCTGTACCTGCCATCGCTGGGGCTAAATTTGTAGTATCTGACATTGGTGACATTTTATCCCCGAAATAAGCACCCGATAAAACGGCACCTGCAGTCATTCCTAAAGAAATTCCGAGGGCCTCTCCAATACCTATTAATGCAATACCAACTGTTGCTGAAGTTGTCCAAGAACTACCCGTTGCAATAGAAATGATTGCACAAATTATTAAACAAGCTGCTAAAAAGATAGTTGGATTTAAGACCTGTAATCCGTAGTATATCATAGATGGAATAATACCACTTATTAACCAAGTTCCTGCCAAAGCACCTACCATTAAAAGAATTAAGATTGCTCCCGCTGTAGATTTTATATTTTCTGCAACTTCCTCAATCATAAATTTATAAGAAATTTTATTTCTAAAACCTACAAATGCTGCAACTGCGCCACCTAGAAGTAAAACAAACTGATTACTGCCACTCAAAGCATCATCACCAAACACAAAAACGTTGTAAGCCAACATTGCAACTAAAGCTAAAACAGGAAATAGAGCTTCCCAAATATTTAACTCTTTGTTGACAATAATTTTTTCGTCTTTAATTGTGGTTTTTGACCCATTTTTATTGTGTTGCATTCTCTATTTTTTTGTTCTGTAATGTTACGATTTTACATAATGTTATGCAAATCAAATTGGTTGGCTTATTTTTGTGATTATGGATTCATTAACTCAAATTGTTTTAGGTGCTGCTTGTGGAGAAGCTATTCTAGGAAAAAAGATTGGAAACAAAGCACTTTTATTCGGCGCAATTGGAGGTACAATTCCAGATTTAGATGTTTTTGTTGGGCGGCTATTATACAGCAATGAGATTCAAGCAATGGCGTTTCATAGAGGTTTTATGCACTCCATATTGTTTGCAGTTTTAGCTTGTTTTACTTTTGGATGGCTTACTTATAAACTTTACAATTCAAATAAAAGAAAAGGCACAACAACTCAGAAAGATTGGATTTTGCTATTCTTTTGGTCCATTTTTACTCATCCAATCTTAGATTGCTTTACACCATATGGCACGCAATTATTTGCACCGTTTTCTAATTACAGAATTGCCTTTAATAATATTTCTGTTGCTGATCCTTTTTATACCATTCCGTTTTTACTATGCATGATAATATTGATGTTTTTCAATAGAAACAGAGCAAGAAGAACTTGGTGGTTAAAAGCAGGAATTTACATCAGCTCTGCCTATATGATATTTACAATCTTCAATAAGTTTTATATCGATGACGTATTTAAAAAATCTTTTAAAAAAGGAGGAATTGCCTATAATCGATTTTCTGCACAACCTACGATTCTAAATAATATTTTGTGGTATGCAGTGGCTGAAACTGATAAAAATTATCATTTTACTTTTTATTCTCTTTTAGACACGAGCTCAATCTCTGAAAAAATTATAACTATTAAAAAGCAGCATGATTTAATTGATATGGATACTGGTAATCTAAAAACATTAACTTGGTTTAGCAATAATTATTTCAATATCTCTAAAAAGGAAAAAGTTGGCACCTATAAATATGTAGATTTACGGTATCCAATGTTAAATCCTGAAGATGCCAATACTTCCGTTTTTAATTTTACAATTTATAATGAAGGTGTAAATTGGGATATTTTACCCTTTGACGGAGTTAGGCCAAACAAAGAAGATTTTAGCAAATTTATGGATAGGTTAACAGGAATATAATGTTGTTATAAAACACCCACTTCTTTCATACAGGATTTCATCATTTCATACGTTCTTTCAATATCATTATCTAAACCTATTGAAAATCTGATTAATCCATCTGAAAGACCCATTTCTTTTTGTTCTTCTTCTGATATTTCTGAAGATGTAGAGGATCCAGGAGCAGAAAACAATGTTTTATAAAACCCTAAACTTACTGCTAAGTAACCCAAGTTTTTCTGCTGCATTAATTCCATTAATTCATTTGCTTTTTCTAAAGAACCTGCATCAATCGTTAACATGCCACCAAAACCAAATTCAACATTCATCATACTTTTAAAAAGTTGGTGAGAAGGATGAGATGTTAAACCCGGATATACCGTTTTCAATCCATCAGTTTCAAATTTGTCCGCTAAAAAAGCAGCATTCAAACTATGTTGTTTCATTCTAATATGCAAAGTTCTCATGTTTTTTAAGACGGATGAAGCTCTTAAACTATCCATTGTAGCTCCTAATAACATGCTAGCGCCATCATTTACATTTCGCAAATCGTTGATAAATTCTTGTGTTCCACAAACCACTCCTCCAACGGTATCTGAAGACCCATTTATAAACTTTGTTAAACTATGGCAAACTACATCTGCACCTAACTTTGCTGGTGAAATTGACAAAGGAGAAAACGTATTATCCACTACTAATTTTAAATTATATTTTTTAGCTAAGGCAGACAAAGCTCTAATGTCTGCAACTTCTAACAAAGGATTACTCACAGATTCACAATACAAAACTTTCGTTTTCTCAGTAATAGCAGCTTCTACAATATCTAATTTTGTGATGTCTACAAAAGTAGTTTCAATTCCTAGTCTTGGTGTGAAGTTTTTTAAGAATGCATACGTTCCGCCATAAATAGTTCGGCTAGAAACAATATGTTCTCCTGCAGCAACTAACTGCAATAAAACAGGTGTAATTGCGCCCATTCCGGAAGCAGCAACATTTGCCGTTTCTGTACCCTCCATAGCAGCTAAAGCTTCTCCTAAATATAAATTACTGGGAGTAGAATGACGTGAATACAAATAACAACCATCAGTATTTCCTTCAAAAGTATCTACCATTGTTTTTGCCGATAAGAAAGTATAGGTAGATGAATCTGAAATAGATGGATTTACACCACCGAATTCGCCAAAATACTGTAAATCTTGAATGTTATCTGCTGGATTGAATTTCATAATTGATCGTTTTATTTTACAACAAAATAACAACTAAATAGAAATAAAGTCAACTTAAAGAATTATATATAAATTATTTATCTAAATTTGAACTAGTAATTAGTTTTAAAAACTATATATATACAAGTGAATATCTTTTTTTAGAAAATTTTTAATTATGCATTTAGATTTTATAGATAAAAAACTTATCAATTTGCTGCAAAATGATAGTAAACAAACCACCAAAAAACTCTCTTTACAATTAAACCTATCGGTTACTGCTGTTTATGAACGTATTAAAAAACTTGAAAAAGGAGAAGTCATTCAAAAGTATGTCGCCATTATTAATAAACATAAAATTGATAAATCTTTTTTAGTGTTTTGTCACATTAAACTGATTCAACATTCTAAAGAATTTGTTACTACTTTCGAAAGGGAAATCTTGAAGTTAGAGGAAGTTTCTGAGTGTTTTCATGTGAGTGGTGAGTATGATTATATCTTAAAAGTGTATGTAAAAGATATGGACGAATACCGGGAATTTATGGTTAAAAAACTAACTGCTATTAAACATATTGGCAGTACACATAGTACTTTTGCCATTGAAGAAGTAAAAAACACTACACTGATTAATCTATAAAAAAAACCCAAAACTTTCGTTCTGGGTCTTTAAATCATTCTTCTTCAAATAAACTATCTACTATTTACTTGAATGTGATCCGTCACAATATCCATTTGGGTCTTGAGTGTTTCCACATCCACAAGGTCTGTCTGCTTTATTAAGTTTCATATTTTTAGTAATTTTTAAAGTTAAACTATTTGGGTTGATACTTAGTTCGTATAAATATATTGATTATGCTTTTGTTTTTACTTCAAAAGACATCTCCATTAAATCATTTATAAATTTATCTTTTAATCCTTCTATCCATCTTTTAGAACCATATTTTACATTAAAATCTGCTCTATCTACATTAAAAACATCACTTTTAAAAGTAGTTACTCCACCTTCTGTAGAAATCATTGCAGGAATTGTAATACTCTTTGTAACATCTTTAATTTGTAAGTTACCTGTTACAGCTAACTTTCCTTCAACGTCTTCTACCTTGGTAATTACAAATTTAGAAGTAGGATATACAGCGATATCAAAAAAGTCTGGTGCTTTTAAATGACCTTCTATTTTTCCTGCACCATCACTTCCAGCCATGTCTACATTTGTAATCGTATTCATATCTATTACAAACTCACCTCCTTTTAAAGTCCCTTCTTCAACTAATAAACCTCCGCTCTTTATTGCTACTGTTCCGTTATGAGAACCAGTTGGTTTAGTTCCTATCCAAGTTAAAACAGAAGCTGTAGTATCTACATTATCTAACGCTGCAATACTTACCTCTACTTTTACAGCCTCCTTTACTTCCACTTTTTCTTTTTTCTCACCTTTACATGCCGTTAAAAGTGATGCTACTACTACTAATGATAAAACTATTTTTCTCATTTTTTTATTGATTTTAAATTTATTTTCCATGGCAAATATATGTTATTTATTTTCCTTGGAATATAGTAATGATTTTTTTTTGATAAAATTAACAGTTGGGGTAATTCAGAAAATTTATGCCTTTACTTTAGAATCTATAATAATGGTTACTGGTCCATCATTTAACAACTCAACTTTCATATCTGCACCAAATTCTCCTGTTTGCACTTTCTTATTTAATTCTTTTTCTAAGGATGCCACAAATTGCTGATATAACGGAATTGCCACTGCTGGTTTTGCCGCTTTCATATAACTTGGTCTGCTTCCTTTTTTGGTAGATGCATGTAATGTAAATTGACTCACTACAATTACATTTCCATCAATATCAATTAGAGATTTATTCATAACATCGTTCTCATCATTAAAAACACGAAGACTCGACACTTTTCTTACCAACCAATTAATATCTGCTTCAGTATCTTCTTCCACAATTCCCAAAAGAATAAGCAATCCTTCTTGTATGTCTGCAACTTTATGTTGGTTAATCGTTACACTCGCTTTTGATACTCTTTGAACAACAATTTTCATCCTTTACTCATTATCCTCTTCGTTCCAAATATCTGTTCTAAAATGCTCTTTTTCTTCTTCGCCATCTAAAATTTGAAGGTAGCTTTTATAACGAGACCAAGAAATTTTTTCTTCTTCTAAAGCTTGTTTTACAGCACAGTTAGGTTCTTTTGTATGAATACAATTATTAAATTTACAATCTTGTTTTAAGGCAAAGAACTCTGGAAAATAATCTCCTAATTCGTATTTATCAATATCTACAATTCCAAAACCTTTAATTCCTGGTGTATCTATAATTCTTGCATCAAAACTTAAATCGAACATTTCTGCAAAAGTTGTTGTGTGTTTTCCTTGGTTGTGTTGATCTGAAATTTCTTTGGTTTTCAAATTTAAAGAGGGCTCTATTGCATTGACTAAGGTAGATTTACCAACTCCTGAATGACCTACAAACATGGATGTTTTACCTGTCATTATTTCCTTAATTTGATCTATATTTATATTTTGAGTAGAAGAAACTTCTATACATCTATAACCAATTGCTTCGTATATATCTTTCAGGTATAAAATTTCTGCACGCTCTTCAATTTCATAAGAATCAATTTTATTAAAAACCAAAATAGTATCTATCCTGTATGCTCTTGTAGAGACTAAAAAACGATCTATAAATGCCGTAAATGTTGGCGGATTGTTAATCGTTATCAGCAAAAAAACTTGATCAATATTTGCTGCAATAATATGTATTTGTTTAGAAAGGTTTACAGATTTTCTGACGATGAAATTATCTCTATCCAAAATCTTTTGAATGACACCGGTTTCTTCATCTCCTTTTTTTTCTAAATTGAAAACAACCTTATCACCAACCGCGATTGGATTGGTGCTTTTTATATCTTTAATTCTAAATTTTCCTTTAATTCTACATTGATGAAACTCACCATCTTCAGATTTTACTTGATACCAGCTTCCTGTAGATTTATATACGATTCCTGTCATTGGTACAAAGATGCAGAATTTTAAATAAAAAGGAGAATGTCAGTTCGAGTGATTTTCAATTTTATGAGAAAATTATAGCATCATAAAAAGTATAAAAAAAATCCTTCAGGCTTTAAAAACCTAAAGGATCTATAAATTCTATTGATAATTTTAAAGCACTTACTTTTAAGGTTTCCCTTTGCGTTAGGGATTAAGTGGTTTGTTTGAGCTCTTTTTGTTTTTTTTTAAACAAAAAAGCGAGTAACGAAAGCCTGACTTGGTCCTGAACGCCTTCAGGATAAAGCAACGCCCAAAAATTATCCGTTAATAATCTTTTCTTGATGATTGATCGATTCTTGGTGAATTGCTTTAAACATTTTTAAAACAAACTCTTCACTTAGACCTCTACTATCCCCTTCTAAAACCATGTTACCTAAAATTTCGTTCCAACGTCTAGACTGTAAAACAGCCACGTTTTGATCTTTCTTTAAAGCTCCAATTTTATCGGCAACTTGCATTCTTTTGCCTAACATCTCAATTAACTGATCATCTACAACGTTAATTTGTGCTCTCAAATTCTCTAAAGGCTCTCTGTAACTAGAAGCCGTTTCAGTAGTTTTTTTGATTTTTAATTCATCCATAATAGACTTTAACTTTGTTGGCGTAACTTGCTGAGCAGCATCACTCCAAGCATTTTCAGGATCGTAATGTGTTTCAATCATTAAACCATCAAAATTTAAATCTAAAGCAACCTGAGAAATATCTTGAATCATTTCTCTATTCCCAGTAATGTGAGAGGGATCGTTGATTAAAGGTAAATCTGGAAATTTATTTTGAAACTCAATAGCCAATTGCCAGTTAGGATTATTTCTGTACTTCGTTTTTTCATAAGTAGAAAAACCTCTATGAATTGCTCCTAAATTTTTAATACCTGCTGTATATAATCTTTCAATACCCCCTAGCCATAAAGCTAAATCTGGATTTACTGGATTTTTAACCAACACAATTTTGTCTGTTCCTGCCAAAGCATCTGCAATTTCTTGCATAATAAAAGGTGAAACTGTAGAACGAGCACCAATCCATAATAAATCTACATCATTTTCGATCGCTAGTTTTACATGCGCTGCATTGGCAACTTCTGTACAGGTTTTCATCCCTGTTTCTTCTTTTACTTTCTTTAACCATCTTAGACCAATTTCACCAACACCTTCAAACATTCCTGGTCTTGTTCTTGGTTTCCAAATTCCCGCTCTAAAATAGTTTACATCAGAATCTTTTAATTCGTGTGCGATTTTTAAAACCTGTTCTTCGGTTTCTGCACTACAAGGCCCTGCTATTACTAGTGGATGCGCTAAATTCATATCATCCAACCATGTTCTTAATTCTTTTGTATTCTTCATTTTTCTACTTGTTTTGGCTCTTAGTTTATGCCGTTTAAAATTTGTTTTATATAATTTGTGTTCTCCATTTCTTTAAAAATTTCAGAGAAATTATCTTGTTCCATCAACTCTTTAAATTGTTGCAAATTATGGATGTATTCTTCTAACGTTTCTATTACGTTTTCTTTATTTTGTTTAAAAATTGGCGTCCACATTGCTGGCGAACTTTTTGCCAAACGCACAGTTGATTCAAAACCTGAACCTGCCATATCAAAAATATCGCGTTCATTTTTTTCTTTATCAATTACTGTTTTACCTAACATAAATGCACTAATGTGTGATAAGTGCGAAACATACGCAATATGTTTATCATGAGAAACAGGATCCATATAACGAATACGCATTCCAATTGCTGTAAATAACTGCAATGCTTTTTCTTGAAGCTTAAAAGTTGTTTTTTCTACTTCACAAATAATATTGGTTTTTCCAATGTATAAGCCAGAAATTGCCGCTGTGGGCCCAGACTTTTCTGTCCCTGCAATTGGGTGACATGCTAAAAAATTTCTTCTTTTTGGATGATGTTCAACTGCTTTACAGATTGCCTCTTTTGTTGATCCTGCATCTACTACCAAACCTGTCTCAGGAATTTTATCTAAAATCGTTGGTAATAATTTTACCGTGGCATCTACCGGAATTGAAACAATTACTAAATCTGCATTCTTTATATCATCTAAAGTTGCTTTCTTATCTATTAAATTTAATGTTAAAGCCTTATTTAAGGTTTCATCTTTTCTGCTAATTCCGTGAATAATAGCATTTGGATTGTTTTTTTTAATATCAATAGCAAAACTACCGCCAATTAAACCAATACCAATCATGTATATATTTTTCATATTCTTGCTATTGCTTCTTTAATTATTTCTGAAGTTACACATAACGAAAAACGTATATACCCTTCTCCTTGGCTGCCAAAAACAGTTCCTGGAGTTATAAAAATATCTTTATCGTATAAAATTGCATCTGTAACTGCTGTAGATTTTTGCCCTTCTGGGATTTTTGCCCAAACAAATAACCCTGTTGAATTTGTATCGTAAGTAGCGTTTAATTTATCTGCTAATTGCCAAACTAAATTTCTACGTTCTTCATATATTCTATTTTGAGCTAAAAACCAATCATCAGATAATTGAAGGGCTTCTATGGCTCCTTTTTGAATTCCGTAAAACATCCCAGAATCCATATTACTTTTTACTTTTAAAATCTCATTAATGAAAGTTACATTTCCTAAAACCATACCAACTCTCCAGCCAGCCATATTAAAAGTTTTGCTTAACGAATTTAATTCTAAAGCAATATCTTTTGCGCCTTCAACTTCTAAAATACTAATAGGATTGTCATTTAAAATAAAACTATAGGGATTATCATTTATAATTAAAATCTGATGTTTTTTACCAAAAGCGACTAACTTTTCAAAGGTCTCTATCGTTGCATTTGTTCCTGTTGGCATATGGGGATAATTCACCCACATAATTTTTACCTCTGTTAAATCTTGACTTTCTAATTCCTCAAAATTTGGCTGCCAATTATTTTCGTCACATAAATTATAAAAAAGAGGCTCTGCACCTACTAATTTTGTAACAGAAGTGTAGGTAGGGTATCCAGGATTGGGAATTAACACTTTATCTCCTTCATTTAAAAAAGCCATGGAAATATGCATGATTCCTTCTTTGCTTCCCATTAAAGGCAACACCTCATTTTCTGGATTAACAGCTACACTAAACTTATTTTTATAAAAATCAGCAATTGCATTTCTTAATTCTGGTAAACCCTGATATGATTGATATTTATGCGCACTCACATCATTCAAGCTTCCTTGAATAGCCTCTAAAACTTGCATCGGTGGTTGTAAATCGGGTGAACCAATTCCCATATTTATAATTGGTTTTCCAGCAGCGACTAACCCCCTAACTTCTCTCAATTTTTTAGAGAAATAGTATTCTTGCACTGTTTCTAATCTTTTAGCTGGTTTAATCATTTTCTACCATTTTTATAGGCTCCTAAAATTTTGAATTCTTCTGCCATTATTTCAATAATTTTTACTGCTTTTTGATATTCTTCGTATTCATCAAAAGTTACATCTACAAAAAATGAATATTTCCAAGGCTTCTCTATCACCGGCAGTGACTGTATTTTCGTTAAGTTCATTTTACAATCGCTCAAAACGTTTAAAATTGCTGCTAAACCTCCTCTTTTATGGTTTAATTGAAATTTTAATGAAGATTTATTAATCTGATCGATTCCATTACTTGGCTCATGTGTTTGCACGATGACAAATCTTGTAGCATTATCTTTTATGGTTTGAATTTCATCCTCTATTACTTCTAATTCAAAAATTTCTGCGGCAATTTTTGGCGCAATTGCCGCGATACCCTCTAAAGTTCCTTTTGCAATTCTTTTCGCAACTTCTGCCGTATCTACATCTTCTACAAGCTTAATATGAGGATGTTTTTTAAAAAACTCCTTACATTGTAACAATGCCATTGGATGCGACCAAACTTCTTTAATATCTTTTATCTGCTGACCTGGTAATGCCATTAAATGATGGTGAATATTTAAATACTCTTCACCTACAATATGCAAATTATTACTATCTATTAGCGCATAATTTGGTATAATAGAACCTGCAATTGTATTCTCTAAAGCCATTACTCCATACGTTGCAGAACCATCTAATAAACTATCTACCAATACATCAAAAGACATGCATTCTTTTAATTGAACTGCTGTTCCGTAAAAGTCGCGTGCAACTTTATGGTGATTTGAGCCTTCTGCTCCTTGTATTGCAATAATTTTGTTCATTTATATCAAAAAAAAAGTCTCGAATTAAATTCGAGACTTTATATTATGTGAATGTTTCTTAACAACATGATACAAAGTCTCTTCTTTTATTGTAAAAATAAAAGTATACATAGAAACGAGTAAAATTGTTGTTTAACATTTTGTTCTCTAATGGTTGAAAGAACAAATCTAGAGATTATATTGGGATATACAAATATTATTAAAAAAGTTTACAAATTTTTATGAAATTTTCAAAATGAGTTCATTATTTTTATCAAAATTCAACTTATATTGGTTTATATTTAAATAAATGCAATAATATTTAAAGAAAAAAAAGTAACAAATAACGGTAACTTTAAAGTAGATATAAGTTGCATTGCATCTTTCTTAGCAGCTGAATACTCCTGAAACTACTTTACAATCTCTAAAGAATGAGTATGGATCGAAAGAATCTTAGAAAATTAGTTTTTGTATCTTTATCTACTTAAATTTTAAAGCGACTGAATTGGAATTAAACGTATTTAATAAACCTTTAGAGAGCTGTTGCCAAAAACCAGCAACGGGTTATTTTAGAGATGGCTTTTGCAGAACAGTTTCTCATGATGTGGGCACACACACGGTTTGCGCAATTGTTACTCAAGAGTTTTTAGACTATTCTGCATCTAAAGGAAATGATTTAATGACGCCAATTCCGTATTGGAATTTTCCTGGTTTACAACCTGGTGATCAATGGTGTTTATGTATTTCTAGATGGTTACAAGCAGAAAAAGTTGGAAAAGCACCTTTGATAAAGTTAGCTGCTACACATATAAAATCGTTACAATACACAAGTTTAGAAGTTCTTGAAAAATATGCTTTCATTAAACAGTAATTGACATTGGACTATTCGAAAACTATATTACAGATTTCTCTTTTAATTGATGCCGGATTAGTTGTTCTTATTTGGATGGTACAACTTATTATTTATCCAAGTTTTACATATTACAAAATTGAAAATCTAATAAAATGGCATCAAAAATATACAACAGGAATTGCAGTCATTGTTATTCCGTTAATGCTTAGTCAGTTAATAATAGCCGTTATAGATGTTTTTCTGAATTTTAGTTGGCTATCCGCAGCTACACTATCGATTGTACTATTTCTGTGGGTTTTTACTTTTTTAAACTTTGCTCCTCTTCATTTAAAAATCACTACTGGTGAAGTTACTAGAGAATTACTACTCCGTTTAATTCGCTTGAATTGGATTCGAACTTTTTTTTGGTCATTACTTTTCATTTTTCATATCATGATATACATCTCTTTTTAAATCAAAAAGATACTTGGCGTTCGAAAGGAAAAATAAAGTGTACGACCTAGTATGTTAGATAAATTACAAAACGAAGTTTTCAGTAACAATTTTTTTTATTTTTTTTGTAAGTGATTTCGTAGCGTTATAACTGGTGTGTTCTAACACAATTACAACCAAGTCATCTTCCAAATATTTTGTAAGCCCTGTGCTAAAACCGTTCCATTTACCATGATGATAAATGCTTTTTTCTCGTTTAGTATCAATTCTAAAACCGAAGCCATAGGGTACTTCTCTTCCGTAAATTGTTTCTCCTTTTGAATACATAAGCGCTAACGACTCTTTAGTTAGAAGTCTTCCTGTATTTAATCCATGAGTCCATTTAAACAAATCCTCTGCAGTAGTATACACATTTTTGTCACCAACAATCGCGTCATTTACGGTACCTTTTATTTTTAAATGTCTCCATCCTCTATGCAGTCGGTAGCCATCTAATTGATCTTCTTTGATACTATCATTTTCAAAACTGTATACATATGAATGTTTCATTTGTAACGGTTCAAAAATATTGCTTTTTAAAAAAGAACTAAAGGAAGTACCAGAAACTTTTTCAACAATAGAAGCTAGCACAAAATAGCCTGTATTCGAATAATCAAAATTACGGCCTGATTTAAAATACCGTTGCACATCGCTTGACTCTAAAAACGTCATCATTTCACTATTTGTAGGAGCCTTTTCTTTCAACCATTTATGCTCTGCTACCCAAAAATATTTAGGCAATCCTGCAGTATGATTTAAAAGGTTTTTAATCGTCACATTCTTAAAAGGAAAATCTGGAAAATACCTATTGACAGTATCGGTCAGTCTCACTTTTTTACGCTCATTTAAAAGCATAATGGCGGCTGCAGTAAATTGCTTACTTACAGAAGCTAATTGAAATACGGATTCTTTTTTTAAGGGAGCTTTCTTTTTAAAATCTGCAATGCCTATTTGATTGCTGTACAATATTTTTTCATTCTTTGCCACTAATACTGCTCCATTAAAATCATGCCTTTTATTGATACGTTTTAATAATAAATCTAATTTATGGCGTACATTTTTTGTAAGGTTTTCAGAATAGTGTTCTATGGAAAGAGGGGGTTCCTCTTTTATTAGCGATGATAAAGGCGGTTTAGCTACTGTCAATACATTCTTCGGTGCTATATTCTTGGCTATGAGGAAAAACACACATATCAAAAGCAGGAGTAATAGGGCTATTTCTTTACTATATTTTTTTAGATACAATTGGAGGAATTAAGATTTTAGCAGCAAGTTAGCAATCATTTTTGTATTTCTGAGATGCTTGCCTTAAATTTTCACCTAAAAAGTAAATTTTATGATTTTATTTAACTTTTCATAGATAAAAAATACTGGTATTTATGTTTGTTAAGATGTACACTTATTCATAAACTCTTTCAGTTTTTTGATTTGATCCTTGAGACTTTAAACATTCTTTGAAATATTTTAAATTGTAAAAACATCGCAAATGAGCTACTTTTTGCAATCTGTACAAAACTTAAAAAAGACTTCATTAATCGATTTTAATGATGCTAACATGTGCAAATTTACAAACTGTTGATTTCAAGATAAAAAAGAAAATAGATAGGTATTAAAAACTTAAAAATAATCAACTAGAGTAATTTTGTAAAATTCCATTTTTCTCTTAACCGTAATTTTAATTGTTTTATTTAAATCAAAAAAAAAATACTTCCGAAGTTTTCTCAACATTCTTTGAGTTAAAAAATAAAAATTCCGACAGTTTTAAAATTTTACTTTTTCTATCAAAACAATCTCATAGGGCGAATCCAAGTATACAATACCCTCTTTAATGATCAACTTTTTTTTAGAATAGAAATCAAATAAATGGTCTGTATTTTTATAAACAGAAGAAATTTCAATTAGTTTTTTTCCTTTTGGTAAATTTATTCCAATAACTACTTTGTCTTTATTGCTAACTCTTGAAAAAATCAATCCATTTTCCTCTGAAATTAATTCGTGCTTCCCTGCTCCAACGGCCATATGATTACTTCTAAACTGACCAATTTTTTGCCAATGAGTTAATATCTTTTTAGTTTCATCAGTGTTTTTAACTTCATCCCAATTCATAAAAGAACGTAAAGTTGCATCTCCAACAGTGCCTGCTATTGTTAAATCTCTTGCAGATTCATCACCATAATACACTTGTGCAGTACCTGGCGTTAACAACAACATTGTTGCCGTCTTATAAGGCATTTTTCTTTCTTTATCAAAAGGTTGACCATCATCATGTGAGGTCAAATAATTCAAAACTCCATACCCTTTTAAATCATTATTAAGAATAGAATCATACTTCTGAAAAACCTCTTTTTCTGCCATTTGTTTCACATTCCACTTCAATTCAAAATTGATTAAACTATTAAAAGCGTTGTCAAAGTAATTTACTTTTTTATCACCAAAATCATACGATTTTTTATGTGAGATTGCGTAATTATAAACTTCTCCAACTAAATAAAACTCGTTATTATCTAAGATTTTTTGGGGATTATTTTGCTTAAAAACGTTAAAAGCATGATCACATTCTTTTCTAAATTCTTGCCAAACAAAATTTTCAGTATGCTTTACCGTATCAACTCTATACCCATCAATTCCAAATTCGGTAATATAATCTGTTAACCACTTCATAATATAAAAACGGGGAGCTTTTGGATACCCTGTTCTTTTAAAGAACGCATCTAATTCTTTTTTTTCTTGCACATATCGCCCTTCTGCCTTCCATTTCTCCACTAATTGAGGTGGCAATGCTACATTTTCATTACTTTCTGTTTTGATATCGGGCAAGTTTTTAACCAATGTGCATGAAACAGTATTTTTATAGGTTGCATAATTGCACTGTGGTGACTCGCGCACCCAATCAGTTGGCCAGACGGGATCTTCTTTTGTTACTGGCCCGGTGTGATTAATAACTGCATCTAATAAAATTCTGATACCTCTTTTATGGGCAGCTGCAATCAATTCTTTTAAATCTTCTTTATTCCCAAAATTACGATCTATGGCAGTCCAATCTTTTGTCCAATACCCATGGTAACCATAACTCTTTCCTGTTCCTTCGTCTGTTCCAGCATGAATTTGTTCTACAATTGGCGTCATCCAAATGGCATTTATACCCAATTCTGTAAAATAACCCTCTTTTATTTTTTGAGTAATTCCTTTGAGATCTCCTCCTTGAAAACCTCTTAACTTTGCAGCATCTTGAATTCTATTGTAACTAAAATCATTAGAGGTGTCACCGTTGTTAAATCTATCTGTAAGCAAGAAATAAATACTAGCACCTTCCCAAAAAAACGTAGTCGTTTTTTTAGGTAATGAGGGTTTTTGTCCGGCAATAGAATTGCAAGCAAAAAAGTTAAGCAAAGAAAGTATTATTAAAATTTTCTTCATTTTTATTGCACTAAAATTTTATATTGAAAACTACCTATCTCCATAGAGTCTTTACCTATTTCAATCTTATTATTACTAATAAAATCAGTGAAGGAGCCATTTTCGGGAACTTTTAATTTGATACTATTTTTAGAAAAATTACTTATAAATAATAAAGTTTTATCCCCTTTTACTCGCTTTAAAATCACCGTTTCTTGATCACTTTCTAATATTTCTAAAGAAGCACTTTCTTTTCCGCCATTTAATGCTAAATAAGTATTCTTTAAAGTTCCTATTTTTTCTAAATAGCGGAATGATGTTCCTTTTGTTTTTGGAATAGAATCTTTCTCGAAGAATTTTAATCTATGGTTTAAATCATATTCTTGTCCTGAATAAATTAAAGGCATCCCTGGTAAAACATAACTCAATGCCGTTAATAGTTCAACGTGGTCTCCCATTCTTTCTTTTACCGTTCCATTCCAAGAATTTTCATCATGGTTCGTTACAAAATTCATTAAAATATCATCCTTTTCATAACGATCAAAATACAGCTGTTTGATATATGCTTTTAAATCATCAGCAGTACTTTCACCTTTCGCTAAATTATTTAATAAATGATGTCCGTCCCAAGCGTAGGCCATGTCAAAAAGATCCCCTTTTAGTAGTTCAGGCTCCCATGCCTCTGCTAACATAAAAATTTCTTTTTCTGCTCTTAATATTGGTATGGCACTTTGCCAAAATGTTGTGGGTACCGAACCTGCAACATCACATCTAAAACCATCTATACCTTCATTTTGTATCCAATATTTCATGTCTGCAATCATCGCTTCCTGCATGTCTTTGTTCTTGTAATTTAAGTCGGCTACGTCTGTCCAATCAGTGTCTTTAGGGTGTACAATATCTCCTTTTTCATTTTGAGTATAAAATGCTGGATTGGTTTTTAGCCATTTATGATCCCAACCTGTATGATTAGGCACCCAATCTAAAATTACGTAGATCCCATTGTCATGAGCACTTTTTATGAGTTCTCTAAAATCTTGCAGGGTACCAAATTCTGGATTTATTTTAGTAAAATCCGATACTGCATAGTAGCTCCCTAAATATTTACTTTGCTGTTCTTTAGGAAATTCTGAAGCAAACATACTTTTTGGTCCACCTGTAGCTTTCCGTTTTGTTTCTGAAATTGGAAAAATTGGCATTAACCAAATAATTTTTACTCCTAATTTTTTAATTTCAGGTATGTCTTTTGTGAATTCATCAAAAGTTCCTTTGGCTGAATATTGTCGAATATTTGCCTCATAAATAACAGCAGTTTCTAAGTCTGAATTTGAAATAGGACTTATTTTTTTTGAGCTATTTTTTAAAGTGTCTTTTTTTTCTGTTACACAAGAAAAAATAAATAAAAACAGGAATGGTGCGAGAAGTAATTTCTTCATTAAAATTTAATTATGAGTTAATTTAATCGTTATTTTTTTCTTTGGATTCCATAAAACAGGAATGGTGATTTGATTTTTATTAGTAAAAGATTTAATTTTTTTACCGGCCACTTTTATGTTGTTGGGCTGCCAATTCATATTATGAATTATTAATTTAATTTTTTTAATTTTTGGATTCCATTTTTTACCAATACTTGCATTAAAATTAAATTTTAAACCTTTTTTTGTAGACTTAGCTTCTAGTTTTAGAATTTCATATTGCTCTTTCTCAAAAGCAGAAGAAAGTAAACCATTATCATTATAAACTTCTCTCGCACTCTGCTCTATTAAAGAATCATGAAAATAATGTATTTCTAAATTATCGCCTTTATAGTCATCTGTTGTTTGAACTAATTTTGTCATTGTAATAAAGGCCCCTGCTCTAACATAGGTTGGAATCGAATGCTCTTCAACCTTTATAATTTTAGTCTGTCCACCTTTAATTTTTTTATCTGAATAAAAATTATACCAATTAGTATTTTTAGGAAAATAAACTTCTTTCGTGCTTATAGAATCCTTTAAAATTGGTGTAATTAAAAAATCTTTTCCCCATAGGTAAGTCGATGCGTTAGTCATCAGTTCTTCCTCATCTTCTTCAAAGAAAATTGGACGCATTAAAGGCGTTCCTTTTTGATTGTTTTCGAAAGCTAAATTGTAATTATAAGGCAATAATCTATAGCGCAACTCAATAGACTCTCTAGCTAGTTTTTTTACTTTTTCGCTTCTAAAAACGGGCTCACTAGGTACCTCTTCTTGCGCATGAGGTCTAAAAATTGGTTGAAAAACACCATATTGTAGCCATCGTATGTATAAATTGTCATCTAAATTTGCACCTGCAAAACCGCCCAAATCAGAATGCATATATCCTAAACCTTGCATTCCCATTTGTAAGGCAATTTCTGGTTGAGATTGCAAACCTCCCCAACTTCTATTCACGTCTCCAGACCAAGGAATCATGCCAAAACGTTGCGAACCAGAATAGCCTGCTCTCATTAAAATAAAGGGTCTTTCTGCTGAGAAATCTTTTTGATAACCTTCAAAAATTAAACGTGCCCAATCATGACCGTAAATGTTATGAACTTCGTCTGCAGAACCCGTTGCATGTTGCACCCAGCTGGGATGTACTTCTGGCTCACCTAAGTCTCCCCAAAGTCCTTTTACACCTAAATTTAAAATGTCTTTATATATCTTCCAAAACCAATCTTTTCCTGCTGTTTTATATATATCTACAATACCTGTGTTTCCAAAATAAAAATCATATTTGGCAGGATTACCAATTGAATCTTTTGCTAAAATATCTTTTTCTACAGTTTCATTCCATTTTTTTGAATTGGATAAAATAAAAGGTTCTGTAATTAAAACAGTTTTAACACCTTTATTTTTTAATGTAGAAATCATTCCTTTCATATCTGGAAAAGAATCTTTGTGCACCTCTAAATTCCCCATTGTTCCTTTTATATCTTTCCCAAACCAAAACAAATCTAAAATAACAGCATCTACAGGAATTTCTTCTTCTTTAAACTTTGTAATTGTTTCTGTTGTTTCTTTTTGCGAATGATAACCAAATCTACTGGAGAAATTACCTAAAACCCATCTTGGTGGTAAAGGTTGTTTTCCTGTTAATTGTGTGTAATTATCAATTAAATCTTCCCAAGAATCACCAACAATAACTTGATAGGTTTTACGCCCAGAAATAGTTTCATATGTTAAAGAATTATCTTTTTTACTGTCTAAATCTAAGTACCCTATTGGAGCATTATCAAAATGAACCATGTATTTTTTTGAAGAAATTACAATCGGCATTGTAAAATTCATCAACTCAGAATGCGTTTCATAACCATAATGTGCTCTGTTGTATAATTTTAAACGATTTCCTCGTCTGTTCATACCCAAAGCTCTTGCACCTGTGCCATATAAAATTTCGTCAGAAGTAAGGTTTAATTGAATTTTTTCGTGAATAGTATCTTTTGAATACCCTATTTTTTCTGAAGTAACCTCTTTCTCCTTGTAGAAGTATGAAATTTTAAAAGGTACTTTTTGAACTTTTACTTTGATTCCTTTTGATGAAAAATTGACAAAACTAGAAGATTCCTTTAATTTTATATCTAGAAAATTTGATTTCAAGACTACTGCGTGGGAATTCTCTTTAAAATCTTCTCCTTTTGGAATAAAGGAAGTTTCAATAATCTTAGAATTATAAAATTGAATTCTATAGCGCCCATCTATAACTTCAATATCTAATATACCTCCATTTTGCATTGATGCACTTTTAAAAATCCTATCAGAATTTTGTGCTAATGAATTAAAGGATAAAAAAAATAATAAAAAGAGTACTATATAATTCTTCATAATTTTATTTTTCTGTTATCGACTGCACTAGAATCGACATATTTTAAAACTACTTTTTTAATAAAAAAATTAGCGGTATATCTACTCTTTTTTGCCAAGAAAGTTCAGAATGATCTGTTCCTTCAAAAAATAGATTTTTAAAATTCTCTGTATTGTATCCATTCTTTAGAAAAATTGAATCCACTTTTGGTGCATATTTCGGATAAAATTGATCTAACGTTTTATTTCCATAATCAAAATATATTTTATGTATTTTCGACGCTGGTACATGCTCAACTAGATAAGTTAAAATAGCTTCTGGTAAGGGATTGTTTTCTATGGGTGCTGCGCCAACCCAATGTGTAGAAATACAAGCTGCACCTCCAAAAATATTTGGGTATTCTGCGATTGCATACATGGACATTAATCCTCCCATAGAGGAACCTGCAACAAACGTATTTGCTTTGTCTGTATGCACTAAATATGTATTATCTATATGCGGTTTTAACTCTTCAACTAAAAATTTTAAATATTCATCTCCTGTTAAATTTTTGATAGCAATTGGTTTTCCAGCGAGGTTTTTGAATTTATTTTTATCATTATCTGATAAAAAATTTACAGCTTTTTCTGGAAACAAATCTTGCCAACGAATTTGAGAAATATTATGAATTGCAACGACTATAAAATCTTTGGTAACGCCTTCTCTCATTAATTTTGTAGCAACCTCATCAATCATCCATTCTTGCTTGTTCCATGTAGTAGTTGCATCAAACAAATTTTGTCCATCGTGCATATACAAAACAGCATATTTTTTTTCGGGCGCATAATTCTCTGGCAACCAAACATCCACTTTTCTTGGTGTAATATATTTTGAAGGAAAACTATCAATTCTTATTAATTGCCCACCAGCTAATATTGCGTTATCTATAACAATCGAATTAATATTTGATAATTTATTGCTTTTTATATTCTCCTTTTTTTTTGATTTACAGGATATTATGGAAATCATTAGAAAAACAAATACAAGATTTTTCATTTGAAATATTTTAAAGTTTAGTCGTTAAAATGATACTTCCATTTTTAGTTAAATTCATTTCATTTTTCCATAAAAATTCTTCTCCCGTAATAATATTCTTAACTTTTTTACCCTTTAAACCAACTTCCTTAAAACGTTTTAAATCGATTGTAATTGGTGTCTGATTTTTATTGATAATGTGCACAACTGTTTCGTTGTCTTTAGATCTAAATAAGAAGTAGGTGCCATTAACTGGAGCAAAATGAATTGTTTTTCCTTCATGAATTGCAATACTATTTTTTCTATAATTCAAGATTTTCTTCACAAAAAGTTGCATCTCCTTTTTAGGTTCAGATACCCCTTTTCCAGTAAAAGCATTTATTTTATCATCTTTAAAACCTCCGGGGAAGTCAGTTCTAATTAAACCGTGGTCACCAGGATTTACGGTATCATCCATCAAAATTTCTGTACCATAATACATCTGTGGAATTCTGGGTAACATCAGCATATAACTCAAGGCCATTTTAGCTTTTATTACGTCTTCTTTTACTTCCGTAAACAATCTGCTTTTATCATGATTATCTAAGAAAATCATAATATCTTTTGGAGTAGCGTAATAAAAATCATTGGCTAAACCTTCATATAATTTCACCAAACCTTTGTCCCACGATTCTTCTTCATTAATGCCGTCTATGATAGCTTTTTGCATCGGAAAATCCATCGTTGATTTTAAATTTGACTTGTAGCCATCTTTATTTTTTGCGCCTTTTTGCCAATACCCCACTAATAAAGGATTGTAACTCCATTCTTCTCCCACAATAGAAAAATTAGGATATTCACTCATAATTGCACCTGCCCAATTTGCCATAAAATCTTTATCTGGATATGGATATGTATCTTGTCTTATTCCTCCTAAACCCAAAGTTTCTATCCACCAAATACTGTTTTGAATAATGTATTGAGCCATAAATGGATTACGCTGATTTAAATCGGGCATACTTTCTACAAACCATCCATCTGTATTTCCTTGACGATCTGTATCAGAAGCGTAAAAATCTTGATTGGTTGTCCGTCTGTGATTTGAAAAAGTGGCGGATTTCAAATTCCAATCTTTTATATTGTCTTCATACTTTTTCTGATAATTCACCCAATCTTTAAAGGGTAAATCTTTCATCCACCAATGTTCTAATCCACAATGATTTGCAACTTGATCCATGATTAATTTCATGCCATTTTTGCTTAACTCATTTGCCAATTTTTTATAATCATCCATTGTTCCAAAACGTGGATCTACTTGATAATAATCTGTAATTGCATACCCGTGATATGAACCGTTTTTCATGTCATTTGTTAATACAGGAGTTGGCCATACAGTTGTAAAACCTAAATCTGAAATATAATTTATATGATTTATAATTCCTTGTAAATCACCTCCATGACGCTTGTATCCATCCGTTCTATCGATCGTTGTTTCTTTTAATTTTTTGCTAATATCATTAGATTCGTCAGCATTGGAAAAACGGTCTGGAGTAATTAAATAAATAGCATCAGAACTATTAAAACCAATATAATCATCAGCAGGTTTTAGTCTTTCTTTTAATTCGTACGTATGTGCTTTTTTTGTCTCATCATCAAAAGTAAAGACAATATCGAATTTTCCTGGTTTTGTGTTCTTGTCAATATTTAAATCGATAAACAAATAATTAGGACTTTTTGCTTTATGCACTTTTTTTATAGAAACTCCCGCATAAGAAATATTAGGAATAGCGCTACCAATATTTTTTTCTTTTACCAATAATTGCAAGGAACTATCTTTAAAATCAATCCACCAATTTGTGGGTTCAACTCTTTCTAAAAAAATATTTGAAACAGAAACCTCAGAAACATTTTTGGAAGATGCAATATTATCACAAGAGAGCCAAAAGGTTATTGATACTATGAAAAAAATGAATCTTATAGGTTTCATAATCTATTTTTTAAACGGTTAATAGTTTATTCGGAAACACGGTAACTGATTCTCCGTTCACTAAAATATTAATTTCTTGCTTTCCTTCCAATTCAAAATGAGGACCATTTTGCGAAACATTTATAGTAATAACTTGATTTCTAAAGTTTACTTTAAAGGAATAAGATTGCCATTTTTTAGGGATTTTTGGTGAAAAGGAAAGTGTATTATTTAGCACTCTCATTCCGCCAAAACCTTCAACAATACTCATCCAAGTTCCCGCCATGGAAGTAATATGTAAGCCCTCTTCTACTTCGTGATTATAATCATCTAGATCTAAACGCGAAGTTCTTAAATAAAATTCATACGCTTGATCCATTCTGTTTAACTTTGCTGCTTGAATGCTGTGCACACAGGGAGAAAGTGAACTTTCATGAACTGTAAATGGTTCGTAAAAATCGAAATGTCGTTCTAATTCTTTCTCAGAAAATTCATTTTCGAACATATAAAAACCTTGCAAAACATCTGCTTGTTTAATATATGGAGAGCGTAAAATTCTGTCCCAACTCCATTTTTGATTAATAGGTCTTTGACTATTATCTAAATCTGAAACTGTGATTAATTCTTTATCTAAAAAGCCATCTTGTTGTAAGAAAATATTATGTTTTTTAGAAACAGGGAAATACATATTATCAGCAACATTTTTCCATTGAGATAATTCATCATCAGAAAAACCTACTTTTCCTTTAATCCTGATATAATCAGAAATATGATCATTTTTTACAACCTCAATATTTTCTAAGGCATAATTTATACACCATTTTGCAATGTAATTTGTGTAAAAATTATTATTAATATTATTCTCATATTCGTTAGGACCCGTAACTCCCAGAATCATAAATTTATTTTTATCTGATGAAAAAGTGGCTCTTTGATGCCAAAAACGTGCAATTCCGATTAATACTTCCAATCCTTTTTCTGGGATGTAAGAATAATCGTCTGTAAACCTGTAATAGTTAAAAATGGCAAAAGCAATGGCTCCATTCCTATGAATTTCTTCAAAAGTTATTTCCCATTCATTATGGCATTCTTCACCATTCATGGTTACCATCGGGTATAATGCTGCTCCATTTTTAAAACCAAGTTTCTCTGCATTTTCAATCGCTTTATTTAAATGATTGTATCTGTATTCTAATAAAGTTCTCGCAACAGATTGATCTTTAGTTGCCATATAAAAAGGAATGCAATAAGCTTCAGTGTCCCAATAGGTACTTCCGCCATATTTTTCTCCTGTAAAGCCTTTTGGCCCTATATTTAAGGAAGCATCAGTACCTATATAAGTTTGGTTTAATTGAAAAATATTAAAGCGAATTCCTTGTTGTGCTTTAATATCACCGTCAATGGTAATGTCTGACATTTTCCAAATCTGCGTCCAAGATTGTTTTTGCATTTCTAGCAATGCATCATACCCAAAATTAACCGCTTTGTCTAAAATGGCTTTTGCTGCGGCAACCAATTCCTTTTTATCTCGGTTTCTATCCACTACATATCCACCAAATTTGTGAATTGTATAAGTTTGATTTTTTTTAATTTCTTGTTGATACCTGCAAGATGTAAAATTTGAAGATTTTTCATTATTACAATCAATAATAATTTCACTATTATTTACAAATAATCGAGACTCCATAAAGGTACACGTGTAAAAATGTGTTTTCATGGTTCTTGCTTGAATGTAAGATTGTTGGTTGTTTTGAGTCACGTCTAAAACATCCCAAAATTGATCATCCCAATTGGTGTCTTCATTGCTGATTCCTGCATCTAAATACGGAATATATGTAATTTTAGCAGCTGCATTTATAGGAGTTACATTGTAATTAATAGCTCCAACAGCATCTAATTCTAAACTTAAAAAACGTTTAGTATCCACTTTAATCTTTATACCATTTTGCAGGATGGCTTCAAAACTTCTAGATAACCAACCTTCTTTCATGTTTAGTTCTCTTCTAAAATTTAAAACCTCTTTACATGCATTTAAATCTAGTCTTTCATCATTGATTAAAACGTTAATACCTATCCAATTAGGTGCATTTAAAACTTTTGCAAAATACTCAGGATATCCATTTTTCCACCATCCAACGCGCGTTTTATCAGGATAATAAACACCTGCAATATAACTTCCCTGAAACGTATCTCCAGAATATTCTTCTTCAAAATTAGCACGTTGCCCCATGGCTCCATTACCAATACTAAAAAGACTTTCTGATGATTTTACTTTATAAGGGTTAAATCCTTCTTCGATGATAGACCATTCGTTTGGGATGATATAATCTTGATTCATTTTCTAATTTTTAATTAATCCTTGAATAAATTTGATACTGATTTGCGTAAAATTTTGAAAATTGAATTTCGCTTCATTCAAAATTTTATAATCTCCAATACCAATACTTATCATATTTGCACTATTTGCAGCTTGTATGCCTGCAACAGCGTCTTCAAAAACTACGCAATCACTTGCATTAACACCTAATTGTTTTGCCGCTAAAAGAAAAACTTCGGGATCTGGTTTTGCTTTTAATACATTGTTACCATCAACAATGATATCAAAGTAAGATAACAAACCTACTTTCTCTAAAATAGGACGTGCATTTTTACTTGCTGATCCTAAGGCAATCGGAATATCATTTCCTTTTAAAAATTCTAAAATTTTAGGTACTTCTGGAAGAATTTCTGATTCGTCCATGTTGTCTATATACGCAAGATAGTCTGCGTTTTTTTCAATCATCCAAGTATCAAACTGTTTTTGAGTAGCCTCAAGTTTACCAATTTCTAGTAAAATTTCTAAACAGCGTTTTCTGCTAACTCCTTTGAATAATTCGTTTTGCTCTTTCGTAAATTCGAAACCTAATTCGTTTGCTAATTTTTTCCAAGCTAAATAATGATATTTGGCAGTGTCAACGATAACACCATCCAAATCAAAAATAAATCCTTTTTTCATCTGTCTCTTTAAATATCTTCTTGATAACTAATTGCGTTTTTATTGGTGATAAGTAGATTACAAAAGCCCGCAATGACCAAACTAATTCCTGCAACAGTCATTGCATTGATAGCTTCTTCACCCAAAAAATTCGATACATAATTGATACCACCCAAGGCAGCAATAATTTGTGGAATTACAATAAACATATTAAAAATCCCCATAATTACACCCATTTTCTTAGGGTCTACAGCACTAGATAGCATTGCATAAGGCATTGATAAAATACTACCCCAAGCAAAACCAATTAGCACAAAACAGTATTTTAAACTCTCTGGTGAAGCATACTTCATCAATAAAAAACCGATACCCCCCAAAATCAAAGAAAACATATGTACCCATTTTCTATTGATATTTCTTTTAGAGGTATAAAAAGTTAATAATAAAGCGAATACCATTGAAGACAAACCATACACTCCCATTGCAGAGCCTACCAAATTAGAAGATTCTTGAAATTTTGTATTCGCGATTTTAAATGCTTTTGATTGCATTGCATCTGCCATATCAAAAGTAGTTTCCATCGGCGCTGGTGTATGAAAAACATGCTCTGTTAAAGCGGGATTTGCCATACTCCACATTGTAAAAAATGCGAACCAAGAGAAAAATTGAATAACACCCAATTTTTTCATCGTAATGGGCATGCTTCCAATATTCTCTAAAATATCTGGTATGAAATTATTCTTTTTTGCTTTTTCTAATTCAAACTCTTCCATGTCTTCTGGTGGATATTCATCCGTGGTAAAAACAGTGTAAAGAATACTTATTAAGAAAACAAAAGCACCAATTGCGAAGGCAACTTTTACAGACATTGGTACTACACCAGATACTGCTTCGTTACTAACACCCAATTGCGAAACCATCCATGGTAAATTACTTGCAATCCAAGTTCCAATTCCTATAATTAATGTTTGAACAATAAAACCATAAGATCTTTGAGATTCCGGCAATTTGTCTGCAACTAGAGCTCTAAAGGGCTCCATAGAAATGTTTATGGACGCATCTAAAATCCAAAGAAAACCCGCTGCAATCCATAATGCAGGTGAATGCGGGATAAAAAATAATGCTAGTGAACTTAAAATTGCCCCCACTAAAAAGTAAGGCCTTCTTCTACCCCATTTTACACTCCAAGTTCTGTCACTCATATAACCAATAATTGGTTGTACAAGCAATCCTGTTAAAGGTGCTGCTATCCAAAGCAAAGGAATATCTTCCTTTCCTGCGCCTAAAGTTTGAAAAATTCTTGACATAAATCCACCTTGAAGGGCGAATCCAAATTGTATTCCTAGAAATCCGAAACTCATGTTCCAAATTCCCCAGAAGCTTAACTTACGCTTTTCCATTATCGAAAATTACGATAAGTGTTTCGACTTATCAATTAATAAATTTTGTGGAATGTAATTTATTGATAAATCTTAATAAGGAAACAAATATATGTTTTTTTTATAAAGTTGATAAAATTTGATGAAATAATTTACGACGACGGTTTCGTAGATTCTCGTAATTTTAAGTCGCTAGAAATAACTATTTTTTTTGGCTTATAAACTTCAGATTCATTCTCAATTCTATCAATTAAAAGTTCAACAGCTTGCTTACCCATCGTAAAGCCATGTTGCGCAACGGTAGTTATTGATGGCGATGAATACTCTGAAATTAAACCATCAGTAAAACCGATAATAGAGATATCTTTGGGCACTTTTAAATTTTGCTCTTTAGCTATTCTCATTGCGTTTGCTGCATAAATTTCGTTTACAGCAAAAATGGCATCGATACCTTTATCAAATAATTTTTCTATCTGAGGTTTAATATCTTTCTTTTCATCAACCTCTACTATAAAGTCTTTATCTGCCTTAATATATTCTTCAATTAATGCTTTTTCATAACCTTGCCTTCTTAAAGCACCTACATTTACATGGTTAGGGGTTGTAATTAAAGCTATTTTTTTTCGCCCATTTTTTATTAAATGTTTTGTTGCTTTATAGCCCGCTCCCACATCATCAACCACAACCTTATCACATTGAATTTCATCAACAACTCTGTCAAATAAAACCAAAGGAATTTCTTCTGAAACCAATTCTTTAAAATGATTAAAATCCTTATTTTCAAGTGTTTCACTTGCTATAGACACAATTAAACCATCTACACTTCCATTCGATAAAACCTTTAATGTTTCTACTTCTTTCTTATAAGATTCGTTAGAAAAACAAACCATAATATGATACCCTTTTTCATTAGCACCTTCTTCTATCCCCATAATAACAGTAGAAAAGAAATGATGGACAATTTTTGGTAGAATAACCCCTATTACTTTTGTCTTTTGAGTTCTTAGTTGAAGCGCTAAACTATTAGGTTTATAGTTATAATAGTTGGCATAAGCTTGTATCTTTTTTTTAGTTTCAGTACTAATTTCGTGACTATCTTTTAAAGCCTTGGACACGGTAGAAGTAGAAACACCTAATTCTTTTGCGATTGTTTTTATGGTAATTTTTTGCTTCATTTTTTTTGAAAAAATAAATTTAAGTAGTAATTTAAGCTAATTTCATAAAATTTAGATAAAAAAGTTGTTAACACGAAACCGATTTCGTACTTTTTATTAAATTGAAATCATGAATACACTCTATATATTTACAATGTGGAATGTAAATTTATTGTTAAACCAACTCAAATTTACAGTTATTATTTAACAAATTATACATGAAAAAATTTAAATTATTTTTAATTGGTATTCTTTTAAGCACATCCTTTACAATGTTTGCACAACAAACAGTTAAAGGTGTTGTAAAAGAAAAAGCAACAGGTGAATATTTACCTGGTGTTAGTGTTGTAGTAAAAGGTACAACTAGAGGGTCTGAAACGGACTTTGATGGTAATTTTACTATAGAAAAGGTAAAGACTGGTGATATACTTGTTTTTAGATATCTGGGGTATGCAGATAAAGAAGTAGTAATTAGCGTTAGCTTTAATCTAACCATAGAACTCGAGGAGTCTTCTGAACAATTAGAAGAAATTGTTGTTGTTGGTTATGGTACAACTACAATTAGAGATGCAACTGGTTCTGTAGAAGCAATTACAGAAAAAAAGTTTACGAAAGGTAATATTGTTACCCCAGAAAACTTGTTAAGTGGACGTGTTGCTGGTGTTAACATTACAACAAGTGGAGCTCCAGGTTCTGGATCTCAAATTAGAATCCGTGGAGGCTCTTCATTAAATGCGTCTAATGACCCTTTAATCGTTGTAGATGGTTTACCAATGTCTGGAACAGCTGGCGGATCTAGAGGTGTTTTAGCAACAATTAACCCAAATGACATTGCATCTTTCTCTATTTTAAAAGATGCTTCTGCTACTGCAATTTATGGTTCTAGAGGGGCAAATGGTGTAATTATCATTACGACTAAGAAAGGTAGAAAAGAATATTCTTTAGACTACGATTTTCAAATGGGTTTCGGTGAAATAAAAGATCGAATTAATGTCTTTGATGGTGCTGCTTTTAGAAATTTAGTTACTCAAAAACAACCAAGTATGGCTGGTTTGTTAGGAACTGCGAATACAAATTGGCAAGATGAAATTTATCAAAAATCAGTTTCTACGCAACACAATATAACTGCTAGAGGTCAAATTTTTGGAATTATACCAACAAGACTTTCAGTAGGTTTTGCAGGTATTGAAGGTAATATTTTAACTTCTCAATATGATAGAGCCACTGTTTCTTTATCTATGAATCCGTCATTTTTTGATAATCACTTTAAAATAAGCTTAAATTATAATAGAGCTTTTGAAAATAATAGATTTGCTGATGCTGGCCAAGTTGGAGCAGCTTTGCGTTATGACCCAACACAACCTGTTTATGATGCAACATCGCCTTTTGGTGGGTTTTATCAACATTTAACTAGAACACCACAAGGTATTTTGGTTAACAATGGAACAAGAAACCCGGTAGCATCTTTATTACAAAATAATAATACCTCTAATGTTTTTAGACAATATGGAAATTTAAAACTAGAATATAATTTTCATTTCTTACCAGAATTAACGGTAACTGCAAATGCTGGTTTTGATAAATCAATTGGAGAAGGTGAAGGAAATAGTCCTTTAAATAGCCCTGCTAATTATACCGATTTATTTGTTGGTTATGATTCTTCTTATACAAATGAAGTTCTTAATGAATCTTTTGATACTTACTTTACGTATGTCAAAACTTTTGATAAATTGAACACAGATATAATGGCTGGTTATTCTTACCAATCATTTGATGGTTCTGGAGATAGCACAGGGAATAGAAGAAACCCCAATGATACAGGTGCAACTTCTTATGTTTCTACTCCGGTTGTTTTAATTGGTTTCTTAGCCAGAGCAAACTTAACGTATAATGAAAAATATATGTTAACTTTAAACTACAGAAGAGACGGTACTTCGAGATTTGGACCAGAAAATAGATGGGGTGATTTTGGAGGAGCAGCTTTAGCTTGGAGAGTAAGTGATGAAGATTTCTTAAAAGATAACCAAGTAATATCAGACTTAAAACTGCGTGCTTCTTATGGTATTAACGGTCAACAAGATGGAATCTCTGGAGATTTATACTTAGACAAGTATCGTTTTGGAAATCAAGGTTCTGGATACTTATTTAATGGTGTTCCCGTTCAATCTACGATTCCTTCTGAAAGAAGTAATTTGAAATGGGAAAATACAGCAACTATAGAATTAGGTATAGATTATGGTTTATTCAATAATAAAATTACAGGGTCTATAAATGCTTTTCAAAAAAATTCTACAGATTTATTAGCGGATGCTCCAGTTGCTGACGGTTCTAACTTTACAAATAGAGTTTTACAAAATGTTGGGGATTTGCAAGTAAATGGAGTCGAATTTACTGTAAATGCCGACATCATTAAAAATGAAGATTTTAATTGGAATGTAAACTTTAATACCACTTATTTAGATAGAGAAATTAAAGAATTAGCATTGAATCAAGATATTACTACAGGTGGTATTGCAGGTGGAACAGGAAACTTTGTTCAATTATACAGAGAAGGTTTTGCTCCTAATTCATTTTATGTTTTCAAACAACTATATGATACAGCAGGGCAGCCAATTGAAGGTGCTTATGCTGATTTAAATGGAGATGGCATTATAAACACTCAAGACAAATATTTAAAAGGAAATCCACAAGCAGATTTTACCTTTGGTTTTCAATCAAGTATTGATTATAAGAACTTTGATTTAGCATTTAACTTAAGAGCTAGTTTAGGTAATTATGTGTATAATAATGTTAATTCTGCTCTCGCACAATATGATTTATTGTTAGACAATGCAGTTTTAGGGAACATACCAACAACAGTATTAAACACAAATTTTAATAGCACTTCAGATGTAATCATTTCAGATATTTATTTAGAAAATGCTTCATTCTTAAGAATGGATAACATTACCTTAGGATATACATTTGATAGACCTATCAAAAAATTTGCATCAAACAGTATTCGTTTATGGGCTGGTATGCAAAATGTTTTTACCATTACAAACTATTCTGGTTTAGATCCAGAAGTGTTTAATGGAATTGATAATACCATTTACCCAAGACCAAGAACATTCTTGATTGGAGCTAATATCAAATTTTAATTTATAAAGATTTAAAAATGAAAAAAATATTTAAAATCGAAAGAATAGCAACAATATTTTTGATCATGGTGATTGCTTTGTCTTCTTGTACTAAAGACTTAGACATTACACCAAAAGATGATCAAGATTTATTAGGTGAAGATTTCTTTGCAAACGAAACGGCGTATAAAGAATTATTAGCAGGTGTTTATGCAAACCTTTCTTTAACCGGAATAGACGGTCCTACCTCATCAAATATTGATGGATTGGATGCAGGAACAAGTCAGTTTGGAAGAGTCTTAGTATACCTACAAACATTATCTGCAGATCAAATGATTTGGTCTTATGAAAATGATCCTGGAACACGTGAAATACAACGTAATATTTGGAATTCTGATGATCCTATCATTTTAGGAATGTTTGGTAGAAGCCATGTAACCATCGCATTTGCAAATAACTATTTAAGAGAAACTACCAATGCAAAATTAGCAGAGAGAAATGTTTCTTCCGCAACAAAAACTGAAATAGTAGCGTACCGAGCAGAAGCAAGGTTGTTAAGAGCAATGTCTTATTATTATATGATGGATTTATTTGGTCAAGCAAACTTTTCCACTGAAGAAGATGCAGTTAACACAATACCTCAAGCTTATAATAGAAGGCAATTATTTGATTATATCGAAGCTGAATTACTTGCAATTGAAGCAGATTTAAAAGATCCAATGCAAAACGAACATGGTAGAGCAGACAAAGGTGTTTCTTGGATGATTCTTGCTAAAATGTATTTAAATGCAGAAGTTTATATTGGAGAAGCAAAGTATACTGAAAGCTTAGATTATGCGAAGAAAATTATTGGCGGAGGATATATGTTAGCCAGTGATTATGCTCACAATTTCATGGCAGATAATGATGTAAACTCAGCAAATAATGAAATTATTTTTCCTTTAATTTCTGATGGAACTTACACTCAAAACTATGGCCCAACAACCGTTATGATTAACGGTGAAGTTGGTAGTTTAGAAGCTAATGGTGCTGCACTTGGTGTTGGTGCTGGTGGCTGGGGAGGAGCCTTAAGAGTTAGAAAACAATTTGCACAATTGTTTAATGATGGCATCTATATTAACGACAGCAGAAATACGCTAATTTCCGAAAATAGAAATATAGAAATCACAGATATCTCTGATAAAGATCAAGGGTATGTTATAGAAAAATACTCTAATGCAACTTCAATAGGCACCTTTGGTGCAGATCAAACATTTGTAGATACGGATTTTCCATTATTTAGATTAGCCGATGTTTATTTGATGTATGTTGAAGCGCATTTAAGAGGAGGTGTAGGAGCATCTGCAACAGATGCCGAAAACTATATAAACTCTTTAAGAACTAGAGCTAACAATCCTCAAAACACTCTTACAATCTCCGATTTAACTTTAGATTTTATCTTAGACGAAAGATCAAGAGAATTACATTGGGAAGCTCACAGAAGACAGGATTTAATACGTTTTAATAAATTCACAGGTGGCTCATATAACTGGGCTTGGAAAGGAAACGGAACAAATGGTATTGCATTACCAGCTCACATGAATCTTTATCCAATACCTTCGGCAAGTTTAGCTTCTAACCCTAACTTAACTCAAAATGCAGGGTACTAATACTAATAACAAAATACAAATGATGAAAAATATAAAAAGATTTTCAGCAATTACAATCATTGGAATCCTATTGTTAGTTTTCAATTCTTGTGATGATACTTCTGAAATATTTACAATTTCAGCGCCAACAGCGCCAGTTTTAGCAGAACTTAATTTTACAGATTTAGAATTGGATGCTGTTAATACAGGCAACCCTGCAATAACATTAAATTGGAACGAAGCAGATTATGGGCAACAAGCATCTATTAATTATGCAATTCAATTTGCTAGTGATAATGATTTTACTGCACCAATAACAGCAGCAACAATAACAGGAAATAGTTCAATTACATTATCTGTAAATGAAGTAAATGCTGCAGCCGGTAATGCTGGTTTAAATCCTTTCGAGTGGAAGGTGCTATACGCAAGAATTGTGGCTTCTTTAGGTTCTCAGAATAGTGAAATATCAGCATCTAACGTTGTAGAATTTAATGTATATCCTTACTTTAATTATGTCTTTAATGATTATTATATGGTAGGTGATGCAACTGCACCAGGTTGGAACAACAACAATAACAATCCTGCATTATTTAGAGATGCAAATGATAGTAATATCTATTCTTACACGGGGTTCTATGCAGACAATGGTCATTTTAAAATTTTAGAAACTAAAGGATTATGGCATCCACAATATGGCACAGATGATGGTGCTGTTTTTTGGGGAACTACCCCAACAAATTCATCTCCAGAACCAGAAAGGTTTCCTTATGGAGGCGGAGATGGTATTCCTGCTGGGTACTATACTTTTAAAATGAACTTTGCTAGCAAGGCATTTACTTTTGAAGCATTTGATGCCTCAAGCGCTACAAGTCCTGCAAGTTTAACTTTAAAAGGAACAAGTACTGCTGATTTAGCTTTGACAGCCTTAGCTTTTGATGGTCATATTTGGTATGCAAATAATGTAAGGTTAACGCCTGGTAATGTATATTTCGTTACTGATTCTGGAGCTAATTGGGGAAGCTCAACTTCTTTTTCTGGAGTAGCTACGGATAGCGGTGATTCAATTCCAGTTATAGTCGAAGATGATTATGATGTATGGTTTAATGACTTAACAGGTCAGTACATTCTAATCCCATTAAATTTATAATATCAATTTAATTTTAAAAGTTAAAAAATGAAAAATTATATAAAAAAAATAAGCTACTTATTACTATCATTTACCTTCATACTAGGTTCTTGTGAAGTTGAAGAAAGCTTAACACTTACAAGTCCAGATGCTGCATTTGTATTAGACACTCCCGGAATTAGCAGTGTATTTCTAAACTTTGCAATTCCTAATAATCCCGCTTTTACTATTTCTTGGCGAGACGAAATAAAATCAGGAGCAGATTATACTGTAGAAATGTCTACAGATGCAGAATTTACGAATTCATCAACCATAGGCACCACCGCGAAGAACAATTTTTCTATGACTGTTGCTGCTTTTAATAACGCAATAAATGAGACAGGAATAACAAATTTTAGTGATATTGCTGTTTATATGAGGGTTAAAAGTGGCAGTAGCTTCACAAATACGATCTTTTTATTAGTTACTACTTACCCTGTAGATGCACCTACTTTTAGTAATCTATCTAATGGAGACATTTTTACCCTAAGTCTTGCGAATAATGATTTAGAAGCCGTAAATGTTACTTGGAATGATCCTATTCTAGATTCTTCTCTCGTTATAGATATTGATTATGTTTTGGAAGCTGCAGCGCCAGGTTCTGATTTTGCAATGCCAATTGAAGCTGGTAAAACAAGTAACCTAAATTCTATATCTTTAACGAATGCACAATTAAATGCTGTTGCATTTCAAACAGGGATTCCTGTAGATACCGCTGGTGACCTAGAATTAAGAATTAAATCTACCATCACAGATACCGCTTCAGGTACCGTTTTAGAAAGAATTTCTGATACAGTAACGATTAATGTAACGACATATCTAACTGTTTTAGATTTATCTACAACTTGGGGTATCGTAGGTTCTGCAGCGAATAATTGGGGCGCAACTCCAGATTTACCAATGTTTACAACAGACACAGATGGTGTTTTAGTAGCCTATGTAAACTTAACTGATGGAGAATGGAAATTTAGAGAAAACAACGACTGGGCTAATAATTTAGGTTCTGGTGCAGCCGCGGATGACGTGTCTTCTGGTGGAGGAAACTTTACAACGGTAGCTGGCTCATTTAAAATTACTTTAGACTTAAAAAACAATAAATTTACCAAAGAAAATTTTTCTTTAGGTATTGTGGGTGGCGCTTATAATAATTGGGGAGCAACTCCAGATTTTATGCTAGAATACGATCCGTACTCTGATGTTTTTAGAGGAATCGTTACTTTGATTGATGGAGAAATGAAATTTAGAATGAACAATGACTGGGGTACTAATTATGGTGATAATGGTAATGACGGTACTTTAGATAATGGAGGAGCAAACATCGTAGTTGCAGCTGGTATTTATATTGCAACCGTAAATATGAATGATTTAACGTATTCTTTAGAAAAAATAGACCATGTTTGGGGTATTGTGGGTGGCGCTTATAATAATTGGGGTGCAACACCAGATGCTCAATTTAACAGAGATTGGTCTAAACCTTTTAACGATGTTTGGATCTTAGAAAATGTGACGCTAATTGATGGAGAATATAAGTTTAGGTCTAACAATGATTGGGGAACTAATTATGGTGATGACGGAAATGATGGTATCTTAGATAATGGTGGAGCAAATATAGTAGCAACTGCTGGTACTTATTCGTTTTCATTAGATTTTTCTGATCCTGAAAATCCAACCTATACAATTAAATAAATTTTAATCATAACTTACAAGAGCTATCTAATTAAAAGATAGCTCTTGTTCGTTATAAACTGAATCCTATGAAAAAGATTACATTTCTCTTATTTTTATTTTTTTCAATTATTATTTTTAGCCAAGTTACCATCACACCAAGTAACTTTGATATCAATGAGTCTATTACAATAAGCGTAAATGCAAGCAGTACAGCTACTGATTGCAATGGTCTTAGCAATCTATCAAAATTATATATCCATTCTGGCGTTGGTACTGATGCAGATCCATGGGGCACAAAAGTAGTTGGTAATTGGGGTTCAGATGATGGTATTGGAGAAATGACTTTTAATGCATCTAACAGTCTTTGGGAAATTACCTTTACACCAAAAACATATTACGGTTTAACCGATGACCAAGCAAGTGCTATCACTAAAATTGGAATGGTTTTTAGAAATGAAAGTGGTACTCAAGAATTAAAAACGAATGGTTGTACCGACTTTATTTTTAATGTTGGTACCTTCCAAATAACCCTTAATACACCTTTAGAGGAAACTTCTATTTTAAACTCAGGGGAATCATTAGCTATTAGTGCTACGGCGTCTTTAATTTCAAATTTTAATTTAAAAGCAAATGGCACATCAATAGATCAAAAAACAAACTTAAAAACCTATAACTACGCTCCTACTGTTATAGAAAATACAACGTTTATTTTAGAAGCTTCCAATAACGGAGAAATAGTAAACACAACTTTTCATGTAATTATAAAACCAACAGTTGTTGAAGAGACTCTTCCAGCAGGTATGAAAGATGGTTTTAATATCAATGAAACGTCTGTAACATTTGTACTCTATGCGCCAAATAAAGAATTCGTTCATTTAATTGGAAGTTTTAACAATTGGGCAGTAAGTGATCATTATGCATTAAAAAAAGATGCTACAAAAGATCGTTTTTGGATTGAACTCACAAACCTTCCTACTCAAGAAGATATTACATACCAATATTTAGTGGAAGGCACTTTAAAAATAGCGGACCCCTATTCTACTCAAATATTAGATCCCAATGAAGATCAATATATAGATGGCATAACCTATCCAAATATGCCCACTTATCCAACGGGTGAAACAGAACATGCAGTAACTGTATTAAGAACCGGTGATGCTCCTTACACGTGGCAAACAACAAATTTTAAAAAACCTGCAAAAACAGATTTAGTAATTTACGAATTATTAATAAGAGATTTTGATGCATTGCATAGTTTTGATGCTGTAAAAGAACGTTTAGACTATTTACAAGAATTAGGCATAAATGCCATTGAATTAATGCCTGTAAATGAATTTGACGGAAATTTATCTTGGGGATACAATCCTTCTTTTCATATGGCGCTAGATAAATATTACGGCTCTCCTACTGCTTTTAAACAATTAATTGATGAATGCCATAAACGTGGCATTGCAGTAATTCTTGATGTTGTTTACAATCATGCTTCTGGCCAAAATCCGTTGTACAGAATGTGGAACACAAATGGAGGTGGTTACGGCGGTCAAGCAAGTGCAGATAATCCTTTCTTTAATCAAACAGCCACACATAGTTACAGTGTTTTTAACGATTTTAACCACAGTCAACAAGCTGTAAAAGATTACGTAAAAAGAACCACACAATTTTGGATTGATGAATATAAAATTGATGGTTTTAGATGGGATTTAACAAAAGGTTTCACTCAGAATTGTACAGAAAATGATGAAACTTGTACAGGCAACTATCAAGCAGACAGAGTTGCTGTTTTAAAGGAATATGCAGATTATCAATGGGAAAAAGATGCCAGTTTTTACGTTATTTTTGAACATTTAGGGGGTAATACTGAAGAAACCGAATGGGTTAATTACAGATTAAATGAAGGAAAAGGAGTTATGATGTGGGGAAATCATAATTATCAATATAACCAGTCTACTATGGGGTATGGTAGTGATTCAGATTTTTCTTGGATTTCTTATAAAAATAGGGGTTGGTCTACTCCTGGAAACGTAAGTTATATGGAGAGTCACGACGAAGAACGCTTAATGTATAAAAATTTACAATTTGGTAATAATGCGCAAGCAAATGCAAATCCTCCGTACAATGTTAGAGAGATCGATACAGCACTAGAAAGAGCAGCATTAGCCGGTGCATTCTTTTTTACAGTACCCGGACCAAAAATGATTTGGCAATTTGGTGAGTTAGGTTATGATATTTCTATTAATCAAAATGGTAGAACGGGTACCAAACCTATTCTATGGAATTACTTATCCAATCAAAATAGAAAAAAAGTAAACACTACTTGGGCCAAACTAATTAAGTTAAAACTCAAATATGAAATTTTTAAGACTTCAGATTTTACTTTAGATGTTGCCAATGCTAGCGGATTAAAAAAAATTCATTTAACAAGCCCTGCTGCAACGGGTATACAGCATATGGTCATTATTGGAAACTTTGGAATAACAACGCAAGGCATCACGCCATATTTTCAACAAACTGGAAACTGGTATAATGTATTAGAAGATAATGCCATTATAACAGTTACCAATACCGCAGCAGCCATAACATTAGGTCCAGGAGAATTTAAAGTGTATGCAAATCAACCTGCAATACTCGCAAATAATGATTTTATTTTAGAAAACGAATCCATAACACTTTATCCAAATCCAACTTCTAGAAACTTCTCTCTCTCTAATGAAGTTTTAGAGGTAAGTATTTATAATATTACAGGGAAACAAGTAAAAAAATACACTAAGAAAGTAGTGCAAAGCAACTCCTATTTGGTGTCCGATTTAACTACAGGTATTTATTTTGTGCGTATTAGAAAAACGAATAACCAACTATTTACAAAAAAGTTAAGTATCAATTAGTCTAAATTTAAACACCTAAGAAACAAAGATTGATAAACAGAGGCTAGTTAGAGCGTGGAGTTTATCAATTTTTAAAAATGTTAGCCCTATGCGGATTGAACGACACCATAACAAAAAAAATCTATTATTATAGAAATTAAGCATTTTGCTTATTCCTATAATTCAATTATGACCGTACATTTATACTTTCTTTTTCATAGCAATTTCCCACCTCTCAACGATGTGGGTTTTTTTTGTTACATACCGAAATGAAACAAACAAAAACCTGAGATAAGGAGTTTACGAACTTAGTGATGGTTTTGTGCAGCTTAAATGAATACAGGAGTAAAAGAATAATTAAAGTAAGTAGTGGGCCTGGCAGCGAGCATAAGAACAAAGACTTTTTATTTTTATTATCTTATTTTTTTGAGGTTTCCATAGTGCATCTCAAAAAGTAAATTGCAAGTACCTTCATACTACTTTCACGACACACCTCACTCTTGTAAGATAGTTTGCTTTTGAATTATTATCTTGTAGTACACTGCAAGTTAAAATGTAGATTTCCGTAAAACTAATATGGATCTATGCTTTGTAAATTTTTAAAAGTTGGATGACATAAATCATATTTCACAGCTATAATTCCTATTATTTTTGGTGCGAAATAAATTGCACCAATTACAAATTTTTATAAATGATAAAACTTCCACTTATCCAAATAATAAATAACGATAAGCGGAAAAAATTTTGGCATACAATCAAGTTGTGTACAATTTAAAAATCAAATAAAATGACAGAAATAAAATACCCTAAATCATTTTCACACATAGGAATAACTGTTCCCGATATACACAAAGCTGTAGCGTTTTATCAGGATATAATGGGATGGTATGTGATAATGCCACCCTCTACGGTAAAAAAAGAAAATGATACAGCCATTGGACAAATGTGTATTGATGTTTTTGGAGAGAATTGGGAAGAATTCGAAATCGCGCATATGTCAACGTCTGAGGGAATTGGCATTGAGCTTTTTTCGTTCCCACATGGCAAAAAAGAAGCCCCAGAATTCAACCCTTTCAACACAGGACTTTTCCACTTCTGTGTGCAAGACCCAGACATCGAAAATTTGACTAAAAGAATAGTAGCAGCAGGTGGCAAACAGAGAATGCCCATACGGGAATATTACCCTAATGAAAAGCCCTATAAAATGGTTTATGTGGAAGATCCATTTGGTATCGTATTTGAAATTTATACACATAGCTACGAATTGACATATTCATCAGGTGCATACCAGAAATAAAAAACTAAAGATTATGACAAAGGTTAAAGTAGATAATTACACGAAAGCAGTTCTTACAATCATCGCTATATGTTTGACTGTTTTAACACTTAAGCAGTTTGATATAATTACAAAAGCATATGCTAATGAGACAACAAATAATGCAATGCCATTCAACACAAATTATGGGTTGGTGCCTATAAATGAAGATGGATCAATAACTGTTAAACTATCATCTTCAAGCGTTATAGATGTTAATATAAAAAAAGTTGACCAATTTGCATTTAGATTTTGTACAGTTCCTGTAGAAATTGAAGACTAAATACTGCAACCAACAAAAACCTGAGATAAGGAGTTTACGAACTTAGTGATGGTTTTGTGCAGCTTAAATGAATACAGGATTAAAAGAATAATTAAAGTAAGAAGTGGACCTGGCAGCGAGCATAACAACAAAGACTTTTTATTTTTATTATCTTATTTTTTTGAGGTTTCCATAGTACATCTCAAAAAGTAAATTTCAAATACCTTCATACTACTTTCACGACACACCTCACTCTTGAAAGATAGTTTGCTTCTGAATTATTATCTTGTAGTAAACTGCAAGTTAAAATATAGACTTCCGTAAAACTAGTATGTATCTATGCTTTGTAAATTTTTAAAAATTGCTGCCAAGCCCTGGAGATAATTATACCTGCAACATTCTATAAAAAATAAATACTATTTTCAACTGATTAAAGTTTGCAGCTGTCTTCATTTTTTGTATCTTTATACTGTATTTCGAACCTAATTTTAGGTACCAACCGAGTGAAGACACCACGGTGGTAAAATAATACGGACGTCAGGTCAAAATAAACGAAAAAAGACCCAAACCTATTTTTTAGTATCGAGATACAAATAACTAAAAACTATTTGTATGAAATTTTTAATGTCAAGATTTGGTGGACATGGAGTTGTCGTTGGAAGCGGCAAAGCCAGTGATTCACTTTTACCACAAGATCAATCCTTGGATAACATGTTAGACACTTATGCCAAGGAAATTATTCCGAACTTTTTTTATATTTCTTCTTATGATGCCATCCCTGAATATATGGGGATGTTAGAATGGAATCAGTTCGGAAAAAAACCTGTAAAATTAGGAACGCTATCGCATAATTTTACCGAACTCTTGCTTCAGTATGATCTTTCTGTGACCACAGATATCTTCATCACAAAGCATCAATATGATAATGTTTACGCAGTTATCATTAAAACGCATAAAGAAGAATTGGAAAGTATTAATCCCGACTATTTTGAAAGTTACGATTATGTTTTACAGGTATTCATTCGGTCAAAAAACCAAAAACCCAAACTTAGAACCGAAGATATAGAACGGATCCTTTTAATTCTATTTTATAAAATGAATTTGATCTATGAAGGCTATATTGAAGAATTCTCGCCATCAAAAACACATTTAGGGAAACTTATTTCAAGTGAGTTTTGTGATGCAATATCCTCTTTATTAGTTGCTGTAGATACTGATGAACAACTTGCTGAATTGTTACAAAAATACACCCCTTGATGTCTCAAGGAAGTATAAAATAGCAACATGTAATTAAAAAAATATTAATCTTTAATGTATCAGGAACGCAATAATTGCGCACCAACCGAGCACAGAAGCCACGGTGGTTTAGTATACGGACAGTTCTGTCAAAACAAATGAACATCCACTAATTATATTAATATCCTGGTGCATCCCTTTTAAAACTATGCATTATGATTTTCAATTTATCAAAACAAGAAGTTTCAGCCATCAATTTAAAGCATCTGCATACTGTAGATAAACTTTATCGAATGAATGCTGGAGTAGGCTCTGATTTATTAAGTGTTAAAAATGACACGATGGTATTAGAGGTGAACATTAATGACCAATGGCTTGAGAAGAAAACCCTTGAGCAGACATCAAATCAGTTTTTAACCTGTTGGAAGAAATTTAATAGTGTGCTCCAAAAGAGCCGGTATTATACTGTTTATGTTTATAACACCAGTCCATTGGGATTTATGATATCTGCTAATGCCACAAAAGAAGAAATGGCTTTAGCGCTAAAGAAATTTAATACTAAAACTTCTAAAAGACTTTTAGGAGTATTCTCTAATAAAGAACTTAATAACCTCTCACCAGAAAACTTAAAATAACCTTTAAAACAATTTATTATGAAAACTGTATTTCTTAATTTAAAAGAAGGCGATAAGACTTCTTCTAAAGCTTTACCTGTCAATGACATCATCACACTAGATGCGTCGCTTGTAGACATGGCTAATTATTTAAACAAAGACACCGTGGGTGCTTTGATCCATTTTAATTATCAACAAATTATTCATCTAAATTTAACCAAAGCATCGCCTTATGTTCTTCTGTTTTTTGATGATTCTCTTATTTTCAAAGGAGCTACGCACAGTATTGCTAGCGGGACTGGTAGCTTTAGTATTCAAACGGGGTACAAACATATTCTTTTTGTAAAAATCCCTCATGATTTAAAATTGAATACAATCATCAGTTTAAATATTTAAACCATGTCCCAATACCATACACCAAAGCAATAAAAATATTTTAACTGAATTGTAAAATACATTATGGAATTAAAATCGACAGCAGTAAGAAAATATGATGAAAAATTTATGCATAGATGCATAGCACTTTCACAAGAAGCTGTAAACTCAGGGGATGCCGCTTTTGGTAGTTTAATCGCAATTGATGATAGGCTAATTGCAGAAGGATTAAATGATTATAAAACCAAAATTTCTGAACACGCAGAAATCGTTGCTTTGAACAAGGCCCACAAAATATTAGGTACATCGGATTTATCCGCTTGCACATTATATACAAGTTGTGAACCCTGCCCTATGTGTTCCTTTATGCTTAGAGAATTCAAAATAAAAAGGGTTGTATTTGCGCTCCCTTCATTATATGTTGGAGGCTATTCAAAATGGCCAATATTGCAAGACACAGAAATATCGGAGTTGAAACCTATATTTTCAAATCCGCCAGAAGTTTTGGCTGGATTCATGGAAGCGGAAGCCAAAATTGTAATGGAGAAAACTCAATTATGGATGTTTGGAAGTGATGCGAAATCTAGAAATCCAAATAAAAAAAATAAACCATTAGACATTAGTAAACCATTTTCCCCGAAAACAGAAGTAAAAGTTCTTAAAAAAGGGGAGCATTCATTTAAAATAAATGAACGAGTTATGTTATTGCATAAAATTAGCATTTTCAGATGGTTGGCTGAAAATTTAAATACAGGAGAAAAGGGTGTTTTACGAGAAGGAGAAGCATCGGTAATTTCGAAAAAATAAAAAAAATACAAGACTATATTGAATTCATAAAAACGGAACTTTAAATGACTATAACTAAAACATCCATACACCCTTTTTCTGCTCAAATTACCTTTGGGTTAGAAAGAGGGTATACTCAAGCGTTAATTCCTAAAGAAACCATTGTTAAATTTCTACAAGACTATCAGTACAGACTATTTAAAGATAAAAAAGTAGCTCTCAGCGCTTCTGTGAGTGAATGTGACATTGTTTTTAGCGGTCAAGTTGAGCCTCATTTGAAATTAAATTTTATCAATTATCCAAAATTTCCATTGGGCGAAAATTTACTAAAAGAAACCATAGAGGAACTGACCAAAGCTTTGATGAAAGAATTTGACCAAAACAGGGTGGTCATAGAATATTTGGATGAGACGATTATGCTTGAAGTTTCAGAGGAAATTGATCCTAGAATTCAACAAGAGTAGCAACATATAAACTCCACAATTAAAATTTAAAATGATGTCAATATTAGAAGACTTCGAAAAAAATTACAAATTTCCAAAAGGCTATGGACAGTTTCCATACATCTTACTTAAATCATATTATGCTATGTTTATGCAGATACCAATTCACCTCTTAGAGGGTAGTGTTTTTTTAGACTTTAATGAATATCCAGGTGCACAACTTCTTGATGTTCCTGAAGCTACTTTGAAATTAGAAAAACATGAGCAAATAAAAGTGCTCCATGATCGGCTTATTGAACATACCCGATGTATTTATAACAAAATTGAAAAAGACAGCGGTAAATCTCCATTATTATGGTTGGTAGAAGACAAGAATACAGCTTATTGTTTTGAAAATGGAGTAGTAAAAAAATCCTCTAAAATACCTAGCGGAGGAACTTTACTTAATCAACTTAACCAACCGATTAAAATGTCTGGCAAGCATTATGATGAAAAAAAATTTGAGTTATAACTTTTAAAACTGTGCATTATGAAAACTGTTTTCACACCCCAAGAAGGGGTTAAAATGAATTCCCAATTGAATTTTGGAGATATCACACCCATCATTAACCAATTTCACTTTTTTTTAGAAACCACAGAAACCATGTGGGATTTAGATATTCAATATTACTATCGCATTACTGATGATCATTTTATTCAAATCGCTGTCTCTGTAGATGGCACAGATCCTAAAATATTAGCCCAATATAAGCTTAGAAATTCTTCTATAAAAGAGAATGTACAATTTGTACTAGAAGAACTTTTTGAAGCCAATTTACTATTTAACGGATATCCCAAATTCAACAAAAGTGAGTTATTCTCGAAGCAGGAATTTGAAATTGATATTGTTGGAAAAATGAAAAGAGAAAAACAACAAATCAAAGACGAAACCCTATCTAAAGAAACACCCATTATTGCTTTCTTAAAAAAAGAAGGCCTAGAACCCATTCCCTCAGGAACTGCTATAGGCAGTTGGATGGCGAAATGCCCGAATGGAGGAAAACATTTTATTAGAATTGTTGCTGGCAGTGAAGAATGGGGTTGCGGTTATTGCAAACAAAAAGGAGGGCAACCTGAATTAGAAAAATGGATAATAACACTAAAAGGATATGCTTAGTTCTAGAATATTTGCGGAAAACCACACTTATAATTGCGGTTTACCGCAAGGTATTAGTTCTTTTACAACTTATATTTGGAACAGACCTTAGTCTAAGATAGTTGTATAAATTCGAAACAATTTCCTAGTACATTGAGAGTCTGATGATATAAATCATATTTTACATCTGTAATAACTTTTATTTTTGATGTAAAATCAATTGCAACAATTACAAATTTTTATTTATTTGAAAATCGTCTTTTATCTAAAAATTCAATCAATACATCAGATTAAAAGGACAAAAAATTCCAATATACGCCTGTGTTAGCAATGCTACAATTTATGGAGAAACAAGATCTAAAATTATTCAGACCCCAAGAATTGTTTGGCGCGCAGAATACTGAAAAAATTAGAACACCCCATTTTGACGTGGGAGAATTTTTACCAATTACAAATCATAATCAACAAGAAATTGCTCGTATTTGTCTTGCCTCAAGTACTGGAGACGTTATTAGCATTCGAGCAAAAAAAACTGAAGTTGGTTATCAAATAAAGGTAATTGATGAATATGAAACTGAATTTATTGACTATCAAGAAATATATACAACTATACCCACACAAGGTGAGATATTCAATATAATACGTGATATGAATACTGAAAGTGATTCACAATACTATTGGATACAAATAGTAGAAATGAATGAATTAAAGACTTTAAATGAAATTACAGATTTTATATATATCGATTCAAACCTATACCCCGACCTGAACGACTTACTCATTGAATTTTTTAGCAACAATGGATATACCTAAACTACTAGTAAAAAACCTGAACGGAATTAAAACCAAGTGAAGAAAAACTGGTGATTAAGGCTTCAACGGAGTGCTATAAAAAAGTAAAAATAAAAAAAATCTATGAACGAAATTATCTGTCCAAACTGTAAAAAGGCTTTCAAAGTAGACGAGGCTGGTTTTGCCGACATCCTAAAACAAGTGCGTGATCATCAATTCGAAGAAGAATTGCAGGAGCGCTTAACAAGTGCTGTGAAACTCGCCGAAGCCAATACCCGTATTGCATTGCAAGCAGAACTTACGGAAAAAGATAAAGAACTTACGGATTTAAAAGCTAAAAGTATTAGCGAACTTGCCAAACTGTTGGCTGACAAAGAAGCCGAAATCTCTACGGCAAATTCAAAAATTCAGAATGCAGAAATAGTGAAGCAGCTAGAAGTATCACAAGCTGTTAAGACCATTGAAAAAGAACGAGATCGCTTTGCTAATGAATTAAAAATACAAAAAACTGAAACACAGTTGCTTGAAAAATCAATTAAAGAACAGTTTACAAATAAACTCATTATTAAAAATGAGACCATCAAAATGAAAGATGATGAAATTGCTCGATTAAAAGATTTCAAGCAGAAACTATCCACCAAAATGGTTGGAGAAACCCTTGAGCAACATTGTGAAACGGAATTTAATAAGCTACGTGCAACGGCGTTTCAGAATGCCTATTTTGAAAAAGACAACGATGCTAGAAATGGCAATAAGGGTGATTTTATTTATAAAGAAACGGATGCAGCGGGCAATGAAATCATATCCATTATGTTCGAAATGAAAAATGAGAATGACGAAACTGCCACAAAAAAGAAAAATGAGGATTTCTTTACAAAACTAGATAAAGACCGTACAGAAAAGAAATGTGAGTATGCAGTACTGGTGTCGCTTCTAGAATCTGAAAATGAATTCTACAACACAGGTATCGTTGATGTATCGCATAAACACACTAAAATGTACGTGGTACGTCCGCAGTTTTTCATTCCTATTATCACACTACTGCGCAATGCAGCCATGAATTCCATGCAATACAAAGCAGAATTAAATTTAATTAAAAATCAAAACTTGGACATTACCAATTTTGAAGAAAAAATTGACATATTTAGAAAAGGTTTTGCTTACAATTATGATTTAGCGAGCCGTAAATTTAAAACTGCTATTGATGAAATCGATAAAACAATTAGCCATTTAAATAAGACAAAGGACGCTTTATTATCCTCGGAAAATAACTTACGCTTGGCTAATAATAAAGCGGATGATTTAACCATTAAAAAATTAACCCATGGTAATCCGACTATGAAGGCAAAATTTGATGGGCTTGCGGATACCGAAGCATAAATTATGTTATAAATAAACCAAAATCATTTGATTTCGATTAAAACAAAAAAATAAAATAGAAACAAGAAAAAATTGAACCTAAAGATGCAAAATTGAAAGTTCCGAAAAACAGGGTGGTAAAAATTTCATCAATTAGAGGGATTGACTTGCTTCTGATAATTTTTGATTTTTACCAAAAAGAGTTTTGTGATTATAAATAAAATAGTAGTTAAAAAGTCATAAACCCCTTACCAATTAAATCTATAAAAGTTCCTGTTATCCGTAAACAGAAACTTATAAACAGGAGATTTATTCTCCATATAACGAGTTGTACCCAATTAAAGAAAAACCTGAACTAAATGACAAAAGAAATCAATGAAACAGTTTTGTGTATCCTTAAATATAAGGACGAACAAATAGTCATTGATTACCAACCAATTGAGAAAAATTTTATTGAGGAAATATCGGAATTACAAAAATTACTTAATTCCAACGAAGATAACATTACACAAATATTAAACTTCATTAATAAAACGGAAACATTAAAACAACTACAACAGCACTACAAATATTGTAAAAATTTAGATGGTTCATATCAAGGATTTAGAGTTAATTTAGAGGAAAAAACCAAAGAAATAAGTGATAGAAAAGACCTGATTTATTTAAATGAAAAACAAAATCCAGAGAAGTATGATATTGAAAGTGAAATTGAGCAACTAAAGATTGATATTGAAAATGACTTTGAATTATGGACTAAAGCATTTGATATTGGAAAAACCTATCGTAAATGTTATGAGGATAAATCAATTCTAACATTTTCACATAGAATTAATGGTTGGTCAAATCCTGAATATCAATTAAGCCCAAACTTTTCAATTGAATTGAAAACCAATTTTGGTTATGGTAGTTCAAGTTACTTCTACATAAAAATAAAATATAAAAACATTGACATTACACCTGTTTCTGAATGGATAAACTACGAAATTTCTAAATTTTCAGAGATTGTAAGATATACTAAATCGTTTTCTGTAAAATGGATTCGTGGGACATATAATGGACGAACAATATTCAGAAAAGAAATTCAAAATTCATATTGGCAAACTGCAATGGAATTTGCTATGGAAGCTTGTAATTGTTCACGAAGAAGTGAAACCGAGTTTATAGAAAAATATGTTATTGAAGAGTGTGAAAATATGGTTACAGGACTCACAAACATTGTAACAAATTCTACATTTAGCTTTATTGGAGAAAACAATAAAAACTACAAAGTTGATAAAAAAGGGCATCAACTTATTGAGTTTAGAGGAGAAAAAGTAAGTGGAGCAATTGACTTTATATCAAAAATAGTTGAATACAACCAAATAGCCGAAATACAAAAATTTATAGTTAGAATTGAGCAGATTAATAAAGAAATTCAACCAATTCTTATCGAAGAAATTAAAATAATTGATATAAAATTAATTGGACTTAATAAAGGTTTAGACGCCTTAAAACCTGAATATGAAAAATTAAAATCTAAAAACATAGAATACAGCAAAGACATAAATAAATTGCGAATTGAAATGATAAATAATAAAGTCTTTGATTATCAAAATGTCGATACTGAAAAACTAATGCTACAATTCAATCAATTAAATCCAGAATATAAAGAATTTGTTACCGAATTTGAACGAGTAAGTTTGAAATATAACGAGTTGGTTCAGAAAATAAATATTCTAGTAAAACTAAAAGCAAATATTAAAAGTTATCATAACAAAATTGAAAATTACTTTAAGAAATAACTGGGTACAACACCGTATATAAAAAATAGCTTAAGATGGTTAAATGAATTAATCTTCCTACATTTAATTAAAAATCTCCCAGCCGAAAAATACGTCGCCCAAAAACCGCTACTTTTCATATACAAAACCGTTAGGTGCAAGCTTAGAAGCAGCCGCACAAACAGCACATTTATTTTTTTTTGCCAACACATAAGCCAACGCAAAAAAATAAAAGAGCTGTTTTTTGCCAACGCTTGAAAAAATACGGAAACCCGTAAACTTAATTGAAAAAATGAAAGTAAATTAAAAAATTAAAATTGTATTAAAAAAATCTGCAAGAAAAAGAATGACAATAGACGAAATTTATAAAAAAGGAAATTTGAGTATCCGCTCTTATCACGTCTGTAAATACAATGATATTGAAACTATCTTTGATTTAAAAAAATATTTTATAAAATATAAAAGCTTTTTGAAATTCAGAAATTGTGGACGAAAATCCGATGAAGAATTAATTAAGCTTTGTAATTCCTATTATTTGGAAGGAGTTGATTTATTTGATAATGAAATTCAAGAAAAAGTTTTAGAAAATCCTATAAAAAAAATAATTAATGAATTAACAAGAGTTCAAAGAGAAGTAATAAATAGCTTCATTCTTGTAAATACTAATAGTCTTTCCGTAAGAAGTAAAAATGGAATTTCACTTCATTTAAACGGTAACTTAAAAATTAAAAACTTTGCAGAACAAATCTTGATTTCTGATAATTTTATAGTTAGAAAAATAAAGAATGTTGGCGCAAAATGTATTCCAGAAATAGAAATTTATATTTCTATAATAAAAGAGTTTTTGATTGAAGTAAGTCAATCGGTTGATGAAAAACACCTAATTTCATTAAAGAATAATTTTTTAATTCAACGCACATTTTCTATCTCAAAAATTCCAAGTGAAATACTTGAATCAGAATCAATATTCTTACTTACAGATTTTTTATTAAATCAAAATGCACTATATGAAGAAACTCATACAGTAATTGTAAAGAAAGCTTTTAAAATATATCAAGACCAAAAAGAATTAACTCTTGACTATATTGCTGACGAAGTAAACTTAACTAGAGAAAGAGTAAGACAAATAAGGAAAATATGTTTGGATGATCTATTTAGCAAACTGTTATTTATTCAAAACTTCAATGACGATTTATTTCAAAAATACAATGTAGATATTAATTCCAATCAAATTGAAATAAACTCAAATATCGTTGACATTATAAACAATACTAATAAAACAAACTTATCAAGAGAGTTTATTACATATATATTATTCGCCTATTTGTGTGAGAAATTTACATTAATTGGAAACATCGAAGATGTAATGCAACCAACCTATTTTAATGCTAGGAATAGACATAATTGGAATAACTTCTTTTTGATAGAAAAAGAACTAGTTGCTGAAATCGACTTTTATGCATTGACAAACGATATTGAAAGTAGAATAAGTGATCGAGTTGAAGAATCTTATTCTTTTAGCTTCAAAAGCTATTTGTCAAAATTTCTAAATTACGACAACATAGAAATTTTAGATTTAGCATTTCCTATCGCTGAAAAAATGGTTAATGATGAATTTGAACTTTATCTAGATTTAGATGAAAATATAATATTTAAAAGAAATACAAATAAGCAAGCATACGAATACTCATACGAGGCTCTTGAACAGTTAGGCAAACCATCAAAAGTTAAAGGAATTTTAGAAAAAGTGTTAGAGCTTCACCCTAATTACAATACAGATGAAGCGAAAATAAGAGTTTCTATGAAAAGAAAAAATGGCTTTGTTCCTATTGGAAGAAAAAGTGTATTTGGCTTAAAAAAATGGGAAAAGGAATTAGATAATTTTAAAGGTGGTACAATAAGAACAATATCCGAAGAATTTCTTTTAAATTTTAATGAGCCTCAACACAAAAAAGAAATAGAAAAATACGTAAAACAGTTTCGTCCAAAAACAAATGCCAATAGTATTTATAATAATCTATATATTGATGAATCAAATACATTTGTCTTTTATGAAAACTATTATATTGGTCTTTCTTCAAAAAAATACCCTGACAATTATAAAACATTAAGTAAAACGGCTTCATCTATAAAACACACTTGGGAAGAAAGTTTAGAAATTATAAAAGAATTCACAAATAAAGAAAAGAGACTACCTTATTCAAGTGGTTGCCCAAAAAGTGAAGAGAAACTATATCGTTGGTTCAATATCCAAAAACGAAAATGTTCTGATGGTACACTCGAAAAAGAGAAAGTAAAGCTCATAACTGAAATAGCTAACAGATTTCCTCAAATAAACAAAAAACAAAGTTCAAATTCTACCATACAGAATAAACCAAACACACACACTAATCGAAATAAATATAGTCTTTCAAAATTAAATAACTTTATTAGAGAACATAAAAAAATTCCCGACTCTAGAGTAATTAAAGAAAAAAATCTTTACCAATTTTATTATAGAAATAAAAAGAATATAGAAAAACTTAATATTCTTACAATTGATGAACGAGAATTAATTCATTTAATTAAAAAATATGGTTCAGCAAACCGTAGTTCAAAATACACTATTAATGACCTCATTAGTTTCTTTAAAGAAAATGAGAGAATTCCTGATCCAAAAGCAGAAAAGGACTTGTATCATTATTATCATAGACAAAAAAGAAAGCTCTCGAATCTCAATGTTTTTTCAGAAAATGAACTAAAGCTAATCAAACTAATCGAACTATATAAATCAACTAGTTTAAGAGTTGTTCATAATATTCAAGAATTAATCAATTTTGTTTCTATAAATAAAAGATTACCTAGTTCAAAAAATATTAATGAATCAAAACTTTATCAATTCTATTATAGGAAGAAACAGTTATTTAATAACCAAGAATTAACCCAAGAAGAAGAAATCCAGTTTATCGAAGTTGCAAAGCTTCTTCAAAATATTAAATATGAAAATAAAGGAAACTAAAATATTGCAGAGTCAAAGACTTAAAGAAATATGCAGTGAAAAAGATGTGAACTTTCATTCAGTTGAAATTCTATTGGAATCTGTAAAAACAAAAAAGTTGTTGAAAAGAAATAATTATCATCAGCAAAAAATTAATGACGTTATTGAAAAAGGAATAAAATGAAGTTATCAAATATAGAAATTAACAATTTTAGACAATATTATAACTCTGTTGATATTGACTTAACGACTAATTCTGATCAAAATATCATTGTTATTGGAGGTAGAAATGGTTATGGTAAAACAAACCTTTTATTATCAATAGTTTGGTGTCTTTATGGAGAAAAAATATCTCAAATTGATGATAATTTTAAAAAGGAAATCCAAAAGGAAAAGAACTATTCATCATTTATGCAACAATCCATCAATTGGACGGCAAAAAAAGAGAATAAGGATACCTTTTCAGTTAATATACTTGTTTCAGAAATTGAATTACCTGAATTAAAAAAACTGAATTCAAATTCGGAAAGCGTAATGATTACTCGAAATTTTAATGTTAGTAGTATGAATGAACAGCTTTCTATTTTAGATCCAATTTCAAATATTGAAATTTTTGATGATGAAGCTGATAAGATCAACTTTATAAATGATTATATTATCCCAATAGATGCCGCCAAATTCGTTTTTTTTGATGCTGAAAAAATATCTGAAATTGCTAATTTATCAATTAAAGAAGAAGGAAGTTTTATCAATGATGCTTTAGGTAAAATTCTAGGGTTAGACATTTACGATACACTTATTGAAGATATAGAATTATATATAAATAATCTTAAAAAAGAAAGTGCAACCAAAAACCTTCAAGAGGAAATAATTAACAGAGAAAATGCTATTAAAATATCTGAAAATGAAATAAAAGGAGAAAATGGTTTGGAAGAAAAAAATGCAGAATTTCAAAAAAAGATAGATAATTTAAAAAAGAAAATTAGAGAATACGATAATACTATATCCCAACACAGTAAACAAGGAAATTCAACTTTCAATAGAGAATCTATTTTATCAGAAATAGAAAAATTAAGAGCAATAGAATTTGAACTTTCTGAAAAATTTAATGAATTAAGTGAGATTATTCCATTAGCAATACTAACAGGAAAACTTGAAGAAGTTAATGAACATATTGAACTTCAAGAAAAAAATGAATTGTCACAGAATTCGTCAAAAGAAAATTTTGAAAAAATAGAAAATTTCATTGAACTTCTTTTTAACAAACCACCTGAACCAGATAATTCTACTATGTCTTTTAAAGACAAACTTTTCTATTATGAAAAAGCTCAAAATTTAGGATCTGAGTTATTTAGCAATATTGAAGATTATCAAGAATTAGAATTTGAACACGATCTTAATAATGCTGAAAAAAATTTAATTTCAGATGCAATAAACCTAGTTAATTCTCAATCAAAAGATTTATTTGAAAAAACGATTGAAGAATTTAATGAAGTACAAATTAAACTTTCAGAATTAAATAAGACTTTAAGCAAAGTTGATGCCGATCAAGAAGATGAGTTTATTTTAGAAACAATAGCAGATAAAGAAACCGCTGAATACAAAAGAGACACTCATAAAGAACAAATTGGAGGAAATAAAGAAAAAATAAAAAAATTAGAAAGTGATATAGTTCGTTTAAACCAACAGCTAACAACATTAGTGAAAAAAGTAGATGTAAATGCTCAAAACAAACTTAAAATTAAAGAAAGTCAGAAATACATTGACGTATTGAATTTATTTCTGGAAGAGCAGAAAAGCAAACACAAAAACAGTCTTGAAAAAACAGTTTTAAGCGAGTTAAAAATTTTAATGCACAAACTTGGTAGTGAAGGAAACAGTAGTAAATTTATTGAAGATGTAAAAGTTACCATTTTAGCTTCGGGTCAAGGAATGAAAATCACATTGTTAGATCAAGATGATAACGAAATAAGAAAAGAAAGTTTATCATCAGGAGAAAAACAAATTTATATTTCGTGTTTGATAAAAGCAATATTAAACGAATCGATACAAAGTTTACCGATTTTTATAGATACACCTCTTGGTAGACTTGATGAAGAACATAGAGATAACATTACTAAAAAATATTATCCCACTCTTTCTGAACAAGTGGTATTATTTTCAACAAATAGTGAGATTACACCAAAACGATACAAAGATATTTCAGATAATATTTCAAAATCATACCTCTTATTTAATGATGGTGCAAACACAAATTTAAAAAAAGGATATTTTAATACGACTAGCAATGATTAGATTTAAAATAGATACAGAAAGCACAGAATTATTAGATAGAATTACAAATATTTATAATTTCAAAAGAGATACAATTACTGGAAGAATCGCTTTATCATTAAGTATGGAAAAAGGTCGCCTTTTTCACGAAAACGAAAACAGTTTACCTCAAAATGGCAGAGAATATACACCAACAAGCAACATTTTTGGTCGTTTAATTAATGACATTGATAATTATACACTTTACAAAACAATTTTCGACCAACATTATAATAAAGAATTAACAGAAAATGAATTTATTAAACTTTATAAACTTCATTTAAAAGATGGTCTTGAAGTGTGGAATAATAAATTGAATAATAGTGATATTACCAAAGGAGAACACATTTCACTTTTATTGAAACCTATAAAAAAAGGATTAAACAAAAGAAAATCTAATGTTTATATTCCAAATTCAGATAAAACAGAATCAACTAATTTAATTAACAGCACAAATAAACCTATTGAACTAAATCTTGGAAATGATCTAAATGGAGAACCGATTAAAATTAAAATAAATGATGAAACAGAATACACAAGTCGTCATTTTGGTATTGCAGGAACAACAGGATCAGGAAAAACACAACTTGTTTTTGATTTAATTTATCAAATTTCCAAACAAACTGATTATGAACTTAACTTTACATTTTTTGATTTTAAAGGAACTGATACTAAAGAAAAGCTTGATCCATTTTTATCTTCAACCAAAGCAAATTTCATAGACATTAAACATCAAAATGGTTTTCCTTTTAGTCCATTAAAAAACTATGATTTAAGTAATCAAAACTATATTGAATCTTTTGCAAGTGATTTAAGAACTTTCTTTAAGAGTATTGGTCAAGTTCAATCTGCTAGCTTAGTAAGAGAAATAAAAGATTATTATTTTGACAATAATTCTTCCCCAACATTAGACGATTTATTAGAGAATATTTTAGAGAAAAACAAAGGTAAGTTCGACACAACTACTAGTGTAATTCAACAACTGATAAACTCTGGTATTTATGATGAATCCAAATCATATTCTATATTTCATCAAAGTACATACATTTCAATGCCTTCAGAGGTTACAAAAGAGATTAAACAATTTGTAACATTTAATCTCTTAAAGTATATGTATGATAATATTAAAAAATCAGGAGATACAGCTGTTACAAATAATATAAAAGCTTTAAAACACGTAATTATTATTGATGAAGCACAGAATTTTTTACAACATAAAAATGCAAGACCTGTAATTGAGTCAATGTTAAGAGAATTACGTTCAATGGGTATAATTATAATCTTAATTGCTCAAGAAACTCAAGATTTTATTTACAAAGATTTTAATTTTATGTCACAAATTCAATTCCCTATTTGCGCTAATGTTAAAGATAAATCTACAAAGAGAATTATTCCATTTCTTGGTAGTGTGAATAGTGAAGTTAAATTAAGTGCTCAATTAGCGAAACTCGAAGGAGGAAAAGCTTTAATTAATATAGGAGAGCCAAAACTAATTGAATTAAAACAATGGTGGAAAACGAAACAAGATGAAAACATTTAATCCAACGCAAGATTCAAGCACATTTAAAGTTTGTTCGTGCCTCACAAATTTAAAAGAGCTTTCACGCCAACGCTAGCAAGTTTGCGGAAATAAAAGTACGAAAACACAACAACGTATATAAAAAATAGCGGTTTAATCGCTTAATCGAAAGAAAATGAATAAATTAGAGGTCAGCTATAATCCGAAAAGTTAGTGTGTAAAATCCGCTACTTTCCTTACACAACAGCGTAGGTAACTTTTTACCCTAAAAAAGGGCCGTAAAAAACCCCAATAATAATTACCTAAAAAACAGCAAGATAAAAGGTCATTACAAGGTTTGTAGGCCATAATACTCTGTTTACCTGGCGTCTCAAGCAATAAGATTGCATTACTTAGCCTCCCCTCAGCACAATCTCACTCGCGAATAACAGGGGTAACTTATGGCACTCAGACGTAACTTTTACGCCATCTGCATGCAGTTTACATAGCATCCGTACGCGATAAAAGTTACATGCGGACGTTATTTTATAAAAAAAGAGACAAAAGCGCATAAAAAAACCTCAATAACACGTGGTTATTGAGGTTCTTAAGGCCTTGTGCCTACTTTACCATCATTGTGCGGAACGTAGCAATCTGTTAAAGGGTTCCTCTAAATTTTCAGTAGATCCCTCCCTCTTGCGTCCGCGCAATGATGTTAAAGATTAACTCGCTTTCTGAAAGGATAAGTTTTGTAACAACGCTTTCATTTTCTTTGCAGGTCTGAACAGAATTCGTGATTTTTTAACAGCATCTGCTGTTACTTCTGCTGCTGTATCAAAGCCTTCTGAACTTAAACCTACTTGAAAATTACCCAATTTACCCAAACGAACAATACGTCCTTCTCTTAGTTCTCTTACAATGTTTTTTTCCAACACATTAAGTACCGCCAAACAATCGGTGTCGGTTACCGTACATTGTTCAGAAATAATTTCTGCTAAAGATTCAAAGTCTACACTTCCGTTAGCTGCTACTGCTGCATAATGTTTTTTTGGTGCAGTAACGTCTTGTGGATTTACTCTTTCTATTATTTTATAGCTAATTGCCATGTTATATCAATTTTAAAATTTAAATTATTTTTGTGCAGCCTTTCTTTTTAGAGGCAACTGCACGTAGTCTTCCTCTTTGGATACGCTTTAAAAACTCTGCATAAATTGCCCAACCACACACGAATTTTGTGCCGTTAAACCAAAAGCAACATCTTTGCTTTTAGGAGTTTACATTAAAAAAGTTACGTCATGTCTTTACCAAATGCAGTATTGTGGACTGCTTTAAAAATTGTGTTAATTTTTTTGGTAAGTTTTAAGAAGTATTGTAATTTTATGGTCTCAATATGAAACTACGCACTTCTTAAAGTGTTACCGTTTACAAAAAGTCTTAAAGCACATCTTTAAGATTTTTTTGTTTTCGTAAATATAATAAACACCTATTCCATTATCTTTTTTTATAAGTAATGCTTATGAATAGAACAGTTATAATTTTTTATAAAAACATAAAAAAACAACTCTTTATTACAATATAAAGTTAAAATTAATTGTTGGAGTATAAAAGTTATACTTATTCACAAAACCCTTGAAGTTAATAACAAAATGAATACGTTTTATTTTTAAGAAGTAGTTTATTAAATAACTTTTTGACGCATGAAGCCCAGCACATTACAGCATAGTTAGTGGCGTGCTGAAAACACTGAATTTTTCGGTCAGCAAACAACGATTTACCACAAAGAACTGCGCTCAAAAAAACCTTTTTCTTCATTAAACTTTGTGCTTTAGTATAGAAAATTCTAAAGTGCTTCATAAAAAAGCATCTTTAACAATAGCTATAAGTATATGCTTAGTTATAGATATTCCAAGGAAATCCACATTTTAAATTGCGGTTTACTACAAGATAAGAATTCAGAAGCAAACTATCTTTCAAGAGTGCGGTGTGTCGTGAAAGCAGTAAGAAAGTATTTGAAATTTACTTTTCTTTTTGATATGTATTATAGAAAACTCAAAAAAATGATAGAAAGAAAAACAAAAAAATATTTCAGGCTTAAATTCTCCATTCTTGGAGATTCCATATGATATAAATCATATTTTACAGCTGTAATAACCTATATTTTTGATTCGTAATTAATTGCAACTATTCAAATTTTTATAAACTGTAGTACTTGCTTTTATCTGGAAATCGCAACCGATAAATGGGAGGTTTATGAACCATATAACCAGTTGCCAATAATTAAAAAAATAGGATAATGCATAGAAAAAGTTACGATACAGTTACAGAAGCGATGACAGCATTGAAAAAACTTGGCTACACCACAGACTTTTCATTAATGACTGAAAAAGAATGTATAATATGCCACGAAACTAAAACAGAATTGTCGCCAGATAATTTTAAGATTGATGATTTTTACAGATTTGACGGAGATAGCGATCCAGGAGATGAAATGGTTGTGTATGCAATTTCAGCAACCAACGACCAGTTGAAAGGTATAATTGTAAACGCATATGGCATTTATGCAGACAATACAGCTTCTAAATTGGTCAAAAAGTTAAACACACACCAAAAAAATTAAATTATGGATATTATAGATAATATAGTTCAATATTTTCAGATAAATAATGACAAGCCTCAAGAAGCCTCACCAGAAGGAACTTGCGCTGTTTGCTGGGGCCAGCAACAATATAACGGAAAAATAAGAGACTTATTTGAGGATAAGCAGATTGATGTTAATAATCATAGAGACAGTTATATGATGATTCAAGATTTTATGAAAAAAAATATAGATGGCGTAAAATTAAAAGAAGGAGTGATCACCGATTGTCCAAATTGTTCAGTAAAAAAAACAAACTAAATGACCATAAAAGATATAAAACTAAAATTAAAGACCTCTAACAATCCTGTTGCAAAATCACTACATCAAGGTTTAGGATTTAAAACGCTTATAATAGGTTTTAAAAAAGGCATGATTTTAAAAGAACACAAAGCGCATCTTAAATCGAAATTGACTGTTCTAAAAGGTGCTGTCATTTATAAGGAAGAGCATCGAATTATTGAACTTGAACAATATGACGAAGTGGAAATACCAATTGAAATTACACATTCCGTTGAAGCTAGAGAAGATAGTTTATGTATTGTAACACAAGGTGAATAGAAACTACTGGCAACACTGTATCTAAAAAAAAGGGAAATTAGTGCTGAATTTAAGAGTTTTTGCTCATCTCAAAGCTTGCCATAAATAGCCTAAAAACCAAACACAAAACTTCCGCACTTATAAGACCGGCTAAATGGGACGAAAAAGTAAGACAAGCTGCTTTTAAAAGCTTTAAAATCGTGGCTATAAGAAGAGCAATCCATTATCAAAATATTCTAAACTATTTGGATAACAGAAATACAAATGCTTCAGCAAAATTTGTCAATGCAAAAATAAAGACATTTAGAACGCAATGTAGAGGAGTCAGAAACATAGAATTCTTTCTTTTTAGACGCACTACTATTTTTGCTGAATCCTAAAATTCCACAACTTTTTGTATGGATCCATTGCGCTTGATCCTTGAACCCTTACCTAGTATTTAAAATATTTGTAAAACGAAAAAAGCATCTCAAATGAGATGCTTTTTGCGGTCTGGACGGGACTCGAACCCGCGACCTCCTGCGTGACAGGCAGGCATTCTAACCAACTGAACTACCAAACCGTTGCTTATAGCGGGTGCAAATATACATCTGTTTTTTAATCTTCCAAAGAAAATTATAAGAAAATTTTTCTTTTTATTAAATAATTTGTGAGCACCTGATTAAAGCCTAAATGTATATCTACAGGAACGTAATCTATTTTGTATTGTAAGCATTTATTTTTCAATTCTTTAAAGTAATTTTCTACAGAATTTCTATACTTTTCTTGCACATTTTCGATGTAAATATTTATTTCTTCTCCTGTCTCAACATCCACAAATTTTTTGGGAGAATTGTCAAAATTGAAGTTTAATTCCGTTTTTCCGTCATACGTATGAAACAAAACAACTTCATGCTTATTATATTTCAAGTGCCTTAAAGCTTCAAACAATGCCTCATCATCTTTTGAAGTTTGAAACATGTCTGTAAAAAGAAAAATTAAAGAACGCCTGTGCATCTTTTCTGCAATCTCATGCAAATATTGATAGGTTTCTGTGGTTGCTTTTGAATTAGAAGACAACAATTGCTCCAATTGATGCAGTAACATTTTTCTGTGGCGCTCACTTCCTTTTTCTGGCGCATAATATTCATACGAATCTGAATATATACTTAACCCAACTGCATCTCGCTGCCTTTTTAAGATTTCCATCAAAGATGCGGCTGCAACTGCAGAGAAACCAACTTTATTTAAACTGTCTAAATTTTGATTTTTTACACTAGGATAATGCATTGAAGCAGAATTATCTATAATAATATGACACCGTAAATTGGTTTCTTCTTCATATTTTTTAGTATATAATTTTTCTGTTTTTGCAAATAATTTCCAATCTATATGACGTGTACTTTCTCCGTTATTATATAGCTTATGCTCAGAAAACTCAACCGAAAAACCATGGAATGGACTTTTATGGATACCTGTTATAAACCCTTCTACCACTTGTTTTGCAAGTAGGTCTAAATTTTTTATTTCTGATGAATTTACTTCTGAAAGGTTTCTCATGGAGTAACGAAAATAAAAAAAGGTTTGACGTTAGCCAAACCTTTATCTTATTTAAAATATGAATACTCCTTATATAGCAGCATCAATTTTTCCTGTATATACATTTTTAGGCGCAACTCCTACCTGCTTGTCAACAACTTCTCCGTTTTTAAAGATTAAAACAGTTGGTATATTACGTACTCCGTATTTGGCTGCAAATTCCTGATTCGCATCAACATCTACCTTACCAACAACCGCTTTACCATCATATTCTGTATGAATTTCATCTACAATTGGCCCTACCATTCTACAAGGTCCACACCAAGCTGCCCAAAAATCTACTAATACGGGTTTATCTGATTTTAATACTACTTCTTCAAAGTTTGCATCTGTAATTTCTAAAGCCATTTTATATCTATTTTAAATTGTTATTTCTTTTTTACACTACAAAAGTAATCATTTTATTTAGGTTGTACTTTTCAAAAAAATTACTTTTTCTTATCTCTGCATCAATACTGCTTATGCTTACCAATACAGAATTCACTAGAAAAACCGATTGTAGCGCTTCTAAATTTAAGAAATTCTTAATTTAACTCCCAATTTTAGAATAAAATTTAAATTAAAAATTTAAAACTACACCGTCCTTACAGAATGTTAATTTTAAAAATTGACACTATTTTTAACTTAAAATAAGGCTGAGGCTATCGTTTGAATATTATCGCTTTTACCCATTGAGTAGTAATGTAAAACAGGCACTCCTGCTGCTAATAACTCTCTAGATTGTTGAATTGCCCATTCAATTCCAACATTACGTACATCTTTACTTGTTTTGCAACTTTCTACGGCAGCAATTAACGCTTCTGGCAAATCAATTCTAAAAACCTGCGGTAATAATTGCAAATGACGTTGCACTGCAATAGGTTTAATTCCTGGAATAATAGGTATATCTATGCCTGCATTTTTTGCAGCCGCTACAAACTCAAAATACTTCTTATTATCAAAAAACATTTGTGTAACCACATAATCTGCACCGGCATCTACTTTTTCTTTTAGACGCTTTAGATCTGTTTGTAAAGAGGGTGACTCTAAATGTTTTTCAGGATAACCCGCCACTCCAATGCAAAAATCGGCTTTGTTAGAAACTTCAATAACTTCGTGTAAATAGTTGCCCGAATTTAAATTCTGAATTTGTGTAACCAATTCTTTAGCATATTTATGACCGCCTTTTGAAGCTTCAAAATACTTTTGATGACTCATCGCATCTCCTCTTAAAGCCATCACATTTTGGATTCCTAAATAATGACAATCTACCAGTAAGTATTCTGTTTCTTCCTTGGTAAAACCTCCACACAATACATGCGGCACAGTATCTACATCGTATTTATGCTTTATTGCTGCGCAAATCCCCACAGTTCCGGGCCTCATTCTTGTTACTTTCCGGTCTAACAAGCCTCCTTTTTCTACATAAACATATTCTTCTCTTGATGTTGTAACATCTATAAAAGGCGGTTTAAATTCCATTAAGGGCTCTATATTATCGTATAATTCCTGAATACTTTTTCCTTTTTTTGGCGGAATAATTTCAAATGAAAATAATGTTTTTCCGTTCGCTTTTTTAATGTGTTCTGTAATTTTCATGTATGCTGAATTTATTTCAGTTTTTTTGCGTTTCCTTTCAGGTCGTGCTTTTTACTATATCTTTTTGTGCTGCTTTCAGTCAGCAGAAAAAGGATGCCGTTGCCATCACTAACGCCTGCTTACTCTTCCGCTAAAGTTGGATGTAACCACTTTCTTGCTTTCTCTTTTGTAATCCCTTTTCTAACTGAATAGTCTGTAACTTGGTCATCTGTAATTTTTCCTAAACCAAAATATTTTGCTTCTTTATTTGCAAAATAATAACCTGATACAGCCGCAGCTGGCCACATAGCCATACTTTCAGTCAGCTGAACTCCTATTTGGTTCTCAACATCTAATAAACGCCAAATAGTTTCTTTTTCTAAATGATCTGGACATGCAGGATACCCCGGTGCAGGTCGAATTCCTTTATAACTTTCTTTAATTAATTCGTCATTGGTTAATGTTTCACCAAAAGCATACCCCCAATGTTTTGTTCTAATTTGTTTGTGTAAATATTCTGCAAAAGCCTCCGCAAATCTGTCTGCAATTGCCTGCGCCATGATACCATTGTAATCATCTTCTTTTGCCCTATACTTATCTGCTAATTCTTGTGCACCAAAAATGGCAACACAAAAAACTCCTATATAATCTGTTTTCTGACTTTCTTTTGGCGCAATAAAATCGGCTAATGCAATATTCGGAACTCCTTCTCGTTTTTTTAATTGCTGACGTAAGGTTCTAAAAACAGCAATTTCCTCTCCTTTTTTTTGCACAGAAATATCATCTTCATGAATTGAATTTGCCTCGAATAATCCAAAAATTGCTTTTGGCTTTAAAAGTTGTTTGGCAATGATTTCTTTTATCATCACCTGCGCTTCTTCATACATGATAGAAGCTTGCACTCCTACAACCTTATCTGTTAAAATTTCTGGAAATTTACCATGCAAATCCCAACTTCTAAAAAAAGGACTCCAATCGATAAACGGCAGTAATTCTTTTAAACTTAACTGTTCTAAAGTCTGAATTCCTACTTCTTTTGGTTTTATAATTTCTGAAGAATTCCAATCAATCTTATACTTTTTCTTACGGGCTTGTTCAATAGAAATGTATGCTTTTTCTTTTCCTCGTTTTAAAAACTTGTTTCGAAATTCGTCATAATCTTTCTTCAATTTAGCCACATACGCATTCGACGACTTTTTGTTTAATAAATCACCTACCACTGTGACTGCCCTAGAAGCGTCATTGACATGAACCACCGCATTTTTATATTGAGGATCAATTTTTACCGCAGTATGCGCTTTCGAGGTAGTAGCGCCACCAATCAATAAAGGCACTTTAAACTCTTGACGCTCCATTTCCTTCGCTAAATAAACCATTTCATCCAAAGAAGGGGTGATCAATCCGCTTAGCCCAATAATATCTACGTTCTCTTTTTTTGCAGCTTCAATGATTTTTTCTGGAGGAACCATAACCCCTAAATCTACAATTTCATAATTATTACATCCTAAAACGACACTCACAATATTTTTTCCAATATCGTGCACGTCGCCTTTTACTGTAGCCATTAAAACTTTACCCAAAGCTTGTTGCTTTTCTCCTTTTTCGGCTTCAATAAAAGGGTTTAAATAAGTTACGGCTTTTTTCATTACACGAGCCGATTTCACTACTTGCGGTAAAAACATTTTTCCTGCGCCAAATAAATCTCCCACCACATTCATACCAATCATTAAATGCCCTTCTATCACTTCAATTGGCTTATCAGCTAGTTGCCTTGCAACTTCTACATCGTCAATTATAAAGGCATCTATTCCTTTCACTAAAGCGTGTGTGATTCTTTCTTGTAACGAATTTTCTCTCCAAGACAAATCCAATCCTTTTTCAACTTTCGACCCTTTTACGGTTTCAGCAAAATCTAATAATCGTTCAGTAGCATCTTCTCTTCTGTCTAAGATAACATCTTCAACATGTTCTAATAAATCCTTAGGTATATCATCGTAAATTTCTAAAAGTGCCGGATTTACAATTCCGATATTCATACCAGCTTGAATCGCATGAAATAAAAATACGGAGTGCATGGCTTCGCGAACTCCATTATTTCCGCGAAACGAAAAAGAAACATTACTAACTCCTCCGCTTACAGAAACATTTTCAAGATTTTGCCGAACCCATCTTGTTGCCTCAATAAAATCGAGGGCATTTCTGCGATGTTCATCCATACCCGTAGCTACCGGAAATATGTTTAAATCGAAAATAATATCTTCTGACGGAAAGCCAACTTTATGAACTAACACCTCATAAGAACGTTGTGCAATTTCTATTCTTCTGGCATAGTTATCTGCTTGGCCTACCTCATCAAAAGCCATTACGATAACTGCTGCTCCGTACCGCTTTATTTGTTTTGCTTCCCAAATAAATTTTTCTTCACCTTCTTTTAAGGAGATAGAGTTTACAATACATTTACCCTGAACTACTTGTAAACCGGCATTTATAATTTCCCATTTAGAACTATCAATCATAATTGGAACTCTGCAAATATCTGGTTCCGCAGCAATCAAATTCAAAAAACGAATCATGGCTTCTTTTCCATCGATCAATCCATCATCAAAATTAATGTCTATAATTTGTGCACCTCCATCTACCTGATGACGAGCAATATTTAATGCTTCATCAAATTTTTCTTCTTTAATTAATCGTAAAAACTTGCGAGAACCAGCTACATTCGTTCTTTCTCCTACATTTATAAAATTGCTGTTCTCATTTAAAACCAAAGGTTCTAAACCAGACAATCTCATGTATTTTGTTTGCTTTATCTTCATTTTCTTTTTCTTACTGGCGAGATTCTAAAACAATTCTTGCGTGAATTCTCGGTTTGTATTTTGCAGCTAAATTTGCAATAACACGGATATGTTCTGGACCTGTGCCACAGCATCCACCAATAATATTTATTAAATCCTTTTTTAAATATTCTTCAATTTGTGCTCCCATTTCTTCAGGAGTTTCATCGTATTCACCAAATGCATTTGGCAAACCTGCATTTGGATGTGCAGAGATTGCAAAATCGGTTTTTGATGCAATTGCTTCTAAATGTGGTTGCAATAAATTGGCTCCTAAAGCACAGTTAAATCCAATAGATAATAACGGAATATGAGAAACAGAAATTAAAAATGCTTCCGCAGTTTGTCCAGATAATGTTCTTCCAGAAGCATCTGTAATGGTGCCACTTAACATAATAGGAATCTCTATATCGCGTTCTTCTTTCACTTCTTCAATTGCAAATAAAGCTGCTTTTGCATTTAAAGTATCAAATACAGTTTCTACTAATAATAAATCAACGCCACCATCAATTAGAGCCTCTACTTGTTGTTTATATGCAATACGTAAATCATTAAAAGTTACAGCCCTATAACCCGGATCATTGACATCTGGAGACATGCTAGCCGTTCTATTTGTAGGACCTATAGAACCTGCTACAAAACGAGGTTTATGGGGCTCTCTTGCTGAAAATTCTTCTGCGACTTCTTTGGCAATTTTTGCAGATTGATAATTTAGTTCATACACCAAATCTTCCATTTGGTAGTCGGCCATGGCGATTGTAGTTCCAGAAAAAGTATTGGTTTCTATAATATCGGCTCCAGCTTCAAAATACTTCGCATGAATTGTCTTAATAGCCTCTGGCTGCGTAATAGATAACAAATCATTATTACCCTGCAATGGCGTTGGGTATTCTCTAAAACGATCTCCTCTAAAATCTTCTTCTGTAAATTTATAGGCTTGAAGCATCGTTCCCATCGCGCCATCTAGCACAAGGATTCTATTTTTTATTTCTTCTGTAATTTTTGACATTCTTTGATATTTTTATCAATATATGTCATCAGGAAAGGTGTTTTTTTCGCTGTTATCTGTCAAGTAAAAACTTGTAGAATGTAGCACCTTTCTCAAAAAATGAGAGGTTGCCAAGGCTTCATCGGGTCTAATCCCTCTGCCTTTCGTGATAACGTAATCAATAAGTTTATGAACTAAGCTACAAATAAACACATTATTTTTTTATTTGTAAAATTATTGAGTTTAATAATCTATTATTTTTCGAATAATGTTGAAGATAAATATCGATCTCCTCGATCGCAAACAATAGCGACAACAACACCTTTTTCTAATCTCTCTGCCACTTTTATGGCTGTTGCTACAGAACCTCCGCTACTCATTCCTGCAAAAATGCCTTCTTCGGAAGCTAATCTTTGTGTCATCGCTTTTGATTCTTCTTCACTAACTTCTATAACCTCATCTATTTTGGAAGCGTTAAAAATCGCTGGCAAATATTCTTGAGGCCATTTTCTAATTCCAGGTATTTTTGCACCTTCTTTTGGCTGTGCACCAATTATTCTAATCTCTTTATGCTGCTCTTTTAAAAAATCTGAAACTCCCATAATCGTTCCTGTAGTTCCCATGGCGGCAATAAAATGCGTTACTTCTCCTGCTGTATCTCGCCAAATTTCTGGTCCAGTAGTTTTATAGTGTGCTTTAAAATTGTCTGTATTATCAAACTGATTTAATCTATAATATCCTTTTTTATATTTCAGTTTTAAGGCATAATCTCTAGAGCCTTCCATACCTAATGCTTTTGGTGTTAAAATTACTCTTGCACCATAAGCACGCATTGTTTTAATTCTTTCTACGGTTGAATTCTCTGGTAAAACTAGCACCATATTTACACCTAAAACCTTAGCCATCAAAGCCAATGCAATTCCGGTATTTCCACTAGTTGCTTCGACTAAAGTATCTCCTTTTTTAATATTATTTCTTCTTAATGCTTCAGAAATCATATTATAAGCGGCCCTATCTTTTACGCTTCCTCCAGGATTATTACCTTCTAATTTTAGTAATAACGTAACGCCTTCTTTTTTAAAAATATTTTGTGCTTCGACCAAAGGTGTATTCCCTATAAAATCAATAATACTTTTTGTTTTCATCTGACTAATTTCTTTGAAAAATTTTATTTTTTGATTCTACTGTTACCACTGAATTTTTAGAAATTGATTCTGTGATACAAACATTAGCGCCAATTACAGCATTCTCTCCAATTAAAACATGACCTCCTAAAATGGTTGCATTTGCATAAATAATAACACCACTTTCTATCGTTGGGTGCCTTTTTGTAGCTGCTAAACGTTTATCTACCTGAATTCCTCCCAAAGTAACTCCTTGAAAAATTTGCACATTATCTTTGATTATGGTCGTTTCTCCAATAACAATTCCGGTTGCATGATCTATAAAAAATGAGTCTCCAATTTCTGCTCCTGGATGAATATCTGTACCCGTTGTGCTGTGTGCAAACTCGCTCATCATTCTTGGTAAAATAGGGACTTTTAGTTTTAATAATTGATGACTTAAACGATGCACAGCAATTGCATAAAAACCGGGATACGCTAAATAAACTTCCTCTAAACTTTTTGCAGCAGGATCGTTTTTTTCAGCAGCAGCAGCGTCTAAATCTAGATTTTGTCTAATTGTGACAAAATAATTTTCAAAATTACCCCACAAATCTTCTCCATTTTCAATAGATAATCTCTCTAAAATATTTAAAAAACTGCGTCTAGTTCGCTCACCACTTTCCGACAAATGATTCACATCAAACAAGTTATTAATCAATTGTTTCGTAAAATCACCGACAGCATCTCTTAGACACAAACGGTAGTTTATAAACAAAACTTTTTCTTCTATTTCTTTCATTTTTAGCCCTTAAGTTTCTGGCGCTAACTCTACTTCCAAACCATCCATAGCTGGGATCATTTGTATTTGACATCCTAATCTACTATTGTCTTCAACATAGAAAGCTTCCGCTAGCATCGCATCTTCATCATCTGACATTTCTGGTAATGTATGATCAGATTTTATATAACATTGACAAGAAGCACACATTGCCATACCACCACAAACTCCAATCGTTCCTTCTTCTGCTAACTCATAAGACCGAACAACCTCCATTAGGTTCATAGCCATATCTGTAGGTGCTACCACATCATGAGTTACGCCTTTTCTATCTGTTATTTTAATATTGATGTCTTGCATCTAATTTTCTTTGATTAATATTGGCTGCAAAGTTACGTAAACCTGACAAAAAACTTACTATTGTATCGCTTTTACGACTGCTTTTGGCGCTTCTTTTCTTGTTCCATCAAAGCCATCTACACCGCCCACTGTTGTATATTTCATTACATATTTTTTATCAGGAAAAATTCTTTTATATGCGCTTTGACACATTAAAGTCGCCTCGTGAAAACCACATAAAATTAATTTCAATTTTCCTGGATAGGTATTTACATCGCCAATAGCATAGACCCCTGGAATGTTAGTTTGATAATCCAAAGCATTATTTACTTTGATGGCATTCTTTTCAATTTCTAATCCCCAATTACCAATTGGACCTAATTTTGGTGACAATCCAAATAAAGGAATAAAATGATCTGTATCCACAATAAACGCATCTTCGCCTTTTTGCTCAACAGCGACACCAGTTACTTTATCGGTTCCTAAAATTCCTTTCACCTCTGCAGGTGTAATCAGTCTAATTTTACCTAAATTTTTTAATTCCTGCACTTTTTCTACAGAATCTAAAGCACCTCTAAATTCATTTCTTCTATGAATTAAGGTTACCTCTGAAGCTATATTTGATAAGAAAATAGCCCAATCTAATGCAGAATCTCCGCCACCAGAAATGACTACTTTTTTATTGCGATACAATTCTGGTTCTTTAATAATGTACTCAACACCTTTATCTTCAAAATCTGCAAGATTAGGAATTAATGGTTTTCTTGGTTCAAAAGAACCTAAACCCCCTGCAATTGCCACTATCTTAGCATGGTGTTTTGTTCCTTTATTCGTAGTTACTATAAAAGTATTATCATCCTGTTTATCGATTGTTTCTGCTCTTTCTCCCAAGGTAAATCCAGGTTCAAATTGTTTACTTTGCTCTATTAATTTATGTGTTAAATCGCCTGCTAAAATTTCTGGATATGCAGGAATATCATAAATTGGTTTCTTGGGATAAATCTCTGAACATTGTCCACCAGGTTGCGCTAATGCATCAATCAAATGACACTTTAACTTTAATAAACCAGCTTCAAAAACTGTAAATAACCCTGTTGGTCCTGCTCCAATAATAAGTATATCTGTAGTAATCATTTTAAGACTCTTTTTTTTCAATTAATCCTTTGGTGAATTCGTTTAATGTTTCCACCTTTTCTTCGAAATCTCCTTTTATTGTCTTTCTAAATTCGTTTAAATTCTTAACCAAATCATCGATGTTTTCTGGAAGTACATCTTCAAAAAATTGACGCAATCTTTTGGCTGTTGTTGGCGATTTTCCGTTGGTAGAAATGGCAATTTTCACATTTCCTTTGGTTACAATCCCACCCATATAAAAATCGCAATACGGCGGATTATCAGCAACATTTACCAATTTTGCTTCTGCTCTACAATCTTTCCAAACTTGTACATTTACTTCTGGAATATCTGTAGTTGCAACCACAATATGTCTTCCTTGTAAATGTTTTTTCTTGTAGACATCTTCTACTAAAGTAACACACCCTTTTTTTGCCAATTCAATAGTTCCTTCTCTAAACAAAGGTGAAACCATTAAAACTTTAGCATCTGGACTTGATTTTAACAAGAAAGTTAATTTTTCTTCAGCAACAAAACCTCCTCCAACTATTAAAACATTTAGATTTTTGGTTTTTAAAAAAATAGGATATAAATTATTTCTTTCCATAAAATTATCTTTTTGGCCCATTTTCATATTGCAGTTGAACCTCTAAAATTGCTTGGCGATGTTTTACAACGTCTCCCAAAACTATAATTGCAGGGTTTCTTAATTCATTTTCAATAACAATTTTTTCAATGGTATCAACTGTACCAATTCCAACTTTTTCGTTAACTCTTGTTCCATTTTGAATGATAGCAACTGGCAAATTACGTTTCCCTTCGGCTTGAAATAACTTCACTATTTGAGGTAATTTACGCATCCCCATTAAAACAACAACTGTTGCATTAGACTTTGCTGCCAACTCTATATCTGAAGATATTTTATGTTCTTTTGTTGTTCCTGTAATTACCCAAAAACTTTCTGAACTTCCACGTTTGGTTAAAGGTATATTTTGAAATGCTGCGACTGCTAAAGAAGATGAAATACCAGGAACAACCGCCGTTTCTAGACCAAAACTTGCTGCATATTCCATCTCTTCTGCACCTCTGCCAAAAACAAAAGGATCTCCTCCTTTTAAACGAACTACATGTCCGTGTGTTTTTGCTCTCGCTACAATCAATTCATTAATTTGTTCTTGCTGATAAATATAACAACCCCTGCGTTTTCCAACAAAAATTAATTCTGCTTTTGGATTTACAAAGCCTAACAATTCTTCATTTACCAGAGCATCATACAAAACAACATCTGCTGTTTTTAAAACTTTAATCGCTTTTACAGTAATTAAATCTATATCGCCAGGACCCGCACCAACCACTGTTAATTTTGGAGTTTTGAATTTCATGATTTTTAGATTACACTTTTAACAAAAGTATTAGATAGCGCTCTAAATCTTTGCGCTTTTTGCAATAAATTTTCAGAATCGTTGATATATTGTGAACAAAACTCTTTGTTAGGTGTGTTTTTATTAATCTGATAAATTAACTCACTAAAAGTTGTGTTTAACTCAATTTTGCCTGAAGCAACAAAAAACTCATCAAATTGAGCAATGATACTTGCGTGTGTATTGGTCTTTTTATTTTCTGCTAAAAGCATCGCTTTAGATGTATTTACCAAAGATTGATAGGCATAATATATGGCTCCTGAATACACCTCGTTTTCAAAAGCTTCTCTTGCATTCTCAATTTTCTCTTCGCTTTCTAAAAATAAAGTTGCAATTAAATCGATCACAACGCCCGCACACTCGCCAATTCCTATTTCTTTTACATACTTACCTTCTTCTCCCCAATCAATGAAATCTACTTGCGTTAAATTAGAAACGTCTTGCAAATCATTTAAGAAATTATAAAAATACTTTTCTCCTTTTTCTTTGTAGTATGCAACAAACGGTTTTCCATTAGCATTTGCTTCAAAATCATTTAAAACTCTCCGTAAAGCTTCAGGACCTCTTTTACTGGGTACTTTTACAACTTTATCTGCAAATGCACCATTTCCATTTCCTAAATTACCACCACCTAATAAAACTTGTAATGCCGGTGCTACTAATTTTTCTGGTGTTCTTACCGTCATTCCCTGAAAACCAATATTTGCCATATTGTGTTGGCCGCAAGCATTCATACAACCACTGATTTTAATAACTAAATCTGAGTTTTCTAGATACTGAGGATATTCTGCAGCAATCACTCTTTCCAACTCTGCTGCTATCCCTGTACTACTTGCAATTCCTAAATTACAGGTATCAGTTCCTGGACATGCTGTGATATCTACTGCCTTATTATAACCTGGCTCTACAAAGCCTAACTTATCTAATTCAGTATAAAAAAATGGCACAATATCTTCTTTTACAAAAGGAATTACGATATTCTGACGCAATGTTAAACGAATTTCTCCAGCAGCGTATGTTTCTACTAAATCTGCTAATAATCGCGCTTTATCTGTATAAAAATCGCCTAATAAAACTTTAATTCCGATTGCGACAAACCCTTTTTGTTTTTGAGGAATTAAGTTTGTGGATTTCCACAAATCAAAGGCTGCTACTTCTTTTATTTCAACTTTTGGTGCTTTTACGATAACCGGTTCTGAGGGCACATAAGATGCTGCATCAATAGCAACCGTTTTAAATTCAATTGCTTTTTGCTCTTCTTCAATTAAATTTCTAAAAGCTTCTAAACCGATCTCTTTTAATAAGAATTTCATTCTTGCTTTCGCCCTACTTTTACGTTCACCAAAACGATCAAAAACTCTTAAAACGCCTTCCATTACTGGAATAATTTTATCTGCTGGCAAGAAATCATATAATACTTCTGCATGTCTTGGCTGAGAACCCAATCCTCCCGCAACCATCACTTTAAAACCGCTAACACCGTTCCGAATTTTAGCAATATATCCTAAATCATTTAAATAAGACAAGCCTGTATCTTCATCGGTCGCGGAAAAAGAGACTTTAAATTTACGTCCCATTTCTTGACAAATTGGGTTTCGTAAAAAAAATTTAAATAACGCATCTGCATAAGGAGAAACATCAAAAGGCTCATTTATATCGATACCAGCAGTTTCTGATGCCGTTACATTTCTTACAACATTTCCACAAGCTTCTCTTAAAGTAACGTCATCGCGTTCTAATTCTGCCCATAATTCTGGTGTTCTTTTTAAATCTACATAATGAATTTGAATATCTTGACGTGTGGTAATGTGTAATTTTCCTCTTGAATATTCATCTGAAACTTCAGAAATTCTGCGTAATTGATTGCTCATTACTTTACCATAAGGTAATTTAATTCGAATCATCTGTACGCCTGACTGGCGCTGCCCATAAACACCTCTTGCTAAACGTAGGCTTCTAAATTTTTCTTCGTCTATTTGTAGATTATTGAATGCTGCAATTTTATCTGCTAATTCAATAATATCTTTTTCTACAACTGGATTTTCTATTTCGGTTCTAAAACTTTGCATTTTATAATTTTATTTGAATTAAGTAGAATTATTTTATAAAACCTACACCCACTGTATTGTTTGTTTTCGGGTTAATTAAAATAAAAGATCCATTAGATTTATTATCTGCATACACATCAAATAACAATGACTTACTTAATTTTAAGCACACATCACCAATTTGATTTAAAGTTAATTTAGTGGGATTTACTTCAATACCAGAAAAATCTGTTTTAATGATACTCTTTAACTGTGTAACTTTTGCTTGCGCGTCATTTACACCGTGTTTTATATAATATTTTTGTGACGCCTCTAAAGGCACATTGTCCATCCAACAGATTGTTGCCTCTACTTGTTTCGAAATTATTGGCTCTTCGCTTACTTTTACCAACATATCACCTCTACTCACATTCACATTATCTTCTAAAGTAATGGTCACAGAACTTCCTTTTTTTGCAAGCACATATTCTTTATCGAAGAAATTAATGCTTTTAATTTTAGATGTTGTTTGAGACGGTAATACTGCAACTTCATCTCCAACTGCTAAATCTCCACCATAAATTTTACCTGCATACCCTCTAAAATCGTGATATGCTGACGTTTTTGGTCTAATTACTGTTTGCACTGGAAAACGAACTTGTGACGCATCACTAATATCATCAGAATCTAAACGCTCTAAATGATGCATTAAGGTTACCCCTTTATACCAAGGCATATTTTCTGATGGAGAAACCACATTATCACCTTGCAAAGCAGATAAAGGAATAAAGGTTAAATTTTGACTCTTATAAGCACTTTTACTTGCTAAATATTCAATTTCTCCTTTAATGACATTGTATTTTTCCTCAGAGAAATCAACTAAATCCATTTTATTTATCGCGATTACAACATCTTTAATTCGTAATAAATTATTGATAAAAAAGTGACGATACGTTTGTTCTACAACCCCATTTCTAGCATCAATTAAAACTATGGAAGCTTGCGCTGTTGATGCACCTGTGACCATGTTTCTTGTGTATTCTATATGACCTGGAGTATCTGCAATAATGAAACTTTTAGAGGGTGTAGAAAAATAAATATGTGCTACATCAATCGTAATTCCTTGCTCCCGCTCTGCAACTAAACCATCAGTCGCTAAAGAAAAATCTAAATAATCGAATCCCCTTTGCTTACTTTTTTCTTCAATCGCTTCTAATTTATCCGATGTCAACGATTTTGTATCGTATAAAATACGACCAATTAAGGTACTCTTGCCATCATCTACGCTCCCTGCTGTTGCTATTTTTAATACTTTCATTCTTTATGCTATTGGCTTTTGCTACTCAACTTCTGACTAATTTTTACTGCTAATTATGGATAACTACAAAAACATTCTTTGCAATTTTTAAAAATATCCTTGTTGTTTTCTTTTCTCCATAGCAGCCTCAGATCTTTTATCATCAATCCTTGCTCCTCTTTCTGAAATAGAAGAGTCTCTAATTTCTTCAACTACTTTTGCAATATCTACTGCATCAGATAAAACTGCTGCTGTACAACTCATATCTCCGACCGTTCTAAAACGAACCATTCTTTCTACAACTTGTTCTTCTTCATCTCTGTAAACCACGGCATCATCTGCAGACCAGATGAATCCATCTCTAAAAAATGTTTTTCTTTTATGTGCAAAATAAATAGAAGGAATTTCAATATTTTCATTTTTGATATAGGACCAAACGTCTAATTCTGTCCAATTTGAAATTGGAAAAACACGCACATTTTGTCCTAAATCAATTCTACCGTTTAACATATCGAATACTTCTGGACGTTGATTTTTTTCATCCCATTGACCAAAATCATCTCTTACAGAAAAAATTCTTTCTTTTGCTCTTGCTTTTTCTTCATCTCTTCTGGCTCCTCCAATACATGCATCAAAACTGAATTCTTCAATGGCATCTAATAACGTTTCCGTCTGTAACATATTTCTACTCGCATACCTGCCCGTCTCCTCTTTTACACGACCACTATCGATATTGTCTTGTACATCTCTGACAATCAATTCAACACCTAACTCTTCAACTAATTTATCTCTAAATTCAATCGTTTCAGGAAAATTATGTCCCGTATCTATATGCATTAAGGGGAAAGGGATTTTTGCAGGAAAAAAGGCTTTTTGAGCCAAACGAACTAACGTTATACTATCTTTTCCACCCGAGAATAACAACACAGGCTTTTCAAACTGCGCAACTACTTCTCTAAATATATATATGGCCTCACTCTCTAAAGCATCTACTTGTATTGTTCTTTGATTCATAATCATGTCTTTCAAATATGCAAACCACATTCTCTGTTACTTTCTACTTTTGTTGGATCGAAATACACAAACTCATTTGGTAAATTTTTCTCCCCTAAATAAGTGTCTAATGCTTCATCTGACCAATTGTAAAATGGACTTACCTTTATAATTCCATCTTTGCTCTGAGAAACAATATCGATACTATTTCTAAAGGCCGTCTGACCTTTTCTTAAATTCGTAAACCAAATATCTGGCTGATGCGCTTGCATCGCTCTTGAAAATGGTTCTAATTTTACTTGTTGTGTAAAAATTGCATGTTTAGGGTCTTCAATAGATGGAACTCCCAACACAACATTTCTATGCGCTACAGTTTGTTTTGGTGTGTATAAATGAATATTTAAACGCAACTTTTTAATAATTTCTTCCGCATGCTTATAAGTCTCTATCGTATTATAACCAGTATCACACCAAATTACTTTAATATCTTTTTGCACATCAGTAACTGCTTTTAATATTGCCACTTCATAAGGTCTGAAGTTAGTTGTAATGACTGCGTTTTTACTTAAAGAAATAGCCCAAGTAATAATTTCTACTGGACTTTTATCTTTTAATTCCTCGTTGATCTGCTCTAAGTTCAAATTCATTATTTTCCCCATTTTATTTTATTCCAAGCTCTTTCATGAAAGAAATACAGCCCTAACTTTGTTAAAAAATCTACGGAAGCTATTGACGCTGCTAAAGTTATTTCACCAGATAAAAGGTATGAAACTACTAACGTATCAATCGTTCCAACAACTCTCCAACTTAATGCTTTGGCCATACTTCTTATCGGTTTCTCAGAATTTTTGTCCTCCTCAAAACGTTGACCTGCTATTTTTTTACTAAAAATAATTTGATCTGTAATCATAATAATTAAGCATTTTTTAAATACCCTATTTAATCAATAGGGTATGCAAACATAAAGGTTTTATATACAAAAAGACATCTTGAAACCTGGAAAAAATAATAAACCCTATCGATTTAGTAGATTAATAAAATAACAACATAAAAATTATTGATATTTCAATATTTTAGGAGGAAAATTAGAAGGTTTTGCCTAAAGTAATTTGAAGAGGAACTGCAACGCCATCATTGCCCGTGAAAATATTTCCATTTGAGTAATGCATGATTCGTAATTCGAAATTATATTTTCTATCTTTTCCGAAGAACACACCAAAACCCATAGTATCTTGATATGTTATTTTTGGTCCACTTTCGAAACCATCAATATTACTTTTTGTAATGTATGTTGGACCTATTAAAGAGTAATTAGCATAGAAGTCAAACTCTTTTTTTCTTAAGAGATAGAAACGTAAAACAGGAAATATTGAGAAAGCCATTACATTTTCACTTGTTAGTTCTGATTGAAAAGCGGTTACGCTTGCCCCCCAATCTAAAGAGAAAACTTTTTCTGATCTGTATATTAATCTTTGGTAAGTAATTGAAAAGGCATGTTTTGCCTTTACTTGACCAACCCAAAAAACCGGAATTCCAAAACTCTCAAAATTACCTACTTTTAAACTCATTCCAAAAAAACGGTTTACACCAAAACCTAATGCGCTTGTGCCGTAACTAAATTGCAAAATATTGTTTGGAAAAAAATAATCATTCCCTGTATATTCTTCAGCTATTGCATCATCAACTTGCTGCAAATGGTACTCAAAACCTAACGATACTTGTGAAATCGCAGGTTGATTATGCTTTGTAGATTTTGGTAAAAATGTTCCATTTAAAGACAATCTCCATTTATCATTTAAACGATGTTGCACTCCAAAACCATAAAGTAGACTTGCGTAATGTGCATCTTCATAAATTTCTTTATCTTCTATGAAAAAACCAAATCTGGTTAAATTTGCTACTCCTGCTTCAGCATAAAAAGAGGTGTTTTTATGAAGCTTAAAATCTTTTTTTAATGATAAAGACCAAGCATTTATCCAAACACTTCTGTCATAACCAATGTTGTTCACATTATCGTATTTAAACCAAGAAGCTGGCCTCATTGTTCCAAACTGAACTGCTAAATCTTCCGTTAATTTATGGCCTAATAACAATCTTCCTGAAAACCAGTTTCTACTAAAAGTTGCTGTTTTGTAGCCATCAATTAAATTATCATTTGAAAACGGATAAAAAATACCTCCTAGATTTATACTGTAATAAGATTTGGATAGAAAATTAGTAAATTTTGTCTTTAGTTTTTTTTCTTGTTGACTAAAGATACCTAAAGAAAAGAACAACATTAAAAATAGAAGTACAGTATTTTTCATATTAGGTAACGCAAGTTTTTTTTTATTATAAATATTCTATGATTTCTTCCTGGTTAAATCTGCCAAGGTTGTATTTCTAAAAATTTGAAGCGCACTATCTCTAACCTGAAGCATTAAATTATGAACAGCACAAGTATCTTCATGTGGGCAATCAGCACACTTTTCATAAAATTTTAAGCTTACACACGGCAACATTGCAATTGGTCCTTCTAGAATCCTCATTACAGAAGTCATTTGAATATCCTCGGGCTCTTTTAATAAATAATAACCACCACCTTTTCCTTTTTTGGAACCTAAGAATCCATTTTTACGAAGCGTTAATAAAATGCTTTCTAAAAACTTTAAAGAAATATTTTCACTTTTAGAAATTGTAGCAATTGATACAGGAGCGCTATCTTCCCGTTTTGCCAAATATGTAAGTGCTTTAATTCCGTACTTTGTTTTCTTTGAGAGCATAAAACAAAACTACATAATTTAATGTGATTTTTTAGCATTCAATGCGTGCTCAATATCTGTAATAATATCTTTTACATTTTCTAAACCAACAGAAACGCGAACCAAGCCGTCTGTAATACCTACTTCTAATCTATCTTCTTCAGATAAACGCCCATGAGTTGTTGATGATGGATGGGTAACAATCGTTCTGGTATCGCCTAAATTTGCAGACAATGAACACATTTTTATGTTATCTAAAAAGTTTCTTCCTGCATTAATTCCGCCTTTAATTTCGAAAGCAACAATATTACCTCCAAGTTTCATTTGATTTTTTGCCACTTTATACTGTGGATGCGATTTTAAAAATGGATATTTTACCAATTCAACATTCGTATTTCCTTCCAAAAATTCGGCTACTTTTAATGCATTTTCGCAATGCTTTTCGACTCTTATTGACAGTGTTTCTAAACTTTTAGACAATACCCAAGCATTAAAAGGTGACATTGCTGGCCCAGTATTTCTTGCAAATAAATAAATCTCTCTCATTAACTCTTCGTTTCCAACGGTAACACCCCCTAAAACTCTTCCTTGCCCATCGATTAATTTAGTCGCTGAATGAATGACCAAATCTGCTCCGAATTTAATTGGTTGTTGAATGTAAGGGGTTGCAAAACAATTATCTACAATAAAAATAAGGTTGTGTTTTTTGGCAATCTTACCAATCAATGCTAAGTCTAAAATATCTACCGCAGGGTTTGTTGGTGTTTCTATATAAAGAATCTTTGTATTCTCTTTTATTAAGTTTTCTACTAAATCTACTTCATTTACCTTAAAATAAGAAGTTTCGATATTCCATTTTGGTAAATATTTGGTAAACATACTATGCGTAGAGCCAAATACAGATCTGCAAGAAACAACATGGTCTCCTGCATTTAACAAAGCAGCAAATGTTGAAAAAATAGCGGACATTCCTGTTGCAAAAGCATAACCCGCTTCTGCACCTTCCATAGCTACAATTTTATCTACAAATTCAGTTGTATTTGGGTTTGAAAACCGACTATATAAATTACGTTCTTTTTCTTCAGCAAAAGAAGCTCTCATTTCTTCTGCGTCTTCAAAAACAAAACTAGACGTTAAATATAACGGCGTAGAATGTTCAGAAAACTGAGACCTTTCAGTCTGACTTCTAATCGCTTGTGTTTCGAAATGTTTGCTCATTGTTTTTTTTATAAGATCCTGAAACAAGTTCAGAATGACGCAGAAAAATCTGCTAATTATTGTGTTTTGCTAATCTTAAGATATCTCCAAAAACGCCTCTTGCGGTTACACTTGCTCCTGCCCCTGCCCCCTGAATTACGATGGGTTGTGCTCCGTAAGATTCCGTATAAATTTCAAAAATAGCATCAGAACCTTTTAACGAACCCAAAGGAGTACTTTCTGGGGTAGAAACTAATTTTACTTCTAAATTGCCTTTGTTTTGTGATAAATCTCCACTTAATTCACCAATATATCTTAGAACGTGATTTGGTTTTTGGTCCTCTTTTAAAGTTTGATATTCGTCATCTAATAACTCTAAATTATCTAAAAAAGCACTAACAGAATTGCCTCTTAGTTTTCCCAGAATTAGATTTTTAATTTCCACTTCTGGTAATTCATTTTCAAGATCTAGCTCTCTTGCTAAAATTAATAATTTTCTAGCAACATCATTTCCTCCTAAATCTTCACGAGGATCTGGCTCTGTAAAGCCTTTATCAATAGCTTCCTGTAATATGCTTGAAAAGGGAACATTTTTTGTAGAAAAATTGTTAAATAAATAACTTAAAGACCCCGAAAAAACACCTCTAATTTTGGTAATATTCTCTCCTGACTCATGTAATAAACGAATGGTATCAATCAAAGGTAACCCTGCACCAACATTTGTCTCATACAAATATTGTTTTTTGAATTCTTTTAACTTCGCTCTTACTTCTTTGTAAAAATCAAAAGATAATGTATTTGCAATTTTGTTACAAGAAACCAAATCAAAACCAGCTTCAATAAAAGGAATATAATTCTTAACAAAATTTATGTTCGAGGTATTATCAACTGCAATTAAATTTTCAAAATGATGTGCTTTTGCGAATGCAATAATATCTTCAACTTTTAGATTCTCTTCTCCATTGGCTAGAAGATTCTCTTTCCAATTTTTAGAAACTCCGTTTTTACTCAGTAATACTTTTTTAGAGTTTGCTATCGCAAAAACATTCAACTGAATTTTTCTTCTTTCTAAAACTGATGGTGTATTATCAATGATTTGGTCTATTAAAGTTCCACCAACTAACCCCTTCCCAAAAACTGCAATGTTTATTTTTTTGGTTACTCCAAAAACTTGACCGTGAATTACATTAACCGCTTTATGCAATTCCTCCTTTCTCACCACCAAACTCACATTTTTACCAGACACTGTGTTATTAAATAAAACAGGTACAATTTGATTTTTAATTAAGGCATTATAAGGATGATGAAACTCACTTAAATCTTGACCAATAATTGAGATTACGGCAACATCATCTACAATTGAAATTTGATTGACATCTTGCGAATAAAAATCATTTTCAAACTCTTTTTCCAAAGAAAAAACTGCTTCGTGTGCTCTTTCAGCTTCAATAATTAAACCAATTCCTCTTTCTGAAGAACCTTGAGAAATTATACTAACATTAATATTCTTATCACTCAAAGCTTTAAAAATTCGAGCGTCTACTCCTACTTTCCCTAATAAACCTCTACCTTCAAAATTTAACAAGGCAACATTATTAATTGTAGAAATAGATTTAATTCCTTTTGTAGTTGACTCTGAAGTAATTAAGGTTCCTTTATCTTCTTTGTTAAACGTATTTAAAATACGGAGATTTATATTCTTTTCTAACAAAGGAATAATCGACTTTGCATGTAAAATAGTTGCTCCAAAATTTGCTAATTCATTGGCTTCGGAAAAAGATAATTCTTCAATTTTTTTTGCATCAGCCACCAAATCTGGATTAGCAGTATAAATACCACTAACATGTGTGTAATTTTGCAACTCGTCAGCATCTAAAAAATTTGCCAATAAAGCTGCCGTATAATTACTTCCATTTCTACCTAAAGTTGTCGTTTCTCCTTTTTTATTTGAAGAAATAAAACCTGTTACAATATTTATTGCCTCCTTATTTTGTTTGTAATATGCAATGACATTTTCTTTAGAAAGAGATGAAATTGGTTGTGCGTTGCCAAAGTTTTCATCGGTAATAATTAAAGTTCTAGCATCTGTTGCATTTGCGGAAATATTTTCTTTTTCTAATAAACTAGCCAAAAGTTTAACAGATAATAATTCACCTTGAGCCAATACCTCGTCTTTTATTTTTTGACTGTAATCACCTAAGAGAGAAACCCCTTCAAAAATGGTTTCTAGTCTTGAAAATTCTTTCGAAAAATCTACAGAACTATTCGGGATTTGTTGATATTCTTTAAACGCTTCAAATTTTTTCTTATAGGCTGTTTTTTCTGCAGCTTTCATTAAAATCGATTCTAAATCGTTTGTAGAATTTCCTCTTGCAGAAGCAACTACTGTAATTTTTTCGTTATTTTTATATTTCTTTCGAATGATTTCTAGTACATTCTCTAACCCTTTCCCATTGGCTAAAGATTTTCCTCCAAACTTAACTACCTTCATTTTTTTCTTTCTATAATCTTTATTGAAGATTGGTTCGATAATTGTCTGTAATTGCTCATATTCGATTAAAAATGCGTCATGGCCATGTACAGAATTTATTTCATTATAGGTAACATTCTCTTTTGTTAATGCTAACTTTTTATGAGTTTCTCTATTTTCTTCCGCTGTAAAAAATAGATCTGAATCAACACCGATAATATGGATATCAGCTGCAATTGAATCTAAAATTTCGATTTTTTTCTCACCATTATTTGTTACATCAATTGTTTTTAATAATTGATTCATTAATTTATAGGATGACAATTGATATCTTTCTTGCAATTTATTTCCATGATGTAACAACCAACTTTCTACATTAAATATTTTTAATGCGTCATTTTTCGTTCGCTGAAAACGCTCTTTAAAAGATGCCGGAGTTCTGTAACAAAGCATGGCATGCATACGGGCATCATGTACTGGATTTTTTGAATTTACCAAAAATTGCTCTTGAATTTGACAATTAGCAATTAACCAATCTGTAGATTTCCAATCTGTTGCGACAGGGATAAAGTGTTTTGTCAATTTTGTGCTTAAAACCAACATTTCCCAGCCTATTCCTCCTCCTAAAGAACCTCCTATTAAAGCAAAAAGAGACTCAATTTTTAATTTTTGTAATCCTTTTAAAAAGAGGCGTGCAACATCTCTAGCAATAAAACTTTTATAAGCATCGATTACAAAACTATCAAAACCATTTCCAGGAATGTTAAATGCTAAAATTGTGTAAAAATTAGTATCGATTGTTTTTTCAAATCCTACAACATCTTTCCACCAACCGTTTTCACCTGCAACATCACTATTACCTGTTAATGCATGATTTACCAAAACAATGGGTGCAGTGCCTAATTTTTTACCAAACAATTGATAACTTAATTGAAGGTTATTAAATCGCGTTCCGCTTTCTGTGCTAAAATCACTAATCTTGATATGTTGCAATCGGTGTTTCAAATACTTTTTTTGTTTATTAGATTGAGCTTATTAAAATCTATTTAACTCTAATAAGCCCAATTTGATATATTATTTTATATTTCTGAAAATGCAGCTTTCAAATCCGCTTTTAAATCTTCTAAATCTTCAATACCAACAGACAATCTAATTAGGTCTTGAGAAACTCCTGCACTTTGTTGAGCTTCTGTATCTAATTGTTGATGTGTTGTGCTAGCAGGATGAATAATTAGCGATTTTGTATCACCAATATTTGCTAATAAAGAGAATACTTTTGTTTTATCTGCAATTGCCTTTGCTGCTTCAAAACCTTTTTTAGGTCCAAAAGTTACAATTCCACTTTGTCCTTTTGGTAAATATTTGTTTGCTAAAGATTTATATTTGCTACTTTCTAACCCAGGATAATTTACCCAAGCGACAGCATCTTGCTCTTCTAACCATTTTGCCAATGCCAATGCATTTGTAGAGTGTTGTTTTATTCTAACAGGTAAAGTTTCTAAACCTTGAATAATATTAAAAGCATTTGTTGGACTCAAAGCTCCTCCAAAATCACGTAATCCTTCTAAAATTAATTTAAAAGTATATGACGCAGCACCTAAAACTTCGTGGTATTTTAAACCATGGTAACCTGCAGAAGGTTCTGTAAATTCAGGAAATTTTCCATTTGCCCAATTAAAAGTTCCTGCATCTACAATGGCACCTCCTAGAGACGTTCCTTGTCCACCAATATATTTTGTAAGCGAATGAATTACAATATCAGCTCCGTGTTTTATCGGATTTAATAAAACAGGAGTTGCAACGGTATTATCAACGATAAAAGGAACTTCTGCTTTTTTTGCATACAAAGAAATTGCATCTAAATCTAACACATCTAACTTCGGGTTCCCTAAAGATTCCACAAAAAATGCTCTTGTATTATCCTGAACTGCCGCTTCAAAATTATCAGGATTTGAGGCATCAACAAACGTAGTAGTAATGCCGAATCTTGGTAATGTTACGCTCAATAAATTATAGGTCCCTCCATACAAACTACTTGAAGCAACAATATGATCTCCAGCTTTTAAAAGCGTTAATAGACCTGTAGCAATTGCAGCCGTTCCAGAAGCAAAAACAACAGCTCCAATTCCGCCTTCTAATGTCGCCAAACGCTCTTGTAAAATTTGATTTGTTGGGTTGTTTAAACGAGTATAAATAAATCCTAATTCTTTTAAAGAAAAAAGATTTGCTGCATGTTCTGAATTGTTAAAAACATACGATGTCGTTTGATAAATAGGCACTGCTCTTGTACCTCCGTTTGCAGTCACGTCATGTCCTGCGTGCAAAGCGTTAGTTGCTAATTTTAATGTACTCATTTTTCTATTTTTTTGAGTTAATAAATAAACAAAAAAGTCAAATGCACCAATTTTTAATTGATGTACTTACTAGAAAAATGTTATTAAGAAAATAGGATTTTCCAGAACAGGAAAATTCTTTTTTGTTATCTATCCAATTATAAAATAATTGAGTAGAATTTAGCACCTTCTTTATTTCTAAAGGGTTGCTAAGGCTTCATTGGGTCTAATCCCTACACCTTTCTTGATAACATTTCAATAAGTTATTGAACTTTGTGAGTGCAAATATAATGGCAGAAAAATTTAATATCCAAATAAAAACTAGTTTCTTTTTATTAAAATATTGATTTCTCAGTTTAAGCATGTTTGTTTTATTTATTCTTTAAAAACATCAATTTTAAAACCTTTAAATTGATTTATTGATGATGCTATCACAAATAATTATCATAAAAAAAGGATCCATTTTAATTTTATAGTGTACTTTTGTAATCCAATTGAGAGGAAAAATTTGAACTGATTGCAACCTCATAAAAAAAATGCTAAAGCAGTAATTATATACTTCTTTTAGCAACGACGCAATCAATTTTTATTTTTCACAGTTTTCTGTTTTTACAGAGATAGCAGTTTAAAGAAACCTCTATGTTTTGCATCTAGGAATCATTTTTTAATAAAAAAAAGAATATTATGTCATATTTATTTACCTCAGAAAGTGTTTCTGAAGGACATCCAGATAAAGTTGCAGACCAAATTTCTGATGCTTTAATTGATAACTTTTTAGCATTCGACAAAAATAGTAAAGTTGCTTGTGAGACTTTAGTTACAACGGGTCAGGTGATTTTAGCAGGTGAAGTAAAATCTAAGACGTATTTAGACGTTCAGCAAATTGCAAGAGACGTAATTAATAAAATTGGTTATACTAAAAGTGCCTACATGTTCGATGGTAATTCTTGTGGCGTTTTATCTGCAATTCACGAACAATCACCAGATATTAATCAAGGTGTAGATAAGATGAACCCAGAAGAACAAGGCGCTGGAGATCAAGGAATGATGTTTGGTTATGCTACTGATGAGACTGAAAACTATATGCCTTTGGCCTTAGAATTATCTCATCGTTTATTAAAAGAGCTAGCTGAATTACGGAGAGAAAATAAAGATATTACCTATTTACGACCAGATGCAAAATCTCAAGTAACAATAGAGTATTCTGATGATAACATTCCGCAAAGAATTGATGCAATTGTAATCTCTACGCAGCATGATGATTTTGACAAATCTGAAGAAGTAATGCTAACTAAAATCAAAAAAGAAATTGTTGAAATTTTGATTCCTAGAGTTGTTGCAAAGTTGCCTACTCATATTCAAAAATTATTTACGGATCATATTACGTATCACATAAATCCGACTGGTGTTTTTGTCATCGGAGGACCTCATGGAGATACTGGTTTAACTGGAAGAAAAATTATTGTTGATACATACGGTGGAAAAGGAGCTCATGGTGGTGGTGCTTTTTCTGGAAAAGATCCAAGTAAAGTAGATCGCTCCGGAGCTTATGCAACAAGACATATTGCTAAAAACTTAGTAGCTGCAGGACTTTGTAAAGAAGTTTTAGTGCAAGTTTCTTATGCCATTGGCGTTGCAGAACCAACAAGTATAAATGTAGATACATATCAAACATCTACCATAGATTTAACGGATGGAGAAATTAGTAAAATTGTAGAAACTATTTTTGATATGCGCCCCTATTTTATTGAACAACGTTTAAAATTAAGAACACCTATTTACTCTGATACTGCCGCTTATGGACACATGGGAAGAACTTCAGAAATAAAAATAGTTACTTTTTCTAACCCAATGGGAGAGACTGTTTCTGAAGAAGTAGAAACCTTTACTTGGGAAAAATTAGATTATGTTGACAAAGTGAAAGAAGCCTTTAAATTATAAAAAATGACTGGGAAACAATCAAGGAAAATAGAGTCTTCTGAAAATGCAGTTTTTCATTGAATTTTATTTCGTTTTTACCAATACCGTTCATCGACACTTAATGGTTATTGAATTCTCAAAAAGCCTCAATAGTCCAATGGCATAAGCAAAAGAAAAATTCTGTTCATACCTTGCGCAACTAGGATAAGAAATAACTCCTTAACCAAGTTGCTGTATGAAAAAATTTAATATTTACTTTTTAATTTCTTTTTTAATAATTTTTAGTTCTTGTATACCAAATGATGTTGATATGCAAGAACCTGAAACAGTAGAGGTTTCAGAAAATGCAATACAAGTCTTAGAAAACTTAGACATTCCAAATGGATTTAATTTTGAAACTGAAAGAGATGTAATATTAACTATTATTGATGCAACACCTTTTGTAAAATATGAAGTTTTTGCCTATTCAAGCGATTATGACTCTGAAGCTGAAAATATTTCTGAAGCACTCAAAAGTTTGTTATATGCTGGTAAACCATATAATGGCATCGTTAATCATGTGCTTAGTTTGTCTAGTGTTTATGATAAAGTATATATTTCTAGAAAAGATGGACTGGAGTATTCTTACGAAATTATAGACGTTTTAAATAATAAAATTGATTTTACGATAACGGCCAGTAAGACTGCGAATAAAACTGCTAGAGCTTATAAAGTAAGCAGCACGGGGTGTGTAGAATGTACCGAAAACGTTTTTATAAATGGTGATTTTGAAGATGGGCCTGCGCTTCCTAGAAGTTTTATCCAACCCCAGGAAAGTTTTGTTGATGGCTGGTCTACGACAGCAACTGATAATAGGATTGAGTTGTGGAAATCTGGATTTCTTGGAGTACCTGCTCTAAATGGAAGATATTTTGCAGAACTAAATGCAACACAAAACTCAGCACTGTATCAACGTATTTGTACTAGCCCTGGGGCAGAAATAAGCTGGTCGGTATGGCATCGCGGTCGGGCAGGAACCGATACCGCTGTGGTAAGAATTGGAGAAAATTTAGCTACGGCGACTATTGAAACTACAATGACCACCGGTAATACTGCCTGGGTAAAGTATTCTGGAACCTACACCGTACCCTTTGGACAAGATGACACTTATTTTATTTTTGAAGCTGTAAATACAGCTGGCAGTATAAGTGTTGGTAATTTTATTGACAATGTTGTTATTACAGAAACGCTTGCTGGTGATTGTGCAGAAGTCACTAATAAAATGTTTTATCCAAATGAATTTACAAATGCAACCATAGCGTTCGAAGACTTATGGCCATACTCCGGCGATTATGATTTTAATGATTTAGTTATTAGTTACAACATAAAAACCATTTTAAATGCAGAAAATAATGTAACGCAAGTAGATTATAATTATATAGTTGAATCTATTGGAGCAGCTTATAAAAACGGCTTTGGTTTAGAATTAGAAGGTGTTTCGCCTTCAGCAATCTCAAGTGTTACCGGATCAAATTTAACGGAAGGCATTATAACGAATAATGCGAATGGAACAGAGCAAGCACAACCAAATGCGGTGATTATATTCTTTGATAACGCCCACCTGAATGTAGGGTTACCCAATACCATATCTATTGTATTCGAGAACCCTATAACTACTGCTGCTCTAGGTAATGCTCCTTTTAATCCTTTTCTAATCGTAAACATGAATAGACTTAAAGAAGTACACTTACCTAATAAACCAACAACTTATTATCCAACAACGGTATCTATTGAAGAGGGACCAACAGTTCGAGATAGTGATGGTAATTTTAAAACACCTGAAGGTTTCCCTTGGGCTATGAATATAAATGGAAAATACAAAGCACCAAAAGAAAAAGTTATTATTACGGAGGCTTATAACTTCTTTGCTAATTGGGCAACCTCTGGAGGTACATCCTATCCAGATTGGTATCAAAATAAACGTGGATATAGGAACAATGCTAACTTAAAAAATTAAAATTCCACTTCCATAAGTTTAAAAATCTTAGATTATAATTTAATCTCAGGTTTTGTTTTAACTAATTTTTAGCATAAAGACTATTTATAACCAGAAATATTTTATCCTACTTTTCTTGATATTTATATATAAGAATAAATGTAAAAAAAATACAACTGACTATTAATCCGTATTTTCAGGAACTTACTCTAAATACATAACAGATATCTTTCCAGAATATACTCTAAAGTTGACTTTAGATAAATCGATGCTATTGAATCGCCTTGTAAACTTTTAGAGAGTGATTTTTTATTTACTATACAACTGGATAGAAACACACAAAAAAAAATTAATAATTATAACTGAAAAAACTGCTCTTTAAACATATTAACCTATTTCTAATTATAAAACACTAAATTCGTTTAGCGCTACCTTAAAAATAAACATATGAAACAGCTTTTAACATTTTTACTTCTAGTAATACTATTTTCCAGTTGTACTAATCATTCTAATAAATTGCTTGAAAGTCAATTTATATATTATGGAGGAGATATTATCACTATGAGCGGAGACGAACCCACTTACGCTGAAGCCATAGTTACGAGCGGAGATTCTATTGCATTTGTTGGTCCTCTTTCTGAAGCAAAAAAACGCTTTCCTTCTTCAAAAAAAAATAATCTAAACGGAAAAACAGTACTCCCTGGCTTTATAGATGCACATGCACATTTTGCAGGATTTCCGAGTCAATCTATTGGAGCGCAAATACTTCCACCACCGGATGCTGGGGCAAACAATATCGAATCATTAATTCAGATCTTAAAAGATTGGTCAACTCCAGAAAACATTAAATTAACAGGTTGGATTTTCGGAATGGGGTTTGATGACTCCGTATTAGAGGATAAAAGGTTTCCAACAAAAAGTGATTTAGACAAAGTTTCAACCGAATACCCTATTATGATTGTTCATATTTCCGGACATTTTTGTGTGGTAAATAGCAAAGGACTAGAATTACTAAATATCAACTCAGAGACACCCAATCCAGAAGGCGGAATTATCAGACGCATTGGGGATACCCAAGAACCCAATGGCGTATTAGAAGAATTAGCTGCAATTCCATATATGCCGGCTGTTCTCGGACCTAAAAGTGAAGAAGCATTAAAAGTATTTCTAACGGCGGGACAAAACATGGCGTTGTCTTATGGCTATACAACTGTTCAAGAAGGACGCGCAATGAAGAATTCGCATCTTTTTTTAGAGCATGCTGCCAATACTGATTTCTTGAAGCTCGACGTTGTAAGTTATATCGATTACTCAATTTCAGACTCCTTATTAACATCTGATTGGTATAGCTCTTCCTATAAAAATCATTACAGAATTGCTGGGGTTAAGCTCACTTTAGATGGATCTCCGCAAGGAAGAACAGCGTGGAGAACTAAACCTTACTTGGTGCCTCCAAAGGGTGCAAAAAAAGGATATTTAGGATATCCTGCTATTCCCTCTGACGAAGAAGTTGAAAAAATTTATGAAAAAGCTTTTCAAAATAATTGGCAAATACATACGCATGCAAATGGAGATGCTGCGATGGATCAAATGATTAGAAGCTTAAAAAAAGTGACCGATACTTACGGAAATAAAGGTAGACGAGATGTTCTTATTCATGGCCAGTATGTTCGAGAGGATCAGCTAGATGATTTTAAAGATTTAAATATCATAGCATCCCTTTTTCCATTGCATACTTTTTATTGGGGAGATTGGCATAAAGAAATTATTGGTGATAGTTTAGGTAATAAAATTAGTCCCACCAGAACAGCTTTAAATAAAGGGCTCAAAATAACAATACATACGGATGCTCCTGTGGCTTTACCAAACTTGATGCGCGTTATATGGACAGCTACAAATCGCGTTTCAAGATCAGGGAAAATTATAGGTGAAAAAGAAAGATTAACACCTTATGAAGCTCTGAAATGCATCACTGAATGGTCAGCTTACCAACATTTTGAAGAAGACCGAAAAGGTACGATCGAAGTTGGTAAACTTGCTGATTTAGTAATTTTAAATGAAAATCCTTTGAAATCTGAGCTCGATGACATCAAAGACATTTTAGTTATGGAAACCATTAAAGAAGGTGTAACCGTTTACAAAAAAGAAGAGTTCTAATTAAAAGCTTTTTTTGTTTGTAAAAACTAAAAATCAAAAAGGATTATTATTGGCAAAATATATAAAATATAGGTTGTGGAACTAGCACAAAAACATTGAATGTATTTCAACTTAAACTCCAAATAACAGTATTGAATACATATAAAACCTCTCACATTTGGGAGGTTTTTCATTTTAAACAATTCATCCTTAAAAAATAAATTACTTCAACGTAAACTGCATAGAAACAAGGAAGTGGTTCAACTATTTTTTAGATTTATTTAGAGCAATTTGTTTATCAAATGCTTTGGAAAGTGTGTTATATTTGCACATCGAATATGATTTTTAATATAAAATATTGCATCTCAACTAGATCTTTTTAATATTTCATTTTATACTTGAATTGATATAAATTTTTCATGAATCAAACACTTCTATCTTCTCCGCTTCAAGGATTTACAGATTATAAATTTAGAAATGCCTTCAATCATTTTTTTGGTGGAATAGACACATTTTATTCCCCGTATATTAGACTAAATGGAAAATTAATTATTAAGAACTCTTATAAAAATGATATTCTTCCGGAAAATAATACGGAATTAGAAGTAATTCCTCAAATTATTACGAATGATGTTGATGAATTTTTATTCGTTTCTAAATATGTTCAAGAATTAGGCTACAAAGAATTGAATTGGAATTTAGGTTGCCCATACCCTATGGTTACAAAACGAGGAATGGGATCTGGTTTAATTGCTGATACTGAAAAGATAAATACCATTCTTCATAAAATTCATAACGAATCTGACATCCTGGTCTCCATGAAAATGAGAATGGGTTATGATACTCCCGAAGAAATTTTAGATGTTTTACCAATTTTAGATACTTATCCTTTAAAAAATATTGCAATTCACGCAAGAATTGGCAAGCAATTGTATAAAGGAGGCACTAATTTAGAAGCGTTTCAAAAATGTTTAGACAATAGTAAACATAAAATGTACTATAATGGGGATATTACTTCTGTTACTGCTTTTAAAAAACTAAAAGAACGCTTTAATTCTATAGATCACTGGATGATTGGAAGAGGTTTAATTGCAGATCCATTTTTGCCGAACATGATTAAGAATGATACAACTGAATATCCAAGAAATAGATTTGAAATATTTCATGAATTTCACGATCGAATTTTTGAAGAATATGATGCTGCGCTCTCTGGACCGACACCCATTAAAATGAAAATGCTTGGTTTTTGGGAATACTTTTCTAGAAGTTTTTCAAATCCGCAGAAAACTTATAAAAAGATTAAAAAAGCAAGTAATGCCAAAGCATACTCAATCGCTGTAAAAGAAATTATTAAAGAAGCTAAAAATAATTAATTTACTTCAATTTAAATTGCATTTCTACCGGTAAATGATCTGATGCTTGTTCAAACTGATTTAGTACTTTTCCTGAAATATATTCAATAGAATTTTTTGTGTAGAAAATATAATCTATTCTTTCAAAAGGATTTTTTGTATCGAAAGTATTCCCGAGATTATTCATATCAAAAGCAGCATTTCCAACGCCTTTCATTGCAAACATTTTTTGAATAACCGCATCTTTATCTCTGGCTCTAGAATTAAAATCCCCTAATAAAATTGTTGGGTAATCATTTTTATATTTATTAAATATAGCCAAAACTTCTTCAAATTGGTTCACTCTAGTCGCTTTATCAAAAGCCTCTAAATGAATGTTGATTAAAACCACTTCTTGGCCGTTTAAAACTACTTTTACAACTTGCGCTAAACGCTCTAAATAGAAAGCATTTCTATAAAAAGGTTCACTTTCTACTCTTTGTAAAACAATTCTCTGATGTTCTTTTAAAGGATATTTGCTGATAATCGATTGCCCAGAAACGACTTTGCCAAAATGCATCTTTATGGGCCAATAAGGAAAAGGTAAATAACGCTCATCCCAATTAACAACTCTTGCAGCATAATTAAATCCTAAAGCTGCTATTTCAGTTTCTTGGTTTACATTATAAGAACGACTAGCATTATAATCTATTTCTTGAAAAGCGATAATATCTGGATTTACGTTTTTAGTTTCTAGTAGAACCTTATTCATATTATTATCAAATAACTGCTTTGGTTTTTCGATAGCTCTGTTATTAGTCATTCCACTTAAATACCCAATATTGTATGTTACAATACTAAAAATAGTGTCGTTTTCTGGTTTTACTTTATTTTCTAATTCAGAAACCACTTTGTATTCTGTACTATTTAAAGTGGAAGATGAAGCCCAAAAAAAGAACGCAATAAAGGCTATTATAATTATTACTAAAAAGCGGAGAAAATATTTTACAAATTGTTTCATAGGTTCATTTTTGGATTACTTTGAAGTTTCTCGTGCTCCTTTTCGCACTGCAGCCGCATTTTTGATCTACTTCATAATATGGTTTAAATTTAATCATTTTTTCTCAGAAAATACTCTATTTTAAAAGTTGTTGATGGAAATCTAAAATCCAGATATCCCTGTCAGGTAATTTAATAATTTATATGTGCAATCTATGTTTAAAGGATTGCACAATCACCCCAAACTGTACTTTTAAAATAAACGTTTACCAAACGTAAGTAAAACAAAATCTCCACAACCAATGATTACGGTATTATTAGCATCAGATAACATTTTAGCTAAACCTGATAAAAAGCTTTCATTAATTGCAGAGTTACATGCTATCAAGCCTTAAGATCAAAATTATAAAGTGTTAAATACTTCTTAATTTGGATTATAAGCTTAAACCTTTTAAAAATTTCAAGGTCAAAGAAATATACCTAAAAAGTTAATTAAACATTTATATCATGAGAAAAATAGCAAGCATTTTAATTTTAGCAATCGCTTTTACTTTAACAGTAGAAGCGCAAAAAAAAAGAGGAAAGCACCAGCAAAAATTAACCATTGAGCAGCATACAGATTTAGCTCTTAAAAGAATGACATTGTCTTTGGATTTATCCGAAAAGCAACAAAACCAAATAAAACCTTTAATACATAAACAAGCGGAAAATAAAAAAGCGGAAATATTAAAAAGAAAGGAACTTAGAACTGCCAAAAAGAGACCTTCTTCAGATGAAGTTTACACTATGAAAAGTAAGCTATTAGACAATCAAATTGCCTTTAAAAACAAAATGAAAGACATCTTAAATAAAAACCAATTTGAGAAGTTTGAGGAAATGAAAAAAGAAAAAAAAATGAAAGGAATGAAAATGATGAAAAAAAGAAGGATGGCCAAAAAAGATTTTAATGACTAGTTTGGATTGATACGTTTTCGCAAAAATCCGGTTTCTTAATTTGAAATCGGATTTTTATTTTATGTTTAATTTTGCGTTAGCGATTGCAATGACATCCTTTTATGAAGGTTGAATAAAAGATATAATGAAAAGCGCGACCTTGTGTAACGCCCAAATATTATTCTTTAAACCAACCAGAGTATTTTACATAATTATTGGCAATTCTATCTATTTCACCAGAAATTAATTCTTGGGAAATATCTTTCACTTTTTTAGCAGGAACACCTGCATAAATACTACCACTCTCTACTCTTGTATTCTTGGTAACTACTGCTCCCGCCGCAATTATTGAGTTAGACTCTATGACACAATCGTCCATAATAATTGAACCCATGCCTATTAGAACATTATCGTGAATTGTACAACCATGCACAATTGCATTGTGCCCGATTGAAACATTATTACCAATAGTTGTAGGCGATTTCTGATAAGTTGCATGGATTACTGCACCATCTTGAATGTTAACCTTATTTCCGATTTTTATATAGTGTACATCTCCTCTAAGAACTGCATTAAACCAAATGCTACACTCTTTTCCAAGAGAAACTTCACCCACAATAGTCGCATTTTCTGCAACATAACAATCTTCTGGTATTTGGGGATGTTTTCCGTTTACAGATTTAACAATAAGCATATTTTTATAATTTAAAAATGGTTTTTTTAAAAAAAATTTATTTAAAAGAATTCTCAGGTAATACTTTAGTTCGTCTTTAAAACCTGATTTATAGAAATTATATTAGTTTTTAAATTGTTAACCTGCTTTAGTTCAGAAACTGAAAGACTGAATTTTCTGGCAATAGAATATAAAGTGTCTCCTTTTTTTACCTTGTAGTATTTCGTAGCAGAAACTTTTGTTTCCTCTTTATTTCTTTTAGGCTCTTTATATTTAAAACCCTTTCTTTTCTGCTGATCAAACTCATGTAGTTTATAATCCTCGATAATTTTTATCAGTTTGTTTGGGTATTTTTTATCTGTCGCATAACCCGCTTTTTTTAATCCCTTTGCCCACTTCTTATAATCCTTAGCTCCATAATTAAATAAGAAAGCGTATCGTTTTCTTTTCGTTAAAAATGCAGAATGATCATCGTAAGAAGTCTCTACATATTGGTATTTTCTAAAACATTCTCCTTTTTCATCATCATCATGATACACACGTTCTCCGTTCCATCCAGTATGACATTTAATTCCAAAATGATTGTTAGATTTTAATGCTAGTTCACTTCTTCCTCTACCAGATTCTAAAATTCCTTGTGCTAAGGTTATGCTTGCCGGAATTTTATTTTTATGCATTTCCTTTACGGCAATTGGCGCATATTTTCCAATATAAGCTAGCGTATGTTTATTTAATTTTGGGTTTTTCTTAACTAACTTTTTAATCAATTCTTTTTGATTTACAGAAGGCGCCTTTTTAGGCTTGGATTCTTGTAAAACTACACCCGCATTCTTCTTTTTATGAGTTGTTTTTTTGCTAGCTCCGCAACTTGATAAAATCACTATACATACGCAGTAAAATAGAACCTTTAATCTCATAAAACGTTAATTAATTCCTGATTTTTATTTTCTAATTGATGATTAATTCCCTGAATTCCTTGAATTCCTCCTGTATGAATTGCTAAAATTTTAGTCCCTTCGCTAAACATATCTTTTTTAACTAAATCTAAAATTCCAAATAACATTTTACCTGTATAAATAGGATCTAGTAAAATACCTGTTTCTGCTGTAAAGTTATTAATAAAAGTTATTAATTCCTCATCATATTTTGCATACCCCCCAAAATGGTAGGCTTTCTGTAAACTCCAGTTTTTCTTTCTGCCTACATATTTTTTGATTTCTTCTGATAAAAAATTACCTTTTAAAGCAGGGAATCCTATTATTTTTTGATTTTTTTTAGATGCATTTATCAAACCAGAAATCGTTCCTCCTGTTCCTACAGCTGAACAAATATAATTAAATTCTGAATCTTCTTTATTTAAAATTTCTTCACAACCATCAACTGCCAAACAATTTGTTCCACCTTCAGGAATTACGTAAAAGTCGCCCCATTTATTTTTCATCTTTTCAACAAAGCCAAATGATAATTTTTGTCTGTATTGTTCTCTAGAGACAAACTGAAATTTCATTCCATTCTTATGAGCTTCTCTTAAGGTAGCATTTTCTTCTAAAGTTTGTTCAAGTTTTTTCCCTAATTCATCACCTCTAATAATTCCAAAAGTTTTAAACCCTGCTATTTTACCTGCCACTGCTGTTGCTACGATATGATTAGAAAACGCACCACCATAAGTAAATAGTGCTTTCTTCTTAAGTTTCTTCGCTTCTTGTAAGTTGTATTTTAATTTTCTAAATTTATTCCCTGAAACATAAGGGTGAATTAAATCTTCTCGTTTTATAAAGAGTTCTACCTTCTTTTCTTCCAAAACTGGGAGAAAAACTTGTTGATTTTTGGATTCTACTGCTGAGTTGAAATTCATTGTTTATCATTCCTGTTTAGACAGAAATTTATAATTTAATTATTTTAGTTGACTCCCCTAAAAATTCTGTAAAGAAGAATTTACGCAAGTTATGAGAAATTAGAAACTTCCGCTTCCACCTTTTCCCAATCTTCCATTAAAGAGTCTAATTTTGTTTTTTTTGCTTTGTATTTTTCAAAGAAGTTGGGTCTAGAGGAAACTTCATCATAATTCTGGGCTAATTCTAAATCTATCTTTTCAATTTCTCCTTCTAAATTTGCAATTTCCGTTTCTATTTTAGAGATTTTGTTTTTTAATTTTTTCAACTCTTTTTCTTGCTCTCTAGACATTTGATAATCTTCTTTTTTAGTTGAAGTTTTATCTACTTTTACGACCGTCCTTTTTTCTGCTTCTCTAAGATTTTCAATTTTATGTTGTTCTAAGAAATAATCAATATCTCCTAAATATTCTTTAATCACTTTATCCTTAAAACCATAAACACTTGATGTTAATCCTTGTAAGAAATCTCTATCGTGAGACACCAATATTAACGTTCCATTAAAACTTTTTAAAGCTTCTTTTAAAACAGTTTTTGAGGCTATATCTAAATGGTTTGTTGGCTCATCCATGATTAACACATTAAAAGGTGCTAATAATAGCTTACACAATGCTAACCTATTTCTCTCTCCTCCGGAAAGTACTTTTGCCTTTTTATCAACTGCATCACCTCCAAATAAGAAAGAACCTAGCATATCTCTAACGCGCATTCTGTTTCCATCCGTTGCAGCGTCTTCCATTATTTCTAAAACTGTTTTTTCTGGTGGTAAATGTTCAGATTGATTTTGAGCAAAATAGCCAACTTCTACGTTATGGCCGAGTTTAAGAATCCCTCCAAACGGAATTTCACCAACCATCATTTTTGCTAATGTTGATTTTCCTTGTCCGTTTTGACCGACAAAAGCAATTTTACTATTTCGTTCTATTAATAAATCTACATCTTCTAAAACGTGTTTATCACCATAACTTTTGCTTAAATTTTCTGCTTCAACAATAATTTTTCCTGGCTCTTTAGAAATTGCAAAACGAACATTCATTGCCTGATTATCGTCTTGATCTACTTCAATTAATTCAACCTTATCTAGTTGCTTCATTAAAGATTGTGCCATTGAAGCTTTACTCGCTTTTGCTTTAAACTTATTTATTAAGTGTTGTTTTTGCTTTATTTCTTTCTCTTGATTTTTTTGAGCTTGTAACTGCTTTTCTTTAATTTCTCCTCTTAATAATAAAAATTGAGAATAGGGTTTTTTATAATCGTAAATTTGACCTAGAGAGATTTCTATTGTTCTATTGGTTACATTATCTAAAAACATTTTATCATGAGAAACCAAAACAATAGCGCCTGAATATCCTTTTAAAAAGTTTTCTAACCAAATAATAGATTCAATATCTAAATGGTTTGTTGGCTCATCTAATAATAAAATATCATTATTCTGTAACAGTAGTTTTGCCAATTCAATACGCATTCTCCATCCACCTGAAAAAGTATCAGTCAACTTATCAAAATCTTCTCTTTGAAAACCTAAACCTTGTAGAATTTTTTCGGTATCTCCTTGATAATTATAACCTCCAAGAAGTTCATAACGCTCGGTTAAATCTGTTAAATCATGAATTAGCTGCGTATAACCTTCACTTTCGTAATCTGTTCTAATCGCTAATTGTTCATTAATTTCATCGAGTTTTGATTCGATTTCTTTGATTTCTTCGAAGGCTTGGTATGCTTCTTCTAAAATTGTTCTTCCTTCCACAAAATCGATGTCTTGTCGTAAGAAACCAATTTGCACATCTTTATCAAAGGCCATAGTACCACTACTTTCTATATCTTTAGAAAGTACTTTTAAAAGGGTAGATTTTCCTGCTCCATTTTTTCCAATAAGACCAATTCTATCCCCTTTATTTAATTTGAAAGTAATTCCTGAAAATAATTCAGTTCCCATAAAGGAAACTGTTAAGTTGTGTACGTTTAACATTAATTTTACCTAAATTTATAGTTTGCAAAACTAACTAAAAAAATACAGTTTTTCATGTTTAAAAAAGGGACAAAATTTTATAGTATTTTAAAAGGAAAATGCCCTAAATGTCAGGAAGGTTACTTCTTTAAAAATCGTTGTACTTTTAACTTAACAAAGGTTACTGAATTATATGAGAATTGCCCTAAATGTAATTTAAAATACATGTTAGAACCTTCTTTTTATTATGGAGCGATGTATGTAAATTATGGTATTACAGTAGCAGTTTCTATTGTTACTTTTTTAATTGCTAAACTAGGTTTTAATTTAAATTTGCTGCAATCTTTATTTACAGTTTTTGGATCTCTTTTTATTTTAGCACCTATAAATTTAAGATTGGCCCGAATTATTTGGATAAATATGTTTGTCAATTATGAAAAATAAAGTTTGTAACTTTTAAATAATTTTAAACTACATTTATTTTTTTTCAAATCGTTTGATATCAGTTTCTGGATCTAATTTCCCTTCATTTTCTAGGTGATTAAACAATTGTTTGGCTACTGTTGGCGATATGATAACCCCACGCGTTCCCAAACCGTTTAAAACCGCTAAATTGTTAAACTGTGGATGTACCCCAACCATAGGTCTTCTGTCTTTTACTGCAGGACGAATCCCCGCGGCTTGGTCTACAATTGTATAAGGCACGGAAAGTACCTTTTTAAGTTTTGCAACCAATTCTTCCTTTCCTTCTATTGAAGGGATGGAGGTTTTATCTGCGTGGTTAAAGGTAGCACCAACTTTATACTGGTGATGACCTATTGGCATAACAAACAAGGTTGATTTTACAAGAAAATCAATTTCTAATTCTGGCGCATGGATTGTAATAGTTTCTCCTTTTACTTCCTCTAATGGTAAATGATTAAAGTAGGGATTCTCTTTCAACCCAAACCCCTCTGCAAATACAATTTTATGCACTTCTATGTCTTGATATTGAATAGTCTGATCCTTAAATTTTATGTTATTATGATTGAAATTCTCAAATCGAATCCAATTATTTTCTTTTAAATATTCCCTATAGGTTTCGACTAATTTTTGGGTATCTATTCTACCTCCTTCCTTAACATTTCCAAATTGATGATTTCCTAAAACTCCATTATATGTTTGATTGTCTAATTTCGAGTCTAAATACGGAGCTACTTTAGGTTTGTCAAATGCCGAAAACCAATTATTCTGATCTTCAATAGATTTAAAAGCTTTTTTAATAACAAATTTTTGATCGAATTCTTGATCGAATTTTTTTTCTAATCGTTCATAAAAAGGAAGTGCTAAGGCTAATTGTTCTTTTACATTCCAAACTGGTGAGTATCTTTTTAAAATAACAGGATTATATACTCCTCCAGCCACTAAAGAAGAGGTTTGTGAATTGTCTTCGAAAACCAAAAAACTCTTGTTTGCCTCAATTAACTCCTCAATAAATGCCAAACCTGCTAGCCCTAAGCCAACAACTATATAATCTAACTTCATCATTCAAAAATACTTCTTTTAAATAAAAAAAACGTTCCAAAATTTGGAACGCTTTTCAATACCTGTTTTGAAACTATATTAATAATTCCACATATCAATTTCTCTGTTTCTAATATCTTCTTTAATCTTATTTGCTTCTAAAAGTTGGAATAAAGAATTTCCACGAACATAATCTTCAATAGCTCTATTTCCGTAGATATTCTCTTCTCTTACAATTACAGCACTAAACCTTCTCGCATTTAATAAATGATCATAAGAAATAGGATGAGTTGCGTTTTTTGGATTAAAGACCTTTGCATCATGTAAAATTCCTCTCGCATTTGGAAAGAAAATCCAAAATAACTCATATAAATTTTCATCTTCTATATTTTCGACACCCAAAGTCTGAACATCTTTTCCCATTGGTGCTAGAGCCAGCAATCTATATTTCATTTCTCCTTGACGTTTATCAAAATACCACATCCCTTTTAACATGTATCCTTCTACATCTTGAGTTTGAATTCTAAATGTATCTTTATATCCATTTTCATCACGAATATTTACTAAACGTGTATCTATTTCATCTTGGGTAATTTTAGAGGTAAAAAAAGAATCTGTATATGCCTCCTTAATTTTACCATGTTTAATCCCTTTAATGAGTGTATCAAACAAAGATCTTCTATCTGAAGAAATATTGGTTGTATCAATTGGAAAATAATAAGGTAAATTTATTTTTTGATTTAAATCTACAAATTCCCAAACAACTTTAGACCACATGATATCTCTATCGTCCACATATCCATAAGGGATTGGGCCATCATTATCAGCAACTAATTGTTGTTCATTTTTCTTTCCTATTTGACTTACAGATTTAGAATTTAATAAATTGGCTTGAGCCTTTACTAAACCGGAAGTAATCAAAATGAAAACTAGTATTAAAAAATTTCTAACCATAATCTAATTTTTTATTCTAATTAGTTAATTCTATATTAACTGGTAAAACTTGTTTGAGCTTGTATGAGTTACCAATAATAGAAGCTTTAATATCATAAATATTAATAATATCTCCTCTTTTAGCTTTTGATAATTTTTGTTTGGCAGCTGCACTTAATCTTGATCCATTAACAATGATCGTTAGTTGACCTGGTACTTTTATTTTAAAACTATTCACTTTTAATTTTAAATCGAACATAAAGTCTGGTAAACCAGCACTTATGGGAGCATTAGCTAAACCTGATTTTGGCATTCTTACAGTTCCAAATTGATTACGAACAGAACCCATTGCTGCTGGTATGTCTTTAATTCTAAATGTTGCTTTAGAATTTACAGTTTTACCACTACTTAATTTTGCACTCACATTAACCACAGCCGTGCTTGATGGTCCAGGCCTCATCATATAAGCTGATCCATTTTTAGATAATTTACCACCCGTTGCAGAAACTGAAATATTATTAGCTCCAACTCCTGGTAAAGAAACTGAAATTGGGTTATCTAAACCTCTATAAACAACATTCATCTTATCAGCAGAAACTACGGCACTACTAGGCTCAGCTATTACGCTATATTTGCTTTCAAAATCAACAGGAACTTCTACTCCGTTTTCTGTAAAATAAATCGTCCCTTTAATTGATTTCTCTCCAACATTACCAGCAGGAAAGTCCAAAATTACTTGACCATCCTTAACATTCTTTGTAGCATCTTTACCATTAAGCAAGACTTTATTAGGAACTAACGTGGCATCGTAACGTCCTAAAACGACTTCACCTGTAACTCTTTCACCTGCAAAATAAGCTGTTTTCTTTAAACTAACAATACCTTCATAATTCGTCAATGATAGAGCTTCCTCCATTTTACCTCCTAATAAATCTGTAACGATATCAGCTTCTGAATTTTTAATATCAGCTTGCATTTGCGTAAGATTTGTTAAGGAAGCTACTAAAGGAAATCCTTCATATCTAGCCTTTAACCATTTTTGTGTTTTCTTTCCACCCCTATTAACATCATCTGTGTTAAATCTTTTATTAATTACTGGAGTAAACTTACTATCAGAACCTAATGTATTTACTAAGCTTGTTCTAAAACCATTAATTTTATCCAAAAAATCTTGACCTTCAGATGTATAACCATCTCCCTTAAAGAAATAAGCATCTAAAAAATCAGTTTTATCCATCGCTTCATAATCCGATTTGTTCTCAATATCAGCTGCCATTTTTAATTTTAATTCATCTAAATATGAATAAAAGTCAGCTGAAAATTTCTTTATTTCATTCGCTTGCTCGTTAAGCTTCCCAAATTTTTCTTTTTGTTCTTTCGCTTTTGTTGCTAAATTAGCATATGCTTCATTATTTTTATCTGTTGTTGAAGCGTTATTTACAGTTAGTTTTTCATTCATAAAACCAAAAGCTGATAATACTTCTTTACTCATATTCATTGCTAACATCGCAATAAATACAAGATACATTAAGTTAATCATCTTTTGTCTTGCAGACAATTTTCCTCCAGCCATTTTTTAATTAGTTTTTAATAAGTTATACATTTCTTTGAACTAATTATTTGCTAGACATTGCAGAAAGCATTCCTCCATAAACACCGTTAAGAGAAGAAAGGTTATTTGCTAAAGACTCCATTTGTTCTTTTAATCTCTCTGTATTTTCCACAACAGCAGTATTTAACTCTGCTTGTTTATTAGAGTTTTCCAACTGTACTGCATACAAACCGTTTAACGATTCCATTTGAACAGCGGCTAATGACACTTGTTCATTATACTTATTTGTTGATGAGATAGATTCTGCAGCAGCAGATAATCCTTCTGCAGCTCCTTGAAAGTTCTTCATACTAGTTCCTAAGCTTTCCATTAAAGCCCCATCAATTTTTGCCTCTTGCAATAAATTATCTAATTTTTGAGATAGAATACCATCAGCCCCTAATTTATCCTCTGAAGAAAAACCCTCAGCGCCTAATTCTGGATATACTTTTGTCCAATCAAAATCATCCTCAGGGGTATCAAAAGCAGAAACTGCAAAAACACCAGCTTCCACTAACAAACCAATAGTTAACATTAATCCTCCTGAAATTTCAAATATACCAAGGTCTAAACTAATATGCTGAATTTTAAACAAAGCTCCAACTATTACTACTGCTGCTCCCATTCCGTATACGAAATTCATTACTTTTTTATAAGATCTTGATTGTGCCATTTTTTTTTAAAATTATATTGTTGTTTTTATTTTAACTTATTTATTTGAAGTCCCCAAGTAGTTTTGAACCGTTCTAAAACCAATGTAACTTCTTGCTGTGTCTGCATATTCATAATCTCTAGAAGCCACTTCTAGATAATATGCTACATCTTTCCAAGATCCTCCTCTAATAATTTTTCTCTTGTTTTTTCTATCTTCTACATTAGGGTTCATTGTTGAGGCCATATAGTAAGATGATAAATTGTACGCCGTATTTGTCCATTCAGAAACATTCCCAGCCATATTATACAAACCGTAATCATTCGCATTAAATGACTTTGCTTCCATAGTATATAAAGCTCCGTCTACAGAATAATTACCCCTTACAGGTTTAAAGTTCGCTAAGAAACACCCTCTATCACTCGTTGCGCTCCCTGTCCCCCAAGGATAGGTAGCAAATTCTAACCCCCCTCTTGCCGCATACTCCCATTCTGCTTCTGTAGGTAATCTAAAATCTGGCACTTTTGTTGTATTTTTTCTTCCTCTTAAATAATCATTTTTCTTTTTGGTCCTCCAATTACAGAAAGCATTTGCTTGGCCCCAAGAAACACCCACTACTGGATAATCTCCATAAGATTGATGATAAAAATAATCTTGATGCATTGGATCATTATAAGAATAATTAAAATCTTTTACCCAAACAGTTGTATCAGGATAAATATTTAAAACTTCAGATTCAACAAAATCTTTTCTTTTACCACCTTTTCTAGCAGCATTATCTCTATCAAACCACGAATATTTATAGTTTAATAATTTTGTTTTAAAAGTTCTTAGACCGTCTACAGCGTCCTCTTTGCTTATGTATACAGAATCCATCACTTCAACATAATCTACATCTGGAAAATCTTCTTTTTTCCAAATAAGTTCTTCATCCCAATTTAAAGGTTGAATTGTATCAAAGCTATAGTAATTGTCATACATGTACTTTTGATAAGCAGATGCATCTGCCGTATCTGCCGCCTTAAATGCGTAATTTTGAATTCCTCCTGAAGGTCCATCACCGTTGGCATCTGGCGTTGCGCCTAAAGCGGCAAATTCTGCTTGAACTGCTAGTTTAGTTCTTACCACTGAATCTCTTACCCACCTTACAAACTCTTTGTACTCATTATTGGTTACTTCAGTTTCATCCATATAGTAAGGCCGAACAGTAACTGTCTTTGTTGGAGTATTTAAAGTACCTAAAATATCTTGATCTTGCTTCCCCATTGTAAAAGAGCCTCCCGGAATTTTAGCCATTCCGTAAGGTTTTTCTGAAAACCATTTTTTCTTAGATTTCACACCTACTAATTCTCCTCTATCATTAGAACCACAACTGTAAAAAACGGTTATTAAAAGTGCAAATATTGCTGCTTTCTTCATATTATATTTTGTCTTTACTAAAAGTTCGTAAACCTATTATTTTTTTTGCTAAAATACAATCTTGAAACCACATTTTAACGTATTGTTTTTTATTATATGATCACACTACAACATCTTTCTCATTGCTTTATACCATCTTTCAGGTATAATTTGCTTTGTAGCTTCTGTGTAATCTTTGAATGTACATGGTATTAACGCATGCCTTTTATATTTATTATCTGATAAAATATTTATCTCTATCCACCAACGTCCAGTTTTGTTGCTTTTGTAAAAAATTAGTGGGTCATCGTTTTCCATTAAAACCGTAAACTTTTGATAATTTTCTTTTCCAGAAAAAGGATAGTCTTTTACCCTGAAATTAACACCTTCAATAAAATACCAAATCATCTGAGCGATTAAATTAGCCGTTTGATGATTGTTATCGTATTTAGAATTGTACTCATAAATTCCGAAAGAAGTAACTTTATCACTAATTCCTGCATACCTAGAAATAGCACAAATTTCTTCACCGTAAAAACCATTCGGAGAAGCGTTATTGTTTGCAGGAGCTTCACTTTGTCTTATCGCGCCAATATCTATAGATACAATATCAGCATTCCTAAAAGCAGGTTCGATATTTTCTAATTCTTTTGCCTTTCCAAGTCTATAAGAGTCAAAAAATAAATTATCTAACAATTCAATTTCTTCTTGGGCATTGAAATATGTTTGATAACCAACATTACTGTAATTAAACAAGTTACTTGGTTCTTGCATAATTACTTTACTTAAATAAGATTGTGATGTTAAATCATCCTCTAAATTACCCAAATCAAAACGACTATCTACGGCAGTAATATTAACAGTTTGCTCTAAAGAATCATAAGCTCTATAATTCACATAGGTAATATCTTGTCCTCCACCAATTATAATTGGTATGATATTTTTTCTTAATAAGTATGTTATTAATTCAGAAACCGCAAAATAAGTATCTGTAACAGAATTTCCTTTTGGGACATTTCCTAGGTCTGCAATTTCTGTTTGCCAATTTCCCGGAAATAATTGGTATAATTTATTTCGAATAAACTGCAAGTCTTCTCCACAACCAAAATTATTTTCTGAGTTTCTATCTTCTTCAACCCCAAAAATGGCTAGTTGTACATTCTCTAAATCAGGAAAACCTTCTTGCTTAGAATGAATTCTAATTTTCTTACCCAAACACGAAAATGACTGCGTTACTAGATGCGCTAAAACAGCTTCTTTTACAGGGGATAAAAAATGTTGGTTCATCAATTTTTTTTAATAGATGCTACAATATATAAAATACTTACTTCTTTTTTGTTGTTTTTTTAGCAGGTGTTTTTCTTTTTGCTACTTTTTTCTTTGGAGTTTTAGCCTCAATCATTTTAATAGCCTCAGCCTTAGAAAGTTTTTCTATTTTTGTTGTTTTCGGTAACTCTATTTTGATTTTTCCTTTTAAAACATTAAACCTACCCCACCTTGCTTTTTCTACACGAATACCAACATCTTCCCAATTATGAATAACTTTATCTATTTCTTTCTGTTTTTTAACTTCAATTAACTCAATAATATCATCATCAGACAGCGTATCAAAATCGTACTTTTTACTTACGTTAATAAATATAGAATTCCATTTTATAAAGGGTCCAAAACGTCCAACGCCTTTTTGCACAGGTAATTCTTCATAAAAATAAATTGGTGCATCTGCTTTTTGTTTTGCCACAATTAATTCTTCAGCCCTTGGCAAATCAACCTCCATTGGGTTTTCTCTTTTTTCTAGAGAAACAAACATAGCTCCAAACCTAATATAGGGTCCAAAACGTCCGTTAGAGACAATTACTTCTTCACCTTCATAAGTTCCTAAAGTCTTTGGAAGCAAAAATAATTCTAATGCTTCTTCCATAGAAATTGTTCCTAAATTCTGATCTTTGTTTAGACTTGCAAATTGCTTTTCTTCGTCTTCCGGTGCACCAATTTGCGCAATTGGCCCAAATTTACCTAAACGCACTAAAACGGTTTTTCCAGATTCTGGGTGTTTTCCTAAAATACGCTCTCCACTTTCTCTCTCAGCATTTTCTTTAACGTCTTCTACATTATCATGGAATTTGGTATAAAAGCTCTTAATCATTTCTATCCAATCTTCATCCCCTTCTGAAATATCATCAAAAGAAGATTCTACTTTCGCAGTAAACCCGAAATCTAAAATATTAGAAAAATTTGCTACTAAAAAGTCATTTACAATATTCCCAATATCTGTAGGAATTAATTTATTTTTATTTGAACCTGTTTTTTCTGTCAAAGTTTGACTCTTAACAGTTCCGGCAGATAAAATCATCTGCTCATAATTTCTTTCTATGCCTTCATTATCACCTTTTTCAACATAACCTCTTCTTTGAACAGTAGAAATTGTTGGCGCATACGTAGAAGGTCTTCCAATTCCTAACTCTTCCAATTGTTTTACTAAAGATGCTTCTGTAAAACGGTAAGGCGGACTCGTAAATCTTTGTGTTGCATTTATAAAAGTATACTCTAAATTTTCACCAACTTTTAACGTTGGCAGCATTCCCGCTTGTTCTTCATCTTCATTATCATTTCCTTCTAAGTATACCTTTAAGAAACCTTCAAACTTTATCATTTCACCATTTGCAGTGAAGATTTTAGAGTTTTCAGAATTCTCAATTTTCATATTAGTTCTCTCTAACAAAGCATCACTCATTTGAGAAGCTAACGTTCTTTTCCAAATTAAATCATACAATCTATTTTGGTCATATTCAGTATCTACGGTATGCATTTTCATATTCGTAGGACGAATTGCCTCATGCGCTTCTTGGGCACCTTTAGACTTCGTCTTAAAAACACGCTGTTTACTGTACTCTTTACCGTAATAATTTGTAATTTCTTCTTCAGCAGCATTTCTTGCATCCACAGATAAATTTAAGCTATCTGTTCTCATATAGGTAATTAAACCTGCTTCGTATAAACGTTGTGCAACTTGCATTGTTTTTGCAACAGGAAAACCTAATTTTCTAGATGCTTCTTGCTGTAACGTTGAAGTTGTAAATGGTGCTGCTGGTGATTTCTTTGCTGGTTTTTTAGTTAAATCTGCTATTGAAAAGTCAGCATTTGAACATGATTTCAAGAAATTTTCAGCATCTTTTTTAGATTCAAAATTCTTTGGAATCGTTGCTTTAAAAGTTTTTCCTTCTTTATTAGAAAATTCTGCAACTACTTTGTAATGAGTTTCGGATGAAAATTCTTGAATACTTCTTTCTTTTTCCACAATTAAACGAACAGCAACAGATTGCACTCTTCCTGCAGATAACCCCCCTTTACTTTACGCCATAAAACTGGTGATAGTTCATACCCAACAAGTCTGTCTAAAACTCTACGAGCCTGCTGTGCATTTACCATATTGTAGTCTATCTCCCTTGGATTATCGACTGCTTTTAGAATAGCCTTCTTCGTTATTTCGTGAAAAACAATTCGTTTTGTATTTTCATTTTTTAAATCTAATTGCTCCTTTAAATGCCAAGCAATAGCCTCTCCTTCTCGATCTTCATCACTGGCTAACCAAACGGTATCTGCTTTTTTTGCTAAACCTTTAAGCTTTTTTACAACTGGTTTTTTATCATCAGAAATTATATATTTTGGGCTAAAATCTCCTTCTACATCTATTCCTAATTCTTTGGATGGTAAGTCCGCAATATGACCATAACTCGATTCTACTTGAAAATCTTTTCCAAGAAATTTTTCGATGGTTTTTGCTTTTGCTGGTGACTCTACAATTACTAAATTCTTTGCCATTTATCTTTATTTTATAGCTGAAACGCTCTAAAAACGCATTAATTTCGATTGCAAAAGTAGACAGTTTTTTGTAAAAAAAAATTATTTTGTCAATATATAGCAAACAATTAACAGAATTATGAATTTATTTTTTCTGCCAATTTGTCACAAAAATTCAAATTTGGTTGTATCTTTGCTCCGCTTTAACTACTTAATTGATAGATGGAAAACGTAGAAAAAATTATAGACGAAAAAATACAAGGAAAGGCACTTGTAACCGAAAATAAAAAACAAAACACTAAGAAACTATTTATAGAAAGCTATGGCTGCCAGATGAATATGAATGATAGTGAAATTGTCGCTGCTATTTTAGACAAAGAAGGCTACAACACAACTCAAATTCTTGAAGAAGCAGATTTAGTTTTAGTTAATACTTGCTCAATTAGGGAAAAAGCAGAAACCACAGTTCGCAAAAGATTACAAAAATATAATGCTGTAAAAAAAATAAACAAAAACATGAAGGTGGGCGTTTTAGGCTGTATGGCTGAACGTTTAAAAGAAAAGTTTTTAGAGGAAGAAAAAATAGTTGACTTAGTTATTGGCCCAGATGCATACAAGGATTTACCAAACTTACTATCAGAAGTGTATGAAGGCAGAGATGCTGTAAATGTACTTCTATCTAAAGAAGAAACGTACGGAGATATTTCTCCTGTAAGACTAAATTCTAACGGAGTTACAGCATTTGTTTCTATTACAAGAGGTTGTGACAATATGTGTACTTTTTGTGTGGTTCCATTTACGCGCGGTCGTGAAAGAAGTAGAGATCCAAAAAGTATTTTAGAAGAAATTAAATCAATGGTGGATCAAAACTATAAAGAAATTACTCTTTTAGGTCAGAATGTAGATAGCTTTTTATGGTTTGGCGGTGGATTGAAAAAAGATTTTAAGAAAGCAACTGAAATGGCACAAGCAACTGCAGTTGATTTTGCACAATTATTAGACATGTGTGCTACTAAATTCCCAAAAACACGTTTTCGTTTTTCTACTTCCAATCCTCAAGACATGAGTTTAGATGTAATTTACACGATGGCAAAACACAAAAACATTTGCAAATACCTTCACTTACCTGTTCAGAGCGGAAGTAACGCTATGTTAAAGGCAATGAACAGACAACATACCCGTGAAGAATACAAAACTTTGGTTGACAATATTTTTAAAATTATTCCAGAAATGTCTTTATCACAGGATATGATTGTTGGTTTCTGTGGAGAAACGGAAGAGGACCATAAAGACACTTTAGAATTAATGGAATATGTTAAGTATGACTTCGGTTTTATGTTTGCTTATTCGGAAAGACCAGGAACTTTAGCTGGTAATAAAATGGATGATAATGTACCTCATGTTGTAAAAAAACGTCGTTTACAAGAAATAATCGACTTACAGCAAGAACATGCTTTATATAGAACACAACAACATTTAGGAAAAACAGAAGAGTTTTTAATTGAAGGAACTTCAAAGAAAAACCCAAATGAGTGGAAAGGAAGAAACACACAAAACACTGTTGCAGTTTTTGAAAAAGGAAACTATAAACTCGGTGATTTTGTGATGGTAAAAGTAGAAGATTGCACATCTGCAACCTTAAAAGGAACTGCTATTGGATATTCTGATAATAATTAAAGTCCATATCTAACTCTTCTCAAAAGAAAGAAAGCTGTTGTGACTTAAAAAAAATAAACCAAGAATGTTTTCCTCTTTCAGGAAACTAAAAGGGGCTAATTATGGAAAACTTACAAGTATTAAAACAACGTTTTGGAATCATCGGAAACGACATTCACCTCAACAGAGCTTTAGAAAAGGCTGTACGAGTTGCTCCGACTGATATTTCTGTATTGGTTACTGGTGAAAGTGGTGTTGGTAAAGAGAATATCCCTAAAATAATACACTCTCTATCACATAGAAAACATGCAAAATATATTGCTGTAAACTGTGGCGCAATTCCTGAAGGAACGATTGATAGTGAATTGTTTGGACACGAAAAAGGCTCTTTTACCGGCGCAATTCAAGACCGAAAGGGATATTTTGAAGTTGCTGATGGAGGAACTATTTTTTTAGATGAAGTTGGTGAATTGCCTTTAACCACACAAGTACGTTTGTTGCGTGTTTTAGAAAATGGTGAATTCATAAAAGTAGGTTCATCGAAAGTGTTAAAAACAGATGTGAGAATTGTAGCAGCTACTAATATGCATATGCAGTCTGCGATTCAAAAAGAAAAATTTAGAGAAGATTTATATTACCGATTAAGCACTGTAGAAATCCATCTACCTCCCCTAAGAGAGCGTAATGATGATATCCATTTACTGTTTAGAAAATTTGCTTCAGATTTTGCTCAAAAATACAGAATGCCTTCTATTAGATTGGATGAAAATGCTATTAGTATTTTGCTCAACTATCGTTTTCCTGGAAATATTCGACAATTAAAAAATTTAGCCGAACAAATCTCTGTAATTGAAGAAGAAAGAATGGTTACTGCTTCTAAACTTCAGCAATACTTGCCTAATAACCATGGTAACTTGCCAGCCATTATTGACGGTAAAAAAGAAAATGATTTTTCAACTGAACGTGATATTATGTATAAAATCTTATTTGATATGCGTAATGATATCAACGATTTAAAGAAATTGACCTTAGACCTAATAAAGAATGGAAATGTAGAGGAAGTTCAAGAAGAACATCATCAATTAATTGAAAAGATGTATGAAAACAAGGACACACCGAATAACAATGTTGAAGTATTAAATATTCCTCAAAATTCACCTGCAGAAAAAGATTATGATTTTATTGAGACTATTGAAGAAGATGAATCTTTATCTTTACAAGAGAAAGAGATTGAAATGATTAAAAAATCTTTAGAAAAAAATAGCAATAAACGTAAATTAGCAGCTAAAGAATTGGGTATTTCTGAAAGAACTTTATATAGAAAAATTAAACAATACGATTTATAGAAAGAAAATGAAAACTTTAGAAATAAAAAATATTAGAAAAGGTTCAGGTTACTAACATCTTCTTATTTTTTGGAAGTTAATTATCTTTACCTCCCATTTCAATGAAAAATACATATTAATAATGAATTTGAAGAAAATTATTTTATCATTACTAATAACTCTAACCTTAATTAGTTGCGGGGCATACTCTTTTACAGGAGGAAATACAGGAGAAGCAAAAACCATTCAAATCGATTTTTTCCCAAATCAAGCACCTTTAGTAGAACCTGTTTTAACACAACGTTTTACTAATGATTTGCAGGATTTATTTACACGTCAAACAAATTTAACCCTTACAAACTCTAACGGTGACTTACATTTTAGTGGAGAAATTACGGGCTACAGAGTTACACCTATGAGTGGAACATCAGCTCAAACGGCAGCTCAAAACAGATTAACTGTTACCATAAATGTTCGTTTTATAAATAAATTAGAAGAAAAGGATGACTTTGAAAAATCATTTTCTTTTTACTCAGACTTTGAAGCGAATTCTCAACTTACAGGAAGTGTTTTAGAAAATGCTTTAGATGAAATTGTAGAACGTATTACACAAGATGTATTTAATGCTTCTGTTGCAAAATGGTAGATTCTAAAAAGAAAGATTTAATTGAAAAGATACAGTCTATTGAGCAACTAGAAACTGCTGAATTAAAAACTGTTATTGATACGTTTCCTTATTTTCAAAATGCAAGAGCTTTGTATTTAAAAGGATTAAAAAATCAAGATAGTTTTAAATATAATAATGAATTAAAAATAACAGCAGCATTTACAACAGACAGAACTGTATTATTTGATTACATAACGTCAAAAAAGTTTAATACTCAAAAAGAAGACATTCACCAACACATAAAAGAAATAACCTCTCGGGAAAAACCACACAAAACATCAATAAAAGAAATAACTAAACAAATTTCAAAACCAACCGCAAAAAATGAAGAAAAACTAGAAATTGGAAAGCCTATTTCTTTTACTAATTCAGAAAATTATTCTTTTAATCAATGGCTACAACTATCTGCTAAAAAACCTATTACAAGAAAAAAAGATTTAAAAAATGAATCACAAAAAAAAGTTGAACTCATAGAGAAGTTTATTCAAAAAAATCCAAAAATACAACCTATTTCAAAAGACAGAAATATTTCTATTCTTACCACGCAAGAGAAACAAGATTCTTCTTTAATGACAGAAACTTTGGCTAAAGTTTATTTAGAGCAAAATAAATATGAAAACGCAATACAAGCTTACAGAATTTTAAGTTTGAAATATCCAGAAAAAAGTGGTTTCTTTGCAAACCAAATTAAAAGAATACAAATTTTACAAAATTATAAATCATGAGTTATACAGCCTTTTTAATACTAATTCTAGTTGTAGCTATTGCTTTAATCCTAATAGTGATGGTACAAAACCCTAAAGGTGGAGGATTATCCTCTTCTTTTGGAGGCGGTGGAGCACAATCTTTAGGAGGTGTGCAAAACACAAATAATTTCTTAGACAGAACAACTTGGACATTGGCAATTGCAATGTTTGCTTTAATTTTATTAGCAAATTTCGCAATCCCGAGAGCAGGTGATAATAATGTTAATTTAAATAATACTTTAGAAGGAATTGAAACAACTACGCCAGTAGAAAACACAGTTCCTACTTCAAATGACAGTATTAAGTAATCTTATCTATAAAATATAAAAATGCCAACGAAAATGACACGTTGGCATTTTTTTTTGCATAATTTTTGGCAATAAAATCAATCAAGGAAAAATTGTCAGTTATAATTTGTTGGCATAATTTCTGACCATAGTAAAAAATAATTTAATCAATCAAAAATCATAAAAAATGGGATTAAACATTAAACCTTTAGCAGATAGAGTTCTTGTGGAGCCTATGCCTGCAGAAACAAAAACAGCATCTGGATTAATTATACCAGACAACGCAAAAGAAAAGCCTCAAAAAGGAACTGTTGTTGCCATAGGAAATGGTAAAGTTGATGAGCCTTTAACTGTAAAAATTGGCGATACTGTTTTATATGGTAAATATGGTGGAACTGATTTAAAATTAGAAGGTGTAGATTATTTAATGATGCGTGAATCTGATATTTTAGCAATCATCTAAATAGCTATTCGCTTTTAGTCTGAGCGAAATTATATTTTAAAATTAATAATAAAATATTTTAGCTAAACACAAGTTGTCAAAAGCTAAAAATTAAAAATTAAAAACAATGGCAAAAGATATAAAATTTGATATTGAAGCAAGAGACGGATTAAAACGAGGAGTCGATGCTTTAGCGAATGCAGTAAAAGTAACATTAGGACCTAAAGGAAGAAACGTAATTATTTCTAAATCTTTTGGTGCACCAACAGTAACAAAAGATGGAGTTTCGGTTGCAAAAGAAGTTGAGTTAGAAAACGAGCTTGAAAACATGGGAGCGCAAATGGTAAAAGAAGTTGCTTCTAAAACAAATGATTTAGCTGGTGATGGAACAACAACTGCAACTATACTTGCACAAGCAATTGTAAAAGAAGGATTAAAAAATGTTGCTGCCGGTGCAAATCCTATGGATTTAAAGCGTGGTATTGACAAAGCAGTTTTAGCAATTGTTTTAGACTTGGAAAAACAAGCTAAAAAAGTTGGTAATTCATCAGAAAAAATAAAACAAGTTGCTGCTATCTCTGCAAATAATGATAACACTATTGGCGAACTAATCGCTACTGCTTTTACCAAAGTAGGTAAAGAAGGTGTTATTACAGTAGAAGAAGCTAAAGGAATGGAAACTTATGTAGATGTTGTTGAAGGAATGCAATTTGATAGAGGTTATTTATCTCCTTATTTTGTTACTGATGCAGATAAAATGATTGTTGATTTAGAAAACCCATATATCTTATTATTTGATAAAAAGATTTCTAATTTACAAGAGATTCTTCCAATTTTAGAACCTGTTTCACAATCTGGAAGACCTTTATTAATTATCGCTGAAGATGTAGATGGACAAGCATTAGCAACTTTAGTCGTAAATAAATTACGTGGTGGATTAAAAATTGCTGCTGTTAAAGCCCCTGGTTTTGGAGACAGAAGAAAAGCAATGTTAGAGGATATAGCTATTTTAACTGGAGGAACTGTTATTTCTGAAGAAAGAGGATTTTCATTAGAAAACGCAACCTTAGATCTTTTAGGAACGGCAGAAACTATCACCGTTGATAAAGACAATACAACAATTGTAAATGGCTCTGGAAATGCTGATAATATTCAAGTACGAGTTAGTCAAATTAAAGCTCAAATAGAAACTACCACTTCCGATTATGACAAAGAAAAACTACAAGAACGTTTAGCTAAATTAGCTGGAGGAGTTGCAGTTTTATATGTTGGTGCTGCTTCTGAAGTAGAAATGAAAGAAAAGAAAGATAGAGTTGATGATGCTTTAAATGCAACCAGAGCGGCTGTTGAAGAAGGTATTGTTGCTGGTGGTGGTGTTGCTTTAGTGCGTGCTAAAAAAGTATTAGAAAAAATTATTACTGAAAACTTAGACGAAACCACAGGTGTTCAAATTATTAATAAAGCTATCGAAGCTCCATTACGAACTATTATTGAAAATGCTGGAGGTGAGGGATCGGTAGTCTTAAATAAAGTTTTAGAAGGTAAAAAAGACTTTGGTTACGATGCTAAATCTGATAAATATGTAGATATGTTAGAGGTTGGAATTATAGATCCTAAAAAAGTAACACGTGTTGCACTAGAAAATGCTGCTTCTGTTGCCGGTATGATTTTAACTACTGAATGTGCTCTAGTTAATATTAAAGAAGAATCTGCTGCTGGTGGAATGCCTCCAATGGGTGGTGGAATGCCAGGAATGATGTAATGATGAAATGATGAAATTAATATTGATAACTGTTTGTTCTCTTTGTGTGAACTGATAGCAATGTAAAAAAATCCGTTGGAATTAATTTCTAACGGATTTTTTATTGATATTCTGTTTTAAAATTATCGTAGAAATAAGTTGCTCTGACATAGGTTTTATCACCATTATCATTTAGTCTATAACTTTTTCTACTTTGATTAAAAATAAAATCAGTAGTTGTATCGAATGTAATATTTTCCACAAAACTAGTATGGTCTTGAAGTATCACTTTATTCGCAATCATTTGGAAAGTTTTTACATCAAAATAATAAAACCATTTATCTGATTTTTCTGTATCATTTGCATACGCAACTTTGATTTCATAAACTTTTTTATTTTCTAAATTGGTAATCCCTAAATAGGTTAGTTTTGTTTTTTCGTTTAAAAAATTAAAGGGTTGGCTAATTACATAAAGAGCAGCGTTAAAACTATTTTTAGATTTATATAATTCTTCTGGATTCGTAATCAAAGAGTCATTTACAAATTTTACAACTTCCTCTTTTTCATAGAATATTGAGTTCCTTTTATACGCTGATTCCCAAGTTATTTTTCCTTTTAAATCTGGATAGAACCTAAATTCTTGATGTTGTTTTATAACAGACTCTATTGAACCGTCTTTTAAAAACAAAGAGACCTTTTTATCAAAACTTAATGTTTTGAGAGAATTCCAATTTTTGAGACCCCCATGTTTCTCGATTGAATTCGCTACAATCATTTCAGCAGAAAGTTGCTTTTTTAGACAATTCACAAAAACAAAAACAGTAAAAAGACAAACAATTAGTGTTTTCAGACGGAAATTGATCATTTATTCAGTTTTCTTTTTCTGTTTTTTGATACTCCCTTCATGATCTAATATAATTTCTTCATCTCTGTATTTACAACAGGGATGCACAGAACTATATGCTTCTTCACTAGCCACAAACCCTTTAGAATCATGGCCTACCGCAGCAATGTTTTTTTGAATTTTTTTCACATCCGTTTTGCGTTCATCCAAGATTACACTTAATTGATGCGTTTTTACACTCCAAATTGCAAATTTTACTCCTTTAGATTTTAAAGCTGCAGTTTCAATTCTCTTTTTACACATTCCACAAATACCATCAACCTCAAAAGAAACTTTAGCATTTTTTTTCTTTTTCACTTCTTGCGATTGCCCTGAGAAACCAATCATTAGAAAACTAAATATGAATATTATATTTTTCATTCTATTGTTATTTTTAATGCTTTACTTAAAATTACTGTATCCGTTACTTTATTTTAAATCTTAAACCCGCATAGAATGTACGGCCAAAAATAGGTGCATAAACAATTGTAGTATCGAAATTTGAACCAAAAGGATCATCACTTGCTAAAATAGGATTTTTTTGCTGAACATTCGTTAAGTTTTCTCCCCCTAGATACAATTCAAACCTATTTGAAAACACTCTTGTAATTTGTGAGTTCAACAATTGATAAGAGTCAATAGATTCAGGTAATTGATATTGAACGGGGTTTATTGATGTATTAGGTAAACGTTGTTTCCCTATAATATTAAATGTCGCATCAAATCGCCATTGTTTCTCATTCTCCAATTCAGTTTCGTAAGATAGATTTGCGAAAAATCTATTTTGAGGTTGCATAGGTTTTTGCAAATTACCACGTCTGTAATCCGTGGTAATATCAAAATATTTGTAGGCTGTTCTTAAATTGAAGTTTTTAGCTAAATTATAACTTGCCTCAACTTGAAAACTATTTGCAATACTTCTTCCATCTAAATCATAAAATGCTATTTCCTGCGGATTTTCCCAATCTACAATTACTTGATTTTGAAAATTGGTCTGATAAAAATCAAATGTAATATCTCCTTTTTTTCCAAATAAATTGAACTTTTGCATGTAAGAAACTCCATAATTCCAAGCAATTTCAGGATTTAATCCATAGATATTTCCACCAACATCATCAATATTAATTTGTCTTGAACTTGCAAATAATTGCTGATTTTCCGCAAAAATATTCGCACTTCGTTTCCCTCTTCCTACAGATGCTCTAAACACACCTTTTTCCCAAGGAACATATCTTACATGCAAACGAGGTGTTAAAAAGATCCCCAATAAATTATGCGTGTCAATTCGTAAGCCTCCAGTAACACTAAAGTTGTCTAAATTATCAAAAGCATATTCAAAAAATGCGCCTAAAGAATTTTCATTTCTATTGAAGTTTGATGTGTTTACCAATTCATCAAATTTATCATACGTAAAAGACAAACCTGTTTTAAATTTGTTTCTAGTATCCCCAATAATAGAGTTAAAAATCAAGTTAGAATATACACTCTGATGCTGAATATCATAGGCATTCAAACCAAAATAAGAATCTTGTTGATGATTGCTATACGCCATTTGAAAACCAATACTTTGAAAAGGTAATTCAGGAAAAACATACCCTAATTTTGCAGATGTATCAAAACGCCTTGTATCTATCTCACTCCCCCAATTATTCGCAGTTCCTTTATCTATTAACGGATTAAATTCAATCTCTCCCGTTTGTTTCTCATCATTTAAAAAACGAACATTTATAAAACTAACCCAACCTTTTTCTGCATCTGTAAATTGCCACCTATTCATTACATTAATTTGGTTCGCTAAGGGCATATCGATAAAGTTATCATCGTTTTTATCAAATTTTTGCCCTCTATAGTTTCCATGAATGTATAAACCTGTCTGCCATTTCTTAGAAACTCTTTGGTTAAAGTGCGTATTCAATTCCAATCTTCCGTTAAGAGAAGAATAGGTATTTAAAAAGAATTTATTATCAGAAAAAGGTTTTACCAATTCTGCGTTTATTTGTCCAGAAATACTTTCAAATCCATTCACTACAGAACCTGCGCCTTTACTAATTTGAATACTTTCGACCCAAGTACCTGGTGTAAATGTCATCCCAAAAACTTGACTCGCTCCTCTTACCGAAGGAATATTTTCTTGCGTAATTAATAAATATGGACTTGTTAAACCTAACATCTGAATTTGTCTAGTTCCAGTTAAAGCATCCGAAAAACTGACATCTATCGAAGGGTTTGTTTCAAAACTTTCGGCCAAGTTGCAGCAAGCTGCTTTTAATAATTCCTCGCTATTCACTGTAAACATATTTACCGTTGAAAATGTAGATTTTTGAACTGCATTTCTTTTACTCTTTATTGTAATTTCTTCTAACTCACTTTGGGGTGTTATAAAATGATGAAGTGGCTCTAAATTTCTAATTGTAACAGTATCTGTTTTATACCCTAAATAACTAATCACTAATTTTTTATATTCAGTTTTATAAGAAATTGCAAACCAACCTTTTGCATTCGTTACTGCTCCCACATTTGTATTTAACCAATGAACGCTTGCTCCGTCTACTCCTAAATTAGCTTTTGAGTTATTCCTATCCATAATCATACCTCTAAACGTCACTTGAGAAAAGAGTATGCATGGTATAAATAGTATTAAACTATTTAAAATATATTTTTTCATTTGGTATTGATTTTAGTTAATAACAAGACTTTTAATCACTTTGAAGAGTGATATTTAAATGTTAATAAAAATCAGATTAAAAATGTTTGATAAGATACCTGATGATTTTCATAAATCTCTGGAGGAGGAAAGTCTTTTAAAACTATTTTTTCTGATTGAGATTCAGAAAAATTATCTTTGTGAGAAAACAGAAAAGTTGTTAAGAATTGTTGATTTTTAAAAGAAATTTCATCAAAATTAGTTAATTTAAGTTCGTCTTGACCTTCAATTTTTTGAACTTCATCTTTGCAACAATTTTTCTTCTTGATTTTTGATGTTGTGTCCATTTTCATTCCACAACATTCGGTTTCACCAGTAAAAGAAACTTCAATTAAAAAATCTCCACAATAATGAGAATCCACCGTAAAAGAAAAAGTAGAGATTAGCACCAAAAATGCCAATAAAAAAGATGATATTTTAACTAAAAATTCTTTCATTTAATAACCACAAAATTACAATAAGATATTCTAACTTTGTGTTAAATATTTTATTTCAATCTTATGCTCATGAATTCGCAAAGAAAAATAGATTCCATTATGGCTAAAACCTCGTCTAAAGAAGAAAAACTACAAGGTATTTGTGATTTTTTGGAAAGTGAGGTTTCATATTATGATTGGGTTGGTTTTTATTTTAAAAACGGAAATAAAAACGAATTAAAATTAGCACAATTTACTGGCGAAGAAACAGAACACACCATTATCCCTTTTGGAAAAGGAATTTGTGGGCAAGTTGCTCTAAGCAATGAAAATTTTGTAGTTCAAGATGTTTCTCAACAAGACAATTATATTTCTTGTGGCTGGAAGGTGAAATCAGAAATTGTTATTCCTATTTTTGTAGATGGAGAAAATATTGGCCAAATTGATATTGATTCTCATACAGCAAATACATTTACAAAAGAAGATGAACAGCTTTTAGAATATGTTTGTAAAAAGGTAGCTGCTATTTTGTAAACTATTGTTAATTACTCTGCTTATTTGTTACTATCTTTTTATTGTGATTCTTTCGATGTTTATGTAGTTTTGTGTGCTTAACAACACAACAAAAAATGAGCACTTCAAAAACAATTAAATCGGCATTAATTTCTGTATTCAACAAAGATGGCTTAGCACCTATTGTACAAAAATTAAATGAGCTAAATGTAACTATTTATTCAACTGGTGGAACTGAAAAATTTATAAAAGAATTAGGTATAAATGTAGTTCCTGTAGAAGAGATAACGTCTTATCCTTCAATTTTAGGAGGAAGAGTAAAAACATTACATCCAAAAGTTTTCGGAGGAATTTTAAACAGACAAGATCATCAAGGAGATGTTGCTGAAATGCAGGAATATAACATTCCTCAATTAGATTTAGTTATTGTTGATTTATATCCTTTTGAAAAGACAGTTGCCTCTGGAGCTCCTGAAAAGGACATTGTAGAGAAAATTGACATTGGAGGGATTTCTTTAATTAGAGCCTCTGCAAAGAATTTCAAAGACACTTTTACTGTTTCTTCTATGGATCAGTATGAAGAGTTTTTATCAATTCTCTCCGAAAATAAAGGAGAAACATCTATTGAGCAGAGAAAGAAATTTGCTGCAAAATCTTTCAATATTTCTTCACATTATGATACTGCAATCTTCAATTATTTTAATGAAGATGAAGTTGTTTTTAAAGCAAGTCAACAAAATTCTAAAACATTACGTTATGGAGAAAACCCTCATCAAAAAGGATATTTCTTTGGAGATTTAGACGCAATATTTGATCAAGTACATGGGAAAGAGTTAAGTTATAATAATTTACTAGATTTAGATGCAGCCGTAAACTTAATGGACGAGTTTAAAGATGAAGCTCCATCTTTTGCAATTTTAAAACATAATAACGCTTGTGGTTTTGCGCAAAGAGAAAATATGAAACAAGCATATGTAGATGCTTTAGCTGGAGATCCTGTTTCTGCTTTTGGTGGTGTATTAATTGCCAACTCAGAAATTGATGCTGAAACTGCAAGAGAAATTCACAAATTATTTTGTGAAGTTGTTATTGCACCTAGTTATTCTGATGAAGCTTTACCTATCCTCAAAGGAAAAAAGAATAGAATTATTTTAATTCAGAAAGAAGTTGAATTACCAAATCAAATCGTAAGAACCTCTTTAAATGGATTATTGGTCCAAGACAAAGATAATATTACAGATAAATTAACGGATTTGAGTTATGCAACTAACAATAAACCAACTGAAAGTGAATTAGGAGACTTACTATTTGCCTCTAAACTATGTAAAAACACAAAATCTAATACAATTGTTTTGGTGAAAAATAAACAATTATTAGCAAGTGGAGCGGGACAAACAAGCAGAGTTGATGCATTAAACCAAGCCATTGAAAAAGCTATTAATTTTGGTTTCGATTTAAATGGTGCTGCAATGGCTAGTGATGCCTTTTTCCCTTTTCCCGATTGTGTAGAAATTGCAGATAAGGCTGGTATTAAAAGTGTAATTCAACCTGGAGGATCTATCAAAGATCAATTAAGTATAGACTATTGTAATGACAATAAATTATCTATGGTTATGACTGGAACAAGACATTTTAAACATTAATTAATTTAATCTTAATTACAGATTAAATTTACTAAATTTGTGAGAGTAGTTTAAACCAACAAGAAAAATATTTTATGGGTTTTTTTGATTTTATGACTGAAGATATTGCAATCGATTTAGGGACTGCAAATACATTAATAATTCACAATGGAAAAGTGGTTATTGATAGCCCTTCTATTGTTGCTAGAAACAGAATTACAGGTAAAATTATTGCCATCGGTCAAGAAGCAAATTTAATGCAAGGAAAAACTCATGAAAATATTAAAACAATCCGTCCATTAAAAGACGGAGTTATCGCAGATTTTCAGGCATCGGAAGAAATGATTAAGGAGTTTGTAAAGCAAATTCCATCCATTAAAAAGAAATTATTTCCACCAGCATTAAGAATGGTTATTTGTATTCCATCAGGAATTACAGAAGTTGAAAAACGAGCTGTTAGAGATTCTGCAAAGCACATGAATGCTAAAGAAATTTATTTAATTTATGAGCCAATGGCTGCTGCAATTGGTGTTGGTATTGATATTATGGAACCAAAAGGAAACATGATTATTGATATAGGTGGTGGAACAACAGAAATTGCTGTAATTGCTTTAGGTGGTATTGTTTGTGATCAATCTGTAAAAGTTGCTGGAGATTTATTTACTAATGACATTATGTATTACATGCGCACTCAACACAATTTACATGTCGGTGAAACAACTGCAGAAAGAATTAAAATTACAATTGGTGCTGCTACTGAAGATTTAGATACACCTCCAGATGAAATGCTAGTTCAGGGTAGAGATTTATTAAGCGGTAAGCCAAAACAGGTGCAAGTTTCTTATCGCGAAATTGCCAAAGCCTTAGATAAATCTATCTTACGAATTGAAGATGCCGTTATGGAAACCTTATCCAAAACTCCGCCAGAATTAGCCGCAGACATTTACAATACAGGAATTTATTTAGCCGGTGGTGGATCTATGTTAAGAGGCTTAGACAAACGTCTATCTCGTAAAACTGATTTACCCGTATATGTTACTGAAGACCCTTTAAGGGCTGTTGTTCGTGGCACAGGAGTGGCTTTAAAAGAACTAAACAAATATAAAAATGTACTAATGAATTAGTTTTTTTGAAGTTCTAACAATGCAACAACTTATCTATTTTTTTCAGAAGTTTAAGTATTTTCTGTTTTTTTTATTGTTAGAATTTATTGCGTTATTATTTACATTTAATAATCTTAATTTCCATAAAAGCAAATTTGTAAATTCTGCAAATGCTATAACAGGAGGCTTGTATTCACAAACTAAAAACATCTCGGAATATTGGAGTTTAAAGCCTAAAAACAAACTTCTCGCTCAAGAAAATGCAAGATTAAAAAATCTATTAGAAAAAACCGTTTCTATAAATTTAATAAAAGATTCCACCATAATAGATTCTATAAGATATCAGCAAAAATTTACATTTACCACAGCCAAAATAATAAATAATAATTACTCTAAAACATTTAATTTCTTAACCCTTAACAAGGGCAAAAACTCGGGGATTAAAAGAGAGATGGCCGTTATTAATAGTAAAGGTATTATTGGTATTACTGACAATAGTTCTAGTCGTTATTCAAGAGTTCAATCTATTCTAAATAGAAACAGTAAAATTAATGCACGCTTAAAAAACAGCAATTATTTTGGTACTTTAAGTTGGAACGGAAAAGATTATAACATTGTTCAACTTTCTGATTTGCCAAGACAGGCACCTTTAAAAATTGGAGACACCATTGAAACTGGCGGAAAATCAACTATTTTTCCTGAAGGGATTTTTATTGGCACTATTTCAAAAATTGATGAAGGAAATTCAGCAGATAATAAAGTAGATGTTGCTCTCTTTAATGATATGAGTAATTTAGAATATGTATATGTTATTAAAAATTATCATAAAGAAGAAATTAAATCATTAGAAGAACAAAATGAATAAACCATTGAATATGGTAACGTTATTTATATTCCTGCTTTTTTTGCAGGTTTTTGTGCTGAATAATATTTTGTTTTTAGATTCTATAAACCCATATTTATACATAGTTTTTGTATTTCTATATCCGCTAAAAACGAATAGAATTCCTTTTCTTTTTTATAGTTTTTTGTTAGGCCTTTTAGTTGATTTTTTTTCTGACTCCGGCGGAATTCATGCTTTTTCAATTTTATATATAGCCTATATTCGTTTATTTTTCATTAGAATTTATTTCAGAAAAGTAGCAACAGACTTTGCTTTTTTTAAATTAAAATCAGAATCTTTTGGAAAAGTTTTCAACTACGTTGTAACTTTAACAGTAATCCACCATCTTATCTACTTTACTTTTGCTAATTTTAGTTTTCAAAATTTATCTAATGTAATTTCAAACACGCTTTTTTCATGTGTTTTTACGTTAACTTTATACTTTTTAGGGACCTATCTTTTTACCAAAAACGAATAATGCATAGAAGTTTTTTACTATATTTTTTAATAACCCTAATTGGCTTTGTCTTTATTGGACGCTTATTTCAGCTTCAAATTATAAAAAGCGAAACCTACGACCCCATGCATAATGCAGCTGTAAAAATAGAATACGACTATCCAGAACGTGGTTATATTTATGACAGAAATGGAAAGCTATTGGTCGCAAACCAACTTTCATATGATGTTATGGTGCAGCCAAATCAAGTAAAATTATTAGATACTATAGAGTTTTGTAATCTCTTAAAAATAAATAGAACAGAATTTTTAAAAAGATATAAAAAAGCAGAAAAGTTCGCATCTTATTTACCATCTGTTTTTTTAAAACAACTAGCAAAAGAAGATTTTGCTTTCCTTCAAGAAAAGATGCACAAATACACAGGTTTTTATATTCAGAAAAGAATTATTAGAGATTACCCCATAAAAGCTGCTGCAAACGTTCTAGGTTATATTGGAGAAGTAAATGAAGAAAAAACCAAGAAAAATGACTACTATCAACCAGGAGAATTAGAAGGTAAAGATGGTGTAGAAAAACAATATGAAGACGTATTAAGAGGTAAGAAAGGGAAAAAATATTCACACAAAAATCGTTTTAACCGAGTTACAGGCTCTTACAAAAACGGAATTTATGACACCCTTTCTGAAAATGGAAAAGATTTAATACTAACCTTAGATATAGATCTTCAGCTCTATGCCCAGCAATTAATGAAAGGAAAACGTGGAGGAATTGTAGCTATAGAACCTTATACAGGCGAAATTTTAACCTTAGCTACTGCTCCTTCATACGACCCTAACATGCTGGTAGGTAGAAAACGTTCTAAAAATTCAGTATTATTATTTAATGACAAAGTCAGCAAACCAAGTTATGACAGAGGGTTACTAGCAGCATATCCTCCTGGATCTCCTTTTAAAATGATGAATGCCTTAATTGGTCTGCAGGAAAAAGTTATCTCTGAACAATCTTTTTTTAAATGTTATGGCGGCTACAGATATGGTAATAGACCCAATGAATTTATGAAATGTCATTGTGATATTTATGATAAACCAATAAGATTAAAAACGGCCCTTGCAAGATCTTGCAATAGTTATTTTTCAAATACATATAAGAGAATTGTTGAAAAAACGAATAATCCTTCTGAAGGATTAGATAACTGGAACGAACATATAACTAGTTTTGGATTAGGAAATTATTTAGGATATGATTTACCTGCAGGTCAAAAAGGATTGATTCCTAACGGAAAATATTATGACAATCGTTATAGATATACTTGGAATGCTTCTACTAATATTTCTAATTCAATTGGTCAAGGAGAAGTTTTAACAACACCTATTCAATTAGCTAATTTTACAGCAGCTATCGCTAATAAAGGTTATTTTTATACACCACACATTGTAAAAAAAATTGATTCAAAAATAATTGATAATCCTAAATATACCGTCAAAAAACAAACTACAATTAATAAAGAATATTTTACACCCGTTATTGAGGCTATGCATGAAGTTTTTAAAACGGGTACAGGAAGATGGAGTCAAGTAAAAGGCATCGAAATTTGTGGAAAAACAGGTACTGCAGAAAACTCAATAAAAATGGTAGATGGCATTAAAATTCAAGCAGAAGATCATTCTATTTTAGTCGCATTTGCACCAAAAGACAATCCAAAAATAGCATTGGCTGTTTTTGTAGAGAATGGAGGGTATGGATCTACGATCGCAGCTCCAATAGCAAGCTTACTCGTAGAAAAATATCTAAATGGAAGTATTTCTAAAGCAAACAAATACAGAGAATTGAATATATTGAATATGAGTTTACAAGAAATTTACAACAAGCAAACACCAAAATCTCAAGAAATTGCGTCAAGAACAAAATAATATTTTTGCAGGTATTGACTGGATTTTAGTGATTATATACATTACCTTGGTAAGCTTTGGATGGCTAAATATTTTTGCTGCATCGAAAACTGAAGAAAATATTGAATTATTGAGTTTTTCAACCAAATACGGAAAACAACTTATTTTCATCATCCTGAGTATACCTTTAATTATAATTATTCTATTCTTCAATGCAAAATTCTATGAAAAGTTCGCAAGTATCTTGTACTTTATTTCCATATTCTCATTAATCTTATTATTCCCCTTTGGCAAAGAAATTAACGGTGCCAAATCTTGGTTTAACTTTGGGGTTATGGGCTTACAACCCTCAGAATTTGCAAAAGCTTTTACGGCTTTAGCCGTTGCTAAATTATTAAGTGATAGACAATACAATTTAAAGCTAATTAAAAATCAAATAAAAGCTTTTATCATTGTCTTTTTCCCTGCATTTTTAATCATTTTGCAGCCAGATGCCGGCTCAGCACTTATCTATTTATCTTTCTTTTTTGTTTTAAATAGAGAGGGGCTAACGCTTAATTATCTTTTATTTGGTATTACCGTAATTACCTTATTTATATTAACAATATTTTTTGGAGCAAGTAAAATGTTTATTTCATTTCTCATACTAATCTCATTAATTGCAACCTATTTAACCTATAAAGGCGGAAAACTATTCTTTCGATTTAATTGGCATAAAATTCTTACCCTTTACCTTTTAGTTGCATTGATTATTTTTGGAACTGGGTATACATACAATAATATCTTCAAACAACATCATAGAGATCGTTTTGAGGTTTTATTAGGCCTGAAGGTGGATAATAAAAATATTGGATACAATTCTTATCAATCAGAATTAACTATAAGCTCAGGAGGTCTCTCAGGGAAAGGTTTTTTAAAAGGTGATATAACTCAAGGAGATTTTGTTCCAGAACAACACACAGATTATATTTTTAGCACGGTGGGCGAAGAATGGGGTTTTATTGGTAGTAGTTTTGTAATTATTCTCTTTATGTTACTGATGTTCAGAATTATTTATTTATCAGAAACACATTCAAATAAATTCGGAAGAATCTATGGTTATAGCTTAGCTTCTATCTTGTTCTTTCATGTTATTGTAAACATTGGTATGGTTATAGGCTTATTGCCCACAGTTGGAATCCCATTGCCGTTTTTCAGTTACGGAGGATCCTCTCTTTGGGGGTTTACAATCTTACTTTTTATATTTATTAGGTTAGATGCTCATAAAAACTACGATTGGTAATGAAAAATATTTTAGTTTTTAAAACTACTTATGAATCAATATAAATAAACCTAGAATCAATACTTTTTCTTCTTAAAACAAAAAAACTCTGAATTTTCATTCAGAGTTTTATATTTTGTATAAAATACAGGTTATTACATCGCCGAAACCAATTTTGTTAATTTAGACTTCAAATTAGCAGCCTTGTTTTTATGTATTATATTATTCTTTGCTAACTTATCTAACATAGAAACAACATTTACTAATTTCCCTTCTGCTTCTGCCTTGTCTTCTATTGCACGCAAATCTCTAACAGCATTTCTTGTTGTTTTGTGCTGATACTTGTTACGTAACCTTTTAGCTTCGTTACTTCTGATTCTTTTTAAAGCTGACTTATGATTTGCCATAATTCTTGATTTTATTAGTTTTTTATATTAAAACTTTGTAGTCCGTACGGGAATCGAACCCGTGTTACATGGATGAAAACCATGCGTCCTAACCCCTAGACGAACGGACCATAACAACTAAAATATCCCTTAATTGCGGGTGCAAATATACAATGTTTTTTAAATTCTGCAACAATTTTATAAAAAAATTACTTTTTTTTTTATAAATTAATATGCCTTTGCAAAAAGCACTCTTTTAGATGAAGATTTGCCCGTTAAAACACAAACTCCTGCCTCCTCTTTAGCGTCATTAGGTATACACCTAATTGTTGCCTTTGTTAACTCTTTTATCTTGTCTTCTGTTTCCTCTGTGCCATCCCAATGAGCTGAAACAAAACCTCCTTTATTTTTTATAATACTTTTAAATTCATCAAAATTAGAGACTTCTGTAGTATGCTCCTCTCTATAATTAATTGCTTTTTTAAATAAATTCTCCTGAATTTCTTCCAATAAATTAGCTACAAAATCAACAACGTTATCTTGCGAAACAGTTTGTTTCTCTAGCGTGTCTCTTCTTGCAATTTCTACTGTATTATTTTCTAAATCACGATTTCCAATGGCTATTCTCACGGGTACTCCTTTTAGCTCATATTCAGCAAATTTTGCTCCCGGTCTATAGGTATCTCTGTCATCAAATTTAACTGAAATTCCTTTTTTACGCAATTGTTTTACAAATACATGAACTCTATTGGAAATAGCTTCTAATTGTTCTTCGCCTTTATAAATAGGCACTATCGCAACTTGAATTGGCGCTAACTTAGGTGGTAACACTAAACCAAAATCATCTGAATGCGTCATTATTAGCCCTCCTATTAAACGAGTAGAAACTCCCCAAGAAGTGGCCCATACATATTCCTTCTTCCCTTCTTTAGAAGTAAACTTTACATCAAACGCCTTAGCAAAATTTTGTCCTAAAAAATGACTCGTTCCTGCCTGTAAAGCTTTTCCATCTTGCATTAAAGCCTCTATTGTATAAGTATCTTCCGCACCAGCAAAACGCTCACTATCAGACTTTACACCCTTAATTACTGGCATTGCCATAAAATTTTCTGCAAATTCAGCGTACACTTCCTGCATTTGTTTTGCCTCTGTAATTGCTTCATTTTTTGTTGCATGAGCGGTATGCCCTTCTTGCCATAGAAATTCCGCAGTACGTAAAAATAAACGAGTACGCATTTCCCATCTAACTACATTTGCCCATTGATTAATTAATAAAGGTAAATCTCTGTAAGATTGAATCCATCCTTTATACGTGCTCCAAATTATCGCTTCAGAAGTAGGTCTTACAACTAATTCTTCCTCTAATTTTGCTTCTGGATCTACTCTTAACTTGCCTGGATTATCTGGATCATTTTGCAAACGATAATGCGTTACAACTGCACATTCTTTTGCAAATCCTTCTGCATTTTTTTCTTCAGCTTCAAACAAACTTTTAGGAACAAAAAGCGGAAAATAAGCATTTTGATGCCCTGTTTCTTTAAACATTCTATCTAACTCCGCTTGCATTTTTTCCCAAATCGCAAATCCATATGGTTTAATTACCATACAACCTCTTACAGCAGAATTTTCTGCTAAATCGGCTTTTACTACTAATTCATTATACCATTTAGAATAATCTTCTGATCTTTTGGTTAACTTTTTACTCATAATTTAAACTTTGGCACAAATATTGGTCTATATAAAAAGATTGTTTATTAAAAAAACATCACCTTTTTTAAAGTTACTACAAAACTACTATATTTTAGAGTTTTTAAAGCAACAATTCATTAATAAAAGAGCATAAAAACAAATCATTATGAAACAACTCTATAAAAACTTAAAGCTTCATCAACTAATCTTATTTGTAGTTGCTAATTTATTATTAGTTTCTTGTGGAACGTATCAAAGTGCTTATAATAATGATGGTATTTATAATGACGAAAACGGTAAAAATGAAGAACAAAAAGTTATCGTTGTAGATGAAAAGGAGTACAACGATTATGAAAAAAACTATTTTACAAAAAAGTTAGAAGTCTTAGAAAGCATCGATGGAAATGAAATTTTCACAGATGTAGATTCTTACAACTCTAACAATATTTATATAGAGGATGAGGTTTTAGATGAAGCTCTAAATTATAATACCAATCAACCGTGGGGATATGAAGAAAATGATCTTGTTGTACAAATAAATTTAATTAACAATCCTTATTGGTCTCGATTTAATAATTGGGGTTGGGGATTTAATGATCTTTGGGGATACAGAAGAGGTTTTAGAAATTGGGGATTTAATGATATATGGAATCCATTTTATGGGGGTATGGCCTGGAACATAGGTTTCTTATATAACCCATATGTCTATAATCCTTATTATTTTAACAGACCTTGGAATAATAATAGTTATTACAGAAATCATACTTATGGGCGAAGATTAACAAACAATAGTTACGCTAGAAGGAATTCTACTGCAAACTCGAGATACAGCAAGTACTACAATAGAAGACAAAGCTCTAATATTAGTAAATATTCAAAAAGAATTAAAAACACATCGAAGCCAACAAGAAGAAATACTTCTGTCTCCCGTAATTCTTCCACCCACAAAAGAAAGGCGAAACCTACAAGTAAAAAATATAATCGTTCGAACACAATTAGAAGAAGAAATAATCCATCAAATTTCAGTAATAATGGTTCTTCAGCAAGAAGATCATCTTCTTCTAACGGACGAAGTAGCAGCAATAATTCTAGAAGTTCAAGCTCAAAAAAAAGGTCTTCATCCAAAAGAAGAGGAAACTAAGAAGAATTCTTAAATAGATACGAAATGAAAAGATTTATTATAACAATAACACTGTTCACAACAACCTTTATGTCTTTTTCACAATCTTTAGAATATCAAGATTTAGCAATCCTATTTTCTCAAAATGATAATAATGGCTCTGCGCGTTTTACAGCTATGAGTGCTGCTTTTGGAGCATTAGGAGGTGACATATCTTCAATAAACGTTAATCCAGCAGGCCTCTCTGTATTTAAAAACAGTACATTTTCAGGGACTTTTAACTCGAGAAATTCAGAGATCACCTCAAATTATTATGGAAACTCAAACACAAATCAAGATCAATTTATAAACATTTCCCATGCAGGAGCTGTTTTAGTTTTTGATAGCGCTTACAGCAAAGATTGGTCAAAATTTGCAATTGGATTTAGTTATAGAATTAAGAAAGATTTTAATGATCTTTTTTTATCTGAAGGTAATAGCAATAGGGCTACTTTCACTGAGTATCCGTTAGACACTAATGACCCTACTTTTGTTTATGATATTGCAGATAAACAACGCTATGTAAACACTAATTCAGGTGAATTAAGCGAATTAAATGTAGGATTTTCTTCAATACATCAAAATAAACTACATGTAGGTTTAAGTTTAAATTTTTATGATTTAAATTTCACTCAAAGATCTACTCTAACAGAGTTTAATAGTGATGCTAATGGAAATCAATTGGACGCTAACTTTTACCAAGAAAACTACACTACAGGCGCAGGTTTTTCTCTAAATGCTGGTTTTATATATAAAGCACATCAAAATTTTAGATTTGGTTTGGCATATCAAACCCCTACTTGGTATACAGAAATCGCAGAGGAAAGTAATATTATTAATAATGATGGCTTTTTTGGGGATACTGAAATTATTGTAAGTAATGATAATTTGATTTACGACAATACATCTGGAGGTTTTTTCCCATCACAAGGACTAATTTATAGACTTAAAACACCTAGTCAATTAACTGCGAGTGCAGCACTTATTTTTGGTAAAAACGGATTATTAAGTATTGATTATGTAAGTAAAAATTACAAAAACATAAAATTATCTGGTGATGATTTTTCAGTTGAAAATCAATTTTTTCAAAATGGTATAAAAAATACTCATAACGTTAGACTGGGAACAGAGTGGCGTTTTGACAGGCTCAGTATTAGAGGTGGTTTATCTAAAAAGCAAACACCAAATCTTAATAATATTTTAAATGAAGATAGTATTGTAAACTACAGTGACGCAGAAGGATATTCTTTTGGCGCTGGTTACAACTTTGGGAATTTCAAATTAGATTTTGCATACAGTGATAATAACAGAACAGCTACCTATAATATGTACCCTGGTTTTAATGTAAATCCATCGAATTTAACCATAGATAACAAAATTTTTACAGCTACAGTTACTTTAGATTTATAAGCTAAAACATATTTTAAAGAAAGACCTTGTATTTTAAAAACATACAAGGTCTTTTTTACTGAAATTCAGTTTTTTGCCGTAATTTTGCAACTTATTTTTAAGATTATGCAAGAGACTAAGATTACCGTTCAGGAAACTACCAACCAAACTATAATAAAATTTAATAGTAATAAGATTTTAATAAATGGCGGTAGTTATGAATTTTCTAATATAGACGAAGCTAAAAACTCACCTTTGGCGCAACAATTATTTTACTTACCATTTGTAAAAAAGGTTTTTATTACCGCTAATTTTATTGCAATTCAACGCTTCGATATTGTTGAATGGATCGATCTACAAGAAGAAGTTCGCGAACAAATTGAGGCATATATTACTGATGGTAACATCGTTGTAAACGAACAAACCTCATCAACAAAAAAAGAAGCAATTGAAGTTTATGCAGAAGTAACTCCAAACCCCTCAGTAATGAAATTTGGAACGAATAAAGCATTAACGCAAACAGATGTAGAGTATAAAAATATTGATGAGGCTAACCAATCTTCACCTTTAGCGCAAGCAATCTTCACATTTCCTTTTGTAAAACAAGTCTTTATTTCTGATAATTACATTTCTATCACAAAATATGAAATGGTTGAATGGAATGAAGTTTTTACTGAAGTAAGAACTTTTATTCGTGAATACCTTGTGGAAGGAAAAACAATTATCAAAGAAATTCCAGATCAAGAAATTACGAGTGAAACTACAATTAAAACTCCAACTATTGCCTTAGAAGGGGTTTCTGCACAAATTGTAGAAATCTTGGATGAATATATAAAGCCTGCAGTTGCTGGTGATGGAGGAAACATTGCTTTTAGATCTTATGATGAAGAACATAAAATAGTTAGCGTAGTTTTGCAAGGCGCTTGCAGCGGATGTCCATCTTCTACTGCAACTTTAAAAAATGGAATTGAAACCTTGTTAAAAGAAATGCTACCGAATCAAATTAATGAGGTTATAGCAATCAATGGTTAGTAAATAACTGAGCTAAAAGTAAACATCCAAAAGAAAAAAAATGTCAAAAATAATTAAACCTTACAAAGATTCTGAACTTGGAAAGAAAGAACAAGTCACAAAAATGTTTGACAATATTTCTGAAAATTACGATGACTTAAATAGAGTTATTTCTTTAGGAATTGATGTAAAATGGCGTAAAAAAGTGGTTGAAATTGTTGGTAAAAATAATCCAAAACAAATACTAGATATTGCCACAGGAACAGGAGATTTAGTGTTAATGATGGCTTCTTTAAACCCTGATAAAATTGTAGGTTTGGATATTTCTTCTGGCATGTTAGAGGTTGGAAAACAAAAAATTGCAAAAGCAAAACTATCAGACAAAATAGAAATGATTGTTGGGGATTCTGAAGAAATGCCTTTTAGTGATAATACTTTTGATGCAATTACAGTTTCTTTTGGTGTGCGTAATTTTGCTCATTTAAACAAAGGAATTCAAGAAATTGCGAGAGTTTTAAAGCCTACAGGAGTTTTGGTGATTTTAGAAACTTCAAATCCCACTAAATTTCCTTTTAAACAAGGCTATAAATTTTATACTAATTTTATACTTCCTATTATCGGTAAATTATTTTCGAAAGACAAAGTTGCCTATTCCTATTTATCAGAATCTGCAAATTCTTTTCCTTTTGGAGAAGCTTTCAACAATATTTTACAAAAAAACGGGTTTACTAATACAAAATATACTCCTGTAACTTTTGGAGTTGCTACAATTTATACTGCAAGCAAATAACGATGAATAAAAAAGTGCTGCTTTTTGGTTTTTTCATGATGATTTCTGCCGCTTTTTACGCACAAAGAGAACGTGTAGAAAACTTACCAACTTTTGATAAAAGAAAATTACATTATGGTTTTTATTTAGGTTTAAATCAAAATGATTTTAAATTAAATTTAAGGAACAGCTCCATAGATAATGCTGATATCTCTGCTACTGCTGCTGCTGGTTTTAATGTTGGTTTAATTGCAGATTTTCGTTTACATAAAAACCTGAGCTTACGTTTAGAACCAGGTTTAGTAAGTAATTCTAAAAATATTTATTTCAATCATTTAGTGACAAAACAAGATAGTTTAAGAGAAATTGGCTCTACGTACTTGCATGTGCCTGTAATTTTTAAATTTAGCACAGATAGATATAAAAATATCCGTCCGTATTTATTAGGGGGAGTCTCTTACAATTATAATTTCTCTAGCAATGAAGCCAATCAAGACGACAATTCTTCAGGACAATTTAGGATGAAAACTCATAATTTTATGTACGAAGTTGGAATGGGAATTGATATTTATTTATATTACTTTAAGTTTTCTCCATCGATTCGTGGAATTTTTGCTTTTAACAACGAAATTAAATACGATGATGACCCAAATAGCCAATGGACAGCTCCCATAAATTTTATGGGAACTCGCGGCGTATTTTTAACCTTTGCTTTTGAATAAAGTTGAATCACAAAATTTCTGACGAAAAACTACTTACAAAATATTTCTCTTAAACTCACTAAGTAAAATAGCGGTTGCAGTTGCAACATTCAGGCTTTCAGTTTCTTGGGTTTCTCCAAATCTTGGAATTGAAATTTTGTTTTTTATCAATGCTTTTATCCCATCAGAAACCCCATTAGCTTCATTACCCATAATAAGAATACCTTCCTCTGGTAGTGAAGTCTCATAAACGTTTGAACCATGCATATCAGCAACGAAAGTTGGTAAAATTGATTCTTTTAAATACGTTTCTAAATCCATATAAATAATAGAAACTCTAGTCAAAGAACCCATACTTGCTTGCACAACTTTTTGATTATAACAATCTACAGTATCTTTAGAACAAACCAATTGAGATACACCAAACCAATCACACAATCTAATAATTGTACCTAAATTCCCTGGATCATTTATAGCATCTAAAGCAATTGTGATTCCGTTAGTTTGAACTGGTTTTTCATCCAGAATTTTAAATATCCCTATAACTTTATTGGGCGTTTTTAAATTACTTATTTTTTGTAAATCCTTTTCTGATATTCTTATAATCCTATCTGAAGAAATATCAGTTTGAAAATCATCAACTGCAAATAACGTATCCATTTCAAAAGAAGAATTCAGTAATTCATTTACTACCTTTATACCTTCAGCAATAAATAATTTATGCTTTTGTCTATACTTTTTCTGAGATAAGCTTGTTATAATTTTAAGTTGACTTTTTGAGATGCTCATTAATTGTATGTAAATAAAAATAAACCGTTGAAAAATACTATTTTTGAATTTCTTTGCAGTGCTAAAATAATGAAAAAACTTTCGTTTTATTTTTTATTGATTGTATTTCTGGTTTCATGTAATTCTACAAAACATGTTGCTGATGAAGAATACATGTTAAAAGAAAATTATTTTTTTATAGATAGTGCAAAAACAAATGCTACCGAACTGCAAAAATACGTTTTACAAAAACCAAATCCACGTTTTTTAGGTTTGCCTTTAGGTTTATATTTTCATAATCTTGGAAATCACAATAAACCCAAAACACCATCTGAATGGGCGAAGCAAAATAAACGCTCTTACAATTTTGTTAGAACTATTTTTTCAGAAAAACAAAGTATTGCTTATGCCAACTCTCTTATCAACTTAAATAAATCGTTTTTAAAATATCAGGGGCCCGAAATAATTAAAGATATAAAAGTAAAAAGAACCGCAGAAAATTTATGGGCATATTACAAAACACAAGGTTATTTTAAATCGACAGTAACCTCTAAAATAAATAAAAGTTCTACCAATAAAAAAGCGACTGTAGAATATCATATTTCAAAAGGTAAACCAACTATTTTAGACTCTGTAAAAATTAAAATTGCGTCTCCAATTTTAGACTCAATTTATAAAAAATCTGCTTTAGAAACGCTTTTAAAAACAGGAAATCAATACAAAGATCAAACTTTTAGAAATGAAGCAGATAATGTTGTAAAGCTTTTTAGAAATAACGGAATTTATCATTTTTCAGAATCTGCTATCGGTTTTTATGTAGATTCAACAAGAACAGATTACAAAACAAATATTGATTTTTTAATTTCTTCGAATAGATTAATTGAATCGAATGGAAACTACATAGAAAAACCTTTTAATGTTCACACCATAAAAGAAGTAAATGTATTTACAGATTATTCTTTTGCAAAAAGGAGCAATTCAATAAAAGACTCTATCTCTTATAACGGAATCAATTTTCTAGCTCATGATAAGATAAAATACAATCTTAAATATTTATCACAATCTATTTTCTTAAAACCAAATGGGATTTACAAAGACACTTTAAGAAACCTAACAAGAACGCACTTAAAATCTTTAAAGAATTTTAAATCAACAAATATTAAATTTACACCAATCCCTGGATTTAAAAATGAACTAAAAATGGATATTTTCTTAGCTCCTTTAGAGAAATACACTTTAGGTTTTGAGACAGAACTAACACATTCTAACATTAGAAATATCGGCGCTTCAGCAAAATTCTCAATCATAGATAGAAATGCTTTTAGAGGTGCAGAATTACTAAAAATGTCTCTTTTAGGCTCTTGGTTTAATTCTAATAATGGTCCAGGATGGGAAATTGGTGCAGATATATCTTTAGAAGTACCAAGGTTTGTTGCTCCTTTTGGGTTAAGTAAATTTGTCCCAAAAGAAATGTCTCCAAGAACGTTGTTTTCGTTTGGCTCAAGTTTTCAAAAAAACATTGGTTTAGACAGACAAACATTTACAATTCTTACAGATTATAAATGGCAATTTAATTCAAAAAAAACGGTACAATTAGAACTTTTAAACACGCAATATGTAAAAAACCTAAACGTTAGTAGCTTCTTTACTATTTACAATTCTGAATTCGAAAGCTTAAATTCAGTTGCACAAGTTTATGACAATGTAAATAATACCACTAACAATTACCCTATTCCAACAGATGAAAATCAAGCTTCCAAAGCTGTTTCATTTATGAATCTTGTTGCAGATAATAATAGAAATAATAACTTTCGAAATACAAACCCTGAAGAATACAACCTAGCGACAAATATACTAAATAGATACAATATTATTACTTCAGACTTTTTAATCCCAATAGTTGGATATTCATTTACTTATAATAATCAGTCAAGTTTTAAAGACAATAATTTTTCTTTCTTTAAAATTAGATTAGCTAACTCTGGAAACATTTTAGGCTTTTTGTCTAATAAAAGAAACACAAACAACAAAAAGACTCTTTTAAATATTCCTTTAGCGCAATATTTTAAATCGGATATAGAATACAAAAAGTTCTGGAATATTGGTAACAATTCTGTTTTTGCTCTTAGAACATTTTTAGGCGCAATTGTTACCTATAATAATTCAGATATTCCTTTTACGAAAAGTTATTTTGCTGGAGGTTCTAACGACATTAGAGCTTGGCAAACTTATGAATTAGGGCCTGGAAGTAGAAATTCTGGATTAGAGTTTAATATTGGCAGTTTCAAATTTTTAACTAGTGCTGAATACCGATTTGATATTATAAGTAAATTAAAAGGCGCACTATTTGTTGATGCTGGAAATATATGGGATATCTCTGGGTCTAGTTTTGTAGAAGATAATGCTAAATTTAATAGTTTATCTTCCTTGAAAAATATTGCTATTGGCTCTGGTCTTGGAGCAAGATGGGATTTCAATTTTTTAATCTTACGTATTGATGTAGGCTTTAAAACTTATGAACCATATTTAAAGAATCGTAAATGGTTTCAAAATTACAATTTATCCCATGCTGTTTACAATATAGGAATCAACTATCCTTTCTAATTAAATCTTACAAAAACCCTATAACGTTTTCGTTATTTTATAAGGAATCAAGATTCTTAAACTACTATTTTTTAGTACTTTTGACAAGTAAACATCAATAAAAAAATATAAAATGAGTCATAATATTAAACCTGGAGTAGCAACAGGAAAAGAAGTTCAAGAAATTTTTAAACTAGCAAAAGAAAAAGGATTTGCTTTACCAGCAGTAAATGTTATCGGTTCTAATACTATTAATGGTGTTTTAGAAACTGCTAGAGATTTAAATGCACCTGTAATTATTCAGTTCTCAAACGGAGGAGCACAATTTAATGCGGGTAAAGGTTTATCTAACAAAAATGAAAAAGCTGCTATTGCAGGCGCCATTGCAGGTGCAAAACACATTCATGAATTATCCATTGCATATGGAGTTCCTGTAATTTTGCATACAGACCACGCAGCAAAAAAACTATTACCTTGGATTGATGGTTTATTAGACGCATCAGAAAAACACTTTGAAGAAACTGGTAAATCTTTATACAGCTCTCACATGATTGATTTATCAGAAGAGCCTTTAGAAGAAAATATCGAAATTTGTAAAACTTATTTAGCTAGAATGAGCAAAATGGGTATGACTTTAGAAATTGAATTAGGTATTACTGGTGGAGAAGAAGATGGAGTCGATAATTCTGACGTAGATGTTTCTAAATTATACACACAACCAGAAGAGGTTGCTTACGCTTATGAAGAGTTATTAAAAGTTTCTCCTCAATTCACAATTGCTGCAGCTTTTGGAAATGTTCACGGAGTTTACAAACCAGGAAATGTAAAGTTAACTCCAAAAATCTTAAAGAACTCTCAAGAGTTTATTACAAAGAAATATGGCGTTGAAGAAAATCATATCGATTTTGTATTTCATGGAGGTTCAGGTTCTACTTTAGAAGAAATTAGAGAGGCTATTGGTTATGGAGTTATTAAAATGAATATTGACACTGACTTACAATTCGCTTTTACTGAAGGAATTAGAGATTATATGCAAGGAAAATCAGCTTATTTAGCAACTCAAATTGGTAATCCTGATGGAGCAGAGCAACCGAACAAAAAATATTACGACCCAAGAAAATGGTTGCGCGAAGGTGAAGAAACTTTTAAAGCGAGATTAAAACAAGCTTTTGCTGATTTAAACAATGTTGATACTTTATAAAAATATTTTTTAATAAATGAAAAGCACTTTGATTAAATCAAAGTGCTTTTTTTTATGACTTTAAGCATCAAAAATGACACTTTAAAGAAAAATCTTTTACATTTGTACTTCTAATTTAGAATCTATTTTTTAATTTATAAATATAGCAACAACCTAAAACACAATAACAAGTATGGCTTGGTTTAAAAGAACAGATAAAGGAATACAAACTTCTACAGAAGATAAAAAAGATACTCCTAAAGGTTTATGGTATAAAACTCCTAGTGGAAAAATAATAGATACAGAAGAATTAAAAAGGAATTTATATGTAAGTCCAGAAGATGGTTACCATGTAAGAATAGGAAGTAAAGAATATTTTGAACTGTTTTTTGATGACAATAAATTTGAAGAATTAAATAAGAATTTAACTTCTAAAGATCCCTTGAAGTTCGAAGACACAAAAAAATATCCAGATCGATTAAAAGCGGCTCAAGAAAAAACAAAATTAAATGATGCTGTAAGAACTGCTGTAGGTAAATCATTAGGAAAAGATTTAGTTATTGCTGCTATGGATTTTGCTTTTATTGGTGGTTCTATGGGTTCTGTTGTGGGTGAAAAAATCGCAAGAGCCATTAATTATTCGATAGAACATAAAATTCCATTTTTAATGGTTTCAAAATCTGGAGGAGCAAGAATGATGGAGGCATCACTTTCTTTGATGCAATTAGTAAAAACATCTGCAAAATTAGCACAACTTGCGGAAGTTAAAATACCTTATATTTCTTTATGTACAGATCCCACAACTGGAGGTACGACAGCTTCTTATGCAATGTTAGGTGACATTAATATTGCAGAACCAAATGCCTTAATTGCATTTGCAGGGCCAAGAGTTGTAAAAGATACTACAGGTAAAGATTTACCAGAAGGGTTTCAGAAATCTGAATTTGTATTAGAGCATGGTTTCCTAGACGGAATTTATGAGAGAAAACAATTAAAAAAACAAATTAATTTATACATTGATTTAATTCAGAATCTACCAATTAGAGCATAAGTAAAAAGCACGCACTGTTGGGTTTCTATTCAAAAAAATAATTATATATTTGCAGCTTCAATGAAAACATCATTGATGTACATAAAAATCATTTAAATAATATTGGAATGTATTTAACTAAAGAAGTAAAAGAAAGCATCTTCGAAAAACACGGTAAAGGAAAAAACGATACAGGTTCTTCAGAAGGTCAAATCGCGTTATTTACGCACAGAATTAACCATTTAACTGGGCATTTAAAGAAAAATCGTAAAGATTTTAACACTGAACGCTCATTAGTAATGATGGTAGGTAAACGTAGAAGTTTACTAGATTATTTAAAGAAAACCGAAATCAATAGATATCGTGCAATCATTAAAGAATTAGGAATTAGAAAATAATTCGCACAAAAAAGAGGCTCTATAAACGTGCCTCTTTTTTTATTAAAACTAATCCAATTGTAGCTTATTACAAAAGAAGTATACATTTTTGCTACAAAGGCCGAAATCAAAAAAATATTTAGTTCTGATTAACAAACAGAATCTATATAAAAAAATCAAAAATAGTAACAGCATTTTTGAATTTCCATTGCAACATACGACAGCACAACAACAAACAAATTAAAAATTTAGAATTAAAATTTATGATTCCAAAAGTATTTAAAGAGGTTATAGACCTTGGTGATGGTAGAGAGATTTCTATCGAAACCGGAAAATTAGCAAAACAAGCTCATGGTAGTGTTGTTGTGCAATCAGGAAAATGTATGATGTTGTGTACAGTTGTATCCAATTATGAACAAAAAGATCTTGGTTTTCTTCCATTAACGGTAGACTACAGAGAAAAATTTGCTGCCGCAGGACGTTATCCAGGTGGTTTCTTTAAAAGAGAAGCAAGACCAAGTGACGGTGAAGTATTAACAATGCGTTTAGTAGACCGTGTTTTACGTCCGTTATTCCCAAAAGATTATACTGCAGAAACTCAAGTAATGATTCAGTTAATGTCTCATGATGAAGACGTTATGCCAGATGCAATGGCTGGTTTAGCAGCATCAGCAGCGATTCAATTATCAGATTTTCCATTTGAATGCGCAATCTCTGAAGCAAGAGTTGGTCGTATAAACGGAGAATTTATCATCAACCCAACAAGAGCTCAATTAGCTGAATCTGACATCGATATGATGATTGGAGCTTCTGCTGATTCTGTAATGATGGTTGAAGGTGAAATGGATGAAATTTCTGAAGAAGAAATGGCTGAAGCTATTAAGTTTGCGCATGAAGCTATAAAAGTACAATGTGCGGCTCAATTAAGATTAGCAGAAGCATTTGGAAAAAAAGAAGTTCGTGAATATGAAGGTGCAAGAGAAGATAAAGATTTAGAGAAAAAGGTTCATGACATGGCATACGATAAAGTATATGCTATCGCAGAAGCTGGATCTTCTAAACATGAAAGAACTGCTGCATTTAAAGAAATAAAAGCAGATATTAAAGCTACTTTTTCTGAAGAAGAATTAGAGGATTATGGTGGTTTAGTTTCTGATTATTATCGCAAAGCAGAAAAAGCTGCAATTAGAGATTTAACCTTAAATGTAGGATTACGTTTAGATGGTCGTAAAACAGATGAAATTAGACCAATTTGGTCAGAAGTAGATTATTTACCATCAGTACATGGCTCTTCAATCTTTACTCGTGGTGAAACTCAAGCTTTAGCTACAGTTACTTTAGGAACTTCTAGAGATGCTAATAAAATAGATATGCCATCTTACGAAGGTGAAGAAAATTTCTATTTACATTATAACTTCCCTCCTTTTTGTACAGGTGAAGCTAGACCAATTCGTGGAACATCTCGTAGAGAAGTTGGACATGGTAATTTAGCGCAACGTGGCTTAAAAGGAATGATTCCTGATAGTTGTCCTTACACAGTAAGAGTAGTTTCTGAAGTTTTAGAGTCTAATGGTTCTTCTTCTATGGCTACTGTTTGTGCTGGAACAATGGCATTGATGGATGCTGGTGTACAAATGATAAGACCAGTTTCTGGAATTGCGATGGGATTGATTTCTGATGCCGAATCTGGAAATTATGCTGTATTATCTGATATTTTAGGGGATGAAGATCACTTAGGAGATATGGATTTTAAAGTAACAGGTACTTCTGAAGGTATTACTGCTTGTCAAATGGATATTAAAGTAAAAGGGTTATCATATGAGATTTTAGTAAATGCTTTACAACAAGCACGTGCTGGTCGTTTACATATTTTAGGAAAAATAACTGACACCATTTCTTCTGCGAACGAAGAAGTTAAGGAACATGCTCCTAAAATGATTAACAGACGTATTCCTAATGATATGATTGGTGCATTTATTGGGCCAGGAGGTAAACATATTCAAGAATTACAGAAAGAAACAGGAACTACAATTGTAATTACTGAAGATGCTGTAACTGAAGAAGGAATTATTGAAATATTAGGAACAGATCCTGCAGGAATTGAAAAAGTAATTGCTCGCATAGAGTCAATGCTGTTTAAACCTGTTGTTGGAAGTGCATACGAAGTAAAGGTAATTAAAATGTTAGATTTTGGTGCTGTTGTAGAATATGTAGAGGCTCCAGGAAACGAAGTTTTATTGCATGTAAGTGAATTAGCTTGGGAACGCACAGATAATGTCTCTGACGTTGTTAAAATGGGAGATATTTTAGATGTAAAATACTTTGGTTTAGATCCAAGAACTCGTAAAGAGAAAGTTTCTAGAAAAGCTTTGTTAGAAAAACCAGAAGGTTATGTAGCAAGACCACCAAGAGATGATAAACGTTCTGGTGGACGTGATAATAGAGGTAGAGATAATCGTGGACGTGATAACAGACGTGATGACAGAAAACCAAGAGAACCAAAAAAAGATTAATAACCTATTTTTTTTTAAACATATAAAATCGTCAGAATATTTTGGCGATTTTTTTTGTTTATAGCTATTTTCTAAAATGCTTTTATTTTCTTTGTAAACGATTAATGAAAATTCAAAGAATTACATATCTCTCTCTAGGAACAAATCAAGGAAATAAGCTTGAAAACCTGCAAAATGCAATTAATTTAATTGCTGATAAAGCAGGTGCTATTCAGAAAATATCTTCAGTTTATAAAACTGCATCTTGGGGGTTTGAAAGTAATGATTTTTACAATATATGCATAAAAGTTACGACCTATCATGCGCCTGAAAGGTTAATGAGTATTCTCTTAAAAATTGAGAATGAGCTAGGAAGAAGAAGAGAAGACTTATCAGGTTATACTGATAGAAATATCGATATAGATATTTTACTTTTTGATGACGAAATTATATTCTCAAGAAAGCTTATCGTGCCACATTCAAAAATGTTAGAACGTAAATTTGTTTTAATTCCTTTGGCAGAAATTGCTGATACCATTATGCATCCAATAGAAAAGAAAACACTTTCTATTTGTCTGAAAAACTGTAATGATACATCTGAAGTTTTTAAAATTGATGGAACTTTACTTCGTCCAATTCCTTTATCGGAAAAATACAATTACATCGCTATTGAAGGTAATATTGGGGCAGGAAAAACATCCTTGTCTAAAATGATGTCTGATGAATTTAATGCTAAAATTGTTTTAGAGCGTTTTGCGGACAATCCATTTTTACCAAAGTTTTATGAAGATAAAGAACGTTTTGCTTTTCCTTTAGAAATGAGTTTTTTGGCTGATAGATACCAACAATTATCTGATGATTTAGCGCAATTAGATTTATTCAAAAACCTAATTGTCTCTGATTATTATATTTTTAAATCTTTAATATTTGCTCAAATTACTTTGCAAAAAGATGAATATTTATTGTACCGAAAAATGTTTGATTTAATGTATAAAGAAATTAGAAAACCAGATTTATATGTTTATTTATATCAAAATACCGATAGACTTTTACAGAATATAAAGAAAAGAGGGAGAGAATATGAGCAGAATATCGAGGCTGCATATTTACAAAAAATTCATGATGGTTATAAAAATTTCATAAGCACACAACAAGAATTAAATATTTTAATTATTGATGTGTCAGAAATTGATTTTGTAAATAATACTGAAGACTACAGTTACATCCTCAATAAAATAAAAAACACGTAAATACTTACTTTTTAAGCTCCAATTTTTCCGCAAAATACTCACAAAAATCACGCATGGTAGCACTCATTTTTTGATCATCCGTGGCTCTCTCAAAAGTATCTGCCATAGACACTAAAGTTTGATGATAAAATTGTTTCATTTCATCTACCGGCATATCTTTCGTCCACAAATCCATTTTTAAAGTATCTTTTGTCTTATGATCCCAAACAGAGATCATAATTGCTTTTGAAGCCTCATTGTCAATTCCACCATCTTTTGCCGTCCAAGAAATATCTTCGGGAACTTTATTTTCATCTAAACCAACTTTAAATTTTATTTCAGAATTGTGTTTAACAGCCATTATTTTTTGGGTTTGTATTTAGATTTATTGAATAAATCAGATTCATTTATTTCTAATAATTCTTGCAAAGATACATCATTATGTTTCATATATGATTTTACAATTTGCCATCCAATCCAAACTCCAATTTTACCTGGAGTAGCATTATCTTGCTCGGTATAAAACTTAGAAAAGGGTGCATTTTCAAGAAATCTTTTGTTCAGTTTTATATCTGTACTAAACAATAATTTTTTATCAATAAAATACATCCAAACTTGTTCTTCATTTGAAGTTGCCCAATTAAATTTATTTTGAGAATACCCCATTTTCACATTATCAGAAATTAATGGTAAATATAAATCTAATAAGTACATTCTTTTCCCTTCCTGAATCATTTTACTAATAAAGTCCCTATTAATAGACGGATAAACTTGTTGGTCTATAATAGCTTTTGCTGCATCTACAACAATATGATCTTTTGAATTATTTTCCTTAATATATTTTGGATAATCTCCATAAAATGGATGATTTTTCCCAAGGTAAACATCCAAAGAAATTAACAATAAACTATCCGAATAAATAACTCTATTCTCATAATCTATGTTTGTTATCATCGTAATAACATTAGGTGGATTAAAGGTTGGATTGTAATATTTTATGTGTTTAAAAAGCGATGAAATTTGTTTTTCTACAAATGAAAAGTTCTCGTAAATATTCTGAGTTTCAGCAAATAATTCTTGCTCTTGCTTATCATTAACTTTAATAATCGCTAGACTATCGGTAAATTCTTTTGGAAATAAATAAGGATATTTTTCTTTAACTTTTGGAAGTGTTTCTTTTGTAGACTCATAGAAATCAACCTCATATCTTTTTATTAAAAAATCAATATTTATTTTAGAAACATCAATTCTAATATCATTTTTATCAGAACATGAAAAAAACAAGCACAAAACCATTAAAAATGCAAATAAAAATCTCATAAAATTTGTATCTTAGTATCTTAATTTAAAGAACGTTAAAAGTACTAAAATAGTTTATTAATGAACACTGAAAAAGTAGCAGAATACATTATTAATTGGTTAAAAGAATATGCAACAAATGCAAAAACAAATGGCTTTGTTGTTGGTGTTTCTGGAGGAATAGATTCTGCGTTAACATCCACTTTATGTGCAAAAACAGGTTTACCAACTTTATGTGTAGAGATGCCCATTCACCAAGCAGAAAGTCAAGTTTCTAGAGCAGAAGAACATATACTACAATTAAAAAAACGCTTTGAGAATGTTTCTGAAGTAAGAGTGAGTCTAACCTCTACTTTTGAAGATTTTAAAAAAACAGTTCCTAGCATAGAGGGTTCTACAAAATTAAATTTATCTCTAGCAAATACTAGAGCCCGTTTAAGAATGACTACTTTGTATTATTTTGCAGGTTTACAAGGGTTATTGGTTGCCGGAACAGGAAATAAAGTAGAAGATTTTGGTGTTGGTTTTTACACTAAATATGGTGATGGAGGCGTAGATTTAAGTCCGATTGCAGATTTGATGAAATCTGAAGTTTATGAATTAGCTGCGTATTTAGGTGTGCCAAATTCCATACAAAAAGCACAGCCAACAGACGGTTTGTTTGGCGATAGTAGAACAGATGAAGACCAAATAGGTGCTTCTTACGATGAATTAGAATGGGCTATGAATATGCAAGATAAAGGTAAAATTTTTGAAGATTTCTCTGGAAGAGAAAAAGAAGTCTTTAAAATATACACAAGACTAAATACAATTAACCAACACAAAATGATGCCAATACCTGTTTGTGAAATACCAACTAATTTAAAGTAAGTTGACCGCAGTCATTAATTTCTTAATTATTAAGGCATTTTATTTAAATATTATATTTTACTAATTATTCTAATAAGTTCGCAGAAATCATCCTTTTTTTAATTCTCATATAAGCTCTTCTTTTAGAACCTTTTGAAATTTCAAATGGTAAAAAAATAAGTAATTGAATGATTTTTAAGATCTGTAATATTCTTTTCATCACTATAAATTTTAATTCCTAGCGATAACAAGATAACAACTTAAAACAGTTTTTTACATCTTTCTTGAATAAAAAAATATTTAACTATATGATTGGCAAATATATACTTGTATTTTTCCTCGGATAATAATTTATAAAAAAATAAAAAGTTATCGTAAACGAGCAGAAATCACCATACTTTTTATTCGAATTATAGCTTTATTTTTTTGAACTTTTAAATATGTTAAACGGAAGTTTAAATGGAAATCAAGTTCTCTGTATAATTTGAAAAATTCTTTTCATAAGTTCGAATTCTTTCTAAGCAACAAAAGCATCTTTTACCCTCATATAAAATAGAAAACAATAAAATAAATTTTTAGATGCATTTCAATTATTAGTTTAAGAAAATACTAGGTTGCAATATCTTTCAATAAAAGTCGAAGAATATAATATTATATAACTCTATTTAATTTTTCAAAAAGTCTCATTTTTAATTGCGTGTAGCTTTTTATCATTTCTAAATCTATATTTTTAGATTGACTTTCCATAGCTTCTTTCATCAATTCTTCAATTTTTTGGCCAATTAAAATTCTACGTAAATTAAAAACAGCATCATTAACTGCTTTATTTAAAACTTCTAAAGCACTCGTAACATTGATGTTTTGCCCCTCCCAATCACTCAATTTCATATTTGGATTTTCTTCATCCATTAAAATAGCAGTAACGATAGTTCTTATATCTGGATTTTCATGGTTGATTAAACCATCCATTTCAAGTTTTTCAAATTGATTTAATTGATGAATCATTTCTGCATAAATTTCTTGGAAAGTTGAATTCGAAAACTCAATTTCGTCATCATGCAAATGAACGTATATTTCTGCAGAAACTAAGTTTTGGTATTTTCTTGTATCAATTTTCTCTTTACCATCTTCATTCGTATGAATAACTTCCTCAATGAATTCCACCTCCTCATTGCCATACAAAAGTAAAATTCTTATAATTTCATTCTCAAGTATTGATAGTTGATCAATTTTTTGAGAAGAAACTTGCCCACCTTTCACCAATCCCATTTGAGCTTGCTCTTGATCCATAAAATATTCTGGAGGTGGTTGATTTGGATCTACATTGTTAGAATTTGAACTCGTTTTAGTTTTTTGAAAAGATTCTTTTTTTAATAATTGCGCCAATTCACTAAATAAAACTCGTTCAGAAATATCCATAATTCTTGAACATTCTTGCACATAAACTTCCCTTTGAATTCCGTCAGGAATTTTAGAAATACTAGTTACTATATCTCTAATTACACTTGCTTTTTTTATGGGATCATTATCTGAATCCTTTAGCAAAAGTGAGACTTTAAAGTTGATAAAATCTTGTGCAGAATTTTCTAAATATTCCTTTAAATCACTATCTGAATGTGATTTCGCAAAACTATCTGGATCTTCTCCGTCAGGAAATTGAACAACTTTTACATTCATTCCTTGTTCTAGAATTAAATCTATTCCACGAATAGAGGCTCTAATTCCCGCTGCATCTCCATCAAAAAGAACAGTAATATTTTTTGTTAATCTGTTTATTAACCTAATTTGATCTGAAGTTAATGCCGTACCAGATGAAGCTACTACATTTTCAATTCCTGATTGATGAAAAGAAATTACATCCGTATATCCTTCAACCAAAAAACAATTGTCTTGTTTCGCGATTTCTTTTTTAGCTTGATAAATTCCATAAAGGATTTTGCTTTTATGATAAATGTCGCTTTCAGGTGAATTTAAATATTTGGCTGCTTTTTTATCCGCTGTTAAAATACGCCCACCAAAACCTAAGATTCGCCCAGACATCGAGTGAATAGGAAATAGTACACGTCCTTTAAATCGATCAAATTGTTTATTTTCTTTTACAATGGTCAAGCCTGTTGAGGCTAGGTATTTTATATCATAACCTTTTGCTAAAGCCGATTTTGTAAAATTATCCCACTCATCAATACAATAGCCTAATTCAAACTTTTTAATGGTTTCGTCTCTAAAACCACGTTCTTTAAAATATGATAATCCTATTGCTTTACCTTTATTTGAATTAAGCATTAAATCATGAAAATAATCTTTAGCAAAATTAGACACCAAAAACATACTTTCGCGTTCATTCATTTGCTCTTTCTGCTCATCGGTTTGCTCAGTTTCTTCAATTTCTATATTGTACTTTTTAGCTAACCATTTTAAAGCTTCTGGATATGAATAATGCTCATGTTCCATCAAAAAAGAAACTGCATTTCCTCCTTTACCAGTAGAAAAATCTTTCCAGATTTGCTTTACGGGAGACACCATAAATGACGGTGATTTTTCATCTGTAAAAGGACTTAATCCTTTAAAGTTACTTCCTGCTTTTTTTAGCTGAACAAATTCACCAATAACCTCCTCAACTCTTGCAGATTCAAAAACGCGGTCTATAGTACTTCTAGAAATCATTTATTTGGTATGATAAAAGGTAAACAAATATAAGAATAAGATATTTTCATAAAAGTAATCTTTCTAAAATAAAAAACCTCACTAATTGAATTTAGTGAGGCTTATTTTATTTAATTTTTAAAATTAAGATGCTGCTCTTAATTTCTTTAAAGTCGAATTTGATAATTTAGCCTCAGCATAATTTTTAGTTACTTTAAATTCTTTTTCATCAGAACTTGGTAAATCGAACATTGCATCTGTAAATATCGCTTCACATAAAGAGCGTAAACCTCTTGCTCCTAATTTATATTCTACCGCTTTTCCAACAATATAACCTAAAGCACCTTCTGTAATTGTAAACTCAACATCATCCATTACAAATAATTTTGCGTATTGTTTAATAATCGAATTTTTAGGTTCTGTTAAAATTGCCCGCAACGTTTCTGCATCTAAAGGATTCATATAACTTAATACCGGTAAACGTCCAATAATCTCAGGAATTAAGCCGAAAGCTTTTAAATCTGAAGGAATAATATATTGTAATAAATTTTCATGATCAACTTTATCCTCGTCTAAAGAAGCGCTAAAACCAACAGCTTGCATGTTTAATCGCTTACTTATAATTCTATCTATCCCTGAAAAAGCACCTCCTGCAATAAATAAAATATCTTGAGTATTTACTTCAATAAATTTTTGCTCTGGATGTTTTCTTCCTCCTTTTGGTGCAACATTTACAACTGTTCCTTCTAATAATTTCAATAAGGCTTGCTGAACCCCCTCACCAGAAACATCTCTAGTTATCGAAGGGTTATCTCCTTTTCTCGCAATTTTATCAATTTCATCAATAAAAACGATACCTCTTTCTGCCTTTTCTACATCATAATCTGCAGCTTGCAGCAATCTACTTAAAATACTTTCTACGTCTTCTCCTACATAACCAGCTTGCGTTAATACGGTAGCATCTACAATAGAAAAGGGCACATTTAACATTTTTGCAATTGTTTTTGCGACTAGTGTTTTTCCTGTTCCGGTTTCACCAACTAAAATGATATTCGATTTTTCAATTTCTACTTCATCCTCATCTTCTACTTGCAACAAACGCTTGTAGTGATTATACACTGCAACGGCCATTGCACGTTTAGTCTCTACTTGACCAATAATGTATTGATCTAAAAACTTTTTAATTTCTTGAGGCTTTTTTAGAATTAAATCTTTAGACAAACTGCTAGTTTTTGAATCCGAAACCTCTTCTTCTACAATTCCATGAGCTTGCTCAATACATTTATCGCAAATATGAGCATCCATACCCGCAATAAGCAGGTCTGTTTCTACTTTTTTTCGTCCACAAAATGAACATTCTAAACTTTCTTCTTTTGACATTATATCCTTCTCTCTGTTTAGTCACGACGAATTCATGAATTGATCTCACTTTTAAAAAGAGAGGGCTTCATGCTATTCAAAATGACAAAACTGTTTTATTTTCTTACTAAAACTTCATCAATCATCCCGTAAGCTTTTGCTTCTTCCGCTTTCATCCAATAATCTCTATCAGAATCGTCGTGAACTTTCTCTATAGTTTGTCCTGAATGTTTTGCAATAATTGCATACAATTCATCTTTCAATTTCAAAATTTCTCTTGTGGTAATTTCAATATCAGAAGCCTGCCCTTGTGCACCTCCTAAAGGTTGATGAATCATAACTCTAGAGTGCGGCAATGCAGAACGTTTCCCTGCGGCTCCTGCGCACATTAAAACAGCACCCATAGAAGCTGCCATACCTGTACAAATTGTTGCTACATCTGGCTTTATAAATTGCATGGTGTCATAAATCCCTAAACCTGCATATACTCCTCCACCAGGGGAATTAATATAAATTGAAATATCTTTATTCGCATCTACACTTTCTAAAAACAATAACTGAGCTTGGATAACATTAGCTACTTGATCATTAATTCCTGTTCCTAAAAAGATAATTCTATCCATCATTAAACGTGAAAAAACATCCATTTGAGTGATGTTCATCTGACGTTCTTCCATAATATATGGTGTTAAACTACTTGTAATTTTACCAAAATGTGTGCTATTTATTCCATGATGTTTGGTCGCATATTTTTCGAACTCTTTTCCGTAATCCATTTTGTGATTCTTTTAAATATTTATACTGTAAAGATAAGAAAGTATTTGTTAGTTTTTTGTTAATGTAACTAGCTAAAAAAACCTAAATTTTTCAATTCAGGTTTCTATTATCGTTAGATTCTGAGTACAAGATCAGAATTTAATTTCACTATTTGTAAACTTCTTTAATAAAGTCTTCATAGGAAACTTCTTTCGTTTTAAAGCTAATCTTCTCTTTGAAAAACCCTAATAGTTTTTGACTAATTAATTGAGATTGCAATTTCTGTGCCTCTTCTTGATTTTGTAAGATTCTGCCTGCAATATCCTCTAATTCTTTTTCTTCTGGATTCATATTCCCGAATTGAGCCATTTGTGTGCGAATAAATCCTTTTGCATACTCTACTAATTCTGCGTACTCTAATTTAATATCATTATCTTTCATAATCTTCCCTTCGATTAATTGATAACGCAATCCTTTTTCAGATTTTTTATATTCTGCTTCCGCCTCATCGGCTGTTAATGGTTTTTCGCCAGCTGTTGCTAACCATTTTTGCAAGAATTCCGAAGGTAAATCAAACTTTGTGTTCTCTACTAAATACTCTGTAATTGCATTTAATAACTGTTGATCTCCTTGTTGTTGAAATTGCTTTTCTGCATCTTCCTTTATTTTCTCTCTTAATTCCGTTACAGTAGTTACACTTCCGTCAGCAAATAATTTATCAAATAACTCCTTATCTAAATCTGCTGGTTCGGTTTTTGTAATGTCCTCAACTGTAAAAGTAACCGTAATATCTAAATCATGAATTACATCATGGGCAACACCTAAAATCTGCTCTAATTTATGATCATCTTCAAACAATTTTTTAGTCTCTAATGCAATAACATCTCCCACCTTTGCACCAATAACTTTCTTTTCGTTTTTCTTTCCTTTTAAATCGTTAACTAAAAAAGTAGATTTTTTATTGATTTCTTTTTCCTCATTTATAAAAGTTCCTGTAACATTAGAATGCTCAGTAGCCTCGTCTAACGAACTCATTTTTCCGTAACGGGTTTGAATGTTCTTAACTTCCTCGTCAATTAAAGAATCAGTGGCAACTATATTATACTGCTTTATTTTATTTTTTTGGCTTAAATCGATTTCAAATTCCGGAACCAAACCTAATTCAAATTCAAAAGAAAAAGTCTCTGCATCCCAATCAAAATTTTCTTTTATTCTTGGAATAGGGTTTCCTAAAATATCTAATTTCTCTTCTGCTAAAAATTTATTTAAAGATTCTTGTAAAAGCTTGTTAACTTCATCTATCATTATCGATTTTCCATATTGCTTTTTTATCATCCCCATGGGTACATGCCCTTTTCTGAAACCTGGAATATCCGCTTTTTTACGATAATCTGTTAATAACTCTGTCACTTTTTCTTGGTAATCTCCAGCAACTATATCAACTTTTACAACTGCATTTAATGCATCTATGTTTTCTTTTGTAATATTCATTTCTTATTATGTCTAGTTCTTAAAAAATCGACTGCAAAATTAATCAATTTAATTAACCTTACAAAAGTTTAAATACTTCAATTTCAGCAAATTCGTTTTATTTAAAAAAATAAAACAAAACTGCAAGACGTATTTAAAAAAAATAAAAAATTTATGTAATTTTGCATAACATTAATCCCGAATTATAAGGGGAATTATCAAAAAAATACTAAATGCAATATAAAAGAATTCTTTTAAAATTAAGTGGTGAAGCGTTAATGGGGGATAGACAATATGGTATAGATCCTAAACGTCTTTCAGAATATGCAAAAGAAATTAAAGAAGTTGTAGCAAAAGGAATTGAAGTAGCTATTGTGATTGGTGGTGGAAATATTTTTAGAGGGGTTGCTGGTGCAAGTAATGGTATGGATCGTGTTCAAGGAGATCACATGGGTATGCTAGCAACATGCATAAATGGTTTAGCACTGCAGAGTGCTCTTGAAGATGAAGATGTTAAAACGCGTTTGCAAACGGCTTTAGAAATAAAAGAAGTTGCAGAGCCTTATATTAAAAGAAAAGCAATTAGACATTTAGAAAAAGGACGTGTAGTAATATTTGGTGCTGGCACAGGAAACCCTTATTTTACCACGGATACAGCTGCAGTTTTAAGAGCTATTGAAATTAATGCTGATGCCATTTTAAAAGGAACTAGAGTAGATGGCGTTTATAATGTAGATCCTGAAAAGGATAAGAATGCAATTAAATTTGAAACGATAACTTTTAAAGATGTTATTTCCAAAGGTTTAAAAGTTATGGATATGACTGCCTTTACTTTAAGTGAAGAAAATAAATTACCAATAATCATCTTTGACATGAACAAAAACGGAAACTTAATGAAATTAGTTTCTGGAGAAAAAATTGGTACCATAGTTAACAATTAAGAATCAAAATCTTTAAATTTTAAAAAGATGAACGAAGAAATTGAATTTATTCTAGATACTGCTAAAGAAGCAATGAGTAATGCAATTGAGCATTTAGAAAAGGAATTACGCTCAATTAGAGCAGGAAAAGCGACACCTGCAATGTTAGGAACAGTAATGGTTGATTACTATGGATCTCAAACCCCTCTTGCACAAGTTGCCAATGTAAACACGCCAGATCCAAGAACATTAAGTATTCAGCCTTGGGAAAAAAGCATGTTACAAGCAATTGAAAAAGCAATTCAAATAGCAAATCTTGGTTTAAACCCTATGAATAATGGTGATATAATTATGATTAATGTACCACCTCTTACAGAAGAACGTAGAATTGGTTTAGCTAAGCAATCTAAAGCTGAGGCAGAACACGCTAAAGTGGGTGTTAGAAATGCACGTAAAAATGCAAATAACGATATCAAAAAAACAGATATTTCTGATGATATGAAAAAAATTGCAGAAGATGATGTTCAGAAAATGACAGACGCTTTTGTAAAAAATATTGAAGGCATCCTTTCTTTAAAAGAGAAGGAAATAATGACTGTATAAATGAATAGAAATTAAAAAAAAGGAGTGTCTTAAAACACTCTTTTTTACTTTCAAAACTTACTGCAATTTAATTAACTTTGCAAAAATAAAAAAATGAATTTCTGGACAAAAGTTGCGGGTATAATTTTAAGAAACCGCTACTTGGTATTATTGGTCATTGCGATCATTACTGGTTTATTAGCAACACAGATGAAGTATATGAAATTTTCATATACAGAGGCAAACTTATTACCAAAAAATCATAAAGCTAATTTAGAATACAATAAGTTTTTAGAGATTTTTGGAGAAGAAGGAAACCTAGTAATTCTTGGTGTTCAAGATTCTACAGTTTTTACACCACAAAAATTTAATGCTTGGAACAACTTAGTAACAAAATTTAAAGATTTAAAAGAAATAGATTTTACACTTTCTATTGCTGATGTTCAAAAACTGAAAGCAGATAGAAAAAAAAGAAAATTTATTTTAGAATCTTTGTATGAGAAAGATCCAATTACAAAAAAAGAAGTTTTAGAGATTAAAAAGCAGCTTTTTGAGAAGCTACCTTTTTATGATAATTTACTTTTTAATAAAAAAACAGGAACTCTACAAACTGCTATTTATATTAATAAAGAAATTGTAAACACTCCGAAACGTCGAGATTTTATTTTTGAAACACTAATTCCGACTATTGAAAAGTTTGAAAAAGAGAACAATTTAGATGTTCGTATTTCTGGAATGCCATACATAAGAACAATAAACGCTCAAAATATACAAAATGAAATTGTCCTATTCGTTGGAGGTGCATTAGGAATTACGGCTATCATTTTCTTCTTCTTTTTTAGATCTTTTAGAGCTACTTTTATTACACTTTTAGTAGTATCAATTGGTGTAATTTGGGCGCTCGGTTTTATCGGTTTATTTCGATATGAAATCACAGTTTTATCGGCATTAATACCCCCTTTAATCATAGTTATTGGAGTGCCAAATGCTGTTTTTCTTATCAACAAATATCAGCAAGAAATTAAAAAACATGGACAACAAGCGAAGGCTTTGCAACGTGTAATTTCTAAAATTGGTAACGCCACTTTAATGACCAATATTACAACGGCATCTGGTTTTGCAACTTTTGTTTTTGTAAAAAGTGATTTATTACGTGAATTCGGAATTTTAGCTTCTGTAAATATCATTAGCATCTTTATTTTGGCTTTATTGATTATTCCAATTATCTATAGTTTTATGCCGCTTCCAAAAAAGAAGCATTTAAATCATCTTGAAAGAAGATGGATTGAAAATGTTGTTAATTGGATGGAAAGAGCCGTAAAGGAGCAACGAATTACTATCTATATCGCAACCGTAGCGATTATAATACTGGGAATTATTGGAGTTTATAAAATTAAAGTTTCCGGAAGCTTAATTGAAGACATGCCAAAAAGCATGGATTTTTATAAAGATATTAAATTCTTTGAAAAAGAGTTTGGTGGAATTATGCCTTTAGAAATTTTAATTGACACGAAAAAAGATAAAGGAGTTATGAAATTATCCACCTTAAAAAAGATGGATAAAATTAATGAGACTATAGAAACTTTTCCTGAATTATCTAAACCTATTTCTGTTGTAAATTTGATAAAATACACAAAACAGGCTTATTATAATGGAAATCCTAAATATTATCAATTACCTACGAGTCAAGAACAAAATTATATTTTCTCTTACACTAAAAACTCAAATAGTGATGCAGGAATGTTAAAGAATTTTGTTGATTCTACAGGGCGTTACGCAAGAATAACAACCTTTATGAAAGATATTGGTACTGATAAAATGGATGTTATTCAAGAGCGGCTAAAAGCGGTCATCAACAAAGAATTTCCTTCCGATAAATACTCAGTTTCTATTACAGGAAAAGCATTAGTTTTTATAAAAGGAACTAATTATTTGATCAAAAATTTAGTTTTCTCCCTATCCTTGGCCATTATTTTAATTGCAATTTTCATGGCCTGGATGTTTAGATCACCACAAATGATTTTGATTTCTTTGCTACCAAATATTCTTCCTCTATTAATAACAGCAGGATTAATGGGCTTTTTTGACATCCCAATTAAACCATCAACAATTTTAGTTTTTAGTATTGCTTTTGGCATATCAGTGGATGATACTATACATTTTTTAGCAAAATATAGGCAAGAATTAATTGCGAATAAATGGCGAATAAAACCTTCAGTTTATGCCGCTTTGCGCGAAACTGGAGTGAGTATGTTTTATACCTCTATTGTTTTGTTTTTTGGTTTTTTAGTGTTTACACTTTCAAGTTTTGGAGGCACAATCGCTTTAGGAGGCTTAGTTTCTATAACTCTATTATTAGCGATGGTATCTAACTTACTGTTATTACCTTCTTTGCTGTTAACTTTCGAAAAGAAAATTGCTAACAAAAAAGTATTTAAAGAGCCTTCATTGAAAATCATTCCTCCAAAAGAAGATAAAATTGAGAAATAAAAAAACCTTTACTATTGCAGATAGTAAAGGTTTTTTGCTATTTAGATTCTAAGAATATTTTATCTTAATCTAAGAGCAACAATTTTAAAAATTCTTTTTCAAAGCAATTTTTGTAATTTTCCTTGTTCAATATAATTTTTTACAAATGTAGCGCACTAATAGTTACTAATCAACTGTGTTTTTACACAGTTTTTTTTCTATATTGTAACATGAAAAATGATTTTGGAAAATATACTAGAGAAATAGTTTCAGATATACCATTTGATTCCAATGACTCTGAATACCAAAAATGTAAAGAAAAAGTACCACAATTTACTGGACAAGCCATTTATGTATACTCTTTTGTAAAAAATAGAATGTTATATGCTCATGGTTGGGATAAAATGTTAGGTTATAAAGATGAAGAAATTACGCTTTTAAAACTTATCCGTCTAACTTCTGAAAGACATTCTAATTTTTCTAACGAATTTACAGACAAGGCATTACAATATATAAAAAATATTAAAGTAGATTTAGACAAATATAGTTTTACAATTGAACTTGAAAAAATTCATAAAAACGGAGAAATTATACCATTATTTTCTAGAGCGGGCATTCATAAATCTAAAAATGGCACTATTTTAGAAATAATTGGAATTTCAGAAAGAATTCACTCTAGAAAATTGGGTAACATCATGCAATATGCAGCCTTTGGTCCAATAACATCGTTATTCGAAGAGTCTCTTAATGAGCAATTATTCAATGAATTGGGAATTTCAAGAAAAGAAAAGGAAGCTTTAGAATTAGCAGCTAAAGGATACGCCTTTAAAGAAATTGCCAATAAATTAAAGGTTAGTCAATCCGCTATCGAAAAAAGAATTATTCCGCTATACAAGAGATTTAATGTAAAGAGCTTACCACACCTTATAAGTTTTGCTCATGACAACCATATTTTATAAAAATATTTTTTTCCAACTTTAGAATTGAATCCTTGAGTTCTTACCTATAAATATATAGCAAATTGTTTTTATTGGGTACAAAAACACTTCAGAATTTGATTATCTTCTAATAAGTAAAGATCCCAAAAATCTTAACTGAATAGCCCTAAATTGGCCACCAGCTAAACATATATCTAGACTGCACTTCCTGTTGATTCTTTTCCCAATAAAACAAACCCCTAGTCCCTGAAATATCCATTTAAAAGCAATGTTCTTGCTATTTTACTTCCGTGCAAATAGACAATTTATAAAGTTATAATTTTATTGGCATTTCTTCATTGCTCATTTTACCTTAAAAAAGTATCTTTACATTTGAGTACAAATATTTAGAATCAAATCAAACAATAGACAGAGATGAAAGAGAAAAACGTTGCCGAAATTTTAAACTCGGATTTAGTTTTACAAGAAGTAGAGTTAAAAGGTTGGGTAAGAACCTTTAGAAGCAACCGTTTTATTGCTCTAAATGATGGTTCTACAATAAAAAACATACAATGTGTTATCGACTTTGAAAACACCTCAGAAGAAACTTTAAAAAGAATAACAACTGGCGCGGCAATATGTGTAAAAGGAACTTTAGTTGAAAGTCAAGGAAGAGGCCAAACTTTTGAAGTTCAAGTTTCTGAAATTAAAATACTTGGAGACTCTAATCCTGACGAATATCCAATACAACCTAAAAAACATAGCTTCGAATTTTTAAGAGAAAATGCTCATTTAAGAGTTAGAACAAACACATTTAGTGCCGTAATGCGTGTGCGATCTAAATTATCTTTTGCTGTCCATAAATATTTTCAAGAAAATGGTTTTAACTACGTAAACACACCAATAGTAACTGGTTCTGATGCTGAAGGTGCAGGAGAAATGTTTAGGGTTACTACTTTTGAAGACAACAAAGCACCATTAACTGAAGATGGCAAAATTGATTATTCAAAAGACTTTTTTGGCAAGGAAACCAATTTAACAGTTTCCGGACAGTTAGAAGCAGAAACTTTTGCAATGTCTTTAGGGAAAGCTTATACCTTTGGTCCAACATTTAGGGCAGAAAACTCGAATACAACTCGTCATTTAGCAGAATTTTGGATGATTGAGCCAGAAGTTGCTTTCATGGATTTAGATGGGAATATGGATTTGGCTGAAGATTTCATTAAATATGTAATTAATGATATTTTAGAAAACTGTAAAGATGATTTGGCTTTTTTAGACCAGCGTTTAACACAAGAAGAAAAAAGTAAACCTCAAGCTGAAAGAAGTGAATTAAATCTATTAGAAAAATTACGTTTTGTAGCAGACAATAATTTTAAACGTGTTTCTTACACGGAAGCTATCGATATTTTAAGAAATTGTAAACCCAATAAAAAGAAAAAATTTCAGTTTCCAATTAATGAGTGGGGCGCAGATCTACAATCAGAACACGAGCGTTTTTTAGTTGAAAAACACTTTAAATGTCCTGTAATTTTATTTGATTATCCAGCAGATATCAAAGCCTTTTATATGCGCTTAAATGATGATGGAAAAACGGTTAGAGCTATGGATGTTTTGTTTCCCGGAATTGGAGAAATTGTAGGCGGAAGTCAAAGAGAAGAACGTTACGATGTTTTAATTGAAAAAATGAAAGCTCTTAATATTGAAGAGGATGAACTTTGGTGGTATTTAGATTTACGTAAATTCGGATCTGCTGTGCATTCTGGTTTTGGTTTAGGTTTTGAGCGTTTGGTTCAATTTGTTACAGGAATGAGTAATATTAGGGATGTAATTCCTTTTCCAAGGACACCTCAAAATGCAGATTTTTAAATGCTAAAGCAGAGCTTACAATACAAACTATTACAAAAATTATCTCCTCAACAAATTCAGTTGATGAAGCTAATTCAGTTGCCTACGCAAGCTTTTGAAGAACGTTTAAAACAAGAAATTGAAGAAAACCCAGCTTTAGATACTGGTAAAGAAGAATCAGATGCTATAGATGATGATCTATCTAATGAATATGAGGACGCTGGAAATGAAAAAATTGAAGCCGACGACATAAACATTGATGAGTATTTAAGTGATGATGACATACCTAGTTACAAAACACAAGCTAACAATTATTCAGCAGATGATGAAGAAAAAAACGTTCCTTATGCAGCAGGAACAACTTTTCATCAATCTTTAAAAAATCAATTAAATACCTTTAGGTTAGATGAAGAAGAACGTGTAATTGCAGAATTTCTTGTAGGTAGCATTGATGATAGTGGTTATATTAGAAGAGAAATTATTGACCTAGTGGATGACTTAGCTTTTACGGCAAATGTATTTACAACTGAAGAAAAAGTAATTACAATATTAACCAAAGTAGTTCACAGTTTAGATCCTGTTGGCGTTGGAGCTAGGGATCTCAAAGAGTGTTTGATAATTCAATTAAAAGCGAAAGAAAAAAATAAAATTAGAAGTTTATCAATCGGCATTTTAGAAGATGCTTTTGATCACTTTGTAAAAAAGCACTATCAAAAGCTCCAAGAAAAATTCAATATTTCAGAAGAAATCCTGAAAGAGGTAAATACTGAAATTTCAAAATTAAACCCAAAACCTGGAAGTTCTTATGCAGGTAATAACAAAATAGCAGAGCAAATTGTTCCTGATTTTTCTATTAAAATTTTAGAAGGTGAATTAGATTTAACATTAAACTCAAGAAACGCTCCAGAACTGCATATCTCTAGAGAATATAATAACATGCTAAAAGGGTATCAAGAATCTACTGTCAAAAGTAAATCTCAAAAAGATGCTGTCTTTTTTATCAAACAAAAACTAGATTCTGCAAAGTGGTTTATAGATGCCATCAAACAGCGTCAGCAGACCTTATTAATCACTATGAATACGATTATGCAGTATCAACATGATTATTTTTTAACTGGTGATGAACGCAAATTAAAACCTATGATTTTAAAAGATATTGCTGATAAAATTAACATGGATGTGTCAACGGTGTCTAGAGTCGCTAACAGTAAATTTGTATCTACTCCTTATGGAACAAAATTAATTAAAGAGTTCTTTTCTGAATCAATGAAAAATGATCAAGGGGAAGATGTTTCAACAAAAGAAATTAAAAAAATATTAGAAACTGTTATACACGAAGAAGATAAAAGAAAACCTTTAACAGATGAGAAATTATCTGTAATTTTAAAAGAAAAAGGATATCCAATTGCAAGAAGAACTATTGCTAAATATCGTGAGCAATTAGAGCTGCCTGTGGCTCGACTACGTAAAGAAATATAGTGCGATTTTATAAACTCATATCCACTCTTTTGCATCCAATTGTAATACCCACTATCGTGGTAATATTATATTTTTTATTGATTAAGAACAACCTTTCACATAGTCATAAAGTAACAGTATTGAGCTTAGTCTTTGTAGCTAGTTATTTAATCCCTTTATTAGGTTTAATCATTTTAAAAAAAATTAGATTTATAAAGAACTTCCAAACAGAGAGTATAAAAGAACGGAAGTTACCAATCGCTTTAATGACGATAGTTTTTTATTTCTTAGGAAATTCATTAATCACCATTCCTAACTTAAGAGATTTAGGGTTTCTTTTTTATACAACTTCTTTAGGATTATTTTTAATTTATATACTTTATAATTTCAAAATAAAAGCAAGTGTACATTTACTTTCATTTGGTATCTGCGTTGGTTTTTTTATGGTTTTAAGTAGATATTATGCGCAATCCTTTACGATTACCATCATCGTTACAATACTACTTTCAGGTCTATTAGCAAGCGCAAGATTGAATTTAAAGAAGCATACTACCAGAGAAATCTATATTGGTTTTTTTATCGGTGTTTTCTCAAGTTTTAGTTTGAATTATTTCTTATAAGATATAAAATATCAAACCAAACTTTAAAACACTCGTATCCATGGCCGGTTCTGCGCTATCAAAAATAGGTGTTAACCCATAAAATATATTAATATTGAATACATCATAACCCGCAGAAAGGGTTAATCCATACTGAAGTTTACTGAATGCACTCAAATTTTTATAACTAAAACTTTTATTGTCTTCAATAAAACCGAACTTATGAGACATGTTATATAAAAACTTAACACCTGCATAAATTCGCCAAAAATCATACTTTATTGCGTTTGATGTGCGCCATCTCAACTCAAATGGGAACTCTAAATTGTGAGATTTGAATGTGTTAGAACTAGTACCAACGGCAGTAGCAAAAATAGTTTCATCATTAATTTCTCGAACTTCGATGTTGTGATTAAAAAAATCAAAGCCATACCCAACACCTACTGCAAAAGAAAAGCTTCCTTTTTGATTCAAAATAACATCCTTCATAAAACCAGTGGAGATGCTATAAGAGAAACCACTTTTAGAGACTCCTACGGGCTGTTTAAAGAATTGAGCATACGATATAGAGGCGTAAATCTGGTCTTCAGCATAGTTATCTCCTAATTGCAAAGAGTCTTTTTGCGCAAATATCTGAGAAGCGCTAAGCACACAAAATATTAAGTAAACTAATCTATTCATACTAATTGAGCGAAAGATAAATATACAATATTTCAAAATGAAAAAATTAAATTTTTTTCATAAAAAAAGGGTAATTCGAAATGAATTACCCTTTTTTTTATGACATTATATGATTAATTCTCCGCACCCTTCGAAGCTGAATAACTAATTTTAAGTGCATTTACATCTCTTAATTTCAATCTAATATCCGTAATTGTACCTACATTAGATTCTTTGTCTGCTTTGATAGAAGTTGTCATAAAAGGAACCTCCGCTTCAGAAACTTTCGATCTTGCATTAATAATAAAAGCAGGAACCTGATCAGCCGAAGCAATCTTGTCATTTAACTGAATTTTATTATAACCAACCCCATGCTTACTAGCATCTTTTGATTTACCAACATAAATAGTACAAACTAAACTCTTATGCTCTAATTTTTTAACTTCAGATGCACTCGGTAATCTAGGATTTTCAATTCTTAAGTCTGTCTCTCTCATAGTAGTAGTTACCATGAAGAAGAATAACAACATAAAAACGATATCTGGCAAGGCTGCTGTATTTACAGCTGGCATTCCCTTTTTCTTCTTTCTAAATTTAGACATGTGTTAAATTTTAAAATTAATTACGATGTTGGTTCCGCATCAGAAATAATTTGAGGATATGATTTCTTAATATCTTCAACTTTTTTCTTTAAATCTTCGTTACTTTTATTGTCCTTGTAAGTTTCTTCTAGTTCATCAAACGACATCTTATAACGCTTTGTACACAATCTATTTCTAAGAACTGTATAGGCTCTTAAAAGCTCATTCTGTACTTTAATATAAGTACCATATTCAGTACCCCTATCACTTTGGACAGATATAATTGCTTTATTTGGATGATCTGAGGAAGAGTCACTTCTATCTCCTTCACAATAGTCACAAGGTTCACCAGGAGAACCATCTTCACCAGGTTTTCCTAGACCACCTCCGTTATCTATAAATTTTATAGCAGCTTCTTTGATATCTTTCACATCCATACGCTCTCCTTCAACAAGAAGTTCATTATTTCTGTTAATATTAACCTCAAAAATATTCTTCTCTTTAATTACAGGCGGAACGTAATCTGCTGGTGGCTTTTCTGACAGCTTCTTAGACACACCTGAATCTACATTCATAGTAGTTGTTACTAAGAAGAAAATTAATAACAGAAAGGCTATATCTGCCATAGAACCTGCATTAATTTCTGGATTTTCTCTTCTTGCCATAGTTTATGATTTAACTAATCCTTTTAACAAATCCCAAACAAAAAATATGCCCGCTATACCTCCTAAGATAATACTATACCATATTCCTGTGCCAACCCAATGGTTAATAGAAGAACCTTCTTCTCCTCCTGGCTCAATATTTCCGGCAGCATTATATACTGCATTACTATCAGACAGGAAGTAAGCAACGGCTAGTAAAACGCCTAATACCGCTAATCCTCCTAGAGTTTTCTTTAAATTTTCTGGGTTTCTAATCAAACTCCATAAAGAAAGTCCAATTGTAATTACAACAGCCGCAATAAATAACCAATACGAATAAGAGATTAATGGACTGACTACTGTGTTTTGCAAATTATCTACATTATCTACAATTTCCTCAGCGTCTTCCATAAAAATTCTTATGAAAAGAATACCACCAATAATAGCTATTGCAGCAATTACAAAATTTAAAATTTTATTACTTTTCATATTGAGTATTATTTTTTATACTTTACTAATAAATCTACCAAAGAGATAGACGCGTCTTCCATATTATTTACAATACTATCGATTTTTGCAACGATATAGTTATAAAAAATCTGAAGAATAATAGCCACAATAAGACCAAATACAGTTGTTAATAAAGCTATTTTAATACCTCCTGCAACTACTGCTGGAGAAATATCATTTGCGACAGCAATGTCATTAAAGGCTCCAATCATACCAATTACAGTACCCATAAAACCAAGCATTGGTGCTAATGCAATAAATAAAGAAATCCATGAAACGTTTTTCTCTAATTGACCCATTTGAACACCACCGTAAGAAACAACTGCTTTTTCAGCTTCTTCTACGCCTTCATCTACTCTATCAAGACCTTGATAAAAAATTGAAGCAACTGGTCCTTTTGTATTTCTACAAACTTCTTTAGCAGCTTCTACTCCACCAGAGCTTAAAGCATCATCTACATTTGCTAACAACTTTTTAGTATTAGTCGTTGCCATGTTTAAATAAATAATTCTTTCAATGGAAATAGCTAATCCTAAAATTAATGCTACTAATACAATTCCCATAAATCCTGGACCACCATCGATAAAGTTTTGCTTTAAAACTTGGTGAAAAGTTTGCGCTTCTGTTGCTGCTTCTTGAGCGAAAGTTGATTGAATAGCTCCAAAAAACATAAATCCTGTTACAGATAAGACATTTACTACTTTTTTCATCTTTGTTATAATTAATTTTAATAGTTAACGGGTTAAAGATATAAATTTTCAACTCAAATAAAGATACTTTCTTTTTTTTTTCAAAGAATCTTTGCTATCTTATTTAAGAGACCGCCAAGTAACAAAAAAAGTTATGCATAAAAAAATTTTTTTTCTCCTATTTATAATATTTTGGCAGTTTCCTTTTGCAATTCTTTACTTTTTTCTTTCTTTTTAAGATCTAAGAAATTTCTCCTCTTAATGATTTTTCAAAGTAAGACTTAAATTCTTCCTCGGATAAATCTTCACTTAATAAGTACATTAATTTTGCAATCGCCGATTCAGTTGTTATATCTTTTCCATTGACAACACCTATTTGTTTTAAAGCTACACTCGTTTCATAATGACCTTGATTTACATGTCCTCCATTACATTGTGTAACATTAATAATTCTAATATCTTTAAATATTGCCTCTTTCAGCAAGGTAACAAACCAAGTTTCATCGGGCGCATTCCCTGATCCATAAGTTTCTAAGACCACACCTTTTAGACCATCTATGCTCAACATACTTTTTACAACTTTCTCTGTTATTCCCGGAAAAAGTTTCAATATTAAAACATCTGTTATTAGTTTTTTTCTTATTATTAATTCCTTTTTGTCTTTTAAAGGTTTGTAAATATAATGTTCACTAAAACTAAGATGAACTCCACTTTCTGCTAGAGGAGGATAATTCATAGAGGCAAAGGCTTCAAACTGTTCTGCATTAATCTTTGTAGTTCTGTTTGCTCTATATAACTTATACTCAAAATACAAGCATACTTCAGAAATTATTGGCTTGTCTTTTTTTCTAGCACAAGCTATTTCTATTGAAGTAATTAAGTTTTCTTTCGCATCTGTTCGTAAATCACCAATTGGCAATTGAGAACCTGTGAATATGATTGGTTTTTGTAAATTTTCAATCATAAAACTAATGGCAGAAGACGTATATGACATAGTATCTGAACCTGTTAATATTACAAAACCATCAAAATTTTTATAATTCTCTTCAATAATCTCAACAATATCTATATAAAACCTTGTATTCATGTTTGATGAATCTATGGGTTCATCAAAAGAAATGGTTTTTATATTACAGCTTAATTGCTCCAATTCAGGAATATTTTCTACAATCTGACTAAAATCAAAAGCCTTTAAAGCGTTTGTTTGATAGTCTTTGATCATGCCGATAGTACCGCCAGTGTATACAAGTAATATATTAGGTTTGTTTGTCATTTTGTCATTTTTATACCCCAAACAATACATTGGAATACTTTATGTTGTAAATTTATCAAACAAAAATGATATAAAAATTTAAAACAATATAAATTATGATGGGATTCTATATTTTAATTGGTGCTATTTCTTTAGTAAGCTGGTTGGTTAGTAATAAATTGAAAAGTAAATTTAAAAAATATTCCAAAGTTCAGTTAAGAAATGGAATGAGTGGAGCAGAAATTGCAGAAAAAATGCTTTCTGACAATGGAATTTATGATGTAAAAGTAATTTCTACTCCTGGTAGATTAACAGATCATTACAACCCAAAAGATAAAACAGTTAATTTAAGTGAGTCTGTTTACAACCAAAGAAACGCAGCAGCAGCAGCAGTTGCTGCTCATGAATGCGGCCATGCAGTGCAACACGCAAAAGCATACAGTTATTTAACAATGCGTTCTCAATTAGTACCAATCGTAAGTATTACCTCTAAATTTTCGCAATGGTTAGTAATCGGAGGAATCATTTTAGGTGCCGCTTCTGGTGCAACAGGAATTGGGTTTTATATTGCCATTTTAGGTTTAATTTTTATGGGCTTTGCAACATTGTTTAGTTTCATAACACTTCCTGTAGAATATGATGCCAGTAATAGAGCTTTAGCTTGGTTACAAAACAAAAACATGGTTTCTCAACAGGAATTAGCAGGTGCAACCGATGCTTTAAAATGGGCTGCCAGAACTTATTTAGTTGCTGCCCTTGGGTCTTTAGCAATGTTATTATATTGGGCAATGCAAATTTTAGGAGGGAGAGATTAATATTTAAGATATTTTTAACTCTTTTGTAATGACATTAATGGTTATTCAAATGCTCTCGATAAAAATGAGAGCATTTTGCTTATTAATCATTCAACTTTAAAACAGCCATAAATGCTTCTTGCGGAATTTCTACATTACCAACTTGACGCATTCTTTTCTTACCTTTTTTCTGTTTTTCTAATAATTTACGCTTACGAGAAATATCTCCACCGTAACACTTTGCAGTAACATCTTTACGCAAGGCTTTTGTAGTTTCTCTTGCAATAATTTTTGCTCCAATTGCGGCCTGAATAGGAATATCGAACTGTTGTCTTGGTATTAATTGCTTTAATTTCTCAACTATCTTTTTACCAATTGTATAAGCATTATCTGCATGTAATAAAGCAGAAAGTGCATCTACAGGCGAACCGTTTAATAGAATATCTACTCTTACCAATTTAGATTCTTTCATACCTATTGGATGATAATCAAAAGATGCATATCCTTTAGAAACCGTTTTTAAACGATCGTAAAAGTCAAAAACAATTTCTGCTAATGGCATTTCAAAAATTAATTCTACTCTTTGGGTTGTTAAATAAGTTTGATTTGTAATTTGACCACGTTTTTCTATACACAAACTCATTACTTGACCAACAAAATCTGACTTTGTAATAATTGATGCTTTAATAAAAGGTTCTTCCACCCTATCTAATCTTGATGGATCTGGCAGATCTGTAGGGTTATTAAGCAATATTAACTCATCTGGATTTTTCTTTGTGTACGCATGATAAGAAACGTTTGGCACAGTTGTAATTACTGTCATGTTAAACTCACGCTCTAAACGTTCTTGAATAATTTCCATGTGTAACATTCCTAAGAATCCACATCTAAAACCAAAACCTAAGGCTGCAGAACTTTCTGGTTGAAATACTAAAGAGGCATCATTTAATTGCAATTTTTCCATAGAATAACGCAACTCTTCATAATCTTCGGTGTCTACAGGATAAATACCTGCAAAAACCATTGGTTTTACATCTTCAAAACCATCAATTGTCTCGGTTGTCGGGTTTGCTGCATCTGTAATTGTGTCTCCCACTTTTACTTCTTTTGCCGTTTTGATACCCGTAATTAAATAGCCTACATCTCCAGTTTTAACAGATTTTTTTACAACCTGTTCCAGTTTTAAAGTTCCAACTTCATCAGCAAAATAATTTTTGCCCGTTGCCAAAAACTTTATCTCTTGTCCTTTCTTTATTTCACCGTTTAAAACTCTAAAATACGTTTCAATACCTCTATAAGAATTGTAAACTGAATCGAAAATTAAGGCTTGTAATGGTCCATCCGGATCTCCTTGAGGTGCTGGTATTCTATCAATGATAGCCTCTAAAATATTATCTACTCCAAAACCTGTTTTACCGCTTGCGTGAATTACTTCTTCTGCATCACAGCCTAATAAATCTACAATATCATCAGTTACCTCTTCTGGATTCGCAGAAGGTAAATCTACTTTATTTAAAATAGGGATAATTTCTAAATCATTCTCTAAAGCTAAATATAAGTTAGAAATTGTTTGCGCCTGTATGCTTTGTGCAGCATCTACTATAAGTAAAGCACCTTCACAAGCTGCTATGGAACGAGAAACTTCGTAAGAGAAATCGACGTGACCTGGCGTATCTATTAAATTTAAAATGAATTTTTCTCCTTTATGTTCAAAATCCATTTGAATAGCATGTGATTTTATGGTAATCCCACGTTCACGTTCCAAATCCATATTATCTAATAGCTGATCTTTCTTTTCACGATCTGATACAGAACCAGTATATTCTAACAATCTATCTGCTAATGTACTTTTACCATGATCTATATGCGCGATAATGCAAAAGTTCCTAATGTTCTTCATACTTTGTTTTCTAACTACTTTCAACTGTCAAAGATATGTTATTTACAAACCTTGTCAAATAAAAAAAGTACAATGAAATTCATTGTACTTTAATCTTAACGTATTTAAAATTATAAATCTCTTTCTAGCTCTGAAATAGCTATTTTAAACTCTTCCCAATTAATAGTATCATCACCAGAATTATCATATCCTTTTAATAACTCGCTGGCAACTATACCTCTTAAAAAGCCATTTACTTCAGCATCTTTTAACAACCTTTTTATTTCAGAAACTTTTAATCTACCATCTTTATCTGAATCAAAAAAACTAAAAGCTTCTTCTGGTGTATCAAATTGATTTGTAATTAAAATTCTAATTTTTCTTAAAATACTCTCTTTTGCTCCCATAGTTTATTCTTTAATTAACAATGCCTTAAGATAATTAATAAAATTGAATTATTTATGCTGCAATCATAGATTTTAAAGGTATTCTCATCTCACCAAAAATCACTCAAGGAGAAAATGAAAACTAAAAAACCATATCGCTAGTCCAGTCATTCTGTAATAAACAAGTTGGTATCTCTTTTTATTTATTTCAGAATTTCAATCCTTTTAGTCTTGCCATTCTGCAATAAATAAGTTGGTATCTCTTTTTATTTATTTCAGAATTTCAATCCTTTTAGTCTTGCCATTCTGCAATAAATAAGTTGGTATCTCTACCACCTCCATTATTTCTATTGGAAGAAAAAGCTAGTTTTTTACCATCATTGGAAAATACAGGAAAAGCGTCAAATGTTTCTCCATGGGTTACTCTTTCTAAATTTTTTCCATCTAAATCTATTAAATATAAATTAAAAGGGAACCCTCTTTCTGCTTCAAAGTTTGAAGAAAATAAAATCTTTTTTCCTGAAGGATGAAAAAACGGACTCCAATTGGCATTTCCTAAGTCGGTTAATTGACGTAATTCAGAACCGTCTGCATTACAAATATAAAGTTCCATTTCTGTAGGTTCTACCATACCTTCTGCCAACAAGTCTTTATAAGCTTTTATCGCTGCTTTTGTTTTTGGCCTAGAAGAGCGAAAGATTATTTTTGTTCCATCTGGCGAAAAAAATGCACCGCCATCATAACCTAATTCATTTGTAATTTGCTTCACATCGGAACCATCAATATTCATTGTATATAACTCTAAATCACCACTTCTAGTTGATGTAAATACAATTTTATCCCCTTTTGGCGAAACCGTTGGTTCTGCATCATAGCCTTTTTCATTGGTTAATTGCTTAACAATATTACCTTGTAAGTCCGCTACAAATATGTCGAAACTATCATATACAGGCCAAATATATTTTCCGTTTTTACGCAAAGGAACATCAGGACATTGATCATCAACTAAATGCGTTGAAGCATAAATAATATGTTTATTATCTGGCAAAAAATATGCACAAGTTGTTCTTCCTTTTCCTGTAGAAATCATTGGCGGCATCTTATCTCTAAAAGAAGCATCTGCATCCATTAAAAACATTTGATCGCAACTAACATTCCAATTGGTATTGTTAGACTGAAAAACAATTTGCTTATCATCAAAACTCCAATAGGCTTCTGCATTATCACCACCAAAAGTTACTTGTCTTAAACTTTTAAAATGAATTTCTTCTGGGTAAATTAATGAGTCGTTTACTACAGTTTTTTCTGTTGATTTTGTTTCTGTGTCTTTTTTATTATTTTTACAAGACATCAATATAATAGCAAATACAAATAGATAAACAACTCTCATTTTCTCAATTATTAATTAACTTTGCAAAAATAATATTTATCGTCATGAGAAACATCCTATTTTTAATCTTTTTATGTTTTTTAATTTCTTGTAAACAACCAATTAATCAAGAAACTAGAATTAAAGAAGATGTTACCTTTTTAGCTTCTGATAAATTAGAAGGAAGACAAACTGGAACAAAAGGTGAAAAGGAAGCTGCCAGTTATATAGAAAAAAGGTTTCAAGAACTTGAATTAACTCCGAAAGGAACAAAGGGCTTTCTGCAGCCTTTTACTTTTAAGCCAAAGACAAATCCGCACGAAGCAATAAAATTTGACGTGAATGGTGACGGAACTATTACAGGAAATAACGTGCTTGGTTTTATTGACAATAAGGCAGAAAATATGGTAATTATTGGGGCTCATTTTGATCATTTAGGTTTTGGCGGTGAAGGTTCTTTATACAGAGATTCTATTAAAGAAATCCATAATGGTGCAGATGATAATGCCTCTGGAGTGGCTATTTTATTAAATTTAGCAGCAAAGCTGAAAGCAAAAAATACAAAAAACAATTACCTTTTTATGGCTTTTTCTGGAGAAGAAATGGGTTTATTAGGTTCTAATTATTTTGTAAAAAACCCAACAGTAGATACTCAAAAAGTTTCTTATATGATAAATATGGATATGGTGGGTCGTTTAAAGAAGGATTCAGCTTTAGCAGTTTACGGCACAGGGACTTCACCAATATTTAAACAAACTTTAAAAGCCCATAACAATCGATTTAAATTAATACAGCAAGAATCTGGTGTTGGACCAAGTGATCATACAAGTTTTTATTTAGCTGATATCCCTGTATTGCATTTTTTTACTGGTCAGCATGAAGACTATCATAAACCCGGTGATGATTCAGAAAAACTGAATTATGAAGGAATGAAAACCATAAGTGATTATATCTTTAATATTATTTCAGATTTAGATGACAATGGGAAACTAACTTTTAGAAAAACAAAAAACGAGAGTGAAGAAACACCAAGATTTAAAGTTGGTTTAGGTGTAATTCCAGATTACATGTTTGACGGAATAGGAATGAGAATTGATGGTATTTCTGAAGAAAAGCCAGCACAAAAAGCAGGTTTACAAAAAGGCGATATTGTTATTCAGTTAGGCGATAGTATTGTTTTGGATATGATGAGCTATATGAGAGCTTTATCTGTTTTTGAAAAAGGAAATTCTACCAAAGTAGTAGTAAAAAGAGGTGATGAAGAAGTTGAAAAAAAGATTCAATTTTAAGTAGAATATAGAAATTTACAATATGATTAAAATTGGCAATATAGAATTACCAGACTTTCCTTTATTACTTGCACCAATGGAGGATGTCTCTGATCCACCATTTAGAGCTTTGTGCAAAGAGAACGGTGCAGATGTTGTTTATACTGAATTTATTTCTTCTGAAGGATTGATTAGAGATGCTGCAAAAAGTGTTATGAAACTAGATATTTATGAAAAAGAACGACCGGTAGGAATTCAGATTTTTGGTGCTAATTTAGAATCAATGCTTAAAACAGTGGAGATTGTAGAAAAATCAAATCCAGATATTATTGATATCAATTTTGGTTGTCCTGTGAAAAAAGTAGTTTCTAAAGGCGCTGGAGCTGGAATTTTAAAAGATATTGATTTAATGGTTTCTCTAACGAAAGCCATGGTTAAACACACAAACTTGCCTGTAACCGTAAAAACACGCTTGGGTTGGGATCATGATTCCATTAGAATTGTTGAAGTTGCAGAACGTTTGCAAGATGTAGGTTGCGCGGCGATCTCTATTCATGGAAGAACACGGGCGCAAATGTATAAAGGAGATGCTGATTGGAAACCCATTGCTGCAGTAAAGAACAATCAAAGAATGCACATTCCTGTTTTTGGAAATGGAGATATTACTTCACCAGAAAAAGCGATGGAAATGAGAGATAAGTTTGGTTTAGATGGCGCAATGATTGGAAGAGCTGCTATCGGTTATCCATGGTTTTTTAATGAGGTAAAACACTATTTTAAAACTGGTGAATATTTAGGAAAACCTACAATTGCTCAAAGAACAGGAATGGCAAGAAGGCATTTACAAATGGCAATTGATTGGAAAGGACCTATTTTAGGTGTTTTTGAGACAAGAAGACATTATACCAATTACTTTAAAGGAATTCCACATTTCAAGGAGTATAGAATGAAAATGGTAACTTCCGATGATGCAAAAGATGTTTTTGCTGCTTTTGACGAAGTTGAGGCTAAATTTGGTAATAAATTAATTCCTGATTTCCTATAATTCACTTTATCACTAGGGAACTAAGAATTGTATCTATTTCTCTTTGCTGTAAAATTTGGGAATCTATTGGATAAGCTTTACTTAAAAATAAATACTTGCCTCCCTCTAAATTATAAAAAAAAACTATTTTCTTAAACCTAACTTTATTAATAGTGTGAAAAAATACTATTTTATAATAGTGGCCTATTGAATCTTTACCTTCTGATTTTAATATTGTAGACAATTCTTTATAGTCTGATCTAAAGTTATTCTTCAATCTGATTCTAAATCTCTCTGCTATTTTTCTAACCTTTTTATTTGACCTTTTAATGTATAAAAATAAATTTATGTCAGATTCAACTTTATTTTTTTTAAATGGAGAATGCCAAACTTGTTCTCTACCAGTTGGCTCCAAATAACTTCTCCAATTGTAAGGCAGTGTTAATGAAAAATCTTTAGTTTCATATATATAATGATTTTCTTTCTCCGTAATTAAAGCTCTTATGTTCTCAATAGGATTTTTATTATTATTATTAGGATATAATTTATTCGCTTTATTATCCTTTGAAGAAGAACAAGAGAAGAGTATAAAAAGAGCAACGAATAGGCAATTTTTCATAAACTTTACTTTTCTATAAACTCTTCAGAAATTCGGCTAATTGCAATTTTTGAAGCAATAAAGCCTAGAATAGTGATTGTAACGATCACAATAATTAAATTAGAATATCTAAATTCTACCGGATACGCCAAATTTTCCGTAATCATAAACAACCCAAATTGTTTTTGAAAAAAGACTAAAATGACACCAATCGATAAACCTATCAGCATCCCAAAAAAGGTGAGTAAAAATCCTTGAAATTCAAATATTGTTTTTATTTCTTTTACTGTTGCCCCGAGACTAAATAAGGTTTTTAAATTATCTTTTTTATCAATAATCATCATAATAATTGCACCAATTACATTAAACAATGCAATAATAACAATTAATGTAAAAATGAGGTAAGACACAATGTTTTCCGTATTTATAACCTTATAAAAGACCTCATTTAATTGCTCCTTTGTTTGCACTTTAAAATCATTTCCAAGTTCTTTTTGCATCTCTTCAGCAAAAGTATGGGCGTTTACATCTTCTTTCAATTTCATCTCAAAAGCGGTTACTTGATTGTCATTAAACCTTAATAATTTTTTTGCTTGAGCTAACGTAACAAAGACAAATTTACTTTCAAATTCTTCTGTTCCCGAATATAAACCAACAATTTGAACATTAGTTTTATAAAATGCGTTGTTCGGATTAATGAAACCGATACCTGGTTTTGGAACCATAATTTGCAAAGGTGCTTCAAAACTTCCCATTCCTAAAGATAATTTATATGCAATTGACCGTCCAATAACGGCCGTATTTACAAAAGTAGTATCTAACCAATTACCTTGCACTAGTGCAGCGTCTATTTGCGTAATCTTCGTGTAGTTATGCTCCACTCCTTTAATGTAAGCAATCTCACTTTTATCCTTAACTTCTAAAAAAACATGTTCTTCGATTACTTTAGAACTTGATTTTATAGCACCATTACTATCTAAAATTTGTTGAATATGGTCTGTAATTATGAACGATTTTCCTTTTACCGAAGATACTTTAATATCGGGGTCGGAGACATCTAATAAACTATAACTAAAAGTACGAAGACCTGAAAACCCAGAAAGGATAATAAACAATGCCAAAGAGCCGACTATAACACCAAATGAAGCAATAATTGTAATAATATTAATAGTATTATTACCTGTCTTTGAAAACAAATATCTTTTGGCTATGTATAGAGAAAAATTCAAATAAGTTGGTTAAATTTATCTTTTTACGCGTCTTGGTAATACTTCAGGGTTTTTAATAGGGTTCTCATCTTCCCCCTTTAAAGACTTATCAATTTCTTCTATATAATCTAAAGTATCATCACCAAAAAAGAGTAACTCTGGCATTCTACGTAATTGATTTTTCGTCCTTTTAGCCATTTCGTGACGAATTAACACTGTGTTAGACTGTACACCTTTAATTAACTCATCTCTATTTACTGACGGAAAAACACTTAAATATACTTTCGCAACACCTAAATCTGAAGTTACATGAACTTTAGAAACAGAAATAATAACCCCTTTCATTCCGTCTTGCGCTGCTTTTTGCAATACATCTACCAAATCCTTTTGCAGAACTCCTGCAATCTTTCTTTGTCTGTTTGTTTCTTCCATATTGCAAATTTACGACATTTTTATAGAGTGTAAATTTTAATTTTAATCACATATTTAATCATAACACTCCTACATTAAATATAGAAAAGATATTATTTTCTTAATTTAATCTTCAATAAAAGCAGTTAGTCATATATTTAAAACATTTTTTTATGAATAAAATTCCAGATAACCTAAAGTTCTAGTTTTTCAAATTTTCAAAATAGCATAATAACTAATATCCAAGGAAAACAAAATCACACCTTAATAAGTTTTAAAAGTGTCTTCTGTAAATACGCCGAGATTGTTAGCAAAAGATATTATCAGAAGTTTGAAGAAAAATTTGAAATAAAAAATCTCAAAACAGCAGGCTGTTTTGAGATTTTTTAAATATTATTAAGACTAATCTTAGTCAGCTAAAATAATAGCTTTGTTATCATTTAATTCTAAAGTTCCTGAAGTTATTGATAATAATAGAATTTTATCATCTTCTGTATCAGTCTCCAAATGACCACTTCTTATATCAGTCTCTGAAAGTTCTTGCGAATGAACATGAACCTTAACAGTGCCTTCTCTTAAAATAGAAACTACTGGTGCATGATTATTCAACATTTGGAACTCTCCATTAATGCCAGGAACCGAAAATGAATCAACTTCTGATGAAAATAAGATTGCCTCTGGTGTTACTATTTCTAAAAACATGTTTATATCGTTTTTAATTTTCAGCCTTTAGCTTTTGGTTAATGAATAATAACCTTAAACTCAAAACTCAAAACTTAGTTTATGCTTCAGCTAACATTTTTTCTCCAGCATCGATTGCATCCTGAATTGACCCTCTTAAGTTAAATGCTGCTTCTGGATATTTATCTAACTCACCATCCATAATCATATTAAATCCTTTAATAGTGTCTTTAATATCTACTAAAACTCCTGGTATACCCGTAAATTGTTCAGCAACATGAAAAGGCTGAGACAAGAAACGTTGAACACGTCTTGCTCTATGCACAACTAATTTATCTTCTTCAGATAATTCTTCCATACCTAAAATTGCGATAATATCCTGCAATTCCTTATAACGTTGTAAAATTTCTTTTACAGCTGTGGCTGTATTATAATGTTCTGCACCTAAAATTTCAGCAGATAAGATTCTTGAAGTTGAATCTAAAGGATCTACAGCTGGATATATCCCTAATTCTGCAATTTTACGCGACAATACTGTAGTTGCATCTAAGTGAGCAAATGTAGTTGCTGGCGCAGGATCTGTTAAATCATCTGCAGGAACATAAACTGCTTGTACAGATGTAATAGAACCTTTTTTAGTTGAGGTAATACGTTCTTGCATTGCACCCATTTCTGTAGCCAATGTTGGTTGATATCCAACTGCAGAAGGCATACGACCTAATAAAGCAGAAACCTCAGAACCAGCTTGTGTAAATCTAAAAATATTATCAACAAAGAAAAGTACATCTTTTCCTTGAGCATCTCCAGCTCCATCTCTAAAATATTCAGCAATTGTTAAACCTGACAAAGCTACTCTTGCACGCGCTCCTGGTGGCTCATTCATTTGTCCAAAAACAAAAGTCGCTTTAGATTCTCTCATTCCTGGCTTATCAACTTTAGATAAATCCCATCCGCCTTCTTCCATAGAATGCATAAAGTCATCACCATATTTAATAATTCCAGATTCTAACATTTCACGAAGTAAATCATTCCCTTCACGAGTTCTTTCTCCAACACCTGCAAAAACTGATAATCCACCATGTCCTTTTGCAATATTGTTGATTAATTCTTGAATCAATACAGTTTTACCAACTCCAGCTCCTCCAAATAAACCAATTTTACCCCCTTTTGCATAAGGCTCAATTAAGTCAATTACTTTAATTCCTGTAAACAAAACCTCTGTAGATACAGATAAATCCTCGAATCTAGGTGCAGACCTATGAATAGGTAATCCGTCTTCTCCTTCTTTCTTTAGATTTCCTAATCCATCAATTGCATCTCCAGTAACATTGAATAAACGACCATATATATCATTACCAATTGGCATTTGTATTGGATTACCTGTAGCTATAACTTCTACTCCTCTACTTAATCCATCAGTAGCATCCATAGAGATGGTTCTAACGGTATCTTCTCCAATATGTTGTTGTACTTCTAATACTAGAATAGAACCATCAGTTTTTTTAATTTCTAATGAATCATAAATTCTAGGAAGTTCGTTGTTTTCAGTATTGAACTCAACATCAATAACTGGCCCAATTATTTGAGAAACTTTACCTGTTGTTGTAGACATTTTGTATCTAATTAAATTATTATTTTTTTATATGGGATATACCCTCTCAATTTAAAGGGGCAAAGGTACTTTTTTTTGTTTGAATTTAAAAAAGTTTTTAACTAAAAAAAGCCTCATCAAATTGATGAGGCTTTTAACTTTTTTTTAAGTTCAGGGATTAATTAGATACTTTAACCTCAACTCTTCTATTGTTTGATCTACCAGCTCTAGTTTTATTAGAGTCTATTGGAGCGTCTTCGCCATAACCTTTTGCAATTAATCTTGAAGCAGCAATACCTTTTGAAATCAAATAATTTCTAACTGCATTAGCTCTTTTCTCAGATAATTTTAAATTATTTGAAGCACTACCTGTAGAGTCAGTATATCCTTTAATGTCAAACTCTGCTTTTGGAAATTCATTCATAATAGCTAACATTCCATCTATTTGTTTAGAAACTCCAGATTTGAAACTAGCTCTACCCGTGTTAAATAAAATAGCTTTTGCAAATGTATCTACTCCCATTTTTGCAGCTTCAGTAATCACTGGTTCTGGGCATCCATTATTGGAAGCAGGACCTACTTCAGTCTTACAATTATCATCTTTATCTAAAACACCATCACCATCTGTATCTGGCCAAGGACATCCACCGTTTGCCGAAGGACCTGCAATAGTAGCACATTTGTCATCTTTATCAACTAAACCATCACCATCAGAATCTGGGCAACCTTTGTTCGCTTTTGTTCCTTTAGCATTAGGACACATATCGTCTTTATCAGCAACTCCATCACCATCAGCATCAGGACAACCATTCATTGCTGCTAAACCTGCAACATTTGGACAAGCATCATCAGAATCTTTGATTCCATCGCCATCAGCATCAGGGCAACCATTGAATTCTATTAAACCTGCAACCTCTGGACAAGCATCTTTTTTATCATATACGCCATCTCCATCTGTATCTTTTCCTCCAAATTTAACAACTAAACCTAAAGAAGTTTGATAATGAGTTTTTACGTTATCTGAAAAACCTTTTTTAGTACCTGTTTGGAAATTTAACCCTAAGTTATCACTAAACCAAGTGTTAAAACCAACACCCAAATTAATCATTCCTTCTTGCGTAGAATTAGCTGAAACGTAATCTCCACCTAAATAAACATAAGGATCAAACCATTGAGAAGTTTCACCTACTAAATTGTTTAAATCATATTTTACAGCTGCTCCAATTGAATAATAGAAAAAATCTGAATCATCTCTAACTTGGTCAAAAGTAATTCTATTTAAAGTCCCTGCGATTTGTAAAGTAAACCCTTTTTCTAAATATTTCTCTACAGAAACTCTAGAAATTGAAGAAACATAATTCCAATCACTACTACCAAAAAGATCCTTAACATGGTCACCAAAATCATCACCACCATAAAAATCTACAATATTCATTCCAAACCCTACTACCCAAGGATTATTTTCATCCTGAGCGTTTACATTGCTAGTAGCAATTAACGCAAACAAAGCTATCACAGCTATTTTTAATCGTTTCATTATCAAATTTTTAAATTAAAAGTTCGTTATTATAATAGGCAAAAGTAAAGTCTTCTGCTGAATTAACAAAGACAAAAGTACAAAATATTCCTAAAACTGTAAGTTTTTATCAATTTTAAATAACTTTTAGTTCTTTTCCTACTTTTATAAAAGCGCTAATAGCTCTGTCTAAATGCTCTTTTTCATGGGCTGCTGATAACTGAACCCTAATTCGTGCTTTTTCATGGGGAACTACAGGAAAAAAGAAGCCCACAACGTAAATACCCTCTTCTAATAATTTATTAGCCATGGTTTGAGACAGTTTGGCATCATATAGCATCACAGGTACAATTGCAGCATCTGCGCCAACCAAATCAAAACCAGCATTTTCCATTTTAGTTCTAAAATAATTTGTATTCCATTCTAATTTATCTCGTAGCGATGTATCTTTAGAAATTAATTCAAATACTTTTATTGAAGCCCCAACAATAGCTGGCGCTAATGAATTTGAAAATAAATATGGCCTTGAACGTTGACGTAAAATTTCTATAATTTCTTTTTTACCCGTAGTATAACCACCCATGGCACCACCTAGAGCTTTCCCTAAAGTTCCTGTAACAATATCAACTCTATCCATTACATTTTTCAACTCAACAGTACCTCTACCTGTTTTACCAATAAAACCTGTAGCATGGCATTCATCAACCATCACCAAAGCATCGTATTTATCTGCCAAATCACAAATTTCATCGAGTTTAGCGACGATCCCATCCATAGAAAAAACACCATCAGTAACAATGATTTTAAATCTATGACTTTGTTTATTCGCTTCTATTAACTGCTCTTCTAGAGAAGACATGTCGTTGTTATTATATCGATAACGGCCAGCTTTACATAAACGAACTCCGTCTATAATTGAAGCATGGTTTAAACTATCAGAAATAATAGCATCTTCTTTTGTTAACAGTGGTTCAAAAACACCACCATTTGCATCAAAACAAGCTGCATATAAAATAGTATCTTCTGTTGAATAAAACTCCGCTATCTTTTCTTCTAGACGTTTATGAATATCTTGGGTTCCGCAAATAAAACGAACAGAAGACATTCCAAAACCATGGGTATCCATGGTGTCCTTTGCAGCTTGAATAACTGCTGGATGGTTTGACAATCCTAAATAATTATTTCCACAGAAGTTAATGACTTCTTCTCCTGTAGAAATTTTCACAACTGCATCTTGTGAAGATGTTATAACTCTTTCAGACTTATATAAACCAGCATCTTTTATTTCCTGAATCTCTTTTTTTAAAGTATCCTTAATTTTACCGTACATTTTTTATTAATTTAATGAGGACAAAGTTACAAAGTTTATTGTTTTTGATTATACTTCAACAACATCAATTTTATCATTAATATATATGAGTAGTTTTTTATCTACTTTAAAATGCATCGTTTTTAAAACTCGCTCGTATTTTAACAATTGTTGGTGATTTTCTGCTGATGGGTTTCCTGTTTTGTAATCTATAATTACAACTTCATTCTCACCCAAAAAAACCAATCTATCTGGTATAATAATTTGATTATCTGTATCTACAATTTCCCTCTCATTATATACCGTGACTTCTTCCGAAAAATACGACGCCAGTTTAGGGTGGTTTACAACAGAAATAATTGTGCTATTGATTATTAATAATTGATTTTTATCTATGATTCCTTCTTGATGATATGCCGCTATAATTTTACTAACATCTTTTTCCGTGATAATTTTTGACAAGATTTCATGAAATAAGTTTCCAAAATTGATCGCTTTTCCTTGATTTGTATCCCATAATTTTGAAGCACCCGCTAATAGAACAACATTATGCTCTTGCCAAGGAGTAGAAATAAATTTCTGATGAATTTCAGCAACCGAACTTTGTAGTTCATTTTTACTTACTCTAATTTCATCACCAAAATAATATTCTAAAACACCCTCTTTCCAAAGCTTATTTTGGATTAAGTAGTTGATAAAAACACCAGAATAAAAGTTTGTATTTTCTTCTCCTTTTGCTGAAATTTTCATTTCCGTAATTACGTACAATTGCTCAACTGCTCTTGTTAAAGAAACATAAAGCAAATTAAAATTATCTAATTCCAATTCCTCTCTTTGCTGATTGTAAATTTCCAAGCCCGTATCATTTACATAACTTAATTCTTTATTATAAGGAATTAATAATTCCTCGAAATTATCGTAATTTTCTGGTAATTCATTTAACCAAACTTTCGGATTTATTTGTTTGTAAATATTTACATCACAAGGAAAAATAACCACAGGAAATTCTAATCCCTTAGACTTATGGATGGTCATAATTTGAACTGCATTTGAGCTTCCCGGAGCAACAATACTTAATTTATCTTTTTTGAGTTCCCAAAACTCGAGAAAATCAGCAACATCTGTAGATTTTCTTTGCTGCTCTATAACAACATCTAAAAAAAACTGTAAATACGCGTCAGAAGTATGAATCAAATTAAAGCCTCTAATAATTTCTTCGATCTTTTCGTAAAATGGCAGCTGATAAAAAGTAGAAATTTCAAAAGAAATTCCATACAATTTTAAAGATTCAAAAATAGTTTGATTATCAACTTTTGAGAACTCTTTAAAAAAAATATGTTTTGGATTCTTAATTTGCAAATGTTGATGCAAAAAATACAAGACTTCAAAACGTGTTTCTTCATCATTAGCATTTTGCAAGACCTTTAAAACATCAATAATAAAGCATACTTTAGGACTGTTCTGTATTAACAGCGTTTCTGAAGAAATAATATCGACTCCATTTTCAGACAAATAATTTGCAACCGCAACTCCATCTTTTTTTGTCCGAGTTAAAACACAAATTTCATTTAAAGAAAAACTATCTTTTAATTTATTAATTTTTTCTAAAACTTTCTTTGGATATTTTAATTTTTCTAAGTCTTTATCTTCCTCTTTTTCGAGAAATGTTAATGAAACAAATCCACCTTTTTTAGAATTTTCAAATTGCTTATTTCCTTCTATAAAAAGATTCTTATATGAGTCATTTTGAATAAAATTTGCGGTGTGCTGAAAAAATGAATTATTAAAATTAATGACTTCTGAATAACTTCTGAAATTGGTTTCTAAACTCTGGATTTCTTTTTTAACATGAAAAGGGTTTTTTAAAGGAGAACCCAACTCAATAAACTGTTCTGCTTTGCCACCTCTCCATCTATATATGGCTTGTTTTCCATCTCCTACCAATAACAGATTACTATTTTCTTGCGCTAGTGCATTGTCTATTAAAGGAATCAAATTTTGCCATTGCAACTCAGACGTATCTTGCATTTCATCAATAAAATAATGCTGAAAACGCTGTCCAATTCTTTCATAAATAAAAGGTGCAGGTTGCTCTTTAATATTATCTGAAATAAGTTGATTAAACTCTGCATTTAATCTTATATTATTCTCTTCTTTTATTTGCTCTAATTCTATGTTGATATTATTTAAAACTGCTAAGGGAATGATGTTTTTTAAGGCCAATTTATTCATCAAAAACTGACTGTACAAATCTTTCGACTGTGCATACAAATTGATTATTTCTGGAACAATATTTTCAATTAGTGAAGCGACAGCAGTTGTTGTTGTTTTCGAATAATATTGATGATTTTCAATCGCTTTTTCAATAGTTTCACTTCGTTTTAGAAAATCAATATTTACTGACTTCGCGCTCAAATCTAAAAAGAATTTCGGAATTGTCGCCCGCATAAAATCCTTGTGCGCTATACCATGATTTTCAATTAAATCTAAAAACGCTTCACCAACATTTTTTATAGCTTCTTTTAATTCCTTTTGATGGCTATATAGTTTGGTTTTTAGATTTGTAAAATCCTCTAATTTTTTGTTAGCAAGCGCTCTAAAGTGTTTAATATCATCTTCATTTAAAAGCACTTTTGCAAACTCGTTTAAATCTCTAGAAATATCCCAAGATTTATCATCGTCTGTTTTATCTAAAGAATAATCAATCAAAAGTTTTGTTAGCTTTTTATCGGATCCTATTTTAGAAATTAAGACATCCACTGCTTGATTTAGCAAAGAAACTGCATCCATTTCAACCTCAAAATTTTGAGGTAAACCTAAATCATAGGCAAAACTTTTAATAATTTTATGTGTAAAACTATCAATCGTAGTTATCGAAAAAGCAGCATAATTTTGCAAAATTGCTTCCAATATTTTCTTACTTCTCTGCTGAATTATTGGTTTATCAGCATCTATTTCTTTTATTATAATGTTGAATAAATCGTTTTCTTTTCCCGCAGCAAAATCTTCTAAACTAGACAACACCCGCTCTTTCATTTCTCCAGCAGCCTTATTGGTAAATGTAACTGCTAAAATTTTCTGAAAAGAAAAAATATCTTCAGAGTTTAATAAAACTTTCAAGTATTCTTTTACAAGTGTAAATGTTTTTCCACTTCCTGCAGAAGCATTGTAAACTTGAAAGATTGATGGTTGTTGCACAGAACTATTTTTACTGCAAAATACAAAAAGCCAAACAGTTATTGTTTGGCTTTCTAAAAATATTTTTTATTAAATTTTAACCTAAACCAACGTCTAAAGACATCATTACTATAAATCCACCAATAAAACCAAGAGTAGCAATATCTGTGTATTTATCTCTTTGGGTTTCCGGAATCACCTCTTCTACTACCACAAAAATCATTGCCCCTGCTGCAAACGCCAAAGCATAAGGTAAAATTGGTGTAAAAAAAGATACTGCTAAAGCACCTAAAACTGCTGCAACTGGTTCTACAACTGCAGATAACTGTCCGTACCAAAAACTTTTTAATCGACTAACACCTTGCCTTCTTAAAGGCATTGCAACGGCAAAACCTTCGGGAAAATTCTGAATTCCAATTCCGATTGCTAAAGAAATAGCTGCAACAATCATTTCTGTTTGTTCTACCCCCACAAGTGTCGATGCTGCCCCAAACAAAACACCAACTGCCAAACCTTCTGGAATATTATGCAATGTTATCGCCAAAACTAATAACGTTGTTTTATGCCATTCAGTTTTTACTCCTTCTGCCTCATTTTCTTTAAAATTGATATGTAAATGTGGTAAAATTTTATCCATTCCAAAAAGAGACAAAGCTCCTAATCCAAACCCAATGGCTGCCGGTAAAACTTTTAAAAAACCCTCTCCAGGACTGTTATCTATTGCTGGAGCTAGTAAACTCCAAAAACTTGCGGCCACCATTACGCCTCCCGTAAAACCTAGCATACCGTCTAAAACTGCTCTGTTTAATTTTTTAAAAAAGAAGACTAAAGATGCTCCCAGAGCTGTTAAACCCCAGGTAAAAAGAGAAGCATATAATGCTGCCAATATTGGGTGTTCTTTTCCAAATACTACTAGTTGATCGAATGTACTCATTATTTTTTCATATATAAATTGTTCGCAATTTTATTTGAAATTGAAAATTTCTTATTGTCCATTTCAATGGATAAAGAATCATCAAAATCTTCTTTTTCTAATACTGTAATTTGTTTTCCTAAAGTGATTCCCTTTTTATCTAAATAACGTAAAAATTCTGATGACGAATCGTCTACACCTACACAAACACCGCTTTCATTTTTATAAAAGGTAGATAATAAGCTTTTTTCAATAATTTTTAAATTTCCTTCTTTATCCGGAATTGGATCTCCATGAGGATCATTGCTTGGAAATCCTAAAAAAGAATCTAACTGATTGATTAATTTTGGAGATTTTATATGTTCTAATTGTTCTGCTACATCATGTACTTCGTCCCAAGAAAAATTTAATTTTTCAACCAAAAAAACCTCCCATAACCGGTGTTTTCTTACAATATTTGCTGCGGTCTTTTTTCCATAATTAGTTAATTTTACCCCTTGATATTTTTTATAAACTACCACCTCCTTTTCAGATAGTTTCTTAACCATATCTGTTACTGAAGAAGCTTTTGTTTCTAATTTTTTAGCAATAGAATTTGTACTAATTCCTTTATCGGCATCTATTTCTAAATGATAAATTGCTTTTAAATAATTTTCTTCAGAAAGTGTAAACATTTTATTTAATAATTGTAAAACAAAGATATACTTTTTATTTTAATATAAATATATTTTTAGACAAGTCTAAAAATATATTTATATTTGCGTAAATTTAAAATGAAAAAGTGAACATATTTATCAAACTTATTTTGTTTTTAGGAATTACCAGTTCTTACGGACAAACAAATACTATTTCAGGAAAGATTAAGTCAGGAAGTGGAGTTTTACCTTATGCAAATATTTATTTGAAGAAGACAAAAATTGGCACAACGTCTAATGAAAATGGGTTTTATGAATTACGCAACATCCCGAAAGGGAACTATACGCTTATTGTAAGCAGTATTGGATATCAAACAAAAACAATAAAAATATCCTTTAATAGCAATCAAAAACTGACTAAAAATTTTTCTTTATCCGAAAATAATTCTTTAGATGAAATTGTTATCTCAGGAACTTTACGTCCTGTAACAAAATCGAACAGCCCTGTACCTGTTGAAGTATATAGTACATCTTTTTTTAAGAAAAACCCAACGCCTTCTATTTTTGAATCTATGCAAAATGTAAATGGTGTTAGGCCACAATTAAATTGCAATGTTTGTAATACGGGAGATATCCATATTAATGGTTTAGAAGGACCTTATACATTCGTTTTAATTGATGGAATGCCGATTGTTAGCGGGCTTTCTACAGTTTATGGTTTAACAGGAATACCACAAGCATTAATAGAACGTGTTGAAGTTGTTAAAGGATCAGCATCTACATTATATGGTTCTGAAGCTGTTGGAGGTATTATAAACATCATCACAAAAAGACCCTCAAATTCCCCTAAATTAACTACTGATACTTTTACAAGTTCTTGGGGAGAAATAAATACTGATGTTGGTTTACGTTATAAATTATCAGAAAAAATTGAAAGTCTATTAGGAGTAAATTATTTCAATTATCAAAATAGAATAGATAATAATGAAGATGGGTTTACAGATTTAACTTTACAGCATCGAATTTCATTTTTTAATAAAATAAATATCGAAAGAAAGAATAACAAAGTATTTACAATCGCTGGAAGATACGTCTATGAAGATAGATGGGGAGGTGAAATGGATTGGGAAAAAAAATACAGAGGAACCAACATTAAATATGGTGAAAGCATCTACACAAATAGATGGGAAACTTTTGGAACATACCAATTACCAACCACTGAAAATATTAATTTTCAATTTAGTGCAAATGGCCATTATCAAGATTCTTTTTATGGCACAGATAAATATGAGGCAGCACAACTGATTGGCTTTGGACAATTTGTCTACAATAAAAGAATTAAAGAAAATCATAACTTTTTATTAGGTATTGCATACAGATATACCTTTTATGATGATAATACATTTGCCACAATTGATGAAAATGGGATTAAAAATAAACCCTCAAAAACTCATTTACCTGGTATTTTTCTGCAGGACGAAATTAACCTTAACAAACAAAATAAATTATTATTAGGCGCAAGATGGGATTATAATAGTATACATGGAAATATTTTCTCGCCAAGGATAAATTACAAGTGGAATTCAAAAGATAAATCAGATATTTTTAGAGTAAGTATTGGAAATGGATTTAGAGTCGCAAATGTTTTCACAGAAGATCATGCCGCTTTAACAGGAGCTAGGGAAGTAGAATTTAGGGGACAATTAAAACCTGAAACTTCTTGGAATACAAACATCAACTATGTAAAAAAAATAAATACAGAAAATATATTTATCACCTTTGATACAAGCATATTTTATACATATTTTAATAATAGAATTTTACCTGATTATGAATCTGATCCTAACAAAATTATTTATGCCAACTTAAATGGATACTCAATATCTAAAGGAATTTCTTTTACTTCCGACATTTTGTTTACAAATGGTTTTACCATGAATATAGGTGCTACTTTTATGGATGTTTCTGTTACAGAAAACAACATTAAAACAAGGCAATTATTAACTGAAACATTTAGTGGTGTTTGGTCTATTTCTTATAAGTTTGATACTAACTTTACTTTAGATTACACTGGTAATTTATATGGCCCAATGCGTTTACCCTTGCTTGGAGTAAACGACAATAGGGCTGAATTTTCTCCATGGTTTAGCATTCAAAACATTCAGTTAACAAAAAAATTTAGCAATAGTTGGGAAGTTTATGGAGGGATAAAAAACCTATTAAACTTTACACCACCTGCAAATAGTATTAACAATGCAAACAACCCTTTTGACATTGGGATTGACACAGTAAAAAATCCTGAATTAGCTTTTGACCCAAGTTATGTTTATGCTTCGAATCAAGGTATTAGAGCATTTGCAGGTATACGATTTACACTTTTTTAAATGAATAAAATATTTCTTTATATTTTGTTGTGTGGATATTTTACAACGAATGCACAGACAAAAAAAACAACGTTAAAAGTGTATACTTTTCCTGAAATAGAAAAACTGCATCAACAAAATCCAAAACCAATTGTAGCTTTTGTTTATACTGATTGGTGTAAAATTTGTTTTGCAATGAAGAAAACTACTTTTACAAATGATAAAATAATACATCTTTTAAATAATCAATTCTATTTCGTAAAACTAAATGCAGAACAAAAAGAAGATATTGTTTTTTTTAAAAAAACATTCATTTATAAACCTTCAGGAAATAAAACAGGGATAAACGAATTAACAAAAGAATTAGCATCCATAAATGGAAAAATTAGTTATCCAACAACAACTATTTTGAATTCCAATATTGAAATCGATTTACAAATAGATAATTATATCGGTAGTAAAAATATGCAAACAATTCTAATGAAGTTTTTAACCTTGAATGAGAATTAATGTTTCTCGTCCCAAATTCGCTTGCGCCCCTCTCCTCCTGCAGCCGAATTAATATTAAAGTTATAGACAATACCCCCAATTGCCTGAAAATGAGAAGCCATTGATTCAGAGCTAGAAGACACATTTTTATACATTATTCTTCCCGTAAGACCTACTCTTTCAGAAACCCAAATAGTAGCACCACCCATTATATTTAAACTTAAGGATCCCTGAGGGTTTGGTGTGGTAGTAGCCCCTTTAATGTAACCAAATCCAATACCTCCAAAAGGAACTATATTTAAAAAAAGTTCTGGCAATTCGTACCTTAAATAAGTATCAAAAGAGGAATATTTAAATGCGTTTACCCCTTTCCTAGCTTGCAAAAATTCAACAGTGTATATAAAGTCCACTGATAGGTTTTGTCCTAATTTTCGACTAATTTCGATACTTGGGAATTGCATATTAAAATTTTCTTTAACCTTTTTAGAAGCCTCATCCCCAAACATTACTGTAGACAAACTAACACCAACTGTCCATTTGTTTTGGTCATTTTGAGAACTTAATGAACAAGACAAAAACAGCATAAATATTATAATTAAATTTTTCATAAAAGAACGATATCTTACTACATATAAAAGTAAGTAAAAATTAGGACCCATTTCGTTAATATATACTTTTTCTTTTAAAAAAATCCCCAAGTTTAAAATTGCATAAAACATCCGCCATAAACTTAAAACGGGTCTTAATAACCTCTAATCCTTTTTCTGAAAATTTATACATTATCTGCTAAACTACAACAAATCTTTAGCAGCTTTTGCCCCGGAAAAAGCTACTAAAAAACCATCACACTCTTCCTACTTGAAAAAATTATCAAACCATTACTTTTACATACACCTAGTCCATGAAAAAATAAAAAGTTTGAAAAACATTTTCAATAAGCCTATTTCAAATTAATATATTTGCATAAAATATTTTACGTTGAGTACCCAAAACATTGTAAATAAATATCAAAATTCTACGAATGTTTCGCAGATAATTATAGCACTTCAACAAGACCAAAACCATTTTCAAATTACGAATTTGGTGGGCTCATCATTGTCTTTTGTTATCTCAGAAAGCTTTAAAAAAACAGACAAACCTTATCTTTTAATCTTTAATGACAAAGAAGAAGCAGCTTATTATTTAAACGATTTAGAACAACTTTTAGGTGATAAAAATGTGCTTTTTTACCCTGGATCCTATAGAAGACCTTATCAAATTGAAGAAACCGACAATGCAAATGTTTTATTGCGTTCTGAGGTTTTAAACAGGATTAATTCTCGTAAAAAACCCGCTGTAATTGTAACGTATCCTGCTGCCTTATTTGAGAAAGTAGTTACTAAAAAAGAATTAGAAAAAAATACTTTAAAAGTTGCGGTTGGTGAAAGCTTATCGCTCGATTTTGTAAATGAAGTTTTATTTGAATATAAATTTAAACGAGTTGACTTTGTTACTGAGCCTGGCGATTTTTCTGTAAGAGGCGGAATCATTGATGTCTTCTCATTCTCTAATGATGAGCCTTATAGAATTGAATTTTTCGGAGATGAAATTGACAGTATCAGAACTTTTGATGTAGAAACTCAACTTTCGAAGGAAAAAATGAAGAAAGTTTCTATCATGCCAAATGTAGAAAACAAAACTTTTGAAGAAAATAGAGAAAGTTTCTTAAAGTATATTTCGTCTAAAACGGTCGTTTTCATCAAAAATATTGACTTATTAGTAGGTAATTTGGATAAATTCTTTCAAAAATCAGAAGAAGCTTTCAAAGATGTATCCAAAGAAATTAAACATGCAAAACCATCAGAATTATTTTGTGATGGTAATTTTATTAAAAACCAATTACAAGATTTTACTTTAGTAAATTTTGGGAGATCAACAGCTAAAGACCAATTAGAAATTGTTTTTAATGTAAAACCACAGCCTTCCTTTAACAAACAATTCAATTTACTAATTGATGATTTAAATGAACATCATTTAGCGGGCTTTACCAACTATATCTTTTGTGCAAATGAACAACAAGCTAAACGGTTCCATGATATTTTTGATGATGCGGAACAAGAAGTTCATTATGAAACAGTAGTTTTTCCTCTATATCAGGGTTTTGTAGATATAAACAACAAATTACTTTGCTATACAGATCATGAAATATTTGAACGTTATCATAAATTTAGATTAAAAAATGGGTATGCAAAAAAGCAGGCTATCACACTTCAAGAATTAAATAAACTTGAAATTGGAGATTATGTAACCCATATGGATCACGGAATTGGAAAATTTGGTGGTTTACAAAAAATCGATGTCCAAGGAAAAAAGCAAGAAGCTATTAAATTAGTCTATGGAGAAAGAGATATTTTATATGTAAGTATTCATTCACTTCATAAGATTTCTAAATTCAATGGAAAAGACGGAAAAGCACCAAAAATATATAAATTAGGTTCCGGTGCTTGGAAAAAAATAAAACAAAAAACCAAAGCGAGAGTTAAACATATTGCCTTTAATTTAATTCAGTTGTATGCAAAAAGAAAATTGCAAAAAGGTTTTGCATTTGGACCAGATACGCATATTCAACATGAATTAGAAGGAAGTTTTATGTATGAAGATACGCCAGATCAATTTACAGCCACTCAAGATGTAAAAAATGATATGGAAAAAGAACAACCGATGGATAGATTGGTTTGTGGTGATGTTGGTTTTGGGAAAACTGAAGTTGCCGTAAGAGCTGCTTTTAAAGCAGTTGACAATGGTAAACAAGTGGCTATTTTAGTGCCAACAACTATCTTAGCTTTTCAACATTATAAGACATTTACAGAACGTTTAAAAGATTTTCCCATTAAAATAGATTACTTAAATAGGTTTAGAACTGCTAAACAAAAAACGGCTGCAATTGAGGGCGTAAATAAAGGTGAAGTTGATATTATTATTGGAACGCATCAATTAACCAATCAACGTTTAAAATTTAAAGATTTAGGGTTATTAATTATTGATGAAGAACAGAAGTTTGGTGTTGCTGTAAAAGATAAATTAAAAACGCTCAAGGAAAATGTTGACACTTTAACGCTAACTGCGACCCCTATTCCAAGAACCCTGCAATTTAGTTTAATGGCGGCAAGAGATTTATCAGTTATAAAAACTCCTCCACCAAACAGACATCCTATAGAAAGTAGTGTTATTCGTTTTTCTGAGGAAACCATTAGAGATGCTATTTCTTATGAAATTTCTAGAGGAGGACAAGTTTTTTTCATTCATAACAGAATTGAAAACATTAAAGAAGTTGCTGGTTTGTTGCAAAGATTAGTGCCATCTGCAAAAATTAGTATTGGCCACGGACAAATGGAAGGTAAAAAACTGGAAGCTTTAATGCTCGGTTTCATGAATAATGAATTTGATGTCCTAGTATCTACAACTATTGTAGAAAGTGGTTTAGACGTGCCAAATGCAAACACAATTTTTATAAATAATGCTAATAATTTTGGCTTGTCCGATTTGCATCAAATGCGAGGTCGAGTTGGGCGTTCTAACAAAAAAGCATTCTGTTATTTTATAACGCCTCCTTATCACATGATGACCGATGATGCCAGAAAAAGAATAGAAGCGCTGGTTTTATTTTCTGATTTAGGAAGCGGAATTAATATTGCAATGAAAGATTTAGAAATTAGGGGTGCTGGAGATTTATTAGGCGGCGAACAAAGTGGCTTCATCAATGATATTGGCTTTGACACCTATCAAAAAATATTACAGGAAGCTATTGAGGAACTAAAAGAAAATGAATTTAAAGAATTGTATCCAGCAGACAACTCTAAACCTAAAGAGTTTGTAAAAGAGGTGCAAATTGATACAGATTTTGAAATTTTATTTCCTGATGACTACGTAAATTCAATTACGGAAAGATTGAGTTTATATAACAAATTAGGCAGCTTAAAAACAGCAGAAGAATTACAAGTTTTTGAAACAGAAATTGTAGATAGATTTGGAGAAGTGCCAAATGAAGTCTTGGATCTTTTAGATTCTGTTAGAATAAAATGGTTAGCAAAAGAATTAGGTTTAGAGAAAATCATTTTAAAACAAAAAAGAATGATTGGGTATTTTGTTTCTAATCAGCAAAGTGAATTTTATCAAACAGCAGCATTTTCAAAAATGCTAAAATATGTTCAACAGAATTCTAAAAATTGTGTAATGAAAGAGAAAGAAACTAAAAACGGATTACGTTTATTAATTACCTTTATTAAAATAGATTCTGTAAAAACAGCTTTACAAATATTAACCAGAATCTAATGGAAAACTCGCATAATAAAAACTTATCTCTATTACTGTTAGCAACCCTTTTTATAAGTACTTCTGGTGTTTTAGGAAAATATATTGCGCTACCTAGTGAAGTAATTATTTTATGCAGAGCCAGTTTTGCTTCTGTATTTATGTATCTATTTTGTCGATTTAAAAAGGTGAATTTAAAAATAAAATCGAGAAAGGATTTTTTCTCTTTTACCATAAGCGGTTTTTTTATGGGTGCTCATTGGGTCACTTATTTTATAGCTTTAAAACTTTCTAACGTAGCCTTAGGTATGCTTTCTTTGTACACTTTCCCTGTAATTACTGCTTTTTTAGAACCTTTTTTTTCAAAACAGAAATTAAATCCGATTCATATTTTTTTCGCAATTTTAGTATTAATTGGAGTTTACATACTAGTTCCAGATTTTTCTTTAAACAACGATCAGTTAAAAGGAATTTTATTCGGAATTCTTTCTGCCTTCTGCTACGCTTTGAGAAACCTTACTTTAAAAAAACATATTAAAAATTACAATGGAAGTGCATTAATGCTGCACCAAATGGTTATTGTTTCTGTCTTACTAGCTCCTGTGTTGTTTCTAAGTGATTTTTCTAATTTTGAAAGTCAACTACCATTTTTAGTTCTAATTGCTTTATTAACGACTGCAATTGGTCATACGATGATGGTAAATTCTTTGAATCATTTTTCTGTTTCTACAGCAAGTATTATAAGCAGTGTTCAACCAATTTTTGGAATAATAATTGCCTTCGTTTTCGTAAATGAGATACCAAGTATTAATACTTTTATTGGAGGGGGTCTAATTTTATTAACAGTTGTTCTTGAAAGTATAAGGATTAGAAAATAAAAATATTAAGACACCTATTTAGCGCTTATATCTAAGTAATTACGCTTTACAAATTCTAAAATTGTTTCTAAAATCTCTCCCATATTTTTATTATCCTTAAACTTTACATCGTGTACATATTCTATTAAATGCTTCTTCAATAATTCTACATTTTCAGGAAAAGAAATAGTGTCATTTTTCATACAATTAATTAATTGTGCTGTTCTATCCGGAGAACTAATCATTCTCTTCGCGATGTAAGAACGCTCTTCCGCTTTATATTGGTTTATTGAGCTATTTTCCAATTTTCTTCCTACCATTTCTACCATCTTAAAGTTTTCTTTTAAAAACTGTAAGTTGTAAACTTTTAAATTTCCTTCAAAAGATTGCTGGTCAAAATCTATAGCTCTAATTTTATAAATAATCTGATCAAAATCATGGATAGGCGTAATTACATAATTATAAGAACGCATATCTCCCAACAATCGGATGAAACATCGTTCTTTAAATTTAACAAACTCCTTAGCAATTTGAGCCTTTTCCGATTTTGTACACTTTGGCAATATATTATGAATAAAGTCATCTCCTGGAATACCAGAAATATGCTCTTCAATTAGGGTATCTTTATAAACTAAATAGTTTATATTATAAGGAGATAACAAATGTTCTAACTCTAAACCATATACTCGGGAAGCATCTGCTTTTTTTACATAAAAATAAGTAAAGTTATCATTTAAAATGTTTCTTACTTTAATGCGAAAAGGCTTAGAATTACCAAATGTGCAAAAATCTATAGCATCTACGTTAAGAAAAGGGATTGTATTTTCATTACCATCAGAATGCAATAGTGTATAAATCTTTTTAAGACTTAAATCTATTTCTTTCCTTTCAAATTCATTGTAAAATGTCCTTACCCAAAGAGTATCTTCATCATTTTTATCATAGACAGATACAGAACCTTGAAAACGAAGTAAATCGTTGTAAAAAATAGGAATTACCGTACTCCTATTGTGCTTCACTAAAAAATTTTCTAAGGATTTACTTATTGGAAAAGTAGGTTTTTTTTTTGATATTAATTTTTCTTCTAAAGACATTTTCTAGGATTGAGTCACCTCAAAAATAAGGATTATTAAATAAGTTCAAACATCTTTCCTGGTAAAGGTTTTGTAATCCCTTTTAATTCCATTTGTAATAAAATTGCTGACAATTGATACATAGGAATATTACATTCTAAAGAAATTACATCCAATAATTGTTGCCCTTTTTCGTGCAATAAATCATAGATTTTTTGCTCGTTTTCATTTAACTCAACAAATAATTGTTTCTGAATTATTTTTGATTTTTCATTCAAATCCCAATTTAACATTTTTACAATATCTTTAGCCGACGTTAACAAATTTGCCTGGTTATTTTTAATTAAATTATTACAGCCTTTACTATAAATATCTGTTGTTCTACCAGGAACTGCAAACACATCTTTGTCATAAGAATTGGCAATATCTGCAGTAACCAAAGAGCCTCCTTTTGCAGCAGACTCTACAATAATAGTAGCTTTTGAAATACCCGCAACAATTCTATTTCTCTTTAAAAAATTTTCTCTTAATGGAGCTTCCTCACTCCAAAACTCTGTTAAAAACCCCCCATTTTCATTTACTTCATTAATATGTTTTTTATGAACTTTTGGATAAATTTGCTCAAAACCGTGGGCTAAAACTGCAATTGTTTGTAGCTTGTTTTTTACAGCCGCTTTGTGCGCACAAATATCCACTCCGTAGGCAAAACCACTTATGATTATAGGATTATATTCCGCTAAATCTTCTATTAATTTGTTACAAAAATCTCTTCCATAAGAACTCATATTCCTTGTACCGACAATAGAAATTATCTTATCATTTTTCAAGTTTATATTTCCATCTTTGAATAATAAAATTGGACTATCAATACAATTATGAAGATTGTAAGGGTAATCATCCTCTAAAAAATAAGAATATTGAATTTTATTTTTTTTGATATAGGCCAATTCTTGTTTCGCCTTAAGTATATTCTCGGTATCAAACAAATGTTTGATTGCATGACTCCCAATGCCGTTGATTTTTTGAAGAGTAGCTGATTTTTCTTTAAAAATCTGAGCAACATCTCCCACAGTAACAATAAGTTTTTTAGCTAAAATATCGCCAATAGCTTTACTTTTCTGCAAGCGCAAAACAGCTAATAAATTTTCTTCTTCCAATAGATAACAATTTGAGTACCAATATAAAAAATAATTGTTGATAAAATTTATATGAAATCCCTTTTCAAAACATCTATTTTTTTATATTTGTTTATATGAATTTAGCCAACTACATTAGCGATTTACTTTACAGGTATAATTGTGTAATTATTCCTGATTTTGGTGGTTTTGTGACCAACAAAATTGGCGCAAAAGTGAATGAAACTTCAAATACCTTTTATCCACCAGCAAAACAAATTACGTTTAATAGTCACTTAAAAGTGAATGATGGTTTGTTGACAAACTACATAGCTTCATCAGAAAACATCACATTTGAAAAAGCTTCTAGAATAATTGCTTTGTCCGTTACTGAATGGAAAAACGAAATCAACACAAAACCTATACAAATAGGGGCAGTTGGCGTTTTAACATTAAATGAAAATGATCAGATAATTTTTGAACCCAATACTACCGTTAATTATTTAACCGAATCTTTTGGGTTAACTTCAGTAGCATCTGAATCAATAAAAAGAAACATAGCAAAAGTAAAACCTTTAATTCCAATCTTAAAAAAAGAAAACAAAAAAGGAATTCCTACTTTTATAAAATATGCTGCTACTGCTGCGATAATGTTAACACTCAGCTTTGCTGGCAACAATGCATATCAACAAAATAAACAAGAGTCAATAATAGCAAATCAAGAAAAAGCTATTGAGAAAAAAATTCAATCCGCTACTTTTGTAATTACTAATCCTCTGCCAACAATAGCGTTAAATGTTTTGAAAGAAGAGGTAGTTTCAAAACCTTATCACGTTGTAGCTGGTGCTTTTCAGTTTCCTGAAAATGCAGAAAAAAAAGTAAATCAACTAAAGAAACAAGGTTACAAAGCAAGTATTCTTGGTGCAAATAAATGGGGATTAATAGAAGTAGCTTTTGATAGTTTTTTAGATAAAAATGAAGCTATTAATAACCTATATAAAATACAAGCAACAGTTTCGGAAGATGCTTGGTTACTGATAAAAAAGTAATATTTATTTAGAGTCTATACTTATATTTGTAGAAATTTTTAAAATGGAAGCAAAGACATCTCAAGAATCTTTAACGATACTTACAGATCTGGTTTTACCAGGAGAAACTAATTATTTAGACAATCTTTTTGGAGGAGAATTATTAGCAAGAATGGATAGAGCTTGCAGCATTGCTGCCAGACGTCATTCTAGAAGAATTGTGGTAACTGCTTCCGTAAATCATGTTGCTTTTAACAAATCTGTTCCTGTCGGGAGTGTAGTTACTGTAGAAGCTAAAGTTTCTAGAGCTTTTAAATCATCCATGGAGATTTATGTTGATGTTTGGATTGAAGACAGACAATCCGGCCAAAGAACAAAAGTTAATGAAGGTATTTATACTTTTGTAGCTGTTGATGAAACTGGAAAACCGGTAAAGATTCCACAAATTATACCAGAAACAACTTTAGAAAAAGAACGTTTTGAAGGGGCTCTTAGACGCAAACAATTAAGCTTAATTTTAGCAGGAAAGATGAAACCAGATGATGCCACAGAGATTAAAGCTTTATTCAAATAAAAAATATGGAGTTTACAGATTATAAAATATTGTGGTCGATAGCGGTAATTATATTTATTTTTTTTACTCGTCTTTTTATTGCTAGATCGTTGAAAAAAATTCAAGTTAAATTCAGTTTCCAAAAAGCAAGAATATTAGTAACCAATAAAATAATTACAATACTTCTTTATATTTCTTTAATTGTAATTATTTCATTTATTTGGGGGGTTGATGAAAAACAATTACTTATTTATATTTCTTCATTTTTAACTATTTTAGGAATTGCTTTCTTTGCACAATGGTCTCTCTTATCTAATATTACAGCAGGTATAATTTTATATATAAATTATCCTGTTAAGATAGGTGACACTATTACAGTGCTTGAAAAAGACAACAATATTACTGGTGAAATTAGAGATATTGGGGCATTTTTTATCACTTTAAAAACACAAGAAAATGAATTAATTACAATGCCTAATTCTATTATCCTCCAGAAAAATATTAAATACGATTCTGAATAAAGAATATCATTAAAATTAGATTGTATATTAGCGTGTATGCTATTATAAAAAATCTAATCTTATGATCCAATCTTACAAGAAAAACCCAACTTTAGCAGAAAATTACGATTCCATAATTATAGGCTCCGGAATGGGAAGTTTCTCTGCGGGAGCTATTCTTGCAAAAGAAGGGCAAAAAGTTTTGGTTTTAGAACGCCATTATATTGCTGGAGGATTTACGCATATTTTTAAACGCAAAGGTTTTGAATGGGATGTTGGCATCCATTATATAGGGGAGGTTCAAAGAAAAACTTCAGTGATTAAAAAATTGTTCGATTACATTTCTGATGCCCAAATACAATGGGCAGATATGGGGGCTGTATATGATAAAATTATAATTGGAGATAAAGAATATGATTTTGTTAAAGGTGTGCAGAACTTTAAAAATAAAATGCTTACTTATTTTCCTGATGAAAAACAGGCTATAGATGCTTATGTGAACTTGGTTTTTAAAGCAATAAAAACAAGTCAGAAATTTTATATGGACAAAGCTTTGCCTCCAATTATGAGCTCACTTATTGGTGGTAAAATGCGCAAACCTTTTTATAATTTCTCTGATAAGACCACTTATGAAGTTTTAAGTTCTATCACTAAAAATGAAGAACTTATAAAAGTACTCTCTGGTCAGTATGGAGATTATGGTTTACCTCCAAAACAAAGCAGTTTTGTTATGCATGCAGCTGTAGCCAAACATTATTTTGCTGGTGGAAGTTTTCCTATTGGAGGCTCGTCTGAAATTGCAAAAACAATTGATAAAGTTATAGAAAAAGCTGGTGGAACTATTTTAATTAGCGCAGAAGTTGATAAAATCATCATTAAAAACAACAAAGCCGTTGGTGTACAAATGAAAGATGGAAAAACCTTTACAGCAAAAAATATTATTTCTGGAGCAGGAATTATGACTACCTATAACAAATTAATCCCGTCAGATATTGCAGAGAAACATCAACTAAAACAACAATTACAAACCGTAAAAAGATCGGTTTCTCATGCTTGTTTATATATTGGCTTAAAAGGCTCTCCTGAAGAACTAAAGCTGCCAAAAACGAATTATTGGATCTATCCTGACAACATAGATCATGATACAGCTATAGATAATTATGTGCATAATTTAAATGCTGATTTTCCAGTAGTTTATATTTCATTTCCTTCAGCAAAAGACCCTGATTGGACTAACAGATACCCAGGAAAAAGTACCATAGATATTATTACATTATTGCCTTATGACGGTTTTAAAAATTGGGATGGCACCAAATGGATGAAACGTGGCGAAGAATATGAAGCATTAAAAGAAAAAATCTCAAAGCGATTATTAGAAGTTTTGTTTAAACACATACCACAGGCAAAAGACAAAATTGAACATTATGAACTCTCTACACCTTTAACAACAAAGCATTTTATCAATTATGACGAAGGTGAAATTTATGGTTTAGACCACACACCAAAACGTTTTAGACAAAAATTCTTAAAGCCAAGAACACCTATTAAAAACTTTTATTTAACTGGGCAAGATGTTGTCACTGCAGGAGTCGCAGCGGCTTTATTTTCTGGTGTAATTACAACATCTGCAATGACAGGGAAAAATATTATTAAAAAAGTAATGAAAGGATAATTACCTCTTCAATATCCAAGAAGCCGGGTTTAAACGTGTAGTATTTTTAAATAACACAAAAATAAGTTTGGTTTTTTTAGAAATTTTATCTGTAAATATTTTACCGATTTTTTGCCCTGTTAAAATTTTATCGCCTTTTTTAACAAAGGAATTTTCAAGGTTATTATATGAAGTAATATAATTTCCATGTCTAATTAACACGTTTTTTGTACCTCCAGAACCTAGTAGAATATTCAAAACCTCACCATTATAAATCGCTTCGGCATTACTTCCATTACTGGTAACAATATGCAATCCTGTTCCATTTATTGTTATTCCCGGAAATGTAGGATGCGCTTGTTTACCAAACTTTCTAACAACTAAACCTTCTTTAACGGGCCAAGGCAACAATCCTTTATTCAATTCAAATTTTGCAGCTAATGCTTTTGCTTCTGGACTTAGAATAAATTCATTTTTCTTTCTTGCTACTGATTTCGATTTCAACTTTGCTCTAGCTAATTTGTTAGCTCTTGCAATTTCGTCTCTTATAATTTTATCTATTTTATTAGCAACTCTTTTTTCTGCTTTAATTTGCTTTTGTAAATCCCTTTTGTAGGTTTTTTCTTTTCTTTTTATTTTGGTAATTAAATTTTCTTGCTTCTTTTTATCCGTTTCAATTTGTTGTTTTTCATTCTTTTCTGATAAAATTAACGTGTCTTTTACTCGCTTTTGATAGACTAAAGAATCTTTAATATTTTCAATAAAATCAGTTTGAATAACAATATCTTCTCCTTGCTTTTTTCTGAAAGAGGCATATTGTTTTATATACTCCAAACGTTTATAAGCTTGATAAAAATTTTGTGAAGACAACAAAAACATAGCTCTACTTTGTTGTGATTTACTCTTGTAAGATTTGTAAATCATCTCACCATAATCAGCTTTTAAATCAGCAAGATTTTTATGAAGCTTTTCTAATTTAATTTCATTGGTTTTTATCTCTTTGGATAAAAACTTAGCTTCTAAATTTATAGTAGAAATTAGCTTATTTCTAACGTCAATTTTTTGTTTAATATCTCTTAAATCCTCTAAAGCATTTTTCTCTTTTTTCTTTTCATCAAAAAGTAATTTATTCAACTTTATAATTTCTGATTTAAATTTTTTGCGCTGACTTTCTAACTCCTTTTTAGTTTGACTAAAAACAGAGAAACTCATCAGAAAACCTGATAAAAAAAGAATATGAAGCTTTTTATTATTCATTAAAATAGTAACCGTTTGTATCCATAAGGAATATTAAAAGACATTCTTACGTCCGTATCAAAAACAACAGACTTATAATACAAATCTATATTTGTAAAAGATTTTGCATTCTTTGCTTTCACCTTTATTTCTGCAGGAAAAACAACATCATCAACTAAATTATAAGAAGGGTATTTTATATCTAATCGTAAATTCTTAACAGCTTTTACAATCGATTGTTGTTCCAATTTAAAATGTGAAGGGTTTATTGTAAAAAAAATATCAAACAATTCTACTTGTTTTTCTGGTGATAAAATATACCTATTCTTCACAATTTCTACATTTTGTTTTTCTTCCTTTAAATTTAATAAAGATTGCCCTAAAAACAAATTTTGTAATTGTTCGAAATTAATTTCTACCCCTAATAATTTTTTAATCATAGAAAAATCACCTTCAAAATAATTTTTAAACAATGAAGAATAATAGCTTACTGAAGTTGGTGTAATTTTAGCTTTAAAAACGGTTATAAATTTAGTTCCCTTTAGTAAAATAACTTCGTCTTTTATAATTTTCATATTTACAGATAAACTTTGCTTAGTTTTTCCGTTGTTAAAATTTACTTTTAATTTTGCATCAACAGTTTCTTTATCAAAATTTGCTGCGATATGTTTTTTTGCTACTTTTCTTGCCGAAATTTCTTTGGCAATTGCATTGGCATCAATCATATTTTTTTTTGTTTTACAGGAAGTTAAAACAAGGGTAAAAAGGAGAATGTATTTTATGACCTTCATTTTCTAATTCTTCAAATTTTTAGCTTTTTGCTTGAACTTTTTTTCTTGTTTACTATTTCCTAGACCTTTAAATGCTTTGGCTATTTCAGTGTAAAAATCAACCTCCATTTCATCAACAATCACAAAATCAATACCATTTTTTAATGTAGTTAAAGCATTTTGAAAGTTTTTTTGATCATTTAAGATTTTTCCTTTTACTAAATACACAAACGGTTGTGCAGGAAAAAGTGCAATACCTTCTTCACAAAACTTTAATAAAGCAGTATCGTTATTCGTTGAATCTTTCAGGATTTGTTCTAAAATTTGATACGATTTATTGGTTTTAAATTGATGGATTAAAGAACTTAAATCAGATGGATTTATCTTCTTTTCTGAAATTTCTTTTCTCTTTTCTAAACTAGATTTTAATTTTTTTAAATTGGATGTTAATGTGTTTTCTTTTTCTAAAACATTCAATAAAGCACTTGCTTCTTTGTATTGACGGTCATACATCAATAATCTTGCTAATAACTCTCTTTCTTTTGGATGGATCGCTACTATCTGCTGCTGAATCTTAATAGCCTCTTTATAGTTTCTTTCTTTCTGATAAATTTTCACAAAATGCTTTAACATCCAAAGATTATGGATGTCTTTTGCCAATGACCTTTCGATATATTCTTTAGCTAATAAAGTATTGTTAAGTAATAGGTAGTTCTTAGAAAATTCAAAATAAACTGAAACATCGTTTGTTAAAATTTGATTACAGCTCTCTAAATTTTCAATTGCTTTTTGATAGTTTCCTATTGATTTTTCTGATAAAGCTTTAAAGAAAAATTCTTGAAATTTTAATTCTGCCTCTTCTGTTAAATCTTCTTTTGCTGGAATACTGTCTTGTGCAAAAATATTATTTGAGAAAAGAACAAAGAAAAAAGAGAAAAGAACCAACTTAACATAATCAAATTGCTTCTTTTCTCTTTTTTCTTTGTTCTTTCTGATAACGTACATTTATAGTAATTCTGTATAATCTCCGATACTCACAGAAGTGTAATTCCCATTATATTTCGCATGGTTTCCAATCATAGCATTGTCTAAATTTGCATTTGAAATTTGCACATTCGTTTGAATTAAAGAGTTTTCTATAATAGAATTTTCTACCACACTATGCTCACCAATAGAAACATAAGGTCCTATTTTCGTGTTTTTTAATACAACATTCGCGCCAACATAACAAGGTTGAATAATTTCTGAATTCTCTAAAACAACATCCGAAGAGACTAAATTGTTACCAGCAGCATACTCAAAGCCAAGTGTTTGTTTATTAGTGTCTACAGTTGGGTCTTTTTTACCACAATCCATCCAATCATTTACTTTACCTGGTATAAACTTTGCTCCTTGTTGTTTTAAAGACTCTAAAACATTTGTTATTTGGTATTCACCATTTTCTTTTAAATCATTATCAATTAAATATTGAATTTCATTTAAAATTTTTTCCCCACTTTTAAAATAATAAATACCAATAATAGCCAAATCAGAAACAAACTCTTTTGGTTTTTCAATAAAATCTGTAATAAACCCATCTTGCAATTTTACAACACCAAATGCGCTAGGGTTTTCAACTTGTTTAACCCAAATTGCGCCATCTACATCGACATCGAGAGTAAAGTCTGCTTTAAATAAAGTGTCTGCATAAGCAACAACACAAGGACCACTCAAAGATTCCTTTGCACAATAAATTGCATGTGCGGTTCCTAATGCTTCTTCTTGCACATATACAGTACCTTTTGCGCCCAATTCTTCTGCAATTTTTAATAAATTCTCTTCTGTATTTGTTGGAAATCCTTTTGCTACAGGGCCAATAATAAATGCTATTTCATCAATTTTTTCATCTATTACAGAAGCTATATCTTCTACCAAACGTTGCACAATTGGCTTACCTGCTATCACTGTTAATGGCTTTGGAACTGTAAGAGTATGGGGTCTTAAACGAGATCCAATCCCGGCCATTGGCACTATTATTTTCATGTTTTTTTCTAAATATTTCGAATGCAAGATACCATTAATTAAGAGATTCTAAAAATAGTTTTAACTGAAAAAAGTTGCAAAAAAAATGTAAAATATGCTTCAATTCCTCCTTGTAAATAGGGAGAAACCTCCTTGTAAATAGGGATGTAAAAATTTCATCATAAATGAGGATTGACAGACACATACTTATCGTTTATCTTTGATAAAAAATGTTTTTAAGTATTCCCCAACATAATCATTTTTATAAATGACATTAAAAACCCAAGTTAACGCTTGGGTTTTTTGTTTCTTTGCATAAATTAAATTTATTTCTGTGAATTATTTATCAGTAGAAAATATCTCAAAATCTTATGGAGAACGTGTTTTATTTGAAGACATCTCTTTCGGAATTAGTAAAGATCAAAAAGTTGCTTTTGTAGCTAAAAATGGAAGTGGTAAAACATCCATCCTAAATATTATTGCAGGTTTAGATGTTCCTGATTCTGGACAAGTAGTCAGTAGAAAAGGAATTTCTATTGCGTATTTAGCTCAAAAAGATGACATTAACCCTGATTTAACTATTGAGGAAACTATTTTTGCCACTGATAATAAAATCCTTTCTATTGTTAATCAATATGAAAAAGCTTTAAAAAACCTTGATGATAGTGACGCTTACCAGGCGGCATTTGATTTAATGGACCAGCACAATGCTTGGGATTTCGAAACACAATACAGACAAATTTTATCAAAATTAAAATTAGACGATTTAACCTTGAAAGTTGGCGCTCTTTCTGGAGGGCAAAGAAAAAGGCTGTCTTTAGCTATTGTTTTAATTAATAAACCAGATTTACTAATTTTAGATGAGCCAACAAATCATTTAGATTTAGAAATGATAGAATGGTTAGAAGCTTTCTTTGCAAAAGAAAAAATAACCTTATTTATGGTGACGCACGATCGTTACTTTCTAGAGCGTGTGTGTAATGAAATTTTAGAATTAGATGAAGGTAAAATCTACAAATACAAAGGAAATTACTCTTACTATTTACAAAATAAAGAAGAACGTTTAGCTTTAGAAGCTACCAATTTAGGAAAAGCTAAAAGTTTATTTAAAAAAGAACTAGAATGGATGCGAAAGCAACCAAAAGCCCGAACTACAAAATCGAAGTCTAGAACAGATGATTTCTATCAAATTAAAGAGAAAGCACATCAAAGAAGAAAAGATCATCAAGTTCAATTAGAGATAAACATGGAGCGTTTAGGAAGTAAAATTCTTGAACTTCATAAAGTGTCTAAGTCTTATGGAGATAAGAAAATTTTAGATGGTTTCGATTATGTTTTTAAGCGTGGTGAGCGTGTTGGAATAATTGGTAAAAACGGAACTGGAAAATCTTCATTTTTAAATATTATTACAGAAAAGGCTCCTTTAGATTCGGGAAAAGTTATTTTGGGTGAAACTGTAAAATTTGGCTATTACACGCAAGCGGGAATTCATATAAAAGAAGGGCAAAAGGTTATTGATGTTGTAAAAGAATTTGGAGAATTTATTCCACTTTCTAAAGGACGAAAAATTTCTGCTTCACAATTATTAGAACGCTTTTTATTTGACAAAAAGAAACAGTATGATTTTGTTGAAAAACTTTCTGGAGGTGAGCAAAAAAGATTGTATTTATGCGCTGTTTTAATTCAGAATCCTAATTTTCTAATTTTAGATGAACCTACGAATGATTTGGATGTTGTTACGCTAAACGTCCTTGAAAACTTCTTATTAGATTACCCAGGAAACTTATTGGTAGTATCGCATGATCGCTATTTTATGGATAAAATTGTAGATGCTCTTTTTGTTTTTAGAGGTGATGGAGTTGTAGAAAATTTTCCGGGAAATTATTCTGATTTTAGAGCCTATGATGTTTCTGCTCCAAAAGAAACCAAGAAAGTAAAAACGACAGAAAAAACCGAGAAAAAGAATCCGAAAAACGCTTTAAGTTTTAATGAAAAAAGAGAATTTGGTTCGTTAGAAGGAGATATTGAAAAACTTCAAAAAAGAAAAGCAACCATTGAAGCTCAGTTTTTAAATGTAGAAATTGAAGCTGATGATATTGCTAAAAAATCTGAAGAACTACAAAAAACAATTGCTAGCTTAGAACAAAAAGAGGAACGTTGGTTAGAGCTCTCTATGAAACTAGAAGATTAATTTACACTTATAATATCTTTGTCTTTTAACAATTCTTGATTGTTAAAACGCAATAAAATTTGTGCTACGGCAATGGTATCTTTTTCGCAATAGCTTACAATGCGTTGTATGTTTTTTTCCTTATAATAAACGTTTGCAACTTCACTGCCATCTATATCATCTTTTGGTGATGGAACTCCTAGAATTGACGTTAATAGTTTTAAGGATGTATAATGTTTGTAGTCTCCAAACTTCCACAACTCTAGTGTATCTATATGAGGAACTTCCCAAGGTTTTTTACCAAATAGATTTAGCTTATTAGGCAGTTCTATCTGATGCACAATCATTCTTCTAGCTATAAAGGGAAAATCGAATTCCTTACCATTATGTGCACATAAAACATGACTCTTTTTTGTGAAATGCGTATCTAATAATCCTTTAAAATCTGTTAGAATCTTATGCTCATCATCCCCAAAAAAAGAAGTAAGTCTTAATTGTCTTTCAGCTTCCTTATCAGCAAAGTAACCCACCGAAATACAGATTATTTTTCCGAATTCTGCCCAAATTCCTGCACGGTCATAAAATGCTGCTGCAGTAAATTCTTCTTTGCGTTGATATTTAGTCTTTTGATCAAAAAGTTCTTGAGTTTCTTTTGAAATATCTTTCCAATTTTCAAATTCAGGGACTGTTTCTATATCTAAAAATAGAATGTCGTTTAATTTAAATGTAAGGTTCATAGCACTATTTTTTTCTTTTTCTTGACGAAAGATAGTGAAAATAAAAAAGCTCCAAAAATTAATTTGGAGCTTTTCTAGTACAAAAACTTTATACTGTTTTATCTAATTACTAATTTCTTAGTAGCCGTTTTACCATCTTCAGTTACTTTTAAGATGTAAACTCCCGCAGAAATTGCAGAAACGTTAACATTAGATTTTACACCAGAAAAATTTGATGAAAGTACTTTTTTACCTAAAACATTAAAAATAGCAAACTCTTTTTTACTACTGCTATTGCTAGTAATAGTAAATGTATTGTTTGTAATTGGATTTGGATACGTTGCAAATCCTGCAATAGCATTGTTTTTTACAGAAGCAGTGCCAGATCCTGTATAAGAACCTAAACTATCCCATCCGCTGTTCGAATCTGTAACAATCCATTCAGATGAAGCTTCGTCTGTCCCAGCAGAATTTGCCCAATCTGTATTTGGTCCTGAAATAGTGTTTTTTCTAGTTAAAGTATGATTTGCTGTTGCATTGGTCGTTCCAGCAACATCCCAACCAGAACCTGGATCTACAGTAGGCACACCAATAATATCTAGAACATCAAATGTACCACCAGAATTTTTTTTAAGTAGTGCAATAGCATCATCACCGTTATAATGGATAGCACTCTCATATGCTAAAGAAAGATCTGCAGCAGCCAATATTATTGCATCAGCCTGATCTGTAGAGATAACGTACACATCACCATTAACAATTGTACCCGTTAACGCTAAATCTCTTGTAGCTTTCCAATCATTTCCATTATTTGATCCTTTGATCATGTAATCAGAAAGGTCCACATCACTGCCTGTTCCATTAAAAATTTCAATAAATTTATTATTACTAGAACCTTCAGCATACATGCTAATAAATAAATCAGAATATTGCCCAAAAGAGGCAGCGCTAAAAATTAAAGATAAGCATACTGTTAAAATGTAATTTTTTTTCATACTGTATATGTTTTATATTATTGAGTAAATATAATAATAATTAAACAGTATAACAAAATCTTGTAGATTATTTCAATGTTAAGAAACCTTGTAAAGATTAAATGATTGTTAAGTAGTTATTTTTGTTATATATTATCAGTATTTTTGATACTTATCTTATAGAGAGGTTATGAATAAAAACGATATAAAAATTTTATTAGTTGATGATGAGCCAGATATTTTAGAAATTGTTGGATACAATTTAAAGAATGAAGGGTATCAAGTATTTACAGCTTCCAATGGGCAAGAAGCCATAAAATCTGCTAAAAAAAATATTCCGCATTTAATTTTATTAGATATTATGATGCCCGAAATGGATGGAATAGAAGCGTGTGAAAAAATCAGAAAAATAAAATCACTCGAAAACGTTATTATCTCTTTTTTAACTGCCAGAGGTGAAGACTATTCGCAAGTTGCAGGATTTGAAGCGGGTGCTGATGATTATATTACAAAACCTATTAAACCAAAAGTACTGGTAAGTAAAATAAAATCGTTGTTACGAAGATTAAAAAACGAAAAAGACACTGAAGAATCTTATAAAATAGGAGATATTGTTATTGATAGAGATGCCTATGTTGTTTATAAAGCCGAGAAAAAGATTTCTCTTCCTAGAAAAGAATTTGAACTCTTTTCTTTGCTAACTTCAAAACCAGGAAAAGTATTTAAAAGAGAAGTTATTTTGGATACTGTTTGGGGAAATGAAGTTGTTGTTGGCGGCAGAACGATAGATGTACATATTAGAAAACTTCGCGAAAAAATAGGTGATGATCATTTTAAAACAGTAAAAGGTGTTGGTTATAAATTTGTACTAGAAACATCTGAAACATAAATTTTTTCTAAATTCTAGATTTAGATATTAAATACCTACTTTTTTTGAAACTAAAAAAAACTTACTCGTATGCCCTTTGGTCGGCTATTTATTTAACGCTACTTTCTGTGGCTATAGGCGGCATATCATATATTATGTATAGCAAACAATTTGGTATTAATAGTATTGTAATAGCTATACTCGTACTTTTTTTAATTTCTTTTTTCATTATTCAATATAGAGCTGAACACTTTATTTACAGACGTTTAAAAAAAATATATGAAGATGTTTCTATTTTAGATGTAAATGATCTTAAAAGAGAATCTACAACCACGGATATAGAAAAACTCTCTAAAAGCATGCAAAAGTTTGTAGAAGGGAAACGTTTAGAAATTAAAAATTTAACAGAAAGAGATTCTTTTAGGCGCGATTTTTTAGGAAATGTTGCTCATGAATTAAAAACTCCTCTTTTTACAGTCCAAGGCTACATTCTTACCTTAATGGAAGGCGCTGTAAATGATAAGGAAATACGGATGAAGTATTTAGAAAGAGCGAATAAAGGTGCAGAAAGGCTGGTTGCTGTTATCAAAGATTTAGATATGATTGCCAAATTGGAAAATGATGGCCTAAAGCTAAATATTGATGTATTTAATATGCTTGAACTGATTCAAAATGTATTTGATTTGCTTGAAATGAAAGCAAAAAAGAGAAACCTTACCCTACAATTTGATAAAATTTATGAGTTTCCAGTTTTTGTAAAAGGTGATATTGAAAAAATTGAACAAGTTCTTATAAATCTCATTGTAAACTCTATTAAATATGGAAAACCCAATGGCACGACCATTGTTGGCGTTGAAAATTACAATGACACAAAATTTATTATTAAAATTATTGATAATGGAGAAGGAATCGAAAAAGAACACATTTCACGTTTATTTGAACGCTTCTACAGAGTAGATCAAAGTAGGTCTCGTGAACAAGGGGGCTCTGGTTTAGGGCTTTCTATTGTGAAGCACATTGTTGAAGCACATGATGAAAACATCTTGCTAAAAAGCACGTATGGCGAAGGTTCAGAATTTTCTTTTACTCTTGAAAAAGCAAGGTAATCTTTAAGGCTACACTAAATCAAAACCAATATCTTTTCTATAATTCATTTTATCAAAATGAATTGCATCAATACTTTTGTACGATTTTTCTAAAGCTTCTTCTATGGTGTCTCCAAAAGAAGTAACCGCCATTACTCTACCTCCATTAGAAACTACTTTGTTTTCTTTAAATGCTGTTCCTGCATGAAAAACAATGGATTCTTCTACAGCATCAAAACCAGTAATTTCTTTATTTTTTTCATAAGATTCAGGGTATCCTCCAGAAACTAACATCACGGTTGCCGCAGTTTTTTCTATTACTGAAAACGATTTTTTATCTAAAGTCTGATTGGCAACACCTTCGAATAAATCAAATAAATCTGAGGCTATTCTTGGCAAAACAACTTCTGTTTCAGGGTCTCCCATTCTCACATTATATTCAACCACAGAAGGATTTCCATTGTCATTCATCAATCCAATAAAAATAAAACCTCTATAATCAATTCCGTCTTTTTGCAGCCCCTTAATTGTCGGTTTCACTACCAATTCTTCTACCTTATTTAAAAAAGCTTCATCTGCAAAGGGTACTGGAGAAATTGCCCCCATGCCGCCTGTATTTAAGCCTGTATCTCCTTCACCAATTCTTTTGTAATCTTTTGCTGAAGGTAAAATTTTATAGTTTTTACCATCTGTTAACACAAAAACGGACAATTCAATTCCTTTTAAAAACTCCTCAATAACAACAGTAGATGATGCTTCTCCGAATTTTTGGTTGGCAACCATTTCTTCAAGCTCTTTTTTAGCTTCTTCTAAAGAGTTTAAAATTAATACTCCTTTCCCTGCTGCTAAACCATCTGCTTTTAGAACAAAAGGAGGCTCTAAAGTTTCTAAGAAAGCAAAACCTTCTTCTAAATTTTCTTTGGTAAATGATTGATATTTGGCAGTAGGAACGCCATGCTTTTGCATAAATTGTTTAGAAAAATCTTTACTTCCCTCTAATAACGCTCCATCTTTTTTAGGGCCAATAACTGGTATCTTCTTCAAATCAGCATCCGCTAGAAAGAAATCATGAATTCCCTCTACCAAAGGTGCTTCTGGGCCTACAACAACCATTTGAATATTATTCTCTAAAACTGTATTTTTTACTGCTTGAAAATCTGTTGGATTTATGCTAATATTGGCAGCTATTTTATGTGTTCCTGCATTTCCAGGAGCGACAAAAAGTTGCTTGATTTTATTGCTTTGAGATAACTTTAATGCAAAAGCATGTTCTCTACCTCCAGAACCTAAAATAAGTACATTCATGTTTGTTGTGTTGTTGTGATTGCAAATATATTTTAAAATCTTTGGATTTTCATTTTCTTAAGAATGACATCTCTATAAACTCTTCATTTTTACAATATAAAGCTAATTTTAAGCTAGAATTACCATTTTAAAAAATATTTAATAGCAGATAAGGTATGTCTAAAAAATAATTTCATACTTTTTGATGATCCTTTTTTTAATACATGCGTTATTTCTTCTTTTGGATAATATATTTTCTTTTTTCCTAAATTATCTATTTTTCTACAAATATCAACATCTTCCATGTATAAAAAATAACGCTCATCAAAACCTTCTAATTTTAAAAAATCATTGGTTTTATATAAATGAAAACAGCCAGTAATAAATTCTGCAAAAAAAGAATTATTTAAGTCTTTATCTTTGTACTGACCTTTATAAACTGTTGATTTAAAAATTGGCTTCATAAAGGTAAATCTTCTAGCAAATAACTCTGAAAGAAGTGGATATCTTCGGCAAGAATATTGGTGATCTCCGTTTGGGAACAAAACTTTTGGAGCTATCATTGAAACATTTTCATCTTTCTTTAATTCTATAATCAAATTGGGTATAACTGCTTCCTGAAAATTAACATCTGGATTTAATATTAAATGAAAGTTAGAGTTATTACTAATTCTATCTTTAACCATATTATGACCTGCTCCAAAACCAATATTCTTACCAACTGCTATATACTCTATTTCTTGTTTTTTAAAAATATTTTGAAAAAGCTTGTTTTGGGTGTTATCTATTAAGAAAAGTCTCTTTTTCAAAGGCACTCTTAAGAAACAGTTTACAGTTTTTGTAAGTTCCTCTAAATTTTCATTATATAGCACGATAGATGCTGTAATATCTAATTTCTCTTTCATTCTACTTAATATGCTTTTTCATCTCCCTTAAAAACATTTAAAACGGTTTTAATAATAATCTTAATATCTAACAAAAAAGACCAGTTTTCTATATAAAAAATATCTAAACGCACTCGATTTTTAATATCCGACTTCTTTTTTACTTCTCCTCTATAACCACTTATTTGTGCTAAACCAGTAATCCCTGGTTTTACAATATGTCTTTTTAGATAATCCTTAACATCTTTTTGATATTCTAAAGACAGGCTTTCTAAATGAGGTCTGGGACCAACTACACTCATGTCTCCTAATAAAACATTTATAAATTGTGGTAATTCATCCATGCTTGTTTTTCTTAAAAAAGAACCTATTTTAGTTACTCTATTATCATTTTTTGTAGCATGAACTTTATGAGAAAGGTTATTCATTCTCATTGATCTAAATTTGTAACAAACAAACTTTTCTACATTTATTCCTTCTCTTTTTTGCTTAAAAAGTAAAGGCCCTTTTGATTCTAACTTAACCACTATCCATAGAATTGGCCATAACCAAGAAAGCAAAAAAACACATACGAATAAAGAAAATACAATATCAAAAATTCTCTTGACATAAAAATTTTCTGCAAACTCAAATGGTAATTTCTTGACATTTAAAACCAGTAAAGTATCATCATAATACTCTATACTTTGATTTTTGCTGTATAACTCATTCGAATTTGGAATTAACTTTACAATAATCTCTTTTTCAATTGCAAACTTTTTTATTTTATTTATTTGATCTTTACTTAGAGAGGTTAATGAACAATAAATTTCATCAACCATATTATTTGTAGCATATGCGAAAACAGTTTCTATATATCCTAAATAATCATTGTCCTTATAAATTTTACTCGAAAAAAAACCCAAGAACTTATATCCTAAATTAGACTTACTTTTAAAAAGTGAAATAATATTTTTTGAAGAGCTATCGAAGCCAACAACAACTGTAGTTCTAGCGTTATTGCCCAATGACCTGTATCTTTTTAATAAGAAAAGCCATGAAAACTTTATTAAAGAAATACCTGTAATAATAAAAATTAAAATTGAGAACTGATTATGAACTGCGATCCCTTCTCTAAAAACACCGAAATAGGCAAAATATCCAAGAATAAAAATTAAGAATTGTTTAACTAAAATAGTCAATATCCTCAGAGGTCTTGTATATCTATATACATTATAGAAACCAAAGAAATAACTTTCAAAAAGCCAAAATAAAGTAATATATAATCCAAAATATAAATACTCTTTATCATATAATATGTAAGTAATAAAATTAAGAATAAAAACATCCAAAAAAATCTGTAATGGTTTTATTAAATATGAGTATCTTTTATTCAATATTATTTTTTTTACGGCAAATATAGGTTGTTTTAATTTAAAATTTTATTAATCATTTTATCAATAGTGAATAATTCTTTTGCTATATCTTTTTGAAAAACAACATCTATATCTTTAGATAAAATACTTTGAATAGTTTTTAAAATGATTGTAAAATCCCAAGAATTTATTACTGTTCCAATATTTTGTAAATTAAACAATAACTCTATTTCACTCTCTTTATCTGTAATGATTAAAGTCTTGCATCCTGAAGCTAATAAGTTAGGTAACTTTGATGGCAAAGACCCTTTGGATGTATTTGGTAATTGAGGTATAATTTGTAAGTCACATCGACTATATAATTCTTCTAAATTTTCTCTTAAAACTAAATTATGAAATTTAATTTGTGAGTTCTTATTCTCTTTTTTTAAATCATCAAAAACGGATCCTTGAGAAAAAAAGTGAAAAACTACGTTATCAATTTTTTTAGATGCAAATTTAAAAAAATTATATAGTTCTATTGGATTTTGTTTCTCACCTAAAGCTCCAGAATACACAATGTTTATATCGTCTGCTTTTAATATTTCACTTAAATTATTAGTGATTTCATTTTTTATTGTATGAAATGGATATTGAATCTCCAATTTTCTATTATCCAACCCATAAAGATTCAAAGCTGTTTCTTTCATTTCATTGGATAAGAGAATTAATTTATCACAGCTATTAAAGCATCTTTTTTCAATTTTATGAATTACAAATTTTACAATACGATTTATTTTACCCTTTTTATTAGATGAATAAATTTCTTGTAAATCATGAATCATCCCTACTTTTTTGGAGGTTTTACTAAGAAATGGTAAAATCGTATAAAACGCAAAACTTGGCGGAAAAACAGGAATAACAAGGTCTATTTTTTTATTATACCTTCTTAAATTTCTTAGAACAAAAAAGGCAAAGCCGACTTCTAATACAAGTCTTCTTAAAATTGTTTTCTTTGAAAATTTAAGGTTGCTTCCACCTCTAACAATGGTAATATTTTTTAACTTTTCACTACTTTTTGACACCTTCCAATCTGGATAAATCGGATGAAAGCATAATATCGTAACATTATGTCCTCCGTCGCTTAAAGCAACAGCAAGATCGGAATTGAATTTTCCGGTAGATATGGGCTCCGGAAAAAAAAATGGAGAAATTATTAATATATTTTTTTTACTATTCACTTTTTCTATCTCTTTTCACTTTAGCTGGGTTACCTATACAAACTTTATTAGCAGGTAAATTGTTATAAACACTACTTCTGGAGCCAACTACTGTTCCTTTTCCAATTGTAATACCGGGAGCTACAAAAACATCTGTAGCCAACCAGCATTCATTTTCAATAGTTATTTTTTTTGCAAAAATAGGGAAATCATTTTGTAAATAATCGTGAGAACCAGTGCAAAGATATGATCTTTGCGATACTACTACGTTTTTTCCTATGTCAATATTACCAAGTGTATATAAATCCACATTATCACCAATCCAACTATAGTCACCAATACTTAATTTCCAGGGATATGTTACTTTAACTGATGGCCTAATAATTACCTTTTTGCCTATTTTAGCTCCAAACAAACGTAATAAAAAACGTCTAAAACCATACATAAACTGAAGCGAATTTTTAAAAAAAACAGATTGAACAATCCACCATAACTGAACGACAAAAGCATTTCTTCCTCTGAAATTTTTTGGTAATTTAGATTTATTTAACTCTTGTACTTGCATTTATTATTTTTATAATTTTATTTTTAAACTTTTGAACTGTAAAATTATTTATAAAATACTCAAAATTTAATTCAGCAATTTCTTTAATTTTATCCCTATTCTCCTTTAAAAAAAGGAGAGGTTCTACTATACTTTCTACGCTTTTAGGTTTAACCAGATAACCATTAACATTTGATGTTATCACATCTTTTATTCCTGCATGATTCGTGGCAATTACAACATTTTTGGTAGCCAAAGCTTCTAAAATAGATATTGGCTGTCCCTCCATCTTGTAAAAAGTTGGTAAAACAAAGATATTACTCCATTCTAACAATTCTTTTTTTTCTTTCTTATAGACAATCCCTAGATAAGAGGTGTTTTCTAATTTATTAATTTTAGTCACGATCTTTTCTTTAAGAGATTCATCTATATTTCCTGCTATTTTAGCTTTATAAATAATATTTCTCTCTTCCAAAACTGCTAAAGCATCTAGTAAATATAAGATCCCTTTTTCTTCCATTAAATTACTTAAATAAACAATTTGAAGGTTCCTATTTATATCCTTCTTAAGATCTTTAAAAAGAAAATCTTCTGCAAAATTTTCTACAATAAATATTTTAGATGTGTCTAAAAATGGTGATAAATTATTTTTTAAAGATTCCGACAAGACGATTCCTTTAGTAAACTTTGATATTAAATAGTAAAAAAACTTCTTTTTAAATCCTTTTAATTCATCATATTGTTTACCTAGAAAATTACCATGCACATGTATTATTAATTCTTTATTTAAAAGCGTTGAAAGTAAAATAAATAACATGTATTTAGCAATCCCAAAAAAAGTCTGACCAGGTGTAATATACACAATATCATTTTTAAATAAACGTAATGCTTTTAAATTTATTTTTAAAAAAAAGAATAATTTTTTTAATGAAAAACTCCCAACTTTATCCTGAAAAACAGGAAAGGATGTGTTTATAAAATCAACTTTAAAACCTTCTGATTCCTCTAAAATTTCTTTAACCACTTTATTTGCTAAAGAAACGCCTGTTAAAGGATCTGGAAATGGTCCTATTAGTATAATTCTTTTCATTTTTCGGTATCAATTTGATTGTAAAAGGAAAAATAATTTATTATCAATGCAAAATATATGACTCCATTTTGTCTGTCGAGTATATTTTCAATTAACATTAATACCGTAAAAAACAATAAAACTGAAAATTGTTCAAAACTAACCAAAAATGAATTCTTCAGATTTCTAATTAAAAAATTCATGAAAATTAAAAGGCCAAAGAAACCAGTAGAAATTGTTAAACCTAAAAACTGATTATGAGAATTATAATATTTATTTTTAAATACGAAATTATTTTGCTCTAAAATAGACAAAACATCTTTAGTATCACCAACACCATATCCAAAAATTGGTTTTTCTTTAATTGCTTTGATTGCTAAATTGGTTAAATTGAACCTGATGTTAGTTGATGAAATTTTTGTAGCATCGAATAAATGATTGATATCTTTAAACCTATTAGAAATATCTGGGGTAAATTTAACGATACTGAGTCCTATGATAAAAGATAATAGAATAAATATAACTTTCCTTTTTAGTTGAATTTTTTTATTAAAAAAGATATAACTAAAAAAGAACGCACTCATAATTAATATTGCACTTTTCCTTGATAGCAAAATAAGGTTCCCAATAAGTAGCATATTACCGAATAAAATAAACCATTTATACTTTTTTATCTTAATTAGACTAATCGAGAATATTAACGAAATAGAAATTATTAAAGAGGCATATATTGGATGCATAGAATATTTTCCTAATTGAAAAATAATACGATAACTATAATTAAGAAAATAATTCTTTGTAACAAAACCCTCAAAATAAAATAATATGAAAATGTTAATAAACAGTAGTAATGTACTGAAATAAAAAAAAGATTTTGCTTTTTTAAACGTATTTTGACTGAATAACACTTTATGTGACCTCAATAAAAAAAAAGAGATGGGGAAAATAATTAAAGGAGATAATCTGAGAATATAATTCAACCCAAATTTCAGGTTATCACTGTAAACCAAACTTACAAAAAGAACTAAAAACAATGAAGAATTTAATATTAAAAGTCTCTTGTGTTTATAATCTGACAAGCTTGGTATTGAGTTATTTTTGTAAGCAAAAATTATTGACGCAATAAAAAACAATACTATTAAACTTGGCTTAATATTATCAGGATAAATAGGAAAGAGAAATAAATTTAAAAATAAAAGTCTAAGCACCTCTTTTAATTTAAGCTCTTTAAAAAATCTTACCATAATTTAGTCCCTTGATAAAAATACTTTATTGATTTTGGAATTACATAAATGCCAAATGAAACAAGAATTAATTGAGAAAATCCATTTGTAAAATCACCTCTTAAAAAGTAAATCATGTGTATCGCAATAAAAAATGCAAGCACTTTTTTTAAGTAATCATCTGACTTTAAAAAAAGCAAAGCTCTTGTTAAAAAATAAGCCAAAATAATGGCAAAAATTACAATGCCAATTACACCAAAATTCAAGTAAGCTTCAGAAACAAAAGGGTTTGAAATGTTATTAAAATAAAAACCATGTTCTTCAATCAAATAGTTTCCCAAAAATTGACCCGATGTTAAAGGTTTAGATGGCCAGATAGATCGTGGAACAGAGAAGAACAAAGCACTCGATAATTGTTCACCCATACTAAACCCATGAAAAGACACGTTTTCTATAGTTGCTAAAAAATTAGCATAGGCATCAAAATGTAAGGTATTAAAATTACTTAATAAGACGTCTTTATTTAATGATCCTGTAATGATTTTTGGATTTTTCAAAACCTCTATAAATGATGAGTTTATATGGGTAAAAACTGCTAAAATAGGCATTGCAATAATTAAACTTAAATATAAGATTAAAGTAGTTTTAATATTATTATTTAAAAGTTTCGGTACAAAAAGGAATAATAAACTAAAATAAATTGGCCCTAACCCAGATCTCTTTTCCATAAATGGATTTTTAAAGATTAAAATCAATAGAAGAAAAATTATTAAAGAACCTAGAATAACAACCCAATTTATTGGTTTATTATTTTTCTTTTTAAAATACATAACACACATAGCAATCCCTGCTAATGGGATTGAAAACAATACTTTAGAAATAATTATCTTTATAGATTTAGCCTTGTCCAATTGTAGCTTCCAATTAGGAGTCATCAATTTTTGTTGAATAAAATCAATGTTAAAAATTAATATTAAAACACATATTACTAAAATAACTAAAATATCAAAAGGCAATCTTTTTCTGATTTTATAGGGCTTTACTTTATTGTTATACTTTTTAAAAAAAACATAACTAATAAAAAATACTACATTAAAAATTAAAATACAAAGGTTAGCAAATATTGTCTGTTTCCAATGGTAAGGCAAGTAATTTAAATACCTTGGCAAAACTGTGTCAATTTTAGAAATTTGAGCTAAGGGTGCTATTACAAAAAAAAGTAAACTAAAAATTAAATATGCAGATATGAATGGTGAATATTCCTTCTCTAAGAAAAAATGATAATACATTATTACCATTAATAGCAAATAATTTAAAAAGAAAAAAGCTAATGCTATAATATTTATATCAACTAAAAAGAATTGAATCCCTGTAAAGACAAAAAATAATATAAAAACAAAATTCTTCAAACTACCTTTATTTTTTATGCAATAATTGTTTTTCTTTTGAATGAATAAAATAACCTTATTAGTGCCATTAATACATCTCCAAAAACTCTTAAGTAAATTAAATTCCAAAAATTTATTTTACCAGTGAAATATAAAACTATTAAAATTAGCATGTAAACAATTGAAGTAAATATTAATGAAAAATTATATTCTCTATAAAATCCAAAAGCCACCAAAGAACATGTTCCTAAAATAAAAGTTAGTGAAACAAAAGGAGAAAGAATAGCTAATAATTTTAAAGATGGTGCAAACTGAAGCATTTCTTCTCCACCAAACCAGACCATAAAATAATCTGCCATTAAAAAAATTATTGAACCTATAAACACTCCAACTATAAAGGATACATAAACCAAATTTTTAAGTAATTTTTTATTTTTAGTTCTTGAAATTGTAGGAAAAACTGCTTGCTGAAGCATTTCAAAAGGAATTACTCCTAACATTACAATTTTTAAGCCAGTATCAAAACCTGTAACTTGTTCTAAAAGACAGAATTTTCCTATAAAAAAAATAGTCCCAAAATTAAATACTAACGATAAAAACCGACCAATAAAAAAGGGTAACGATTCTCTAAAATAGTGTATCAACTTACTAATTGGCAGCAGTACTATCCTTATGTTGTAATATTTAAAAAGATAGAATATACCAAAACCTCCCATTAAAAGAGATGATGATACAAACAACAAAATGTAAGACAATAAATCATATTGAGAATTCACAAAAATAACTGTACCAACAAGAAGAAATAACCGTGTTAAAAAAACAATAATGGTCGCAGGTTTAAGGTTTTCTGTTCCTTGAAAAAACCAAACAGGAAATAAAACCTCACCGATTCCAGAAAACATTAATAACAATAATAATCTTTTGTAAGCAGAAAATGTTTCAAAACTTCCTAAAAACAAAACACATATTAAAGAAAAAATGAATAAACATCCTTTGATAATAAAAATTGATGAGACTATTTCATTAATTTTTGTTGACTTATTTTTATTTTCAACAATATATTTAGCGGCATAAATATTAAACCCAAAGTTTACAATCATTATAAAATACTGAATAACGGAATCTAACCACGTTATTAACCCATATTTCTCACTTCCTAGAATTCTAATTAAATAAGCTGCTAAAACTATTTTAACACCAATATTAAAAAATTTCATTAAAGTTAAATAAGAGAAATTTTTTAATATAATCTGATTGTTAGAATTTAAGGCTTTAAACATATTCATCATTTGAAAATAGTGTTAAAAACCCTCTCAGAAAACTTGTTTTTAGGTTCATGAAAAATATCTCTAGTTTTTGCCCTTTCTTCTTCAAAATTATCTTGATTTGCAAATAACAAATTTTGTAAAAAAGGTATTAACTCTTTTTTATGAGTAATAATTTCTCCTGGCATAAACTCTTTTGGATCTTCGAAAACAAATCCTCTTGAATTTGAGTATTGATCAAAATCTGAAATTAAAAAACCTATTGGTTTATTTAACAAAAGATAGTCTATATAAATGGATGAAAAATCTGTTAATAATAAATCTGTGTTTTGTAAAACAGAATAGAGAGAAATCCCTTTTTCTTCAAAACTAGCATTATTTAAAAATACCAAGTTTGTGTATGTCTTAAAATCATTTACATCGAGATAATCCATTGGATGTAATTTTATAAAGCAAATAGATTTAGTTGATAAAAAGAATTCATTTAATTTAATTAAATATTTTTCTTCAAAAAAATCATTCATTTCCTCTAAGTTACCGTCTTTTCTCACGTCTCCAATTACAGATTTCCGATATGTTGGCATCCATAAAACTGTTTTATCAAAGTCAGTACTTTTTTTTTGAACTAAATCTAGAAGGCTATATTTATTAGTTAAAATTAAATCATTTCTCGGTTGGCCTGTAATTAAAACATTTTCATTTTTAATTAAAAAGGCTTTACTCATTATGTTTTGAAACAATGCAGAAGTAGCAATAACAAAGTCAGATTTTGGCACTCTACTATTATTGTCTAAATGCCCAATATTTTTTAATGGCATTCCATGCCATAAATTTATATTAATTTGTTTTTTAGACAAATTAACTTCATTAAAAAGTCCGTGGGTAAAAAAAACATATTTTGACTTACAGAAATAATAAACCCCTGAAAAAGATTTTTTTTCTACAATTAAATAATTTGATGAAGTGGTATAATTTGCGAGTAACTTACTGTACTTTTCTTTATCTCTTTTAGAAATCAACCATATATTTTTATATTCTTTATGGTTATCTAAAACATAACAAAAAAAGGTAAAGCAATTATCTGAAAAATCGGGAAAACTGTGATAAACAATAAAATTATTTTTCGGCACAATAAATGGCCTCAAAGTTTTTATTAAATATTTTAAAATCAAATTATTACATTTTTTTATTGAAAGCACTTTTTAGTTTTGTAGTAGAAATATCTATTGTTCTTGGCAAGTAAACTACTTCACAATATTTTTTTAAAAAATCAAATTTGCCAGTCCAATCGTCTCCCATAACAAAAATATCTGCATTGGTATTTATTACATCCTCCACTTTTTGTTCCCAATTTGATTCTGGAATTACTAAATCTATATATTCTATTGCCTCTAAAAACTCTTTTCTTTTAGCATATTGTATTTTGCACTCTTTTCCTTTAACTTTATTAAATTCATCTGTGGATAAGCCTACGATTAACTTATCTCCTAACTTACTTGCCCTTTTAAGAATTTCTATATGACCATAATGTAATAGATCGAAAGTTCCGTATGTTAAAACTATTTTAGTTGTTTTTTCAATATTTTTAGAAAACTCTTTAAATGATTTTAACTTAGCATCCTTTTCTACTAAAACTACGTCTTGCTCATTTAATTTCCAATCAATATTTAAATCCTTATCATTATACACAATTCCACTTTCTGCTTCCTTGTGATAATAATTATCACATTTATAAGCAAAAATAGTATCATCTTCTAATACTGAAAAACCATGAGCGAAACCTCTTGGGATAAATAGTTGTTTATTATTTTCACTTGTTAATTCTATTGAAAAATAGTGTCCAAAAGTTTTAGAATCTTCCCTTAAATCAACAGCAACATCTAAAACCCTACCTTTAATAACTCGCACTAATTTTGACTGAGCAAACTCCCCTTTTTGTATGTGTAAACCCCGTAATGCACCTCTTTGAGAAATTGATTGATTATCTTGTATAAAATTAACTTTTAACCCTGTTTTTTCTTCAAATATTTTTTGATTAAAGCTTTCAAAAAAAATGCCCCTTTCATTATTAAAAACTGCTGGTTCAATTATAAAACACCCCTCTAAATTAGTTTCTGTAATTACCATTATATCTTTCTCAAATTTTTTTCTTTAGCTAATTTTTTGATAAAGGCGATGCTAATTTCCTTAACTCTTCTTTTCTAACAAAACTATTTCTATATGCAACTTATTTTATAGAACCTAGCTCGAACCTTGAATCCTTCTAACACCTGTTCACATTAAAACACTTTACATTAAACATGCCAAAATCTCTTTATACAACATAATTCTCCTGCCCTAAGAAGAGATCTTTCGATTCTTATTTTTTATAATTATTTAAATAAGTATTTAATTGCTTTAGTAATAAAAATAAGACCATAAGCATTGCTCCAAAAGCGGCTAATAAAAAAACATAATTCTTTGTGATTCCTTTTATTTGATAACCTATCGGTTGGAAGTTTGAAATAACATTAATTACTTCATATTTTTCTGATCTCTCGATAACTACACCTTCTAAATCAGCATTTATTTTTCTATTGGTTTCAAATAATTCCAATTCTTTCGTCGTTCTTTTTGTTCCTCCTAAATCAATATTGGTTCCTGAACTTTGCTTTTTGGCTTCTTCAATCATCACTTGCATATAGACTTTTCTTAAGGAGTCTATTTGCCCTAGGTTTTGTCTTAAAAGAGAATCTGTTCTGTTTAGATTTTCGTTTGTTAAATATTTTAGTCTATTAAAATATTTGTTTTTTACAACTGACGAAATAATTACATCATCTAAACTTTTAAAAACATCATTTTTTTCGGCAATTACATTAATTTGATGAATTTTATAATCTAGATCTTTAAAAGAGGCCTTAAACTCCTCAAATGTGTAGCTTTTTACTGTGGTAGTATCTACCTTTAATATAAAATCATTGTAAGAATTTATAATGTCATTCTCCTTTCTTACTGGTTCTATCGTGAATTCCTTAAGAGAAGCAGCCGTTTCTTTATCTAGCTTAAAAGTTTGTGCTAAACTGGCAGTATCTTTTTGCTTCACTAAATCATTATAATAATTTACATTGTTATATAATTGTCTTGCACTTTTAAAATTAGGCTCTACCAATAAGTCTGAACCAAATCTTTCAGGTGTTTTAACTTCTAGATAGATTCCTAAAACTCCTCCCAAGATTGCAGCAATTCCAATTTTTACAATATGTAGCTTTAAAAAGACTAAAGTTACAATTAAGGCATGAAAAATCCCTTTAAAAATATTTCCAATAAAATTGAAAAAATTAGAAAAACCTCTACCTATAATGACAAATAGAGATCCTAAATCTACCTCTTCTTCGTTGTTCTTTTGATCTGTTGACATTGTTTTCGTTTTGTTGTAAAATTAGTCTTTGACTATTAAAAAATTTGTTCTAATATTTTTTGAGTGATGGCATATGTAGGCGTAACACCGGTCATCCCTAAACCTCCAGAAGCTAATGTTGCTCCGGTTTCTAAAGGGTTGTCTGAAGCATAATAGGCATATCTTACTTTTACATTTTCAGAAATATTCCCTCTAATTTTTGATGCAGATTGAATGGCTTTTTGATAATGTGCTCCTTCCATTTCTAAACCAATTACATTCCAGGTAGAATCATGAAAAAACTTTAACAAATCTTTATTTTGTAATGATGTTCCTAAAACTGAAATCATAGAACCATCAAAAACTTGCACTCCAAAACCCTCTAAATCTTCTTTAGATAACTCATTTTTAAAAGGGTAATTGTCTGCGGTTCCTTCAAAAATATGGGCAGAGGGTATCATAACATCTCCTTTCCCTCCTTCTAAAATTCCTGCTTTTCCCATAATGGAAACAGACTTTACATCTAAATGAATTTTATTCTTTTTATCACCATAAGGTTTTAGCAACTCATCCATGGTTTCAAAAGCTTGTTCTCCAAAAGCATAGTCCATTACAATAATAACAGCATTTTCTTCTATAGAATTTACTTTTCTAAACGGTGAAACATCAAAATTTATTTTATCCGTATCAATTATTTGTACATTAATATTGGTTCCAGATGAATCTTTTACATAAATCAGTCCGTTCTGTGAAGCATAATCTTTCACTTTTTTCTGCAAAGGTTTACTATTTGCATTACTTAGCAATTGATATAATTCAAATCCTTCATGCTTTTTTGCTTCTTCTGGTAAAGCGCCTTTTGCATAAATTGCATTTAAAACACTATGCATATTCGCACTAATAATATGTATTGGTCTTTGTAGAAGTACATTTTCTTTCAGCACCTTTTTTATATTATTAGCCCAAATTTCACCGTATATATGATGACCAATTTCTTCAATTAAAACTGAGCTAAAAGTAACTGTCCGTTTTTTATTTTCAAAAACTTCATTTATGGCTAACTTGCCTAACCAATAAATTAGATTGAAAAATTTAAGTGGATTATTTTCTGATGAAAATACTTGATAAAGTCCTGAAACTTCGTCATAAGTCCTTCCTAAAATACTTCCTAAATGGGCTATTAAAACCTCTTTCTCTTTTTCTGAAATTGATTTATGATATAAAACAACATCTTCCAAATATTTCCATTCTCTAATGAAATCTTCTCCATCATTAAGAGAAACCCTTTCTTGAATCTTATGAGATTCCACGAATAAAAAAGTTAAATGGGTTAAAATATCATAGATTTCAGATCTTCCTCTCGTAATCTCAATATTCATTTGATCTTTATCAATTCTGTAACAATTCCTTCTTCTTTTTGCCGGAATAATTGCTTCAAAATGAGAGTTTTTATAACCTTCGTCTGCTGTTAAATTAATAAATTGACATTCTTCAATTCCTTCTGGAAGTCTTTCTATAACATAAACTAAACCATCTAATTCTGTTCTTTCTTCTGCAATAGAACCGTAAATTTCTGGTCGTAAAAGCAATAAAGATTTACGCAGAGTTTCCCCTGAAATTCCCATTGGCTTATAAAAACCTCTACTAAATAAATGACGCATAGAAATATATAATTTTTCTATGGCATTTGTAGATTCTTGAGCTCTTGTTCTCTCTATATTTTTGGTTTTTGACATATTAAATTTTGAGGTGCAAATATAAAATTATTTCCCTGATAAAATATTTTTATAAACATCTTCGTTTTTAAGCAATTGAACGGCTTCAGAAATGCTTTCATCATTTTTTAAATGATGTCTATAAACTCCTTCTTTATAATAGTATTTTTCTAAAACCTCTTCTTCTAATAATACTTTAATAATATCTTGATTTTTAGTTATTTCATTAATTTTAGCCACTATTAATTTCTGCTTTATTTTTTCATATTCTCTGGAAATATTACTATTTTCAGAAAGCATATATGCCGCCTTAAACAAACGCTCTTGTTCTGTTACAAAAGTTGTATCCGTTTCTAAAAAAGCAGTAAAACTCTTAAAATCTGTCTTTGAAAATTTATAATTTTCAGCAGCTACAATTTTTGGATTTTTATAATAATAATCAGCAGCAAAGTTAAAAATTGCTTTAGAGTTTATTAGTTTCTTAGTAACATCAGTTCTTTTAGATGTTTTTATTTCTACATCAGGCATTACCCCTCCTCCATCAAAAACGGTTCTTCCATTTTCTGTTTTAAATTCATTAATTTGGTTATCAGAAAACTTAGGAACCTTGCCCGTTTTAGCATTTCTATTGGTGTAATCTAATTCTTGAATACATCTTCCACTTGGGGTGTAATATTTAGAGATTGTCAATTTTAATTGATTTCCATACGTTAAAGTTCTGTACCGTTGTACTAAACCTTTTCCAAAAGAACGTTCTCCCATAATTACAGCTCTATCATAATCTTGCAAAGAACCACTTACTATTTCTGATGCCGATGCAGAACGTCCATTAACCAAAACTACGATCGGAATTTTTAAATCTAAAGGTTCATTTGTTCCTTTATACGTATTACTCCATTTTTTAATTTTGGCTTTTGTGGTAACAATTACTTTTCCTTTTGGAATAAAAAAGTTTGAAATATTAATTGCTTCCAGAAGGGATCCTCCAGGGTTATATCTTAAATCAAACACCAATCTTTTCATCCCCTCCTTCTTTAAGGATCTGTATGCTTTTTTCACTTCTGACGAGGCTTTGTTGTTAAAGCGAGTTAAGGTAATATAACCTATTTCATCATCTATCATTTTATAAAAAGGAACAGGATTAACAACAACTTTCTCTCTTATTAATTCTTTTTTAATAATTTTATCTTGACGCTCAATTTCTACAAATACTTTACTATCCGGAACTCCTTTTAACAACATAGAAAGTTGCTCTCTTTCCATGTTTTTAAGTGACTGACCATCAATAGAAATAATAACATCTCCTGCTTTTAAGCCTGCTTTATCGGCAGAAAACCCTTTGTAAATCTCCTTTAGTTGAATTCCTTTTTTTATATAATAAACAGCAGTACCAATTCCAGAATACTCACCTACTCTTCTCATTTTGGCGTCTTCCACATCTTGTTCATTGTAAAAATTTGTATAAGGATCTAAATCTTTTAAAGTGTTTTTTATGGCTTTATTAGTAAATTCTGCAGGATTTATTTCGTCAATATAATACATATTTAACTCCTTAAATAGTGTATTGTAGATTTCTATCTGTTTTGCAACTTCAAAGAATTTTGATTTAAATGAAAACGTTAAAAAAAGCGTTCCAACTAATAAAAATAAAATCGTATTCTTTTTTAATTTAAAGTTTTTCATGTGAATTATTTTTTACTTCCTCCACAAATAAATTCAATAATTTATCCATTTTAGAAAAAATTTCTTCGTAAGCTTTTTCTTCTTTCCCAATATACGAAATCATAAAAACATGCGGTTTCTCAACATGATTGTACACAATTTCTTTTTGCAAACGATAAGTTTCACGCATCAATCTTTTTAAACGATTTCTATCAGGAGCCTTTTTAAAATTTCTTTTGGCAACAGAAACACCAACTTGCGCAGGAAAACTTGACGTATGGTCTATTTGTAAATACACCATCCTTAATGGAAAAGCTTTTACAGACTTGCCTTCTTTGTACAGTCTTTCTATCAATTTTCTACTTTTTAATCGTTCTTTTTTTCCTAAAGTAAACTTCATCATTACAAACTTAAACGAAATCAATAACTTTTTAAAGGTTTGGCAACATGAACTTCAAAAATTATGTATTTTTATTTAAATATTTACATGTTCATTTTTAACTAAAAATATTATAAAATTAAACAATATTTGATAAATTTGTTGGAAATTAGACATTTATAAAAATTCTAGTTTTAACAAACCATACATTTAAGACAAACTATATGAAACCTGATTTATTTCAAGCACCAGATTATTATAATTTAGACGATTTACTGACCGAGGAACACAAATTGATTCGTGAAGCAGCTCGTGATTGGGTAAAACGTGATGTCTCTCCAATTATTGAAGAATACGCTCAAAGAGCAGAGTTTCCAACTCAAATTATTGGTGGTTTGGCAGAAATTGGTGCCTTCGGACCTTATATTCCTGAAGAATATGGCGGTGCAGGTTTAGATCAAATTTCTTACGGGTTAATTATGCAAGAAATTGAACGTGGGGATTCTGGTGTTCGTTCTACTGCCTCTGTACAATCTTCATTAGTAATGTATCCTATTTATGCTTATGGGAATGAAGAACAACGTAAAAAATATTTACCAAAATTAGCTTCGGGTGAATGGATGGGCTGTTTTGGTTTAACAGAACCTAATCACGGCTCTAATCCGTCAGGAATGGAAACAAAATTTAAAGATATGGGAGATCATTATCTTTTAAATGGCGCAAAAATGTGGATTTCAAATGCACCTTTTGCACAAATTGCTGTTGTTTGGGCAAAAAATGAAGAAGGTAGAATTCATGGTTTAATTGTAGAGCGCGGAATGGAAGGTTTTTCTACTCCTGAAACTCATAATAAATGGTCTTTACGAGCATCATCAACTGGTGAGCTTATTTTTGATAACGTAAAAGTGCCAAAAGAAAACCTATTGCCAAACAAATCTGGACTTGGAGGTCCTTTAGGATGCTTAGACTCTGCGCGTTATGGAATTGCTTGGGGGGCAATTGGTGCTGCCATGGATTGTTATGATACTGCTTTACGCTATTGTAAACAACGTGAGCAATTTGGTAAACCAATTGGTCAATTTCAACTGCAGCAAAAGAAATTAGCTGAAATGATTACAGAAATCACCAAAGCGCAATTATTAGCTTGGAGGTTAGGCACTTTAAAAAATGAAGGAAAATCTACTTCTGCTCAAATTTCTATGGCGAAAAGAAATAATGTTGATATGGCGATAAAAATTGCCAGAGAAGCAAGACAAATGTTAGGCGGAATGGGAATTACAGGTGAATATTCTATTATGCGTCATATGATGAATTTAGAAAGTGTTATTACATATGAAGGAACTCATGATATCCATTTATTAATTACAGGTTTAGATGTCACTGGTTTAAATGCTTTTAAATAATTAAAATCACATTACAGAAGATGAAGAAACTGTTCTATAGTAGTATCCTCAGTGTTTTTTTTCTGATGGTTTTTTCTTGCAGTAGCTCTAAGGACGAAATACTAGAAATTGAAGAGGATATAATTATAAAGGATGAAAATGTTTCTCAACACGGAACTTTTAAAATACTTTCCTTAGGAGATAGTTATACTATAGGACAAAATGTCTGTGCAAAATGTAGATTTCCAGCACAATTGGTAGACTCTCTTTTAATCAGGGTAGACAATAAAAGTTCTTTCCCTTTAAAGATAATTGCCAGAACAGGATGGACAACTTCTAATTTAATTAGTGCCATCAACTCAGAAAATCTAACTTCAAATTATAATTTTGTAACGTTATTAATTGGAGTTAATAATCAATATCAAAATAAAGCTTTTTCAATTTTTGAAGAAGAATTTCCTGAATTGGTAAAAATAGCTATTCAATCTGTTGGAGGAGATTCTAAAAAATTAGTCGTTTTATCAATTCCAGATTATGCTTTTACTCCTTTTGGAAATGGAAATTCAACAATTTCAGCTGAAATTAAAAAATATAATGATTTTACTCAATCATACTGCATTCAAAATAATATTACTTTTTTAAATATTACTGATATTACTGAACAAGGATTAACAAATCCTGCATTAGTTGCAAGTGATGGTCTCCATCCTTCTAAAGAGGCCTATGCACAATTTGTGGAAAGACTTGTTCCGATAGTTTTAGAAAAACTAAACTTAAAATAAATCTTTTATTTAGTCTTATTCCACTCAATCGTATTCGTTAAAATATACTTGAAACATGATATTTAACAGTTTTTACAAATAATTCTTGTTTTAGTTTTGCTCTAGAAATTATACTAATAATATCAAGTGAAACACCATGCAAGAAACTAGAAAAGACATTGTTCAGTTTATTAACTTACAATTAGCTTCATTAGGCCAACCAACATTTAAAGATAAAACAGATAGTTCTGATACCTTTTTAGATCCTAAATTTGAAGCATTAACGAGCGGGCTTATAAAAAGTTTACAAGAAAAATCGAGATTATTATCTAATCATCATTCTCCTGTAGATAAAAGAATACAACAGTTTATAGATGACTATTTAAAAGATGTATCTATTGACAAACCAATTATTTTACCAAATAACACCTTAATTTTATCAAAAAAAGGACAAGCCAGAGAGGTAAGTTTACCACCAGATGGAGATTCTTTTAAAAGTGATTTAGTTACTTCTAGCAGAATAAAACAAGGAATTTTAAATAATCCTTTACATGATAAAAGAACCACAAAAGGCACTTTTCATATTGTTGAGGGAAATTTACCCGTTCCTTTAGATAAAAAAGAAGTGCCAAAAGTAGTATTTGCCCATTTTTTGAATGCCGCTTTTAATCCATCGGAAGATTTAAAAACATTACCATTTACATCAAGTCAAAAAGAGCAAGCTAGAGTAATGGCTTCAATGCTATTAAGACCTATAGTTTGTCCAGAGGTAAAAGGTGTCATCACAAAAAAATCTTTAGAAGTTCGATTTTTTGTCCCAGGAAATTTGGTAAGTAATTTAGATTTTGTAGAATCTATTTTCGGGAATGCAGGAGATCCTAATTTAGCTCAAAATGACGCTGCATTGGACACGGAGCATTGGACAGGCCACACTGGGTGTATTATTTTAGCACCCCAATTAAAAGAATTAAAAAAGAAAGATGTTGGCTTACCTCATTTTAATGATGCTACTGATCGTCAGAAAAAAGAGGGTATGTGTTGGAAAGATGAAAATGAAATTTATAACGAAGGTGGTGCTTTTAAAATTACCTGCAGGGATGACAGAGGTGTTGTAATTACCTTAATTGCAGACAACTACTATGGCTATTCTAAAAAAGAAATTAAAACTCAAATTAGCTACTCCGCTAACTTATTTGGCTTAGTAGAAGAAGAACACGCTGGAGGTGCAATTGCATTTGCAAGAAGAGTTATGGGAGATACTTTAGATGGTAGAGACTATTCTGAGTTTCATAATTTCGAACATACTTTTGAAGGTGTAAAACAACTTCTAGGAGATACCATTGAAGTTAAGCCAGAAAACTACGCTGTGGATAAAAAATACCCAAACATCATCTATATTCCTGAGTTTTCTTATGTAAACATCAATACAAATAGTATTACTTGGATGCACAACAGTAGAGAGCAAAAACTTACATTGTCTCCTTATAAGATATATGTTCACCCAACCGGAAATAAATTTAGATTAGACAAACATGAGTCTGTAGATTTATGGAGAATTGTAGATACGTTCGCCGAAGGAGTTTTCTGCCATAAACCCTGCACCGTTTCTGGTGGTGGAAAATCTGAGATTTCTAAATCGATGCAAAATGCAATTACCTATAGTAATTTCAACATTCAAAATATTGAGGACGACTTCAAAAAAGCAGATGAAATTATAGAGTTTGACTATTCAACTCGTTGGAAAATAAAAGATCCAGAAAGACCGAAATCTAGAACCTTTTTAAGCGAAAAAAGAACGCTAAGTTCTGCCGTTAAATTATTAATTCCTTCTGAAGAAAATTCAAATGAATTTAATGAATTCTTAAAAGGTATTCCTGTTCATATTCGCTCTTTAGTTTTATTTGTAAAACGTTTATACAGACAAGCGCATGGCGAGTTAAATTGGAAAGACTATATGTCTGTCGAAATTATTAATGGACAAAAAGGTACTGGTTTATTGCACAACAACACACCTGTTGTTGGTAGTTATGTTCGTGTTGGCTTCAATGAAAAAGGAAATTGGATGTTAAATAAATTGCGCTCAGACTTTTCTCCTTCTGAAAAAATTCAAACAGAAGATGATATTACGGCATCTATTACTTTGCCTAGAGAACAATTATCAAATTTAAATCCAGAATTCACAAATAAAAGTTTAAAATTATTAACCAATTGTGAAGCTCATTTATTTCAAAGACCAGATGAAGCTATAGTGCGAGGTTATGACAAACATGCAGAAAAAGATTTAGTTGCTGATGGCCGTTTCTTAACAAATTATGAGTTGCTAAAAAAAGCAGATGCTATTGCTTTATATGAAGACACTATCAATTTTGATAAATATACACAACCTGTCAAAGATTTTGTAGAAAGTATTGTTAAGGGTAATAAAAAAGAACAGTATTTCGTTGTTCCTTCCCATACTAGAATTGTACAAGGAGAACCCACAAAAAATCCTCGCTATTTAGAACCAAGTTTAAACATTTTAGAAACTGAAGAAACTTATTTAGCTGATATTGGAGTTCGTTTGGTGAGAAAAATCAACTTAGATGAACCCGTAAATCATACCGTAAACGCAGTTTTACCAGGAAGAAGAAATAACCCTGTAGACAAAGCTGCTGGTATAAGACCTTTAGCAGTTTACAATCCTATCCACTATCAAGAAGCTCCAGAATTATTTATGGATTTCATTTGTAGTTTAACAGGTAAGTCGCCATCAACAACAGGTGCAGGTTCTGAAGGAGCTTTAACAAAAGCACCTTTTAATATGCTTACTCCAACAACCGATTTAAACAATGCTTTGTTATCGCATATCTTAACAGAATCTAACGGATTTAGCACTGCTGCAGGTTATGTAGGTTCAGAAAATAAAATTGATCATGATGTCAGTTTATTAATTCCTGAAATTTGGGCAAGATTAGAACCAATCGATAGAGATCCCAAAGCTTTAATTGCAAATGGTTCTTTAGAAAAAATTGAGGATTTTGAATATGAAGGAGAAACCATCCTAGCAAGTAGGTTAGGTTATAGAATTACTAAAACTTTCTCTTACAGATGTATGAATCGAATTTTTGACGAACCTACTGCTGTCTTTAGTGACAGAATGTTACAACCTGAAATGCAAGGATTAGAAGATTATGCAGATGGAATTAAAAACATAACTGAGGCTCAGCAGAAAGTTGCATTAAACTATTTTGAAGATGGAAGTATTGCCGCTGCCATTCCTCCCTTAAAAATTCTACTGCACATAATGGCGTATGGAAACTATGAAGGAAAAGATATTAGTGATTTAGAATTACGTAAATATTTCGATAGAGATTATGTTGTAAACAGTGATTGGTATAAAGCAAGATTAAAAATAAAACAACAAAGAGACATTGTTTTTTATGGAAATCAAATAAAATACTTAGAAGATTTCCTAGCGAATCCAAACAACCAACTTTTAGTTTCTGAGATGGACATAATGAATCGTTTAGAAAAAGTAACACAATTATTTGAGACAGTAAGATCTGAAACTTATTTAGAAACTTTAACAGGAACAATTGGAGCAGATCCTCTATATAAAAAAGTTTAGTATTTAATAATTAAGAAGCCGCTTCTGGGAATATATTAGGGCATCTCGTATAGTTGATGCCCTTTTTTTATGCACTTATCGAAGTACTTCTTTTTTAGCAGCAAACAACCTAAAAAAAGCACGAACGAACTACATTTAAAAAGACGAATTACGAAAATATACTTACAACTTATAGAGAAAGTCCGGGCAAAATATAGGCAATACAAAAAAGACTGCTATCATTAATAAAAAAACCCAAAATAAGCCCATTATCAGGGGGTATGCAATAGTATACCTCTTTAATTTTGGATTTATTGAATGCGCCAACAATCCATGAATACCTCCGCTAAAAAGAAAAAAAATTAAACCTAAAGTTAGTGTTAAAAAAAGTACAGAATGAGAATCTTTTATTGTAAAAAGATAAAACCCTAGCAATAGTGAAATAACAATTAATATTCTATATATCCTTCTTTCCATTTTTTTTATTTTTATAGTTTTTAAGTAACATTATTATAATTGATCTTCATTAAAACTCATTAATGGAACATTACCTAGTGTTTCCATTTTTTTAACTAAATCTGTGTGGAAGAGCATTTTCATTATTCCTTTTGAGCTTCTTTCTAACATCGAAACCATGTCTGCATTTTTTTCATTTAAATAAGATTTTAGTGCCTCAAAAACATCTTCAGAATAGATTATTTCTGTATCAATTTTATCATATGTAACTTTTTCATTTAATAGTTTCCTAAACCAAACCATTTTATTTCTGTACACATCATCTTCTTTTAATGAAATATGAACAATTTTCATAGTAGCATTAAATGGTTTTGCTATTTTAACTAAATCATAAATTGCACTTATATCATTTTCTTCAAAATCTGAAGCATAAACTATCGTATCAATCTCAAGCGAATTTTGTTCTTTTGGAATTGTCAATATAGGGCATGGTGCTTTTTCAATAAGTTGTTTTGCGGTATTGCCTAAAAGTAATTCTTTTAATACTTTTTCACTTTTAGTGCCAGTAATTATCAAATCTGCACTTAGGTTATTTGCTTTTTTTATAATTCCTTTTACGATAGATTTATCTTCAATTGCATCAAAACTTAGATCTAATTTATCTATGTCACCTTCGTAATTTTTTGTGCAAAAATCAACTAATTTCTGGTAATGTGTTTTGTACGATTTTTCTTCAAGATTTTGATAAGGTTCTGCAAGCTCTTTGCTAAAAACTGTTGGATAATCGAAAACATGAATTACAAACAAACTTGCATTTAATTTTTCACTTAAATTAAAGGCATATTTTAAGGCAGGTATTGCGTTTTCTGAATAATCTGTAGCATATAATATTCTTTTCATCTTATGTGATTTTAATACATTAATAGCTCAAATTTAAGACTCTAAAACAACCTGTAAAATGATAAATATCAACTTATTACACATTGTATTTATAGCATAAACAAATGAACCTTGTATAAAAATATTTTTTTTTAGAATTTACTAGTGCTCTCTTTTAGCCTCTAAAACATCATTTTTTTACTCCTAATTTCATTAAAATTGTTTCCAATAAACACCATTTAGTATATGCAGATTGCAAGATATTTACTCCTATAAAAACAGTTAACCAAATCCAATTTTGATTAACATACACTGTAAGCACTGCACTTAACAAGACCATTACTCCTACGATAGCTCTAAAATATTTATTTAACATTTTTATTTATTTTTAAGTTTATATAAATTTTTCTACGGGAACAATAATCGCTTTTATTGGATTATTTGTTTCCACATGATTATTGAATTCTTGAATGATTTTGAATAAATCATCAATTTTATCTTTATTAGTAAAAGAAAAAAACATAATTGACTCATTCCCACTTTTTCCTGCTGAAAACCAATTAGAACCCATTAATAATGAGGGTGCATTTTTATACCCAGCAATATCTGCACTACTAAAATTTTTAATATTTGCTTTTGTGAAAATTTTTAAAACATCCTTTTGAAATTCTTCAACCGCGGTAACTAATACTAATTTCATTATTTATAGTTTTTACGTTCAATCATATAATATACTAGTGGTACAACCAACAAAGTCAAAACAGTTGAAACAATTGTTCCTCCCATTAAAGAGATTGCTAATCCTTGAAAAATTGGATCAAATAAGATTACAAATGCTCCTATGACCACAGTTCCTGCTGTTAATAAAATTGGGGTAGTTCTCACTGCTCCTGCTTCAATTGCAGCTTGTTTTAAAGGAACTCCATCTGTTAATCTTAAGTTGATAAAATCAATCAATAACACCGAATTTCTTACCATAATTCCGGCCAAAGCAATCATTCCAATAAATGATGTTGCTGTAAAAAATGCTCCCATAATCCAGTGTCCTAAAATAATTCCTATAAGTGATAACGGTATGGCAACCATCATAACTATCGGAGCTTTAAAGTTTTGAAACCACCCAACAATTAAAATATAAATTAAGATAATAGCTCCTAAAAAAGCGATTCCTAAGTCTCTAAAAACTTCTAATGTAATCTGCCATTCTCCATCCCATTTTACAGTATAATTATTTTCAAAATCTGGCTGCCCCAAATACATTTCATTTAACGTGTATCCTTCTTGCAATTTTATTTTACTCAGCTTTTCCTCCATTCCTATAATGGCATAAGCAGGACTTTCTAACTCTCCAGCCATATCCGCCATTACATAAACAACACGTTTTTGATTTTTACGATAAATACTTTTCGCAGCAATCGTTTCTTTAATTTCAACTAAATCTGCAACAGGAATCATGTTTCCTTGTTCAGATTTCACTTTCAATTGAGAAATATCAGAAATTGTTGATTTTTCTTTTTCATCTAGACTCAAAACCAAACCAACTTGATTTACAGCATTTTCATCATATAAATTAGTAATTGGGCTATTAGATAATGCCCTATGCATTGTGTACGCAATTTGCTGAGGAGCAACTCCATACAACATTGCCTTTTCTTTATTTATTTCAAATTGATATTCTTTTTGATTCGCTTCGACCATCCAATCTACATCGACTACATCCGCTGTGTTTTTTAATATATCCTGAATACTATTTGCAATGTTCATTTGCTCATTGTAATCAGGTCCATAAATTTCAGCAACTATCGTTGACATTACCGGTGGCCCAGGAGGAACTTCAACCAACTTTACATTTGCACTATATTTAAAGGCTATTTTCTGAATTTCTGGTCTTAATAATTTTGCAATTCCATGACTTTGAATATCTCGTTCACCTTTATCAACCAAGTTCACTTGAATATCTGCCATATTACTTCCTCCACGTAAATCGTAATGACGCACTAGACCATTAAAGGTGATTGGTGCAGAAGTACCAATATAATTTTGGTAATTCACCACTTCTGGCCTTGTAGATAAATATTGAGCAATTTCTTGGGTAACAACTCCAGTTCTTTCTAACGTTGTACCTTCCGGCATATCTATTACAATCTGAAATTCGTTTTTATTATCAAAAGGTAACATTTTTACAGCAACAGATTTTGTAAAAAATAAGACCGTTGTTCCCATTAACAAGACAAAAGTTCCTCCTAAAAATAACCAACGTTTTGCCTTACTCTCTAATAGAGGTCTTTCAAATTTATTATAAACCTTATAAATAAAAGTTTCTTCTAATGGTTTTTGTACTTTCTCTACTCCTCCTTTTTTATCTTTTTCTCTCAAAAAAATATACCCTAAATAAGGTGTAATTGTTAAGGCTACAAATAATGATAAAATCATTGCTATTGATGCTCCAATTGGCATTGGCGCCATATAAGGCCCCATTAAACCAGAAACAAAAGCCATTGGTAAAACAGAGGCTATTACAGTAAACGTAGCTAGAATTGTTGGGTTTCCAACTTCGTTAATTGCATATAAAGCAGCTTGCTTAAAAGGCAATCGTTTCATCTTAAAATGCCTATGCATATTTTCGGCAATAATAATTGAATCATCAACTACAATACCAGTAACAAATACCAATGCAAAAAGCGTAATTCTATTTAATGTATAATCTAACATGTAATAACTCAACAGCGTTAAAGCAAACGTAATTGGGACTGATAAAAACACGACCAATCCACCGCGCCAGCCCATGGCTAGCATTACAACCAAAGTAACAGCAAAAATAGAACCTATCAGGTGTAATAACAATTCTGATACTTTATGAGAAGCTGTTTCGCCATAATTTCTGGTGATTTCTATTTGTACATCATCCGGAATTAAAGTTTTTCTTAAATGATGCACTCTATCTAGTACTACTTCTGCAATCTTCATTGCATCTGCGCCTTTTCTTTTTGCAATAGAGATAGTTACTGCTGGATATTCAGATTTGTATGTTTGAGATTTATCACTCGCTTGTCCAAAACCTATAGACACATAGTTTTGTGGCACTTCTGGACCATCAATAATTGTTGCAATCTGTTTTAAATAAATAGGTTGATTCTGTTGAACGCCCACAACTAAATTTTCTACATCTGCAACAGATGACAGAAACTTTCCGGTATTGACTAAAAATTCAGTATCATTTGTATCAAAACTACCTGATCTTAATTGTGTGTTACTGGCTTTTATCATTTGTGAAACTGATAAAAAATCTAATCCGCTTGATGCCAATTTATCTTTATCTAAAACAACTCTTAATTGCCGATTTCTTCCCCCAATTTTATGTGTGATAGAAACATCATTTACTTTTTTAATCTCCGTTTCTAATTCTTGGGCCATTTGACTTAATTGATAATCACTATAACTTTCGCTCCATAGTGTTAACCCTAGCATTGGCACATCATCAATAGCACGGGTCTTAACCAATGGAAACGTAACACCTTCTGGCATTTGATCCATGTGCTTATTAATTTCATTGTATAATTTCACAAATGAGCGCTCAATATCTTCGCCCACATAAAACTGCACAATCACCATTGCTTTTTCATTCATTGAAGTAGAATACACATATTCTACACCTTTAATATTAGAAATTAATTTTTCTAAAGGCTTTACAACTCTTGTTTCTACTTCTGTCGGACTCGCACCAGGATAACCAACAAAAATATCCGCCATTGGCACATCAATTTGTGGTTCTTCTTCTCTAGGAATTAAAAACGAACTATACACACCAACAACCATAAAGACAATCATTAGAAGCACTGTCAGTTTTGAACCAATAAAGACTTTTGCAATTTTTCCAGCTAAACCTTCTTTCATAATATGCATATTTTGGGCGTTTTAACAGGCTATTCGTTTCAATCTTTTTTTACCATTTATAAAAGCAAAAAAAGTATTTTCACTGCTATCCTTAACGCGATAACTCTTGACTAATTTTTTATTTTATTGATACCTGCAAAGTTTTTTAAACTGAGCGAGATTATAATAAATACAATAACTATTTATTACTACTGAATACTAACTTTCGCTCCGTTAAATAGTTTTGTTTCAGAAGAAACTATATACGACTCATCAGAATTTAAACCTGATAACACTTCCACTTGATTTCCATAAATTCTTCCCAAACGCAACCAACGTAACATTGCAGTATTACTTTGACTTACGGTATATACTCCAGATAATTGACCGTTTTTTACAATTGCATCTAAATAAATTAAAACCAATGACGATTTTACTTTTCTTTCTACAGGAAATTGTACTGTAGAAAACATTCCCGATAATATAGTTATAGCTGTTTTTTCTAAATCTATTTTCACTAAATACTGTCCTCCAGTATTTTTAGCAGAAGTGCTTACTTCGCTAACTTTTCCTTTAAGTGTTTCTTGCATAGATTTGATTAAAACATTAACAGTTGTTCCTTTTTTAATTTGTAATATTTCAGTTTCAGGAACCATCGCTATTACTTCAAAATCTTTAGGAGACTCTATGCTCATTAAAGCGATTCCAGGGCTTGCCAAATCTCCATTTTCTATATTTTTACTAGTGATTACACCACTAAAAGGAGCTGTAATATTTGCATACACAAATTGTGCATTAATTTCGTTTTTCATTTGCTTTGCAGATTCTAAACCTGCTTTAGTCATTTCATAATTAGCAGTCATATCATCCATTTCTTTCTGGGTAATACTATTACTCCCAAATAAATTTTTAAAACGGTTGTGATTTTTTTCAGCATTCTTAAAAACAGTATTAGCTTTTATAATTCCTGCATTTACTTGTGCTTTTTTAGCTTGGAGATCAGTATTATTAATAGATACTAACAACTGTCCTTTTTTAACTTTATCTCCAACATTTACGTATACCTTTTTTACGTACCCCATCATTCTTGTACTTACATCGGTCCTATTAGACGCTTGTATTTTTCCACTTACCGACAAAAACTGATTATTACTATTTGTTGCAACTTTACGAACTGTAATTTTAATTACAGGCGAATTATCTGTTACTACTTTTTTATCTTCACTACTGCAGCTAATAATGAATAAGGAGGCAACTATTAACGAGATGATGTGTATATTTTTTTTCATTTTGACGCTTATTCTTTGGTTATAAATTCTAAATAAATTTGTGTAAAATTGTGTTCAAAAATTGTTTGGAAATGTTCTAATTGCTTTTGTGCAAATTGCGTTTCTGCCATTAATAAATCTGAAGTCTTTTCTAATCCTTCTCGAAATCTATTTTTGCGAATTCTTAATGATTCTTTAGATTGTTGAACAGCTAAAACTGTTAAATTTAATCTGTTTTTTGCATCTAATAATTGGCGCTTTACTTTGTTTAACTCTAAGTTGCTTTTAGAAACATATTGAGTATATGCTAACTTAGATTTTTCAAATTCAGCTTTACTTTTTTGTGCTTTTCCAAAACGTTTTGAACCTTGAAAAAGATCCCAACTTATCTGCGCGCCAATTGAATAACCATTTGCATTTCCTTGAAAAACCTTGTTATCGTAAATTTCATAACTCCCAAATGCATTTAACCGCGGTAAAAAAGCCATTTTATCTGCTTTATTCAATGCTTCATATCCGTTTGAAGCTAGCTGCATCGCTTTTATATCTGGCCTATTTTCAGAAATAATCTTTTTACCAACCTTAAAACTTAAAACCGTTAAACTTTCTGTTGGTTTATAAACAACATAGTTTTCATCATTCATTAAAAATGATATATAATTTGAAGCATTTTGTACATTACTGTTTGCTGTTTGTAACTGATTTTTAACTTCTGTAACTCGTACTTCAACATTTAAAACATCTGTCCGTTGCAAAAGCCCTTGTTTAAAGTTATTATCTGCGATTTTTTTATTTGCATTTGCAGCTTCTAAAGCTTTTTCCAAAACTTCAACGGCTGTATATGCCAACTGCAATTGCATATAAGATTTTTCAACTTCAAAAAGTAAATAATCTTGAATACGTTCCGTTTTTAAAGACACTGCATTCATTTTAGATTTTGCAGCTTTTCGCTTATAAAAACCATCTAAATTGATTAAAGGTTGCTGAATTTCTAACTTTGTTGCAAAATTTTGAGTTTTTGTTGGATTGTTTAACAAAGAAGGATTAAAATCGTTTTGTGTTAATATTTCCTGATTCAATTTAGAACCAAAAGCCATTAAAGGATTTGTTGTTGAAAATCCGGTATGACTTGCTGTAATATTTGGTAAAAATACTGCATTGGTTTGCTGGAAATCTCCTTTTGCAGCCAAAACATCTTGTTGAGATATTTTAAGAGTGTTGCTGTTTTCTTTTACTTTAGAAACAACTTCACTCTTAGTCAACATAATTACTTCTTGACCCCTTATAAAGGAAGAGAGTAAAATTAATGTTACTATTAATAATTTAGTTTTCATAATTGTATTCAATTAATTTTAGACAAAATTAAGGCAGGTTAAAACACTAGTTTGTAACATTTGTTACTAATAATCTTAAACAATATATCTCTAAACAGATTGCGATATTTTTAGATAATTTAATAGTTAAGTCATTTTGGGAATCAAAGAACTTGAGGATAATAGTGTATCTATCCTTTTTTGAATTTTAAGCTTTATAAGTAAGAAATCTAGTATGAGTACTCAATTAAAAATAACAATACTGCTACTTTTTTCACTAAAAGCTATTTAATGTATGTTGATAAAAACAAATACTAATTTCTCCATAATTTGAAATCATACTTTCAGGGAAGCTGCTAAAAAAAAGCGATCAACTACATAGTAAAGATTATAAATTTATAGAGTTTAAAATCTATAACTTACACCTATAACAGCATAAAAAGTAGTGTCTAAATTTTCCTTTGTAACTATACCGTCAATTATCAAAGTAGTTGAGTTTTGAGGTAATACGATTGCTGGTAGAAACATAAATGTAAATGAATCATATACATACCACATTGGCAAACTAAACTCTAGAGCCATCATATTAAATTTTTCACTTTCTTGAATTACTACTTCAGTTGTTGTTTGTGTGCTACCGTCTCCTTCTCCTTGTCCTTCTCCTTCTCCTTCTCCTTCACCCACTGCTTTAGAACTAAAACGATTATTAATATAATATTCTTCATAAAAATTTTGAGTTCCGAAATAAATTCCTATCGTTGGAGAAATTTGAAATTTTGTTTTTTCTGAAACAAAATCATGACTAACTTCTGATGACAAAAAGAAATCTGAATCAGTTTTTTTATTAAAATACGTATTGGCTGTTACACCTAAATTAATGATATCCAAATCATAGATAATACTAGCTGTTAAATCTGCTTCAACTTCTGAAATAACATTATAACTATCATCATTAAAAAAGTATTTTGTAAATGAAATATCTCCAGTAAGTTTCTTAATACTAAAATCATATCCGGTAGTAATTAAAAACAAATCTATTCTAGATTCACTAGATTTCGTTAGATATGAAAAAGAACCACTTGCGTATAAACCAGATTTATTGTGATAAAGGATTGAAGGATACAAATATGGAGTCGCTATAGAATCTTTTCTTCCCATAAAAACGGCATCATTAATAAAATTCACATTTAAAGAAACATAGGATGCTTCTTTCTCCGTAATGTTTTGTCCCAGTGTTATATCGCTGAATAAAACAATGAGTATAATTAATATACTATTTAGTTTTAAATTTTTCATCACATCATATTTTATATTAAAAAAGGGTTTATAAAACTATAAACCCTTTTTATTACTGATTTATGACTTTCTCTTTTTACTCGTTACTTTTTTAATAGTAGTCTTTTTTTGAGCTTTCTTTTTTAATAAGTTCTTGTTTGCATTTATCTTTTTCTGAATGATCATTTTTCTATGTGTATATGTATTTCGATACATTTTACCATCTAAATTTAAACACTCACCGTCCTTTAAACGCAACTGTTTTCTCTCTCTTGTTAAAAGTGCTCCATCTGGACTTAATTGAGACCCGTCACTTAATTGTAATTGCTGTTGTAATCTTGTTTGTTCTCGATTTCTAATCTGTACAACATCACCATCAACTAACATATAATGAACTCTATTTTGATTTCGTTCTTGAACTTGACTCTGTGAAAGCCCTTTATTCTCTTGCTGAATTTTATATCTATATTGATATTCATTACGATATTTAACGCCATCTTTATCTAAACATTCACCATCTTTTAAACGAAGTCTTTTCTGGTCTCTAGTTCTATATTTCCCATCTGGGCTAATAACAGTTCCATCATTTAATGTCTGGTTAATTCTTAATCTAGTTTGAAGTTGATCTCTAATTTGTAAAACATCTCCATCTACTAACATTAAATGTACCTGGTCTTGATCTTGAACTTGATCTTTGTCTTGTGCTTGTATAGCCGCTGTTCCTAGAACAACCAAAGCTATTAGTAATATAATTTTTTTCATAAGTACTATATTTATCGTTAAATTCTTTAGCTAAATTAGGAACAAAACTTACATTACAAAATGACCCAGGTCATGCAAAAAACTTAATGTTTAGTGCTTTCATCTTATCAAATTTCAGCGATAAAAAGAAATTTTTCAATCTAAAATATTATATAGTAAAATAAAAAAAGACAGCTTTAAATTCTCTTTTCTATAGAATTAAAATCGACCTTAAGCTTTAAAAAAATAATTATAATTTAATTGTTTTTCTTGCACAATTAGAATCGTTTTTAAAAACTAAAACATTCTTTCCCTTTGTTTTGGAATAAATATGATAATTGAAAAAAAAAAATGAAGCGCTTGTTTTTAAGAAGGAATATTTTACTTTCTACCGTAAAAAAAGATTTAAATAATTTATATCTAAAAATCCTTTGGTTACCAAAAAGTGCAATGCATTATTTGAAAAGTAAAAATGGTATTGATCTCAAAACTAATATGCCTTTAAAAAATAAAATCTCCAAAAACCTCAAATAAAATCAGCTGCCTTTGATTTCTCTATTCTTTTTAATTCTTCGTTAGTTTAATAAATAACTCCATTCCTTGCCTATTATGAAATGAATTATAACATTTTGTAAAAACATCCATTTTAAAATATGATTCGAAATAAGCTGTGTATTCTTTTCTATTTCCACCAAAAGGTGGGTGATCAGTATTCAGTTTTGCATCAAAAAGCAACCCAACTAATTTGCCTTTTGACTTCAACAAATCTTTCATTTTGAATGCATATTTTTCTCTTAAATTCGGGTCTATAGCACAAAAAAAGGTCTGTTCTATTGCCAAATCAAAAGTATCTTTCAAATCAAAAAAATTACCCAAAATTAATTGTGAATTTGGAAAATTTGGAACTCTTTTTTTTATATTTTCTAAAGCTGTTTTAGAAACATCTACGACATATACATTTTTAAAACCATTATTAAAAAGGTATTCTGCTTCATAGGAATTCCCCCCTCCAGGAATTAATATTTTTAAATCTTTATTTATCAGTTGGTCAAAATAGGTTTTTAAAGGTGGCGATACTTCACCTAAATCCCAACCAATTTTATTAGTTTTATACTTATTTTCCCAAAATTTTTCAGATAAAATCATTTATTAATCGAATAAAATTGCAATTTAATGGAATATTATCCATCACTTCTCTCTTCACAAAATAAACCCTTTTTACGGAGATTTTAGTTAACGTAAAGAAAAATATTGGCTAAAAAGCTTTTTTAGATTCTTGATATTAATCTCGTTTAAAAAATTTTAAGGAAAAAAAACTCTTCTTTTAAATTATTGGTATCCTCTAAATAAATTCAAGAAATTGAAAACTTTGCTAGAGATCATCCCTTAGCTAGTGATGAAAGAAGATTTTATCTCCTTTATTAGAAAACCAAACTTTAGAACTGTAGACAAAAAAGAGCATCTGAAATTAATCAGATGCTCTTCAACCAATACTATTATTATAATCAACCAAAATTATTAATAATAGAAACTAACTCATTTTTTTGTACCGCTCCAGATTGCCTCCAAACTTGTTTACCTGCTTTATATAAAATTAAAGTAGGTACACCTCTAACTTGATACTTAGTTGCTAAAGGTTGATTTTTATCAATATCAATTTTAATAATAGAAACTTTATCTCCTAAAGCATCTTTTACTTGTTTTAAAATTGGACTCATCATTTTACACGGCCCGCACCACTCCGCAAAAAAGTCTACTAAAACTAATTTATCTTGATTTATAATTTGGGAAAAATTGCTCATTTTTAAAAAATTAATTACTCATTTTTTTTATCCTATTTTGCATTCCTATGCCTCTGCGTCTATTATAATGATCATCAAACCACTCTGGCTTCTCAATTTCATTATCAAACATATAATCTGAAATTAGTTTTATAGCTTCTTCTGGGAAGGCTTGTTTTTGCATCAACCCAAAACGTCTTACAGCTCCATACATTTTTGCATTTTCTTTTGTTGGGTTTTTAATCCAACTTTGCATTGATTTTATAAACGCTGCTTTCGTGGTGTTCTTATTTATATAATGCTTTTTAATGGCAATCATTGGAGGAGCAATTCTGTTAGATTCTGCTGCTGTTGGACTGTGACAAACGTAACAGTTCGTTTGCATTAAACTTTTACCAGGATATTCTTGATTTTTTGAAACTGACTTCTTAGTTTCGTAAGATGGCTTTTGAGAATCTTTACAACTAAATAAAAAAGCAAATAGCATTAAAAGCGCAAGTGACTTCATCTTTTTTTTATTACAAAAATAAGTAGTATCTAATTTCTATTCTGTAACTAATGTTACAATTCTAAAACTTTTATACTATTTCTAAACAACTTTATTTTTCCTTCATTTTCTAGTTTTTTTAATAGCCTAGATATAACAACTCTAGATGTATGTAAATCCTCAGCAATTTCTTTATGAGTTACATGTAAAACATCATTATGCACAACCATTGCTTTGTCTTTTAAGTATTTAAAAAGACGTTCATCCATTTTTAAAAAAGCAATTGTATCAACTGCTTCTAGTAGTTCATCCATTCTACTATGATAACTCTGTAAAATATATGTTTGCCAAGTTTTATATTTCCCTAACCATTCTAACATTTTTTCTTTTGGAAGCATAATTAGTTCTACGTTTGTTTCTGCAACCGCTCTAATTTTACTTTTCGTTTGTCCCATGCAACAAGAAAGCGTCATGGCACAGGTATCTCCTTTTTCTAAATAATATAGAACTAACTCTTCTCCATGCTCATCTTCTCTCAGAATTTTAATCGCTCCAGAAATTAATAGTGGCATCGACCTTATATAATCTCCAACTTCTATAATCTTGGAATCTTCTATAAATGCCTTAGAAATTCCTAATTCACTTATTTCTGAAATTAAATCTTCTTCAAAAAGGTAACCGAAATTGGTTGTTAACTTATTTATAGCTTCTAACATTTAAAATATATTTACTTTAATTTTATAAATTTAGTGAAATAAAAATTAGGTGAAAACTTAGGTTCTAACACATGTTTTACGCACTAAACTATTACTATTTAGGTTTCTCGCTATTGATTAAAAGGAATACTGCAGCTACTAAGGCTAAAGACACAAAAGCAAATACACCAATCATAATGGTGCCATTTGTCCAAGAAACTTGTGGTAAGGTTAATAAACTCATATATTAATATTTGAGCATAAAAGTAAATCGAAACTTACATTTAATATATGAGCAAAATCAGTTTCTTAAAAACTTATATTTAAAATATCTCCACTTAGTTGTAAAAGTTGTAATTCTATCAACTTTGCATCAAATTTTGCATTGTTAGAGGCTGTTTTAGAATTGATTAAATTAATCTGTGCTTGCCTAAATTCTACAGAAGTAATTTGACCTAATTTATAACGTTCTTTGCTTCTCTCAAAATTATTTTGGGTAGTTAAAACGTTTTTTTCCTGCGCTTTGAGAATGAACAATTGGTTTTGATAATTTTGCCAAGTATTTTTTAGATTATTTTCTATAGTTACTTTTTGTTGTTCCAACAAAATTTGTTGATTTTCCAAAGCAATTTTTGAGTTCGCTACTCTTGTTTTTGTGCTTCCTCCATCGAACACATTCCAAGATAAATTTAAGCCAGCATTTAATCCGTTTGCTGTTGATCCAGCTAAAAAAGAAGTTGCTGGATTTTCACTTTTATTCCAACCATAAGAAGTGTTTAACCCTAAAGATGGCAGATAATTAGCTTTGTTTACCTTAATATTAAACTCGCTAATAGCAATATTTTTTTTATTTTGTTTTAAAAGCGAATTATTCACCAAAACCTTCTTATTTAGATCTTTAAAATTCATTATTTCAATAAAATCTACTTTCGTTTCTACTGTATAACTTACTTCTTTCTCAATACCTAAAATTATATTTAAACCTCGCTTTGCACTGCTTAATAGTTGATGAGCATTTATTGACGTAATGCTATCATTATTTACATCTACTTCTGCATTTAGCAAATCTAATTTGGTAGATTGTCCATATTCGTATTGATATTTTGCACGCTGTAATCTTTGTTTAGAAATAGATAAAGCTTCATTTAAATTTTTTTTATTTTCTGACAGTCTTGCAATTTGAAAATAGGCTGTAAATAACTGTAAATAGGTATTTTCAATCGTTTCTTTTGCTTGTAATTCTGTTAAATTATAAGTTTCTTTTAATTGCTGATAATTATATTTTCTACCCAATCCATCAAAAATTGTATAATTTAAGTTTAGGGATGCATTATAAGATTTTGTTACAGCGCCATCTATACTTGTAGATGTGCCATCTTGTCGATTAATTGTTTGATTATCTCTTCTATAATTTGCACCTGAAGAAACAGCTACTGTTGGCAAAAAACCAGTATTATAAATACTTGTATTGTTTTTTGCAACTTCTAAATTATTATTTGCAATTTTAATTCCGAAGTTATTTTCTAAAGTAATTTTTAATGCATCTTTCTTGGTAAGAATATCTTGAGAAAACGCCGGTAAAGTCGATAAAACAACGACAATTATTATTTTAATTTTATTAAATTTCATCTTCATCAAATTTAGATTCAATAATAGCTCTTTCTACTTCTTCTTTAGTAATTTCATTTCCAGTTTTTAACCATTTAACGCCCACTTTAATGGTGTTAGAAACAGACAATAACAACGGCAACATTACCAATGTTAAAACGGTAGCAATAGCAATACCATAAGCAATTGAAATAGCCATAGGTATTAAAAATTGTGCCTGTCTACTTTTTTCAAAAATTAAAGGTGCTAAACCAGCTACCGTAGTTAATGAAGTTAAAAAAATAGCTCTAAAACGAGATTGACCTGCTCTTACCAAAGCATCGTCAAATTTCATTCCTTCTTTTAGATAATTATTAAATTTTCCTATTAGCACCAAACCATCATTTACCATAATTCCTATCAAGGCAATAATTCCTAAAAAGGATAAAATTCCAATCGCAAAATTGTGAAAATAATGCCCCCAAATAACACCAATCATACTAAAAGGAATCATAACAATCAGTAAAACTGGTTGACTATAAGAACGGAATGTAAAAGCAATTACAATATAAATTAGCAGTAAAATGATTGGGCCAACCAGGTTTAAAGAATCCGTAGTTTTTTTGGCTTCTCTATTTTGCCCTTCATACATAGGAGTTACTGTTGGGTACTTCGACAGAATTTCTGGCATAATATTCGTTTTAATATTATCTAAAATTTCGGTCTCACTTGCACTTAAATCTTTTAAGTCTGCCGTAATTTGAATTTCCCTTTTTCCTTCTAAGTGGTTTATTGCAATATCTCCTCTTTCTATAACGTAGTTTGCAATTTCAGAAAATGGTATTCTTGCTCCTGCTGGTGTTATAATGCGCATATCATCTAAATTTTTAATAGAAGATCTGTCTTTTTTGTCATAACGCACCCAAACTTTTATTTCGTCTTGCCCCCTTTGAAACCGTTGTGCTTGAAAACCAAAAAAGCCACTTCGAACCTGCGCCATAACTGTTTGAAGGTTTAGACCTAACACATATGCATTGTCTTTTAAGGTAATTTTAACTTCTTTTATTCCTGCAGGGTCATTGTCTGTAACATCTTTTAACAAAGGATTGTTTTCTAATTCTTCCTTTAGTTCGTCTTTAACAGCTTTTAATTCTTTAATATTATTTCCTAATAAAGAAACTGCAACCGGGCTCCCACCAAAGTTACCCCCAGAGCCAAAAATCAAACTTTCTACCCCGTATACTTTGCCTACTTTTTGCTGAATAGCATTTGTAATTTCCGGCGATGAAAAATCTCTAGTTTCGCCAGGCAAAAGGTTTACACTTAATGTTGCATTTGCGCTTCCCGGACCTACTCTTTTAATTATATTTTCAACAACTTGTAAATTACCGGTTTGTTTTTCTGTGTATTCTTTATTCACCAACCAAACTCTCTCCTCAATATAGGAAATCAAAGAATCTGTGATTTTCTCATTTGTTCCTTGTGGCATATTTAGAGTAATTTGCACTCTATCACTAGCGATTCTTGGGAAAAAGGAACTCTTAATTACACCTCCTGTTAAAGCAGAAAAGCTTATTAAAAGTAAGGCTACAAAAACACAAAAAATAAAAAATTTATTATGTAAAGAAAACTTTAAAAACGGCACATAATAAGTGTCTCTAAATTTTCCTAAAAGAGTATCTGCACTTTTATTTATTTTCTTAAAAAATCTATCAATTTTATTTGTTTTTTTCTCTTCTCCGTTTTCTAATTTTTTTCTATCCAATGCTTTAGAATGTGCAATATGAGCAGGAAGAATTATCAATGCCTCAATTAAAGAAACACTTAAAGTAAGTATAACAATTGTAGAAACTTCACCAAAGAAACTTCCTATTCTCCCATCAACAAAAAAGAAGGTAGAAAATGCAATTATTGTGGTTAAAATCGCTGAGACTATTGGAGGAATTACTTCCATTGTTCCGTCTATAGCTGCTCTAATTTTAGATTTTCCTAAATCGTAATAATGGTGATAAATGTTTTCTCCGATTACAATTCCATCATCAACCAAAATACCAATCACAATAATCATCCCAAATAAGGATAAAACATTAATAGTAACACCTAATTGTGCAGCAAATACAAACATCCCTAAAAAAGATATTGGCAAACCAAAAGCCACCCAAAATGCCAAACGTAAGTTTAAAAATAATGCCAAGAAAAAAAGTACTAAAAGTATTCCTGAAATTGCATTTTTAGCCAACAACCAAGTTCTGTCATTTAAGGTAGTACTTCTATCACTTGTAACACTTAACTGGACATTTTGCTGTACTTGATTATATTTTTCTATATATACTTTAATTTTATCTGCTGATGAAATTAAGTCTTCGTTATTGGTGTTACTAACGGTAATATCTATTGCTAAATTTCCATTATAATAAAGTCTATCTGGGTTCTCAGACCAGGTATCTCTTAATTCTGCAACGTCTTTTAAACGAATAATATTTCCATTAATTTCAGTTCTTACAATCAGATTTTGTAGTTCAATTCCATAATAAGAACGATTACTTGCACGAATTAAATAATCTTCATCTTCAGTCTTTATGTTTCCACCTGTGATTAAAATATTAGAATTTCTAACAGCGTTTGCTACTTCTGTTATTGATAAATTATATGCCCTTAAATCATTTTCACGAACGGCTATTTCAATTTCTTCGTCTGGATACCCAGAAACTGCAACTTGAGAAATTCCTTCAATACCTCGGATATCATTTTCTACATTTCTTGCATATTGTTTTAAAGCTTTTAAAGAAACCTTTTCTCCACTTATGGTAAAACTAATTGTTGGACGATTATTTTCAACTTTTGCAATTACAGGTGGTTCCATCCCTGAAGGGAAAGAAGCAACTCTATCTACTGCATTTTTTACATCAGATAAAACGACATCTATATTTTTTCCTTTTTCTACTTCAACATTTACACTTGCTGAATTTTCTCTTGATACTGAAGTTACTCTTTCAACACCAACAATACCCTTTAAATTATCTTCAATTTTAAGCACAACACCTTCTTCCATTTCTGCAGGAGATGCCCCTGGATATGCCAAAGAAATTCTAATTAATTGTGAATCTACTAGTGGGAAAAAGGACGATTTCATGCTAATAGCACCTAAAATACCAAAAACAAAAAATGCAAGTATAATTACATTTACAGCAACTGGGTATTTTATAAAGTAAGTAATGATTTTTTTCATGCGTTACTTCTTTTTATTAATTTTCACAATCATTCCATCAAAAGCTCCGGGCAAAGTTTGTGTCAAAATTTTTTCGTTATTTTTCAGTCCTCTAATAACCACATTTTCTGCTCCAAAATAAACTGTCTGAATATTTACCAGCTTTAAAACGGTATCATTTTCTACCGTATAAACAGCATTATTATCCACCAACAATTTTCTTGAAATCTTTACAGCTTCACTTTCAGATTTAGCCACTAAATTTACTTCTAAAAACATTCCTTCTTTTAAGTCTGGATGTTTAACATCTATAAACACCTTTATAGTTTGAGAGGCTTGATCTACTCTGCCATTTACACGAACTACTTTTCCAGCATATTTTTTTGATTTTCCTAAATTAGACAGTACTACGGAATTGCCTATTTTTAGTAAATCTGAGAATTCAGCATTAATTGAAACTTCCATTTCATAAACAGTTGGATCTATGAATTCTCCTAACTTCTGGCCAATTCTCACCAAAGTTCCTGAATTTACTGAAGCTTCAGTTAACACTCCAGAAAAAGGAGCTTTAATTTGATGCTTTGCAAAACGAACTTCTAAATTCTTAACATTATAATAAGCCGTTAAAATTCCTTTACCAGAAATGAAATATTTTTCTTTATCTGATGTAAATACTGGTAATTCAAGAGCTATTTCATTAATGTTGAAATTTTCTAAATAGTTTTCCCACTTTTTAAAATTATTCGGATAATCTAATCTTAAATCTGGCATTACAGCCGTAATTAGATTGTATAGGTTACTTTTTTGAGATTGTAAACTGGCATAAAACTCATCGCTATTTAAACTTAATAACGTTTCTCCTTTATAAAAACTTGTTCCAGCTTTAAACGCTTTTTTTGAAGGCTTTAAAATCCCTTGAACCTCAGAAAATAAATCAATTTTATTTTTTGCCAAAAGACTTCCACTTGCAGATAGAATAATAGGAATTTCTTTGTTCTCTACATTTTCTACAAAAACAGTTTTTACTTGCCTTTTAAACTTTGGTTTAGGCTTTTTATTTTTTTCTACTAAATAGTTTCCTAAAAGGATGGCACCTGTAATCGCTAAAATTCCTAGAATAGCTAGAATTATTTTTCTCATAATTAGTTAATTGGCCTTTCTTTAGATGAGTTATGAAAGATTTTGATTACGCAAAGATACTTTTAAGACATAAGCTATCCTTTATAGTTTAAAAGGAAGTTTGTTAAAAAAACGTTATAATTATGATTTTTAAACTAAATTTTTTAGAATCGATTTTTTTTATCAACTTTATCATGTGTTTTAAAATCTAACTTCAGAATTTTTAAAGATTTCAAAGAAGCATATTTACATTTAGCTACAAAAAAATTTCATTGTTATAAAAAATTGCATTTTATTTGAAGTAATAATTATTTAAAATTGAAAACAATTCAATTAATTTGGTGAAATAGTAAATTATTGCCAATAAAAACAGCACAATGCAAATTAAAAAGGCCACTTTAAAGGGCTCTATAAAATTAAAACAATCTATTCATTAATTTGATTTGCTACTCTAACTCAAATACCGCATTATTTTTCTCTTCTGTAGATAAAATTCCTACCAGAATTTGGGATGAATTAAAATGTACAGCAAATATTTATTTTCATCCAAATTTTATAAATGCCTTAGAAAAAAATCATCCAGATATCATTTTTTCTTACATTGTCTTAGTTGATCAAAATAACCAACCAATCGCATTTGCAAGTATAAAAATTATTGATTTTTATATAGATTCCATTAAAAATGATTTAAAGTTCTTGAAAAATATTGGCCGAAAATTACATGTTTTTCCAGATAAAAAACCCCTAAAATTATTGATCTGTGGTAATACTTTTGTGAGTGGAGAACATGGTGTTTTTATTAAAAAAAATCAAGATAAAAAAGTAGTTATAAAAGAACTCGCAGAAAGTATTAATCATTTTGTAAATTCAAATAAAAAGTTAAAAAAACAGATTGATGCTTTTCTAATAAAAGACTTCGCTAAAGAGTCTCTTTTTATTACAGATGAATTAAAAGATTATAGTTACCATACATTTTCAGTGGAACCAAACATGCAACTTCAACTGCACAACGATTGGCAAAATTTTGAGGATTATTTGGCATCAATGAAAACGAAGTTTAGAGTAAAAGCAAGAAAAGCCTTTAAACAAAGTGCAGTAATTCGTATTGAAGAAGTTACCTTACAAAATATTGACAAAAAATTGCCAAAGATGACGGCTCTATATGAAAAGGTTGCTTCAAATGCAAATTTTAATTTGGGTAGTTTCAATTTAGAAACATACAAAGATTTAAAAGAAAAATTCGGTAATGATTATATCTTAAAAACCTACTGGCTAGACGATAAGATTGTTGGTTTTATTTCAGGAGTTATCAACCAAAAATCTTTAGATGCCCACTTTGTAGGCATTGATTATAATTTAAATAGAGCATATGCTATCTACCAAAGAATGTTGTACGATTATATAGAAATTGCCATCAATAAAAAATTAAAAACCGTTAATTTTGGCAGAACCGCTAGCGAAATCAAAAGTTCTGTTGGGGCAGAACCACAAGGCTTAACTATGTATCTTCGTCATAAAAAAAGTATTAAAAATAGAATTTTAAAGCTACTTTTGCAACGAGTACAGCCAACAGCATTTCAACAAAAACTTCCATTTAAAACTGTAAAAAATCCTGATGAAAAATAGCAAAGAACTAATCGCACTTTTAAATTTAAAAGAAATTAAAAACAATGTTTTTTCTGGAAAAAGTATAACTATTGGAAGTCCTCATGTTTTTGGAGGTCAAGTGCTAGCTCAAGCAGTAAATGCTGCTTATAGAACCATTAAAGAAAATAGATTCATAAATTCTTTACATGCTTATTTTTTAGAAGCAGGAGATTTAACGATACCTATTAATTATCATGTTGAAGAAGTGAGGGATGGCGGCAGTTTTTCTACAAGAAGAGTTACTGCGAAACAAAATGATAAAACCATTTTTATTTTAGCGGCTTCTTTTCATAAAGTTGAAGAAGGTTTTGAGCATCAATTAGCAATTGACTCTGATATAAAACAACCAGAAGAATTATTAAGCTGGGAAGACTTGGTTTCTCAGTTTGGAGATTTTTTACCAAAATCTTTAAAATATTTTTTAAGTATAGAACGTCCAATTGATTTTAAACCTGTTCGAATTCCTAATCCTTTAGAACCAGAAAATTTGCCTGCTAAAGAAGAAATTTGGTTTAAATTAAAAGGGGATGTTTCAAAAATGGATTTACCTTTAAAGCATCAAATTTTAACCTATATATCTGATTATAATGTGCTAAATGCTGCTTTTAATCCTAATGCGAAAGAATATAATTTTAACAATACACAAACTGCTAGTTTAGATCATTCTATGTGGTTTTTTAGAGATTTTGACTTTAACGATTGGATGTTGTTCTCTGCTGAATCTCCGAATGCATATGGTGCAAGAGGTTTATCAAAAGGAAATATTTACACAAGAGATGGTAAGTTAATCGCTTCTTTTGCGCAAGAAGGCTTATTAAGACCTAAAAAGAAATAAGATATGAGTTCAATTACATATATTTTAACTACTAATGGTGTATTGTTTTTATTGGCTGTTATTTTTTGGAAATTTCCACCAAAAAAAATCAACGGTTTATATGGCTACAGAACACACAAAGCAATGCTAAATGAGAAAATTTGGAAGTTTGCAAATACTACTTTTAATAAAACTTTTTTAATCTACAGTGGCTTTTCTTTTCTAGGAAGTTTGCTTTTAGCTAGCTTTTCATTTAAAGAATTAACATGGGAACCTATGGTTTTAGTGATGCTTTCTATTTTAGTTTCAATTATTAAAACTGAAAGAGCCTTATCCGATAATTTTACAGAGCAAGGAAAAAGGAAATAAGATGAAAAAAATTACATTAAAAAAAATATTATCCAAATTTAACTTGCTTCCTGTTATTGAGCAAATAAATTTTCAGCGACAAAAGTGGAAAAACAGAAAAAGTAATCAGAATTTTAAAAAAAATAACCCAACCGTAAAGCTACCGCCAGACTTTTACTTGTATGAAACTTTCAATATGAATTATGATAAGTTTTATACTAATGGAAAACCAACTGCAGCATGGTTAGTAAATCATATAAATGAATTTAAAAATTTTACAAATCTCTCTATTTTAGATTGGGGTTGCGGAACTGGAAGAATTTTAAGACATTTGCCAACTATTTTAGATACCTCTAATTCTTTTTATGGCACAGATTATAATAAAAAGTATGTCACATGGTGTTCCGAAAATTTAGAAGGCATTCAATTTAAAAATAATTTCCTGAAGCCTAATCTAGATTTTAAGGATGATTTTATGGATATTATTTATGGAATATCAATTTTTACGCACCTTTCTGAAGAGTTACATTTTTCTTGGATAATTGAATTAACGAGAGTTCTGAAAAATGATGGAATTTTGTTTTTAACAACGCATGGAGATGCTCATAAGTTTAAACTTTTGCCAAAAGAACAAGTAATTTATGAGAATGGGAACCTAGTTGTCCATGGATATAAAAAAGAAGGGAATAGATTGTATGCCTCTTACCAATCTCCTAAATTCATGAAAAAACTTTGTTCTAAAAACAATTTAAAAGTTCTAAAACATATTCCTGGAGAAACCCGAAATAGCCAACCGCAGCAGGATGTCTGGATTTTAAGACTTATTAAAAATTAGCTACAAAAGAAACAGATAGATTTCTTCCAGGGGAAGAAACCCCAGAAGCAAACTCTATATAATGTTCATCCAAAAGATTATCTAATCTTGCTTGAACTGAAAAATTTTCAGTTACTGAATAGCGTCCATTTACACCAACAGTCACCCAACTTGGAGAGCCAAAGTATATATCTGTATTATTAACGGCATTTGCATCCACGATAGGCGTTAAATCATGATTATCAATTCCTTCAGAAAAATTAAAATCTGCAATATCCTTTTTACTATTAAATCTTAAAGCTGCACCAACTTCTATTTTTTCTTTTTTGTAGTTTACCTCAAACTGACCAAATAAAGGCGGAATTGAGGACATAGGTTCTTCTGTATCATAAGTTCTGCCCTTTGTATATGTTATAAAGCCAGATGTATTCCAAGCATTAGAAAGTTTCCCTAAATAACTAAATGTATACCCTGTAATAAATGCATTTCCCCTATTCTGATTGGCAACTACATTTCCATACTCACCATCAAATAAAACTTGATTACTTCCATTTAATGTAAAACTGTCTCTAATTATATAGTCCTTTAACAAGGTGTAAAATACATTTGCACTTAAACCAAATTTTCTATTATTGAAATACTTTTGAATTCCTACTTCTGCATTATAAGCGAACTCTGGTTTCACATTAATATTTGGGACAGTTACATCTCCACTTTTTTCTCGAACTCGACCAACATCGTCTATATTAGGCGAACGAAAACCAGAAGAAAGAACACTATTTAATTGCCAATTTTTATTTGGCTTATAGACATATCCTAAAGTTGCTGTGATTGCAGAATTATTTGCACTAATATCATTTTCTGGAAGCTGAATAAATGTTTCGTCTATCCATGTTGCGTGTAAATTTGTAGTTGTAAATCTAATACCAGAATTTAAAGTTGATTTACTATTGAGATCTTGTCTGTAATTAATGTAAAAAGCAGAACTAAAATAATCACTTCCGCCATCAGGATAACGTGATTGCACTTTAAAATCCTCAGTAAAACCATTGATTTCTCCATTAGAAACATTTAACGTATTACCATAAGAGTTAGAGGAAACATCATTATAAGCAAATTCAAAACCATAAGATAAAGCTCTTGTTTTATCTTCTGTTAAAGTCAAAGAAAAATCACCATTGACACTAAATACATCTACATTTTCTTCTCTGTAAGAACGATCTAAACTTCCAAATTTTCTCTGAATCCTGCTTTCTTGAAGGCTTTGGTAAGCCGCGGTTAAAGTTCCGCTTTCTAACCAATTTTTATTAGGATTGATCAATAATTGCGAAGAAATTAACAATCTTTTTTGGGGACCATAAGACCACTCTGCAAACTTTAGAGAAGAAGTGTCAGATAGATCTCTTAACTCTGTTAATCTATCAAATCTGAGAATATTAGATGACGTGGAATATTGCAGATTTACTTTTAAATCTGTATTTTTTGATAGTGGAACAAAGAATTTCTGCAACACATCTGTTTGATTATATCCCGTGTTTCTTAATAAATTTGGATCGGAATTTATCGTTGGATTTTCAGAGTAATTTCCATTCACATTTGTAGAGTAATAGAAAACTTTTCCCCAATTAGAAAAGCCATGATTTCTGTTTTTACCAGCTTTTAATTCTCCAAAATCTGAATAAGAAATACTCGTAAAAGAAGCCCAATTTTCATAACTTAATTCAGCAGAAACATTGGTGGTAATTTCTTGATTTACACTTGAAAACCGAGAAAAAAATTGACTCTTCACCTCATTTTCTTCTGATAATTTAGGTGTTTTTGTATAATAATGAATGACACCCCCTAAAGCATCTGAACCATAAATTACAGAAGATGGTCCAAAAACTACTTCTGTTTTATCTAATAAGTTTGGTGCAATCGTAATGGAGCTTTGCAAGTGTCCTTTTCTATAAATAGCATTGTTCATTCTAACCCCATCAATCACTAATAATACCCTATTCGATTCCATTCCGCGAATTACAGGACTTCCTCCACCAAATTGTGATTTTTGAACTTTAATTCCAGGAATTATGGCCAATAGATCTGCAGAAGTTTGAGGCGAAAAATTTTGAATATCTTTAGATGAAAGTACTGCTATTTGTTCAGCGATTCTTTTTGTTTTTTCTTCTCTTTTAAAAACTGAAATTACTATTTCATCTAATTCCTCTGATTGCTTATTGAGATAAATAATAAATTTTTGTTTTCTTAAAGTAGCTTTTTTAATTCTACGGTTTGCATAAGACAAATGAGAAAAAATAATTACTTCATCATTCTTAAAAGTAGAAATATCTGCTATACCTATATTATTCGTCGTTAAACTAATCGTTTTAGACTTGTTATAAATAGTAACATTTCTTATTATTTTGCCTGTTTTTTTATCTAAGATTTTTACTTCTTGCCCAAAGGCTGCACTACTAAATAAAACTACAAATACTAAAAGAATATACTTTATCATCAACTAAACACTGTTTCTAAAACTTGTAAGGATTTAGGGTCTCTAAAATTGCCCAAATGTAGCTTAAAATACTGAATAATAACTTGCAAAACCAACTGCCTTTCATCTTTACTGTAAGCTACGTTTTCTAAGGTATCAAAAATGATGCCCAAGAGCTTTTTAAATTGATAAAAATCGTTATTTGAAATTACATTTTTTTCGTGAATGCTATCTGAAAAAGTACCCTCTAATAAATCAAAACCTTTTTTATGTATTTCTAAGGTGTCAGGATAAAACCCTAAAAACCCAGTTAAGTTCAAAAGAAATAATAAATGGAAATTTGTAACTTTATCATGCAAATCCAGCCAAATAAAGGCGGTTTCTAAATACTCATAAAGTGCTAAGTTTTGCTCTTCTTCTTGAATAGAATTTGCTAAAACCTCTGACAAAAACAGCACAACAGATTGCTTTACGATATTTGTATGAATACTTTTATAAGGGTGAATTACATGTACTTCTTTTATAGAATTTAAAGTGTTTTTTGTGTTGTGATTCGCAATAATTTTTAATTGCGTTAAAGGTTGAAAATGCGCTGCTTTTATTCCTTTTTTTTTCGGTTTTAAAACACCTCTAATTAAATACGATTTAACGCCTTCTTCTTGTGTGTAGCACTTTACAATTAAGCTTGTTTCACCATATTTTATTGAACTTAAAACAATTGCTTTTGTATTCAGAAGAGCCATTAATTTACAATTGCAAGTTTAGCTGTAGCTGTTTCTGAGCCATCATCATTAGATAATAAAATAATATAAACCCCAGATGCAACTTTAGTACCTGCTAAGTTTTTTTTATTCCAAACTACTTTACCTCCCTGTAATTCTTGTCCTTCTATAACATTAGTTTCATAAACTAAGTTGCCAGCAACATCCAAAATTTTTACATTAGTTCCTTTAGGCAAATGCGTTCCTTTTCTGCCATCAATAGTAATGGTTTCGTGATTTTTTAAAGCAGGATTTGGGTATGCATATACATCGCCCAAAACTTCACCAAAAGTTGCCACCCCACTTTTGTAAACCACAATGCCCTTATCCGTTGCAAAATATACTTTACCATTACTTTTATCAACTCTAATTTTTAAAATTTTATTAGTTGGTAAAGGTGAATTCTCTTTACTAAAATTAGCTAGCGTAGTTTGCCCTGAAGGATTTGTATAAACTGCGCCTCCCTTATCTGTTCCAAACCATTTATTATCTGCACCGTCAATAACGATTGTATTAATTCGTTGATCACCTAATAATCTCTCCCCAATGCCATTTTCTTCAATAACTACAGGTTGAGCATTTAAAATATCCGCATCAAAAACTCCAGATGCATTTCTATAAACCACCATACCAATTCTTGTACCTAACCATACTCTATTACTCTTATCTACAGCAATAGAAAGCACATCTGCATCCGGTAAATTGCCAAGATTTGGTGTTGCTATTAAAGCTCTTTTTCTATTACCATTTTCGTTAAAAACAAACACTCCATTTCTTCTAGTTCCAATCCAAATGCTATTGCTATTATCAATAGCAATTTCACTTAAACCTAATTTATCGCTTACTGTTTTTACAGAACTTAAATCGAAACTGCTCCATTGGCCTGAAGGTGATAATTTTTTTAATTCTTCACCAAAGCTTATACTCGAAACCCATAGATTTCCTTGACGATCAAAACCAGTTCCGCTTACCCTTATAGTAACTCTGCTTGGATCATTAAAAACAATATCTTCTAAAGGGCTATTGAGATGATTATAAAACGTTTTTACACCATCATTCTCTACAACTAATAAACCTCCGGTAGAAACAGAATTAATAGCTCTAGTATCTCCAAAAGAACTGATATAAACTCTATTGTCTACTATTGGGTCTATGGAAACATAATTTAAATCTATGACAGGAAAATCTGGATTAAACCTAGTGTTTATCCAATTTTCTGAGTTAAAATGACTAAATCCTTGTTTATTTTGAATCGGTGTATAGGTACCTTCATAACCTCCATAAACTACCCAAAGATTATCGTCTTTAACAGCAATAGAAAAAATATCATTGGACAAAGGTCCTTCTGGATGGATTTCGTTATAAGTGGTTATTTCATCTAAACTTGTCTTTAAAACACCAAATTCATTTGTAGCTAAATACATTGTATTCTCTTGAATGAAAGCTGTATTTAGTGTAAAATCAAAATCTGTAGTAGTGTTAAAGATATTTACTTGATTATTTGCTGAATTTAAAATAATAGCACTTTTACTTAAGGAAACTACTAAATTAACACCTGATGATTTTAATCCTACAATTTTTTCAGAATAGTCTTTAATTTCAATTAATAGACCTGCATTAAACTGAAATAACTTATTATCTTCACTAACATAAATTTGATTATTAAAAAATGTAATTTTGCTAAAATTACGACCACCAAATAATTGTTGCCAACTATTAAAATCGATTAGAAGTTTACTCGTAACATCTGCTGTGAAAATTCCATCTTCGGTTACTGCATAAATTTTTCCATCAGAAATTAAAGTTTTGTGTATCTCTAGAGAAGTAGAGCTATCTCCTATAAAAAAAGTATCTCCAAACTCTAACTTTTCTATATCATACTCAACAATTGCAAATGGTGTAGATAAATATAATGTATTGCCAAATTCAGAAATATGATTGATACTTTTTGCGCCTGATTGATTAAAGTTTACAATATCTGCTGAAATGGTAATTGCTCCATTTTCGTCAATTACCTCAACCAATCCATTCTGATAACCAATAACGACTCTTTTAAAAGTAGCATTGTAGTGAATTGAAGATGCAGTTTCTCCTGATAAACCTTGAATAGATGAAAATTTTTTAATTTCAGAATTAGTTTCATTATAAGTAAAAAAAGCATTATCTACTAGTGCATAAATAATGTTATCAACTTTTACAAAATCCTTAACGTTATTGTAAGAATAAAAATCTTCCCAAGAATCACTATAATCATTCTGAGAAAAAATTGGTAAATAGATTAAAGATAGAAAGAGAAAAAATAACTTTTTCATATGTTTGTTTATAGATTCAAAGATATTTAATAATTCTAAACTAACGATAAAAACGGGTATATTCGTACAAAAATGCATAGATATTTATGAGTTTAGAAATTGAAAGAAAATTTTTAGTCAAAAATGAAGATTTTAAAAAGGTGTTTTATCAAAAAAAACAGCTAAAGCAAGGGTATTTAAATTCTGATAAAAACAGAACTGTAAGAGTTAGAATTTCTAATGACAGTGCTTTTTTAACCATTAAAGGGAAGTCTAATTCTACAGGAACAACTCGTTTTGAATGGGAAAAAGAGATTAATAGTGCGGAGGCAGAACAATTACTTCTCTTGTGTGAACCTTCAATTATTACTAAAACAAGATTTTATATAAAAGCCGAAAACCATATTTTTGAAGTTGATGAGTTTTATGGCGATAATGAAGGTTTAATTATTGCCGAAATTGAGTTAAATACTGAAGATGAATTATTTAAAAAACCTCTTTGGTTAGGTACAGAAGTTACAGGAGATAAAAGATATTACAATTCAAGTTTAAGTAAAATTCCTTTTAAAATTTGGGCTAAAATTTATAAATAATATATCGCAATAAAATGGCTTATACTTCCTAATAAAACAAAGACATGAAAAGTAGCATGGTTATAAGGCATTTTTTTAATTGAATATAAAATGGCTCCAATTGAATAAAAAACGCCACCAGCTATTAAAAACTGGAATCCTTCTGCGCTTAAACTTTGCATTAAAGGTTTTATAAAAATAATTACTTGCCACCCCATTAAGAGATACATCGCAGTTGATATTTTATCAAACCTACCAGTAAAAAATAATTTAAGAATAATCCCAGTTAAGGCAAAAACCCATACAGCAATAAACATATACCAACCTAAATTAGAATCTAAGGCTACTAAGCAAAAAGGAGTATAACTGCCAGCAATTAAAACATAAATAGCCGCATGATCAAAAATATTTAACTTTCTTCTGGTCTTTGGATTTTTAGATGCGTGATAAAAAGTTGAAGCAGCATATAAGATGACTAAACTGAATCCGTAAATTATAAAACTACTTATATCCCAAAAATCTGAATAGGAAAATGCTTTTAAAATTAAAAAAGGTACGGCAATAAGACTGGTAATAAGACCTAAACCGTGAGACCAAACATTTAATTGTTCTTCAGAATCTGAATATCTATGATTTAATTTCTCACTCATCTCTTTCTATTCGTATCGTTCATGTACTTTTTATCAGTTGCTAAATCATTATAAATAACATCAAATGTTTTTTCTTTTAAATACTCCATTTTATCAATAGATAATTCCTTAGTTGAAATAAATTGATGTTGGCGAACTCTAAAGACTCCGAAACCTCCTTTTAAAACATCCCAAGAAAACAGCCGTTTACAATCAAAATAAACATGTGCAACAATTGGTATATTAAATTCTATTGCCAAATTAAAAGCCCCTTTTTTAAATGGAGCTAAAACCACATCTTCCGTTGGCACTAATCCTTCCGGAAAAATAGCCATACTCACTCCGTTCTGTAATCTTTTTTTAGCTATTTCATACACTCTTTTCCTACTTTCAGGATTACTTCTATCCACCATAATAACGATTCTCTTGTAGAAAAATCCAAAAATTGGAATTTTAGCCAACTCTTGTTTTCCTACAAAAACAATTGGATTTTTACTTAATACAATCAACACAAAAGGATCCATTAAAGAAGCATGATTTGGGCAAAACATATAACTTTTATTCGGTTCAATTTCTTCATCTAATTGAATATTTAAACGAAAACCCATACCATAAATAAGAACTTTAGACCAGATTCTAACCAGTCTCCATAATAAATGATAGTATTCTTCTTTAAAAGTAAAAACTAACAAAAACGGGGTCATTAAAATGACTGTAGTGAACATTAAAATGTAAAACCACAAGCGCCAAATTAACAAAAAAGGAATTTTTAAAAATTTCATTAACATCAAAAATACTAATAATCTTTTTGTTTTTCATTTTTATAGCATAAAACCTTATTTTTGTGCTGGTAGCGAAATTTATATTTCATGTAAACAGAATTTATTTGTTATGAGATACGAGTATCTTTCCTAACCGTAAATTGTAAGATTATTATTTCATTTTATAATGATTTAAAAAAAACATCATTCAATGTCTAGAATTTTAACTGGAGTACAAAGCACAGGAACACCGCATTTGGGCAATTTATTAGGGGCAATTTTACCTGCTATAGAAATGTCAAATAATCCAAAAAACGAAGCTTTTTTATTTATTGCAGACATGCATTCTTTAACACAAATTAAGGATGGAAAAGAATTAAGAGAAAACACATATAGTACCGCAGCCACATGGTTAGCTTGTGGTTTAGATATTAATAAAACAATTTTTTATAGACAGAGCGACATTCCTCAAGTTACAGAATTATCTTGGTACTTGAGCTGCTTTTTTCCTTATCAAAGATTAACATTAGCACATAGTTTTAAAGATAAAGCTGATAGACTAGGTGATGTAAATTCAGGTTTGTTCTCTTATCCAATGTTAATGGCCGCAGATATTTTATTATATGATGCAGAGATTGTACCTGTTGGAAAAGATCAATTACAGCATTTAGAGATGACCCGAGACGTAGCCAACAGATTTAACAATATTGTTGGCAAAACATTGGTTGCACCAGAAGCTAAAATACAAGAGCACACAAAATTAGTTCCAGGAACGGATGGTGAGAAAATGAGTAAATCGAGAAATAACATTATCAATATTTTCTTACCAGATAAGAAACTGAGAAAACAAATAATGTCTATTAAAACGGACAGTAAAGGCCTAGAAGAAGCTAAAGACCCAGATACTGATAACGTTTTTGGTTTATATAAATTATTGGCTTCAGATGCTCAGATTGCAGAAATGAGATCAAATTACGAAGGTGGAAATTATGGTTATGGCCACGCCAAACAAGCCTTGTATGAATTGATTATTGGGCAATTTTCAACTATTAGAGAGCGCTACAATCATTTTATGGAAAACAAACATGAAATTGATGAAGCATTAGAGGTTGGGGCAGCAAAAGCAACAATTGTCGCTAATGAAGTTTTGAAAAGAGTTAGAGACAAAATAGGGTACTAATAAAAATCATTCGTTACATACCGAACTGACAAATCAAGCCTGCCATAATAGCTAATGTTATTATCCAGTATCCTGCATTAATGGCAACATATTTTATTGATTTTCTCTCAAACATTGCTATAATTGCTATAACTGGTAATGCCAATAGTATACCTGATAAAGCACCATGCAAAGCACCGTGCTTAAAAGTTCTAAAACGATCTCCATAATTTGCTAAAAAATCCTGAAAATAGGTAAATGATTCTCCTGTTTGTTCCGCAAAACCAGGTTCGCCTGCCAATGACGAATACACTCCCATTTGATGAATTGTTGCAGGCAATAAAAATACTGCAATAAACAAGCTAAAAACATAGCTTAAAAGAAAAGTTATAGCCGTATTTTGGTCTTGCAAAGATTCTTTTGTAAACCCCATTTCTTTCATCCAAGCATTTCCAAATAAAGGACCATACCAGAAAAAACCAATAACTAAGGGTATAATAGCTGCAACAAAAAAAATGTAAAAATTCATTTCCATAATAAAAATTAGTTTTGGTTAAGTATCAAAGATAGAAAATAAGATTTTGAATTAGTTATATAAAAAAAGTCTAAACCATTAAGCTTTAGACTTTAAATATTTTGAATTTAAAAAATAACTAGTTTATTTTCATAGACTTAGCAATAGCTTCTAATTCAAAAACAAAAGCTCTTTTACTTACTGATGGTGCGTAGGTAAATCCTTCAAAAATAATTAGTCTATTATTTTTTTTATCTATTACTGTATAATTTAAAAATGGCCCTGCCATAAAATCATTTTTCACCTCCCATTTTCCACGAGTTTCATATGCTTTTTTCCCATCGATAATGGCATCAAAAGTAAAAGGAGTATAAGCTTCTTCTGTAATCATATGCATGGTTTCCGGATCTGAACCAGGGATGAATTTTTTACCTATACTATCTCTTACGGCTAAAATATTATCCGAAATTTGAGTTTCATCACTCAAAGGAATTGAGTACACTAAAATATTATTACTTCCTGTTTTTGCAATTCCGCTCATCAAATGATTTCTTAACCAAAGAAATTCTCCTGTATCATCAACAGTTTTAAACTTTTTAGGTATTGTAAAAGTAACCCCTAAATTGCTTAGTGTTTTGTATTGTGAGTTGTCAATTTTATCCTTACTAAAAATTCTTTGTGTAAATTGAATATCAGAATCTATAAAAATATTTTTAATTTCATTTTTATGCTTTTGAAAAAGTTTAATAATACTTTCATCGTCTTTTGCTTGCACATAAACAATAGTTTGAGGTTGTGCAAAAACATTTTTCTTTACAGTAAAAGCCTCATTTTTAGCTTCCGTAATAATTAAAATATTCCTACTCGCTTTCATCATAGAACTAAATCCATTTGGTGCCACTTGAGAAACCGATAAAAAATGTTCTGGCTGTGGTAATCCCACCATTAGTTCTCCAAAAGAACTACGAACTTCTTGACCAACATCTCCTGTCCAATCGCTAATTTTAGCCACCACCATTACTTTATTAATCTTACCTATAGATTGTTTTAAAATCACTGTATCATTGCCAATGCAAGAGGATAATAAAAATGTAATTGTTAAAATTAAAAATATGTTTCTCATGAGTTTAGCTTTTAAAAATTTTAAGTTTAGTTCCAGGTTTTAAACTTTTAACACTCCAAATATTATTCCACTTTTTAATTTCATCAACAGAAACGTTCTGGAATTTTTTAGAAATGTTCCAAAGAGAATCTCCATTTTTCACAACATAAATATCATACTTACCTGATTTAGATGATATTGTTGCTTTCTTTTTTGAAACTTTACTGACAGAAAAAGGAATTTTCTTTGGAAAAACAGACAACCTTTGTCCAATTTTTAAGCGACTCGTTTTTAGGCCATTCCAGCGCTTAAGACTGCTTACTCTTACGCCAAATTTATTGGCAATTTTCCCTAAATAATCTCCATTTTGAACCCGGTAACGAATGCGTTTATCCATTTCAAAATACTTAGGCAAAGGCTTTTCTCTTTTACTTTCATCTTCAGAAGCTAAAGCATACAATTCTTTTTCTTTATCTAAAAATTCAACCAATTTATTACTTGGCAATCTAACAGCATAGTTTCTTTCTTTTACAAACGGGATAATATCTAACTTGTAAGCAGGATTTAAAAAAGAAATCACCTCTTCGCCAACATTCATGATTTCAGAAATTTGATCAAAACTTATCGTTCTTTTAACTCGAACTGTATCTGTTTGAAAGTTAAAAAACTTCGGAATCTCGGCATAAATTCCATGCTCTTTGGCATATTCGAAAATATACATTGTTGCATAAAATGCAGGAACGTAACCTGCTGTCTCTTTTGGTAAATAAGGTCTTATATTCCAATAATTTCTATAACCTCCCGAACGTTTTATAGCCTTCCTTACATTTCCTGGCCCAGAATTGTAAGCAGCTAAGGCTAAATCCCAATCTCCAAAAATGGTAAATAACTGACTTAAATATTTACAAGCTGCAATAGTTGATTTAACAGGATCTTGACGTTCATCAACATAAGAACTCACTTTCAAATCAAATTGTTTTCCTGTACCGTACATAAATTGCCACAAACCTGTAGCACCAACTCTCGATTTCACTTGTGGTCTTAACGCGGACTCTACGATCGCCAGATACTTCATTTCTAAAGGTATATCGTACTGATCTAAATATTGCTCGAACATTGGAAAATAGTACTTTGCCTTTGCCATTAACTTTGGATAATACTTACTACGAGACAACAAATAACTATTGATTACTTTTTCTAAAGCAGGATTAAAAGCTAAATTAAAGGGGGTTTGTTCATCTAAATCAGAAAGTCGTTTTTTTAATAAAGCTGTGGTTAAAACAATATTCTGGCTTCCAATGATATCCTTATCACCAATTACATACTCTAAAGTATCTACCAAGGACGAATTAAACTTTTCATCAATCAATAAGCTATCAATCGTTTTTAAATCTGAATCAGAAAATAAGTCAAATCTTATATTTTTTTTAATAGAATCTTTAACTATGAATAAAGTATCAATTTTAGCAGCTGTAATACTGTCTTTTTCTTTTTGAGAAAAAAGTGAAATACTGATAAAAAATAAAAGAAATAAAAATTTATTCATACTACTATATATCTAATTCTAGAGCTATTGGACAATGGTCTGAATGCTTAGCCTCTGTTAAAATATAAGCTCTTGATATTTTATCTTTTAAAGATTTTGAAACCATCGCATAATCTAATCGCCAACCTTTATTATTTGCTCTAGAATTTGCTCTATAACTCCACCAAGAATATTCTTGTTTCTCTTGATTTAAGAAACGAAAACTATCTATAAATCCGCTATTAATAAACTCACCAATCCAAGTTCTTTCTTCCGGTAAAAATCCAGAAACTCCTTTCATTTTTGGATTGTGAATATCTATTGCTTCGTGACAAATATTATAATCGCCACAGATCACTAAATTAGGGATTTCTTTTTTTAAATCATTGATGTATTCTTGGAATTGCTCCATATAATTGAACTTAAAGTTGAGCCTTTCTGAATTTGTTCCCGAAGGCAAATACAAGCTCATAACAGATACCTCATCAAAATCTACTCGTAAATTTCTACCTTCGAAATCCATAGAATCAATTCCTGTTCCGTATTCTATATGATTTGGTTTTTCTTTACAAAAAACAGCCACTGAAGAGTAGCCTTTTTTCTGGGCAGAAAACCAATAATGGTAGGGATACCCTGCATTTTCAAATTCAGAAAGATCTAATTGTTCTTTGTGTGCTTTCGTTTCTTGAAGGCAAATTACATCTGGATTTGCAGCTTGTAACCAATCTAAAAAACCTTTTTTTAAAGCCGCTCTGATTCCGTTTACGTTATATGATATTATTTTCATCTAGTTTAAAAAGATTGGTTCTTTTAAAAAAAACCAAGTTATTTGAGTTTTTTCTCCTGTTTGTATTTTTATTTTCTTCTTTTTTGGCGATAAGAAAAAAGCGATAGCACTAGTTGTAAAAGTTCTCATAAAAAAATTCTCAATATTTAATACTACATCAAGAATAAATAGAATCAATGGAAAAATTATTCAATATATATATTTTAATAATTTCATTTTATAAGTACTTTATCCTTCTTAAATAATGCTATCAATTTAATTCAGAAAGGACTTAGGATAGGATCATTTCTGGAATTTCTCCATCAATAATCAAAGTTCCTTCTGTAGCATTTTGAATCTCTTCAATAGAAACTCCAGGAGCTCTTTCTAATAAATTAAATGCATTATTTTTCACTTCTAAAACAGCTAAATTAGTAACTACTTTTGTTACACAACCGACTCCTGTTAAAGGCAAAGAACATTGTTTCAAAATTTTAGATTCACCCCGTTTGTTAGTGTGCATCATGGCTACAATAATGTTCTCTGCAGATGCAACTAAATCCATTGCACCACCCATACCTTTTACCATTTTTCCTGGAATTTTCCAGTTGGCAATATTTCCATTCTCAGAAACTTCCATCGCTCCTAAAATCGTAAGATCAACATGTTTCCCACGAATCATGGCAAAGCTCATTGAAGAATCAAAAAAGCTTGCACCTGGCATGGTAGTTATAGTTTGTTTTCCTGCGTTTATAACATCGGCATCTTCTTCGCCTTCAAATGGAAAAGGCCCCATTCCCAAAACACCATTTTCACTCTGAAATTCTACTTCTATGTCATTACGAACATAGTTAGCGACAAGCGTTGGAATACCAATTCCTAGATTTACATAAAACCCGTCTTGAACTTCTTGTGCAATTCGTTTTGCAATACCAATTTTATCTAAAGCCATATCTAATTTCTTTGTCTTACTGTTCGTTGCTCAATTCTTTTCTCATATTTTTCACCTTGAAAAATACGTTGTACAAATATTCCTGGAATATGAACATTATTTGGATCTAACTCGCCAACTTCGACCATTTCCTCTACTTCTGCAACGGTAATTGTTGCTGCTCCACACATATTTGGATTAAAATTTCTTGAAGTTCCTTTAAAAATTAAATTCCCTGCAGCATCACCTTTCCAAGCTTTTACGAAAGCAAAATCCGCTTTAAACGCATCTTCTAACACATACATTTTTCCATCAAACTCTCTAGTTTCTTTACCTTCGGCAACTTCAGTTCCATAGCCTGCTGGTGTGTAAAATGCTGGAAACCCTGCTTGTGCTGCTCTGCATTTTTCGGCTAAAGTTCCTTGAGGCGTTAACTCTACTTCTAATTCTCCTGATAACATTTGACGCTCAAACTCATCATTTTCACCAACATAAGAAGAAATCATTTTCTTAATTTGTTTATTTTGAAGTAATAAACCCAAACCAAAATCGTCAACACCTGCATTATTAGAAATACAAATAACATCTCTAATATCTCTTTTTACCAATTCAGAAATTGCATTTTCAGGAATACCACACAAGCCAAAACCTCCTAACATAAAAGTCATGCCGTTTTTTACACCTTTTAAAGCTTCTTGAACATTATTTACTTTTTTGTTTATCATGTAATCTATCTTTTATGATGGGTTTGTAAGTTATTAAAATATTAAATCAATATCTATTAAAAATTAGTGTCTTCATCAGGAATTTCATTTTTATCCTCTTCTGGTTTTTCTTCACATTTAATATTGATTGATAAATTTTCAGGCTTTTCAAAATCTTCTTTACTGATATTTAACGTTTTATCAGCATAACATTTTTTCATGAATAAAGCCCAGGAAGGCAGAGACATAGTTGCTCCCTGACCTTTTGTGATACCTGCAAAATGTGTTGCTCGATCTTCACCTCCTGTCCAAACACCTGTGGCTAGATTTGGCACAATCCCCATAAACCAGCCATCAGATTGATTTTGAGTAGTTCCTGTTTTTCCGGCAATTGGGTTTTCAAATTTATAAGGAAAACCGGTAACTACTTTCCCTCCTGAAGTCCAGTTTGAACGCAATCTAATTCCCGAACCAGACTCTGTTACACCTTTTAATAAATCCAAAATTACATAGGCAGATTCTTCACTTAAAACTTCCTGCATTTCTGGAATAAAATCTTTTAAAACAGTTCCGTTTTTATCTTCAATTCTTGTAATAATCATCGGACTAACTCGCAAACCTTTATTTGCAAATGTACTGTAAGCACTAACCATTTCTAGTAATGATAAATCCACTGCACCAAGCGCAATTGATGGATTTGCTTGAATTTTAGTTTTAATTCCTGCAGCTTCTGCCAAACGCACAACATTTACTGGAGCCACCTTATCTATTAACCTGGCAGACATTGTATTCACAGAACCAGCTAAAGCATCCTTTAGAGTTAACATTCCTCCATATTCATCGTTCGAGTTTTTTGGGCTCCAATCTTCTGGAATTCCATATTTTCCTTGAGGAATTGTATAAGGTGTATTTGGTAGTTTATCACAAGGAGACATTCTTAACTGATTAATTGCAGTGGCATATACAAATGGTTTAAATGTAGAACCTACTTGCCTTTTTTGCTGAGCAACAGCATCATACTTAAAATGTTTATTATTGATACCACCAACCCAAGCTTTTATATGCCCGGTTTGTGGCGCTATGGAGACTAATCCAGAACGTAAAAAATGTTTGTAATATAGGATAGAGTCCATAGGAGATAGTATTGTATCTCTATCTCCTTTCCAAGAAAAGACTTTCATCTTTGTTTTTGTTTTAAAAATTTCATCAATCTCTTTCGATGATTTTCCTACTTTTTTAAGACGCCTGTATCTTTCTGAACTCTTTTTAGCTCTTTCCAAACTTCTTGCAATTTCTTCTTTATCTAAATCATAAAATGGCGCTATTCTATTTCTTTTCTGTTCTTTAAAAAAGGCTGATTGTAAATTCGCCATATGTTCTTTTACAGATTCTTCCGCATATTGTTGCATTCTTGAATCTATAGTTACATAAATTTTTAATCCATCACTAAAAATATCATATTCTTCACCATTTGGTTTTGGGTTGTTTTGCACCCAAATACGCATCATTTTTTGCAAATGTGTTCTAAAATAAGTTGCAGAACCGTCACTATGGCTCTCTGGCTTATAATTTAGGGTTAATGGTAATTGTTGAAGATTAATTTTATCACCTTCTGTAATAAAGTTGTTTTTTGTCATTTGTAATAAAACAACATTTCTTCTTTGTTTTACTTTCTCTTCTCTTCTTAAAGGATTAAAATAAGAGGAATTTTTTAGCATCCCAACTAACATTGCAGATTCTTCTATTGCTAAATCTTTTGGTTCTTTACCAAAGTAAATTCTTGCTGCTGAACGTATACCAACTGCTTGATTAAGAAAGTCATATTTATTTAAATACATAGCAATAATTTCTTGCTTTGTATATTGTGTTTCTAGCTTGGTTGCTACAACATACTCCTTCATTTTTTGTCCAATTCTTTTAAAAATGTTTCTAGAAGGTCTTCCAGTAAATAACATTTTTGCTAACTGTTGAGTAATCGTGCTTGCACCACCACTTCCTGGTTTTAAAATAGCTCTTCCTAAACCTTTAAAATCAATTCCTGTATGATCGTAAAAACGCTCATCCTCTGTTGCTACTAAAGCATTTATCAAATTTTCTGGCAACTCTTTAAACTTAACAGGTGTTCTATTCTCTTTAGCGTATTTACCAATAGTAACGCCATCTGCAGAAATAACTTCTGTTGCTAAATTTGTTTGTGGATTTTCTAATTCTTCAAAAGTTGGTAATGCTCCAAAACCACCTTTTGAGGTTGTAAAAAAAAGCAGAAATATTATCAGAAATCCTACTGCAGCTATTCCCCAAAACCAGATTAGGTATTTTTTAAAATTTAGTGTTTCTTTCTTTGCCATTTTATTCTATTTTTTCAATGCTGAGGCCCACATCTTGCACGCCTTGTAAAAACGGAATTACTTTTACTTCTCCATTTTTTCTCATTGCGTGCCGTATACTGAATATATATTTACCTGATTCTGGAAATACTTTTGCTTCCTTATAAAATAATTTATTTTCTTTAATATCTGTGAATCCTTTTCCTAAAAAATGACCAAATTTATCTGACATTTGGTATTGTAATGTATCCACAATTTTATTCCCATTTGGAAAATTCAGCTCTGTAATTACATACAAATTACTATACGGATACTTTTTATTATTTCTAATATTGATAAACAAATCTTTAGGTGTAATTGTATCTTCGACATCAAACTCAATAGAAATATTTTTGTTAGCCTCCCAGGAAGCATTTTGTAATGATTTATATTTAGTAAACACTATTCTATCATTACATGAAAAAAGAAAAAGAAGCCCAATCAAAAAAGTGAAAATTCTATTTTTCTTGAGAATCATTTCCATTTTTAGATCTGTTATTGTTTCTATTTCTATTATTCCTTCTTGGCTTGTTCGCCTTAACTCCCTCAGCTTTTGGCTGATTTGGTTTTGTGTTAGCTCCCGGTTTTGCAACAGGTTTTTGCTTCTGATTTGGATTTTGTTTCGATTTTCTGTTCTGTTGTTGTTTTTGAGAACTACCATTTGATAGTTTTACACCCGCAGCAACTGGTTTCTTTTTTCTATTATTTCTTCTGCGTTTACTTGTCTTTGGAGCATCAAAACGGGTTAAACTATCCTGCCCAACAGCATCTTCAAAATTCACTTTTTCAGGAATTTCTATATCAGATTCATACTCTTCTAACGAAACAGATTTTTCGTCATTTTTGTTCAATTCAATTATTTCTTGAACCTGTTCTAATGTCAACCTAAACCATTTAAAACGTTCCTGTTTATAAGTATACCAGAGATGTTTTTTAAAGATATCCATCTTGATAAAAACAGCTTCACCTTTTTCAGTTTTTAAAACTACATCTTGTTTTGGGAACGACTTTAAAGCATCTAAATACGTGTCTAACTCAAAATTTAAGCAACATTTCAACTTGCCACATTGACCTGCTAATTTTAACGGATTCAAAGACAACTGCTGATAACGAGCGGCAGATGTACTTACTTTTCTAAAATCTGTTAGCCAAGTAGAACAACATAATTCTCTACCACAAGAACCGACTCCTCCTAATCTCGCTGCTTCTTGCCTTGCTCCTACTTGTTTCATTTCTACACGAATAGAAAATGCACTCGCTAAATCTCTAATCAGTTGTCTAAAATCTACTCTTGCTTCTGCAGTATAATAAAAAGTTGCTTTATTTCCATCTCCTTGATATTCAACATCAGAAAGCTTCATTTGCAAACCTAATCTTCCTAAAATTTCTCTTCCTCTTCTTTGGGTTTCTACTTCTTTAGCCCTTGTAGCTTGCCAAATATCTATATCTTTTTGAGAAGCCTTTCTGTAAATTTTCTTAATTTCTTCACTATCATGAGAAATTTTACGTTTTTTCATTTGCACTTTAACCAACTCGCCTGCTAAAGAAACTGTACCTACATCATGTCCCGGAGAACTTTCTACAGCCACAACATCTCCCATAGAAATAGTTAGATTTTCTGTGTTTTTAAAAAAATGTTTTCGTCCGTTTTTAAAACGAATTTCAAAAATATTAAAGCGCTCTTCGCCGCTTGGTAAAGTCATGTTAGAAAGCCAATCAAAAACGGCTAGTTTCTCACTACCACTTCCACAAGTTCCTGTCCCACAATTACCATTACTCTTGCAACCTTTTGGTACTCCATTTTCTGTTGTACCACAACTTCCACATGCCATGTAAGTAAATATATTTTTATAGTTAATATTCTCTACGGCTTATTTTCAGCAGCAAATCTGCTAAAAACCCAACCCTAGAGTTTAAAAACCTCTTGGTTCGTAAATTGATTATCAAGCTGATAACAAAACACAACTTAACAATGACTAATCAGTAAATATACGGAATCTGAGGGAATCTTAAAAGCTAAATTTTCGACAAAGAAAAAGGCCTCTAAATTGAGTGGTTTAAGGCTTGTTTTTAAAGAAATCACTTCTTAAACCTCAACACTTCACTACGCCCTTTTTTAAAGATTTTATTGCTATTTCCCTTGCCTTTTCTCAATTCTTTTTGTGCTGAAAAAGACAATTGAATTACCTCTTGACAATCTATAGAACAAGTATTTTCCATACTTTCTGAGCATTCATCACACTGTATAAAGAGTAAATGGCAGGCTTCGTTGGCACAATTTGTATGTGTATCACAAGATTTTCCACATTGGTGACAATTAGAGACTACATCATCGGTAATTTTTTCTGCTCTTCTATGGTCGAATACAAAGTTTTTACCTATAAATTTATTTTCTATGCCCTCAGATTTTACTTGACGTGTGTATTCTATAATTCCACCCTCAAGCTGAAAAACATTTTTGAATCCTTTGTGTTTGTAATATGCAGATGCTTTTTCGCAACGAATTCCGCCAGTACAATACATCAATAAATTTTTATCTTCTTTATTATCTTTCAAATCTTCTTCAATAACATCTAAAGAATCTCTAAATGTATCTACATCTGGTGTAATTGCTCCATCAAAATGACCAATTTCACTTTCATAATGATTGCGCATATCCACACAAACTGTATCAGGATTTGCCAACATCTCATTAAATTCCTTCGCATTTAAATGAACACCCTTAGCGGTTACATCAAAAGTTTCATCATTTAAACCATCGGCAACAATTTTGTTTCTAACTTTTACCTTTAACTTTAAAAAAGACTTATTATCATGTTCAATAGCTACATTTAACCGAATATTTTCTAAAAAAGAAATACTATCTAATTGGTCTTTTAAAGCATAAAATTTTTCGGAAGGAACAGATAATTGAGCATTGATACCTTCGTAAGAAACGTAAATTCTACCAAGCACATCTAAAGCGTTCCATTCTAAGAATAACTTATCTCTAAATAATTGTGGATTTTCTATCTTATAATATTGATAGAATGATATCGTGAGGCGGTCTTTACCAGCTTCATCAATTAATGCAGCGCGTTCTATAGCGCTTAACTTATTGTACAGTTGCATGCTATACTAATTAGGTTAAACAAAATATTTTTGCAAATGTAGTTAATTTTTAAAATTGAATTCTTCAAAAACGGAACCATTTATATCCTTAATTTTCAATTTACAAATCCTACAAGGATTTCTTAAATAATTCTAAAACCTAACTTTTATCATATTTTAGGAAATACTTACCCATTAAATTTGTAGTTCATAAAAAGAATACATAAAATTTTAAATACATAAAGTGATGGAAATAGAAGAATTAATCTTAGAAAAACCAAAAAGTGAAGGGTTTAAAAAAGGAGTTTGGAATACCTCTATTAACGTTAGAGATTTTGTTGTAAAAAACATTATCTCTTACTTTGGAGATGCCCAATTTTTAGTTGGCGCAAGTGAGAAAACTCAGAAACTATGGGAAGTTTGTAAAAAAGCAACTGAAATAGAAAGAAAAAAAGGTGGAGTTCACTCTGTTGATACAGAAACTATTTCTGGAATCTCAAATTTTGAAGCAGGTTATATAGACAAAGAAAATGAAGTGATTGTTGGTTTACAAACTGATACTCTTTTAAAAAGAGCTATGAAACCTTTTGGGGGTTATAAAGTAGTTCAAAAAGCACTACAAGAACAAGGTTTAAAACCAAGTGAAAATATTAATACATTATTCACTAAATACGTAAAAACACACAATGATGGTGTTTTTGCTGCCTATAATGCTGAAATCAAAAAATTTAGATCCTTAGGTTTTTTAACAGGGTTGCCAGATAATTATGCACGTGGCAGAATTATTGGTGATTATAGACGTGTTGCTTTATACGGAATTGACAAATTAATTGAAGTTAAAAAACATGATTTAGCAAATATTGAAGGGCCAATGACAGATGCCGTAATTCGTTTAAGAGAAGAGGTTTCTGAACAAATTAAAGCATTAAAAGAGATGATCGTAATGGGTAATCATTACAATTTAGATTTAAATCGTCCTGCAGAAAGTGCACAAGAAGCGGTTCAATGGACATATATGGCATACTTGGCTGCTGTAAAAGAGCAAGATGGCGCTGCCATGTCATTGGGTAATGTTTCTACTTTTTTAGATATTTTTATTGAACAAGATTTACAAAACGGTATTATAACTGAAGTGGAGGCACAAGAATATATAGACCAATTTGTAATGAAACTAAGAATGGTGCGTCACTTAAGAATGGCTGCTTATGATGAAATTTTTGCTGGAGACCCAACTTGGGTAACTGAAGCAATTGGTGGTATATTAAATGATGGACGTTCTAAAGTAACAAAAACTGCTTTCCGTTTCTTACATACTTTATACAACTTAGGCCCATCACCAGAACCGAATATTACTGTTTTATGGTCTCCTTTATTACCATCAAACTTTAAAAAATTCTGTGCAAAAGTTGCTATTGATACTTCATCTATTCAGTTTGAAAATGATGATTTAATGAGAACTTTAAGAGGTTCTGATGATTATGGAATTGCTTGTTGTGTTTCTTATCAAGAAATTGGAAAACAAATTCAATTTTTCGGAGCAAGAACAAACTTAGCTAAAACATTATTACTAGCTGTAAATGGGGGGAAATGTGAAATTACAGGAACTCAAATGGTTGATGGAATTGAAGCTGATGATAATGAATATTTAGACTTCGATAAAGTAATGGTTAACTTTAAAGTAGCTATGAAACAAGTAGCTCGTGTTTACAATGATGCCATGAACATTATTCATTATATGCATGATAAATACTACTACGAAAAAGCTCAAATGGCTTTAATTGATACAAACCCACAAATTAATATCGCTTATGGTATTGCAGGTTTATCAATTGTAGCAGATTCTTTATCAGCAATTAAATATGCAAAAGTAAAACCTATTAGAAATGAAGAAGGTTTAACTGTAGATTTCAAGATTGAAGGAGAATTTCCTAAATATGGAAATGATGATGATAGAGTCGATATTTTTGCTCACAATAGTGTTGAAGACTTCAATAATGAATTAAAAAAATTAAAAGTTTATAAAGACGCAGATCCTACAATGTCTGTATTAACAATTACATCTAATGTAGTGTATGGTAAGAAAACCGGAGCAACACCAGATGGTAGAGCTTCAGGTATCCCTTTTGCTCCTGGCGCAAACCCAATGCATGGGCGTGACACAAATGGCGCAATTGCTTCTTTAAATTCTGTTGCTAAAATAGATTATAAAGATTCCCTTGACGGAATTTCTAACACATTTTCTATAGTTCCAAAATCTTTAGGAGCTACTGAAGAAGAAAGAATAGACAATTTAGCAGCTACCTTGACAGGATACTTCGAACACGGCGCACAACACCTTAATGTAAATGTATTAGATAGAAAAACTTTAATAGATGCCATGGAGCACCCAGAAAATCATCCGCAATTAACGATTAGAGTTTCTGGATACGCTGTTAATTTTATAAGATTAACCAAAGAACAACAAATGGAAGTTATTTCGCGTTCGTTCCACGAATCTATGTAGTCCTTTTTATGTATTCATAAGGGGTTCAAAAAAACAATTGACTCTTAAAAGAGCTTACTTTTTTAGAAAAGTACTATCAATTTTTTTTGAATCCCTTTTTTTATTCACTTAAATATCAGAAAAATTAAAACTTCAGAAAACATATTAAACGTTCATTCTATAGAGTCATTTGGAACTCATGATGGACCAGGAATTAGAATGGTTGTTTTTTTACAAGGATGTAAATTAAAATGCCAATACTGCCATAACCCAGATACAATTGATACGCATGGAGGAGAAGAACATCATATTGAAGATTTGGTGCAAAGAGCTATAAAAATGAAATCATATTTTGGTGAAAAAGGTGGCGTAACCGTATCTGGAGGAGAACCTTTATTACAAGCTCATAATCTTATTTCTTTCTTCAAAAGATTAAAAGAAGAGGGAATTCATACTAATATTGATACCAATGGTCGAATGTTAAATCACCCTGTTATTGAGTTATTAGATGATTATGCAGATTTGGTAATGTTAGACATTAAACACATGACTGAAGAAGGGTTTCAAAAAATCACCGGTAAAAAAAATAAAGAAACTACCTTCAATTTTGCTAAACACAGAGAAGCTTCTGGGAAAAAAATGTGGTTGCGGTATGTCTTAATACCAGAAATTACAAATACTCCTGAATTATTGCATCAATTAGGTAACTATTTTAAAGATTACACCACAATAGAGCAAATAGAATTGCAACCTTATCACAAATTAGGCATCCATAAATGGGAAGCTTTAGGTTGGGATTACGAATTGAAAGATGCAAGAGAAAACACTCAAAAAGAATTAAAAGAAGCGTCCACTATTTTAAGCAACTATTTTGATAAAGTTAAAATTAATTAAATAATGAACACACCAAAGCTAAAAAATAGATGGTTAATTGCAGCATCTGCTGTGGGTATTCATATTTCCATAGGATCTGTGTATGCATATTCTGTAATGACAAATCCAGTAAAAGAAATATTTGATGTTGAAGGAAGTGTAATTAAATGGGCGTTTAAAATTGCCATTTTATTATTAGGGTTGTCAGCAGCACTTTTGGGTCGCTGGGTAGAAAAAGTAGGTCCAAAAATTAGCGGAACCACAGCAGGAATTTTATATGGAATTGGTATTTTAGGTTCAGGTTTAGCAGTTGAAATAGAATCTCTAACCCTATTTTACTTATTTTATGGAGTTATCGGTGGAATCGGTTTAGGAATAGGATATATAACACCAGTAAGTACATTAGTAAAATGGTTTCCAGATAGAAGAGGATTAGCAACAGGAATGGCAATAATGGGGTTTGGTTTTGCCGCATTAATTTTTGGTCCAGCAATGGCGAAATTATTTGAAATCGTTGGAGTTTCAAATGCATTTTACATTTTAGGAGTAATCTACATGATTTTAATATTGACATCTTCAAGATATATTGAAAGACCTCCTGAAGGTTATCTTCCTGCTGGCTTTAAAGAAGGTGAAGGAAAAATAATTGAAGAAGATATTTCTAATATTACCGCAAATGAAGCGCTAAAGTCTACTCGTTTTTATTACATATGGATTATGATGTTTATTAATATTGCCTGTGGCATTGCAATTATTTCTGCAGCTAGTCCAATGATGCAAGAAAAATTAAATTATTCACCCATGGAAGCGGCAGCAATTGTTGGTTTTATTGGGGTTTTCAATGGTTTAGGTAGAATTATTTGGTCTTCATTGTCAGATTATTTAGGAAGAGCAAATACTTTTATTATTTTCTTTGCTTTCCAAATTTTAGCATTTTATTTCTTACCAAAAATTGGAGTTGAAAGTATTTTCTTAATTGTACTTTTTACCGTAATTACTATGTATGGAGGTGGTTTTGCAACATTACCCGCATTCTTAGGTGACTTATTCGGAACCAAACAACTGGGAGCAATTCACGGAATGGTATTGGCTGCTTGGGCATTAGCAGGTGTTATTGGACCTACAGTTTACGATATGGTTAAGGAACAAACTGGTTCTTTAGATACAACTCTGGTCATTTTTGCAGGATTATTTATAATTGCGCTAATTGTTTCTATTATGATGAAGATTTCAATTACAAAATACAAGGGTTTAAAAGTTCAAAAATTAAGTGCGGTAGCATAATTCATTTTATTTAAACTAAATAATAGAGAAACACTCACATATGGGTGTTTCTCTATTTTAAAAAAGGATTTTGTGTATTAATAATTAATGTATATCTCGCCATAAAGAATTTAACCAAAACAATTGTTATGAAGTATTTATTAGTTGCTATAGCCTTATTTTTATGTGTTAATATTAAATCCTAAGAGCTGCCAAAAAAATCTAAAATATTCGTTGGAGTAATTAACCAATATGGTAAAAAAAAATGCAAAAGGAAGAATTGTTAAAATTACAGACTCTACCCTTGTTCTAAAAAAAAGAAATGAATCAATGATAATTCCTTCCAATGAAATCACTTATTTGAAAACAAAAAGATCTAATAAGTACAACGCTATAGTCCGTGCTAATTATTTTTTATTATCACCTATTATCCTTAGCTCTGGAGCTAGTATTGGTTATATAACTACTCTTTTTAACCAATCTAAGCAATATTTATTTACCGGAGACATTGCGAAATGGAAAAGGTTTAAAGAAGGTATGTATAGTCCTCAAAAATATTAATTTTCAATCAAATCGTTTAATTTTAAACATCAGGATTTTATTTGCTAAATTTTTAAACTTTCTATGATTTATTGGGGTTTGTGTAATTTGTTTCACCCTTTTTTTTAAGATATTTGCAGCTCTATTTAAATAATTAAATTTAGGGCAATGAAAATAGCTGTAGTTGGTGCAACCGGAATGGTTGGCACAGTAATGTTAAAAGTATTAGAAGAGCGTAACTTGCCGATAACAGAATTTATTCCTGTTGCATCAGAAAGATCGGCTGGAAAAAAATTATCTTACAAAGGAAAAGAATATACCATTGTAACTTTAGCCGATGCTTTGAAGATGAAACCAGATATTGCGCTATTTTCGGCTGGCGGAGATACTTCTATGGAATGGGCTCCAAAGTTTGCTGAAGTTGGGACAACTGTAGTAGATAATTCTTCTGCATGGAGAATGGATCCTACTAAAAAATTAGTAGTTCCAGAAATTAATGGTGATGTTTTAACAAAGGATGATAAAATTATTGCAAATCCAAATTGTTCTACAATACAGTTAGTAGCTGCTTTATCTCCTTTACATTTAAAATATAAAATGAAGCGTGTAGTAATTTCTACCTACCAATCTGTTTCTGGTTCAGGTGTAAAAGCGGTTCAACAATTAGATAATGAAGAAGCTGGTATTGAAGGTGAAATGGCGTATCCTCATAAAATTGGAAGAAACGCAATACCTCATTGTGATGTTTTCTTAGAAAACGGATACACAAAAGAGGAAATGAAATTGGTTAAAGAACCAAAGAAAATTTTACGTGATGATTCTTTTTCTGTAACGGCAACTGCTGTTAGAATACCGACTTCCGGTGGGCATTCTGAAGCTGTAAATGTTCAGTTTGAATATGATTTTAATTTAGCTGAAGTTCGTCAAATATTAACAGATACTCCAGGTATTATTGTTGAAGATGATTTAGCAAACAACGTGTATCCGATGGCAATAAATGCTCATGATAAAGATGAAGTATTTGTTGGACGAATTAGAAGGGACGAATCTCAAGAAAATACATTAAATTTGTGGATTGTTGCGGATAACCTAAGAAAAGGTGCAGCTACAAACACAGTTCAAATTGCCGAATATTTAGTAGCAAATAATTTGGTGTAAAACATATTTAATGTCAGCATTTTACAAAGTAAACATACAAGAAATCCAACAAGAAACTGCAAATGCAGTTTCTGTTCTATTTAACATACCCGAAAACTTAAAATCTAATTTCAACTTTAAATCTGGGCAATATATTACGTTGCAAAAAGAAATAAATGGCAGCGAAATTAGAAGAGCCTATTCCATTTGCTCTACTCCACAAAGCGGAGATATCAGAGTCGCAATAAAAGCAGTTGAAAACGGAAAGTTTTCTACCTATGCAACCTCTCTTCTAAAAGTTGGTGATGAAATTGAAATTACTGCACCAGAAGGACGTTTTTTACTAAACCCTGAGGCAAACAAAAATTATATTGGTTTTGCTGCTGGTAGTGGAATTACACCAATTTTATCCATGATTAAAACAGTTTTAGAAACTGAAGCATCTGCAACATTTACTTTAGTTTATGGAAATAAATCTGAGGCAGACACCATGTTTCATTCTGAATTAAATACGCTTAAAGCATCTTTTTCAGATAGATTTAATTTACATTATATTTTTAGCAGAGAGAACGTAAAAAATGAATTAAGAGGCAGAATTGATGAAAATGTTACCAACTATTTTGTAAAGAACATGTACAAAGAAACTTCTTTTGATCAAGTTTTTCTATGCGGGCCAGAAGAAATGATTCATGAAGTTTCAAAAACTTTAGAGAATAATAAAATTACTAAAGAAAATATTCATTTTGAATTATTTACAGCTACTGTTGATGAAGAAGCTGCTTCTGAAGTTAAAGAAGGAACCACAGAAATTACTGTTTTGTTAGATGACGAGAAAACTACGTTTACCATGGAACAAACAGATAATATTTTAGCTGCAAGTTTGCGCAAAAACATAGATGCTCCATATTCTTGTCAAGGTGGTGTTTGTAGTTCTTGTTTAGGGAAAATTACAGAGGGAAAAGCGGTTATGGTTAAAAACTCAATTTTAACAGATAGTGAAATTGAAGAAGGTTTAGTTTTAACCTGCCAAGCGTATCCAACAACGCCAAAAGTTACCATAGACTTTGATGATGTATAAAATTCCGTATTTTTGTTAAATATGGATATTTACGACTTTAAAAATGCTTTAATAATAGGTTTTTTTATGGCTTTCATGATTGGCCCTGTTTTTTTTATGCTGATTCAAACTAGTATTTTAAAAGGAGCTAGAGCCGCCATTGTCTTTGATCTAGGAGTAATTATTGGTGACCTTACTTTTATTTTAATTGCGTATTACGGAAGTAGACCTTTATTAGAAAAAATAAAGGACGATCCACGATTATTTTTTATTGGTGGCTTGGTTTTAGTCATTTATGGGTTAATAACATACTTCAACAAAGAAAATAAAAAAGAAGCACTAGAATCTGCTAAAATTATAGAAGTCCCTATTAAAAATAATTATTTAAAACTCTTTTTAAAAGGCTACTTTTTAAACTTTATAAATATTGGTGTGCTAGCTTTTTGGTTAGGAACCGTTTTAGTAATTGGTCCTGCTTTAAAAATGGATCAAACTGCAATTTTTTGGTACTTTGGTACGATACTAATTAGCTATTTTGTTACAGATTTAGGAAAAATAGTTTTAGCTAAAAAACTGAAAAATAAAATGACCCCGCGTGTAATTTATAGAGTAAAGAAAATTATGGGAATTATTTTAATTATTTGTGGTGTATTTTTAATGCTCAAAGGATTTATCCCAAGTGAAAAAATAGATAAATTAATTCAATAACCTTCAACTACTAATTAAGACCCTATTCTTAACAAAATTTTGTTTGCTCTTTTGTTTCAAAATACTAGACAATTTTCGGCAAAATATATTAAACACTATCATGTTCATACTTTTTATTAAAAATAAACACACCTATTTTGCATAAAATACTATATATTTAGTTTATTTAAAATAAAAATTATGCAAAAACTAACTTTTATTATTGTATTCTTTTTTACAATTCAACTTACTTTAGCACAAAAAGGAAATTACAATGCAGGTTCTTTATCTTTACAGAATGTAACCTCTGGAGAGTATAATATAGCCGTTGGCGATTCTACACTTTACAATACTACTTCAAGTTCATATAATACCGCATTGGGTTTTGCTGCTGGTAAAAATATAACTACTAGCACTCAAACTCAAACAGTATTTTTAGGCTATAAAGCAGGGTACCATAACACTAGCGGTTTTGATAATACTTTTATAGGTTTTTTAGCAGGATATTTCAATACAACGCGAGGTGATAATACTTTTATAGGAAATGCTGCAGGTTTTAATAATACAGAAGGAGATAATAATACCTTTTTAGGTGAGTCTGCAGGTTTAAATAGTACAATAGGAGATGACAATACTTTTATAGGGCACAAAGCAGGAGGAGCTTCTTCTGACTTTGTTTCAGCAAGTAATGGTGTTGTTAGTCCTGCTGCAACAAATCCAACAACTGGTTCCGATAATACAGCAGTTGGCTCTTATGCACTAAACCGTTTAACCTCTGGATATCGAAATACAGCTATTGGTAATTATGCTGGCATCGATTTAACTACGGGTTACTACAATACTTTTGTAGGAGATTCTACAGGTACAGATGTAGGTATAGGGAAATACAATACTTTTATTGGGCAAGCAGCAGGAGCATCAACAGAACATACTTCTGGCAACACTTTTGTAGGTTATAGATCTGGCTGGGACAATAACAGAACAAACACCACTGATAATAGGGCAACAGAGAATACTTATTTTGGTTACAGAGCAGGGCACACGAACAGAGAAGGAAGTTACAATTTAATATTAGGTGCAAGAGCAGATTTTAATGGTGTAGGTTATAATAATTTTAATCGTTATAATGTAGGTTTAGGGTATGGAGTTATCATTGGTGGTAACAAGACCATTGCCATAGGTGCATCTTCTAAAGTAACTGCCAACAATGCCATTGCAATTGGCTTTGAGTCAGAGGCAACTATTGCAAATACTATGGTTCTGGGTGGAGACTTAGTTACAAACAGGGTTAGTGTTGGTATAGGCACAAAAACACCAAATATAAAAGCCAGTTTAGATTTAGCAGATACTGATAAAGGTTTTCTGGTAAACAGGGTTACCAATGCACAAAGGACAACACTTGGAGAAAGCCTAATTGCAGATGACATTGGAATGCTAGTTTATGACACTGAAGATAAAGTATTATATACATGGAAAGGAGATGCTTGGTCTTCTTCTACAATAGATGGTTTAGATGCAAGAGTCACTGCTTTAGAAACTAGAGCGAATAATTCAAGTACAGATAAAACACCGTTGTTCTTTAATTATCAAACTGCTATTTTAAATGTTAATAATGAACCCTTATTAAATACAACTGTATCTTTTAGAATTAGTATTTTAAAAGACACCAGTTCTGGCACAAGTGTATACCAAGAAACCCATAGTGCAACCACAAATAGCAAGGGTTTAGCAGGCTTTAAAATTGGAAATGGAGCTGTTGTAAGTGGTACTTTTAGCACTATTGAATGGTCCGATGCTATTTACTTTTTAAAAGTAGAAGCAGATGTTGCAGGAGCCACTAGTTATCAAGATTTCGGGACTACTCAATTAGTAAGTGTACCTTATGCTTTACACGCAAAAACAGCTGATAGACTTACAGGTGGGGCTTCTGCTAAAATAGCAAGTAAAGTTTCGAATGAGATAAAAAAAGATAGCAAAAATGATATTGAAAATCTTAAAAATGAAGTAAAAGCATTAAAAGCTATTGTAGATAAATTAGAAAAAATGATCAAAAACAAGTAATTAAATGGTAAGAAATTTTATCTTTTTATTATTGTTTTTAACCAGTTTACAAACAATTTCTCAAAGTTTACAAAATCAAGTAATTGGCGGTGCTGGTCAATTTACATCGCAAAGTAATAATTCTATGGTTTATGCTTTGGGTGAGGTTAGTACAGATATCTTAAATAATGGAACAAATACTTTATCTCAAGGGTTTTTGCAAGGGGCAACATTATCGGGTATTTATTGGAATGGTTCCGTAAACACAAACTGGTTTAATTCTGCAAATTGGGATGGAGGTATATTGCCCTCATCTACAAATAATGTAATTATTACAAATTTATCTAATTCACCTATTTTAGAAACTTTAGAATCTGTAATTCAAAATTTGGAATTAAGAGCCAATGCATCTTTAATTATTAAAAAAGACGGTGCTTTAACTGTAAATAATGATTTAACAAACTTAGGAAACTTAACTATAAATGCTGATATAAACACCAGTGGTGTTTTATTTGTCAAAGGTACGTCAAATGGCAATGTTACTTACAATAGAGGAGGCTTGTTAGCTAATAAATGGAGTCTATTAACGACTCCGGTAAACAATCAAAAGATATTAGAGTTTGCCCAAAATTTGAGCAACGAGATTCGAGTAAACACTTCTGTTACTCCAAATAGATATGCTATTGCGTATTACAATGATTCTAATGTTATTAATCCCAAATGGGAATATTTTGACACCAATACAAATTCATCATTCACTTTTGATATTGGTACTGGTTTTTCTCTTTCTAGAAATTTTGATGGTAATGTAAGTTTTTCAGGAGATTTAACAACTACCAGTATAAATAAAACTGTTATCGCTAATCAATGGAATGCAGTAGGAAATTCTTACACAACCTACTATCCTCTTAATAAAAATGGTGATAATAATTTTTTAGAAGATAATTCTACAAATATAGCTATACCAGCTGCTTATATTTGGGATAAATCTCAAGAAAAATATACACCAATAACTAATTTAGTAACATCTACAGAACAATTTATAACACCTGCTCAAGGTTTCTTTATAAAATCGAATACAGCAACAGCTTTAAGTTTTGATTCTAATAAAAGAAACATAAAACCATCTACTGGCTCACATACTTTTAATAAAAATTCTTCTGAAATTCCATTTATAAAATTATTTACGGTTCAAGGGGAAGTGAAAATAAATACAGATATTATATATTCTACAACAGCAACAAAAGGATTTGATTCTGCAGAAGACATAGAAAACTTTGAAGGTGCTAACTTTGACGTTAATACTCATTTATTAGAAAATTCTGAAAGTAAGAATTTTACAATTCAATCTTTACCTGTATCAGAAATAGAGAGTTTAGTTGTACCTATAAGTTTAAAAGGACAAGCAAATAATGCATTTGTATTTTCTTTGAATGCTGTAGATTTTCCAGACGCTATAAAAATTTATTTGGAAGATAGGCTGCTAAATTCTTTTGTAAGGTTAGATGAAGATAATTCCGAATATAAAATAACTTTGACCGAAAATATAAATGGTATAGGAAGATTTTATTTACATACTACTTCCCAATCACTCTCTACTCCAAATTTAGAAGCTTTAGAAAAAATTACTATTTACAAATCTGACAATAAAACGCTGGTTGTTAAAGGCTTAAAAAATGAAATAGCAAAAATTAAAATATTTGATATATTAGGAAAACAGGTTTTTGACACAAAATTTAATGGCATGCCTCAGAACAACATAAAAATTCCTAATTTGAAATCAGCAGTTTATTTAGTAGAATTAATTACTACAAATGGGAGAAAAAATAAAAAGATAATTATAGACTAAGATTAATAAGTATAAAAAAAGTGAGGCTTTTACCTCACTTAAATCACTAACTTTTTTATCTTTTTATTCTACTGTAAACCTATTATTTTCTAAATTCATATCTGCCATCAAACCACTTTTATCAATCGTAACCGATTTCACTTCTTTAGAAACCTCAAAAGTATACGTTGGATATGCCCAACCCCAATCTTCAATAACAGTTGCAGATGTTGGTTTTGCTCCTCTCATCATTCTTAAGGGAATGTTATAGTTTTGTTTTGTACCATCTGTATAAGTAACTTCTAAATCAATTGGCATTGGTATTTGACCTATTCTTTCTAAAGTAATTTCATTGCCTTCAACAGATTTTATACCATAATCTATTGTATGTAAAGTCTGAGTCCATTCGTTTAAATACCAGTCTAAATGAATACCAGAAACTTTTTCCATAGAACGTTTTACGTCGTTTGGCGTTGGATGTTTAAAACTAAAATCAGTAAAGTATTTTTTGATTCCTTTTGCTGTATTTTCTGCACCAATAATATATTCTAATTGCGCTAAAAATATATTTCCTTTTGAATAACTTGCGGTTCCATACCCCCAATTTGTATCATATCTATCTGCGTGAGTGGACAAAGACTCTTCAAAACCTCTAGAAACAATTGCCCTATAACCTCTATAAGAACCAGCATGTGGATTTTCTTTATTCTCTTTTAAAATTTCATTTTCAGCTTTGTTAGAGATATAAGATGTAAAACCTTCATCCATCCAAGGGTGCAAACTTTCATTGGTTGCTAGTAAAAACTGAAACCAAGTATGTGCCATTTCATGCGCTGTAACTCCAAAAAGACTTCCAAATTTACGCTGTCCAGTAATTAATGTAGACATGGCATATTCCATTCCTCCATCTCCACCTTGAATTACAGAATATTGTTTATAAGGATATTCACCAACATGTTCAGAAAAATAGGTCATCAATTCTGCAGTTTTTGGCTGTAAATCTTTCCAATTTTTTAAATACTTTTCTTCCAAAGTTTTCTTATAGTAAAAATGTAAATCGATTCCGTTTTCCATTTTTAAAACATCGTGAATATATGCTGGATCTGCAGCCCACATAAAATCATGAACTCTTGGCGCTTTAAAATGCCAGGTTAACTTATCGCCCTTTGGCAACTTTAATTCTTTGCTTGCATCTTCATAACCATGACCAACTTCTTGCGGGTTTTGCACATATCCGGTGCCACCAACAACGTAATTTTTATCAATATGAAGTGTTACATCAAAATTTCCCCAAACTCCATGAAATTCTCTCGCAATATAGGGTGGTGTATGCCATCCTTCAAAATCATATTCTGCCATTTTAGGATACCATTGAGCCATAGAAAGCGCAACATTTTCCTTACTATTTCTTCCTGATCTTCGGACTTGTATAGGAACTTGAGCATCAAAAACCATATCAAAAGTCACACTTTCTCCAGATTTAATTGGGGTATTTAAAGTAACCTCTAAAATGGTTCCTACCGTATTAAAATTAACTGCTGCTCCATCCTGTTTTAAGGTACTTACTTTAATATAACCAATTTCATTTGGCATTAATTTGCTAATTCTATCTTTTACTCTTCTGTCTGGATCTTTAATATTTAAAGAACGAACATCCATTTGAGAGCCTGGTTGAAAGGCATTAAAATACAAATGATAAAACACTTTATTTAATTCATCTGGGGAGTTATTTGTATACACTAACTTTTGTTTTCCTTTGTACTGATAGTTGTTCGCATCTACATCAATATCCATAGTGTAATCTACATGTTGTTGCCAATAAGGAGAGCCAAAATTCATATCAGTTTTTTTATTTTTTTCTGATAAAGTATGAACTTCCTTTATTTGAGCGCAAGAAATTATTATTACAGATAATAGTAATAGAGAGAGTATTTTTTTCATTTTAAATTGGATTTAATTTGTTATAAAAATATATAAACTAGAAAGATTCGTTGACGTTTTGAAACGTTATTTTTTACTCGATAAAAAATCTGCTAATCGCAAGGCATTGTATGCATTTATAATTCTACCTGACACTGATAATTCTGAGAAAGAAATTAATTCTCCTTTTTGATTTTCCTCAGTTTGTGAACCTGGTTTTATAACATCAAAAGTTATTTTTACACCAGAATTCATCAAAATATATTTTACATTTTTTGCTGTCAAACCAGGGTAATAAGAACGAATTAATGCCGCTACTCCTGCTGTTGAAGGTGCCGCCATTGAAGTTCCACTTAAGGGTTCGTATTCGTCTTTTGGAATTGTAGAATATACATCTACTCCAGGTGCAAAAATATCTACATTTGTTTGACCGTAATTAGAAAAACTGGCAGGTAAATTTTCATTAAAATACAAACTACTCGCTCCAATTGTAATTACATTATCTATAAATTCGGTAACTAAATCTTTAGAATCCGTTGGATATGATTTTCTTACATCCATGTTTTTACCATCATTACCTGCAGCATTTACAATTAAAACATCTTTACTTGCTGCATATTTTAAAGCATCATAAACCCATTCTTTGTTTGGTGAAAAACGTTTTCCAAAACTTGTATTGATGATTTTTGCTCCATTATCTACTGCATATCTTATTCCCAAAGCAACATCTTTATCGTGTTCATCTCCATCAGGAACAACTCTAACGGTCATAATTTTTACATTATTTGCAACACCAATTGCTCCCAGATTATTATCTCTTGAAGCCGCAACAATACCCGCAACATGTGTTCCGTGTTTTTCTAAAACTTTAGAACCAATTACATTGTTATTCCCATAAAATTTATCATTTATATTGTACAAATCATCTCCTAAAGATTGGCGAAAATTCATCTCTAAATCATACCCTTTTATCGCTTTTTCTAATTCATTTCTATAAGCAACTACTTGCTGAGTATAGTCTTTTAAATCAGACTCAGTCATTCCTTGTTTTAGAATATTAATCACATTTTTAACTTGCAGAATAAGCGTTAAACTTGTTGGCTCTATACTATCTAAAATGGTTTCTGTTAAAATCTCTTTTTTAGAAAATTTCTTAACAGCATCAAAATTCCCTTGAATTTGTTTTAAATTTTCTAAAGTTTGATTCATTTCTAGAATTTCATATTTCTTTTCAGAAATTGTTACACGAAATTCATTTTCTAATTTTAAATATTGCTGAAATTCTTCTTGATTATTTTCAGCAATTTCTACTTCTTTTTTATCTCCAAATTTCTCTTTTCCTTTTTTAACAATTCTAGTAATTTCTAATTGATCTGTATTTACAATCTTTCCTTCTTTATTTCCTAAGAAGTTCCATCCAAAAACATCATCAACGTAACCATTATTGTCATCATCTTTATTGTTGTTTGCTATTTCATCAATATTAATCCAAAGTACTTCTTTTAAATCTTCATGCTCAATATCTACTCCAGAATCGGCAATAGCTACGATAACTTGTTTTCCCTTTTTACCTTCTAAAAATTGATAAGCTTTTTCCAAGCTCATACCTGCAATGGAATCTTTTAAGATATCTGCATGAGACCAAGTTTTCATTTCTTCATCAGATAAAATTCCTTTTTTAGCAGGTATGGTTATTACGGCATCAAAATTTGGTAATTTAATAACTGATTGAGTTGATTTACAACTCACGAATACAAGTGCAATTATTGCACTAAAAAGGATTGATTTTAAACGCTTCATTTCTCTTCTTCTATTCATTAAAAATTTCTTTAAATGTATGTGTAGTATTTAATCGGACCCCTTTTTCTGTATGCTTTACTGTACAGATTTCATTATGTGCATCGTGTTCTAAAAAAAGGTAATAATTATTGTCTGCCGCTTCGTTTAAAAAAGCAGCTTTTTCCTTGATTGTGAGCAAAGGCCTCGTATCATACCCCATTACATACGGCAAGGGAATATGCCCAACGGTTGGTAATAAATCTGCCATAAAAACCAACGTTTTCTCTTGATATTCTATTTTTGGAAGCATTTGTTTTTCTGTATGCCCATCCATAAATAAAACATCAAAACCTACTTGATTTTTTGCATTTAAATCAATAAAATTTAATTGTCCACTTTCTTTAATAGGATTTATATTCTCTTTTAAAAAGGAAGCTTTCTCTCTTGGATTTGGCTCTGTTGCCCATTTCCAATGATTTTTATTAGACCAAAATTTTGCGTTTTTAAACGCAGGAATTAACAGCTGGTTTTTATCTCTTTGGATAACACCTCCACAATGATCAAAGTGTAAATGTGTTAAAAAAACATCCGTAATATCATCTCTGTGAAAACCATATTTTGCCAATGAAGCATCCAAAGAAAAATCTCCAAATAAAAAATAATAGCTATAAAATTTTTCTGATTGTTTTGCCCCTAAACCGGTATCCACCAGAGTTAAACGATTTCCATCTTCCACAAGCAAACAACGCATGCTCATGTCTATTAAGTTATTTGAATCTGCCGGATTCGTTTTTTGCCAAATTGATTTTGGTACAACGCCAAACATTGCTCCTCCATCTAATTTGAAATTACCAGTTTCTATAGGATATATCTTCATTGTAAAAAATTAAAACCATTAAATTATCTATAAAAATAATCATTTAATGATTTATAATCTCATCAAAATTAATTTGATTTTGATGTTTACAAAGATTCATAAAAAAAGATGTTTTTGTGTTAAGAAAAATCCAAATATTTTAGGAATCACATATGTAAAGTAAAGGAATTCCTTTGGAAGAAAAACTTGGTTTATGAAACTGCTGGCAACTTTTATTTTACTTGAAAACTTCGTAATTTTTAAAGTTTCAAAAATATAAATCGCAAATCCTGAAAAATCACCTAGATATTAATTTTCGAATTAATGGAATTTCTGTAGCATTGTCTGGTGGTGACGTTTAAAAAATAACTTGTTTTTTTTGTTACAAAACAACCTTTATCATTAAAGCTGTATATTCTTTTTTGTGAAATCGTTATTCAGTTTAAGTAATTTGTAGTTACACACCTTCAAATAATCTTTAATTTCTTTATTTAATAAAGATGTTTACGGAAACCCATAATTCTAATCCACTAATTTTAATTAATTTTATGAAATAAATAATGACAAACAGAAAGTTGTATTATCTAGAGGTATTCAACCGAAATCAAAATATTTAGTATAGATATAAGTCGTTGTATGTAATACAAAGAAATAACTCTAGATAAAATATATTTGTTTTGGAATGAAAATTGAAGTATATTTAATACAAACTTAAAACATTATGAAAAAAATCGTTTATTCTATATTTGGTAAACCGATACCTAAATCAAAAGGTGTTAGAGGAACTAATTCAGGGAAACTTATCATAGATAAAAAAGTATTTTACAAAAGAGAAGATGTAAAACGCACGATTGAAGATATCAAGCAATCAAATTTTGAGTTAACACATTAAAAAAATTGACTTATAATCTATTCTTGATACCAATAATGGCTGGTTATTTTATCCTAACCAACTCATCATTATTAAAGTACAATTCACAACGACTTACTAGAAGCAGAATTCTATTCGAATCAATTTTAATTGGAGTAATTACTATTGGAATCGGATTTATAATAAGGACAGTTGTTCAGAATATTTCCCCAAATATTATTCCTTATTTCCTGAACAAACTTAACAAAGTGCCTTTTGAAAAGCCTGATTATTTTTGGACTTTCATTTTTTCTTGTTTATTATCTATCATATTTTTTCTATTCCTTGAAGCATGTATATTATACTTTTATAGCAAAAATGACTCTGTCGTATGGGCTGTTAAAAAGAACGGAGATGAGTTAGAGACACTTTTAAAGGATTCTGCTCTAAATGGGCAAACAATTCAACTCACATTATCTAATCATAAAGTATACATAGGTTTCTGTGAGGAAACACCAATCCCTCAAAAAACAAATTACATATCGATAAGTCCAATTCTGAGTGGTTATAGAGACCCAAAAACAAAAAAATTGACTATAACTACTAATTATTTTAAAGTCATTGATGAATTTATAAAAGATATAGAAGCACAAGAAGGAATAGAACTAGAAAAAATAACGCTAAATACTGACATAGTAATAAAACAAGATGAAATTATAACTGCTGGTATTTACGAACAAGAAATATTTGACAAATTCAATAAAAAGAGTAAATCGAAATAGTACTACACACAAATTAATTGCTGGTTTTAGCCAATTTACGAAAGTCCTCACTTCACTTTCTTGGTTTGGTTTTATTTAGTAAATATAATAACTACTTTATTGATCAGATAAAGTAAAGAACAACGTTGGAGAAAATAAAAAACTGAAATATAAAATAAAATTAAACACTTTCATAAAAGTTATTATTTTTGAAATAAAACAAAAAGATAGATGCTATTATTAAGTAATATTTTTTTTCAAGGACAAACATCTCCTGCAATTTTTTTTACTGCATTACTAGCAGTAGGTTTATTTGTTATAATAATATTTGTTATTGGAGGTGCTGAAGAAAAGAAGGAGCTTAAACAAAAAGATAATTGGATAAAAAATAATTCACAAAAACTAAAAATCCAAGATGATTTTCTTTTAAAGTTTATTTCACCTTTATCTAAACTAACTCCAAAATGTAATAAATGTAATAATGATGTTTATAATATTTGGGATATAAGTTCTTATGAATTAGACTTAAGATGTTCAGGTTGTAAAAAAATATATAAGATTGATTTAGGGGATGATTCTAAAATTGCAATTAATTCCCTTACTGAATACATTGATTTTGTTAATGAATCATATAACAATCCAAATGAAAAAATTAAAAAATATTTAATAGATAAATTAACATTTGATTTTTCTTCTTTAAGAAGTAATCAACCATTAATTAAAGCTATAATGTTTCGAACTTCTTCTATAAAAACTGCTAATTCAAGTAGATTAAATTTTAAATTAATTGGCTATTCTAACTATCTTAGTTTTAATGAAAATGAATGTTTTGAAGAAGGTAATATAGGTTTTAAAGATTTAGATAATTACTTTGACTTAGAAGATGAGCAATATAAAATAGATATAAAAAGAGCTTTTGACGAAAATTCTGATAAAAATCAAGTTACTGTTAAAATACCCGCATTAATATTTGGTGTACAAAAACAAGTTACTTTTTTTAGAAATGGTATTCCCAAAAATGAAACAAATGATTTAGGCAATATACCCAGGAAAAGTAGAAGAATTTCTCAACTTACAAAAGATAAGGTTTGGAGGAGAGATGAAGGGAAATGTGTGGAGTGTAGTTCTAATGAAAAATTAGAATTCGACCATATAATACCTTTTTCAAAAGGAGGTTCTAATACTTACAGAAACATTCAGCTCTTATGTGAACCTTGTAATAGAAGTAAATCCGATAAAATTGGTTAAAACTATCTGGCATAAATTAATTTACAAAATAAACTCATTAACGTTTGACGGCTTATATTTTGATATTAAAATAAAAAGAAATCAAATTATTAGAATTCGTATTTGGTAGTAAAGAACTATTAAAATATTGTTGAATTCTAAGTATTAAGTATCTAATTAATAATTACATTCATCGAACGTAAATCATACTAAAAGTATACCTCAACAAAGTACGTTTTATCAAGTAGGCATATCACCTTCCTTTAATTCAGCTATTTCTAAAATGCAAAATTCAATCTTAATTCTATTGATAAGTTTTTTTGTTGAGGGTTGTTATAACTCAATAGAAAATAAAATTTCTAGAGTAAGAGTTTTAAAGGTGGTATTCTATTAGATAGGTATTCAAATGTTGATAATTTATTTGATTTATCATTCATTTTATTTAATGCCTTTTTTAAAAATTGAGAATTGTGGATGTATTGACTTCAAAGGCATTCTCAAATTTTAAAAATGTTAGCCAAATGGCGAATGAATGACATAATATGGTAAAATAACCTTGTATTACGGAAAACCATAAAATTCTTTAAAACATTGATTGTAAATTTATTTAAAAAAAACATTCTATGTTAGAAGAAGCAATAAATGACATCGCAAGAATCACAAATATTTTTCCTGATATTAAAGAAATTACTATAACAAGTAAAAACCATATTACTATTTTCTTTGTTAGTCAAGAACTGCAATCAGAAACCTTTACAAATTCTATTGATTTATTGGAATGGTGTGAAAAAAATCTAAAATCCAAACTTGATGATGTAAGACCTAAGAATAGAATAGCATCCTTTCTTTATGGTTTGAAAATAAAGAGAAAATCACTTATAAAAACAATGCATTAAAGACTGAATGTTGTTTAAATATCTAAATATTATTAATATCAGATGCGAGCGTTGGGTGGTGTGGCTATTTTACATAATGGCGTTATAACTACTTTAGTATTAAAACTGCGCATTATGTAAATATTGCTTTGGGTAGTTGTCTTTATGCTTATAATCTGAATTTTAAAATAACTTGTTGCTATTACTTAAATAATTAAAATTTCATCAATGATTTATATCATAAAATACTTTTATAATAGTAACTACTTTCGAAGTTTAAATTAAAAAAAAATGCTATGAAAAAACTATTCTACTTACTTTTCGCTTTTACCTCGTTTGTGTATTCACAGACACCAATTACAGATGCCAACTTTCAAACTGCAATCAACACCTGTTTAATAACCAACCCAACAGATGGCTTATGCAGTGACAGTGAGTATGGTTCTATGCCAGGTTGGGATGTTAGTAAGGTCACTAACATGAATCGTGCATTTTGGCAGAAATTCAAATTTAATGGCGATATCAGTTCTTGGGATGTGAGCAATGTTACTAATATGTATGGTATGTTTGAGAGAGCGACCTCATTTAATCAAGATTTAAACACTTGGAATATGGGTAGTGTTACTAATATGAAGGAAATGTTTAAAGATGCATCGGCATTTAATGGCGATATCAGTTCTTGGGATGTGAGCAATGTTACTAATATGTATGGTATGTTTTCTTCGGGTACTGTCGGTACGACAATTGCATTTAACCAAGATATTGCTTCTTGGGATGTGACCAGTGTTACCGATATGAGCCGTATGTTTTCCCTATCCTCTTTTAACCAAGACATCGGTGCTTGGGATGTAAGTAGTGTAACCTATACGATTGCTATGTTCATGTATGCTTATGATTTTAATCAAGATATAGGTGATTGGGATGTAAGTAGTGTGATTGATATGAGTGGCATGTTCATCCATGCTCATGATTTTAATCAAAACATAAGTGATTGGGATGTGAGTAGAGTGACTAATATGGGAGGTATGTTTAATAATGCACATTCTTTTAATCAAGATATAGGTGGTTGGGATGTGAGCAATGTGACTAATATGGAAAGTATGTTTAAAATTGCATCTTCTTTTAACCAAAATATAGGTGCTTGGGATGTGAGCAATGTGACTGTTATGAACGATATGTTTTACGACGCAACTTTTTTCAATGCGGATATAAGCCAATGGGATACGAGTAGTCTGACGATGATGTATCGTATGTTTTATAACGCAACTTTTTTCAACTCAGATATAAGTTCTTGGGACTTGAGTAGTGTTATGAATATGAATAGTATGTTTTCTAACGCAAATTCTTTTAACTAAGACATCGGTGCTTGGGATGTGAGTAGTGTTACTAATATGAACGAAATGTTAGACAATACTAACATATCTATTGAAAACTATGATGCTATTTTAAAAGGTTGGTCTTCAATACAATTAAAACAAAACGTTACTTTAGGAGCTAGAGGTTTAAGTTATTGCAATTCCGTACTAGAAAGGCAAACTTTAATTATGACTTATAACTGGAATATAGAAGATGAAGGATTAGACTGCTCTATTGCAAGTACAGTAGATTCAGAATATACTTTAGTTACTCTCTATCCAAACCCTACAAAAGATTTTCTATTTATAAATGGAATTGAAAACCCAGTAAATATTAATATTTACAATTTATTAGGAAAAGAAGTAATGTCTGCAATGACTTCAAATAAAGTAGCTGTAAAATCATTACCAAATGGAGTTTATCTAATTCGTATTAAAGATGGTTTAAAAGAGACAATAAAGAAGTTTATTAAAAACTAAACCATTGCCATATCTAACAATTAATGATTAATTAACGGATCTTTAATAAAAGTTAGTTTTAATTAAATGTACCAAATGCACGAAATGAAACTTTAAAAACAATTTTTTTTTTAACTTTGAAAAAAGCCACTATAAAAAAGAAGAAAATATAGAATGATTAAAAAACTATTTCTAAACGACAAATTCATACTTCTATTAATTCTGATAAATGCAATAACAATATTTGCGAATGGATTTGGAATGTCTTCAGATAAAAAATTTATTTTCACTATAACTGACAATATAATAACGGTTCTTTTCATTACCGAATTAATAATAAAATTTAAAGAATTCGGAATAAAAGGTTATTTCGAATCAAATTGGAGGAAATTTGATTTTGTCTTAATAGTATTATCACTTCCTGCATTAATAGCATTTCTCGGTAATTTTGAAATTACAAATTTAAGCTTCTTGCTTGTTTTTAGAGTTATGAGAGTTTTTAAATCATTTCGATTTTTAAAGTTTATTCCAGGAATAGAACACCTAGTTAAAGGAATTAAAAGAGCATTAAAAGCATCTGTTTTCGTTTTTATTGGATTTATAATTTACATATTCATAATAAGTATTTTATCCTTCTATCTTTTTAAAGGTGTTTCACCAGAATATTTCGGAAATCCGTTAAATTCTCTTTATACTACATTTAAGATTTTCACAGTTGAGGGTTGGTATGAAGTTCCAGACTTAATAACGCAAAACTTATCATCTACAACATCATTTTTCACATATCTGTACTTTATCTTTGTTGTAATCTCTGGAGGAATCTTTGGGTTATCTCTTGTAAATTCAATTTTCGTTGATGCTATGGTTAGTGACAATAACGATGAACTTGAAACCAAAATTGATTCATTAGAAAAAAAAATTGATAAATTACTTTATAAAAACAAAGAACTATGAAATTAGAAAAAATATTAGATAATTTAAATTCACTCGAAAAGAACTCATTTTTAAAAATCATTGATAATATAATTTCAAATCACCCGAGTAATTATAAAGAAATAGATAAAATATTATCAGATAATAACAATAAATTAAAGGATATTGATAATATAAATATTGCAAAAGTTTTTAACTTAATAACGGATGAATTTACGGAAATAATAAAACAAGAATTTGTTAATACAACTTCTCAATTAGATATTTTAATTGATATTATTATCCGAGATGGACATAATCTCATTAAAGAAGATTGGTTTGTAAATCTTTACGAAAAAGAAATTAAAAGCATAAAGAACAAAACAAGTGAATTAATTAAAAAACTTGATAACGATAAATCAGATATTAACATTCAAAGAAAACGTGATTATTTAGTTTATAAAGCCTGTGTAAATACAGCTTATTTTAACGATAATGTGAGTAATAGAGATACAAAAATAACAAATGATGAATTATCTATTTTATTAACTTTATCAAATGAACTTGAATTATCACAAGAAGAAATTAAATTAATAAATTACATTGTAATTCCGCCTGTTAAATTACAAATAGAGCAAGTTATTAACGACTTGAAAGCTATAGGTTTGATTTTTTACTCCAAGAAAAATAGACAAGTTTATGTTGCAGACGAAATTGTAAGAGTTTTAAGAAAAATTCGTAAAAAACAAGTTGCTGACAAATTTTATCGTAGATTTTTAAAACTATTAAGAGAACCGCAAATTAATCTTGTGTGCAGAAATCATAATATCGATATTAAACTGTCACTTGATGAAAAAATAAAGAATATCATTAACGAAGGTATCTCATTCTCAAAATTATTATCAAATGAACTTCATAAAGATGGTACTTCATTAACTGAAAAGAAAAAATTTGTTAATGAAATTTGGAGTAACGGATTTGAAATGTCAGGTAACTTGAAAGGTACAACTTTAGAAGAAAAAATAGGCAATTTAATTGCGTATTTCGATGAAATTGAAAAAGATGAAAAAGTTGGAATTTCAATAGATGGATATGGTCAATTACTTACTGATTTAAACGAAACTATTCCAAAACTAAATAAAACTATTCGAGCAGAATTTGAAATGCAAGATGAATTTGTATTAAAAAGTGAATATCTATTAGATTTCAATATTAAACCCAGAGATATACTTGACATAATTGATAAAAAAGAACTTCTTGTTTTCTGCGAAAAATACAACTTAAAGAAAAGAGGTAATTCTATTTTAAATATTCTTGATGGTTATAAAGATGCTGATAATTTATTTATTGAAAACTATGAAAATATAGGATTTAGAAACTTGAACGCACTAAAAGAGAATGGTATTAGCTTAAAAGAGGCTGAATTAGGTATAAAATTCGAGGACATTACAAAAGATGTATTTGAAAAACTTGGATTTAACGTAGATGAGGATTTAAAAAAGAAACTTAATACTAAAAAGAATAAAATTGATCTTGTTTTAAATTTAGATGATAATGGCTTAATAATTATTGAGTGTAAAACTGTAAAAGAAAGCGGTTACAATAAATTTAGTTCAGTAACTCGCCAAATGAAATCGTACATTGATTTAGCAACTGGAAACGGACACAATGTCGTAAAATCATTATTAGTTGCGCCAGATTTTAGCGATGAGTTTGTAAACGATTGTGATATTGATTTTGAATTAAATTTATCATTAATAACGTCTTCTTCACTTTTAAAAATACTTGAAGCATTTAAGAATTCAAAACATAAACAATTTCCATATCAACTTTTAATGAAAGATGTTTTAATAAAGGAAGATAGAATAATTAAAGCTATAAACAAGAAATAAAAGCACCCAACAATTAGTGTAAAAAATTGCTAAATTCAATTTTAAACTGTACCCATATTTCAGATCAAGACACTTAATGAGCTTAAAGATCAATAGAATGTAACAAATGCACGGAATGAAGCCTTAAAAACAATCTTTTTTTTTATTTTAATTATACATTAAAAAAGAATAAAACCTTACCAGTCATACAAAAATCGTACATATTATAATAAAATAAAACCTCAACTCGCTTATTATTAGCTTATTGAGGTTTTTTAAAGAGGTGTCTAGCGGATTCGAACCGCTGTACATGGTTTTGCAAACCATTGCCTAGCCACTCGGCCAAGACACCTTATTCTCTTAGAGTGTGCAAATTTAATCAAATTTACAAGTACTACAAGTATTTTTTATGTTTTGATTTTCCAAGGTGGGTTTATTCTGTTTTCTCCACCATAAAATAAAATTAATTGATTACCATCTGTATCTTTTAATCTAGCCTCACGCCATAGCCAAAACTTATCATTTGGTTTTTCGTCAAACTGAATTCCTTTTTCAATTAAATCGGCTACTTTTTTATCTAGGTCTTCGCATTCAAAATAAACATGAACCCCTTCTCCTTTGTGTAATTCTTCTACTTTATGAATAGAAAAAGTTGAGTTACCGTCTGGACAACTAAATCTTGCATAATGCGGCAAAACCTCAACGATAAGTTCTAGCCCTAACTTTTGATAAAAGGAGATAGCTTTGGATAAATCTAATGAAGGAGCAGTAACTTAATTTAGATTCATAACACAAAGAATTATCTTTTTTTTGTAAGAATAATAACTACTTCCTCCACATTTCCTCCAATTGGTGGATTTAGTTTAGCTACAGAAATTTTTGCTCTTCGTATCATTCTCAACTCTTTAAAGGAACGATCTAAGATACGTTGCGCAACTTCTTCTAATAACTTAGAACGAATTGCCATTTCTTCTTTTACAATATGATTCAAATGCACATAATCTACGGTATCTGAAAGTTCATCTGTTTTTGCAGATTTCTTTAAATCAACTTTTACCTCAAAATCTACCCTATAATCAGACCCAATTTTTGATTCTTCTTCTAAACATCCGTGAAATGCATAGAGTTTAATATTATTTACTTGTATAATTCCCATTTATTCTTCATTCTTTGAAATCACCTCAACTTTTTCCCACATTTTATCAGAATTTAATCTAAAAGATCCTTTAAACTCAAGGTCCCATTGATTAGGTTCAATAATGGATAAAAACAATTCCTCTTTTTTATTATTGTAGAGATGATACGTTTCACCTATAATAGGTTCAAAGCCAAATTTAGCATTGTAAAGCATGTCATTATATTGAAATTTTTCCATCAATAATTCATACTCTTTTTTGACTTCATCAAATTTTCCTTTAAGTATTTTGTTTACGCGCCTTACACCATCTGCTGTCCAAGTAGCCGTATTCGTAGGTTTGATTACCGGCGAACTTGCGGATGTTCCGTAAGGTTTTAAAGCAGCATCATATTTTTGTGTTTCTTCATTAAAAACAACCAAATCTGGTTTTTTTTCACCGTCTTTATTCATAATGCGAAATTACGACAAAAAACAAATACTAAATTGGCTTTTTAGAAAATTTTAACGTACAAAAAGGCTCGTGTTAGTGATTGAAATGACATCCTTTTTTAAAGAATGAAAAAAAGATATAATGGAAAGCACGACTTTAATTCTGAATGCTTTCAGAATAAAGTAACACCCAAAAATTAACTCGTAAAAAAGTCGAAAACATTACTAATTGCGCTCGTTTTGGTTTTGTAAAATTCCGTATACGTGCATCTTTCGCAAGTTACACTAGTATATTTCTGATTTTGAATATCAAAAATTTTTGAGAGTGTTCCTCCAGTTGCTCGTAATTCCCCAATTTTATATGTTTTACACTCGCATTTTGGGCATGTATAGTTCCTTATTTGATCGCTCATAATTTATTGTATTTACTTATTAGATGATCAATTTACGAATTTGTTACAAAGACTCAATTGCTATAAAGTATTTTATGTAATTTTGTAACCTAATTTTTTCCTATAAATTTATGTCTGAAGAGAAAAAATCGCTCAATTTTTTAGAGCAAATTATTGAAGAAGATTTAACAAGTGGAATGTTAAAAGAAAATTTACGTTTTCGTTTCCCCCAGAACCTAATGGATACTTGCATATTGGTCACACTAAGGCAATTGGAATTAGTTTTGGTTTGGGTGAAAAATACAATGCACCTGTAAACTTGCGTTTTGATGATACAAACCCAGCAAAAGAAGAACAAGAATATGTAGATGCAATTAAGAAAGATATTTCTTGGTTGGGATATTCTTGGGCAAATGAATGTTATTCCTCAGATTATTTTCAACAGTTGTACGATTGGGCAATTTTATTGATTAAAGACGGAAAAGCTTTTGTAGATTCTCAATCTTCAGAAGAAATGAGAGTGCAGAAAGGCACGCCAACTTCTGTTGGAACAAATAGTCCTTTTAGAAATAGGTCTGTGGAAGAAAACTTGGAACTATTTCAAGGAATGAAAGACGGAAAATTTAAGGAAGGCGAACATACTTTGCGCGCAAAGATTGATATGGAAAGCCCCAATATGTTAATGCGGGATCCGATGATGTACAGAATTATGTTTAAATCTCACCACAGAACTGGTAGTGATTGGTGCATTTACCCAATGTATGATTGGACGCATGGCGAAAGCGATTATATTGAACAAATTTCACATTCTTTGTGTTCTTTAGAATTTAAGCCTCATAGAGAGTTGTACAATTGGTTCAGAGATAATGTCTATAATTTTAGCAAATCTGAATATCCTAATCCACCAAAACAACGTGAATTTTCTCGTTTGAACTTGAGTTACACAATTATGAGTAAACGTAAATTGTTAACTTTAGTTGAAAATGGAAATGTTACCGGTTGGGATGATCCTAGAATGCCAACAATATCTGGCTTACGAAGACGCGGTTACACGCCAAATTCAATAAAAAGTTTTATAGAAACTGTTGGAGTCTCTAAACGTGAAAATGTAATTGATGTGGCGCTTTTAGAATTTAAGATTCGTGAAGACTTAAATAAGACTGCCAAAAGGGTGATGGCCGTTTTAGATCCTGTAAAAGTAATTATTGATAACTATCCTGAAGGTAAAGAGGAAATATTAGATGCTAATTATAATGATTACGAAGAAGGTTTTGGAAGTAGAGAAGTTCCTTTTTCTAGAGAAATTTATATAGAACGTGAAGATTTCAGAGAAGAAGCAAATAAAAAATTCTTTCGATTAAAATTAGGTAAAGAAGTTCGTTTAAAAAACGCCTACTTTATTACAGCTACCAGTTGCGAAAAAGATGAAAATGGAGAAATTACAGTGATACACTGTACGTATGATCCGTTAACAAAATCTGGAATGGATACTGAAGAAAGCAAACGTAAAGTAAAAGGTACTTTGCACTGGGTTTCTGTAAAACATGCTGTAAAAGCTGAAGTGAGAGCATATGATAGATTATTTTTAGATGAAGCGCCAGACTCTCATAAAGACAAGGACTATATGGAGTTTGTAAATCCGAATTCTTTAGAAGTAATTACTGCCTTTGTAGAACCAAGTTTACAAACTGCTGCAATTGGAGAACGTTTTCAGTTTCAACGTTTAGGTTATTTTAATGTAGATGATGATTCTACTGCAGAAAACCTAGTATTTAACAAAACTGTTGGCTTACGAGATTCTTGGGGAGGAAAATAAGATTTAATTGACAGTTAAAATCGGCAACTTTTAGCCTTACAATATTTTAAGTTTTAAGAACGTTAAAAAACCATCAAATTGAGCTTTCGTGAAGTCAAAATATTCTCGAAAGCAATTGATAAATGAATTGATAAAAAACTATTTAAAATTAGAAATTATGAAAAAATTAATCGTTTTAAGTTTATTGATTTTAGCTTCTTGTTCAAACAAAAAAGAAATAAAACAGGTAGCAGAGATTTCTTGTGGACAATGTCAGTTTGACCTAGATAGTAAAAATGGATGTGATTTAGCAATCAGAATAGATAACAAAGCATACTTTGTGGAAGGTTTTGAAATTGATGATTTCGGTGACGCTCACGATGAAAAAACTGGCTTTTGTGAAGTTATTAGAAGAGGAGAAATAACTGGACAAATAGAGAATAACAAATTTGTTGCATCATCTTTAAAGTTAATCGATTGATATAATTAATCAACTGATTTTTATCTTACAAATCTATACGTTGCCTTTATTAAAAAGGTATCTTGCAATTTATTATTTGTAATTTGATCTCGTAAACTTCTTGTTAAAGAATTTCTGGGATCATCAAAAGTTACCCCACCTCTTGCCCAAACAAAAAACAATTCAGAACCAGGTATATATTCCCATCTAGCCACTAAGTTTGTGCGAAATTGCACAAAAGAAAAATCAGGTTTATTAAAAGTATAATCTGTATTTCCGTCTAAGTTTTCATCAATATTATAGACATCGTTCATGAATGAAATTTGAGTTTGGCTAAACATAGAAATTCTATCTTCTAGACGCGCAGCAGTGGATTGATTTACAAAATTAAAATTAGAATATCTTCCTCTGGAAATATAAGGTTGACCATAAAACTGAATAGACATATTTGGGTTGATACTATAATTTAAACGCAAAGTTGTTGATAAACTTTGATTATCAATTTCGCCCAAAATATATCTTTTTTGATTCCCAAAATCTGTTGTTGTTATATACTGAGTTTTATCAATAATTTTTTCAAACTCCGTGTTTAAGGAAATGCTTAAAGCATCAAAAGGTTGATAGTCTAATTTAAAAATATATTTTTTTAAATCATTTACAGTTTCTTCTGTTTTGCGATCTATATAACCCGCAGTAAAACTCATCTTTTTACTTTTATCTGATCCAAAGAAAAAATACAGAAAATTCTTATCAGCATAACGCCAGCGGGGACCACCTCTTAAATATGCATTTTCATAACTCAAAGGTTTATGTCCAAGACCTAATTCAGTTGACCAATTATTAATCCAATTAACATTTACTTCCGCTTTATATTGCATATTATTTTGATTTCCTTGAAAATCAAATGTTGCATATTGTTCTAATTGAAAGTTAATATCTCTGTATGTTTTTGTAGGGATTTGCCATAAATATTGAATTTCTGAAAATTGAATTATTTCATCTGTTTGGCGCAAAAAACCAACATCATTTAATTCTAATTCTGGAGAACGCCAAACAACACCCATATTATATCGCCAATTTCCACCACCTTGTTTTCCTACTTCAATTCTACCTCCCGAGCCCGTTAAAGAAGTTCGAGTAGGATCTAATTCTACATGAGTAGCATCTACTCTCTGAAACAATCTAGCCATAGAAAGCTGGGTCTTTTCTATCGCTTCTTCACTTCCTAAAACATGACTCATTATTGCATTTCCTTCAATGTAGTAGCCTCTATTTCGCCATGTATGCCTAAAATCAATACCTCCAGAATAAGCCGCTTTATGCAATTCTGAAAAATTACCATCTAAATTTCTGTTTGTTGCTGTAAAAATTCCTCCAATAAAAGAGTTTCTTTCATTAAAATCCTTCTGAGCTCTCGCTACAAAAAAATTCGTTAAAGGCTCTACAATCTCCTCTCTTTTAGTACCATTTACTCTCCTAATCTCTGCATATTCATTTGCAGTAACACTTTCTAGAACACCTATAGACCATCCATTTTGGGTTTTTCCTGAAAATTTTGCTGCGCCTAAAATCGCTGAATTAATTGGTTCTTTAGCATATTCTCCAATTGCTAAATTGGAGTTTCTGTGCGGATTTCGACCAATTCTTCTACTGTAAAAAAGATTGTCTTGCCCGTTTGCGAACTCAAAATCAAAGATGTTTTTATTCTCTACAAAAAAAGGTCTTTGTTCATTAAAAAAAATCTGAAAGCCATCTAAAGCAATAGCTCCAGGATCTGCCTCTACTTGACCAAAGTCTGGATTGATAGTTAAATCTAAAGTCAAATCGTTTGTAATTCCAATTTTAGCGTCTAAACCGCCATTTATTTTGAAATCGCTTCCGTCTCTATAAGGGTTTCCTATTTCTGCAGGGTAAGAATCATATTGTACAGCTGTAAAAGGCTGAATTTCCAATTGCTTTTGAGGAACTAAATCAATTAAACCATGTAACTCACCTGCTTCACTAATAAAACCTGCCTGATCATTTGGAATTCTTTGCCATAGAGACCTTTCGTTTTTCCTAAAAATAGTTCGATTTACATTGAACCCCCAAATCTGCTCTTTCACTTTCCCAAAGCGCAATTGACTAAAAGGAATTTTCATTTCTGCAGTCCACCCTCTCTCATCGACTTTTGCATCTGTATACCAAATTGGGTTCCAACTATCGTCCCAATTACTTCCGTTACCCGTAGCTATTTCCTCACCTTTTACCCCTGCAGCAGTGGTGGTAAATACAAAAGCAGTTCTTTTATCATGATAACTATCGATAATAACATTTACCCTATCTCCTGCAAAACCATCTCTTCTCGATAATCGTTTTTGAATTAATTCTGGATTGTCATCAAAAGCTCGAATAGCAATGTATAAATACTTTGCATCATGCATAACTTTAAATTGAGTTTGATGTGTTGGTTCAGTTCCTTCATCTGGAGTTTTTTCTACAAAATCTGAAGACCACTCCACAATATCCCAAGCTTCTTCGGAAATACCTCCATCAATAATTGGTGTTTTTACCAATTTTTTAGTAGTGTAAATTCTCTTCTGAATTTTATTCAACCTAATTTTTTGTGCAGTTGCATTAACCCCACAAAAAATAATAAATACTAGTATTGAAGTAAAAAATTTCATTGATTTTTAACTGATTTTATCATTGAGAATAACCTATTTATTTGCGCATCAAAAATACCTTTCTATTTTCTTAAGAATATGTTAATTATTCCTAATAAAAACGTTCAATAAAAAAACTAAACACCTATTTGCCAAACAAATAAATAGTACTATATTTGCACTCCTTTTTTAAGGAAAATGAAATTATTAATTAAACAAAAACTAATAGTGTAATTATGAACACATTAAGTTACAAAACAGTATCAGCAAACAGCGCTACCGTAAACAAGGAGTGGGTTTTAGTTGATGCGGACGGGCAAACGTTGGGTCGTCTAGCTTCTAAAGTAGCAAAGCTAATTAGAGGTAAATATAAACCAAACTTTACTCCTCACGTAGATTGTGGAGACAACGTGGTTATTATCAACGCAGAAAAAATTGTTTTAACTGGTAACAAATGGAGAGACAAATCTTACATTCGTCACACAGGGTATCCAGGAGGACAAAGATCGTTAACTGCAACAGAAATGTTTGAGAAAGATCCTACAAGATTGATCGAGAAAGCAGTTAAAGGAATGTTACCAAAAAACATTTTGGGAGCAGCACTATACAGAAACTTATATGTATATGCAGGAACTGAGCACAAACACGCGGGTCAAGCACCTAAAGCTATTAATCTTAACGATCTTAAATAATGGATACAGTTCACAAAATAGGTAGAAGAAAAACGGCTGTTGCTCGTATTTATCTTACAGACGGTAAAGGGAACATTACTGTAAATAAAAAAGACTATAAGGATTACTTTACAACAGGTACTCTGCAGTATAAAGTACAACAACCTTTAATGTTAACAGAAAACTTAGAATCTTATGATATCAAAGTTAATGTTTACGGTGGTGGAGTTACAGGACAAGCAGAAGCAATTCGTTTAGCAATTACACGAGCATTAGTTTCTATTGATGCAGATCACAGAATTATTTTGAAACCAGAAGGTTTATTAACACGTGATCCAAGAATGGTTGAACGTAAGAAATTCGGTCAGAAAAAAGCACGTAAAAAATTCCAATTCTCGAAACGTTAATAGTTTTTACGATCACCTTAAGCTTCGTCGAAAGGTGGGTAAATTATTATATCGAGAACTGTTATTATTATATACAATTAATATTAAACAGTTTAGTATCTAAATATATAAGACTCCTAAAAGACTACTTATATATTGATTTCAAAACAGAAAGTAAACACATTTAAAAAATGGCAAACGTAAACATACAAGAATTATTAGATAATGGTGTGCATTTTGGACACCTTACTAGAAAGTGGAATCCAAACATGGCTCCTTATATTTATACAGAAAGAAATGGTGTACACATCATTGATTTGTATAAAACTGCGGCTAAAATAGAAGAAACTTCAGAAGCTTTAAAAAAGATTGCAAACTCTGGACGTAAAATTTTATTTGTTGCCACTAAAAAACAAGCAAAAGATATTGTTGCAGAAAAAGCAAAAGCAGTAAACATGCCTTACATCACAGAAAGATGGCCAGGTGGTATGTTAACGAACTTTGTAACTATTAGAAAAGCTGTTAAAAAAATGGCTCATATTGATAGAATGAAGCAAGATGGTTCTTTTGATGCTTTATCTAAAAGAGAGAAATTACAAATTAATCGTCAGAGAGAAAAGTTAGAAAAGAATTTAGGTTCAATTTCTGACATGACTCGTTTACCTGGTGCATTATTTATAGTTGACATCAAGAAAGAGCACATTGCTGTGGCAGAAGCTCAAAAATTAAACATTCCAATTTTTGCAATGGTAGATACAAACTCTGATCCAAGATTAGTTGATTTTGTAATTCCTGCAAATGATGATGCTTCTAAGTCTATAGACAAAGTATTATCTTTTGTTACCGATGCAGTTGCAGAAGGTTTATCAGATAGAAAAGCAGACAAAGAAAAAGTAAAAGTAGCGAAAGAAGTTGCAGCTCCTAAAGCGGAAAAAGCAGCTCCTAAAGTTGAAGAAACAACTTCTAAAGTTGAAGAAACAAAAGCTGAAGTTACTGAAACTTCTGCTAAAGAAACAAAATAATTATAACTTTTAAAATATAAAATAACATGGAAACAGTAAAAGTAAGTGCTGCTGATGTTAAAAAATTAAGAGAAGCTACTGGAGCTGGAATGATGGACTGTAAAAAGGCATTAGTTGAAGCTGGTGGTGATTTTGATAAAGCAATTGATATTTTGCGTAAAAAAGGTCAAAAAATTGCTGCTAAAAGAGCGGATAGAGAATCTACCGAAGGTGTTGCTGTAACAAGAATTAATGATGCTAAAACTTCAGGTGTAGCAATCGTTTTGGCTTGTGAAACTGACTTTGTTGGGAAAAATGATTCTTTTGTAGCCTTAGGTGGTCAATTCGCAGATATCGCTTTAGATTATGACAGTAAAGAATCTTTCTTAGCTGCTGACTTTGGTGGAATGACAGTTGCCGATAAATTAGTTGAACAAACTGGTGTTATTGGAGAAAAGTTAGAAATCACTGCCTTTGAAAAAATCGAAGCTGCTTATGTTGGTGCGTATACTCATATTGGTAAAATCGCTGCTTTAGTTGGTTTATCTGCTGTTGTAGATAATGCTGAAAACTTAGCAAAAGATTTAGCAATGCAGGTAGCATCTATGGGAGCAACTACGTTGTCTTACAAAGATTTTGACCCTGCTTTTGTAGCTGCAGAAACTGAAGCTAGAATAGCAGTGATTGAAAAAGATAATATTGAATTAGGAAGATTGGGTAAAACATTGAAAAATGTACCTCAATATATCTCTATGTCGCAATTATCTGATGAGATTTTAGCAAAAGCTGAAGAAGCTGCTAAAGCTGAATTAGCTGCTGAAGGAAAACCAGAAAAAATCTGGGATAGAATTTTACCAGGAAAAATGGAAAGATTCATTTCTGACAATACGACTTTGGATATGGAACAATGTCTTTTAGATCAATCTTTTATTAAGGATGAAAAGAAAAACGTTGCACAGTATGTTAAAACATATGGAGATGTTTCTGTAAGTGCTTTTAAAAGAGTTACTTTAGGATAATAATTTATCTTTTAACACACTAAAAACTGTTAAAAGCAAATAATAAAAAAGGTAGTAATTTAAAAATTACTACCTTTTTTTATGTCTAAAATTCTGACTGAATATTTCGTTTAGAAGTTATTGTGAACGCAAAACAACCTTCAAAGAATTGAATTACATTTTTTGCAACCAAGTCTTTACGGCCACTTCAGCTTGTATTATTTCTTTTAAGTCCACAATTGCAACTCTTTTTTGATCCATTGTATCTCTATGTCTTATCGTAACACAGTGATCTACCAAAGTGTCATGATCTACTGTAATGCAAAATGGAGTTCCAGCGGCATCTTGACGCCTATAACGCTTACCAACAGCATCTTTTTCGTCATAATATACGTTGTAGTCCCACTTTAAATCCTCCATAATTTTACGCGCAACTTCGGGCAAACCATCTTTTTTCACCAATGGTAAAATCGCTGCCTTAAAAGGAGCCAAAACTGCTGGTAATTTTAAAACTGTCCTTGTTGTTCCGTTTTCTAATTCTTCTTCAATTAAAGAATTTGAGAAGACTGCTAAAAACATTCTATCTAAACCAATAGAAGTTTCTACTACATAAGGTGTATAACTTTTATTTTCCTCATGATCAAAATACTGTAATTTCTTACCTGAATGTTTCTCATGGGCTTTTAAATCGAAATCTGTACGTGAATGAATTCCTTCTAACTCTTTGAATCCGAAAGGAAAATTAAACTCAATATCGGCAGCTGCATCGGCATAATGTGCTAATTTATCATGATCATGAAAACGATAATTCTCTGCTCCCATCCCTAAAGATAAATGCCATTTTAAACGCGTTTCCTTCCATTGCTCATACCAAACTTTTTGAGTACCTGGTTTTACAAAAAATTGCATTTCCATTTGCTCAAACTCACGCATTCTAAAAATAAATTGCCTAGCAACAATCTCATTTCTAAATGCTTTACCTGTTTGTGCAATTCCAAAAGGAATTTTCATTCTTCCTGTTTTCTGAACATTTAAGAAATTAACAAAAATTCCTTGTGCTGTTTCTGGACGTAAATACAAATCCATAGCGGTCTCAGCAGATGCGCCAAGTTTTGTACCAAACATTAAATTAAACTGCTTAACATCTGTCCAATTTCTAGAGCCTGTTAAAGGGTCTGCAATCTCTAACTCTTCAATTAATAGCTTAACATCTGCTAAATCTTCGTTTTCTAAAGACGCACCCATTCTTGCTAAAATTGCCTTTATTTTTTCCTGGTATCCAACAACTCTTCCATTTGTAGCAAGAAACTCTTCTTTATTAAAAGCATTACCAAAACGTTTTGATGCTTTAGCCACTTCCTTATTTATTTTGCCTTCAATTTTAGCACAATAATCTTCAATTAAAACATCTGCTCTATAACGTTTTTTAGAATCTTTATTATCTATTAAAGGATCATTAAATGCGTCTACGTGACCAGAAGCTTTCCAAGTAGTAGGATGCATTAAAATTGAGGCATCAATCCCCACAATATTCTCATGCATTTGCACCATTGCTTTCCACCAATAATCTCTAATATTTTTCTTTAGTTCAACTCCATTTTGAGCATAATCGTAAACCGCGCTTAATCCATCATAAATTTCAGAAGACTGAAATACATAACCATATTCTTTTGCATGCGATAAAACTTTTTTAAACTGATCTTCTTGTTTTGCCATAATGAGGGCAAAGATACGTGTTTGCTAAAGTTTTTCAAGAAAATTTATTGGACTTTTTTACATCGATAAATAAATGCTGGAGGAATATTTAAAGGTTCAAATTCTACTGAAATAGACTCTCGAAATACTTTTTTCACTTTTTTAAAGTAACTTAAACTATATTGATATTGAATAAATGAGCCGTTATCCTCTAAAACCTCAAAAGCCTTCAACAAAATTTCCTCTGACACTTCTTTAGGAAGTATGGTTAATGGTAAACTAGAAATAATACAATCTACTTTCTTAATATTTAACTTTTTCAATTCATCTGCAATTTTTCCTGCAGAAATATTTAACACAATTAATTGTGGATGTTTTTGCTCTTTTAATTGACTGTAAAAATTATTATTAATTTCGAAACAAATTAATCTTGCTATAGGTGATAATTGTTCTATAATATACTTTGTAATCGCACCATTTCCAGGCCCCAACTCAACAATAACCTCTGCTTGGGAAAAATCAATCTCTCTTAACATTCTTTTTGACAAAAAACTTGAACTTGGCATAACAGTGCCTAATGTTTTTAAGTTTTTTAATGCTTCTTTGAAAAATTTTATTCTGCTAGACAAAGGTAATCTCTTATTTATTAAGTATATTACTTAAAAATTGTTACGTAAAGATGAGACTTTTAAAAGACTTATTCTATATTTTTTATCCAAAACTATGTGCTGTTTGTGAACAAAAACTAGTAGAAAATGAAACTACTATTTGTACACTTTGCAGACACGACTTACCACTAACTAATTTTCAGGATTTTAAACAAAACAAAATTTCAGAAAATTTTTATGGCCGGTTTTTAACAGAAAATGTATTTTCTTTATTTTTTTTTAGAAAAAAAGGAATCACAAAAAAAATAATTCATGATTTAAAATACAAAGGTAATGAAGAGATTGGGGTTTTCTTTGGTAATTGGTTGGGGGAAATTTTGAGTGAAAATAAAGGATTTAAAGAGGTAGATTATATAATTCCTGTGCCTTTACATCCAAAAAAATTAAAAGAAAGAGGCTATAATCAAGTAACAAAATTTGGTGAAACTTTGAGTAAACAACTAAATACACCATTTCTAGAAAATTATTTAATCAGAATCTCATCGACCAAAACCCAAACTTTTAAAGCTCGTTTTGAGCGTTTCAATAATATTGGCACAAAATTTCTTTTAAAAAATCCTGAATTTTTTAATCATAAACATATTTTATTAATTGATGACGTGATCACAACCGGTGCAACTTTAGAAGCATGTGCAAAAGAATTTTTAAAATCTAAGGACTGCAAAATAAGTATTTTAACCATGGCGTATACAGAATAGATTTTATGAATTTATATTCAAAAATTAATTGTTAATTTGTATCTAATTTATTTTTTGTGAGAATAGTGTATAGATTTCTTTTTTTATCCGTGTTACTTATTTTTGTTACGAACTGTGCCAGAACGGGTAGACCAGAAGGTGGGCCAAAAGATGAAGACGCTCCTTTGTTTATTACTGCAAAACCACCTTATGAAAGTGTAAATTTTAATAAGAAAGAAATTAAAATAGACTTTAATGAATACATTACATTAAAAAATTTAAATACAGAATTGGTAGTTTCACCTCCAATGAAAAATCCTCCATTAATTTCTCCCCAAGGTGCGCCTAGCGAATTTATAAAGATTGAAATTATTGATACTTTAAAACTAAATACAACTTATACTTTTAATTTTGGAAATGCAGTAGAGGATCATAATGAGGGTAATAAATTAGAGAATTTTAAATATATATTTTCTACTGGAACTTACATAGACTCTTTAACTACCTCCGGAAATATAAAAGATGCAAAACTTTTTGAAACGCCTAAAAATATAAACGTTTTATTATACAGAATAGACAGCTCTTTTAATGATTCTATTGTATATAAAAAGAAACCCGACTACATCACAAACACACTTGATACAATAAATTTTAAATTTACAAACCTTAGAAAGGGAAGGTATTTAATGTTGGCTTTGCAAGAATCTTTGAACGATTATATTTTTAATCCAAAAACTGATAAAATTGGTTTTCTTACGGACACCATTCAATTACCCAAAGATAGTATTATTACAAAACCCATCATTTTATTTAAAGAAGAACAACCTTATCAATTTAAAAGGGGAAAAGAAATTACCAAAGGAAAAATAGAATTTGGTTTTGAAGGTGCTGGAAAAAATATGCAAATAAAAATACTTTCTAAAGTTCCGGATGATTTTAAAAGTGTTTCTAAATTCGAAGTTGATAAAGATACCTTAAACTTTTGGTTCACTCCTTTCGAGGCAGATTCCTTAAATTTTGTAATTGCCAATAATAAATTTTCAGATACGTTAACGGTGAAATTGAGAAAGAAAAAATTAGATTCTTTAGTAATGAAATCTTCGACAAAAAATATTCTTCATTTTAGAGATACTTTCTTTTTAACCAGTAACAACCCTATTGTAAAAATAGACACAAGTAAAGTAAGTTTTTTTAACAAAGACACAATTGCTATAAACTACAACACTATACCTTCTAAAAAAGAGAATAAAGTTGGATTTATTTTTGATAAAAAACCAAAAGAGAAATACCTTTTTACAGCTTTACCTGGTGCCTTCAATGATGTTTTCTCCGTTAAAAATGATACATTAAAATATAGTTTTAGCACCAAAGAAATTGATGACTACGGAAGAATCACTTTAAAAGTAAACAACATAAATTCTAAAAATTTAATTATTGAATTACTTTCTGGAAAAAAGCAAGATAAAGTTATAGAACGTCAATTTACTGCAACTTCAAAAGGTATCGTTTTCGATTTATTACAACCTAAAAAATATACTATACGAGTTATTATTGACGAAAATAAAAATAATAAGTGGGACACAGGAAATTATCTAATAAAGCAACTCCCTGAAATTATTTTGTATCATAAACAAATTAATAATGCTGAATTAAGAGCCAACTATTTTCTAGAAGAAAGTTTTATTATTGAATGATTATAGACATTTAAGAAAATAAAAATGTTCTACGAGCTATTGAATAAAATATAAAATAACCTGAAAAATTAATATTCCTAAGTCTTTTTAGATGGCACTATTTTTTCGTTTTTAATGATTTAACGCTTGTTCTAAATCTGCTAATAAATCTTCTACATCTTCAATACCAACACTTAGTCGTATTAAAGAATCCGTAATCCCTATTTTTAAGCGTGCTTCTTCTGGCATGGATGCATGCGACATTGTTGCCGAATGATTTACCATACTTTCTACACCTCCTAAAGATTCCGCTAACGTAAAGAATTTAATGCTTTCTAAAAATTTAAAAGTAGCTTCTCTACTGCCGTCTTTTAAACGGAAAGAAACGACTCCACCAAAATCCTTCATCTGTTTTTTAGCCACTTCATGATTTGGATGATCTTCTAAGCCAGGATAATAGACGGCCCCAATCTTAGGGTTTTTCTTTAAAAAACTAGCTACTGCGCTAGCGTTTTCACAATGTCTTTGCATTCTAACATGTAAGGTTTTTATGCCTCTTAATGCTAAGAAAGAATCCATAGGTCCTGCAATAGCCCCAGCGGCAAATTGAATAAAATTTAATTCATCAGCTAATTTTGCTTCTTTTACAATTAAAGCACCCATTAACAAATCTGAATGTCCTCCTAAATATTTTGTTACAGAATGCATTACAATGTCTGCCCCTAAATCTAAAGGCCTTTGTAAATATGGTGTTGCAAATGTATTATCTACAGCAATTAAAATGTCTACATTGACTTCTTTTACTGCAGAACAAATTGCTTCGATATCAGCAATTTTCATTAATGGATTTGTTGGTGTTTCCAACCAAACTAATTTTGTTCTTTCTGTAATTTCTTTTAATATATTTTCTCCAGAATCTATATCTACATAGGTAAACTCTAGTCCGTATTTTTGGAATAGTTGTGTAAACATTCTGTAAGTTCCTCCATACAAATCGTTTCCTGCAATAACTTCATCGCCAGGATTTAGTGTTCGGAGAACACAATCTATTGCTGCCAAACCAGAAGAAAATGCAAAACCATGTGTTCCATTTTCAATAGAAGCAAAACTATCTTCTAGAGCAGTTCTCGTTGGGTTTGCCCCTCTTGAATAATTGTATTCTTGTGCTACCCCAAAACTAGATTGTTTATAAGTAGATGTTTGAAAAATTGGTGGAATTACTGAGCCTGTAGCTTCTTCGTGTTTTTGTCCTCCTTGGATAGTTTTTGTATTGAATTTCATTTTTTAAGTCTTACAAATTACAAACTATCAAAAAATAGTTTTCAAATTATTTTGTGAATTTTTTCATAATACCTAGAACAGCTATTTTATCTTTTGGCCAGATCAATGTTCCAAAAAGTAAACAATAAATAAAATCTATGTAAATTTTTATAATTCTAAGTGCATAAAAAAGTAATCCATATAAAATTATATGAATTTTTTGATAGCTCTAATAATTCCATAGTGAATGCCCTCATGAAAATTATTAAATGCGATTGCCGTTTCTATCGAGCTTAAAACGAAACCCGTACTTGTTGGATAGTCATTATAATTCTCAAAAATACCTGCTTCGAAATCTTCTTCTAAAGTATCTGGCAAACCCATCAATAGTTCTTTCACTTCGTCAAATTCTTCTACCGTGAAAATTTTAGTTGGTGCAGTTCCTTTTTTATAATCATCAATTAAATTATCCGGACACAAACAATTTAAATCTGAAAATTTGTAATGCAACAATTGTTGTGTAACTACTAAATGCGCTACATTCCAAGCTATATTATTCTTAAATCCTTCAGGAATCTCATGAATTTGATCTAGGGTTAACCCTTCTAGTTCTTTTAAAATAAGCTCTCTAGATTTTCGTAAAATATCAAATTGTATTTTCATTTTTATGTGTAATTTTGAAGTGTAAATATAATCCATAAAAATGAAGAAAGTATATTTTTTACAAACTTGTGATACTTGCAGAAGAATTCTTAAAGAGGTAAATACTGATGGTTTTGAGCGTCAAGAAATAAAGGCAAATAACGTTTCAGTTTCTCAACTAGATGAAATGCACCAACTTTCTGGAAGTTACGAAGCGTTGTTTAACAAACGGGCAAAACTCTATAAAGCTATGGATTTAAAAAATCAAATATTGTCTGAAACTGATTATAAACAATATATTTTAGATGAATATACGTTTTTAAAACGCCCTGTTTTTATTTTAAATAATGAAATTTTTATTGGAAATAGTAAAAAAGTTGTTCAAGCCTTAAAAGAGAAAATCGGTTAAACCTTCTCTTTCTTTAAGTTTTATTTTGATGAAATTTTTACATCGGAAGAAGAAAATACTGACGCCAACTCATCTTTAGTGATTTTTGTTTTTAAACCGAATAAAACGAGTTTATCATTATTACTATTGGCTCTTATAATAATTTCTGTTATAAATTTATTTATTTCAATAAAAAAGAATTCTGCTTTACCTCCCTTATCTTTAACGCGAGCCAAAGTTTTTAATCTGTTTTTTCTTGTAAACTTTTTAAAATTCTTCGATACGGTATCATCTTCATTATCAAAAACCATTAACTTGAAGTTGCTCGATTTTTTAATTAAAGTTGACAAACTCTCTTCATCTTCATCGTCTAAAAAGGAACCTGCCAATGAAGTTGATAAATTGATTGAAAAAGCTGATTTGTCCTTATTTACTTTATAAAATTTTTTAAAAGCTTCTTCTTGAGCAGATACAGTTATTATAAAAAAAGCAGAGATAATTACAGTAAGTCGTTTCATTTTATTCGTTTTATTTTTAGACGATTACAAAAAGACTTTGTTACATTATTTATTTTCCGCTAACCAGGTTTTAGTTCTTAATTCTGCATTTTCTCTAATATCCTGCCAAAAAAGATTAATATCACCAACATGATAATTTTTCATAAAAGACATAAAAAATCGCATTGGAAATTTAGGGTTTGTACTCCAAACCAATCCATCTGTAATTTCTATTTTTAATACATTTTTATATATCTTTTTATTAGAATATAAAAACCCCTTGTGTTCATATAATTCTGTAGTTTTTGCATCGTCCCAAGTTATAGGGTTTGTTGTAACACTACCTTTATAAACATCTCTTTTCTTCGGATAATTGCCTTTCTTAAATGTATTCCAACCAACAAAACCTCCTATTTCATTTGGTTTTGTCATTGGCTTTAAAGTTGAAAACAAATCTGATTTTAGGACTGTGCCAACAATATATGCCGCTATCAATTTTTCTTGCAAAGGTTTGTTATCAAAAAAATCTCTTAATAAAAATTTGGCATGTGTAGAGCCTTGACTGTGACTTGCAATGATAATTGGTCTACCTTTATTGTAGTTTTTTAAATAAACTTCAAAAGCTTTTTTAACATCAGAATAAGCTAAAAGTAACGCCTTGTCTCCTCCGTTTTCTAACATCTTATAAGAACGTAAATGTGCTTGTCTATAATAAGGAACGTACAATTTACCTGAAGTTGCAAATGCCGAAGCTTGAAATAAAACCGCTTTGTTTAAAACTTTATTCTGCTGCTCAATATCCTCTACAGGAACATTCCACCGTAAATCATCATTTTCTGTATTTAAAGTTGGATACACATAAAAAACATCTGCTTGTAAAGTATCTATTTCTTTAGAAGTAAATTCTTTTAATTCTTCAAAAGAAGAATTTGGTAAAACTGCCCAATTTTTCTCATTATTATAATTAGGTTTTGAAGGAATATCCTTTTTCGAAAATCCCTGAATTTTGTGGGTTGATTTACATCCCACTAAAACTATAAAAAACGCCAAAAAGAATATTTTTTTTACCATAATTTATAAAGTTCTATTAAATTTTGTGCTTCTTTTTTTGCACTCCAATTCTGTACAATTTCTTCTCTTCCTTGTTTCCCCAAATGTGAAATTTGATTTTTCATCAATTTAAATAAAAGTAGCTCTAACGCCGGAGAATTTCCTGCTTCAAACAAATACCCATTTTTACCATTTGTAATTAATTGGGAATGAACTCCTACATTTTTTGTGGCAATTACTGTGCATTCACAAGACATAGCTTCGGCAGTTACTAAAGAAAATCCTTCAGAAAAACTTGGAGCGACAACAATTTTTGCTGCTTGATAATAAGAAATAATATCTCTAGTTTCATCAACAAAATAGACTTGATTTTCTATTTCATGTTTTTTTGTAATCGTTTTTAATTCTTCTAAAAATAGAGGCTTATCAACTTTACCAACAATAACTAATGCCCAATTTTTTTGCTCTTTTAGAACCTTGGCAGCCTCGAGTAAAACAAGTTGACCTTTTGCTTTCCTTACTCTTCCTGCATTTAAAATAACATTGTCTTGTTTAATCTTTTCTAGCCTTTTTTCTAGATTTGGCACAAACTCTTCAACTCTAACCCCATGAGCAATAAGAGTATTATCAATCCCTAAATTAGTGCTCATACTTTTAATGAGCGTAATTACTTTATCCGCTTTTTTAAGCAAATATTTTGTGAGCCCTGAAGGCACAGTTTCTGCGTGCCTAGTTGCAATCAATTTGAATTTTGCACCTAAAAAACGATACCATAGCATTCTTATAATTTCATTATTTCTATGACAATGTACGACTGTTTTTAAATCAGAAAATAGTATTGATTTTAATTTTGAAGTGGTAATTTTATTTCCATCAATATTTGAACCATAAACATATGTTTCAAAATCATCATCAAAAAAAGGAAGTAAATTTTCTATACTTCTGGTTACTCCAGTTTTACGGCGATGAAAATGTGTATGGATTAAAACGGGTTTCAAAATTAGAAATTAATTATTATCAATTAAATTTTTGTACGTAACCTAAATAGCAAATAGAATTAAGCAAATTTACGTTCTATAATTTCTAAAAAACGTTTTTCTAATTCTTCATGTTCAGACCAATTATAGTCTGGCTTTATCATCTTATTGATAAATTGTTTTGCTTCTTTTTCTGACTTAAAAGTGTTTAATTGAGAAATTACTCTGTTATAATCTTCTTGCTGATTATTAAAAAGATTTTTTACAAAAATAATTCTGTCATTTAAACCAATTTGAATATTATTAACCAATTTATCATTTAAAGATTTTGGTTGGGCATTTTCAAATAAATCTGCCATTACATCAACCGAAATTATGTCTTGTAATTCTTCCTCTAAGCTTTTTGTTTTATTTACTTCAATCTTTATAACCTCATTTATATGCTCTGTTTCATTTTCAGAGAATTTAATTTCTTCTAATTCATCAAAAGGTTGCTCTAAAATTTCTTCCATTTCAGATTCTTCTTTAGGCGTATCAGCAAGATCATAGACTATCTTTTCTCCATCTTCAACAACCTCGTTAGAAGTAGCTTCTTCAAAAATAGAAATATCTTTTGACACAAAACCTTGTGCCACTTTTTCTATTAATTCTTCTTTTGATTCTTTTAAATTTGGTGTTGTATTTACATATTCTTCAACAAAAGCAAGCATAGATAGTTTCTCATAAATCTCTTTAGATTTTTGTTTTAAGGCAAACACATCTTTTTTATTTTTCATTTTTAAAATACTGTGCGCCAAACTCATTAAGTCTGATTCTAATTTTTTGTGCATAAGTTGTTAATTGAAGTTATTTTTTACAGCTAAATATTGCTAAATTTGTTGACAATCAAACTAAAACAAAATTATAAAACTAAAACGCCTAAAATTACAAAATGTTTCTTGAAAATACAGTAAATCATACAGAACAATTTGGCTGGATAGAAGTTATTTGTGGCTCTATGTTTTCTGGTAAAACAGAAGAATTAATTAGACGTTTAAAGCGTGCACAATTTGCAAAACAAAGTGTAGAAATTTTTAAACCTGCTCTTGATACGCGTTATGATGAAGAGCAAGTTGTTTCGCATAATGATAATAGAATCAGATCAACACCTGTACCGGTTTCTTCAAATATTAGGCTGTTAGCCAATGATGTAGATGTTGTTGGTATTGATGAAGCTCAGTTTTTTGATGATGAAATTGTTGCTGTTTGTAATGATTTAGCAAACCGAGGAATACGAGTAATTGTGGCCGGTTTAGATATGGACTTTCAAGGAAATCCTTTTGGCCCAATGCCTGCTTTAATGGCAACTGCGGAATATGTGACTAAAGTACATGCTGTTTGCACACACACAGGTAACTTAGCACATTACAGTTTTAGAAAAGCACAAAATGACAAATTAGTAATGTTAGGTGAGACTCAGGAATATGAACCTTTAAGCAGAGCTGCATATTTTAAAGCTGTCAAAAATAAAGAGAAAGGAATTACTGATAAAAAAGAAAGTTCTACTGATGAATAATCATGTAACTGTTTTAGAAATTGATGGAAATGCTTTAGAACATAACCTAAATTATTTTAAACAAAAACTACAACCAAAAACCAAAATTTTAGCAGTTGTTAAAGCTTTTGGCTACGGAAGTGATGGCATTAAAGTTGCTCAATTTTTAGAAGATAAAGTAGATTATTTTGCAGTTGCTTATGCTTCTGAAGGTATTGCTTTGCGTGAAGCAGAAATAAAAGCTCCGATTTTAGTTTTACACCCTCAAGTGCAAAATTTACAGTCTGTTGTAGATTATAGATTAGAACCAAATCTATACAGTTTTAAAATTTTTAATGCTTTTTTAAATTTAGCGGATACAGCTCCTTTAATGAATTACCCTATTCATTTAAAGTTTAACACAGGTTTAAATAGATTAGGATTTTGGCATGCAGATATTTCTAAAATTTTAACGAGTTTAAAAGAAACAAATCACGTAAAAGTGCAATCTTTATTTTCGCATTTAGCGGCGAGTGAAGATTTAGAAGAAAAAGATTTTACAACAAATCAAATCAATAATTTTGCATACATAGCACAACAATTTTACACGCATTTAGGTTACAAACCTATGCTTCATATTTTAAATACATCTGGTGTTGTAAATTATGTAAAAGCCCAATTTGATATGGTTAGGATTGGCATTGGTTTATATGGGTTTGGAAATAATACCGAAGAAACCTCTCAATTAAATAACACACATAATTTAACCTCTATTATTTCTCAAATTCACTTCATTGAGCCCGGAGAAACGGTAGGCTACAATAGAGCTTTTGTTGCAAAAAGACCAAGTAAATCAGCAACAATACCGATTGGTCACGCAGATGGAATATCTAGAAGATTAGGTAATAAAAAAGGGCATGTACTCATCAACAATAAAAAAGTACCTATTATTGGTAATGTCTGTATGGATATGATTATGGTTGATGTTACAAAGATTGAGTGCAAAGAAGGTGATAAAGTTATCATTTTTAATAATCAAGAAATGATACAAAATATTGCTAATATTTCTGAAACTATTGTTTATGAAACCTTAACTGCAATTTCACAGCGTGTTAAAAAAACGTTAAAATATTAATAAATTTCACTAATTTAGCATTCTAACATATTAAAAATCAAAACAAATGGGAATGCTTAAAGAATTTAAAGATTTTGCAATGAAGGGTAACCTTATCGATATTGCGGTAGGTTTTGTTATGGGGGCAGCTTTTAAACAAGTTGTAACTTCTTTTACAGGAGGAATTGTTTCTCCTTTAATTGGCCTGATATTTAACACTGATTTCAAAGATTTAAAATGGATTGTTAAAGAAGGTATTACTGAAGATACAGGAAAAGTTGTTGGAGAAGTTGCGGTTTTATATGGAGATTTCTTAACAAACGTAATTGACTTTATTATTGTAGCTTTTGTAATGTTCATAATTGTAAAAGGTGTAAATGCAACTAAAAAGAAAGAAGAGCCAGCACCAGTTGCTCCAAAAGGACCGAGTCAAGAAGATTTATTAGCTGAAATAAGAGATTTATTAGCTAAAAAGAAATAATCTTTTAAGAAGTAGACTTATATATAAATCCTGAGGTAAAACTCAGGATTTTTTTTGTAAAAAAATTTAAATATAAATCCTTTTTATTTTAAAAGAAAGAAAATCCTATCCCTAAGGAAACACTATCTAACCTATTGTTTTCAAAACCATAAATACTTTTTCTGTGAAAATCTAATCTTAAAATTGTATTCCATCTATCACCACCTGCTACTTGAGATCCAATTCCAAAACTATAATACTTTCCATCTGGATAATTAGATGAGGGTCGCCACATTTTACCATAACTCCCTTCAATAAAAAAAGTATCCCCTTCATCTTCAGTAATATTGTACTTTATAGTCCCATAAGTTGGAAAAGCACTTACAGCATAATTCCAATGATAATCAAATCCAGCATTAAAACTAATAGCAACCCTTTTTTTAAATTCATAGCCAAAACCTGTTCTTAAAAAAATTGCAGCTGGTTCAATAAGATATTCACCTTCCTCATTATTTATGGTGTAATTTTCATTTATACCAAGCGTAAAATTAAAAGTACCTGTAATAAAAGATTTCCCAAATTTTTGTTGAGATGAAGATAGTAATGTGATAAATAAGAAGATTAAAGATAGATTTTTTTTCATAAAATAGCTTTTGTCACAACCTTGGAGACAAAAACTATTCCACTTTTAGACTTTTAATAAAACCCTCAATAGAATTTGATTTATCAACAGAAAAATCACCGATTTTTGTTCTTCTTAATGCTGATAAATGCGCACCAGAATTTAATGCATTTCCAAAATCGGAAGCTAAAGAACGAATGTAGGTTCCTTTACTACAAACTACTTTAAAGTCTACTTTTGGCAGATTAATAGTAGTAATTTCGAATTCTAAAACCTTAACGATCCTGGCTTTAATTTCTGTAGTCTCGCCTTTTCTTGCCAATTCGTATAAACGTTTTCCATCTTTTTTAATTGCAGAAAAAATAGGTGGTTTTTGTTGAATATCACCAATAAATTGTTTTGTAGTTTCTTTTAATAAATCTTCAGTAATATGTTCTGTCGGAAATTTTTGATCGATTTCTGTTTCTAAATCGTAACTTGGAGTGGTTGCACCTAAAGTAAATGTACCTGTATACTCTTTTACTTGATTTTGATAGGTATGAATTTCTTTCGTCTGTTTTCCTGTGCAAATAATTAACAGACCTGTTGCTAAAGGATCTAAAGTCCCTGCGTGACCCACTTTAATTTTCTTAATATTAAAGCGCTGTTTTATTTCCCACCGTAGTTTGTTCACGACCTGAAAAGAGGTCCAAGTAAGTGGTTTGTCAATCAATAAAACCTGACCTTTTTGATACTCTTCAATATTCATCAAAAAAAATTAAATGGTTAATCTATAAATGAAAAAATGAATGATTAACAATGTAATTCCTAAAATAATTCTATAGTAACCAAAAATTTTAAACCCTTTTCTACTTAAATAATCAATAAAAGATTTAATCGCGATTAAAGCAACTATAAAAGCTACAATATTACCAATAATTAGATAATTAATTTGATCTGAAGAAAGTTCGAAACCTGCTTTATAATAGTCGTAACTTTTTTTTGCAGTAGCTCCCAACATTGTTGGAACTGCCAAAAAGAAAGAAAATTCTGCTGCAGTTTTTCTATTAATTTTTTGCGTCATTCCTCCTACAATACTTGCTCCACTTCTCGAGGTACCAGGAATCATCGCTAAACATTGAAAAAAACCAATTTTTAAAGCATTCGCATAACTTATTTCTGTGTGTTCATTTGGATTTTTCTCATCAAATTCTTCATTTCCCTTAAACCATTCATCAACTTTTAATAGAATGAAACCTCCTATTATTAAAGAAATTGCCACAGTAATTGGGCTTTCTAATAAACTATCTATTACATCATTTAATAATAAGCCTAAAACAACTGCCGGTATAAATGCCACTAATAGTTTAAAATAAAAATCAAAACTTTGAAAAAAACGTTTCCAATATAAAACGACCACGGATAAAATGGCCCCTAATTGAATAACAATAGTAAAAAGTTTGGTAAAATCATCCGTTGCAATTCGCATAAAAGATGATGCTATAATCATGTGACCTGTTGATGATACCGGTAAAAACTCTGTGATTCCTTCAATTACAGCTAGAATGATCGTCTCTAATAAATTCATATTTATTTTTTTGGTTTGGCAAAAATAGCATAAATTTCTATTACCAATCCAATAATTACCAAAGTTGGCGCTAATCGTATACGCTGCCAGTTATATATTTCTTCATTAAAAACCTCTGGATTATCACTTCCACCTCCGGACATGAAAATAAATCCGAAAGCAATAAAAACGATGCCAACAAGCATGATTCTATAGTTCTTTTGACCAAAGAGAAATTCTTTTTTTTGATTATTTTCTTTTTGCATATTTTAATAATAAAGTTCGTCTGTTTTTAAATTTAAAAAGCGCTGTGTGGCAAAGAATGTGCTTACCCACGTAATTATAAAGGCTGATAAAAGTACACCACCAACTAAATATCCTAACGAAAAGTAATCTTTTAAAAGTTCTAAACCTGGTATGTATTTATCTACATAATAAATTACAAATGCCAGCCCTATCAAAGCGAATAAAGCGCCAATCATTCCTAATTTTATACTTCTCCAAATAAATGGCTTTCTGATAAACCGTTTTGTTGCGCCCACCATTTGCATGGTTTTTATATTAAATCGTTTTGAGTAAATAGACAATCTTATGGAACTATTAATTAAAATCATTGCGACTAGACTAAAAAAACCACTGAAGACGAATAGCCAAAAACTGATTCTTTTAATATTTTTAGTTAATAAATTAATTAAAGGTTTATCATATGAAACATCTGCTACAAATGCATTTTTTAAAAAGCGATTTTCTAATTCTTGTATTTTTTCTGGTGTAACAAAATCTGCTTTTAGATAAATATCTATTCCATTTTTCAAAGGATTACTCCCTAAAAATTCAAGGAAATCTTCACCAATTTCTTTGCTATATTTTTTTGCTGCTTGTGTTTTACTTGTATAAATAGCTTTTTTTGTGAAAATTTCTTCTAAAAGAGATTCTCTAAACGATTTTATTTGTTTTTGAGTTACCTTGTCTTTTATAAAAAGTGTAATAGCCACTTTTTCTTTGACATGATTTGCAACTTTAGTAGACTTTAATAAAATCAACCCTAAAACACCCACCATAAAAAGCACCAAAGCAATACTAACTACAACTGAAATGTAAGAAGATTGCAGGCGTCTTTTTTGATAAGAATCAAACTTAGATGACATGGTGTATTTGCTTTTAAAATCATTGCAAGATAATAATTAGTATGCAGTTGACATTAACAGTTAGCAGTATTTTAACTATTCTATTTCTTGGCACAACTCGATTAAAACTCCGTTTGTAGTTTTGGGATGTAAAAAAGCAACCAATTTATTATCTGCCCCTTTTTTAGGTATTTCATTTAAGACAACAAAACCTTCTTTTTTCAGTCTTTCAATTTCCGTTTTTATGTTTGAAACTGCAAATGCAATATGATGAATTCCTTCTCCTTTTTTATTGATAAATTTTGCAATGGGACTTTCTGGGTTTGTTGCTTGCAGTAATTCAATTTTATTAGGCCCACTTTTAAAAAAAGAGGTTTTAACTCCCTCTGAAATCACTTCCTCTTCTTTGTAATGTTCTTCCCCAAATAATGAAGCAAATAATTTATTTGATACCTTAAGATCTTTTACAGCAATACCAATGTGTTCTATTTTTTTCATATGATAAGAATATTATTCTGCAATAATAGTGATATTATCTAATTCATACGTCCCATCAAAATAAACATTTCCGCTTCCTGCATATCTAAAAGCAATAAAAGCAGTACCAGTATAATTTGATAAATTTACAAAAGTAGAATGCACCCAATTTTTAAAGCCTTCTCCATTAGAAACTATTTTTGCTGGTAAAACACTCCAAGTTGCAGAGGATATATTTGATTCAGTTCCATCCCAATCTGCAGAGATTAAGACTTCTAAATTACTTCCGTTTGCAAAACTATTAGAGGTTTCAAAGGATAAAAATTCTGCTGTAGTTGTGTCTAAATCTATCCCTTTTGTAATCAACCAAGTAATTGTACTTGCATCTCCTGAGCTTTTAGAACCCACTCTTGCTGCTTTACTTTGAGCATACGTATCTGAATAAGATCTCCAAGATTTTGTGCCTTTTTCTCTATAATTCAACCAATCTGTAATTCTTATTTCTCCAGATAAATTATCAAAATTTTCTTCTAATAAAATGATTGGAAAATCGCTTTCAGAACGCGTTACACATCTATCTTCGGACATTACAACATCTTCTGTAGAATTTAAAACTAACACTAAAAAATGACCATTATAATCTTGAGAAACAACTGCATTTATGGTACCGCCTCCAACAGGTAATGCCTTATTTGCAAAACTTGCAAACGAACTAGTCTCTAACAATAAATCTGCATAACCCACTGTTTGACAAGTTTGTATTTTACGCTGTGTATCAAAATCTTCTGTTGGATCTACATACGTTTTCCCTTCTAAATTAGATGGAAAGAAGACGCCTTTTACGGTTATAAATGTACCAATATCTGAAGCGCTTAAACCTGCTAAAGAAACTTCTTTTGGAATAATTATTGCTGTTTCCTTAGAACGAAAAAAATGAGTATTCATTTGATTTAAAGCAACACTTTGTATTTCTTTTACATCCGTTGTACTAACTTTTCCACCAATTGTAATTATGCCATCACCGGAATTAACTTCACCGATATACAAGCCTTTTAAACGAATATAAACTTCTCTTCCGAAGTTAAATTTATTATAACTATTAGTTAAATTAATGGCTATTTTAATTCCTGCCGTCGGGTTTTCAGCTGCATCCTGCATATAAAATTCTCTAAAATAATTACCTTTAGCATCCGAAGAGATAACATATCCTTTTACGATAATATCGGAAACTATTTTTATAGGATCATTACCTGAATTATATAAACTTTTTAAATCTTTTATCGATTTTAATTCTAATTGATTGTTTTGAATACTGTCTCTAATTGTCTCTAATTTTAGATTCTCTTCAGCTCCTAAATTTTGGGGTACTGTAAAATCATTATCTTCTACACAGGTAATAAAAAACATACTTGTTATAAAAATAATGAATAAGATGCTTGCTTTATTTTTTTTCATTTCAATTTATTTTTTTTTAAAAACTAATATTCACATTCATAAAGTAGGTTGTGCCTCTTCCATACCAATATTTATTACCAAAAACAGGTTTGTTTAGCGCTTTATCAGCTCTTAATTCATTATAATTTGCATTTCTACCTTGCTCAAATCCTCCAGATTTATACTCCGTATTTAGTAGGTTATTTACCGTTGCGAATGCACTAATGTAATATCTCTCTATCTTCCAAGATTTTCCTCCAACAAGGTTTACAACTTTATAATTATTAAATTTTTCTTGCTGCAAAAGCTCTCTAGCAACCTCTATATCATAATCCGGAAATGTTAAACCATCTGCATCTGTATAAAAATTACTGGATCTTGTTAATGGTGCAATATCTACAAAAGTGTTGCTAAAGAAATTTACCGTTGCACCAATCCACCAATAATTTGGGTCTCTATATTCAAAACCAACAGAATGTGCAGTGTGAGGTCCTGCTGCAATTTTATAGTTTTTTAAATTTGATATGTAATTTCCTGAACGACCGTTTTCATCAAAAATTCCTTCATTTGTAACGTCTGAAGTAAGATACAAATCAGGATTATTAGCATAGGTAAAACTACCAATAGAAGCTGCTCCTTTTAATTTTATGGTTGGCGTAACTTGTGCTTCTAAACCAAATTCTAGTCCAAGCTGTTTCTTTTCAATCCCCGATAAAATTTCCTGAACAAAAGCAGTGTTATCTCCTCCAACTCCATCAGCAAAATAAAAAGAAATTTCAGTTGCATCCTCTATCTCGGTATAGTAAGTGGTTACTCTAGAAGTAATTATCGGACCTCTTCTAATATAACTTACATCCGAAGAAAATACTTTTTCACTCTGTAAATCATTAACTATATTGTTATTCTCTCTAGCATTAGAAAAAGAGTTTCTAATGGTTGGCGCTTGCGTTAAATAAGCAAAATTTGCATCTATTAAATTACGCCCATTAATTTTATACGTTGCGCCTGTTTTTATACCATAGTTAATGAAATTTAATTTCTCTGATTTCCCAAAAGAACTATTTTCAAAACGACCATTTTGATACAAACCTTCTCTTTGATTTGTTATTTTAGAAATCTTTGCAGCTGCATAAAAATCTATTTTATTGTATTTAAACTGTACCTGTGCAAAAGCATTAATTAGAACTGAACTTAAATTAAAATTATATCTAAATTTATCACCAACACCAACAACTCTGTTTGGATTTAATACATCATTTTGCATTTGCACTTCTGTATCTGCAAAATTATTGATGTCTAAATAGCCGACTCCTCCTAATAAGTCGAGAACTTCTGCAAAATTTTTAGAACGTAAACCTTTGTATTCTAATTTTCCGTTTATAGAAATATTATTATTAATCTCTGCATTGTAAATGGTATTTATGGTAAATTGTTTGTCATCATTTCTATCCTCATACAAAACATACGCATTGTTTAAAGCAACACTTGCATTGGTGGTATTTGCATCAAAAATACGATCCCAGTTTAATTGCCCGTTATTTACAAAGTTTTCTTGGGCATTATAGGCACCGGATAAATCATTATATCTCAGAAAGTAACTTGGTAATATTTGGTAATACGAAGGACTAGGATTTGAGCCTCCGTTAAAATCTAAACGACTATTTCCTATTTTCCCAAACTGATAAGATCCATTTGTTTGTAATGTTACATTTTCTGAAACATTCCAATAATGACTGAACATTAAAATGGGTTCTACAACTTCTTTTATTCTGGAATTACGTTTTTTTCCATTGAGATTCCCCCAATACTCATTATACTTAATTCCTTTTAAATCGAAAACTTCTTGGGTGTTAGGCGAAGATTTACCTCTTCTATTTGGGGTAAAAATTCCTGTAAAATTTAGACTGTGATTCTCGTTAATTTTCTTCTCTATAGATGCGAAAACAGCATATGCATTGTAAGAAGTTCCTTCATTAAAACCTTCGTTTCCTAATCTCCTACTTGCGGAAAAAGTCATCGCCCAACCTTTTTCAGAAATACCTGTAGAATGCGTTGCCATAACTCTATGCTCATAACTTCTATTGGATGAAGAATAAGAGATTCTTGTTCCAGGTCTTTGCTGCGAAGCTCTCGTATCCATGTTTGTAGATCCTAAAACACCTCCAAAAGTAAAATTAGACGGGGATAAACCATTACTAAATTCTTGATTCCTTAAAACATCATTGAGCCCGCCCCAATTGCTCCATTGCGCCCTGCCATCATAAACCTTGTTCATTTCAATTCCGTTAATTAAAACTTTACCGTTTCCAGAATCCAATCCTTTTATTCTAAAAAAAGAAGAACTAAACTCAAAAGCAGCAGTTCTTAAAAAAATATCTTTTGAAGCATGCAAAAGTCCAGAGATATTATCGGCAGCACTTGCATCATTATTTAATTCATCATCTGTAATTGTAATAATACTTATATCTTGTTCCTCTGTAATATCTTTGTATAAAATGATTGAACCTAAATCCAAGGTCTTTCCAGAGAGTTCTATAGGAAAATTCTGAGTTTCAAATCCATTAAATTTAATTTCTAAAACGTAGCTTCCGTTGGAAAGATCTTTTAAATGAAAGAAGCCATTTATATCTGATTTAGTAGTAACATTTGTGTTTTTAACACGCACAAAGACATTCGATAATGGGCTTTCAGAATTATTATCTACGACAATTCCTATTATAATATTTTGGGAATATATTGTTGTAAAGCACAACAGAAACAGAACTATTAATATAATAGTTTTATTCATAATTTTTTCTTTTTCAATTTTATAGCAAAGTAAAACTACTGATTTTTAGTTAAAAAAAGACAGCCAAAAGAATTTTTTATTTTTAATGATGCTTTTTGTTCTGTAAGTTTGTGGTTAATAAAAACTAAAAAAATGAAGAAGAAAACCTATTTACTATTTCTCTTAATGTTCACTATATGTGTCACTTTTTCACAGAAAAATCAAAATAAATACTCGATTAGAACCATTGCTTTTTACAATTTAGAAAACCTTTTTGACACTATAAATGACACTTCTATTAATGATGAAGCTAGCCCGATGATGGAGTTAAAATCAAACAGGTCCAAAGTTTATTGGGACAAGATTGATAAGCTAGCAAGTACGATTGCACAAATAGGATTAGATAAAGCAAATACGAGTCCTGCAATTATCGGGGTTTCCGAAGTAGAGAACCTAGGTGTTATAGAAGATTTGGTTAAAAATAAGCATTTAGTAAAAAATAATTATGGAATAATACATTACGATTCGCCTGACAAACGCGGAATTGATGTAGCCTTATTATATCAAAAAAAGTATTTTAAACCTATATATCATGAAGCTTTTAATCCTAATATTTATAAAAATACTTTTAAAGTATATACCAGAGATCAGTTATTAGTTTCTGGTTATTTAGATGATGAATTAATTCATGTTATTGTAAATCATTGGCCATCTAGAAGTGGTGGTGAAGCAAAGAGCAGGCCTTTACGTGAGAAAGCCGCATATCAAAACACAAAAATTATTGATCAAATTAGGGAAAACGACCCAAACGCTAAAATTCTTATTTTAGGTGATTTTAATGATGACCCTATAAACTCTAGTTTTAAAAACATTTTAAAAACAAAAAGAAAAAAGAAAAATGTAGGGAAAAACGATATTTACAATCCGTATGAGGATCTTTATATGAGAGGTTTTAACACCCTAGCTTACAGAGACAATTTGAACCTTTTTGATATGATTTTAATTTCATCACCATTATTAGATAGAGGCAAAAAAGATTTTTCTAATTACAAAATGTTTCAAGCGATGATTTTTAATAAACGCTTTTTAAGTGATAAAAAGGGGAAATTTAAAGGTTATCCCTTTAGAAGTTTTTCTAATGGTGGGTATACTGGTGGTTATTCAGATCATTACCCTGTTTATATGTATTTAATTAAAGAGAAAAAGTAAACATAACTTTATAAAATAGAAAAACCCGTAACTTTAAAAGTTACGGGTTTTTTTGATAAAAAATTATTGCCTTTTACGAGTATAAAAATTAATCTCTAGGAGATTTAAATCTATAATGTAAGTATGTGTAAGCATCTCTAGGTATAATAGTAATCCACTTTTTGTGTTTTAAATACCATTTAAAACGAATAGAATTTACGCCTTTTAATAAATAAGCAGCGATAAAAGGATGCAAGTGTAATTGTATCTTTTTATTTTTTGGATTAGAAATAAATTTTTCTAAATCTGCTTGAATTTTGTCTAATAAGACAATTGGCGCTTCTACATCTCCATTTTTATTTGGGTTGGCTTCGGTAGTTTTTATACTTAACTCTGGTCTAACCCTTTGTCTTGTAATTTGCACCAAACCAAATTTACTTGGAGGTAATATTTTATGTTTTGTTCTATCTAAAGCCATTTGCTCTTTTAAGTGCTGATACAGTTTGTTTCTGTTTTCAGCCTTATGCATATCAATAAAATCAACAACTATAATCCCGCCCATATCACGCAATTGCAATTGACGTGCTATTTCTGTAGCTGAAATTAAATTTACTTCTAATGCTGTATCTTCTTGAGAGCCTGCTTTATTAGAACGGTTTCCGCTATTAACATCAATAACGTGTAAAGCTTCTGTGTGCTCTATTACTAGATACGCACCTCTGCTCATAGAAACTGTTTTACCAAACGATGTTTTTATTTGTCTTTCTATTCCATATTTTTCAAAAATTGGAGTTTCAGACTTGTGCAACTTTACTATTTTTTCTTTTTCAGGATAAATCTCTTGTAGATATTCTTTAATTTCTACTTTCAAAGTTTCATCATTTGTTACAATACTTGTAAAAGTTTCATTCATAACGTCTCTTAAAATAGAAGACGCCCTGTTTAATTCGCTCAAAATTTTTGTTGGTGTATTTGTGTTAGCTATGCTTTTACACATTGTTTTCCAACGTTCTAATGAGTTTTGCAAATCTTTATCTAATTCCGCCACCTTTTTTCCTTCGGCAACAGTTCTTAAAATAACGCCAAAACCTTTTGGTTTTATGCTTTTTGCTAATCTTTTTAATCGTTCTTTTTCTTTTGGGTCTTCAATTTTTTGAGAAACTGAAACTCTGTTAGAAAAAGGAACTAATACCAAAAATCTACCAGCTATTGAAAGCTCTGAACTTAATCTTGGGCCTTTTGTAGAAATTGGCTCTTTTACAATTTGTACTAAAAGGTTTTGACCTGTTTTTAGTACCTTATTTATACTACCGTCTTTGTTAATTTCTTCCTCAAATCGGAAGTTTTTTAAAGTGAATTCTTTATACCTACCTGTGCTTACTTTCTTAATGAACGTATTTAATGAGTTTACTTGCGCACCTAAATCATGATAATGTAAAAACCCGTCTTTTGGGTATCCTACATTTACAAAGGCTGCATTTAAACCTGTTAATACCTTTCCTATTTTGGCTAAAAAAATATCGCCAACAGAAAATTTATTACCAGTTGTTTCATTATTTAATTCAATAAGTTTTCCATCTCTTAATAAGGCAAAATCAATATCAGATGAATTTGAACGAATTATTAATTCTGTTTTCATACTGAAATGGTTTTAATCTACACTTCATTGTGCAGATGGATTAATATTGTCAGGTATTTGTAATACCGTGAGAAGATTTACTGCTTTACACAGCGTGTAAATCTTCGGATGTCAATGAACTTTTTTTAATTGATTTTTTTCGCTAAACAATAAACGAAAAAGTAAGCATTTGCTTACTTTTTCTTGTGTCTATTTGCTCTAGCTCTTTTCTTTCTTTTGTGTGTAGAGATTTTTGCTCTCTTTCTTTTTTTACCACTTGGCATAATGTTCTTTTGTTTTTTAAACCTATTCGGCTTAGATTAATATTGTGTTACTTAACAGCTACTTTATTTTTTACTCCTTCAGTAAAAGTTTTCGCTGGTTTAAAAGCTGGAATGTTGTGTGCTGGAATTTTAATAGTCGTATTTTTTGAAATATTTCTACCTGTTTTCTCTGCTCTAGTTTTAATAATAAAACTACCAAAACCTCTTAAATAAACGTTATCCCCATTTTCCAATGCATCTTTAACTTCAGTCATAAACGCCTCAACTGTTGCTAAAACATCTGTCTTTTCTATACCAGATTTGTCTGAAATTTTCGATACGATATCTGCTTTCGTCATGTTTCTATTTTTACTATATTTTTATTAATTTACTTTCAAAAATGCGGATGCAAATATATGATAATTAATCAATTCCGAAAAGATAAAGACTTAAATTTATATGAATTTTAAAATGTAATATTGTAAATCTATTTTTTATCGATGAAATTTTCTAATACATTAATTTACTGGTACTTACAAAACAACAGAGAATTGCCTTGGCGTAAAGTCAATAATCCATACTTTATTTGGCTATCAGAGATTATGTTACAGCAAACAAGAGTTGCACAAGGAATGGCCTATTATTTAAAATTTACTGAAAATTTTCCAACTGTTTTTGATCTCGCTAAAGCGGATGAAAGCACTGTTTTAAAAATGTGGCAAGGTTTAGGATATTACTCCCGTGCAAGAAATTTACATCACTCAGCAAAACAAATAGCCATCGAATTTAATGGTGAATTTCCTTCTACCTACAAAGAAATAATTAAACTAAAAGGTATAGGGGATTATACCGCTTCTGCAATTGCATCGATTTGTTTTAATGAACCAACTGCTGTAGTAGACGGAAATGTCTACAGAGTTTTGTCTCGTTATTTTGGCATTAAAACACCTATAAATTCATCAACGGGAATTAAAGAATTTAAAGCTTTAGCTCAAACTTTAATAAATAAATCTCAACCAGGAACTCACAATCAAGCAATTATGGATTTTGGCGCACTTCTTTGCAAACCTCAAAATCCTTTATGCGAAACTTGCCCTTTGGCGGATAGCTGTGTGGCTTTGGAAAAGAAATTGATAAAAGAACTTCCCGTAAAAGAAAAAAAAATAAAAGTGAGAAATAGATATTTTAACTTTCTGGTTGTCAAAACTGATGATGGAAAAACAATTTTATCAGAAAGAAAAGGAAAAGGAATTTGGCAAGGGTTATATCAATTCCCTTTAATTGAAAGTGATAAGAGCATCAACAAAAACGAACTTGTTTCTTCAGAGGAATTTATAAATTTATTTCCACATATAACAACTTTATCTCTCTTCAATAAAAAAGAAATTGTGCATAAATTATCTCATCAGCACTTATACACACAATTCTGGGTTGTAGAGGTATTAGCGTCATCAGCAGCAAAAATAAAATGGAACGTTGTTCATAAATATCCTGTTCCTGTTTTAATTGCTAATTTCTTAGAGACCTTTCAAATTAAAAAGTAATTGAATTTTTTAGTATATTTGATATGAAAACACAAATGCTATGGCAGGTACAATAAATAAGGTAATTTTAATCGGTAATTTAGGTGATGATGTGAAAATGCATTATTTCGAAGGAGGTAATTCTATTGGAAGATTCCCTATTGCAACAAGCGAAAGTTATACAAATAAACAAACTGGAGAAAAAGTATCAACTACCGATTGGCATAATATTGTTGTTAGAAATAAGCTGGCAGAAATTTGCGAAAAATATTTATCAAAAGGGGATAAAGTGTATGTTGAAGGAAAATTAAAAAACCGTCAATGGGAACAAGACGGAGTGAAACGTTATTCGACCGAAATTCATGTAAATGAAATGACTTTTTTAACGACTAAAAAGAGTCTTGAAAACACGAACAATGCTCCTCAAAACCAAAACTCTTCTGCAAGTCCAAAGTCAGTTGTAAAAGAAGAAAATGATGATTTACCTTTTTAATTTGCTAAACTTTTAGAATTTGGACCCAGATCCCGAACCTTTATTTTTATTATCTACTTCAATTGATTTTTTAAATGTAATTAATGCCTTTGTTTTAATTGCTTTGCTTTTAAGTTCTGCATTAATTTCCGGAACAGAAGTTGCCTTTTTTTCGCTTTCCCAAACAGATTTAAACAAACTTTCAAATGGTGGAAAAGGAGGAGATATTATTGTAAAACTACTCGAAAAACCTAGAAAATTATTGGCTACGATTTTAATCACGAATAATTTCATCAATATTTTAATTGTGTTGTTATTTGCTTCTTTAGCAGAAAGTTTATTTAATAATTTTACGTATCAGCTAAATCTTTATTTTTTTATAATTCCAGTTCGTTTTTTAGTTGAAATAATACTAGTGACTTTTTTAATTCTTTTATTTGGAGAGGTTTTACCAAAAGTCTATGCTTCTAGAAATGCGCTTCGCTTTTCAATAAAAATGTCTAAATTTATTCATCTCATAAATATTTTCTTAACGCCTTTTAGCATGCCTTTAATTGCGTTAACGAAGTTTATTGAAAAAAAGCTAGGGAACAAAAACACTAATTTCTCTGTTGAAACCTTATCGCAAGCCTTAGAGCTAACCTCTGAAGGAGCGACCACAAAAGAAGAACAAAAAATTTTAGAAGGTATTGTGAATTTTGGAAACACAGAAACTGTGCAAATCATGAAACCTAGAATAGATATTTTCGCGCTTTCTAGCGATGACAGTTATGAAGAGGTTTTAAATAAAATTCTTAAAAACGGATATTCTAGAAACCCTGTTTATAATGAAAATATAGACACTATTATTGGCGTTTTATATGCCAAAGATTTATTAGCACATTTAGACAAGAAAACTTTTAATTGGCAAAATTTAATTAGGGAAGCTTTTTTTGTTCCTGAAAATAAAAAATTAGATGACTTGTTGAGCGATTTTAAAGAGCGTAAAAATCACTTGGCAATTGTAGTTGATGAATATGGAGGCACAAGCGGATTGGTAACTTTAGAAGACGTTATTGAAGAGATTGTAGGGGATATAAATGATGAGTTTGATGATGATGATTTAGCTTATTCTAAAATTGATGAAAATACATACGTTTTTGAAGGCAAAACAAGCATCAAAGATTTCTGCAGAGTTTTAGATGATGAAGATGAAGAAATTTTTGAGGAAGAAAAAGGCGAGAGTGAAACAATTGCTGGTTTTATTTTAGAAATTTCGGGTAAATTCCCAAAAAAAGGAGAGAAAATAAACTTCAAGAATTATACGTTTACAATTGAAGCTTTAGATAAAAAACGTATAAGGCAAGTAAAAGCAACCAAAAATGCGTAATATTTTTATACTGATAATTTCACTTATTTTTATTTCTTGCAATGAAATTGTTTTACCAAAACCAAAAGCATATTTGAGTTTAGAGTACCCTAAAAAAGAATATAAAAAATTAGAAATTTCGGGGCCTTATACTTTTGAAATTTTAAAGGCTGCAAAGGTTATAGGTGCTAAAAATTATTGGTTAAAAATACGGTATCCAAAATTAAAAGCATCCCTAGACATCACCTACAGACCAGTGGAAAACAATATAAAAGAACTCTTAACTGAAGCTGAAAAACTCGTTTTTAAACATGCGCTTAAAGCTGAACAAATTACACCTAAAGACTTTATAGATGCCAATAAAAGAGTTTTTGGAAGCTTATATGAAATTACCGGAAATGCCGCTTCTCAAATACAATTTCACATCACGGATAGTACTACTAATTTTATAAAAGGATCATTGTCTTTTTATGCAAAACCAAACTACGATTCCATTCTACCTGCGGTTGCCTATATCAAGGAAGATATTCTGCGTTTAATAGAAACATTAGAGTGGAAAAATTAAAGAATTAACCGTATAGTTATGTATAGTCCAAGGGCAAATAAACGATTATTTTATCCCAAAGAATTTATTTGGTAGAAAAATATTTCTAATACAATCAAGCTAAGTAGAAGTATTACTGCAATGACATAAAAATTAAATAATGTTCATCTTCTTCAACAAAAAGGAAGCATTCATATTTTTACAAATTCCATTTTTTAAAGTATAGTCAAAATGCAGTTCATTATTAATTATTTCTGCATCAAAATAATAATTTTTAACTTCTAAAAATTGATTTTCTAAGTCACACAAGCTAACATCATGCGTTGCAATAATACCTGTTGATTTAGATTTGGTAAGCTTTTCTAAAAATTTTTTAGACCCAATTGCTTTGTCTTTACTGTTTGTTCCTTTTAAAATTTCATCTAAAATAATAAAGTATTTTTCTTCTTCAATTTCATCAACAATAAATTTTAAACGCTTTAATTCTGAATAAAAATAAGATTCATCTTCTGTTAAAGAATCTGAAGTCCTCATGCTTGTTATCAATTTTATAGGCGAATACTGAAAGCTTTCTGCACAAACTGGCAAACCACAATTTGCCATAACAATAGACAAAGAAACCGTTCTTAAAAACGTGCTTTTTCCTGCCATATTTGAACCTGTAACAATAAAAAACTGCTCATCATCAATTATAAAATTGTTATCAATTCTTTTATTCGAATCTAATAAAGGGTGACCTAAATTTGTAGATTTTATAATTCCTTTTTCTGCTTTAATCTCAGGTAAAACAAAGTCTGGATGATTAAATTTAAAGTTTGCTAAAGAGTTTTGCGCATCAAAATAAGCAACTACTTCAAACCATTTTTTCACAGTATGTTTATAATTCTCAACCCATTTTTCTACTTTGCAAGCATTTGCAATTTCCCAAAGAAATAATCCACTTCCTACAACTGCAATAACGATGTTGTTTCTATTATCAAAAGCGTCTAAAATTCTAGCAAATTTTTTAAAAATTATGGATGCTTTTTTATTTTCAGATTTTATAATATCTTGCTTTACGAGCAATGTTTTTGATGTAAACTTTTCTTTTTCAATTTCATTTAATAAAAAATGATACTGCTTAAACGTTTCTCTAATTTTATCAGTTTGAGTATATAAATTATTTGTTTTTTTCAAGAATCTTCCCGTAATAAAAAGCCCAATAAAAAACCAAATTATTAAACCTGTAAATGAAATAATTCCAAAAGAAATTAGCCCAATTAAAGCCAAAGAAATTATTGAAAAACCAATTTGAACTTTTCTTAAATAATTTGGGAAAACTGTTTTGTAATTTAAAATCCAATTTGCAATAAAACCAGTTTTATGTTTTACTGAAACCAAGCTTGCTAAAGCAGAAAAATGTTGACGCCATTTTACTTTTCTAGAAAGCTCATTCACTGCACCTTGTTTTTCTATAATTGCATCATTTTTATTTTCAGTAAGTGAATTTGCTAATGCTATTTTTCCATCATTTGTAGCAGTTCTATTTATATATTGAAAAAACGAACCTTTGCCAAACAAATCAATATCATTGCTATAAAAATGAGTAGGATTTACAAATTCACTTCCCGTATCTAAATGAGAAAAATCGCGTTTTAAAACTTTAATTTCTTTCGAATTTATAGCTATTTTAGTATCTATAATATCTTTTTCTCTTTTTACATTGATGTATTTTATCACTAAAAATGAAAATAGAAAAACACCTAAAAAAGCAATGATTAATCCGTCTGGAATCTTACCAAAAGTAAGGTAGATTAAAAAGCAAGTAGTTAAAAAAACTGTAAATCTGAATATCCCCAAATTAATGAGGTTCTTTTTTAATTTTGAAGCTTGTTTTTCTAGTTCTAATTTTTCTTGAGTATAAAACTCTAAAGGTTTTTTCATTAATCTTATTTGTATCTAGAAAGTCCACCCGTTAAATTAAGAACTTCTAAATTTGGATATTTAGCCTTCATTTTCTCGGTGGCTTTGTAACTATTAAACCCTCTTTGACAAACCATTACATATGTTTTATCAAAATCAATATCTATTTTTTCCGGATCAAAATTATTGATATGAATTGTTTGATGAACTTCAAAAGGCAATTCTAAATTATTTAAAACTGCGATTAATTCTAAATTTTCATCTTCTAACTTTTCTTTTAAGTCTTTTGGCGCTATTTGCCACTCAGGATTTTGAACTGAACAGGCAGCATCTAAATAGGTATGAATTTTAAAAATTTTTGCAATTTTATCTTTTAAAACTGTTGGTTTTAATTTCATTTTTAACTGTGTATTTTGCATCGAGTTGTAAATTAACAGTTCATTCAGCAAGGGTTTTCCTATTCCTGTAATAAGTTTTAAAATTTCATTTACTTGCTGAGTGGCAATCGTTCCTACTATAGAATTTAACGTTCCTGCTTCTTCACAATTCGGGATATCTGTTGCCATTTCCGGAAAAGCATCTCTTAAATTTGAAGAGTAACTTCCGTCTTTTTGTAACACATTAAATGTCGCCACATAACCATCAAACTTGTACAAAGAGCCATACACCAATGGTTTCTTTTTAATAACGCAAGCATCGTTTAGTAAGTATTTTATTGTTAACGAATCAGTGCCATCAACCACAATGTCAACTTCAGAAATCAACTCAAAAACGTTCTTTTTTGTAATCGGTTTATTTGTAAAACTGACCTCGGTAAAAGGCGCTCTTTTTCTTATAAAATCGGCTAAAACCTCAACTTTTGGTTTCCCAACATCCTCTAAAGCATAAAAAATCTGTCTGTGTAAATTCGTGACGTCGACAGTATCAAAATCGATTAAGTGAATTTTTCCAATACCACTTGACGCCAAATAAACTGCAATAGGGCTTCCTAAACCTCCACAACCAACTACCAAAACTGAGGCATTTTGTAATTTATGCTGCCCTACCTCACCAATTTCTGATAAGGTCATCTGTCGTTTGAAAAAATTTTGTTTAGTGACTTTCATTACTTCTATTTCCTACAATAGCGAACCTAATCTATTCGCTAATTACGTATTTCCTTTTTTGCAGATTTATATTCTTCAGGTGTGTTTATATTTCTGATAAAGTCATTATCCACTTCTACAATTTCTACATCAGAATTAATCAGCATTTTACGCGGACAAGAGTAACCTTGTGCTAAATATTGCATCAGAATAGGATACGCTTTAGGTTCATAAATAGTAATTAAAGGCTCCACAAATTGATTGCTTTCCCCCTTAATAGCAGTGGCAACTTTACTAGAATTTCTATGTTTTAATAATAATTGAATAATTTTAGCATCGATAAAAGGGACATCTGTTGCTAAAACAAACCAAGCCGCATTTGGATCTTTTTGAAATGCAGAACAGATTCCGCCAAAAGGACCTAAATTATAAAATTTGTCAGAAATTTCTTGATTATTTTCTGACGAATCCCGGACAGAATAAAAGGTTTCCAAATTATTATTTTCTAACAATTCTTTCGCAAACACTTTTTGAGGTTTACCAAAATAATCCAATTCAGATTTATCTTGACCCATTCTGGTGCTTTTTCCTCCAGCTAAAACCAACCCTTTTACTGGGGCAATTTTTTCTTCAATAAGATTGTTAATATGCTGTGAAATCTTATCAACTTCATCTATTGTATAGCAAATAAGATCTTTTATTTGTGGATATTTTTCTTCTAAAAAACTAAAATATTTGGTTTCTTTTGTCAACTTTACAACAAACTGAATACTGTCTAATTGGTCTAATCTTTTTAAAACAGAAGCTTCTTTAGCTTCATCTAAGATTAAAATTTGTTTTGCCCCTTGATAATGATTTCCGTTTATAAAAACGTAATCATACTGTGCAAATTGCAGACGCTGTTCAAACTTATTTAGGTTTCCAGAAGTTGTTATTTGTACATTTCCTTCGTGATGAAAAACAAATTCTGACAAACTATTTTCTTCAACATCTTTTGCGTGAGAAGCATCGAAATATGCTAATTTATACTTCGATAATTTCCTTGAAATTTTAGTAACTAAATCAGAAATATTACCACAATTTGTGCCCAAAAATGAAATTTCATTTGGAGCAAAATTATCATTATATCTCCTTGCTAAGTTTGTATGCTTCTTGTGTTTAATCATTTTTAATATCAGATTTTCCGCCTTTTTTCTCTAATAATCTTACTTCTTTTATTACCATTTCTTGATGGATGCTTTTACACATATCATAAATAGTTAAACAAGTAATATTCACGCCTGTTAAGGCTTCCATTTCTACACCGGTTTTTCCTTCAATAGTAACCTCACAGATCACTTCAATGTTTTCAGAATCTATAATTTTTATATCAATATCTACTCCAGTAATTAATAATGGATGGCACATAGGAATCAATTCTGATGTCTTTTTTACACCCTGAATTCCAGCAATAATTGCTGTCTGAAAAACGGGGCCTTTTTTTGTGATTAATTCATCATTTGTAAAATGAGAAATCACTTCTTTTCCTAAAAACATGGTTGCTTTCGCCATGGCTGTTCGCTTGGTGATTTTCTTGTCGGAAACATTGACCATTTTAGGGTTATTCTTCTTATTTAAATGACTAAAATCACTCATTATCTATATTTTAATATCGGAAAAACCTCTCCTTTTTTAAACTCAACTCTATCATTTGGTAACTGAATAAACGCATCTGTTTTTATCAAACTTGCTAAATCTCCAGAACCATTTCCTGTAATTGGAAAGGCAACTAAATGGCCAAATTTATTTTCTAATTTTACTTGTAAAAAATAGGTTAAACTTGGTTTAAAAGAGACGTCTTCTCCTAAAATAGCCATTTCTTCCTTGACTTTTATTCCTACAGATTTATAATACCAAGGATAAAAATACGCTAAACAATTTACAAAAGTCGAAATTGGATTTCCTGGAAAAGCAAAAACAGGTTTATTATTTTTAACGCCATACCAAAAAGGCTTACCTGGTCTTTGCGTAATTCTATGAAATAATTTTTCTACTTTGAGTTCTGCTAAAACTGCTGGCAAAAAATCAAATTTTCCTTTGCTTACTGCTCCGCTAAAGATGAGAACATCATACTTCTTTAAATAGTTTGCAATTTTTTGTTGAAGTACTTCTTTATCGTCAGCAATATGAGAAGTCTTAGCTTTAATCCCTAATTTTTTCAACAAAGAAACTAGGGTAAATGCATTACTTCTTCTGATTTGATGTGCCAATGGATTTTCATTGACCTCGACCAATTCATCGCCAGTAGAAACAATTATTACTTTAGGAGTTTTAGCAACTTTTACAGTCGCTTTTCCAACGGTTGCAATAACGCCAATTTCAGCAGCAGAAATTATTGTATTCTTTTCAATTAGAAGATCTCCTTGAATTCTATCTTTCCCTTTGGGGTGAATATTTTTTCCTAACTCCAAAATTTTAAGGTTAATTGAAGCAATTCCGTTCTTAATTTGGACATCTTCATAACGAATTACAGTATCTGTGTTAATGGGCAACACGGCTCCGGTCATAACTTCCATACAATTACTGTCAATTGTCATTGTTTTCTGCTCAGCACCTGCGGCCTGAATTCCTTCAACGTTAAAATCTATAATTCCATGTTCAAAAAAACGATGGTTAATAGCAATGCCATCCATAGAGACTCTATTGAATGGTGGGAAATCTCTATCTGCAACAATATCTTCTTTTAATACTTTACCCACTGACTTTAAGAAAGGAACTTCCTCTACGCCAAAACCTTGAGTAGAATTTAAAACGGTTTGTAAAGCTTGTGCTACTGAAATCATATTAAATATTTAATCATAAATATTACCTAAACTATAAACTCTTATACTTCATTATTACCGACCTCATAGCGGTCTAAATTTTTAAAATACAATACTAAAATAAAAATCTTAAGCAATTTAAGTAATTAAAACGGCTACTACCCTCCAATTGTACTCATGCTTTCAGAAACACCACCTTTTTTTCGGTTTGCCTCTGCAATAAAACCGTTTTTTGGTTTCTGTTTTACTAATGATAAAAAAAGTTCTTTTAAATCGTCATTCGATGCGCCTTTTCTTATAAAATCACGAAGGTTAAAAACACCATCATCAAACAAACAATTTTTAAATGTTCCTGTGGAAGTAATTCTAATTCGATTACAATCGTTACAAATTGTTCTTGTAAAAGCAGGAATGATTCCGACAGATCCTAAATGATTGTCAATTGCATAATTTCTTGAAGTTGATGACTTTTCTGATTGAACTTCAGAAACATCAAACTCAGTTTTAATCTCGTTTAGAATTCTCTTAAAGGTCCAATTTTCTTTCATTTCTCGCTGTCCTTTGCCGTTAAATGGCATTTCTTCAATAAAGCGGACTGCAACATTTTTGTCTTTCGTTAATCTTACAAAATCCACAATCTCCTCGGTATTAAAACCCGATTGCACAACGATGTTTAGCTTTAAACTTAAACTACTCTTTTCAAGCATCTCAAACGTCTTATAGACTTCTGGAAAAACATCCCTTCTTGTAATTTTAGCAAACTTATCTCGCTTTAAACTATCTATGCTTAAATTGATGTTTTTTACTTTTTCTAACTTTTCAATTCTATCTATATGATGAGAAATTAACGCGCCGTTGGTTGTAATGTTAATTGCGTCTAACAAATCATTATAAGAGAGCATTTCTAGGAAGTCTACAAAATCTTTACGCACAAAAGGCTCTCCTCCTGTTAAACGCACCTTATTAACTCCTAATTCTGTTAATACGCGTATTAAACGATACATCTCCTTAAAAGTTAATAATTCTTGTCTTGGAACAATATCAATTCCATGAGCAGGCATACAATATTGGCAACGTAAATTACAGCGATCAGTAACTGCTAATCGCACATATTCCATTTGTCGGCCAAAATTATCTATTAATTTACTCATTTAATTTGGTAATTTCTTACTTAATAATCCATATATGAATGCTCCTAAAAGTGTCCCGAAGAATAAAATTAAAGCAGGAATTAATTTAAACCCCAAAATAATAAAAATTGGCGCAGCACAAGCTCCTGAAATACCCCATCCTACACCAAAAAAAGTTCCTCCAACAAGAGTCCTTATAAAACCTTTTTTCTTCTGCTCTGGCTCAATTCTATTTCCGTTAATATCTTTTATTTTTCCGTATTTAAATAACTGCATAAAAATCATAGAAATTAAAACTGCTCCTCCAATTACACCAAACATGTGAAAAGACTGAAATTTAAACATCTCATAAAATCGATACCAAGAAATAGCTTGAGTTTTACTTAAAACGATTGCAAAGAAAATTCCTAAAATTAAAAATTTAATATTTTTCATAACTTAAAATAACATAGGAATTATAAACCAAGTGGCAATGATGCCCCCAATAAAAAAACCAATTACTGCCAATAAAGACGGTAATTGCAAACTGCTTAAACCTGTAATTGCATGACCAGAAGTGCAGCCCCCTGCATAACGTGTTCCAAAACCAATAAAAAGGCCTGAAATTAAAAGAATTAAAAATCCTTTTAAAGAAAAGAAGACCTCTTCTCCAAAAATTTCATCGGGAAAATATTGTCTCCCGACATTTGAAAATCCTAAATCTATTAACTCTTGAACTGTTGTTGGATTTAAATCTATATCTTGGTTTGGAATTAAATATACTGCAGAAATAAATCCACCAATAATTAATCCAATAACAAATAGCAATGCAAAATCTCGTTCCTTCCAATCTTTTTTAAAGTAGTCAGAAACTTTCCCTGCACCAGCAATTGTACATAGAGTTTCAAAGTTTTTTGAAGCTCCAAAATTTTGACCAAAATAAAAATATAATAACAACGAAATAGCAATCAAAGGCCCTCCAACATACCAAGGCCAAGGTTGTAATATAATATCCATTTTTACAAGTGAGTATTTAAATAATCCATAATTAATTTTGTTGCTCCCAAATTTTCTTGAATATATTTCTGATTAATTTTACCAGTTGATTTTCTATATTCTTCATCCGATTTTAACTTCATTAAAACCCTTAAAAACTCACCTTGATTGCGGATAGAAATACATCCTTTTAAACCAACCAAATCGACAGCTTCCTTAAATTTATTGTATTTATTTCCAATCACCACAGGAATTCCGAAAGTTGCTGGCTCTAAAATATTATGCAAACCGGTTCTTAAACCTCCACCAACATAAGCAACATCTCCAGCTGCGTAAATTTTGGTTAAAACACCAATGGTATCAATGATAAAAACACTGTATTCTGATAAATTCTTATAAGCTTTGGTTGAATATAAAACAGTTCTTTTATTGATAGATTTTTGCAATTCTAAAATAGCTTCTTGCTTCATATTATGAGGCGCAATAATAAATTTCTCCTTTTCTGATGCCTTATTATTAATATAATTTACTAATAACTCTTCATCTTCTTGCCAAGTACTACCTGCTATAAATGTGTATTGATTATCTTTAAATTCATCAATAAAATCAATTGTATTATCTTGTTTTAAAATTTTTGAGACTCTATCAAAACGCGTGTCTCCAGCGATTGTAACATTCTCAAAGTTGATAGAGTTCAGTAATTCTTTAGAATTTTTATCTTGTACAAAGAAATGACAAAAGGCGTTCAACGATTTTCGCATAAAACCACCATAATTTTTAAAGAAAATCTGATTTTCCCTTAAAATACCTGAAACTAAAATGGTTGGAATTTCTTTTAATTTTAACTCATTTAAAAGATTTGGCCAAAATTCATACTTTATAAAAATTGCAAATTTTGGATTTACACTTTTTATAAACTTTCTTGCATTAGCTTTACTATCTAACGGCAAATAACAAATAACATCCGCTAAAGTATAATTTTTACGAACTTCATATCCTGAAGGAGAAAAAAAAGTAACTAATATCTTATACCGGTCGTGTGTTTTTTTTAATTCCTCTATAATGGGTCTTGCTTGTTCAAACTCCCCAAGAGAAGCTACATGAAACCAAATAACATTTTCGTTTTTTATTTCCCTAATTTTTGAAAAACTCTCTTTTCTTCCTTCAACAAAAAGTTTTAGTTTTTTATTAAATAAAGCTACTATTGGCAATAGCTGAGAGGTAGCAAAAACAAAAAAGTTATATAAAACTTTCATAGCTGTAAAAATACAAAACGGATTTGTTTTAAAAGCAAAAAAAGTTCAAGCAAATAAATGCTTGAACTTTTTTAATTTTATAAAAAGCTAAGTTTCTTAAGCTTCAAAAGGCGTAATAGATACATACGATCTATTATCCTTTTTCTTTCTGAACTCAACAACTCCATCAACTTTTGCATGTAAAGTATGATCTTTACCCATGTAAACGTTTTCTCCTGGATTGTGTGTTGTTCCTCTTTGACGAACAATAATATTTCCTGCAATTGCAGCTTGTCCTCCAAATATTTTAACTCCTAGACGTTTCGATTCTGATTCTCTACCATTCTTCGAACTACCTACTCCTTTTTTATGTGCCATGATGTTATGGTTTTAAAATTGAAATTCTTATTTAGTTAAAGCAACAATTAATTCAGCTTTCTTTAAAGAAGTATATCCAGAGATACCTTGCTCTTTCGCAGCTGCTTTTAATTCCGCAACAGTCATAGAACTATAATCTGTTGAGGCTTTTTTTACTTCAGCTTTAGGAGCAGCTTCCTTTTTAGGAGCAGCTACTTTTTTTGCTGATTTTTTAGCACCAGTAACAGCGATAGATTCAATTTGAATCTCGCTTAAATACTGTCTGTGTCCATTTTTCTTTTGGTAACCTTTTCTTCTTTTCTTTTTGAAAACGATTACTTTATCACCTTTTAAGTGACTTAGAATTTGAGCTGTTACTGAAGCTCCTTCTATAGCTGGGGCGCCAATCACTACACTTCCTTCATTATCAAGTAAAAGAACATTATCAAAAGTTACTTTTGATCCTGCCTCTCCTTGCAAACGGTGAACGTATACTTTCTGGTCTTTTGCTACTTTAAATTGCTGCCCTGCTATCTCTACGATTGCGTACATACTATTAGTTTTGCGTATTTATACTTATTATTTGCTCTTTCTTAATGAAATTGCGGGAGCAAATATACGTCTTTTTTATAATCTTGCAATAGCACTATGAAAATAGTTGCATGAAAATCAATATAATAAATTAACATTAAATTTTTTTTAAAAAAGTTTAATCTTGTTATTTTTGGGTTAATCAAAAATTTTACGCTCTTATTAGTAACAAATTAAATTTATTGCGTCAAATAAGAATCTTATTATTAACTTAAAAAAAAAGTCAATGAAAAAAAGTATTTTATCTCTTGCTTCAGCTATGTTGTTTGTGTTTTCTACAAATGCTCAAAAAGTTGAATTTGAAGAGTACAATTTAGACAATGGAATGCATGTTATTCTGCATCAAGATGATTCTGCACCAGTAGTTACTGTTGCTGTAATGTACCATGTTGGTGCTAAAGATGAAGTTGATGGAAAAACAGGAATGGCTCATTTTTATGAACACTTATTGTTTACTGGTACTAAGAATATAGACAGAGGAAAATGGAGTGAAATTACTTCTGCAAGAGGTGGAACAGGAAACGCAAATACTAATTGGGATAGAACTTATTATTATCAAACATTCCCTTCAAATGAATTAAAACTAGCTTTATGGATGGAAGCTGAGAGATTATCTCATCCTATTATAGACCAAAAAGCAGTTGACACACAAAATGAAGTTGTAAAAGAAGAAAAGCGACAAAGAATGGATAATGCTCCTTATGGAAAAGTTATTTATGGTGATGTTTACAGTCATATTTTTGATAATCATAATTATGGTAGACCCATGATTGGTTATATAAAAGATTTAGACGCAGCCAAATTAGAAGAATTTCAGGCTTTCTATAATAAATGGTATATGCCTAATAATGCCGTTTTAGTAGTTGCTGGAGATTTTGAAAAAGGAGATGCAAAATCTATCATTAACGATTATTTTGCTTCAATACCTGCAAGAACAAAACCTGAAAGAAATAAAGTTATAGAGCCTGAAAGAACTTCGGAAAAAAGAGTCGTAGAATATGACGCTAACATTCAGTTACCTTTATTAGGTTTAGCATACAAAACTCCTGCTATGAGCGAAAGGGATGCGAAAGTTTTAGACGTTATTTCTACAGTTTTAAGTAACGGTAAAAGTTCTAGATTATATAAAAAATTAGTTGATGACAAGAAAATGGCGCTTCAAGCTTTTTCTTTTTCTAGACCTCTAGAAGATTATAGTGTTTACATTATTGGTTCTATTGTAGCTGGCGGAACATCTAATGACGACATCATAAAAGAAATGGATGAAGAAATTATAAAACTTCAAACAGAGTTAATTTCTGATAAAGACTTACAAAAAGTTAGAAACAAGTTTGAGAATCAATTTGTAGCATCTAACTCTAGTGTTACAGGAATTGCTAATTCTTTAGCAAGAAACTACATGTTAGTTGGTGATACTGATAGAATTAATAAAGAATTAGAAATTATTAATTCTATTACTAAAGAAGAAGTTAGAGACGTAGCTATTAAATATTTAGCTAAAAACAGACGTGTAATAATGGATTATTTACCAGAATCGCAAAAGAAATAATAAAACTAAACTAAGAAGAATGAAAACAAAGATATATTCAATAATTACACTTTTATTTCTATCATTAAGTATTTCTGCTCAAGTAGATAGATCTAAAATGCCAGAACCAGGACCAGCTCCTAAAATTAATATTGGAACTCCAGAAAAATTTACACTACCAAATGGCTTACAAGTTTTGGTTGTAGAAAACCATAAATTACCTAGAGTTTCTTTAACCTTAGATATCGACAATCCACCAATGGCTAAAGGAGATAAAAAAGGAGTAGAAGGTTTTGTAGGAGGAATGTTAGGAACAGGAAGTACAACTATTTCAAAAGAAAAATTTGATCAAGAAGTAGATTATTTAGGTGCAAACATTTCTTTTGGGTCACAAAGTGGTTTTGCAAGTTCTTTATCTAAGTATTTTCCTAGAGTTTTAGAACTAATGGCAGATGCAGCTTTTAATCCCGTATTTAATCAAGAAGAGTTTGACAAGCAAATGAAGCAATCTTTAGACGGAATTAAAAACAGCGAAAATAGTGTAACTGCAATTGCTGGTAGAGTAGATAATCTGCTTACTTATGGTAAAAACCATCCTTATGGTGAATTTACTTCAGAAACTACTTTAAAAAACATCACTTTACAAGACGTAAAAGATTTATACAATAAAAGTTTTAAACCTAATAATGCCTACTTGGTTATTATGGGAGATGTAGATTTTAAAACTGTAAAGAAACAGGTAACTAAATTATTTGGCAACTGGCAAAAAGGAGAGATAGCAACCTCAACTTTACCAGAAATTAAAAATCCTAAAACAACAGAAATCAACTTTATTAATATGCCAAATGCAGTGCAATCAGAACTTGCAATTATTAATGTTGTTGATTTAAAAATGGGAGATAAAGATTATTATGCTGCTCTTTTAGCTAACCAAATTCTTGGTGGTGGTGGAACAGGTCGGCTTTACAAAAACTTACGTGAAGACAAAGGTTATACTTACGGAGCGTATTCTGGAATTGGAGCAAGCAGGTATGCAAGTCGCTTTAAAGCTTCTTCTTCAGTACGAAACATAGTTACAGATAGTGCTGTAGTAGAAACAATGAAAGAAATTAATAAAGTACGTTACCAAATATCAACCCAAGAAGAATTAGATATTGCAAAGGCTAAATATGTAGGTAGTTTTGTTAGAAATGTAGAAAAACCATCTACGATAGCTAATTATGCCTTAAACATATTACAAAACAATTTACCTTCAGATTATTACGAAAAATATTTAGCAAACATAAATGCTGTTACTTTAGAAGATGTGCAAAATGCTGCTTTAAAATATTTTAGAGGAGATAAAGCAAGAATAGTAATTACAGGAAAAGGTATTGATGTTCTTAAAAATCTTGAAAAAACAGATTATGTAATTAAATATTTTGATAAAGAAGGAAACCCTTCGGTTAAACCGGAAATGACATTACCAATTCCTGAGGGAATGACAGCCGCCAATGTAGTTGACAAATATTTTGAAGCTATTGGAGACAAAGAGAAAGTGATGGCAGTAAAAACTGTAATGACCGTTTCAAGCGCAACTATTCAAGGAACTCCTCTAGTAATGACTGTAAAAAATGCTGCACCAAATAAAACTTCTCAAATAATTACTGTAATGGGTAATGTTGCTCAAAAAGCTGTTTTTGATGGTGCAAAGGGATATCAAGAAGCAAGAGGTCAAAAAATGGATATGCAACCAGCACAGATAGAAGAAGCTAAATTAAGTATGGCTCCTTTTGCTGATATGGCTTACAAAAAAGGAAAATTAAATAGGATTGAACCTATTGATGGTAAAAATTATTTTGTTATCACATTCAATGAAACTGAAGTTTTCTACGATATGAAATCGGGTTTAAAGTTTCAAGAAGTGAAAACGGTAAAAACTCCTGATGGCAGAGAAGTAAAAGTACCTACTACTTTTAGTGATTATAAAGAAGTTGATGGAATTTTATTTCCTCATTCTATGGGTTCTAAAATGGGACCAATGGATTTAAACTTTATAACAAAAGAAATTAAAATAAATGAGGGTGTCTCTGATGCTGATTTTGAATAATATTGTTTAATATACTGCTTTTAAAAGAGTCTAAACTTATCGTTTTGGCTCTTTTTTTTTGTAAAAAAATATTTTACTAAAAATCGAGAAACTCACTTTTTTAAAGCTTTAAATCATTTCTTTTTATTAACCAAATACACGCCTAATAAAATAATAATCCCTGCAAAAACTTGAAGTACACTTAATTTTTCATCATCTAAAATTCCCCAAAATATTGCCACCAAAGGAATTAAATATGTTACAGACGACGAAAAAACAGGATCTGAAATATGCACCAATTTATTATAAATAGTTTTTGCAATTCCAGTTCCTACAATTGATAAAACTGCTAAATACCCTAAAGATTGCATTAAAACCTCATCATTAAAGTCCAACGTTACAAAGAAATCTGTAAAAACTAAAACTATAATTGCAGGAACAAGTAGTAATAAAAAATTACCAGTTGTAATTGCCAATGCATCTAAATCACTCAAATACTTCTTTATCATGTTAGCATTTAATGCATACCCAACAGAGCCGATAATGATTAAAAAAGCATACCAATAATTCTGATTTGGATTTAAAGAAGCCCCATTTAATATTAGAATTAAAGTTCCTATCAACCCAATTACAATTCCATAAAATTGTGTTCTTTTAAAAACGAAACCAAACAAGGTTGCTCCAAAAATTAAGGTGTTAAAAGGAGTTAAAGAGTTTAAAATAGCCACAATAGAACTGTCTATTGTTGTAATTGCAAACGCGAATAAAAACCCAGGAATAAAAGTTCCTGCCAAAGATGTGTACACAATATATTTATAATGTTTCTTTTGGATTTTTTTTAATGAGGGAAAAGCAACCGAAAGCAAAAAAATGGCAGTAAAAATCATTCTTAAGGCACCTAATTGAATAGGAGTTACGCCTAGCAAGGCTTTCTTCATTAAGATAAAAGAACTTCCCCAAACCAAAGAAAGTAAAATTAAGTACAACCATTTTAGTTGTTGATTATTCATAAGTCTGGTTAATTTTATGCTAAAGTCTGAAAATTATTTAAATACATGTCTAAATATTAATAAATTTGTAGCATAATCTATTAACAAATTACAATAATCCTTTAAAGTGATTTCTATAAACTTCTAAAATTTAGTCTTATGAAAATTCAAAAAATAATATTCTCTATAATAATTGTATGTTGCTTTTTAACGAGTTGTAAAACAGCGGTAAAAAAAGAAAATATTTCTTTAGCCATTTCTGGAATGACTTGCGAAATTGGTTGTGCAAAAACCATTCAATCTAAATTATCTAAAAAGGAAGGTGTTTTAAATGCCAAAGTTATTTTTAATGATAGCACCGCTAACATTGAATTTGATGCAAATACAACTTCTAAAAAAGATTTAATTTCTTTTGTAAGTGGTATTGCAGGAGGTGATTTATACACGGCTTCTGAAACCTCTAAAAAAATGCATGATTGTTCTGAGACTTGTAAAGAAAGTTGTGAAATGAAAACTGATAAAACAGCATGTAAGAAAGATTGTAAAATGGCGTGTTGTGCAAACAAGAAGGGTTAAATAAATTTATTTTACAAAAAAAAGGCAGACTTTTCAGAGTCTGCCTTTTTTTTGTAAAATCTAATTCTTATAGACCTGCATTTTTCCATGACCAAGCGCTAACATCAACTTTAGTTCCTGTTTTATAATCCGCAGAAGTAGATGCAGCAACTCCGTCAATAATAACATTTGTTAATGGACCATCATCTTTCATATCTATATTTTTATCATAGCCTTCTAGCCAGATATTTGTAATAGTTCCTCCAGAAGTTTTCTTAAACTGTAAAGCTGTACCACCTTGTGAAGAAATTGCAGTTAGGTTTACAAATTTAGGGTTTCCATTATCTTTATCTCCTTCAAAAGCGGTAGAAAAACCAGCTATTGTATGCGAAATATAGGTGTCTGTTAAAGTACCATTCCAACCTTCTGTCCAATCTACAGAATCATCTTCGTTGTTTTCTAAATAAATATTGGATGCCGAAACTGTTCCTCCAAAAAATTCAACACCATCATCTGCTCCATCTATTACGGAAATATTTTCTAATGTAGTTCCAGAGCCTACTGCGTAAAAAGAAATTCCATTGTATTGAGAGTCTGCATTAATTTGAGCTCCTGTTCCTTTAATTACTAAATATGTAATAGAACCTGAACTATCTGCATCATTTGTTCCTCCATAAATAAAACCACCAACTTCTGCTTCTGCATTTACCCCCGCAGATGTTGTTGCATCTCCACAAATTGTTAAACCTCCCCAATCTCCCGGGTTTCCTTCAGAGGAGGAAAATACAACTGGATTATCAGCTGTGCCTTGTATGTCAATTTTACCTCCTTTTAAAACAGCAATATAAACTCCCGTTCCGCCATCTCTAGCCTCAATTTTTGTGCCTGCCGGAATTATTAATTCGCCACCAGATTGAACGATATAGGATGAGTTTAATTGGTAATTCACAGAAGCATCTAGTGTTACGGTGTCATTTACGGCTCCTTGTAAAACAGAAGTTGGGATCGATACATTTGAATTTACCCAAGTAAAATCTGACGCTGTTACATTTGGTGTATTTGTATAAGACAATAAAGGATTTGCAACTTCACCATCAATAATTACGTTTGTTAATGACCCTCCATCTTTCATATCTATTGAAACATCATAGCCCGTTAAAGATAAACCTGTAATCGTTCCTCCAGATTCTTTTTTGAATTGCAAAGCTGTTCCACCAACACTAGACACGGCAGTTATATTATTAAACTTAGGGTTTTTGTTATCTTTATCCCCCTCAAAAACGGTAGAAAAACCTGAAATTGTATGAGAAATGTAAGCATTTTCTATAGTACCATTCCAACCTTCTGTCCAATCTATAGAATCATCCTCGTTATTTTCTAAATATAAATTACTTGCAGAAACTGTCCCTCCAAAAAACTCAAATCCATCATCTGAACCGTTTAACACAGCAACATTGCTAATAGTTGTGCCCGAACCAACTGCATATAGAGAGACTCCATTATATTGAGAGTCTGCATTAATTTGAGCTCCAGTTCCCTTTATAATTAAATAGTTAATAGCACCTGAATTGTCTTCATCATTTGATCCTCCGTAAACAAAACCTCCAACTTCTGCTTCTGCATTTGAACCTGCTGTTGTCGTTGCGTCTCCGCAAATTGTTAAACCTCCCCAATCTCCAGGATTTCCTGAAGCAGACGTCATAAATACAGGATTTGAAGAAGTCCCTTGCACATCAATTTTACCTCCTTTTAATATGGCAATATAAACACTTGTTCCTCCATTTGCTGCTTGAATTCTTGTGCCTGCTGGAATTGTTAATGTTGCTCCAGATTCTACAATAAAAGAAGCATTTAAATTATAAATTGTATTCGAATTTAAAGTAAAACTTTCTTCTAAATTTCCGTTCATAATTCCAGATTGTAGGTTCTCTATAACTGGAGATGTTGGCTGCGAAATTATAATATCGGGTTCATCACTGCCACAATTTGTTAATGCCAAAGTAACGATTGAAAAAGCTACTAAATTTAAAATTTTAAAAACTGATTTTTTCATTTTTGTTTAAATAAGGTTATTAATTTTTTACAAAGTTCTTCTCTTATTCTTTAATTTTCTTTACCTAAATATTATTAGTATGTTAGGTTTTAATTTTTTTTTATACTTCTTTGTAAAGTTTTTGTTAATTGCCTAAAAACTATATTTAAAACTTACTGTTAATTGACTTCCTTTTTTGTAGGATAGTACAGTTTCATTGGTTTCTATGGCAGAAATTAAGTTTCTAACTTTTTGAGTCTGCTTAATTTCTGGGTTCAATAAATTACGACCCACTAACTTTACTTGTAAGTTTTTAGTTACGTCTTTGCTCATTACTAAGTCTAATGTTACAAATCCTTTTTCTATAATTTCATCATTGTATAAAGCGGCACTGTTTGCAAAATCTTCTGGAGACCCTAGTGCAAATATTCTATCTGAAGAATAGTTTCCTGTTAAAGTTGCTATAAACTCTTTTTCTTTTTTATCTCCATAACTTATCGATCCATTTGCAATAAAGTCTGACGCTCCTTGCAAACTAGATTCTGTAATATTTTTGTACTGAAAGTCTTTTAATAAATCTTGTTTTAGCCACATTTTTGTAAGATTGGCAGTCATATTTAAAACACTTTCATCATCTTCATTCTTTAGTAAAGCTGTTCTAGCTTCTAATTCAAAACCATAAATATTTACTTTTTCTCCCGTATTAGAATAGATAAAATATCCTGATGATCCTCTTGTTTGAGATAAGTTGATTGGGTTCTTAATTTGTTTCTGAAAAACTGTTGCAGAAAACAATTGTCCTCTTTGTGGAAAAAATTCATACTTCAAATCAAAATTATAAATTTCTAATTTTTCTAAATTAGGATTCCCCTTGGTTACACGGCCTGTTGGAGACACATATTCAAAAGGAGACAATTCTTTAAACTCTGGTAACGTTTGCGTTATACTTGATGCAAAACGTAAGAACTGATTTTCATTTAACTCATATTTTAAGTTTACACTTGGATATAAACTTTCGTACACTCTATTTAAAGTTCCTACTCTTCCAACAAAATTGGCAACATCCCAAATAACATCAATTTCGTCTCTTTCAAAACGCAAACCTAAATTACCAGATAATTTATTCTCTAGTTGAAAATCGAAGTTGACAAAACCTGCCATTATATCCAAATCTGCTTGATATCTATCTGCATCTCTTAACCTTAAGGTTAATCCGTTATTAAAACCCGCAGAAGTAAATGTCGATGATAAATCATCTACTGAAGGCGCAGTAAATTCTTTTGAACGAACACCTACAAACTGAGATTTAAAATATCTTTCTTTATGTCTAAAATTTAAACCATAGTTTAAAGAATAAGGTTTGTTATCATCTTCATCTTTTAAACCTAAAGCCCATCTGTTTTCTATAAGACCATTGTACTCTGTATCTTCAATTTTTTGAGTAGATTTTCTTTGTTGAAAGTCGCCAACGTGCGCATATTGAATGGTTGGCGAAGAAGTAACATCTAAAATATTCACTTCATTTCTAATTCTATTTGGTTCTTCTGCTAATACAAAATTATAACCTCCAGCCCAATTTAAAGTATTGCTTTCATTCCAATTATGGGTCCCTAATAACTGATTGATAAAAAGTGTAGTTTGCTTAAAGTTTTGATCTCTTACAAAAGCTCCAGTTTCTTGAGGGTCTTGATCAAAAACATATCCTAAACCATTTCTACCTTGTTCGTATAAATTATCAACACCGGTATTTACAAAGAGTGTATTATATTTAATTTTATTATTTTCATTTAATTTTAGACTAACATTTACATAACCTGTAGTGTTCGAATTAGACACATATTGTTCTGCATCCGTAAATTCTCTATCTAAGATATTAGATCTGTAGGCTCTAAAAATTCCTTTATTATGTTCAAAAGATTTAGCATGAGAACCGGTAACAAAAATAGCTACCTCTTTTCCGAACATTTCAAATTTTCTGCCAGCAGAAAAAGAGCCATTAAAGTTGATTGGAGTAGCTACACTTTCTGTATCCCAACCTTGGAAAGTAATCAAATTTTGCAGTGCATACTGCTTTTTGTGAAACCCCAAAGTAACGTCCTTATTACTAATAGTAGTTCTAAAATCATCCGAAAGATTTGCAACATTGGTATTGGTGCCTCCTGCCAAAGAAATTGAAAAACCTCTTTTCGAATACTCTTTAGAGTTTACATCTACATTTCCAGAACCTTGATCTGCATAACTTGAAGTTGTGTATGTTTTACTAATCCCAACATTTTTAATGATATTTGTAGAAAATAAATTAAGATTTATGTTTTTATTGTTAACATCGTCAGAAGGAATTGGCAATCCATTCATTGTTGTAGATAAATACCGATCCCCTAAACCTCTTATATAAATATCTCCAGAACTTTCACTTTTAGTAACTCCAGATATTTTAGTTGTTGCATTTGCAGCATTCGAAATACCAATTTTAGCTAAAGTTTGGGCTCCAATACTTTCTTTAATTACAACGGCTTTCTTTTGATCTAATAAAAGTGCACTTGCAGACTCTTTACTTGAACTTGTTTTTATTATAATATCGTCTAAAGCAACGCCTTCCTCTGCAGATAATAATTGATTAATTGTAATGGTTTCTCCGTCTTTTATAGAAAATGATTTTTCAACTTCTTTATATCCTAAAAAACTAAAAACCACAATATGATTTCCTGCAGGTACTTTTAAAAAATAGTTACCATCAAAATCTGAAGTAGTTCCTATAGCAGTGCCCTTAATAATTATGTTTGCAAACGGTAAAGATTCATTGTTTGTTTCTTTGTCTGTTAACAACCCTTTTAGTGTGCCTTTGTCTTGAGCGTTTATAAACTGACTCAAAGCTAACAAAGTAATAAATAAAATTTTCTTCATTTTTAGTATATAATTTCCTACTGCAAAAGTCTACTTGATTTGTAAATTCTATGTTACTTGTAAATTATGATTGTATTACAGAAACATTAACTAAATGTTAAATTGAAAAAAACGTTAACCTTATTTTAATTTTAAAAAAATCTAAAACTTAATTATAGTTTGCATTTTTGTAGCAATCTTAAGAGATTAAATGTCATCATAAATCAATTAGTTTTTGTCGACTTGTTTATATGACTAACTGCCTTTGATCAAGGCAGTTTTTTTTTGTTTTCTTAATGCTCTATTAACATTAAATTAACACAACTATAAGTTCTTTGCAGCGACAAAAACTAATAATTATGAAATTATCTAAACTACACTTTGTAGTTACTTTAATTTGCATCTCTGCTTTTTTAAGTATAAATGCACAAGAAACCAATGCTCCAAAATTTGGAAAAGGATTATTTAACTTAGTAGGAAAAGACAGTACTTTTACTATGAAAGTAGGATTAAGATTCCAAACTTTAGCAACTTCTCAATGGGATGCTGATAATGGTTTATCTAACCCAGAATCTTCTATGTTAATTAGAAGGTCTCGTTTAAAATTTGATGGTTGGGCTTTTTCTCCAAAATTGAAATATAAAGTTGAACTAGGTTTATCTAACAGAGATCAATCTGGCGCATCTTATTTTACACATGATGCTCCTAGATATATTTTAGACGCTGTTTTAAAATGGAATTTTAGCGGAAATTTTGTTTTATGGGTTGGTCAAACTAAACTTCCAGGAAATAGAGAGCGTGTGATTTCTTCTGCAAACTTGCAACAAGTAGATCGTTCTTTATTAAATAGCAGATTCAATATAGATCGTGATATAGGTATTCAATTAAGACATAAATTTAACCTTACTAATACTTTCTTGGTGAAAGAAATTTTTTCTATTGCGCAAGGTGAAGGAAGAAACATTACGAGAGGAAATGTTGGAGGACATCAATATACAACTAGAGTTGAGTTATTTCCTTTTGGGGATTTTACGAGTAAAGGAGATTATAAAGGAAGTGATTTAAAATTTGAACAAGCCCCAAAATTATCTATTGGTGTTGCATATGATTTTAACAATAATGCATCTAAAACAAGAAGCAATCAAGGTTCCTATATGTTTATAAATGGCACCTCAGCAAGTTCAAGTGCTGAGTTTTATCAGACTAATATTTCTACTGTATTTATTGATGCCATGTACAAACATAAAGGCTTTTCTTTTATGGCTGAATATGCAAATAGAACTGCAGAAGATGCTCTTGCTAAAAATTCCGATGGAACTTTAACAGGAGATGAAGTACAAGTTGGGAACGGTTTAAATATACAAACTGGGTATTTACTTTCTAAAACGGTAGAGGTTTCTGGACGTTATACTAATATCTCTTTAGATAAAAATATTACTGGAAAAGGTGCTGAAAATCAATATACATTGGGTTTATCTAAATATATTGCTGGTCATAAATTAAAAGTTCAAACAGATATAAGCTATACAGATATTGGTTTTAAAACAAATCAATTATTATATAGATTACAGGTTGATATTCACTTTTAATAAAAATTAATATAACATAAAGGTAACATTCACTATTTAATGTGTTTGTAAATTTGCAAAACTAAATTTTAAATTATGGATAATATTTATTTACTTATTTTGATTGCTATAACGGTATTAGCTGTTGCTGATATAATTGTAGGTGTAAGTAACGACGCAATTAACTTTTTAAATTCTGCAATTGGATCTAAAGCTCTATCTCTTAGAACTATTATGATTGTTGCTAGTTTAGGTATTTTTATAGGTGCCGTTTTTTCAAGTGGAATGATGGAAGTTGCAAGAAAAGGGATATTTGTTCCTGCTCAATTTGAGTTTGGAGAAATTATGCTAATTTTTATGGCTGTAATGATAACAGACATATTATTGCTAGATTTTTTTAACACACTAGGTCTTCCAACGTCAACAACAGTTTCTATTGTTTTCAATTTATTAGGAGCTGCAGTAGTAATGTCTTTAATAAAAATTAGCCATTCAGAATCTGAGACTATCGCTGACTTAGGGAATTATATAAATACTGCAAAAGCAATTGAAATTATAACAGGAATTCTACTTTCTGTAGTAATTGCTTTCTCTGTAGGGGCATTTGTTCAATGGGTTTCTAGACTTATATTTACTTTTAATTATGAAAAAAGAATAAAAAATTTTGGTGTACTTTTTGGAGGTGTAGCATTAACTGCAATTACCTATTTCATCTTTCTTAAAGGTTTAAAAGGAACGCCCTATTATAAAGAATTAAAAAGTTTATTAGATGGAAATGAAATCTATATAATTATAGGAAGTTTTGTATTCTGGACGTTATTTTCATTTATTTTTGAAAAACTAACTAAAAAAACTGTTCTGCTTGTAGTTATTGCAATTGGAACTTTTGGATTAGCGCTAGCATTTTCAGGAAATGATTTAGTGAATTTTATTGGTGTACCAATGGCAGCGTATCATTCATACGAAGCATGGATTGCTGGAGGAATGGATTCCACGATGTCTATGGCAGTTTTAGAGAAAAAAGTTCCTGCTGAACCTGTATTATTATTTATTGCAGGAACAATAATGGTGCTTACTCTATGGTTTTCTAAAAAAGCAAAAACAGTTGCCGAAACAGAAATTAGCCTTTCACGTCAAGGTGAAACTCATGAGAAATTTGAACCTAATCGTATCTCAAGGGCTATTGTAAAAGTTACTTCACAATTATCAAGTTATTTTTCTGCTGTAGTACCATCTTCAATTAGCGAAAGTTTAAGTAAAAGTTTTGAAAAACCGAATTTTACAATGACTAAGAACCAGAGTATAGAAGCTCCTGCTTTTGATATGATTCGTGCCTCAGTAAATTTAATGGTGGCTGGAGTTTTAATTGCAATTGCAACTTCTATGAAGTTACCATTATCAACTACCTACGTTACTTTTATGGTGGCTATGGGAACTTCTTTAGCCGATCGTGCTTGGGGAAGAGAAAGTGCTGTATATAGAGTAGCTGGAGTTTTAAACGTAATTGGTGGTTGGTTTGGTACTGCAATAGGAGCTTTTATTGCTGCAGGAATTGTTGTATTCTTAATTAACTTTAATGCAATTGTTATAATACCAATTTTACTTTTATTAACTGTAATTTTATTATACAGAAACTACAAATTTCACAAAACAAAATCAACAAAAACTATTGATGAAGATAGTTTAAGTGAAGCTGAAGGCAGCTCTGTTCAAGGTGTTATTCATGAAAGTGCAAAAAACATTTCTAAAGTAGTTAAGCGTACTAATAAAATTTATTCTAATACTATAGACGGTTTAGCAAAACAAGAATTATCATTACTTAAAAAGAGCAAAAATCAAGTTGTAAAACTTTCAGATGAAATTGATGATTTAAGAGATAATATCACTTATTTTATTAAAAATCTAGATGCATCTAGTTTGCAAGCAAGTGGATTTTATATTAATATTTTAGGTTACTTACAAGACATGTCTCAATCTTTAGAATATATTTCTAAAATAAGTTATAGACACATTAACAACAACCATAAACAATTAAAATCAGGTCAAATTAAAGAACTTAAAGAGATTGTTGATAAGCTTGAAGTTTTATTTAGTGATATTGAAAAAGCATTTAAATCTGAGTCATTTGAAGAAATTGGAGTTATCTTGAATGAAAAGAAAATGGTTTATAATTTATTAAATGAAAAAATCGAAAAACAGATTGAACGAACTCGTTCAGAAGAATCAAGTCCAAAAAACACAACTTTACACTTTGGGTTGCTTCTAGAAACGAAAGATTTAGTTGATGCAACTATGAATCTTTTAGAAGAGTATCATAACTCTTTTGATAGTTCAATTGAGCCTGCTACGATTAGCGTTTCAAAAGAAAATAAATAACACAATAATTGTAAAAACAAAAAACCATGAATTAGCTTTCATGGTTTTTTGTTTTTACAATTATATTTTATCTAAAACCAAAATCCTAAATTAAACAACAAGTAATTTTTATTTGTGTCTGGAGACCAACTATATTTAATCTCGACTGGGCCAATTAAACTATTATAACTGTAACCAAAAGCGTAGCCAGATTTAATGTCTGTAAAATCATCCATGTTTTTAAAAACATTGCTGTCTAAACGGCCATAATTGGCAATAAAAGTTACGTAATTATTGTCTGAAAGAGCATATTTGAAGCTTAATTCTGATTTAAAAAAAGAAGTCTCAGATAATTCTGCAAAATCATAACCATAAAAAGATATAAAAGTGTTTATGTAATTTTTGTTGTAACCACCTAAATAAAAATCAAAGACATCTGATGGTGTTTTGTTTAATGTAAAACCGGCTTCATTTGTTACTTGAAATGTAAGTTTATCTCCAAAACTTGTTGCAAAACCTAAAGTTCCTTTTCCTTGTAAAAAGGGTGTAAACTCTTCATTAGATCCTGACGATGCTCCGTACCACTTTGCATTTAAGTCTGCATGATATCCTTTTGTAGGAAAAATCTTATCATCATAAGTGTCTAACTTTAAATATCCAAAAGCGTTAAAATAATTACTATTATCAAAAATAGTTGCCTCATTGTTCGATGTGTATGTTTCTGTAGTTGCTTTTATATGCTTATGTTCCAATCCAAAACCCAAAGCAAACTTTCTATCGAAAGTAGTTTGCACAAAAAACTGATTTGTATTGTCTTTATATTCTAAGTTAATATTACCGACATTCGGAACCGCAGAAACTATGGAGTTAAATTTAGAATTTGCTCTAAAATGATTATACCTAGATCTTATACCGTAACTTAAATAAAAGCCATTGTCTACAAAATAATTTAGATTATATCTTAAATTATCTCCCAAAATCAAGTCTAAAGAAAATAAATCATTATTTACTAATAAATGCTTTTGACTGTAGTTCGCCAAAATTCCAGATTTATATAAAGCATCATAATGAATCCCTAACTTTAGATTCGCATTTTCTTTAGATTCTATTAAAAAAAAGTTTAGTTTATAAGAATTATCTTCCTTTTTAATAAAATTATACCGTATTCTATCATAATTTTTTGTTGCAGATAGCAAATAAATTCTTTTCGTAATTTCCTTTCTAGAAACGCTATCCCCTGCTCTAATTTTTAATTTACCTAAAACAAACGCTCTCGTATAATTTTTAAAACCCTTAACATCAATTTCGGAAACAAAATGTTTTTTATTAACGAGTTCTATCTTTTTCCTCTTCTTTTTTTGCTTTTGTTTTACCCCTATTGCTTTAAAAACGGTAGTAAATTTTGCTGCTTCTTCTATTCCATATTGCAGAATTTCTACTTTTTTATCAAAATCTACTACCTTATACTTAGACACTTTTGGATGAATATAAACATCTAACCTTTCTTTTTCCCTTTTGGTTACATCGTACATTTTATAACTACTAATCTGACTCATAATAGAAATAACAGAGTTGAGTTCTTCCTTTTGATACAGTTTTCCTTCTACATCCACACCAATAACAATATCTATTCCTTTAGATTTCATTAAACTAACCGGAAAATTATTTGCAATTCCTCCATCAACCAATAATTTATTATCTAAAACAACCGGATTTAATAACGTTGGGAAAGAGCCACTTGCTCTTAAAGCCAATGGTAAAGAACCTTTTTCTAATAACACAAGAGCCCCGGTTTCAACATTTGTTGCAATACAAAAAAAAGGTGTTGGAAGCTTGCTAAAATCGTCAATCCCTTCTATAGGCTCTAACAATTCTAATAAAAAATTTAAAATATTCTGACCTTTAGAAACTGCCTTTGGCAAAGCAATAGTGCCATTTATAACTGGAAGTGTAATTGCTGTTTTCTCACCAAATTCTTTTTCGAAAAATGTTTCTGAATTTCTTGGCAACTCATCCCTTAACATGGAGATAAAGTCTGTCTCTAAGGCTATCTTCTCTATTTGTTCTCCTGAATATCCTGCAGCATACAACCCTCCAATAATTGCACCCATACTGGTGCCTCCAATATAATCAATATGAACGCCTGCCTTGTCAATCTCCTTTAAAACGCCTATATGTGCAAAGCCCTTTGCGCCTCCTCCGCTTAAAACTAAACCCACTTTTGGTTGTTTTTCTTGACTATAGCAAACTGCTGAAATCAATAAAAAAAAGATCACTAAAAATTTTTTCATTTTTTTAAAGGATGGAAATATTCATATACCTTTATCGCCCTTACGTTTCCTATTACTTCTATCAACTCTTCTTTCGAAGCTTCTTTAACACGTTTCGCCGACTTAAATTTACGCAATAAAGTTGTAATAGTTTGGGTACCTATATCAGGGATTTGCTCTAACTCAGATTTTATGGCACTTTTACTACGTTTATTTCTATGAAAAGTAATACCAAATCTATGTGCTTCGTTTCTTAAATACTGTGTAATTTTTAACGTTTCAGATTTTTTATCCAGATATAAAGGAATAGGATCATCAGGGTAATAAATTTCTTCCAACCGTTTTGCAATTCCAATAATAGCAATTTTTCCTCGCAAACCTAAAATATCTAGACTTTTTAAGCCCGATGATAACTGTCCTTTTCCTCCATCAACAATAATTAATTGAGGTAATGATGCTCCTTCAGCTAATAAGCGTTTGTATCTTCTATACACCACTTCTTCCATAGATGCAAAATCATCTGGCCCCTCTACTGTTTTTATATTGTAATGTCTGTATTCCTTTTTACTAGGTTTTCCATCTCTAAAAACAACACAAGCAGCCACAGGATGTGTGCCTTGAATATTCGAATTATCAAAACATTCTATATGCCTTGGCTCTTCAGAAAGGCGTAAATCTTTTTTCATCTGCGCCATTATTCTTTTCACATGTCTGTCTGGATCAACAATTTTTATTTGTTTAAATTGCTCCTGTCTATAATATTTAGCATTTCGCTCAGAAAGTTCTACAATGCGTTTTTTATCACCTAATTTAGGAATAGTTACTTTTACACTTTCACCCAAATTAACTTTAAAGGGTACATAAATTTCTGGCGCCTGCGAGTTGAATCGTTGCCTTATTTCTACAATAAACAGTTCCAATAATTCTGTATCTGTTTCATCTAATTTTTTCTTGATTTCTGTTGTGTGTGATTGAATAATTGATCCATTTGAAATCTTTAGAAAATTTGCATAACCATGAGTATCATCAGAAATAATAGAAAACACATCAACATTATTTATTGATGGATTTATAATGGTGCTTTTTGACTGATAGTTACTTAATAAATTCAGTTTTTCCTTAATTTTCTGGGCTTCTTCAAACTCCATTTTCTCAGCAAAACTGATCATCATTTCTTGAAATTTTTCTAAACTTTCTTTAAAATTTCCTTTGATGATGTTCCTTATTTCTTTGATAGAATCATTATAATTTGCCTCGGTTTCTAGCGCCTCACAAGCACCTTTACAATTTTTTAAATGATATTCTAAACAAACTTTGTATTTACCCTCATTAATACTTTTGTGGCTTAAATCATAATTACAAGTCCTCAGTGAATACAAATCTTTTATCAAATCTAACAGCACTCTTACGGTTCTTACAGAAGTATAAGGACCAAAATATTCTGAACCATCTTTGATAACTCTTCTGGTTGCAAAAATCCTTGGAAAACGTTCTTTTTTGATACAAATCCAAGGGTAACTTTTATCGTCTTTTAAGAGAACATTGTAACGTGGTTTGTATTTTTTAATTAAATTATTTTCAAGTAAAAGTGCATCTGTTTCCGTATTTACAACAATATGTTTTATACCTACAATCTTTTTTACTAAAACTCTAGTTTTACCATTTTCATGGTTTTTATTGAAGTAAGAAGCAACTCTTTTTTTTAGGTTTTTAGCTTTACCAACATAAATAATTATATCATCTTTATCAAAATACTGATAAACTCCAGGTTCATTTGGTAAGGTTTTAACTTGAAGCTCTAAAGATACAGACATGCTCAAAAATAATGCTTTTAAAGAGATAAACTAGTCAATTCGCTAATTGAATTCAGCTAAAAAAAAGGAAGTTTGTATGTCTACCACTTGCCATCCATAAATAGTCGATAATTGATGAATTTTAGAAATCTCTTCGAGAAAACGAACTTTTGCTTATTTCTTTTAATGCTAAAATTTAGCAATGAAAAAACCAACTAAAAAACTAAAATACACCTTGAAATGCGTATTTAAAAAGAGGTTTATATTATACAATAGATTTAACTCAAGCTATTGAAAAATACTACAACCTTGTAAAGAATTTAAATAAATTCTAATTTTATTTCTTATGCTCCTCTGTAAATTCTTTCACATCCTTTTCTTCTTTTGGAAAAGCGTGTTTGCTAAAAATAAAAAGTAAAGCAACACCAATGGTTATATAAGAATCAGCTGGATTAAAAATATACTGAAAAAAAGTAAATAGATCTCCTCCTACAAAAGGAATCCAATCTGGCAGATTTCCTGTCCAAATAGGAAAATAGAACATATCTACTACTTTTCCATAGAAAAGATTTCCATAAGGTTCATCAGCAAAAAGAGTTGCTACTTTATAGTCAGAATCGTCAAAAATAACTCCGTAAAAAACAGAATCTATAATGTTACCGACTGCACCAGAAAAAATAAGTGAAATACCAACAATAACGGCATTATGAACCTTTCGTTTTATATTACCCATTAGCCAGAATATAATTGCAGAAACTGCAACTAATCTAAATAGGGTTAAAAAAAGTTTTCCAGTTTTTCCACCAAATTCAAAACCCATTGCCATTCCATTATTTTCTACAAAATGAATTTTAAACCAATCAAAAATCAAAACTTCTTCTCCCAAAATAAAGTTTGTTTTTATATAGATTTTTAGTACTTGATCTAAAATTATTGTAAATAATACAGTAAGAATTGCCAGGTTCTTTTTGGACATTTTTTTTGAATTTGTGTTCACAAAAATAACAATATTATTGTGTTTATTTAGTAGTTAAGAAAATATTAGCTTTTATTGTTGTTATAGAAAATTCTTTTTGATTTTTTTCTAATTTCTTTTGATAGGTTTTTTCATGAAAGCGCTCATCAATTTTTATTTTACCAACCTTAGAAATAATATTAATATTTGAATTTTCAAGAACCCCATAGATACTTCCTTCATACAATTTTATTGATGTATTTGCTTTAACCTGATTTAGTTTTACAATTCCTTTTTCAATAAAAATGGATAAATCCCCTAAATAATCTCTCGATTCTATGTTAATACTCTCTCCAAAAATAGTTACCCTTTTCCCTTTCGGAATTTTTACAATTACAGAAGCTCTGTGCAATCTTTCAGTAATAAATTTTCTAAAAACAGTTTCTTCTTTTTGTATTTTATGCATTTTAAATTCAACTTGTAAAAAATCATTCTTAACGTCGAAAAGAATATGCTGTTCATGAGGATTTTCTGCAAACAAGGTGATTTCTATAAAACCTGAAGTTGAGTTTTCTAATACAAAATCGTCTAAACCAATTGTTGAAATTTCTATTTCACTACATTGGGTTTCAATTTTTTTTATGACTTTTTTTTGCGATAAAACCGCAGATGAAAATACTAAAAATAAAATGATCAAATTATTTTTCATTGAACAAAAAAAGCTTCTTTACAGAAGCTTTTAGAATATTATAATATCATAAAACTATTATTGTTTACGTTTCGCCTCTATACTTAATGTAGCATGAGGTACTAATCTTAAACGTTCTTTTTGAATTAACTTACCTGTAACTCTGCAAACACCATAAGTACCATTTTCAATTCGTAACAAAGCGTTATTTAAGTCTCTAATAAACTTTTCTTGTCTAATTGCTAACTGCACATTTGCTTCTTTGTTCATTACTTCAGAGCCTTCGTCAAAAGATTTAAACGATGGAGACGTATCGTCTGTTCCATTGTCTGCGTCATTCTTATATGCTGCTTTTAACAAAGCTAAATCTTCTTGGGATCTTGCTATCTTTTTCTGAATTATTACCTTAAACTCTTCCAAGTCCTCTTGCGAATATTTTAGTTTCACGTCTGACATAAACCTTACATTTTTTCGATTAATATTTTACTTTTAATGGTATCAAATTCAATTTCTGTACCGTTATTTAATTCATCCACAAAAACCAGTTCTTTAGTTAATGTTTCACTCATTATATACGCTTTATTTTCTGTGATAGATTTTTGAAGGTTTTCAAAATTTAGCACAGTTAATTTAATTGTATCCGTTACTTCTAAACCTGAGTCTTTACGTGCATTTTGGATTCTATTTACTAATTCTCTAGCAATACCTTCTTTACGCAAATCTTCCGTTATCGTTACATCTAAAGCGACGGTTAACAAACCTTCATTTGCAACTAACCAACCTTCTATGTCTTTAGATGATATCTCTACATCTGAGAGTTCTAAAATAATATTTTTTCCATTAATATCAAGAATAATATTTTTATCTTTTTCAATTTTGTTAATATCTTCTTGACTGAATTTTTGAACTTCGACAGCTATTAAACGCATATCTTTTCCAAACTTTGGCCCTAATGTTTTAAAATTCGGTTTAATTTGTTTGATTAAAATATCTGAAGCATCGTCTAAAATCTGAATTTCTTTAATATTTACTTCATGCTTAATTAAGTCTGCAACTGCTAAAATTTCTTCCTTTTGTTGAGGGTTATCAACAGGTATCATGATTTTTTGCAATGGCTGACGCACTTTAATTTTCTCTTTAGCTCTTAACGATAATACTAACGAAGATATTGTTTGTGCATTACCCATTTTACGCTGCAAAGAGGCATCAATAAAGCTAGCATCCGAAACTGGAAAATCTGATAAATGAATACTTTCTGATATTTCTTTACCCGAAACAGAATTTAAATCTTGATACAATTTATCCATAAAAAACGGTGCAATTGGCGCACCTAATTTCGCAATTGTATTCATACAAGTATACAATGTTTGATATGCAGAAATTTTATCCGTTTGATAATCTCCTTTCCAAAAACGCCTTCTACTTAAACGTACATACCAATTACTTAAATAATCTTGTGTAAAATCTGATATTGCTCTCGCAGCTCTAGTTGGTTCATATTCCGCATAAAATTTATCAACTTTATTGATTAAAGTATGTAGCTCAGATAAAATCCATCGATCTATTTCTGGTCTTTTTTCTAAAGGAATATCTGCTTCTTTGTAGCAAAAACCATCAATATTTGTATATAAGGTGAAGAAAGAATAGGTGTTATATAAAGTTCCGAAAAACTTACGTTTTACCTCTTCAATTCCGTCTAAGTCAAATTTTAAATTATCCCAAGGATTTGCATTTGAAATCATATACCAACGAGTTGCATCTGGACCATACGTTGATAGCGTTGTAAAAGGGTCTGTTGCATTTCCTAAACGCTTAGACATTTTATGACCTTTTTTGTCGAGAACTAAACCATTAGAAACTACGTTTTTATAAGCAACGGAATCAAAAACCATTGTAGAAATTGCATGTAACGTATAAAACCAACCTCTAGTTTGGTCTACTCCTTCTGCAATAAAATCTGCTGGAAAAGATTCATTTCCATCAATTTTTTCTTTATTCTCAAACGGATAATGCCATTGCGCATAAGGCATAGAACCAGAGTCGAACCATACATCAATTAAATCGCTTTCGCGTTTCATTGGCTGTCCAGTGGCAGAAACCAACACAATTTCATCTACAATATTTTTATGTAAATCTATTTTCGCGTAATTTTCTTCTGAGTTATTATCAACTTCAAAATCTTCAAAAATATCCTTTGCTAAAACTCCAGCTGTAACAGCTTTTGCCATTTCTTGCTTTAATTCTTTTACAGAGCCAATACAAATTTCTTCTTTACCATCTTCTGTTCTCCAAATTGGTAAAGGAATACCCCAATATCTTGAACGAGATAAATTCCAGTCATTTGCATTCGCCAACCAATTTCCAAAACGTCCAGTTCCCGTAGATTCTGGCTTCCAGTTAATTGTTTTATTTAACTCATGCATTCTATCTTTTACATCCGTTACTTTAATAAACCAAGAATCTAACGGATAATATAATATTGGCTTATCTGTTCTCCAACAATTAGGATAACTGTGCTTATATTTTTCGACTTTAAAAGCTTTGTTTTCTATTTTTAATTTTATTGCCAGCTCAACATCAATAGATTTTTCTGGAGCTTCACCATCCTTATAATATTCATTCTTTACATATTTACCAGCAAATTCCCCCATCTCTGGTCTGAATTTTCCTTGTAAATCTACTAAGGGAACTAAATTATCATTCTCATCTTTCACCAACATTGGCGGAATTTCTGGTGTTGCTTGTTTTGCAACGATAGCATCATCTGCTCCAAAAGTTGGTGCTGTATGCACAATTCCTGTTCCATCTTCTGTAGTTACAAAATCTCCTAAAATTACTCTAAATGCATCTTGAGGATTGTCATTTGGCAAACAGTAATCTAAAATTTGTTCGTATTTAATATTAACTAAATCTTTCCCAATAAATTCTTTAACAACATAAAAAGGAATTTTTTTATCCCCAGAATTGTAATTGTTTAATTCTTCTGAAGTTTCAACTTCAACATTATTTTTACCTCCAAATTGTTTGCTAACTAGTTTTTTCGCTAAAATTACTTTCGTAGGCTCAAAAGTATATTGATTAAAAGTATCTACTAAAACATATTCAATTTTTGGGCCTACAGTTAATGCCGTATTACTTGGTAATGTCCAAGGAGTTGTCGTCCATGCTAAAAAATAAATGGTTCCCTCGTTTTGTAAAAAGTCTGGGAGCGTGCTTTCTACAGCTTTAAATTGTGCAACAACAGTTGTATCAGTTACATCTTGGTAAGTACCTGGTTGATTTAATTCATGAGAACTTAAACCTGTCCCTGCTTTTGGAGAATATGGCTGAATGGTATACCCTTTGTAAATTAATTCTTTATTGTAAATCTGCTTTAATAACCACCAAACAGACTCCATATATTTCGGTTCGTAAGTAATATAAGGATCTTCCATATCTACCCAATACCCCATTTTCTGGGTTAAATCGTTCCAAATATCTGTGTAACGCATTACTGCTTCTCTACAAGCTGCATTATAATCTTCTACAGAAATTTTCGTGCCAATATCTTCCTTAGTAATTCCTAGCTCTTTCTCAACACCTAATTCTATTGGTAAACCATGCGTATCCCATCCAGCTTTTCGCTTTACTTGGTATCCTTTCATCGTCTTGTAACGCGGAAAAATATCTTTAATAGCTCTTGCTAAAACATGGTGAACACCAGGCAGACCGTTTGCCGAAGGTGGGCCTTCAAAAAATACAAATGGTGTTGCATTTTCTCTTGAAGATACACTCTTCTCGAAGATGTTGTTTTCTTGCCAATAATTAAGAATTTCTTCTGCAACTTTTGGTAAGTCAAGTCCTTTATATTCAGGAAATTTAGCTTTCATTTTCTGTCATTTCTAATAAGATTGCGAAATTAAGGATTTTCTTGAAAACAGCGGCTTTTAGACGCAAAAAAAAGGATTGATTACATTCCTCTTTCATTTTTTATTTTTTCATAAGCAGATTGTATGCTTTGAAACTTTTCATTTGCGCCCTTTAAATGCTCTTCTCCCAAACCTTGTAATTTATCTGGGTGGTATTTTTTTACCATTTTTCGATAAGCTTTTTTTACCTCATCATCAGTTGATGATTTTGTAATTTCCAAAATCTTATAAGAACTTTCTGAAGAATCATAAAACATAGCTTTAATCGACTCAAAATCTCTTGGATTAATGTATAAATAACCTGCTATTTTTCTAATATCTTCTACTTCTGATAAAGAAACAAAATCATCTGCTTTTGCAATACCAAATAAAAAGTGCACTAATTGTAAACGAGAAGCATGAGGCATGTGTTCTCGAACTTGAATACAAACTTGCCTTGCCGAAACTTCTTTTTTTATAATCCCGTTAAAAAGTTTAAAAGCACTATTTGCCCTTTCTTTTCCATACATACTAACAAATTGACTTCTAACAAAGTTCAATTCTCTTTGGTCTATTTTTCCATCTGATTTTATAACAATTGATGCCAACACTAGAAGACTCATCTCAAAATCTCCAGATTGAGTATCTGAGTTCATGCCCCCTTTACTAACTCTGCGTTGATACTCTTTTTGCGCTTCGGTTAAATCCTCTTCAGAAAACCCGTCAACAAAACTACCAATTGCAAAACCTATTGCAGCACCAATTGGACCTCCTAAACTAAAGCCTAAACCTGCACCTAACCATTTGGTAAAACTTCCCATATACTATTTTAATTTTGTCACAAATATAAGGAAACAACGTTATTTTTATGAAAAGATTATCATATCAATTCTATTTATAGATCTATTGAAATAAGCTTTGAATTACATCTTGAATTTTGATTGAATTATTCTTATATTTGTAGCTTAAATTTATGAATAATATGTATCCAGAAGAATTAGTAAAACCAATGCGTGATGAGTTAATTAACGCTGGTTTTGAAGCATTATATACAGGTGAAGATGTTGAAAACGCATTGTCTAAAGAAGGAACAACTTTAGTAATGGTAAACTCTGTTTGTGGCTGTGCTGCAGGTACTGCAAGACCAGGGGCAATTGCCTCTCTTGGAGCTGAAAAAACACCTACAAACTTAACCACTGTTTTTGCTGGTGTAGAAAAAGAATCTACTCAAAAAGCAAGAGAACATATGATTCCTTTCCCTCCTTCATCGCCTGCAATTGCCTTATTTAAGGATGGTAATTTAGTGCACATGTTAGAGCGTCATCATATTGAAGGTAGATCTGCGCAAATGATTGCTCAGAATTTAGCACAAGCTTACGAAGAGTTTTGTTAAAAGAACATTATAAATCCTTTCCAAAAGAAAGAACCTTAAAATCCATTCTATTTTGAATGGATTTTTTATTTTTATAAAAAATCCAAGATATGGCCTCGGTATTATCGACCCACACCAATAAAAAACTAAAAAAGAAATTAAAATCACAAAAAACTATTGCAATTATTCAAGCTATCGTTGTTGTTTTAATGATAGTTTTTTCCCTGTTTTCTCTTTTAGAAAAAGGTATTTCTTTTCAAACTTTTTTACCTTTATTCTTTGTCCCTATGTTTTTTGTAATGCTTTTTGAAGTTAAAAAAATTAAAAAGGAACTCGCCTCAAGAAAGTAATATGAATCAAAAAAAAGTAATTGAAAACACCATTAAATTTGTTAAAAAAGAATTAGAACATGCTGAAGGCGGCCATGATTGGTTTCATGTAGAGCGAGTTTTTAAAAACACGATTTTAATTTCTAAAGAAGAAAAGGTAGATGTTTTTGTCATTTCATTAGCGGCCCTTTTACACGATATTGCGGACCCAAAATTCTATGATGGTGATGAAACTATTGGCCCTAAAAAAGCTAGTAAATTTCTCATAACTCAAAAAGTAAATACAAAAACGATTAATCATGTTATAAAAATCATACAGCACATTTCTTATAAGAATTCTTTGGAAAAGGATGTTGAAAAGTTCATGTCTAAAGAGCTGGAGGTAGTGCAAGACGCAGACCGATTGGACGCCATTGGGGCTATTGGAATTGCGCGTTGCTTTAATTATGGAGGCTTTAAAAATAGAGCACTTTACAATCCTGAAATTATACCAAATTTAAATATGAGTAAAGAAGAATACAAACAGTCAACTGCACCAACTATTAACCATTTTTATGAAAAACTATTATTATTAAAAGACAAAATGAATACCCTTTCTGGCAAGCGAATTGCTTCAGAAAGACATCAATTTATGGAAGAATATTTAAAACAGTTTTATAGCGAATGGAATGGAAAACTCTAATTTTAACTTTCTATTGCTACTTCTAATGCTGTAATTTTATATTCTAAAACAGCCAATTCTTCTCCGAATTCAACAATTTGTTCTACCGTTAAATCTTTGCTTGAATTCACAAAATCTCTCATTTCTTTACTTTTAAAAGTATAGTATTCTAATGCTTTTTCAATCTTGTTTTCTAATATAATTTCCATAATCTACTGAATTAAATCTTTCATTTCACTTCTATAAATAGAAGCACTTTTACCTGTAAACTCTTTAAATAACTTGTTAAAATGTGAAAAGTTATTAAAGCCACACTCAAAACTTATATTTGAAATACTCATATTACTCTCTGCTAATAATTTGGTAGCATGCACAACTCTATATTCATTAACTAATTTTGTAAACGTTTTTCCTGTAGATTTTTTAAAATACCTACAGAATGCTGGCACAGTCATACTTACAAGATTAGAAACCTCATCTAAAGTTATATGTTCCTTAAAGTTATCATTAATATGGCTATAAATGATTTCTATCTTGTTACTGTCTTGTCTTATAGCCTCGAAAGCAAAACCATTTGCATTTAATAATGTATAATCGTTTGTAGTTGCTAAATCATTTAAAATCTCTATAAAAGAAGTTATTCTATTTGCTCCTTCTAAATCTATTAATTTTTCAATTTTAGCGCCAATTCTTTGTTTAATTTCAATATTAAATCGTATTCCTTTTTTAGCACGTTCAAAAAGAGTAGCGATAGCTGCCATTTCTGGGATTTTAAAAAAATCTTTTCCTAAAAAATCTGGCAGAAACTGTATCAAAGTTTCAGAACCATTTGTTGTTAAACGATCTATATAACCAATATGCGGCAAATTAGAACCTATGAGCACTAATTGACTATTATTAAAATAACTTATATGATTCCCTATATGTCTTTTTCCTTTTCCTTTATTAACATATACCAATTCTATTTCTGGATGAAAATGCCAAAAGGGTGTATTTGTCTTTAAAAACTCTAAATGCTTTTTCACTAATAAAGAAGCACCAAAATTGGGGGTAATTTTTTCAAGTGTTGGTTTTTTCAGTATCATATTACAAAAATACAATACATAAAAGAGATTATCTGTATAAAATTATCAATTTTATATGCTTAATTAACTTTACATAAACTTAACATGAGATAATTTGTTAATTTAGAACATAAAATTACCAATTGTGTTGTTCTTATATGATAGTTCTTCCTATAACTTTGTAGTATAAAATTAAAATTATGTTAAACAAGGAAGGAATTTTATTTACAACAGTAATTGTGTTTTTTGCAATCCTTTATTTAGTTCAATTAATAACAATAGGTTTTTTTATAACACAAAGTCAAAAAAAGAAATAATTATTAAAATACAATATGATGAAAACAATAAAAACAAAAGTACTAGTAGTCGTTTTTTTACTAGGAACATTCGTAAACTTCGCAAACAGAGCAGATGTAAGCAACGTATTAAATACTAAAAACATTAAACTGGTATTTAATGAAGTGAAAAAAGGACATTTACTCACCATTAAAGATAAGGATGGAACAATTATTCGTTCCGAAACTGTTTCTAAACCGGGATTACTAGCTAAAGTGTTTGATTTATCCTCTTTGAGTGATGGTACTTACACTATTGAATTAAATAAAGATTTTGAAATTATTGTAAAAACTTTAGAAGTTAAAAACAGAACCGTAATTTTTAATGAAAATTCTAAAATAGTAATTTTTAAACCTGTCATTAGAAATGAAGAAAATATCCTAATGATATCTAAAATTGCTTTTGATAAAAAGCCTTCAAAAATTTCATTGTATTATAATGATGAAATTATTTACTCAGAAACTATTAAGAGTGAAATGATTTTAAACAGAGCATACAAATTAGATAAAGACGAAAAAGGTGACTATAAAGTTGTTATATATAATAATAAAAGAAGTTACGTTCACAACTTTAAAATTTAAGTACTAATTAATTTATACGTTAGAAATTTTAATTTAATTCCAAAACGAGCCAATTATGAATCGTTTTTTTATCATTCTAAGCTCCAGGAAAATTAGGCTTTCTCTTTTCCAAAAATGCAGTTGTTCCTTCTTTAAAATCTTCAGTACCAAAACAATTGCCAAACTCTTCGATTTCTGTATCAAAACCATTTGTACCATCTTCAAAATTAGCATTTACAGCTTTAATCGCTCCAGAAATTGCAACGGATGAATTTCGCATAATTTTACTAGCAATCTTTTCTGCTAAAGGCAATAATGTTTCTTGAGTTGTTACATGATTTACCAAACCACAGCTCAATGCATCTTCAGCCGAAATCATACCAGCAGTCATAATTAATTCCATTGCCTTTCCTTTACCCACTAATTGCGGTAAGCGCTGCGTGCCCCCATAACCAGGAATTACCCCCAAAGAAACTTCTGGCAATCCCATCTTTGCATTGTCCGACGCGATTCTAAAATGACAAGCCATTGCCAATTCTAAACCACCTCCTAGAGCAAAACCATTGACAGCAGCAATAACTGGTTTTGATAAACTTTCTATGAAATCGAACAACATCTCTTGCCCTTTTCTTGCCAAAGTTCCTCCTTCATTAACAGAAAAATGGGCGAATTCAGAAATATCTGCACCAGCTACAAAAGCTTTTTCTCCACTTCCTGTAAGTACAATTACTTTAATAGCTTCGTCATCTTCCAAAGCTTCAAAAGCATCACTTAACTCATGAATTGTTTCACTATTTAAAGCATTCAATTTTTCTGGCCTATTAATCGTTACTTTGGCTAAATTATTATTTTTCTCAACTAAGATATTATTGAATTTCATATCGTATCATTTAAAAACTAATTATTTTTATTCTTTTGGTAAAATTACGGTAAAAACAGTTCCTTTTCCTTCTTCTGATGTGAACGAAATAGTACCTTCATACGCTTCTATAATGTTTTTAATCATTGGCAAACCAAGCCCCATCCCACTTGATTTTGTCGTAAATTTTGGCTCAAAAATTAAATCTTTAACATTTTCAGCTATTCCTTTTCCATTATCAGAAACTGTTATTTTAATATGCTTTCCCTCTGATGAAACTGCAACATTAACAATAGGAGTTTCTGTCTTCTCTGCTGCCTGCATTACATTTTTAACCAAGTTCGTTACAATTCGAATCAATTGAGTTTTATCTAAATTAGCAAACAACTCTTTCTCTTTTGCTAAATAGTTAATAGAATCCTCGTTAAAAATATCTAAAGCTAATTTTACAACACTAATCACCTCAACTCTCTCTCTTTTTTGCGTTGGCATTTTAGCAAAATCTGAAAATGCAGAAGCAATAGAACTCATTACATCTATCTGCTGAATTAAAGTCTTACTATATTCTGCTAATTTTTCTTTAATTTTTTCATCCTCTGGATTGAATTTTCGTTCAAAACTTTGAACAGATAAACGCATAGGAGTTAATGGGTTTTTGATTTCATGCGCCACCTGTTTTGCCATTTCTCTCCATGCTTGCTCACGCTCACTTCTTGCCAACTTTACAGCACTTTCTTCAAGTTGATCAATCATACTATTATATGCCTCTACTAGAACTTCAATTTCTGAACTTGCTGCATTTAAAATAATTTTTTCATTACGTTCGTTTAAACGCGTTTGTTGCATTTTATCTGAAATAGTCTGTATGGATCTTGTAATATAACTTGATAAAAAATAAGCTAAAGAAATCGCTATTAAAAACATAAATAGATATACTAAACCTAATCTCGAAATAAATTCTCTTAACTCTTTTTGTATTTCAGAATTATCTTGAGTGAATTGAATTTCTAAAATTCCTATTCGCTCTAATTTAGAATCCTTTATAAAAGAATAAGACCTTTGGTATCCTATACCTTTTCTCTCTCTACTTTTTAAAATTTTATGATTATCGTTTTTTACTAATTCTGTAACAACTCCCTGAGAAATTTTTTTTGATTCAAACTCTTCAGAAATTCTTTTAATAGATGACTTTAAAAGATTACCGTTTAAATCATAAATAGCAATATCTAATTTATTGATCGAAGAGATTTCGTAGATCCGTTCTTGAAAAATTTTAACTAAATTTTCTGTTTTTAAAGGATACGTTGTTTTGTTCGTCAGTTCTAAATCTATGGTTTTAATTGTAGCTGCTTCTTTTCGCTCAAAACGCTGGATGTTATAATCTTTTGTTTGCTCGTCATATTGATACACCGTAACTCCTAAAATTAAAACAGATGCTAATAACACCAATATAATCATGGATAAAAATATGCGAATTCTAAGGGATATATTTTTAAATATTTTCAAGAAAATTATTTTTATTATTAGTACCAAAAAGCATTCCAAAAACAATAATTAAAAGAAAATTATTCGGTTTCCTCTTCCTTAAATTTTAGATGTACAAGATAGCCAAATTAAAAAGTGAAAGCAATATAGAAATCAAGATTTTACCAGAGGTAAAAACTTACTTCTAAATTTAAAAATAAGCGGAATTCCTCTCGCCAAAATCCACAATGTAAAAGCAATCCAAATGGCAACTAATTTATAATCTAACCAATCAAAAAACAAAAGTGTTGGAATAAAAACAAAACCCGTAGATAATATTAAAAGATTTCTCAAATATTTCATTTCACCCATCCCTTTAAACATTCCATCAAAAATAAAAGTGATTGCACTTATTGACTGTGTTAAGATTACAATCCAAAAGACATGATAAAACTGCTCTAAAACCAACGGATCTTTTGTGAAAATTTGACCAATAAAGTCATAAAAAACGAATCCAAAAATAGCGATAATCATTCCAATAAAGAACCCATATTTCGCAAGTTTTATGCTTAATTTGAATAATGTTTCATAGTCTTTGGAGCCTAATAGTTTACCTGATAAAATATTTCCGGCACTGGAATACCCATCAATCATAAAAGCACCTAACAACCAAAGATTTAAACCAATTGTATAGGCTGCAATATATTCATTTCCATAACCTGTTGCATAAGCAGTGGCAAAATATAAGGCAATATTCAGAGCAATTGTTCTTATAAAAAGGTTGCCAATCATGCCTAATAAATTTGGAATTTCTTCATGAAACGGTAAACTTATTTTTAATGAAATAGATGTTTTCTTTAGTAATAGAATCAATGCAATTAACGCCATTGTAACCTGCGCAATTAGACTTGCATAAGCTGCGCCTTCAATATTCATTGCAGGAATAAAACCTTCTACACCATAGACAAAAACAAGATCTAAAACAACATTTAATACTGCTCCAATGATCGCAATTATCATTGGATAATACGTATTCTGTAACCCTCTAAAAGTACCAAAAACTGCAAAAACGAAAAGTGAAAATGGAAATCCAAAAATTCTAATTTTAAAATAGGTAACACAAAAATCCAAAACGGTTCCTGAAGCATTGTAAAACTGAAAAATCTGTTTTGCAAACGGATAAGAAATTACCAAAACTAATAAACTTCCTGCAACAACAATCGCCATCGCTTGTGCAGGTAAACCTTCAATTTTACCTAATTTGTTGGCACCTACATATTGTGAAATTATAGAAGAAATTGCACTTCTAATCTGCCCAAAAACCCAAACTAACATGGAAATAAAAGCACCAACAATACCTACTGCGGCTAGGCTTTCTGTAGCATTTTCATCAATATTACCAATTATTGCAGTATCTGTGATAGATAACAAAGGTTCCGCTATACCTGCTATTAAAGCAGGAATTGCTAATTTATTAATATATTTAAAGCTAATATTGGTTTTCATTAAAAATATAATTTTAACAAAGGTACGTATCTAAAAAAATTGAAAAGCTATTACTTTCTTAAAAATGAGTAACTTTGTGGTCTAAAAAAAATCTATCATGCAAAACATTTTAGTACCTATTGGATCTACAGAAAGTGCACAAAACAGCTTACAATATGCCATTGATTTTGCTTCAGAAATTGATGCAAAAATTTTAGTTTTTAGAGCTTATAGTGCGCAAACTAAAGCTGGAACCATCATAAATATTGATGATATTATTGCACGTGAAACCAATTTATACTTGCGAACAATAGTGAATTCTGTTGATAGAAGAAATGTAGATGTAAAATTGATCGCTGCAAAAGGTTCTGTAATAGATAGTGTGGAAGCTATTGACCATGATTTAGGTATCGATTTAATTATTGTAGGCGCAAAAAGCAATTCAATTAAAGAAGAAATTTTCTTAGGTAAAACTGTTGGAAGCCTTGTAAAGAAAACTAATTTACCAATACTAACAGTTCCAGAAGGTTATAAGTATAGTCCAGTTAAAAATATTTTAATGGCTTTTAAATCTGGCATTGTGAAAAGTAAAACAGCTTTAAAACCGCTTCAATTTATTATGAATAAATTTGACTCTGAAGTAAATTTATTATTGGTAAAAACAACTAATTATACGGATGAAGATTTAGTTTTAAATAAAGATTTAGAGGCATTAAAATCTTCATTAACTATTACCGAGAAAGCAACTACTTTTCAAGGAGTTTTAGAACATTTTCAAAAACATCAACCTGATTTGTTGTGTGTATTTAGGCGTAAAAGAGGATTCTTTCAAAAATTATGGGAAAAGAATACTATTTTAAAAGAAGAATTTCACTCTAGTGTTCCTCTATTAATTTTAAAAGGAAAAAATTAATACTTTAAATCTGCAGGTTCTATAAAATCGATTGCTGGATTATAAATTTCTCTGATGTAACCTTTTATCTCTTCTAAAAATTGGTCTAATTTTTCTGGAGTAATTGTTGTGTCTGGACTTCTGTAATTTGACGAGAAATTAATCGCTAAAAACTCTTGGTTTAAATTTTTAAAAGAAAATATACCTCCTTTTAAATTTTTAGAACTATTATATTTTTTACTTTTGGTGTATAAAAATGCATACAACAAAACCTGAATCGCTTTGTATTGCTCTCTCTCTCTTAATTCTGCAAAATTTAATACTTTTAACTCAGAACTTTTCACCATCCCTGATTTATAATCTATAATTCTAATTTCACCGTTTAACTCATCAACTCTATCAACATTCCCATGAATTTTTACAGGAAAATCGATTCCTTCAATTTCAATTTTAGCCGATAAATTTTCTTCTGTAGCGATAATTTTTAGTTGATTATTTTGATCTTTTAATAACTTTTTTTCTTGTGCCAAAAAGTTCACAACAAATCTATTCGCAACCTCAAAAATTAAGCGATTTTTCCCTGTCCTCAAGTCACCATTTTTAAAATGAATTTTAAAATGTTTTACAACCAAATCTTTGGTTATTTTTTCCATTTTAGAAATGGCATCAACGGTTAAGAACTTCCCTATAAAGGGCTTGTAAAGCTCATCTAAAGTTTCGTGTACAACAGTTCCTAAGGTATTGTAAGCAACAGTTTCTTCAACATCATCAAATTCTTTTATCCTTAAAATTTTCTGTTTGTAAAATGCCATAGGGTTATACAGATAATTCGTTAAAGAGGAAGGAGAAAAACCGTTGTGAGCCAATTCTCTTAACCGATCAAACACCAAATTATTTTTAGAAATTTCTTTTAATTTAACTTTTTGAGCAAGCACTTTTGGAGATACAATTTTTTGAACAATATCCGTCCGCATCATCTCTAACTGGGTTACAAATCTACTTTTTTCTCCACTTCCAAAAACATCATGTTCTGTGTTATACAAAATAAAAATATTTTTTGCCCTTTGCAATAATCTAAAAAAATGATACGAAAAAATAGCGTCTTTCTCTCTATACGTTGGTAGACCAAATTCGATTTTTACATCAAAAGGAATAAAAGAATTTTGCTGACTACTTGCTGGCAACACCCCTTCGTTTGCAGATGCCAAAATAATGTTTTCAAAATCTAAAACACGGGTTTCTAGCATTCCCATTAATTGCAAACCTTTTAATGGCTCTCCCTGAAAAGACAAACTTTCTGAAGCTATTAATTGTTTAAAAAATTGAGAAAGTATTTTTAAATCTGTGAAATATTGAAATTCATTTTGTAGTGTTTTTAACTGAGTGAATACTGTGTAAAATCGAAATAAATATTCTTTTTCTAAAGCATCAACTTCTTCTTTTAATAAATTAATTAAATCTAAAACCCTATCAATAAAATTTATCACATTGTCAAAAGGTTTAAATAGATTTAAAACTACATTTTCGACTTCTGGAGTTTGATTTTCTAAAAATTTTGCAAGTCTATTTTCATTAATAAAAGTCTGATTTTCTTTTGCAATTTCCGATGTAAAAGCATCTACTGATGCTATTAAACCATAAATAGATTGATGCTTAAAAAAACGAATTATATCTTTATAATAAAACTGATTTACACTCTTTTTTTGTAATTTTTCTTGCGAAATAAACAACTGAAAAATTGAAAACAATAAATTTGTTGTGGGAATATCCTTTAATGGATAACCCATTGTAATATTAATTGCTTCAATGTTTTTCGGTAATGAATTTAGTGTAATCGGCAACAAAGTTTCATCTGCTAGAACCAATGCTGTATTTTTAAAGTTGGTATTTTTTTCTAAAATTTCACCAATATATTTTATTTGTGTATTGTTCTTTGCTGCTCCAATAATCTCTATTTTCTTGGGTGCTAAAAATGTATTCCCTAAAGATTTAAGTTTCTTGTTTTCAAAATATTTCCACTCTTTCTTATACTTTCTAATAAATTTTCCTGCTTGATGAGTTGAATTAAAAAACGTTTCATCTATATCCCAATAAATTTCAGAATTTCCATTCTCTAATACTTTTTGGAACAGCAATTCTTCAGCCTTATTTAAAGCATTAAAACCAATAAAGAAGATTTTTTTATCTTCATTTTTATTTAAAAAGGTATCAATTTTTTTAAATGCCTCTCGATACATTAAACCTTGATAACCAATGTTTTCATCAATTAAAAATTGATAAAAGGCACTATAATATATGCTAAGTTTCTCTAGAAAAGAATAATGATCTTTTATCAATTCTGTTTCCTTAAACGTACCTTTTACAGACCATTTTCGTAAACGCTCAATATCTCTTAAATAAATAAAAATATCTGTTGGATTTATTAAATGTTGGTCAATTTCATTAAAATCTTGCAGTACCGTTAATGCCCAAGAAGAAAACGTGTCAAAAGAATCTGGATTTTTCTCTACACTTTTATAAATGGTATAAAAGTGAAATAATAATTGAATATTATCTGCTTTTTGAACTCCAGAAACTTGCTGGATAAACTGTTCTATATTTAACATTTCCGGCAAAAAACCAACAGAAATTTTATCTTTAAAGGTTTGTTTTACAAACACTTTCGCTCTTTGTGAAGGCAATACAAAAACAACATTTTGAAATGATTTTGTGGTTTGTAAAATATCATCTAATGTTTCAGAAATAAAAGATTGCATAGATTTTTTTTGATTTTCTAAATTACAAAAACTTACATTTATACATCTTTAATCTTCAAATTTATTTTAATGGATAATGAATTACATATTGTTGGTATTCAAACTGATTTGTTTTGGGAAGATCCGACTAAAAATCTTGCTTTTTTTGAAGAGAAAATAAACAGTTTACCAATAAATACAGATATTGTTGTTTTACCAGAAATGTTTACTACCGGTTTCACTATGAATCCAGCAAAAAATGCTGAGAAAATCGATGGCATTTCGGTTTGTTGGATGCAAAAAATCGCTATCAAAAAAAAGTTAGCAATTACAGGAAGTCTGGTAATAGAAAAAAACAATAAGTATTACAATATGCTAATTTTTGCACATCCATCAGGAAAGATTGAGACATACATAAAAAGACATTCCTTTACTTTTGCTGGAGAAAATACAGTATATACTTCTGGTGAAGAAAAATTAATTATTACTTACAAAGGATGGAAAATTTGCCCTTTAATTTGTTATGATTTACGTTTTCCTGTTTGGGCTAGAAATATTGAAAATTACGATTTATTGATTTTTATGGCAAATTGGCCTGTAAAAAGAATTAAAGCTTGGGAATTGCTTTTAAAAGCACGTTCAATTGAAAACATGTGCTACACTATTGGTGTCAATAGAACCGGAATAGATGCTAATAAGTACAGCTATTCGGGAAATTCTTTAATTATTGATTATTTAGGTACAGAAATTTCTAATTTACCTAAAAATGAAATTGGTGTTGTTAGTGCAACTATTGATAGAAAAAATCAAGATAAAATAAGAAAAAAACTAGGATTCTTAAATGATATGGATTCCTTTACGGTTACTCGTTCAAAATAATAAATATGCAAATAAATAATGTTACAATTACGGATATTGATCAAATTTATAGCTTTTACAGAATCGCTTCCGATTATCAGAAAGCAAAAGAAAAAGTAATCGTTTGGCCCGATTTTAACAGAAACATGGTTGAAACTGAAATTGCGGAGCATAGACAATTTAAAATGTTAATGAACAACGAGGTGGTTTGTATTTGGGCAATAACTTTTAACGATGAACAAATTTGGGAAGAAAGAAATAGAGATAGTGCTATTTATATTCATAGAATAGCCACGAACCCGGATTTTAGGGGAAGAAATTTTGTTTCTAAAATTGTAGATTGGGCAAAAGAATATGCGAAGGAAAAAGGAATACAGTTTATAAGATTAGATACTTTAGGAAATAATACGAGATTAATTAAACACTATAAAAATGCAGGTTTTGATTTTCTTGGTATGTTTGATTTAAAAAACACAGATAGCTTGCCTGATCATTATAAAGAAGCTCCTGTTTGTTTGTTCGAAATCGACCTAGAATCCTAAAAAAATTATTGAAATCAAATTGAAACTTTAAAACGACAAACAACGGAAGTTACGTGTTTTATAACTCGAACCAAAAATCCTTCCGTTTTTAAAAAAAAGAAGGATTTAAAAATTTTATAGGTTTACAATCAAGTGGCACTGCGATTGGAAATTTTATTTGAGCTCTTTTTAAATTACGTAACAAAAGCTATTCGTAAAGCATTCAATCGCTTCTTAAAAATTAGGCCGGTAACATCCATTTAAACTCAAATTTTGTGTCTGGAATTACAATTCTTTCTGTAATTCTATACATTCTATCTGGCAATTTCATTAAATAATCTCTTGCTTTTTCTGCTTCTGGAGTTAAGTTTGTGATTTTATCAATTTCCCACATTGTGTTCAATTTTTTTAGAATATCAACATAATCGAAACCTGTATATACGCCAATTCTTTGTGCTACTGCAGAAAAGTCATCAAACAGACTACCTTTTTCTGCAAAAGATTCTCTTAAATGCAGTGCTGGCATTACAATTTTATGTTTCATCATGTGCTGAAAAGCTAACATCATTTCACTAGCATCAATTTTAAAGATTTCTTTTACAAAATGTGAGTATGCTTGGTGATGACGCATTTCGTCTCCTGCAATAATTTTAGACATTTTAGCCAAAGCTTTATGCCCTTTTTTGCGTGCAATTTTTGCGACATTGTTATGGGAAACATACGTTGCTAATTCTTGAAATGTTGTATAAACAAAGTTTTTATAAGGATCTGTTGATGTACCAATATCAAAACCATCTGCTATTAAATGTTGAGTAGATATTTCTACTTCACGCATATTTACACGTCCAGATAAATACAAGTATTTGTTTAAAACATCTCCATGCCTGTTTTCTTCTGCTGTCCATGTTCTTACCCATTTTGCCCAACTGTTATCTGGATCTTGACAAACTCCGTCTAAATCTAACAACCAAGATTCGTATGTTGGTAGAGCTTCTTCTGTAATGGTATCTCCTACTAAAACCACCCAAAAGTCATCATGTAATTCTTTAGATATTTCTCTTATTTCTTCTACTTCTGTAATAAATGAATCTGATTGAGAATTAGGCAAAAAATCTGTTGGTTGCCAAATTTTTTCAGCAGGAATTAAATAAGTATCCATAAAGTGTTGCATCTTTTTTTCTAAAGTTAGCATTACTTCTTTTCTTACGTTTTTTATAGACATAACTTTTTATTTTATGTGTTCTTTAATAATTGATTCTGTTTGCTCTAATAATTCCTCAAAAGGCATAGAATCAATCTTTATTGGTTTGTGTGTAGTAATTGTAATTGGACTTCCAATACCAAATGGAAAACTTCCGTATTTAAAAATCTTCCAAGAATTATTGATTGTTAAAGGTACAACATATCCCTCTTTATTAAATTTTGTGATGATTTTTAAGCCATTAGACGCAAACTTTTTAGGCTCACCATTTCTACTTCTTGTTCCTTCAGGAAAAATAATTGCACCCCATTTATTTTTATTTATCCTTTTTGAGAATTTAATCAATTCACCTATAGATTGTTTTGGATCTTTTCTATCTATTAAAGCAGCTCCTCCAACTCTTAAATTATATGAAACACTTGGAGCTCCTTTTGCAAGTTCTATTTTAGCAACAAATTTTGGGTAATGTTTTCTAAAAAACCATGCAATTGGCGGAATATCAACAATTGATTGATGATTAGAAACAAATATTATAGAAGTGTTTTCTGGTATTTTATATTCGTTTTTTAATCTAATTGTTACCCCAATAATTAATAGCGATTTCATTAAAAAATAATTAAGAATCGCTACTACTTTTGAATGTGTATTTATTCCAAAAATATTAAAGCTCAACCATTGCAATGGATGAAAAATAATTAGGAATAATATAAAAGTAAATAAAAAGAGTGGTGAAAGAATATAGCTTAAAATTTTCATCTTTTAAAACCAATTGTTCCAAGGGATTCTTGAAAGAATTAATAATAAAGCTAATCCATAAAAAATTACAAATGTTTTAAATTTTGATGAATCTGTTGTTTTCTTTTTGTGTTTAGACCAGCCAATTGTAATAAGTACAATTGCTAATATCATCATTATTGGGTGTTCTACAGCTAATAATCTAGCAGCTTTATCCCCCATAACTTCACCTCCATTTTCTTTTAAGGCTTTATACCAAGGAGACATAAAATACCATCCTAATCCAATTAATAATTGAATGTGAGAAACAATTAAGGTAAACAATCCAATTCTTAAATCTTTGTCTTTAAATTGTTTCTTTTGCGTAAGGCCAATTATCGCATTAATAACAGCAAAAACAAGAATTGCCAACACTAAATAGGCCCAATAAGAATGTATATCTTTCATCATACTATAGTTATATTTTAATTCGGTAAAGTTACTCATTTTTATGCATAAAAAAACCACCTCAAATGAGATGGTTTTAATAAAATTATTTAGATATCGTAACTTATTGTTTTACGTAAGCACTTCCTTCTTTAATAACTGCAAGAGACCAAACTCCGTTTGCTCCGTTATAGATATTATAAGTAACGATGTATTTTTGACCTTCAGCATCTGATGGGAAATTATTTAACAAAATAGTATTTATTTTTGCTAAACGTGATTCTTCACTCTCCTCGTCTTTACCAGCTCTTACATCAAAATTACCATAACGGTCATTGCCTACTAAAGCATAATCTGCCGCAGTTAAAGTGTACTTGATTGTGTTATCTGGTACCCAACTGTTACCATCATGACCAAACTTGATTGTTTCATCAATAACAGTAGGAATTGCATTCCAAACTGATCCATCAAATACATAATTTACATTTCTTTGGCTTACACCTCCACTAAAGTAATTATATTCTACTGCAACAAAATCGTCTATCGCTGCAAATTGATATAATGTTCTTAAGTAGATTCCAATATTATAAATAGCTAAATCATTATCACTAAAATTTGGATAACTTTGTCCCATTAAGGCATACTCATCACTTGTGAACGAAATTGGCGCAGCCCACTCGTCTGTTAGTGTAAATCTAGTTGTAGATTCCTCTAAAACAAAAGTATATAACTCGTAAGAAGTAGTGCTGAAAATAGTATAACCAGTTCCATCAAATTGAACTAACATAACTCTCGTACCAGCAGCACCGTCGTAAATTGCATAGGTAACATTGAACAAGTCACCAGAAACCGCAGCTGGAAAGTTATTTAATAATATAGTCTCTATCTTAGCTCTTCTTGCCTCAACAGTTTCCTCATCTCTTCCTGCTCTTATGTCGAAGTTCTTATATTGACCATTACCAACCAATTCAAAATCAGCGTCTGTTAATGTATAATTTGTTGTTAAAGAAGCATCAGGCTCATTTTGCTGTTGCTTAACTAACATCTCTAAAACTCCTGCACTACCATCGTATACTGCATAAGTTACATTATACTTGGCTCCATCTGCAGCATCAGGAAAGTTATTTAATAAAATAGTCTGAATTTTAGCTCTTCTAACATCAATGGTTTCTTCAGCTCTTCCTGTTCTAATATCAAAATTATCAAACCTTCCATTACCTACTAAATCATAATCAGCATCCGTTAATGTATAATTTGTGATGGTTGGCTCTGTATTATAGGTTAAATCTACTACAGTTCCTTTTACCTCACTTGGAAATTTATACTCAAAAAAGTCATTAAAATCTCCGCTATTATTTAAACTAGTTAACCCAATAGCTTCATAATCTGCATCCGTAACTGTATAGGCATCAAATTTAATTGGATTATATAATTTAAACGTTACTGCAGCCAAAGATTCTGCCCCCCATGCTGGGAATTTACCAGATAAAAAATCAGGTAACATAGATTTAGCATCATCTATAGAACTAAAGTTTCCAAAACCTAGCTCTAAATCATCATAATCCTCATCTGTTAATGTATATGTTGCTTCACCAGAAATAACTGATTCTAAAGCATCAATCTCCTCATAAATATCTTCCATTGGATTACACGAAGTAAACAACAAAGAAAGAATTGCGAAAGAATAAAATATTTTTTTCATTTTTAAAGTTTTTAAAATTTAATTTTTGCACTTAAACTAAATGTTCTACCGTAACCAAACCATACCAATGGGTCACTTGCATCTAAAGCGTCAGCTATATATTCTGTATCAAACAAGTTGTTTACACGAAGGGTAACAGTGGTGTCAAATTCACCAAGGTTAAAACCATGACGTAAACTTGCATCTACTGTACTATAACTTGGTGCTTTCCAAGAATCTTCAGGTCTTTCTGTAGCATCCGCATAACTTAAAACATCTATTTGAGCATATAAATCTGCGAAATAATTATAGTCTAAAGTAATACTTGTTTTATCCCAAAACTTGTATAACATACCCAAAGCAGCTGTTGTTTGTGCAGCATCTGATACTCTTAAACCTTCAATAGGTAAGGAAATTGTATCTACTTCATTTTGATTCTCATCAAAAACTGGTACATCTAATAAGTCGTTATCCCATTTCCAATCACCTAAAGATAACATACCTGTAAAGTTTAATTTATCTGAATGCTTATAAGTGAAATCGAATTCTACACCTTGATGTAATGCGTTAACGCCTAAAAGATTGGCTGTATAGTCTTCAGCTCCAGGCTGGGTTGCTCTTACCGTTCTTGTAAATGTTCTGTCATTCCACTGTGTTCTGTATAAATTTACATTTGCTGCAAATTTTTCACCTCTTAAACCATAGCCTAATTCTAAACTAAACACTTTTTCGTTTTCAGCATCTGAGTTAATCGATGTATTGTTAAATCCATTAAAGACTGCATTAAATGTTGCTGGTCTCTCAAAATATCCAATGTTTGCAAAAACATTTTGCACATCATCTAGTCTAAAGTTTGCACCACCTTTAATACTATAACCGTTTAACGTTATTTTATCAGAAGTTCCTAAATCTTTTCCAGCTTCTGTACTTAAGTCATATAAAAAGTATTCAATCCTTTGATAAGAACTTCTTTGAACAGATGTAGACACAAAAGCGTTAAAATTATCAGTCCCATACTCTAATTGAGCAAAGAAACCTAACCATCCAACTTTTCCATCATTATTATATCCGAACTTATCTCCTACACTTAAAGCTGCATTCGGGTTATTAACATTAGAATTATCAAAGAAATAATCACCTCCTAATAAATCAGTTACTTCTCTAAAATGTTTTCCTGTATATGTTCTCCAGTCCAAACCAGCAATTAAATCTAAGTCATCAGAAAGTTCTGTTTTGAATGTAGATAAAACACCAAACCATTCGTGATCATTTCTAGAAGCTCTTAAGATTGCTTCAGCACCTAAAGCGCCATTTGCTCTGTTAATCTCAACAATATTATCTAAATCTACAGGTTGATCTGAACCACCTAATCTAACACCAAATAAATCTCTGTTAGTTCCAGCAGTTCCACCACCACCACCAGTACCATAGGATGCGTATGCAGCCGTTGATAAAGATGTTACATCACTCATTGTCCAATAATGGTTTAATGAAGTTTGAGATTTGTGATAGAAGTTATCCTCTATATGAGTTACTTGTCCGTTTTTATAACCCCAATCTGGATTGAATTTATTTCCTGATTCAGCATCTCTGTAAGTAGCAATTGTACTTCTGTTTTGTCTTTGACCATGTCTTTGTGGCGCTCCAAATGTTGTAAATGATAAAGTATGATTATCATTGATTTCTTTAGAAATATTTACAAAATAGTTAAACCCTTTAAATTGAGTTCCGTCAATATAACCTTCTCCTTCAATTTTCGCAAAAGAAACTGTTGCAGCCAAACCGCTATCCATTAAACCTGTAGATAAAGTAAAGCCATATTTTTGGTACCCATCGTTACCTGTAGAAGCAATAATATTTCCTCCTTTTTGAACATCAGAAGTTTTAGACAAAATATTAATAGTTCCTCCAATAGAAGGTACCGCAACTTTAGAAGCTCCTAAACCTCTTTGAACTTGCATTGCAGATGTAACATCTGATAATCCAGCCCAGTTAGACCAATATACTCTTCCGTTTTCCATGTCATTGACAGGAACACCATTAATCATAACGGCAACATTTTCAGAATTAAATCCACGTAAGTTAATACGACCATCTCCAAAACCACCTCCAGATTTAGTAGCATATACTCCTGGTGTAGATTTTAAAACTTCAGGGAATTCCTGAGAACCTAACTTTCTCTCAATGTCTGCAGCTTTTAGTGTAGAAACCGCCACTGGCGTTTTTCTATCAATAGCAAATGATGTTGCTGTTAAAACAATTTCATCTAAACTAGCATCCGCATCTAATTGAATAGAGCCCAACTTAGTTTTTGAAGAAGAAAAAGCAACTTCTTTAGATTTGTAACCTATAAAAGAGATTACTAGAACACCAGAATTTGATTTAGCATTTAGCACAAAATTACCATCGAAATCAGTTACTGCTCCGTTGGTTGTTCCTTTTTCTAAAACACTAGCTCCAGGTAATGATTGATTTGTCTCATCAACGATTGTACCTGTAATTTTAGTTTGTCCTAAAACTGCAGCAGATATAGAAAATAAAGCTACAAATAATAAGTTTTTAAAATTTTTCATTGTTTAAATTTATGTTATTTAATGTTCCGCAAAAGTCTCGCTTTTACCGATTTATAATGTTAATTTAATGTTAAGTTTTAACAACAAATTAAGATATTGAAAAGTAAACAAAATAAAACCTATGTTCTAAAAATGATACTATAATATATTAACAGTTTTATTAACAAAAAACTACTTAACAGTTAAAATATTTTATTCTATTGGTTTTTCAATAGCTTCTTGGCTAATTCTTTCCCTAATTCCACACCAAATTGATCATAACTATATATGTTCCATAGAATTCCTTGCGTGAAAATTTTATGCTCATAAAGTGCTATCAATTTCCCTAAAGATCGTGGTGTTAATTTATCGAAAAGGATTGCATTACTCGGTCTATTTCCCTCAAAAACTTTAAAAGGTAGTAATTGATTTATTTTATCTTCATCACCCGAGAATTTTAATTCTAAATGAACCTCTTCTTTACTTTTACCAAAAGCCAAAGCTTCCATTTGTCCATAATAATTTGCCATCAATTTATTATGGTGGTCTGTTAAACCATATAAAGATTCTTTGTAACCAATAAAATCTGCAGGAATTAACTTTGTACCTTGATGAACTAATTGCATAAATGCATGTTGCATATTTGTACCAGTACTACCCCAAACAATAGTTCCCGTTTGGTAATCAATGGCATCTCCATTTCTATCTACGCCTTTCCCATTACTTTCCATGATTGCTTGTTGCAAATAATCTGGTAATTTCTTTAAATATTGAGAATAAGGTAAAACTGCTTCTGTTTCTGCTAAATAAAAATTATTATACCAAATGCTAATCAACGCTAACACTACTGGTATGTTTTTGTCAAAGTCTGTATTTTTGAAATGGATATCCATTTCTTCGGCCCCTTCTAAAAGAGCCTTATAATTGTCAAACCCAACGGACAAACTGATAGACAAACCTACCGCAGACCAGAGTGAAAAACGCCCTCCAACCCAATTCCACATGGGAAAAACGTTATTTTTATCAATTCCAAAATTATCTACTGCTTCTAAATTTGTAGAAACGGCCACAAAGTGTTTTGGAATATCAAAAATTGTTGCTGATTTTAAAAACCAATTTTTAATTGTTTCCGAATTTGTAATAGTTTCCTGAGTTGTAAATGTTTTAGAAACAATTACAAATAAGGTAGTTTCCGGATTTAATTTCTTAATTACTTCAGAGACATGATCTCCGTCAACATTAGAAACAAAATGAGTTGTTAATTGGTTTTTATAAAATTGTAAAGACTCAACAATCATATCTGGCCCGAGGTCAGAACCTCCAATTCCAATATTTACAACATCCGTAATTGATTTTCCTGTATATCCTTTCCATTTTCCAGAAATAACTTTATTCGAAAAACTTTTAATTTTCCTTAAAGCTGCTTGTATCTGGGGCTTAATATTTTTACCGTGGACAAAAACCGGTTCATCAGAAGTACTTCTTAATGCTGTGTGTAAAACTGCTCTTCCCTCTGTTACATTAATTTCTTCTCCTGAATATTGACTTTCAATAGCTTCTTTTAAACCGACTTCTTTTGCTAATGCTACTAGTAAATCAATTGTTTCTTTTGTAATTCTATTTTTAGAAAAATCTACTAGTAAATCATCAAATTCTATAGAAAAATCTGCTTTTCTATTCTCGTCTTTACTCAAATCTTTAATATTGATATCTTTAATATCCTTAAAATGATTTGTTAATTTTCTCCAAGATTCTGTTGTTGTTGGGTTGATGTTTTTTAAAGCCATTTTTTATTTTTGTGCGATAGTTTCTTTAATTTCTTCAGGTTCTTGAACAGGAACTCTTTTATAATCTAATTGGTATTTTAATGTTCTTATGAATTTAAAAAAGATTGGTTTCACCTCTTTTTTCATAGGTTTTGCAGCTGGTAATTTTTCTCTTAAAGGATCTACTTGTTTACCGTATTTCCAAAAACGATAACAAACATGAGGACCCCCTGTATTTCCTGTCATACCTACATAACCAATTACATCACCTTGTTTTACGTAATTCCCTTTTCTTACTTTACGTGATTTCATGTGTAGATATTGGGTAGAGTATGTACCATTATGTTTAATCTTTACATAGTTTCCATTACCTCCTCTTCTTGCAGATTCTGAAACGGTTCCGCTTGCAGTTGCAATAATTGGCGTTCCTATATTTGCGGCAAAATCTGTGCCTTTATGAGGTTTTATCCTATTTCCGTAGTAAGCAATCCTTCTTCTTAAATTATATCTTGATGAAATTCTATATTGAAATTTTATAGGTGCTTTTAAGAATTGACTTCGCAACATTTTACCTTCTTGGTCATAATATTCATGAATGTTTAAAATTGAATCCGCAAGAAAACGAAATGCATATAAATCTTTACCTTTGTGCTTAAAAACAGCTGACTTCACTTTTCCGTAACCTGCAAAAATAGTATCATCAATAAATTTTTCTTCATAAACAAACTTAAAAGAATCTCCTTTCTGAAGGGCATAAAAATCTAAAGTCCAAGCATAAATATCCGCTATTGTCCAAGTTAAGTTTGGCCTTAAACCCAAGCTATCCATTGTTACAGAAAGATTGGAGTTAATAATTCCATTTACCTCTTTTTCCAAAACTTTAATTGGCTTTTGAAATCTAGATGCGGTGATTAGAGAGTCCTGAAAATCTAAAATTGTTGCATTTATTTTATTATGCTTATAAATAAAAACCTGTGCTTTTTCCGAAGAGTCTTTGCTTGCTAAAATAGTATAAGGCTTCCCCGCCCTAACCCTTCTAACATCAAAAATTTCATTAACTGAAGTTGCAATTTGATTTATCTTTGGATAGGCAACATGGTGTCTGTCTAAAATAGCTCCAAAACTTTCACCTTCTTTTATGGTGTCTTGAATTAATTTATAATCATCAATTTTATAACCAAATCTAATTTCTGGTTTTGGTTTTTCGATTTGAACAACGGCGTTTTTAATTTCTTTGTTACAAGAAGAAAAAACCAAAATAAACGCTAATAAAGCTACTATTTTTTTCAAGAAAGTTATACTATTTGGGTAGATTTCAAAAGTACAAATAAAATTGATTTATTTTCATTCTAAGAGTAGAACTTAATAAAACTGTTTCGTTAAAATTTTCTAAATCTTTTGAAAAGGATTGGCTAAACCTTTATACTCCTCTAATTCTGCTCTTAAAGAACCTACAGAAAGAGAGGCCATCATTTTTATTGGAATTTTATTCGCATCATCAGTAATCCAAATAGTTACACTTTCTTGTGCTTTAAAAATCCTCCCTGACTGAACTAAAGGTCTAAATATTAAAGAATTGACCTTTCCGAATTTTGTTTTCAAAATCTCTCTTCCCAAAAAACGCAACTTAAAAGGATAAATTTGTGAATCCATAAACATGTCTAATGCAATTTCATCTCCCTTTTTTAAATTTGTTGTATTCGTATTTCTTAAAAAATAGAAAGAAGACATCATATCTTGTACATTCGTAAAAGAAACAGAAGTGTCTTTTTGCTTTGTAAAATCTTGTACGTATGCTTTGTTAGAAATATAATTAAAAGCGGTTATTCTGTGTTTTTTATAACCTCCTTCATTAATCTTTCTTTTAAACAAATAAGGCTTTATGCTATCTTTATCAAAATACGATTCATATTTGTCATCTACTTCAAAAAACCACTTTACAGGCCCAGAGGTCCAACCTGTTCCTTTTGCTTGAAAGACTTTTTTACCATTATAGTCTTTTTCATCAACTTCTAAAATTGCTGTTCCAGCTCTTAAAAAACCACTATAACTCATTTTATACCGCAACCATTCTCCGCTTTTAAAAACAGCTGATTTTTCCTGACTGAAAGCAGTTGTCAAAAAGAATACTACAAAAAATAATAGGGTGTACTTTTTCATAAAAAACCAAACTTATAAAAAAGTAATGACAATTACCATTCCAAAATGAAAAAAAGCCATTTACTAATTATTTGTACTCTCAATAAAAATATTCTGGAATTCTCTTAATTTAAAATGTTCCCCAGTTTTTTAATTCTTCTTCGCTCCATAAGTAAGGATAAAAAACTCTTCTTTGATATTTTGGGTGCATGTATTTACGCCAACTACTTCCGCCAGTTGCTTCCAAATCCTTATCTTTTCCTCCTAAATATTTGCCGGCAGCATTGTAATGAGCCATGACCCACTTAATATTTACAGTATAATCATAATGACGCATTGCTTTAATTAAGTCTTCGTTTTCTTGAACTTCTTTTGGAAGTTGTTTGAATTTTAAAGACAAGTTGATATCATTATAGTCTTCCATAAAATCAATAAAATCTCCCATGTATTTTTTTTCAAAAAGATTTAATAAAGTCGATTTTTGTCCGGTTGTGTAATTCTTACCAGCAGCTTGCCAATACAAATGATTATATGCGTTTTTAAATGATGAATTTCTATCAATAGTATCTCTGTAACGTGCATCAATTAAATTAATCAACTCAGTTGATGCAAACTCAATTTTTCTGTATTGCGCACTTTGAAAGCCACTTGCAGGAGTTAATGTATTTCTGAATTTTAGATATTGCTCTTTTTCCATTCCATCTGCCATCACATTAAAAGAGCTACACAACATATCAAAATAGCGACTAATTCTATTGAGATGCATCGTAAATTTATCTACAGAAACTTCCCTCGTTTTTGCAACTTGATCAATTTCCCACAAAATCATTTTAAACAACAATTCGTTTACTTGATGATACATGATAAACACCATTTCATCTGGTTGTGTGGTTCTAGGCGTTTGCAATCCTAATAAAGCATCCGTCTGGATATAGTCCCAATACGTGATTGGCGTACTCCAAAGCAGGCCTTCTAGCATAGCGTCTACAGGAACGCCTAACTTCTCATACTTTTCCTCTATTGCTTTTAAAATTTCTTCTCTATTCATATTTATAAGAATAACCCTTATTTACCAAAATATATTACCAAGGATGTTATTATTGAAAAAAAACAAAATATTAAAATGGTATACATAAATATTTTAAAAATAGGGTTTCCTTCTGTCTTTCTATTAATTAAATTTATCAATAACTTTAATGGTTTGTTCATTTCTTCAAAGTTAATAAATCTGAATTCCTAAATTAAAGAGTTCCTCTTTTTGCTTGTTCTCTTTCAATAGATTCAAACAATGCTTTAAAGTTTCCGGCCCCAAAACCTTTTGCGCCCATTCTTTGAATGATTTCAAAAAACAAGGTAGGTCTGTCTTCTATTGGTTTAGTGAAAATTTGTAATAAATAGCCTTCTTCATCGGCATCTATCATAATTCCTAAACTTTTTAATTTTTCGATATCTTCTCTTAATTCATGACTAAACTCTTCTAATCTTCCCGGAACAGATTGATAATATGCTGCTGGTGGTGTTGATAAAAATTCTATTCCGTTTGCTTTTAATTGAGATACCGTTTTTATAATATCATCTGTTGCCATAGCAATATGTTGTACGCCAGCGCCTTCATAAAAGTCTAAATACTCTTCAATTTGAGAACGTTTTTTTCCTTCAGCCGGTTCATTTATTGGAAACTTGATTCTTCCATTTCCATTAGACATTACCTTACTCATTAGTGCTGAATATTCAGTATGAATTTGTTTGTCATCAAATGATAAAAAATTAACAAAACCCATAACATCTTCATAGAATTTTACCCATTTATTCATTTGATTCCAACCTACATTACCAACCATGTGGTCTATGTATTTTAGACCCGATGTTGACGGATTATAAGCTGATTCCCACTTTTGAAAGCCTGGTAAAAAAACACCATTATAGTTTTTTCGTTCTACAAACATGTGCACCGTTTCTCCGTAGGTGTAAATTCCTGCTCTAACCACTTCTCCGTTTTCATCTGATTCTACGGTTGGTTCCATATAAGACTTTGCTCCACGAGAAATCGTTTCTTTGTAGGCTTTTCTTGCATCTTCTACCCAAAGTGCCACTACTTTAACACCATCACCATGTTTTACAATATGATTGTTTATAGGCGAATTACTATTTAACGGAGTGGTTAAAATAATTTTGATTTTATCCTGAGTTAAAACATAACTCACCGAGTCTGCAGAGCCTGTTTCTAATCCTCGATATGCATGCGATTGAAAACCAAATGCCGTTTTGTAAAAATGTGCAGATTGTTTTGCGTTCCCCACATAAAATTCGACATAATCCGTTCCTAAAAGTGGAAGAAAATCTTGAGCTCCTTCGAATATTTTTTCTAAACCGTAGTTTACTGATTTTATTTCTTTTGCCATCTTTTGATGATTTTAAATATTTTGTTTTTACTAATTACTTGCAAATATTTCAGCCCTAATGGAAGTGTCATACTTTTTGTTTTTTCACAAAAAAATACAACGACAAGCAAGAAATAGCTTCTATTTAATTTATTACTCCAACCAAGATTTGTAATACTCTTCATCAGCAATTTTCATAGCTTCTTCCGTTACTTGTAAAGGTTTAAAAGTATCTACCATCACTGCTAATTCTTCAGTTTTTGTATGACCAATACTTCTTTCGGTTGCACCTGGATGCGGCCCATGTGGAATTCCTGCTGGATGCAGAGAAATATGACCTTGATCCACATCATTTCTGCTCATAAAATCGCCGTCTACATAATATAAAACCTCATCTGAATCTATATTACTGTGATTGTAAGGCGCAGGAATTGAATTCGGGTGATAATCATATAAACGCGGCACAAAACTGCAAATTACAAATGCATTCGTTTCAAAAGTTTGATGCACTGGCGGCGGTTGATGAATTCTACCTGTAATTGGTTCGAAATCATGAATTGAAAATGCGTAGGGAAAATTATATCCGTCATAGCCCACCACATCAAAAGGATGCGAAGCATAAATCATTTCTATAATTTCACCTTGCTTTTTTACTTTGATTAGAAAATTACCTAACTCATTGTGTGTTTCTAATTCTTGCGGCCTTCTTAAATCGCGCTCACAGAAGGGTGAATGCTCTAATAATTGGCCAAAATAATTCCTGTATCTTTTTGGAGTATACACTGGCGAATAGGATTCCACAATAAATAGTCGATTGTTTTCATCATCAAAATCTAATTTATAAATAATTCCACGCGGAATTACTAAATAGTCTCCATATTTAAAATCTAGATTCCCTAGCATTGTGCGTAATTTACCCGTTCCTTTATGGATAAAAATTACCTCATCTGCATCTGTATTTTTATAAAAATAATCTTTGGTTGATTGTTTCGGTGCAGCTAAAATAATGTTACAATCTGAGTTCGTTAAAACGACCTTTCTACTTTCTAGATAGTCGCTTTCTTGCGGAACTTGAAACCCTTTAAAACGATACGATTGAATATTATTTGCTTTGGCAATTTTTGGAGCGATAGAATATTGCCTTACAATTTCTTTGACCATTGTTGGTCTATGTTCATGATAGCTGTTGGTAGACATTCCGTCAAAACCAATGGTACCAAATAGTTGTTCATAATATAAACTTCCATCTTTTTTACGAAATTGCGTATGTCTTTTGGGTGGTATTTCCCCTAATTTATGATAAAAAGGCATGATTTTTAAAATTGAATGATTAAAAGTAACATTATTAAAATCTATATTTTTCTCAAAATAACGAATTAGATTTTAATAAAGAGATTCCTGTCAAAGCAGAAATGACAGAATTAAAGAATCATTCTGGATTACGTTTTATTAAGAATTTTAAATATACTAATAACTCTACAAACATTTCAATCGATTTCGCTGAAAAACAAATATACAAAAAGTCTCTCGAAAATTTTAAATTTATTAGGAAGCAAACCGTATTCAAAAGTTTTAAAATTCGGATAGAAATTAATTCCAAAATAAATAACCCAGAATTGTTTTTGGAACCTATCCACTTTTTTGCTTCCACAATTCCTATTTCAGACAAAATAGTATTTATTTTATGTCTGTAAATAAAATAAATTTTTGCCTACACAAAAAAGACATCCTAAATTAATCAATCTTCTTAATAACTGCTTTTGGGGCTTCTTTTCTTGTACCATCAAAACCATCAACTCCACCAACAGTAGTGTATTTCATTACATATTTTTTATTTGGAAAAATACGCTTGTATGCACTTTGACACATTAATGTAGCTTCGTGAAAACCACATAAAATTAACTTCAATTTACCCGGATAGGTATTTACATCTCCAATGGCATAAATACCTGGAATGTTCGTTTGATAATCTAAAGCATTGTTTACTTTAATGGCGTTTTTTTCAATTTCTAACCCCCAATTTGCGATTGGCCCTAATTTTGGTGACAATCCAAACAGTGGAATAAAATGATCTGTTTCTATTGTAAAAGGCGCTTCCCCTTTTTGGATAATAGCAACCCCAGTGACCTTATCAGTTCCAATAATTTCTTTTACTTCTGCCGGAGTTATCATTCTTATTTTACCTGCATCTTTCAATTCCTGCACTTTATCTACAGAATCTAAAGCACCTCTAAATTCGTTTCTTCTATGAATTAGAGTTACTGAAGAAGCAACATCTGTTAAGAAAATAGCCCAATCTAAAGCAGAATCTCCACCACCAGAAATAACTACTTTTTTATTTCTATAAAATTCTGGATCACGAATAATATACTCTACCCCCTTATCTTCAAAATTAGCAATGTTTGGAATTGGTGGTTTACGAGGCTCAAAACTTCCTAATCCACCAGCAATAGCAACAATTTTTGCGTGATGCTTCGTTCCTTTATTCGTGGTTACAAAAAACGTGTCGTCGTCTTGTTTTTCTATTATTTCTGCACGTTCTCCTAATGTAAAACCTGGTTCAAATTGTTTAATTTGCTCCATTAATTTATCGGTTAAATCACCCGCTAAAATTTCTGGATATGCAGGAATATCATAAATAGGTTTCTTTGGATAAATTTCAGAACATTGGCCACCAACTTGCGGTAATGCATCTATTAAATGACAACGCAGTTTTAATAAACCTGCTTCAAAAACGGTAAATAAACCGGTTGGCCCTGCACCAATAATTAAGATATCTGTTGTAATCATTCTATTATTTTTAAAACCTCACAAGGTTTTATGCTTGTAAGGTCTTTTTTTGTTCGTAAACGCGCTAGAGATTGAAGCATCTGTTTGAGCTCTTTTTTTACTTCCAAAAAAGTAAAAAAAGCGAGTGCTAAAAGCCCGACCTTTTGAGGTAACGCTAAAAAATATATTTTTTAAATGTTCAAAAACTAACTTTTATTGGTTTAAGCAACATTTATTACTTCAGATATTTGTGGTGCATACTTTTTTATGGTTGCTTCCACACCGTTTTTTAATGTCATTTGATTTACAGAACAACCGGTGCAAGCTCCTTCTAACTGAACTTTTACTATTGAGTTTTCTATAGAAAGTAGCTTGATGTTTCCTCCATCACTTATTAAAAAAGGACGAATTTCATCTAATGCTTTTTCAACATTATTTACTGTTTCTTGTGCTGTCATAATCTTATTTTTTAACGGAACTACAACCACTCATTGTTGTGATTCTAACTACTTCTGTTGGTGGCAAATTGGCATTTCTTTTTAATAATTGGGATAACATTTCTTTCGTAATTTCTTTAAAAGACTCCTCTAAAACTGTTCCTTCTTGCAATGCCACAGGGTGTCCAACATCTCCTGATTCACGAATACTTTGTACCAGCGGAATTTCTCCTAAGAATTTAGTGTCAATATCTGCTGCTAAATTTTTTGCACCATCTTTTCCAAAGATATAATATTTATTTTCGGGCAATTCTTCTGGTGTAAAATACGCCATGTTCTCAATAATTCCTAACACAGGAACCTTAATACTATCTTGTTGAAACATTGCAACTCCTTTTTTAGCATCTGCTAATGCAATATTTTGAGGCGTACTTACCACAACAGCTCCATTAATCGGCAAAGCCTGCACAATTGATAGATGAACATCTCCGGTTCCTGGAGGCAAATCAATTAAAAGAAAATCTAACGCTCCCCAATCTGCATCAAAAATTAATTGATTTAATGCTTTAGAAGCCATAGGCCCTCGCCAAATTACCGCTTGATCTGGATTTGTGAAAAACCCTAAAGACAATAATTTTACACCATAATTTTCTACAGGTTTCATTTTTGAACGACCATCCACATTTACAGAAAGTGGTTTTGCTTTTTCTACATCAAACATAATATGTTGTGATGGTCCATACACATCAGCATCTAAAACACCAACATTAAAACCCATTTTAGCTAAAGAAATAGCTGTATTTGCTGTAATTGTAGATTTACCAACACCACCTTTCCCTGATGCAATTGCAATGATGTTTTTAATATTCGGAATTTCTTTACCTCGAATTTGATTTGACTTTTCTTTTGGTTCAGGTTTCTCTACTTTCACATTAATTTTTACATCAATGTTTTCATCAACATTTGTCTTAATTGCCTTCGTAATTTCTGACTCAATTTTCTTTTTTGCTTGCAAAGTTGGATTGCTGATGGTTACATCTACTTCAACTTCGTTGTCAAAACGAACAACATTAGTTACATTATTATTTTCAATTAAGCTTTTTCCTTCACCAGGAGCTGTAATTGTTTCTAATGCTTTGTATATATCTTCTTTTTTAAAACTCATGAATTAATAGTATTTAGACCTTTTAATTTAATCTAGTCTGCAAATATACAGCTTACTTACAAGAAATTAAGATGAATAGATTGTGATTATTTATGGATTGATAAGTGGAATTTATTTGACTTCCTTTAGTGGATCCCAGAATACTTTTTCTAAATCTTGAATTTGATTTTCAAGAACAACAATACCTTCGTTTTCCAATAATTGCTGCATTAAATTTGTGCCCTCAAAATGATGTTTCCCTGTAAGCAATCCTTTTTTATTGACGACTCTATGCGCAGGAACATCTTCTAAATTATGTGCTTTATTCATTGCCCAACCAACCATTCTTGCTGATCTGGCAGCTCCTAAATAAGTGCCAATTGCACCGTAACTAGTAACTCTTCCAAAAGGGATTAAGCGCACTATTTCGTAGACTCTATCAAAAAAATTGTCAGCTTTTTTCATGAAGTGAAGATATAAAAAGTATTCATTTAACCACGATAGAGAAAGAAACCAATTATTAGAACTAGCAAGAGCTCAAGAACCAATACAAAGATTGCTTTCACTTTATTTAGCTTTACATTGAAACTCCTTAATACTTCAATCTAAATTTAATGTAAGTAATAGGCTTATCTACTTCTAAGTACTGATTTTCGTAAAAAGTTTGTGTTTCTGTAACTTCTTTTGGTGCACCTTCATTTTTATACACGGTGTGATTTGCATATAAAATTTCATGCCCTTCTCCATGCAACAATCCTAAGGTATAACCATGCATAAATTCAGAATCTGTTTTTAAATTCATAATACCATCTTCTTTTAAAATATGATAATATTTTTTAAGAAAACTGGGGTTTGTCATTCTATGCTTGGTGCGCTGGTATTTTATTTGTGGATCAGGAAACGTAATCCAAATTTCTGAAACTTCATTTTCTGCAAAAATAAAATCAACCAACTCAATTTGAGTTCTTACAAAAGCAACATTTTCTAGATTTTCTTCTATTGCCGTCTTTGCACCTCTCCAAAAACGTGCTCCTTTTATATCAATTCCAATAAAATTTTTATGAGGATTTTGTCTCGCTAACGCGATGGTATATTCGCCCTTACCACACCCTAACTCAACAACAATAGGATTATCATTTTTAAAAAAAGAATGCCATTTTCCTTTTAAGGAAAAGTTAGTGACAACTTCTTCTCTTGCAGGTTGAATGACATTTTTAAACGTTTCATTTTCATTGAAACGTTTCAATTTGTTTTTGCTTCCCAAGATGTAAAATTAAGCTTTATCCTCTGTTCCTTCTCTTAAGAACTTTTTAGATTCTTTCATCCAGTATGCAAATAAAACTAATAAAACTAGCATGAAAATCCAGTTTACGGCGTTTGAGATCCACCAACCTAAATCTGCTGTGGCAATATCTAAACGTAATTTATTAAAAGGGATGAATAATAAATCAGTAAATAAACTACCAATCCATCTAAAAATATTGCTTGCTATCATAACTTAATTATCTTTACACTGCAAAAATAACAAAAGAATCAATGCTAGCCAATTTTTTAAACAAAACTAAACCAATCAATTTTATAGGTTTATTGATTTTCTTTTTTCTTTGCTTCTCTTTTAGCGTTTTTTTTACTATTTTCTATGATGGTTTTACGCTAGACAAACTTTTAAAAAGTGGCATTTTATTACTCCTTTTTTTAGGTGTTTTTTTCTTCTACAATTTTATTCTCAGCAAGAATAAATTAACTTTTGATAATTCTTACGCCTATTTTATTTTCACACTTTTAACAGTTTGTATTTTACCTGAATTAACAAATTACAAAAGTTTACTTCTAACGATTATTTACTTCCTTTTTTTGCGAAAAACATACAGTCTGCGATCCTCTAAAAAAGTAATCCAAAAATTATTTGACAGTGGTTTATGGCTAGGTGTTTTATTTATTTTTGAACCTTTTTCAATTTTGTTTTTACTACTAATTTTTACGGGAACCTACTTGCATCAAAAAATAACAATTCACACCATTTTGACCCCTATTATAGCTTTTATAACTCCCATATTTCTTTATTTTACTTACTTTTTCTGGGTTGATAAAACGCAGGAGTTTAACGAACTTTTTAGTTTTAAATCCAATTTTGACTTTCAAGTTTATGAAGCTCCAAAATACTATTGGTTTATTATCAGTATTTTTATTTTTTCTTTGTTTTCTGTAATTTTTAAATCCATTGCAACCATTGCCATAAGTAATACCTTTAGAAGAAGTTGGTATTTATTAATTATTAATTTACTAACGGTAATTCTTTTTTTAATTCTGTTACCTGTAAAAAACGGTTCTGAACTTTTGTATGTACTTTTTCCTGTTTCAGTAGTTATTGCAAACGGAATTGAGTTAATCGATAAAAAAAAGATGAAAGACTTAGTTTTATATATCTTTTTAGTGGGTTGTATTTTTCTCAGTTTTTTCTTATAATTTCTCCCCAAAAGCTAAATCACCTGCATCTCCTAAACCGGGTACAATATACCCTTTACTATTTAACTCATCGTCAATAGCAGCAATCCATAAATGGGTGTTTTCTGGAAAATTTTCTTCAATATGATCTATTCCTTCTTTAGAACCAATAACAACAATAATATGCAATTCTTTTGGAGTACCATATTTTTTTATAGCCTCATGAACCGCCACTAAAGATTGACCAGTGGCCAACATTGGATCCGCCAATAAAAAGGTTTTATTTTTTATTTCTGGTGAAGCAAAATACTCTACAACAATTTCAAATTCATCATTATCTTTAGGATGATGTCTATATGCAGAAATGAATGCATTTTCAGCTTTATCAAAATAATTCAACAATCCTTGATGCAAAGGCAAACCAGCTCTTAAAACCGAGCATACAACCAAGTCATTGTTTGGCAATTGCTCTTTCTTTTCTCCTAAAGGAGTCTCTATAGAAACACTTGAATACAAAAGGCTTTTACTTAATTCATAACTTAAAATCTCTCCAATTCTCTCTATATTTCTTCTAAAGCGCAAAGAATCTTTTTGAATTTTTTTGTCTCTAATTTCAGAAATAAAAGTATTTAAAACTGAGTTGTTTTCTCCTATATGATGTATTTCCATTTTGTAAATTATAATAATAGATGTAATATTATACAATTTGTATCTTGTAAGTAACAAAAAATTAAAATTATTTATTAAAATTAAAAAAAACATTGATTTTTTGATGTGTTAAAAATGCTAGAGCATACCTTTTAACATCAGAAAACAAATTTAAAAGAAGAACATCTTGAGTGAACTAACCAAAAGATAGACAATCAAAGCAAAAAGAGTTTCAAAAATATCTGAAACTCTTTTTTTGGCTTTACTTTAAAAATTTATCCGGAACTTTACAACTTGATCTTTAAAGCTTATTTTCTGAATGAATAAAAGAGTCTTAGCCTTAATTGCTGTCTCTATAGCAACCTTAATTTATGGAGTAACATTTACCATTGCTAAAGAAGTTATGCCGCTTTATATAAAACCTTATGCTTTTATTTTTTTAAGAGTTTCTGGAGGTACCATGGTGTTTTGGTTTGCTGGCTTATTTATAAAACCTCAGAAAATAGATAAAGAGGACTATAAAAAAATCTTACTCGCCTCCTTTTTTGGCATTACATTAAACATGCTTGCTTTTTTTAAAGGATTAAGTCTTACGACCCCTATAAGTGCCTCGGTAATGATGGTAACCTCCCCGATAATGGTGCTCATTTTTTCGAGTATACTTATTAGAAAAGGAATTGGGAAACAAAGAATTTTAGGTGTATTTATTGGTCTAGTTGGTGCAATTTTATTAATTACATACGGTAATTCTTCTCAAAATCATGGGAACAACAATAACTTGGGCAATTTTTTAGTTTTTCTAAATGCAGCTTCTTATGGATTGTATTTGGTATTGGCAAAAAACTTAATCGCTAAATACAACCCAATTGTATTCGTAAAATGGTTGTATTTAATTGGATTAATTTTTGTAATTCCTTTTTCATATCATGAAATAACTGAAGTAGTTTGGCAAGACATTCCTAGAAATATGTACTGGAATATTGGTTTTGTAATTATTTTTACAACTTGTGTAACCTATCTTTTTAACCTGTATGGTTTATCAAAACTAAAACCCACAACTGTTAGTGTTTTTATCTATTTACAACCCGTAATCGCTACTATTTACGCGTTAATTGTTGGAAGTGATTCTCTAAATTTGATTAAAATTTCGGCAACAATAATCATTTTTTTAGGTGTGTATTTAGTTACCAAACAAGTAGGGAAACCAACAAAATAAAAAGGTATCTTTGCTGCTCATTGTAAAAACAACGATTGTATGATTCAATCTATGACTGGTTATGGAAAATCTGTATTACAGCTTCCGACAAAAAAAGTAACGATAGAGATAAAATCTTTAAATAGCAAAAACTTAGATTTAAACGTCAGAATTCCTTCTTATTATAAAGAAAAAGAATTAGCAGTTCGTAAAAGATTAGCTAGTGCTCTAGTTAGAGGAAAGGTAGATTTTTCAATTTTTATTGAAATGACAGCTGATGAAACTTCTACGACCATAAATCATGGCGTTGTAAACCAATACATTCAGCAATTAAGAAACGTGGTTCAAACTGGCAATTCTGATGATGTAGCACTTTTAAGAATGGCAATTGCAATGCCAGATGCATTAAAAACAGAACGTGCAGAATTAGATGAAAACGAGTGGAATCTCATCAACAAAAATATTGAGGAAGCAATTAAAGAAATTGTGCAGTATCGCATTGATGAAGCTGCTTCTTTAGAACTAGATTTTAGAGAAAGAATTACCAACATAAGAAAATATTTAGAAGAAGTATATTCTTTTGATGCTGATAGAATTGAGAACGTAAAAGCACGTTTGCAAAAAGCGATTGATGATTTAAAAGTTGAAACAGATCAAAATCGTTTTGAACAAGAATTAATTTACTATCTAGAAAAATTAGATATTAATGAAGAGAAAGTTCGTTTGACAAATCATTTAGATTATTTCCTACAAACTTTAGAAACTCCTGATTCTAATGGGAAAAAACTAGGGTTTATTGTTCAAGAAATGGGAAGAGAAATAAATACAACGGGCTCTAAAGCCAATTTTGCACCGATGCAAAAAGCGGTAATTCAAATGAAAAACGAGCTAGAACAAATTAAAGAACAAATTTTAAATGTATTATAAATGTCAGATTTTAAAGGAAAATTAATTGTCTTTTCTGCACCTTCTGGTTCAGGTAAAACTACTATTGTTCGGCATTTATTAAAGCAAAAAAGATTTAATTTAGAATTCTCAATATCGGCAACTTCTAGAGAACCTAGAGGTTTTGAAAAAGATGGAGAAGACTATTATTTTATTTCTTTAAAAGAGTTTAAAAATAATATTAAAAACGATAAATTTTTAGAATGGGAAGAAGTGTATAGAGATAATTTCTATGGAACTTTAAAAACTGAAATTGAACGTATTTGGGGCTTAAAAAAACACGTTATTTTTGATATTGATGTTGTTGGAGGATTGCGTATTAAAAAGAAATATCCAGAAGAAACATTATCTGTTTTTGTGAAACCACCAAGTGTAGATGAGTTGAAAATCCGTTTGAAAAAACGAAAAACTGAAAGTGAAGAAAAAATAAATATGCGAATTGCAAAAGCCTCTGTAGAATTGGCAACTGCACCACAGTTTGATAAAATTATTAAAAATTACGAATTAGAAGTTGCTTTAAAAGAAGCCGAAGAACTCGTTACACAGTTTTTAGAAGATTAAAGAAATAATAAAAAAGAGAGTTCTCTTTTTTCCATCACCTCAAATAAAATGAAAATAGGATTATACTTTGGCACATTCAATCCAATTCACGTAGGTCATTTAATTATTGCCAATCATATGGTAGAACATTCCGATTTAGATGAAATATGGATGGTTGTAACCCCTCATAATCCGTTTAAAAAGAAAAGTTCTTTATTAGAAAATCACCATCGATTTGAACTCGTTTACAGAGCAACAGAAAGTTACCAAAAAATTAAACCTTGTGATATTGAGTTTAAATTACCACAACCTAATTATACAGTTCATACATTAGCACATATCTCTGATTTATTTCCAGAAAAAGAATTTTGTTTAATTATGGGTGAAGACAATTTAAAGAGTCTTCATAAATGGAAAAACTATGAAACCATTTTAGCACACCATCATGTCTATATTTATCCCAGAATTGCTGAAGGAACGATAGAACATCAATTTAAAAAGCATCCAAAAATTCATACCGTTAATGCGCCTATTGTAGAAATTTCATCAACAATGATAAGAAACGGAATTAAGGACAAAAAGAACATTAGGCCCCTATTAACTAAAGAAGTTTGGGAATACTTAGATGAAATGAATTTTTATAAAAAATAGTTTCGCTATTTTTACGTTGTAATTTAGAAGCACTCAAAACATATTTTTTGGAGAATCAAAACAAACAAAAAGGAAAATTAAAACAAAAACTAACTGACAAATACAGATTGGTTGTTTTAAATGAAGACACTTTCGAAGAACGTTTTTCTCTAAAATTATCATTATTAAATGTTTTTGTTCTGGGTGGTGTTTTTTCATTTTTATTGATTTTAGTCACAACTTTTTTCATAACATTTACATCAATAAAAGAGTACATCCCTGGCTACTCCTCTACAGACTTAAAAATAAAAGCAACAAAACTCGCTTTTCAGACAGATTCGTTAAAAAGAAAATTAGATGTTTTACAAGATTTTACCAAAGCATTGCAACCTATTTTAACTGGTGAAATTGAAGCAGAAGCTATCGATTCTGTAAACTTGTTAGACAGAATTAATGTTCAAGATAGTTTATTAAACGCTACTAGAGAAGATTCTCTTTTTAGAGAAAAAATAGAAAGTCAAGATCGTTTTCCAATTCAAAATAATGCGGCAACAAATGTAAAAATTGTGTTTTTTGCTCCTTTAAATGGTTCAATTTCGGAAGGTTTTGATGCTAAAAAAAATCATTTAGCTGTAGATATTGTTGCTAAAAAGAACTCGGCAGTAAAAGCAACTGCAGACGGAACTGTTATTTTCTCTGGCTGGACCACAGAAACTGGATACGTAATTATTTTGAAACACGCTTATGATTATATTTCTGTTTACAAACACAATGGAAATCTACTTAAAGAACAAGGAGATTTTGTAAAATCGGGAGAAGTAATTGCGAGTGTTGGTTCTTCTGGAGAACTTACCACTGGGCCACATTTACATTTTGAACTATGGAGTGGTGGTTATGCAATAAACCCTATAAATTTGATTGATTTTAAATAATGAGCATAAAAGCTATATTTGCAATTCCGTTTGCCAAATTTGCCACAAAAAGAGTTTCTAAGTGGTCAAACAAGCCTCATAAAACACAAGACAAAGTTTTTAAAAAACTAATTTCTAAAGCAAAAAATACCGCTTTTGGGAAAGATCATGATTTTAAGAATATTGTTTCTTATAACGATTTTAAAGATCGTGTTAAAGTTACTGATTACGAAGGTTTAAGAGCCTATGTAGATAGAATTGTTGCTGGTGAATCTGATGTTCTTTGGATAGGAAAACCGCTTTATTTTGCCAAAACTTCTGGCACAACTTCTGGTGCTAAATACATTCCTATCACCAAAGAATCTATGCCTACTCATATTAAAGCTGCCAGAAATGCCTTGCTGTTTTATATTGCAGAAAAAAAGGATGCAAGTTTTGTAAACGGTAAAATGATTTTTTTACAAGGAAGTCCTATCTTAAGTAATAAAAATGGTATAAAACTGGGTAGATTAAGTGGAATTGTGGCACATTATGTTCCGAAATATTTATTAAAAAATAGACTACCAAGCTGGGAAACTAACTGCATAGAAGATTGGGACACCAAAGTAAATGCAATTGTAGAAGAAACCATGAACGAAGACATGTCTGTAATTAGCGGAATTCCTTCTTGGGTTCAAATGTATTTTGAAAAATTGATTGAAAAAACAGGGAAATCAATCTCAGAATTATTTCCTAATTTTAATTTCTTCATCTATGGTGGTGTGAATTTTGAACCTTATAAGAATAAGTTTGAAAGTTTAATTGGTAAAAAAATAGATTATATCGAATTATATCCTGCCTCTGAAGGGTTTATTGCCTATCAAGATTCGCAAACAGCAAAAGGAATGTTATTGCAATTAAACTCAGGGATCTTTTATGAGTTTATTCCTGCTAACGAATTTTATCAAGAAAACCCTGCAAGAATATCTTTAAAGGATGTTAAAATGGGCATGAATTACGTAATCATTTTAAATACCACTGCAGGTCTTTGGGGTTATAATATTGGCGACACCGTTGAATTTACATCCACAAAACCCTACCGAATAAAAGTTACCGGTAGAATTAAACATTTTATATCCGCCTTTGGCGAACATGTTATTGGTAAAGAAGTTGAGAAAGCTTTAAACGATTCTATTTTAAATACAAATACCACTATTAGTGAGTTTACGGTGGCTCCTCAAGTAAATCCTGAAAATGGCTTGCCTTATCACGAATGGTTTATCGAATTTGAAAATGAGCCAAACAATTTACTCGAATTTGCAACCAAAATTGATGCTTCCATGCAAGCCCAAAATATTTATTATTTAGATTTAATTGCAGGTAAAGTTTTACAGCAATTAGTCATTAGAAAAGTTAAAAAAGGCGGATTTCATGAGTATATGAAATCTATTGGTAAATTTGGGGGACAAAATAAAATTCCGCAGTTATCCGATGACAGAAAAATTGCAGACGTTTTACAAAATTTTTTAGTCGATTAACAATATAAAGAAACAAAAATGGGAGATAATTATTTATTTATAGCATTAGCCATAGGGTTGGTTATTGTGTATTTTTACAACAAATTTAGAAACAAACGTTCATGAGTATTATTAGAATTACCAAGCAATTTAATTTTGAAACAGGCCATGCATTATATGGTTATGATGGCAAGTGCAAGAATGTTCATGGACATTCTTATAAACTTTCTGTAACTGTCTCTGGAGAGCCCATTAAAGACAATACCCATGTAAAATTTGGGATGGTTATTGATTTCAGTGATTTAAAGAAAATCGTAAACGAGGAGATTGTAGACGTTTTTGATCATGCAACTGTTTTTAACCAAAATACGCCTCATATAGAATTGGCAAAAGAATTACAAGCCAGAGACCACCATGTTATTTTAGTCGATTACCAACCAACCAGTGAAATGATGGTGATTGATTTTGCTGAAAAAATAAAAGACAGGTTGCCAAATAACATCAAACTTCATTCAATAAAACTACAAGAAACCGATACAAGTTTTGCAGAATGGTTTGCAAGTGAAAACTAATCTCTCACTTAAAAAGTGATACTTTTTTTTCATAATCAATTTAAATTAATAGTTACCTTTACCAAAAAAAACACAATTATGAAAATTCTTAAATTTATTTTAGTAGTATATATATCGCTTGCTTTTACAAGTTGTAGTGATGATTCTGCTGAAGCTCCTTTCAGTTTGTCTAAAGACAATTTAGCTGGCACTTATAATATTAACAGTCTTAGTATAGACACAACAGTAACATCCGTAACAGAAGTATCTGGTATCTCAGTTCCGTTTACCGTAGCTACTTCAACAAGTATAGGTGATACTTTTCAAGTTGTTTTTGTCTTGAGTGAAAATGGTTCTTATAGTGCTTCTGGAGCATATAGAATTGTTTCTACTATAACGCCTGCTGTTGGAAGCCCTGTCACGAATACAGAAATCATAAATTTCTCTGATTCAGGCACCTATCAATTAAACACTACAAATAATACCATTACTTTTAATGCATCTACAGGAGGTGATTTTATAGAGGGTACTTTAGATGTTGTGACATTTAATGAAACTACTGTTTCTTTCACACAAGAATTAGAAGAAGAAATAGATGCAACTACTGCTGCAATTAAGGCTAGTATTAGTTTTACGAGACAATAAAAAAAATCAGACAATTAAGAAAAAGCTGTCTATACATAGGCAGCTTTTTTTATTTACCATTAAAAGTATTCATGGTATTTGCTAAACCTGCTGTCCCAAAAGAGGTTACTATTTTAGCCGCTATTGGCAAACGTTCAATTAACAGGCTAGTTTCTTCTTTATTCCATTCACCAAGCACAAAATCTACTTGTCTTCCTTTGCTATAGTTACCTCCTACTCCAAATCTAAAACGTGCATATTGTTGGGTATTTAATTTCTCTTGAATATCTTTTAACCCATTATGTCCTCCAGCAGAACCTTTTGATTTTACGCGAATTGTTCCAAAATCAATATGAACATCATCTGTAATAATTAACACATTTTCGATAGCTATTTTCTCTTTATCCATCCAATATTTTACTGCTTTGCCACTTAAATTCATAAAAGTACTTGGCTTTAAAAGCATAAAAGCTCTTCCTTTAAAACGAAAACTAGCCACATCTCCTAACTTCTCTGTTTCAAAAGTTACTTTATATTCCTCAGCAACTGCATCAACAATTTTAAAACCTACATTATGACGTGTATTATGGTAGGCCTCACCGATATTCCCTAAACCAACAATTAAAAATTTCTTCATCAATTCTTCTTTCGTTTCAACTTTTATACCTGCTAATTTATAAAAGAAGTTTCTTAATCTCATTTGGTAAAAATACTAAAATAAAAAAGCGTTACAGAATTGTAACGCTTTTTGTAAATTATGTTTGCAAAATTTATTCTGCTGCTGCTTCTGTAGCTTCTTCTTCCACTTCATCTTCCGCAGTTGCATTACGAGAAGTTCTTACCTGAACTACAACAGTGTTTTCTGGATGCATAAATGCATAACCGTCAGTCACTAATGATGAAATCACTAGTTTACTACCAATTTTTAAACCTGAAATATCAGCAGATACAAAATCTGGTAAATTAGCGGGTAATGCTTTTACTTTTAATTTACGGTTTGTAAAACGTAAAGACCCTCCATTTAGCACTCCTGGAGAAGTACCTGTTAATTTAACAGGAATATTCATCGTAATTTCTTTATCATCAAATAACTGATAAAAATCTACATGTAAAATTCTGTCTGTTACTGGGTGAAATTGAATATCCTGCAAAACTGCAGCGATTTTTTGTCCATCAACATTAATACTTGCAGTAAAAACATCTGGAGTATACACCAACTTTTTAAATGCTTTTTCTTCTGCCGAAAAATGCACTGGCTTATCTCCTCCGTATATAACGCAAGGAACCATACCAGCATTACGTAAGGCTTTTGTTGCTACTTTGCCTACGCTTTCTCTTTTTGATCCTGTAATTGTAATTGATTTCATTACTTTCTTTATTAATTGTTTACATTAAAAATTGTCCACTTATTGAGGTATTGTCCTGCACTTTACGCATAACATCCGCAAATAATGGCGCGCAAGATACCACTTTTATTTTAGAAGTTACTTTCTTTAATGGAATAGTATCAGAAACAATCAATTCTGTTAATGCAGAATTTTCTATTTTCTCATAAGCGTCTCCCGATAAAATTGGA
>NZ_PJMV01000001.1:0-7500 GCF_002846595.1 Polaribacter sp. Hel1_33_96 | reverse complement strand
TATTAAATGCTTTTAAATGGTCTAATATAGCTTATTGACGTTCGATTAATGTCATAGATACGTAGTATTTCAATTCAATGAATTTAACGACATTCCAATCACTTAAAATAGTTGAAAAGGTATTTAGATAAAATCAAGTTATCCATCTGAAAAATTTAGAAAAATATCGAAACTATTAAGTATAAAAAAAGGGATGCTAACCCCTAGTAGGCACCCCTAATAAAAAAAAATGATTTAATCACAAATCGATGATTCAAAAATATATATAAGTTTTTACAATTTTTTTAAGCATTTTGCGTATTTTGAATATAATTTGCAGAAAAATCCAAAAGTATTAAACATAAAAAAAGAGAGTGTTTATACCCTCTCACAATCATTCTGCTATAAAATGAATTGAAAACCACCCATTGGATGGAAAAAAATTAAATATAGAAAATATCTGAATAGGTTATTGATTATATTTCAATTTGAAGGTAACTATTGGGGTTATTTAATAGCTATTATGAAAGTGTAATTGCACCTATTAACACTGCTATCAATTGAATCACGATTATAGTGGCTATCAAACTCGTATTCTTTCTATTCCTTTCTAATAATAACAAGGTGTTATATGCTATTGTATCTGATGTTGAAAGTTCTCCTTTAGAGTATGCTTTCTTAATGTCGTTATTTTTATCAAATTTTGCATAAGAATTTTCTTTAGCTATTTGTCTTTCTGACTTTGGTTTTGTGTTTGATATTTCTTCTTTAGTCATAATTCTATTTTTTTTTAGTTCAATTTATTTCAAGCAAACATAAAAGTTATAGGATAGAATTATATTGATTTATGTCATATTATACTTTTAGATAAGTAGATGTAAAACCACTACCAAAAGGAGTCTATGTAATTAGTATTAAAAATGGTTTACAAGAAGTAAGAAAGAAGTTTATTAAAAACTAAACTAATGCCATATCTAACAATTGATTTCTAATGATTAATCAAGATTAATTAATTGATTTTTATTTAATCGTTAGATTCTATTAACTATATGGTGAACTAATTTAAAAAAGATTGAATTTAATCGGTGTAATTCCTTGTTTATAGGAAGTATGTCAGAAATAAAAAAAGCTAAAAAAACAAAAAACCGTTGAAAATCAAAGGATTAACAACGGTTATTGTACTGAAGGCGGGACTTTAAACCTCGAATTTAGTCGACTTTTAAAACCCTTGTAAAACCTCGTTAATGCGTTTAAAATTAACTAATGCTATTAAAAATAAAGGTTTTAGCGTGTTAACTAAAGTTAACTAAAATTAATTAAGACTAAAAAATGGTTGGCAAACCGTTGGCAAAGATTAAAAAAGGTTGTAAATTCGTATTGTTCAAAACTCAATACTTATGGCTACTATTAAATACCAACTATTAAGCGAAAACGAAACCGCACCAATTTATTTAAGACTTTCAGTAAAACGTGGTTTAAGTCCACGTGCAAAAACAGGCTTACATATTAATCCAAAAGATTGGGGTACTAAAAGTTTTCCTAAGACAAATATAGATGCCAACAAAAAACTAAAATCTGACTTACAGAAATTAGAAACCTATATTTTAGATGAGGTTAATAATGCAAACACGAAAGGCGAAACAATAAACACGGCTTGGCTAAAGCATTATATCGATTTACATTTCGGACGTATTACAGAAACCACACAAAGCGATTTATTAACAGATGCAATACAAAGCATAATTGATGAAGCACCAACAAGAAAAAACGGTAAAGGCGGTATTGGTTTATCCAAAAGCAGAATTAATGCCTACAATTCATTAAAGAATATTCTTACAGATTATCAAAAGCAAAATTCTTTTAAGGTTAAAGACGTAAATGTAAAATTTGCAAAAGATTTTTTAAAATATCTACTCAATACAAAGAAGTACCAAAAAAGCTATGCGCTTAAAAAAATAGCAGACTTAAAAACGGTTTGTAATGATGCTTCATTTTATGGAATTGAAACCAGTACTCAATTAAAGAAAATAGATAGTACCAAAACAAAAAACGAAAATATACTTTATTTAAACCCTAAAGAATTACAGGCAATAGAAGAGGTTATTTTATTAAATGATGCACTTAAAAACGCTCGTAAATGGTTGTTATTAGGTTGTAATTTAGGACAAAGAGGTGGCGACCTTTTACAATTAGATGAAACCAATTTTAAGAACTTAAATAATTTAGAAGTTATACAACTGAAGCAACAAAAAACAGGTAAAAATGTTACCATACCAGTTTTAGAAAAAACAAAAGAAATAATAAAAAGTGGTTTACCTTATAAAATATCAATTCAGAAATTTAACCAGCATATCAAAGAGATTTGCAAACTTGCAGAAATTAACGAGCTTATAAAAGATAGTAAGATTACAGTAATAGAAAAAGGTAAGGGAAACAAGGAGAAAAGAAAAATAAGCGGGATTTATCCAAAGTGGGAGTTAATGGCTTCACACGTTTGCAGACGTTCATTTTGTACTAACTTATACGGTATTTTACCAACGCCCTTAATAATGAGTATATCGGCGCACAGTTCAGAAAAAATGCTACTAAATTATATCGGTAAGGATAGTTTAGACTTTGCCCAACAAATTGCAGATTTTTATACCTTACAAGCCTTAAAGAATAAAAAAGAACCTCAACTTAATGTAATTAAAAAACGCATCAAATCAAAATTAGAAAAATATGGATTTTGAGAAAAGAAATGAATTAATCGATAAAAATGATTTAATAAAGGGTTTATGTAATTCAATGACAGAAGTTTTTTTTGCCCTAAAAGGAGGGGAATTGGACAAGGGTATCTTTTTTTCAGATAATTTCAATGATGAATTTGGAATACAAGTTTGTAAACAAGATTTTAAATTTTATAAAGTTTTCTTTAAAAAAATAAGAAAGGAATATATTCCTTTTGAATTTGTTTTTGCTTTAAATTCAATAAAAGAAAGATTAAGTTTTTTAATAGAAAGTTTAAATAAATATGATGCTAAAAAAGAATATTATAAAAAGAATAATTTTGATTATCAAATTGTAATAAGTTTTATTGATAGATATCTATCTTTTTTTAAACACTATAATTCTGAATTATTATATCAATACTGTTTTGATTTACAAAAAGGTTTGTTTTATATCAATAATAGATACGTTGAACAGCGACTAAGTATTATTGAGGAAACTCTAGAAACCATTTATTTCAATGAAAAATATGGAGGAAAAGAAGTTGGTTTTGATTTAGGTAGCTCAGATTACGGTATTATTTATTTTATAAGACAAAAAGATGCTAAACATTTTTTTGAAAAAAGAAATAGATAAGAACGAATATAAGAAGCTAAAAGGAAATTTACAGGGAAATGGAAACCCAACTCTAATAGAAAACAAACACCCTGATATTTTTAAAGATAACGGTTTTGAAATATTCTTAAAATGGAATGAATTAAGTAAGGATGAGCCAATAAAAAAATTTAGTTTTATTTTTCAAAAGTTAAAAAGTTCGGAAATCAACAAAATAAGAAATTCAAAATTTAAGATATTGATTTTATGGCTTAAAGATAATAACTTTATAGATGAAGAAATACATAAAAATTTATTTGAACGTGGTTATTTCGATAGTCCTAAAAAGATTTTAACGTATGCAAGAAATGATTTATACAATTCAATTACTACTGATTAATAAAGCGATGATTTTCGTCGATAAGTACCCATAAAACGCCGTTAACATAGGCGCAAATTTGTATCACATTAATCTTAAACATTAAAAAGATGCAAACAGTACAGTTACAATTACCCACAGAATTTAAAACCGAACTTAATCTAATAAGAGCGGAATTAGAAAACCTTAAACTTCATTTCCAGCCAAAGCAACCTAAAACATATTTAAGTAGAGCAGAGGTTTCTAAATTACTTAATGTTAGCCTTGTTACTCTTAACAAATGGAACAAAAACGGAACACTTAAAGCCTTTGGTTTGGGTGGTCGTGTTTTGTATCGACAAGAAGATATTGATAATAAAATAGTTGAATTGTAAAAGGCTGAATGATGAGGACTAACAAATCAAACAGCCGTGAGTCTTTTGAGAAAGGACAAGGCGAAGTTAATAAAATTAAGAACCAAAAGAAAACCATATTTCAATATTTACAAAATCATATTGCTACTGGTTCAATGATTTCTGAAGCGACTGGAATACCTCAAAAATCTATTTGCAGATATAAAAGAGATTTAGAATTACGAGGCTTACTTTATGAAGTAGAAAAAAAAATATTGTAAAATAACAGGTTTTAAAGCTTGGTATTTAACCACTAATAAAGATTTGTTTCCACAGTCGAATCAATATAATTTATTTACTTAATAATGCCAGTTGATTTTACTACCTTAAGACTAAGGAGTATGATGCAAGTAAAATTCTTAATAATATGACTTTAGATTTCCCCCCTAATGTGGATAATAAAACGGGGGTTATTTTTGATAATAAGAGAGTTGCACAGCATCATTTTTGTAAGGTTATTATTTATGATACTGGAGCGGTTTATTTTAAAGGTAGCTTACATAAAATGTATAATTCATTAAAAGGGATTTATGCGCCTAACTACAATAAGAAAAAACCTTATAATGGATTTAATGGTAATAGTTTTAATTATGAAAATCTTTGTTTGTTATCAAATATTTAGAATCATTATTTGGAGTAGATAGTAGTTGTTTTGTTTTACAAAAAATAGAAATTGGCTTAAATCTTCAAATTTCAGTTAATCCTAAAAATATTATATCAAATTTATTAGAATCTGGAGGCAAAAAATTTGAACTCAAATATGAAGAAAATTTTGCTCAATTAGTTAAGGAGGAGTATGTTTTAAAAGTTTATAACAAAGGGAATCAATATGGAATGAATGGAAATATTTTAAGAGTGGAAATAAAGTCTAAACGAATGAGAGAATTCCAAACTGCGGGTTTTAAAACATTAAAAGACTTAACTATTGAAGCTTTAAATAAAGCTATTTTAAGACTTCTTAAGCGTTGGAATGATGTTTTATTCTATGATTACACAATTAACAAAAACAAGCTTAACAAAAGCAAAATATCGAATTAGAAAATAAATTTCAACATACTAAATATTGGTTATCAATTAAGGCTAACAACAAAGACAAGCCTAGAAAAAATATTTAAAAATAGTTGAAGATTTTCAACTAATCTACATAAAGAAATATCTATAAAAATAGAAAATACTAATATTTCACACTTCAATTAGATTGTGAAATATTACTCTAAAAAAAATAAAATGAGTAAAACAAAAAGTTTACAAAAGTTGACAGATTACGAGAACTTAAATTCTGTATCTGAATTAAAAGAATATTTAACTCTCAATCCTGAAAACAAATATGAAGTTGATAAAAATTTAAGATTAAGAGTCGAACAAGCTTACAATGATAAAGAAAGTAATGAGTTTGATTTAATTGAAATGCTTCTTTATATTACTGATGATGAAGATATAAAAGCAGACATTAGAAATACTACCTATGAAACGAATCATTCAATCATAACTAGTTATATTCATAATTATGTTATTGAATTTAGACAGTTTCCAACAATGTCAACAATTGCAAATAATATAAAATTGTCAAGGCAAACCGTTACAATCATTTTAATAATGGTTTAATCACAACAAACAATCGTTTAGTAAAAGGTAGAAATGAAGCTATGATATTTAAGGCATTGGAAAAACTGTATTTAATAGGAATTGAAGACAACAACCCAACAGCCTTAAAACACTTATACAGCTTTCAGGTTTAACAGCAAATAACAATGCAATGCAAGTAAACAATTATATTCAGATTAATAATTTAAAAATATCAAATGATGATATTCAGAAATTGCCTTTTGAAGACATTTTACAAATTGAAAATATTGTTTCAAAGACATTGTTAATAGAATAAATTGTAAATTAGCAATAAAAAAAATATTATGAAAAAGCTTTTACCTTATGTTTTGATAGTGTTTTGCGGTACATTATTTGGACAAACATTAGAAAAAACTTATACTTCTAATCATTATGATAAATAAACTATGCGTTCTTTATAAATGATGAAATAAATTTTACACAATTGACAGAACTACGAACGAGGTCAGATTTACGATTCCACTCATAATTTATTAAAACAGTTACAATCCAATTGAAAAATGACTGGGATTTTTTGTCTATCTATACAATAACAGATAAGCTTTTTAATTCTGATTCAAAAATTGAATTTATTGTAAGGTCAAGAAATCCAAGTATTCCTTATACTAATCTTACAGTTTTCAATGAAGATGGAGTTGAAATATTTGAATTTGAACTTGTCGATGATTTTAAATTAATAAAAACCCCTGAAAATACATTTAAACTCATAACTACGGGTTTTTATAATAACAATAAATTAGACTATAAAGTTTATAGCCTATCAGGTACACTTGATGCGAGTCAAGAAACATTATTAAATAAAAATATTATTCAGTATCCAAACCCAACTTCAAAAACTTGCATTTAAAAAACATTGAAATTACAAATAAAGGCAGTCTTTTAGAAATATTTACAATGGATGGCAAAAGAGTTCTTAAAAAAAACATTAAAAAAGCGAAACTAATATTGATGTATCAAATTTATCAAACGGGGTTTATTATTATAAAATAGGCATTTATAGTAGTAAATTTATTAAAGAGTAAATGCACGAAATGTAAGAAAATGAAGCTTTAAAAACAACTTTATTTTTGTTTAATCAAACTTATATCAAATTATTAATAATTTTATTTAATTAATTATTGGTTTTAATTTAATAGTTAAATTCTATTATATTTTTGAATAATCAATTTTTTTTTCAAATATATTTTAACTTACTTAATGTAAATATCGTTATTGTTGAGTTTAGTAAATCAATGTCTAGAATGCAACAAATATTCAAATATGAATCATTAATTATTTTTTTTAATTCTACTTACAAACTTTAATTAATCTATTTTAATTTGTTTTACGCACGTAAAAAGAGGGTTATTTTCAAATGGTCGGCAAATGGTTGGCAAGATTAGGTGGCTAAAAACAAAAAACCGTTGAAAATCAAAAGATTAACAACGGTTATTGTACTGAAGGCGGGACTTGAACCCGCACGGCCATTACTGACCACTGGATTTTTAAGTCCAGCGTGTCTACCAATTCCACCACTTCAGCATTGGTACTGTTTTGAGTTAGAGCGAAAGACGGGATTTGAACCCGCGACCCCACCTTGGCAAGGTGATGCTCTACCCCTGAGCTACTTTCGCAGTCTTTTTTTAATGAACTTTTAAGCTTTCGCTTAACTTGCTCCCCTCTTGGACTCGAACCAAGGACCCTCTGATTAACAGTCAGATGCTCTAACCAACTGAGCTAAGGAGGAGTTTGCTTCACATGATTTGTGTTTAGCGAGTGCAAATATATACCTTTTCCGAATATTGCCAAATACTTTTGATAAAAATTTTATTTTTTTTATTT